>NZ_CM187611.1:0-3516283 GCF_059878335.1 Sporolactobacillus sp. BBK16-2
TTGAACAACCTTCAAGAACTATGGGTTCAAACACTGGATATCATTAAAAAGAAGCTGAGCAAGCCCAGTTTTGAAACTTGGCTTAAGGAAACGCGCGCACAATCAATTAAGGGGCAGATCATGATTGTCAGCGTTCCAAATGAATTTTCACGCGATTGGCTTGAAGAGCATTATGCCAAACTCATTTCCGACATTCTTTATGAGATCACAGGCTCACGCTACAATGTCCAATTTGTCATCCCAAGTCGGCACAACAACAGTGACGCCTCGCCTGCCACACAGAATAAAGGAAAGAGTGATGAAATGAATTTCAGCCCAAATGGCCATGGCAATCCTTTCGGGGGTATGAGTCAAAGGAATCAGCATCGTATGGAAGATTTGGGCAATAGTATGCTCAATTCAAAGAATACGTTCGAAACCTTTGTCATCGGCTCAGGTAACCGATTCGCCCATGCCGCTTCTTTAGCCGTGGCCGAGGCTCCAGCCAAAGCTTATAACCCTCTGTTTATTTATGGAGGCGTTGGTCTTGGAAAAACGCATTTGATGCATGCGATCGGTCACTACGTGATCGAGCACAACCCATCGGCACGCGTTGTCTATCTTTCTTCCGAGAAATTCACGAATGAATTTATTAACTCGATTCGTGACAATAAAACCGTCGAATTTCGCAATAAATATCGAAGTGTTGACGTGCTCCTGATTGATGATATTCAATTTCTTGCGGGAAAAGAACAAACTCAGGAAGAATTTTTTCATACGTTTAATGCGCTTCACGAAGAATACAAGCAAATTGTCATTTCCAGCGATCGGCCGCCAAAAGAGATTCCAACGCTTGAAGATCGGCTTCGTTCCCGATTTGAGTGGGGTCTGATTACAGATATTACGCCGCCTGATTTAGAGACTCGAATTGCGATTCTGCGCAAAAAGGCGAAAGCGGAAGGCCTTGATATTCCGAATGAAGTCATGATCTACATTGCTAACCAAATTGATACGAACATTCGTGAACTTGAAGGCGCGCTGATCCGTGTGATCGCATTCTCTTCTTTGAACAACCAGGATATAAATGTCGATTTAGCAGCGGAAGCTCTAAAAGATATCATTCCGTCTGCTCGTCCCAAAACAATAACCATTCAAGATATCCAGGTTGCTGTAGGCGAGGAGTATCATTTGAAATTAGAGGATTTTGCTGCGAAAAAACGGACGAAATCGATTGCTTTTCCACGGCAGATCGCTATGTATTTGTCACGGGAGCTGACCGACTGTTCACTGCCCAAAATCGGCGAAGAATTTGGCGGCCGCGATCATACGACCGTTATCCATGCTCATGAAAAAATTACAAAACAGCTCTCGGTTGATCGTGACCTTCAGAAAAAAGTGAACGCGCTCATCGATCAGTTAAAAGCTCCGATTAAGGCATAACTGATTTAAAATTTAAACAATGAAATGCATTTTTTTACTGACAGGGGTGTGTATAATTATCCGGCACACCCCCAATTTTATCCACAGCTTATCAACATGTGGATAAAAAGAATCATCACAGTTTATCGGACTTACTAACATATTCACAAGCCCTACTATTATGATTACTATTTTTTAATTTCTTAATATAAGATTTGGAGGCAACAAGGATGCAAGAAATGCAAGACACAAATCCAAATGCAGCGCTCGCTATGGAATGTACCGTACAGAAGGAAAAACTTGTCGATGCAGTAAATCGCGTCATGAAAGCTATATCGTCGAAAACAACAATGCCAATACTTACCGGTGTAAAAATTACATCCGGATCAGACGGCATTACCTTGACTGGCAGCAACTCGGATATATCAATTAAATCATTCATTCCTCTTGAAGAAGATGGTAATGAAAATGCGACGATCAATACTCCGGGACAAATTGTCTTGCCATCTCGACTTTTTTCCGAACTTGTACGTAAGCTTCCTGATGACGAAGTTCATATTGAAGTAGACAGCAGACTGATCACGAAAATTATTTCAGGAGCAACGGAATTCAGCCTGAACGGACTTGATCCGGAAGAATATCCGAATCTGCCGATTATTAACGAAAACGATGTGTTCAGAATTCGAAAAGATCTGCTGAAAGATTTGGTCAAGCAAACCGTTTATGCCGTAGCAGTTACAGAAACACGTCCTGTCCTAACCGGAGTGAAATGGATCATTCAGGACGGTCGATTGAGCTGTGTCGCAACCGACAGTCATCGGCTCGCTCAGCGCTCGGTAACGATCGAAGATGCTGAAGAATCCGGTACTCATACCCTTGTCATTCCGGGTCCAAGCTTGAATGAGCTTTCTAAAATCCTTGATGATGACGATGAACAAATGGTGGACATTGTCATGACGAACAATCAAATTCTATTTAAAAGCCATAACGTACAATTCTATTCGCGTCTGCTTGATGGAAATTATCCGGATACAAGCAGATTGATTCCGAATGACAGCAAGACGACCATTGATTTGGGAACCAAGGCACTGTATCACGCAATCGAACGTGCATCTCTTCTCGCAAAAGAAGAGCGGAACAATGTGGTTAAACTGCGTGCAGAAGGTAATCAGGTAGAAATTTCATCCCAATCTCTTGAACTGGGGCGTGTCTATGAAACACTCGTTACAGAAAAATTTGAAGGTGATCCGCTGCGTATTTCTTTCAGTGCCAAATTCATGATGGACGCGCTGAGCAAGGTCGACGCTCAAACCGTTCGCATTCATTTTGCCGGACCAATGAGACCGATTATTATCCGTCCAATCGGTGATGAAAATATATTGATGCTGATTTTGCCGATCCGAACCTTCTAAAGTGAATGAGAACATCGGATGGCGGTCAGTTTCATGCCATGTCTGCATTCTATGTTCAATAAAAAAAAACGATGCTTATGCGTGGACAGAATTAAAGACTAGGTTGGCAAAGCAAAATCTTTGTTGTTTAGCCTTAGATATTTCTGATTTGAATAAGAAAAGAGGCAAAACGTTGAAGAACGTTAAATTAAATGCTGGAGAAACGTTCATTACACTCGGACAATTGCTGAAATTTGAAGGATTAATCCAAACAGGCGGAGAAGCCAAACATTTTTTAGCTGAAACAGAAATTTTTGTCAATGATGAACACGAAAACAGGCGGGGAAAGAAATTACATGAGGGAGACCGGATTAAAATTGCGGATTCGGCCGAATTCATCATCAGCCGCGATTAGAGGGGAGACGCCCCACTGTGAATCTTGAATCGATTGAACTGGCACATTATCGAAATTATGACAGCTTACAGCTGTCTTTTTCTAGCTCTGTGAATGTTTTTCTAGGTGAGAATGCACAGGGGAAAACGAATTTGCTTGAAGCGATCTATGTCCTGGCGATCGCAAAATCGCCGAGGACCTCTCATGATAAAGATTTAATCCAATGGGACCAGGATTATGGTAAAATAAAGGGTAGAATAGGCAAACATGGTCAATCAGTACCGCTCGAACTAATTATTTCCGGTAAAGGGAAAAAGGCAAAAGCTAATCATCTTGAGAAGCGCAGATTAAGCGATTATGTCGGTCTGTGCAATGTGGTGATGTTTGCTCCGGAGGATTTAAACCTGGTCAAGGGGAGCCCTGCTGTGCGCAGACGGTTTATGGACATGGAAATCGGACAGATTGCTCCTGTTTACATGCATCATTTAGCTGAGTACCAAAAAGTGCTTCAGCAGAGGAATGCACTGCTCCGCAAGGCGTTCGGCAATTCCCAAGGCGACAGCAGTTTTCTCGATATTTTGACTGACCGGTTGATCTCGCTTGCAGCGGAAATCATTAATCGCAGACTGGTTTTTGTCCGACAGCTTAATGAGTGGGCGGCACCGATCCAGCAGGAGATCAGTAACGGCAGGGAACACTTATCTATTGTCTATCAATCTTCAGTCCCTGAGGTATTAGATAGCGGCGATTCGTCAAAAATAGAAGAAGCCTATCAGAGCAGCTATCAGCGCTTGAAGAAAAGGGAAATGGACAGGGGAACAACCTTAATCGGACCGCATCGTGATGATCTGTGCTTTTTAGTGAATGAGAAGGATGTGCAGGCATTTGGATCTCAGGGGCAGCAGAGAACGGCAGCCTTGTCTGTAAAGCTAGCGGAAATTGAATTGATCAAACATGAAGTAGGTGAATATCCGATCCTCCTGCTTGATGATGTATTGAGTGAACTGGACGATATTAGAAAGACGCATTTGCTCGGCGTATTTCAGGAAAAGGTTCAAACCTTTGTCACGACTACATCGGTCGACGGATTGGATCATAGTTTGCTTGATCGGGCAACGCTTTTTGAAATACATCAAGGAAACGTAGAATGTACAAAACAGTAATTGGATTTCCGCCCTCTTCGGCGGAATGTATCTGAATGACGCAGGCAGCAGAAGCGGCTGTTTGAAAGAACTCAAAATCAAGGCTCTGTGCCATGAGACTATGAGTTTCTCAGATAACACCAAGTTAGGTGGGTTAAGATGAGCGAGAATCAGGAACAAAAACAATCTTATAATGCCAGTGAGATTCAAGTACTCGAGGGACTTGAAGCTGTTCGAAAACGTCCGGGCATGTACATAGGAACGACCAGTGAAAAGGGCCTCCATCATTTGGTTTGGGAAATTGTGGACAACTCGATTGATGAAGCACTTGCAGGTTATTGCAGCCATATTCAAGTAATCATTGAAAAAGAAGGCGGCATCACCGTTATGGATGACGGCCGCGGTATTCCGGTTGACATTCAAAAGAAAGTGGGCCGTCCCGCAGTTGAAGTTATTATGACCGTTCTTCATGCCGGAGGAAAATTCGGCGGTGGCGGATATAAGGTTTCTGGGGGACTGCACGGCGTGGGGGCATCAGTAGTTAATGCCCTTTCAACGACAATGTGGGTCAAGGTTTATCGGAACGGACATGTCTATTATCAAGAATATCATCGCGGGAAGCCGGCAGCTGATCTGAAAATCATCGGTGATTCTGACAAAACCGGAACGACGACTCATTTTGAACCGGATCCGGAAATTTTTACGGACACAACGACTTTTGATTATGACACACTTCGTGTACGTGTACGCGAACTCGCCTTCCTGAACAAGAACATACGGATCTCGATTGAAGACAGGCGTGCGGAGGACAAAAAAGAAACATTCCACTATGAAGGCGGTATCCGTTCTTACGTGGAATTTTTGAATCGTTCGAAGGAAGTCATTCACCAGCCGATTGATCTGGAAGGTGAGAAAGACGGCATTAAGGTTGAAATCGCGATGCAATACAACAGCGGTTTTTCAAGCCAGCTCTATTCCTTTGCCAACAACATCCATACACATGAAGGCGGCACACATGAATACGGCTTTAAGGTCGCCCTGACCCGTGTCATTAATGATTATGGACGCAAAAATCAATTTATAAAGGGCAGCGATTCCAATTTGACCGGGGACGACGTGCGCGAAGGCCTGACCGCGATTGTGTCGGTCAAGCACCCGGATCCGCAATTCGAGGGACAGACCAAAACCAAGCTTGGCAACTCTGAAGTACGAACGATCACGGATACACTTTTCTCAGAAGCATTTTCGCGGTTTTTACTTGAAAATCCCGATGTTGCACGAATCATCGTTGAAAAAGGTATTGTAGCTTCACGAGCAAGATCGGCGGCAAAAAAAGCGCGTGAGTTGACACGGCGAAAGAGCAGCCTGGAAGTATCTTCGCTTCCGGGCAAGCTTGCGGACTGCTCATCGAAAGACGCAAGCATCTCGGAATTATATATTGTCGAAGGAGATTCAGCCGGAGGTTCGGCAAAGCAAGGCAGAGACCGCCTGTTTCAAGCGATTCTCCCGCTGCGCGGTAAAATTCTTAATGTTGAGAAGGCCCGTCTTGACAAAATCTTGTCCAATGCGGAAATCCGAGCCATGATCACAGCGCTCGGTACCGGCATTGGCGATGAATTCAATTTGGAAAAGGCAAGATATCATAAAATTATTATTATGACCGATGCGGACGTCGACGGTGCGCATATCCGTACACTGTTGTTAACGTTCTTCTATCGCTTTATGCGGCCGCTGCTTGAGAATGGCTATGTTTATATTGCTCAGCCGCCTCTCTTCCGCGTCCAATACGGGAAAACACTTCTGTATGCATATGATGATCTGGAATTAAAAAGGATTCAGAGCGAGCTGCCGCCAACTGTAAAGCCGGCATTGCAGCGCTACAAAGGTCTCGGCGAAATGAACCCGGAACAGCTGTGGGAAACGACCATGGATCCGGAAAATCGTCTTGTCCTGCAGGTAAATCTTGAGGATGCGATTGAAGCGGATCAGACGTTTGAAATGCTGATGGGCGATCGGGTTGAACCGCGTCGTGATTTTATCCAGCAAAATGCCCGTTATGCAGAAAATCTGGATGTTTGATCAGCAGCAGTATCTGCAGAGTTAATTTTTTGAGTAAAGCAAGGAGGAAACAAAATGGCAGAGCAAGATGAACGGCGAGTCAAGCCGGTCAATATAGGCAAACAGATGCGTGATTCGTTCTTGAGTTACGCGATGAGCGTTATCGTCAGCCGCGCATTGCCTGATGTGCGCGACGGCCTGAAGCCGGTGCACAGGCGAATTCTTTTCGCCATGAATGAACTCGGCATTACGTCGGATAAGGGCTATAAGAAATCAGCGAGAATTGTCGGCGAAGTCATCGGTAAGTATCATCCGCACGGTGATTCGGCTGTTTATGATACGATGGTGCGTATGGCTCAGGATTTCAGCTATCGCTATGAATTAGTAGACGGTCATGGTAACTTCGGTTCAGTCGATGGTGATCCGGCAGCTGCGATGCGTTATACGGAAGCACGCATGTCGAAAATATCCATGGAAATGGTACGCGATATTCGCAAAGATACCATTGATTTTGTTCCGAACTATGACGAGAACGAAGAAGAACCGGTTGTGCTTCCTTCACGTTTCCCTAACTTGCTGGTCAATGGCGCTTCAGGAATTGCCGTCGGTATGGCGACCAATATTCCTCCTCACCAGTTGGGTGAGGTCATTGATGCCGTTCTGGCACTCAGCAAGAATTCGGAAATTCCGGTTGAAGAATTAATGCAATGTATACCGGGACCTGATTTTCCGACCGGAGGATTGATCTTAGGACGCGAAGGTATTCGCCGCGCGTACCGTACTGGTCGGGGATCAATTATCGTTCGTGCGAAGGTTGAAATTGAAGAAAACGCGAATGGAAAACAGAGCATTATTGTGACTGAACTTCCATATCAGGTAAATAAAGCGAAACTGATCGAACGAATTGCCGAAATGGTTCGCGATAAGAAAATTGAAGGTATTACCGATCTGCGCGACGAATCGGATCGCCAAGGCATGCGTATGGTGATTGAAGTTCGCCGCGATACGAACGCGAATGTACTTCTTAACAACTTGTACAAGCATACCGGGTTGCAAACAAGCTTCGGAATTAACATGCTGGCGCTTGTAGACGGCAGACCGCGTGTTCTGACATTGAAGGAATGCTTGCACTACTACCTTGAGCATCAGGAAACGGTTATCCGCCGCCGCACAGCATTCGAACTGAAAAAGGCTGAGGCACGTGCGCATATACTTGAAGGATTGCGTATTGCTTTGGATCATTTGGATGAAGTCATTGCCTTGATCCGCGGTTCGAAAACGGCAGACATTGCGCGTCAGGGATTAATGGAGAACTTCTCACTCAGCGAGATTCAGGCTCAAGCAATTTTGGATATGCGCCTGCAGCGTTTGACCGGACTGGAACGCGAGAAAATCGAGCAGGAATATGCAGAGCTTGTCAAGAAAATTGCCGAGCTTAAGGAAATTCTTGCTGACGAGCAAAAAGTACTGCATATCATCCGCAAAGAATTACGCGAAATCAAAGAAAAATACAATGACGAGCGCCGAACAGAAATCACAGTCGGCGATGATTTGATTGAGGATGAAGATCTGATCGAGCGTGAAGACATTGTCATTACCGTCTCTCATAATGGATACGTAAAACGTATGCCGGTAAATACGTACAAGAGTCAGAATAGAGGCGGACGCGGGATTCAGGCGATGGGAACGAATGAGAACGACTTTGTGGAGCATCTGTTCCAGACCAACACGCATCATCATATCCTGTTCTTTACGAATAAAGGGCGCGTCTACCAACTGAAGGGGTATCAAATCCCTGAACTAGGCAGAACGGCAAAGGGTATTCCAATTATTAATTTAATTCAAATCGAAAAAGGCGAAAAAATTACAGCCTTCTTCCCAGTCGAAGGATTTGATGAGGAACATTACCTTGTTTTCCTGACAAAGAATGGTATCACAAAGCGCTCACCTCTTTCCGATTTCTCAAATATCCGAAAGACCGGCTTGTTCGCAATTACAGTTCGTGATGAGGATGAACTCATCGCCGTTCGCCTTACAGACGGAAGTCATGACCTAATTGTCGGAACGAAGAAAGGAATGGCCATCCGCTATCATGAAACCGATGTGCGCGCAATGGGACGCACAGCGGCAGGTGTCAAAGCAATTACCTTAGACGCAGGCGATGAAGTTGTCGGCATGGGTATTGCCGATGTCGGTATGGACGTATTAATTGTTACGGAAAATGGATTCGGCAAACGCACGGCAAGTGACGAATACCGGCTGCAGACGCGCGGCGGCAAAGGGCTTAAGACATGCAATATTACGGAGAAAAACGGTGAATTGGTTGCCCTGCGTACTGTTGAGGAAACGGAAGATCTCATGATTATTACGGCGAACGGTGTCATCATTCGTATGCCTGTATCCGGGATTTCCAAGCTCGGAAGAAATACGATGGGTGTAACCTTGATCCGAGTTGATGAAGGAGACAGCATTGCAACAATCGCCCGCATTCAAAATAATGATGATGAAGAATCGGAAGCACCCGAGGATAGTGAAGAGTAACGACACACAGACCTGAATGGCGAGGTGAGCCGGCATGATAGTAAATACCGATGAACTTAAAGCTGGGTGCATCCTGAGGAAGGATGTCTATTCCAAATCGGTTAAACCGCTGATGAAAGCAGGAACGGTGCTTAACGAAACACATATTGCGTTTCTAAGAGCCTTTTTAATTACACATGTTGATGTTGATCATTTTGTGCGGTCTTCCGTAAAGCGTTCGATCGAGAAAGAGTCAAATCATGACCCTGAGACCAGTCCTTTGACTGTTCCAGAGCCTGAAGCTGCGCTCAGCCCATTGGACAAGAAATATCAGCAGTCGGTTAGCGACTATCAGCATTTCTTTCATCAGTGGCAGTCAGGTGCAGGAGTGTCCATCGGTGATTTTAGAGCTGCCATGATGCCATTGATCACTGGCGTGTTTGATGATCCGATGTGGCTCGCTTCCCATTTTATTAAGCATAGGCGAATTCGCAATATTGCTGAACGCAGTGTTCTTTTTGGATTATTGGCTGCTTTTTTTGCCAAAAAATCAAATTTTGGTTCCGGTGAAAGTATTCAGCTTGGACTTGCAGGCATGCTTGCCGATTGCGGGCTTGCCAAACTTTCTCCATCGCTGCTTGTGAAAAAAGAACGCATCGGCAGTGAAAAAAGTGCTTTTGAAAGGCATGTAATCGACAGTTACAAGATGCTTAAAGGGATTCCGACACTTAAGGATGAGACATTGGTTGCCGTCATTCAGCACCATGAACGTGAAGATAAGAGCGGTTTTCCGCTCAATATCGACGGCTCTCAGCTGAGTATGAATGGAAAGATTCTGGCCATTTGCGACAGTTTATTAACTCAAATGACAACTGAACGCACCGGCAGCCTGCTTACTGTTCTTGACCATTTAAGAATCTCATCTTATGGAAAATTGTCTCGCTATCTTTTGGATAAATTTTGTTATGAATTAATGACCTTGTTTGTTGGCATGAATGTCCAGCTCTCGGACGGTCAGACCGGAGAGATAACTTTTATACCAGCGAAAGAACCAACACGGCCGATGATTCATCTCGCTGATAATCGTGTGTATGCTTTGACTGAATTCAACAACGTCACCATTGATCGCTTTCTGTGATTATGGTGACGATTCTTTTTAACCACTAGAGATGCCGTTCGTCGAAAAATGATTGGAAAAAGAAACTACCTGCGCATGGCTCTCATTCGGTTTATAATGAATGGGTACATTCCATTAATTAAAAATTTTTGCGGGATTTTGTGTGAACGTGAGTTGCTATGAGTGGCAATAAATAGAATTAAAACCATTATTTTATAAGATTGTTATTAGAAAAATTCAACTTTATCTCGTATTCTTGACAGGTGCAGGCGCACTTGATACGCTATCAATAAATTTTTCGGATAGTAAGACAACCATACTATGGGGGTAATCTAACATTGATGAGAGAAGATAAGTTTGTAAAAGAGTCATTGACCTTTGATGATGTATTGCTTGTTCCGGCAGCTTCTGAGGTTTTGCCAAGAGATGTTTCCGTTCAAACGGCACTGACTCGTACACTGAATCTGAACATACCGATTATCAGCGCAGGTATGGACACAGTCACTGAAGCAGCAATGGCTATTGCAATGGCTAGGCAAGGCGGCATGGGTGTTATTCATAAAAATATGTCGATTGAAGAACAAGCAGAACAAGTCGACAAGGTGAAACGCTCTGAAAGTGGCGTCATTACCAATCCGTTTTTCTTAACTCCGGAAAACCAGATTTTTGATGCGGAGCATTTGATGAATAAATACCGGATCTCCGGTGTTCCGATTGTTGACAATACAGCAGATCAGCATCTTGTAGGTATTTTGACGAACCGTGATATGCGCTTTGTCAAGGACTATTCAGCTAAAATCGGCGATATGATGACTAAGGACAACTTGGTTACGGCGCCGGTCGGCACGAGCTTAAAAGAAGCCGAAGAAATTTTGAACAAGAACAGGATTGAAAAATTGCCGCTTGTTGATAATAATGGCGTGCTTAAAGGATTAATTACAACGAAGGATATTGAAAAAGTTGTTGAATTCCCAAGTTCGGCAAAAGACGAACACGGAAGATTACTTGTGGCTGCCGCAGTCGGGGTAACAGCTGATGCGCTGTTGCGCGTTGAAAAGCTCGTTGATGCCGGTGCTGATGCCATCGTGATTGATACGGCGCACGGGCATTCTAAAGGCGTACTGCAAAAAGTTGCCGGCATTCGTACTAAATTTCCGAAGGTCAGCTTGATCGCAGGAAACGTGGCGACTGCAGAAGGCACAAAAGCATTGATTGATGCCGGTGTGGATGTTGTTAAAGTGGGGATTGGACCGGGATCCATTTGTACAACCCGTGTCGTAGCAGGCGTCGGTGTTCCGCAAATTACAGCGGTTTATGACTGTGCAAACGAAGCAGATAAACACGGTGTGGCGATTATCGCTGACGGTGGAATTAAATATTCAGGAGATATTGTTAAAGCCTTGGCAGCGGGCGGCAGTGCCGTTATGCTTGGCGGACTTCTTGCCGGTGTAGACGAAACTCCGGGAGAAAAAGAAATTTATCAAGGAAGACAGTTCAAGGTTTATCGCGGCATGGGTTCGGTAAGTGCGATGGAACACGGCAGCAAGGATCGCTATTTCCAGGAGAATGCAAAGAAATTAGTTCCGGAAGGTATTGAAGGACGAGTTCCTTACAAAGGCCGGCTGGCCGACTCGATTTATCAGTTGATCGGCGGTTTGCGTTCAGGAATGGGTTATTGTGGCGCAGCGAATTTACAAGCATTGAGAGAAAATGCGCGTTTTACAAGAATTACTAATGCAGGATTACTTGAAAGTCATCCGCATGACGTTCAGATAACCAAAGAAGCACCGAACTATTCTATTAAATAATTATAGATTGTGCTTCCGTACTGATATGTTAACGACCATTGCTTTGCAGACGGGCGGACTGCATAACCGTCTATTATCAATTATTTAGAAAAAGAGATACGTAGTAAAGAAAAGTCGAGACGGCATGTATCGCCTCGGTTTTCTATGCTTGCGCTGATTGATTTCGCATGAATACTTTCGGGGGTGTAGGGGTTGAATTTCAGAAAAAAGCTAGGTCGCTTTGCGGCGGCAAGCCTAGCATTTGTACTTGCTTTGACGCTGACCTTTCAAGGGCAGTTTGCTTCAAAGGCCGAGGCGGCATCAGATCCGCTTGGGTTAAAAGCCAAGTCAGCGATTCTCGTGGATTATAACAGCGGTCAGATTCTTTATGAGAAGGATGCAAGCAAAGTTTATCCACCAGCCAGTATGACGAAAATGATGACCGAATACTTGGTCATGCAGGCACTTCATTCGAAGAAACTGACCTGGAATACGAAAGTATCGATCAGCGATTATGTCTACCAGATTTCTCAGAACCGTGCTTACTCCAATGTGCCGCTTAAAAAAGACTATGAGTATACGGTTAGAGAATTATACGAAGCGATGGCAATCTATTCAGCAAACGGAGCGACAATTGCTCTTGCGGAAAAAGTCGGCGGAACAGAAAAAAATTTCGTAGATCTCATGAATAAAACGGCGAAGAAATTCGGCATGACCAGTGCCCACTATATTAATAGTTCTGGTCTTGAAAATGAGGATTTAGGCAAGTTTGCTCCGTATGGCGACAGCAAAGCAAGCAATCAACTCTCTGCTTTGGATCTTGCCAAACTGGCCTATCATGTGATTAAAGATTATCCTGATGCGCTTGAAATATCCAAGATTCCACTAAAGAATTTTACTGCCGGAGTGGATGCTCCAATTCAAATGGTGAACTGGAATTATATGCTTCCGGGATTCGGCGCGAATATGAGTAAATTTAAATATGACGGTGTTGACGGCCTGAAGACGGGGCATACCGATCTTGCCGGCTATTGTTTCACCGGAACAGTTAACCGCAACGGCCATCGCCTGATCAGTGTTGTGATGGGTACGAATTCAGATGCTCAGCGTTTTGAACAGACGCGTGCACTCTTTGACTACGGCTACCAGCAATTTACTGATAAAACAATTGCTAAGAAGGGCCAACTCATTAAAGGCAGTAAGACAGTGCCTGTTCACAACGGTAAAAAAGGCGAAGTGAATGTTGCGTTTGGTGATTCCTATAAAACAGCTGTTGCAAGTGGCGAAAAGGTTGCCACTAACTTCAAAGTCGTATTGGATAAATCAAAGCTGAACAAGGACGGTTCCTTGGAGGCTCCGGTGAAGAAAGGCGAGAAAGTCGGTTATGTAACACTTTCTCATAAAGGAGATACACACTATGGTTATCTCTACAATACAAACAGCAAGGTTCCGGTCATTGCGGCGGAACAAGTTGATCGAAACAACTGGTTTGTTCGTATGTTAAAAGGAATTGGCAGCTTCTTTTCATCCATTTTTTCATGGATTGCAGGACTCTTTTGAGAGAGCTGATTAAATTAAAATAGAATTATAGGTAGTCGTAAAAAAGTCGGGAGAAAGTCCCGGCTTTTTTTTGCTAATCATAAATGAAAATTTTCTAAGAAACGACTAGTGAGTCGCGATATAATTTGGTTGATACAGCGAAAAAAATTACTCTCTTTCCTCGCACATGTATATAATAAAAAAAGAAAAATGAACCAATTACCTTTTATACATATTTATTTACTGGGTTTTATTGTACACTATAAATAATTGAAGAAACATAACTTTTACAAAGAAACAACTGGAGGGATTATGGTGGTACAGAAAGGTACGGAGCGCGTAAAGCGCGGAATGGCTGAAATGCAAAAAGGCGGCGTGATCATGGACGTGGTCAATGCTGAGCAAGCGAAAATTGCGGAGGAAGCCGGTGCAACAGCGGTAATGGCATTGGAGCGGGTTCCTTCTGATATCCGCAAGGCGGGTGGCGTTGCCCGGATGGCTGATCCCACAATTGTAGAACAGGTTCAGAATGCAGTTTCCATTCCGGTTATGGCGAAAGCAAGAATCGGTCATATCGTGGAAGCACGTGTTCTTGAAGCAATGAAAGTCGATTATATCGATGAAAGTGAAGTGCTTACTCCGGCAGATGATGTTTTTCATATAGATAAAAAGGCATTTACCGTCCCGTTTGTTTGCGGATGCCGCGATTTGGGCGAAGCAGCACGCAGAATTGGTGAAGGTGCGGCTATGTTGCGGACAAAGGGCGAACCAGGAACCGGAAACATTGTTGAAGCCGTGCGCCATATGCGTCTCGTGAACAGTCAAGTACGTAAAGTTGTAGCGATGGCTCCGGACGAATTGATGGTGTTTGCAAAAGAACTTGGCGCTCCTTATGAAATACTTCTGCAAATTCGTGAGGCAGGACGGCTGCCGGTTGTTAATTTTGCTGCCGGCGGTGTTGCAACTCCTGCCGATGCTGCATTGATGATGGAGCTCGGCGCGGACGGAGTGTTTGTCGGCTCAGGTATATTCAAATCGGAAAATCCGGCTAAATTTGCACGTTCAATTGTAGAGGCAACCACATACTACCAGGATTATGAACGAATTGTTGAACTGTCCAAGGGACTCGGAACGCCGATGAAGGGCATTGACATGAGCAAGCTTGAACCTGCGGAACGCATGCAGGATCGCGGAATCTGAGAGGTGAGGAACAATGTCTGTTAAAATTGGCGTGCTTGCGCTTCAAGGCGCCGTCAGCGAGCATGTTCACTCGCTTGAGGTATCAGGTGCAGAAACAGCTCTAGTTAAAAATGCCCGCGACCTGGACGGCCTGGATGGACTTGTGCTTCCCGGCGGCGAAAGTACAATGATGCGCAGAATCATGGACCGCTATGATCTATTTGAAGCAGTCAAAAATTTTGCTGAACAGAAACCTGTATTCGGCACATGTGCAGGCTTGATCTTAATGGCGAAGCAAATTGAGGGCAGACGCGGTCCCCATTTGGCTTTACTGGATATTGATGTTAAGCGAAATGCTTTTGGCCGCCAAGTCGACAGCTTTGAAGCGGATTTAGAAATAAAGGGGATTAGTGAAACGTATATCGGCGTGTTTATTCGAGCACCTTATATCAAAAGTGCCGCTGAAAATGTGGACGTGCTCGCTACGTGTGAAGGCCATATTGTGGCATGCCGACAAGGCAGATTTCTTGCCTGTGCCTTTCATCCTGAATTGACTGATGATCCCGCAATGCATCGTTACTTCGTTCGAATGGTGGAGGAATACCATTAACCGCTTGCTTTTTTTTTAACAGTAGTGTAGATTTTATGTAAGTCGAATTTATTCGCTTGATGACGGGAAAAAGTAACATTTGTCTCCTTGAATAGAGAGCCGCAGTCGGTGGAAAGCGGTGAAGGAGCAGATGCGAATCCATCCCTGAGAGTTGGATCGGAGAAGGCACCGATCACACGGATCATTACCGTTATCAATGACTAAAGCGGCCGACAAACCGCAATGTGGCATGTCGGCAATTTGGGTGGCAACGCGGGTTAAGTCTCGTCCCTTTTATTACAAGGGACGAGATTTTCTATTTTTATCTAGGAAAAGAAAAACTAAGGGCTGGCAAGGTCCAAGGTTTTCTTTAGGAGGCAGAAAACGATGCTCGATATGAAACGATTGCGAGATCATTATGATGAAATCAAGGAAAAATTAAATAAGCGGGGTGAAGATCTCTCCGACTTTCAGCGTTTTCCTGAATTGGACGACAAGCGCCGTGAACTAATCAGTCAAACGGAAGTTTTGAAAGCAAAGCGCAATGAAGTATCTGCGCAGGTTGCTGCAAAAAAAAGGGCGAAGGAAGACGCACAGGAACTGATTGTATCGATGCGCGAAGTCAGTGCCAGCATCAAGGAACTAGACGGAAAGCTAAGCCAGGTTGAAGAAGATTTGAAACAAGTGATGCTGTCGATTCCGAATGTTCCACATGAAACAGTGCCAGTAGGTGAGGATGAGAATGACAACAAACCCATTCGTTTTTGGGGAGATCCTGTAAAATTTGCTTATGAACCAAAGGCGCACTGGGATCTGGCGACTAATTTAGGTATTCTCGATTTTGAGCGTGCCGCAAAAGTAACGGGCAGCCGTTTCGTCTTTTATAAGGGACTCGGCGTTCGATTGGAACGCGCACTGATCAGCTTCATGCTTGATCTGCACGAGGATCAGCATGGCTATGAAGTAATCATGCCGCCTTATATGGTCAATCGCACGAGCATGACCGGTACCGGTCAACTGCCGAAATTTGAAGAAGATGCGTTCAAGATCGCGGATGATCGAGACTACTTCTTGATCCCGACAGCCGAGGTACCTGTAACGAATTATTATCGTGATGAGATCTTAAACGGTGATCAGCTTCCGGCTGCCTTTGCTGCCTACAGCGCCTGCTTCCGTTCTGAGGCAGGATCGGCGGGACGCGATACACGCGGAATCATCCGCCAGCACCAATTTAACAAGGTTGAGCTCGTTCGGTTTGTAAAGCCTGAGGATTCTTACAATGAACTGGAGAAGCTGACAGGTCACGCGGAAGAAGTTCTGCGTCTGCTCAATCTCCCTTACCGCGTTGTCGCAATTTGTACCGGAGACCTTGGTTTCACGGCGGCGAAGAAATACGATCTTGAAGTATGGATTCCGAGTCAGAACACATATCGTGAAATTTCTTCTTGCAGCAACTTCGAAGATTTCCAGGCACGCCGTGCGAATATTCGCTTTAGACGTACGCCGAAAGCAAAGCCTGAATTCGTACACACACTGAACGGCTCTGGTCTGGCAGTTGGACGTACGGTTGCTGCAATTCTGGAGAATTACCAGCAAGAGGACGGCAGTGTTATTATACCGGAAGCGTTGCGCCCATACATGAGAAATGTGGAGAAAATCACGCCAAAAGACTAATTTTAATTTGCTCAAAATCGCAGGAGGTGCGCCATGGCTCTTCATCAGAAAGTGAACACGGACGCCAGATTAACGAAGATGATTGATGATCTTGGTATTACCCTTAATCCCAACGAACCAAAGGCTTCCAAAGATAAGAAAAGCCAGGATGAAAAAAAGAATACCACAGACGAAGATACAAAATAAAAAACGTGCAAATACGGTTTTAACCCGTACTTGCGCGTTTCATTTTTTTTTTACAAACAGAAATTAGCGATATCTAGGAAAGAAAAACTAAGGGTTGGACGAGACGTCCGAACCTTGGTTTTTATTTAAACATTGCACTCTGCTTTATCCTTCAACAAATCCTGGATATGAGCTGCGATTGCATCCGCAGATTTAGGATCATTGACGATGTCGTAGTCTTCGATATCAATTTTCAGTACCGGGCAGATTGAAAAATGGCTGATCCATTGCTCATAGCGATGAAACATTTCCTCCCAGTAACTGCGCGGCGTTTCTTTTTCCATTCCGCGTCCGCGTCGGCCAATTCGATTGATGGTCGCGTCCAATGAACCGTGGAGATAGATTAATAAATCTGGATGGCGGAAATAAGGTGTCATCACCATGGCTTGAAAAAGGCTGGTATAAGTCTGATAATCTGCTTCAGACATTGTTCCTTTATCATGATGCATTTTCGCAAAAATACCGGTGTCTTCATAAATAGAGCGATCTTGAATATAATTGTCGGCGCTCGTCATGATCTTCTGCGTTTCCTTGAAGCGTTCCCCGAGAAAGAAGATTTGCAGATGAAATGCCCAACGTTTGAAATCCTTATAAAATAGGTCAAGATAGGGGTTTCCGTCAACTTTCTCAAAAGAGGTACGATATCCCAAACGACTTGCTATAGCAGTGGCGAAAGTTGTTTTACCGATCCCGACCATCCCGGCGACCGATATTAATTTATTCGATGATGTTTCGGAGTTGATCATTCATGACGTCCTCTCTTATACGATTTATTAAGTGTATCACCTAAAAAGTGCAAAAAAAAGTGAAAAAAGTTGAATAATGTCGATTGACGATGTATAAAAAATGCGAATTTGGTCGATTATGAGAATAGCGCAAGAACCAAATTAATGATCGAAGCACTTGACAGCAAAATGTTGATACATCAAGGTAGTATCCGCTTACAAAAATGTGATTTCATTGACACATAATGGTGATTGTGCTATATTGTAATAAACCATTTTACTACTTAATATAAGATCTGGATGTAAGAATGAAGACCCTTCCTCGAAGTGTAGTAGTTTTTACTTCTGGAAAGGTCTGTTTTTATATGCAAGCTTTTTGTTAACTGGTGGATGGTTTTAGTTCACGCGCGGGCAGCGCAACGTTTTAGGGAGGCAGTTACACATGCAAAACGGTAAGGTAAAATGGTTCAACGCAGAAAAAGGCTACGGTTTCATTGAAGTTGATGGCGGAAATGATGTATTCGTACACTATTCTGCAATCGAAGGCGACGGTTTCAAAACGCTTGAAGAAGGTCAAGAAGTTAGCTTCGACATTGTTGAAGGCAACCGCGGACCTCAGGCAGCAAACGTTACAAAACTGTGATCTTCGGCCATAACCGATGATGCGGAAGCAGTCCTCTCTAAAAAAGGGCTGCTTTTATTTGTGCCCCAAAGGCTGCGCTCGATTCAAGTCTCTTTAAATAAGTATGAGCAATCTAGAAAAACGTCATATCTGCAATTAATTTGAACACGAGACAGTCTTGATGTATAGCAGCTAACCTCTCCTACCCTGCCTTAGGGCTTGCCATCGATCCGTTTTCTTCATATAATAGTCTATGTCGCAAAAATAGCGAGCTGCGGCTCTGTAGCTCAGTGGATAGAGCGTCGGTTTCCTAAACCGTGCGTCGCAGGTTCGATTCCTGCCAGGGCCATTATAGAAAATCGTGAGAACCCTTGATAATGAAGGGTTCTTTTTTTGTGCAATAAGAACGTATAGTGCGTTCGGGCATGGGCATTTTAGATGTCGGGATTGGGGATTATTTTGGAACATTTCAGAAAAGGTAAGTTAGCTTTAGTGGAACTCAAAGAATCTATAGATAGAAATTAAAAAACTTAAAAATGTCAGTTGAAGGTTATTCATCACAGCGAAAGGCATAGATAAGAGCTGGCAAGAATTCTCTGCCTAAACCGTGCGCCGAAATAGTGAGGTTTTAAGAAAATAGTAATATTTAATTTTCTGTTATAATACAGAGCTTATCTGTGATATAGTATTGATGTTTGTTTTTATTTTATATTGGAGAGCTGGGTTTATTCATGACAGTTAGTTGGTTAGGAGCTATTATCGGATTAATTTTGGCTATTCTACTAATATTAAAGCATTTGAATCCGGTTTATGCTTTATTTACAGGGGCCATTATTGGTGCCCTGATTGGCGGTGCGAATTTTACAGAAACGGTTAATCTTGTTGTCAATGGCACGGCTAGTGTGACCGGTACGATTGTGCGTGTTCTCGCTGCCGGTGTTTTAGCCGGTGTGATGATGGATACAGGCGCTGCCGAACGGATCGCACGGACGATTGTTGATCGTTTTAGTGACCGTATGGCTTTATTTTCACTCGCTCTAGCGACAATGATTATTACGGCGGTCGGTGTGTTTATTCCTGTCGCAGTAATTATCGTTGCTCCGATTGCACTTGCGGTTGGCGAAAAATTAGGTTTTACCAGATTGAGTCTGCTTTTGGCGCTCAGCGGCGGGGGCAAGGCGGGCAATATTATTTCTCCTAATGCAAACACGATTATGGCCGCTAAAGGATTTCATGTTGATTTATCGCAAGTCATGCTTCATGGCTTGATTCCTGCCATTTTTGGCTTGATTGCAACCGTCATGATCGCCTCAATCATTAAGCATCGCGGTGTAAAAGCAGTTGCTCCTGCCCAGAAAAAATCAGATGATTCGAATGATCATCTGCCAAGTTTTGGACAAGCCATTGTAGCTCCGGCAGTGGCCATCATTGTTTTAATGCTGAATCCAATTGGTGATATTTTTCACATTGCTCTATTAAAGAGCTTTCAGATTGATGCAATGTATATTCTTCCGATTGCGGGTATTATCGGTTTAATTGCTATGAGAAAAACAGGCCGCATGATGACTTATATTTCTTCGGGTGTCGAGAAAATGACGGGTGTAGTCATGATCTTAATTGGTGCCGGAGCACTGGCCGGACTGATCGCCTCTTCGGATCTCAGCACGGTCATTGTGAATGGCGTGAACTATTTCGGGATTCCCGGCATTCTGCTTTCCCCCATTTCAGGGATTATGATGGGAGCCGCTGTTGCCTCGACATCTACAGGTGTCATTATTGCAACGCAATCGTTTGCACACTCAATTCTGAGTTTCGGTGTATCGCCAGTGGGAGCCGCTGTGATGATGCAGACCGGAGCTGTGACAATTGATCAGCTTCCTCAAGGTAATTATTTCCACGTAACACGTGCTTCGATGGGGATGAGCATTAAAGAAAGACTGACACTTGTTCCTTATGAAGCGCTCGTCGGGTTAACGATGGTTGTTGTATCAACGATTATATACGGTGTCATTCTGTAAAGAGGTGGAAACGATGAAATCAACATTTGTGCTAGCACCAGATTCATTCAAAGAAAGTATGACGGCAAAAGAAGTTTGCAAGGCTATGGAAAAAGGATTACGCAAGGTTTATCCGAATGCCCGCTATATACATGTTCCGATGGCTGATGGCGGAGAAGGAACAACACAATCGCTTGTTGATGCGACGGGTGGGCAAATCATTCATCAGGTAGTTACAGGTCCCTTGGGCAGGCCTGTAACGGCTTCGATCGGCATTTTAGGAGATCAGCCGGATACGGCAGTCATTGAAATGTCGAGCGCAAGCGGTATTCAACTTGTTCAGCAGGAAGAAAGGGATCCTGAAGTAACGACAACGTATGGAACAGGAGAACTGATTCTTGCATGCTTGGATAGAGGCATCCGTCATATTATTATCGGACTTGGCGGCAGCGCCACCAATGACGGCGGTGCGGGTATGGCTCAGGCACTTGGGGTGAAGTTGCTTGATGATAAAGGAAGAGAATTGCCTTATGGAGGAGGAGCACTGGCACGATTGGCTCGAATAGATCAATCAGGAGTTGACCCGCGCATAGAGCATTTGAAAATTGATATTGCATCCGATGTGAAGAATCCACTTTGCGGGCCGCAAGGTGCCTCCCATGTTTTCGGCAAACAAAAAGGCGGAACGCCGGATGTCTTAAAAAAGCTCGATGCCAACCTCGCTCATTATTCGACGATCATTAAGCGTGATGTGCATCGAGATATCGTTGATGTTCCAGGCAGCGGCGCAGCAGGTGGGCTAGGTGCGGGAATGCTGGCATTTACCAGTGCATCGATCGCTTCGGGTATTGAATTGGTTATAAAGTATACGCATCTGGAACACTATGTATCAGATGCTGATTATGTGTTTACTGGTGAGGGAAGTATTGATGATCAAACGCAATATGGCAAAACGCCGTTTGGTGTTGCACAGGTGGCAGTCAGACATGACAAACCGGTCATTGCACTTGCCGGTCATGTAGGTGAAAAAATTGACACACTGTACGAGAAAGGATTTACCGCGATTTTCGGCATTGTTTCCGGTAGCATGTGTTTAGAAGAAGCACTAAAATCTGGGTCTGAAGCGGTTACCAGAACCAGTGAAAACATTGGTCGTGTTATTAAGACCGTGCGCAAATTTTAATTGAGTAAATTACAGATTTTCTATTAAAAAAGTGATCCGGTATAGACTGGATCACTTTTTTAATACGATTGGACAAGTGGGCAAAAAAACATACTGCTATTCATGTTAGATGGATACAGAAACTAACTCAGAATGATTATTTTTTTGCTGGAAGGTGTTTATTGAACCATAATAATTCATCATGTCTTTATTAAAACGTTGATATTCACTTGGTGTCAATGTAAGTATATATCCTGAAGTTTTCCCAGAGGAGCTGTATCTAGAGATGCTGCCTGGAATACGACGGAATGCATTTTTCGTTCCGACAGTAACATTAAGCGGCGTAGATGTGAGATCTAATCGAATAACATAACTATTTTTCAAGTGCACCAAAACTGTTCGATTGCTTCGAAAGGAGTATGAATCAACCGCCTGCTCCGATTTAATACTCTGCGCTGCTTTATAGTCGATCACTTCTCCGTAAACAGCCAAAATCGCGATGACAAAAGCAGCTGCCACTAATAGTGCAATACCTATACGCTTGCTAAAAAATGTACTTTTCATTTTCGATGAATGCCTCACTCTGATGGATTTCAATGTCACAAACATTATCACAGCAATGACAAAAAATCTACACAAAATGTACACAATTTTATTGATGATACTTATAAGTTTTTTTCATGAGTTATTTGTGATGATAAAATTAACTATTATTTTAAAGCCTGAATGCTTCGAAGCACGCGCTCTGCTTGTACGATTTGATCTTTTAGATAGGACGGTGTTTGCGGATGAGCCAGTATTTCTTCAGTTGTCATCCAATAGAATTCGGCGACTTCATCGGCACTGACTGCGTGCGGGGTGCCGGATTTTGGGATGCACAAGAAGATTGTTTCAAGTGCGCATCGTCCATCGGGCAGAACAAAGGATGCACTTTTTACGTATGTGAGCTCGCTTACTTCAATCGCAATTTCTTCTTTAATTTCGCGGCGCAGCGCGTGCTCCAAAACATCATTCGGCTGATCGCTCAGGTCAACTTTTCCGCCGACGAGCGCAAGCAGTCCGGCAGCGTGTTCTTCCTTCTCGCTGCGCTTAATAATCAGCCAGCGCCCTCCTTGATAAATTGCAGCTTCGACAATGACGAGAAACATTGTAATCCCTCCGTTCGCAGCAGATTAAGTCTTTCTTTATTATAAAGCTGTCTGCGCTTTTCTTGAATGTCGATTGTAACTTTGATAAAGTCAAAAGTAATTTACTGGTTTGTTTCAACGAGGGGGCGTGAAAATGGCTGATCGTACATTTTTTGTTTCTTTATCGGCTCAAGAGGCAGCGACTGGTTAAAAAAAAGCAGGAGAATGCCGATCAAGTGTTTGAATCGCATTCAAACGAAAATGGCGTTGAGCAATGCATCCTTGTTTACCAAAAGTATTTCTTTCGCAATAGCAATTATGCTGCATTAACTGCGGTCATTGATAACCTTTTAGGGACGACAAAGGTAACGGCTGTTGTCACAGGAGGATCAGGTTCGTTATTTACCTCCTGGGATTGGGGTGCAGCAGGCGATTGGCTGGAGGAATTCTCTGAAGGCTTCACGAAATACATTATTAAAGAATAATGGACGGTTGTCCATTAAATGAATCAACGTGTAACAATTCGAGATATTATTTCGTTTGTATAGATATAAGGGCAAAGGAGGAGGCAGACGATGAACAGCCAATTGGAAAATCAGGCTCGGGATGATGCATTTGCGCAGCGCATCCGCCCATATATGACGATGATGCACAGGCAATGCGTGAGACTGGCGGGAAATGTGTGGGACGGCGATGATCTTTTTCAGCGTTCGATGATGAAATGTTTCAAAGCATGGCAGGAACGAGCGACTCGTTCGATCACAAAGGCATATCTCTATCGCATCATTTCAAACACATGGATTGATGAGCATCGGAAAGTACGTGTGACGGAACATAGTCAAGAATCCTTTGATGATATCGCTGCGCGCAGTGAAGAAAAGAACACAAGTGAACATTTC
Source organism: Sporolactobacillus sp. BBK16-2 (assembly GCF_059878335.1). Classification (NCBI taxonomy): domain Bacteria; kingdom Bacillati; phylum Bacillota; class Bacilli; order Caryophanales; family Sporolactobacillaceae; genus Sporolactobacillus; species Sporolactobacillus sp. BBK16-2. The sequence goes on from NZ_CM187611.1 coordinate 23,546, forward strand.
GCTTCAGCGATGAAAATCGTGCTTGAGAAGTTAAATGCAAGGCAAAGACTGGTATACTTAATGCAGGCAGGTTTGGGACTGACTGCACCTGTGGTCGCCAAGCGATTGGGAGAAACCGAAGGCAATGTGCGTGTGATTTATCATCGAGCGAAAAGGCGCGTTGCATCTAATCAGCCTGGACCGGATGCGCATCCTGATGAACGGCGTTTGGTCCGCTATATCAATGCATTTCAAAGCGGCGATCCTGATCGGCTGCTTGCCCTCTATCATGAGGAAACACGCCTGCACCATGCGCGTAAATCCGGTTTCGGCGGCTCTGGCATTACCTGCCGACTGGCTGCTTAATAATAAAATAATTGAATCGAATTACAGGGAGGAATTACTGTGTCATCATTTTTTATTCCATATGTCATTGAACAATCAAGCCGTGGGGAGCGCTCCTATGACATTTACTCACGTTTGCTGAAGGATCGCGTTATTTTCCTTGGTTCGGAGATCAACGATGAGGTTGCAAACAGCATTGTTGCTCAGCTGCTTTTCTTAGCCTCGGAGGATTCGGAGAAGGATATCTCCATTTATGTCAACAGCCCAGGCGGCTCTGTGTCTGCCGGCTTTGCAATTCTGGATACGATGAATTTTATTAAGCCAGACATTCAGACGATTTGTGTCGGCATGGCTGCATCAATGGCTTCAATCATCCTGACATCGGGAACAAAAGGCAAACGTCTTTCGCTTCCAAACGGCGAAGTGATGATTCATCAGCCGCTTGGTGGTGCGCAAGGTCAGGCAAGTGATATCGAAATTAGCGCACGTCATATTTTGAAGACGAAAGAAAAGCTGAATAAGATTCTATCGGAGACATCGAACCGGAGCTATGAACAGATTTTGAAGGACACGGATCGTGACAATTTCTTAACTGCTGAACAAGCGAAGGAATATGGCTTTGTCGATAAAATCATCGAAAAATTATAAGTAAATGATTCAGCCTGGCACATTTTAGCGCCAGGCTTTTTATTTACCAGTATTTTCTGTTTTGTTCTTGTGCATTGTGCCGATCTCCAGTACCCTAAACATGGGGGAGGCGCGACAATGAAAAAGGTTCTTTTTACGATCTTAGGCTGTTTGATTATCTTTGCTGTAATTGGCGGAGCGGGTTACCTTTATTATCAGAAACAGCAGCATAACGAAGTACGTCAGCAGACAGCAGAGAAAATGATTGAAAAAATCAACCAAGCGGATCCTAGTGACAAGAAAAATCCCTTTGGCAAGGATAAAAAGATAAATGACTTAACCGATGATGATATGCAGCTGTTCATACATGAAATGGCACATCAGAAGGTCAAGGCAGATCAAAAATGGGGCTTTATTTTAATTTCGAAAAATCGTATTGATTGGCTGAACCGTGCACTGGATAAGAATAAATTTACCCATGAAAAGACGTACCGCACCATTTTGACCCGCTGGAAAAACGGCGATTTTTCCAAGGCAGTCCAAGATCATAATACAATTTGGAAGCTTCAAGGCGGGACGATTGGCAAGGCAACAGGATTATTATCTGCGTCAGAGGAAAAACAGTACATAGAGGAGCAGAGCAAAAAATAATCCTTTTTTAGTGAATAGAAAAAGTGATGCCGCACATAATAAAACCACCTTTTGAAAAGGAGGTTTTGACCTTGGTGGATAAGCCGGGAACACGATACAGCGTGCAGAATGAAGAGGAACTTTGGCCGGCGGCGGATCCTTCGCACGTATCGAAGCGTACGGACGGGAGCATAAATACCCGCCCCGGGCAGCGGATGTTTTCTGCACATGAAAAGCAGCGGAATAGCGATCATACGGAGGGATGACAGGTGAAAGAGCCGGGCAGTACCGATGAATTGATCAAACGTTTTGGCATGTCACATGCCAAGCATTCGCCCAATCAAGTGAACGGCGAAACGCAGCAGACACAATCAGGAAAAATTCTTGAAGTCAATGCAAGGCGACACCAAAAGTAAAACCGGGTCAAAAGGTGAGGAAGGCGGTTCTCCGAAAAGGAAACCGCCTTTTCCTTATTTTTGATTTTTCAAATTTTCTTTGTATAATGGATGTAAGCCTTTTAAAATGGTTAATAAAAGCATAAAGATATGTAGTGGACAACGGAAACTTTTGATGAAAATCAGACGTATGTATATTACAAGCTTTAAGGAGGATGACAGCTTATGGTTGAATTTGCATCGAACGCGGTTCGCAAACCGTACTCGAAATTGTTCGCAACGTTTTTTTCCGGGTTGCTGGTGACAACAGTCGGACTCTATTTGGGACAATACGTCTCTGATGCACTGCGCTTGCCGCTGTTTATTGTAGAATTTGTGATGCTCTTTATGATGATGGGTGTAAGAAAGCGTAAGGCGGTCGGCTACTCATTGATGTATGGGTTCATGTTTATCTCCGGTGTGACCTTATATACGGCGATTAATCACTACGTAAGCTTGCTTGGCGCGTCGCTCGTGATGCAGGCATTCACGGTAACAACGGTTTCGTTTGCCGCTATTGCGATTTATGCCATGGTAAGTAAACGCGATTTTTCCTTTCTCGGCGGATTCTTATTCATTGGCCTAATTGCGCTGATTGTTTTATCACTTTTCAGTGTTTTTATCCCTGTGTCTACGATGACGGCGCAGATTTATTCAGGACTTGGCATTCTTATTTTCGTCGGGTATACATTGTTTGATTTCAGCCGATTGACCGTGCATGGATTTACGGATGAAGATATCCCGATGATTGTTGTGTCGATCTATCTCGACTTTATCAACTTGTTCCTTTATATTCTGCAATTCATCGGTATCGGATCGAAAAACTAAATGTGAGTATATAAAGAAGACGTTGCGGCGTCTTCTTTTTTTGGGAAAAATTTTCGGATATTTGCTCATTTTATTCTTTTGCATGTCATGGAACATCCGTTATACTTAACAAGTTGGACAAATTATACATAGTTGGAGGAGTTGCACGTGGCAGGACGCATCGTTCAAACAGACGAAAAGCTTCCATTAATTGAAAGTATTCCTTTAAGTTTTCAGCACTTATTTGCGATGTTCGGGTCTACGGTTCTTGTACCGCTTATTTTCAAGGTTGACCCGGCAACCATTTTACTGATGAACGGAATTGGCACGCTGCTTTATTTGGCAATCTGTCGTGGGAAAATTCCGGCTTATCTAGGCTCAAGCTTCGCGTTTATCTCGCCGGTGCTTGCGGTAATCGGAACGAGCGGCTATCAAGCTGCGCTCGGCGGATTTATCGCCGTCGGCTTGGTCTTCATTATTGTTTCATTTATTATTCATCTCGTTGGTACAAAGTGGATTGATATTGTTTTTCCTCCGGTCACGATGGGATCAATTGTTGCGATCATCGGACTGCAACTGATTCCGACAGCAGCAACGAGTGCCGGATTAATTGCCCCGGCAGGAGTCGCCAAGTGGGCAATGGATCCGAAAACGGTTCTTGTCTCGCTCCTGACGATTTTAATTACCATTCTCGGATGGGTACTGTTCCGCGGATTCATGAAAATTATTCCGATTCTGATCGGTATTGTTGCCGGATATTTTATTGCTTGGGGTGTCGGTATTCTGGATTTTAAACCGGTTGCGTCGGCAAGCTGGCTTTCTCTGCCTCACTTCTATACACCGACTTGGGATATGGCAAGCATTTCCATTATTCTTCCGGCAGCACTAGTCGTCATTGCCGAACACATCGGCCACTTGATTGTTACCGGTAATATTGTCGGCAAGGATCTGATTAAGGATCCGGGACTTGATCGTTCGATGTTCGGTAACGGTATTTCAACGGTCATTTCCGGATTTGTCGGGGCGACCCCGAATACGACTTACGGCGAAAACATTGGTGTACTCGCAATTACGCGCGTTTATTCCACATGGATCATTGGCGGAGCGGCGGTTATTGCCGTTGTTCTTTCCTTTGTCGGTAAGCTTTCGGCACTGATTTCATCCATTCCTTCGGCTGTTATCGGCGGCATTTCGCTGATCCTTTACGGTGTCATTGCATCCAACGGCTTCCGTATTTTTGTCGAATCGAAGGTTGATTTTGCCAAAGCGCAAAACATCATTCTCGCAACGGTAATCTTTGCGACCGGGCTTAGTGGTGTGACGATCAATGTTGGCAAGGTTCCTCTGAACGGCATGGGTCTTGCGACGATCGTTGGCGTGCTGCTCAGCTTGTTCTTTGCACTGATTAACAAGTTGCATCTTTCTAATGAAGAAGAATAATTGGTTTCCGATTTTTAATGAAGAGGCGTGCTCTTTAATGAGGCGTCTCTTTTTCCATATTTGAATTATGCCGCATCATTGGGTATACTGCTGTTCAGACAGGAGGGATATCTGTGTGCACGGATGACGAACGTTTTATGGAGCTCGCAATTAATGAAGCCGGTAAGGCGGAAGCGATCGGCGAAGTACCGATCGGCGCGGTAATTATTCAGAACGGTGAAGTGATTGCACGGTGCTATAACAAACGCGAGACGCTGCAGGAGCCGACAGCACATGCCGAACTGATGGCAATTGAAGAAGCAAGCCGAGAACTCGGAACATGGCGCCTATCAGGATGCACACTCTATGTCACTCTGGAACCGTGCCCGATGTGTGCCGGCGCCATTGTCTTATCACGCATCGACCGCTTGGTCTTTGGCGCGGCAGATCCCAAGGCGGGATGCGCAGGCACTCTGATGAATCTGGTCCAGGAGCCCCGCTTCAACCATCGTACCGAAGTCGTCGCCGGAGTGCTTAGTGATCGGTGTGGCCGGATGCTCACAGATTTCTTTCGAAAGCTGAGAGAGAAAAGGAAGAAAACAAGTAGTGAGTCCCAAAACGGTAGCTCCTCTTAATGATGGACGGAAAAATAATATATGTGTTGATTGAAACCCCTCTAGAAAAAAATAGAGAGGTTTTTTGGTAGAACCAAGCTTGATGTGCTACGTTTTTTGACGATCGGCGTCTTTAATGTTCATTGAACCTGAAATTGAATCCTAACGATTGATTATCCGTACAATACTCTCTAAATTTGTAAAAGATGGGATGCCATTTTGCATGAGCGATGTGCTGACCATCCAGCAAGCAGGAATCGACATAGCTGGTTAAAACTTGTGCTTCAATAATGGCAAAGTCTGTTCTTGAATTAATTTTATTGACTGCCAATTCAACTTGAATGCCGCATTCTTTAATTTTTTCTGGCTTGACGAACAAACTGTGGTCTGCCGTGAAACCGCCCAATTCAAATTTATTCGAGCAGTAGTGATAGCCGCGTTTTTTCTTATACTCGGGAAGACTTTTTTTACCAGTCGTTTTCGCAATAGCTTCGACCTGGGTCCACAATTGTCGGTCAGGTACATTTAAGACCAGTTCCGGTGTATTTTGCAGATTATCAAAACATTTACTGTTTTGGCTGATTCCCAAAACGACTTGATCACTTAATGACCAAACGGAAGAAACGGGTGTGATGTTGGTCGTGCCTGTTTTCTGGTCCCAACTCGTCAATAAAGCTACAGGAAATCCATAGTAAAGACTATTTAATTGTGTTTTGATATGCGCCATCGGTATGCTCCTCTTCATTTAACATGGTATGCTTTATTTTATAAAGGAAACATATCGAATGCGTTCGAGATGAGGAAATGATCAATGCAGACACCAGATAGTTCAGTAGTTACCAATCTATTAGGAAATACCCATCGTACAAAAATTTTGGTTTTTTTGATGGATAACCGTTTTCATACGGTCAATGAAATTACTAGAGCAACAACCTTAAAGGCAAATACTATTTCCTTCCATTTGGCTAAATTAACAGCTCAAAATTGGTTAGAAAGTTATGTTCAAGGACGCTGGCATTATTTTCGACTAGCCGATCGACAAATTGCAGATTTAATTGAGCAGATTTTAGTGGTTTCCCCACAAAAAAACGTACATTCTTTTAGGGAAAACCAACAGCAAGCCGCTTTGCAGAATGCTCGAACGTGTTACAGCCACCTTGCTGGAAAACTGGGTGTCGTGCTCATGCAGCAACTAGTGGAAAAGAACTGGATTACTCAAGAGCGAGCTGGACTAACCATAACCTCTAAGGGCTTTGCTTTGCTAGAAAAACACTTTGAGATTGTTTTTACTGATCATGAATGCCGGCAAAATGATTTAATTCTGCCATGCATCGATTGGAGCGAACGTAAATTTCATTTAAAAGGCTTAATGGGCAGGCGTTTGTTAGAAGCCATGTTTGATCAAGAATGGCTCTATCGCCCTAATCAAACTCGAGCTGTGGCCTTAACGAAACGGGGAAAACAGCAATTTAACGAATTATTTAAATGAATCTTCGCGAAATCAGGCATCATCAATTTCTTGGGTGGCAAATCTTTTAATAAAAGAGACGGATTGTGTTGTAAAAGTGATTTTATAATGGGGATATACAGTTGTTGTGCCTTCTTGCTCTCTCTTAATTTTTATGTTAAACTAACCATCGTCGTAACGATTTATGAAGCAAGCATGAATCTGAATTGAAGCAGTTACGGTATTTGGCTGTGGAGGCGTACCCAAGTGGCTGAAGGGGACTGACTCGAAATCAGTTAGGGCGTCGTTCGGCGCCGCGGGGGTTCAAATCCTCTCGCCTCCGCCATTAATTTGTTAGAAAATTAGCCGTGCTAGATGGGGAGGTAGCGGTGCCCTGTAACTCGCAATCCGCTGTAGCGAGGTTGAATTCCTTTCACGAGGTCTCGGCATTGTGGGGCAGCCTCAAGTACGTGGTGTTGACGCTTGGGTCCCGCGCAACGGAAACTCATGAACCCTGTCAGGTCCGGAAGGAAGCAGCAGTAAGTGAGACCTTTCGTGTGCCGCGGGGCTGCCTGGGCTGAGCCGGCGGCTTGAGAAGCGCTCATGATGTCTTGATCGACGAAAGGTGCACGGCGTTAAAAATAATTTTGCAAGAGCTGTCGAAGCTGATCTTCGGCGGCTCTTGCTTTTTCGTGCAGAAAGATTTGTGCCGCAGTTTCTTTCAATCACAGTAACCGTTATAATGAACGTATATCATTAACGCCGAGCGTATTCGGTAAAAGGGGGAAGAAGATGGCTTATCAGGCGCTTTACAGAGTCTACCGGCCTCAAACTTTTCATGATTTGGCCGGGCAGCAGCACATTGCCCAGACTCTCCAGAACGCGCTGACAAAACAGCAATTTTCTCACGCTTATCTATTCACCGGACCGCGCGGGACAGGGAAGACAAGCGCCGCTAAGATTTTTGCGAAGGCGATTAACTGCGAACATGCGCCGGCTGCCGAACCGTGCAATGAGTGCGCGGCCTGCCGGGGCATCACGAGCGGGAGCATTGCCGATGTCATTGAAATTGATGCCGCGTCGAACAATGGCGTGGATGAGATACGTGATATTCGCGACAAGGTAAAATATGCGCCGAGTGAAGTCCGTTACAAAGTTTATATCATTGACGAAGTGCATATGCTGTCAACAGGTGCCTTTAACGCGCTGCTTAAAACGCTGGAAGAACCGCCGGAACATGCTGTTTTTATCCTTGCGACAACTGAGCCTCAGAAAATACCGCTCACGATCATTTCTCGCTGCCAGCAATTTGATTTCCGCCGCATCCCTTCATCTGAAATTTTTGAGCGGCTGCGTTTTGTCGTCCAAGATCAGAAAATTGATGCGGAAGACGAAGCACTTCAACTGATTGCTAAGGCAAGTGAAGGCGGAATGCGTGACGCACTAAGTGTATTGGACCAAACTGCCGCTTACAGCGAAGCAACGGTTACCGTTCAAGATGTTCTTGATGTGACGGGCATGGTTGCCGACCAGATGGTTCGTGAATTAATTGAATTCCTTGAGGATAGCAATGCAGCAGGAGCGATTGGGAAAATCGGCGAACTTTTGGAACAGGGCAAGGATCCGCTGCGGTTGATGGAGCAAATGATCTTCTATTATCGAGATCTTCTGCTTTATAAAACGTCTCCACAGCTTGAAGACTTGTTGAGTCGTCCACGAGTTGACGATGATTTCCGCAAGCAAGCGGAAAATGTTCCGTCCGACAGGCTTTTTCAAGTCATCAATCAGTTGAACAGTGCACTTCTTGACATGAAAAGGACCAACCATCCGAGAATTTTGCTTGAGATGGCTGTTGTTCGATTGTGCGAGCATTCAGAGACAATGAGTGGGGCGGCAGCGGGTTCTTCCGACTCTTCTGCCCTGCAGAAACGGCTCAACGCGCTGGAACAACAGGTTCATCAATTGTCCGTTGCATCTCCTGCTGCGTCTCGTCAAGATCCTCAACCGGAATCAAATCATGCGCGCGCGCCGCGCAGAAACAGCAGTCTGCGCATTCCGACCGCGCATATTAATCGTGTCCTTGAGGATGCGACAAAAGAGGATTTAATTGAACTGCGATCGGTATGGGCAAAGGTGATGGCGAAGATTCGTTCGGAAAATGTGGCGGCACATGCTTGGATGCTGGAGAGTCAGCCCGTAGCAAGCTCCGCGGAAGGTTTTGTGCAAGCTTTTAAATATGATTTTCATTGTCAGATGGTCATGGAAAACAAAAGTAATATCATGGGGTTAGTCCAATCCATTGTTCAGGACGTGACAAAGAAACAGAAAACCATGTATCCTATTCCTGAGGATACATGGAAAACCCTGAAGAAAGATTTTATTGAACGTTCGAAATCAAATCCGGACAATGACGGCAAGAAAGAGGAGGAGGATCCTCTTATTGCAGAAGCAAAAAAGCTGGTCGGTCCCGATTTGCTCGATATTAAAGATTAATCAATAGTGGAGGCGATTGACATGATGCGAGGAAATATGAACAACATGATGCGTCAGGTACAGAAAATGCAAAAACAAATGGCTGAGGCTCAGGATAAATTAAAAGAAGAGATTGTAGAAGGAACAGCCGGAGGCGGCGTTGTTACGGTCAAGGCAAGCGGACAAAAGCAGATTGTTGACGTGGCAATCAATCCGGAGGCTGTAGATCCGGACGACGTGGAAATGTTGCAAGATCTCATTGTGGCTGCAGTAAACGATGCACTTGCGCATGCGGATGAACTGGCGCAAAAGCGGCTTGGCAAGTTTACTCAGGGGTTGAATCTTCCTGGAATGTAATTGAGTCAATCGATCGGGCGGCGAATTCCGTGACTAGATAAAACGGAGTTCGCTGTCCGTTCATTATGAGCTTTCTTGACAACAAGCGGAAGGAGATCGGTGATGCAGTATCCTGAACCGATTGCGAAATTGATCGACAGCTTTATGAAGCTTCCGGGAATCGGCCCGAAAACAGCGGTGCGCCTCGCGTTCTATACAGTTGATATGAACGAAGAGGATGTCATGGGCTTTGCGCGCGCGCTAGTCGATGTGAAACGAAAATTAGTCTATTGTTCGGTATGTCAGAACATTAGTGATCATGACCCGTGCCCGATCTGCGATGATTCTTCGCGAGACCATTCTACCATTTGTGTTGTACAGGATCCAAAGGACGTGGTAGCCCTTGAGAAGATGCGTGATTACCATGGCTTATATCATGTGCTGCATGGTGTTATCTCACCAATGGACGGCATTGGTCCGGAAGATATTAAGGTCGCCGAACTGATTCGCCGACTTGAAGATGAAAAAGTTAAAGAAATTATCCTTGCAACCAATCCAACGGTTGAAGGCGAAGCGACGGCGATGTATATCTCGCGTCTTGTAAAGCCGATCGGCGTCAAAACGTCACGTATTGCTCATGGACTGCCGGTAGGCGGTGATTTGGAATACGCGGATGAAGTGACACTTTCTAAAGCATTAGAAGGGCGAAGAGAACTCTGATTAAGGGTATCGTTCGCGGCTTTGATGTTTATCAGGAAGGTTAAACGGAATTATTGGAGATGTTAGCGATGTTTGGCCGAAAAAAAGGTGTATTGCGTAAGGAAATGAATGAATCACTCCTTGGACTGCTCGAACAATGCAAAACCGAGTGGATGACAAAGAAAAGAGTGATTGATGCCAGTATTGATCCATCCGATGAGGTCATGCATCAGCTGAAACTCGCGGAAGCTAAATATTTCTACTTACTAAAGGAAATTCGCGCGCAAAAACACTTCATAAATAAATAAGGTTCTAAAAGGGACATGCGTTCATACCTTTTATAAACGGGAATCATTGGGGACAACCTATGGCTTTTCTATTATATTAGGTGAGGAGGCGTGTCTTTTGACCAATTATATCTATATAATTGTCGGCATTATTATTTTGTTTCTTGTGGTCATGGCCGCAGGTGCTTCGTTCCATCCTGTAAAATGGATAGGCAAGTTGGCAGTTCGTCTTGTGGTCGGTGCATTGCTGCTCTTTCTGCTGAATGTTATCGGCGAATCATTCAGCATGCATATTCCAATTAATTTAGCGACGTCGGCAGTCAGCGGACTCCTTGGGCTACCTGGTATCGCTGCATTAGTTATTATTAAGTTCTCGCTGGGCGGATAAGCGGGGGCTTTTTATTTATAATCTATAGATTGTAGCAAGTTGGTTATAAACGATTCTAAAAAAGTTTCTTCTAATGTATATGCACGCTCATGTAGCTGTTCATTGCCGTCACGACAGAGACTTTGCCAGAGGAGAAGTTATTTTTTTAATGTTTATTGTTTTTGATAAAGGGGTATTGACTTACTATACATCGAATGATATGATGTTTCTTGCCGTGTTTCGGAGGACAAAAAAAGTTGTTGACGAGATATTGAATCTATGTTAAGATGTTTCTTGTCGCTGAAACGCGATGAAAATGAATTAAAAAAAGATGTTGACTTCCTGATAGAAACGTGTTATTATTTAAAAGTTGCTGTTAGGAACGATGCAACGAAGAATGTTCCTTGAAAACTGAACAAAAGCCAAGCGTGATATAAGGGTTTTAAACCCCATAATCAATTCAATTTTGCTATGGATCTTATGAACGAAAAAGCAAGGCCGGATCTCGTATCCGACATCAAGTAACACTTTTTGGAGAGTTTGATCCTGGCTCAGGACGAACGCTGGCGGCGTGCCTAATACATGCAAGTCGAGCGCATAGAAGGGAGCTTGCTCCCGGAAGTGAGCGGCGGATGGGTGAGTAACACGTGGGTAACCTGCCTGTCAGACTGGGATAACTGTGGGAAACCGCAGCTAATACCGGATAATCCCCTGCACCGCATGGTGCAGGGCTGAAAGATGGTTTCGGCCATCACTGACAGATGGGCCCGCGGTGCATTAGTTAGTTGGCGGGGTAACGGCCCACCAAGACAGCGATGCATAGCCGACCTGAGAGGGTGATCGGCCACATTGGGACTGAGACACGGCCCAAACTCCTACGGGAGGCAGCAGTAGGGAATCTTCCACAATGGACGAAAGTCTGATGGAGCAACGCCGCGTGAGCGAAGAAGGTTTTCGGATCGTAAAGCTCTGTTGCCGGAGAAGAACGTGCAGGAGAGGAAATGCTCTTGCAGTGACGGTATCCGGCCAGAAAGCCACGGCTAACTACGTGCCAGCAGCCGCGGTAATACGTAGGTGGCAAGCGTTGTCCGGAATTATTGGGCGTAAAGCGCGCGCAGGCGGCTTCTTAAGTCTGATGTGAAATCTTGCGGCTCAACCGCAAACGGTCATTGGAAACTGGGAAGCTTGAGTACAGAAGAGGAGAGTAGAATTCCACGTGTAGCGGTGAAATGCGTAGATATGTGGAGGAATACCAGTGGCGAAGGCGGCTCTCTGGTCTGTAACTGACGCTGAGGCGCGAAAGCGTGGGGAGCAAACAGGATTAGATACCCTGGTAGTCCACGCCGTAAACGATGAATGCTAGGTGTTAGGGGGTCCAACCCTTAGTGCTGAAGTTAACACATTAAGCATTCCGCCTGGGGAGTACGACCGCAAGGTTGAAACTCAAAGGAATTGACGGGGGCCCGCACAAGCAGTGGAGCATGTGGTTTAATTCGAAGCAACGCGAAGAACCTTACCAGGTCTTGACATCCTCTGACAAGTCTAGAGATAGGCCGTTCCCCTTCGGGGGACAGAGTGACAGGTGGTGCATGGTTGTCGTCAGCTCGTGTCGTGAGATGTTGGGTTAAGTCCCGCAACGAGCGCAACCCTTGATCTTAGTTGCCAGCATTCAGTTGGGCACTCTAAGGTGACTGCCGGTGACAAACCGGAGGAAGGTGGGGATGACGTCAAATCATCATGCCCCTTATGATCTGGGCTACACACGTGCTACAATGGGTGGTACAAAGGGCAGCGAAACCGCGAGGTCGAGCTAATCCCATAAAGCCACCCCCAGTTCGGATTGCAGGCTGCAACTCGCCTGCATGAAGCCGGAATTGCTAGTAATCGCGGATCAGCATGCCGCGGTGAATCCGTTCCCGGGCCTTGTACACACCGCCCGTCACACCACGAGAGTTTGTAACACCCGAAGTCGGTGCGAGAACCTTTATGGACTCAGCCGCCGAAGGTGGGACAAATGATTGGGGTGAAGTCGTAACAAGGTAGCCGTATCGGAAGGTGCGGCTGGATCACCTCCTTTCTAAGGAAACGATCAATAGCGAAGCGCTTGGACTTTTGTTTGGTTTTGAAGGAATCATTCCTTCACCGGCGTGCCGAAAGGCAGCCTTGAACCTTGAAAACTGGATAACGAAAGCAACGAAAGAAAGTCAAGAAACATCCAAGAAGATTATTGAATTGATCTTACGATCAAGAAACTAATCATGAATGTGGCGGATGAGGAGCAATATTTTCATCGTCAGTGGTTAAGTTTTAAAGAGCGCACGGTGGATGCCTTGGCACTGGGAGCCGATGAAGGACGGAACGAACGCCGATACGCTTCGGGGAGCTGTAAGTAAGCATTGATCCGAAGATTTCCGAATGGGGGAACCCCCTATCTTGAACAGATAGGATGCTCTGCTGAATCCATAGGCAGAGTAAGGCAGACCCGGGGAACTGAAACATCTCAGTACCCGGAGGAAGAGAAAGCAAATGCGATTTCCTGAGTAGTGGCGAGCGAAAGGGAAACAGCCCAAACCAAAGAGCTTGCTCTTTGGGGTTGTAGGACACTCCACATGGAGTCAGAAATGCACGTTTCAGGCGAACGACCTGGAAGGGTCGGCCAAAGAAGGCAAACGCCCTGTAGCCGACGGAACGTGCACTCCGGAGTGGATCCTGAGTACGGCGGGACACGAGAAACCCCGTCGGAATCCGGGAGGACCGTCTCCCAAGGCTAAATACTCCCCAGTGACCGATAGTGAACCAGTACCGTGAGGGAAAGGTGAAAAGCACCCCGGAAGGGGAGTGAAAGAGATCCTGAAACCGTGTGCTTACAAGTAGTTGGAGCCCCCTTCGGGGGGTGACAGCGTACCTTTTGTAGAATGGACCGGCGAGTGACGATTCTAAGCAAGGTTAAGCTGAAGAGGCGGAGCCGCAGCGAAAGCGAGTCTGAATAGGGCGAATGAGTTTAGGGTTGTCGACCCGAAACCGTGTGATCTACCCATGTCCAGGGTGAAGTTCAGGTAACACTGAATGGAGGCCCGAACCCACGCATGTTGAAAAATGCGGGGATGAGGTGTGGGTAGGGGTGAAATGCCAATCGAACACGGAGATAGCTGGTTCTCCCCGAAATAGCTTTAGGGCTAGCCTCGGATGAGTGAGACTTGGAGGTAGAGCACTGATTGAATAAGGGGTCCCCACAGGATTACCGAGTTCAGTCAAACTCCGAATGCCAAGCCCTTACGTCCGGGAGTCAGACGGCGAGTGATAAGATCCGTCGTCGAAAGGGAAACAGCCCAGACCGCCGACTAAGGTCCCTAAGTTTGTGCTAAGTGGGAAAGGATGTGACGTTGCCCAGACAACCAGGATGTTGGCTCAGAAGCAGCCACCATTTAAAGAGTGCGTAATAGCTCACTGGTCGAGTGGCGTCGCGCCGAAAATGTAACGGGGCTAAGCACAGCACCGAAGTCGCGGATGACCGTAAGGTCATGGTAGGGGAGCGTTCCAAGGGCATTGAAGATGTGCCGTGAGGCATGTTGGAGCGTTTGGAAGTGAGAATGCCGGTATGAGTAACGAAAAGAGAAGTGAGAATCTTCTCCGTCGAAAGCCTAAGGGTTCCTGAGGAAGGTTCGTCCGCTCAGGGTTAGTCGGGGCCTAAGCCGAGGCCGAAAGGCGTAGGCGATGGACAACAGGTTGATATTCCTGTACCAGCGTTTCACGTTTGAGTGATGGGGGGACGCAGGAAGGTAAGGCGAGCGCACGGATGGAAGTGTGCGTTCAAGCCGCGAGGCCGGCAGCGAGGCAAATCCCGCTGCTATCCGCCAAACGGTGATGAGGAGGGAACTTAAGTACCGAAGCGCCTGATCCTACACTGCCAAGAAAAGCCTCTAGCGAGTGAAACGGTGCCCGTACCCAAACCGACACAGGTGGGCAAGAAGAGAATTCTAAGACGCTCGGGAGAACTCTCGTTAAGGAACTCGGCAAAATCACCCCGTAACTTCGGGAGAAGGGGTGCTCGTCGGACCTACGGGTCCGATGAGCCGCAGTGAAAAGATCCAAGCGACTGTTTACCAAAAACACAGGTTTCTGCTAAACCGTAAGGTGATGTATAGGGGCTGACACCTGCCCGGTGCTGGAAGGTTAAAAGGAGAGGTTATCCTTCGGGAGAAGCTTTGAATTGAAGCCCCAGTAAACGGCGGCCGTAACTATAACGGTCCTAAGGTAGCGAAATTCCTTGTCGGGTAAGTTCCGACCCGCACGAAAGGTGTAACGATTTGGATACTGTCTCAACGAGAGACCCGGTGAAATTATAGTACCTGTGAAGATGCAGGTTACCCGCGACAGGACGGAAAGACCCCATGGAGCTTTACTGCAGCTTGATATTGGATGTGGGTATCGTTTGTACAGGATAGGCAGGAGCCTTGGAAACCGGACCGCTAGGTTCGGTGGAGGCATCGGTGGGATACTGCCCTGACGATATCGACATTCTAACCCTGAACCGTGATCCGGTTCGGAGACAGTGTCAGGCGGGCAGTTTGACTGGGGCGGTCGCCTCCTAAAAGGTAACGGAGGCGCCCAAAGGTTCCCTCAGAATGGTTGGAAATCATTCGCAGAGTGTAAAGGCACAAGGGAGCTTGACTGCGAGACCTACAAGTCGAGCAGGGACGAAAGTCGGGCTTAGTGATCCGGTGGCACCGCATGGAAGGGCCATCGCTCAACGGATAAAAGCTACCCTGGGGATAACAGGCTTATCTCCCCCAAGAGTTCACATCGACGGGGAGGTTTGGCACCTCGATGTCGGCTCATCGCATCCTGGGGCTGAAGTAGGTCCCAAGGGTTGGGCTGTTCGCCCATTAAAGCGGTACGCGAGCTGGGTTCAGAACGTCGTGAGACAGTTCGGTCCCTATCCGTCGCGGGCGTAGGAAATTTGAGAAGAGCTGTCCTTAGTACGAGAGGACCGGGATGGACACACCGCTGGTGTACCAGTTGTTCCGCCAGGAGCATACGCTGGGTAGCTATGTGTGGACGGGATAAGTGCTGAAAGCATCTAAGCATGAAGCCCCCTTCAAGATGAGATTTCCCATGATTTTAAATCAGTAAGACCCCTTAGAGATGATGAGGTTGATAGGTCTGAAGTGGAAGCACCGTGAGGTGTGCAGCGGACAGATACTAATCGGTCGAGGGCTTAACCCAGAAGAACTTGGATTCACTTGTTTTGTTTCGATTGCTTTCGTTACCGGTTTTGAAGGCTCATGCGAGCCGGAAGTCTGGCGGTCATAGCGAAGAGGTCACACCCGTTCCCATCCCGAACACGGTCGTTAAGCTCTTCTGTGCCGATGGTAATTGGGGGCTGTCCCCCTGTGAGAGTAGGTCACTGCCAGGCAATTGAAAAACACGCATTTCTCAATTTTGAGAGGTGCGTGTTTTTGCTTTCAAAAAAACCAATTTTTTATTTCTGAAAGGTTGAGTGCATCCCCAAGTTTGTAAACGACTTTTATGCTTGATATAAAGCCTTTACTATAGTTGTTATGTGGTGAGTCGGTAAAAATTAGGTTAAATTTATTTTTGGACTCTAAATAAAGCAGATTTTTCCCAGATCAAGATGTTTTAAAAACCGGGTTTACCTTTGTGTACCCAGACCATTATAGTGTGAAGCGAAAAATTCAAAGAAACTAAAAAATTTTGTGCATGGATTCATAATTGGTTCACAGAGACCAGTTACACTTAGAAAGTCATCATAGTATGATTCATTTAAGTATTGAAATAATGTTTTATGAAGAATGGAGATGAAGTATATGATTCGTTTGGCTAGATATTTGCGGCCTTATCTGTGGCCGGCATTGTTTTCCGTCCTCTTTGTATTCCTGCAATCATTGGCTAACTTGTATCTGCCGACCCTAATGGCAGATATTGTTGATACGGGCATTGTCAGAGGCGATATGCCCTATATTTATAAGATGGGTGCATATATGCTGCTTGTGACGCTTGCTGCAGGGGTTCTGACCGTTCTCGCTAATTATTTGGCGTCCAAGGTAGCTTCCGGATTCGGACGCGATGTGCGAAATAAAATGTTTGCACATGTCGAGACATTTTCATTAAAAGAATTTGATCAAGTAGGTACGAGTTCACTGATCACGAGGACCACAAATGATATTGCACAGATTGAACAGGTTTATATGATGATTCTCAAGATGATGACGATGGCACCGCTGATGTGCATCGGGGGAATCATCATGGCAGTGTACAAGGATGCAAAGCTTTCGCTTGTGTTAGTGGTGACGCTGCCGCTCTTGATTGTATCAATTCTTTTGCTTGCGCAGAAGGGTCTGCCTTATTTTAAAAAAATCCAGAAAAAAATGGACCGGCTTAATTTAATCTTGCGTGAGGAATTGACAGGCATTCGTGTCATTCGTTCCTTTAACCGAACAAAACATGAGATTGATCGCTTTGATGATGCAAACAAGGATATAACGCAGACGTCTATTCGTATCAATCAAATTATGTCAGCTGCGATGCCGCTCATGATGCTAATTATGAATCTATCGATGGTTGCTATCGTCTGGTTTGGCGGGTTGCGAATCAACAGCGGGTCGATGCAGGTTGGTGATCTAATGGCATTTATCCAATATGCGATGCAAATTATGTTTTCGGTCCTCATGGGAGCGATGATGTTCATCATGATCCCCCGTGCGCAAATTTCTGCGACACGTGTCAATGAAGTACTCGATATTCGGCCGGATATTAAGGATGCAAAGAGTACTGCATTAGTGAACAATGATGAGAACACACAAGGCGTGGAATTTCGAAATGTCACGTTCAGTTATCCGGGGGCGGAAAATCCGGCATTAAACGACATATCATTTATGGCACGAACCGGAGAAACAACTGCCATTATCGGTGGAACGGGTGCCGGAAAATCAACACTGCTTAATCTTATCCCAAGGTATTTTGACGCAGTGAGTGGCAGTGTGCGAGTCAACGGAGTCGATGTAAAGACCATTTCTATTGAAAAGCTTCGTCGAATGATTGGTTATGTCCCACAAAAATCAGTACTCTTCTCTGGAACCGTTGCGGAAAACATTCGCTATGGAAATGAGCGGGCTACTGATGAAGAAATTAAAGAGGCAGCGCGCATTGCCCAGGCGGACGAATTTATTCAGGAGATGAGTGACGGCTACGATTCGGTCATCGCACAAGGCGGTAAAAATGTCTCCGGAGGCCAGAAGCAGCGTCTGGCAATCGCTAGAGCATTAGCACGCCAAGCGGATATCTATCTTTTGGATGACAGCTTCTCCGCACTCGATTATCGTACCGACGCGCGGCTCAGGGCGGAGCTTGGACGGATGACGCAAACGGCAGCTTTAATTATCGTTGCGCAGCGAGTCAGCACCGTTCTGCATGCGGATAAGATTATTGTCCTCGATGACGGAAAGATTGTTGGTGAAGGCACGCATGCCGAGCTGATGGAAACATGTGCCGTATATCAGGAAATTGTCGCATCGCAATTGGAGAAGGAGGAACTGGCATGAGTGATACTAAGAATAATCGACGTGCCGGCGGATTTGGTCCCGGACATATGAGGATGCCTGTGCAAAAGCCAAAAAACTTTCGGAAGACATTTCGCCGTCTGATGGGTTATTTGAGACCGCATTATGCGGTGCTGATTGCGGTATTTATAACCGCTGTTCTCAGCACAATTTTTACCATTATTGCCCCAAAATTAATGGGGAATGCGACGACAAAGCTTTTTGAAGGCATGATGATGAAAATGAAAGGTGTACCGGGCGCCCATATTGATTTTAATTATATATGGGGGATCGTGATCACACTTGTTCTTCTCTATGTACTCAGTTCATTATTCACGTTCATCATGCAGTACTTGATGAGTGGTGTTTCGCAAAAAATGGTCTATAAGCTGCGCAAGCAGGTCAATGAGAAGCTGGCTGGGCTGCCTGTCAGCTATTATGATGCGCATCCATACGGGGATGTGCTCAGCCGTGCAGTCAATGATTCGGAAAACATCAGCAACACATTGCAGCAAAGCCTTACGGCGTCGATTACATCGATTATCACGCTTGTCGGTGTTATCGTGATGATGCTGACGATCAGTCCGCTTTTGACCTTAGTGCTGCTTGTGACGATTCCGCTCAGCTTTATTGGGATCGCGCAGATTACGAAACGTTCACAAGGCTATTTCAAACAGCAACAGGAGCAGATTGGGAAGCTCAACGGTCATGTTGAAGAAATGTTCACCGGTCATCAAGTGATTAAGGCATTCGGAAAGGAACGCGAGTCGGTAGGGAAATTTGAATCGATTAATGGTAAGCTTTACAATTCCGCATGGAAGGCACAATTTTTGTCTGGAATTATGATGCCGATGATGATGTTTGTCGGCAACATCGGCTACGTTCTGATCTCAGTGGTCGGCGGTATTTTAGTGATCAATCGGTCTATTCAAATCGGCGATATTCAAGCGTTTATTCAGTACGCTCGTCAATTTGGCCAACCGCTCAACCAGATCGCTAATATATCCAATATTATTCAATCGACGATTGCGTCCGCAGAACGCATCTTTGAGATTCTTGATGAAGAAGAGGTATCGAAGGATGATGAGGCATCGGAGCCACTGCAGCTGCCGAAAGGGCATGTCGCCTTCGATCATGTAAACTTCAGCTACAAAGAAGATCAGCCGCTGATTGAGGATATGACGATTGACGTGAAAGCAGGTCAGTCAGTAGCCATTGTTGGACCAACTGGTGCGGGCAAGACAACGCTCGTCAATTTGCTCATGCGCTTCTATGAGGTGCGCAAAGGGAAAATTACTGTTGACGGCACAGATATCCGATCAATTAAACGGGAACGGCTGCATCAGCTCTTCGGCATGGTGCTGCAGGACACTTGGCTGTTTAAGGGGACCATTCGTGAGAATATTGCTTATGGACGCGCGGGAGCGACGGAAGAAGAGATTGTGCGCGCTTCTGAAGCAGCTCATGCCGATCATTTCATCCGTACCCTGCCGGAGGGCTACGACACTGTTTTGAATGAAGAAGGCAGCAATATTTCTCAAGGGCAGAAGCAGTTGCTGACGATTGCACGGGCAATCCTCGCTGATCCGGTCATTCTCATTCTTGATGAGGCGACCAGCAGTGTTGATACGCGTACTGAGGTTCATATCCAGAAAGCGATGAATACGCTCATGAAGAATCGCACAAGCTTCGTCATAGCACACCGTTTGTCGACCATTCGAGAGGCAGATTTGATTCTCGTGATGAATCACGGTCATGTTATTGAACAAGGAACGCATCATGAACTGCTTGAGAAACAAGGATTCTATGCTGATCTGTACAACAGTCAATTCGCTGATGAAGAGAAGCATTTGGAAATCGGATAATTTCATGTAATCTAAGCAATCGGACTGCGTTCCGGTTGCTTTTTTTTCTGTCTGCAATCTTTTTTTCGTTTTTTGTTTTACTTTGCGGGCAAGTATATTAAACTCTTTACAGTGGAGTAAAGAATAAAGCGAGGCAGATCAATGGCAAAAAAAATTGTGTTTACCGGCGGCGGTTCAGCGGGACATGTGACCCCGAATCTGGCGCTTATTGATGAATTGAAGGACTGCGAGGTTACGTATATCGGTTCAAAGACCGGGATCGAAAAAAATTTAGTGCAGGCACATGGAATCGACTATCGTGCCATTTCCAGCGGCAAATTACGCAGATATTTTGATCTAAAAAATTTTAAGGATCCGTTCAAGGTGCTTGCGGGTGTAATGCAGGCTTATCTGATTTTGAAAAAAATTAAACCGGATGTCATCTTCTCTAAAGGCGGTTTTGTATCGGTACCGGTAGTCATCGGCGGCTGGATGAACCGAATTCCGGTTTATATTCATGAATCGGATATAACGCCTGGACTGGCAAATCGAATTGCGATTAAATTTGCCACCAAACTTTTTGTGACGTTTGAGGAAGCCGGGGCGCATCTTCCGAAGGACAAAGTCGTGTATACCGGGGCGCCGATACGCGATGTACTGCGCAAAGGGGATCGAAGCAAGGGTTTGGAATTTCTCGGTTTTCAAGGAGAAAAACCGGTGCTGCTTATTATGGGCGGCAGTCTTGGCGCAAAGAAAATCAATGATGTAGTCCGTGAGCTGCTGCCTGAACTACTGAAAACGTATCAGATTGTACATCTGTGCGGCAAGGGGTATATCATTCCCGAACTTGGGTCCACAGAAGGATACAGGCAGTTTGAATTTATTGATAAAGAACTGCCGGATGTCATGGCAGCTGCCTCAATTATTTTATCAAGATCCGGTTCCAATGCAATTTTCGAGTTTCTGGCACTAAAAAAGCCAATGATCTTAATACCGCTGCCGCTGCGCGTCAGCCGCGGTGATCAGGTCCTTAATGCTAAATCCTTTAAAGAAAAAGGATTCTGCGAAGTACTCGACAATGATTCGTTGACGCCCGATGAATTGAAACAGACCCTTTCCATGGTTTATAAAAATCGATATGACTACATTGATCGAATGGCAAAGGCGCAAAATGCGACACATGGAATTCAGAATATATTAAAAGAACTAAATCAAGATTAAAAAGCAGGCGCCGGAAAATCCGAGCGTCTGCTTTTATACAATATCAGCTAATTTTTTTACGTCCACATCAACCTTAAGATTCTGCCGCGGGGTGCCGTGGTAAACACCTTTGACGGGTACGATATCCTTGTAATCCCGTCCATAGGCAAGTATGATGTAGCGCCAGCCGACGGGCACATCGTTTGTCGGGTCAAATCCTGTCCAGCCTACATCAGGGATGTAGGCCTCGATCCAGGCATGCGAGGCTTGTTCGAAGTCCGCGTTGCCGCCGCTTAAATCCGATATGTATTGATAGCCGCTGACATACCGCGCGGGAATACCGAGGCATCGGCAGAGCGCAAGCATCAGATGAGCGAAATCCTGGCAAACCCCTCTGCGGATTTTGATCATTTCATCGATTTTCGTTTGTACTTGTGTTGCGGCGGGATCGTAAATGTATTCCTTCTTAATTGCCGTTGTGACTTCAGCCAACAGCTGTGATACGGATTCAACTGAACCGGACAAAAAACGATGAGCGATCTGCTGAACATCAGTTGTGTTTTGCGTGTAGTCAGTCGGTGCCAGATACTCGGCAAACTGATCCTGGAATGCATCGCTTTTCATGATTGCTTGCTCTTGTTCAAAAGGAAGAATGCTTGTTCGAGGCGTCATAGCATCGCTGGTGACGACCACTGAGCGTGCGGTAATGGTCAGTTCCGTATGCGGCTCTGAAATGGAAAAGGCATGCACACGGTTTCCAAAGTAATCTTCATAGACAAAGAGCGGCGCATGGGGATAGGTCGTAATCGAGTGCTGATAGCAAGACTGACTTCCATTCGTTCGCGGAGAAAGACGAATTTCATTGACACTGTCTGCCACTTCGCCGTCGTATTGATAATGAGTTGTATGCTGAATTTGAAATTTCATTGTTTGGCGCGGCTGCTTATTGAGAAGAATGGATCAAAAAGACAGCACGCTGACCCCCTTTGCAGAAAACATTTGACCGATCGCCGCTCCGATCATGTTGCAGCGTCGAACTTCAAGGTCGAGAAAATCGGCTACTCCTGTTCGAGCGATTTCGGAAGGATCCATATAATCGAGTTGGGCGTGCATCTTACCAATTGATTTACGCACATTCTGAATAGTAGGCGAGATACCGCCGCGGAATTCGGAGAGCTTGGCAAGGTGTTCGTTCAAGTGATAGAGCGAAAAACGTGTCGATCTCGGAAATACGGGACTGAGCATTAAAAATTCGAGAATGCTGTTCGTCGAAATTTTATTGGAGAGGCACTTGCGGAAGGCTTCGTAGCCGCTGACAGATTTCAGTAGAGCGAGCGCATCGCCGTACGGCAGTTCCATTCCATTTTGGCAATAGACGACGCGCAGGATGCGCAGCGTGTTCTCGGCGCGCTCTAAATATTTTCCCACCTGAAGCATCTGCCATTCCTGACCACGCAGCATGGTTGATCCGGCTATACCTTGAAACAGTGCGGTCTGGTTCTTGATCTGCTCAAAAAATGTGTGCGGGTAGATGAGCAGATTCTCCAATTTTTGTTCATTCAACCACAGGTGAAAGCTGTTGATTGCATCCCACAGTTCGCTCGGGAGACGTTCACGAATTGCCTGCGCATTCCCGCGTGCGCTCGTCACGCAGGATCGTATTGAATTTGTATTTGCTTGATCAAAAATAATGGTGTTGAGCACGGAGGACTCGTTATAGGCAAGATTCTGCTCTTGAAAAGCGTGCACATCCGCCAGCGTTTCAATAAGTTCCTTCCACGGATATTGTTCCCGCTCAGTGTGTGTGGATTGGCGGTGGTAGTCGACATCAATGAGGCGGGCGTGATTTTCGATACGCTCCAGATAACGCCCCAGCCAGTATAATGATTCAGCGATTCTACCGATCATGCGGATCCCCTCTTATTTGCTTCTGAATTTTATTTCTTGCCCATCTATCTCCGCTTGAGTGGAAAATGGGATGGAGGTGAGCGTTCCGGTATTTCTGTTTTACACAAGATGAGAAACAATCCCTTATTTTTTACCGCTCTCCGGGACAACTAGAGTCGCGCAGAAGGGATTAAACGATCCAAGTGTCTTTGCTGCTCCTAGAACTAATGAGTCGCGCAGAAGGGATTAAACGATCCAAGTGTCTTTGCTGCTCCTAGAACTAATAAGTCGCGCAGAAGGGATTAAACAATCCAAGTGTCTTTGCTGCTCCTAGAACTAATGAGTCGCGCAGAAGGGATTAAACAATCCAAGTGTCTTTGCTGCTCCTAGAACTAATGAGTCGCGCAGAAGGGACTAAACGATCTAAGTGTCTTTGCTGCTCCTAGAACTAATGAGTCGCGCAGAAGGGATTAAACAATCCAAGTGTCTTTGCTTCCTCCGCCTTGCGACGAGTTAACAACGAGCGAACCCTTCGTCATGGCGACGCGAGTCAGTCCACCGGAAATAACAGAAATTTTCTTGCCCTGGATGATAAACGGGCGAAGATCGATGTGCCGATCTTCGATGTGGCCGTCGGTAAGCGTCGGAACGGCAGAAAGATTGATGGTCGGCTGAGCAATATATCGATCCGGATGTTCCAAAATCTTTTTCCGGAACAGGGCAACCTTCTCAGGCGTGGATTGCGGACCGATCAGCATGCCGTAGCCGCCGGATAACGATGTTTCTTTGACCACCATTTTTTCCAATTGATCCAGAACGAATTCTCGGTCTTCTTTTTTCTCTAAATGATAGGTGGGAACATTTTTCAATATCGGTTCTTCATGCAAATAATAGCGGATCATGTCCGGAACCTTGGTATAAACGGCTTTGTCATCAGCAACGCCAGTTCCCGGCGCATTGGCGATGGCCACATTTCCTGCTCGATAGGCGTTCATCAAACCGGCTACGCCAAGCAGTGAATTCGGGTTGAAGGCAAGCGGATCAAGAAAATCGTCATCAAGCCGGCGATAGATCACGTCGACTTGTCTCAATCCCTCAATAGAATTAATGTACACTTTTTGGTCTACGACGCGCAGATCTGGTCCCTCGACGAGTTCGATGCCCATTTGCTGTGCCAGGAAAACATGCTCAAAGTAGGCAGAATTGTATCGACCCGGAGTCAAAAGGACAATGCAGGGATCCTGCTTATGATGCGGTGCCAGATCGTGCAACGCTGTAAGCAGATCCTGAGTACCTTGCTCGATGCTTTGAACGTTTGAGGAAAAATAGAGTTCAGGGAAATAATGCATCATAAGCGAACGATTTTTAAACACATAAGAAAGACCGGACGGTGTCCGCAGGTTATCTTCAAGTACATAGTAGGCGCCGTGTTCATCACGGATCAGATCAATGCCCGAAAGAGCGATATAGACATTCTCAGGCACTTCGACATTGGCCATTGCCGGCAAAAAATAGGGATTATTCACGATATGTTTTCTAGAGATCAAACCGTCCTTTATAATCTGCTGCTGATGATAGACATCATGAATAAAATGATTCAGTGCACGTACTCGCTGTCTGAGTCCGGCACTTAGTTTTTCCCAATCATCATGTGAAATAATTCTTGGTATGATGTCGAAAGGAATGATACGTTCACTTGCTTGATTTGCCGTGTACAGTTGAAAGGTAACGCCTTGACGCACCATCTGTTGTTTGATTTCTTTGGAGCGATCCAAAAGCTCGTTCTCTCCAAGTGTCTGCAGACAATCAAACAATTTCTGATAGTGCGTCCTGATCCGACCGTCCGGCAGAAACATTTCATTAAAGCAGGTTGTTTTCGAATGGTCGATCGTAAACATGGCAAACTCGTCTCCCTTAAGGAGGGCTGTTGCGGCAATATTAGTTGTGCCGCAATGCGAACAGACGCAAACCCAATGAATTTTATTGAATTTTTAAACACAGATATAAATAAAAGGACTTAAAGAAATTTAGGTAAGTGATCGGATAAATAAAGGATCTTCGACTAACAGTAAAGGATCTTTCGCTAAGTACGCGTACGTCCTGTACACAACGCGAAAGTCATCACCTCCTGTGAAAGTACATCCTATGAGCAACGTCGAAGCCACCGCAGCCTGCGGAAGTGCATCTTGTAGCATATCCGGCATTTGGCCATCCCCGCGGGGACAATTAAATTTTCTAATAATTTTAATAAATTATAATCATTGTTCTACCATGCTGTCAATGCTTGTTAACCAGTGTGAATGATTAATTGTGAGCTTTTGTGCCACATACACGGGGCAAGCCCAAAAAACATACATTAGATAAAGCAGAGACGCACATCATTTTATTAAAATAAGACGGGAAACTAGTTTGCTAGCTGATTGATGAATAGTTTTTGAATGAATGGAGAAACTGAGTGTGGAGGTGACGAAAGATGGCAATGCGCGAATTGAATCAGGCGAAGGAAGCATGCTTGATTTGCGGACGCGAAGATGTTGAAGGTATTCATATCTGCAATCAACTAATCTGTGACTCTTGTCAGAAAAAAATTGTGGAAACCGATGTGACGGATTGGAAATACAAATTTTATATGAATAAATTAGCAAAGCTTCAGATCGGCCAAAAGGGACAGTTGATGGAAACAGCAGTGGGTCATGCAGGATCGGGAGGAGAAGCAGGCAAATGATGATGCTTCTTTTTTTTGCAATGAAGACGCATAATTATAATTACATCTTATTAATGAAAAACCATGGACATTCCTTATATTCTAACCTCTGAAAGCCTAAGACAACAGCCCCAGACAGTAAGCAGAGTAGCAAAAGAGGCTCGAGACCCTTTCTATCCTCTCATATCAATGATTCATCTCTTCCAGCAAAATAAATGTATATTCGTATCCGACTTTTCTTTTTTCCTGCGTGATTGCTATTTTATGAGCGGCTCATTTTTGCTACACTGAATGCAAAGGGGGGCCTCCCGCATTATGGAGAAGAGGTTCTCTAGTAGTACGGAGGTGCGGGCAGTGGCTGTCAATTCAAAACTAAGAAAACGGATGATGCCTTTGGCAAGTCTGGTTTTTTCCCTGCTCGCGGCGATGGTTCTGTTAACGATTAGGCGTCAAAGCAGCGACCCGATTCTCGACAATGTCCTTCCTTTTTTCTTTTTCCTTTTTTGTTTTAGCCTTGGACTCTATTTATGGTTCATGAATAAGCGTGCGAAAGGCGAACGTACGCTGATCCTGTGTTTAGCGGATATCAGCCTGTTATGGCTTGCATGGGGTGCCGGCCGTACGCAACACGAACGTTTTTTTTGCCTTATTCTCTATCTAGTTATCTTTTATTCTGCACTTATCTTGTTCATGCAGGTGCTTCAAAACTATTTTTCCTATTGGGGCCTTAACTGGATGTCCGGAAAAGTCAAAATTGCCCTGATCGGCAGCGCTGCATCAACGTTTGTGCTCTTTGTGTTTGCAAGCATGACACATTATGCAGGTGTACGATCATTAGGTATGCTTTTTGTGGCGGCAGTGATGATTCTTGCGATTGTCTTGGCTATTCACGCTTCCAGACACTATAATGAACCCGCGCACAGGCCGATGCTGCAGACACTACTGCTGGGCTTGGTGGTTTCATTGATTCCCAATCTTGTGCTGTCGATTATTCCTTCAATTATTCAAGATGAGTTCATTTTTCGTCCGCTCGCGGGCATTTTTCTATTCATACTGCCCCTTGTCCTTTTTTATATGATCGTCTCTGACCGCTTCTTGGATCCTGCCTTTGTAACGACTAGCGTCATTTACTGTGCGATGATCGCGGCACCGTCATCTTTTTTACTTGGAACAGCCTTTTATGCACTGAACAGATGGAATTTAATTACCTATGACGGTGTTAATGATTACCGCTTCGTTATTGTTTCTTTTTTTGCCATCTTTATGATTCTTTATATAAAGCAATACCTGGATTATTCACTCAGGAAGAGACTTTATCCCAAACAGCAGGATGCGCAAACGAGTATAAACAGATTTTTGCAATGGATGAAAACGGATTATGATTTGGGAGATATCGACAGAATTATCAAACGGGAGATGGAGGCAACCCTGCCTGTGGAAGACGTCCGCATGTCGCGGACCGAACATAATGAATCAATGATGAGGACGTTTGACACAGAAAACGACTCAGCAACCAATCAGACAAAGGAGGGTCTGGGCAAGCTCTTCGCGACTCAAGATGGATTCCGTATTTTGCTGTACGAGAATGTCCGTAGAAAAATTGTACTTATGGGTAAATGGAAAATGCCAAGGAGGCGGTTAAACCCCGATGAACGTGTCTGGTTGGAGACGTTAATTAATTATATACAGATCGTCATTGAAAATTTGGCAAATACAAAGGATATGCTGGAAAACCTGGAAGGTTCCTCCGTCTTAAGTACATCCGTGCCGCTCACCGTTAAAAAAATGATGCTGCGCATCTCAGAACGTGAGCGATGGAAGCTGTCGCGCAGTCTTCATGATCAGAATATGCAGGATCAGCTTGATATTGCCCGTCAGCTTGATGCATGGGGGGCAGACGCCGATAATCCGGAGTCAAAGGCGCTGATGGTGAAGTTTCGCGAGCAGATTCTGGACAGCATCTATGTGCTACGTCAGGTGATCAATGATCTTCATCCGGAGTTTATCTATCGAACGGGTCTTAGAACAGCACTTATTGAACTCTTTAATAAAGTGAATTTGCGAGCCGATTTTACACTTCGCTGGGCGGTTGACGAACACTTGGACGGATTTCAGCGTGAATGGGAAATGGCCGTTTATCGTGTGGTTCAGGAGCTTTTAAATAATGCGCGAAAACATTCGCATGCCCGTCTTGTTACGTTAAGTCTGAAAAAAGAAGGCGGTCTGTTTACGCTGAATTATGCTGACGATGGCGTTGGCCTGGATGTCGCTAAAATCGGCAAATCCTTCGGAACAATGGGTTTTCCGGGGATGATCGGTCGAGTAGAAGGTCTTGGCGGGCGCATTAATATTCGCTCGGAAAAAGGAAAGGGCGTAGAGATTATCATGCAATGGACAAGCAAAGAGGTCTATGCCGGATGACTGTGAGAGAGGCGGGACACATGATTAATAACATTTGGAAACAATGGAGGCGCTCCATTCTGTTTCTAGCTGCGCTTATCTATGCGCTGACTCTTGCCGCTCACTTTATGTGGGTCATTCTTGATCGGCCGTATGTCGGTATCTATACCGTGCAAGAGGACAATCAGATCAAGGTCAGCGCCGTTGCTCCCTACAGTTGGGCCGAATCTGCGGGTGTGCGAACGGGTGATGTCATTTTAAACGTTGATGGCAGGCAGCCGGAAGATAACAGAAACATCACAACCTTTGGTATGGTTGGACAGGCAAAACAGGTCACTGTGGCGAGAGGTGCAGTTGTTCGCAACCTTAACATTGACAACGGTGCATCCGAATGGGCACTTCTTTTCTATTTAATTATCCCGCTCGCCTTTTTTGCAACGTGTTTTGTAGCGGTTTTGTTCCTTTATTTGCGCAAAGAAAGCAGTCCCGTGGTGCGTATCTTGATTGCACTACTGATCACGGTTAGTCCGGTGCTGTTTGAGATGTCGGCTAACGCCCGGCATGACAGCTGGAGCTTGCGGCTGACTAGTGTGGCAATCGTATTCACACTAATTTTTCTCGTACACTTTCTTCGTAATTATTTTTCGGTGTGCGGATTTCTTCTCGTGTCCAACTGGCTGCTTGGCTGTCTCTACCTGTGCGGGACGTTGATCGTCATCAACAGCTGTTTTTTTACCTCGAGAGAAGTCAGTGCCTATTATCAGCAAGAATTGGTCTTTTCCGTTTTCGTGTTCGGATTGTTGTGCATTCAGTTAACGCGGCTCTATTATCAGATTCGGGCATCTGAATACGGCCGTATCATTCATTTGCTGATGGCTGGCTTTTTTCTTGCGTTATTTCCATTTGTTGCGCTTTATGCGCTCCCAAATATGTTCATTGGGACATCATTAGTCCCTGTAGAGTGGACAACACCATGGATGATCATGCTTCCTGTTACTCTGTGCTATATCGTCTTGTCCTCAGCACTGATCGACATGTCCTTTTATATTGGGCAATTCGGCTATTACTGTGCATTGAGTTTCGCAATTACATTGCTGATTTTGATCAGCTTTCTCGGATTGGTACAGCGGCATATAACTGAGAGTCCGGCGGATGTAGCCAGGCTCGGGGCACTATGCTTTGTCGTTGGACTGATTATTTTTTATATCAAAGAGTACACCGATTACCATTTGATTCAGTTTCTTCATCCAAAGCGCAGAAGGCGACAGGAAACGCTGAATCGGTTTCTGCAGAAATCCAAGACCGAGTACACACTTCGTCATGTTGACTTAATGCTGCGGCGTGCTGTTTTGTCTCAGCTCCCGGTTGAAGAAACGGCACTTTTTCTTGTGAATTCGAAAGGCCGGATGCGTCAAGTGAATAAAAAGACAACGTTGTTGATGCGTCACATGCCGATCATTGCTGATCATGATTTTGATTTAAAGAAAAGCAATATTGGATTTACCGTTTTGCTTAAAGATGATAAAACCAATAAAGTTGTACTTGTCGGAAAGTGGATGAAGCCGGGGCGTAGTCTTAATCTTGATGAAAATATGTGGCTTGAGACATTGGTGAGCTACGCACGGGTCGTTATCGATAATCTCTATAAAACGGAAGGACTCTTGCAAGCCTTTCATCATCTCGAGAATGATCGCAAAAGAATTCCACATGCCATGAATCGATGGCTGTTCTCCATTTCAGAACAAGAAAGAGCGCATTTATCAAGGGATATGCATGATACAAATATTCAGGATCAATTGGCGATTGCCCGCGAAATCGATGCGGCGGTTAAAAAGATTCATCATCCGGAGACCGTCAGAAAGCTCAGCTATATTCGCGAACGCATTCTCGATAATACTGAAGAAATGCGCAAAATGATTCGAGAATGGTATCCGGCAGATATTTTCAACGGAAAATTGGAAAATGCGCTCGATGTGTTATTTCAACGAGTCAATCTGTCGGCAGACTTTCATTTGGAAACGCACCTTGCCGATATACCCCATGGACTCTCCAAAGAAATGGTACTCTGTCTTTATCGAGCGATTCAGGAATTGCTGCACAATGCCATGAACCATGCGCGAGCGTCCAGAGTTCGATTGGATCTTTCTTTTGAAGAGGACAGCTGTCTGCTCTGCTATCAAGATGATGGTGCCGGTTTGGCCAATACTGCTATTGATCCTTTTTTCAGTACTACAGGATTGACCGGAATAATGAGCAGGGTTGAAGGTCTGAATGGGAACGTCTTGTTCAGAGAAAGAAAAATTGAGGGAACAGATGGAGGATTATCTGTGCAAATTCATCTGCCTATTTAACAAGAAAAGAAAGTCGGATTAGGAAACCAGACACGAAAGCGCGAGACCCGGCTGATACGAGCATGTATGAGCTCGCGGTGCGTCCGCGACAGCGAGCGGCTGGAGTGTCACTTAAGGGAGTTGGAATCTATGACATCAATATTAGTAATTGACGATCATGCAGTAGTTGCAAGCGGAACAAAAGCGGTGCTGAAAAACGCAGGTTTTGAAGTCGATACGGAGCAGTCGGCAAAAATGATTCAAGCCATTTTAAAGAAAAAGAGCTACGATCTCTTCTTAGTGGATCTTAATATGCCAGATATGGACGGTATGGCAACAGCCGACTTAATTTTAGATCTGGATCCCGATGCCAAGATCATTATTTACACAGGTTATGAAACAGAAATCGAGCCACTTTTTGCATCCATGATTCAACGAGGCATTGCAGGTGTTGTCAGTAAATCAGCCTCCATCGATTCGCTCATTGCTGCACTGCATGCGGCACTCCGTGATGAGGTGCTGCTCCCGGTCTGGCTTTTCCAGCGCCTGCAGGTCGCTGATGCAGCGCGAACAGGAAGGGCAAAAGTGCATTTAAATCAAAATGAGCGAGCTATTCTTTCTGCAGTGATGCGTGGCGAGACCAATCGCGAAATCGCTCAAAATTTATTGATTGGTCAGAGAACCGTTGAAAAGCATCTGACCGGCATCTTTCAAAAACTAGGTGTCCATTCACGAATTGAAGCCGTTGAAAAAGTCAACGAGCTGGGAATCGGGAATGAACTCCATAGAACAAGAGCTGCCCAACAGACGAAAACAAACAGGTAACAGTCAAAATCCTCTCTTTTTTCAAATAATGCGTGATACCGCATCAAAAATGCGTGATCACGCATCAAAAATGCGCGTTTATGCGGCCTAATCTATATTATGATGGGTACAAAGAAAAATGTAGGCGAGAGGTGGCGACTTGGTGGACCATATACTCAATCCGACGATCTTTGACTTTTTTGTGACCTACAGTCTTTTGCTCTCTGCATGTTTGTTATTTGAGAAATATATACGACATACGCTGACTTATAATCGCGGTGTTTTCCTGTCTCTGTTCGTTGGTTACATTATGATCACCGCCCTGCTGACCGTTCAGCCGATGGGCGCTGCAGAGCAGTCGGTCGTGAAGCCGGACAGTATATTGCTCAATCTGCAGCCGTTTCAAACGATTGGTTTGCAGATTCAAAGTACTCAAGGACATTGGCTGCTTATGTGGCGGATTTGTCTGCCTGTTCCCTTTATGTTTTTTGTCGGCTTTATGACGCGAGGCCGGTTCGCTCTTCCGGGTCTCATAATGATTGGTATGTCTGCTTCTTTTGCAGTTGAACTTGCCCTTTTTCTCATGAATGGAATTCCTCAATTTCCAAAACACCTTTTTGATGTCGATGCCTTGATTCTTAATGGAATTGGTGTTTTCTTCGGCACATTGTTTTTCCGCTGGATGGAAACCAAACAATGGATGAAAGATTATATTTCAGAAACAATGTCCACTCGATAAAAACCTCAACTGTCTTATTAGCTTAGGCTGTTCCTATTTTGCAGCGGCGGCGTTAATCTACCTCATTGATCTTCCACAAGCTGCGATCACGCTGCGTCTCATGGAGTTGATTCTTATGAAACAATCAGCCGGATTCATAATCGGCGTTCTTCTCTTATTACTCAGCCTCGTAATCTTTAATGTTGGAGCGTCTGATAATACTACTGCACTTTCTCTTTTTGTTGCTGCATTGCTAATTATTGGCGTCACGGAGCTGACGATTAAGATAGGGAAAAAATAATCGATACACGCATTTATACTTCTCAGTGAGAATAAGCTCATCTCAATAAAAAACCCTCGAGTTAATAATGGTTGAAAAATCCTTGACTATGCTAAAATGAAGATATTAAACGTCAAGGAAGTTCAACAATGAATCAGCAAAGTACCCCCGTCTATGACGGATTAATCAAGTATCATCGAAAACAGGAATATTCCTTTCATGTTCCCGGACACAAAGATGGTCTGGTTTTTCCTGAAAAGGCGGAGTCTGTTTTTAAATCAATCCTGTCCATCGATGCGACGGAAGTGGCAAATCTGGATGATTTGTACCATCCGGAGGGGATATTGCGTGATGCGCAGCGGCTTCTTGCAGCCTATTACGAGACGCGTGCCAGCTATTTTCTTGTTAATGGATCAACAGTTGGGAACTTGACGATGGTTCTTGCCACGTGTGAACCGGGTGATGTTGTCTTGGTTCAGCGGGACAGTCACAAGTCTGTTTTCAATGCTTTGAAATTAGCGCAGGTTCATCCGGTGTTTCTCGCTCCGTCCGTTGATCCGTCGTCTGGACTTGCGGCGGGAATCGAACTCCAGGCGCTTGTTGAATGTATGAACCGTTATCCGCAGGCAAAAGCACTTATCTTGACGTATCCAAGTTATTATGGAATCGCGTCTCAATCAATAGGTCCATTAATTGCCTGTGCCCATCAACAGGGACTGTACGTCTTGGTGGACGAGGCTCATGGACCGCATTTCAAAATCGGTGCGCCCGTTCCACCGTCAAGTTTGGATCTGGGTGCCGATCTTGTGGTTCACTCGGCACATAAAATGCTACCGGCAATGACGATGGGTGCCTATCTGCATGTCAACTCAACACGCGTTTCACTAGAAAAAATTGAGAGCGTTCGTGCTATGCTGCAAAGCTCAAGTCCGTCTTACCCGATCATGGCCTCGCTCGATTTGGCGCGTTATTACATGGCGGCTCTTGATGACATACGAATCGACCGGATGCTTGCACGTCGCGATGCTTTCGTTCGGCGTCTGTGTTCAATTGACGGGTTAAGCGTTCTGCATGCAGATTCAAATCGCTTCATGCTTGATCCATTTAAGGTGGTGCTGCAGCTGGCTACTCGGGAGAATGGGTTTGAGGTACAGCGGCAGCTGATCGCTTCGGGAATATATCCTGAAATGGCTGATCCGCGTCACATCCTCCTGGTTCTCGGCTTAACTGAGGACATCGATTACGACGAGGCGTTTCGGTGCATCAACCAAGTCATTGGCCAATGTGCCTCGGGTACCTCTGCCGAACAAGGACAGGCGCCTTCGTTTCCAAAATTCGATTCCCTTGTCGATTCGTACCGGAATTTAGCGGTGCTGAGCAGTGAACATACAGAGCTGAATCGGTCGGTCGGACGAACTGCAGCGGAATCGGTAATTCCATATCCACCGGGGATTCCTATTGTTGTTGAAGGCGAACGTGTGACGGAGCATGGTCTGGAGCTGATCCGGTATTGGCAAGAGGCTGGGGCAGTCTTTCAGAATGAATGGATTAATCAAGGGAAAATCAAGGTTTACCAGTTGAGGGAGCATCATAAGAATGACACATAAAGGACTTTTTATTACATTTGAAGGCCCGGATGGTTCCGGAAAAACAACGCAAATTCATCGATTGGCGGGAGAGTTGGAACGCCGAGGCCTTCCCTATTTGCTTACAAGAGAGCCGGGCGGAACAGAGATCGGTGATAAAATTCGACAGCTCGTTCTGAATCCTGATCAAGAACTGGCCGAAAAGACAGAAATTCTTCTCTATGCTGCCTCAAGAAGTCAGCATGTGATAGAAAAAATTGTGCCGGCTGTTAACGCCGGACAAATCGTTCTTTGCGACCGATTTGTCGACGCATCCATTGCGTATCAGGGCTATGGCTTAGGGCAGCCCGTTAAAGTTGTAAAACAAATTAATGAATTTGCTACCGGTGGCATTTTGCCGGACAGGACGTATCTGATCGATGTTTCACCGGAGACTGGCAGAAGTAGAATGAAGAATCGAAGCGGGGCTCCGGAAGCAGGGGTCACAAAATCTGCGGATGATCTGGATCGAATTGAAATGCGTGCGCTGACCTATCATAAACGCGTTCGAGAAGGATTTCTCTCAATCTATGAAGAAAATAAATCACGTATCCGTTTAATTGACGGTGAGCAGGATCATGACCATGTTTTTCAAGATGTTATTGCTGATTTTTTCCAATTTATCAATCGTGTTCATTAATTTTTGGTCTTGTTAAAGGATTATGTTGTTGGGCACTTATTATTAGAATCATAATATGGATCGTGCGGAAGGGATGATTGCGATGAAATTGATTGTTGCTGTTGTTCAAGATAAGGATAGTAATTTTCTGCAGCAGGCACTTGTGGATGAAAATTACCACGCGACAAAGCTGGCGAGCACAGGTGGATTTCTGCGCTCAGGCAATACGACCTTTATTATCGGCACGGAGGATCACCAAGTAGACGCACTTCTTGAACTAATCAAGGAACATTGCCACAGCCGTAATCAAGTGATTTCACCTATATCTTCGCTTGACGCGAATGCAGACGGTTATATGATGCATCCGGTAGAGGTTGAAGTCGGAGGGGCGACGGTGTTCGTTCTTGATGTTGATCAATTTAAGCATTTTTAATGCACATGCTTGGGTGAGAGGGGGGCATTGTTTTTCATGGCGATTAAAATTAATCAGCATGCAAACCTGGGCGAATCTGTGTCCAAACGGGAAAGTACGGCCGTGCAGCCGCGTACCTCGTTTGAGCGCACTTTAAGCACTCAAAAGGGCGCAATGCAAGACGATGCGCTGAAGGCACTGCTCAATAAGGTCGACGAACAGGCGAAGCGCGTATCGAGCTCGCGTACAATCCGTGATTTGCAAGTCTACAAAAAATATGTGCGCTCCTTTCTTCAGGAAGCGGTACAAACCGGACTTGGGACATCGCAATCTCGTTCGTGGCAGCAAGGCGGTGCTCAGCAGACACTGGTTAAGACCGTGGATCAGAAACTGATTACACTGACGAATGATTTATTGGATAAAAATAAAGATGAACTCAAACTGCTTGATCAGCTTGATGAAATTCGCGGCATGCTGATTAATCTTTATATATAGTTGTTAAAAATGATTGGAAAGTGAGCAAAGCATGGACTGGCAGGAATTAAGCAAGCAGCAGCAGACTGTGGCGAAGGTGCTTCGGCACGCCATCAAAAGAGATGAATTGGCGCACGCGTATTTGCTGGAAGGACCGCGGGGAACCGGAAAACACAAGGTTGCCCTGCTTGTTACGCAAACCTTATTTTGTGAATCACCTACCGATCAGGGCCCATGCATGACGTGCAGAAATTGCCGCAGAATTGCTTCGGGAAATCATCCGGATGTCATCTGGATTGCGCCTGAAGAAGGGGCGGCGTCGATAAAAAAAGAGCAAATCGCTTATTTAATGAAAGAGTTCGCCTATCGCGGCGTGGAATCTGGGCGCAAGGTATTCATCATTGAGCAGGCGGAAAAAATGACTGCTCAAGCAGAAAACAGTTTGCTGAAATTTATTGAAGAACCACATCCGGGAACGCTGGCTCTGCTTGTGACCGAACAGATTCATCAGCTTCTGGACACAATTATTTCCAGATGCCAAGTGCTTTCGTTCGTGCCGCTCTCGGATCATATGCTGTGTCAGCGTATGGTGCAGGAAGGACTGCCGGAGCCGTTGCTGAAACCGGCAGTCGCCTTAACGCATGACTATGAAGAAGCCTCTCGTTTATGCAAAGAGGAATGGTTTGCCGAGGCGCGTTCGCAAGTGTTACAATTAATGCAAAGGCTATTTAAGTCTGTAGAATCCGCACTGCCTTATATTTATGAAAAATTCTCTCCCAACTTTGATGATAATCAAAAAATGGCTATCGGCTTAGATTTGATCCTTTTTTGGTATAGAGATCTTCTGTCGCTTCATTTGAATCGTCAAGAGGAAATTGTCTTTGAGGATCAGATGGACAGGCTCAAGGAGCAGATGCTCTCGCTTTCATCTGATCAAACGATTCGGGCGATGTCACTTATTCTGGACGCCCGAGGACAGCTGGACGCTCATGTCAATGGCGTAAGTGTCATGGAGCGGCTGGTGATCAGGTTAGGAGGTAACGTAAATGAATTATGAAATTGTCGGCATTCGTTTTAAGAAAGCCGGTAAAGTCTATTATTTTGACCCGGATCAGTTGTCCATTCCGGTAAATGCACAAGTCGTTGTTGAAACAACGCGCGGGATTGAATGCGGGACAGTTGTCATCGGAAAAAAGACGGTAGACGAAGAGGACGTTGTTCTGCCTCTTAAGAAAGTCGTGCGAATCGCAACAGATTCCGACGAATTGCAAGTGCGTAAGAACAAGGAAGATGCTCAGGCTGCAATGGATATTTGCCTTCAGAAAATATACAATCACCACTTGGAAATGAAGCTGGTGGATGTTGAATATACATTTGACCGCAATAAAATTATTTTTTACTTTACCGCTGATGGACGCGTCGATTTCCGCGAGTTGGTTAAGGATCTCGCCGCAGTATTCAAAACAAGAATCGAATTGCGGCAAATCGGTGTCCGCGATGAAGCTAAGATGCTTGGTGGTATCGGCCCTTGTGGACGAATGCTCTGCTGCTCGACTTTTCTCGGCGATTTTGAGCCGGTATCGATTAAAATGGCCAAAGATCAGAATTTGTCTTTGAATCCTGCAAAAATTTCAGGCGTTTGCGGACGGTTGATGTGTTGCCTGAAATATGAAAATGATCAGTATGAATCGGCGAAGAAGGCACTGCCGGATATCGGGGCACCAATTAATGTAAGCTATGGCGCGGGCCGTGTTGTCGGGCTGAATATCTTGGAACGCTTGGTTCAGATTGAGCTTAAAGAACAAAATAAAGTCGTTGAGTATACATTGGATGAGCTTATTGAAGAAGGGGTTATTTCTTCGCAAGCCACTAAATAAGAGGTGGATGAACTTGGAGAAGAAGGACATTTTCTCACAAGTCAGTCATTTAGAGGAGCAACTGGGGCAAATTTATGTGGACTTCGGCAATTTGAAAGCGCAGCTTGCAGCATTGCTTGAAGAAAATCAGAATCTCACTCTAGAGAATGAGAACCTGAGAAAACGCATTGATGATGCCGGGAAGCGTGCTCAAGGTTTGAAAAGCCAGACTGCTCCGAAATCGGGGATTGTTTCCGAGCCGGATGTGGGTGAAGGCTATGACAACTTGGCGAGACTCTATAAAGAGGGCTTTCATATATGCAATCTGCACTACGGCAGTGTCCGCAATGATGGCGACTGCTTATTTTGTCTTTCGTTTCTTAATAAAAAATGATTGCTGATTCAGGCAATGCAATCGGAACGCATAATTTGGGTGAAAATAATGAACGAACAGCACATAAACAATAATGAGCGAGTCGATTATTTGTTCGATACCGATCTGAAAATTATTCAATCCAGTGACCTTTTTCCATTCTCACTGGATTCTGTTCTATTAGCCCGCTTTGTCTATGTGCCGATTCAGAGAGGCAGGCTGGTTGATTTATGTGCGGGGAACGGTGTGATTTCCTTTCTTTTATCAGCAAGGACAAAGGGGAAGCTTACCGGCGTTGAAATTCAGCCTGAGGTCTGTGCGCTGGCGGAACGAGGCGCGTTGCTGAATCATTTGGAAGAACGCGTTGATTTTTTATGCGAAGATGCCAAGCATATCGATGAAAAAATAGGCCGAGGCACCTGTGACGTGGTGACCTGCAATCCGCCTTATTTCACAATTGATGGGGCGCGCGACATGAAAATCAATAGACATTTGGCGATTGCCCGTCACGAACTTCTGATTAAGCTCGCGGATGTGCTGGCAGTGAGTGCACGCCTGCTCAAACCGGGCGGAAAGCTTGCACTTGTGCATCGCCCGGAGCGGCTGGTTGATATTCTGGAAGGGATGCGTGCGGAGGGTATAGAACCGAAAAAAATGCAATTCGTGCATCCCCATCGACACAAACCGGCAAATATGGTGTTGGTTGAAGGAACGAAAGGCGGAAGGCCGGGACTTGCCGCGCTTACGCCGATCGTTGTGTATCATCCGGACGGACGCTATACAGAGGATGTGTGGCCGCACTCATGAGTCACTACAGTGTGTACATTTTAGAATGTGCGGACGGCAGTCTTTATACAGGATATGCGGCTGACGTTGCGAAACGGTTCGCGCTTCATTGCAGCGGAAAAGGCGCGAAATACACGCGCAGCCATAAGCCGGTTCGCGTTGTTTATCAGGAAGAACTTACAGACAAGTCCGCAGCGATGCGACGCGAATGGGCGATCAAGCATTTAACAAGACAGGAAAAAAAGGTATTAATTCAAGGGAGCGGCACAGATGTGGGAGCAGCGCAGTTTTCAAGGCGATCATGAAGGAAAGGGGAGTTTGTTTCTTGTTCCGACCCCGATTGGCAATCTGGATGATATCACATATCGGGCACTGGACGTGTTGAAAAGCGCTGATATTCTTGCAGCCGAGGATACCCGGCACACGATGAAACTTTGCTCGCATTTCGATATCCATGCACCGCTCTTCAGCTATCATGAGCATAACAAGAAAACAAGCGGTGCAAAGCTGATCATTGAACTTGAAAACGGCAAAAATGTGGCGTTGGTCACCGATGCCGGAACTCCGGGTATTTCCGATCCCGGCGCAGACCTCGCTGCGGCCTGCATCAAACATGAGATCCCGGTTGTGCCTCTTCCCGGAGCGAATGCGGCGCTTACCGGCTTAATTGCATCCGGCTTGTCAACCGATCATTTTTTGTTTTATGGCTTTCTGCCGCGAGTAAAAAAGGAGCGCAGCCAAGCACTTCAAGCACTTGGTACGTTTCCGTACACGATCATTTTTTATGAATCGCCGTTTCGCGTGAAGGATACCTTGAAAGATCTTTTTGAGCTCTTCGGCAATCGCCAAATGGCATTGTCACGCGAACTGACGAAACGCTACGAAACATTTATACGCGGGACAATCAGCGATATGCTTGATTTTCTGAATGATGGAGAAGCGCAAAAAGGAGAATTTTGCCTGATCGTTGATGGAAGCAGCGAATCGGAGGCGCGAGCAGATGAACTTTGGTGGTCGGTCCTTTCAGTACATGAACATGTTGAATATTACATCCGTGAAAAACAATTGAGCGTAAAGGATGCAATTAAACAGGCGGCGGTCGATCGCGCGCAGCCGAAGCGTGATATTTACCGCATTTATCATCAAATTGAATCGTAATTTAAAAGGATTCGCATAACAGGTGCGAGTCCTTTTTGAATAAGCTGATTTATTCGTGGAAATGATTGGTCTTAAAAGGAGCAATCATGTGCTTTAAATTCAACCTTTATGCGCGCTTTGCTTTCTTGACATTCAATCCGGTGAAACGTATAGTTTTTAAAGATAGGGATCTTTTGGAAACGGTATTAAATAAGGAGGCTGCACGGATTTATGACTGAGGAACGCAAATCTTTTTATCTGACAACGCCTATATACTATCCAAGCGGTAGACTACATATTGGCCACGCTTATACGACGGTGGCCGGGGACGCGATGTGCCGCTACAAACGGCTGCGCGGTTATGATGTCATGTTCTTAACAGGAACGGATGAACATGGCCAGAAAATTGAGGAAAAAGCCAAAGCCAAAGGGATTTCACCGATTGACTATGTTGACGGTATGGTCGCACAGATCAAACAGCTGTGGAAGAAACTGGACATTTCTTATGACGACTTCATCCGCACGACACAGGAACGCCATACGAAGGTCGTTCAGAAAATTTTTGCTCAGCTGGAACGCCAGGGTGATATTTATCTTGGTGAATATGAAGGCTGGTACAGTATTCCTGATGAAACGTACTATACGGAATCTCAGCTCGTTGACATTGAAAAAAACGACAAGGGCGAAGTGATCGGCGGGAAAAGTCCGGACAGCGGTCATCCTGTCGAAAAAGTTAAAGAAGAATGCTACTTCTTCAAGATGAGCAAGTATGCGGATCGCCTGCTGAAATATTATGAAGAGCATCCGGATTTTATTCAACCGGAATCGCGTAAAAACGAAATGATCAACAACTTTATTAAACCGGGACTGGAAGATCTTGCGGTATCAAGAACCTCTTTCTCTTGGGGTATCCAAGTGCCGAATAATCCGAAGCATGTGGTTTATGTATGGCTGGATGCATTGACCAACTATATTACTGCCCTCGGATATGGATCTGAAGACGATACGAATTACAAGAAATTCTGGCCGGCCGATGTGCATCTGGTAGGTAAGGAGATTGTTCGTTTCCATACCATTTATTGGCCGATCATGTTGATGGCGCTCGGTCTTCCGCTTCCAAAAAAAGTGTTCGGTCACGGTTGGCTGCTGATGAAAGACGGCAAAATGTCCAA
Source organism: Sporolactobacillus sp. BBK16-2 (assembly GCF_059878335.1). Taxonomy (NCBI): domain Bacteria; kingdom Bacillati; phylum Bacillota; class Bacilli; order Caryophanales; family Sporolactobacillaceae; genus Sporolactobacillus; species Sporolactobacillus sp. BBK16-2. The sequence continues at coordinate 64,189 of NZ_CM187611.1, forward strand.
ATCAAAGGGCAACGTTGTGGATCCGGAACCACTGATTGACAGGTACGGACTGGATGCGCTGCGCTATTATCTGCTGCGCGAAGTGCCATTCGGGTCAGACGGCTTGTTCACCCCGGAGGCGTTCGTGGAACGCATCAATTTTGATTTGGCAAATGATTTGGGCAACCTGCTGAATCGTACGGTTGCGATGTGCAGCCAATATTTTGACGGTAAGGTTCCTGCTTATGACGGTCACGTGACTCATTTTGATGCAGGACTCGAAAATGCGCTCGCAGAGGCTGTATCTGTGGTCGAAGAACAGATGGAAAATCTGCAGTTCTCCGTTGCGTTATCCGCAATCTGGAAGCTGGTTGGTCAAGCCAATAAATATATTGATGACACGCAGCCTTGGGTGTTGGCAAAGAATGCAGAGAAGAAGGATGAACTGGCTTCGGTCATGGCACATTTAGTGAATACGATTCGCAGTGTGGCCATCATGATTCAGCCGTTCTTCACTTCGACTCCGACAAAAATATTCCGTCAGCTCGGTGTAGCTGAGCCAGCAGATCAGACTTGGGATTCGATCCGCGACTTGAACCTCAACAAGGGTCAATGGACGGTACGCAAGGAAGAACCGATTTTCCCGCGTCTTGATATTAAAGAAGAGGTAGCCTATATCAAGTCGCAAATGCGCGGCGCATCAGGCACGAAGCCGAACGGCAACAAGGAAAAAAAATCGAAAGCAGTTGCAGAAGCACCGGCGCAAATTCATTTGGAAGATTTTCAAAAAATTGATTTGCGTGTCGCCGAAGTACTGCAGGTAGACAAAGTCAAAGGTGCTGATAAGCTGCTTAAGCTCCAGCTGGATCTCGGCTATGAGAAGCGGCAAGTCGTATCCGGCATCGCTGAATTCTATAAACCTGAAGAATTGGTCGGTATGAAAATTATTGTTATTGCTAACCTGAAACCGGTGAAGCTGAGAGGCGAGCTCTCCCAAGGAATGTTGCTGGCGGGCGACGCAAACGGTACGTTAAAGGTGGCGACGGTCTCGGGACCGCTGCCAAACGGCACAAAGATTCGTTGATTTAGCGATATGTAAAACAAAGCAGGCGGGAGATGAGCGGGTGCGCGCAGATCTCGCCTTTTTGCTTCATGGTGACAGTGAACAGTTAGGGGGAGGCACGATGCTTTTTGATACACATACTCATATAAATGATGAGGCGTTTGACGCAGATTTTCCTGATATGCTCAATCGAGCTGAGGAAGCGGGCGTTACGCAGATGGTTGTGGTCGGCGTTGATCGTCCGACCATTGAACGCGTCTTTCCGATCATTGATCAGCATAAATATATTTATGGCGCAATCGGCTGGAATCCTGAAGATGCTATTGACATGACTGAGGATGATTTTCAACTGATCCAACGAAATTTGACCCATCCCGGGATTGTCGCACTTGGCGAGATCGGTTTGGACTATCATTGGGACAAATCGCCTAAGTCGGTGCAGCATGAGGTGTTCCGCAGACAGATTCGGTTGGCCAAAAAAGCGGGTCTGCCTCTGATTATACACAATCGCGAGGCAACCGAAGATACTTGGCGCATTCTTAAAGAAGAGCATGCCGAATCAATTGGCGGCGTCATGCATTGTTACAGTGATGATTGGGACTGGGCACAGAAATTTATTGATTTGAATTTTTACATTAGTTTTGGTGGTCCGGTTACTTTTAAAAATGCGCAGCTGCAGCGAGATACGGCCACCATGGTCCCGCTTGATCGTTTGTTAATTGAAACGGATTGCCCGTTCCTCAGTCCGCAACCGTTCCGAGGTAAACGCAACGAACCAGCGCGTGTGCGTCTGGTTGCTGAAAAAGTAGCAGAGCTTAAAGGTCTGTCTCTCGAAGAAATGGCAAAGATAACAACGGAAAACGCACGACGTTGTTTCCGAATTCACGAAAATGGCTGAGCAAGGAGAAATCTTATGATTGTTAAAGAAATAATCGTCGTTGAAGGCAGAAGCGATACGGAGGCAATTCATCGTGCGCTCGATGCCGATACGATTGAAACCAACGGATCGCGTGTCAGCAAGCGCACTATTCGCGCTATTCAAAATGCACAGGCTCGCCGCGGCGTGATTGTGTTTACAGATCCCGATTATCCTGGTGAACGAATTCGAAAGATTGTCAGCCGCGCCGTCCCCGGATGCAAACACGCATTTATTACACGTGCCGAGGGTCAGGGCGGTACAAATGAAAGCCTTGGAATTGAACATGCCTCGCCGCGTACCATTCTGCGGTCACTCGAAAAGGTCTATACGCAATTCGAGGAGCCTGAGGAGCAGATCAGCATGCAGACGTTGAGGAGCCTGGGACTGCTCGGCGATAAAACGTCGCGGTCGTTGCGTGAACAGCTTTGTGAGCTACTTAATATCGGCTATGCCAATGGTAAACAATTATATAAACGACTGCGTATGTTTCAAATTGCTGAAAGCGACCTGAGGCAGGCGCTTGATGTCATCCGATCGAAGGAGTGAACGTCATGAACAAAAGAATATCATCACCGAAGACCATGCAGGATGTCATTCGCAAACACAAATTCACTTTGAAAAAGAGTCTTGGACAGAACTTCCTCATTGACGAAAATATTTTAAATAACATCGCCTTGTCAGCCGGTATCGACGAAGAAAGTTACGTGCTGGAGATTGGACCGGGAGCGGGTGCGCTCACTCAAGTACTCGCAGGTCAGGCGAAGCAAGTGCTTGCTGTGGAAATTGATCGTAGATTGGAACCCGTATTAAATGATACACTGCACGATTTTGACAATGTGGCCATTCGTTTCGGCGACGTGCTGAAGCTTGATCTTCACCAAATAATCAGTGAGGAATTTCCTCCGGGTGCAACGGTGACTGTAGTGGCCAATCTGCCTTACTACGTGACAACTCCGATTTTGATGAAATTGCTGACCGGCGATTTGCCAATCAATACAATTGTTGTGATGATTCAAAAGGAAGTCGCGAGCCGGCTCCAAGCTGAACCGGGAGAGAAAAGTTATGGATCGCTGTCCATAGCCGTTCAGTACATTGCCGAAGCAAAGATTGTGATGACGGTCCCGAAGACGGTATTTGTACCGCAGCCGAATGTGGATTCTGCTGTGATCCGTCTAGATGTTCGCCCTGAGAAAAAAGTGCAGGTTGTCGACGAAGCGTTCTTTTTTAAACTGGTTCGCGCAAGCTTTGCGCAACGTCGAAAGACCTTAATGAACAACCTCATCAATAATTTATATGACAAAGACCAAAAAGAACATTTGCTGTCGATATTAGAAAAAGTCGGTATTGACCCCGGTCGCCGCGGCGAAACACTGTCAATCGAAGAGTTCGCTCGATTGAGTGACGCACTGAGCAATGAGTAAAAACAATGATTATAAAATAGGCACCTTCTTTTACGAGAGGTGCCTATTTTTCATGCCCTAAAAAGATAAGGCCAATGGTTTGCACAAATTAAGAAAATATAAGATTTTCGGATTAACAAAAAGTTGGAAACTAGACACGAAAGCGCGAGACGCCTGCGGGTGCGTCCCTGTTGATCCGGAGCCAAGGGAGACCCCGCAGATATTGTTTGGATGATCAGATAAGCGCCTAATCTGATAAATAGACGGAAAAATTCCGCTTAATAAGAAAATGAACGAAAAAATAGCTTAAATAGACGGATAAGTTCCGCTTATCGAATCTAAAAACGTGAAAATGGAGAGCTTTGCTTTGCATAACCGGAAAAATTACCCTTATTTATTAGCGAAACAAGCTCAATGATGTGTATAACCGGAAAAATTCCGCTTAATTTACTCGTTACTTAATGAAGGACCAAAATGCTCAATGAAGCAGAGGTGGAATGAAGGAACTTTCGTATGTAAAGGAGTAAAGGAACTTTCGCTAACTACGCATACGTCCTGTATGCAACGCGAAAGCCATCACATCCTGTGAAAGTACGTCCTGTATGCAACGCGAAAGTCATCGCGTCCTGCGGCAGTACGGACCGGTCAATGCCAGATTTTTCTAAGAGGAAGTTAAAGGCTGCGATCATGTTCAATTGTTGAAGTGTCCCTTCATGAATATTCGTTTCTGCACAATCATAGATTGAAAAGGATGACTCTGATTTTTTACGGATCCGGATGTGCTGAAAAGAGGGAGTGGAACATGACGGTTCAAGTAGGAGATCTCGTGGCGCGAACTTCATACCATTGCGACCTTCCGTTTCGTGTGGTGGCCATTCATGAAGAGACAAAAAGCGCCGAGTTGAATGGCCATGACTTGCGCTTGTACGCAGACGCGCCGCTCGATGACTTGGTTCTAGTAACTAAAGATGAACGGGAAGAGTATGAAAAAGTGACGAGTTCGAAGGAAGCGGAGTCCTACAAGCTTTTCAGACAGGACTATAAGCAAATGAAATTGAAAAGAGGATATACGGCAACAAATGGTTATCGGGAAGGGGCTTCGTATTTTGAAATGCCCGGACGTGTGCTTCACATTGACGGAGATCCGTATTATTTAAAAAAGTGCCTTGCTTTTTATGAAAAACTGCATGTACCTGTAATCGGCAAATATATGCAGGAATCGGAAATGCCTGATCTTGCTCCGAAGCTGGTCGCGCAGATCCGCCCGGATATTCTTGTACTGACCGGACATGATGCATTTATGAAGAATAAGGGAATGCCAGACGAGATTAAGGCCTACCGCAATTCGGGGTATTTTATCCGAACAGTCAAAGAGGTTCGCTATCACTGGCCCAGTCTTGATCAGATGATTATTTTTTCCGGCGCTTGCCAATCTAATTTTGAATATTTAATTCGGGCGGGATCGAATTTTGCCAGTTCGCCTGACCGCGTAAATATTCATGCGCTTGATCCGGTTTATCTTGCCGCCAGGATCAGTTTTACGTCTTTTATGGATAGTGTCAATGTGTGGGAAGTGCTCAGAAACACGCTGACCGGTGCAGGCGGCTTGGGCGGGGTGGAAAGTCGGGGGATGCTTCGCACGGGTCTGCCCTACCCCTCGGAATAAAAATAATTTAGTAGGAAATTCAGTCGAATTTTGAGAGAAAATAACGCCTGTTCTTCGCAATAAATGTATTGACAGCAACAATGGTTTCTTGATATAATTCATACTATTTGATTTTTTGACGTCCATTGTGGTATACTTATAATTAAGCGAGGTGGATTGTCGAGATGGGAAAAACCATTGATGATATCAGAGGCGCTCTAGACGAACGTGTCGGCGAACGTTTGACATTAAAGGCAAACGGTGGCAGACGCAAAACGATTCAACGCATTGGTGTTTTGGAAGGTACCTATCCGTCGGTTTTTATTGTGAGGCTGGATAAAGATTCGAACGCGTATGACCGCGTATCGTACAGCTACACTGATGTGTTGACGGACTCGGTGGAACTCACCTTTTTGGAGGAAATGGCGAGCGGCCAGTAATGAATTGCTTGTTCGATTTCCATGATGACAGACCATTTATTTATAGCGGATGCGCGCACCCTTTTTGTTCGAAATTCACGGACAAAACTGGAGATGCGCGTTTATGCTTTTCATAAGTCTTTCGTCAAAATTCATTTTAGCACGTTTGGCGAATAGAAGAAAGTAAATTAGTGCAACCTAATTTCTGCTCGACCATTGGAAAGGAGTTGTGCCGATCATGTCCAGACGCAGAGGCATTATGTCTGAAGCATTTAAAGAGGAACTTGCCAAAGAGCTGGGGTTTTATGATACGGTCAAGAATGAAGGATGGGGCGGCATCAAGGCCCGCGACGCAGGCAATATGGTGCGCCTCGCTATTCAAAAAGCTGAAGCGACACTTGGTGACGCTGATAAACAGCACCATGATTGAGCACGAAAGAAGGGGATTCTGTCCAGAAACGGATGGGACCCCCTTTTTCTTCATGCTCGTTTCCTTTAAACTATAAAGTGTAAAAAAACGGAGTAGGTATTATAGATCAGGATCCAGCTAAGAATGCTGTTCTGGGGTGAACGGGATACTAGGGCATCCATGAATGTCGGTCCGTCAAAGCGCCACGTTCTGTGGCAATCCGGACATTAGATCATCCGTGATCGTCGCATCAATTGCTTTTTATTAAAATTGGACATGTATACGAAAGCAGCTTGTTAATTGGAAGTGGGGGAACCGTTTGAAAGTACTTGAGAAAGCACCGGCAAAAATTAACCTTTCCCTTGATGTTGTTGGGAATCGAAGCGATGGTTATCATGAGGTCAAAATGATCATGACCTCAATTGATTTAGCAGATCGGGTGGAATGCGGCGATCTGCATGAGAATCGAATTATAGTCCGTACATCAGCCCCCTATGTGCCTGAGGATGAACGTAATTTCGCATATCAGGCTGCTAAGTACATCAAAGAATGTTATGATATTCGCCGCGGTGTAGAAATAACGATTAAAAAAAATATACCAGTTGCTGCAGGACTTGCCGGAGGAAGCACGGATGCCGCGGCAACGATCCGTGCCCTGGACAAGCTATGGCATATTGGTATGTCCTATAAAGAAATGCTGGAAATTTCAGCGAAAATCGGATCTGATGTCGCTTTCTGCATTAAAGGAGGAACGGCACTCGCCACCGGAAGAGGCGAACAAATTACGCCTTTGCCGTCCTTGGCTCCTTGCTGGGTCGTTCTTGTTAAGCCGGACGTGTCAGTATCAACGGCGCAGATCTATAAAGATTTGGACAGTCAGCCGATTATTCATCCGGATGTTGATGCCATGATCCAAGCCATCAAAAAGGAAGATTTTCAGACAATCTGCGGACTGCTCGGTAATTCTCTTGAGTCTGTGACCATGAGAAAAGTTGCGGATATCGCAAAGATAAAAGGTCATATGAAAGCAATCGGTGCGGAAGGGATATTGATGAGCGGAAGCGGACCAACCGTGTTTGCGCTTACCCAGCATGAATCACGAATGTTGCGCTTGATGAATGGGATGAGAGGTTATTGTTCGCAGGTATTCGCCGTGAGGCTTTGTAAACCGTTTACCCTCTTGTCTGAATACGAATAATGGTGTAAAATTGCTTTAAAATATTCGGATTTGGAGGATTATCATGAAACTTAAGCGAAGCAGCAGACTGGTCGATATGACAGAATATTTGCTGCGGCATCCTCACCAGGTGATTTCGCTTTCCTATTTTTCGGAACGGTATGAATCTGCCAAATCCTCGATAAGCGAAGATCTGACGATTATCAAGGAGAACTTTGAATCTCAAGAAATCGGACGGCTGCAGACGCAGGCGGGGGCTACGGGCGGAGTATGTTATATGCCATCCATGGGCTGCGAGGAAGCCGAACAATTGCTTGGACGATTGCAGGAACAGATGACGCGAAAGGAGCGGATTCTACCTGGAGGCTATCTCTATATGACTGATATTCTGGGGAAGCCGGACTATATTAATGCGATTGGACGGCTGATCGCATCGGTTTTTATTAATGAAAAGCTGGATGCAATCATGACGATGGAGACAAAGGGTATTCCGCTTGCGTACGCAGTTGCCACACAGTGCAGCGTACCGGTTGTTGTCGTCCGACGAAGCAGCAAAGTAACCGAGGGATCTACAGTAAGCATTAATTATATATCCGGGTCTTCAAAAAGGATACAGACAATGGTTTTGCCGCGAAGAAGTCTGAAAGCACACGCACGTGTTTTAATCGTCGATGACTTCATGAAAGCTGGAGGAACGATGAAAGGTATGATTAATTTAGTGGAGGAATTCGGCGCAAAGGTTGCCGGCATGGCCGTTCTCGTTGAAAAAAAAGATGAACGTCCGAAATTGGTTAATCATTATGTATCGCTGCTTAAACTGTCAATCCTTGAGCAACAAGATGCGCTGACAATTGAAAACGGTAACGTGTACGAATGGCTGCCGAAAAATAATTCTCTTGGAGTAAAAGACTAACCGTTTCCAATAAATTTTTGAACTGCCGTCAAACACTATATGCGCAAATAATAAAAATATTTTTGTTTCTTTTTGCCACTTGCAGGATTTCCCACTTTTTATGTTGAAACAAGTATTTAGAATGACGAGTTACGCATAAGGGAAAAGGGTGGTGTCTTATCAATGGAAATAACAGATGTCAGATTGCGGCTTGTGCATACTGACGGGCGCATGAGGGCAATCGCCTCAATAACTCTTGATAAAGAGTTCGTTGTCCACGATATTCGCGTGATTGATGGAAACAATGGCACATTCGTCGCGATGCCCAGCAAGCGGACACCTGACGGGGAGTTTAGGGATATTGCCCACCCCATCACATCAGGGACTAGAGAGAAAATACAGTCGGCAATACTTAGTGAATATGAACATGCATGTGAGGGCGATCCTTCATTCGAACAGGCAGGCGCTTCTTAAATAATGGCCGTGTTATAAGATTGCATGTCTTTGATAGGTCAAACATTTTTATCAGCAGGGCTGCGTCAACGTCATTTTAAAGATACTTTTCATTTGCAGAATTTTGTGAGACAAGCCCAGCATGTTCACGAATTACTTGTTCATGAATACGATTCGATTTGAGGATAAGAGCTATTAGTAAAAAAAGGAGCCAATTGGTTCTTTTTTTTTACTTGAACATTAAAAAACATGTTCTGACGAATTGACGCAAATTTCGCCTTTGTTATCTTGAAAAAGGGTTGTTTTTAAGCTATAGTCTAAAATGGACGCTAAGGATCAGCGAAAGCTATGGGGGTTCATCATGTCAAATCGATTTGCGATCATTCTTGCTGCCGGTAAAGGTACAAGAATGCAATCGAAACTATATAAAGTGCTGCATCAGGTTTGTGGCAAACCGATGATCCGACATGTCATTGATGAGGTTGGCAAAGCTGATTTCGAAAAGGTTTATGTCATTGTCGGACATGGGGCGAATGAGGTGAAAGCGGCGGTCGGTGATAGGGCTGAATGCCTGTTGCAGCAAAAGCAGCTTGGAACAGGACACGCTGTGCTTCAAGCCGCGGATCGATTAGCCGAGCAAGAAGGCACGACGGTTGTTCTCTGCGGAGATACTCCACTGATCACTCATCAAACCATTGAGAAGCTGATTCAGATTCAAGAAAAGAATCAGGCAGCGGCAGCAGTGTTGACCGCTAAATTGGAAGATCCGACGGGATACGGTCGCGTCATTCGGGATTCATCAGGAAATGTTGCGAAAATTGTCGAACATAAAGATGCAAATCCTGATGAAAAAAGGGTAAAAGAAATTAATACGGGCATCTATTGTTTTGACAACCGTAAATTGTTCACCCTTTTAAAGCAAGTGAAAAACAATAATGTTCAGGGTGAATACTATCTTCCTGATGTTATTGGTTTGCTTGTCCGCGACTCTGAGAAAGTGATTGCCTACGCAACAGAACAGTTCGAGGAAACAGTCGGTGTCAATGACCGCATTCAATTGGCTGCTGCAGGGAAATATATGCAGGTACGCATCAATAGGGCAATGATGCAGAATGGTGTGACACTGATCGATCCGGATACAACCTATTTGTCGGCGGAATGCGAGATCGGCATGGATACGGTTGTCTATCCGGGGACGGTCATTGCCGGAAAGACACGAATCGGAAGCAGCTGCACAATCGGTGCTTATTCGCAAATTCGCGACTGTGTGATTGGCGACGGGACGCAGATTGATCAATCTGTGCTGGAGAACAGTACGATTGGAAGCAATGTGCAGATCGGACCTTTCGCACATATTCGTCCGCTGTCCAAGATCCATGATCAGACAAAAGTGGGCAGTTTTGTCGACGTAAAGAACACGGACATTGGAGAACGGAGCGGGCCGAGCATTTAAAAATAGGTGAGGCATCGCAAGATCCGGGCAAAAAAACATAATTAAAGTACAGGTTAAACCATTAACTGGAGGGAACCATTAGATGGTCAGCTATTTAGATCCAAATTTGAAAGTATTCAGCCTCAATTCAAATCCTGATCTTGCAAAGCAAATTGCAGAGCATATCGGTATTAAACTCGGAAAATGCATTGTATCGTCATTCAGTGACGGCGAGATCCAAATCAGCATCGAAGAAAGCATTCGAGGCAGTGAAGTTTATGTCATTCAGTCAACAAGTGATCCGGTGAATCAACACTTGATGGAATTGCTGATCATGATTGATGCGTTGAAACGCGCATCCGCAAAAACGATCAATTTGGTTATCCCTTATTACGGCTATGCGAGACAGGACCGCAAAGCACGTGCTCGTGAACCGATCACAGCAAAGCTTGTCGCAAATCTTTTGGAAACGGCAGGCGCAACGCGCGTGTTGACGCTCGATTTGCATGCACCGCAAATCCAAGGATTTTTTGACATTCCTGTCGACCAGCTTCTTGGTGTCCCGACCCTGTCGGAATATTTCATGAGCAAGCAGCTTGAGGATATCGTTATTGTCTCTCCGGATCATGGCGGTGTGACGCGTGCACGCAAAATGGCTGACCGCCTAAAAGCACCGATTGCAATCATTGATAAACGCCGCCCGCGTCCCAATGTTGCGGAAGTCATGAACATTATCGGCGATATTCAGGGCAAAACGTGCATTATTGTCGATGATATTATCGATACGGCAGGTACAATTACGCTTGCCGCTAACGCCTTAGTTGAGCGCGGCGCTAAAAAGGTGTATGCTTGCTGTACACACCCTGTTTTGTCGGGTCCCGCAATCGAACGTATTCAGGCGTCTGCAATCAGCGAACTCGTTGTGACCAACACGATTCCGTTGCCTGAAGAAAAGAAAATTGACAAAATTGTGCAGTTGTCTGTCGCACCGTTGATTGGTGAAGCAATTATTCGTATTCATGAAAAATTGTCGGTCAGCAGGTTGTTTAATTAACTATCGATCGGAATTTAGTGCCTTACAGGGTTAGATTATACGTGATTCGTCAAAAATTTAATAAGGATCCATTTGAAAGGGAGTGCAATGACGCATGGCAACATTAAGTGCGGCTGTTCGTAGCGAATTCAAGAAATCGTATGCAAAGAAATTGAGAAAAGAAGGAAAGATTCCTTCCGTAGTTTATGGAAAGACAGTAGGTAACGAATCTGTTGCGGTTGATGCCGGAGCAGTAAGCAAGCTCTTCCGCAGCGAAGGCAGAAACGCAATTATCAATTTGGACATTGAAGGTAAGAAAAAATATACGGTGATGGCTCATGAATTGCAATTTGATCCGTTAAAGGGCACTGTTCGTCATATTGATTTTCTCGAAATCAATATGAATGAAGAAATCGATGCTGTTGTACCTGTAGTACTTAAGGGTACGGAAGTTGTTGAAACCGGCGATGTTGTCTTGAACAACCAGCTGTCAGAGCTGACCGTACGCGCGCTTCCTAATGATCTTCCAAATACGATTGAAATTGACGTGTCTAAACTGGCTGTCGGTGATGCCATTCGTGTGAGCGACCTTGCAGACTCGAAAAAATATACCGTTCTTGGCGACCCTGAAGACGTTGTTGTGACGCTGTCTTATGGTACACAAGAAGCTGAAGCACCAGCAGAAGAAGCAACCGAAACTGCGGATGCTGCTGCGCCTGCAGCTGATGGTGAAAACGCAGCTGAATAAGTGTTCATTTAAATGAATGGAAAGGCGTAACCAATGCGTTACGCCTTTTTTCGTACCAATTAGAAAGTAAAAACATGTTGGTTATTTCTGAACATGAGATAAGACACGGTGGAGTTGAGCCGAGAAATTAATGCGCGAAACACTTATCTCAGATAGAAAGTGAGGAATCACTGTGAAAGTCATTGTCGGACTGGGCAATCCCGGTTCTGAATATGCCCATACGCGGCATAACATAGGGTTTGAAGTGATCGACTTAATCTCGCAGCAGCACGGAATCCGTTTAAACAAAAACAAGTTTAATGCGCTGTTTGGAAAAGGGTCGATCGATGGGGAAGAACTTTTGTTAGTGAAGCCGCTTACTTATATGAATGCCTCAGGTGAAGCGATTGGGCCGCTGCTTCGTTTTTTTAAGCTGTCAGTCGTTGACTTGCTGGTTATTCAGGACGATATGGATCTGCCGGTAGGCAAGATTCGCGTGAGGCAAAAGGGAAGCGCCGGCGGGCACAATGGGATTAAGTCAATTATTCAGCATGTGAACTCGCAGGAATTTGCTCGAATTAAAGTAGGTGTTGGCCATCCTCAGCACTCGCGTGAGGCAGTCATACGTTATGTGCTTCAAGGTTTTTCCGGGGATGACCAAATACAGATTTCGTCGGCAATTGAACGTGCAGCATCAGCTGCAGAAGCTTGGCTCACGTTACCTTTTTCACAGGTGATGAATACGTATAATGCGAATAAGTAGAAAACCGCGCGGGTATAATCATAGAAGTTTATCACAGATGATTAGGGTTCTGAAGAATCACTGCAGAGCTTTGGCTTAAGCCAAAGCGTTTTTCGGTTTTCAGAAAGCGAGGGTAGTCCATGCTTGGCCTGAGCCACTATTATCAACAGAACATAGATGAAATTCAAACAGTCCTTGAAGGCTATGAGCAAGGTATGAAGCAGCAGCTGGTGTCCGGACTTTCAGGCGGCGCAAAAGCATTATGGATTGCGGCGGTTTATCAGAAGAGACATCAGACATCTGTTGTTGTGACACATAACCTTTATCAAGGGCAGAAACTTTATAATGATCTCGAAGGCTTGATCGATTCGGAGGAGCTGTTTCTTTACCCTGCCAACGACTTGATTGCGTCTGAACTTGCTGTGGCAAGCCCGGAACTGCTCGCTCAACGTATTGATGTACTGAACCGGCTTGCGCAAAATCGCAAAGCACTCATTATTATACCGGTCGCCGGACTGAAAAAACTGCTCGCTCCGCTCTATTTGTGGAAAGCGAGCTTATTGCAGTTTGAGGTCGGAAAGACGGTTGATTTAGATGCGCTTCCGCGAAAATTGACAGCCATGGGCTATGAACGCGAATCTATGGTTGCCGGTCCAGGTCAATTCAGTATACGGGGCGGAATCATTGATCTTTTCCCGCTGACAGAAGCCCATCCGATCCGCATTGAGCTGTTTGACGATGAAATCGACTCTGTTCGCTATTTTGACAGTGACTCTCAGCGTTCGCTGGAAATGATTCAAAACAGCGTGCTGATCGGTCCGGCACGGGAACTTCTGCTTTACGAGGAAAACTATGCGGCGGCTGCGCAAGGACTTGAGCATGAACTGGCTGTCTCGTTAGCCAAGATGAAGGATCAGAAGGCTCAAGAGCTGCTCAGCGAACATAGCTCTGCTGACATTGAATCATTAAAACAAGGTGTGCCTTTTAACGGAATGATCAAGTATGCGTCTTTGTATTACAACAAATTGACGACTATTGATGATTATTTGCCTGAAGATGCTTTGATTATCTTTGATGAGATCAGCCGGATCCAAGAAATGTCTGAACAGCTGGATCGCGAAGAAGCCGAATGGCGAGTCGACATGCTGCAAAGAGGGGATATGGTCAGTGAATTGCCGCTGACTATGAGTTGGCCACAACTGACCGAGCGGCTGTCCCATCCGCTTCTCTTGCTGTCCCTTTTCCTCAGGTACCATGGTCAGTTTCAGCCGCAGAATGTCGTCAGTATAACATGTCGTGCGATGCAAAATTTTCATGGTCAGATTCAATTGTTGAAGACTGAGGTTGAACGTTGGAAGAAGGGCGATTTCTCCGTTACCTTTCTCGCCTCTGACAAAGAACGAGCAAAACGCTTAGATCAAGTATTATCGGATTATGGCATTCAGGCGGAATTTGTAGCACCCGAAACGCCACCTGTTCACGGTGTGAATCAGATTACAATCGGTCAATTTGAAATTGGCTTTGAATTGCCGCTTAAGAAAATCGCCGTGATTACTGAGCAGGAAGTCTTTACAAAAAAGACGGCGAAAGCGAACCATCATGGAAAGAAACTGTCGAATGCCGAACGCCTGAAAAATTATAGCGAGCTTAAAGTCGGCGATTATGTGGTTCATGTGGATCACGGGATCGGCCGATACGCCGGTATTGAGACGCTTGAAGTCAACGGTACGCATAAAGATTATTTGCAAATTATTTATAAGGGCAATGATAAGCTCTACGTCCCGGTGGAACATATTGATCAAGTACAGAAGTATGTGAGTTCCGAGGGTAAGGAACCGAAGATCTATGCACTAGGCGGCGGCGAATGGAAGAAGGTCAAGAGCAAAGCACGTTCGTCGATTCAAGATATCGCTGATGACTTGATCAAGCTCTACGCAAAGCGTGAAGCGAGCAAAGGCTACGCTTTTGCGAAGGACAGCGATGCGCAGCAGGAATTTGAAGCGGCGTTCCCATATGAGGAGACCACAGACCAGCTCCAAGCCATTGAAGAAATCAAGAAGGATATGGAGAACGAGAAGCCGATGGATCGTTTGCTGTGCGGTGATGTGGGCTACGGCAAGACCGAGGTTGCTTTGCGTGCTGCATTTAAAGCCATTGCCGACGGAAAACAAGTGGCTCTTCTGGTTCCGACTACAATCCTTGCACAACAGCATTTCGAGACGGCGAGTGAACGGTTTGAAGATTTTCCGGTCACGATCGGACTGCTTAGCCGTTTTCGTTCGAGGAAAGAACAAATGGAAACGCTTAAGGGCCTTAAAGCGGGCACGGTTGATTTAGTCATTGGGACGCATCGTCTACTGTCAAAGGATGTTCAATATAAAGATCTCGGTTTGCTGATTGTTGATGAAGAACAACGATTCGGAGTCACCCACAAGGAAAAAATTAAACGTCTGAAGGCGAATGTCGATGTGCTGACACTGACCGCGACACCGATTCCACGTACACTGCATATGTCGATGCTCGGGGTACGTGACCTTTCAATTATTGAAACACCACCGGAGAACCGCTTCCCTGTACAAACCTTTGTCATGGAATACAATGCGTCATTAATTCGGGAAGCAATCGAACGCGAAATGGCGCGCGGCGGGCAGGTGTACTTCCTTTATAATCGTGTGGAAACGATTCAGCGGATGGCTGAAATGATCTCCGGACTGGTCCCTGATGCAGCAGTCACATTTGCGCATGGGCAAATGAAAGAATCAGAACTTGAATCTGCAATGATTGATTTTCTCGACGGAAATGCAGATGTACTTGTTAGTACGACAATTATTGAAACCGGCGTTGATATTCCAAACGTCAATACCCTGATTGTTTACGATGCCGATCGAATGGGGCTAGCTCAACTGTACCAGCTTCGCGGACGAGTCGGGCGTTCCAGCCGTGTTGCCTATGCTTATTTTACGTATCAACGCGATAAGGTCATGAACGAGGTTGCTGAGAAAAGACTGCAAGCCATAAAGGAATTTACCGAGCTCGGTTCCGGATTTAAAATCGCAATGCGTGATTTGTCCATTCGCGGGGCCGGAAATCTGCTGGGCGCCCAGCAGCATGGATTTATCGACTCTGTCGGTTTTGATCTTTATTCGCAAATGCTTCAGGATGCCATTGCTGAGCGCAGCAAGAAGAGCAGTACGGACATGGCACCAAAACCGCCTAAAGTCACCATTGAGATGGAGACAGATGCATACATTCCGGATCTGTATATTGAGGATTCTCTGCAGAAAATTGATATGTATAAACGCTTCAAAGCTGCTGCCTCGGTTCAAGATGTTGAAGAACTGAAGGATGAGATGATCGACCGGTTCGGCGATTACCCAAGAGAAGTAGCCGACCTGTTCAAAGTGGCCGAGATACGCGTGACAGCAAATCAATTAATGATTGAGGAAATTAAGCAGCAAAGTTCTGAGGTCAGAATTATTTTCTCGGAAATGGGCTGGAAATCATTGGATCGAGAGTCGCTGTTTAAAGCAATCAGCAAAATGGGGTCCGGAGTTGGTCTCGGCGCGGAAGGATCGAAAATGAAAATAACCATTAAACAGAATAGGCGCAATGCAGATTCTAAGCTGCTGGAGGAGGTTGCTAAACTGCTTGGCGGAATCGAGCAGCTTCAGAAGCCGTCTGAGAAGGTAGGATAAATTTGGCGAAAAATGCATACTTTGACCAGTAGCGCAGATAATAATGCAAGGAATAGATGATTTTTGCGGAAGCGGAAAGAGAGGACATCCTTGTATGAAAGCAACTGGCATTGTCCGCCGAATCGATGATCTTGGGCGGGTAGTTATTCCTAAAGAAATACGGCGTACACTTCGTATTCGTGAAGGGGATCCACTAGAAATTTTCGTTGATCATGATGGCGAAGTGATTTTGAAAAAATACTCGCCGCTGAGCGAGCTCGGCGATTTTGCAAAAGAATACGCGGAGTCCTTGGCGGAAAATTCCGGCAAGCTGACCCTTGTCAGTGACCGTGATGCTGTGATTGCAGTCGCGGGAGGACCTAAAAAAGACTACTTGGAAAAGCGTCTGCTTGCGGTACCGGAAAAATCCATGGAGCAGCGGCAAACCATTCTTGAACAGGATCGCGGCGAGCCGCTAATGGAAGGACATGAAAATCTGTCCGGCCCCTATGTTGTTGCACCAATTATTGCCGGGGGCGATCCAATCGGTACCATTATTCTCATCGATAAGGACAAGAAGCCGATGGGTGAAGTCGAGGTAAAGCTTGCTGAGACGGCTGCAGGCTTTCTTGGCAGGCAGATGGAGCATTAAAAGTAAAATGTTTGCATGAGAGGAGGCGGCTGCAGCGCCTCTTTTTTGCAAGATAAGAAAGTATAGGATTTTGCCCCATATTTAAACGAATAAGCCAGTGTCTTGGACGAGAATAAAAGCGGAGGTTCGAGACGCCAGCGGAATCAGGTGCCAGCGAGACCCCGCGGATTTCTGCTTGTCTGAGGAGGCTCGCGGTGCGCCCGCGGTCGCGCTCAGTTGATGCGAGCAACCGAAGCGATGATTCACACCATAAAGACACAAATCAATGCTAAAAAAGGGAACTTTCGCAAGTGTAAAGGAGCTTTCGCTAAATACGCATACGTCCTGTATGCAACGCGAAAGCCATCACGTCCTGTGAAAGTAAGGACCGGGCGCTTTTTGCCCGGTTTTTCTTACAAGAAAAGAATGTATATCGTTCTGCCTTGCTGGTACAATGATCAGCGTCATAAGATTCGGGTGGGTGATCAGGCAAGCGCCCAATCTGAGAAATAGACGGAAAAATTCCGCTTAAATTGAAAATGAATGGTAAAATCGTTTAAATAGACGGAGAAATTACCCTTATTGAATCGAAAAATGTAAAAATAGAGGTTTTTTCTCTGAATAAGCGGAAAAATTACCCTTATTTACAGGCAAAACTAGCGCCATGGCGCATATAACCGGAAAATCTCCGCTTATTTTACTCGTTACTTAATGAAGGACCGGGCGTTTTTTGCCCGGTTTTTCTTATTGGGTTGATTCTTGATTCCAGGTACGCGATAGGGCAAGTTATGATATAATCCAACAGAGAATTCTTGGAGAAATGAGAGAGATCATGGGCAACGAGAAGAGGGAGAGCCACTTGGTGTGGCGCGGTGCGGCGATACTCACGGGTGCAGCTCTGCTGGTGAAGATTATGAGCGCGCTTTACCGGCTTCCCTACCAAAATTTTGCCGGCGACGTCGGTTTTTATGTTTATCAGCAAGTTTATCCTTTTTACGCACTGGCAGTGGCACTTGGAAGCACGGGATTTCCAATTGTCATTTCCAAATATATGGCTGAGGCAGGAGAACGGCATGACGCGAAAGTGGACGTGCAAAGGCATGCACTGATCGCGCTGCTGCTGATCTGCGGATTCTTTTTTGCTGCCCTTTTTATCTTTGCACAGCCTTTGGCAGCACTGATTGGTGATCAGCATCTTGCTGCCTTAATTCGTATCGCCGCATCAGCCTATCTTTTCGTCCCGATTGTGGCCCTTTTGCGCGGAACTTTTCAAGGCGACAAGGAAAATATGCTGCCTACAGCTCTCTCTCAAATCGGAGAACAGGTGACGCGTGTTTGTTTCATTTTAGGATTGTCCTGGTATTTATTTCTCAATCATGGAGATGCCTATGCATTCGGATTGGTTGCAACATCAGGATCGGCATTTGCGCCGCTCGTCACACTGATTATTCTTATTCTGTTTTTGCCCCGAAAAAAACAGTTCGCATACGAACTGTTTTCGAGGTCGGCCGTTGCAATCAATTGGCGGATGGTCAAAACACTTATAACTGCCGGCTGTCTTTTTTCCATTCTTGCCGTTCCCCTGCTCTCGTTTCAGCTTATTGATTCATTAACCGTACTTCGGCTTTTGGGTAAAATGCATCTTGCCGATCCCCGTGCTGAAAAGGGCATCTATGATCGTGCTTATATACTGACACAGTTTGGAATGATCGCATCTGCTTCGCTGACGGTGGCCATAGTGCCGCGCCTAGCGCAACTCGCAGCATTGCGAAAGCGTTATGAATTTCAAATGGAGGCAACGCTTTCGATTAAAGTAAGCGTTGCTTTTGGTGCAGCAGCAGCTGCAGGACTCATGATGATCAGCCGCGAGGTTAATATTATGCTGTTTCGAAATGCCGACGGAACGGCAGCTTTCGCAATTGCATCGTTCACGATGCTGACGCTTTCGATCATTTTGACCGCTTCAGGAATTTTAGAGGCAAACGGAAAACCCTGGGTACCTTTTTACTTTCTTGTCCTTGGCTCGTGTGTAAAAGGTGCGGCAAATTATTTCCTTATTCCGCACTTTGCTATTGTCGGTGCTGCTTTGGGTACATGTCTAGGAACCGCTGCAGCTGCTGTAATGAGTCTTGTCTATTTGCACCGCCATGCATTGACCGAGCGATTGCCCTGGCGCGCGGTTGTGAAATTAGGCATTGCCTTATCCGGGATGGCGGCAAGCGTGTCTCTTTGGAAAAGAATAATCAGCCGCTTCACCGATCCCCTTTCGGCAAGGCCCGCAGCATCAGTGCTCGCTTTATCCGGAGCCGTAGTCGGCGGTGTGGTCTTTATCGTGATCCTTTATATGGTCCGTTTTCTGAATAAGCATGACCTGAAGCGGCTTCCGATACGAAGAAAAAAGAAGCACAGTGCGGCATCGGCACGGTCTCGGAAACTGTGATCTGAAGGTAACTTATGATAGAATGAAAAAAATGATGGTTATAGAAGATGCTCGGGAGGCAGGACTATGATCATCTCTTTTGAGCAGATCTCTATACGTGGGAAAAAACGTATAAACGAATGAATACAATATGGAGGAATGGTTTGAATGAATAAAAATGAACTCATCCATAAAGTGGCAGAGAAAACGGGCATTGCGAAAAAAGATACGGAAACGGTGGTTAACGAAGCGCTGGAACAAATTATTCAAGCGCTGAATGCCGATGAAAAGGTTCAATTTGTCGGATTCGGTACCTTCGAAGTCCGTCAGCGCGCAAGCAGGACAGGACGCAATCCCCAGACAGGCGAAACAATCACAATCCCGGCGACCCGCGTGCCAGGGTTTAGAGCCGGCAATAAATTTAAGGATGCAGTGAAAAAATGAGATTAGACAAATATTTGAAAATATCCCGATTGATTAAACGGCGAACAGTAGCGAAGGAACTCGCCGATCAGGGGCGCGTTGATATTAATGGACAACCCGGAAAGGCAAGCTCGAATGTTGCGGTCGGTGATCAGCTGACTCTGCACTTCGGCCAAAAACCAATGACTGTTCGCATCTTGCTGTTAAAAGAAGTCGTCAAAAAAGAAGAAGCCGATTCGCTCTATGAAGTGGTCCGTGACCAGCAGGAAGGTCAATAAGCATTAAGTAGAAATTGATTTATTGTTGGTGATTCCGGTTGGTTCTAAATGGGACAGCTCCCTCATAATGTAGGAAACAGAGGAGGGGGAGTCCAATGAGTCAATTTTATTCGTCTCAGATCCCTAATAAAGACAAGCCGGCGCAAAATCAAAATATAGTTGTTAAGGATCGGAAATCAATCGAGATTACCGGTGTCAAACACGTGGAAAGCTTTGATCATGAAGAATTCTTGCTTGAGACGGTATTGGGGTATCTTGCCGTTCGAGGTTCCGGTCTGAAAATGCAAAATCTGAATGTTGAGCAGGGCCAGGTATTGATTGAGGGGCATATTATTGAAATCAGCTATCTGGATGATCAGGGCGGAGAAGCTCATAAAGGCTTCTTCGGCAAGCTGTTTCGATGACGCTTGAACAGCAATACGTCTCGCTTATCCTGATGCTCGCCATGGGTATTTGGTTCGGTGCTTCATTTTCGGTCTATCAGCACTTTGTGCACCCGAAAAAAGGACGCCGTTGGATTTTGCTGATTTCAGACCCTCTCTTTTGGATCGTACAGGCTGTACTGCTTTTTTCACTTTTGTTACCCGTAAATGAAGGACAATTGCGTCTTTATTATTTCCTGGGTATTGCACTCGGCTTTGCTTTTTATAAAGCACTTTTAGAAAAACCATTCATGCGTCTATTCGGCAAAATTGTTGCGGTGACTGTCCGAACAGGGCGTTTTACCGCAAAAACTGTCTATCAATTATTGATTTATCCGCTCTTTTTCCTATTGATGCTTGTCTTCAGATTGTGTAGAATGACAGTAAACACCTTACTGAAAATTTTGCTCTTTCTGCTTTTGATTCCTTTGAAAATTCTAAGAGGCATTGTTCGACTGGTTCTTCCGGATCGAGCAGTGGTCTATCTGGCAAAAAAAAGAATTTGGATACAGCAGAAATTCAATCAGTGGATGTCACTATTCACCAAACGGAAATGATCGGGGGGAACGATATGGAGAGTGCCGGTGCAGAGCGGGTCACTCGACTGCAGAATAATTATCTGCAGTCGCAGGAAATGAATGAAAAGAGAAAAAGAAAACGGCACAAGGGGTTAATTCGGCGTTTGACTGCTTTTTTTATTGTTTTTGCTTTAGCCTGCGCCTTCATGATCTCCTCTCTGATTTCGCAATCCCATAAACTAAATGCTGCATCACAAGAAAAAATAAGTTTACAAAAACAGCTGAATCAGTCGAAATCCCAAGCAGTGGAATTGAAGAAACGCATTTCTCTGCTGCATAATAAAAAATATATTGGCGAAATTGCAAGGCGCGATTATCTGTTATCGAATAAAGGAGAAATTATTTTTTCGAAACCCGATAATAACAAGGATTGACAGGCACTTTTTTTGCTATGTATAATAATATAATTAGTGATACCAATTTAGGAGGAAGCTTTTTTTTATGTCAATTGAAGCAGGCAGCAAGCTGAAGGGTAAAGTATCAGGAATTACGAACTTCGGAGCCTTCGTTGATTTACCAGACGGAAAAACGGGTCTGGTTCATATCAGTGAGGTTGCGGATCGGTATGTGAAAGACATTCATGACGTTCTGGCGGTTGGTGATGAAGTAACGGTAAAGGTGTTGCAAGTCGCTCCGGATGGAAAAATCGGTCTATCGATCCGTAAAGCTGTCGATAAACCTAAGGTTGCATCTTCATCCTCGCGCGGAGGTTCTCAGAGACATGGCGGCGGGAAACGGTTTACCTCGCGTGCTCCAAGCTTTGAGGACAAAATCTCCCAGTATTTGAAGGACAGTGAAGATCGGCTTTCGACAATTAAGCGCCAGACAGAATCCAAACGCGGGGGACGCGGTGCGAGAAGAGGCTGAGCGCGACCTCCGAAAGTTTCTCAATATATAAACGCAACACCCAAGTTCAAACAGAGCTTGGGTGTTTTTTATTGCCCCTTGACAGGGGGAGTTCCGACACTGCCTATTGGAATGCTTGACTGCACTGAACAGGCGCTGTTATGAATGACTTGTTTTAAAGGTGCTGAATTTTTGTAGTGGTGTCAAGGTGAAAGATGAACGATGGCGAAGGCAGAAAATTTAGGGAAAAAAGGCGGTATTTCAAAGTCTTCGCCTTCTATAGACGATAAATTCATGCTATTCATCGACAGACTGCACGATCATTTGTCGTTTATGGCTGAACATCAAGAATGCCGTCGAAGTTTTTTTGATCTGCGGCTTGTGATTGTGACAAATTATGAACGTCTACTATGCTTTAATGGATCATACAATCATAAGTTAAAGGCGGCGAGCGATATGATTCAAAAATTTGGCGGTGCAGCAGCGGGTACCATTGACCCTTACCTACAAAAAAATCAAACGATACAAGAACGATCAAAATCGCAGCGCTCTTTTCAAACCTTTTTGCTGGGTGTTATGTTTCGTACCGATCTGTTTTTTCTGGCAGCAGGATTTTTGCTTGGACGGGCTGTAATCATTACAAGCTTGACACCGTTTATTCTTCCTTTTTTTGCAACGGTATTCTGGATGAAACGCAAACGGAGATGGGCAGATTCAATGGCAGTTTTGGCCGGAGGGCTCACGCTGTCTGTGGGACAAGCTTTTTACGCACTGCTTGGATTAATCGTTTTCTTGGCAGGGTGGAGGATTGTGGCTTCGTTTCAACGTGTGCATATGGAACGCTGGCTGCCTGGACTTGTATTTCTTACCGGATTTTTAGTGCGTCTGCTCTGTCAGGCAGCATTTTCATTGACACTTGTATGGACGGATGTGCTCACGGCCGGAGCCGAGGCATCATTATCCGCGCTTGTGACACTCATATTTATGCAGAGCGTTCCGCTCATGTCTACGCGTGTTAACCATAAACTGTTTCGAAATGAGGAAATCATTTGTTTCGTCATTTTAATTTCATCAGTAATCGCCGGAACAATCGGATTGCATATCTATGATCTATCCATTGATCATGTACTTGCCCGGTATGCCGTGCTTCTGTTCGCATACGCTGGCGGTGCGGCGATCGGTTCAACGGTTGGTGTGGTGATCGGTCTCATTCTGGGCATGGCGAGCGTGTCGAGTCTCTATCAAATGAGCCTGCTCGCCTTCTCAGGCGTGCTTGGCGGCTTACTTAAGGAGGCGGGAAAAGCGGGTGTTTGTGCCGGATTGTTAATCTCGACATTATTAATTGGTGTTTATGGCGGCGGATATGCAGGGCTTGGGAGCGAGGTGATTGATTCGATTGCGGCCATTATACTTTTTCTTGTTACACCGAAGAGTCTGATCCGGCAAATGGCTTCCTTTATTCCGGGGACACGCGAGTATCAGGCTGAACAACAGCAATATGTACGTAAGCTGCGTGATGTAACAGTTGGTCGGGTGGAGCAGTTTTCAGGCCTTTTTCAGACGCTTGCGAAGAGCTTTTATCCACCGGCAGAAGCGGAAACAGAGGAAGACAGCGACTTTTTGAGTAATGTCACGGCCAAGACATGCCAGAACTGCTTCAAAAAAGAGTTCTGCTGGGTCAATAATTTTGAACGGACGCAGAAGCTGATGCTCGAATTGCGTGATGAGTCGCGGCGTGGAAATCGTGAAGAGAATGCACGGCTGCATCATAAATGGCGTAGTCACTGTTCCAAGGCGGAGCGAACGCTGGAAGTCATCCGCAAAGAGCAGAGTCTGTCTGAACTGCATGAGAAGATGAAACAAAATGTTAAAGAGAGCAGACGGCTTGTCGCGGATCAGCTCAGAGGTGTCTCACAGGTAATGGGCGATTTTGCCAGTGAAATGAAGCGTGAACGCGGTCTTCATGAATGGCAGGAAGAAATGATTCTAGCTAAATTGAATGGTATCGGTATCCGCGTTGAGAGTGTGGAGATTTACAATTTAGAATCTGGGGCTATTGATATTGAAGCGCTGCTGCCGACCGATAATTACGGTGCATGCGAAAAAGTTATTGCACCTCTGCTGTCCGATATTCTCGGCGAGAGTATTGTTGTTGAGAAAAAGCAAGCCTCTGATTATCCCGGAGGACCGAGTCGTGTTGTTTTTATTTCTGCTCGTGCATACGATTTGGATACCGGTGTCGCAACGGCCGCACGAGGAGGGGGCAGCATTTCCGGGGATAACTACTCACTTTTTGAAATCGGTTCCAAAAAATACGTTATGGCAATAAGCGATGGAATGGGGCATGGCGAACGTGCGGACATGGAAAGCAAAGATACCTTACAGCTGCTGAATAAAGTATTAAAATCCGGTATTCATGAGACGCTGGCGATCAAATCCATTAATTCAATCCTATCGCTTCGCTCGACTGAGGAAATTTATGCGACACTGGATTTGGCACTGATTGACTTGCAAAATGCGACATCAAAATTTCTGAAAATAGGATCAAATCCAAGCTTTATTAAGCGCGGCGGCCGTGTTTTCATGTTGGATGCAGGTAATTTACCAATTGGAATTATACGTGATGTTGATGTGGATATGAAGACTGAACAGTTAAAATCCGGAGACCTACTGATCATGATGAGCGATGGGATTTTTGATGTGCCAAAGCATATTGAGAATAAAGAAGCATGGGTCAAGCGGAAAATTAAAGAGCTGCAGACTAATGACCCGCAAGAAATTGCCGATCTGCTGCTTGAGGAAGTAATTCGTGTCGGAGATGGCAGTATTGATGACGATATGACAGTCATCGCTGCACGAATCAGCCATCATATTCCTGAGTGGTCGGCTTTTTCGACGGATCGAAGCGATGAACATGCCAATCGTGCCTAATGGGATTAAATGAATCTTTCACACCGTTTTTATCGTTGCTTGCATCTTTGCGAGGCAGATAGATTTTGCTTTGGCGGTCATGAGGCAAGTTTTACGAGACTAACGGTATAGAAACTACTTTTCCTGTCTATCATAATGCTAGATTCAGGGAGGAGTGAAAGACTCAATGAAGAAGGGCACGTTAAAGCAAATTTTGTTAATCACTGACGGGTGTTCCAATGAAGGCGAAGATCCGGTAGCAATGGCGGCACTGGCTCGTGAACAAGGGATTACCGTTAATGTCATTGGTGTTCTTGATCAATATGACTCGGAGGACAGTCATGGCTTGCAGGAAGTAGAGGGAATTGCACAGGCGGGCGGCGGGATCAGCCAAATCGTCCAGACGAAGCAGCTCGCGCAAACGGTGCAAATGGTGACAAAGCAGGCGATGACTCAGACGATTAAAGGTGTGATCAATCGACAGCTTCAGGATATTTTGGGTGACGGGGAAACGGTAGAGGATTTGCCTCCCGAAAAACGTGGAAAAGTAATGGAAGTCGTTGATGAGGTTGGTGAAACAGCTGATCTCCATGTATGCATTCTTGTTGACACAAGTGCCAGTATGAAAAATAAATTGCCGACTGTACGCGAGGCACTGACCGATTTGTCACTGAGCTTATCCGCACGCATGGGTGAAAATCAATTTTGTCTCTTTCTATTTCCCGGGAAAAGAAAGTCCGTGCAGAAAGTCATTTCATGGACGCCGCAGTTGGACAGCATTAAACGCATCTTTGAAAAAATAAGCTCGCATGGCATTACACCCACAGGACCGGCAATTAAAGAAGCAGTAAAAAGCTTTTCGTCGGTGTCGAGAAAACAGTCGCTCTTTGAAGATGATGAGGCCTATGATGATGGCCCAAGATAATCTGCACTTTGCTCCGGGAACCTTGATCACCGGGAAATGGCATCGAAACCAATACCAGCTTGTCAAGTGGCTGGGGAGCGGCGCACAAGGTACGGTGTATTTGGGAAGAGAAGGACGCCGTATGGTCGCGATCAAGCTGGCTAAGGATCGCGCGTCACTGATCTCAGAGGTTAATGTACTGAAACAGTTTGAAAAGCTCCAAGGGGATCCTTTGGGGCCTTCTTTATATGATAGCGACGACTGGCTGACGCGGGGCAGAACGATTGGATTCTGCGTTATGGAATACTTGGACGGCATTTCATTGGCCGATGCGCTTAAGCGGAAACCCTTTGATTGGACACTTGTATATATGCTGCAGCTGTTGAAGCAACTGCAGCAGCTGCACAGGTCGGGGTATATATTTGGTGATCTGAAGCCGGAAAATTTGATTCTTATACATCCGGGCCATTCGATCCGCTGCCTTGATTTTGGGGGAGCAACACGCATAGGAAGATCTGTGAGAGAATATACTGAATTTTATGACCGAGGATATTGGGGCTTCGGCGGACGTCGTGCGGAACCGAGCTATGATTTGTTTGCTTGCGTGATGATTTTGATTTATGCTGCCGCAGGCAAACGCATTGTACGGACAAATGAACCTCAAGTTCAGCTTGTACAATTTGTGAAAAGTCATCCGAAGCTGGCACCGTATCGAAAAATAGCAATAAATGCAATGAGGGGGAGCTACCCAAGTGCAGAGGCTATGCGGCGTGAGCTGCTCCAAGAAATAATGACGAGCCGTCAAAGCGAGCCACGCTCGCCGCAGACAAGGCGTACTATTCGAAAAACAAATACAAGTTCAAGCAACAGCTGGAAATCAGCATGGCTTGCCGCTTCGGTTTTATTAACTGCCTATATTTTGTTTGTCATTATTTACGTCATGTAAAAATTGGAGTATTGTGGACATACATTATTTAGCGAGTATTTTCTGGGGAGAAAATAACGATGACATTTTCTGAACGTGTGACGCGTTTTATTGAAACTCATCACCTGATCCGCTCAAACGCAAGACTTGTTCTCGGTGTCAGCGGAGGGGCAGATTCGATGGCGCTTCTGCACTTTTTTTATATGAAAAAAAAGGACTGGAAGCTTGAACTGGCTGTCTGTTCCGTTGATCACACACTTAGAGGAGTCAAAAGTGCCGAGGATCAAAAATATGTCGCATCATTTTGCGAAAAAAGGGATATCCTTTTTATAGGGAAAACGGTTGATGCCCATTCTTGGAGTTCAGAAAGGAAAATCAGCATTGAAACAGCCGCGCGTGAGCTGAGATACAGGGCTTTTGCAGAAGCGATGGAAACATTCAAAGCAGATGCGCTTGTACTGGCACATCACGGTGACGATCAAGTAGAAACCATGCTGATGCGACAGGTGCGCGGCACCATCGGAATAGGGAGGGCAGGAATTCCTGTTCGGCGTGTTTTTAAGGGAAGGGAGATTATACGGCCGTTTCTTTCGCAGACAAAAGCTGATTTAGAAAATTATTGTGCTGAGAACGGAATTGTTCCGCGGCTTGATGAGTCGAATGAATCCGATGCGCACACAAGAAATCGCTTCCGGAAATATGTACTTCCATTTTTGAAGAAAGAGAATCCCCAGGTACATCTCAAATTCCAGTATGAAAGCGAGCGGATTGCAGAGGATGAATTACTGCTTGTACGGATGGCTGAAGATCAGCTTGAGCAGGCAATCCTGGATAAAAGGAAATATGAATATGCGCTTTCAATCCCTAAATTTCGTGACATTCACCCGGCTTTACAAAGGCGGACAATTCATCTACTATTATGTTATCTCTATACAAATCAACAGTTGCAGCCGATGCACCAACCGATACATATTGAACAACTATTGCTGCTGCTGCATTCCAGTCGTTCCTCAGGGATCGTCATTCTTCCCGGGGGGCTCACAGCTAGAAAATCCTACAACCGCTGTCGGGTCGGCTTCGTGCTGGAAAGCGGTGACATAGAAGAACAGGCAGCGATCAGTATCCCTGGACGGACAGATTTTCTTTCCGGCTCCATTGAGGCCGCTTATGTGAAAGGAGACAAATTATCTTCTTCTGCATTGGGCCGAGCCTGTTGCATCTTCGATGAGGAAAACATTGCCCTTCCGCTTTATGTGCGGACATGGCGAAGCGGAGATCGTATAAGTCCGAATGGGATGACAGGATCGCAGAAGATCCAGCGTATTTTCATCAACGAAAAGATTGACCGCAATGAAAGAATGAAGTGGCCTGTAATTACCGATGCGAACGGCCGTATACTTTGGCTGCCGCTGTTGAGGCGAGGCACGCCTTATCCGTCACCGCCTGATTTAGAGAAAAAGGACTATATAAAGCTTAAATTTATACCGTTGGCTGGTTTTGGGAGGACGCAGGAATGAAGGAAGACGTCAAGGAAATATTAATAACAGAAGAGGAAATTCAAAATAAGGTGCATGAATTCGGTGCAGCGCTCTCAAACGAATACGCCGACTCCTTTCCCCTAGTGATCGGTGTGCTGAAAGGGGCACTCCCCTTTATGGCTGACCTAATTAAGACCATTACTGTTCCGATTGAAATTGATTTCATGGATGTGTCCAGCTACGGCAACTCTACTGTGTCATCAGGGGAAGTGAAAATTCTCAAGGATTTGGATACTTCAGTGGAAAACAGAGATATTCTGATAATTGAGGATATTATTGACAGCGGACTGACCCTGAGTTATTTAGTCGAATTATTTAAGACGAGAAGGGCGAAATCCATAAAAATTGTGACGCTGCTTGATAAACCGTCAGGAAGAAAATCGGATGTTGCTCCGGACTTATCAGGATTTACTGTTCCCGATGCTTTTCTAGTCGGCTATGGTCTTGATTATGCGGAAAAATACCGAAACCTTCCATTTATTGGAATATTGAAGCCTGAGATATACGAGGCTTGAGCTGCTCATTTAACAGTTTTTTGTTGCTATTTAGAGGAACTGCTCGCGAAAATGCAATTGCTTGGGCAGTAACAAGTGTATGTGGTACTATAAAATATGATTTGTTTTTAGAGCGGGAGGAGGTAAGGCATGAATCGACTTTTTAAGAATATTATCATATATTTATTTATTGCTTTAGTGATCATCGGTATCGTCAGCTGGCTGACGGAAACGAATCGTACTGTTAAACCGATGACATACAGCGCCTTTCAAACGAACCTAAGTAAAGGCGCAGTAGATCAGTTAACCTTACAACCGGAAGGCAGCGTTTACGCAGCAACGGGACACTTGAAGAGTGCTGATAAAAATACGACATTCAAAGTGTATTTGCCGGCGAGTGACAAAGTTGTGAATCAGGTAACTGATTTGGCAAAACAGTACAAATTAGACTTTAAACCGACCGAACGGACAAGCGGATGGATTACATTTGTTACATCACTGATCCCGTTCGCCATTATCTTCTTCCTTATCTTTTTCCTTCTGAATCAAGCCCAGGGCGGCGGCGGCCGAGTAATGAATTTCGGCAAGAGCAAAGCCAAGCTGTATTCGGAAGACAAGAAGAAGGTCACATTCAAAGATGTGGCCGGAGCTGATGAAGAGAAACAGGAACTGGTGGAGATCGTTGATTTCCTGAAAGATCCGAGAAAGTTTGTTGCGCTTGGTGCGCGAATCCCGAAAGGTGTATTGCTTGAGGGCCCTCCTGGTACTGGTAAAACACTGCTCGCACGTGCGGTAGCAGGTGAAGCGGGTGTACCGTTTTTCTCAATAAGCGGTTCGGATTTTGTAGAAATGTTTGTTGGTGTCGGCGCGTCTCGTGTCCGCGATTTGTTTGATCAAGCGAAAAAAAATTCGCCATGTATCATTTTCATTGATGAAATTGATGCTGTAGGGCGTCAACGTGGTGCTGGTCTTGGCGGTGGTCATGATGAACGCGAACAGACATTGAACCAATTACTTGTTGAAATGGACGGTTTCGGAGCCAATGAAGGCATCATTATTGTTGCTGCAACCAACCGACCGGATATTCTTGACCCGGCACTTCTCCGTCCCGGACGCTTTGACCGTCAGATTCCGGTTAACCGTCCCGACCTTGTTGGACGAGAAGCTGTACTTCGTGTTCACGCACGCAACAAGCCGCTGGCTAAAGAAATTGATTTGAAAACTGTGGCTAAACTGACTCCGGGATTTTCAGGGGCCGATTTGGAAAACCTGCTTAATGAAGCAGCACTTGTCGCTGCTCGGGCAAATAAAAAAGTAATCAATATGGAAGACATCGATGAAGCAGTTGAACGTGTCATTGCCGGTGTCGCTAAGAAATCACGTGTGATCTCTAAGAAGGAACAAAACATTGTTGCCTATCATGAGTCGGGGCATACGATTATCGGCCTTGCTCTTGAAGGCGCGGATGAAGTGCATAAAGTTACGGTCATCCCTCGTGGCCAGGCCGGTGGGTATACGGTTTCCCTTCCAAAAGAAGATCGCTATTTCATGACCAAGCCGGAATTGCTTGAGAAGATATGCGGACTTCTTGGCGGTAGAGTTGCCGAAGAAATTATCTTTGGCGAAATCTCAACCGGTGCCAGCAATGATTTGCAACGCGTCACGGGATTGGCACGTCGTATGGTTACCGAATTCGGTATGAGCGATAAGCTGGGTCCGATGCAATTCGGCAATAATGACAGCGGGCAAGTATTCTTGGGACGCGATATTCAGAACGATCAGAACTACAGCGATGCAATTGCTTTTGAAATCGATCAAGAAGTGCAGCGCTTTGTAAAGGCGGAATATGATCGATGCAAAAAGCTGCTCCTTGAACATCGAGATAAGCTTGAATTGATTGCCCAGACGCTGCTCAAGGTGGAAACACTGGAAGAAGAGCAGATCAAATCACTGTATGAAACAGGTAAGTATATCGAACCAAGCAAGACTCGGTACGCTTCTGCTAAAGATGATAAAGAAGAAGCGCCTGCAATTGATCCAGCTGAACCGAAGGATGAATCAAAGAGTGATGTCAAAGTGACGATTCATTCAAAGGACGAGGATTCAATGCAGAAGCCGGTTGACTCGAAAGAACAATCGGACACCGAGAAAAAAGATGACGAGCATAAAATTTGATCGTTGTTTCGATTGCACATACAAAGAAAAGGGAGGCTTCTCCGAATGGGAGTGCCTTCCTTTTCGTTTTTGCCCTGATTTAATTCGAGAAACCGGCTGGATAAACTGGAGGATAACGAGATGATCTTTGTTTGTGATGTAGGCAATACCCACATTGTTCTTGGCACTTATGATGATGGAAAGTTAACAAATCATTGGCGCATTTCAACAGATCGTGAGAAGACAGAAGATGAATTCGGCATGCTAATTAATGATCTTTTTTCATACACCGGCCTATCCTTTGACAGGTTCAGCGGTGTGGTCATCTCATCAGTTGTACCGTCAATTATGTTTGCACTGGAACGGTTGTGCGAAAAGTATTTTCATCTGAAACCAATAGTCGTCGGCCCCGGTATTAAGACGGGATTAAACTTAAAGTACGATAATCCGAAAGAGCTTGGCGCAGACTTAATTGTGAATGCGGTAGCAGCGGTGAACGATTATCAGGCACCAATCATTGTAATCGATTTTGGAACGGCAACAACCTTTTCGTATATTGATGAGCAAAAGGCGTATATTGGCGGGGCAATTGCACCCGGCATTGATATAGCAACCGAAGCGCTTTATGAGCGAGCTTCGAAGCTTCCGAGAATTGAAATTGCAAAACCGCCGCATATCGTCGGACGCAATACAGTCCACGCCATGCAGTCCGGAGTTCTTTTCGGTTATGTCGGGCAAGTGGAAGGTATCGTTTCACGGATGAAAAAACAGGCGACTTCGAATCCGGTCGTTGTTGCGACCGGAGGACTGTGCTCACTGATTTCTCATGAGACCGATAGTATTGACCATGTGGACCCATTATTGACACTTAAAGGGCTCTTCCTCATTTATCAACGCAATGCGTAAAAAGAAAGGAATGATCGGATTGGGCGATTATTTTATCAAGGCTTTAGCATGCAGCGGCAGTCTCAGGGTGATTACGTCGGTAACGACTGAAACAATCAGAGAGGCCCAGTCGCGTCACAAAACATGGCCAACCGCAACAGCAGCACTTGGCCGAACGATGACTGCCTCGATGATGATGGCCGCACAAGAAAAAGGCGATGAAAAAATAACAGTTACTGTTCAAGGCGGTGGTCCGATCGGCGCAATCGTTGCCGATGCGAATACCCATGGACAAGTGCGCGGCTATGTGTCGAATCCTGAAGTACATTTTGAATTAAATGCACATGGTAAATTAGATGTGGCGCGCGCGGTCGGCAAGAGCGGTTTCCTCAGCGTTGTGAAGGATTTGGGACTAAGAGAAAATTTTACCGGGCGTGTGCCGATTGTTTCAGGCGAGCTGGGTGACGACTTCACCTATTATTTTGCCCGCTCTGAGCAGGTGCCTTCTGCCGTAGGTGTCGGTGTGCTTGTCAACCCTGATCAGACGGTGAAGGCTGCTGGGGGTTTTATTATTCAGGTACTTCCCGGTGCAGAGGACGCAACTATTGGAAAACTTGAGGAGCGGCTGAAGACTATTCCGCCAATTTCTAAACTCATTGATGCGGGACATTCTCCTGAAGAATTGCTTGCCGACCTTTTCCCGGACGGCGATTATAAGCTCTTGCAAAAGCACCCGGTGGCTTTTCACTGTGGTTGCTCAAAAGAAAAATTCGCAAGCTCCATTACTGGGTTAGGAGCAAAGGAAATTCAGGCCATGATTGATGAAGACGGCGGTGCGGAAGTGACTTGCCAATTTTGCGAAACGCATTACGCATTCACAGCAGATGAATTACAAGCACTGATTCCGCATAAATAATCTATGAACTTGTCTTTGGGCAGGTTCTTTTTTTACATGAAACTTTTAACGAATGGCGAGTATAAAAATTTCGCTGCATCATGAGGCACCAGACACCGGCCCAGCCTTAACTAAGCATTGGGAAAATCTAAGTTTTCAAATAGCTGCATATAAATAACACATGCTTTTTTGTATAAGCAAACAGATGTATTGCGGAGCAGTCATAATCATTGACGAACCACAAATTGACTGATAATATAGTGTATAAATCATACATGATTACTGAGGATTTAAAGGGGGATGAATGATGACTGTTGCAAATTCGGTTACGGAATTGATTGGAAATACGCCGATTGTTCGTTTGAATCATTTGACTGGTGAAAATGATGCGGAACTCTATGCGAAGCTTGAATATTTTAATCCGGGCAGCAGCGTGAAGGATCGAATCGCGCTGGCGATGATTGAAACCGCTGAAAAAGAAGGAAAACTGAAACCGAACGATACCATTATCGAACCGACAAGCGGCAACACTGGGATTGGTTTAGCCTTGGTTGCTGCTGTAAAAGGATACAAAGCTATTTTGGTTATGCCGGAAACGATGAGCATTGAACGGCGCAAATTGTTTAAGGCATACGGTGCTGAAGTCATTCTGACTCCTGGTGCCCAAGCGATCAAAGGATCGATTGCCAAAGCTCAAGAACTTGCGAAGGAAAAGGGCTACTTTTTACCCCAACAATTCCAGAACCCAGCAAATCCGAAGGTACATTATGAAACGACCGGTAAAGAAATTGCCGCAGCTTTCGATTCGCTGGATGCATTTGTGGCCGGTGTCGGAACAGGCGGTACGTTGAGCGGAAGCGGAAAAGCTTTGAAGGAAAAATTTAAGGACATCCGTGTTTATGCGGTTGAACCGAAGGACTCTCCAGTATTGAATGGAGGAAAAGGCGGTCCGCATAAGATCCAGGGAATCGGAACCGGTTTTATTCCGGATACATTGGATACAGAAATCTACGACGAAGTCATTGATGTTGCTAACGAGCAAGCATTCGAATACGCGCGCCTTGCCGGTAAAAAAGAAGGCGTGCTTGCCGGTATCTCCGGTGGTGCAGCAATTTATGGCGGTGTTCAGGTTGCTAAAAAGCTTGGCAAAGGTAAAAAAGTTGTTGTCATTGTGCCGGATAACGGCGAGCGTTATTTGAGCACACCACTGTATCAAGTCGAAGAATAATCAAATATGTAGAGCAAAAGCCCGGGAAACCGGGTTTTTTCTTTTTTTATGTAAAGAATGGGTCACTCGGCGGCGAGGATTAGTCATTGTTCTATTTTTTTCAGATGGAGAACATGCCTGACCTGCACTTGCCCGGCGGTTTATAAAAGTAAAGTCGACCATCTGTGTTATACTGTTTCTGTTATACAAAAAGAAGATTTAGAGGAATTTAGTGTCATCGGCACGACAAATAAAGGAACTTTGACTAACGGCGCCCATTTTTTGTGAGCAACGTCGAAGCCACCGCATCATGCGGAAGTACGTCCTGTGATAAGCCGGGCACTGGGTCATCCGTGACCGTCGCGACGGCGGCTTCGCCAAATGTTTGGCGAATTCAAGTTTTTCTAAAGCCGTGACTGATTTTCGGGAGGAACAAACACCTGTGAGCAATTTTCAACTTTCCCCTTTTCATCTGATGAACGTAAGGGGCAGAACGCTGGATTATCGAAAAAAAACGGTGATTATGGGTATTTTGAATGTAACTCCGGATTCGTTTTCCGATGGAGGACAATTCAATCAGCTTGACCATGCCGTGTCTCATGCATTGCAAATGGAACGTGACGGTGCAGATATCATTGATATTGGCGGCGAGTCGACACGTCCGGGACATACGCCGGTCGCAATGGATGAAGAAATCGCTCGTGTCGTACCAATGATTAAGGCGGTACGTGAGCATACGGACCTGCCAATTTCTATAGATACTTTTAAGGCGGAAACTGCTCGTCGTGCCTTGGAAGCAGGCGCGGACATCATTAACGATGTCTGGGGTGCCAAAGCGGATCCCGAGATGGCGAAAATAGCCGCGGACTATCACGTGCCGATCATTCTTATGCATAATCGCGACAACAATAATTATCAAGACATCATAAGCGACATGAAAAATGATCTTCGTGAGAGCATTGCAATCGCGTTGGATGCCGGTGTTGATCCGGAGCACATTATTCTTGATCCGGGTATTGGTTTTGCTAAGGACTACCAGCAGAATCTCTTTGTAATGAACCATCTCGAGGCGTTTCATGAGCTCGGTTATCCGATCTTGCTTGGCACATCGCGGAAAGGTTTCATTGGCAGGACACTAAACGTAACCGTGGACAATCGGATTGAAGGTACGGGAGCAACTGTTTGTCTTGGAATCTCCAAAGGCTGCCAAATTATGCGTGTTCATGATGTGCTCGAGATTGCGCGTATGGCGAAAATGATGGATACAATGCTGCAGGAGGTTCACCTTGACTGACACAATTAATTTGAACCGCATGCAGTTCTACGGATATCATGGCGCGCTTCCGGAAGAACAACGGATGGGTCAGCGCTTTGAAGTGGATCTAACGTTAGCATGTAATCTTTATCAAGCGGGAACTACGGACAGACTTGATCAAACGGTTAATTATGCGGAAGTATATGCGCAGGTAAAGGAAATCGTGGAAGGCCGTCCTTACGCGCTTATTGAAACAGTAGCTGAAAAAATTGCTGAAGTGATACTGCTCGGCTTTTCAAAAGTTGAAAGCTGCCGGGTTAAAGTAATTAAACCCAATCCGCCTATTGCCGGTCACTATGACTCGGTATCGGTGGAGGTTGAACGGTTTCGAACAACTGCCTACTTAGGGCTTGGATCGAATATGGGCGATCGGGCGGGGTTTTTGAAACACGCGCTCGAGGCGCTGCAAGCAGAACAAAAGATAAATGTTGTGCGCTGCTCGTCAATTTACGAAACAGACCCTTATGGTCCTGTTGAGCAGCCAGACTTTTTAAATATGATCGTGCAGATTGAAACACTTCTTCCCTCAATCATTCTATTGCATAGGCTTCAAAAAATAGAGGCAGATTTGGATCGAATGAGAGAGGTACACTGGGGACCAAGAACAATTGATCTTGATCTATTGGTTTTTGACCAAATGATTACCTATTCAGAAGAACTGTCCCTGCCCCATCCTGAAATCGCGCGTCGCGCTTTTGTCCTTAAACCGCTTGCTGAGATTGCGCCTCACCTGGTTGTTCCTGGAATCAACCGTTCAGTTATGGAAATGTGGCAAAATCTCAATGAAGGAGAGGGAGTGCGATTATGGAAAAAGAACAATGGGGAAGGAAAATTCGGGCTTTTCGAAAACTGAAAGGCTATACGCAAGCTGAGCTTGCTAAAGAATTAGGTATTTCATTAACCCTTTTAGGTGAAATTGAAAGAGAAAGCCGCGAACCTGAAACAGAACTTATTACGAAAATTTGTGACACACTGTCTATATCTCTTCAGGAAATGAAGGAATTATAAACCGAGGAAGGTTGATTTGATGCTGAAAATCGGTCCGATTGAGATGAAAAACCAAGTGGTCCTCGCGCCAATGGCGGGTGTATGCAACTCAGCGTTTCGCCTGATCGCCAAGCGCTTCGGTGCCGGGTTGGTATGTGCCGAAATGGTCGCTGACCGCGGTATTATTCACCACAATCAAAGGACATTAGATATGCTGTATATTGATGATCGTGAAAAGCCGCTCAGCCTGCAAATTTTCGGCGGTTCAAAAGAAACACTTGTTCAGGCGGCGAAATATGTAGACAAAAACACAAATGCGGATATTATCGATATAAATATGGGGTGCCCGGTGCCCAAAGTGACCAAAAGTGATGCTGGCTCAAGATGGTTGCTCGATCCTGATAAGATCTATGAGATGGTGTCTGCTGTTGTCGATGCAGTGGACAAACCGGTAACTGTTAAAATGCGTAAGGGATGGGACGACGATCACATCTATGCTGTGCGCAATGCCCAAGCAGTAGAACGTGCAGGCGGCAGTGCAGTGGCGGTTCATGGCCGTACGCGCGTGCAAATGTATGAAGGAAACGCCGATTGGGACATTATCCGCCAGGTAAAAGAGTCCGTCGGCATTCCGGTTATCGGAAACGGTGATGTTCGAACGCCGATGGATGCGAAACGGATGCTCGAGGAAACCGGAGTGGATGGTGTTATGATCGGACGCGCAGCACTTGGAAATCCTTGGATGCTGTATCGGACGGTTAAATACTTGGAAAGTGGTATGCTGCCTCCTGAACCGACTGCTAAAGAAAAAGCGGATGTCTGCTTAATCCATTTCGATCAATTGGTAAAATTGAAGGGTGAGCACATTGCTTCGCTGGAAATGCGTAAGCATGCTGCGTGGTACATGAAGGGTTTGTGCGGAGGCAACGACGTGCGCAAGCAAATTAACCAATGCGAGACCGGAGCTGAGCTTCGTCAGGTGCTCATTGACTTCCGAGAACAGCTGGAGCTTGATTTAGCACCGACAGTCTAAGGTTGACAGTATTTTTTTAATTCTCTATAATTCGATTAGATATCAAACTGCCGGAAGTATTGCTGGCAGTTTTCTTTATACAAATAACAAAGTATTAAAGATAAGAAATTAGCGGTGTCTAGTATAAGAGAAATTAAGGCTTAGTCATGTATGAATCGGACTCCGCCAAATTTTTCTTTATACGCCAGATGTATTTCATTGTGCATCTGAAAATGAGCAAAGCTCGATCCTGCTATAGAGCACTGTTTGGTGCCAGCGGGATACGACTGGAGGTTGAAAGAAGAATGAGTCAGGAAGTGGATCTGACCGATCAGCTGCAAGCCAGGCGCGAGAAGCTGAAGGTTTTGATTGAACAAGGAATTGATCCTTTTGGTGGTCATTATGATCGCACGCATGATACAGAAAAGATTCGCACGCTTTATGCAGATAAGACGGCGGAAGAACTCGAAGAGAATGAAATTGCCGTTGTCATGGCTGGCCGTTTGATGGCCAAAAGACGTAAAGGCAAGGCGGGATTCGCCGATATCCAGGATTTTTCCGGCAGAATTCAGCTGTACATTCGCAAGGACGCCGTAGGCGAAGACCAATACGAGATTTTCAAACATATTGATATCGGCGATTTTGTCGGTGTTGAAGGTACTGTATTTAAAACACATGTGGGTGAATTGTCCATTAAGGTTAATAAATTCAGTATTCTCTCGAAAGCGATGCGACCGCTGCCGGACAAGTTCCACGGATTGAAAGATGTGGAGCAACGCTACCGTCAACGTTATTTGGATTTAATCGTTAACCCTGAAGTCAGAGAAACGTTTATTCTAAGAAGTAAAATTGTTAAAGCCATTCGCGATGAATTGGATGGACAAGGCTATCTTGAAGTCGAGACGCCAACCATGCACTCCATTCCCGGCGGAGCAGCGGCGCGTCCTTTTATCACGCACCACAATGCCTTGGATATGGATCTGTATATGCGTATTGCTATTGAACTGCATCTCAAACGGCTCATTATCGGCGGATTTGAAAAGGTTTATGAAATCGGCCGCGTCTATCGTAACGAAGGCGTCTCAACAAAACATAATCCTGAATTTACGATGATGGAGCTCTATACAGCTTATCAGGATTTGCGTGACGTTATGGAATTGACCGAAAATCTTATCTCTTCTGTCGCTGAAAAAGTACTCGGCAGCACAGAAATCACATATGGTGATGCAAAGGTTGAATTGAAGCCCCGCTGGCGCCGTGTACACATGGTCGACGCGATCAAAGAAGAGACCGGCGTTGACCTTTGGCCGCAAATGACTGACGAAGAAGCACGTAAGTTGGCTGCAGAGAACGGTGTTTCAGTAAAGGATGATATGACATACGGACACGTTGTTAATGAATTCTTTGAGCAAAAAGTTGAAGAAACATTAATTCAACCGACTTTCGTATACGGTCATCCGGTTGTAATTTCTCCGCTTGCGAAGAAGGATCCGAACGACGCACGATTCAGTGATCGTTTTGAACTGTTCATTGTTGGTAGAGAACATGCCAATGCGTTCAGCGAATTGAACGATCCGATCGATCAACGCGAACGTTTTGAGGATCAGATGCGCGAACGTGAAGCCGGCAATGACGAAGCACAGATTATCGATGAAGACTTCTTGGAAGCAATGGAGTACGGCATGCCGCCAACCGGCGGTCTAGGCATCGGCATCGATCGCTTAATTATGCTGTTGACTGATTCTGCGTCGATTCGCGACGTGCTGCTGTTTCCTCAGATGA
Source organism: Sporolactobacillus sp. BBK16-2 (assembly GCF_059878335.1). Classification (NCBI taxonomy): domain Bacteria; kingdom Bacillati; phylum Bacillota; class Bacilli; order Caryophanales; family Sporolactobacillaceae; genus Sporolactobacillus; species Sporolactobacillus sp. BBK16-2. Next base: position 102,758 of record NZ_CM187611.1, read on the forward strand.
GAAAGATTAATAAATAAAGCATATGTAAAGCCCGTTCTGCCTCCTAGAAAGTTGGCAGACGGGCTTTTTTGTTGCGCCGTGAACAAGAAAGCAGTTTGCTAAGTGAAAGCCGAGTTTTCCAGCGCAAGAGATCGTTATTTGCATCAACATTCTTTTTTGCAGATGGAGATGGGCATGACGTAACGGTTACTTATGAGAAAAAGTGGTCGTGTCGAATGCGCAAAGGTTGGGTTAACTTCAGGTGAACGGTTAATCTTAAAGAAAGGGAAGACACCTTAAAAATCAGCCGGTAATTAAAAGATCACAAGCACCCAAGACATTGATTGCAATTTCAACTAAATGACAAGGTTTCGAAAGAAAATTCGGGCCGTGCTTAGGATTATGAACAAAATAAACGGAACACAGCAAATTTTTATTGACAAATGGATTCAATGCTGATAATATTTTCATGTTGCTGGACAAGAGGTCACTTGTTGTTGACATGTTGTCCAAGCTTATGTATACTGAAAAGATCGTTTTTACGATTGATTAAGTATTTTCATTGAGAAATTAATTAATTGTTAAATTGTTGTTGACATGATGTTGATTTCTTGATAAGATATTCAAGTCGCTTCAAGAGCGACTGAGAATGTTCCTTGAAAACTGAACAAAAGCCAAGCGTGATATAAGGGTTTTAAACCCCATAATCAATTCAATTTTGCTATGGATCTTATGAACGAAAAAGTAAGGCCGGATCTCGTATCCGACATCAAGTAACACTTTTTGGAGAGTTTGATCCTGGCTCAGGACGAACGCTGGCGGCGTGCCTAATACATGCAAGTCGAGCGCATAGAAGGGAGCTTGCTCCCGGAAGTGAGCGGCGGATGGGTGAGTAACACGTGGGTAACCTGCCTGTCAGACTGGGATAACTGTGGGAAACCGCAGCTAATACCGGATAATCCCCTGCACCGCATGGTGCAGGGCTGAAAGATGGTTTCGGCCATCACTGACAGATGGGCCCGCGGTGCATTAGTTAGTTGGCGGGGTAACGGCCCACCAAGACAGCGATGCATAGCCGACCTGAGAGGGTGATCGGCCACATTGGGACTGAGACACGGCCCAAACTCCTACGGGAGGCAGCAGTAGGGAATCTTCCACAATGGACGAAAGTCTGATGGAGCAACGCCGCGTGAGCGAAGAAGGTTTTCGGATCGTAAAGCTCTGTTGCCGGAGAAGAACGTGCGGGAGAGGAAATGCTCTTGCAGTGACGGTATCCGGCCAGAAAGCCACGGCTAACTACGTGCCAGCAGCCGCGGTAATACGTAGGTGGCAAGCGTTGTCCGGAATTATTGGGCGTAAAGCGCGCGCAGGCGGCTTCTTAAGTCTGATGTGAAATCTTGCGGCTCAACCGCAAACGGTCATTGGAAACTGGGAAGCTTGAGTACAGAAGAGGAGAGTAGAATTCCACGTGTAGCGGTGAAATGCGTAGATATGTGGAGGAATACCAGTGGCGAAGGCGGCTCTCTGGTCTGTAACTGACGCTGAGGCGCGAAAGCGTGGGGAGCAAACAGGATTAGATACCCTGGTAGTCCACGCCGTAAACGATGAATGCTAGGTGTTAGGGGGTCCAACCCTTAGTGCTGAAGTTAACACATTAAGCATTCCGCCTGGGGAGTACGACCGCAAGGTTGAAACTCAAAGGAATTGACGGGGGCCCGCACAAGCAGTGGAGCATGTGGTTTAATTCGAAGCAACGCGAAGAACCTTACCAGGTCTTGACATCCTCTGACAAGTCTAGAGATAGGCCGTTCCCCTTCGGGGGACAGAGTGACAGGTGGTGCATGGTTGTCGTCAGCTCGTGTCGTGAGATGTTGGGTTAAGTCCCGCAACGAGCGCAACCCTTGATCTTAGTTGCCAGCATTCAGTTGGGCACTCTAAGGTGACTGCCGGTGACAAACCGGAGGAAGGTGGGGATGACGTCAAATCATCATGCCCCTTATGATCTGGGCTACACACGTGCTACAATGGGTGGTACAAAGGGCAGCGAAACCGCGAGGTCGAGCTAATCCCATAAAGCCACCCCCAGTTCGGATTGCAGGCTGCAACTCGCCTGCATGAAGCCGGAATTGCTAGTAATCGCGGATCAGCATGCCGCGGTGAATCCGTTCCCGGGCCTTGTACACACCGCCCGTCACACCACGAGAGTTTGTAACACCCGAAGTCGGTGCGAGAACCTTTATGGACTCAGCCGCCGAAGGTGGGACAAATGATTGGGGTGAAGTCGTAACAAGGTAGCCGTATCGGAAGGTGCGGCTGGATCACCTCCTTTCTAAGGAAACGATCAATAGCGAAGCGCTTGGACTTTTGTTTGGTTTTGAAGGAATCATTCCTTCACCGGCGTGCCGAAAGGCAGCCTTGAACCTTGAAAACTGGATAACGAAAGCAACGAAAGAAAGTCAAGAAACATCCAAGAAGATTATTGAATTGATCTTACGATCAAGAAACTAATCATGAATGTGGCGGATGAGGAGCAATATTTTCATCGTCAGTGGTTAAGTTTTAAAGAGCGCACGGTGGATGCCTTGGCACTGGGAGCCGATGAAGGACGGAACGAACGCCGATACGCTTCGGGGAGCTGTAAGTAAGCTTTGATCCGAAGATTTCCGAATGGGGGAACCCCCTATCTTGAACAGATAGGATGCTCTGCTGAATCCATAGGCAGAGTAAGGCAGACCCGGGGAACTGAAACATCTCAGTACCCGGAGGAAGAGAAAGCAAATGCGATTTCCTGAGTAGTGGCGAGCGAAAGGGAAACAGCCCAAACCAAAGAGCTTGCTCTTTGGGGTTGTAGGACACTCCACATGGAGTCAGAAATGCACGTTTCAGGCGAACGACCTGGAAGGGTCGGCCAAAGAAGGCAAACGCCCTGTAGCCGACGGAACGTGCACTCCGGAGTGGATCCTGAGTACGGCGGGACACGAGAAACCCCGTCGGAATCCGGGAGGACCGTCTCCCAAGGCTAAATACTCCCCAGTGACCGATAGTGAACCAGTACCGTGAGGGAAAGGTGAAAAGCACCCCGGAAGGGGAGTGAAAGAGATCCTGAAACCGTGTGCTTACAAGTAGTTGGAGCCCCCTTCGGGGGGTGACAGCGTACCTTTTGTAGAATGGACCGGCGAGTGACGATTCTAAGCAAGGTTAAGCTGAAGAGGCGGAGCCGCAGCGAAAGCGAGTCTGAATAGGGCGAATGAGTTTAGGGTTGTCGACCCGAAACCGTGTGATCTACCCATGTCCAGGGTGAAGTTCAGGTAACACTGAATGGAGGCCCGAACCCACGCATGTTGAAAAATGCGGGGATGAGGTGTGGGTAGGGGTGAAATGCCAATCGAACACGGAGATAGCTGGTTCTCCCCGAAATAGCTTTAGGGCTAGCCTCGGATGAGTGAGACTTGGAGGTAGAGCACTGATTGAATAAGGGGTCCCCACAGGATTACCGAGTTCAGTCAAACTCCGAATGCCAAGCCCTTACGTCCGGGAGTCAGACGGCGAGTGATAAGATCCGTCGTCGAAAGGGAAACAGCCCAGACCGCCGACTAAGGTCCCTAAGTTTGTGCTAAGTGGGAAAGGATGTGACGTTGCCCAGACAACCAGGATGTTGGCTCAGAAGCAGCCACCATTTAAAGAGTGCGTAATAGCTCACTGGTCGAGTGGCGTCGCGCCGAAAATGTAACGGGGCTAAGCACAGCACCGAAGTCGCGGATGACCGTAAGGTCATGGTAGGGGAGCGTTCCAAGGGCATTGAAGATGTGCCGTGAGGCATGTTGGAGCGTTTGGAAGTGAGAATGCCGGTATGAGTAACGAAAAGAGAAGTGAGAATCTTCTCCGTCGAAAGCCTAAGGGTTCCTGAGGAAGGTTCGTCCGCTCAGGGTTAGTCGGGGCCTAAGCCGAGGCCGAAAGGCGTAGGCGATGGACAACAGGTTGATATTCCTGTACCAGCGTTTCACGTTTGAGTGATGGGGGGACGCAGGAAGGTAAGGCGAGCGCACGGATGGAAGTGTGCGTTCAAGCCGCGAGGCCGGCAGCGAGGCAAATCCCGCTGCTATCCGCCAAACGGTGATGAGGAGGGAACTTAAGTACCGAAGCGCCTGATCCTACACTGCCAAGAAAAGCCTCTAGCGAGTGAAACGGTGCCCGTACCCAAACCGACACAGGTGGGCAAGAAGAGAATTCTAAGACGCTCGGGAGAACTCTCGTTAAGGAACTCGGCAAAATCACCCCGTAACTTCGGGAGAAGGGGTGCTCGTCGGACCTACGGGTCCGATGAGCCGCAGTGAAAAGATCCAAGCGACTGTTTACCAAAAACACAGGTTTCTGCTAAACCGTAAGGTGATGTATAGGGGCTGACACCTGCCCGGTGCTGGAAGGTTAAAAGGAGAGGTTATCCTTCGGGAGAAGCTTTGAATTGAAGCCCCAGTAAACGGCGGCCGTAACTATAACGGTCCTAAGGTAGCGAAATTCCTTGTCGGGTAAGTTCCGACCCGCACGAAAGGTGTAACGATTTGGATACTGTCTCAACGAGAGACCCGGTGAAATTATAGTACCTGTGAAGATGCAGGTTACCCGCGACAGGACGGAAAGACCCCATGGAGCTTTACTGCAGCTTGATATTGGATGTGGGTATCGTTTGTACAGGATAGGCAGGAGCCTTGGAAACCGGACCGCTAGGTTCGGTGGAGGCATCGGTGGGATACTGCCCTGACGATATCGACATTCTAACCCTGAACCGTGATCCGGTTCGGAGACAGTGTCAGGCGGGCAGTTTGACTGGGGCGGTCGCCTCCTAAAAGGTAACGGAGGCGCCCAAAGGTTCCCTCAGAATGGTTGGAAATCATTCGCAGAGTGTAAAGGCACAAGGGAGCTTGACTGCGAGACCTACAAGTCGAGCAGGGACGAAAGTCGGGCTTAGTGATCCGGTGGCACCGCATGGAAGGGCCATCGCTCAACGGATAAAAGCTACCCTGGGGATAACAGGCTTATCTCCCCCAAGAGTTCACATCGACGGGGAGGTTTGGCACCTCGATGTCGGCTCATCGCATCCTGGGGCTGAAGTAGGTCCCAAGGGTTGGGCTGTTCGCCCATTAAAGCGGTACGCGAGCTGGGTTCAGAACGTCGTGAGACAGTTCGGTCCCTATCCGTCGCGGGCGTAGGAAATTTGAGAAGAGCTGTCCTTAGTACGAGAGGACCGGGATGGACACACCGCTGGTGTACCAGTTGTTCCGCCAGGAGCATACGCTGGGTAGCTATGTGTGGACGGGATAAGTGCTGAAAGCATCTAAGCATGAAGCCCCCTTCAAGATGAGATTTCCCATGATTTTAAATCAGTAAGACCCCTTAGAGATGATGAGGTTGATAGGTCTGAAGTGGAAGCACCGTGAGGTGTGCAGCGGACAGATACTAATCGGTCGAGGGCTTAACCCAGAATACCTTGGATTCACTTGTTTTGTTTCGATTGCTTTCGTTACCGGTTTTGAAGGCTCATGCGAGCCGGAAGTCTGGCGGTCATAGCGAAGAGGTCACACCCGTTCCCATCCCGAACACGGTCGTTAAGCTCTTCTGTGCCGATGGTAATTGGGGGCTGTCCCCCTGTGAGAGTAGGTCACTGCCAGGCATTATGGAGGATTAGCTCAGCTGGGAGAGCGTCTGCCTTACAAGCAGAGGGTCATAGGTTCGAGCCCTATATCCTCCATTTTTATGCCGGTCTAGCTCAATTGGTAGAGCAACTGAATCGTAATCAGTAGGTTGGGGGTTCAAGTCCTCTGACCGGCACTGTAACATGAGCCACTAGCTCAGGGGTAGAGCATCTGACTTTTAATCAGAGGGTCGAAGGTTCAAATCCTTCGTGGCTCACCATTTGTTTATTATTATGCGGAAGTAGTTCAGTGATAGAACATCACCTTGCCATGGTGGGGGTCGCGGGTTTGAATCCCGTCTTCCGCTCCATTTTATGTATGCCGGGATGGCGAAATTGGCAGACGCACAGGACTTAAAATCCTGCGGTAGGTGACTACCGTGCCGGTTCGAGTCCGGCTCTCGGCACCATTTTAGTTTATTTGCGCCCTTAGCTCAATTGGATAGAGCGTCTGACTACGGATCAGAAGGTTGGGGATTCGACTTCTCTAGGGCGCACCATTATCGGGAAGTGGCTCAGCTTGGTAGAGCACCACGTTCGGGACGTGGGGGTCGCAGGTTCAAATCCTGTCTTCCCGATTGTTTCTTACAAAAAGAACGAGATTGTCTCGTGGTTTTTGTATGACTTGGCAACGACTTTCGATAGCGTTGCGCGCATTTAAATGGGGCCTTAGCTCAGCTGGGAGAGCGCCTGCTTTGCACGCAGGAGGTCAGGGGTTCGATCCCCCTAGGCTCCACTTAATCGATATTTTTGAATCGACTGCTAGAGAGTCGGTTGTAATGTAAACAGGATTTTTGATCAGAGATCATTAATCCTGTTTTTTTTGCAAGTAAAGAAAGTATAAGATTTTGCCCCGTATTTAAACGAATAAACCAGTGTCTTGGCCGAAAATCAAAGCAGAGGTGCGACACGCCTGCGGGATCAGGTGCCAGCGAGACCCCGCTAATTTCTGCCTGTCTGAGGAGGCTCGCGGTGCGCCCACGGTAGCGCTCAGTTGATGCGAGCAACCGGAGCGATGATTCAGCACCGTAAAGACACAAACCAATGACACATGACTCACATGACTGGAGATTCAGGACCGGGCGGTTTTTGCCCGGTTTTTCTTACGCAAAGAAAGATTGATAAAGCAAAATGGAAAAGGTTAGCTAACTAATTAAGTTGATTATTTATGTAAAATCGTGCATAATAAATTTATAGTCAAAGTTAGTCAAAGTCAGGGAGAGAGGGTGCCCCGATGAGAAATATCTCTGATATCATTGAGAAATATATAAAAGAAATACTTGATTCGAACGATATCATTAAATTGAAGCGGAGCGAACTGGCGGAAAAATTTCAATGTGTTCCGTCGCAGATTAATTATGTTTTAAAAACGCGTTTTTCTATTGAGCGCGGTTATGTTGTAGAGAGCAAGCGTGGCGGTGGCGGATACATTCGTGTCGTCAAAGTCCGCCCGGTTACAGATGCCGAACTCATTGATGAAATGATCGGATTAATCGGTTATAGATTGACGCAGAGTATGGCAGAGTCGATTATCGTTCATTTGCTTGAGGAAGATGTGATCAGCGACCGAGAGGCACGATTGATGCTTATGGCTGTGAGTCATACGGTTCTTGATATTGATATCCCACTAAGAGATGAACTGCGTGCGAATCTTTTAAGAGCTATGTTGCAATCACTCACATATAGCAGATAGAATTTGTTATGTGGGCGCAGTAAGTTGATTGTTAAGCCTTCGTCTTGGTAAATATCTGATTGATTGGATATAATAAGATATTACATCAAGACACTGAAAGAGATCAGTATTTTGAGTGGGATGTTGCTTACAGAACATCTTAATACTGATTTTTAAAGAGGGTTTCAGTACTTCGGTGCCGAATATAGTTAATTAACGGCTCAGCCCGATTTCTCGTATTGAGAAATTTGGGCAATGAATATGGGTGGTGAACGATCAAAAAAACCGCTGTTTGAATAGTGTACAGGTAAAGGTTTTTTTGATGCCGCATAGATTGTTTTAAGGCCAGTGAAAAGAGATAGCAATTAAAGGAGGCCACCATTATGATGTTTGGACGATTTACAGAACGTGCTCAAAAGGTGCTCGCACTTTCACAAGAAGAAGCGATGCGTCTCGGGCATAATAATATTGGAACAGAACATATTTTGCTCGGCCTCGTGCGTGAAGGTGACGGTATTGCCGCTAAGGCACTGCTTGCTTTGAATCTGGATCCTGAAAAAATTCAGAAAGAGGTAGAGGCCTTGATTGGCCGCGGTACTGAGGAAGTACAGACGCCACATTACACACCGCGTGCGAAGCGTGTTATCGAGCTTTCAATGGATGAAGCAAGAAAAATTGGTCATTCTTACGTTGGAACAGAGCATATTCTTCTTGGATTGATTCGCGAGGGTGAAGGGGTTGCTGCTCGCGTACTTAATAATCTGGGAGTAAGTCTTAATAAAGCACGTCAGCAGGTCCTTCAGCTGCTTGGAAGCCACGAGGCAACCTCCGGGAACGCTCAGAGTCGGAATGCCGCACACGCGAGCACACCGACGCTTGACAGCCTGGCGCGTGATCTGACTGCGATGGCAAGCGAAGGTTCGCTTGACCCTGTCATCGGGCGCAGCAAAGAAATTGAACGTGTGATTGAGGTACTCAGCCGCCGCACAAAGAACAACCCTGTGCTGATCGGTGAACCGGGTGTTGGTAAAACAGCGGTAGCGGAAGGCTTGGCGCAGGAGATTGTAAATAATGAAGTTCCGGAAATTCTCAGAGAGAAACGCGTCATGACCTTGGATATGGGTACGGTCGTAGCCGGGACAAAATATCGTGGCGAGTTTGAAGACCGGTTGAAAAAAGTTATGGATGAAATTCGCCAAGCGGGCAATGTTATTCTTTTTATAGATGAATTACACACGTTGATTGGAGCAGGAGGAGCTGAAGGCGCTATTGATGCGTCGAATATCCTGAAGCCTTCTCTGTCACGCGGAGAATTGCAATGTATTGGTGCGACGACGCTCGATGAGTACCGCAAGTACATTGAAAAGGATGCGGCCTTAGAAAGACGATTCCAGCCGATCAAAGTAAAAGAACCAACTTCAGAACAATCTGTGCAAATATTAAAGGGATTACGTGACCGTTATGAGGCCCATCATCGGGTGAAAATCACGGATGAAGCAATTACTGAAGCAGTGCGGCTGTCGGATCGTTACATTTCGGATCGTTTTCTTCCCGATAAAGCGATTGACTTAATTGATGAAGCAGCTTCTAAAGTTCGGCTCCGTTCGTACACAGCTCCGCCAAATCTCAAAGAGCTTGAGCAGCGTCTGGAAACCATCAAGAAGGAAAAAGATGCGGCTGTACAAAGCCAGGAATTTGAAAAAGCTGCATCACTTCGTGATCATGAGCAAAAATTGAAAGAACAAGTCGATATTTGCAAGAAGGAATGGAAAGAAAAACAAGGCAAGGAAAATACAGAAGTCCTTCCGGACGATGTCGCGCTCGTAGTCGCAAATTGGACCGGCGTTCCGGTTGTCAAGCTCGAGCAAAAAGAGAGCGAACGGCTGCTGAACATGGAGTCTATCCTTCATGAACGCGTCATTGGACAGAATGAAGCAATTGATGCCATTTCACATGCCATTCGACGGGCACGTGCAGGATTAAAGGATCCGAAACGTCCAATTGGTTCATTCATTTTCCTTGGACCGACTGGTGTCGGAAAAACGGAACTCGCTCGTGCCGTTGCAGAGACCTTGTTTGGCGATGAGGAAGCCATTATTCGCATCGACATGTCGGAATACATGGAAAAACATACGACTTCCCGCCTGGTCGGTTCGCCTCCAGGTTATGTGGGCCATGAAGAAGGCGGCCAGCTGACTGAAAAGGTTCGTCAAAAACCGTATTCTGTCATCCTTTTCGATGAAATTGAAAAAGCACATCCTGATGTATTTAATATCTTGCTTCAAGTACTTGATGACGGAAGATTAACTGATTCCAAGGGAAGAACGGTTGATTTCCGCAATGCGGCAATAATTATGACTTCTAATGTCGGCGCCAGCCAATTGAAGAAGAACAAATATGTGGGCTTTTCAGTCGGTGAGGAAGGCCATGAATATAAGGCAATGAAAGAAAAGGTGATGGGTGAGCTGAAACGGGCATTCCGTCCGGAATTCCTGAACCGAATTGATGAAATCATTGTCTTCCATGAATTAAAGAAGGAACAATTGCTGGAAATTGTGACCCTGCTTGCGAACCAGCTGAAGAATCGCTTGTCAAATCAAGGAATTGTTATTGAATTGACCGATGCAGCGAAGGCACAGATCGTTGAGGAAGGCTATGATCCTGAGTACGGTGCCAGACCGCTTCGTCGCGCACTGCAGCGACGGGTAGAAGATAAGTTGTCAGAGGAACTGCTCAAGGGCAACATCAAGAAAGGTACGAATGTTGTCATCGATTACAGTGACGGCGAGTACTTAGTAAACCAGAAAAAAGAAGAAGCCGTTGTGAAGTCTTGATCTTCACACAGTAGAGCAATTGTATTGATGTTTGAAGAAGCCAAAGTTTTAAAGCCTTGGCTTTTTTTCTTATTCAGAAAGGGCTGTACCCGAATTTACAATGGGTAAGGTGATCAAATGGCAAAAGTGAAAACAGTATTTATCTGCCAAGAATGCGGCTATGAAAGTCCGAAATGGATGGGACGCTGTCCAGGGTGTCAAAATTGGAACACATTGGTAGAAGAAACCATCCGCCCTGCGTCGCCCGTTCTCGGTCAAACGGCCGGACCGGCGAGCAAACCTTCTCGGCTTACGGATGTCATTCTGGAAGAGGAACCGCGAATAAAGACGGGAATGGTCGAGCTGAATCGAGTGCTTGGGGGAGGGGTTGTACCCGCTTCGCTTACCCTTGTCGGAGGGGATCCGGGAATTGGTAAATCAACTCTGCTGCTCCAGACCTCTGATCAATTAGCACGTACGGGGCACCGAGTACTTTATATTTCCGGAGAAGAATCCGTTCGACAGACGAAAATGAGGGCGACACGACTAGGCGTGTCATCTGCGGAGCTGTATGTGCTTGCTGAGACAGACATTCGTCAGATTGAAAGCCACATTGAACAAGTGAACCCCGAAATAATGGTCATTGACTCAATTCAAACCATTTACAATTCAGATCTTTCTTCAGCTCCGGGAAGCATCTCTCAAGTTAAGGAATGTACGGCCTACTTGTTGCGTCTAGCGAAACAGCAAGGCATTGCAATTTTTATCGTTGGGCATGTTACAAAAAATGGTGCCTTGGCAGGACCAAGGACACTTGAGCACATGGTAGATACTGTATTATATTTTGAGGGAGAGCGCCATCATACATTTCGTATCCTTAGGGCGGTTAAAAACCGCTTCGGTTCAACGAATGAAATGGGTGTGTTTGAAATGAAGGAAGGGGGACTTGTCGAGGTCGCCAATCCATCGGAAATCTTTCTTCAGGAACGTGCCAAAGGGGCTGCGGGGTCAGCAGTGACCGCATCCATTGAGGGCACTCGGCCGCTTTTGGTCGAGGTGCAGGCACTTGTAACACCGACAAGCTTCGGAAATCCGCGCCGGATGGCAGCAGGGTTGGATAATCACCGTGTATCGCTTCTCATGGCGGTTTTGGAAAAAAGGGTAGGACTGCTGTTGCAGAATCAGGATGCCTATGTCAATGTTGCCGGAGGCGTGAAACTGGATGAACCTGCAGTTGATCTCGCTGCTGCAATCAGCATTGCCTCAAGCTTCAACAATCAACCCACCAAAGTGGGTGACGCGTTTATTGGCGAAATCGGTTTGACCGGAGAAGTGCGGCGTGTGTCCCGAATTGAGCAACGGGTGAACGAGGCTTCTAAGCTTGGCTTTACACGGATCTTCATCCCGGCGAAGAATGTAGAAGGATGGTCGTCTCCGGAAGGCGTATCGTTAGTTGGTGTCGAGTCTCTGACTCAAGCAATTAAAATGGCACTGGGGTCAGGAAAAGAAAAAATAAATGAGCCGGATTTTTTCCCTTCTGATTTTTGAAAACCCCAATATTACTAAGAAAAAACAAGTTCTATAGAAAAAAAGGAACATAATGGCAGAAAGGAAGTTTCGATTTTGTCATTTTGTCTATAATGTTTTGAGGAGGTGATTGGAAATGATAAAACGTGTCATTCAGCTATTCTTTATTTTAATCGGCGGTACGCTCGGTTTTGTCTATATACCAAAAATAATGTTTCTCTTAAATTTAGGAAATGGAGTTCCGGGATGGATTAGTTCGCCGTTTGTCGGTATGGTGATCGGTGCTGTAATCATGGCATTTTTATCCTTTTGGTTTGTGGACTCATTGGTAAACGTAATGAAAAGTTTTGAAGATCGAATTATAAAGGCACCGGTGACCGATGTGTTGTTTGGTACGCTTGGCCTAGGACTGGGATTGATGATCGCATTTCTGATTCAGCTGCCGCTTCAAAGACTGCCCTTCACTGGGGTCAGCACTGTATTGGGGATCTTTATTTACATCTTATTAGGCTATTTCTTTTTTCAAATTGGATTTAGAAAGCGGGATGAACTGATTAGTCTGTTTCGTCTTTCATCCAGATCGAAGGATCGGAAAAAAGAAGTGCAAATTTCCCAGGCAACAGATTATATCCCATACAAAATTTTCGATACGAGCGTAATTATAGACGGACGGATTGCTGATATTTGCCAGACTCGATTTCTTGAAGGAACCATGGTCATTCCGCATTTCGTGCTTGAAGAATTGCAGCATATCGCTGATTCATCGGATGTTCTTAAACGTAACCGAGGACGTCGCGGTTTGGATATTTTGAATAAAATTCAGAAAGACCACTCCATTCACGTGGATCTTTATGAAGGCGATTATGACGATATTACCGAGGTGGACAGCAAATTGGTGCGCCTTGCTAAGGAAATCGGTGGTATTGTTGTGACTAATGACTTTAATTTGAATAAAGTTTGCGAGTTTCAAAAGGTGCCTGTTTTAAACATTAATGATTTGGCGAATGCCGTAAAACCCGTGGTTCTTCCGGGTGAAGAACTGCGTGTTCAGGTCATTAAAGATGGTAAAGAGCAAAATCAAGGCGTTGGCTATCTTGACGATGGGACGATGATTGTGGTAGAAGAAGGACATAGGTATATAGGCAAAACGATTGACGTCGTCATAACCAGTGTGTTGCAGACCTCTGCCGGCCGAATGATTTTTGCCAAGCCTAAATTGCTTGAAAAGGCGCTCTGAATTAAAAACCAGGCTGCCTTCTGAGTTCGGAGGCTCTATCAGATGGATTATCAAGTGGTTGTCCTTGCCGCGGGTCAAGGCCGGCGGATGGGCGCCGGAGAAAATAAAGTACTGCTCAAACTGGACGGCTGTCCGGTTATCATCCATACACTGCGTGTTTTTGAAACGGATCCGTCGTGCATTGGCATTGTCCTGGTCACTCGAGAGGATGAGCAGAAAAAATTTAGAATGTTGGTTGAAGATTACCATATTACTAAAGTGCGTGCCTTCGCGGGCGGCGGTAAAGAACGTCAGGAAAGCGTTTATTTGGGGCTGAATATGCTCACTATGGAACCGGATGCGATTGTACTGATTCATGATGGTGCCAGACCGTTTGTTACGCGCAAGTACATTGCAGAAGTAGCGGAAGCCGCTGCGGAGCATGGCGCTTCACTGCTTGCTGTTCCGGTTAAAGATACAATCAAACAAGCAGCAGATTTTCAAGTAGAAAAAACATTAGAGAGAAAAAGCTTGTGGGCAGCCCAAACCCCGCAAGCTTTTCGATTGTCCGTGATCCGTAAAGCACACCAGGAAAGCATGAAGGCACACTTCATGGGTACGGATGATGTATCACTCGTTGAACGGATGGGCTTACCGGTCCGGATTGTTGAAGGCAGCTATCACAACATTAAACTGACAACGCCTGAAGATCTGGATATCGCCCAGCTGTTCATGGAGAGAGAGGAGGAATGACTAATGAGAATCGGTCACGGATTTGACGTCCATCAATTCGCTGAGAATCGCGACTTGATTATCGGTGGTGTGACGATTCCCTATGAGCTCGGGCTCGTCGGACATTCGGATGCAGACGTACTGCTTCATGCGATCAGCGACTCGCTGCTCGGCGCTGTTGCCGAAGGGGATATAGGAAAGCATTTTCCTGATACGGATGAAGCTTATAAAGGAGCGGATTCCAAGAAACTGCTCGAAGAAGTAGCCGCCATCGTCCGCTCAAAAGGTTTTGAAATCAGCAATGTTGACAGTGTTGTTATTGCCCAAAAACCTAAGCTTGCACCGTATATTGGGGAAATGTGCCGTGTGATTGCTGATGTGCTGAACGTAGAGACGGGACAAGTAAACGTGAAAGCAACGACAACGGAAAAGCTTGGGTTTACAGGACGAGGGGAAGGTATTGCTGCAGAAGCTATTTGTCTTGTTGAAAAAGTAGAAGCCGACCAGAGCAATTGATGCAAAAGAAACGATCAATTCTTCATTTTTTCGCGCAATTTGTGACCCTCCCAGGAGGAGAACGTGCTAAAATAAATAAGAATAACAGAAAGTGGTGAATGCGTTGACAGAAGAAGTCAGGGTACGCTATGCGCCGAGTCCGACAGGTTTTCTGCACATCGGGAACGCGCGTACCGCAATTTTTAATTACCTGTTTGCACGCCATGCCGGCGGCAAATTTATTATTCGTATTGAGGACACCGACCAGAAACGTAATGTAGAAGGCGGAGAAGAGAGCCAGTTGAAATACTTGAAATGGCTCGGCCTTGAATGGGACGAGAGTGTCGATGTCGGCGGTGAATACGGTCCATATCGCCAGATGGAGCGTTTGGATATCTACAAGAAGTATTGGCAGGAGTTGCTTGACAAAGGTCTTGCTTATAAATGCTACTGCACGCCTGAAGAATTGAAGGCAGAGCGTGAGGAACAGATGGCAAACGGTCAGACACCTGGATACTCAGGCAAGTGCCGTCATCTGACGTCGGAACAAATTGCGCAATTTGAAGCAGAAGGACGAAAACCAACGATTCGGTTCCGTATCCCTGATGATCAGAAAATTGAATTTGACGACATTGTTAAAGGTCACGTAACCTTTGAATCCAATGACGTCAGTGATTTTGTGATCGTCAAGCAGAATGGGGTTCCGACGTATAACTTTGCCGTTGTCGTCGACGATCATCTGATGAAAATGACTCATGTTCTTCGCGGTGAAGAGCATATTTCAAATACGCCGAAGCAAATTCTTCTGTTCCGTGCATTTGGCTGGCAGCCGCCAACATTCGGTCACATGACCTTGATTGTTAACGAAAACCATAAAAAGCTGAGCAAGCGCGATAACAGTATTGTTCAATTTATTGAGCAATATAAGAATATGGGCTTTTTGCCGGAAGCATTGTTTAACTTTATTACATTGCTTGGCTGGTCGCCAAAAGGAGAAGAGGAGATCTTCTCTCGCGATGAATTTATTAAGCTGTTTGATGCCAGCCGATTAAGCAAATCGCCTGCGATGTTTGATAAATCGAAGCTTGAATGGATGAATGGTCAGTATATTAAGAAGATGCCAAAAGAAGAGTATGTGCAAATGGTATTGCCTTATATGGTTGACGCTGGTCTTATTCCGTCTGAAATGACTGAGGAGCAGCGTGACTGGGCAACACGTGTTGTACTTTTATATCAAGAACAGCTTCATTTTGGTGCAGATATTATCAATTTGTGCGACATGTTCTTTAATAAAGACATTGCGAAAACGGAATTGACGAAAGATGAAGAGAAAATTCTTGACGGTGAACAAGTAACCGATGTACTTACGGTGTTCGATCGCGAACTGAGGGGACTTACCGAATGGACAGCGGAAGCAATTGCCCCTAAAATAAAGGTAACGCAGAAAGAAACGAAGCAGCGCGGTTGGAAATTGTATATGCCGATCCGCGTGATTGCGACGGGTTCGGCCCACGGCCCTGAACTTCCGGAAGCTTTGGAATTGTTGGGAAGAGATCTTGTGTTGAAAAGATTAGAGCATTACTTGTCGACCGAGCAGAAAGTCTGAACGATTCCTTTAACAATTCTGAATTAGTCAAAGTAGACATTTTAAAAAAACACGCATAATGTGTGATAGAAGACGATGAAGAGGTTGAGTAGGTATTCGCAACTCCCCCCGCAGAGAAAACGGCCTTAGGCTGCAAGCCGTTTGGGAAGCGAATTGCTGAATTGCCCCTCTGAGTTGATCGCTGAACGGAGATTAGTAGGCGAAAACGGAAGCCGCCGTTATCGGCATATGAGTGGAGAATGATCTCAAACAAAGTGGAACCGCGTCTAAAGGCGTCTTTGTGTCAACCGGCACAAAGATGCTTTTTTTCGTACATGGGAATCTAATCTATTTGTTGACCGGATATAGCGAAGAGCGTTTAACTTATGCGATGTAATGATGAAGATGGAGGAGGAAAGTGCACGTGAGCGGCATTATTGCAGAAGATCTGAACAATGTGTTTGACCAGGATCCTGCGGCGAGAAGCAAATGGGAAGTGATTATGACATACTCCGGCTTGCACGCGATCTGGTCGCATCGAATGGCGCACTGGCTGTGGAAGAAGAAACGCTACTTTCTCGCGCGTGCTTTGTCACAGTTTTCACGTTTTTTTACAGGCATTGAAATCCATCCGGGAGCAAGGATCGGCAGGCGTTTCTTTATGGATCACGGTATGGGCATTGTTATTGGAGAAACCTGTGAGATCGGCGATGATGTGACCCTTTTTCAAGGGGTTACCCTTGGCGGTACCGGTAAAGAAAAGGGAAAGAGGCACCCAACGGTAGGAAATGATGTGCTTATATCAGCAGGCGCAAAGGTGCTTGGATCAATTACGATCGGCGATCATTCCAAAATCGGTGCGGGATCAGTTGTTCTGCATGATGTTCCATCCAATTCGACAGTGGTCGGTATTCCGGGACGCGTCGTCAGACAGAATGGATTAAAGGTGCATCATCATGACTTGAACCATGCGGACCTTCCTGATCCGGTGGCCGAAAAAATGCATCAGTTAGAAATGGAAGTCGACAAGCTGAAAGTAGAGCTGCAAGCGTTGAAGCGTGTACAAAAAGAAAAGGAGTGAGATCAAAATGGCTTTAAAAGTTTATAATACGCTGACGAGAAAAAAGGAACTGTTCCATCCAATAGAAAAAAATAAAGTTCGAATGTATGTGTGCGGCCCGACCGTTTATAACTACATTCATATTGGCAATGCGCGTCCGGCGGTCGTTTTCGACACGGTTCGCAGGTATTTTGAGTATCGCGGGTATATAGTGAGGTATGTGTCAAACTTTACCGATGTTGATGATCGGTTGATCAATGCGTCAAAGGAACGTCATCAATCAGTACCTGAAATCGCAGAACAGTTCATTAAGGCATACAAGGAAGATACCGGTGCGTTGAACGTGAAGACAGCAACCGTGCATCCTCGGGCGACAGAAACGATGCCGGAGATCATTGCATTCATCAGCAAGCTGGTGGACGCCGGATATGCGTACGAATCGGAAGGCGATGTGTACTTCAGAACACGAAAATTTAAAGATTACGGCAAGCTCTCCCATCAGTCCATTGATGATCTGAAGTCGGGTGCCCGAATTGAAATTGGCGAGAACAAAGAGGACCCTTTGGATTTTGCATTGTGGAAAGCGGCAAAGCCTGGCGAAATCAAATGGGCGAGTCCGTGGGGCGAAGGTCGACCGGGCTGGCACATCGAGTGCTCGGCTATGGTTGAAAAATATTTGGGTGATACCATCGATATTCATGCGGGCGGCACGGACCTTGCATTCCCGCACCATGAAAATGAAATTGCTCAGTCCGAATCGCTGCATCATGAAACCATGGCTCATTATTGGCTGCACAACGGACATATTCAAATTAATCATGAAAAAATGTCGAAATCGATTGGCAATGTGATTCTTGTTCACGATCTGATAAAAAAATTTGATCCGCAAGTGATCCGCTTTTTCATCTTATCCGTTCAGTATCGCCACCCGATTAATTTTAGTGATGCATTGTTGAATGATGCGGTTCAGGCGTTCGGTCGTTTAAAGACAACGCACTATAATTTGAACCACCGGTTGGGCGGTACGGGTCACTCAGAAAAAATTAATGAAGTACTTGTCGAAAATTATCGAAAACCATTTATTGAAGCCATGGATGACGACTTCAATACAGCCAATGCAATTGCTGTTCTTTTTGATATTGCGCGGGATGCCAATATTGCCCTTCAAAATGAGAGTGCTTCGAAAAATGATCTGGGTGCGTATCTACAAGCGTTGACCGAATTATCTGCGGTGCTGGGTTTGAAACTTGAAGACGAGTCGGGAAGTATATTAGACAATGAAGTTGAAGCCTTGATTCAAAAACGTGAAGATGCCAGAAAACAACGCGATTTTGCCGTTGCCGACAGTATCCGCGACCAACTAAAGGAAGCGGGAATCATCCTGGAAGACACTCCTCAAGGCGTACGCTGGAAAAGAGGACTTGAATGAGACTGAACGGAACAAAAACCGACCCGAATCTGCTCAACAGCCTGGCATTGGCTTATATGGGCGATGCTGTGATTGAAGTCTATGTACGTCAAGAAATTATTGCTAAATCCGGTGTATCTAAACCTCATGCACTTCATGTTTTAGCCGTAGACTATGTCTCCGCAAAATCACAATCCAGATTTCTTCATGAACTGATGGATGAAGGTTTTCTCACGGAGGAAGAATGGGCTGTGGTCAGGCGGGGACGCAATGCAAAATCCCATTCGGTTCCAAGGAACACAGACGTTCAGACGTATAATTTCAGCACTGGTTTTGAGGCATTAATCGGAACGTTGTTTTTCCTTGGAAAAGAAGCACGAATTGATGAAATCATGGAGAAAATGTTTGTGAATCAACCGGTCGAAGGGAGCGGTCAATAATGAATGATGAATGGATCATCGGACGGCATCCTGTTTCAGAAGCCATTCGATCGGGAAGAGAAATAAATAAAGTATGGCTGAACAAAGAGGGAAAGGGTCTGAGCGAGCTGCTTGATTTAATTAAGTCTAACGGCATCGCCTTTCAGTTTGTGCCTAAACAGAAATTAGATCAACTGTCTAAATCAGCCCAGCACCAAGGCGTAGTCGCTTCTATAGCGGCATACCGCTATGCAGAATTGGACGACCTTTTCGCCCTTGCCGAAAGTCGCGGCGAGCAGCCGTTTTTTATGATGCTGGATAATGTCGAAGATCCACATAATTTAGGATCTGTTTTAAGAACGGCAGATGCTGCAGGCTGTCACGGCGTGATTATTCCGAAACGGCATTCGGTCGGATTGACGTCAATTGTCGCAAAAGCATCGACCGGTGCGATTGAATATGTGCCGGTCGTGCGGGTCGCTAATCTTGCCAGTACCATGGAAGTGTTGAAAAAGAGAGGAGTCTGGTTCGCAGGAACGGCAGCCGACGGCAGTGAAGATTATCGATCTGCTGATTTTTCAATTCCGATCTGTCTAGTCATTGGCAATGAAGGAGCTGGCATGTCCCAGCTTGTGCGAAAGAAATGTGATTTTCTGATCAGTTTGCCAATGCGCGGCAAAGTAACCTCTTTAAATGCTTCAGTTGCCGCAAGCTTATTGATGTATGAGGTGCTTCGGCGCCGCGAAGAGCAAGGGTGATGCGTGATGAACGATATTCTGATTGTCGACGGCTACAATGTGATAGGGGCTTGGACCGAATTGAAGGCACTTCAGAAAAATGATTTTGAAAGTGCCCGCGATTTGCTGGTTGATAAATTATCGGAGTATCAGGCAGTCACCGGCTGGCGTGTGATTTTAATTTTCGATGCTTATTTAATCCCTGGAAAAGAGACGAAAACGAAAAAATCGAAGATCGAAATCATTTACACCAAGAAAAGTGAAAAAGCGGATCAAAAGATCGAAGGACTAATCAAAAAATTACAGAATGTAAAGACCCGGATCCATGTCGCAACGTCGGACATGGCTGAGCAATGGGCGGTTTTTTCTCAAGGAGCACTCAGAAAACCGTCGCGGGAGCTGATTGAAGAAATTGGGAAAATAGAAAAAGAGATTAAGAAAAGCACCATGAATGAACGAACTTCTTCGTCAATAACGAAAATTTATCTTGATGAGGCAACTCGAAAGAAACTGGAACAAATGCGCAGAGGGTTTTGAATTTTATTGACAATTTAAAAAATTGTAATGTATAATGTTCTAACAAAAGGCATCCAAGTGCTCGGGGGGATTAAAGATGATTGATAATCCGGTTAAGGCAAATGCAGCTTTTGGTTCACTAGACGATGCAGAACTATTGAAAGCGGTTCACGAAGGAAATAACCAAGCCCTGGAATATCTCATTTTTAAATATAAGAATTTTGTGCGCGGCAAAGCAAAAGCTTATTTTCTGGTCGGTGCTGATCGCGAGGATATCATTCAAGAAGGAATGATTGGACTGTTTAAAGCGATCCGCGACTATCGGGGAGACAAGCTGGCGTCATTTAAAGCATTTGCAGAATTGTGTATCACGCGTCAGATGATTACAGCCGTTAAGACAGCGACGAGGCAAAAACATATTCCGCTGAATTCTTATGTTTCACTTGATAAACCGATCTACGATGAAGAATCCGAACGGACACTGATGGATGTTGTTTGCGAAGCGCAGTCAAGCAACCCTGAACAGATGCTGATCAGCCGTGAAGAATATGATGATATTGAGGAGAAGCTGTCGCGTGTTTTAAGTGATTTAGAGCGCAAAGTACTTAGGCAGTATCTTGACGGAAGAACTTATCAAGAAATTTCGGTTGATTTAAAAAGGCATGTTAAATCGATTGATAATGCATTGCAGCGTGTGAAACGCAAGCTCGAACACTGCATGCAATATCAGGAATTCAGTATTTGAAACAGCACAGCCTGACGGATCATTGACAGGCTGTGTTTTTTTATGGTAAAGTACAAAGAGTATATGACAAACAACAAGAAAGGCGAATCAGCGCCTTTCTTTCTTTTACTTGCAGAAAATGCAGGCTTCTTTCCCCTGACGGCATGGGCATCGTCACGGAGTGAGACGGCCTGTCCCAGACCCGCAGCCTATATTCAGAACATGATTCGGGTACGCGAAATGCAGGTTAAATCATCTATAAATCATGCAGAAATTGCAAGACATATACGAAAGAACAGACACCGAAATAATCTGACTAGCGGAGGTAGTACCTATGGCGGGCATTATCAAGGGGACCGGTAAATTTTTTCAAAACATTGTCACTGAATCGAAAAAAATCACTTGGCCGACAAGAAAAGAACTGTTGAGATACACGGTTACCGTTATTGTAACTGTGGTCTTTCTTGCACTCTTTTTCGTTGTCATTGATCTGGGAATTTCCCAGCTTCTGCACGTGATCACAAATCAATGATTCTTTATCAAGGCTGATTGTAATCGGCGAAAAGCGAATGGATCATTTGGAGGAAGAACGATATGGAGAAGAACTGGTATGTTGTTCACACATACTCGGGTTATGAGAACAAAGTAAAGACCAACCTGGAGAAAAGGGTTGAGACCATGGGTATGGCGGATAAAATTTTCCGTGTTCTTGTACCCATGGAAGAAGAAACAGAAATTAAGAACGGTCAAAAGAAAACAGCAATGAAAAAAGTATTTCCCGGCTACGTTCTTACGGAAATGGTGATGACCGATGATTCTTGGTATGTTGTGCGTAATACACCGGGAGTTACAGGCTTCGTCGGATCGACAGGCGCCGGTTCAAAACCGATCCCGCTTTTGCCGGACGAAGTAGATGCCATTCTGAAACAGATGGGATTGAAAGAAAAGGTAAGCGACGCCAATTTTGAAATAAAAGAGCAAGTTAAAGTAAAAGAAGGCCCATTTGCCGACTTTATTGGAAGTGTTGAAAGCATTGATGAAGAGAAGAGCAAATTGAAAGTGCATGTGAATATGTTCGGACGTGAAACACCGTTGGAACTCGACTTTAATCAAGTGAAAAAACTCGATTAAATCTTTTTTTGCGGGCAGAAAAGCAATAGCCGCACGATCAAACCTTGCAATTTGTGCTTGCCGATTGTATAATCTTGATGTTTGTATGATTTTATCCGATCTCACCATCGCAAGTCACATGAAGTGCAAGAAGCCATAGAGGTAATTTAGGAGTGGAAGGGGCAACCCGTACCACAAATTGTTGTAGGGAGGTGCTCTCATGGCAAAGAAAGTAATCAAGCTAGTTAAGCTGCAAATTCCAGCAGGTAAAGCAAATCCGGCTCCGCCAGTTGGTCCGGCATTGGGTCAGGCGGGCGTTAACATTATGGGCTTTTGTAAAGAATTCAACGCTCGGACATCCGATCAGGCAGGTCTGATCATTCCGGTCGTAATTACTGTTTATGAAGACCGTTCGTTTACGTTCATCACAAAGACGCCGCCGGCTGCCGTTCTGCTTAAGAAAGAAACAGGCATTCAATCCGGCTCAGGTACACCGAATACGAAAAAAGTTGCAACGATCAAACGCGACAAGGTACGCGCGATCGCCGAACTGAAAATGCCTGATCTGAACGCGGCAAATGTTGAATCCGCTATGCGTATGGTCGAAGGAACTGCGCGCAGCATGGGCATCGTTGTCGAAGACTGATCGGGAAGCGCGCAAATAAACAAAGCTTTGTTTCGCGCATTTGTTTATGGTTGGTGGGAGGTCATATGCAAACCGTTAATACCACGAAGGAGGATTTCAAATGGCTAAAAGAGGTAAAAAGTATCAAGAACAAGCTAAAGCGGTCGATCGTTCAAAAACGTATGACGTTGAAGAAGCCGTCAGCTTGGTAAAGAAAATCGCTTCTGCCGGATTCGATGAATCCGTTGATGTTGCTGTCCGTTTGGGCGTCGACACACGGAAGAACGACCAGCAGGTTCGCGGTGCCGTTGTATTGCCAAACGGTACAGGTAAAACGCAGCGTGTGCTCGTTTTTGCAAAAGGTGACAAAGCTAAGGAAGCGGAAGCTGCCGGAGCAGATTACGTTGGCGAAGCAGAGTATGTTGAAAAGATCAGCGGCGGCTGGTTTGACTTTGACGTGGTTGTTGCTACGCCGGATATGATGGCACAAGTTGGCCGTCTTGGACGTGTTCTCGGACCGAAAGGCTTAATGCCGAACCCGAAAACGGGCACTGTAACTTTTGACGTTGAAAAAGCCGTTAAAGAAATTAAAGCCGGTAAAGTTGAATACCGTGCTCAGAAAGACGGAAATGTTCATGTGCCGATCGGTAAAGTTTCCTTTGACGAGGAAAAGCTGGTTGAAAACTTCAAGGTGCTTGTTGAAACGCTGATCAAGGTTAAACCTGCAGCAGCTAAGGGCACATACATGAAGAACATCGCAGTTTCGTCAACAATGGGACCTGGCGTAAAAGTTGCCGTTGCATCTGTAAAATAATTGACTGACACGGAATAATTAGGTTGACATGCTTTGGCAAACTCAATATAATAGTTCATGTTGTGTTAATTGAATGATTAGCCGTAGACAGCAGGGGCATGATTCATGCTTAATAAATCCCAGCCGAGGTTTAGCGAGTTCTTGATAACTTTTTGTTTGATAGATTACGCCCTCGAGCCGTTTGGATCGAGGGCTTTTTGATAGGCCTAAAAGTGGGGGAAATACTGATACGGATAGATTCTGAAAGAGGAGGTGCCATTTATCATGAGTAACGAGAAAGTCTTAGAAGGCAAAAAGAAAGTTGTTGACGAAATTGCCGGCAAATTAAAAGACAGCGTCGCAACAATCGTTGTTAACTATCGCGGCCTTACTGTAGCGGAAGTTACAGAACTTCGCCAACAATTGCGAGAAGCAAACGTTGATTACAAAGTATATAAGAACTCGTTTGCACGCCGTGCGACTGGAATTGTTGGTCTTTCCGACCTTGACGATTCCTTGAAGGGACCTACAGCAGTTTCTTTCAGCAAAGAAGATGTCATTGCTCCGGCAAAAGTACTCTATAACTTTGCAAAGGAACACGAAGCTCTTGAAATCAAAGCAGGCGTTATCGAAGGCAAACTGGCTTCGGTTGATGAAATTAGAGCTCTTGCAGAACTGCCATCCAGAGAAGGATTGCTTTCTATGTTGGCAAATGTTCTGCAAGCCCCAATTCAAAAGCTCGCTTTGGGCGTCAAAGCTGTTGCCGAAAAGAAAGAACAAGAAGCTTAATTGTAAAAAAATCATTTAAAATAGAACGAAAAATGAGGAGGATTATCAATGACTAAGGAAGAAATCATCAGCGCGGTTAAAGAAATGTCCGTGCTTGAATTGAACGATCTCGTTAAAGCAATTGAAGAAGAATTCGGTGTAACTGCAGCAGCTCAGGTTGCTGTTCAAGCTGGTGCAGGTGCCGGTGCAGCTGAAGAACAAACAGAATTCGATGTAATTCTTGCAGAAGCTGGCGCACAAAAGATCAAGGTTATCAAGGTTGTCCGCGAAATCACTGGTCTTGGCCTGAAAGATGCAAAAGCATTGGTTGACGGTGCTCCAAGTCCTGTAAAAGAAGGCGCTGCTAAAGAAGAAGCCGAAGAAATCAAAGGCAAACTTGAAGAAGTTGGCGCAAAAGTAGAACTGAAATAAGTTCTAGAAAAAGCCCGCGCTTGCGCGGGCTTTTTCTTTTTCCTCCGAGAAGTACATTGGTCAAGACGCCGCTGGACAATCAACAGAACATGATTCTGATTTTTAAAGGGGGCTGATGCATATGGCAGAACACTATTATTCGGAGCATCCCCATGCGGAAAGCAAGCCGCATGCCTTGAACGCCACATTGCGGCAGCATGACCTGATTTTTACGACGGATGCAGGTGTTTTTTCAAAAAATGCAATTGATTTTGGATCCTCGCTTTTAATTGAAAGTTTTCGCGAACCTGCAGTATTAGGAGATTTTTTAGATATGGGATGCGGGTATGGTCCGATTGGAATTGCGCTTGCAAAGGCTTTTTCTAAGCGAAAGGTGACAATGGTTGATATCAATGAGCGAGCCGTGGCACTGGCGAAGAAAAATGCCGCGGAAAATCAAGTTGCGCCTGTGGTGCTGCAAGGCTCTTTATTTGAACATGTATCCGGAGAATTTGCCGCGATTCTCACTAATCCGCCGATCAGGGCAGGTAAACAAGTTGTCCACCAGATTTTTAAAGATGCTCATCGTTTTTTAAAAGAAAATGGTGAACTTTGGACGGTTATCCAAAAGAAACAAGGTGCACCGTCCGCTTTGAAAATGCTCCAAACGTTATACAAACGAGTCGATGTAGTCGCAAAGAAAAAAGGATACTTTATTTTTTGTGCGAGAAAAGGTTGACATTAAATTTTGTCTATGATATTATGTCTTAATGCTAACATGGATATTTTTGTAGGTATAGGGATCCCTAATTTTGGGAAAACTAATCAAATAATTTTTGGACTGCGGTAAGCTTAAGAAGTATGGTTTGCCGATTTTTTCAATATGCTTGATTTGAGGGGTGAAATAGTTGACAGGTCAACTCGTACAATACGGACGCCACCGCCAACGCAGGAGCTACGCTCGGATTAAAGAAGTGCTGGAACTCCCTAATCTTATTGAAATTCAGACCGCCTCCTATCAGTGGTTCCTTGACGAAGGAATCCGAGAAATGTTTCAGGATATTTCTCCGGTGGAAGATTTTACGGGAAATCTAATTTTGGAGTTTGTCGACTATAGTTTGGGAGAACCAAAGTATTCAGTTGATGAATCAAAATCGCGGGATGTGACGTATGCCGCGCCGCTTCGCGTAAAAGTTCGGCTGATTAATAAAGAAACAGGCGAAGTGAAGGAGCAAGAAGTATTCATGGGTGATTTCCCATTGATGACGGAAGCAGGTACCTTCATTATCAACGGAGCGGAACGAGTAATCGTTTCCCAGTTGGTGCGTTCGCCAAGCGTTTACTTTAATGATAAAGTCGACAAGAATGGCAAAAAAGGCTTTGGTGCAACGGTTATTCCTAACCGTGGTGCATGGCTTGAATATGAGACGGATGCAAAAGATGTCGTCTATGTAAGAATCGACCGTACAAGGAAAGTGCCCGTAACGGTTCTTTTGCGTTCCCTTGGATTCAGTACGGATCAAGAGATTATCGATCTTCTTGGAGAAGACGAATATCTGAGAAATACACTGGAAAAAGACAATACCGACAGCACGGATAAAGCGCTTGTAGAAATTTATGAACGTCTTCGTCCTGGCGAACCGCCGACTGTTGAAAACGCGAAAAGCTTGCTCGAAGCAAGATTCTTTGATCCAAAGCGTTATGATTTGGCGAATGTCGGCCGCTATAAAATGAACAAAAAGCTTCATATTAAGAACAGATTATTTAATCAGAGATTGGCTGAGAAACTGGTAGATCCGGAAACAGGGGAAATTGTTGCTGATGAAGGTACTCTGCTTGACCGCCGTACTCTCGATCGACTTTTGCCGACTATTGAGAAAAAACTCGGCTTTGTAGAATATACGCCAACCGATGGTGTGATCGCAGGACAAACGATCCGAGTTCAAAAAATCAATGTGTACTCGCCTCTCGATGAAGACAAGGGTAAAGTGGTCAGCGTAATGGGCAATTGTGTGATTGACCGATCAATCAAGCATATTACACCGGCCGATATTCTTTCTTCAATTAACTATTTCTTTGATCTGCTTCATGGAATTGGCGATACCGATGATATCGATCATTTGGGCAACCGTCGTCTCCGTTCTGTCGGCGAACTGCTGCAGAACCAGTTCCGTATCGGCTTGTCACGAATGGAACGTGTCATTCGCGAGCGTATGTCGATCCAAGATACAAACAGCATTACGCCGCAGGCACTGATCAACATTCGCCCTGTTATTGCGTCGATAAAAGAATTTTTCGGAAGCTCGCAGCTTTCGCAGTTCATGGACCAGACAAACCCTCTGGCCGAATTGACACATAAGCGAAGACTGTCTGCTCTTGGACCTGGCGGTTTGACTCGTGAACGTGCAGGCATGGAAGTGCGTGACGTACACTACTCGCACTATGGCCGTATGTGCCCGATTGAAACACCTGAAGGTCCGAACATCGGCTTGATCAACTCACTGTCCAGTTATGCACGCGTTAATAAATATGGCTTCATTGAGACGCCATATCGTCGCGTAGATCCGGATACCGGCAAAGTAACCGAACACATTGATTACTTGACTGCCGATGAGGAAGATAACTACGTTGTTGCTCAGGCAAATGCTGAATTGAGCGACGACGGCGAATTCATGGATGATCATATTCTTGCCCGTTTCCGTAGTGAGAACCTGGTTGTTCATAAAGAACGTGTCGATTATATGGATGTATCGCCTAAGCAGGTTGTGTCTGTTGCATCAGCTTGTATCCCGTTCCTTGCGAACGACGATTCCAACCGTGCGCTGATGGGTGCCAACATGCAGCGTCAGGCCGTGCCGTTACTTCGTCCAGAAGCACCGCTTGTCGGAACAGGAATGGAATATGTATCTGCCCGCGATTCAGGGGCAGCAATCCGTTCAAAATTCCGCGGTCGTGTTGAATATGTTTCGGCACGTGTGATTAAAATACGTACTTTGGAAACCATTGACGGCCGAGAAACTGAAGGCGATGTTGTTTCATACAAACTTTCAAAATTCGTACGCTCCAACCAAGGTATGTGCTACAATCAAAAACCGATTGTTGAGACAGGTATGGTTGTTGACAAGGGCGAAATCATCGCTGACGGACCTTCCATGGATAAGGGCGAATTGGCACTCGGCCGAAACGTGCTTGTCGGATTCATGACATGGAACGGTTACAACTATGAAGATGCTGTCATCATGAGCGAAAAACTCGTGAAAGACGACGTATATACTTCTATTCATATAGAGGAATATGAATCTGATGCACGTGATACGAAGCTTGGACCTGAAGATATTACCCGCGATATTCCGAATGTCGGCGAAGATGCATTGAAGAATCTCGATGATCGCGGCATTATTCGTGTCGGTGCGGAAGTACGCGACGGTGATATTCTTGTAGGTAAAGTAACGCCTAAAGGGGTTACAGAGCTTACGGCGGAAGAACGGCTGCTCCATGCTATTTTTGGTGAAAAAGCGCGTGAAGTGCGTGACACATCACTGAAAGTACCACATGGCGGCGGCGGAATTGTACACGATGTCAAGATCTTTACACGTGAAGCGGGAGACGAACTGCCACCGGGTGTTAATGAACTTGTCCGTGTTTACATCGTTCAGAAGAGAAAGATTCATGAAGGAGATAAAATGGCAGGACGCCACGGAAACAAAGGTGTCATTTCCAGAATTCTTCCTGAAGAAGATATGCCATTTTTGCCAAGCGGACGTCCACTGGACATCATGCTTAATCCACTTGGTGTGCCTTCCCGTATGAATATTGGTCAGGTGCTTGAACTTCACCTTGGGATGGCTGCTCGAGAAATGGGTATCCACATTGCAACACCTGTTTTTGACGGTGCACGCGAAGAGGATGTTTGGAGCACGCTTGAAGAAGCCGGACTTTCCCGAGACGGAAAGACAGTCCTTTATGATGGACGTACTGGTGAACCTTTCGATAACCGTGTTTCAGTCGGAGTTATGTATATGATTAAACTGGCACACATGGTTGACGATAAACTCCATGCACGTTCGACCGGCCCATATTCGTTGGTTACACAACAGCCGCTCGGTGGTAAAGCCCAGTTCGGTGGTCAGCGATTCGGTGAAATGGAAGTGTGGGCACTTGAAGCTTACGGTGCCGCACATACACTTCAAGAAATCCTGACTGTGAAGTCTGATGACGTTGTTGGACGTGTGAAAACGTATGAGTCCATTGTCAAAGGTGAGAATGTCCCTGAACCAGGCGTTCCTGAATCATTCAAGGTACTCATTAAAGAACTTCAGAGTCTTGGCATGGATGTCAAGGTTTTGGACGGCGACCACTCGGAAATCGTCATTAAAGAACTTGAGGACGAAGAAGAGACACTCGATGACAGTTTGAACGTCCAAGTCTGAGTTCTATGAATCAACCTCTTATAGAATATGTTTTGCGCCTGGAAAACGATTCAACTGCTCTTTTTCCTAAGCAGCAAAATAGTTTTCTAACATACAACAACTCGGTGAACTAAAGCGATGGCACTTTATGCCAGACACTGAAAATATAAGGGAGGTTGCCCCCTTGCTGGATGTCAATAAATTTGAATTTATGAAGATTGGTTTAGCTTCACCTGACAAAATCAGGTCATGGTCTCACGGTGAAGTAAAAAAACCTGAGACAATCAATTACCGAACACTGAAACCGGAAAAGGACGGCTTGTTCTGCGAACGCATCTTCGGGCCTACCAAGGACTGGGAGTGTCATTGCGGTAAATATAAACGCGTCCGGTACAAGGGCGTTGTTTGTGATCGTTGCGGTGTTGAAGTTACTCGGGCAAAGGTCCGCAGAGAGCGCATGGGTCATATTGAGCTGGCTGCTCCTGTATCCCATATTTGGTATTTCAAAGGCATTCCGAGCCGGATGGGACTTTTGCTGGATATGTCTCCAAGAGCACTGGAAGAAGTTATCTACTTTGCCTCTTATGTAGTGACCGAACCAGGCGATACTCCGCTTGAGAAAAAACAGCTGCTGTCCGAAAAAGAATATCGTGCTTACCGTGAAAAATACGGTAACACATTCAAAGCCGGAATGGGTGCCGAATCGATTAAAAAGCTCTTGCAAGATGTTGATTTGGACAAAGAATCAGATACATTGCAGGAAGAACTAAAGAGTGTTCAAGGACAAAGAAGAACGCGTGCAGTGAAAAGACTCGAAGTTATTGAAGCGTTCCGTGAGTCCGGTAACGAACCTTCTTGGATGATCCTGGATGTACTTCCGGTCATTCCGCCGGAACTTCGCCCAATGGTTCAACTAGACGGCGGACGTTTCGCAACGTCCGATTTGAACGATCTTTACCGGAGAGTTATTAACCGTAACAACCGTTTGAAACGTCTGCTCGAATTAGGGGCACCAAGCATTATTGTTCAAAATGAAAAACGTATGCTGCAGGAAGCGGTCGATTCACTTATCGATAACGGCCGTCGCGGCCGTCCGGTTACCGGACCCGGTAACAGACCGCTGAAATCACTTTCCCATATGTTAAAGGGAAAGCAAGGCCGCTTCCGCCAGAACCTGCTCGGGAAACGTGTCGATTATTCCGGCCGTTCCGTTATTGCTGTAGGTCCGACGTTGCAAATGTATCAATGCGGGCTGCCAAAAGAAATGGCTTTGGAACTGTTCAAGCCGTTTGTTATGAAAGAGCTTGTAAGTCGCGGCATTGCCAACAATATTAAAAGCGCAAAACGCAAAGTTGAGAAAATCCATGCGGATGTGTGGGGTGTTCTTGAAGATGTTATTAAGGAACATCCGGTTCTCTTGAACCGTGCCCCTACACTGCACCGTCTCGGTATCCAGGCTTTTGAACCAAGAATAGTAGAAGGACGTGCGATCCGTCTTCACCCACTCGTATGTACCGCATACAACGCGGACTTTGACGGTGACCAGATGGCCGTTCACGTGCCACTGTCTGCCGAAGCGCAGGCGGAAGCTCGTCTGTTGATGCTTGGTGCACAAAATATCCTGAACCCGAAAGACGGCAAGCCAATTGTTACGCCTTCTCAGGACATGGTGCTGGGTAACTATTACCTGACACTCGAACGCAAAGGCGCTATTGGCGAAGGTAAGATTTTCAAGGATGCGGATGAAGTTATGCTCGCTTACTACAACGGCTACCTGCATCTGCATTCGCGGATTGCAATTCCCGCATCGTCGACGCATAATCCGACGTTTACGGAAGAACAAAATAAACAATACTTGCTGACAACGGCAGGGAAATTAATTTTCAACCATGTCCTGCCGCCGACGTTCCCATACATTAATGAGCCAACGGATAAAAATCTTCAGGTTGCGACTCCGAATAAATATTTTGTACCAATGGGTTCGGATATTCCAAAGGAAATCGCCGCTCGTGAAGAGATCCCGCCATTTAAGAAAGGGTATCTCGGACACATTATTGCAGAAGTATTTAAAAAGTATAAAGTTACCGAGACTTCTAAATTCCTTGACCGCTTAAAGGCGCTTGGATTCCAATATTCGACGAAAGCCGGAATAACCGTTGGTGTATCCGATGTTATCGTGCTTCCGGAAAAGAAAGAAATCCTTGATAATGCGGAAGAAAATGTGCAGAAAGTAACGAAGCAGTTCCGCCGAGGCTTAATCACTGAGGATGAACGTTATGAACGCATTGTCGGCATTTGGAGCGATGCAAAAGATACGATTCAATCCAAGCTGATGGATTCGTTGGCAAAGACCAACCCGATTTTCATGATGAGTGATTCCGGTGCCCGTGGTAATGCATCGAACTTTACTCAGCTTGCCGGTATGCGTGGTTTGATGGCCGATCCTTCTGGTCGAATTATCGAACTTCCTATTATTTCAAGTTTCCGTGAAGGTCTGACCGTGTTGGAATACTTTATTTCAACTCACGGTGCACGTAAGGGACTTGCCGATACCGCACTAAAGACGGCAAACTCTGGTTACTTGACTCGACGTCTTGTCGATGTTGCTCAAGATGTCATTGTCAGAGAAGACGATTGCGGTACGGATCGCGGTATTCTTGTGCATGCGATTCGCGAAGGCAACGAAGAAATTGAAAGTTTGTATGACCGTCTAGTCGGTCGTACGGCAAATCAAACGGTTTATCATCCGGACACTGACGAAGTACTCGTTAAGAAGAACCAGCTGATTAACGAAGACAGAGCAACCAAGATTGTGGAAGCCGGTATTACCGAAGTTGAAATTCGTACGGTATTTACCTGTGAAACAAGACATGGTGTCTGCAAAAAATGCTATGGCCGTAACTTGGCTACTGGTTCAGAGGTTGAAGTGGGCGAATCCGTTGGCATTATCGCCGCGCAATCAATTGGCGAACCTGGTACTCAGCTGACCATGCGTACGTTCCATACCGGCGGTGTTGCCGGAGACGACATTACACAAGGTCTTCCGCGTATTCAAGAATTGTTTGAAGCCCGGAATCCTAAAGGCCAGGCAACCATCACTGAAATTGACGGAACCGTTACATCGGTAACCGAGTTGAAGGATAAACGCGAAATTGTTGTCAAAGGCGCATTGGAAACCCGAACCTATACAGTACCGGTGAGTGCACGAATGAAAGTTGCTGAGGGCAATGAAGTCAAAGCCGGACAGCCGCTGATCAGTGGCTCGATCGATCCTAAAGAACTGCTTCATGTTGTCGGACTGCAAGGTGTGCAAAATTATTTGCTGCGTGAAGTTCAAAAGGTTTACCGTATGCAGGGTGTAGAAATCGGCGATAAACACGTCGAAGTCATGGTACGCCAAATGATGCGTAAAGTTCGTGTTATTGACAGCGGAGATACGACCGTATTACCGGGAGCACTTGTTGATATTCATCGCTTTAAGGATGACAACCGCGATGTGCTGCTTAATCGCAAATTACCGGCGACTGCGCATCCTGTATTGCTTGGTATCACCAAGGCAGCACTTGAAACAGATTCCTTCCTGTCCGCTGCTTCGTTCCAGGAAACGACACGTGTCCTGACTGATGCCGCAATTAAGGGCAAAGTTGATGAACTGCTTGGCTTGAAGGAAAATGTTATTATCGGCAAACTCATTCCTGCCGGAACCGGAATGCCGAAATATCGTAATGTTGTTGTTGAAACTGAGGGCGACGCACAAGGTTCGGATACGAAAGCGGAACCGGTTGAAGCACTGTTGAATCAAGAAAGTTGATTCAGCCATTGACAATGGTCAAGGGCGGGTGCTATTATATCTGAGTGTTCTTTTACACTTGTTACTTTGGAGGATTCTTTCGTGATTTCTTATGAAAAAGTGACACAATCGAAGAACGATGTGATTATTGGCACGAAGCAAGCAATCAAGGCGTTGAAAGAAAACCGTGTTAAAGAGGTTGTCATTGCCGAAGATGCAGATGTGCGTGTAACCAATAAAGTACTGATACTTGCGGAAGAATTGAAAGTGCCTGTAAGTAAAGTGGCCTCAATGAAGAAGCTAGGCCAGGCTTGCGGCATTGAAGTCGGAGCATCGGCTGTTGCGATAAAAAAATGATGTTTTTGCAAGGCGATCCTTGCAAAAACACTTTTTTGCGCGAGAAATGAACCGCCTGGATCAGTGGGTTTAGAAATTTGAAAGGAGGAACAGGTAAATGCCTACAATTAATCAATTAATTCGTCAAGGACGTAAGTCAAAAATCAAAAAGTCTACGGCGCCTGCATTAAACAGAGGCTACAACAGTTTCAAAAAATCGTTGACTGATGATTTTGCTCCACAAAAGAGGGGCGTGTGCACTCGTGTCGGAACGATGACACCTAAGAAGCCAAACTCTGCGCTTCGTAAATACGCTCGTGTTCGTTTGTCAAACAATATCGAAGTCAACGCCTATATCCCGGGAATCGGCCACAACCTTCAGGAACACAGTGTTGTTCTGATTCGCGGCGGACGTGTGAAGGACCTCCCTGGTGTGCGTTATCATGTTATCCGCGGCGCTCTGGATACGGCTAGTGTTGTTGACCGTAAGCAAGGCCGCTCGAAATACGGCGCAAAGAAGCCTAAGGCTTAATCACTATTAACTGGGAGGAGGAATTAACATGCCTAGAAAAGGCCCTGTCGAAAGACGCGATGTATTACCTGATCCGCTTTATAATTCCAAACTGGTCACTCGTTTGATCAACCGGATTATGGAAGACGGCAAAAAGGGAAAGGCGCAAACCATTCTCTATCAGGCATTTGATCTGATTAAGGAACGTACAAATCAGGAACCTATGGAAGTATTTGAACAGGCACTGAAGAATGTTATGCCTGTACTTGAAGTTAAAGCACGCCGTGTCGGCGGATCTAACTATCAGGTGCCAGTTGAAGTTCGCCCTGAACGCCGGACGACTTTAGGACTTCGCTACTTGGTTAACTATTCAAGACTTCGTGGAGAAAAAACGATGGTTGAACGGTTAGCAAACGAAATTATCGATGCTTCAAACAATACCGGCGCATCGGTTAAGAAACGCGAAGACATGCACAAAATGGCTGAAGCCAACAAAGCTTTTGCTCATTATCGCTGGTAATAAAAAAATCGATGTTCAAAATGGAAGTTGGAAAGAGTCAAGAAAATGCTTATACTCTTTTTTCCTAACACTTTGAGCATCCACTATTAGGAAGGAGAGAAAACCATGGCAAGGGAATTCTCCTTGGAAAAGACGCGCAATATCGGTATCATGGCTCACATTGATGCCGGCAAGACGACAACAACCGAGCGTATTCTCTTCTATTCAGGCCGTATCCATAAAATCGGTGAAACCCATGAAGGGGCTTCACAAATGGACTGGATGGATCAGGAAAAGGAACGCGGAATTACGATCACATCTGCGGCGACAACCGCTCAATGGAAGAACCATCGAATCAACATTATCGACACCCCGGGACACGTGGACTTTACTGTTGAAGTAGAACGTTCACTTCGTGTTCTTGACGGAGCCGTAACGGTTCTTGATGCACAATCCGGTGTTGAACCACAAACAGAAACTGTTTGGCGTCAGGCAACGACATACGGTGTGCCTAGAATTGTATTTGTTAACAAGATGGATAAGATCGGCGCTGATTTCCTTTATTCTTGCAAAACATTGCATGAACGTCTTCAAGCGAACGCTCACCCGATTCAATTACCAATGGGCGCTGAAGATAATTATCAAGGCGAAATCGACTTGGTAAACATGCAGGCATATGTTTATGAAGACGATCAGGGTTCCATTGTAGATGCCGAAGAGATTCCGGCTGAATACAAGGAACAAGCTGAAGAATACCATGAAAAACTCGTTGAAGCCGTTGCTGACGTTGATGACGACATCATGGAAAAATATCTGAATGGCGAAGAAATCTCTGTAGAAGAATTAAAAGCGGCAATTCGTAAGGCAACGTGTGCCGTTAAATTCTATCCTGTATTGTGCGGTACGGCCTTTAAGAATAAAGGTGTTCAACACGTACTGGATGCATGCATTGATTATCTCCCTTCACCGCTTGATGTTCCTGCAATCAAGGGTACATTGCCAGATACGGGCGAAGAAGCATTACGTCCGGCTGACGACAATGCACCATTTGCGGCATTGGCCTTTAAAGTAATGACCGACCCGTTCGTTGGTAAGCTGACTTTCTTCCGTGTCTATTCAGGAACAATCGAAGCAGGTTCTTATGTACAGAACTCAACGAAAGACAATCGTGAACGTATGGGACGTATTCTTCAAATGCACGCCAACCACCGCAGCGAAATCAAAAAAGTTTATTCTGGAGATATCGCAGCAGCAGTCGGCTTGAAAAATACGACAACCGGAGATACACTGTGCGATGAGGATCATCTCATTGTTCTTGAATCGATGGAATTCCCTGATCCTGTTATCCATGTTGCCATCGAACCGAAATCGAAGGCAGATCAGGATAAGATGGGCATTGCCCTTGCAAAACTTGCTGAAGAAGATCCAACCTTCAAAACGCATACAGATGAAGAAACCGGCCAGACCATTATCGGTGGTATGGGTGAGCTTCACCTCGATATCATCGTTGACCGTATGCGTCGCGAATTCAAGGTTGATGCGAATGTCGGTAACCCGCAAGTTGCTTATCGTGAAACGCTGACCAAGGCAGGCAGAGCAGAAGGTAAATTTATTCGCCAATCTGGCGGTCGTGGTCAATACGGTCACGTTTGGATTGAATTCGAACCTCAAAAAGAAGGCGAAGGATTCATATTCGAAAACAAAATCGTCGGTGGTGTTGTTCCTCGTGAATACATCCCTGCGGTTGAGGCAGGCTTAAAAGATTCGTTGCAAAACGGATTGCTTGCCGGTTATCCATTGATCGACGTGAAAGCAAGTCTTGTTGACGGATCCTATCACGATGTCGATTCCAGTGAAATGGCGTTCAAGATTGCAGCTTCAATGGCATTGAAAGCCGCTAAATCTGTGTGTGCACCGGTTATTCTTGAACCGATCATGAAAGTGGAAGTCAGCATGCCTGAAGAGTATTTAGGAGATATTATGGGTGATATCACAAGCCGCCGCGGACGCGTTGATGGCATGGAAGCACGCCAAGGTGTTCAGGTTGTCAGTGCTCACGTTCCTCTCGCGGAAATGTTTGGCTATGCGACAAACCTTCGTTCTGCAACTCAGGGACGCGGAACCTTCACGATGCAATTCGATCACTACGAACAAGTGCCGAAGAGCGTCAGTGAAGAAATTATTAAGAAGGCAACCGGTGAATAATTACTTTAACCGCGCATGCTTATTAAATTAATTGTCACACCATTTATTTTATTGTAAGCTAGGAAAGATGGCACTAAGCTTGCCAACTTTCTTACTGCATATAAATTTTAAACTTTCTATTGAATTAAAGGAGGATAATACAATCCATGGCTAAAGAACATTATGAACGTACAAAACCGCATGTTAACATCGGTACAATTGGTCACGTTGACCACGGTAAAACTACTCTGACTGCTGCTATTACAACTGTATTGGCTAAATCAGGTAAAGCACAGGCTCGCGCTTACGATTCTATCGATGGTGCTCCTGAAGAACGTGAACGCGGAATTACAATTTCGACTGCACACGTTGAATATGAAACAGACACACGTCACTATGCACACGTTGACTGCCCAGGGCACGCCGACTATGTAAAGAACATGATCACTGGTGCTGCTCAAATGGACGGAGCAATCCTCGTTGTTTCCGCAGTTGACGGCCCGATGCCACAGACTCGTGAACACATCCTTCTTGCTAACCAAGTAGGTGTTCCTGCGATCGTTGTCTTCTTGAACAAGACGGACCAGGTTGATGATCCTGAACTTCTTGAACTCGTTGAAATGGAAGTTCGTGATCTTCTTAGCGAATATGACTATCCTGGTGACGATGTTCCTGTAATCAGCGGTTCTGCTTTGAAAGCATTGCAAGGCGATCCTGTTGAAGAACAACATATTCTCGACTTGATGCAGGCTGTTGATGAATACATCCCTACTCCTGTTCGTGAAAATGACAAGCCATTCATGATGCCTGTCGAAGACGTATTCTCGATCACAGGTCGTGGTACCGTTGCAACCGGACGTGTTGAACGTGGTACGGTTAAAATCGGCGATGAAGTTGAAATTCTTGGTTTGACAGATGCTCCTAAGAAGTCAACTGTAACGGGCGTTGAAATGTTCCGTAAAACTCTTGACTTCGCTGAAGCCGGCGACAACATCGGCGCTTTGCTCCGTGGTGTTGACCGCGAAGGCGTTGAACGTGGCCAGGTTTTGATTAAACCAGGTACCGTAACTGCCCACAAGAAATTCAAGGCTCAAGTTTACGTTCTGAAAAAAGAAGAAGGTGGACGTCATACTCCATTCTTCACAAACTATCGTCCACAATTCTATTTCAGAACAACTGACGTTACAGGAACCATTACTCTTCCTGAAGGAACTGAAATGGTAATGCCTGGCGACAACGTTGAAATGGATGTTGATCTGCTTGCTCCGATCGCTATCGAACAGGGAACAAAATTCTCTATTCGTGAAGGCGGCCGTACGGTAGGCGCCGGCTCTGTATCTGAAATCGTTGAATAATGGTCGACTGAAAAAGGACTCTCTTCGGAGGGCTCTTTTTTTTTGCCTTTTTAACTTATTGAATGTAAACCAAAGTCGTTCTATAAATTATATTTTTTATTTGATCTTTTATGAGAAAGTCATTATAATGTATAAGTCACTGAAAAAGTGATGGTTCGCCTTGCTTTGTGCCTACTATTTAGGTATAATAGTGAAGTTGGTTTTTTGGCAATGATGCGGAAGGTTGCAGATACACCCGGCTCCTTTGCCAAGGCGGGCTATCTGGAAATTTTCGTGGAGCAAGTCTATTTTTGAAAAATGGACGAAAAAAGGAGGGAATACAACATGGCAAAGCAAAAGATTCGCATTCGTTTAAAGGCATATGATCAC
Organism: Sporolactobacillus sp. BBK16-2; assembly: GCF_059878335.1. Lineage (NCBI taxonomy): Bacteria > Bacillati > Bacillota > Bacilli > Caryophanales > Sporolactobacillaceae > Sporolactobacillus > Sporolactobacillus sp. BBK16-2. The sequence continues at coordinate 140,490 of NZ_CM187611.1, forward strand.
CGTATTTTGGATCAATCCGCTGAAAAAATTGTGGAAACGGCAAAACGTTCAGGTGCTAAAGTATCTGGTCCGATTCCGCTTCCTACTGAAAAATCGATTTATACGATTTTGCGTGCGGTACACAAATACAAAGATTCACGTGAACAATTCGAAATGCGCACTCACAAACGCTTAGTTGATATTGTTGAGCCTACACCCCAAACGGTAGATTCACTGATGAGACTGGATCTGCCTTCAGGTGTCGACATTGAAATCAAATTATAATTTATTTAGAACAAACAGGAGGTGTTACGGATGAGCAAGGGAATCTTAGGCAAGAAAATCGGTATGACTCAGATTTTTGCTGAAAATGGCGATGCGATCCCTGTTACGGTTGTCGATGTATCCGACAATATCGTTCTTCAAAAGAAGACGGTTGAAACGGATGGCTACGAAGCTGTACAGATCGGTTTTGATAATGCAAAAGCATCAAAAATTACCAAACCGGCAAAGGGACACGCTGAAAAGGCAAAGGCTGAACCTAAGCGCTTCATTAAAGAAATCCGTAATGTAAATTTAGATGATTACGAATTGGGCAAAGAAGTAACTGCCGACACTTTTAAAGCCGGAGAAGTCGTAGACGTAACCGGAACTTCGAAAGGTAAAGGTTATCAAGGCCCAATTAAGAGAAACAACCAGTCCCGCGGACCAATGACACACGGTTCTCGTTATCACCGTCGTCCCGGTTCCATGGGTGTTATCGATCCGGCTCACGTCTTCAAGGGCAAGAAATTGGCCGGACGTATGGGCGGCGAAACGGTTACTGTTGAAAACTTGGTCATTGCCAAAGTTGATTTGGAACGCAAATTGATTCTCATCAGCGGTAATGTGCCGGGTGCCAAGAAGAGCTATGTTGTTATAAAATCCGCACTCAAAGCAAAAGAAGCTAAATAAGAAGGGAGGACGCTTCCATGCCAGAAGTAACTGTATTTGATCAAAAAGGCGCTGAAGTAGGAACTGTTGAATTGGCAGACGCTGTATTCGGCATCACACCTAATGAACATGTTGTTTACCAAGCAGTTGTCATGCAACAGGCTTCTCAACGCCAAGGAACACATGCTGTAAAAAATCGTTCTGCTGTACGCGGCGGTGGCCGCAAGCCTTGGAAACAAAAAGGAACCGGTCGCGCGCGTCAGGGCTCTATTCGCTCGCCACAATGGGTTGGCGGTGGTACGGTATTCGGACCTACACCGCGCAGCTATTCCTACAAATTGCCTAAGAAGGTACGCAGACTTGCTATTAAGTCGGTACTATCCGGCAAGGCAGGGGAAAATGATCTGATCGTACTGGATACGCTGAAGATCGAAGCTCCGAAAACAAAGGAAATTGTTACTCTATTGAACAATTTGTCTGTTTCAGACAAGGCACTGATTGTCACAAACGACGTTGACGAAACAGCAGTTTTGTCATCTCGCAACATTCCTGGAGTGAAGGTACTTGCTGCAAACGAAGTCAATGTTCTTGATGTCGTTGCACACAACAAACTGATCGTCACCAAGGAAGCTGCGGCAAAGCTTGGGGAGGTGCTTGGATAATGAAGGATCCTCGCGATATTATAAAGCGCCCCGTACTGACTGAACGTACAACTGATCAGATGGCTGACAAGAAATACACATTTGACGTTGATACAAAGGCAAATAAGTCTGAAATCAAACGCGCTGTGGAAGCCATTTTCGATGTTAAAGTTGTCAAAGTCAATACGTTGAACGTAAAAGGTAAACCGAAACGTTACGGCCGCTATTCAGGCTATACAAATAACCGTAAGAAAGCTGTTGTCACTTTGACGCCGGAAAGCAAAGAACTCAACTTTTACGAAGGCGAATAAGGAATATTAAAGAAGGAGGTTACTGATCATGCCACTTAAAAAGTACAAACCGACAACCAATGGTCGTAGAAATATGACTTCACTTGATTTCGCAGAAATTACAACGGATACGCCGGAAAAAACATTGCTGAAGTCGTTGCCAAAGAAGGCCGGCCGAAACAATCAAGGCAGACTGACGGTTCGTCACCAAGGCGGCGGCCACAAACGTCAATACCGTGTTATTGACTTCAAACGCAATAAGGACGGCGTACCGGGTAAGATCGCAACGATCGAATATGATCCGAATCGTACGGCTAACATTGCTCTTGTTCACTATGTAGACGGCGAAAAACGCTACATTCTTGCTCCAAAGGGCATTAAAGTCGGAACTCAGATCGTATCTGGTGTCGATGCCGACATTAAAGTTGGAAATGCACTTCCATTGAAGAACATTCCAGTAGGTACTACGATTCATAATATTGAATTAAAACCAGGAAAAGGCGGACAACTCGTGCGTTCTGCAGGAACTTCCGCTCAGATTCTTGGTAAAGAAGGAAAATATGTGCTTATTCGTCTTGTTTCCGGCGAAGTACGTATGGTTCTTGAAACATGCCGCGCGACGATCGGTCAAGTCGGCAACCTGGAACATGAACTTGTTTCTGTTGGTAAAGCAGGACGTTCACGCTGGAAGGGTATTCGCCCAACGGTCCGTGGTTCTGTAATGAACCCTAACGATCACCCGCATGGTGGTGGTGAAGGTAAAGCACCAGTCGGACGCAAGTCGCCAATGTCACCATGGGGCAAGCCAACGATGGGTTACAAGACACGCAGCAAGAAAAATGCTTCTGAACAATTTATCATCAGACACCGTAAAAAGAAGTAAGTGCTTATAAATAGTTTATTTGGAAGGAGGCCTACTCATGAGCCGAAGCCTGAAAAAAGGACCTTTTGTCGATGGTCATTTGATGACAAAAGTTGTTGCGCTGAATGAAAAAGACGAGAAAAGAGTCATTAAAACATGGTCACGCAGATCGACCATTTTCCCGGAATTCATCGGACATACTATTGCTGTTTATGACGGACGCAAGCATGTACCGGTGTATGTTACGGAAGACATGGTAGGACATAAACTTGGAGAATTTGCTCCGACTAGAACTTATCGCGGACATATCTCCTCTGATAAGAAAACAAGTGCACGCTAACGAAAGGAGGAACTTTTGATGCAAGCAAAAGCTGTCGCTAAACAAATTCGTATTGCTCCTCGTAAGGCACGTCTTGTTATCGATCTTATCAGGGGCAAGGATGTCGGCTATGCCATTGCTGTGCTGAAAAACACACAGCGATCAGCATCTCCGATTATTGAAAAAGTATTAAAATCCGCCATTGCTAACGCGGAACACAACTATGATATGGATACAGATACCTTGTATGTAGAACAGGCATTTGTTGATGAAGGGGCTACGCTGAAACGCTTCCGCCCACGCGCCCAGGGACGTGCGAGCAAGATCAACAAACGTACCAGCCACATTACAATTATTGTATCGGAAAAGAAGGAGGGATAACGCGTGGGTCAAAAAATTAATCCTACTGGATTCAGAATCGGAGTCATTCGTGACTGGGAATCCAAATGGTATGCTGATAAAGAATATGCGACATATCTTCATGAAGATATTAAAATTCGTCAATATATCGAAAAGAAGCTCAAAGACGCCGCTGTTTCCGGTATTGAACTGGAACGCGCAGCGAACCGGATTAATGTAACCATTAAGACGGCGAAACCGGGCATGGTCATCGGCAAAGGCGGATCTGAAGTTGAAAACCTTCGGAAGGCTTTGAATGATCTTACAGGCAAACGCGTCCATGTAAATATTTTTGAAATTAAGCAAGCTGATCTTGATGCTAAGCTTGTTGCTGAAAATATTGCTCGGCAGCTTGAAGGCCGTGTTTCATGGAGACGTGCGCAAAAACAAACACTGCAAAGAGCAATGCGAGCAGGCGCAAAGGGTATTAAAACGCAATGTGCCGGCCGTCTTGGCGGTGCAGATATGGCTCGTACTGAGGATTACAGTGAAGGAACCGTTCCGCTTCATACGTTGCGTGCCGACATTGATTACGGTACAGCTGAAGCAGCGACTACTTATGGTAGAATCGGTGTAAAAGTTTGGATTTATCGCGGAGAAGTCCTTCCGACGAAAGGAACGACAAATAAGAAAGGAGGCAAATAATTATGTTAATGCCTAAACGTACAAAGTATCGCAGACAGCACCGCGGAAGAATGCGCGGCCAGACTAAAGGCGGCGCTTCGGTAACGTTCGGTGAATACGGTCTGCAGGCGCTGGAATCCGCATGGATCAGCAGTCGTCAGATTGAAGCGGCTCGTATCGCTATGACACGTTTTATGAAACGTGGCGGAAAAGTATGGATCAAAATTTTCCCGCAAAAATCATATACAAAGAAACCTCTTGATGTCCGAATGGGTTCTGGTAAAGGTGCTCCTGAAGGATGGGTAGCTGTTGTGAAGCCCGGCCGTGTTTTATTTGAAGTCGGCGGCATTAGTGAAGAAGTGGCAAGCGAAGCCTTAAGACTTGCGAGCCACAAATTGCCTATTAAAACGAAAATCGTGAAACGTGAAGAAGTGGGTGGTGACGCAAATGAAGGCTGAGGAAATTCGTAATTTGACCACTGCTGAAGTTGAGGAAAACGTCAAGTCTTTGAAAGAAGAATTATTTAATCTGCGTTTCCAGCTCGCTACCGGACAATTGGAAAATCCGGCTCGCATTCGCGCAGTCCGCAAATCCATTGCTCGCGCAAAGACAATTTTGCATGAACGTGAATTAAATGTTCAAAACGGCTGAGAAGGAGGTTATTTGAATGGCAGAAGAAACACGCACGAACGCCCGTAAAGTCCTGGTTGGTCGCGTTGTCTCAGACAAAATGGATAAGACCATTACTGTACTCGTTGAGACTTACAAGAACCACCGTCTCTATGGAAAGCATGTGAAGTTTTCCAAGAGATTCAAAGCACATGATGAAAATAATCAAGCAAAAGTCGGCGATATTGTTGAAATTATTGAAACTCGTCCGCTTTCTAAAGATAAACGTTTTCGTCTTGTAAAAATCGTTGAGGAATCCGTTATTATCTGATCTGTCGAACGTGTTCGAAGATCGAAAGGAGGTTGCACTTTATGATTCAGCAGGAAAGCCGTTTGAAAGTTGCCGATAACTCAGGCGCTCGTGAAGTCCTTACCATCAAAGTTTTGGGAGGATCCGGTCGCAAGACTGCTAATATCGGTGATCTCATCGTTGCTACGGTTAAACAAGCAACACCAGGTGGCGTTGTTAAGAAAGGCGAAGTTGTAAAAGCAGTTGTTGTTCGCACAAAGCACGGTGTACGACGCACGGACGGCTCTTACATTCGCTTTGACGAAAATGCCGTTGTACTGATTAAAGAAGATAAGAGTCCTCGCGGCACGCGTATCTTTGGGCCAGTTGCCCGTGAACTGCGTGACGGACAATTTATGAAAATCGTCTCTCTCGCACCGGAAGTATTGTAATTCTGAATGGTTAGGAAAAGGAGGTGGCATTTAACATGGCAAAACTGCATGTGAAAAAAGGCGATAAGGTTCAAGTCATTTCCGGCAAGGATAAAGGCAAACAAGGTGTGATCCTTGCAGCTTATCCGGCAAAGGAACGCGTGCTTGTTGAAGGTGTCAACATCGTCAAGAAGCATTCAAAGCCGAGCCAGGCAGCTCCGCAAGGCGGCATTCTCGAAAAAGAGGCGCCAATTCACGTATCAAATGTTATGCTGCTTGATCCAAAGACAAGTGAACCTACACGCGTAGGTCATAAAATAGTAGACGGAAAAAAAGTTCGAGTTTCTAAAAAATCAGGCGAAGTCATCGATTGAGCTGATTGTCTGTGAAAGGAGGTAAACACATGAGCCGTTTCAAAGAAAAGTATGAAAAGGAAGTTGTTCCGGCTTTAGTTGAAAAGTTTAACTATACTTCGGTAATGCAGGTGCCGGCAATTCAAAAAGTAGTCATTAATATGGGTGTCGGTGAGGCTGTTCACAACTCGAAGGCATTGGACAGTGCTGTAGAAGATCTGACGGCGTTGTCCGGCCAGAAGCCAGTTATTACACGGGCGAAAAAATCAATTGCTGCATTCAAGCTTCGCGAAGGTGTAGCAATCGGCACAAAAGTAACCCTTAGAAAAGATCGTATGTATGATTTTCTCGACAAGCTGGTTACTGTTGCACTTCCTCGTGTACGTGACTTCCGTGGTGTTTCAAAGAAAGCATTTGACGGCCGCGGAAACTACACGCTGGGTATCCGTGAACAATTGATCTTCCCTGAAATTGACTATGATAAAGTTGATAAAGTACGCGGTATGGACATCGTTATCGTAACATCTGCTAACACAGATGAAGAAGCAGCAGAATTACTTACAATGCTGGGCATGCCGTTCGTAAAAAAATAATCGCAAGGAGGATATGAATTTTGGCAAAAAAATCAATGCTTGTTTCATCACATCGCCCAAAAAAATTCAAAGTGCAGGAATACACACGCTGTGAACGCTGCGGACGTCCTCATTCGGTTCTTAGAAAATTCAAATTATGCAGAATTTGTTTTCGCGAACTTGCCCATAAAGGACAAATCCCAGGTGTTAGAAAAGCTAGTTGGTAAAATTTTAAGTGATAGGGAAGGAGGTCGATTTGCATGGTCATGACAGATCCGATTGCAGATATGCTGACCCGCATTCGCAACGCCAATATTGTTCGCCATGAACAGATTGAGCTGCCAGGTTCCAGAATCAAGAAAGAAATTGCTGAAATCCTGAAACGTGAGGGATTCATCAAGGACGTTGAATACATTGAAGATAATAAACAAGGTGTGCTTCGACTGATTCTGAAATACGGCGGCAGCAAAGAACGAGTTATTTCTGGTTTGAAGAGAATCAGCAAGCCGGGTCTTCGCGTTTATGCGAAGGCAGACGAGGTGCCGAAGGTTCTTGGCGGTCTCGGTATTGCGCTTGTATCAACATCAAAAGGTGTTATTACGGATAAAGAAGCACGTCAGCAAAAAGTTGGCGGAGAAGTGCTTGCATATATTTGGTAATGAGCAAACAAGAATGGAGGTGTCCTAATGTCTCGTATAGGATTAAGACCGACTGCCGTTCCTGATGGCGTAACGGTTACGATTGACGGCCAGACTGTAACAGTCAAAGGGCCAAAAGGTGAATTATCCCGGAAGTTTCATCCGGATATGATCATCAAACAGGAAGAAAACGAAGTAAAAGTTGAAAGACCTGATGATTCGAATCAACACCGCGCTTTGCACGGTACGACGAGCAGCTTGATCAGCAACATGGTTGAAGGTGTGACAAAGGGTTTCGTTAAGAATTTGGAACTTGTCGGCGTTGGTTATCGTGCCAACAAGCAAGGCAAGAATTTGGTTCTGAACGTTGGCTACTCTCACCCTGTAGAAATCGTTCCTGAAGAAGGAATCGAACTCGCTGTTGAAGGAAACAACAAGATTTCTGTTACAGGAATCGACAAGCAGCGTGTCGGTGAAGTTGCCGCTAACATTCGTTCCGTTCGTGCTCCTGAGCCTTACAAGGGCAAAGGTATTCGCTATGAAGGCGAAAAGGTACGCCGTAAGGAAGGTAAAACAGGTAAATAATTTAGTTCAATTTCTACGAGAAAGGAGCGACAGACTGTATGATTACCAAAAAAGACAAAAACGCGCTGCGTCAGAAAAGACATCTTCATGTACGCCACCGTATCGTGGGTACTGCAGAACGTCCGCGTTTAAACGTTTTTCGTTCTTCAAAGAATATATATGCGCAATTGATTGATGATGCAAAGGGTGTAACACTTGTTTCTTCTTCATCAATCGACAAAGCATTTGATCTTGAAAAAGGCAGCGACGTTGCTGCAGCAAAAAAAGTCGGCCAACTGATCGGCGAACGTGCTTTGGAAAAAGGAATCGACGCGGTTGTTTTCGATCGCAGCGGTTACATCTATCACGGACGTGTTAAGGCCGTAGCCGAAGGCGCCCGGGAAGCAGGACTTAAATTTTAACATTAAGGAGGGGAATCCATGGCTAATAATGATCGCAATAAATCAGAATTTGAAGAACGCGTCGTAACAATCAACCGAGTAGCGAAAGTAGTTAAAGGCGGACGCAGGTTCCGTTTTTCAGCGCTGGTTGTCGTTGGCGACAAAAAAGGCAATGTAGGTTATGGCCAGGGAAAGGCTCACGAAGTTCCTGAAGCCATTCGCAAAGCAATTGAAGATGCGAAGAAGAACGTATTTAATGTTCCGATCGTAAATACAACCATTCCTCATCAAGTAACAGGCCATTCAGGAGCCGGTAGCGTGCTGTTGAAACCAGCTTCCGAAGGTACCGGAATTATCGCCGGCGGCCCTGTCCGTGCCGTACTCGAATTGTCCGGACTGGGGGACATTCTTTCGAAGTCTCTCGGATCAAACAATCCGATTAACATGGTTCGCGCGACAGTTGAAGGCTTGCAGAGCTTGAAACGCGTAGAACAAGTGGCAAAGCTGCGCGGCAAATCAGTAGAAGAACTGCTCGGATAAGGAGGGAACAAAATTGGCTAACAAATTGGAAATTACCCTCAAACATAGTGTGATCGGACGTCCAGAATCACAACGCGTGACGGTAAGAACACTTGGTCTTAAGAAGACCTACCAAACCGTTGTTCAGGATGATAATCCGGCAATTCGCGGCATGATCAACAAGGTCTCCCATCTTTTGGCGGTTCGCGAACTGAATGATTGATTTGAAAGTGAAATTGAGAATAAGGAGGTGCCAAGATGAAACTCCATGAATTGAAACCAGCTGAAGGCTCCCGTTTCGCTCGCAAAAGAGTAGGGCGCGGCTACGGTTCAGGACTTGGCAAAACATCTGGTCGAGGACAAAAAGGACAGAAAGCTCGTTCGGGCGGCAGAGTACGCCTCGGATTTGAAGGCGGACAGAATCCATTGCTTCAAAGACTGCCAAAGAAGGGCTTTAAGAACCCGACACGCAAAATCTACGCTATTGTTAATGTTGAAACACTGAACCGTTTTGAGAACGGAACAGCAATCACACCGGAATTACTTCTTGAAAAACGAGTAATTCGCAAATTAAACGACGGCGTTAAGATTTTGGGCGAAGGCAAGCTTGAAGCTAAATTGACAGTTAAGGCGCATAAATTCTCTGCTTCTGCTAAAGAAGCGATTGAAGCTGCCGGCGGAAACATTGAGGTGATTTGATGTTTCAAGTACTTTCCAGTATGTGGCGAGAAGCCGAAATTCGCCGTAAAATAGTATTCACACTGCTTATGCTCATTATATTTCGGATCGGGACATTCATTCCTGTTCCGGATATTAATACAGAGATGATCAATTTCAGCGATTCAAGTGCCTTTGGCTTGTTCAACACTTTTGGTGGTGGCGCGCTGGAGAACTTCTCCATCTTCTCTATGGGCATTATGCCTTACATTACAGCATCCATTATTGTGCAGCTGCTGCAGATGGATGTTGTACCGAAATTGACTGAATGGTCGAAGCAGGGAGAAATGGGAAGACGCAAACTGAATCAGCTGACAAGGTATGGAACGATCGTTCTCGGCTTTGTTGAAGCACTTGGACTTTCCTACACGTTCAGTAACAGTTATCAAGGATTGGTAAGCAATCCAACTATTTGGACCTTTCTAATCATTGCTTTGGTACTGACAACCGGTACGGCTTTTCTCGTATGGCTGGGTGATCAGATTACTGCTTATGGAGTAGGAAACGGCATATCCATTATTATCTTTGCCGGAATTGTTGCCCGCATTCCTACGGCCATCAGCCAGATTTATGCTCAGCGGTTTGCAGCATCAACCAACACATTTATGGAAGTACTTGGATTGCTCGCCATTGTTGTTATTGTTCTTCTGATTGTTGTCGGAACCATTTTCGTGCAGCAAGGGATGCGGAAAATTCCGATCCAATATGCAAAAAGAACAATTGGCACGAAGACATACAGTGTGGAGCCAACGCATTTGCCGATCAAGGTCAATGCGGCCGGCGTTATCCCAGTTATCTTCGCAATCTCACTGATGATCACACCGCCGACGATTGCCCGTTTCTTTCCACAGAATAATGTGACTGCGTGGATTATCCGCGTTTTCGATTATTCAACGGTTTATGGGATGATCATTTACGCGGTACTGATTATTGCTTTTACCTATTTCTATACGTTTGTTCAGGTCAACCCTGAAAAAATGGCAAAAAACCTTGGCGAACAAGGCGGCTATATTCCGGGTATTCGTCCGGGGAAAAGCACAGAGAAGTTTATTACAACGATTCTCTACCGTCTGACCTTTCTAGGTGCCATTTTTCTCGCAGTGATCTCACTTCTTCCGATTGTATTCGGCGAAATGGGCAGCCTGCCGGCAAGCGCAAGGATCGGCGGAACAAGCTTGCTGATCGTTGTGGGTGTTGCACTTGATACAATGAAACGTATTGAGAGCCAGTTGATCAAAAAGAACTATCAAGGCTTTATCAGAAAAAGGTAAGGCAATGACGGTGAATGAGTCAGGAGGAGTACAATGAATCTTATTTTAATGGGACTTCCTGGTGCCGGTAAAGGCACTCAGGCTGAGCGAATTGTTGATAAGTTCAGTTATCCTCATATCTCAACCGGCGACATGTTTCGCGCGGCGATTAAGGGTGGCACGCCACTAGGGAAACAAGCAAAGTCGTTTATTGATCAAGGGGCGCTTGTTCCTGATGAAGTGACAATCGGCATTGTCAATGAACGCTTGTCTGAGAGCGATACGAATAAAGGTTTTCTTCTTGATGGTTTTCCTCGGACGGTTGAGCAGGCTGAAGCGCTTGATCATATGATGTCGGAAAAAGGAAAGAAGATTGATGCAGTTCTCTATATTCGTGTTGATCCTGAGAAGCTGCTCGCTCGTCTTACAGGCCGTAGAATCTGTTCCGAGTGTGGAGCAACGTATCACTTGACGTTCAATCCCCCCGCAAAAGATGGGGTTTGCGACAAGTGCGGCGGCGCTTTGAAACAACGCGCAGATGATAATGAAGCGACTGTTCATGAAAGGCTGCAGGTGAATATCCGTCAGCAGCAGCCGCTGCTCGACTTTTATGAAGCAAAGGGATCTTTGAAAACAATCAATGGAGATCAGAATATCGATGATGTTTTCCATGAAGTTTCAAAGATCTTGGGCGACCTCGCCAAGTGATTACGCGGAAAACGATTGAAGAAATCAATAAAATTCACATTGCGGGAAAAATAGTCGCACGAACGTTGGAAACCTTGCGCCAGGCTATTCGTCCCGGCATATCGACCATTGAACTCGATACGCTGGCAGAGCGCTTGATAAGAGATGCGGGAGCAGAGCCATCATTTAAAGGATATGACGGTTTCACGCGCAGCATCTGTACATCCGTCAATGATCAGTTAGCCCATGGCATTCCTGGTTCCTATGTTCTGCGGGACGGAGACATTATCAGTATCGATATTGGTGCCAAGTATGAAGACTTTCATGCAGACTCCGCCTGGACTTTCCCCGTGGGCACGATTTCTGAGACGACCCGAAGACTTCTGGAAACGACGGAAGAATCGCTGTATAAGGGAATTGCCGAAGCAAAGCCGGAAGCACGGCTGTCGAACATTTCCCATGCGATTCAAAGATGTGCCGAGTCAAGTGGATTTTCCGTCGTACGTGAATTAACGGGTCACGGCGTTGGGCGCGAGCTTCACGAAGAGCCGGATGTACCGAATTACGGAAGATCCGGCCGAGGCCCTGTTTTGAAAACCGGAATGGTGCTGGCGATTGAGCCTTTAGTTAATGAAGGCAGCCGTGATATCTGGATGGTTGAAGATGATGACTGGACTTTGATGACCCAGGACGGACAACCGTGTGCTCATTTTGAACACACCATTGTTATAACGGAAAATGGAAATGAAATCTTGACAAAGCAATAAGTGAAGGTGATGATTGATGGGTAGTGATCAAGCCCCTTTACCTGTTCCCGGTCAGCTCGCACGTGTGCTGAAGGGAAAAGAATCGGGTTCTTATTTTGTCATTGTGCGGCTTATCGATCATCGTTTTGTTGAAATAGCAGATGGCGACAAGAGAAAGTTTGACAATGCAAAAAAGAAGAACATCAGCCATCTTGAACTTCAAAAATATATATCTGTCGAAGTACAGAAAAGTCTGCGCGAGATCGGACGCGTGACAAACGGAAAACTGCGTTTTGCCATCGCTCATTTTTTGGATGGAAAAATCAGCAACAAGAGGGAAGGGTGAGTCAGCCGATGGCTAAGGAAGATGTCATTGAAGTTGAAGGCACCGTAATCGAACCACTGCCTAATGCAATGTTTCGTGTGGAATTGGAGAATGGCCATAAGATTTTAGCTCATGTATCCGGCAAGATCCGTATGCATTTCATTCGCATTTTGCCGGGAGATAAAGTAACGGTCGAGTTGTCGCCATATGATGTGTCGCGCGGCCGCATTACGTTCAGGCATAAATAATTGCTCTGCGGTGTATAAGGAGGTTTCAATAATGAAGGTAAGACCATCAGTTAAAAAGATGTGTGAAAAATGTAAGATTGTCCGCCGTAAAGGTGTTGTCATGGTGATTTGTGAAAATCCAAAACATAAACAAAGACAAGGTTAAAAGGAGGTGCTCTGACGTATGGCTCGTATTGCAGGTATCGATATTCCAAGAGAAAAACGTGTAGTTATCTCACTAACCTACATCTTCGGCATCGGCCCGACTACGGCTAAGAAAATTTTGGCCGAAGCCAACGTTTCTGAAGATACACGTGTGCGCGATCTGACTGAAGAAGAACAGACACGTATCCGTGAAGTGGTTGACCACTACCGCGTTGAAGGTGATCTTCGCCGCGAAGTTTCTCTGAACATCAAGAGACTTATTGAAATTGGTTCATATAGAGGCATCCGCCACCGCAGAGGTCTGCCGGTTCGCGGACAAAACACGAAAAACAACTCACGTACGCGTAAAGGTCCTAAGCGCACGATGGCTGGTAAAAAGAAATAAGTAAAGGAGGGTTAAACATTTATGGCAAAAGCACAACAACGTACGCGTAAGCGCCGGGTTAAGAGAAATGTGGAGAACGGGGTGGCACACATCCGTTCAACATTTAACAATACGATCGTTACCATTACGGATCCGCACGGTAATGCTATTGCATGGGCTAGTGCAGGCGGCTTGGGTTTCAAAGGTTCCAGGAAATCCACTCCTTTCGCAGCACAGACTGCAGCGGAAGCAGCAGGCAAAAGCGCAATGGACAGCGGTATGAAATCGGTTGAAGTATCTGTTAAAGGACCGGGTGCCGGCCGTGAAGCAGCAATTCGTGCACTTCAGGCTGTAGGACTTGAAGTGACAACAATCCGCGACGTCACTCCGGTTCCGCACAACGGCTGCCGTCCTCCGAAACGTCGCCGCGTTTGATTGTATAGCTCGCTATTAATCTGTTAATAATGCAACTATGAATAAACGTGTACACCAAAAAAACTGAGAAGCACGCCGTAAGCCCATATGAAATGGTAACATTTTGGCCAACGCGCGCTGACGAAGTATCGACGTTTTGAAGGAGGGTTCATATTTGATGATTGAGATCGAAAAGCCAAAGATCGATACGGTTGAAATAGCAGACGACGGAAGCTATGGAAAGTTTGTTGTTGAACCGCTCGAACGTGGATACGGCACGACTCTGGGTAATTCTTTACGTCGAATTTTACTTTCATCCCTTCCAGGCGCGGCTGTAACAACGGTACAGTTTGATACTGTGCTTCATGAATTTTCTACCATTGAAGGCGTTGTGGAAGATGTAACAGCGATCATCCTGAATGTTAAAAAGCTTTGCTTGAAGCTTTATTCGGATGAAGAAAAGACATTGGAAATTGACGTTCAGAGACCGGGAAAAGTGACAGCTGCCGATATTATCCACGACAGTGACGTGGAAATATTGAATCCTGATTTGGAAATTGCGACACTCGACGAAGGAGCTCACTTCCACGTGAGAATGATCGCTAAGAAGGGCCGCGGCTATGTTCCTGCAGAAGGAAACAAAAGCGACGACCTCCCGATTGCTGTGATTCCAATCGATTCAATTTACACACCGATCACACGCGTGAACTATCAAGTGGAAAAAACTAGAGTTGGTCAGGTAGCAAATTATGATAAACTGACGCTTGACGTCTGGACCGATGGAAGCATCCGTCCTGAAGAAGCAATTGCTTTGGGCGCCAAAATTCTGACGGAACACTTGAATATCTTCGTTGGTTTGACTGATCAGGCGCAAAAAGCTGAGATCATGATCGAAAAAGAAGAAGATAAGAAAGAAAAAGTGCTTGAAATGACGATTGAAGAACTTGATCTGTCCGTAAGGTCTTATAATTGTCTGAAACGCGCCGGAATTAATACTGTCCAAGAACTGACCCAGAAGAGTGAAGAAGACATGATGAAGGTTCGGAATCTTGGACGGAAGTCTCTTGAAGAAGTTGAAGAAAAGCTGCACGACCTCGGCCTTGGGCTGAGAGTGGAAGAGTAACCAGTTGACCAGACAAGGGATTATTTTTCTTTTTTGCGCAAAAAAGAAAGATTTAAGGCAGGAATAAAGGAGGTACAAGTAAATGGCATATGCAAAATTAGGCCGGGATTCAGCTGCGAGGAAGGCGCTGTTCCGCGATCTAGCGACCGACTTGATTATTAACGAACGGATTCAGACAACGCATTCCAAAGCAAAAGCACTTCGCCCGATCGTTGAAAAAATGATTACGCTGGGTAAACGCGGCGATCTGCACGCACGTCGTCAGGCTGCGGCTTTTATCCGCAATGAAGTTGCTGATCAGGAAGCAAATCAGAATGCGGTTCAGAAACTGTTTGATGATATTGCTAAGCGCTACGCAGAGCGCCAGGGTGGTTATACACGCATCTTGAAAGTAGGTCCTCGTCAAGGCGATGGTGCCGAAATGGCAATTATTGAACTGGTTAAATAATCAGTGATTTACGAGAGGCAGAATTCGGGTTCGCATGAGCTTGGATTTCTGCCTTTTTTCGCACAATCAGAAGACATTCTGAAAATTTGATGAGTGTTCATTTGTACTTAATTTCAAGACCAGTCTATAATTCATTACATGAGAGCAGCATGAGTTGAGATGAGTGCGAATGGCTTGTCTATTCGCGATACATAGAAAAGCAGACGCATTTATGCGCCCCTGAGAGGAGTGGAGGCACTAGATGGAGAAGATCATTGAAGTGAGCGATCTGTCCTATCGCTATTCTGAAGAACAGCCCTATGTGTTAAAAAATATCAATTTTACGGTAAATAAAGGTGAGTGGCTTTCCATTGTTGGTCACAATGGTTCAGGAAAATCAACCTTGGCGAAATGTCTTAATGG
Source organism: Sporolactobacillus sp. BBK16-2 (assembly GCF_059878335.1). Lineage (NCBI taxonomy): Bacteria > Bacillati > Bacillota > Bacilli > Caryophanales > Sporolactobacillaceae > Sporolactobacillus > Sporolactobacillus sp. BBK16-2. The sequence continues at coordinate 155,781 of NZ_CM187611.1, forward strand.
GCTGATCCTTCCTCAAAAAGGAACGGTGAATGTCGGTGGTTACGTGACCTCGGATGAGGAGAAGATTTGGGAGATTCGCCGTTTAGTCGGCATGGTCTTTCAAAATCCGGACAACCAGTTTGTCGGTGCGACGGTTCAGGATGATGTCGCATTCGGTATGGAAAACCACGGCTTGTCACGCGAGGTCATGATCGAACGTCTGACAGAAGCACTGCGCCTTGTAAGGATGGATCAATTTGCAAAGAGTGAACCGCATCGCCTTTCCGGCGGACAGAAACAGCGTGTTGCCATCGCAGGCATTGTCGCACTTCGCCCGCTCATTATAATTATGGATGAGTCAACCTCAATGCTTGATCCGGAAGGAAGGAAAGAAATTATCCAAACCGTACGCGCATTGAACAGAGACCGTCATCTAACCGTCATTTCGATTACCCACGACCTTGAAGAAGCCATTCATTCTGATCGCTTGCTTGTTATGAACGACGGACAATTGATTCGAGAAGGAAAGCCGCGTGATATTTTCAAGTCGACCGAACTACTTCGGAAGGTTGGCCTAGATTTGCCTTTTGCAATAAAAATGCGCAATGCATTGCGAGCTAAAGGTGTGCCTCTGTCGGACACAGCATTATTTCAGGAAGAGTTGGTGGATGAGCTATGGACATTACATTCGAGCATGTGACTCATGTGTACGGCCGAAAGACCCCATTTGAGAAGCGAGCCCTTGATGATGTTTCGATTCGTATTCCATCCGGCTCCTTTACATCCATTATTGGTCATACGGGGTCGGGAAAATCGACCTTGGTGCAGCATATAAATGGACTTCTGAAACCGTCTGAAGGGAAAATAACCGTCGGCGATTTTGTGATTCATGCGCATGAAAAGAAGAAAGATTTTAAGGAACTGCGGAAAAGGGTCGGCTTTGTCTTTCAATATCCGGAACATCAGCTTTTTGAAGAGACAATTATCAAAGATGTATGCTTCGGCCCGATGAATTTCGGCGTTTCCGATGCGGAAGCGACCAAGCGTGCAGAGGAAAGCTTGCAGCTGGTCGGACTCCCGTCATCATTTTGGCATCGTTCGCCCTTCGATCTCAGCGGAGGACAGATGCGTCGGGTCGCGATTGCCGGCGTTCTCGCGGTTCGTCCGCAGGTGATCATATTAGACGAACCAACGGCAGGACTTGATCCAAAGGGCCGTGAGGAAATACTCAGCTTATTCGATGATCTGCATTCTCGACTGAATCTGACGGTTATCATGGTCACGCATAACATGAGCGATGCGGCTAATTACTCAGATCAAGTTATTGTTATGGGCGGGGGCAAGCCATTACTGGCAGGTTCGCCGAAGCACGTATTTTTGCAGGAAGATCTGCTTCGAAAAGTCGGTCTTGATATCCCGGAGACAATGTTATTTCTGAATAAAGTGCTTGATAAAGCAGGGAGTAAGGATAAGATACCCGCATTCACAATCGATGAAGCGGCTGATTCAGTGATCAGTATATTAAATGGGGTGAAGGATCATGTTTAATCTTGTTATCGGTCAATATGTGCCGCTTGATTCGTATGTACATCGCCTTGACCCTCGTTCGAAGCTGATCAGCGTCTTTCTCTTTGTGATCATTGTTTTCCTCGCTAATAATTGGCTGACAAATATACTGATGGTGTTATTTTGCTTTGCTGGCATTTTGCTCTCGAAAATGCAGTTCTCTTACATTTACAGAGGGTTGCGCTCTGTTCTGATCATTGTATTGCTCACCTTTGTCCTTAATCTTTTTATCGCGTCAGGCGGAACAACTTTGTTCAGCCTGGGCTGGCTTCACGTGACAACGGGCGGTCTCACTCAGTCTTTTTTTATTGCAATTCGAATCATGGTCATTATTGTGGTGACAACGCTGCTCACGTTAACCACGTCGCCAATTGAGATTACCGATGGCATGGAGAGTCTGCTCAATCCGTTTAAAAAGCTTAAAATGCCAGTTCATGAGTTTGCACTGATGATGTCGATTTCGCTTCGTTTTATCCCGACATTACTCGAGGAAACGGAAAAAATTATCAAGGCTCAGGCTGCGCGTGGTTCAGATTTTACGACCGGCTCGCTGAAAAGTCGAATCAAGGCAATTGTTCCGCTGCTCGTCCCGCTGTTTGTCGGTGCATTTAAGCGAGCGGAAGACTTGGCGATGGCGATGGAAGCAAGAGGATATCATGGTGACGCGGGCCGGACCAAGCTTCATCAACTGAAATGGAGCTGGCGCGATTCATTGCTAATTTTTGCAATGGTTCTTCTCGCGCTGCTGCTGATCTTTACGAGAAATTAAGCGATTTTAGGTGAAGTCATGACAAAAATTAAATGCACGGTTGCCTATGACGGCACGCTGTTTCATGGTTATCAAGTACAGCCCGGAAAACGGACAGTGCAACGTGACATAGAGGCTGCGCTCTCGCGTATGCATCACGGTCAGCTAATCAAAATTACTGCGTCGGGTCGGACGGATGCCGGGGTTCATGCATTCGGCCAAGTGTTCCATTTTGAAACGCCGCTGCGCATTCCTGAAGATCGCTGGCCGCTTGCACTGAACAGTCTGCTTCCGAATGACATTTATGTGCGGCAGGCGGAGGAAGTTCCTGAGCAGTTTCATGCGCGTTACGATGTGAAAAAGAAGGAGTATCGTTACAGGCTGCTGACACGGCCCGAGCCGGACTTGTTCCGCAGAGCGTACACGTCACACATCAAGCAGCCGCTTGACGTAGACGCTATGAACCTGGCTGCAGCGGAGATTCTTGGAACACACGACTTTTCATGCTTTTGTGCGGCAAATACGGATGTCAAGGACAAGGTGCGGACCATCTATCATTTGTCCGTTCAGCAGGAGAAAGATGATGAGATGGTAATTCGGGTTGTCGGCAGCGGATTTCTGTACCAAATGGTTCGTATTATAACCGGAACCCTTCTGGATGTTGGAACCCATAAAATCGCATCGGACAAGGTGGCGGAAATCATAGCCGGACGCGACAGACAAGCCGCTTCGGCAACGGCACCGCCGCAAGGGTTGACTCTGTGGCAAGTTACTTATTAAAGCGGCGTTTTGACAGCAAGGAAGCAAAGAACGAATTGTTCGAATGCCTTGACATTAGTGCCAAGATATTATAAGATATACTTCGGCATTTCTAATTTGACCACTATTAGCCCCAAAGATATTGGCTCAATTAGATGACTGAAACGGTGAGAGAGCAATGACCTTATTGGCTCTCAACTCAGACGCGGTTGTGGGTCGCGCATGAGACAAGAATATGAATGTTTGATTTGCTTAGAGGAGGAAATAACGTGCGTACAACTTTTATGGCCAACGCGGCTAATGTTGAGCGCAAATGGCTCGTTGTCGATGCCGAAGGCCAAACGCTTGGTCGCTTGGCAAGTGAAGTGGCAGCCATTCTGCGCGGTAAAACAAAACCGACTTTTACACCACATGTTGATTGTGGCGACAATGTCATCATCATCAATGCAAACAAAATCGAATTAACCGGCAAGAAATTGCTGACGAAAAAATACATTCACCACTCAGGTTTTCCAGGTGGTATCAAAGCGCGTTCTGCACAAGATATGCGTGCAACACGCGCGCGCGACATGCTTGAAAGAACAATCAAAGGCATGCTGCCGCACAACAGTCTCGGAAAAAAATGTTTCTTGAAACTTCATGTCTATGAAGGCGCGGAACATCCGCATGCCGCACAACAACCAGAAGCTTATACGCTTCGCGGTTGATCAGGGAGGGAAAATAGATAATGGCACAAGTTCAATACTACGGCACCGGACGCCGTAAAAGCTCTGTCGCTCGCGTAAGGCTCGTACCTGGCGAAGGCAAAGTTGTCATCAACGGCCGCAGCGCCGATGAATTCTTTAATCTTGAAACACTGCGCACGATTCTGAAGCAACCACTCGTTGCAACAGAAACCGAAGGCAGATATGATGTTCTTGTTAACGTAGAAGGCGGCGGCTTCACAGGCCAAGCCGGTGCAATCCGTCACGGCGTTGCCCGCGCACTGCTCGAAGCTGATCCTGAATACCGCGCTGTTTTGAAGAAAGCCGGATTCCTGACGCGTGACCCAAGAATGAAAGAACGTAAGAAATACGGACTCAAAGGCGCACGTCGCGCACCACAGTTCTCAAAACGCTGATTTGTCAACGTTTCAAGCCCCTTTTCGAGAGATCGAAAGGGGCTTTTTTCATGGCCAAAAACAGCCCCGTGACGATATTTTGACGATATTTAATTTTCTTTTGCATTTTTCATGTAGTCTTCGTACTTTCTGACTTCCTCGATTTTGATTCATTTTTATGCCTTCTCACGTCTGATCGTTTGTCCACTAATAAACACATTAAAATCACTAATGAAATATGCGTATGCAAAATATGTTAACCTTAATTTATTTTGGGTTGACGTATTTAAAAGGTAAACTTAAAATTATATTTTGTTAACGAAAGGAGAATGTGTCTTTGAAAACAAAATCGCTTACTTTAATTTCATTGTTTGTTGCGATGATGATTGCCTTTGGTGCACTGCCTGCCGTCGCTATTCCGTTTATCCCCGTTCCGTTTACTTTTCAGATGATTGGTGTCATGTTGGTCGGCAGTATTCTTGATGCCAAGAAAGGACTTGCGGCTATGCTTGTTTTTACTGCACTTGCGGCTGCCGGTGTTCCGGTATTGTCCGGATACCGTGGCGGTTTGGGTGTTCTGCTCGGACCGACTGGAGGCTACGTACTTGCATGGCCACTTGCTGTATTTGTTATTGGCCTACTTACTGATTACATAAAAATAGAAAAATGGATGGTTTTCGGGCATTACCTCGCGATACTTGTCGGTATTCTGATTATCTATGCAATTGGTGTATCGTGGTTTGCTTTTTATAATCATCTTTCGCTTCTTGCAGTTGCAGAGAGCAACTTAATACTTTTTCTTCTTGACCTTGTTAAGACAGTTCTATGTACTGTGGTCGCTGTTCAACTAAAACAGAGGCTTTCAGTTATAAGAAAATCTAAAGCAGTTTAAAAAAGGATGGTGCACTTTTGAAATGGTATGATTTAGCTCAGAGTATTATTGCCGGTGATGCATGTACAGCAGAAGAAGCACAGCAGATTTTGAATGTTCCCGATGATGAAACATTGGATCTTGTCTGCGGTGCTTACCAATTACGAAAATATTATTTTGGAATGAACATGAAATTGAATTTGATTATTAACGCTAAAAGTGGTCGTTGTGCAGAGAACTGCGGCTATTGCTCACAGTCTATTTATGCGGATACATCGATTAAAGAATATCCGCTTGTTAGTGAGGAGATCATCGTGAACGGTGCCAAACAAGCTTATGAAAATCAAATTGGTACCTACTGCATTGTAATGAGTGGGCGAAAAGCAGCGCCTAGAGAAATACGCGCAGTTTGCTCAGCAGTTGAAAAAATAAAAGAAACAATGCCGACAATGAAAATATGTGCATGTCTCGGCTTGATTAATGAAGAACAGGCAAAAGCACTAAAGAAGGCCGGTGTTGACCGATTTAATCACAACTTGAATACAAGTGCCTCTCATTATAATCAAATTGCAACCACACATCATTACCAGGATCGTGTAGACACCATTGAAGCGGTCAAAAAGGCAAATATTTCTCCATGTTCCGGCATCATTTGCGGAATGGGAGAAACGAATGAAGATATCATTGACATGGCTTTTGCTCTGAGAAAATTGGACGCAGACTCAATTCCGGTGAATTTTCTTAATCCCATTCCGGGAACAGAACTAGAGAATATGCACGAATTGACGCCAAACCGTTGTTTGAAGATTTTAGCGCTTTTTCGTTTTATGAATCCGACAAAAGAAATACGTATCGCCGGCGGTCGTGAAGTGAACCTGCGTTCCTCACAGAATCTTGGACTTTATATTGCAAATTCAATTTTTATTGGAGATTATTTGACAACAGAAGGTCAAAGCAAGTCGAAGGATTATCAAATGATTGAGGATCTCGGCTTTGCAATTGAAGCCAAAACAGTCGAAACCAAAATATAAACATGCAAATGAATGAATCAAACAATTATTTAATAGAAAAATTTTCTGTTTATTGCGGAAAATGATGGAAATAAAAAAGATTGAACCGATAAATTAAGTGATCAAAGAACTTAATCCCCTTGACGGACCTACAATGTAGGCCCTTTTTTTACGTTCAGCCATGGTTAAGCAAAAATTAAGATTTGAAGTGCACAATAATAGATGAAGCTACAACAGCTTCCTCCTTAGGTCCCCCTCGGGGGTCCATTAATTTAAATTTTTAAGTAATTGCTTCCCCCTGTATTACTTTTCTTGGGACTCTGCGGAGTCCTATTTTTTTGCACAACTAGAAACGATAAAATTCAAAGAGTAAGTCTCTAATCAACATGTATGGACGTTATGATCGTTTTTCTCAAATCTCACATATCAGTTAAACGGGTAGACTGATGATTTTGCTTTTCTTGGAAATCCTAAAAGTGAAAGGTGCGATTAATGATGAAAAATGAAGAAATAGCCGCTCTAAATGAACTACTGAAAGGTTTATATATGGGCATCCACGCCTATGATCATTTTATGGAAAAAGCAAAGGATTCTGACCTCAAGCAAAAGTTTCAAACGATCCAGTATGAAATTAGGGAACAGGCACTGCGCATTGTCGAACGCGTGCAGGATCTCGGCGGCACGCCTGTTGAAACTGCCGGTTTAATTGGTGCCTTTCAAGATTATCTCGTCAAATTGAGGGTCCCTAATGAGGACGGTCAAATCATTCAAAAGGCGATTGAAGGCGAGCAGCTTGGTATTGAGATGACCGAAAAGATGGTGCGCGGAGATCTCTCAGCGGAAAGTGAACGGGTCGTCAGGGAAGTGCTGGATCAGGATCGATCGCATGTGGATAAGCTGAGGGCAATGATTGGACAAACCGTGTAAAAAAATTCAGAAGCAGCAAAAAGACGGCTCAGAAATTCAACATGAGCCGTCCATTTTTTTCAAACTAATTAATGCCATGCATTGAGGTAATGCTTGATTTTTTGCATCATTGACTCGCGCGGCGGCAAATTAAGCTTGGCGCGGCGGAGCTTATCCTGTCTGGTCCACTCAGCGATACTGGCGATGGCGATCAGCACGAATCCGCCGATGACTAGATAAAACCACCAAGGCAGCTCGATCCACATATGGCGCCGGTTATACAGCAAGCTTATAATGAGCGCAACGATGCTCGTGAAGAAGTAGGACTTATATTTTAAAAGAAATCCGATGCTCGTGCCGACTAATGCCACAATAGCGAAGGTGAGCAGGGCTCCTGTCTCGCCGATTGTAAGCGCAAGCAGCATCAGGCGTAGATAAATAACGGCAACCGCAATCCATTCAATGCGCAGAGCATAGAGACTTGTGCTCCATAGTTTGCGGCAGGACAGTGAGACAATGATCAAAAAGAGCGCGGCAAGCAGTACATGATTCATAAAAGGAAAGAGTGGACTCTTTTGCAGAATAATCGCTGCCGGCCAAAGTAAAGCGATCAGCGCTCCGTTCATCCATATTTTCCGTTCTAAAAGGTGCACACTGCGGTACGCGTTCAATGCGCCATATATGACCACAAGACAAGCAGCGGTCAGCTTTCCAAAATAAAGGTTGTGCGCGGCCATGTACCCGTAAAAAGCGAACAGATAGGCAAAAGCCGTGATGAGTTCATAATTAAGTGAAAAATTATTTTTCTTAATAAAGGGTTTCTGCTGCCAGAGTGAAATGGTGAGCAGAACCAGTGAAGCACTGAGAAAGCTTGCAGTTTTAATTGCAAAAGGTGCATGCACAAGATTCAGCCAAATCAGAAGGGAGAGCAGCATCATGGGTACAATGCTCAGGCTCTGCAGACGATAAACGTAAAGGAATACAAGCAGTCCGAGTGAGGCACAAATGCCAATTAAGGTAATGATGACGCCTGAGAGATCCCAAGTTGTGCGAACGGCGACCAGTGCTGTGAATGCTAAAAGACAGAAAACGGTCGGATGCAGGACGCAGCGCCATGATTCCTTGCTAAAAACCCAACACAACGTTGCAACGAGTGTGGTCAGTGCCAGCGAATAGACCGCGTCTTGTGTGATCGGCAGAAGATCCTGAAGCCGAGAGCCCCAAAGGAAAATGAGCAGGAGAACAATGTTGCTGAATACATAACGTTCAACAATTTTAACCGCATGCCAGGCAAACCATACAAATCCGCCAAGCGGAATGATCATCCAGTAGAATGGATCAAGAAAGGCAGTTGGCACGGCGAGACCAAGAAAAACAAGTGTCGGATAAAAGGCAGTCCGTTTCCATGAGCTGTTTGCTTTAATATAAAACAAGTATAAAATCACGGCTGTAACGGAAACACATTGCCAGAAGCTTATTCCGGTCATGGACCAGAAAACTTGAATATTTTCAAACAGCCCGAGGACAAGGATGGCAGAGCAGCAAAAGCTGATCAGCCGAGCTGTCGCGTTTTTCGTTTTGAAGCAATAGAACATATAACCTCCTGCTGCCAGGAGCGACACCACAGGAAAAGCTGGCGCTTCAAAAAAGCTGTTCCAAGTGAGTAAGACGCCGAAAAGCATAAGTATATGTGTCAGCCAATAATAAATGGGTCCGGCAATCGTCAGCTTTTTTTGATTAAGTAGGTAGCATGCTGCTACAGCCGTGAGCGCCGCTGCTTCCAGGTAGAGTACAAGCCCTGTAACCTGAACGCCATGGCTTGCAAGCAGCCAAACCGGATAAAACAGGGCGGCTCCGGCAAGTAGTCCATGCAATGCCGCCCATAAATCGTTAGGGTTGCGCATCAGGAGTACGGCAGAAATCAGCACGCCGTAAATGAGGATAACGAGACCTGAAACAGTTGGTCCTGACGCAATTTCATTAAACATAAACAGAAGCGAAAGCAGGTAATAAACACCGCTTGTATAAAGGATGGTCATCCGGTAGGCGCGGTTGTACGTGCGTGCGAGCAGGTGAGCCGCGAGCAGTACGGTACTCGCAGATACTAGTTGGATATCGTAGTGCCAATGCTCAGGGAAAAGGATAAGCAGTACAAGCCCGAATACAGCGGATTGAGTATGCCCAGCGATCTTTGCGCTCAGATCCGTACGTAGTAAGCTGGTCAGCAGCATGAGTGCCCAGACGATCAACGCCCAGGTCAGCCACTCCCATTTGTCAAAAATCGCATAGCTCGCGATCAAGCTGAGCAGCATGAAACTTGCGGTTACAATCGGAATCGCCGACTGATAACTTGACATGAAGCGTGCTGTCCTTTTATAGAGGAAAAGCCCTGTATAAAGCACAATACTGAGAATCATCACGCAGCGAAGTTCAGTCGCAAAAGAACTTTTAAAGATAATGCAGGCGTCAAAGACGAGCGTATAAGCAGCAAACAATGCAGCGTAAGGAAACCATGTCTTCGGATGCCGCCAGGTCAAATAGACGAGAATGCCGAAAATAACGGCAAGGCAGAGCGGAGACAAAAAGTAACTCATGCTGTTCGGCTCAATAGCAATTTTGAAATACGTGATGAACGGAATCATGATGCAGAACAAGCAGCAGGCGGCAGCGCTTAAATGCTGGTAAACGCGAGCCCAGAGCGGATCTGCGAATCGCTGAATGCCAAATTCCGAAAGACCGGTATAGAAAATAAGCAGAACGGTCCATAAAATGATCGACAGTGAATAATTGTGAGTAAACAGTATCGTTTGTTGAAAAGTCAAAGCGCAAAAAAACAAATAACCGGCATGGTAGCCCTTGGACAATCCTTTATAAACGCACCAGAGAAATGCGCAAGACACAAGTAGGGTTACGATCGCATACACGGTTGCTGGACGCCAGAAGGCTAAAGCGAGCAGAGCATTCGCCGCAACAAGAACTTGCGTAAACAGTTGGTCGTACTTCAGTGTGTAGTGAAAAAAGCGGGACTGTCTCACGCGCTGCAAGAAGTAAGGTGCGGCGAGCCATATAAGACTAAACAGGTTAATGAGCACTTGCCATGCAGTTACTTGATGGGTCATGAAGTAGGTGCCGAAGCACAGTGCGGCGTAGCTGAATAAAAGTGACAGGCCTTCAAAGAGGCGGGACGCAAAACGCCGGGCAATCCAATGATAGAGCAGAACAAAGAGCAGGGATGAGACAAAGCCGAGAAGCGATGCACCGTTACCATGAAGAGCGAAATAGGTGCCGAAAAGCTGATAATAGGAAGCACAGACAAGCACAATAGGAAGAAAGAGCGCAGATAATGTAGTGAACGCGAAGGCTGTTTGACGGATGTGAAGCTTTCGCGCAATGAAGCTCATTACAGAAAAGACAATGGAAACAGAAAGAATGGCCAGCATCTTCACCCAAGCATTCATCGTACCCCAGTTCGTTGTTGCTAAAATGAATCCGCCGAGAAGAAGAAATGAAACACCTAAAATCAGCACCAGCGTCAAATTTTTTTCGCGAAGCTGCTCGCGGGTCAGCTTTTTCTTCGGCTGCTTGGGGACGTGTGCCGCTTTGCTTTTGCGGGCGTCTAACGGCTTCGGCTTTTCACTCAGCAGTTTTTTCGGCTGCGCGGGCGGCACTTTGGGTGCCTCGTTTATGTGCGCGATATAGCGTGTATAGACGGTGCGGAGACGTGACGCCTCGGCTTTGGTCAGATAACCGCCTTGCAGCATTCCTTCGATCTCGTCGAAAAATAGTCGGGTTCGATCAGCCAAGCACAATCACCTCCGGATTACTTCTCCATATTTAATTTTTCTTAACATAAGTATCAGTTTTTCATAAGACCGCGTCAATGCTTCAGAAGCAAACATTTTTCGTACTGTTTATGCTTCCACCACTTTCCTTATGGGCGGAAGCAGCATGGAAAAAGCTGTTACGGTTGATCGAAGCTCTCTTGCCTGATGATAAAGAGGGAAGGAGGAGCGATCATGGGTGTTGTCATGGATTTTAAAGAGAAACTGCGTCATAAACAGCTCGATTCAGAACGCCGGGCGCTTCAAGATTTATCGTTTTCTAAAATTGAACAGGCGGTGCAGGATTATTTTGACCGTTATTTAGTACTTGTTCCTGCGGCCGCAAAAACCGGCAAAGAAATGTGCGCAGAATACGCACTTGAGAGCTTCTTGCTGGGTTCTTCGATGGGACGCTTCGGCTTTTATGGGGAAGAAAAAATCGAAGCATTCAAACGAAGCAAAATTGAATTTTATGCCCTTTATGACGACTTTTATGATTTCTGGCTTTTCTGGGGAGCAGATCAGCAATCACTTGATGACCTGCAGGATACTTGTCGCAAATACTTATTCAACTGGTGGTCAGAGGGATTTGATGCCTCGCTGAAACGTTGGCGTCTCAAGCTTCACTAATCCGCGCATAATCGCAGGCTTTGTCCATATATATGAGATAGAGACAGGCTTGCATGTGTGGGGGGATTGGCGTGAGACGCAGATGGTTATTTTGGGGATGCATGGTTGTAGTGCTCGGCTTTGTGACACTGGCCGGTGTCAAATGGCTGGTAAGCTGGCATACGAGTCAGAATTGGCATACACCGCTCGCGGGGCGGGTTATTGTCATTGATGCAGGGCACGGCGGACCGGACGGAGGCGCGGTGGGCGGAAGTACTGAAGAAAAGGATATTACGCTTAAAATTGCACAGGATGTGCGCAATTACTTACAGGAAATGGGTGCTGTTGTAATGATGACCCGGGATAAAGACATGGATTTAGCGGATGACAATTATGAAGGGCGGCATAAAAGGCAGGATCTCGTGCGTCGGGCAGAACTTATTAATAAAACGCATCCGGATGCGTTTGTCAGTGTTCATCTTAATGCGATTCCAATGCCAAGCCTGCATGGTGCGCAAACCTTTTACCACCCGAAATTCAGCGAGAACCGCAAGCTCGCTCTGTTCATTCAGGATTCCTTGAAACGCAATCTCGGCAATACAAATCGGTACGCGAAACCAATCAGCCATGTCTATCTGCTGAAAAAGGCGGAGGCACCGTCCGCGCTCGTTGAGGTAGGATTTCTCTCGAATGCCCAGGAGCGTGCGCTGCTCGTACAACGTGATTATCAAAAACAAGCGGCAGCTTCCATTAGCCAAGGCGTCATGCGTTATTTCACAAATGAAAAGGTCCCTTCTGATTAAAGCAAAGGTGTTCAATTACTGGGTTTTTGGTACCCGGATTGGTATACTGAAAATGCATGCATTAGCGGAAGGGTTGGTGAGAATATGATCAAAAAACAGCAGGTTTTGGACGTGCTGAAAACCGTCCAGGACCCCTTTTTGCATAAAAATCTTTTGGAAACACAGGCATTGAAGGAATTGACGATCGAGGATGATCACGTTCGCATGGACATTGCTCTTGCTAAGCAGGACCAAGTGAAACAGATGCAAATTCAGGTCGAACTCTCGTCAAAAATTAAAGAGCAAGGCGCAAAAGCGGTGAGCATTCGTTTTGCAGTGCTCAGCGATGAAGAAATCAAACAGTTGGGCGGTTTTCCCGTTGATCTGCCGACACTGCTTTCACCTGGAGTGAAAACAGAGTTTATCGCTGTAGCGAGCGGGAAGGGCGGCGTCGGAAAATCCACGGTTTCCGTCAATCTTGCGCTCGCACTTGCACGGCAGGGAAAGAAGGTCGGCTTGCTGGATGCCGATATTTACGGCTTCAGTGTGCCGGATATGATGGGCATTGAGAAGCGCCCGGCGATAAAAAATGACCGGATTATCCCGGTTGAGCGGTTCGGTATCAAAATCATTTCCATGGGCTTCTTTGTTGAAAATAATTCTCCGGTCATTTGGCGAGGCCCAATGCTCGGCAAAATGCTGAATAACTTCTTTAATGATGTATACTGGGGCGATCTTGATTATTTGGTACTCGATCTGCCGCCGGGAACCGGTGATGTGGCCATGGACATTCACAGCAAATTGCCGCATTCAAAAGAGATTATTGTCACCACACCGCATCCGACCGCTGCATTTGTCGCGGCACGTGCAGGGGCAATGGCAACTCACACCAAGCATGAAATTCTCGGTGTTGTTGAGAACATGGCGTATTATCAAAGCAAAAAGACCGGAGAGATTGATTATGTCTTCGGCAAAGGCGGCGGCGACAAACTCAGCGATCTGCTGCACACCGATCTTCTCGGCCGAGTGCCGCTTACGCAGCCGCAACCGAAAGAAGGAACGTTCGCTCCGGGCGTCTATTTTGAAGACGACCCGATCGCTCCGGTGTATAACGACATTGCAAAAAAGGTTATTAGCAAATTATCTTGATTTAAAACAAATCACCCCGGTCATTGGATGCTGGCATCCTAGATCCGGGGCTTTTTATTTGCCGCAGCCGTGTTTAAAGATGAAAACATGTTCACACCCTATCTTTCTCGATCATAGACGGATGATACGCAATAAGCCCGTAAGATTTGCTGACATCTGGACTTGTAACGAATCGTGGAAAGGTGGTAACGAAATCACAAAAAGTTGAAACGAACAAAGTTCAGTAATTATGCGGTTGGCTTTCGCTTTTATCGAATTGGTTTTAACTTTCTGGTTTCGCTTTAACTTTTGATGGATTAGCTTTAAGTTTACCGCCGTTTACTTTCACTTTTATAGGTTTGGCTTTAACCTTCTGGTTTCGCTTTAACTTTTGATGGATTAGCTTTAAATTTTCTGCTGTTCGCCTTCACTTTTCTCGCTTTCACCTTAACTTGCACTGTTTGTTGTCCTTCATGCGCTTTTATACACTTCGCAATCACTCCCTAACTATGCAAAATCCTACCTAATCCAAACAGTTCGATATTACCTTTTAATCATGTGATTGAATCCGAATTACCTGAATAAAAAAGTGCGGTTCACACATATTAAAGCAGGGACATTGTTGGTTAGGGAGGATCGCATTTATGGCTAGAGTACTATCATTGATCATGTGTACCGCTATGCTCGTCAGCTTGGCAGGCTGCGGAAACGGGCAAAAACCGCCAACCTATCAGGAAAATAAAAAAATGGTTTTGGATCTGCTCAAAACGGATGACGGTAAAGACACGATTAGGGATCTATTGAAGGACAGTGAAATGAGACAAGCCATTGTACTGGATGATCCGATTGTTCGCAAAACAGTGGTACAGACACTCACGACTGAGCAAGGGCAAAAATTATGGCGGCAACTATTTAACGATCCGGACTTCTCTGAACAGCTGGCAAAGACCATGGAGAGCGAAAATGAGAAATTATTAAAACAGATGATGAAGGATCCAGGGTATCAAGGCATGATGATGGATATTCTGAAAACACCTGAAATGCAGCAGCAGTACTTGAGTCTTCTTAAAACTAAGCCGTTTCGCGGACAAATCGAGCAGACCATTGGCGAACTTATGGCGACTCCTCTCTATAAAAAGCGGCTTGCTGATGCGATCATCGCGGCTTTAAAGAAGGAACAGGAAAAGTCGGAAAGCCAACAAAGTTCAGAAAGTCAGGAAAATCCTTAATCCATCAACTTGCTTTTTGACTGCGTATCAGAAATAAGACTCTTCACTGTGACAAATTGATACCCTCTGTTTTCAAGTTCTCTTATAATAAGTGGCAATGCACGATCCGTTCCCTTTGCCGAGTCCGAAGCATGGAGCTTAATAATGTCTCCTTTACCGGTTTTGCGTAAGACGCGGCTGACGATGACTTTATAACCTGGATTTTTTTCATCACGAGGATTCACACTCCAAAGCACCACCTGCTGATTTAGACTGCCGGCCGTACTCAATGTCTCTTTATTTGTCTTTCCGAAAGGCGGCCGAATCATGTTTGGGCGTTCGCCAAGTGTTTTATAAATAGCCTCACGCCCAAACAGGATGTCTGAGCGGACACGAGACGTGTCCAATTGCGTGTAATCTTCATGCCGCATTCCGTGGGATTCAACCTCATGACCGTTTCGTGCCATACTGCGAACAAGGCTCGGATGCCGTTCGGCCCATTCTCCGGAAATGAAGAAGGTCGCTTTTACATGTTCTTTATTAAGGGTCTTCAGAATCAGTGGGAGCTGCTGATCTCCCCAATTAATGTCGAATGTCAGAGCCAGATGCTTCTGATCAGTCTCAACTTTTGAGAGCGCTCCGGTTGATTGAATCGGTGTAAACACATCCGTCTCTTGTTTTTGAACGAATAAAATCAGCGCCGCAAAGAAGGCGGCAATAATAATCAGCATGATGTTCTTTATACGTTTGCCGTTGATGATCCAAAGCATGAGTGGTCCACCTCGTTCGAATGTTTGTACCATTGTATGGGCAAGCTCTGGTGAATATGCGGACGGCCTTTATATACAGAAAGAATAAAAAAACTGTTGACATTTTCTTTATAGCTGGTAAAATAAATTTTGTTGTCTTTCCGAAATAATGATTTGATGCGATCGAGTGATCAAAATTAAATTTAAAAAAGGGTTGACAATGAATAGTTAAGAAGATATAATTGTTTAGGTTGTCTGATAGAGACGATGAAGAATGTTCCTTGAAAACTGAACAAAAGCCAAGCGTGATATAAGGGTTTTAAACCCCATAATCAATTCAATTTTGCTATGGATCTTATGAACGAAAAAGCAAGGTCGGATCTCGTATCCGACATCAAGTAACACTTTTTGGAGAGTTTGATCCTGGCTCAGGACGAACGCTGGCGGCGTGCCTAATACATGCAAGTCGAGCGCATAGAAGGGAGCTTGCTCCCGGAAGTGAGCGGCGGATGGGTGAGTAACACGTGGGTAACCTGCCTGTCAGACTGGGATAACTGTGGGAAACCGCAGCTAATACCGGATAATCCCCTGCACCGCATGGTGCAGGGCTGAAAGATGGTTTCGGCCATCACTGACAGATGGGCCCGCGGTGCATTAGTTAGTTGGCGGGGTAACGGCCCACCAAGACAGCGATGCATAGCCGACCTGAGAGGGTGATCGGCCACATTGGGACTGAGACACGGCCCAAACTCCTACGGGAGGCAGCAGTAGGGAATCTTCCACAATGGACGAAAGTCTGATGGAGCAACGCCGCGTGAGCGAAGAAGGTTTTCGGATCGTAAAGCTCTGTTGCCGGAGAAGAACGTGCAGGAGAGGAAATGCTCTTGCAGTGACGGTATCCGGCCAGAAAGCCACGGCTAACTACGTGCCAGCAGCCGCGGTAATACGTAGGTGGCAAGCGTTGTCCGGAATTATTGGGCGTAAAGCGCGCGCAGGCGGCTTCTTAAGTCTGATGTGAAATCTTGCGGCTCAACCGCAAACGGTCATTGGAAACTGGGAAGCTTGAGTACAGAAGAGGAGAGTAGAATTCCACGTGTAGCGGTGAAATGCGTAGATATGTGGAGGAATACCAGTGGCGAAGGCGGCTCTCTGGTCTGTAACTGACGCTGAGGCGCGAAAGCGTGGGGAGCAAACAGGATTAGATACCCTGGTAGTCCACGCCGTAAACGATGAATGCTAGGTGTTAGGGGGTCCAACCCTTAGTGCTGAAGTTAACACATTAAGCATTCCGCCTGGGGAGTACGACCGCAAGGTTGAAACTCAAAGGAATTGACGGGGGCCCGCACAAGCAGTGGAGCATGTGGTTTAATTCGAAGCAACGCGAAGAACCTTACCAGGTCTTGACATCCTCTGACAAGTCTAGAGATAGGCCGTTCCCCTTCGGGGGACAGAGTGACAGGTGGTGCATGGTTGTCGTCAGCTCGTGTCGTGAGATGTTGGGTTAAGTCCCGCAACGAGCGCAACCCTTGATCTTAGTTGCCAGCATTCAGTTGGGCACTCTAAGGTGACTGCCGGTGACAAACCGGAGGAAGGTGGGGATGACGTCAAATCATCATGCCCCTTATGATCTGGGCTACACACGTGCTACAATGGGTGGTACAAAGGGCAGCGAAACCGCGAGGTCGAGCTAATCCCATAAAGCCACCCCCAGTTCGGATTGCAGGCTGCAACTCGCCTGCATGAAGCCGGAATTGCTAGTAATCGCGGATCAGCATGCCGCGGTGAATCCGTTCCCGGGCCTTGTACACACCGCCCGTCACACCACGAGAGTTTGTAACACCCGAAGTCGGTGCGAGAACCTTTATGGACTCAGCCGCCGAAGGTGGGACAAATGATTGGGGTGAAGTCGTAACAAGGTAGCCGTATCGGAAGGTGCGGCTGGATCACCTCCTTTCTAAGGAAACGATCAATAGCGAAGCGCTTGGACTTTTGTTTGGTTTTGAAGGAATCATTCCTTCACCGGCGTGCCGAAAGGCAGCCTTGAACCTTGAAAACTGGATAACGAAAGCAACGAAAGAAAGTCAAGAAACATCCAAGAAGATTATTGAATTGATCTTACGATCAAGAAACTAATCATGAATGTGGCGGATGAGGAGCAATATTTTCATCGTCAGTGGTTAAGTTTTAAAGAGCGCACGGTGGATGCCTTGGCACTGGGAGCCGATGAAGGACGGAACGAACGCCGATACGCTTCGGGGAGCTGTAAGTAAGCATTGATCCGAAGATTTCCGAATGGGGGAACCCTCTATCTTGAACAGATAGGATGCTCTGCTGAATCCATAGGCAGAGTAAGGCAGACCCGGGGAACTGAAACATCTCAGTACCCGGAGGAAGAGAAAGCAAATGCGATTTCCTGAGTAGTGGCGAGCGAAAGGGAAACAGCCCAAACCAAAGAGCTTGCTCTTTGGGGTTGTAGGACACTCCACATGGAGTCAGAAATGCACGTTTCAGGCGAACGACCTGGAAGGGTCGGCCAAAGAAGGCAAACGCCCTGTAGCCGACGGAACGTGCACTCCGGAGTGGATCCTGAGTACGGCGGGACACGAGAAACCCCGTCGGAATCCGGGAGGACCGTCTCCCAAGGCTAAATACTCCCCAGTGACCGATAGTGAACCAGTACCGTGAGGGAAAGGTGAAAAGCACCCCGGAAGGGGAGTGAAAGAGATCCTGAAACCGTGTGCTTACAAGTAGTTGGAGCCCCCTTCGGGGGGTGACAGCGTACCTTTTGTAGAATGGACCGGCGAGTGACGATTCTAAGCAAGGTTAAGCTGAAGAGGCGGAGCCGCAGCGAAAGCGAGTCTGAATAGGGCGAATGAGTTTAGGGTTGTCGACCCGAAACCGTGTGATCTACCCATGTCCAGGGTGAAGTTCAGGTAACACTGAATGGAGGCCCGAACCCACGCATGTTGAAAAATGCGGGGATGAGGTGTGGGTAGGGGTGAAATGCCAATCGAACACGGAGATAGCTGGTTCTCCCCGAAATAGCTTTAGGGCTAGCCTCGGATGAGTGAGACTTGGAGGTAGAGCACTGATTGAATAAGGGGTCCCCACAGGATTACCGAGTTCAGTCAAACTCCGAATGCCAAGCCCTTACGTCCGGGAGTCAGACGGCGAGTGATAAGATCCGTCGTCGAAAGGGAAACAGCCCAGACCGCCGACTAAGGTCCCTAAGTTTGTGCTAAGTGGGAAAGGATGTGACGTTGCCCAGACAACCAGGATGTTGGCTCAGAAGCAGCCACCATTTAAAGAGTGCGTAATAGCTCACTGGTCGAGTGGCGTCGCGCCGAAAATGTAACGGGGCTAAGCACAGCACCGAAGTCGCGGATGACCGTAAGGTCATGGTAGGGGAGCGTTCCAAGGGCATTGAAGATGTGCCGTGAGGCATGTTGGAGCGTTTGGAAGTGAGAATGCCGGTATGAGTAACGAAAAGAGAAGTGAGAATCTTCTCCGTCGAAAGCCTAAGGGTTCCTGAGGAAGGTTCGTCCGCTCAGGGTTAGTCGGGGCCTAAGCCGAGGCCGAAAGGCGTAGGCGATGGACAACAGGTTGATATTCCTGTACCAGCGTTTCACGTTTGAGTGATGGGGGGACGCAGGAAGGTAAGGCGAGCGCACGGATGGAAGTGTGCGTTCAAGCCGCGAGGCCGGCAGCGAGGCAAATCCCGCTGCTATCCGCCAAACGGTGATGAGGAGGGAACTTAAGTACCGAAGCGCCTGATCCTACACTGCCAAGAAAAGCCTCTAGCGAGTGAAACGGTGCCCGTACCCAAACCGACACAGGTGGGCAAGAAGAGAATTCTAAGACGCTCGGGAGAACTCTCGTTAAGGAACTCGGCAAAATCACCCCGTAACTTCGGGAGAAGGGGTGCTCGTCGGACCTACGGGTCCGATGAGCCGCAGTGAAAAGATCCAAGCGACTGTTTACCAAAAACACAGGTTTCTGCTAAACCGTAAGGTGATGTATAGGGGCTGACACCTGCCCGGTGCTGGAAGGTTAAAAGGAGAGGTTATCCTTCGGGAGAAGCTTTGAATTGAAGCCCCAGTAAACGGCGGCCGTAACTATAACGGTCCTAAGGTAGCGAAATTCCTTGTCGGGTAAGTTCCGACCCGCACGAAAGGTGTAACGATTTGGATACTGTCTCAACGAGAGACCCGGTGAAATTATAGTACCTGTGAAGATGCAGGTTACCCGCGACAGGACGGAAAGACCCCATGGAGCTTTACTGCAGCTTGATATTGGATGTGGGTATCGTTTGTACAGGATAGGCAGGAGCCTTGGAAACCGGACCGCTAGGTTCGGTGGAGGCATCGGTGGGATACTGCCCTGACGATATCGACATTCTAACCCTGAACCGTGATCCGGTTCGGAGACAGTGTCAGGCGGGCAGTTTGACTGGGGCGGTCGCCTCCTAAAAGGTAACGGAGGCGCCCAAAGGTTCCCTCAGAATGGTTGGAAATCATTCGCAGAGTGTAAAGGCACAAGGGAGCTTGACTGCGAGACCTACAAGTCGAGCAGGGACGAAAGTCGGGCTTAGTGATCCGGTGGCACCGCATGGAAGGGCCATCGCTCAACGGATAAAAGCTACCCTGGGGATAACAGGCTTATCTCCCCCAAGAGTTCACATCGACGGGGAGGTTTGGCACCTCGATGTCGGCTCATCGCATCCTGGGGCTGAAGTAGGTCCCAAGGGTTGGGCTGTTCGCCCATTAAAGCGGTACGCGAGCTGGGTTCAGAACGTCGTGAGACAGTTCGGTCCCTATCCGTCGCGGGCGTAGGAAATTTGAGAAGAGCTGTCCTTAGTACGAGAGGACCGGGATGGACACACCGCTGGTGTACCAGTTGTTCCGCCAGGAGCATACGCTGGGTAGCTATGTGTGGACGGGATAAGTGCTGAAAGCATCTAAGCATGAAGCCCCCTTCAAGATGAGATTTCCCATGATTTTAAATCAGTAAGACCCCTTAGAGATGATGAGGTTGATAGGTCTGAAGTGGAAGCACCGTGAGGTGTGCAGCGGACAGATACTAATCGGTCGAGGGCTTAACCCAGAAGAACTTGGATTCACTTGTTTTGTTTCGATTGCTTTCGTTACCGGTTTTGAAGGCTCATGCGAGCCGGAAGTCTGGCGGTCATAGCGAAGAGGTCACACCCGTTCCCATCCCGAACACGGTCGTTAAGCTCTTCTGTGCCGATGGTAATTGGGGGCTGTCCCCCTGTGAGAGTAGGTCACTGCCAGGCAATGGAGAGAGGCAGGAAGTCATCGATGATGGCAGCCTGTTTCTTATTATATTTTATTATGTGAACCCTTCCATGATAATGGAGAGTACATTATAATATACATATCATTTTAACTTAAGTATTCCACAGTAGCTCAGTGGTAGAGCAATCGGCTGTTAACCGATCGGTCGTAGGTTCGAATCCTACCTGTGGAGCCAATGCTTCCATAGCTCAGTTCGGTAGAGCACTTCCATGGTAAGGAAGGGGTCGCTGGTTCAAGTCCAGTTGGAAGCTTAAAGCACAACGTATAGAGGTAAGTTATAGTTTTTAAGGCCGCCTTTCACAATAAATGAAATTGTGAAAGGCGGCCTTTTTTCACACGTAAAGAAAGTATAAGATTTTGTCCCGTATTTAAACGAATAAACCAGTGTCTTGGCCGAGAATCAAAGCAGAGATGCGCCCGCGGTCGCGCTCAGTTGATGCGAGCAACCGAAGTGATGATTCAGCACTGTAAAGACACAAACCAATACTAAAAAAAAGGAACTTTCGCAAGTGTAAAGGAGCTTTCGCTAAATACGCATACGTCCTGTATGCAACGCGAAAGCCATCACATCCTGTGAAATTAAGGACCGGGCGTTTTTTGCCCGGTTTTTCTTATTTTAGAAAAGATTTAATTTAAACACTCTAAAAAACGGAGAAAACATTCCGCTTTTTAATTTTGTCCATTTATTTTGCCTAGTTCCTTTACAAAATAAACGAAAAGCGTATAATCAAAATAAAAGTAAGTACGTACTTACTCATAATAAAATATGTGAAGTGAAAGGAAGATTGGATGAACACATTAGAACAAGAAATTCAGAATCGATTAACGAAGTGTCGGGAAAAATTAGTTGAACGCAATCTGGAGGCCTACGTCATTACAGATTCTGAAGACATATGGTACCTGACAAACATTAATTACAGTCCCGAACAACGGCCATTTTTCTTAATTGTGTTTGCTAATCAGGATCCGCTATTCATTGTTCCTAAATTGGAAGAATCTCATGTTCAGGTCCCTTACTTTAAGTACACGATTGATACTTATTTTGATGTCACGGCGAAAAAGGGTCAGAACTGGTTCGAAGTAGTGACACGACATCTTGTTAACGTGAATCATGTCGGTGTAGAAGATAATGTACCGTGGTATCTGACTTATCAAACGGGTGACATAAATTGGACTCCTGGAGAGATCATTAAACAATTGCGAACCATTAAAAGCGACTATGAACTGGACAAAATTCAAGTCACGGCGAAAGTATGTAGTGATGTGGTTTGTCAAACGTTGGCTACGGTGCATACAGGCTCCAATGTGCTCGACTTGTACATGCTGCCGCATAAAACGCAAAGTGAAGTGATCAGCAAAAATTTTAGTTTAACGAATCGAATTACCAATGGTGTCTGGCCGGCTAGTTATAGCTATATGCCGCATAGCATTCCTGCAATGGACGCGCAGGTTTCAAAAGGTCCCAATGTGAATGTCGCTACTTTTAAATTAGCGGGATATGCCGCAGAATGTGAGCGAACGTTCTTTACAGAGGATCCTACTTCCGAAGAACAGCGGCACTTTAATCAAATGATGCAGGCACGTAAAATTATGCTGGACATGATTCGTCCTGGTGTCAAAGCCAGCGAGGTTGAACAAGCAGTTTATAACTATGTGGAGGAACAAGGTTTAACTCAACACTTATTACACCGACCCGGGCACGGGATTGGCTTAAATAATCATGAGGAACCGACACTATCATTTGGTAATGATACGCGATTACAAAAGAATATGGTTGTTTCCGTGGAACCTGGTTTGTATTTTGACGGACAGGGTGGATACCGTCATTCAGACACTGTCTGTATCACTGACAATGGTTATCGATTCATGACCCAGGCGCCGGATCAGCTGAATGAGCTTATCTTGAAATAAAAAACAAGATAATGTTAATTGATGGCTTGAAAACCCACATCATGTGGGCTTTTATTTTGGTTACTATGCTAATGGACAGTTAGCTGCAACTTTTTTAGTAGAGAGGAAAAATGTAAATGAAAGCAACAATGATCCATACGCGTAAATTCAGTTTTGCTATCTTGTATGGTTTGCTATCTGCTATTGGCATTAACCTTTTTTTGAACCCGGCCAACGTCTATTCTATTGGCATACCTGGAATTGCTCAACTCTTGAACGGTATATTATCATTGGTAAACATTAATTTGAGTATTAGCATGCTAGTCATTATCATGAATATTCCTTTGGTCTTGGCAGCCTGGTACTTATTTGGGTTAAACTATACGATGTATTCATTAATTGCAGTGTTTTCAAATGTTATTTTCTTGCAAGTTATTCCACAAACACCCATTTTGTCTGAACGAATTACCAATGCTATTGTTGGCGGAACGATCATTGGAATTGGCGTTGGGCTATGTTTTCGCAATGGATTTTCTACAGGCGGAACAGATGTGTTCGTGAGCTACGTACAGCAGCGCTTTAAGAAAAAAATAGGCTTTATCAATACAGTGATTAACGGCAGTATTTTGCTGACGACCAGTTTGTTTTTTGGAATTGCTGGAGCAACGTACAGTTTAATTAGTATGGTAATTACTAGTTTTATTATGGATAATATTTATATTCAGCAAAAAAATATGACAGTCTTCGTTTTTACAAAGAATCCGCATCAAATCATAGAACGATTGAAGAACTTTGCACATGGTGCTACCTTATTTAAGGGAACCGGTATTTATTCTCAGCAAGAAACAGACATGATCATTGTTATTGCTCAAAGAAGTCAGTTATTCTTTTTAAAAAGGCTGGTTACTTCCTGTGATCCAAAGGCCTTTGTCAGTGTTCAAAGGGCAGACTATTTAATCGGTAACTATATACAAACATATGACTAAGTACTATTTAAAAGGAGAATTTATGACTAAAGAAGACACCAGACAAAAAATTTTACAAGCTTTCACCGGACTGATCATTAAGCACGGGTATGAGTCCACAACGACACAAAAAATTGCTCAAGACTCATCAGTAAGTGAAAACACCGTATTTCGGCATTTTAAAGATAAACGCGGCTTATTAAATGCCTTGCTAACCGAGTACCTAATGGATTTAAAAGACTTACAAAGTTATTGTAAGCTTACAGAAAACCTAGAAGAAGATCTTCTACAAATAGCCACGAACTACCAGACTTTTATGAGCAAGCATGAGGCAATTGTTATGACTGGTTTGAGAGATTCACTTCATTTGCCGGAAGTTCGTGAAGCTAGTGAACAGATTTCACTTTATTTCAAAGAATTGACTGGAAACTATTTAACTCAAATGAAGGATAAAGGAAGAATAGCGAAAGTAGTAGACGTCAAAACGCAAGCCATTAATTTTGTTTGGATTAATTTCGGCTATTTTATGACTCGCAAAAATAGACCGGCGCAATTGAATATTTCAGAATTACAACAGCACATTGGAGCATTTATTTTGGGGTTATCAACTCCTCAATAACTCAATCAAAAGGCTGCCTATATTCATAATCCGTAGAAATCAAAAAGGGCTATAAAATAGCCCTTTTATTTATAAACGGATTCAGGAATCTTTATGAAGAGATATCCATCAGGATAGGATTTGATTTCACCGTCTTGAAAAACGAGATAGATGCCATGATCATACAATGAGATTTGCGTATCTTTGTTCACTGTAAAATCACTTAATTTTGAAACCGATTTGGCATAGGGTTCATGCGTACTCAAATAATTAAAAGCATAGTTCTTCACTTTTTTATACTGAGCAGAGGTTTTAAGAATATCTTTAATCGCATATTGTTGTCCTGTAGATAAATCAAAATTGTATAAGGTTACATAGAGGCTGCCGTTTGAGCCGCCGGTATACATATAATCGCGATATAAAATACTCAGCTTGCCGTTTTATTATTTATTACGTTATAAGCGGAGTTGTAGGAATAGTGAGCATTGCCTTCTTTAGTAAAGCTTCCGGCTCTTTTTAGATTTGTAGCACTCTTGTAGGAATTTTGAGCCGCTTTTTCCAGCATTTCATTAATTCTTGCGGCAGCTTTTTTGTTGATTCCGTGGACTTGAGGGTACAGCAGCAATCGTTCGCCATTATATTTATGTTTTGTGAAACGGGGTACAGAGGTTTCCTGATGCTGGACAGCTGTAAATAAGTAAATCAAGAAGGCAATGAAAACTAGAGCTAAAGCTGTCAAAAAGAATACACGGCGTTTCATCGTAACCACCCTTTACACGATTTTTTCAAACGAGTGACAAACATAGAGCAGCAGCACCAAGAAAATGGAATGAAGCAAACGATGTGCGCAAATCTCCAATTGAAAAGTCATTATCTCATAGAATCGGTAGACAAAGAGAATTAAGGTGAAGATTCGTATATTTGCGTATTTGATCTATTGAGTTTAATCGGCAGGATCATCCTCGCATTACATTAAGGAAAGGGGATGATTCGGGTCCAGACAGAAATGAAGCCGCCTCTGAATGTTCGAGAGCGGCCTTTGCTTATGAAGTTCGTTCCTAAGCGTTTCGTTGCTTAACTATTCCCGTTCATTTGAAACAAGGGCATGAGGAGGGTATCTACCATCTCAGTAACCGCAGTTTTTGTCAACGTTCCATGGGTAAGGAGTTCATTAATAAAAAGCAGTGTCGGCAGATTTTTCATACGATCAGTGATTGTGTCCGGATTAATTTCTCCTCGGGCTGCGGCGTTTGCTAAAATCGTGTCAAGAGATTGACGAATTATGTTTTTCGAATTTGCTGCCATGAAGAGCTTATCAATTGCTTCACCAATCTGGTCTGAAATCAGCCCTCGAATTGTCTCCTGTCCCAATGAAGAAAAGGCGGCAACCGGAGCGGATAACAAAGTAAGAAGATCTGTACGTAAATCGCCGGTGTCCGGTGTTGAAAAGTCTACTTTTGGACCGAATTTTTTAAAGGCGGCAACGACGATCAGTGCCTTTTTCGGCCATCTCCGATATAAAACGGTTTTGGTCGTTCCCGCCGCAGCAGCAATGCCCTCAATCGTTAATTTTTGATAGCCTTCCTCTTGGAGCTGCTGCCAGGCAGCGGTTAATAAGGCATCCTCAAGTTCCGTGCCACGTCGTCTTGACTTACGCTTTTGCTGATCCATTTTTTTCTCCCAAATTAAACTTGCTTTTTCTTATTTTTTATTATAGCATAAATTATATTAGATACGGCCGTATCTTAAATTGGTGAAGGGATAACAAACAATGAATAATGGAATAAGCAAAACAAGCAATTTAAATCAAGTGATCGCAATCAGTTTCATTTTGGTACTTGGTGCCTTGGCACCGATGCTCGATACCACCATGGTCAATATCGCTGTCAATTCAATTATTGCAGATTTTCATACCACGGTTTCATCAGTCCAGTGGGTGGTTACTGCTTATGTACTAGCAATTGGGATTGCGGTACCCATCGCAGGCTGGGCCATTGACTGGATAAGCGGCAAAACCTTGTATTTAGGCGCTTTAGTTTTATTTTTGTTAGGTTCAGTAGTCGCAGGTTTTTCGGGGAGCTTATGGCTTCTTGTCGTCAGTCGAATTATTCAGGGAGCGGGAGCAGGAATGATTATGTCTGCTCTTTCAACATTAATTGTACGTGCAGCGGGCGGTGAAAATCTTGGGAAATTAATGTCGATCGTAGGTCTTCCGGCCGTTTTTGCTCCGATACTTGGGCCGACAATCGGTGGTTTAATTATCGATCACCTAGACTGGCACTGGATTTTCTATATTAATATCCCAATTGCTCTATTCTCCATTATTCTTCTGCTTTGGAAATCGCCGAAATTTACACCGGAAGAACGGGGAAAACGTCTCGATTGGATTAGTGTGATCTTGTTTGCCGGAACGTTTACGGAATTGATTCTTGGGATTACTAAGGTCAGCACGACAGGTAAATTTTTTGAAAGCCAGGTGATGGTGCCAATTTCCATCGGTACGGGTCTGCTGATTCTCTATGTCCTTTATGCATGGATCTGGCCAAAGCGCGCACTTGTCAGTCTCAGTCTTTTTAAACTGCCCAGTTTTTCGGCGTCGTCGCTTTTATTATTAATGTCAGGTATTACGATCAATGGAGCAATGCTTCTTTTACCGCTGTACTATCAGAATATTAGAGGAGCAAGTGTCGTCTGGACGGGGATTTATTTAATTCCGCAAGGCATCGGTATGCTGCTAACTAGAACCCAAGTTGGCAAAATAACGGATCTGATAGGTGCAAAATGGGTCGTCATGTCAGGTATTTTCATATCGGTGCTCGCCACAATACCGTTCGCATTTGCTGACCAGCACACATCGCAATGGCTGCTGCTTCTCGCTCTTTTCTTTCGCGGGGCGGGTCAAGGAGCGATGATGATTCCAATTATGGCAGATGCGTACACGGGATTGTCAAAAAGACAGATTCCTGAGGCGACGATCAGTACGCGGATGCTTCAAAATATCGGCGGGGCATTCGGTACGGCAATCCTTGCCACCGTTGTGCAGCATCATTTGTCCGGCTCTGTTCCTAGCTTGACCCATATTTCAGGAGCGTACAATGCCGCATTTGTTTGGTCAATTGTGAGTACTCTGGTCGCCGCCATTCCCGCTTGGTTCTTAAGTTCAAGAAACAACAAGGCAAGGATTGAAAAGAGAGAGAACAGATTTTCCGTGACAGCAAAGCCTCGTTAAATGGATTTTTTAAACATTAGACGTTCAAACGGCTGGACGTTTAAGGGCAGTAGGACCACTTTTCGCAGTTACGATACACGAAACCGCGAGGAGTGGTTTTTATTGTGTTTTTTTGATCAAATCACATAAGAAAATGAAAAAAACACTTGATATATAATTAAACACAGTGGTATAGTATGAATAATAATCCTTCTGTTAAAATAAAGCTCACCATCTTCTCTGCATTTCTGCAGAGAACTTTTTTATTCATTAATGATGATAAGGAAGCTAATGACCACTGTGAAAAGGGGATGACGATTTGAGAAAAAAACTAAGGTATCGTCAATTGATTCAAACCAATAAAAAAGAAATTTTGAGTAGCAAGCATGATCTGGATCGGATTGACATGATTATTGACCAGAGACGCGTAAAAAAGAGAGGAAGTTCGCATTAACCGTAAAATATATTTTTTATTATTCATGTGGTAGACTTGACGAAAAATAGTTGATGGGGTGAATGAGACTGTGGTTGACTCGATTACTTTAATCAGTTTTTCACTGGTAGCTTTGGGAATTGTATGTGCACCCGGACCAAATATGATGTATCTCGTATCCTGTTCTCTGACTCAGGGCAAGAAAGCTGGTTTCATTTCTTTATTGGGTGTTGTTACAGGGTTTATTGTCTATGTGATCGCGACAATTTTGGGACTTGATTTTATCTTTAAAACGGTTCCTTTGCTTTATTCAGCCATCAAAATAGCAGGAATCATCTACTTGCTGTGGATGGCATGGAACGCCGTAAAGCCGGGTAGTCAGTCGGTCTTTGAACCTCATAATGTTCCTCATCATTCTCTGAAAAAACTCTATTTGAACGGATTAATGACGAATTTATTAAATCCCAAAATAGCGGTTCTTTACATCTCTCTGTTACCGCAGTTTGAGCATCCGCAAAATGGTCCATTAGCTTTGCAAATCGGAGTACTCGGGACCGCACAGATTATTATCAGCTTTTCTGTGAACTTATTAATTGTGTTCTTTGCGGGTCAAGTTTCCCAAATGTTAAGAGAGAGACCGGTATGGAAAAAGATTCAAAAATATTTCATGGCAACTGTTTTAGGACTATTGGCGTTAAACTTGGCATTTGTTAAAAACAAATAAATTCCGTTGCTCTTTAACTCAAGGCTAGTGTTTTCATGCCACATCGTGTGAAATGCAAAAATCAAACCTTCGCTTAAATAAGCGGAGGTTTTTAACTATTAGTTAATGCTTTCCCCTGTTCCAGCAGGAATGAACAACATACAGACTATAAATTGCGGACAATTCTGATATAATTCAAGTGTCACTTAAAAAGCTCGCTTCCTTTGCGTGAAATTAACGTAAAGGAGGTGATTACGTATGAAACGCTCTCGAAAGATGAAGAAGTCAGCAAAAAATCGAGAAGCGGCTTGGCAGCTCTTTCTCAGGGAACTGGTCTTCCCTGTGCTACGTGAGACATTGCCAAAGCTTCTCGATAGACTTCTTCACTGGTTATTTTAAGTGACAGAAGGTACTTTTATACCTTCAGCAACACAAAAGCCCTCCGCACTGGTCTGCGGAGGGCTCTTCGATTACGTATAAAACGCTCTTTATACTATAATTATATCATAAATTTATAATTTACTCAAAAGAGCTACCTTGTCAGACATTATTATTTGTTGAGTTCATGGAGCTTTCTGAATGGCACTCCTTTTCGTCCAATAATGAGTGAATACGGATAGTAGTAGGGCAACGACGAACATGATGATCGTTCCCGTTATTACGACCGCTCTTATTGAAAAATAGTCTGCTGTCAGGCCAAAAATGATCGTTGTCATGATGACGAGGACGGCTTCGATTAAGTCATATAAGCTGCCGACCCGCCCCATAATTTGCGTTGGTATGCTTTTTTGATAAAAGGTTAAGAACCCGGCATTTGCGAAAGCCATGAAAAAGGAAAGAACAAAGAAACCTGCTGCGGCAAAAGAAAATGAGTGAGAAACAGCATAAAGAATATAACCCAATGAGAAGAATAGAGAACCTATTTGAATTAAAAACGCAATCGAAAATTTGCGGGCAAAAAGTGAAGTAATAAGCGCGCCGAAAGCGATGCCGGCTCCGGCAATACTGACAAGGAAACCATAGCGCGTATTGGAAAGACCTAAAACGCTTTTTGCAAAGGCTGCTTCAAGTGAATCAACAGAAGCCGCCATGACCATCATGCAGCTGAATAAAAAATAGACAGTCATGATTAATGAATTTTTCAGGCTGAATTGAATGACAACCTGCCAATCCATTTTAATGACCTGAAGAGACATTTTCTCTGCGATGGCAAAACGGGTATGCTTTTCTACATTAGGCAGGAACAGGATGACCAGTGCTGATAGAATAAAGGACAGCCCATTAATATAAATCGCGAACATGGGAGAACCGATTAGAAACAGTAATCCGGCAATAGCCGGACCAATTAAGAACCCTCCGGATTCGATTAAACCCCTTAGAGAATTAAATTGTTTTCTTTGATCCGGTGGAGTGACTTTTGTAATGTAGGTCATAGAAGCTGGGTTAAACATTGAACTTGCCATGTTAATCACAAAGACAACGAGGAACATAAAGAATAGTGATGGTATGCTGGGCAGAAGGATAATTAATCCCGCGCGCATCAGATCGAGCACAATCATCAGTTTACGTTTATTCAGCCGATCAATGAGGCTTCCCGACCAGAAATTAGTCAATAAAGTTGCTGCCGGCTTCAGTATATAAAGGACAGTGACAGCCAGCGGTGAGTGGGTCATATCAAGAACGATTAAGTTGAGGGCGATAAGATAGATCCAATCGCCAATGTTTGAAATGCCGATGCCAAGTAACAAGAGCAATGAATTTTTCCAGAGTGTTAACCTTTTGCTGATTTTCATAACGATTACCTCCGTTTAACCTATTAATAATTGATGTGGTTAATCGAGGGCAGTGGACATCGTTTTTTCATAAAAAAGCTCGCCTCCAAGACAATTCAAGTCTTGGGGACGAGTTTATCGTCGTGGTGCCACCCCAGTTTGCAAACCGGTCACCCGTATTTGCCTTATCAGGTATCAATTACCTGCGCTCGATAACAGGAGCATCTGTTGCATGATCATTTTTTAGAATCCCATGAACAGCTCGGAGGCTTGTTTCAGCACGCTGCTCTTGGTCCTTTTCACCCAACAGGACCTCTCTGTAAAGAGCAAATATTGCTTACTTTTCTCGTCATCGCTTTTCGTGTTTAGCAACGAATGTAGCATAATTTTATATGCGTGTAAAGGGACACCGCGTAACACCTCAAAGGTGGTATTCTCATTTTCCAAGTCTTCTTGCGTGAGTTATGGAAGTTATTCAGGTATATTAGTTGATGCATCAATTAGTTTTCGGGAGGAATGATTATTAAACGGTGTTCGGAAGCAGATGAATTATTTTATCACTTGCATGTGGTCAGCAAAGAGATGAATCGGGCGTTTGAGTCGATGGCACAGACCAGTTTAACGAAACTGGAAATCTTGTTTCATATTGATTTATCGGGCGAAATCGGGCAGATGGAGTTGATCAATAGGTTGAAACTCGATGCAGCGGCGGTCACGAGGCATCTAAAATGTTTAGAAGCTGAGGGGTTAATCAGCAGAAAAAAGGTAGACCGAGATAAACGACTAATCGTGCTCCGCTTAACAGAGCAGGGACGGCTGGAACGAGAACGTCTGACAAAAGTTAAGGGAAAGCTTCAAGAACAGATTTTAGCTGAGTTTACCAATAGTCAAATCATTGAAGTATCAAAACTAATTGAGCATATTTCACAGAAGATAAGAGAGGTTTAATAAAATGGAAAAAACACAATCAACGGATTTTTTTGATGTTATGAATAATAGGCATTCTGTAAAAAATTATGATCAATCGGTAAAAATTTCACATCTGGAAATGACTGAAATGTTAATGGAAGCGGCTAAAGCACCCTCTTCAGTGAATCTCCAGCCTTGGCGTTTTGTCGTTGTCGATGAACATAAGGAGCGGCTGGAGTCGCTTGTACGATTCAATCAGAACCAGCTCAATACATCCTCAGCAATGATTTTAATTTTGGGGGACATGAATCATCCGGATTATGCTGAGGAAATTTTTGCCGATGCGGTGGAGAAAAACCTAATGTCCCAAGAGGTTAAGGACTATTATATGAATGCACTTCCCGGTGTATTTTCCAAGATGACAAAGCAGCAAATAAGAGAAAATACATTAATTGACGGCGGTTTAGTGGCGATGCAACTGATGCTTGTGGCAAAGGCTCATGGCTATGACACAAACCCGATCGGCGGTTTTGAACGAAAAGAAGTCATGCAGGCATTAGGTGTGGATACGGAACGCTATGTACCGATCATGCTGCTTGCCATTGGCAAGGCGGCAAAGCCGGCTCATCCGAGTGTCCGTTTGCCAATCGAAAAATTAGTTTCTTGGAATCATGCAGATGGTGTTGTGGGAATGCCCGCTAAGAAAGTTGAGGCGCGTAAATGATGATACAAACTGCAGCGTTCACCGTTGCCCTGCTTGTTGCTTTAGAGCATTTTTATATAATGGGACTTGAGATGTTCTTTTCAAACAGCCATTTAGCACAAAAAACATTTCATTTAGATCAAAAATTTGTTCAAGATCAACGAGTTCAAACTTTATTTAAAAACCAAGGCTTATATAATGGATTTCTGGCTGCGGGTATTGTTTGGGGGATTTTTTCAGCACAGCTCCCTGTCGTTCTGTTTTTTGTTGTATGTGTTGTCATAGCGGCAGTGTATGGCGCAGTCACTGTATCAATAACCATATTGTGGAAACAGGGACTTCCGGCACTACTCACGCTAATTCTATTAGCAGCGGTCTGATGAGACGATCTATTTTTGTTAAGAGAGGCGGTGAACGTCTCTTTTTTTTACACAACTATGAAACATCCGTGACCATCGCAACGGCGGCTTCGTCTTCACCGGAGACTTGGCGAAGATAAGTTTTCTAAGCAAACAAAAAAGCACCGAATGGCCGGTGCCTGGAAGAGTTGAAGACGGATTACGATTGAATCATTTTGCCGATCTGTTCTCTTTTTTCTTCAAGCAGGGTGAACCGATCGCTGTCGATGCAGCGTGAACCGGGAACAGAACCGGTATCTGTATAATAGCCGTGAAAGTCCGACCCGCCGGTTTGAGCGAGATGATAGGTTTCGGCTAATTGCAGTGCCTTCTCCTCGTTAGCTGCGTCATGGAGCGGATGAAAAACCTCAATGCCCTCTAGGCCAGCCTCGACAAATTCGGGAACAGCGGAGAAGTTGTCGAATTGGCCGGGATGAGCAAGAACCGGAACGCCGCCGGCTTTTCGAATCGCGTGAATCGCATCAATTGCATCAAGGTAATGAACAGGGACAAATGCAAGCCCCGGAAGCGTCTGGCGATCGCCTCTGAAAAATAACTTTTTATAGAGCGGGCCATAAATGGAGTCGGTATAGCCATTCAAAATAAGTGCGTGCATGATGTGCTGCTTATAGACGCCGGTTCCGTTTTCAGCCAGCTTGGATACTTGCTCCCAAGAAATGTGGTATCCCGCTTGAATGAGTTTCTGAGTCATGAGACGTGATGCGTTGTGCCGCTCCTCCCGCATCGGGCGGCAGAGTGCT
The DNA here is from genome assembly GCF_059878335.1 of Sporolactobacillus sp. BBK16-2. Lineage (NCBI taxonomy): Bacteria > Bacillati > Bacillota > Bacilli > Caryophanales > Sporolactobacillaceae > Sporolactobacillus > Sporolactobacillus sp. BBK16-2. The sequence goes on from NZ_CM187611.1 coordinate 188,671, forward strand.
TCAAGTGCCGGATGTCCGGGCGCGACAAAAAGGCCGAGAATGTGCGCGCGGCGATGACGCTTATAGTCATAGGCGGAAATTTCAATGCCGGGAATGATGCCAATGCTCAGTTCCTCGCCAAGAGCGATTGCCCGTTCAAGACCGATTGTTGTGTCGTGGTCGGTGATGGCCAGCTTGTTGATCTTATTTTGCAAGGCCAGCTTGAGTACTTCCTCGATTGAGTACGAGTTGTCGGAACAGTTTGTATGGCAGTGCAGATCGATAATCATGGGTTCAACTCCGTTCTAAAACTGATACCGTGCTGCTGAAATCCGAGGCGTTCATAAAAGGCGTGCGCGCCTTGCCGCTTCAAATCGCTGGAAAGCATTAGCTTGTAGCAGCCTTGATCGGTCGCACGGTTCATCGCGTCATGCATCATTGTTGTACCAATTCCCAGCCCCTGAGCTTCAGGCGCGACGACGACATTTTCCACAATCGCAATTTTTAATCCGCCATGGCCGAAATTATCAAGGATAATCAATGAGTACGTGGCAAGCAGTTTATTTTCAGACCAAACACAAAAAATTTTGTAGTAAGGATATTGATCCATTTTTCTGAATAACGTTTGAGCATCTTTCATGGTCATTGAATGCTGCGCGTCAAGCTGCTGCAACAGGTGCACATAACGGTCGATATCTGCCAATGTCAATTCCTGAATGGTGACAGTCACTTTACAAGACCTCCTTGAGCAATCCGTGTTCAAGTTTATACGTACAATCAACAACCGATTCCATAAAATCCAGGTCGTGAAAGATGCCGATCATTGTGGTTCCGGATTTTTTAAGTTCATAAATGCGTTCTTTAACGGTTTCTTTAGATGCTTCGTCCAGTGAAGCGGTCGGTTCATCGAGTAGCAGCAGTCGGGATTTTCGAGCCATGGAGCGTGCCAGATTCAGTCGAAGTTTCTCGCCGCCACTGAAGGTTTTCGGATAGGTATCCCACAGTGTTTCACGCAGATTGAAATGGTCGAGCATATCCTTCGCACGCAAACGGGCTGTGGATTCATTTTCGCCCATATCCAGCAACGGTTCCATCACAAATTCCAAGGCGGTCATGCGTGGCATGATGCTGAGAAATTGAGAGACATAGCCAATTTCTTCTTTGCGAATTGCAAGTACTTCGCGCTCCGGCGCATCGGCAAGATCAAGCGGACCGAAGCGTTCGGACTGATAACGAATGTGACCGCTGCTCGGGAGATAGGTGCGGTAAATACACTTAATAATGGTTGATTTTCCGCTTCCGCTCTGGCCGGTAATGCCGAGAAATTCGCCTTCATGCGCAGTGAAACTGATCCCACGGCAGCCGGTAATTCTTTTTTCTCCAAACTGGTGCATCAGAAATGTTTTTTCTAATTGATCGACCTGAATCAGTGCGGTCATCGTGTTTCCCTCCATTTGCGAATGAGGCGGATAAAAGCCTGGGGATCGCATAATTCTTCATAATGGTTCTCGATCGTTTGTCGATCCCAGTCCCACCAGCGGCTGTCTGTGATTTCCTTGATCAATTCATCGCTGAATCGTTTCCGAATCGGTTTAGCAGGGACACCGGCGACAATAGTGTAGGGTGCCACATCCTTGGTGACTACAGAGCCGGCACCGATCACCGCACCGTTCCCGATTGACACACCGGCCATAATGGTTGCCGAATGGCCGATCCAGACATCATTCCCAATCGTTACCCAATGAGCACGGCGCCAATTGAAGACGCGCTGATCGTTCGTGTCTGCCAATTGGTAGCGGACCCGGCGGTAGGTCAGATGATGCTGGGTGACGCGATCCATCGGATGGTTTCCCGGGTTGATCCGGACATGCGAAGCGATCGAACAAAATTTACCGATGGTTGAATAAATGATATTCGCGTCTCCGTCGGTATAACTGTAATCACCGAAGGATGTTTCCTCTATGCGGCTATTCGGTCCGATGTCCGTCCAGACACCAAGTTTGCTGTTGATGATGATCGCACTCGGTGAAATGGTTGGCCGTTCGGATAATGTTCGTTCCGCCAAATGGTTCACCTTCCCTCGACTGTTTGCTGCGGCTCGGGCAACAGGTAGTGCATGCGGCAGACCTCCGCTCCGTCGACAAAAACATGGGTGAGCTGCGGCCCGTTGGTCTCACTGACGCCGACGACGAGCAGATCGGCTTTCTTGCCTAATTCAATTGATCCGGTCAACTGATCAAGATGCAATGCCTTGGCTGGATTAAGTGTCACCGTGTTAAATGCCTGAGATGCGCTCATTCCAAGCTCATAATGCAATTTGAAGGCGGCATGCAATAGCGATGCCGGATAATAATCCGAGCAGAAGATATCGACAAGCCCTTCATTAACGGCCTCATGGGCGGATAAGTTATTGCTGTGTGATTTTCCAAGTACAAGATTAGGTGCGCCCATCACGGTGAGCATACCGAGTTGACGTGCGTATCGTGCCGCTTCGATGGTTATTGGAAATTCGCTGATGCCTGCATTCCAGTCGCGGACGATCTCAAGCTTTTCGATCGTGTCGTCATCGTGTGAGGCGACGGATACACCGTATGCGTTCGCTAATTGTGTCAGTTTCTCAATACTGTGCGTATCGAGCTTTGGAAGCTTTTTCGTTTCTTCAATAATCTGTTCCGCTTCTTGCTCGGTATAGTGGCGATGATCGATCAACAGGCGCCGCTGGACCTCCAGATCACGGTACTGTCCTTGGCCGGGTGTATGATCAGTCAAAGATAATTGATCGATTTTGCCGTTTTGGATTAATGCGGAAACAGCATCCAGTGCGTTGATGTTGGCAATCTCGTAACGCAGATGCGTTTTGTGGCGGATCAGATGCGGTCCGTTCGCTAGACGATTTAGTGAGTTGATCAGGGCATAAACGGTCTCGTTATCACGGCCTTTACGCACGGTATTCTGTTTCATTAAAGAAACGGCGTGGAAAATGGTTGTGATCCCTTCGGCAGCTAATTTTTTTCCAGTTCGGCAAAAGAGAGTTCAACGGTAAAGCGGCTTGTCGGACGCGGCTCGATCTCTACTTCAATCGCATCACTGTGCGAATCAATCAGGCCGGGGGTCAGCCATTTGCCGCCTGCATCAAGATCCGCACTCTCCACAATGTCCGGTTCACCTTGCTCAATTTGAACGATCCGATCCGCTTCAATTGATACATAACCATTCTCAATGACTTGGTCGGGCAGCACGATTTTTGCATGATAAATTTTCATTTTGACACCTCACAATAAAGAGTGGACGAGCAGTTGCGTGTAAGCGTGATGCGGATCTTCGAGAATCTGGTCGGTTAACCCCGCTTCAATGCAGCGTCCTTGTTTCATCACCATTGTCCGATCACACAACATACGGATCACACCGAGATCATGCGAGACAACAATCATCGCTGTTCGACTCTCTCGCTGAATGCGTCGTATCAGATCAAGGACACGTGCTTGAACCGACAGGTCAAGACCGGTGGTTACTTCATCCAACAGTAGGATCGGCGGATGATTGGCCAATGCTTTGGAAATCTGAACGCGCTGCTGCATGCCGCCACTGAAATGGAGCGGCGCCTCATCCATTCTCGTGACCGGAATCTCAACATGCTCAAGCAGTTCCTTGGCGCGTGCGCGTATATTGTGTACATTGAACTGCCCGGCGGCAATTAGTTTTTCAGCAATATTGCCGCCGCTTGAGAATTGCATTCTCAGACCGATCCACGGATTTTGGTAAACCATCCCCATTAAATGATTGCGAATATAGCGCTTTTGCTGAGAAGATGCACAAAATATATTTGCCGCTCCCTTTTCATAGGTTGCGATGGTCGCTGAGCCATCGGTGACCGGATTGTCAAAATAAAGACATTGGACTAGCGAACTTTTCCCTGATCCGCTTTCACCAACGATGCCAAGAATTTCTCCTTCATAGAGATCAAAGGAAAGGTCATTGCACGCCCAGACTGTGCCGCAGTGCGGGCAATGGTTGCTCCCTTCAGGTAGCTGTTCCGGATGGCTGCAGGCAGCGCAGCCTTTCCCGAACCGCTTTGTCAAATGCCGAACGCTGAGCAGCGGTCGGCTTGCATCATGGATCATGGTGTATGCCTCTTTTCTTGTCGTTTTCGGCAATTGCCGGTATCCGAACATTGGTAGAATTTCTGACCGGTTTTTTCATCAAAAAGTTCGTCAAGAAAGGTATCGCTGCTGCCGCACAGCCGGCAGGAGCATCCCTCGAAATGTTCGACCTCAAACGGATAATCGTCAAAAGCAAGCGGCTCTATTTCTGTGTAAGGCGGAATGGCATAGATCTTCTTCTCGCGGCCGGCACCGAACAGAAACAGCCCATCCGCATGATTCAGCTTTGGCAGATCATAGCGGGGAATCGGGCTTGGCGCGAAAATGTATCGTTTGTGCGCGAGTGCCGGATAGTCGGCACCGATGCTGATTTTCCCCCATTTGACAATGTCTTCATATAAGCGCAGCCAAATTCCACTGTAATCCATTTCCGCATGCAGCTGCTTCGTTTTGCGCTCCTTGGCTTCAACCATCCGAAGCGGTTCCGGCAGCGGTACTTGAAAAACGAGAATTTGATCGCTGCGAATCGGCACCTCGGGAATCCGGTGGCGGGTTTGAATGATGGTTGCACGCTCTGAGTCGGTCGTGACCTCGGCTTTCGTGCAGGACTGGACCAACTTTTTGATACTGACGGCATTGACACTGTCGTCGTTTCCTTGATCAATCACTTTAAGACAATCCTGATCACCGATCAGTGACAGAGTTAGCTGCAAGCCGCCGGTTCCCCAGCCGCGGCCAATCGGCATTTCTCTGGAGGCAAACGGCACTTGATAACCGGGAATGGCAATGGCCTTAAGCGTTGTGCGACGAATTTCTTTTTTGGATCCCTCATCGAGAAAGGCATAATTGTATGTTTGTTTCAAATGTGCCTGCATGGTTGCGTCACTCCTTTCGCATCTCTTTCTTTTCGGATTCAGCTATTTTCTGTGTTTGCCGCAGGACATCGAGTTTTGATTGAAAGGTGATATAATGCGGTAATTTTAAGTGAGACACGAATCCATTGGCTTCAATGCTGTCGACATGGAGCAGAACGAATTCTTCATCTTGAGACGGGATTGATCCCTTTGTCTCCAGACTTTGCTCAAGAATCGCCATGGCGATTGCTTTAGTTTCGTTTTGCCCGAAGGTCAGCCCGTAGCCAAGCCGCAGTTTTACATCACCTTGATCATCACGTTCGAAGGCATTGATCGTTTCGATCTCGGTCAGCATGATTTCGCCAAGACAGAGACTTTCATTGGAATCAAGCGGATAGGCAATGGTTAGTTCTGTATAGCCGACGCGCAGTTCGCCGATCGTCGGATGATTGGTGATATGGCCGCGCATGCTGCTGTAGGCAAGTGCTGTCATGGCACCTGTCTCTCCGCGGGCCAAAATCTGAAGCTTGGCGGATCTCGGAGCCGGGAAGGTCAGTTTGTCGCGTGTGATATCAAACAAAACGCCTGACGACTTTGGCGGAAACAGCAAGCCTTGTTCCCGAAGTAAACCGGCAACTTTTGGGAAGGAAAGCGGCTGATCTGCGTTAAGCTCCGGTATTTGTTCTTTCAACAGGTTCTTTAGGGCTTGTGCATTTTCATTCTCAAGGGCAAAGTTGAGCAGCCGATGGGTGTAGTCCATGGTTGGTCCGAGCATTTGACCGCCCGGGATATCTTTGAAGGCGGAAGAAATGCGGCGGATGACGCGCATTTGACCCGGATCTATGACTTCTGACTCATAATTTCGTTCGAGTGTGGATCGATAAGCACGCATGAGAAAGGCCGCTTCGCAAAGATCACCTTCTGCCTGCTTGATGGCAAGTGCAGCATATTCCGGAGCGTAAAGGCCGCCTTCACTCATCACGCGATCCGTAAGATGACGTAATTGTTTCGCAATTTCAGTGGTCTCCAGGCTATGCTCTGCGTCTTTAATCCGATACCATTGATTGAGCCGGTTGGCAGCCTCGATGGCTTTTTGTCCGCCGGTTACTGCAACATATCCCATTTAGAAATCCCTTCTTTCGATGCGCGTTGTTCTTGGCAGGGCAGCGATCCGTCCATCATCGTCGAATAGGATGAAATCACAGCCGGTCGGATATTCACGGTTACGCTCGGAACGCAGGCGCAGCCATTCGCTGTTCATTCCATCTGCTGAAAGAATATGCCAACCATTGATTCCCGGACCGCGCAGCACCATTGGCAGTGCCAAATCATCGGCACCGGACAGTTTACGGACATGAAGGGCAATCGTTGCACTCTTTTCCGGTTCGGTCAGTGTGCCGATGCGGACGGATTGCATGATCGAATCGATTTCATCGATTTCCGGAGGTGTGTCGATGAATAAATAATCAGCAGCATGCGAAGCCGTATGACGGCTCCCAGTTGTCCATTCGATCGCGTGTTCCGCATCGTCAGCGTTTATCTCCTGTGAATAGTAATAGAAGCTGACTTGTTGGTCCAGCAGGGTTTGTGCAAGTACATAGGTGCCGGTTGAGCACGGACATGTTTCGGGAACTTTGTGCAGAAGGACGGAAATGTCATTGATCTTTCCCGGACGTGCCATACTATCAAGTAAATGGCGATACAGTTTACGTGTGTCATGCACATGATGAAAGGTTTCAGCGTTTGTCATTGTATTCCTCCATCGTATTGAAATGGACTTGGGATTGCGCGTTGCGCGCGTATTCTAAGGCATGCGTCTCCTGAATACGCTGTTCTTCCGCATGGAATTGGGAACCATATTGGTCGAGCAGCGGCAGCCCCGCATTATGTGCCGCGTCGATGACAGCCATGCAATAGGCGCGTATCGGTTTTCTTCCGACAACGATACCGATACCGAACTGTCCATGGACGGATGCAGTACATTCGGTGACGAGTACTTCACCAAGATAAAAGGGCTGACTTGAAACGGAGTCCTTTGTTTTGGTCATGACAAGTGAGGTTTGCGGCTCGCGCTCCACCTGTACCTTTTGTTCCTGTTCGATTTTGTATGTGATTTCTTCTAATAGAGGAAGCGAGCAAGCGCTCATGATTCGACTGAGCTGCTGCTTATTCATCAACATGAAACGTCGACTCCTTTGTTAAGACTAAAGTAGGTAAAACACGTGTCCTGTCCTGTGCTGGAAAAACGTGCGTCTTCAGCAGCCGGAAAGAATTACTTTTCAAGAAAATAAGAATTGGCAAGGTATATAAAGCTCGTTACATGTGTCACTGTAACTTATCGATAAGTACAAATAGTTAATGCACTGTAAAAAGACTGTAAAAGAAGGGACAGATTTGAGATATAATTCATTGAAAAAACAGAAAAATAAGGAGGGATTGGCGCTGCGGGCTCGAAATGTGTGGCAGATATCCGCTTTGGAGTGCCCAAAAATGAACACAATGGAATGGATGGAGAAATGACGGGTGATCCAATCAAACTAATGGTTACGGAAAAACAGGAATTAAAAATCGATAACGTAATGGCATGTATCGCTGCGCATTTTGGATAAGGTGTATTCAAAGGGATGCCCGTTTGGATGATTGGCAAAACTTCTAATTTGAACCAGTGGAACATTTTCAGGGAGTTGCAGCATGAGCACGTCTTCTAAATTAGGAAGGATTGCCTGAACAATTGATTTCGTGCGAACCGGAGAAATCCGGTAATGGTCGGATAATATCTTATACAATGATTTAAAGTTTGTTAAATAGTTCTCGAGATTCGGGATGTCCTTTTCACAAATGATCGTCTTGGACAGTGAGACCGGTGTTTCATTAATAAATCGTTTAATCCGCAGATCATAAATAAATTCATGGGTTTCAAGGTTCAAATAGCGGCATTCTTGCTGCGTGGGATGACGCCGGTCATGGTGCAGTAGCTGTCCGCGGTGAGGGACGGCTTTCTCTTTGAGGTTCTCCGAAAATCCGGTCCGTGCAGATAACTGATAGGGGAACACTTCAGGCCGAGAGATCACAAATGCACCTTTTCCTTGATGAGCGGTGATCCAGCCCATGTTGATCAAACGGGCGACGGCAGTACGAACAATATGGTGATTTGCTTGGAATTTGTCGCATAGTTCGTGTTCCGAAGGAAGTTTATCTCCAATTCGGTACGTTCCTTTTTTTATTTGAGCGATCAGATAGTCTGCAATTTGCAAATGGCGTATGTCTGATTTTGACATTGCATGTTCACCTCGGTGTTCCCTTTTCTATTAAGTTTACCGCGAAGCAAGGATTCTGTATATGAGCGGCATAAGTTTTCGTTTTTTATAGGTATCTTTGTTGGCTCTTCTACTATTTCACCTTCTTTGGAATGTACATAATTCTCAAACTTTAAATTTTCTCAATAGTATATTAACATTCTATAATTATTCGCTCGCTACAATGTAACCTGTGAGCCAAAATGAATCGACCACAGCGTTAAGGGAGCTTAGTAAACTCAATCAAGGTGTTCGTATACTTTTCGAGTTGAAAAATCAAAAGTTGATATTCGTAAAAGATTATGCTGCGAGTAGATTCTCCTTTTTTCGCTCAACCAAAGTATATTTACATAAAATAATCACATATCTCGAGGGGGAAATAGCAAAGTGAAAAAGGTTGCAATGATTCTGTTGCTCGCAATGTTGACCATGGTCTTCAGTGCCTGCAGTTCATCGTCAGAAAATGGAAAGAGCGGCAGCAGCGACAAGAGCAAAGAAACGATTACAGTGGTTTGGTATCCAAACGAGTCTGCTGATGACTTAAAGGATTCGCGTGCAGCGATTGATGAAGTCATTGCTAAGGCAACGGGTAAGAAGGTCGTAGACAAGCTGACGACGGATTACAACATTGCAATTGAAGCACTTGTCAGTGGAAATGCGCAACTTGGACTTATGGGAGGCGAAGGGTACACTGAAGCACATAAGAAAAATGCTGATGTCGTCCCTGCAGTCGTTAATAGTGGTGCGTCTGGAACGCTGAAGGATGCACTCTATCACAGCTGGATTTCCGTTCAAACCAAAGATGCTTCTAAATATATGAAAGATGGCAAGCCTTCAATTGACAATATTGTCGGCAAGAAAATGTCTTTTGTCTCTCCGAGCTCGACTTCTGGATTTGCAATTCCGACAAGCAGAATCATCACACATTTCGGTGATCAAGATAAATATAAAGATTTGAAAGTGGAAGATATGCAACAAGGCGGCAAATTTTTCAGCCAAGTACTTTTCGGTCAATCACATCAAGGTTCTGCGGCAAATCTATTAATGGGTAAAGCCGACGTTGCCGCTTTCATGGATCTGCTTACACCAAATTATTTTTCACTTGTTAGCGGCAAGCTAAATGAAGAAGGTTCCGTACTCAAGGTAAGAGATAATGCAAGTGATCCATTCACTTCACTGAAAGGCAAAGAATTCACAGTACTATCTGTTACTCCGGTACTGAACGGACCGATTGCAATGAACTCGAAGGCATTAAGCAAAGAAGATCAAAAGAAAATTCAAGACGCCTTGACCTCTGATGAAACAGCGAATAATTCAAAAGTATTTGCCCCAGAAGGTGAAAAAGGTATCTTCTCAAAAGATGGTAAATCTCGTTTCGTAAAAGTTGAAGATTCTTGGTACGACGCAATCCGTGACCTTCATTAAATTAAAATCGAATAGAGGGGTTAGCGATGACAACGTTACTGGAAATGAAAAACGTTTCGAAAAAATACGGAAACGGTACTGTAGCGTTATCAGATGTGAGCTTCTCCGTCAATGAGGGAGAGTTTGTTTCCGTTATCGGTCCATCCGGTGCAGGGAAATCAACGCTCCTTCGTTGCATTAACCAAATGATTCAGGCAACAGACGGAGAAATCATTTTTGATGACGTCAATGTAATGGGATTTAAAGGGCGCGCACTGAGACAAATGCGGACGAAGATGGGCATGATTTTTCAAAACTACAACCTTGTCGAACGACTGTCCGTCATTGAGAACGTGCTGCACGGCAGACTCGGCTATAAATCAATGCTGGCAGGATCTCTCGGTTTGTTTACTGATGATGAAAAGCGGCAGGCTTACCGCTTATTGGAAAAGCTCGGGCTCAAAGAACAAATCTATCGCCGTTGTGATCAGCTCAGCGGCGGGCAGAAGCAGCGTGTCGGTATTGCCAGAGCATTGATTCAGAATCCGAAACTGATGCTTTGTGACGAACCGATTGCTTCGCTTGATCCAAGCTCATCGAAGACAATCATGGATCATCTCAAAGATATCTCGGATTCATTGAAAATTACTGTGTTGATTAACTTGCATCAAGTGGATGTAGCGATGAACTATGCAGATCGCATAATTGGTGTTAGTAAGGGAAGCATTGTATTCAATGGTGTTCCATCTGAACTGACGAATGACAATATTAAGGCAATCTATGGTTCCGATGCGGAAAAATTGATGATTAATGTTGAGGATCAGGGCCGGATGAAGGCGGCGGAGAAATAATGAGTCAGACGTTTTTTTTTAAAAAAAGAGTTCGATCGCTCGTCATCTTTTGTGTCGTTGCCTTAATATGCTTTGCTTCATCGGTGATGACTCAATTTGATCTGTCACAAGGAATCGCTGCTATTCCAAAAGCGATTGTATGGGGATTTTCTAGTTTCTATCCGACCGCGGATTCATTTGTCTATCTCTCGGAAATCTGGGTAAAAATGCAGGAGACTCTGCTTGTCTCTATTGCTGCAGCAGCGACAGCAGCCATTTTTGCCTTCGTCTTCGCCGTTTTCGGTTCAAGGATTACAAAGGTGAATGGTTTTATCGCAATGTTGAGTCGCGCTTTTGCAAATCTTTCCCGAAATATTGATGTCAGTGTCTGGTCGATTGTACTGCTGCTTACCTTTGGGCAAACACCGATTACCGGATTTTTTGCGCTTTTTATTGCGTCATTTGGCTTTCTGACCCGTGCTTTTATGGAAACCATCGATGAATCGGGAACCGATCCGGTCGAAGCGCTAAAGGCAACCGGCGCGGGGTATGTCCCGACAATTTTTCAGGCAGTCGTCCCCTCAAGTATTTCACAAATCATGAGTTGGATCTTGTTTATGATTGAGACCAATATTCGAGCAGCAACGTTGGTAGGCATTCTGACTGGTTCCGGTATCGGTTACATCTTTGATTTGTATTATAAACGGATGGACTATCACACGGCGAGTCTGGTGGTCATTGTCATCGTGATTTCAATTTTGCTTATTGAACAAATATCCAACTATATAAGAAGGGCGATGTTGTAATGAAAGCATCACCAAAACTGACTAACGATGTGTTTGCCGCCACGGATCGTTTGCCGCCAATTAAGCTAAAGAAACTGACTAAGTCAAATATCGTCATTCGAACAACAATGATTGTTTTGGCAGTTTTAACGGTTTATGGATTTGTGACTTTCAATAATCAGAAACTAAATTTCTGGCAGAATTTGTTCGCAACATTTGCGAATTTCAGAACAATTTTTTTCCAGCCGCATTTTAATCATTTTACTTTTTCTCAAGCATTCGAAGGTGTGTTGATAACATTGGCACTTGGTTTACTGACAACCATTGTTGGTGCTGTGGTCGCTTTTTTTCTATCGCTGCTTGCTGCTGAGAATTTAACGAATAAAACGATCTCGAATAGTGTGAAGACGCTGGTTGCTATTATTCGTGCGGTGCCAACCGTTCTATGGGTGTTGATCTTTGCCATTGCGGCAGGACTAGGCAGTGTCGCCGCTGTTATTGGCATGTCCTTTCACTCCATTAGTTATTTAACAAAGGCGTATTCGGAATCATTTGAAGAACTCGATGAGGGAGTGATCGAGGCGTTAAAGGCAACCGGTGCCGGTTGGTGGCAGATTGTCTTTCAATCGATTGTCCCGAACTCCCTCACGTCACTAATCTCATGGACCTTTATGCGATTTGAAGTGAATTTTGGTGTCGCAGTTGCGATGGGTGCGGCAGCCGGAGCAGGGGGTATCGGCTATGAGATGTTTATGTCCGGCGTGTTCTATTTTGATATTAGAGAAATGGGGACGATCACTTATTTTATTCTTGCCATTGCGATTATTCTTGAGATTATCTCAATACAAATCAAAGCAAGAATCAGAGCATAATCGATTGTTTTCATTTGTGTTCAGTTTATGTCTAGATACATGCGCTAAAGTGATTCGTGGGTAAAGTCATTTGTTTACCCCCGAGTATTGAGCTGTTTTATTGGCTCTTTTTTTATACCGAAATGTCTTGATCATGGTACAGGTTCAGATGTTCAGATTGCGAGCAGATGGAGCATGTACACTGATTTCGGGTAGTTTTTATGATCTCTATCCCATAATTTGGGCCTATATAATAGGCTCTTTTTTTGTTTCAACATTATATAAAGAAAAATTATTATAATAAAAATATTTTTTGATTATCGTCTAGCCAGGGCCAATTGTTTTTCATTATAATAGAAGCATGTGTTAAAGGAAGAGATACAATTAGAGAGACTCTTCGTAAATCAAATCATCGGACAGGTTGCTGCATATCAGAAGTACCTTTAGGAGCAGGAGAGGATCTATTAATGAGGAATCTGGAACCGTTTCGTTTTTCAAAACGCTTTAACGATGTGCCGTTAATCGGATCAGCTTTTGCCGGTGAACATCCGGGGCTGATCCCGCTTGCTTTTGGCTTTCCCTACCCCGCTTCCTTTCCAATCGACCGATTGGCTGAATCCGCTGTGACCGCATTGAAATCAGAAGGAACAGAGGCACTTCAATATTCGGGAGGTCCGGGTCAGAAGAAAATTTTGGAGTGGATTCGCGAGCGCTCGCGGCTGCGTTCGATTGAGGTTGAAACGGATCATATTATGATCACTTCGGGATCCAATCAAGGAATTGATCTGGTTGCGCGAACCTTGACGGATCCCGGTGATTCGGTGTGGGTAGAAGCGCCGGTTTACTTTGGCGCATTGCGTGCTTTTTATTTGGCACAGAATGAATTATCCGCATTTCCGGTCGACGGTGACGGTCTGCGTGTCGATCTCGTTGAAGAAGCATTGATTGAAGCGGCTGCCGGCAGACGTCCAATGCCGAAATTCATTTATGTGCTGCCGAATTATCATAACCCGGCAGGCGTAAATCTCTCGGTTGAGCGACGTAAGAAATTGGCTGCACTTGCTTACAAATATAATTTTTACATTATTGAGGATGACGCCTATGTGGAATTGAATTTTGATGGCGGCTTTCTGCCTTCCATTTATTCATTCGGGCCGGAACGCGTCATCTATATGAGTACCTTTTCAAAAATTATCGCTCCGGGTATACGAATGGCTTGGGTGATTGGCGATCCGGAAGTTCTGAACCTGATCAAAATTGTAAAAACTGAGGGGCTGACCAGTGTTTTGATGCAGGAAGCGGTCAGTACGTTCCTTGAAACATCGAACTTCGATGATCATTTGAAACCGCTTGTTGACGGTTATCGAACCCGCCGCAATGCGATGGTGAAAGCGATCAGCGACTTCTTTGGCAGTGAGGTATCGTTCGAAAAACCGGAAGGCGGTTTCTTCCTGTGGCTGACGTTCCCGCCGGACATTGACACGACTCGATTGCTGCATGACGCTGTTGAAGCCGGTGTCAGCTTTGTCGACGGCAAGTCGTTTTATCTCGACCGCAAGCCGACCAATCATCTGCGGCTTGCCTTCAGTTTTTGCGATGAATCCCAGATTCGCGAAGCCATTCGTATCCTTGCCAAAGTGTACCGGAAACAGAAGAATGCTGTCTGCTGATTGACGCCAACCTGTATTGTTAGGCCGTTGTCACGAGAAATTGCTCCTCATCATATCTTAAGAGAAGCGGAAGCGATGAGGAGGTCGATTTCTTATGTACGGCAATAATCCCGCATATCGAAATGAGAATCAATACGTGAATGGATATCGACAGCGAATTACGGCGCAACAGGCGGCGGAGATCGCTGTAGCCAGAGTTCCCGGCCAGATTATCCATGTTGATCTAGAATTAGATAATCATCTGCTGAAATATGAAGTATATGTGTTGACCGATCAAGGCGTTGTTTATGAGGTGGAAATCGCCTCGAAGGACGGCCGAATTTTAAGTGTTGAAATGGAAAATTAAATTGGGAATAAAAAAGATGCCGGCCCGGAAATGGGTCGGCATCTTTTAGAAATTTATCTGACGTGCGCAGTATTTGTGCCTGCGACAGCCTTAAGCTGCGATTGTTTCTCAAGCTTCGCCTGACGATTGTCTGAGATCAACTCAACGCATGATCCGGCAAGAATCAGTACAATACCTGACAGAACATTCAGCGTGATGGCTTCGCCAAGAATGAATAGAGCGAGAATCGGAGCCAAGGCCGGCTTAATGAAGAAAACCAGCGAGGCTGTTGATGCCGACGTTTCCTCCATCGCGAGAAAATAGAAGCTGAATCCAAGTCCGGTAACAAATACACCAAGGTAGATCAGCGCCGGAACTGTACTCCATGAAATGCCCTGAAGCACCGGAATACGTGCGAATTGACCAAACCCCGCGCTTTGCAGCCAGTTGGCTACGAAACCGATTTTGGTAATCAGAATCAACACGAGCAGTTCCATGCTTCCGGTTAAGAAGCTGAAGCTGCTCTGAACAACGCCGTCAAATCCGTACTTCAGACTGCCCTTACGTCCAATGATGCCATACAGCGCGAAAGTCACTGCCGCAATCAGCGATAAGGTGATACCGGTGACATTCGTCAGATTCTCAGGATTGACGATGAAAATCATACCGATCAGGCTAATAAGGAGTGACACAATGGAAAGCTTCGTCAATTTTTCCTTCAAGAAGAAGTAAGCGAATGGGATTACGAAGACGGCGTTGCAGCTAAAGAGAATGGCAACGGTAGACGCCTTCGAGTAAACAATGGCCATTTGAAAGAATGTCATGCTGACCACAACGCACATAAATCCCGAAAACAGAAAGTAAAGCACCTTGCTTTTATCAAGTGTAAACCCACTTCCCTTTAAATGACGAAGAGCAAGCGGAGCCAGAATAATCGAACCGATTAAGAATCGCAAAAAGTTTAACTGCATCGGGTTAAACTCGGTAGCCACCAGCTTAATGGCAATTTCCATCGTACTAAAGAACAATGTAGAAAAAGCAATAAAAATTAACCCTTTTTTCATGATATAACCTCGATTTCTCACCATATTTTTAACACTATTAAGAAAGAAATAGTGTAAGGCTAACTATAGCTCTGCCCACGCCAAAGGATGGACTTCGCCAAGTTAACTTTAGGTGATCTGATCGCTTTACTAAGAGCCGCGAAAGACCGGCATGCACAAGACTAAATGAAAACGATATCAACTAATACTTGCTGCATCTGTTTCATCACCTACTAATATAACGCAGATATGAGAAAATGGTAAGAGGCGAATGCAAAAATGTACACTTAATATCAGTTTCATCATGATTGCTGCGCTTTTTTTAATGAGGAAACTTGTGGTAAAATAAAAGGGGCAGGGAATGTTCAAGAACAGGGAAACACAGTTTCACCCGTTAATGATGGTCCATGGTTGTTCGTCAAAGAATGACGCATAGATCCCCCCATTTTGAGCAGCTCTGCGTCTAAATGTGAGAGGGGCGGTGACCGGTATGTTATTCTCGAAAATCCTGGTTTCCTATGATGATTCTGATCTGGCAAAGAAAGCATTGCAAAGAGCAGCTGATCTGGCACGGCTCGATGAACGTACGGATCTGGATGTATTAAATGTCGTGACGGTTCCAACGAATCAATTTATCGTCGGCGATGTCTATCGCGAGGTCCGTGAATCAACACTTAAGTATGGACATGAAGTGGTGAGCCGGACAGAGAGTGTGCTTGACGCACTTCCCAATGCGACACATACATTCGTGAAAGAAGGTCAGCCGGTTCGGACAATTCTTGACTTCGCAAGCCAGAACGGCTACGACCTTATTGTAATCGGCAGCCGAGGTTTGAGCGGTGTCAAAGAATTTCTGGGGAGCGTCAGCCACGGAATTGTTCAACGTTCAAATGTTCCTGTATTGATTGTTAAATAAACGGGTACAATCGTTTTAGAAACGAACAGAAGCTCGTATTAAGGAAAGAGGCACTTCCTATGGGGATTTCTAGTCAAGGGAGTGCCTTTTACTTGTTGCACAAAAAAGTAATATAAAAGGATGGTTATCAGTCATGTCCGAGGCGGAAGTCATTCAGCAAAGCAAGCATGCGATTACGCGCTCATTGCTGATTAGGGATTTACGAAAAATCGGTTTAGGGGCAGGAATGACAGTTATCGTCCATTCTTCTCTGAGCCGGATGGGATGGATCTGCGGCGGTTCTGTATCACTCATCTCGGCACTTCAGGAAGTGGTGACATCGGCGGGCACACTGGTCATGCCGGCTCACAGTGCCGATGTGTCCGATCCGGCGGATTGGGAGAATCCTCCGGTGCCATCGACATGGTTTCACAGCATTTATCAAGAGATGCCGGCATTTGATCCGCGCCGGACTCCGACGTTCGGAATGGGGCAGGTCGCAGAGGCCTTTCGCTCGTTTCCGGACGTACGCCGCAGCAATCACCCAATCTATTCCTTTACCGCTTGGGGCGAGGGCCGCGATGCAATCCTTGCGCACCATTCGCTTGACGACGGGTTAGGAAAAGAATCGCCGCTTGGGAAACTATATGAACGAGATGGTTATGTTCTGCTGCTTGGCGTCAGTTATGGTAACAATACATCAATGCATCTTGGCGAATACATGTCCGGAAGGCTTGAACGGGTAGAGCGATCAAGCCCCGTGCGTATAAAAGGACGTCGGCAGTGGGTGACGTACCAAGACGGTGAGTACCATGAAGAAGCGTTTGACGCCATCGGTCAAGCGTTTGAGGAAAGCCAACTTGGAACAGCCGCACTTCACAAGAAGCATGTGGGTCAGGCTCCGTCTCTTTTAATGTCGCAACGTGCCATTGTGAATTTTACTTCAAGCTATATAAGGAAAAATGCTGAATGAAGTAAGCGCCCAATCTGAAAAATAAGCGGATAAATTCCGCTTAATTAGAGAATGAAGGGAAAAGCCGCTTAAATAGACGGAGGAATTCCGCTTATTGAATCGAAAAACGGGAAAATGGCGGGTTTTTCTTTGAATAAGCGGAAAAATTACCCTTATTTACCTATAAAACGAGCGCCAAGATGCAAATAACCGGAAAATCTCCGCTTAATTTATCCTTAATGAAGGACCAGAATGCTTAATGAACCAGAAATGTTTGCTCAAGTACAAGGTTGATGAACTTAAACCGCATTTGGAGTTAAGGAGAGTTTTCGTATATGGTGAGAAACGTTCGCTAAGTACGTCCTCAGTACGCAATGCGTGAGCCTCCGCGTGCTGCGGAAGTATGGACCGTGTGCCCGATTTTTCTCAGTTCTAAAAGAAAGTAAAAAGAAACGAAGATCTGGCAGATATCAGAGAAATTGACCGAATTAAGCTTTTTACATGATCTTAAAAAAGACATCATATCTTCTTAATAGTGATGGCCTATGATTAACGTATCAAAAGGAATGATTGAGGAGATGAAAATCATGGATTTTAAACAATCGAATGATTTTTCCCAAAATGAAGCATCCGTCAAATTGAGTCGAAAATTGTTGCTTACCAACATTGCCTTGGTTCTGTCCATTATCATTAATGTAAAGCTTTTCCTTGGCTAATTTTATATATTTCAGCAATAACCCCTATAACTCACACTTGCAGAATCCAAAATTTGGATTCTGTTTTTTATATATTTTCGGCGGAACATTTCATCACGCGATTGGGACATCCTTCCATTCCAATTTCTTCTATATGCCTTGATATTCATGGCCCATTTCGAATACATTAAAAGATGTACACAAAATTCGACACGATTCCACATGATTGATTCCTTTCAACTTTTAACCAAATACAACAATGGAGTGCTCTATGAATAAAAAAATCTATACTGCAGGTGCGATAGCAGCTTTATTAGGGTTGTCTGGATGCGCACAGCTTCCGTGGATACATCCATCAGGGGCCGGTTCATCGCAGCAGCAAAAACAAAAGCAAAATTCATCCTCATCTCAAGATGGGACACTGAAAAAAAGCGGCAACACCGATTCATCAAAGAATACGGTATCTGCAATGAGTCAAAGCGGTGTGCACGTTGTCGCCGATCCTGAAAGTACACTTGTCTTGGTCAACAAATACTTCAAGCTGCCGGATAATTATGTGCCAAGCGATCTTGTTGATCTTGATGTCCCATTTATTTTTTCAGGGAAGTCGGAAAAGAAGAAAATGCGTGCCGCTGCCGCAAAACCGCTAAAAGAAATGTTCGCGGCGGCAAAACAGGACGGCGTGCAGCTGGCAGGGGTGTCTGCTTATCGCTCGCATAAAACGCAAATTGCTTTATTTAATTATTATGTCCGGCGGGACGGTGAAAAAAAAGCACAGAATTTCAGTGCACGTCCGGGGATGAGCGAGCATGAAACAGGACTCGCAATCGATGTCTCGGGAATTAATGGAAAATATGCGGCCACGCAAGAATTCGGAAAGACACCTGAGGCAGCCTGGCTGGCGAAGCATGCACAGGATTACGGTTTCATTGTCCGCTACCCAGAGGGCAAGGAAACGGTCACCGGATATGAGTACGAGGCATGGCATCTCCGGTATGTCGGACTTCCTGCATCGAAAAAAATGGCTGAGAAACACCAAACGCTTGAGGAATACTTAAACGAAGTACCGGTGAGCGATTAAAAAATTGGCAGCGATTGACGTTCATTGAATGAGCCGTAGAGGTTAAGCTATATCTGTCCGGATCGAAAGGACAAATTCTTAATGGTGGTGGACAGAAAATGAAACAGGGAAACGGAATGATGCCGCTGATCGCATCGATCGGCATCGGTGCGGCTTGCTATCAGATGATGAAGCCGAACAACAAGGTCGGACAAGCAGTAAAAGGCCGGATGGACAAAATGATGCATCAGAAACAAATGTTTCCTGAGAACAACTGACTTGTGGGAAAAGGAATCCATAAAAATGGGTTCCTTTTTCTTTAGTGATTGAGTAGGTATCAAAGAATAAAAAAACGAATTTTGTGCCATGATGAGAACACATAAAGAGGGAGAATAATGCGAGTCCACAAACAGGAAGGTCAGTAAATGCATTTCAGTTTGGTGACGATTGAACTCAGCTAAAGCTGAATCAGGTAGGCTCATTTGCTGCTTTTTGAGCGATCTCTGGTTCTAAAAAGAACTCGAAACGACTATAAATACTAGGTTTTAGCATGTCGATAAATAGTCTGAATAAAATGGCTTCTTATTTTTGCTTTACAAGGAATGGGATTCTGTATATAATAAAAAACGTCGATTGCGGCGGACAAGCATGGCCCGTTCGTCAAGTGGTTAAGACACCACCCTTTCACGGTGGGTTCATGGGTTCGAATCCCGTACGGGTCACTTTGGAGGATTAGCTCAGCTGGGAGAGCGTCTGCCTTACAAGCAGAGGGTCATAGGTTCGAGCCCTATATCCTCCACCATATTAAGCCGATCTAGCTCAATTGGTAGAGCAACTGACTTGTAATCAGTAGGTTGGGGGTTCAAGTCCTCTGATCGGCACCATTAGCTTTACGTTTTTATTTTTCTGGAGGGATAGCGAAGAGGCTAAACGCGACGGACTGTAAATCCGTTCCCTTAGGGTTCGAAGGTTCGAAACCTTCTCCCTCCACCATAATTCATTAATTTGTGTTGTGGGCCATTAGCTCAGTTGGTAGAGCATCTGACTCTTAATCAGAGGGTCGAAGGTTCGAACCCTTCATGGCCCATTATTTTTTTCTTTCATTTAGTTTTGCGGGTGTGGCGGAATTGGCAGACGCGCTAGATTCAGGTTCTAGTGCCCTTTACGGGGCGTGGAGGTTCAAGTCCTCTCATCCGCATTATTGCTTTGGAATAGGCAGTCTACGTCGTGTAGGCTGTCTTTTTTTATGCTCTCAGCACTAGACAAAAAGCGTCAAAATCTAATGCACTAGTCTAGTGGAGGGGATTAACATGCGCAGGAAAATGTTGACAGAGTCTCAGCAAAAACTGATCAATCATTCATCGACGATTGATGATGAAAATGCGATCAAAGAATTTGTGAAAAGCAGACGGTTAAAAAATGTTCGCGAGACGACGATTACGTATTACGAAAATGTGATTCATGTAATGAAGAGGGATATGGAGCAGTTACACATCAATAAGCAACTCATAGAACTGTCTGAGAAAGATGTGGAAGACATTATCTTGTTGTGGAAGTCGAAGATCAAGATTACTTCCATAAACAGCAAGCTGAGAGGCGTGAGACCGTTCTTTTCATTCCTTAAAGAGAAAGGGATGATCAAAAAGAATCCAACCGCAAATATCAAACTGCTGAGGGAGCGCAAACAGATCCGAGCAACACTTGAGGATTTTGAGGTTAAGAAGATCGTTGACTACTTCAAGAAGCAGCAATCATTTTCTGGTTATCGAAATCTGATCATGTTCTATTTGCTGTTAGATACTGGAATAAGAATCAGCGAATGTATCGGTATTCAGTTGGGCGATATTGATGGCAGAAGGCTTATCGTTCGAGAAACAAAAAATCTTCAGCAGAGATTGGTCTTTTTGTCGAAGAACATGGTCGAAAAGCTGCATTCGTACATCAAAGTCAGAGGCAGTCTTTCGCATGATTATATGTTCATCAACTGTGATAATAAGATCCTATGTAAATCATCTTTTCAGGCTCAACTGAGGGAAGCTGCTCAAGCGGTTGGCATTAAAAAGCAAGTCAGCCCTCATGTGTGCCGAAGAACGTATGCGAAAAATGCTGTCATGAGAGGGATGGACCCATTTTCATTGGCTATGTTGCTTGGTCATCAGTCGATTGAGATAACGAAGCGCTACGTTCAAATTTGGGGCTCTGATTTAGAGGTGCAAGCTGAAAAGAAGCATGATTACTCGGGGATCTTTTAACTATAATTGTACGAAAATTCAGAAACTATATATAATTAAATAAGAGATAGCTATGAGTTTGGCGGCTCGCTATCTCAGTGCAAAGGACAGAAGTTAGACCTCTGTTTTCTAAATGTTAGCATGTCTTCTTTTGTCTTGTCAAAGGAGAGAAGCATGAATGATCAAGTATTACACAGAAGATCAAACAGACAATTTGATCTATGTTCAAACACCTAAAGTTCTGATCTATGGCTCAAAGTACAAGGATATGATGCCTCAGGCTAAGATGCTTTATATGGTGCTTATGGACAAGATTAAGCTCAGCATGGCAAATGGGTGGAAGGACAAGAAGGGACGACATTTTGTCATATTGTCAATTGAGTATGCCTCAGAGATGTTAGGATTTTCAGCCTCAACTATCCGTCGATGTAAAGGTGAGCTGAGAAAATATGAATTAATTGAAGAAAAGAGGATGGGGCTCAATCAGCCCAATAGAATTTACGTTGGGAGGCTTTCATACACAGATGAAGACCTTTACAAGCTTGATTCGGCCCGGAGTGTTCAATCTGAACATTCAAGAATGCTCAACGAGAGCACTCATGAGTGCCATATACGAGCACCATATAATAATAAGAATATTAATAATGAGCTAAATAATAATGAGTTAAAAGATCTTGTTAACAAGAGAGACGAAATCGTTAACAATCTCTGGAAACAATTCTCACTTAAAGGAATGAACAAAGAACTTTTCTGCCGAGTTTTATCTCAGATCGAACTTCAGGAAAAAGAAGGTGCTCAGATCGAAGACTTCGAAAGATATTTTGCTCAAGCATTACATACTGCCTTGAACAGGTCAGAGTACAAACGTGGGCTTAAAGAACCTCCAAGAATCAACATACCTGGATTGCCTGATTATGACTGGCTCAATGATGATTCGGAATAGCTCTCAGAGTCACCAGAATTGCCCGTGAGGAACAAATGATCAACAGATATATATTCACATTATTGCAGCTATGTTGGTCATATAGGACAAAACAGAGCTTCGATCTTATAGGGCTCCACAATGGCCCGTATGATCTCTTTTTGTCTGCTCTTTATATTCATATTAAAAGGACTGTTTAATTCCTTACGGATGATCCAGCAATCCCAGAAAATATTACCAGAGTCTAATTTATAGATATGCTTTACACTCGAACAAAATTTTCAATAATAGTGGGGTATAAAAACAGCAAACGAAGGAGGAGCGCGGAAAAAAATAAAGTTTTTTTGGGATTTTGCTTTACAGAGTGTCCAACACCAGATAGACAGAGAGGGTAAGAAAAACACAAAACAAATCGGAGGAATTATTAATGGAAATTTTAATGAAAGAATGCGAATTGGGTTTTGAATCTGAAGGAAATGTTTGGGTTGCTACTATCAAATCAATAAAAGAGCTTATTACTTTGCATTGTATTTTTGACGAGAGAAAACGTAATAGTGAGGTTTTCTTTAAATCGAAAGATGGTAATGGGAAGTGGATGAAACTAATTGAATTCATAATTGAATACTTTCCGAGTAAAATTGAAAACAATCTTCCTAAAATTGAGTTTTTCAAATTTGAGGCGGAATCCAGAAAGATTGAAGAACCGAAAAAAAATGAGAGAATTTTCCTTTGCCAAGGAGAAGCTAGTGACGATGAGAAGAAAGACATTCCAACTTCTTTATGGGATGAGATCGTAGAAGCCTACGGTACTGATATTTATGCCTATGAAAATGACGATGATACATATTATTATGACTACTGGATGGAAAAAGAAATTCGTCGATTGGAACAGATAGAATCGGTGGTGTCATATATTAAAGACATGAAAAATTTAGATGACAAAGGCTTTCTAATTAATGGTGAGCCTCCTCAATATTAAATATAAAAATGTTCTTCTATTTATGAAAATTCCATTTTATAAACGTATGAAGTCGGATCCTCCAAATTATTTCCATAAAATTCCTCAAACTGATTTACGTTATTCGTGCTCCAGATACAATAACAAAAATCAGATAGAGGAGAACTGATAATGAGGAAAAAAGAATATGTAAGTGATGTGATTACAGCTAATGTGATCGATAAATTGAAAATTGGCAAGAATTATCTTATTGCATCGGAAATGGATAGTGGTAAAAATTATTGGGTGCGAAATGTGCTTCTTCCTTACGCGCTTGACAAAAGAAAGAGGACACTCGTTCTATCCCATCGAAGCTCAACGCTCAGTCAGCAAAGAAATTACCTTGAAGAATATAAATGGGAATGCATTCGTCAATTTAAAGGCGGAATGTTTGATTTAAAAACCTATCAAGCGTTTCAGAATATGCTCAAGCGAAATGATCCCTCCGTTGATGATTATGATTATATAGTTTGTGACGAGGCTCATTATTTTGTCAGCGATAGCGCATTCAATACAAAAACTGAATTAGCTTTTAATTACTTGAATCGAAATCATAAGGCTGTAAAGTTCTTTTTGACAGCCACGCCCGAAGGACTTTATTACTTACCTTGGAAAAATGAAATAGAAGTACTCAAAGAAGCAAATTTTGCAAATAACTCTGTAAAAGATCTATATCGGTATGAGAAAGATGAGACAGCGTCTGCAGCAATTACTAATGAAGTCGAAAAAGGAAATAAGGTAATTGTTTATCACAATTCAATGAATACACTTTCAGATTTTTCTATTGGAAACAGTAAAATCCTATATTCAGGAAATCGAAATTTTTCAGATGAATATAACCAGATTACGGATACCTGTCAATTTGATTGTGATGTACTGAATACTACAAAGCTGATGACAGAAGCAACAGAAATTAAGGACGATTTGGTGGAGTCGATAGTTATTCATGGCATAAGTGATATTGATACTTTTGTTCAAGCAACTGGACGCGTCAGAAATAAAAAAGTAAATGTCTATTATAAGCGCGTCTCAAAAAAATCAATTCTGGCTAAACTCAGATATATCCAGAAACAGCTATTCTATTATGATGAATTCGAACGATTGGGAGAAGTAGACTTTATTGATGAATATGGTATAGATGTTATTAGCAAATCTATGAGAGCATTTTATCTTGATACAGTGATTGATCCTGAGAGTTCGCAGAAATATACAAGGCTGAGAGTTCATGAAACCGGATTTGCCTATTTACGTTATCAAGAAGAAATCTATGAGTTCATGGATGAACATGGATTTGAAAAATTTTTTGACAGATACTTTCCCGATATTTCATACTTTGATTTAGAGCAGCTACGGAAGGAAGAACTCATTAAGCTAGATATCATTGATAACTTCATTGATAAGAAAATTTTCAAGGATCGCCAGAAAGAGTTAATTGGTGTGATTTGCAATAAGTACGGACTTCGAGCAAAGAATGGCTCAATAAGAGTTGGTTTAAAGACTATCAATTCATTCTTTGAAGAAAATAACATTCCACTCGTTATTAAAAGTGAGCGAGAAGGAAGTAGGCAATCAGAAAACTATAAGAAGACATATTGGATTCTATCCGAAACTTGATTTTAAATTGGGACAAAAAAAGTTAATGTTACTTATTAATATACAAGGGTAACCTTTTTTGTCCCAGTTAGATTGAAACAGATAATAAAGCAATGAATTTACTGCAAATGTAACTTTTTTCCAAAATACTGTTACAAAAAGACGAGTTGTAAATAATTATATTATAGAGAGAGCTAAAGTTGCTTTGTTATGCAAATTTTTTCCATTAACCCATATAAATATTGCGAGTTGTATATATTATATATAGAGAGGTCTTTTGAGCGCTAACTCCAAAGTGTGTATTTCAAAGCCTTTCTTATTTTCAGTCATATTTTTTCCTCGAAATTATCTAGTTTGCTTATGTCCGTCGGAGGACAATTGAAGAGTTCGTCTATACGAGTTCTTCATTCTTTTAAAAACACCCCCTTTATATATTTCCAAGTCAATGAACCAATGAGATAGATTGGCTTTCTCAGCACGAGGTCAATTTGTCTCAGTACATAACTGGATGTGCCTTCGGGTGCGTCTTTTTATTTTGCTCGCATTTGCCGTGCGCAGCAAAACAACAGATAGAAAGGAAGAAATTAATGGCCAATATTTTTAGATGGGGCAAGAGTTCTGATGATACTGAGAAGGACTATTTCTCAACTTCGATTATCACTCCACGTCCTACTACTGGAAAAATTTCAGAGCAAGAAGCCCTAAAAATTCCAGCAGTACGAGCTTCAATAGATTTAATCAGCGATTCGATCGCTCAACTGCCTGTGTATCTTTATTCTGAAGACGATAATAAATCTGTTTCACCAATTTCTGATAGACGGACATCATTGTTAAACGATGATGCCAATGATTTTTCAACTGCACAAGCGCTGAAAAAATTAATCGTCAAAGATTATTTGCTATCCGGTCGAAGTTACATCTATTTAAAAAATGATCAATTACACTACCTAGAAGCAAAAAACGTTCAAGAGGAAAAATGGTCGAATGATGGAGTTACGATCGCAAAGAAAAAGTTTATCTATTACGGGATCAAGAAAGTCGAATTGAATGAATCTGAAGTTCTTGAAATTGATTCAGGAATGAACGGTGTGTTAGTGGATGCAGAAGCTATTCTAGCTACTGCTTCAGCAATTATTGACTATCAACAATCGCTTATGTTAACTGGTGCTTCTCCAATAGGCGTTTTGAAGGTATCCAGCCGTTTGACTGAACAGGCAATTAACCGACTGAGAGCAAATTGGGTGGCGTTATATAATGGGCCGAAGAAAGCTGGCCGGACTGTTATTTTGGAAGAAGGAATGGATTTTCTACCACTTTCTATGAAACCCGATGAACTTCAGCTCACTCAAGCCAATAGTCTAATCATTGCAGAGATCGCACGAATTTTTAACATTCCTGAATCCATGATTAACTCAAGTGCAAATAAGTATAATTCGCTAGAAGCAAACTCGATTCAATTCCTGCAACATGCAGTGTCCCCTATCATTACTTCGTTTGAAGCAGCACTTAATAAAAATTTACTATCCTCTCATGAAAAACAATCCGGTTACTACTTCAGATTCGATACTTCAGAAATTTTGCGCAGCACGGAAAAAGAAAAGATTGATGCTACTTCAAGTGCATTTACAAAAGGATTAATCAGTTTCAATGAGGCGCGTTATACGCTCGATAAATCGCCAGTAGATGATGATTTTTATCTGCTCAATCTTGGAAGCGTAATCAAGAATGCTGAGACTGGTGAACTGACGATTCCAAATATGGGAGTCGTTGATCAAAAGAAGGAGGAAAAAGATGGAGAAGCAGAAAATTGAGATTCGAGCTCATGAAGCAGCGTTGACAGAATCGGGAGAGCTTACGGTTTCCGGCTATGTCAATAAAACAAATGAGCTGAGTGAAGTACTCGGATCAGTTAAACAGTTCCGCGAGAAAATCGCTAAAGGTGCTTTTGATCGAGCAATCAGACAAGCGAAGCGAGATATTGATTTTTTAGCAGGACATGAAGCTAAATCAATCCTTGCTTCAACTAGAAATAATTCGCTATCCCTCGTTGAAGATGACGAGGGCCTTTTTATGTCAGCCAATATTACGCCGACAACGTTCGGTCGCGATTATTTCGAACTGATTCGATCAGGCATTTTGAGAAATATGTCATTCGGCTTTAGGAGCCTGAAAGATAGTTGGCAGCAGGTCAATGGTGAAATGGTGCGGACAGTTGAAGAACTTGAACTTATCGAAGTTTCAGTTGTTCGTGATCCTGCTTATTCACAATCAACAATCGCAGCACGAGGTTTGGAAGTGGTCACTGATCTAGAGGTTCCTTCAACGGAACAAATGCAAGCTAATAAAGCTGAAATTTCAAACAAAAGGGAGAGCAATAAAATGATGAAAATGAACGGAACGTACAATGACTTTGAACAAATTTTGCGTGGGGAAGTACGGGCGCTCCAAACAACAGCTGACGGTGGTGCAGTAATTCCTGAGCAGGTTCATAACGAAATTATTAAAAAGATGGAAGAGACGAGCCCAGTATTTGCATTAGCTCGCAAACTCAATTCAGTTGCAGGGACACTTCGTGTGACACGTGAAGATGACAGCGTGCAAGGTGGATTCGTGGGAGAAGGCGAAAATATTCTTGAGCAAGCAATTGCTTTTAAGCATGTTGATCTGAAGCAGAAGCGCGTTGGTGCAGCGGTTACTTTGTCGAATCAGTTAATTAATGATAGCGCTGTCTCTATTGCTGAGTATACGAAAGATTTGCTCGCCCGCAGAGTGGCTAAGTCCGTAGAAAAGTCGATGCTTGTTGGGAATGGTGGCGTGGAATTTGCTGGACTCGTTAATGATGTAGAGATCGCAAATGTAGAAACAACTGAAGCGCTTAATATGGACAAGCTGCAGGATTTGTATTTAGCGATTCATCCTTCTTTCCTGACGAACTCGGTGTTTATCATGCAAAGAGATTTCTTTAACGAAGTCGCAAAATTGAAGGATAACAATGCTCATTACTTCCTTCAGATGGGTGTCGTTAATGGCAAAATTCAGCACACACTCTTCGGTATGCCCGTTCACATTACGGATGCGTTGACTGATGAAAATCCGGTGGTATTCGGTAACATTACTGAAGCGTACTCCGTGATGATTAAGACGGAGGCTGGTATTCAAGAGATCGTTGATTCTCAGCAGGCACTCAGAGGTTCAAAGTTGTACATTTTCGATATGTACGCAGACGCGGCAGTTGTCAATCCTCAGGCTGTTGCAAAGCTAACGGTTAATGCTGACTAATCATGTGAAAATATTCACAAATAAGAGTCGTTCATTCGGCTCTTTATTACTTTAAAAGAATCGAGGTTCATATATAATGCCGAAAATCACAGGTATGAAAGTCAAACTGTATGTCATGCAAGCTGCTACTGGTAAAGTTCTTGCCGGACAGAAAAATGCTACATTGAATCGTTCTGCAGATTCGATCGATGCAACAAGCAAAGATACAGAGGGCTTCTGGAAAGAAAGCATGCAAGGCTTTAAAGAGTGGAGTATTGATGCAGACGGAGCTTTTGTCGCTGATGATGCAGCTTACGGTGTTCTTGAAGATGCTTATTTGAACTCTGAGAATGTTGATGTGTATCTTGAATTTCCGAGTGGAGCGAAGTATGAAGGGAACTGCGCTATTACAGATTTTTCTCTTGATGCTCCTTTCGATGATCTCGTCACATATAAGCTCAGTCTTCAAGGCAATGGCGCATTAGATGTTACAGCAGGTGAATAAGAAGCAGGAATCATCCTGCTTTTACATAGCGTCAGAAAAATTAAGGAGGTGAATTATTATGTATCAAGAAAAAATTAAAAGCTTAGAAGTAGTTCGATCTGATATTGGTGAAGATCTATTCAGACGTATCTGTGCTTCAGTGATCACAGAACATTACGCAACAGCAATGCGCACCAGACATGGTGAAATCAATAAGACAATGATCCATTCCTTGGTGAACCTTCATTTGCGCGAGATTGGTGTAGAGGAAGTAAGCTATGGATTCATTCGCAGAGTGGATAAGGTTGGTTGATTGTGTTAGTTAAGAAGCAATAGAGATGCATCTATCTTATGAGGGTTCGATGGGTGCATCACATACATAGTACGAACGCAGAAGGACATAAGCATTAAGCATCTATTGGAAGACAACAACTGTGAGTCAAAGGACACAGCTTTGGTTGATCAAAGAGTTAGGAATGTGAGTGTTGGAGAGAGTCAATTGACTTGAGATCAATGCTTTGGAGAGAGAGACGCCCTACCTTTTTTGAAAAAAAGACACACTGCTCTGTTATAAAGGTGGGTGTGTCATGCGTACACAAGGTACCAAAACGCCTTTTGGATGTTCAATCTTTATGTTCAAGTTTGCGCATGATAGGCTCAAATTCCTTTTCCCAACGAGCATGATCTTCAATCGATTTCTTAAGCTTTTCGCCACTTTCACTAACTATTTCATTTATTTCATCCAACTTATTTTCAATAGAATCAAAGCGGCTATCAATAGAATTGAAACCACCATCAAATTTCTTATCAATAGAGTCAAACTCGCTTCTCATAGACTCTCTGAATTGTTTTAACTCGTTGAGGATAAGTTTCAAAGCTTTGGTCACATCTCCGGTCATATCAATCGCTCCCAGGCATCTGTTTAAACTTTATATTCATAGTATATCTGAATTATTATCGTTCGTGTACTCAATTTTCGAGATTGAAATCAATAGACAGAAAATTTAAACAAATAGTGTACGATGATCAACAAACTATTTATAATTATAAATGTGAGAGATGTAAATATATTCCAGATGGAGGGAATGAAATGGATCAAGAGTTTTTCTTTAGCTGCTTTGACAAAGAGGTGAGATTTCTAGAAGAGTGTCAAATTGATGGAATTCGGCCAATGCCGTACATCCTAAGTGATCTCTACTGCGACAGCGATCCAGAAGTTACGATTATCAGTAATGATCTTTACGAATTTACCTTCTTCAAAGCAACCAATTTAGCAGAGATTCACACAAAGACATCCAACAAAAATATCTCATCTTCTGTCATTAGAGATCTCATTATTATCGATCGATCTAGACGTAGTATTGAATACAATCTTACCAAAATTCTTCAATTGGAGGCATCAAAATGAACGATCACTACGAGTTGGCAAAGGAAGAACTTTCGTTCTATGGAAATGAAAACACATCACTGCAAAATATATTGGCCGTGCTCATTGGACCGAAAGCAAGTCCTTCAATTACTGGGGAACTTTCAGGACTCGGTGTTGATCGTTTAGCAACATTGAGCATTGGAGAGTTGAAGAAATTTCAAGGCATTGGTGAGACAGCAGCGAAACGAATTAATTCAGCATTTGGGCTCGCTTTTAAGATCAGAAAGTTCAGCAAGAAAGAGAGCTTCACAATTAGAAGTCCTCAAGATGCTGCTGATTATTTTAGTGATTTGGAGCAAGCAGAACAAGAATATTTGGATGCAATATACCTGAACACGAAGAATGCAGTGATTAGTAGAAAGAATATCTTCAAAGGCTCTCTTAATTCATCCATTGTTCACCCAAGAGAGGTATTTAAAGAAGCAGTTAGACTGAGCGCGGCATCAGTGATTGTTGCCCATAATCATCCAAGTGGTGATCCGACTCCGAGTACAGAAGATATTGATGTGACTAAAAGGCTTGCTTCTTGTGGAAAAATGATTGGAGTTGATCTATTGGATCATATTGTTATAGGAAAAGAGGGGAAATATGTATCTTTAAAAGAAAAAGGGGATATTTAAGTCAACTTTTATGTAGAAAAACAACAGAAGATAACATAAATCGCCATAATTGTGATTTTAAAAACAGGTACTTCATTTGTTATAATGTTTGAAGATGGGAAAGTAGGTGGTAGAATGGGTGATAACTGTATAAATGAAGACAAATTAGATTTAAGGATGGGATACGAAAGGACATGCGACTGCTCTTCAAGTCACATTAATTGCTTAACTGCCAAAGAATGGTTAAAAATGCAGTTAGGTGTTTGGAGATTTCAGTATGAAAAAAGAGATATTCGCGATAAGAACCTACATCCTGCAGTGTTTCCATTGTCTCTAGCTGCAAGGTGTATTAATCTATTTACTCATAGGGGTGAAGCGGTATTAGACCCGTTTAATGGTAGTGGAACAACACTAGTCGCTGCCCAGGACTTAGATAGAAATGCCATTGGTTTTGATCTTAAAAAAGAATATATAGAGTTAAGCAAGGAAAGATTAATCGGAAATACTAACATGTTTAATTTTTCTAAGCAAATACCAATATTGGATGATGCACGAAAAATTAATGAGTATATTAAAGACGAAACTCTTTCGTTAATTTTAACTTCACCTCCATATGCAAACCTATTGAATCATAAAAGAACTAACAAGAGTAGAAGAAATAGAAAAAATGAGCAATATTTGAAAGTCGAACAGTATAGCCAAGATTCTAGAGATTTAGGAATTTTAGATGTAGATAAGTTTTCTGCTGCTTTTACAGAGATCTTTTTGAATCTCTACAAACTGTTAAAACCTAATGGGCATTGTGTAATTAATGTGTCTGATATTTGGATGGATAATACCAGAATACCTCTACACATTACTGTCGTTGAAGCTATGCAGAGAGCAGGATTTGAATTAAGAAATACAATAATTTGGGATCGAACGAATCTAGTTAATGGGATTGGAATATTTGGATGGCCATCAAATTTCATAACGATGGGAACCACGTTCGAATATATTTTGCATTTTCGTAAGCCAAAAGTGAAGCAAGGTGGTATTGGTAGTGATTAATCAGGACATCGTGAAAAATGTAGATTGTAGAGAAATAGTTAATAATATACCTAGAGAGAGCATAGATCTAATTGTAACTTCTCCCCCATATTGGGCAAAACGCGTTTATAATGGTGAAAATGAACTTGGAACCGAAGCAACTCCGGAGTTATTCGTAAAAAATCTAGCTGATTATTTTGAAGATTTTAGACCTTATTTAAAAAAAGAGGGAAATCTTTTTATAAATATTGGTGATACGTTTTTTGGTTCGGGAGCAGGGGCTTGGAAAAAATACGTTGACAAAGAAGGCCATGTGACTCAAACACAAAAAGAAAGAAAAGAGAAGTTTTATACGACTAAGCCATTACAACCTAAGATCAAGCAAGATGGAAAATTATATCAAAACAAACAGCTTCTTCTGATTCCATCTCGATTTGCAATAGAAATGCAATCAAGGGGATGGATTTTAAGAGATGATATAGTTTGGAGAAAACCAAATAGGATTCCTGCCAGTGTAAAAGATAGATTTAACAACACATATGAACATGTTTTCCATTTTGTTCAGTCAAACAAGTATTATTTTAATCTTGATGAAGTTAAAGTAATTGGTGCTAATGGAAAACCTAAAAATCCAGGAGATGTATGGAATATTAAAACTCAGCCTCTTCACGGAAATCATACTGCAACCTTTCCAGAGAAGTTAGTGGAAATATGTATTAAATGTGCTTCTCCAAATAATGGAGTAGTATTTGATCCATTCTTAGGATCGGGTACAACGTGGATAGTAGCGAATCTTTTAGGAAGAAAAACAATTGGATCAGAGATTAATAAGGAATTTTTTGAGTATGCTCAAAATCGTTTTAAAGAGAGTATAAAAAATTCAAACGATCAGGAATCATTATTTGGTATTGATTATGTATAAAAAAAGGGCTTACAGGCCCTCTTTTACAATACTTGATGAAAACTTTTATACAATTTTGGTAGCTTTTTAGTTGAAATTCTCCAGTGAGGGCCTCGATCATGCATGGATTTACTTTTATCAGCAGGTTGGTCAATACAAAGGTCCATGACAAGGAATCCGCTTGTTACTAGTTGATTGAGGGTATTTAGGTTTTGAAATAAGAAGGCTTTTACAAAATGAAATTGCTCATCGACAGTGTTTGCTTTACCTTTTGTGTCAGCAAATACGAGTATCATGTTCTGTGTTTTTTCCAAGTTCAGTTTCCAAGTTGAGAGGTAACCATCATCTATGTGGTGTAATTCAACAAATCCTTCTTGCTCATCGACTGGGACAAGCTTGAACCCTAGGTTGTTGTATCTAGATCCTTTGACCGTGGTGAAAAGTTTGATCTTATCAATTTCTGGATGACGTTTTGATTGCCTGACGTAACCATATCTCTCAAACAAATCTTTTGTAGACATTCCTTTAATCGGTTTTTGGTGACCAAGGGTTAAATTACTTTTATTCTTACGATTTCTCATCGCTTTCAATTCGAAAGTACCGCCTAAATCACCGAGTTTAAGATTGTTTTCTGAAACATTAAATTTTCGTTCTAGGATTTGTCCGACTACGCCATCGTCATTTCTGTATCTATCTTCGGGGATGGGAATGTAGCCCAATTCCTTTATTTCAGCTAGTCGATGTTTGATTTTGTCTTCTGTCCACTCAGCTTCTGACATTTAAGAGCATCTCCTTTTTATGGTTACCGTCTTGGACCAATAAATATTATAGCATATTTATCCATTTTTTAGATATTTGGAACTACTACTTTTAATTAGAGTTAATTAAGCCGATCTAATTAATAAAATATTGATTTTATAACACACAAATAATTCTGATAAGGAGGTTTAGTTTGTGGAAGAAGAGGTATTATTGCTGAAGATACATAAGGCTTTAAAAGAAGGAAAAGATTATTATACAGCTATCCGTGGAAACTGGAGATTATTGTCGAAAAGATTGCCCTATATTCAATATGCCATTGGGGTAAGTGGTGGAAAGGTGATGTGCGCTTATCATTCAATGTCTTGGGAAATTGTTCAAGATGGTCCTGAAAAGGGAAGAAAGCGATTTACAGGTAAAGAAGTGACACAAGAAGTTTTGAAGAAGTTCCAGAATGCTGAAGATAAGATGTATACGAAATTTGGCAGTGGAAGCGCGGTTGCCTATATTTATCTTTCTGAACTTCAATAAGCTGTTTACAAATCACCAATCCCAGATAGAAGTAGGGTGAGGTGATTTTTATGTACTACATCTATCATTGGTACAATATCGAAACTGAAGAAGTGTTTTATGTCGGATTGGGTACGGGCAACCGGCGCTATCAGGTCAAGAACAGAAACAAACTATTCAAAGCGTATTATAGGAAGAACAAATGTGATGTACGTGTTTACAAAGCTGATCTTTCCTATGATGAAGGAAGACAACTGGAAATTGATCAAATTAAAGAGCTGAAGCCTTGTTGCAACATGACCAAAGGCGGAGAGAAAACAGATGGTGCCAAAATATCTAAGGCGCTCACCGGAAGAACTCTGACTCAGGAACATAGGGACAATGTATCAAAAGGCATTCAACAGTGGTACAAAGAAAGAGCTGCTGAAGGGAAACGGACAATCAATGGAAGAAAAGTGGCGGTTCTTGATACAGATATGAAGGTTGTCCGAACTTTTGACGCAAAATATAAGGTCGGTATTTGGTTGCATGATGAACTCGGTTATGGACATAATTGGAGATCAGTACAAAGAAATGCTGACAAGCACTTCAAGACAAAGATGCTGTTTGATGATAAATTCTACTTTGTTGAAATTCATGTTGACAAGCATTAACTGATCATTTATACTGTGTCTTGTGACGTTAAAACGGATGCTTTTGGAAGTGCCTGATATAGAGGGCATTTCAAGGCTTTAATTTTCGGGTGAGATTCAGGTTCTAGTGCCCTTTACGGGGCGTGGAGGTTCAAGTCCTCTCATCCGCATTTAATTAATTTTATATTTGTTTGTTTTGCGGAAGTAGTTCAGTGATAGAACATCACCTTGCCATGGTGGGGGTCGCGGGTTTGAATCCCGTCTTCCGCTCCATTATATGGGGCCTTAGCTCAGCTGGGAGAGCGCCTGCTTTGCACGCAGGAGGTCAGCGGTTCGATCCCGCTAGGCTCCATCAAAGCTTTGTACATACGGAAAAGGGATTTTTGCTTAAGAGCAAAAATCCCTTTTTTGTATAACAGGGAACAAAAATAGTAGTAGTCATTAGAAATTAAGGAGGTTCGTTACAATGAACTTTATTATATTCTGGTTGCTCAACAAATTTTTCCAATTCCGTCTTATTAATTACGAACCAACTCCATAACATCCCGGCGCATGCTTTGCGGAACATTTTTCGTTGGTGTTCCGATTCGGACAAGCATTTGGATTGTTTGTCCTTTTGGTGCGTAGCTATGGTGAATGCCTGTATACTGCGTGTTCATTTCAGAGTATTCTTCCAACGCTTGGCTGACCGGCTGTGCGGCGAGACCGAGGCTTGCGGCGGTCAGCGTCAGTCTGCTGTAAATCATGCCGCTTTTGACCTGGCTGGCACGACTATTATCATCGGATGAAATCATGGCATATGCGGGTGTGTGCTCAAGCGCCGCCTTGGTCGATTGAATCATGAGATCAGATGAAGCCTTCTCATTATTAAGGGAAGGAAAAAGTGTGATCAGGCCCTGCATAAAGTAGAGCTTAAGGCCGGATGTGCCTTGACCTTCAAATGAAAATCCATAACGCATTTTGTTTTTTTGCGATTCATTCGTGCGGAAGATGGCTCCGGCTTCGTCCATGACGCGACGAGTATCTGCCTCGACTATTGCACTGTCCAATGCGAATTTTCCAAGTGCTTTCACGTCGGCCTTGTCTTGATAAATCTTTGTTTCAATTTTGTTGTTATTGAGAGCCTCCAGGGCATCAATCTGTGCTGAACTCAGTTTTGTCGATTTGTACGGTTCTCGGTTTGTGTCTGGAATATAGATGGCGTGAAAAAGGGGATTATGCTGCGGTTTTGCTCGTTTCAGGGTTATTTTTGCAACGGGTTTGACGGACATACTTTGTGTGAGCTGCTGCTCATTATAGGAACCTTCGGGAAACAGGGCAATGGTTGCAGGGTAGCCGATCGATTGACCCGCGACCGCAACGTAGTCCAAAAAGGTGCCCTGCGTCACCATCATTTGGCGCGCATAAGGATCGGCTTTCGGCGACATTCTGCTTGCGTCTGCATAGAGGTAGAACGTCATGGGATCGGCTTTGTCGAGCTTAATGATCCAAGGCTGCATGTTATGTCCGTTGGCGGCGAGAAGTCCGTAGGCAGCCAGTCGAATACGCGGGTCTTTGAAGTGGTCGGCGTAATTTTTGTCCCATGGCTTCAGATACGTTTGATTCTGAAACAAACCACCGGCTAGAAGGATGGCAGCGAGTGCCAGCAAAATGAGAGTGATGAAGCTCGAAATGCTGATGATAATCATTTTTTTCACGCCTTTTCTTTTCACTTAAGGGCACCTCCGTGGTCATTGCGAATGGACCGGATGATCAATTCAAAAGCGTTGTTAATGAGCGTTCTGGATGATAGGGAATGGCAGTTCTCCAAGTAATTCGTTTTCAGCTTTGCCGTGTTCAAGACTCCGCTCATACAAGACCATAAGATAAGGGCTGTTTGTTCGGAATCCAAATCGTTACGGAACACACCTTCCTTCTGTCCTTCTTGAATTAAGAGTGCCAGCCTCTGAAAAACGACCTCACCGAGCGCGTAGCATTCTTCTTTGGAGGAATCCGGTACACCTTTTTGGAAATCGGCAGCGCTGTTCTCATATGAAAAGATGGCTGTGAAATACTCCGGGAAGCTTTGGCTGAACTGATAAAAGGTATCCGCCATTTGTTTAAGACGCTCAATGACGCCTAACGTTTGATTTTCGTCATCAAGCATAGAGATCAGCTGTTTATAACCGCAAATCATGATCTCAAAATGAATCTGTTCCTTACTATTAAAATACATGTAAAGTGTGCGTTTGCTGAAATGCGCTTCACGACACAGGTCGTCCATGGTTGTACGGTCATAGCCTTTGGAAAAGAATAGGTGTTCAGCAGCGTCGATGATGGCTGTTCTTTTCTTTTCCTTCTGCAGTGTTCTTTTTGATGGCAAAATATCGCTCCTGATCACATAAAAGTAAACTGTTGGTTTACTTTTATTGTTAAATAAAAACTTGCTCCTGTCAAGAGGAACAAGCCGCTTGTTTGTTTTAGAAGGCTTGAATTATGTTATAATTTTAATGTCTGCAGACTGCAGGAAGTTTTTTGTACAAAAAAAGCATAAAAGATTAAAGATAAGCGGTATCTAGTATAAGAAAAACTAAGGCCTAACCGGAGCTTGAAGACTTGACCTCGTCAAATTCTGTCTTCGGACGAGCCGATCATACTGATTCAATAATTGATCAAGATGATGGCTCATATGCTGGATTTCCGGCGAGGTAAGCGGTTGATAACGAGCAGCTTGTGACATCACATTGCGCAGTGCTTCGATTTTTTTGATGAGTTCTTGCTTGTCCATATGTTCCACCTCCAGGCTTCGGTTCTTGCTTAACTATTGAATTACCCCAACAGAATTTTTTCAAACGAGCGGCAACATTTGACGGATTGACGGCCGGATCCTTCGTTTTTAAGACGAATAACAGCTCATGAATAAAGTGATAAATAAGCCCTGTCCAGCGAATAACTATATGAATTCAAGAACAGACTGTTTGCGAAAAAGCCTCATGACATCAATGAAACTTGGTACGAATGAAATGCGTAGTAAATAATGCTTCAAATGAGAGGTAAAAATGGATCAAAGTGAGAAGCGACTGATTAAAAAAATCAGAAAAGGGGATCAGCAAGCATTTGCCGAGCTTGTGGAACGGTATAAAAACAGCGTGTTTGCCATCTGCCTGCGCATGGTCGGTAATGCTCAGGAAGCTGAGGATTTATCCCAGGAGGCGTTTATACGCGCCTATAACCATATCGATCAATATGATCACGAACGAAAGTTTTCAACCTGGCTGTTCCGAATTGCGACGAATCTGTCTATTGATTTTTTGCGGCGCAGAAAGAATGTTGTCTCGCTTGATGCTGTCGTTCCAAGTACGGAAGGTCTTTCACTGAATGCAATGCTGCCTGATGAAGGTGAACAGCCGGAAGATCGGATCGTGCGCAAAGAGACTGAAGAAATGGTGCAAGGTGAAATTAAGAAGCTGCCTGAGAAATATCGCTCGGCAGTCGTCTTAAAATATATTGAGGATTTGAGTTTGAAAGAAATCAGTGAAATTATGGAAATACCGGTCGGTACGGTTAAGACGCGCATTCACCGTGGCCGCGAAATGTTAAGAAAAAATATGATGGCTGAAGGGGGAGGGCGAGCGTGAGTTGCGCCAGTAAAAAATATGTATCTTTAATGAATAAGGTCCTGGACCAGGAGGCAACCGAACAGGAGAAACAGGTATTGTTTGAGCATCTTGCCACTTGCGATGAGTGCCGCGTTCATTTCAATGAATTGAATGATTCAACTGAATTGCTGCGCAGGCTGACCCACCCGCAATTGCCGGCCGCTTTTACGAAAAGTGTTTTAGATCATCTGCCGCCTGACAAGCGGAACGTGATTCGCAAATGGGGAAGCCGTCATCCGGTTCTGACCACGGTTGCCATCTGTGCGCTGCCGATGTCGCTGGTCGTGATTGGTGCCAGACGCCAGACAAGAGACAGAAGCGGCTATGCACTTGTAAAAGTATCGGGCGATCAGACCTGAGACTGCCTGTTCATTTTTTTGAACGGCAAGTCATAAGATAAGAAAGACGAGCCGATGCGCTTATTAATTTTTCGAAAATTAGGTTTACACCAAGGATATACAGAAACAATAAGATTGTCGGCGCGGGTAGAGAACTACGGCTGATTTGGAGGATGAAAAGCCATGTCTTTGTGGACTCATTTCAATATTCTAAACTACTTGACAGATATCATTGACGTTTTGATTGTCACCTACGTGATTTACAAAGTGATCATGATTATTCGAGGCACAAAGGCAGTTCAGCTGGCGAAAGGCATTCTTGTCATCATCGCAGTGTGGTTTCTGAGCAGCCTTTTGCAGCTGCGGACGCTGGAGTGGATTTTGAACAATGCCATTACCTATGGGTTGTTCGCAATCATCGTCATTTTTCAGCCGGAATTGCGTCGCGTGTTGGAACAACTCGGTCGAGGACGTCTGTTCTCTAGAGGTGTCGTAGTTGAGGAAGAACATAAACAAATGGCGGACGCGATTGTCAAAGCGTCCTCTTATATGGCAAAGCGCAGAATCGGAGCGTTGATGTCCATTGAACGCAAAACAGGACTTAATGATTATATTGAAACAGGAATTCAGCTTCATGGGAACCTAACCCCTCAACTGCTGATTAACATATTCATTCCGAACACGCCACTGCATGATGGTGCGGTTATTATTCGTGGCAACGAAGTCGTTGCGGCAGCGTGCTACCTGCCGCTCTCGGAGAGCCCGTTTATTTCGAAGGAACTTGGGACAAGGCATCGAGCGGCCATGGGCGTCAGCGAAGTAACCGATTCTTTAACCGTTGTTGTGTCTGAAGAAACCGGGGGCATCACGGTGACGAAGAACGGAGAAATGTTCCGCGAGATCGGTGAGGAACGCTTGAAAGAAATGCTCCAGCATGAACTGGATGAATCGGAGAATCAGCCGACCGTTCGCTGGAATTGGAGAGGTAAGCACAATGGATAAACTTTTGAATAACAATTGGTTTGTCAAAATTGTATCCTTTGTCATGGCGCTTATGCTGTACGCCATTGTATCATCGGGCGACGGTACATCATCGGGAAGCCCTTCCAATGTGGCTGTGAATCCGTCACAGCAATCGGCAGTGGTGACACAAAAGCTGTCTGTACAATATAATCAGAACAAGTATGTGGTCAGCGGGGCGCCGCAGACGATCAGTGTCCGTCTGACCGGCTCCAATGAATCAATTCTGAAGGCAAAATTGCCGAGCACGAAGAGTGCATATTTGGATCTGACGGATATGAAGCCGGGCACCTATGATGCCCGCGTCCAGACACGCGGCTTTCCGTCAGGGCTGACTGTCCGCCCGACTCCGAAGACTGTTCGGGTAACGATTCAGAAGAAAACGAGTAAAGAGCTTCCGGTTGCCGTTGATATTATCAATAAGAGTTCGGTTGCAGACGGTTACGCAGTTGGTGATCCGGTTATTGACACTCAGAATGTCACAGTTACCGGCGGTGAAGACTCCGTGGACTCGATTGCGTTCATTAAAGGCGTAATTAATGTTAAAGACGCGAATGCAACGATGGATAAAATGGTTACGCTGCATGCATACAACAGCAACGGTGATCAAGTGAATGTGACGATCAATCCTTCATCGGTTCATGTTCGCGTGCCGATTGATAAAGTGTCGAAACAATTGAGTATCAAGGCAGTGACGACGGGTACGCCGGCTAAGGGATACAGTGTTTCATCGGTCGAACCCTCTGCGAGCGATGTGACCGTAACGGCTCAGGATGCGGCAGCACTTAGCCAAATTACAGCACTCGATCCGTTGTCTGTGTCTGTGGATGGTTTAAAAAAGAACAAGACGTTCTCGGTAACAATTCCTGTTCCGTCAGGGGCAAGCAAAGTAGATCCGGAGAAAATAGATGTTACGGTTCATATTGTTAAAGAAACAGCGGCTGATAGTGACGAAAGCAGCAGTTCCGATTCTGGTTCAAGTTCAAGTACGGACGAACAAACGAAAAAACTGACGAATATTCCAATAAAGGTAACCGGGCTTAAGGATGGCTTGAAAGCGACCTTCAGCAATGAAGATCATGTAAGCGTCTCGGTAACCGGCCCTTCTCAGGATGTCGATCAATTGTCCGAAAGTGATGTCCAGGCGCAGGTCGATTTGAGCGGATTGGATGCGGGTGATCATCAGGTTACTGTTGCAGTTAGCGCAGCGGACGGTTTAACTGCAAAGGCAGATCCGAAAACGGTGAACGTCAGCATCAGTTAACGGTTCACGGCCTGTTACTTTTTGAGGGGTTAGAACATCCCTTTGACAGAATGCGGCACGGAGTTTACAATAAAGCGGCGGAATTTGGACGAGGAAAGATAGGAGCGATCGAAATTATGGCAAAGTACTTTGGAACAGATGGAGTCAGAGGTATTGCAAATCTCGGCTTGACACCTGAATTAGCTTTTAAATTGGGGCGGGCAGGCGGTTATGCATTAACGAAGACGACTGAACATCCGAAGGTTCTGGTTGGCCGGGACACGCGTATTTCCGGATATATGCTGGAAGGCGCGCTGATCTCCGGACTATTGTCTATCGGCGTTGAAGTGATGCGTCTTGGTATTATCTCAACGCCTGGCGTTGCCTATT
Source organism: Sporolactobacillus sp. BBK16-2 (assembly GCF_059878335.1). Lineage (NCBI taxonomy): Bacteria > Bacillati > Bacillota > Bacilli > Caryophanales > Sporolactobacillaceae > Sporolactobacillus > Sporolactobacillus sp. BBK16-2. The sequence continues at coordinate 229,383 of NZ_CM187611.1, forward strand.
TGACGAAGGCGATGGACGCAAGTGCCGGCGTGATGATCTCTGCATCGCATAATCCTGTTGCCGATAACGGCATCAAGTTCTTTGGCAGTGACGGATTTAAGCTGAGCGACGAGGTTGAGGAAACCATTGAAGCATTGCTGTCTAAAGAAAAAGATGATCTGCCAAGACCAATCGGCGGTGACTTAGGCACATCCAGCGACTATTTTGAAGGCAGCCAAAAATATCTTCAATTTTTGAAACAGACGATACAGGAAGACGATTTTTCCTCGCTCAAAATCGCACTCGACTGTGCCAATGGATCGACGAGCTCGCTCGCCCCGCATCTTTTTGCTGATCTGGAAGCAGACATTGTCACAATAGGGACATCACCAAATGGTAAAAATATCAATGAAGGCGTCGGCTCGACACATCCGGATGCTTTATCTGCACTTGTTGTGGAAAAGGCAGCCGATTGCGGACTTGCATTTGACGGCGATGGCGACCGCTTGATTGCTGTTGATGAGCTGGGAAACATTATTGACGGCGATAAAATTATGTATATCTGTGCTACCTATTTGAAATCAAAAGGAATGCTGAATAAAGATACATTGGTAACGACCATTATGAGTAATCTTGGCTTGTACAAGGCACTTCAAGCGGAGCAAATTGAAACAAAACAGACGAAGGTCGGCGACCGTTACGTTATGGAAGAAATGCGCGCCGGCGGTTACTCACTTGGTGGTGAACAATCGGGACACATCATCTTCCTTGAACATTCGACAACGGGAGACGGAATGCTGACAGCTCTGCAGCTGGTCAGCATCTTGAAAGCCAGCGGTAAAAAGCTGTCCGAGCTTGCCGCCGGAGTACAAACATATCCGCAAAAATTGGTCAACATCCATGTTGCCGACAAATTCCATGTAACGGAAAATCCGGAGGTCGCTCAATCGATCAAGGATGTTGAGGCCGATATGGCCGGCGACGGACGCGTTCTGGTGCGACCTTCAGGTACGGAGTCACTTATTCGTGTAATGGCTGAGGCACCGACTGAGGAAGCATGCGATGCTTATGTCGACCGAATTGCTCAAAAGGTTGTTGAAGCAGTTGGCGGCGAAATTCAATAAAATAAGACGAAATAAACCAGCGGTCAAAGTCTCCACTTTTGGAAAATAATTTTTCTGAATTTGGGCGGGCATTATGATCGCTGTTTCTGCGAATTTATAACTGTTTGCCATTTTCAACTGAGACGGGAAAAGATGACCATAGAAAATTTAATCCCGTGGTTGCCGGACATGGCTTTGCTGAATAGATATATTGAGTAAGAAAAAGAATCCCACTTCGAAGAAGATTGACGCACAGATCAGATTAAAGTAGTATGTGGGTAACTCGAGAAGGAAAGCGAGGGTCGGATAACTGAATATTAAGCGCCTGGACTATTCTCTCGAACGGAGATTTACGGAATAGTTGACGAGGAAGAGGTTTATCGAAGGATTCGGCGGATACCTCTCGGAATGCTTGCAACCGTTAGCACGCGCACAAACCAGGAAGGCAACTTTCTGTACAGAACCCGTGCTGCAGGCACATAGGCAATAAAAATAAAAAAAACAAGTGGGGCAAGACTGCCCTATCTGATGAATAGAACATCTTTGAAGCACCTTGCCTCACAAGGAGGACTATCCTATGTGTGGTATTGTAGGCTATATTGGCAACGAAGATGCACGTGACATTTTACTTAAGGGACTCAGCAATCTCGAATACAGGGGCTATGATTCAGCAGGAATCGCGCTTTTGAATGCAGATGGTGTCCATGTTTTCAAGGAAAAAGGACGGATCGCCGTTCTTCGTGAATCCGTGGATCCTGCCGTTCACGCAACGCTTGGTATCGGTCATACACGCTGGGCAACACACGGCGAACCGAACAAGCGCAACGCGCATCCGCATCAGAGTGCTTCAGGCCGATTCACCCTTGTTCACAATGGTGTAATTGAAAACTACAGTCAGCTGAAGGCAGAATATCTGTCCGACGTTACCATGAAAAGCGAGACGGATACCGAAGTCGTTGTACAGCTGATCGAAGTTTTCGCAAACGAAGGTCTGAGTACGGAAGCAGCTCTGCGGAAAACGCTGAAGCTGCTTGACGGCTCATATGCGATTGCACTGGTTGACGCGGAAGACAGCGACATGCTCTATGTAGCGAAGAACAAAAGCCCGCTTCTGATCGGACTCGGAGATGGCTTCAATGTCGTAGCAAGTGACGCGACAGCGATGATCCAGAAGACGAAGCAGTACGTTGAGCTGATGGATGAAGAAGTTGTCGAATTGACTCGTGACAGCTACACGATCATGGATCTCGACGGCAACAAAAAGACGCGCGCGCCTTATACGGTTTCCTTCGATGCGCATGACACGGAAAAAGGTGCTTATGCTCATTATATGTTGAAGGAAATCGACGAACAGCCGGCCGTGATGCGCCGTCTGCTGCAGGAATACAGCGGCAAGGACGGAGTCGTTACGCTTGATCCGACGGTCACGAAGGCCGTCAGTGACGCAGACCGAATCTACATCATCGCCTGCGGCACGAGCTATCATGCCGGACTCGTCGGCAAGCATCTGCTTGAGACCGTTGCCGGAATTCCGACCGAAGTGCATATTTCGAGTGAATTCTCCTATAATATGCCGCTTCTCTCGAAGAAACCGCTGTTCATCTTCATCTCGCAGAGCGGCGAAACGGCCGACAGCCGCGCCGTACTCGTCAAGGTGAAGAAACTCGGCTATCCGACACTGACCATGACGAATGTCGAAGGCTCGACTCTATACCGCGAAGCAGATTACAAAATGCTGCTGTTCGCGGGTCCGGAAATCGCTGTTGCATCAACCAAAGCATACACAGCTATGATCGCCGTCTTTGCGTTTATCGCCGTTGCTTCTGCTCAAAAAACAGGCAAGAAGCTCGATTTCGACCTTGTTCATGAGATGAGCATTGCCGCACAAGGCATGGAGCAGATGATTGACGAAAAAGCGCTGCTGAAGGAAGTCGCACGCGAATATCTGTCGATCACACGAAACGCCTTCTACATCGGTCGCGGACTCGACTACTACGTCTGCATGGAAGCCTCTCTGAAGCTGAAGGAAGTTTCCTACATCCAAGCAGAAGGTTTCGCCGGCGGCGAGCTCAAGCACGGCACCATTGCCCTGATCGAGGATGGCACACCGGTCTTCGCTTTTGCGACCCAGAAAAATGTCAACAACAACATTCGCAGTAATGTTGAAGAGGTAGCCGCTCGCGGCGCCCACACGTGCATCATCAGCATGGACGGAGTCACGAATCACGCGGAAGACCGCATCGTGCTTCCGAAAGTGCACCATGCCCTGACACCACTTGTTTGCGCAGTTCCTCTGCAGCTGATCGCGTACTACGCAGCCCTGCAGAACGAATGCGACGTCGATAAACCAAGAAACCTGGCCAAATCGGTTACGGTGGAATAAAAAATAGGAACAGGCAAGTACACAAAATCGTGTACTTGCCTGTTTTTTATAAAATGTTTCCTGAGGATGATCTTGTTACGCAGTAAAGACGGACTGGCAATTATAGAGCGGGAAAAGTTAAACAGGTGAATCGATTATCTAGCAGGTGAGGCGGTTATTCAGCAGGTTAACGATTTATTTAGCAGGTGAGGCGGTTATTCAGCAGGTGAGCTGGTAATTTAGCAGGTGATCGATTCAAATGCATTTTATGCAACTCCAGGCTCCTTCCTAATTAGCATTTTCTAATAGTCGTTTGTATTATTTTGGCATATTTTTTAACCATGAGGTTTAAAAACAACAGTTGATAAGAGTTTATAAAAAAGCGAGTTTTAATCCTGCCAACAGTCTTTTCTCTCACTTTAAGGCTTGAATCCTAAGTAGGGGATGGATCAGTCGCTTGTTGTGTCTGTGAAGCTCTAAGGCTTGCTGTCCGTTTATGCGGAGATTGCTTAGGCCACTTTTATATATCACAAAGTTATCGTATGATTTAATTTTTCACATACCAAAAAAAATCATTTTGTCGACAGATTACGACAGATTTTTTTTTTTTGAATAATATAAAATGTTTCTAAGCATTAACATTACTTTTTTATTGACCACAATAAAAAAGGTCCACAATGTAATAATGCCTAAAAAACTGTCCAAACATGCCTAGAAGTTCAAAAATCTCTTAGACTCATAAATGAAGTGTAGAGAATACGTTGGGGGGGGGTTATGGCAAAAAAGCTAAAATGAACTATTTCCAGAATCATTTCTAGTCAATCTTCCTGTGAATTCTACTTGATTCAGAACAAATGATCCAATAGCTTTACCTGTCCTGTCTGCGATGTGCACACTTTTTATCAGGACAACTGAGGGAGGCAAACGTAGACGGGGAACCAAAAAGGCTACGTTGGTCGTTGGGCTGATCCTCAATACCAAAGGTCATCCGCAATACGCCAAAATACAAAGAGTTCTCAATGTCCAAGGCAAAACGCTCAGATTACTGACAGAAAATTCGCTTAAATTTGACACGATGATCCATACGGACGGTTTTAGTTCCTACCAGGTCTTGTTGGGGAGAGGTGTAGGTTTAGGGGATTAAATTTGCTCCCAAAAGTAATCGGGATCATCTCTATTGGTTGCAAAACATGATATCCAATGCCAAAGCAATTATGAGGGAACTTACCATGGTCTAGACAAGAAACAAATTTAGGCCCATCGCGATGAGTTCAGTTACCTATTTAATCGTCGACACTTTGAAGATGAACTTTTCCATCACCTACTTTCTAACTGCGTAACCACATTAACGGTCACCTATCATGAGCTAGCGGGATAATCAGAATTGATTATTACCTATTAATGTTCATTGTTATATCGAAATTTTCCAAGGGGTTGTTAAGAAAAGTCAGAGTTTCAAACTCAATATCAAGTATTCATACAAAACCTATAACAGCAAGATTTTCCATCGAATAGTACATTTTTATTATTCAATTATTTAACTTAATTAAACCTAAAGGAAGGGTTGTTACATGAAAAAAATTCGCCAATTAATCTCCGCACTAATAATTCTCGTTGGGCTCACATTCTTCTTTTCTTTATCATTTCCTGAGGAAACTTATGCTGCCTCATCTAGCATACAGAATTGGAGTTTAATCGACAGTGGACTTCATATGGACTGGGGTGGATCTACTTCATATTTGAGTTATTTTAAAAGCGGAGTCAACACATGGAATAATTATATAGGTAACAAAATCAGACATGATACAGATTGGACTATTAAAGATGTGACGTTATCCGATATATATATAGTAAATGGCACTAATGCAACCACATACCAATATGGAGAATTGAATGGATAGGTTACACTTAATTGGACGAATAAGTTAAGGTCATGTACACTTGGTTCAAATAGACCAAGGGAGACCGGAAATATGAAACGGGAACGGAGAACTTTCTCAAAAGAGTTTAAGGAACAGATTGTTAGTTTGCATGCTTCAGGAAAACCGAGACATGAAATCATCAAAGAGTACGATCTCACGCCTTCGGCCTTTGATAAATGGCTTCGTCAACATGAGACGAGCGGTTCCTTCAAGGAGAAAGATAATCGTACGCCGGAACAGGAAGAACTTATTCAACTAAGAAAAGAAAACCAAAAACTAAGAATGGAGAATGACATTTTAAAACAAGCCGCGCTGATCATGGGACGAAAGTAGATGTGATTCGTCAGAACCGTCACAAATACTCGGTATCAGCAATGTGCGACGTCCTACAACTTGCTCGCAGTACGTACTATTACGAGGCCAATGTTCGTGAACAACAACAGGTCAATCAGGAATTGACAGATCAAATCGTTAAAATCTTTAAGGATAGCCGATCGATTTATGGACAGCGAAAAATCAAAAAAGAACTAGAGAAACAGGGAAAACAAGTCTCACGGCGAAGAATCGGGCGGATCATGAGGGAACAAGGTCTGATCTCGAAATATACCATCGCTCAGTTTAAACCGCACAAAACAGGATGTAACGAATCTCCAATTGGAAATACGTTGAATCGTCAATTCCGCCAGGAGAAGGAGCTGAAGGTGGTTGTCAGTGATCTGACCTATGTCCGCGTGCAGCAAAAATGGCATTATATCTGTGTCCTCGTTGACTTATATAATCGAGAGATTATTGGTTATAGCTCAGGTCCGAATAAAGATGCCAAGTTAGTCTATCAAGCCTTCACCACTGTGAAAAACGATCTAAATCGCCTTGAATTATTCCATACGGATCGAGGTAACGAGTTTAAAAACAAGTTAATTGATGAGGCATTGGAAACGTTTCAAATCAAACGATCATTGAGTCACAAAGGCACACCGTATGATAATGCCGTTGCGGAGGCGACATTTAAGACCATCAAAACTGAATTCATTAGCGGGCGTGTTTTCCCTAACCAACACGTTCTTGATCTTGAATTATTCGATTATGTAAACTGGTTCAATAATATTCGCATCCATGGCTCACTAGACTATCTAACACCGACTGAATACAAGTTACAACACCTTTAAAAATTTGTTTGATTTAGTGTTGACATACCAGAAGTTTAATAAATATAATATGGATCAATTATCAGGAACAAGAAAACAAAATGTCGCAACGCATGAATTAGGTCATACGTTGGGTCTTGCACATAATACATCCAAAGATATTATGTATAAATACGATACTACAAGAACCAGTCTAAGTGCAAATGATAAAGCATCTTATGATCGGTATTTTTATGTAATTACTCATTAAATTAAATCACGGAGAGAATATTGAGCAGTACTTGAGCTGAACAGGGATGACTATTAACTTCAAAACTAATAATACGAGGAGGATTATTTATGAAGAAATACAATTACGCAATTCTTCTTATCTTTATACTTGTTTTAACGGGCTGCTCAGATAAATATACATTTAAGGATGGAAGATCATTCCCTGTTAAACGTGTAGAAGGCTCTTTTATCATTAATCCAGATAATGAACGAGCACTTGTTGGTTATGCTGATTACGTATTTGTTGGCTATGTAAACGAGCAATTAGATACGGACTTTAAGAATCCTGTTGAAACAGAAACTAAGGACGGTGGAACAAAGACCGTTGCAGATCCATTTACAAATTATAAAGTAACTGTGATCCAAAATTTAAAAGGTGAGCTTATCACAAACCAAGAAATTCCTATTGTAAAAGAAGGTGGATTAACTCAAGATAAAAAGAATGTTCAGCTCTATGAAAACGACACACTTCCTGTGGAAGGGAATTATTATACATTTATCGGATATGCACAACCGGACGGTTCACTATTAATATCGGGACCAAATTCGAATAAAGAACTAACAAAAATTAATAGTCTTCCTTCTGTAAAGACATCCTCGCTCATAAATAAAGTGAAGGCAGATGATCAAGTACTCAAAATTAAGAAAGCTGTTGACAATCAAATTACAAAAGACAGAAAACGATTTACCTCTAAATATGAATCAAATAAAAAGAAATAGTTTGTTTAACATCAATGATTGATCTGAAAATTGAAAAAGAAAATTTTTATCTATGATATTGAAAATTACAATGCCGATCTAATGATTTTTGATTACTATGCGAAAAGGGTGAAGTGATCTGATGCAGATCTCTCACTCTTTTTGTATGCCTTTAATGAATACTGTCACAATTGGATTGATATTAGGCAAGCATAATCCTTTTTTCGTTATAAAGGTGAATTTATAATTGTAATAAAAATTATTACAAATTTTATAAAAATGATTCTTACAAGTTAACTCACTACATAAACGAAAGGAATGATGAAGTTGGCAGTATTATCCACCGACAAAACCACCCAGATTTGTTATGAAGAAAAGGGAATTGGGAATCCGCCTATTTTATTAATACACGGTGTAACAAGTAGCCGCTTTACATTTGAGTATGAATTTGAGTGGATGAGTCAAGAACATTTAGTCATACGTTATGATTTACGGGGACATGGTGACTCATCCAAGCCTGAAAGGTATACACTTGACGATCATATCCATGACGGAATTGAGCTCATCACCCGATTGGGTCTCCGGAATGTCATACTTCTGGGCGAGTCTCTGGGAAGCTACATCGCACAAGGGATTGCAATTAAACGACCTGATTTGTTATCAAAGCTGATCCTTGTTGTCCCGGCATCACATGGTGAAGGTTCATCCTATGGCAAATTACAAAAGGAACACGCCAATGAATTAGTTGGCAAAACAAGCGAAGAAGCATTTAAGATTTTATCTAAATATATCATTCATACACCATCAAGATTTGATCCAATCGTAGAGCAGACGTTAAACTATGATCATCTGACTCCTGCTCAAAAACAAGCGGCGACGAAATCAATCACGAAATTTGATTTCCGAGAAGAACTCACAAAAATAAAACTGCCCACACTTGTAATTAGTGGAAAGTTCGATATTTTGAATCCGCCTGACTTGGGAAAAGAAGCTTCTGATCTAATTCCAAATGCACAAATCATTGAATTTGACCATGAAGGTCATTTGCTAAGACTGGAAAATCCTGAACATTTTAAAAAGGTCATAAGTAAATTTTTAAATGTAAGTTAAACAAATCAATGTAACAAAATTCACGACCCATAACATTCTGTTTAACCACCGACAATCATGTGCACATGCATTGACTGAGATGTTTACCAATTGAAAGTGTTCCAAAAGATCACGCCATAAAGTATATTTAATGTAACTTGTGGCGTGTTTTGTATTTCCACTGATCAGAGGTCAGAAGGCTGAACATAAAAGCTCATGGACTAAAATTGAGTGTACCAAGTCTATGGGCGAAAGTACACAGAATCAATAGAGAAGAGGGATTTCTGGGTGTGATCGAAAAAATAGTATGGTGGATCCAATACATAATTAATTTTCTATTTATGCTATATTTATCCAGGTATATTTCAAACGCATTTTATTCAACGCCAGGATCCTTCCTAATTAGTATTTTTCTAATTGTCGTTTGCATTATTTTGGCATATCTTTTAACCATGAGGTTTAAAAACAACAGTTGATAGGAGCTTAAAAAGATGATAAAAGGTGTCGGAGGAATATTTTGGAGAACTAAGAATCTTGAAGTCGTAAAAAAATGGTACAGTGACGTATTGAAGATTGAAATAGAAAATTGGAATGGGACTATGATTAAACCTCAATTAGGAAATGAAACGATTTTTTCTTTTTTTACCGAGAATGACCGTTATTTTCCAACGGAACAGCAAGTCATGTTGAATTTCCAAGTAGATAATCTAGACGAGATGATTAAGCACCTTGAAGACATTGGTGTGCCCCTTGCAAAGAAAAAAGAGACTAGTGAATTTGGAACGTTTATTTGGATTGAAGATCCAGATGGTCGACTGGTTGAACTTTGGGAGAAATAGGACGATTTGCTTATACGGCATTAAAGCCAGGGCGAAACAGACCGACATGTGCATCTGTAGCTGAACTTAATGAAAAACGATTACTATCGATATGAGTACTGTGCTCACTACTGAGAATGATGTCGGTATTTGATGCAAATAGTAGATGAAATGACTAATCGATGAATGGCAAATCAGACTGCATCAGTGCGATGTGGTAAGGATAGAGTTCAGCAGTCATGATTCCTGTTGCAACGGCCGGATCGGATTGCATCAGCATTTGCGCCTCTTCGAACGAAGAAGTTTGTAAGATGACAATGCCAAATGTCTTTTCATCCAGGCCTTCTGTTTTTCCCGCAAGAATGAGCACTCTTTTATTCAGCAATTCTTGTAATCTTGAAAAATGTCGTTCAACCGCATCATTTTCCCGCTTTGTCCAATTTGCTTCATTTAATAAAGAAGGAATTAAACGTAACACATAGATATATTGTTTTCGCTTATCCAGCATCGATGATTACCCCTTACGTTTGTTTTTTGCGGTGGATGATTGCAAATGTTCCCTGTGCGAACGGAATGCATTGTGAATGGGTTCCATCATTGTCTTGATGATTAACTACAATTATCCTTTTCATTATCGAGTTTTTCCTTAATCCACTGACAAATTTTCTCGTCCTCTTCTTTCACGAGAAGTTTTTTTAGTGATTCAATAATTTGCGCATGCATATCGGGCTCAAATCGGTCCCACATTTGCTGCAGTGCCCAGGTAACTGTGCGGCGGATGACGGGACGCGGGTCTTCCTGCAATAGGCGGAGGAGCTCCGGTGCGGCGTCAACTTCTTTATAATTGCCGAGTGCCACAATCGCATTGCGCTGGATCGGCTTCTTTCCCCGCCAGGAACCGGACAATTCCCCGAATATTTCTTTAAAATCACGATTGGACAGCGACAGCAACGGTGCAAGAAGCGGACGGGCAAGTTCCGGATCCGCCTCCATTTCCTCATGAAAATGACTGTCCACATCCCGATTGTACGGACAGACCTGTTGACAGGTGTCGCAGCCATAGAGCCTGTTACCAATCGCTTTTTTGTATTCTTCCGGAAGCTCCTGTTTTGTCTGGGTGAGAAAGGCGATGCATTTCTGGCTGTTGAGCTGTCCGCCTTGAACCAGTGCTCCGGTTGGGCAGTGGTCGATACAAATCGTGCAGTCACCGCACAGATCGGTCGCCGGTTTGTCCGGAGGGAATGGGATGTTGGTCAGCATCTCGCCAAGATAAACGTAAGACCCGAATTCTTTGGTAATTAGGTTGGTGCTTTTTCCTGCCCAGCCGATGCCGGCACGTTCAGCCACTGCACGATCAGACAGTTCTCCGGTGTCGACCATGCTTTTGAATGTGGCTCCGGGAATCGTGTCAACCAGAAATTCGCCAAGCTTTTGCATGCGGTCACGAAGTATCGCATGGTAGTCCTGTCCCCAAGAGACCCGGGCAAAGGCGCCGCGACGATGGCCTTTCGTATTTGCCGGACGTTCGGCCATTCGCTTCGGATAGGCCATAGCGATCGAGACGATCGACTGTACGCCATCCATGAGCAGAGTCGGCTCGGTTCTTTTTTCAATATCCTTCTCCTCGAATCCGGACTGATAACCGAGTTCCCGCTGCCGATAAAGCCGTGACTTGAGCTCGGTGAACGGATCAGCTGTCGTGAAGCCGATCTTGTCCACACCTATTTTCTTACTATATGTGATCAGTTGTTCCTTCAGCCTTTGAAAATCCGTCATCTCTGATAAATCCTTTCATTTCCTGCCGATAAACGTTTTGCAAGTCTTGCCATATGTATGGATTGGCACTGAAAATCGTATGATTGATTTTTGATCTGCTGATCTCATGATAACGTGATTGGCGGATGCTCGCAAATGATTGCTGAAGGCCTTTATATTTATTTAGTAGACCAGCTGAGAAAAACCGGCGATTCATTATCGGGATAAATCAGCGTCTAGGGTCTCCGTTCTTTGATTGGTAGCTGTTTTATCATCATGTTTTTTTCAATTTAAGGGATCAAAAAGCAGAACAGGTCACGGGATGACAATGAATCACACAAAACGTAGATGTATATCAATACCTTCTAGATACAGACACTTATGCTGTGTAGCATAGCATTTAATGATTAGACTGTGTTATTAGGTAGTAGACTATGCAGTATGTTCTTGTGCTTCACATTTTCAATAGTAGACTTTATAATAGGATTAAAGGTATATAACGCTTAGGATATATAGTTGCTTTGATCTAGTAGATTAAGCATATGGATTTTGCGTCTACATTTGGTTATTCATGTATATAATAAAAACGGCAGTTACCTGTGCGCTTACACAGATAACTGCCTAGGCTTTAGAAGCTGCTTTAAGAGCAGCGCATCACTTTATAGCTGAATATCTCAAAGGATAACCGCTTTCTAGTTTGCCGACCAGAGCGGTTATTTCTTTTCCCTTGAGATATAACTGAGCAAAGCAATAATGAATGTGCCGCCCATAAAGAGCAGCGCAATCATGCTAATTATTACTCCAATTATATCCATTGGTTGAAGAATGCCTCCTTCCGTTCTCTGTCGTCTACAGGAGACCCTACGAGTAACAGGGTGAGACACACCGCTCTTTAAGCCGTTCTATTACCTTGTTTATTATTTTAGCATAATCCGAATTAGTTCAGATAGCCTAATGAATGAATGGTTGAAGGCAGCCACCAATAAGAAAATCTGCTTCTAATTTAACAGCAAAATTCATACCGATTTTGCAATCGGATCAAGGATGCTGATGTCCGTACCGAATTTGCACATGGCGTCACAGTCGCATTGCAAATCGGAAAATAAAAGATAAGACATGACGGACTTTAAGGAGTGTTCTTTAATGAATGATGGACGCATTAATTGCGCTTTGATTTCTTTTTCACGTTTGTTGGGAGCGACAAGAAATAGTCTGCATACTTGATCAACAGACAGCGACAAATCATAAAGCCGGAGAATGCCTGAATAAATGGAGGTACTCTTTTCCACTTCAAATCCGCTGACAATCTCACCATTCTGATTCAGCCAGAGTACGTCAATCAGGGATATGGTATCAAAAACGCTTTTGCTTAGATTCGAGAGCGGCAAGGCGGGAAGCGAGTATTCGCCGAGTTTTTTACCGTTATATTCTCGCTTATGGTCGTTTTGTGCAATCCACACGTGATAACCCAGCGAGTGTCCCAATCGTGCTAAATGGTACTGCATTTCACTGTGCGCATTTTCCTCAATTTGGTCATCAAGGACTTGATGATGTCTTTTTTTCAATACTTTTAAACGCTTTTCGTTTTCCGCATCCAGAATCTGGTCGCTATTTTCGGGCAGGATAAGCCGGCCTGTGCCAATCTCAAACAGTAAACCGGCAAAAGCGCCTAAGTCTTTGGACAAGCGAGATTGTGGATTTGTCGCCAAAATGTCCTCTCTCATTTCAAGATAGGCCATCCAAGACCCAAGCTTCAGCTTCTTATGGAACAATGTATTGTACCCGCGAACAATCGCCGTATTGAAAGGCGGAAACAGGGTGGGGTGAAGGAAGTAAATAATAGTGGCAACTGCCGGGCCAAGGCCCTTAATCTTTAATTGGTCAAGTTTCACGATCTCGTCAAAAATCTGTTCAGCATTGTTGGCATGCAAACATGCATTAAGAAATCTTCCGAAAGCCAGTTGGTTTTCCGGGTTCTCATAAATATCGGGAATGCGCAGTTTTGGTTTCCAGTAAAACGGATGTGCCGCACCTTCAAAAACTTGTTTTTGCTCCGATATCGCCGTAACAACGGTTTCCAAACTCGATCCCTTGAAATCATTGCCAAAGCTGCGTGCTTCAATTTCACTGATGACTTTTTTTAGCCCCTTTTTGATGGTGCGGAATGCTTTGAGGCGATCTTCATTATTAATAAACCAAGTATGGTAGACTGATTCCTGATCGTTTATGTATACCTCGGTGAGCTTATCTAATTCTTCACGAGCCAACGCGTTTACCCCCATCAATCGCTATGAGTCTATTATAGCCTAAAGGTGTCCATGAGAAGGGCGCTTTTTTTGTAACTAGATTGTTATCGAATCATGTCTTATTGTGTCATATTAGGTTGTTATGATGTGAACATAGAATTTTGCTGAGGGTATCCGCCTGAAGCGATACAAACAGAGAAAAGTACTAGAGGGGAAAGGGATCATGAATCGGAAACACATACATACAGCAATAGCACTGGGGCTGATGTTTTCTTTAGTCATGGGCTTCGTCGGCGTTATGGACGTACATGCACAATCGGATCAGCTTTCTGAGAATCAACAGCAACAAGATGTGGTTATTAAGCAGCTCAAGGCCTCGGATCATCAAGTGAAGAAGATTAAGACGGCGGTGGCAGACAAGCAGGAAATACTAGCAGAAAGTCGTGAAAAATCGAAGTGGATGAAGGAAGAGATTAAACGACTGAACAAGCAGATCGACAGCAGGGACAAATTATTGAAAAAGCGGGTTCGAACCATGTATCTCAATCAAGGATCCGCAAACTATCTTGATGTTCTGCTTGGTTCAGAGAGTTTTGGAAATTTCATAGATCGAGTGTTTGCGTTAAAAACAATTTCGGAAAACGATCAAAACATGCTCAATGATCAAAAGCAAGACAAGGCAAACCGGGCCGCAAATCAACAGGCGCTTATTGATGAACAAAGTCAGTTAAAGAACGGCTTGGCAGAATTAAAGGATCTGGAGACCGAGCTTCTTAAAAAGGAAGAGGATCAACGCAGTCAACTCGCGTTATTGAAAAAAGAAGCATCGAAAATAAAAGAAAAAGAAATGGATAAGAATGAAGAAACAGAAGTTGCGGAAGCACAAACGCGTGCACTAAGCAGTCAATCCGCCGACCTTGAGAATCTGTCTGACAGTAAAGCGGATTTTATAAAACCGGCTCAGGGCTATATTTCCTCCGGATTTGGTCAACGTTCCTTTGACAACAGTTTTCACCCCGGAATTGATATCGCGAGTAGTGAGGGGACACCGGTAATGGCCGCTGCGGACGGCGTTGTTTTTAGAGCGTATCATTCGTCCAGTTACGGGAATACAGTCATGATCTCGCATAAGATTAATGGTCACTTATTCACCACCGTATACGCCCACCTTAACAGTTACCATGTTTCTGCAGGCGACCGAGTGAGTAAAGGTCAGGATATCGGCGGAATGGGCAATACAGGTGAATCCTTTGGCTCACATCTGCACTTCGAATTGTATGACGGACAATGGAATCCGCCGCCGCATAACGGTGCCGTCGATCCGATGAAGTTTATTAAGTGAAAAATAAGAAGAAGTGCTCAGTGGATTTAGAAATATTAGCATTGTACGCATAGATTATTTCAAAAAGAAAAGAGGTGTCTTAAGGTCGCTATTTGACTTTGAGACACCTCTTTTTGGCACTTGTCGAAAATTTTGGTTAAATTAAGTTAGATTCCAATCGAAAAAGCCAAAAGAAGTTTGCTAATTTTTCAAAAAAATGTTTACAAAAGTATAATATTATAATATTATAATGTATGAAAAAGAAAATAATTTTCTGAATATAGGAGGGAGCAAGATGATGGAAATAAGGGTCTAGTGAATGAGTGTATATATTAAATAGATTCTTTAAAAACTATTTATCAGTTCGTAATAGTATAATATTATATTATTATGAACAAAAAAATTCCATTGTACATTCAAATTCATGACTATCTATTAAAAAGTATTCAGAACAAAACTTATGTGACTGGCGCATTGCTTCCTTCTGAAGCAGAACTGGCTAAGAAATATAAAGTCAGTTTAATAACGATTCGAAGAGCGATGCAGGAACTTGCAAATGAAGGGTGGGTAAAAAGACAAGCAGGGAAGGGTACTTTTGCGTCAATGCCAACGAAGATTAATCAGCCGGTGGGTGTTCTGACAAGTTTTACGACTGATATGGAAGAATTGGGGATCAAACCAAGTTCAGCCTTATTGACACAAGAAACGATTCCTGCGGGAGAACATGAGTCAAAAATACTAGAAGTCAAGATTGGGACACCGCTTTTTCATTTATATCGGATTCGTCAAGGAGATGGGTTGCCAATTCTTTTGGAAAATGTTTATGTACCATTGAACATTTTTCCGAATCTGACCAATATGGACTTCTCGGATCAATCATTTTATAAGGCGTTGACTGAGAACCGAATTGAACTCACTCGATCAACCCAAGAATTTGAGCCCGTGATTTTAACGCACAACCAGGCATTGTTGTTGCAAGTACACGATTTGATTCCTGCATTTTTAAGAAAAGCTGTCAGCTACAGCAAGGATAGACCAATCGAATATGTGGAGTCAATTTATCGAAAAGATCGTTTCAGATTTATTGTCGAAACAGGAAGATATTCACCAAAATTGGTGCTGATTTCCCCCAAAAAAACAGGGAGGTAACATTAATGAAAATAAAAAAAATTGGGGCTTGTATCCTGTCGGTTGTCATGATATTTTCGATTCTTTCAGGCTGTGGAAATTCAAATTCGAGCAATGATAAAAATAAAAAGATCCAATTAACAATGTGGCAACAGTGGGGCGGGGGACATGAAGAAGCGGTCCTCAAAAAGGTCATTCGAGAATATGAACGACTGCATCCAAATATAACAATTAAAGAGATCCCCGTAACGGATAATTCAAAAATTTTGACTGCAATCTCTGGAGGCAATCCGCCGGATATCATTGATTTAGGATCCAGCGCAACAATTGGTGAGTGGGCAAGTAAGGGAGCGCTTACTAATTTGACGCCGTATATTAATAAAGATAAGGATTTTAAAAAAGACGCATTTGTTCCAGCTTCTTGGAAACCGGTGACCTATAAAGGAAATCCATATGGATTGCCATTTATGAATTTTAATGTCGGTCTTCTATATAATAAAAAGCTTTTGGCAAGCGCAGGACTTAAAAATCCGCCTAGTACGCTTGAAGAACTAACAAAATATGCGGATAAATTAACAAAAGTAAATTCAAAAGGGAAAATAACCCAAATGGGTTTCCTGCCTAATTATCCAGGACAAACAAACGGTCAGGTAGTTGGGCTTGAAAATTATGGGTGGCTCTTTGGCGGTGATTGGTTTGATACTGAAAAGAACAAAGCAACAGCGGATAGATCGGAGAATGTGAAGGCATTAAATTGGGAAAGCGAATTTTATAAAAAGTATGGGGCTCAAAATGTCGCTAATTTTGAGAAATCGGCAGGTGCTTATCTGACGGCGCAAGATCTGTTTGAATCTGGAAAACTTGCCATGGTATATGATGGGCCATGGGCACTTGCATATATCAAGCAGAACGTACCTTCACTTTCAAAGGATATTGGCGTAGCACCTTTTCCTGCACCGGTATCCAATTCATCTGCAAAAGGGACAACCTTTATCCTGCATTCCCGGTATTTTATAACAATAAAGCGTCCAAATCCCTTGATATTATTGAGATTTGGACGCTTTTTCACTTGACATTATCTCCAAACATTGGTATAATTATACCAATGTTTGGAGGCGTTCTCATGTCACTTGTCTATCTAAAGAATAAAAAGAATGGTGTCACTTATGTTTATGAATCAGTAGGATACTGGGATAAAGAAAAAAAACAAGCACGAAATAACCGGAAGTGCATTGGAAAACTGGATCCCGTAACAGGGGACTTCGTCCCTTCCAAAAAATATTCCGAAACGATGAAAGAATTGATCGCCAAAAAACCAGGCCCAGTTCCGACAGAGCGAGCGGAACGCCGATTTTACGGAACAACCTATTTGTTTGATACCATTGGCACAAAATTGGGAATTACTGAGGACCTCAAACGTTGTTTTCCTGATACCTACAAGCAGATTCTGTCGGTAGCCTATTATTTAGTCATGGAGGATCGAAACTCAATAAGCCGCTTTCCCAAATGGGCACGGACACATGTTCATCCGTTCGGTAAAAATATCCCGTCACAACGGAGTAGCGATCTTTTTGGTTCAATTACTGAGGATGCCAAACAGCAGTTTTTTCACCGACAAGCTGAGCGCCGCATTCAAGAGGAGTATTTAGCGTATGATACCACCTCTATTTCTTCATACTCCAAGTCTTTGAAACAAGTGAAATACGGAAAAAACAAAGACCATGATCCATTACCACAGATTAATATGGCTCTTTTGTTTGGTGAGACCTCCGGTCTTCCTGTGTCATACCGTAAACTTCCAGGGAACATCGCAGATGTGAAAACGATCCAGCACCTTTTGAAGGAGTTTGAACTGTTCGGGAAAAAGAAAACTAAGATTGTGATGGATCGTGGATTCTACAGTGAGCAGAATATTAATGCATTCTACGAAAAACATCTCAAGTTTCTTATAGGTGTGCGTACTTCACTGAAATTTGTTCAAAAGAAATTAGCAGATGTTCGGGCTACTATGGTTTCGAGGCCTCATTATCAGTCGACTATCGGTCTTTACTATCAATCCTTCATGACCGATTGGAATTATGAAAGCCTTCAAAAACGCTCTGGTGAAGTAATTAAAACCAAGAAACGGGTTTATCTGCATCTTTACTACAATGATCAAAAAGCCACCGATGATAAAATGGCTTTTAATAAACTCCTTGATGTGCTTGAAGAAGAATTAATTTCAGGTCGTCGAAATCCAGATCATGAAAAATTGTATACCCGATACTACATGGTTAAAGAAACACCTGTCCGAGGTATTACGTTAACACCCAAAAAGGAAGCTATTGAAAAAGCGGAACAGGATTATGGGTATTTCGCTTTACTCTCCAATGGGATCAAAGATCCCATTGAAGCCATTAACATTTACCGAACCAAAGATATGATTGAGAAAGCCTTTGGGAATCTAAAAGAACGGTTAAATCTAAGACGAACCTCAGTTTCTTCCGAGGAAAACTTAGATGGCAAATTATTCGTTCAGTTTATTGCTCTGTTCTATCTTTCGTACATAAAAAAAGCCATGAGCGATCATGACCTCTTCAAACGATACACACTTCAAGAAGTTCTTGATGACTTAGATGTCATTGAACAATTCCGGCAACCTGGTCATGATGCATCAATTGGTGAAATGACCAAGAAACAAATGGATCTGTACAAAGAGCTTGGCGTGATGATCCCATCATAGGTATAAATTCACGGGAATGTAGGCTTTATTGACACCAATGCTCAGGTGATTCCAACAGGATCGAAGCATGTTCAGGAAGCCTATGATTTTATTGCATGGGAGACGAGTAATCCCAAAATTGCTAGCACATTTGCTGATCTGATAAATAATCTTCCGCAACTGAAAAAAGTACCTGAATTTAAACTAGCAAAAGATAAGCGTTTTAAAGTCTTCATGGATTTAGCTAACAGTAAGAACGCGCACGCATGGGTGCAAAGTTCGGTGAGCGGTGAATATACAAATAAATTGGCACAAACAGAAAATGATGTACTTATGGGTAAAGCGGAAGCAAAATCGGCTTTAAAACAGTTGAACAGCAGTATCAACAGTTCATTGGGAAAATAAACACTATTAAATTTTGCTTTTCTGTTAAAACAGGCGAAAATAATTCAAAAAATTCCGAATTATAAATGAGGTGGAATGGAATTTTGAAGAAGAAAAATTTAATTGGAATAGCTTTTGCCTCTCCCTGGATTATTGGTTTTCTTGTTTTTAGTGCGTATCCAATTGTGATGTCACTTTATTATAGTTTTACAAAATTCAATATTCTCCAATCGCCGCAGTGGACAGGTTTAACCAATTACCAGCATATGATCCATGATCCACTTTTTTGGAGATCATTATTTAATACCTTTTACATCACTATTTTTGGCGTTCCGTTGTCTATTGTTTTAGGAATTGGTGCAGCGGTTTTATTAAATCAGAAGGTACGTGGCGTCGGTATTTTTCGTACCTTGATGTTCCTACCGACAATAGTTCCCCCCGTTGCGGTTGCTATTGTGTGGATGTTTATTCTTAATCCAGATTATGGACTGCTGAATGCATTATTGTCATTTTTTCATTTGCCTCAGCCCGGTTGGTTAGCTGATCCCGGATATTCAAAGGCTTCACTACTTTTGATGGTACTTTGGCAATCTGGTCAGATTATCGTTAT
The DNA here is from genome assembly GCF_059878335.1 of Sporolactobacillus sp. BBK16-2. Taxonomy (NCBI): domain Bacteria; kingdom Bacillati; phylum Bacillota; class Bacilli; order Caryophanales; family Sporolactobacillaceae; genus Sporolactobacillus; species Sporolactobacillus sp. BBK16-2. The sequence continues at coordinate 248,915 of NZ_CM187611.1, forward strand.
TATGTTAGCCGGGCTTCAGGATGTTCCAAAAAGCATATATGAAGCTGCAGAGATAGACGGTGCTAGTGAATGGATGAAATTCAGAAGAATAACACTTCCAATGTTAAGTCCTGTCATTTTTTTCAATGTAGTGATTGGTGCGATTAATTTTCTACAGTTTTTTACACAAGCATTTGTTGTTGCACCCAAAGCGCTTGGTTCACCAGCTCATAGTACATTGTTTTACACCACTTATATTTATCAGAATGCTTTTCAGTATATGAACATGGGATATGCATCGGCCATGGCTTGGGGTCTTTTAATTCTGACTCTCGTTCTAACCTTTGTGATTTTTAAAATTGGTAAACGATCTGTTTTCTATGGGGGAGATTAAGCGCATGAGAAAAAGAACCAGAAAAATGGTTGTTTATATTCTTTTGCTTATAGTAACTTTTTTATTTTTATTGCCCATTATTTGGATGATCTCAAGCTCTTTAAAAAATAATCAGGAGATTTTTACTTTTCCACCAAATTTTATTCTTAAAGTATTTAATTGGGGCAATTATCCACGTGCGCTCAGTTATATTCCTTTTATGAAATATTTGGCCAATACATTAATTATTTCGGTGGGTTCAGTCATAGGTACATTGGTATCTGTCCCTCTTGTAGCATATTCTTTTTCAAGATTGGAATGGAAAGGGAGAAATTTTCTATTTGCTCTTTGTATTGCAACAATGATGATTCCTTTCATTGTGACCATGATTCCTATGTATGCTATGTTCAAATCACTTGGTTGGATTGATACTTATTATCCACTAATCGTCCCAGCATTTTTTGGAACACCGCTCTATATTTTTTTAATGCGTCAGTTTTATCTGGGGATTCCAAAAGACATTTCTGAGGCAGCTTATATTGACGGGGCAAGTGAATTTCGTGTCTTTCTACAAATCATCACCCCGTTAACTAAGCCCGCTCTCATCGCTATATCATTATTTACTTTTTTGGCGAACTGGACGGACTTCCTTGCTCCGCTGATTTTTCTGAATGATAGTAACAATTTTACATTGTCGCTTGGCTTACAGCAGTTTCAGAGTGTCCACTCAACCCAATGGGCGTATTTGATGGCGACATGTGTCATTTTCACCTTGCCAGTTGCGATTTTATTTTTTGTTTTTCAGCGTCATTTTATTGAAGGGATATCCATGTCGGGTCAGGGAGGCAAATAGTTTGAAAATGCATGGTTCTGTTTTGGCAATTGATGCCGGTGGAACAAAAATTCATATTGCTATTGCTCAAGATGGGAAAATAGTTGGGGAGAAAAGAGTGGCTACATTAGCTGAAAAAGGCGGAAAGCAAGCGTTTGAACGGATGATTTTAGCTTCTAAAGAACTGATTCGACAGACCGGTTTTAGGATTCAATCAATTGGGCTAGCCTCCCCTGGAGTGGTGCATCTGGATAATAAAACAACAGAATTCACTTGGAATATACCGGGTTGGGATGCGTTAGGTATCTCCGAGCAGCTACAGCAGGTATTCTCCGTGCCGGTGATCATTGAGAATGATGCTAATATGGCTGCTATCGCAGAAGATTATTATGGAGATCATGGCACCTCTTTTATTATGTTTGCGATTGGGACAGGGTTTGGATCAGGGATTATTTTAAATCATCAGCTATGGACAGGGGCCCACGGGGCAGCAGGAGAGATTGCCAGATGGGTTATGAACGATAAAGCGCTAACTATGCACTTGAATTACGGTCATCTCGAGTACTTGATGTCTGGTTCGGGCTTCGAAACAAGATATTATGAACTAAGTGGGAAACGGTGCAGCGGTCAGGAGATAGCTGCTCTTGAGAAGAAAGGGGACTCTTTGGCCCAATTGGTTTTTGATGAGGGGGCCTTATATTTAGGCATTACGGCCGCTAATGCAGCGACACTTCTTGATTTGGATACCATTGTATTAAGTGGTGGCGTAATTATGAAGCACCGTGAACGTTGGATCCAATCCACAGTTGCCATCATTGAAAAATTTTGTCTCTATCCTCCTAAAGTTGTTGTATCGAACTTAGGAGATCGATCCGTTTTATTTGGAGCTTTAGTCGCAGCCTATCATATATTAGAAAGGAATCAATAAAAATGGATAAATATTTATCAGAAATAATGGAGCAACCTGCTAAAATGAGGTATCTGTATGATTCATGGGCAGGAAGCAGAGAGTTGTCGTTAATAGGTGAAGATTACAAGAAAGCACCGAAGCCAATCATATTTTTAGGGATGGGTAGTTCAAATTTTGCTCCGATAAGTGTAAGAACAAGGCTCAATCGTTTGAAAATTCCTTTTTATGTCTATGATGCGGGAGAATTTCTACATTATGAAATTGAAAATGTACCACAGGAAGCTTGGGTAGTTGCTATCTCACAATCTGGCGAAAGCTTTGAAACATGCGCATCAGTAAAAGCGCTTAAAAATCGTGTAGGTCGAATTATTGCAATAACAAATGAGAAAGAAAGTACACTTGCTCATTTGGCTGATACGGTTTTATTGCTTTGCGCGGGTCAAGAAAAAGGATCGACAACGAAGACATTTATGAACACTTTGCTTGCTTTACACCTTTTAATAAATACTATTGAAACGTCGGGAAAAATTGAAAGTCAGGATATTATGAATTTGATTTCAATTACAGCAAATTTGACGGAATCATTAATGGATGAAACAAATAAATTTATTAGCACACTAAAAATATCAGATCAAAATACTCTGGATCCACTTCATTTGATTGCACGTGGGCCAACTTTAGCAACAGCTTTACAATCATCACTTGTTTTATCTGAAACAACAGGAATATTTTCACAAGCACTTTCAGGTGGGACATTTAGGCATGGTCCGTACGAGTTAACGGGCACCCAGCACCGTGCATTGATTTTTGCTCCTTCGGGTAAAACTCAGAGTCTTTTGCTAAAGTTAGCAAACGAATTGTATCGTAATGGTTCAAAGATTATTCTAATTAGCGATACGAAAGAAAATGTTCCTTATTTCAAATTAACATTACCAACGGTGAATGAAGATCTGGCACCACTTCTTTATTTTTTACCTGTGGAATTCTTTATATGGAATTTAGCAAAAAAACGAGGGAGAGAACCAGGAATAATGCAAAATATGGGCAAAGTAACGAAATTTGAATGACAGTAAGAAAGGCTAAGCACCTAGAAGATGATGATTGAACTGACCCCCTAAAGTTGAAATGAAATTCAATTTTAGGGGGTTTTGCTAATTTCTTAGTAACCTCAAAATTTTGACTGATCAGTTTAATAGATAACCTTCTAGAAGTTAGGAATGTGTTGATTCTCCACCATCTACATGAAGAACTTGCCCAGTAACATGCCGAGAATCATCGGATGCTAAATAAACAAAGGTAGGGGCGACTTCGAATGGTTGAGCCATGCGATTAAATAAATTTGTTCCGTGCAAGGCGTTTACATCAGAAGAAAAGCTCGCCGGAATAAGAGGAGTCCAAACACGACCAGGTGCGATAGCATTGACACGAATCTGACGTTTGGCAAGGCTTTTTGCTAAAGAACGGGTCCAGCCAACAATGGCTGCCTTTGTAGCCGAATAATCAATTAATAACGGTTCACCTGCGTAGGCGACAACTGAGGCAGTTCCAATAATTGAACTGCCTCCTTTTAAATAGGGGAGCGCAGCTCTTGTCGTATAAAAATGAGAATAAATATTCAGTTTAAAGGTTTCATCAAATTGTTCGTCCGTAATAGCCATAAGATCATTTTGCTGAAACTGAATCCCGACATGATTACATAATACATCGAGCCTGCCAAAGGTTTTCATTGTTTCATGTACAATGTGCTCACATTGTTCTTTTTTTCGAAGATCGCCTGGTAGTAGAAGACATCTTTGGCCAAACGCCTCAATTCTTCTTTTTGTTCGATTGGCGTCTTCGTGTTCATCTAAATAAGCAATCGCAACATTTGCCTTTTCCTTTGCAAAAGCAATCGCTGCTGCTGCCCCCATTCCACTGTCACCACCAGTAATAAGAGCCACTTTGTTTTTTAATTTTCCACTCCCTTTATAATGCGGGTTTTCAATAATGGGTTTTGGAACCATTAAATGCTCAAGCCCAGGTTGCCTCAATTGTCTTTGCTCGGGTTGAGTCAAGGGGACCTCTTCATAGCGAGTAATTTTTCCATACGCCGGATAAAGTGGATACGGATCTTGCTTTTTATTGTCTTCAAACCATTTTTGATAAGCACGAATTTGCTCAAGTTCTTCCTTAGATAATGATTGGTGATGCTGTGGGTTATGCTCATTTTGATTATTCATAACGAATGCCTCCTCCATTTCATAGGCTATGATTAGCCATTTTTTTATGTGAAGAAAAGCTGGCTGACTGTTTATAAACGAAGGAGGTGACAATAAGATGCGCGTTGAATTTATGCCTCAGGTCACACGTTTATTGGAAAACGTGGAAACTGAATTAACGTTCGATTATTTACAGTATAGCTGGACCACCCCAACTATTGCTGTTAGACCTCCTTACTATAGCCATCCCATCTATAAGCCATATTATCCAAACCTATAATGCGATCTATCAGTGGGCTCTTTCTGCTTGTTAAGGTGAGGGAGTATTAGTTAATCCAAAACTGGGCTGAATCCATAGGGATTTAGCCTTTCTTACACGTTAAGAAAGTATAGCGTTTTGCCTTGCCGGTACAACGATAAGGTCATAAGATTCGGTTGGGCGATCAGGTAAGCGCCCAATCTGAGAAATAAACGGAAAAATTCCGCTTATTTAGAAAATTAATGAAAAAATTGCTTGAATAGACGGAAAAATTCCGCTTATCGAATCGAAAAACGTGAAAATGGAGGGTTTTTCTGTGCATAAGCGGAAAAATTACCCTTATGTACCTGTGAACCAAGCGCCATGATGCATATAACCGGAAAATCTCCGCTTATTTTATTCCGGCCGCGTTACTTAATTAAGGACCGGGCTGGACCCGGTTTTTCAAATCACGATTGGTCTTAATCAAACGTTTGATTTATTCGGTGCAAATGATAGGGTACCGGTTACCTTTTTCCGCCCTTATGGTGACATTACCCGATTGATAATGAGTCCGAACCCAATGCAAACAGCTACGGTGATTCGTCCGTTGCTGCCAGCCAACCAGTTTTCAATTAGAGGCAGTCTTGAAAGGATTTCGATCAGAACCAAAATATAGACTGGAGGCAGAAATGACCACATCCTCTGTATTGTTCTTCTTTACATCATGAACTGCCAAGCGTATAATAGCCTCGAAAATTAAATCATTCTTTATTCGCTGAATCCGTCAGGAGCGGGGGAACCAACTTTGTGATGCTGGGCATCACTTGGGGTGAATCCTTCAACGTAAGGACGGGCTACTCTCATGGTCCGAATCCGACAGCTAACTTCGTAAGCGTTAAGAGAGAGGGTGTGAACTGATGATCGAAAATTAATTCGACCGCGGGGATGATTCTCTGTGGCCTTTTTGTCGTTTCATTTTTTAATGAAGTGCCCGTGATTGGTACAGAAAAAAATACTTTTGCGAGGAGATCAATAAACTAATGGATAGTAAAATGAACCAACGCTTGTCGATTGGTGGGATGTTGGTTACGTTGGGGATTGTCTATGGTGACATTGGTACTTCACCGTTGTATGTGATAAATGCGATTATTTCAGATACTGGAAAAATGCGGTATGCCGTACCCGAATATATTATTGGCTCGATCTCATTGATATTCTGGACACTTATGATCATTACAACAGTAAAATATGTCCTTATTGCGATGCGCGCAGATAATAATCATGAAGGTGGCATTTTCGCTTTATATGCTTTAATTCGCAATCGTGCCCGTTGGCTGACCTTTCCTGCACTCATCGGTGGCGCTGCGCTCTTAGCAGATGGAACGTTAACACCGGCTGTGTCTGTAACATCAGCGATCGAAGGGTTAAAAGGGCAGCATATTGGTCCACTTGAATTTAGTGATCATCAATTCGTTGTCGTTCTCATTGTGACGGCGATCTTATTAGGCCTGTTTTTGATTCAGCACTTTGGAACAGAGGTAATCGGGCGGTCTTTTGGGCCAATGATGCTTCTATGGTTCGTTTTTATCGGTGTCCTCGGTTTTATGAATATGCTGACACATTTAGAAATTTTAAGGGCACTATCTCCATACTATGCGATTCAGTTTTTATTCAGTCCGATAAATAAAGCAGGTATTTTTATACTTGGAAGTGTATTTCTGGCAACGACCGGTGCAGAAGCACTTTACTCGGACATGGGCCATGTTGGAAAGAAAAATATTTATGGCAGCTGGCCTTTTGTGTCGCTTATGCTGATGCTTAACTATATGGGGCAAGGCGCATGGGTGATCGGTCATTACCAGAGTGCGGCTTATCGTAATCTTCTTGATGTTAATCCTTTTTATGAAATGCTTCCGGATCAAATAAGGTTATTTGCCATTGTGCTTGCGACCTTGGCAGCAATCATTGCTTCGCAAGCGTTGATTACAGGCAGTTATACATTAGTAAATGAAGCAATTGGTTTAAAGTTTCTGCCTCGAATGTTGATTAAACGTCCAAGTAACACGCGAAGTCAAATGTATATTCCAACTGTTAATTGGTTTTTGTGTGTCAGTACACTCATTATTGTCTGGTTATTTCAAACCTCACAGCATATGGAGGCCGCTTATGGGTTAGCAATAACCATAACCATGTTGATGACCACCTTGCTGCTGTTTGAGTTTATCAAGAGCAGGCTTAATCAAGCAGTTGCTTTTGGGATGGTTCTATTCTTTGGCTTGATTGAGGTTCTCTTTCTGATGGCAAGCCTCGTTAAGTTTGTCCATGGGGGCTACTTGACACTTTTAATTACACTAGTGATTCTTTCGGTTATGGTTGTTTGGTATTTCGGCAACAAGCAGCGTGAAAATTATGAACGCACAAGTGAATATGTTTCGTTATTGGATTATCGTAAACAGTTAGTTCAATTGAGTAAGGACAGCACGGAGCCGCTTTATAGTACGAACTTAGTTTATATGACCAAAATCGGTCCACATTACAGCATTAAACGGAAAGTCCTGTATTCAATTCTTGATAAGCGACCGAAACGGGCAAAAGTGTATTGGTTTGTAACGGTTAATGAAACGGATGCTCCGTATGAGAGCCAGTATACGGTAGATATGCTGGGTACTCGTAATATTATTAGTGTACAGCTCTATCTGGGCTTTAAGAATTCACAACATGTTAATATTTATGTTCGGCAGATCGTCAATGATCTTATTGATGAAAAAGTCATTGATACGCAATATCCTAAATATACAACGCTTAAAAATAGGCGTGTCGGTGATTTCAAATTTGTTGTCACCACGCAGCAGTTAATGGATTTAGCGACAGATCCAAAGATGAATCGCTGGGATCGTTTATTGATCGGAGGTCGTATCTTTCTACAAAATATCACGACTTCCCCGGCTATTTGGTACGGGTTAAAATTTAGTGAAGTTGTTGAGGAAGCCGTTCCTTTAGTACTTTATAATCCGAAAGTTTTACGCTTAAATCAAAAAGAAATTCGCCATGCGGTTAAAGATACGAAAAAATAAGAGTATTGCATCGCCGGCATTAGAGTCGTCATCTCATTTCAACTTTTCTGCGGCGGAAATAAGACAGTCGGATCATTTTTTCCTCGTTCATTAAAAAGGGGGGCGTCTTATCGTCAAAAAAATGACGCTAAGATGCCCCCCTTTTGTCAATTTGATTTTTATTTTGGTTCGGTTGAAATTTGCCAAGTAATGCCGAACTTGTCTTTTACTTGCCCGTAGAGCGGACTCCATGGCGTTTCTTGGAGCGGCATAAGGATGGTGCCGCCTTCTTGCAAATGGCTGAACACCTTTTTGGATTTTTCGGTATCGTCTAGGAGGACGGCGATGTTTACCTGGTCTCCCAACTGATAGGGTTGACCAGGGAATGTATCGGATAGCATGATGAACGAATCGCCCACTTTAAGCATGGCATGCATAACGCGATGCTTTGCCTCTTCGGGAACTGTAAAGCCCGGTTCTTCAGGCATATCACCAAAGGTCTGAATGCCGACCACTTCTGCGTCAAGCGCGTCTTTGTAGAATCGGACAGCCTCCTGTCCATTGCCATTCATAATAATATATGGGTGCACATGCACGCTCATTGAAATCACCTCATTTTTCACTTTATGGTATACCTGTCTTTAGTCAGGTTGATATTAAGATACCCCAAACCGATCCTTAACTAACCCGTTCATCATACCCTATTTTTAATCGGGCTAATCCCAATCGTTTCGTGACTTTATTCGTTGAGGACTGAGATTGTATCATCATTTATAACGGGGAGAACTTTTAGAATAGCCTATTTTTCAGCGCTGTAATTTCATCCGGATGCAGTCCGACTTTCTGAAGATAGTCTTGGATATTGCCGTAGGTCTTGAAAAAATGATCCAGGGCCACTTCCATATATTCCATATCGGATCGGCCAGTGAAATCAGGAAGTTCCGGATGTTCATGCAGCAATTCACGTATTCTGAGCCGCAAATAAGTATAGGAGACTTGGTAGTCAGCCAGAATGTCGCTGATGCCGACGCCGGCAATAAGCAAAAGCAACGCAGCTACTACACCTGTGCGGTCTTTGCCGACATAGCAGTGGATAAAAATTGAACCCTCTTGCCGAGCGATAATGCTGAGAATCCGCTTGATTGCCGGAAGATCATCGATCATTTCCGCGTACAGCAGGGGAACTTCTGCCTTAGAGGCTGGATTGCGATTGCCAAATGCAAACGGGCAATGAAAGTAATCAAAATCAGCAGATTGTTCGAAGGCACTTGGTAATTTTTCTGTTTCCGGTTTGGAACGGAAATCGAGTGCTGCTGTAACACCTAATTTCTTCAATAATGCAAGATCTTCTCGGGTTAATGCTTGCGGTGCATCGCTGCGGATGATTCTTCCAAATGCTGTCGTTCTGCCGTCAAGGGTTGGATAACCACCTAAATCTCGTGTGTTGACCGTGCTGGAAAGAGTAATTCTTCGTGTTGGCATGAGTGCACCTCACTGATTCATTTCATAAATTGAAGTCTGCATTCCGTGCTCATTATAGCATGGAGAGAAAATGGGCAGGTATGTTGTTGAGATTAATAGGGCCTTTGTTGGAAGCAACTGTAACTTAATAAAATGTAGGGTACAATTGCATTTGTGCACTCACATCCATAGCAAATGAATAACCCAAAAGCATAATGCACCACTTAAATGAAAGAATTGATTATACTAGTTGGTAGACTAACAATAAGTAAGCAACAGAGAAGGAGCTGGAGACATGGCTTTAAAAAAGAAACAGTCCTCCAAATTAAATGCAGCCATAAAAGCAGGAGTTGTCGCCGGGCTCATTTCCGGACTCGTCAAATTTGGCTGGGAAAACGTTCTGCCGCCGCGGACTCCAAAACGTGACGCAACGAATCCGCCTCAGAAATTACTGCAGCAAATGGGTGTTCCTGAATCAGCCACACACGCTGCATATCGATATTCAGAACAAGATATGCCATGGGTCAGTTATTTAGTCCACTTCGGTTTTTCCACGTCATTTGCCGTACTTTATCAGGTGCTTGCTCAATATGAACCGAAAATCAAAGCAGGCGGAGGATCGGTATTTGGTCTCACCGTCTGGGCAGCTTTTCACCTGGGTATTATGCCGGCAATGAAAACCGTACCGTCAGCGAAGGAGCAGCCGACGGAGGAACATATTTCCGAAGCGTTGGGACACATCGTCTGGATGTGGACTAATGACGTTATAGGCGATGAAGTTTACCATCGGCTGACCAAGCACATACAATGAAATGAAACGGCACCAAGTGGCGCTGACCATTTGGTGCCTTCTTGTTTTCTTTGGAAAGAAGATGGCTTATGAAACGAAAATGGCAAACGGCCTGGCCGGAACGCATCAGCTATGGATTAAGCGATGCGGCCGACAATCTGGTCTTTCAAATGTTAACCACGTACCTGTTGTTCTTTTATACCGATGTTTATGGATTAAATCCAGGGGCGGTAGCGATTTTGTTCATCGTTGCCCGGATTGCCGATGTTGTGGAAAGCTTTATTATTGGGGTGATGATCGACCATACGCATTCTCGCTGGGGCAAAAGCCGACCGTTCTTTCTTTGGTACGCTCTGCCTTATGTCATTTTTGCCGTTTTGACTTTTATGACGCCTGATTTCTCGCAGTCAGGTAAACTTGTATGGGCCTACGTAACCTATCTGGGATTAGGCTTCTTTTATACGGCGGTCAATCTGCCGATTACGTCCATTTTGCCTGCTTTGTCAGAAAATGAGCAGGAATTGACACTGCTTGGGGTCATTCGACAATTTTTCGGCAGCTCGGTCCAAATTATTATTGCGGTTTTCACATTGCCGCTCGTTGCCTTCTTTGGACGCGGCGATCAGCAAAAGGGCTTCCTGCTGACCATCTGTGTGTTTGGGTTGATTTCGTTATTGTTGATTCTCAATACATTTTTCAACGTGCATGAGCGGATCAGCAAGCCTGACGTAGCACATCAGCCGTTTAAGGTAGTGATGCGCATGCTCCGCAAAAATCGGCCATGGCTAATCATTTCCGCGGTGATTTTCCTTTACTGGCTTGTTACTGCATTGAAAAATCAGACCACGATCTACTATTTCAAATATACCTTGGGTCGCGAAGACTTAGTCCCGCTGGCAAACAGCTTTACGTTGGCGGCCCTGATTGGAGTTATACTGATTATACGATTGGCCAAACAGCATGGTAAGAAGCAGACGATGCTGTCCGGAATCGTTACTGCTTTTATCGGTCAGGTCATTTTGACTGTCGGGGTTTATGCGCATTCTCTGGCAACTCTGTTTGCCGGAACGTTTATTAATTCTGTCGGGCACGGAATCATCATCGGTCTTGTTTCCATTATGATTGCCGACACGATTCGATACGGTACGGCTATGGGTGTCCAGGCTGAAGGTATTCTGGCTTCTACCGATGATTTCGGGGTCAATATGGGACTCGGAATCGGCGGCATGATTACTGCAGGACTGTTCCATCTGTCCGGTTATGTTTCCAATCATGCGCAAAACGCGGCGACGTTGTCGATGATCAATGTGAACTACGTTTGGATTCCGCTCGTGCTCTACGTCATTATGTTTCTAACCTTGCAGGCCTATGACCAGCAGCAAATCACTGATGCTGTGGCTGATAGGTAACAGCTTCACGGTTCCACAATCAGATATCAAGCAACAGAACGGCTCGCAATGTGTTGGGCGGTTCTGTTTTTTATTAATGGGCAAATACCTTCTTCGCATTATTCAATAGAAGGAACACTTGGGCGGCAGCAGATATCATGTAAAAAAAGAGTACGACAAATAGTATCGTTCCTGTTGTTCCGTTTAGATTGAGTTCCAGTGATTCTTTTCCGATGAAAAGAGCGGTCGTGTTGAAAATCACGGTTACGATTTGGTATGAGAAGCAGAATTGGTAGGTCCATGTTGATTTTGAAGCGAGTTCGGTATTTTCAACACCCTGGGCTTCTTGTTCAATGCCCTTGCACAAGTGATAAATAGAGAAAGTAAGCAGGACGGTCGTAACGACAAAATAAAAATAGGAAAACAGTCTGCCGCTTAGCTGAGTGTTGTCAATGACGCCATCTAGAACCGCGGAATGATGGATAAAGAGATCGAGCGCTGATAGAATGATGAGCAGCAGACTGGCCCGTTTTACATTCATGAACCGATCATTATGGAAATGGGATAATAAGGCGCGCGTTCCGTAAAAGATAAAGATGTAGCCGATGACATCGGGCAGAATATCAATCGTACTAATAGTGAAACGGAAGAAGACAAAAACGCATCCTATAATTATTTGATTAAAACCCACGAAATAACTCCCCAATCGCATTCGATTTTTAATGCATTGCTTGGTATTATTATACTAAACATCAGCTATCCTTGAAGGGAGAGTTACCTGATTAATAAGAAAATATTAATAGCGTGTACTGCTGTTACTGTCTTGCTGCTTATCTATACGTGCTATACCTACCTAGATCAACTTGTTCAATCCTCCATTATTGTAAATCCTGAAACATTGCAGACAAAGCACCAAGCGTTGCGCTCAGAAAATCAGAGTACCACGGATTTGAAAACAATCGGGTTCTCAGACTTTGCGGTTGCAAATCTGTCCAATGCAGAGCAGCAGCGGCTCGAACCGTTGAAAGGTAAAGTCGTTGCCCAATCGATGACCTATCTGAAGGTTACTTCAAGTGATTCACAGAAACTTTCAAAAAAGAATTATGCTCAGGCTTTGTCTCAAGTGACCCATTCGAAATTACCACAGCGAGTAAAATTCGTACGCATCAGATTGAATCTCATCTCTGAAGGACAACGAAAATTCGCATGTGTTGGGAGCGAGCGGATTGACTATAGTCCCGCAACCATGAAGCCGACATCGATCTCAATACAGTACCGGCAGGAATACCAGCAATTATCGAGCGATGCCGTGCAGACATGGGCCAGTGTGTCGGCATTTAATCCTCAACATCTTTCCATTGGCAACCGATTCTACAAACCATCTGCTTTGCCTGACAATCAATCTACGGACTTTATGGAAGAAAGTTCAGATTCACATACATCCCATTCTTATCTTGTTCATTGGAAGCAGGCTGGACTATTTCACGATATAGTTGGGCTGGATTTTTCGCATGTAACCGAATTTGAAGTACCTAAAGATACCCAGCGAGTAGATGTTTATATTCAGATTAACCAGCCTCATGTGTCGGATCAATTAACGTATGAAATTCAGAATTCCTAAGACGATGGCATTTTTCAAATGAAACAGCCGACCTTTCTGTATTCAGGAAGGCCGGCTGTTATGAGTACACATTATTTTGTCTGTGAACTTTCTTGAACGAGTTTTGCGATGGCTTCTTTAATTGGTGCGAGCGGACGTCCGAGAAGCTTTTCAAAATCATTGCTTGATACTTCAAGACTGCCTTCACGGATGTCCTTTTGAATACCTTCAAGCATCGGTAAAAGAAATTCGGGCACGCCGGCTTGTTTCATGAGCTTCGTGTAGGTGCTGTCATCGACGTGCTCCACTGAAACGCTCTTGCCGAGCACTTCGCCAACAGCAGATGCAAGCTCTTCTTGAGTCCTTAGTTTGCCGGACAGTTCATAGATTGTGTTTTCATGGCCGCTGCCGGCGAGTACTGCTGCGGCAGCATCGGCATAATCTTGCTGCAAGGCCCAGCCTACCTTGCCGTTGCCCGCGGAGGTTACCCATGGCGCGCCTGCCATTACACCCTGAATTGACGAGAGCTCATTTTCTAAATACCAGTTGTTGCGCAGGAAGGAGTACGGAATGCCGGTTTTTAAAATGGCCTGTTCCGTTGCCTGATGGGTCGGTGCCAGTGCGTTGGAGCTTTTCTGAGCATTAGCAATGCTTGTGTAAGCGATAAATTTTACACCTGCACGTTCAGCGGCAGCTACGGCATTCGTATGCTGCCGAATGCGTGTTTCCGTGTCGTCGGTTGTAGAAATGATCAATAACCGATCAATGCCTGCAAAAGCATGATCCAAGCTTTCCGGTTGATCGAAGTCTCCGTAGCGGACGTCCACACCTTGAGCCTGAAGATCGGCTGCTTTTTCCGGATTACGTACGCTGACAGCAATTTGATTTGCCGGGACATTCTTCAAGAGTGTCGTAACAACCTTTGAGCCAAGCTTTCCGGTGGCACCGGTAACTAATAGTTTCATAGAAAATACCTCCAAATTTAATAAGATTCATCTGTAACTTTTTCGGTTACAACTAATACGCAATAAAAAATAGTTTATCATATAGCTTTTTTGCTTGATGTAATCATTTTAGTTACAACACGAAGCTATGTCAACAAAAATGCATCGTGAACAAATTGACAATCGTTATGAGGCTGTTAATAAGGACATTAAATTGTAAACGAAGCGAGCCTTTGGTATCGTTGAAGAAAATCCTCGGAGTTCTCCACAAATGAACAGAAGGAGTCTTTTCTTTGAAAACGATCTTAATTAGTGTGTGCGGGTTCATGATCATCGCTCTGATCATGACACTATTTAATTATGAAAATCTGATCCGCTTCATACCGGCCCGCAGTCACAGTCAGGTCACTGGTGCGCAGGGAAGGCCTAAGCAACCGCAATCTGAGTTGCTGCGTCCTGTCACGAATGACATGATAAGCTACACGTTACAGAAAAATGAATTGAACATAACATACGACCATGGGAAGAACTGGGTCAAAGTTCCGGTTGAACAAGATCAATTATTCGCCGGAGAATACAACGGAAACAAGCAGGAATTGATTGACGGCAGTTATATGCTGACCGAACATCGGGCGGCATTCTTACACTCAGACGGTGCGAATACGGAAAATAAAAGTGTTGTACTCACTTACTCCCTTGATCACGGAAAAACATGGAAGAATGCTACTGTGACAACTTCCTTTACCGCCATGCGCTTTAGAAAAGTAAGGTTTATCAATGAACACTTTGGTTATGTCATCCTATCCGGTGATCGAACGATGTCTCAAGAAAGTTCAAGAGTCTTTTTAACACAGGACGGGGGCCACAGCTGGAAGGAGACTGCATCTACAGGAGTTACACAGTTGATTTCGGACGGCGGCTTTGTCAATGAATCTACCGGATTCCTGTCTTTTGGAACGATTAATCCTGAGAATCCGGAGCTTTATGTGACGGAAGATGGAGGAAAATCCTGGTCGAAGGCTGTGTTTACAATGCCTAAAAAATATCTCAAGATCTTTGTTACGGCGGAAATTCCAACAATAGAAGGGAACCACTTGGCTGTTTTCGTGAACCAAGGCCCAAATGGCGATTATGAAGGCGGAAAAGTGAAAGGAAAATTCATTTCAGAGGATAATGGTAGAACATGGGTCTTTTCTGAGGAGGTGCAGCCGGATGAAAATTAACAGGAATAAATGGACGACGGTCTTGGGCTGGTGCTCATTATTGCTCGCCTGCAATTTTTTTTGTTTGCAGATTGGCTATTTATTCACACATCGTTTTTTTCAAGTGGAGTATATTGACAATCAACTCTTCTTCATCGTCAACAGCCTGTGTTTATTTTTCATTACACTGTCCCTTTTATTTTTACTTGTATTCACGCGAAGAATGATATGGATTCTTGCCGGAGGGATCATTCTTGTTCTCGTTGTAAATGGGATTCTGCTTGTTGAAAGCAGCAGGGAAGTCAACAACATAACCAGCATATCACCGGATTGGAAGCATGTGTTTGTTGTTAAAGAAAATCCGGCGACCGGCGTGGCCATTTATTATCGGAGCTACTATGGAATTTTTTGTCGGCCAAAGCAGGTCATTCCCTATAGAGCGGATGACCGGTATAAAGTTAAATGGTTGGCGAACGATGTTGCCGCTCTGACGTATACGGATGCAAATGATAAGGTTCAGCAGTTCATCGGTACGTACGGTGATCGCGGAGGAGGCAGATCTTACTATTATGTGGGCGCGGAAATTCATGGAAAATGGCAAGGGGGGAGAACAACGGTCGTCAGCGATTCCAAGGGCATTTCCGTAACTGAAAATGGCGCGACAGAATTATTTGGATGGAGCAGTATTGTTCAATATGGGACACTGGCTGTTGTGCTGAAAAGAGATGATCAAGCCGTGTGGACGCTGTCGCTAAATGAAGATTTTGTGGTCCATTCGGACGCTTCCGAGCCGACTACCGGGACTATCCGTTTGTATCGTGCAACGATGGGAAACAATCAACCATTAACCCTGCACAATGTGCCGTTAAATTAGCTTTGGTGAAAAATTACATAAAGAGCAGGAAGTCTTTTCATGAAAAAAGGACTTGCTGTGAAAAGATTATTTCAGGCAAGTCCTAAATCACTTTTAGTGAACCTTTGTGGATGGTCAGCGCTAATGGTGCTACTTATCTTCGAAGTGTCATTTAATCAGTTTCTCTGCGCGGTCGGACGTATGATGACTTCATTAATCGACACATCATCGGGCTGACTGATCGCGTAAGCAACGGCATTGGCAATTGCTTCCGGCTTAATGCCGTTGAATTTTTCCTTATCCTCGACTTGTTTCTTAAGTTCCGGATCGGTAATTGTGGTAGGAAGCTCCGTTTGAACTGCGCCGGGTGAAACGTCGGTGACACGAATACCGCTGTATGGGGATTCCTCCAGACGCAGGCCCTCGGCAATCGCTCGGACGGCAAATTTGGTACCACTGTAAACGGCCCAGCCACCTGGATTGACAGCGAAACCGGCAACTGAGTCGGTATTGATGATATGTCCTGACTTTTGACGACGCATGATTGGAAGTGCAGCCGCAATACCATAAAGGACGCCTTTGATGTTAACATCGACCATGCGCTCCCATTCATCAACCTTCAAATCGCGAAGCGGGGACAGCGGCATTAAGCCTGCGTTGTTGTAGAGCACATCAATTCGGCCATATTTTTCAACGGCAAGATTGATCAGTGATTGAACCTCTTCTTTATTTGCTACATCTGTTTTTTGAAAACAGGCGTCGCCGCCATTGCCGATGATTTCAGAAACTAACGCTTCAAGCTTTTCCGTTCGGCGCGCACCGAGAACGAGCTTGGCACCTTCGTTGGCAAGCTTTCGAGCAGTGGCTTCGCCGATACCGCTTGAAGCACCGGTAATGACAACAACCTTATCTTTAATCTGTTCCATTTGTTTGACAGCCTCCAGTTTTCATGTGTTTAGTGACAGAGCATTGATTACTAACAATTATGATTTTTATGAACCGGGGTGTACAGAATCAATTTTGGAAAAGTTGTGGTATCAGGGAGTGAGGATGCTACAGTTTTCTTGATTTAAATGGACTCGGTTTCGTCATCACTTGCTTTTGTTTTCTTTATTTGATACGATAACTGACGAACGTTCGTCAAGTAGGAGCTGATGTTATTGAAAAGCGATGAAATTAAAGCGGCGGCTGTAAAATATTTTACGATTTATGGTTATGAAGGAGCCTCGCTTGCTCAAATAGGCGAAGAAGTCGGTATGAAAAAACAATCCATTTATGCACATTTTAAAGGAAAGGACGATCTCTTTCTGCATGTTTTGCAAGAAGCGAAGGAAGAGTATCTGTATTCAAAAATCAAGTATTTTCGCGATATTGATGCACAACATCCCGAAAAAGATCTCTATGGATTTCTGACGATGATGATCGATCTGTTTCAGAAAAATGAACAATTAAAGTTTTGGCTGCGCGTGTCTTTTTTCCCTCCCGTACATCTTACTAAAGTGATCGACAAGGAAGTAGACGATGTCGAAACGCAGGTAAGGGTCGTACTGGAGGAAAAATTTCAGGGCTGGATTGATCATAAAAAAGTCGTTGATGATTCAGCGAAACGATTGACGCTTGCTTTTTTAGGTGTCGTTGATTCTATTTTAGTGGAGCTTGTATACGGAAACGATGAGAAAACACTTAAGGAAAAATTAGACGCCTCTTGGCGTGTATTTTGGCGAGGAATTCAGTGATTTAAACAGAAGAGGGTGTTGCTGGGTGAAAAAGCAGGAAAAAAAACAGAAAACGGTTTTCATTATTTTGCTGAGTAATATATTTATTGCTTTCTTGGGAATTGGTCTCATTATTCCCGTTATGCCCTCCTTTATGGATGCCATGCATTTATCAGGGCAAACAATGGGTTACCTTGTGGCAACGTTTGCGGCAGCACAGTTCTTGATGTCTCCGCTCACCGGCGGCTGGATTGATCGCTTTGGTCGAAAGAAAGCAATTATTATTGGTCTATTCTTTTTCAGCATTTCGGAGCTGATTTTCGGATTGGGAACCAACATAGGGATGCTTTATTTTTCAAGAATTTTAGGAGGTGTGGGTGCCGCCTTTATTATGCCGGGGGCCACGGCTTATGTTGCAGATATTACAACCGTTGAAGAACGACCGAAAGCGATGGGCTATGTTTCTGCGGCGATCAGCACGGGTTTTATTATCGGACCGGGTATTGGTGGTTTTCTTGCCACATACGGCGTGCGCACGCCATTCTTTTTTGCAGCGGTCGTTGCTTTTCTAGCCTGCATCTCATCGCTGCTTATGTTAAGTGAGACAATGCCAAGAGAGCAGTCTGCCGAAAATCCTGCGCATACTCAGGAGAACACAGGCTTTATCAGCGATGTAAAAAAATCTTTTCATCCGCTTTACTTGATTGCGTTCGTTATTGTATTTGTGCTTTCATTCGGCCTGTCTGTGTATGAAACGATTTTCAGCTTGTTTACTGATCATCGATTTGGGTATACAGCACAAGATATTGCCATGATCTTTACCATAAGTTCAATAGTCGGCCTTATTGTTCAAGTATCGATGTTTGGGAAAATGGTCAAAGTACTTGGTGAGAAGAAACTCATACAGTTGTGTCTCGTTGCGGGTGTGCTTTTGGCAGTGGTGTCCACGATGGTTTCCAATTTCTTTATCGTGCTCGCAGTCACTTGTGCGATTTTCCTCGCATTTGATTTGCTTCGTCCGGCATTGACAACGTTATTGTCAAAAACAGCCGATGACCAAGAGCAAGGATTTGTTGCGGGAATGAACTCAACCTATACGAGCTTAGGCAATATTATTGGGCCGGCGATGGGCGGACTGTTGTTTGATTGGAACATTAATTTTCCGTACCTTTTTGCTGCGATTATTATGGCCATTGGTTTCGGAATGACATTCAAATGGAAGAACAAACACGTACAGCCCCTTAATCACATAAAGAGCAGTGAGCGTCAGCGGATTTAATTGGTCCGCATGACGTTCTTTTTTTAGTCTGACAGTAAGTCGTCATGACTAATGTTTTATAATATAAGTGTGTTCTTAAGAAGAGATGATCACAACTTTTAAGGGAGAAATTATGAGATCATGACTAAAATAGACTACAAGAAAGACTTTAAAGACCTGTATCTGCCCAAACAAAAACCAGTCATCGTGCGCGTTCCTAAGATCAATTATTTCATGCTTGAGGGCAGCGGTGATCCCAATGGTGAGACATTTGCCCAGGCGACAGCCGCACTCTATAGCTTGAGTTATGCGGTTAAAATGTCTTATAAGAAGGACACAGTTCCTGATGGTTATTATGAATATGTTGTTTTTCCGCTTGAAGGTGTCTGGGATTTGGTGGATAAAACATTGCCGCCGACTGTAAAAAGTAATTTTAAATATACATTGATGATCCGTCAGCCCGATTTTCTTACGAATGAATTATTTGAGCGATTTTTATCCGAGACGAAGAAGAAAAAGCCCAATCCTTATTTAGACCAAGTGATGTTCTCGGCGCTGGAAGAAGGATTATGCTGCCAAATGCTTCACAAAGGAAGCTATGACGATGAGCCGGAAAGCTTTGAACGAATGGCTGAATTTTGCAGCGAACAGGGCTACAGGAGAGTCTCCAAAACACATCGCGAGATCTATTTGTCGGACCCGCGGAGGACTGAACCTGAAAAACTAAAGACGGTTCTTCGGTATCGGGTTGAGAAAGAATAAGCAGGGTACAAAATGTAGATGGTTTAATTAGTGCAGATTGAAATGATAAAGACATAGAGGCGTTTCAAATGGTAAAGGTTACTCGTTTTCCGGAAAATCCGCTGATTTGTCCTGAAGAGGCCAAACCGTATCATGAAGGCTACGAAGTGATTGGTACCTTTAATGCGGGCGCGGCAGAGTATCAGGGAGAAACACTGCTGCTGCTAAGGGTTGCGGAGCGTCCGATTATAAACGATCCGGCAATCGTTCCTTCTCCTTTTTACGATGTCAGTCAGCAAAAAATTCGAGTCAAAAATTATCGTCGAAATGATCCGGACTACAATTTTGAAGACAGTCGCACGATCCGTCCTTCGACCAATCTGGATACATTTGTCGGTCTCACCTCATTGTCCTACCTTCGACTGGCGCGAAGTCAAGATGGGCATCACTTCACGGTGGATGACCGGCCGTTCATCTATCCGTCCAATCGTTATCAGACATTCGGCATTGAAGATCCGCGCATAACGAAGATCGGAACGACGTACCTCATTTACTTCAGTGCTGTTTCGTCGCTTGGCATTGGCGACTATTTGGTGACGACCAAGGATTTCAAATCATACGAGGATCAAGGACTTATTTTTTCACCGGAAAATAAGGATGTGGTCATTTTCCCCGAAAAGATTCACGGACTTTATTACGCACTGCATCGTCCTTCTTTGAAAAGTGTCGGCAGCCCGGAGATTTGGATCGCTGAATCGAATAATCTCAAATACTGGGGCAATCATCGCCATCTGCTGGGCGTGCGCAAACATTTTTGGGATGAAGGGCGGATTGGAGCCGGGGCTGTACCCATTCGGACCAAGGATGGGTGGTTGGAAATCTATCATGGCATGGATGCGCAAAGCCGCTACTGTCTCGGCGCGCTGCTGCTTGATTTGGATGATCCTTCGAAGATCATCGCTCGATCAGCCGAACCAATCGTTGAGCCGGAGGCTGACTATGAGAAAAACGGCTTTTTCGGAGCCGTTGTCTTTACCTGCGGCGGCGTTGTCAAAGGATCAAAGCTTAAGCTTTATTACGGAGCTTCGGATCGCACGATGGCAGGCGCGGAATTGGACATTAATGACCTTTTGTCAGAGTTGAGTGCGACTGACTGATCGACTGATTAGAAACCGGGAGTACAATGATAATGAACTCACACACGATGCCAAAAAATACGTTCGTCCTCGCAGAATTTTTTCCATCGTTCATCCGGCTCGGCATCACAGATAATGTGATCAATGCTCGAGGTCGGTTTTATTGTGCAGAAGTTTTGTTTTCCCAATTTTGTCGCGTCGGTGAGTAAATAGCTTTCATCTGCCGCCTCAATCATCATTGACGAAATTTGGCATTCCTCTAAGTCATAATCACTAATGACCTGTTCATTAATACCGCCGCAGGAAATAAAAGCCTTATTAACTTTAAATGAAGCGAGCATGCGCTCGGTTAATGTCCCTTTTATTGATCGTTGTTCGGGGTAAACAGTACCTCCTAAAACGATTAATTGGCAATTAATCAGCTGTTTCTGCTCGATTTTTTTGTTGAGACACCAAGCGGCAGCCAGGGAATGAGTCAAAAAGGTGACCTCGCTAACCTGCTGAAGACATTCGCACAATGCGAGTGTTGTTGTTCCTGAATCGAGGACGACTGTGTCTCCATTCTTTATTATTTTTGCGGCGAACGTACCAATTCGCCGTTTTTCTTTTTTCTTAATGTTTGTTTTCCTGACGAATAGGGGTTCAGTAACTGGATTTTCATAGCAGATTGCGCCTCCGTGCACGCGGAGCAGTTGTTTTTGTTTTTCTAATGCGGATAAATCACGACGAATGGTTTCGGGTGTTACATCAAGTGTTTCTGCGAGCTTATTGACACTGACACGTTTGGAAGCTGCCAAGGTATTCAAAATAAACGCTTTTCTGTAATCAAATGACGAGTTCATAATGTTCATCTCCTACTCGTTTTTTATTATTACATCATTTTCCATGCTTGTCTTTGACATTTACATAATTTTAATCTGCGTAACGATGTTTGTTTACATTCTGTATGTATGATTAAAGTGTTGATACAAATAAAACAAATATAGAAACAAAAAGGAGCATGATGATGGGCAACGATTGGAAATCATTCAAGAAGATTCGTAAATTTGCTGTTGGGTGTACGGCGAGCGTTCTGCTTGTGTCAAGTTTAGCTGCTTGTGGAAATTCAGAAACTGCTTCAACAGATAATAATCAATCCCTTTCTTCAATTACAAAGGCGGCAAAGAAAGAAGGAAAAATTTCGAGCGTCGGTATGCCTGACGCATGGGCAAACTGGAAAGATACTTGGAATGACATAACCAAAAAATACGGCATTAAACATACGGATACAGATATGTCCAGTGCTGAAGAATTGGCCAAGTTTCAAACACCGAAATCAGACAGTTCGGCGGATATTGGCGATGTCGGTCTGAATTTTGGGGTAATGGCAAAGGATAAAAAATTGACCATTCCCTATAAAACGACAACTTGGGACAGCATTCCTTCCTGGGCGAAGGACAAAGACGGCTATTACGCTGCCAGCTACACAGGAACACTCGCTTTCTTAACGGATACGAAAAACGTGAAAAATCCTCCGAAAACATGGGATGATCTTCTAAACGGAGATTATAAAATATCAATTGGTGATGTAACGAAAGGCGCAATGTCGCAGATGACCGTACTTGCGGCTGCTTTGGCAAATGGAGGAAGCGCAAGCGACATTCAGCCGGGTATTGATTTCTTCAAGAAGATCGCAAAGCAAGGCCGGTTGTCTACGATCGATTCGTCAATCCCGAATTTGGAAAAAGGCGAAGTCGATGTTGCAGTTATTTGGGATTTCCTTGGCCTCGGCTATCGTGATCAAATTGACAAGAACCGCTTTACCGTCAGCATTCCTGAAGATAAGTCCCTGATGTTCGGTTATTCATCGATTATTAATAAGAATGCTGCACATCCGAATGCCGCAAAGCTCGCACGTGAGTACATTCTTTCTGATGAAGGACAAACAAACTTAGCGAAAGGATATGCACGGCCGATTCGATCTGATGTAAAACTTCCTGCATCCATTAAGGATAAGCTGCTTCCTGAAGATGAATACAAAAACGTTGTTCCTCTTGAAGATGTTGCAACGTGGACAAAGACAGCTGAAACCTTGCCACAGAAATGGCAGCAGGAGGTCCTTGCGAATGCAAAGCAATAAGCTGATCATGATCACTCTGGATGGATGCCGATATGATACAGCGGTGGAGGAACTCGGTTTTCTCGGACATCTCGTTGAAAAAGGACAGGCGGCACGATATCAGGTGCTTTCTGAGTTACCGAGTAATTCGCGCCCGATGTATCAAGTTCTGCTGACCGGTACTCCTCCCTATAAAAATGGGATTGTGTCCAACCTAAGTGTTCGTTTGTCTCAGCAAAAAAGCCTGTTTCATCAGGTTCGGGAAGCGGGAGGAGTCACTGCGGCATCTGCCTATTACTGGGTTAGTGAACTTTATCAGCATGCACCGTTTTCTTTTCAAAAGGATCGTATTCAGCATAATGACGAACTGCCGATTCAACATGGAATTTTCTATTTTGAAGATCAATATCCTGATTCACATGTTTTTGCAGAAGCTAACTATCTGCTTGAAAACTATCAGCCGGATTTTCTTTACATTCACTCAATGAATATAGATGATACGGGTCATAAGTTTACATCGGATTCCAAGGAATATCGCGCGGCAGTTGATAAGGCCGATCTGATTCTTGCTGAATGCCTGCCTGCATGGATGCAGGCAGGTTATCAGATCATCGTGACGAGCGATCATGGAATGGATGAATTCGGACATCACGGAGGAACGCGGCCCGGAGTTCGCCAAGTACCGCTGTTCATTATGTCAGACAAAGTTGTTCCGCGAATTGTAGAGAAACAAATTCCGGAACTGATGGTCGCTCCGCTTGCCTGCCATTTAATGAACCTTGAACCTACGCAGGACATGGAGCGTCTTGAGTTTCCCGGATTGCGTACATCTTCAGAATCTATTTAATTAAGGAGTGGAGAATTTTGCAGCAGCATTGGAAAAGACAAGCTCAAGCTTGTCTTTTGCCGCTTGCGGCCGTATTGCTTTTATTTCTTGCGGTTCCGCTTGTTATCATGATTCGGCAAAGTTTCGGTGATCAAAATGGTGATGGATTTTCGTTTGCAAATTTCATGCAGATTTTGAGTCAGCCGTTCTATTATGATGCGTTTCGCAACAGCTTCTTTATTTCCATCTATTCTGCACTTGCGGGTCTTGTTTTGGCGATGTTCGTGGCTGCGGCACTTGCCCGGATGAATGAAAAGGCACAGGAAAAAATCACTTTATTTATTAATATGACGGCAAACTTTGCCGGTGTTCCGCTTGCCTTTGCCTATATAATTTTACTGGGCAATGCAGGACTCGTGACGTTGATTCTGCAGCATATGGGCATTTCTTTACAGAGCTTCTTTAATCTTTATTCATGGCAGGGACTTGCATTGACGTATGTCTATTTTCAAGTACCTCTGGGTGTGTTATTTCTGTATCCCGCATTTAAAGGAATGGACCAGCGCTGGGGAGAGGCAGCTGCATTGCTGGGAGCCAGCCGTTTTTCCTTCTGGGCGCGTATTGGCATTCCGCATATTCTCCCCAGTGTATTGGGGACATTCATTATCCTGTTTGCCAATGGAATGGGAACCTATGAAACAGCTTATGCCTTGGTTGGCGGTACGGTCAGCTTGGTCACAACACGCATTGCCAGTTCAGTATCCGGCGATATTTTTGCCCAGCCTCAAATCGGCAGTGCAATGGCCGTTCTGTTTTCCATCTTGATGATTGCCGTGCTGCTGGTCAATCAGTATTTACTGCATCTTTTCCGGAGGGATATCAAATGAAAAAGATGAACCGATTCATCATCACACTATTTGTTGCCTTCATGTGTCTGCCTATTTTGGTAACGCTCGTCTACTCATTTGCCACTGAATGGGGAAAATCCATTCTTCCTTCTGGATATACATTGAAGTGGTATGCGCAGCTTTATCAGGATCCACAATTTCTCGCGGCAATCTCTCGTTCATTAATTTTGACGGTAGTTACGTTGGCGGCAGTGCTCGTGATTCTGGTTCCAAGTATTGCGCTTGTTGCCATTTATCTTCCTAAGTTTGATCACTTGTTCAAGCCGATTGTCCTGTTGCCGTATGCAATTCCGGGTGTCGTGCTTGCGACCGGTTTGATGCGCACCTATACAAATGGCCTTGTCCCGCTTTTTGCCGTATTGTCGGGCGGACTGTTTATTTATTCGCTTCCCTTCATGTATCAAAGCGTGCGCAGCAGCTTGCAGGAGATTGACGGAACACGATTAATGGAGGCTGCGGAAATGCTGGGCGCTTCAAAGGTTTACGCGTTCATCCGCATTCTGCTCCCCAACATCAAGATTGGCATTATGGTAGGCAGCTTACTTACATTTTCTGCCTTCTTCGGTGAATTTCAATTAACAAATATGATTCTTGGCGGCGATTTTGAAACCATTCGTATTTATATGCTTCGCGTGATGAAAGTCAATGGCCATCTTTCAAGTGCTGTGGTCATGACCTATTTGATTCTGCTCGTGATCATCAGCGCCCTTATTATCAAATTGACGAATATGAATCGAAAGCGTTCCTCTATGATGCGTGAAGAAGCAGCATTTAAACCAATTGTAAAAGGGAGCCCTGCTCATGAGCTACTTAACCATTGAAAACTTGAATCTGGAGCTTGGCGGAAAAATGATTCTCAAGGATCTGAATCTATCGATTGAAAAGGGTCAATTAATTTCGCTTCTCGGTCCAAGCGGTTGCGGAAAATCGACCTTGTTGCGGGGAATCTCCGGTCTTAACTCAATTAAAAGTGGAAAAGTTATGATCGATGGGCGGGACATAACGAAGCTCGCACCTAAAAAAAGAGAAGTGGGGATGGTTTTTCAATCCTACGCCCTGTTCCCCAACCTTACTGTAGCCGATAACGTAGCGTTTGGCCTGGCTATGAAAAGGATCGATAAGGATACGGTGAGCAAGAAAGTCGCTCAAATTTTAGAATTAGTAGGACTTGAAGATAAGGCTAAGTCATATCCGGGCGAATTATCAGGTGGACAGCAGCAACGCGTAGCTCTGGCCCGATCCATCGTTGTAGAGCCTAAGGTGCTTCTGCTTGATGAACCATTGAGTGCGCTGGATGCGCAGATTCGCAAGCAATTGCGGCTCGAACTGTGTCGCCTGCAAAAGAAACTAGGTATAACCATGATTTTTGTTACCCATGATCAGGAAGAAGCCATGGCAATATCTGATCGTATCTTTGTCATGCACAACGGGCAAATCGCTCAAGAGGGTACGCCAAGTCAAGTATACTTCCATCCATCGAATGAGTTTGTTGCAGGCTTCATCGGTAATTACAACAAACTAAATAAGGAACAAATTGAGCGCTTGTTTGGTCCTCTCATTGAGGAAGGGAGCACTTATGCTTTGCGCCCGGAAGCCATTGAATTCACGCCGCAAGATGACGCTGTTTCTGTGGTAGGACAAATTATTGAGCGGCATATTCTTGGCAATGTGGTCCGCTGTACGGTTCAAACACAATATGGAACACTGTGGGTGGATCGAATGAATCAAGGCCAAGCAGTATTGAATGATTTAAAAGATGTCACACTCTTTATTCGTCAAGAAGATGTTGTGACGCTGCATCAATAATATGCAGCAAAATTATAGGCCGAGTTAGGGGAAAGACAGTTATGAAATGGGATGGACATACACATAGTGAATTTTGTCCGCATGGATCCGGTGAAGATACAGAGTTATTCATTCGATCGGCGATAAAACAGGGAATGACGGATTATTCAATTACTGAACATGCGCCGCTTCCACCTGATTTCTTGGCTCGATGCGCCGGTGCTCAACAAGCGATTGATACAGCGGGTATCGCTATAAACGATGTAGAGCCTTATTTAAACAAAATGAACAAATTAAAGCAAAAATATCGTTCACAGCTGAACATTCATATTGGTTTTGAAGTGGATTATCTTAGTGATTACGAAAACTGGACACGCGATTTTTTAAACGAATACGGTTTGTATAGTGATCATAGTATTCTATCCCTGCACTTCCTTCCGGGCAGCGGAGGCTATCGAGCGATAGACTATAGTGCGGAAGACTATCAGCAGGGGATTGTCTCTTTTTATGGAAGCTTTCAATTCGCCCAAGAGGCGTATTTCGGGATGCTGCGTCATTTGGTAAAATCAGACCTCGGCATTTATAAACCAACGCGAATCGGTCATATGACACTTTGCCGAAAGTTCAAAAATTACTTTACAAAAGAGGATACCGGCTTTTCTGCGAAGACAGAACAGTTGATTGATTATTTTTTAAATGAAGTTGTCATTGGCGAGTATGCATTGGATTACAACACGTCCGGTATGTTTAAAGATTGGTGCAGAGAACCCTATCCACCCGATGAAATCGCATCGTTAGCCGTAAAAAAACAGATCCCGTTTGTTTTTGGATCAGACGCACATTTTTCGAAGGATGTCGGGAGAGGCTATGAGCGCTTTGAAAGGTGGACGACACCGGATACTCAGAACTCATGAGAACCGTATTTAATGTGGAATTGAAAAAACATAGATTAAATGTGAAGCCCCGGAAAATGGACCTAATTGTCCAAATGACGGGGCTTTTTACTGCTTGAGACTGCGATCCTTTTGATTAAATAAGCCAGTTAGTCAGCTGGATTGATGGATCTTTCCAAATGCCAATGCACGAATCGGATAGAGATCCAGCCATGCACAAGAACGGCAATCCAATGCATGAAAAATTGGGCTCAATGCATGAAAACAGGTGGCCAATGCACGAAAACTGAGAATCAATGCATGAATCAAAGCTAGAGATCAGGCCATGCACAAGAACGGCAGTCCAATGCATGAAAAATAGGGTTCAATGCACGAAAATAGGTGGCCAATGCACGAAAACTGAGAATCCATGCACGAATCGAAGATAGAGATCAGGCCATGTACAAGAACGGCAGTCCAATGCACGAAAAATAGGGTTCAATGCACGAAAACAGGTGGCCCATGCACGAAAACGGAGAATCCATGCACGAATCAAATATAGAGATCAGGCCATGCACGAGAACGGTAATTCAATGCACGAAAAATAGGGTTCAATGCACGAAAACAGGTGGCCAATGCACGAAAACAGAGAATCCATGCACGAATCAAATATAGAGATCAGGCCATGCACGAGAACGGTAATTCAATGCATGAAAAATAGAGTTCAATGCACGAAAACAGGTGGCCAATGCACGAAAACTGAGAATCCATGCACGAATAAAGGAAAATATGTAATCCAACTGTTCAATGAGGAATTCCATCAACAGTAGAAGTAGGGAAGTATCCACTTTTTTAGCATTTTTCTTAAGTTAATTGATGGACAAATACATAGGAGACCTGAGTGCTGCATCGTTGAGTGATATAATAACTGCAGTTACTTACTGAGGAGTTTTGTCGATGAAAAACAATCAATTTGCACGAATAACTGCCGATCACCAAACAGTGATCGAAGAACTACAACGGATTCATTTTCTGGATGATCAAATCAACCACGCGCAGACGCCTGCCGCAGCCTATTGTTCGCTGCTCAAAAAAGCGTTTGTAAAGGTGCGTGGCGAACATGAATTTGATACGAAACTGCGAAACTATTTAGCAACACCAACTGCCGATCTCAAAGACTATTTGGATGCCGGTGATCCGATTACGGCGGATGTCTTCTATTTAGTCGCGTTGCAGCTATGCGGATTTTTGCCGGAGGAAGATTTTTCGCTTGCTGAACCGCTGGCCGCGATGAAAAAGATACAATTGCCGATGCTTGAAGCCGCGGGCGCGTGGACTAAAGAGCAGGTTCTGGATGCTTGGTATTTATTGCTGACTACCCACACTAAGGATGGACAGACATTTCTCGATCTGTTGACGAATCAAGGCTATTTTGTTCCGTTTTATGACTTGTCCACGCAGCAGAAACCGCTCTTTTTTAATGGCAAATCCCAGGCCGTTTTTGATACAGCCAAGCTGATTCGTGAGGTCGTTTATGTGGAATCTTCCGTTGATTCAGATGGTGACGGCAAGCGCGATCTGCTGAAGGTTCAAATTATACGTCCGGCTGACACAGAAGATGGATTAAAGGTTCCGGCACTTTTCACCGCTAGTCCATATAATCAAGATACAAATGATGAAGCCGGAGAAAAAGCAATGCACAACATTAATGTCCCTTTGACGGAGAAGCAGCCGAATAACCTCAGCTACGAGGATATTGCTTACCATGATGAGAAACTGGAACTGCCTGTCCCGCGTCCGGTCAATGGAGAAACGAAATATGCAACGGAGACGTTCAGCCGTGAATATTCCTATACATTGAATGATTATTTCTTGGCGCGAGGGTTGGCGGCTGTATACTCTGCGGGCATTGGCACGTTAGATTCGGATGGTATTCAAACCTGCGGTGATCCGCAGCAGACCGAAGCCACCATTGATGTGATTGAGTGGCTGAACGGCAAACGGCGCGCGTTTACGAATCGAACAGATAACATAGCAATCACTGCTTGGTGGTGCAACGGTTCTGTGGCAATGACCGGTCGTTCTTATCTGGGGACCTTGGCGACTGCCGCCGCTACAACCGGCGTTGAGGGCCTAAAGACGATTATTTCTGAAGCGGCGATCTCTTCATGGTACGGCTATTACCGCGAAGGCGGGTTAATGATTGCACCGGATGGTTTTCCGGGTGAGGACGCCGATGTTCTGGCAATCGAAACGATGAGCCGCATGAAGGCTGCTGCTGATTATCATCTGCATATCAAAGATTATTTTGACGCACAGATGGAAAAGATGGCAACCGACATGGAACGTGAATCGGGTAACTATAATACGTTCTGGGACGCACGCAACTACCTTAAAAAAGTGAGAAACATTAAATGCGATGTGCTGATGATTCATGGCTTGAATGACTGGAATGTGAAGCCTGGTCAGGTGGAGCAGCTGTGGCAAGCACTGCGTGACGTGCCGGTATCGAAAAAAATCATTCTGCATCAAGGGCAGCACATTTATATTAACGCCTTCCGTTCGATTGATTATACGGACATGATTAATCTTTGGATCAGCCATGAGCTCTATGGTATCCAAAACGGGGCAAAGGAGCTTTTGCCCAACGTAATCGTGCAAGACAATGTAACTCCGGAAACCTGGACCGCTTATCAAGATTGGTCCGAACCGACCGCTGCAAGGAAAACCTATCATTTTGCTGAGGGAAGATTAACTACTGCAACTGCGGGTCACGAAGTGGTGTCTTTCAAAGATAGTCTTCCGAAAGCCATTTTTGATCGTTATGCTGCACACCATGATCAATGGGCACAGGATCTTCTTGCGGATGAACCGAACGCTTTGAGCGAGAATTGTCTATTGTTCAAAACAGATCCGGTGGATGAGGACAAAATCATTGACGGCCGGGTGCATGTTCATGTTCAGGCGGCATCAAACCATTCATTTGGTATGCTTAGCTTTCAACTGGTCGATTACGGAGAAGCAAAACGATTCAACGTTTCGCCAACGCCAAACTCTATGAGAAAAATAGATCTAGGCTATCGCTGGCGTGAGGATCAGCTTCGTGAATTTACTCTGGCCAATTTTCCTACGCCGTTTAAGATGATCTCAAAGGGTCACATCAACTTGCAAAATAGAGAAAATGCCTGGAAGGTTGACGAATTACAGCCGGATCAATTCTATGCTATCGATGTGGAATTACAGCCGACGTTCCACCGATTAACCGCCGGACACCATCTTGGGCTTGTTGTTTACGCCACCGATTTTGGAATGACGGTGCGCGGCAATCAAGATTTGCGTTATTCACTCAAATTAGGTGGTTGTCATTTAGACGTGCCGTTTCGATTAGAAAACTTGGCTTCGCCAAGTCTCTGAAGAAGGCGAAGACTTAGTTGAACTTACACTAAATTCCTCTAAATCTTTATACTTTCTTATTTGTGTAAAAAAGGAGGATCAGCATGGATGTAAATATTTTGCTTTTTCCTGATTTTGAAACGCTGGACGCCTTTGGCCCGGTTGAAGTACTGGGAAGGATCAGCGATTATGCGCTCCATTTTGTATCAATGGACGGCGGATTGGTGGTCAGCAGGCAGCAGATGCAAATCATGACCGAGCCGATTGATCAAGCTGATCCGTCAGGAATCCTTCTGATTCCAGGCGGACAAGGTACGCGGCCGCTTGTTCATGATGAAGAGTTTACAAAAAAGTTAAAGCATGCGGCAGAACAAGCAGCCTTTTGCTTAACAGTATGCACCGGATCAGCTCTCTTGGCACGGACAGGACTGCTTGACGACCGGAAAGCGACCTCTAATAAAATCGCGTTTGATTGGGTAAAAAGTGTAAATTTGGCGGTGCACTGGGTGGAGCGTGCTCGGTGGGTCACTGACGGGAAATACTATACATCCTCCGGCGTCTCAGCGGGAATCGATATGACTCTGGGATTCGTTGCCGATCAATTTGGGACTGAGCAAGCTTCTGATGTTGCTCACGGCATTGAATATGTCTGGAACAACGATAAAACCAGCGATCCATTTTCGAGAAAGAAGCATTGAAAAAGTGAACATCGCTTTTGCCTAGAGGGTTTGCTGTTTGACAATAGCGAGTAAATTGATTACATTGAAAGTAATCGAGTGAACGGAAGGGGTGAACCAACGGCCGATGAAAAACTAATCCTATTTTTTGAAACCGCCAATTGAAGGTAGTGAGAAGCAGGGGAACCGTACTGCCACTATGCCTTCAAACGGAGTTCAGAATAGGATTGGTGATTTGTAGTCGGCTTGAGAAGACCGGGTGTCTTTTTGGTGTTCGCCTATATTTTTACAGCAGCCTCCTATTCTGACAACAGATAGGGGGCTATTTTACGTCCCTGATTATGAAAAAATGGGGATGATTTTATGATCTTGTTAGAAGCTCTAAAAATAAAACACTATGTTAAGGATCGTTTGTTACTCGATATTGATCAACTGCACATTCATCGCAACGATCGAATTGGACTCGTTGGACGAAACGGGTGCGGTAAAACAACACTGCTCAACATCTTAGCAGAGAAAATCGTACCTGAAGAAGGAACAGTTATTCAACACGCATCGTGTGAGCTGCTGCCGCAGTTGAAACGGACGGATACAACAAAAAGCGGCGGTGAAGTCACCCAAGAGTATATCCAAGAAGCGCTGGTACGGGATTCTGAGCTTTTGCTTGCAGATGAACCCACGACCAATTTGGATACGGATCACATTGAATGGCTGGAAAAGAAGCTGAAGGCATGGCAGGGTGCGCTGGTCATCGTTTCGCATGACCGTGCGTTTTTGGACGCGCTTTGTACAACAATATGGGAAATCAATGACAGCAAAATAAGTGTTTATACAGGCAATTACAGTGATTATGAGCAGCAGAAGGAAGCCATGCATGCCGAGCAGCAACACGCTTACGAGAACTATGAAAAAAAGAAGAAGCAGTTGGAAGACGCTTTGAAATTAAAAGAGAAAAAAGCGGAACGGGCGACAAAAAAGCCCAAAAACGTAAGTGGATCAGAAGCTCGAATTACGGGAGCGAAGCCGTACTTCGCCAAAAAACAAAAGAAATTGCAGACAACAGCGAACGCCATTGAAACACGATTGGAAAAACTGGAAAAGGTAGAAAAAGTGAAAGACATTCAGCCGCTTAAAATGAATCTGCCCAACGCAGAAACATTTAAGAATCGGATCATTCTTCGGGCGGAGGATGTATCTGCACAATTTGACAAACATGTGCTTTGGCGTCGGACCAGCTTCTTTATTCGGGGTGGGGATAAATTCGCCATCATCGGTCCCAATGGCAGCGGAAAAACAACGTTAATCAGGAAGATCATCAATCAGAAAACGGGACTAACGCTGTCTCCATCTGTAAAAATCGCCTATTTCAGTCAAAATTTAAATATCCTGGATCAGGATAAATCGATTATTGAAAATGTCCGTGCAACGTCAAAGCAGGAGGAAACACTGATTCGAACGGTGCTTGCGCGGATGCATTTTTTCCAAGACGATGTTTATAAGCCGGTTGGAGTACTGAGCGGCGGAGAACGAGTAAAAGTGGCGCTAACCAAGCTCTTTCTAAGCGATATGAATACGCTGATTTTGGATGAACCGACAAATTATCTTGACATGGAAGCGGCTGCTGCATTGGAATCGCTGCTCAAAGAATTTGAGGGAAGCGTGATCTTTGTCTCCCATGACCGCCGATTTATTGAAAACATTGCCACCCGGATATTGGAAATCCGAAATCAGCAAATTCGCGTGTTTGAAGGAAGCTACCGACAGTTCAAAAATGATAAACCAAAAAAGAATCGAGATTTCGAAAAGGACAAACGCCTCGTACTCGAAACAAAAATAGCAGCAGTACTCAGTCGCTTAAGTATTGAACCATCTGATGAATTGGAGCAGGAGTTTCAAGAGCTGTTGAAAGAGAAAAAAGAATTAGGTCGATAATCCTATTCTGACCAGCAGATAGGGGGGCCATTTTGTACAAATTAGATTGTACAAAAGATTAGCGGAAGCTAGTAAAAGAAAAATCTAAGGATCAGCCTGTGTCAGACACAGGTATTTTCAAAATTTTTCTTATGTCCTTGATTATGAAATAAGTGGGGATGATCTTATGATCCTGTTAGAAGCTCTCAAAATAAAACACTACGTCAAGAATCGTTTGTTACTTGATATCGATCAACTGCAAATCCATCAAAAGGATCGGATTGGGCTTGTTGGACGAAACGGATGCGGAAAAACAACACTGCTGAACATAATCGCAAAGAGAATAGTACCCGAAGAAGGGACGATTATTCAACACGCATCGTGTGAACTGCTGCCGCAGTTGAAGCGGACGAATACAACTAAAAGTGGTGGAGAAGTGACACAAGAGTACATCCAAAAAGCTTTGATGCGGGATCCTGAGTTGTTGCTTGCCGATGAGCCAACAACTAATCTAGACACGGATCATATAGAGTGGCTCGAAAAGAAGCTGAAGGCGTGGCAAGGTGCTCTGGTTATCGTTTCGCATGACCGTGCGTTTTTGGATACGCTTTGTACAACAATATGGGAAATCAATGACGGCAAAATAAACGTATACACAGGGAACTACAGTAATTATTTAGACCAAAAAAAAGCCGCCCGTACCGAACAACAACATGCTTATGAGAGCTACGAGAAAAAGAAACGACAGCTCGAGGAAGCGCTGCGATTAAAGGAGAGAAAGGCTCAAAAGGCAATCAGGAAACCGAAGAATGTCAATCTGTCGGATTCAAATGGAAAAGATTTTGCCATAATACAAAAGAAATTGCAGACGACTGCGAATGCAATGAAAACGCGACTGGAAAAACTAGAAAAGGTAGAAAAACTGAAAGACATTCAGCCGCTTAAGATGAGTTTGCCCAATGCAGAAACGTTTAAGAAGCGAATCATTCTTCGGGCGGAGGGTGTATCTGCAGAATTTGGTAAACGAGTGCTTTGGCGTCGGACCAGCTTCTTTATTCGGGGTGGGGACAAATTAGCGATTATCGGTCCCAATGGCAGTGGGAAGACGACACTGATCAAGAAGATCATCAATCAGGAATATGGGCTAACGTTATCGCCATCTGTGAAGATTGCCTACTTCAGTCAAAATTTAAATATCTTGGATGAGGATAAATCGATTATCGAAAATGTACGTTTTACGTCCTATCAGGATGAAACGCTGATTCGAACGGTGCTCGCACGGATGCATTTTTTCAAAGACGATATCTACAAGACTGTCGGGATGTTAAGCGGCGGAGAGCGAGTAAAAGTGGCGCTAACCAAGCTCTTTCTAAGCGATATGAATACGCTGATTCTGGATGAACCGACAAATTATCTTGACATGGAAGCGGCTGCCGCATTGGAATCGCTGCTCAAAGAATTTGAGGGAAGCGTGATCTTTGTCTCCCATGACCGCCGATTTATTGAAAACATTGCCACCCGGATATTGGAAATCCGAAATCAGCAAATTCGCGTGTTTGAAGGAAGCTACCGACAGTTCAAAAATGACAAGCCAAAAAAGAATCGAGATCTCGAAAAGGACAAACGTCTCGTGCTCGAAACAAAAATAGCAGCGGTGCTTGGTCGTTTAAGTATTGAACCATCTGATGAATTGGAGCGGGAATTTCAAGAGCTGTTGAAGGAAAAAAGGGAATTGGATTAATTATTGAGTACAAATGAATCGTATACAAACAAAGCAGATTATCCCTGTTCGGAGGAATAGTCTGCTTTGTGCTTTCATTATAAATAATCAAAAACGATACCCTTTTGTTATAGAAATGGTTTCGATTAATAATCTAAGGGTATAGAATATTTAATTCGATTCATCATTAAACTTTTCAACTCTTCGTGATCTCCTCCTCCACATGCCATATTTTGCTGCTTATAACTGAAGACACTGAAGAAAATTCAATAATAGAGCGGGACCAAAATCGTAATTGAAGAGGTGCTGGTAATGAGTAAGTTGGAAAAAGAAACAACCGAAATAGCTCAAGATAGAGATCCGGGAAACTTTTCAGGACGCAAGCCTTCTGAGCTTCGCAAGGTAATTATCTCCAGCTGGATTGGAAATACAATTGAGTTTTATGATTTTCTCGTCTATGGGCTTGCTGCGGCTTTGGTATTTAATACGATCTTTTTTCCCAATATCAGTGCTTTGGCGGGAACTTTAGCAGCCTTTGCAACTTTTGGTGTCGGATTTATCGCGCGACCGCTTGGCGGAGCCTTTTTCGGGCATTATGGCGATACTCTAGGAAGGAAAAAGGCGCTTGTGATTACGTTGCTTGGTATGGGCGCGGCTACGATGCTTGTCGGCATTCTGCCAACCTATCAGCAAGTCGGAATCATGGCGCCGATTCTGCTCGTCCTTTTACGTTTCATGCAGGGCTTTGTGGTCGGTGGCGAATGGGGCGGCGCGATGCTTTACGTTGTTGAAAGCGCATCACCGAGCAGACGCGGCTTGGCAGGTGCTCTTCCTCAGACCGGCGGTTTTTCCGGACAGCTGCTGGCAACAGGAATGTTCGCACTTGTGACAATGCTGAATCGGGAACAGCTGCTTTCATGGGGCTGGAGAATTCCTTTTCTCTTTAGTGGCGTGCTTGTAGCTGTGGGCCTTTATATGCGCATACATCTTGAGGAGACACCGGTCTTTGAAAAATTGAAGAAAAAAGAAAAAATCGAAAAAAGCGGTTTGCAGGTTGTACAGAAAAGTCCCGTTTTTCGGGTTGTGAAAAAGGGATGGAAGAAGCTTCTGACCATTATGGTACTGCGCTTTGCGGAAAGCGTTCCCTTTTTTCTTGCCACTGTTTTTGCAGTTTCCTATGCTACCGAGCAGCTCGGTGTAAGCAACGGGATGATGCTGTCTGTTGTCATGCTGACCTGTGTCATTGCATTTCCAGCTCACGCACTGTTCGGGTATATTTCAGATAAGACCGGCCGTCGTCCGGTATATATTTTTGGTGCGCTGTTCGCAGCGGCCTTCGTCTTTCCATTTTTCTATCTCGTCGAAAGTGGCTCCTTTGCCTTGTTGATGCTAGCTTATTTTCTATTTATCAATGTTGGGCACAACTCGATTAATGCGGTTCAGCCGGCCTTTTTTACCGAGATGTTTGGCCCTTCCGTCCGTTACAGTGGGGCATCCATCGGCGCACAATTAGGTGCGATTGTGGCAGGGGGGTTCACTCCGTTTATTGCCAAATGGCTGACTGCTGTTGATGGAGATCAGTGGTACTATCTCGCATTTTACGTTATGATCGTTTCACTGCTGTCCGCTTCCGCTGCCTTTCTGACATCTGAGACAATCAATAAAAATATATATGGTTCAAAAATTCACCGTTGATGTCCTTCATTTGAATGTTGGTAAAAAAAGGCTGCTCATCGTCGTATCATGACGTGTGAGCAGCCTCTGTTTCTTTGCTTTAATCTTCTTTTTTTTCTGCAATAGTTTCAGACGAATTTTTCACGTCAGAGGCAGTTCCTAATGCCTTGATTTCAGGCACTTCTGGACGCTCGTGACCATATAGATTAACATAAAGTGCATCAATTTCTTCTCCGGTGAGATCACCGCGTGTCAATAGTTCTCTGGCAATGGCATGAACAAATTCCGTCTGTTCTTCGATTAATGTTTTTACTTGGTTCATCTGATCTTTTAATAATGTGTTGATTTTAGGACGGAGCTGTTTAAGTGCGTCCGTTAGTGAACCTGTAGAAAGCCAGCTGAACAATTCGTCGCCCATGCCGACTGCGCCAAGATAGGCACCGGCGAGCTCGGTTGCTTGCTGCAGGTCGGAGGTAACGCCGTTTAATTTTTTTCCCAAAAAGAGTTCTTCGGACGCGCGTGATGCGAGGCATACTTGAATTTCCGCCAGCATTTCGCTGTCGCTTTGATTATAACGCTCATGGGTTGGTTTCGTTGCGGCAAGTCCGAGCGCGCTGCCTCGACGGATGATGGTCACTTTCCAAACACGTTCATGAGGCTTCAGTAAATATTGAGCAACCGCATGGCCAGCCTCATGGTAGGCGACGTTACGCTTTTCATCGTCACTCATTGATCGAAGCGGCTGTTTTAAGCCCCATTCATAGGTTTCCATGGCTGCTCTAAAATCCTCATAACTCGCGCCATTTGCTCCGCGCTGATGCGCAATAACGATGGCCTCATTCACAATATGTTTAATTTGTGCCGGACTGTAGCCTATGGTGTCCAATGCCGCTTTTTGCGGAGTCAGCGATTCATCATGGTTAACCTTCACAAGATAATAGTCGAATACATCCACCCGTCCGTCATAGTCAGGGGGATAGACCCAGAGCTTTCGATCAAATCGACCGGGACGAAGTAAAGCGGAATCCAGGACGTCCGGTAAATTGGTTGCACCGATGGTCAATACAGCGCGGCGCTCTGCTTTTTTGTGCCTGAGTCCAAGCGCGCGGAACAGCTTAGCAAACCGTGAATGATCAATATTCGGTGGGTCCATTTGCAGCAGAAGTTCGTTGAGCAAACCCGATCCGCCCATACCGAGCATGCCACCCATACCCCCAGC
Source organism: Sporolactobacillus sp. BBK16-2 (assembly GCF_059878335.1). Classification (NCBI taxonomy): domain Bacteria; kingdom Bacillati; phylum Bacillota; class Bacilli; order Caryophanales; family Sporolactobacillaceae; genus Sporolactobacillus; species Sporolactobacillus sp. BBK16-2. The sequence goes on from NZ_CM187611.1 coordinate 286,672, forward strand.
GGCGCCTCCTGCTTGCCGAGACATGCCGATCGCATCAATTTCATCGATAAAAATAATGCAGGCACCATAGGTTTTTGCTAGCTTTCGAGCCTTTTTATAGAGGCTCATTACTTTAAGATTGCCGACACCGAAGAACATATTTTGAAAGCTTGGTGCCGAAGCATAGGCGAAAGGAACCTGAGCCTCATTTGCGACGACCTGAGCGAGATAAGATTTTCCTGTTCCCGGTGGTCCGCAAAGCAGCATACCACGGATTGCCTGGCCACCCATTTTCTTGAAATCTTTGACACCTCTGAGCAAGGTGACAATGCGTTTAGCATTGTCAACGACCTCAGGATTGCCTCGGTAATCGTCCCAACTCGATCCCGTTTCGCCGGGCATAATCCAATAGGTTCGGCCTCTGGCAAGAAACCAAAAGAGGGCAACAAATTGGATGATCATAAAGAGTACGGCAAAGAACAATTGAAAGATCAGATTAAATGCTGTCATGGCGATATTTTGAGCGACCTGTCCTCCTGTCCAAATCGCTGTAGCAATAATTACGGCGATAATGAAGAAAATCAATACCTTTCGCCACATGAGCCAGCGGTATTTTTTCATCGTGTCACTCCCCAACTTTTTTTGCTCGTCCATTCTCAAAAAATGAGATGATGGCAGAATAATTATTTCTTTTGAAACGATTTATGATCGCACCGATTGGAAGAAAAACCGAAACAGGGCGACATAAAGGACAGAATCAAAGATCAATTTATTATAATAATAATAGCTTAAGGAATGATTAACACAAATTGAAATGAAATACATGACTGCAAATGATAGCCATCCGAAAGCAGAGAAAAGGAACGTTCGCAGGCAACTGTTGGTAAAAAGTGAGGAAAATGAAGAACAAGAAAAATATTTACGAATACTCATCATGTTGCGAGATTGAAAAAAGTTAGGAATACTATGAGATGATGGATTCAGCAAAAAATAACTGTGGAAAAGATAATGATGAGACTAACCCAAGAACGAAATAAATAATCTTTCACAAACTATCCCCTATAATTGCAAAAAAAAGGAGAATACGATGAAAATAATAAGTCGTCATAAAACGGTGTAACCGTCAAGTAGTTTTGAACACTTTTTGCTAATTAATTTTGAACACTTTTCTCTTTGAAAATTGTACTTCGGTGTTTAATTCTATAGCTGTCTTCGTTTAGGTGAATGACTTCTACTCTATGGAGAATTCTGTCTAATATAGCTGTTGTGATCCCCTGATCGCCCATTAATTCTCCCCATTGTTTCGGCCCTTTGTTCGATGTCAGGATGACCGAACTTCGTTCGTATAGATGGTTAATCAGGTGAAAAAACAAGTTGGCTTCTCGCTGATCCATTGCTAGATACATCAGGTCATCAATGATGACAAGGTCCGATTCCCGTAGCCTTTTCAGCTGCGTTTTGGATTTAGATAGGTACTCCTCTGTCTTGAGCAGATGGACGAGCTCCCCCATGGTGATAAAGCTTACCTTGAAGCCTTTGTAGATAGCCTCAAGACCAAGACCAATCGCAATATGGGTTTTACCCACTCCTGGCGGGCAAAGAAGAATCAGGTTATATTGTTGTTCTAGCCAATTCAATTCCCTTAACTGGTTGATCTGCCGACTGCTAATGGATTGTTGTTCGTCTATGCGAAATTCATCCAGTGTCTTTTGATAAGGGAACTTGGCCCACTTCAATCTTCTTTCTACATTTTTTTCTTCTCTCCGCTTTAATTCGAAAGTTAAAAGTTCCTCTAGTAATTCTTGATAGGTCCAAGAAGATTGTTCGGCTTTTCGCAAGAGATGCGGTAGCCCATTGGCTGTCTCCGCCATCCGAAGATGGCGGAAGTGCTCTTGTATCTCTTTGACTGTACTGTTCATTGCCCCATGCCTCCGAGTATCTGGATATAATCGTCCATTTCTCTCACCGTTGCAGCAACTTGGCGTGTTCGTGCGACACGATCATTTTGTGATCCCTGAGTTTGGCACGATGCTTGTACGACTTTTGTTTCTTTTTGGCGAGCCAGATGTTGGGAAACATCTCGAAGATCGTTGGCACTCCAGAGTTGGTCTTTTATACAGATAGTCAAGGCTTGTTCCATTTCCTGACGGAAATGATGAAGGGCATACTGGATGATTTGAAGCTGATCACGGACATATCTCGGATACCGCTTACTCAATTCTTGAATGAATAATGCCGCTTGATCGCCATCATTGAATTGACGGATAATCGTCTCCTTATAGGCTTGAATTCCTTTTGAGCGATCACGAGCATGTTGCCTGTTTTTGATGAGCTCGCCTTTTCCTGTGCTTAGGATGTGCCGAGCAAGGACTTCACCTTGTGATTGCTTTTTGATGATCAATTCACTTTCTTTGAGTTCAATGAAAACTTTATTATCACCATTTCGACGATACGTTCCCAAGGGCACGGAATAACGATTGGATTTATATTTGATGACATTGTCTGGACAGACAGTTCTTGTTATACTGGAACTATAGTCGCTCTCAATGGAGAGCAGCGGAGAGACTGGTTTCAAGTGTTGCTTTTCGAGGGCGTGCACTTCAGCCGGTCTCTTTTTTGTTGTATTGTGTACATTATAATTCCCTGTCCGTTCTAACCAAGCGATGCCTTTTTCATTCCATGTATCGATGTTCGTAAAGACCCTGTTCTTGGCAAAATTATACTTAACATACTTGACAACATTTTCTATTTTCCCTTTACTTTGGGGATCTGCTTTTCGACATAGATGTAAACGAAATTTACGTTGTTCTTTATAAGCCTGAAATTCACCGGTCAGAATAACGTCACCCGCATTTTCACTGACCGTGATTAAGTGATCTTGGTCATAAACCAATTCCTCCGGCATGCCCCCGAAATAAGCAAAGGCATTTTCATGGCATCGAATCGTATCTTTTGTGGTGAAAGGTCTTCCCAGCCATTCCACATATTTATATCGAGAATGAGACAGAACGAATGTGATAAAGTAGAGCTTCACCTCCTTGTTCAGTACGTTTTTAAGCGTTATTTCTCCCCAGTCCACCTGAACCTGATATCCCATTGGAAGTTCATCAACCGCTTCATGACTACGAGCATGTATCTCTTTTGAGATATGGTAGATTTCCCTCAGATCTTTGACGAATAATCGAATGGTGCTCCCTCCAATGGTTAGACCCGGATGTTTTTCCTTCAACCAATCCTCAATTTGGGCGGAAGAAAGGTCGGGATGTTCTTTTAACCAACTTATCATTTGATCCCGATAGGGATCGAGCTTCTTCCTCCTTTGACTAAGAGAATTCGCCCAATCACTGGCTTCCTCAAAAGACATTTTCAAAAACTTATAAACAGTATTTCTTGAAATACCCAGTTTTTTGGCGATTTTCGCCACTTTGAATCCTTGTTCACTCAATTGATGAACCTGTACATACAAGAGTAATTTTTCCACCTTTCGAATCCTCCAGACAAATCATGTTGAAAAACTATCATAACTTATCTGGATTACTATTTAGCGAAAAGTGTTCATTTCTATTTAGCAGAATCTGTTGATTTTAGTTTAGCAGTTACAAACGGCCATTTTTATCTCGCTTATGCTAATTGTTATTATTGGTATAGGTTATTATGCATTTGAACTTGGAGACTCAGAAGATTGGGAGAATAATGTAGTAGATAAAGAAATCAATCAACTACTTGCTTCCAAAAATAAAATGACCATAAATGCAGTTGCTGCAAACAGAAAAACTCGACGTTTTCTCTTAAACTTAAAAAAAGGAGAGAACGCTAAACATACATCTGGATTCCAAGGATTAACACCAGATAATCTACACTATTACGGAACAGAAATAAACAAACAAGATGTTGAACTATATATTCAACCTGGAAAAAAAGAAAACATTATCGATTACATTTTTCCAAAATTCAAGATAAAAAAAGTTAGACTTCTCACTCAACAGTAAACAGCGTCAAATCTTTACTGAGTTTGAGATTAAGGCACTAAAAAAATTACTCAGGGCATACATGCGGGCAAAAATCTGATCCATAGCACGATTAAGTTTATCCTGGATGAGTTGTCAAAAGAGATCCAATTGATACTCCTGGTCTGGCTGCAATCTCGACAATGTGGTACCGATGCTGCGAACAGGCTGGCCCCAAAGTTCATCTAATAGCGATGTTGCGGTGTGCTATATATATCCACGTTTGAACTAGCTGCAAATACGTTACAGGAGTAAAATAATAAAAATGAAAGAGTTATTCACCAAAAATCTACTACGGAAATCTTACTTCTGCCTGTTAATTGAAAAGACATTAATATCCCCCCTCGTATTGTAAACAATCTTATGTTTTTAAATTTTTGAATTAATAGTGTGCTTTTTACACGAACACTATTCAAAATATTTTTCTGCAAATTTCGATAAAGGGAAGCGATTTGATGAAAAGTAGAATAATCAATACGCTAAATATTCTATGGTTACAGTTACTACGTCAACCTTTATTCTTGGTTCTTTTGCTAGGTGGAATGATTTATGAGGGGCTGGGTTTACATCAGATTGTTAACCCAGGAGAATTTATGCCTAGGTCTAGTTTCTTGGTTCAAGGGGGAATACTTGCCTTCCTTTTTATTGGAATCTGGAGTGTGCGAATGGATACCGTTCATCGTGTTGATGATCTCTATCTCAGCATACATCATGCATTTGTTCCCAGGCTATTTGCAAAATGGATCTTTGGGGCGCTCATTTCAATCTTTGTTGGTGTCATTTTATACATAGAATATGCCATTGTTTATTTGGCTGAAGGCTTTTCGTTGAATCATCTATTCTTCAGTGCTTTTCTCTATGTCATGCTTTACTTTTCTTTTACCTTTTATATTAGTTATTTACTCGGCTTTATGCTTGCTTTCCTTACAAAAGATCGCGTGGTCTATCTGTATTCAATAATTATTTGGGGATTGATCGGACCGGCAAATTTTATTTTTCTTGGACGAACACTTCAACGGGCTGCGGAAATTTTAAATCTTGGAGAACCGAATCCAACGATTGGTTATGATGGCCTTTATGGGTTTGCTAATGACAGTGTTTATTGGCAAAAACACCTCTTATGGTTTGTTATTCTTCTTGGAATTTTTTTGCTTACTCTTTCATTGAAGTATCGTGTGTTTACGCGAAGAAAAACAAATGTGCTTGTGATTAGTTTGAGTGTTATTGTATTGATCCTCACAATTTCTTTGAACTTGGATCGACAGGTTTATTCAGCAGGGAATGCACGCACAAAGCCAAGAGAAATGGTGGAACAATACTATTATTTTAAGAAACAAGTAGTTCCGAAACAGTACACTATAAGAGCGACCTCATACACGATCGATCTGCGCGTAAAAAGATTGGTAACTGCACAAGTCAACATGACACTTAAAAATCAAGAGCAGCACTCTTTACGTCATGTGGATCTATCTCTCTATCATGGATTTAAGGTCAAAACAATCCGGGTCAATGGAAAATCAGCTTCTTTTTCACAGAAGAAGGATCTTCTTCATCTTACGTTGAAAAATAAATGGATACCAGGCCGCAATCTTAAGGTTGATCTCAACTATCAAGGGCTAAGTTCACCGCTCTTTTATGCGAATGGACAATCCGTTTATCTGCCCTATTATTTTAATTGGCTTCCATCCACACAATTAAGTCCTTCGTTTACGCTCGATAACGGGAATTTAACGCGAATGAATCATCAAAACAGGCAAAAGATCTCTTATGTGCTGCACTACAGGGGCAGAACACCGCTTTATACGAATATTCCAGAACGAACCCATAATGAGTGGTCAGGAAACACGCACGGTCTCACACTTGTGTCCGGTGAAGTGCAGAGCGAAAACAAGAATGGAGAACGCTACGTTCATACAACAAACTTAAAAAATCCTCAAATGAATGACATGCAGAAACAAACCGAAACATTTATTAAAACGGCAAAAAAGGATTTAGATCTAGGACATCGAGCAGTTCCAAAAACGATTTTTAGAATACCGATCCTTTCCATCTCGGACTTATCTTCCGAAGAGTTTGCTTGGTATACCGATGACACCTTGATTGTTAGCGATGCTTCCGAGTATTTGCTTAAAGAAGGATTGGATTCTTATGTGAACTGGCTGGTGCCTGCAGTCACTTGGAAATATGATGGTATCCACGTGAGTGACCTAGATTATGTACGAGCATTCGACATGACCTATGCCTATCTGTATAATCAGTCCGCACATAGTCGCAATGATTCAGAAGTATTGGATTGGTATCAAGGCGTAAAGAGTACAGGGGAAAAGCAGGAAGTTCTTGAATGGTTGTCTCATTGGATGAAGGGACAAGTCGCGAAAAACATAGATACCAGCGTGGCTAAGAAAAAAGACTTTTGTCGCTCTTGGTATCGGTTAATGAAATCCGGTGACACATCGTGGGACTCTTTAAATCAGTTGCTCAAGAAAGAAATGGGGAGATCTTAAATGGCTACATTAAAAATCAACAGTATCGCTAAAACCTTCGGTAAAAAATGCGCACTTAATGATGTAACACTAAGTATTACTGGAACATTTGGACTTTTAGGACCTAACGGGGCTGGGAAGACAACGTTGATGCGCTTGATCGCTACATTGGATACTCCGGACAGCGGAGAAATAAAGTTAAATGACTTATCTTGGAAGCAGCCTCACCAGGTTCGAAATTTATTGGGCTATTTGCCGCAACATTTCTCCATTTATAAGTCGCTAAACGTTTATGAAGTCATGAATCACTTTGCTGTCTTAAAAGGAATCAGTGAGAAAGACGAACGCAAGAGGGAAATCAATTATATTCTGGAAGCCGTTAATCTGCAGGATCAAAAAAACATAAAGATTCACGCGCTTTCCGGGGGCATGCTTCGTCGTCTGGGTATTGCACAGGCCATTCTCGGTGATCCAAAATTAGTGATCGTTGATGAGCCCACAGCTGGCCTGGATGTACAGGAGCGTGTCCGGTTTTGTAAGCTTCTGCGACGGCTAGCAGAAAATCGAATTATTATCCTATCCACGCATATTGTCGAAGATCTGGAAGCCACTTGTGATCATATTGCCATTATTAATGAGGGGAAAGTGATTACATCAGGGACAAGGCGTGAACTGACAAAACATGCTGACGGACATATTTGGGAAATGGACAGCCCGATAGATGCGGATCCGCCTATTCCTGAGCAGGCAATCATTTCAACAGTGCAGCAGGGGGATCATTACCGTATTCGTTTTTACCATGATACGGAACTGCCGGGTGCCGGACAGGTGGAACCTAATTTGGAAGATGCCTATCTTTATTACATGAAGGAGGCTGATCATGTTTAAACGAATGGATTGGCCGTTTGAAATAAAGGCGATGGGTTACAATTTCTATGTTCCTTTTTGTCCGTTTCTTGTGTTTCTCGCTACGTACTTTTTTGGTGATCAGACGCTTCCGGACACGTTGCTGCACCAAATGGAATTTATTGTTGCTCCTTTTTCTGCATGGTGGATCTCATTTTTATTTTATGGGTATTTTGAGGAAGGAGGGAGTACGTTCTTGTTCAGTTATCCGCTAAGGACCATAGAGCATGGATTTTTCAGGGTACTGCTCTTTTTCCTAGCTTATGTTGTACTGATTTTCGTTTGCAGCTTATTATTGGCAGTGAGGCTTTACCACGTACCATTCATTGCCTTGTTCTTTCAATTTGTATCTGAGGCTTTGGTCTACACGTCACTAAGTTTTATGATCATTATTTTGTTTAAGCTGATTTGGGTCCCCTTGCTTTTTATAGGCTCCTACGTTTCAACAGAATATTTGACAGGAGGGCAAATCATTCCCTATTATCATGTGATGCTGTTTCAACCTGCTGCATCCATTCAAGCCAGTGTTTCTCCGCAAACATTAATAAATCTAGGTATCTCACTCATTTTTTTCTTAACTGGTCATTACTATTTGAAATATAAATTACATGCTTAATTTTCATGGAAGCAGCTGGCATTTAAATTTCCTTTTTTGGAATCTAGAAAACATCTTTACCAAAAAGCATTCTTCTGTGTTATTTTAACTTTATGGAAAAAATTTCGGAAGCTATTCTTTCAACATCATAGAACAGGAGGTTGCAGCTTTGAAGTATTCAAATAAAGTGGCGGCGATTCAGTCTTCGCCCATTCGAGAGATGATGGTGCGAGCAGCACAGATCGACGACGTGATCTCTTTTGCCGTTGGTGAGCCGGATTTCATTTCGGCACCAAATATTATTGAGGCGGCTAAGCGATCCCTTGATGAAGGGGAGACAAAATACGCACCCGGTGCGGGCATGACCAGACTCAGAGAGGTCTATGTGAACTATTTAGAGAAGACGATCGGCGTTTCCTATAATATAGAAAATTGTCTTGTCACTACAGGCGGTATGGGCGCCCTTTTCCTCGGTCTGACCACGCTCTTGAACCCTGGCGATGAGGTTATCTTCAGCTCACCATATTGGACCAATTATGGCCAACAAGTCGTCCTTTGCGGAGGCACTCCTGTTTGTGTTGATGTGACAGAAGAAAATGAGTTTAACATGTCGGCCGATCAACTGCGCAAGGTTATCACACCAAAATCCAAGGTCATTCTTTTAAACGCTCCAAGCAATCCGACCGGCAGTGTGATGGATAAGAAATCGCTCGGTGAGATCGCAGAAATTGCTAAGAAGCATGACCTTTTTGTCATCAGTGATGAGGTGTACCGTCACATCCTGTTCGATCATCAAGAATACACGAGTATTGCTTCTTTCCCTGGCATGGAGGAACGGACCTTAATCGTGGACAGCTGCTCGAAAACGCATGCCATGACCGGATTTCGTGTTGGTTTTGCCACGGGTCCGATTGATCTTATCTGTGAAATGACCAAAATTACCGAAGATGTCTGGAGTTGCGTCAATTCTTCCGCTCAGTATGCCGCAATCGAGGCACTGACCAATGGTGCAAAGTATCGGGAAATGATGGTGAAGGAATACGAAAAACGTCGTAATTATATCTATAAACGCATAAATGCGATCAATAGAATTTCCTGCATCAAGCCGATGGGAGCTTTCTACATTTTTGCGAACATAAAAGAGACAGGTCTTTCAGCCAAAGAATTCTGCGACCGTTTGCTGGATGAGCAGCATGTTGCCGTGGTGCCTGGAGACAACTTCGGCAGTAACGCTTCCGGATACGTCCGCATCTCCTATGCCACATCCATGGAGAAAATCAAGGAAGGCATGGATCGGATTGAGAAATTTATTAAGAGTTCACAAGTTATTTGAAAGAAAAATAGTAGGTCATCACTCGAAGCATTAGGGTGATTTTTTTGCCTATGTATAAATATATTTATCGATAGACTATAAAAACATAATTTGTTTTATCAGTTTGACGCGATTAGACTAACAGGGTACTAGATAATCCATTTAGGAGGTCATGATTGTGTCCAAAAGTATTTTGATGGTTGTCACGAATCATACGGAACTTACAGAAGGCAAAACCACGGGTATTTGGTTATCCGAGTTTGCTGAAGCATATAGTGAATTCATAAAGAAAGGGTATAAGGTTACGGTTGCAAGCCCTCTTGGCGGAAAAAGCACCGTTGATCCCGGAAGTATCGATGAGAGCACACCGCAAGAGATCCTGGATACGGAAAAGTACCTGCAAGATACTGTGAAACTCGATGATGTGTCTTATGAGCGTTTCGATGCCATTTTCTTACCGGGCGGACATGGAGCAATGTTCGATCTTCCTGGGAACAAAAAGTTGCAGGAATTGCTGCGCGATTTCTATGAAGCAGACAAGATTGTAGCTGCTGTTTGCCACGGACCGGCAGGATTGACCGGAGCAACGCTGTCCAACGGCGAGCCGCTTGTCGCCGGCAAGCGTGTGAATGCATTTACGGACAAAGAAGAGGCACAGACGGGACTAGAACCGGTACTGCCTTTCTTGTTGGAAAGTAAGATTCGTGATCTAGGCGCTATTTTCGTTGCCGCGCCAAACTGGTCGACGCATTACGAAGTGGACGGTAACCTGATCACCGGCCAAAATCCTCAGTCTACTTTAGCTGTAGCTAACGCAGTGATCGAAAAACTAGGTTAATCAACGAAAAGCTGGTATCTTATAGGGTATCAGCTTTTCTTTTAGGAAATGAGGCGGACACTATGGAAATGGCACTTGTTACAGGCGTATCAAAAGGGCTTGGGTTTGAGGTCAGCAAAGCCTTAGCGGAGCAGGGTAAAGAGGTTATCGGGTTGTCCCGGAGCATCAATGAACAGGTGCGAAATCTTATCGCAAAGAGCGACGGGAGATTTTCACATGAATGTATCGATCTTAGTCATGTGGAAGAGATTGAGCCCTTTATTAAGAAAATATGCCGGCAAATCGCTGCGCGAAAGCCTCAAAAAGTGTATGTGGTGAATAATGCGAGCACGGTGGAGCCCATTGAGCGCGTCGGCTTTCTAGACAATAGCGCGATTCAGCGAGCAGTCCATTTAAATCTGTTGGCCCCGATGCTTATAAATAATACATTGTTGAACGAATTAAAGAATGAAGCGATTGAGGTGGTAATTGTCAACGTAACCTCCGGCGCGGCCGAGCGACCGATTCATGGATGGAGTGTCTATGGGGCAACGAAAGCAGCGGTTAATATGCACACAAAAGTAGCCGGTCTTGAGCAGGAACAAACAGAAGCTTCTCATAAAATGATCGCATTCAGCCCCGGCATTATGGACACAGACATGCAGGGCCGAATAAGAGATTCTGAAAAAGAAGCATTCACGGACATTGATCAATTTAAACGGTTTAAGACAAGTGGCGCCTTGCGCAATCCCGTCGAGGTAGCACATGCACTAGTTCATTTGATATTAGATGAGCAATTAGTGAACGGAACCGTTTATTACGTTGATGAACTTATCTGAAAAGGAGATTTTGTCATTTGGTGGATTTTGAATGGTATCGAAGCTTTGTTTCGATTTATAAGTATCATTCGGTGTCTGAAGCTGCCAACAAACGAATCATGACACAACCGGCGATGAGTCAGCACTTAGCTGCTTTAGAGGCTGAGGTTGGAGAGCCTTTGTTCATAAGAATGCCAAGGAAAATGGTGCCGACTGAGCGAGGCAAGGCATTATATTCACAGCTCGCGCCTCTTGTCGAGTCATTGGAGAAAGCCACATTGAGCTTCAAAGCAACCTCGTTGCCTACACGTTCTATGGTGAGAATTGGATCGGCGATTGACTATTTTCAGGAAAACATTCTCCAACAGCTTCAAGCCTATCAAACAGACACCGTCTCCTATTTTGGAACGGCTGATCAATTATTGGATTTATTAAAAGAAGACAAAGTGGATCTCATCATTACGTCGCAAAAAGCGCAAGTGCCGGGCATTGAATTCAGCAAACTATGTGAAGAGAAATTTGTCCTTACTGCACCAATACGAATAGGAATACCCGTTAATAATGATTTAAAGGCGACGGAAAAATGGCTGCTGTCACAAGATTGGATCAGCTATGGTCTGGACTTGCCGATCATCAGAAGGTTTTGGCGGGTACACTTTAAGAAGCGCCCGGTGATGAAACCGAAGCATATCATTCCTAATCTGCACTTAATGTTAAAGGCTATTGAAAATGGCGATGGGATCAGTTTAATCCCAACCTATATACTCAATCATTCTATGGATGAAACAAAAGCCAAGGTAATCTTTGAATCGCTAAGCGTTAAAAATGTTATCTATATCGCCTGCAAAAGCAAAAATAAGCATCTGCCTGTATTGAATCGTATCGTGAAGATTATTCAGGAGCAATCCGCGAACTGATCCGATCATTTTACGGATATTACTTGTGGGTACAATAAAGACCGTTTCATCGCGGTCTTTATTTTTTTAGGATCTGCTCATCTTGACATAGGCAGTCGATCATTATACAATTATCTCGAATTCGAGATAATTGAGAGGAGCGTGCTTATGAGCAGTTCGCCAAATACCGGGGATCAGGATCTATCACTCAAATTATTTGTTGTTCTTTCAAGGGCGATGCAAACCATTGCGAAACGTGATGAGGATAATATTAAAAAGTATGGACTCAATCCTACAGAATTTGCAGTGCTTGAACTGCTTGATCATAAAGGGGCACAGCCGATACAAAAAATTGGTGAGCGCATTTTACTTGCAAGCAGCAGTATTACCTACGTCGTAGATAAACTAGAAAAGAAGAACTTCATTAAGCGCAAGCCATGTCCGGAAGATCGCCGTGTCACGTTTGCGGAGATTACGCCACAAGGAAAAGAATTTATGGATGATCTTTTTCCCAAGCATAAGAAAGCCATTCATGAACTATTCAGCGGCGTCACTGATGAGGAAAAACATCAGTTGATTGATCACTTAAAGAAATTAGGCAGGTATGCGGAAAAGCACTGACATTTTTCTGCCTAATATCTCGAATTAAGAATATATGAATTAGTAGTATAAAAAAGGGAGATTATTTATGTTTAGTGTCGGTTTGTTCGTGATTCGTTTGGTTATTGGTATTTTGTTTATCGGTCATGGTGCTCAAAAATTATTTGGCTGGTTCGGCGGTCATGGATTAAAAGGAACAGCGGGCTGGATGGATTCGATCGGAATGAAACCAGGTGTCGTTATGGCTATTCTTGCAGGCGGATCAGAGCTCGTCGGCGGACTTTTCTTTGCTCTGGGATTTCTGACTCCCTTAGCAGGGATCATGATTGCAGGTACGATGGTTGTTGCCATTGTTAAGGTGCACGGTTCCAATGGCTTGTGGGCAACACAAAATGGTTTTGAGTATAATTTGGTCTTGCTTGCTGTCACGATTGGTATAGCAATCGCTGGTCCTGGATACTATGCGGTCGATGCATTCTTATTCTAAAATTTCGGAGAAACGTTGTTCGATTGAGAATAAAAAGGTAAAAAAGAAAGGGTGAAATGATTCATGAAAAAAACAGCAGGTATTCATCACATCACGGCCATCGTTGGCAATCCTCAGCAAAATGTTGATTTTTACGCGAGCATTCTTGGGTTGCGCTTAGTGAAAAAAACCGTTAATTTCGATGATCCGGGAACCTACCACCTCTATTTTGGTGATGAAGACGGCAGCCCGGGCACGGCGATTACCTTTTTCCCATGGGATGAAGGGCATCGCGGAAAAGTCGGTGATGGTCAGGTCGGGCTTACATCATTTGTTATTCCTAAGGGGGCAATGGCATTCTGGGAAAGTCGTCTGGCTCAGTTCAAGGTTGTTTTTTCCAAAGCGGTGCGCTTTGGCGAGCAGAGTCTGCAGTTTCATGATCCGGATGGAATCGCGCTGGAATTGGTTGAACGGGAAGAAGGGAAGACCAGTACCTGGCAATTCGCCGGCGTCACAGCCGATACAGCAATCAAGGGATTCGGCGGGGCCGTGTTGCGCTCCATTCAGCCGCAGCAAACCACTAGGCTGCTTGAAAAAGTGATGGGTTTTGCGCGTATCGGTGAAGAAGACGGCTATATTCGTTTTCAAAGTGAGGCAGATCTTGGCAATGTGATTGATGTGGTTAAGACGCCTTCTGAGCGCGGACGCATGGGCGTTGGAACGGTTCATCATATTGCCTTCCGGGTCGAGGATGATTCGGATCAGCTTGAATGGAAGCAATATCTTGAAGCAAATGGGCTCGGCGTGACCCCTGTCCAGGACCGTAATTATTTCTATTCAATCTATTTTCGGGAATTTGGCGGTATTCTTTTTGAAATGGCTACCGATGTTCCGGGCTTTGCCATCGATGAGCCTAAAGAAAAATTAGGTGAAAACCTGATGCTGCCGCCGCAATATGAAGAATTGCGGCCGCAACTGGAGAAAATTTTACTGCCGATCACCGTTCGAACACGCGACTGACGGCCAAGAAAGCGGGCACTGTTGCTTTCCATCAATCCGTCATCAGTGACGGAAAAAGAACATGATAAGTTGCTAATTGGAGAAATCGTTCCGAGACCGATTGCTTTTGTGACGACTCTGTCCAAAATAAACGCAAAGAAGGAGATTCAGTATGCGCCATCTCTTTATTAAAGGAACCGATCTGTCGAAGCCGACATTGCTGCTTCTCCATGGAACCGGCGGCAATGAAAAGGATCTGTTGCCGTTGGCGAGGCTGATCGATCCTGATGCATCAATTCTCGCCGTGCGGGGAACTGTTTTGGAAAATGGCATGCCTCGCTTTTTCCGCCGCTTAGCTGAAGGAGTTTTTGACGAGGAAGATTTGATCGTTCGTACGTATGAGCTTCATCGGTTTATTGACCAGGCAGCAGAAACCTATTCCTTCGATCGGGAAAATGTGATTGCGATCGGCTATTCAAACGGAGCCAATATCGCTGCAAGCCTGCTTTTTCATCTTCCCAAAGCGCTTCGAGGTGCAGTGCTTCATCATCCGATGGTACCGAGGCGTGGCATAAGATTACCGGATCTTACTAGGACACAAGTATTCATTGCTGCCGGATCGAACGACCCCATCTGCTTAGTGGACGAAACATTAGAACTGCAAACCTTGCTTGAATCCGCACATGCAGAGACCGTTTTGTACTGGGAGAATCAAGGTCACCGGCTCACGCAAAAAGAAGCGGAAGCTGCGGCAAGCTGGTACCATAAGTACATTGATAATTAACGCCTTCGAATGCCCTTAACGAAAGGATGCGAGCAACCAGGTCAAAGCCTGGTTTTTTCTTTTGATTCGTGACCGCCGTTATTGATTATTCGGAAAAAATGTAAAAAAAGTTTGATTCTTATTCAGAAATAAGTGATACTAGGGGTACATTTTCAGTCATTTATAAAGAGTAGGGGTTGCCGGAATGAAAGTCGTTAAGTTTGGCGGAAGCTCACTCGCTTCCGGAGCACAAGTCGAGAAAGTCTATCATATTATTGCAGCTGATCCTGAGCGAAAAATCGTAGTTGTTTCAGCTCCGGGAAAGCGTTATTCGGATGATATTAAGGTTACCGATTTACTAATCAGCTGTGCAGAAAAATATCTTAATGGGCAAGATGCACATCAGCTGGTTGAAACGATACTGAGCAGATATGAAAGCATCGCTCAAGAACTGCATCTTTCAAATAAAGTTATTGGGAAAATATCAGATGATCTTCTAACCTTGCTGAGCGGTGACAAATCGAATCCCGCATCGTTCATCGAAGCGGTGAAGGCGAGCGGTGAAGACAATAATGCCAAGCTGGTTGCAGCTGCTCTGAAACATAAAGGGCTGGATGCACATTATGTTTCCCCTAAAGAAGCCGGACTTTTAGTGAGCAACGATCCGGGGAATGCTCGAGTACTGCCTCAATCGTATGAGCGGCTATATGAGTTAAGAAACAGATCGGGCATTATCGTTTTCCCGGGATTTTTCGGCTACAACACAGACGGCGATGTCGTGACTTTCTCCCGCAGCGGATCGGATATTACCGGATCAATTCTGGCAAATGGTGTTAAAGCCGAACTCTATGAGAATTTTACCGATGTCGATGCGGTATACGCAGTCAATCCACATGTTGTTAAAAATCCGAAAGAAATTCGCGAACTGACCTACCGTGAAATGCGCGAGCTTTCCTATGGGGGATTTTCTGTTTTTCACGACGAAGCACTTATTCCGGCGTTTCGTGCGGATATTCCTGTCAATGTGAAAAATACGAATAACCCGGAAGCGCCAGGAACAAGAATCGTAAGTGCCAGGAAGAATATAGACGGTCCCGTTGTAGGGATTGCAAGCGATGACAAATTTTGTAGCATCTATGTAGGTAAATATTTAATGAATAGAGAAATAGGATTTGGCCGTAAGATTCTGCTGATTTTAGAGGAATTCGGCCTATCCTTTGAGCATATTCCGTCAGGCATTGACGATATGACGGTCATTGTCCGGCAAAATCAAATGGAAGAAAAGATCGAAAAAAGAATCATGCAAAGGATTATGACCGATCTTGACGCGGATGAGGTCAGGGTTGAGCATGATCTGGCCCTCATCATGCTGGTTGGTGAAGGAATGCGGAAAAAAGTTGGAACGATGGCAAGAGCATCACGGGCGCTCGCTGATGCAAAGATTAATATTGAAATGATCAACCAAGGTTCATCCGAGACGAGCATGATGTTCGGGGTAAAGGAAGCCGTTGAGAAAAAAGCCGTACAAGCGCTTTATGAAGAATTTTTTGCGTCTGTAAGAGTATAAGACGTTAATGGAACAGGGCTATTGGATTCATGCAGTTAAGCATAAAAACAGTAATGGGAGAGGCTTCTTATGGGGACTTTCCCTTTATCTTTTTATGGGATCATCTTTTCGTTGGCGCTATAACCGAAAATGAGCATTTACGTTGCACAATAAATAAGTGTATCATAATATAAGTGTATGAAAATATAAATGGAGGCGAATATATGATAACCGAACTGGAACGTGTATCTGAACTTTCTTCTATGCTAAAGCTTCTTGGTGATAAAACACGGCTAACCCTCCTTTCTTATTTAAAGTACAAAGAGTTGTGTGTATGTGAATTAGTGGACGTATTGAACGTTTCTCAACCGGCGATTAGTCAACATCTCAAAAAGCTGAGGCTCGCAGGGATTATTCGGGAACGGAAACAAGGGACATGGGTCTATTACAGCTTGAATGAAAACATACCGAATTACGTGTCCGTAATTATGGATGCCCTGCCGGATCAACATGTCGAAAGCTGCGGAAGTCCGGAATGTTGTTAATTGAATCGACTGTCTGCAGCTGATACAGACCAAGCAAAAGCCAAAAACGGAAGGAACAGTGACGATGACCAAAAAAATCATTTACTTTCTCTGCACGGGTAATTCCTGCCGCAGCCAAATGGCTGAAGGGTTCGGGGAAAAATATTTGGGAGAAGATTATGACGTGCGTTCAGCCGGCATTGAAGCCCACGGATTAAATCCAAATGCGGTTAAAGCGATGAAAGAAGTCGGTATCGATATTTCGAACCAAACATCTAAGCTGATTGACCAGGATATTTTAAACCGCGCCTACCTTGTCGTGACGCTTTGTGGTGACGCTGAAGAACGATGCCCAATGACGCCTCCGCATGTGAGACGCGAACATTGGGGATTTGATGATCCGGCGAAGGCAGAGGGAACCGATGAAGAAAAATGGGCGGTATTCCAGCATGTCCGTGATGGTATTGGTAAACGAATCAAACAATTTGCAGAGGAAGAGAAGGCATTGAACATTTGAAAAAGGAGATGAATCCAATTGAAAACGATTCAGATTTTTGAACCTGCTATGTGCTGTTCAACCGGTGTCTGTGGACCAAGTGTTGATCAGGATCTCATTCGCATTACTGGAGCTGTAGGTAATCTAAGAAAGAATGGATTTAATATTTCGCGCTTTAACTTAACAAGTGATCCGGCAGCTTTTGTTCAAAATCAGGCGATTCATGATTTGCTGGAGGACGAGGGAATGAGTGTTTTGCCCGTAACAGTAGCTGATGGAAAAGTTGTTAAAAAGGGAACTTATCCGACTAATCAGGAACTGGCTGAGTTGTCTGAAGTATCCATTGACGAAATCAGTAAAAAACAGCAGTTTCAGATCAAGCTTAACGTGAGCAAGTAGGGGAAAGAAGGAGATTCTTTTGACGCGTCTATTTAATCCTCAATCTATGGAGTTGACGCCCTTCCTGTTTTTTACGGGAAAAGGGGGCGTTGGCAAAACCTCGATTGCCTGTGCGACGGCGACCGCTTTAGCAGACATGGGAAAAGGGGTGCTGCTTGTCAGTACGGATCCTGCTTCCAATTTGCAGGATGTTTTTGGTACAGATCTGACGATGGATAACAAAGAAATACCTGATGTGCCTCATCTATTTGTGTCCAATCTGAATCCGGAAGAAGCAGCCGGGCGATATAGAGAAAAAGTAGTTGGTCCATACCGTGGTATACTGCCGGATGCAGCTGTTCAGCAAATGGAAGAGCAACTGTCCGGAAGCTGCACCGTTGAAATTGCAGCCTTTGATGCATTTTCTTCGATGCTGACGGATCAGTCCGTCACTCAATCATTTGATCACATCATTTTTGACACGGCACCTACCGGCCACACACTGCGACTCTTGCAGCTGCCGACCGCTTGGAGCGGCTTTCTCAATGAGAACACCCATGGCGCTTCTTGTCTTGGCCCGCTCGCTGGCTTAAATGATAAAAAACAGCAGTATGCAGAGACTGTTCGCGCACTTTCAGATGGGAAGAAAACAACGCTGATGCTAGTTACAAGACCAGAGAGATCGGCCATAAAAGAAGCTGCTCGGGCATCAAGTGAACTAAAGAAAATAGGCATGAACAATCAATGCTTGGTAATGAATGGTCGGATGAGGCAAACCGACTCCGATGATAATTTAGCCGCTGCTTTTATGAAACGTGAACATGAGGCATTGGCGAATCTGCCGGAAAATTTGAAGGACGTGCCGACATTTGATCTTTTCCTCGCGCCATTCAACATGACCGGTATCCGAAACATCCGACAATTGCTGTCTGATCAAGTGTCGGACAGGGAAAGAAAGAACGAGCATCCGGCGGAAGAAGAGGTTACGGCTAAGTATCCAGAACTTCACGATTTAATTGATGATCTGCTAAACAAAAAGCAGCGTGTGATTTTTACAATGGGCAAAGGCGGCGTTGGGAAGACAACGATTGCCAGACGCATTGCACAAGAGCTTGCAGCACGTGGGAATAAGGTTCATTTAACAACGACAGACCCGGCAGGCCGCTTCGATTCAACCGAATCAGGGGAAGACGGACGGATTACCGTCAGCCGTATTGATCCGAAAAAAGAAGTAGAAAACTATCGGCGACTGGTTATTGAGCGTTCTCGCGATCAGCTGGACAACGAGGGATTGGCTTATCTGGAAGAAGACCTTCGCTCACCATGTACCGAAGAAATTGCCGTTTTTCGTGCGTTTGCCGATGTCGTTGAAAAAGCTAAGGATGAGATTGTGGTCATCGACACGGCGCCATCCGGGCACACTCTGCTGCTTTTGGATGCAACGGAGGAATACCATCGCGAGATTGCGCATTCAGCTGGAGAAGTACCCGTTTCTGTTCAGAAACTTTTGCCCCGATTGCGAAATCCGGAAGAAACGGCCGTTGTTATTGTCACACTCGCGGAAACAACGCCTGTTCTTGAGGCAGAGCGCCTGGCTGCCGATTTGAAAAGAGCCGGTATCCTTCCGTCATGGTGGATCGTAAATCAAAGCTTGATTATGACCCGTACCACGAATTCGTTACTGAAAAAACGTGCGGAAAACGAACGCGACTGGATTGAACGCGTTGATCAAGACGCGAACCATCGATTTGCTGTTATCCCCTGGAAAGAAAGTCAGCAGCCAGGTCTTAAAAAAGGAGTTCGATAAATCATGAAAATAACCGACGAAGCAAAGGACTTACTCGAAAAAAGTATGAAAGAGCATGATTGTGATTGCCTGCGGATTACAGCTGAGCCCGGATGCTGCGGTGCCTCGCTTAATTTTACGCTCGATCAGTTGAAATCAGGCGAACTGCCGATCGTAATTAATGGCATTCCTGTTGTCATGGATCAGCAAGCCCAGGAACAGACGGATGCCCTGACGATCAATGCCGACGATGGCGAGCTTGTCATTGACGGGGGAAGCTGCGGCTGTGGTTCTTCCGGTTGCTGTTGAAGCAGAGCATTTTATGTATCGGAGTTAGAGAAGATAGTATTCTAACTCCATTTTTATTTTGACTTTATCTTTATAGGGGAAAAGGAGAAACGATGATGTTTGCACTCTTAGCTATTGTTGTCTTTTTGCTGACGCTGACGCTTGTGATCTGGCAGCCAAAAAATTTATCGATCGGCTGGTCGGCATGCGGAGGCGCACTCGTTGCACTGCTTGTTGGTGTCGTTCATTTAAATGATGTCTGGACAGTTACCGGTATTATCTGGAATGCCACTCTCGCATTTGTGGCGATTATCATTATCTCATTAATTTTGGACCATATTGGTTTCTTTGAATGGGCGGCTCTGCACATGGCTCGGTTGGCTAATGGGCATGGCATACGCATGTTCATCTTTATTTCGATTTTGGGTGCCTTCATCTCTGCACTTTTTGCGAACGATGGTGGTGCTTTGATTCTAACACCAATTGTATTAGCGATGGTTCGAGCACTGAAATTTGATGAGCGGCGTGTGTTTCCTTTTGTGATTGCCAGCGGCTTTATTGCCGATACGACGTCGTTACCTTTAGTTGTGAGTAACCTGGTAAATATTGTTTCCGCAGACTTTTTTGGCCTATCATTTGGTCAATATGCATTGCATATGATCATACCGACAATTTTCTCACTGATTACCAGTATTGTTGTGCTTTATCTTTATTTTCGAAAAGACTGGCCGCAAAACTATCAGATGGCTGATTTGAAAAAGCCGTCATCTGCACTCAAGGATATCCGAATGTTCCACATTTCATGGTTTGTCTTAGCCGTCCTGGTCATCGGTTATTTTGCCAGCAGCCTGGTTAAGATTCCAGTGTCTTTTATTGCGCTCGCTGTAGCCTTTGTTTTCCTTTTTCTCGGAAGTCGGAGTACGGCCATTCATACCAAAGCGATTTTAAAAAGTGCGCCATGGAGTATTGTGTTCTTTTCTTTAGGTATGTATGTCGTGGTTTATGGCTTAAGAAATGCAGGTATTATTCACCTCCTTTCTCAAGTCATTGAATTCGGAGCGCATGGAGGCCTGTTTGCCGGCACGCTCATCATGGGCTTTCTTTCTGCAGTTCTGTCTGCGCTCATGAACAATATGCCAACCGTCATGATCAATGCGTTATCTATTGACGCGGCATCAATCAACGGAGTCATGCATCAAGCACTAGTTTATGCAAATGTTGTCGGTGCAGATCTCGGACCGAAAATGACGCCGATCGGCTCACTTGCAACCTTGCTGTGGCTCCATGTGCTTTCCGAGAAAGGCGTGAAGATCAGATGGGGAGAGTATTTCAAAATCGGCATTGTGATTACCATTCCCGTTCTGTTTGTGACCTTGATTGGCGTTTATGTATCTATCATTCTCTTGGGGTAAAAGATTGTGATTCATTTTAGCTTTTCGTTTCTTTTGTAAAGATTATATAAAGGTATTGGCGGATGGCTTGTTTTATATAATTATCCACTTATATAATGAAATAAGCATACAATGATAAGCTTAATGAGCTGGAGGGAAACAATGAGAGTTGTCGTTATAGGATCGGTAGCAGCAGGAACGAGTGTTGCAGCGAAAGCAAGAAGAAATACAGAAAATGCTGAGATTGTGGTTTATGACCAAGATAAAGATATTTCCTATTCCGTATGTGGTATTCCCTACTTTGTTGGTGAAGAAGTGGAATCAATCGATAAGTTAACACCGAGAAACGCGGCATGGTTTAAGAAACGTTATAACGTTGATATTTTTACAGAGCATCGCGTCACCCATATTGATCCTTATAAGAAAGAATTGCAGATGACAAATTTACAAACAGGCCAGGCAATCACCGACACTTATGACGTACTTGTTCTGGCAACGGGGGCCGCGCCGGTTACTCCGGAAGCCTTTATCGATCAAAAATGGGACAACGTGTTTCAAGTAAGGTCTATTCAAAATGCCCGATCTATTCGTTCTTATATTGAAGCGCGTCAACCGAAAAGAGCGGTGATATTGGGGGCAGGTTTTATTGGCTTAGAGATGGCGGAACAACTTTTTAATGAAGGCATAGAGGTTACTCTGATCCAGCGCGGGAAACAAGTCATGAAGCATATGGACCCGGATATGGCTTTTCGAGTTGAGCAACTTTTGCGAGATAAAGGTATTCATGTGCTCCTCGAAACAACCGTCGCAGAAGTGGTTGGCACACCGTTGGTGACCGCTGTGAAGACGAACACCGGTGAGATTATTGATACGGATATGGTTATCCTTGCAACTGGGGTCAGGCCAAATACAAAACTGGCCAAAGAAGCGGGCATAACTATAGGCGGCACAGGAGCCGTGCAAGTTGATAAGAAAATGCGGACGAACGTGAGCACTATCTATGCGGTTGGTGATGTCGCGGAAAGTTACTCATTAATCACTGGAAAGCCAATTTATCGCCCGCTAGGATCGACCGCAAATAAAATGGGCCGAATTGCAGGCGATGTGATAACCGGAGGCCGTCTGGAACATCGTGGCATTTTAGGTACGGGTATTGTCCGTGTGTTTGACATGGCTGTCGCTCAAACAGGGCTGACAGAAGAAGAAGCTAGGAAAGCAGGTTACGATCTAGCGGTTTTATTTAATATCAAGCCAGATAAAGCGGATTATCTGGGCGGAATCGAACTGACGATTAAAGCGATTGCGGATAAAGCAACGGGACGTGTACTGGGTGCCCAAATTACAGGGATAAATGGTGTTGATAAACGTATTGATGTGCTCGCAACGGCGATTTCTTTTAAGGCGAAAGCGGAAGATCTGTTTCATTTAGACCTTGCTTATGCGCCGCCGTTTGCGACAACGAAGGATCCTGTTTTGTATACTGGAATGGCTTTAGACAACGCATTGAGAAGGAATCCATTAATCACCCCTGAAGAATTGATAAAAAAACAGCAAGTGAATGAGCGTTTACAAATTATTGATGCGCGCTCACCTAAGCAATATGCGGCTTCTTCTGTAGAAGGTGCGATCAATATTCCACTGGCTGATCTCCGGGAAAAAGCACAAACTTTGGATCCGTCAATTCCCACGATTACTTATTGTAATAAAGGGGTAACAGGGAACGCTGCTCAAAATATTTTGCTGAATTTAGGATTTAAGCAGGTTTTTAATCTATCTGGTGGGAATAAAAATTATCAGATGTACCGTCAATTGAAGAAATGATGCCGATAAAGAAAAGAGGAAACAATCATGCTGACGAACATGATTGTTTTTTTTGCGGGAAATAGTATATAAAAATAATAAAGTTCATGAATTAATAGTTGCATATTGCAAATACATGATTTATAATTTGAATCAATGGAGGAATAGCTATGGAAAACCTTAGAGAACCCTTTCAAATTATGGTCAGACGTTTCGGTTTGCTGGCCAAGTACTGCTGCTCCACCGACGGATACAATATATCGCTTGTGCAAAGCCATATTCTGTACGAGATCGAGCGTAAACCCGGTCAGTCCATGCAAATGGTTGCTGAAACACTCGGTATTGATATTACGACATTCAGCAGACAGATCCAGACACTCGTCAAGATGGATCTTGTGAAAAAGTCGCCAAGCCCGGATGACGGAAGAGTATTCATTCTTACCTTGACAGACGAAGGCCATCAAACGGCTGAAAGCATTGACATGCAAATGAATGCGTTTCTTGGAGATGTTTTTTCGAGGATGAGCAGTTTTGAAAAGGATACGGTCATGCACTCCATTGATTTGCTAAACCGATCAATGGCTGAGTCCGAACATTGCTGCTCCCCATTTTTGTGCAAAAAAAATCAAGACTAATTCTGTTTGGAAGTTGGATGATGACGAAGCACATGGTTTTTTTTATTTTCTTCATTCACATCATATATTTGCATTATGCAAATAAAAGGAGGGCTTCAAAATGCTCTGGACAATTTTTCAAAGTTTCCTATCAATTGCTTTGGAACTTACCGTACTGTTTATTGGCATCTCTTTACTTATTAGTTTGATTCAGGGATTGATCCCTTATGAAAAATTGAATGGTTATTTAAGCGGAAGAAGCACTGCTTTGGGTGTGCTGGCTGCTCTGATTCTCGCTTTTGTTACCCCTTTTTGTTCCTGTTCTACGATTCCGGTTATCGTCAATTTGTTAAAAGAAAAAGTTCGATTCGGAATTGTTATGGTTTTTCTCTTTTCTTCTCCGGTTCTCGACCCTACGATTATTACGCTGATGGGCGCAATGCTGGGCGTTAAAGTTGCTGTGACGTATACGTTGATCACGGCGATTTTGTCAACGGTCATCGGCCTGCTGCTCGAAAAATTAGGTTTTGAAAAGTCGGTGAAGCAAATAATCATGACAGGATATGAGGAGAGCGCACAGAAATTTAGTTTAAGAAGGGCACTTCAGGAAACAATCGGGCTTATGAAAACAGTTTACCCGTACTTAATTATCGGAGCGGCGATCGGTGCAGTGATCCATGGAGCCGTACCCACTGAATGGATTTCTTCTACTTTTGGAGGAGACCAGTGGTGGATTGTTCCGATAGCAGCAATCATTGGTATTCCGTTATATATTCGGTTATCAATGATGATCCCGATGTCGCAAATGTTAATTGTTAAAGGCATGGCGGTCGCTCCGGTGATGGCTTTGATGATCAGTTCAGCCGGTGCAAGTTTGCCGGAACTTGCGCTGCTCAACTCAATTTTCCAAAAAAAATTGGTGACAGCTTTTGTCATCTCGGTCTTTGCCATGGCAACAATTTCGGGCTTCCTGTTCTACCTAATATAGCAATCAAAGCCATTTATTAAAGGAGGTGAGATCAATGAGTTTCAAAATAAAGTTATTCGAAAAGAAGAAAGATCACTCCTGCTGCAACATTAAGATTGAAGAAGTTAAGGCTGAGGAGCAAACAAAGTCTTGCTGCCATTCTGAAAAAGCGGATGCTGAAAAATCTAAGTAAACATCGTTTATTCTCTAGGAAGAAGTGAGTCTCATTGACGTTTAATAGAGCAAACTTTCAGATTGATTATATGAAAGAATCCGATTGGGATCAGGTGAAACAGATTTATTTAGACGGAATTAGAACAGGAATTGCAACCTTCCAAACCGAGGCACCTGAATGGGAAGGTTGGGACAAGGCTCATGTTCCGTCATGCCGAATCGTTGCGCGTTCGGAAGATCTTATTCTAGGATGGGCCGCGTTAAGTCCCACTTCCAGTCGCTGTTGTTATAAAGGAATTGGTGAAGTGAGTGTTTACGTTAGCGAAAGGTGTAAAGGCAAAGGAATTGGGAGCGCACTTCTGCAGCGTTTGATTAGTGAATCAGAAAAAAATGGTTTCTGGACATTACAGTCTTCAATTACTAAGGAAAACAGAGCAAGCCGAGCGTTACATGAAAAGTGTGGATTTAGGGAAATAGGGTTTAGAGAAAAAGTTGCTCAAATGCCTGATGGAGCTTGGCATGATGTTGTTCTCGTTGAACGGAGAAGTTCTGTCATTGGCAAGTGAAAGATTTCTTACTGTTACCGTACGTGTCTGTTGCCAAAAAGAGCTTGGATCCCTATCGCAAGCTCTTTTTGTATCCTAAGAAACATTTCACTTAATAAACGATCTCCATTTTTTGTTGTATAATACGATACAAATGAACGATGTCGTAGATATGGGAGGGCACATTGAAAAAGATACATATTTTCGCTATTTCTGCTTCGGCACTTCTCGTGGTTTTTGCACTCGTGGGCTTATTTCTCTATCAATTTCACGGCTTTCATGATCAAAAGGTCTTTTCAGGCAATATCGATCAAGATCATATCAGCAATGAATTTGATGCCGACACGGATGGAGACGGTGTTGCTAATTTGAAAGACAGTGATGCCAATGAAAATGGGAAATCGAATAAACAGGATGTTGTCTCCGAGGCAAAACGTCTCGTAGGTGTCCTCTATGATCCGCTTAAAGGCGGACATGGAAATATAGGTGGGAAGATGGGGTTTATTGTATGTATTGATGTTCCGCGGATCGCCTATGCAGATGCGGGAATTTCTTTGGATCAGCTGCTTAAAGCGGATTACGCGCGGCATCCAAGCCATTATGAGACTCAAGGCGGAACCAATACGCCTGCAACGCCATACTTTTATCGCCGCGTGCGCAATGTCTATGATTATGCTCGTGCCAATGGGATGCTTGTTCGTCAGGCGGCAAAACCCAAGGTAGGCGACATTGTTTTTTACAGCAGGTATCATGCGACACTTGTCATTGGTACACATAAGGATGGCACCTACGATGAAGTATCGGCGAGTCCAGAAAAGATTTATACAAGGGATAACCTGCATAAAAAATGGAAGATTCGTGATGTTGCCCGATTGCTGAACTGAGCACATGGGTTTGCTTGGTTTAATCAGCTCGAGTCGCTCGGAAATAAGTTACACTGATAAAGAGTGCAGGAACGCTGACGGCGGCGAGCACCCAGGTCAGGATCAGGAAATCCGTTGATGTGATGGTTGTTGCAAAGATGACGCCGAGTACGGCTGAAGCGCTGATGGAACCGATAAAACGACAGGTTTGGAAAAGTCCGGCGCTTGTACCGACCATTTCTTCAGGAGACTCGCGCAGCATCATCGTTTGCAGGGCGACATTTCCGATGCCGTAACCGCAGCCGATCAGCAGCAGAAAAAGTCCGATGAGAAGGAGTGATCGTTCAAAAGCGACGATCATGAGAAGCAACGAACCGATCGCGGTCAGAAATGCACCAAGCTTAAGCGGTACGGTGGGTCCGGAATGATCGATTCGGTGGCCGGTAATTAATGATGCAATCACACTGGCGAGTGACATGGACAGCATCATGACTCCGCTTAAGCGGATACCCAAGTGCATACCGCTTTGAAAAAAAGTAGGCATCCCATAAAAAAGGCAGTAGTTGGCGACGTTAAGCAGGATAAACAGCAGATAGACAAGGGTTAAGCGATGATTTATTTTCAACAGATGCAGGTTAACAAATGGAGCGCGTGTTTTGCATTCTCTCCAAACAAACAAACCGCCGGAAAGTAAACCTGCTGCAGCAGCCCAAATGTTCACGCGCTCCTTGATCGTGAGTAAAAACCAAAGCAAGCTGACAATACTGATGGAAAAAAGGATAATTCCCGGAATATCCAAGTGTTTCAGCAAGCTTTTCAAACGATGCGACCGATTATTGATGTCCTTGGGAAAGATTATCAGACCAAGCGCGAGGCTGACAACGATAAAGGGAAAATTCACGTAAAAGATACTTGGCCAGCCGCCCCAGACAATTAATAATCCGCCGACTGACGGCCCGCACGCGGTCATGACTGAAGCACAGATCGCCAGAGCGGCGAGGGTCGAACCTTGACGTTCTTTATTGACGGATTGATGTACCAGTGCGACACTGGACGGATAAATGGTGCTGTTGCCAATGGCTTGAAGCAGACGCATCAAGAGCAGCACGAGAAAGGTAGATGCCAGCGGGGCAAATAAGCAGGCAACCGCGGAAAGCAGCAGTCCACCGATAAACAGCTTTCGGCGTCCGATGAGATCACCTACTTTTCCTGCAACCGGCTGACCGACAGCGCTGACCAGATAAAAGGCGGAGACGAGCCAAGAAACCGTTGCAAATGTGAGATGAAAATCTTGCTGAATGCTGTGCAGTGCGAGCGCAATCATTGATGAATTCAACGGATTGAGAATCGCTCCGGATAAAACGGCCGCCATAAAGGCCATATGACTTTTTTTCAACGTATGCATTTTCCCGCCTCCGACTCCAAGTATATCTGCTCCGGCTTATTCACAAGTGACAGGTTTATCCGGCGTGCAACGAATCATTGATTCTAATCTATAGATATGCAGCCTCAACGTTTTCGACTGCAGTTTCATCGAGTCTATAAGTTCATGGAATACTCCGAAAATACTTTTGGTCAGACCAAAAGCATTGTATAATAAAAGCAACCAAATAAAAGGAGGCGATTAAATGCCGAATAAGGAAAGCGAATTTCACCAATTGTTTGAGGTGCTCACGGATACAAGAAAAATTATGCTGGATTTTAAGGAGGATGTAGACCAGCGCTTAGACTCAATGGATCAGCGTTTTGATTCGATAGACCAGCGCTTAGACTCAATGGATCAGCGTTTTGATTCGATAGACAAGCGTTTAGACTCAATGGATCAACGTTTTGATTCGATGGACAAGCGCTTAGATTCAATGGATCAGCGTTTTGATTCGATGGACCAGCGCTTAGATTCAATGGATCAGCGTTTTGATTCGATGGACCAGCGTTTAGACTCAATGGATCAGCGTTTTGATTCGATAGACAAACGTTTGGATGATTTGAGTGCCCAGCAATCGGTCATGAATCACCGCATTGGCAATTTGGAAACGGCTCAAATTGAAACCAACGTCCGGCT
Organism: Sporolactobacillus sp. BBK16-2; assembly: GCF_059878335.1. Lineage (NCBI taxonomy): Bacteria > Bacillati > Bacillota > Bacilli > Caryophanales > Sporolactobacillaceae > Sporolactobacillus > Sporolactobacillus sp. BBK16-2. The sequence goes on from NZ_CM187611.1 coordinate 314,747, forward strand.
CTCAAAGATTGAAGCGGCTCAAGATAAGACAACGAAAGCGTTTATGACGATGGCGGAATTATTTAATGAACATTCCCATTAAAGGAGTGAACCGTTATTAAGTATATCGGGCGTTTCCTGATCACACGTTTTGACTTAATGTCCCCTAACATGTATTTCTTCTTGTTCCCTTCATTCACAGCTGAAAACAGATAAGTTAAAAGGATCGTTGATTTCACGATGTGGCTCGGGTTATGAGTAATAAGGTAGCCAAGCTTTGTGCAAACGTTTAATCCCCTGTCTGATCTCATCTGGCGATAATCCGCCGAATCCAAGTAAAAGAGACGAATCATTCATATCTTTGTTTTGAACGAGGTAGGCAGAGGTCTCGTATACTCGTATACCCGCCTTTTTTGCTTGCTTGATCAGTGTTTCCGACGGGTACCGGCTTTTGACATGAATGACGATATGCAAGCCCGCATCCTGTCCGCTGACACGAACATGACTGCCCATTACCAATTTAATGGTATCAAGAAGCAGTATCTGTTTTTTCTTGTACAGCGTCCGCATTTTGCGAATATGGCGGTCCCATTGTCCGCTTTCGATAAATAGCGCCAATGTCTTCTGGTGCAGCCGTGAAGCAGTTTGTCTCCACTCAAAGCTTTGGTAGGCTTCAAGCAGAGCGGGCGGCAGAACCATATAGCTTACTCGAATCGCAGGCATAAGCGATTTAGAAAAAGTTCCGATGTAAATGACACGATTGTGTTCATCGATCCCTTGCAACGAAGGAATCGGTTTCCCTCTGTAACGGAATTCGCCATCATAATCATCCTCGATAATCCAGCTGTTATGCGCATAAGCCCATGAAAGTAGCTTCATTCGTTTTGCAATCGGCATCACCATGCCGAGCGGATATTGGTGCGAAGGTGTGATATAGACCGCGTCTGCCTGACTTTTACTCAATTCATCTATGGACAGTCCGTCTTCTTCAACTGGAATGGGCACTAAGTGAATCGGCCATCCTTGCAGCGATCTGCGGACGCCTTGGTAGCCTGGATCCTCCATCGCTAATTGATGATTATTCCATTCAATCAGATGGTAAAGCAGCTCAAGGATTGATTGGGTGCCGGCAGCGATAACGATTTGTTCCGGTATGCATTGGACACCTCGAGAACGATGCAGATAGTCGGAAAGTGCCGCTCTTAATCGTGGTTCACCCTGAAAATGACCGTATTTCAGGATCTCTCTATTCTCATGACTCAGCAATTTGCGTTCGCATTTTTGCCATTCATCCAACGGGAAATGTGCGGTATCAATGTCCGACATAAAGAAGTCGTATAAGATGGGGCTTGTCTTCTGTTTGGGAGAATATCCGGCAGAAAAATGTACATCTCGGTTTACGTAGGAATCAATGCAATCTCCTTCAAATTCTGCGACAAAATAACCGCTGCGCGCGCGGCTTTCAATATATCCTTCGGCAAGAAGCTGTTGATAGGCCATCTGCACGGTTGTCTTACTTACCTTCAGATTTTCCGCAAGATAGCGGATGGATGGAAGACGTGTGCTTTTTTCAAGGACGGAGTGTTCAATCTCATTTTTAAAATAACGATACAACTGGATATATAAAGGATCCTTTGAATCTTCATCCAGCCGAGGAATAATCTCCATTTTCATCCCACCTCTGTACTGCCTCACAACTCATGATCTGTATCTTTTAAAAGGTACAATCGCTTTTATAATTAGAATTATAAACGATAAATGACAGAAAAGGTGGAAAATAACATGCGCCCTTTACGGAAACAGATGCTCGAATGTCGTGACTCTGAGAAGATTAGTGATTTTTTGACACAAGCACGGATTGGATTTTTAGGCCTTTCCGATGAGGACTATCCCTATGTTGTGCCGCTTAATTTTGTTTGGTACAACAATAAGTTTTATTTTCATGGGGCGGATGAAGGCAAAAAGGCAGATTTAATGAAGGCGAATGCGAACATCTGCTTTACTGTATGTGAAGAATTTGGAACAATGGCGCATCCTGTACCCGCTCACACGGACACGGCTTATATGAGTGTTATGGCTTTTGGCAAAGTGACACATCTCACCGATTGGGATGAAGCGACAGAGGCTATGCAAAAATTGCTGGATAAGTATGTTCCCGGTTACTACGATCGATCATTATCACGAAATCATTTGGAAAAGTACCGTTCATCCATGGGCAGTACGACAGCAGTATTCTGTCTGGATCCGGAGGTTCTGACCGCAAAAGAAAAACCGCTTGATCAAGCCCGAAAATTTGAACCGGGAATGAAGGCAGGAAAGCATGAAGGTGATTAAGAAAGGGCAATCAGGTGATGAGAAACGAATGGATACTCGGTACTACATTTCTGAGATAAGTCAACGTTTAGGGATCTTTTTTGACAATAGCAGAACATATGTGCTATATTTTTGAAGTGCTTAAAGCAGAAATTAATGATTCACTTGAACGTCGATTATGACCGTTTCTTTTTGGCGGACAAGCTTTGGCAAATTTATCGCAGAAGGTGATTTGATGAACGAGTATTTTGTGAAAAAAGCGAATGCAGTCCTTCGCTATAACGATTTTCCAGGTACTGAACAACCTATTTTGTTTATTCATGGACTTGGTTGTGCCGGTTCTTTTGACTATCCGCAAGTGGCAGCCCAGGAAGCGTTAGCGAAACATCGCTGTGTAATTGTCGATCTTTTGGGCTCCGGCTACAGTGACAAACCAAATGACTTCGGTTATACCGTTCAGGAACATGCAGAGTATCTTAAGGAATTTGTTGAATCGATAGGACTCGAGTCGTTTATCTTGTTTGGACATAGCTTGGGAGGAGCAGTAGCTCTGTCTTTAGCGGATCAATGCAGAGAACGAATCGATCGAATCATTTTGAGTGAAGCAAATTTAGATAAAAGTGATGAAGGATCGTCCAGCAAATATATTGCGGATTTTGATCGAAATGAATTTTTGAAAAATGGATTTAGAGAGTTAGTAGAGGAAAGTCGGAATAGCGGAAATCAAATGTGGGCGGCATCTTTATCTCTATGGTCGCCCAGGGCAGCCTACTTAATTTGTAAATCTGCAGCAAAGGGGCAACAACCTTCAGGAAGAGAAGTTTTATACTCACTTGACTGTCCGAGGACGTTTATCTTTGGTGAACGCTCACTGCCGGACGCGGACGTACAGGTACTCCGAGCGCACGGTGTCACAATTGAAATCGTTGAAAATGCCGGACACTCAATGGCGTGGGAGAATCCGCAGGGCCTGGCCGAAGCCATTCAAAAAGCTATTCAAGCGTGAAACTTGGACCCTTTCTTCGTTCATTCATCTGAATGGAAGTGCAGCTCCAGCCAACGAGCGACACCATCTTCATCGTTTGATTCAATGATTCCGGTCGCCTGCTCTTTTAATTCATCTACCGCATTTTCAACAGCGTAGGATTCATTCGATATTGAAAACATGGACAAGTCGTTCACTCGATCGCCAAATGAAACGATGCGATCAAAGCCCATGAGTTCTCTAAGTCGGACAATGGCATTGGCCTTCGTTGCCTGTGAGGGCATCACTTCGCACCAGTATTCCTCACGGTAGAGCTCTTGTTGGAAAATACACTGATATCTGCTGTCTTGGTCAAACCATTGATGAATCTTAGACATAGGTTTCTGCTCACCGATACAGGTAAAGTAGAATACATCCCCGGCATACAGATCGCTGATCGTGTCTACACTGCGAAGGCGAGGGTCTCCTCTTCTTGAATGAAGATAATGGAGCATCCCGTCATTTTCGTATCCTTTTAGCCAACTCACACGCTCCACTTCGTTGACGAATGAGTAGACAAGCGGATAAAGGCTTCGCTCCGTGAGCCATTCCGCGACATTGCGTATGTCTCGCTCATTGAATGAGGCAGAGTCCAGCCGTTCGCCGGTTTGCGCATCGACAATGAATGCACCGTTATAGATAATGACCGGAATCGGTGTTCTCAGTCTCTTCGTAACAACAGAAGCTGAGACAAGTGAACGTGCCGTGGCATAGGAAAAAGACATTCCGGATTCGATCAATTGGTTGATGGTGCTCATGCTGTATTCGGAAAGCTTGGATTGACTGTTTAGCAGCGTACCGTCAAGGTCCGATACATAGAGTGTTTTCATGGAACACCTCACAGGAAAAATTTTGATTGCGAAAGAATCTCAAGTTGAGGACGTATAGTTGTGTAAATTAGAGTTATCTATGAGGTAACAATGAGGTGATGAGAAGTTCGTTTTCACTGTGGTGGGCCGCGCTCCACCACAGTGAAAACGCAAAAATTTGATCTTCGCCTTCTTATTGAGTTCCCATAGAAAATGAACCAAAGTCCATGATCCCAATTAGAATTGAGTGAACCAATAACTTTTTCTAAAAGGAGAGATTCATAGGACTCAAGTACAGATTACTCTAAATGATCAGATCTTGCATCAACTTTTTCTAGGATATTCTAAAGAATCCCTGCTGTTAATGTACTTTTGGAGGCGATTCTCAATCAGGCCCAAATGAAACAATGATCGATAAAAAATTAGTTGCGATATTGGTGTTTCTATTTAAAATGGATCATTAAAACTTGAATGTTTTAATGATCCATCTTTGAAGCTTAAGTCTTAGTTTACATTTTTATGAAAGTTGATTAAAAGTCACTTTTGGGTACTGTGAAAATTACTTTAGAACTATCGCTATGCAGAGATACATTTAAATAAACATAATCCCCCTTTAACTGAATCCCTTCAGTTTCAACCTCATTACCAACTGGATTGTTTAAGACGCTACCTTCAGCCCCTTCAACAGCAACAGCGTATGGAGTAAAGTCAGTTGTGCCCCAGTTGCCCTTTTGAATAACTGGCTGATTACCAACGCCACCACTTGAAATATAAATGGCTTGTCCGTCAGAAAACTCAATCCCTTGAACAGATTGATGTGCAACTTTATTGTAAAAATCACTTGACGTATATGACTTTACACATTGAGCCACAACAGAAGCGTCACCAGCTGAAATATACTTTGAAGCTTGAGCTTCCTAAGTATCCAAAATATTATTTAGTCCAGCAGCATTGTAATAAGCAAATTGAACCGTATTGGACGTATTCATTGACCAGATCATTAAATAGTTACGAGAGCTATCTAAAGCCGCTTCACAACGCTTTAATGTACCAAAAGATGAACCTGATTTATTGGCATGATTGATGCTCGAGAAACGAGGAACATCCGTGTAATCAATCGAAGCGCCGGCTTGATATTGAATCCGGGCAATTTGTGTTCCCCAGTCGATACCAGAAGCATCTGGGTTATCTACCTGCGTAGCCTTTGCAACTACCCAAAAATAATCTTTTCCATTGTGATCCCCCCACTGTAACGTTTCACCATGCCCAAATCGCCTGAGAGTCATGTAATCTTTCGCATTTAGTGATGAGCCGTTCAATGGAAAACGTGTAATGATTTGGGTGGCTCCCACACCACTATTATTAATTTGTTGAGTGGTGTAAACGTATTGAGTTCCTACATAGGCAGTTTGGACAACATTTTTGTAGTGTAAACCATTTAATGTAAAAACCGCGGTACCAGTTGCCGCCTGAGAGGAAACAGTTACTTTTTGTTGATGACCTGCTGATTTTTCTTCTTTATACGCGTCATAGGCCTGCCGAGGGGCTTCAGGGTGATCCTTAAAATAGTGCTCCATGGCTTCATCGGAATCAAAATCGTCTCGGTTCATAACTAATTGGTCGGTCGGAACAGGTTCACCAGCATCAAATCGCTCATCTAATGGGACGGCTTTATCATTTCCACTCATAACAAATTTCTCCCCGTCTAAAAATTCGGTTTGTAATAATATTCGCATTATTAAAACCTCTTTCATTATAACACTATTGTGGGTTGATTTAAGCAATATAAGCTTTTCTTTAAGAAAAAGGAAAACCGCAAAGGCGTTTAGTCGATGCGTGACGTTATGTTATAATGAGGCAAAATAAGAGGATCATCACGCGGTCTCTGAACTGGGCGTTACGATTAAGTCCAAAACTTATTAGCCGAGGGGGATTAAGGTATGAACAAACGGACAAAATTATTCATGATTTCAGTCCTTGCCGTAGCGAGCTTACTGACTATAACCTCATGCAATAAAACTAATGCATCAGCAACAATTAAAGTGGGCTACACGCCTTTAAAGACAGCTGCATCAACCCGTAACGTGGTTGCTACGGGTAAATACGCCCTTTATACAAAACCCGGCACGGTAAAGGGGGCTAAACGAGTGGCTTCCAAGAGCCAAATGAAAAAATTTGCTTCTTATACTCGTGCAGATACTGATTATTACGAGTTAATAGGGAGGAACCACGCTTATAAGGGTTCAACTTATTATTTTCGTGCCTATGGTTATAAAGTCACCTACACCGGTTCAGTTTATTATCGGGTCGTGACGATGAATGGTAAATATCGGGGGTACGTCTATGGAGGTAAAAAAGTTGGTTCCTTTGCTGGTGGAGTTAAAAAAGCAACAACTACCCAAGCGGCAGCAATTCCTGCTAACTTTAAAGATTACGTCGGAGTTATCATTCCAGGTAGTGTTTGGAATTATCCTCCCTACACGCAATACAAGACTAAGCGATTAGGTAAAGTAAACTGGACGATTCCAAGTCTGGCTAAATTTAAAGTCACTAAGGCTGTAAAACGGACTCGGGAACAAGATACTTACTACTACCTTAAATCTCAAAAGAGCTCCGTACCTTCAGGTTGGGTCAGTAGCCGTTACGTTATTTCTTACAGTGAAGTTGAAAGCAATGAAGGCATTACTCATAATTGATTGCTCTAACGCGTCATTATATGTCACTCATCAACGATCAAATAAAAAAGAGGTTGCTCCGTAAGCAGTCTCTAATCAAAGAATGGTTCATGAAAATCCTTGGGATTTCATGGACCATTTTTAAGTCAATGAGCTTCTGATCTAAACCCACTCCAGTAGACCCTTTTAGGACTCGTGGGAACTTCTTTGTCCTCTGAAAGGTCTGCTATAATAAATCCAGGTGAGTAAAACGGGATATATCCACTATGGAAGCCACTATTTCACCTAGCTAACGACTTGTTCCAACTGAGATATTGACACACAAAAAGGACTTGACCGGTTTATGCGTTATAATGGAGCAAAATAAGAGGATCATCACGCAGTCCCTGAGCTGAACTGGGCATTACGATTAAGCCCCAAACGTATTTGACGAGGGAGATTTAGGTATGAACAAATGGACAAAATTATTCATGGTTTCAGTCCTTGCTGTAGCGAGCTTACTGACTATAACATCATGCAATACATCCAATAAACCCAATAAAACCGTTAAAACCAATACGGCAACAATTAAAGTGGGCTACACGCCTTTAAAGACAGCTGGCTCCACTCGTAATGTGGTTGCTACAGGTAAATACGCCCTTTATACGAAACCCGGCACGGTAAAAGGGGCTAAACTAGTGGTTTCCAAGAGCAAGATGGCAAAATTTGCTTCTTATACTCATGCAGATGCTGATTATTACTATGGTAGTCTGAGGAACCACGCTTATAAGGGTTCAACTTATTATTTCCGTGCCTACGGTTATAAAGTCACCCACACCGGTTCCGTTTATTATCGTGTCGTGACGATGAATGGTAAATATCGGGGTTACGTCTATGGGGGCAAAAAAGTCGGCTCATTTGCTGGCGGAGTTAAAAAAGCAATGACTACCCAGCCCACAACAATTCCTGCTATCTATAAGGATCACGTCGTCGGGATTCACACTCCAGGTAATATTTGGAATTATCCTCCTTACACGCAATATAAGACAAAGAGTTTAGCTCAAAAATCTGATTTTATAAACTCAACAATTCCAAGCAAGGCTGAATTTAAAGTCACTAAGGCTGTAAAACGGACTCGGGAACAGGATACTTACTATTACCTTAAATCTCAAAAGAGCTCCGTACCTTCAGGTTGGGTAAGCGCCATGCGCATTCTTTCTTATTTTGAGATTCAGTGAAATGGAAGGTAATGAAAGGCGTTATTGATAATTGATCGCTCTAACGCGTCATTCATGTACGATCAACGATCAAATAGAAAAAAGAGGTTGCGCCGTAAGGATCTTCGCACAACCATTAGAGCAGTTTTTTTGAAGTATATACTGAATGTTTCTCCCATCTTATTCTTAGTGATCTATTGTTTTTTCATAGGTTTGATCTGGGTAGGTACATGTTTCTTTGTATCTCCTCAGTCGGAAACGTTATGATTCCAAATAAAATAAATGATTTTTGGAGGCAATGAATGGAGATCAAAAAGGATGATTTGACCGGAACCACGGTCATTGAATTGATCAGCGAGCATCTAAGGGATGGCAAAAAATTCGCCGCCCGAAAGTATTCATGCTCCTGATCTTGCCGCATTGAGAGGCCCGAAAATCACATTCTGGAGTGCGTGGAAAGGAGAAAAACTGCTTGGCTGCGGCGCACTGAAGGAGCTTGATGATCAACATAGAGAGTTAAAATCAATGCGAACATCCTTGCTGCATTTGAGGAAGATGGTCGCAAGGAATATTCTTCAGCACATCATTGACGTCGCAAGGTAGCGTGCCTATCGGCGAATCAGTTTGGAAACCGGATCAATGGATGCTTTTGAACCAGCGAGAAGACTTTGCGAATGTTTTGGAATTGATGAGTGTCCTCCGTTTTCAGAATACAGGGCAGATCCAAATAGTGTTTTTATGACAAAAATGTTATAAACGATTGTTGGCAGGCAAACGTTCAACGTGACGAGGCATTAGTGATAAATGCTCTGAGTTTCGACAGCGGGAATTCCTTTGCCCACAGTACATAATGCGCACCAGGAACCTTTACGATGTCACAATTTGATTGAGCAGTAAATGCTGCACTATTTTTTTGCTCAAATTGTGCTCTTTTTTGATTAATGCCTTCATAGGAGGCGTAGCAGAGACAGACGAAGCCTCCGGCCGAGTGCCCAATCAGATGAACCTGATCTTTTTTTTCTTCATCTAGAAAGTTGATTACCCAGTCGGCAATAGCTCTCGGCTTAATGGAACGATCAAAGCCCGAGCTCTCTCCGTATCCCGGCGAATTACAGAGATAGAATTGATAATCCTCCTGAAAAAAATCGGCAATCATTTCGCCCTCCATTCCGGAAAAACCGGCAGCAGGAAAAAACAGGATCGTTTCCGTTCCTTTTCCAAATTTCTTGAATGCGCAGTGTCTCATCAAAACAGCTCCTTTACCTAATTTTAGTCCAATGAGTGGATCAGTTCATCTGTTTCGAAATGGAAATGATCTATTTTTTTTGCTCTTGATAGACGAACAATTGAACGATGGATCCTGTATACTTGTACCATGCGAGTTATATGAACGGAAGTGTTGATTGTGCCTGAGACCCGTAATAACCAGATGATTCGAAGTATGCTGCGACCAGAATGTGAAAAATGTTTTGGCCTCTGCTGCGTGGCGCTGCCCTTCTCGAATTCTGCGGATTTTGCTTTCAATAAGCAGGCGGGTGTGCCCTGTTCAAATCTGCAACAAGACTTTCGCTGCCGTATCCATAGTGGACTGAAGGAAAAAGGATTTAAAGGATGCACAGCTTTTGAGTGCTTTGGCGCGGGGCAAAAAGTGTCCCAAATCACTTTTCATGGAGTAGACTGGCATGAGGACGCGGAAACTGCTCGCAATATGTTTGCTGTGTTTCCAAAAATGATTATGCTGCATGAACTGCTTTGGTACCTCCAAATGTCGATGCTACGGACTGCGTCAAAGCCCATTTATAATGAGATTTACCAAGCATTCGATGAGATCGAACAACTGACTCAACTCAGTTCAGATTCAATGATGAACTTGGATCTTCAATTACAGCATGCAAAATTGAATGATCTTTTTTTGAGAACGAGCGAACTTGTGTGGCAGGAAGCACAGCGACAAGACATGAAGCTTAGTCGGAAAAAGCGGAAAAATTACCGGAGCGCCGATCTTATGGGGAAGAAGATGAGTGGCGCTGATCTAGTAGGCGCGAATTTCAGAGGTGCTTACTTAATCGCTGCCGACTTGAGGAATGCAGACCTAAGAGCCGCCGATTTTATTGGCGCTGATCTGCGCGATGCCGATCTAAGAGGTGCCGATTTAACGGGCAGCATTTTTCTGACGCAGGCGCAGTTGAATGCTGCAAAGGGTGATGCGGCTACCAAGCTGCCGTCCGAGCTTGATCGCCCCCATCATTGGCAACAAAAAGTCATCATAAAAAGAGGGTAAGAACATGAAAAAATTAATTATGATCAATGGCACGATGGGGGTTGGAAAAAGTACTGTATCCGAACAACTGTCCGACCAGCTCGTGCCCAGTGTGTATCTAGATGGTGATTGGTGCTGGAAGATGAATCCTTGGGTGTTCACAGAAGAAAATAAGCGAATGGTCATCGATAACATAACACATCTGCTTAACGCATATTTGACGAATTCCGGCTTTCGCTACATCATTTTTTGCTGGGTCATGCACCAAGAGCAAATTTTTGAAGACATCTTGAGCCATCTCCATGGTGACTATGAGCTGCACAAGATTTCGCTTATCTGTTCCGAGGATGTACTCAGGTCTCACATCATGCAGGATGTGCAAAAGGGAATACGGACCATTGATTCAATCGAAGGCAGCATTGCTCGCTTAGAATTCTATAAAAAGATGGACACCACCAAAGTGGATGTTAGCAATCGGACCGCGTCGCAATCGGCTGAGCTAATTGCGGGAATAGTGAAGTAAGAAATGAATAACTATTTTCTGTTTAAAAGGTACATCGGGATTTAGGGCTATTTGTCGATCGAGAACTTCTTGAAACGAATAATCGGTAAACAAACATTTATTTAGTAGACTGATTCGTCAATTAGCGTTGTTCATTAAGGGATACATGAGTAAGTTTGTTCCTCTACAAGTCATCCCAATGCTACATCCAGTACCATCATGACGGCAAAGCCAAGCATTGTTGCGGCTGTAGCTAAATCGGTTGATCCTTCACGTTGAGACTCTGGAATGAGTTCTTCAACAACAACGAAGATCATTGCGCCTGCTGCAAATGCAAGAGCATAGGGAAGGGCCGGGGAAACGTGGACAACCAAATAAGCACCAATGACAGCAAAAATCGGTTCCACTATGGCAGATAATTGTCCGTACCAGAAACTTCTCGCTCGTGAAAGACCTTCGCCTCGAAGTGGAATGGATACCGCCGCACCCTCTGGAAAGTTCTGAATGCCGATGCCGAAAGCAAGAGCAAGTGCTGCGATTAATAATTCTGTGTCTCCGGTGACAATGGCGCCAAAAGCAACTCCGACCGCTGCGCCTTCCGGAATATTGTGAATAGTAATGGAAAGAACGAGTAAAATGATCTTCCGCAGTTTAGTCTTTGGCCCCTCTTTTTGAGCTACAGGGAAACCAAAATGCAAATGAGGAATGAGACGATCAACGAGTCTTAAGAAAGCCCCGCCTAGTAAAAAGCCAATAAGTGCAGGAACAAACGAGAATTTACCCATTCCGGAACTAATCTCAATTGCAGGTGCGAGTAATGACCAAAAACTAGCCGCGATCATAACACCGGCAGCAAAGCCGAACATGACGTTGGCCATCTTTTGATCTAAATCTTTGAAGAAAAAAACGAGTGATGCTCCGGCTGCAGTGCAGCCCCAGGTAAAAAGTCCGGCAAGCAAAGAAAGTAGTACCGGATTCAATGCAGACAACTCATGCAGCATTTGAAAACTCCTTTTTGTAAGTTATAATCATGCGCGATTATTTGGAATCAGACCAATGCATCCTCAATGATGATCACCGGTTGAATAAATCATCCTCATAAACCCGCCATCACTGTCAACTCACTTCATCTTTTCCACTTTACTAATGTATTTCCCTGATTTGCTCGAGAGTATGCCTTGCAGAGCAATGTTTTTTGTATTATAAGAAAGAATATAATTTTAAGGCTTATAGTTTAAGCGCAACTAGATGTTTGCCATCGCCCGCAGCAAGCGAGTAACCGAAGCGATGATTCAACAGTACCGCAAAGGCATGAACCAATAACACACGGCTGGGGGTTTAGGACCGGGTGATTAGGTAAGCGCCTAATTCTGATAAATAAGCGGAAAAATTACCCTTAATTAGAAAATGAACGAAAAAATAGCTTGAATAGACGGAAAAATTCCGCTTATCGAATCGAAAAACGTGAAGATGGTAGGGTTTTACTTTGCATAAGCGGAAAAATTACCCTTATTTACCGGCGAAGTACGCGCCATGATGCAAATAACCGGAAAATTTCCGCTTATTTACTCGCCTGATTTTTCTAATAGTGAATGCTCATTTCTAAAGCTTATGACTGATCTATTGAGGTGTATGCCTCCGCGCACTCATTGCTGCCCACCCATATAATTCCATAACTGTTTCCGGATGCTAGTGATTCTAGAATATAGTTTGAATATGAAATTATTGACCCTTTTTGTCATCAGAATGTATCAGTGCTGTCAATAGGATGTTATTGGAATGCAACCTCTAAGACCTATGATTAGTTGTGTTGCAAGGTTACATAGAACAATGACTGAAAGAGAGAAATTTTGGGAGCATACCATAGGGGGAAACATGATGAAAAAAAGCATATTATCGTTAGCATTGATCGGTGGGTTGACCGTAACCGGACTTGGATCTCATCAAGCGGATGCTGCATCTGCAACATCTGTAGTGAATTTAGCACAGCAAGGTGTCGGCTCAGCTTACTCTTGGGGACAGAATGACTGCTCGGGATTTACAATGCGCGTCTTTTCACATTTTGGTATTCAATTGCCTCATAGCGCGGCAGCACAAGCGGGTTATGGTACTGCAGTCAGCCGATCGAATCTTCAACCTGGAGATCTCGTCTTCTTTAACACATCAGGTGGAGGTATTTCACATGTTGGAATTTATGTTGGCAATAATCGCATGATTAGTGCGGAAACAGAAAAAACCGGGGTACGTGAAACGCAGATATTTGGTGGAGGCGCGTCAAGTTATTGGGAGCCGCGTTACGTGACTGCCCGAAGGATCGCAACGAACGCTCAAACAGCAGCGCAGCAATCTGTAAAAACAGTTCAGCCGCAAAAAACGACACAAGAATCAGCGACTTCTCAATCTTCATCAACTCAGGGTTCAAACGATCAAACACAAAGCAGTGCGTCAACTGATCAATCATCATCAGCTGCTCAGACGAATGGGACACAAAGTGACCAAGCATCAACTACTGATCAGACACAATCAACACAAAGCAGCCGGTCAGTAACAACAGATCAGACAAAATCGACCCAAAATGACCAAGCATCTGTAAATGAAAACCAGACTTCTGAGACGACCGCATCTACAGCAGATAACTCAAATTCCAGTTCAAATGAGACAAGCTCATCACAAACGATAAATAATGGGGTATACATTGTGCAGACAGGGGATACGTTGTGGGCAATATCGAATAAAAGCGGCATCTCCGTGCAAAAGATCCAGCAAATCAACAAGCTGGAGGATACGATGATTCGTCCGGGACAGAAAATCCAGTTACAGGATCCATCCGAAAAATACACGATAAAGTCAGGAGATTCGCTCTGGTCGATCGCTAAGGAACATGGAACAACGGTGGATCAATTAATGAAAGCAAACAATTTGTCCTCTGATCTAATCTATCCGGATGATAAGCTGACCGTATCTGATAACTAATTAAGTTAATGAATAACAAAGGCTGCCGCTCATTTGCGACAGTCTTTGTTATTTTTGTTCCTTGGTACAAGGCACCATTTCATCAATGGCTAATGCCTCGATATATTTGGGCACGACCATCGGTTCATCGCTTGGTGGCTTGCTTTACGCGCATGCCGGAGGATTTAAAACGCTTGATCTGTTTACGATTATTTGTTTTCTTATTTCTCTTCTCTTATTTATGAAGAGCGGATTGTTTACATCAATGAGACAAGCCAAAAAAGAATTAATCTAATGACGTGCAAGTTTATTGCACTATTTGGGTGCTGTGCACTTCGACATGAATTATACATTGAACATATGCTGGGGAAGAGTTAAAATGAAACAACTTGAGTGAAGAATGTAATACCTTATTGACTATTCTTCACCGTTGCTTTATGCACTCATTCATAGCGATTAAAAAAGAAATGAACTAAAGGAAGGAAATGTTCGTGTACGCTAAGCATGCACTGCCCGTTCGCACTCACAATCATAATGAGAATCTCTTGTATTTCATGATTTCGATTTTCTTTAACGCCTTTGGAAATGCGCTGACCGTTTCACTGAATCTGGGAAGCGCGCTCTGGACAGCATCAGCAGTTAATTTTACAGCACTGACAAGTATTTCATTAAGCATCATTTTGATTGCCTCAGGTGTTCTTGTCGTTATCATCAATGCCCTGATTATCGGTAAAATTGATTGGCACCGCATTATTGGCAACATGATCTTTATGGTCCCGTTCAGCTATTTAATTGGGATGATCAGCACTTATCTTGTTGCTATAGGGATTAATGAATTGCCGCTTATCGTGCGTGTCGTTCTAGATATTGTAGGCGTATGCTTTATTTCGCTTGCGATTTCGATCTACCAACGTGTGAATCTGATGCTTCATCCTTGCGATGATTTGATGCAGATTATTCGTTTTAAATTTTTTAAAGGTAATGCGACGGTCGCACAGCTTGTAACCTTTTCTCCGCCGATTGTGATCCTCCTCATTTGCTGGATCGATTCACATCAGCTCTACGCGATCAATGTCGGTACTATTTTCGCTTTACTGTTTCAAGGCACATTGGTTGGCGTGTTTGATAAGACGGTTTTCCCAACGCTCAAGCACCAGAATATTGATCATGGTCAAGCGAGCAGTCAAAGCCATAAGCATCATGGACTGAACGTGTAAAAGTAGTGTAGCAAACAGTGAATGAACCCGATTTGTTGTCGTATTGAACCCTCGGAGCTTGCTCATACTAGTTCCGGAGGAGGTGAGCGACTTTGGCTAAAGATGTACTCTGTGAAGTGAACAATTGTACGTTTTGGGATGAAGGAAACCATTGCTCTGCAAATGCCATTTACGTCATCAGTCATAAAGGCAAGCAGGCATCAAACGTCGAAGAAACAGACTGCAAGACCTTTAAACCGGAAAAATAACAGATGAAAAAACGAAACCATGAAAAAGCGAGCGGACACTGTGTCCACTCGCTTTTTTAGTATAAGATTTTCGGAACACAAGGCGGATGCACAAACAAGTAGTTAAATGACTTAATACACTATGGTATCAATGCGCGAGGCAGGTGGTATGTGTTGACCGATTTTTTTGACAGACCGGATGAATGCAGCTCACATAGAAAGAAAGAGACACCGGCCCGCAGACTACAGAAAACAAAGCTGAGATCGGAAAAAAGAAACATAAATACGAATACAAATTCAAATGGATTGAATCAAACCATTACGATTAATTGTAATGGGTCAGTATCTGTCCCGGGAAATTCTCTCAAAGCGGAAACAACCTACTATATCACTACTGGGGTGGAGGGGAAACGAACCTATACAAATGCTGACGGATTATCCCAATATGGAAGCCAGAGCATCCCTGATCCGGGCGATGTTACGTTTTTTAACTTATTTGTCAATGGGATGCTTCAGCCATCCGTCTTTTATACGGTATCCGCAGGAACACTTTCCTTTATTGGTCCTAATGATGTACTTACAACTGGTGTACCTATTATCCTTCAAACCATTAAGATTCAATCGGGTTAAAAAAAGTACAGACCTTGTTAAGTCTGCACCTTTCTTTCTCTGTCACGTTCAGTTAACGACAAAAGCGACTGTAATCGGTGTTGCACCATCAAGGGTGTCGCCGTCAGGAATTGTAATGGCAGTTGTCGTAACCGTAGAGGTATCTGAGGTTTGAATCACACCATTAATATAGAGTTCATAATAGGCGAAAGAGCTTGGAAAGGCAGTTGCCGCGGCACCAGTATCATCAGTAAAGCTGGTTGCTGTCACAGCAAAGGTTGCGCCTGTACCTGTTCCTCCACCAAGTGTTGACGTGAATTTTCGACTGGCCATAAAAGGTTTAACAATGGGCATAAAACTGCATCCTTTCTGAAATTAGTTTACTGTGCATGGAAAGATGCTCCTTGTACAGCTAAACTAATTTATGCTTGGCAACGCTCTTGAGACACGTATAGATGATGCAAGAGAAATGCGGCTTTTATAGAAGATGGGTGGGAAACATCATTTCATGACAGCTTTTTATCCATATTGAACCACTGAATGCCTCCGTGCTGGGATGCGGCAATTCCTCGGTTTGTATAGCCTTTCTTCTCATAGAAGGCGATGAGCGATTGACGACAAGTAAGCGTTACCGTTAATCGATATTTTTCACGAGCCTGGTCTTCAAATGCATGGAGAAGGTTGCCGGCTACGCCTTTTCCTTGATAATCAGGAGCGACAACAATGCCCAGAATGCTTTGGTAACCGCCGCTTTTCGGATTAGGGATTGTTTGGTCGAAAAGGTCGTCGGTAATAAAGGGAACAGATAGAACCGGACCGTTCACATAACCGATCATTTGATTTTTCTCCTCTGCTATCAAAAAGGTATCGGATATCGTCGCAATTCGATTGATAAATGCCTGCTTAGTCGCAGCCTCTTCAGGAGTAAAGCCTGTATTTTCAAGGGCTATGAGCTGCTCTAAGTCCTCTTTTCGAACATTCCGAATATGCATCATTTCTCATCCTCATTCTTAGCTTTAAACAATTCAATAAATTGACGTGCTTTTTTTGTGAGATAGCGATTTTTCATCCAAATAATACCAACATCGGATTGGACCGTGATATCAGGAAGCTCGAACAGATCAATGTCGGCTACCGAAAAGGCTGAAAGGACAGATTTAGGAAGAACAGTGACTCCGATTCCGGCAATCACTAGAGCAATGGTAATCGATACACTGGAGCATTCACAGACAATATTCGGCTCAAAGCCTAACCGGCGGCATTCGTTCACAACTTTTTCGTTAAGCTGTACGGTTTTGTCGCTTTTCAAGGCAATAAGCGGCATGGATGCAAGATCTTTTAAATGGACATCTGAATTTGATGGTCGCCATTTTTGATTTGTCGGCACAATCATCACGAATGGATCGGAAGGCAGGCGGAGGATTCCATAATTGCTGGAATCATAGTTCGATTCAAACGGAAGTCGTGTGACAACCAAGTCAATACTGCGATTGGCCAAATAGTCGCCTAAGACAACATGATCCCCTTCTAAAATCTTAAACGTGACCTGAGGATAATGCTCGCGAAAATAGGCAATCTTCTCCGGGAGCAGGGAAACACATGAGAATACCGAGCCGATTTTCAGTGTGCCATGAATGCCCAGATCAAGCTCCTTAATTTCAGTAACGGTTTCGTCCATTTGCTGGAGGATTGCTTCAGCTTTAACTTGCAAAACGGCACCGGCTTCGGTAAGTGTCATGCCTTTGCCTTGACGATCAAACAGGATGACGCCGAGTTCTTCTTCAATTTGCTTTAGCTGCCGGCTCAGAGGCGGCTGCTCGATATTCAGCTTTTTGGCAGCACGCGTAATTTGGCCCTCTTTGGCAATTGCGAGAAAGTAACGAAGCTGGCGGATATCCATTAGCAGTCCTTCTTTCTTCATATATTAAAAGTATGATAAATGAATAAAACAGATATTTTTCGTATGGTTAATTGGATGATATCATAAAAATTAACAAGCAAAAAGGGGGAAGCAACATGAAAACCCACCGCATCTCAGTGATTGTCAAAAATCAGCCGGGAATTCTGGCACAGGTTTCCCGATTATTTAGTCAACGCGGCTTGAATATTGATACATTAACGGTTGGCACTTATAAAGAAATGCGTACATCACGAATGAAGATTTCATTGCGCTCTGAAAAGACAGTCCTTGATCAAGTGATTAAGCAACTCAATGGGTTAATGGACGTTATTCAAGTGAACGTTGCACACCCAATTATTTCGAATAAACCGATGGGCGGGAGATTAAGCGCCTTGTTTTCACAACGCGCGGTCGCCTTTTGGCTCGTTGCATATAGTCTATGTATTACATTGCTGGGGACGAATATCCCCTCACCCCTGCTCGCACTATACCGCGTTCAGTGGCACTTGTCACCAAGCATGGTGACGCTGCTTTTTGCAATTTATGCCGTTGTCGTTATTCCAACAATTATTATCTCCGGTCAGCTGTCCGATCAATTAGGAAGGAAAAAGCTGCTGATTCCAGGCGTTTTTTTCATTATTATCGGCTCCATATTATTTGTTCTTTCCACCAATTTTACGATGCTGATCATTTCGCGGATCTTTCAAGGCATTTCAGTCGGAATGATGAATGGCGTTGCCGTTGCAGCATTAACGGAACTTGATGAAAAAGGGAATCGAATCAAAGCCGCATTTATCGGATCAATGGCCGTCACAGTAGGCAACGCACTCGGTCCTGTGCTCTCAGGTTTCCTCGGCGAGTACGCACCGTTTCCACTGAAATTGGCCTATTTTATTCATATGTTTCTTGCACTCCCAGGTTTTTTCGGGCTTTTATGTATGAGTGAAAAGGTTAAACGAGTTCCTAAAATACGTATGCATCGGCCTGCTGTTCCGCAAAGTATTCGAAAACGCTTCTACCTGTCCGGCATGACCTCTTTTATTGCATGGTCAATTATGAGCTTAATGCTGTCGATCATCCCAAGTTATACCGATCAACTGGTGGGAAGCTCAAATTTAGCGGTTGCAGGTGCGATTGTGGCTTTAGTACTGAGCATTTCCACAATCAGCCAAATTGTGCTGAAACGCATGTCACTGCAAAATCTGTCCATTTTCGGCTTTTTCTTAATTCTTTTGGGGTTAGTAGCATTAGTGTTTACGCTCGAAACGAAATCAATCCTGTTTTTATTCCTGACAACCGTACTGATTGGATTCGGACATGGGCCAACGTTTGCGGGAAGTCTGGCGCTCACCAATCACATTTCACCGGACGAATCGCGCGGCGATATCATTGCATCATTCTATGTATTGACTTATCTCGGTGTAAGCCTGCCAATCTTGGGCCTGGGATTCACTGCCCGTTGGGTGGGGCTGAACAACTCAATCATTTTATATACAGGTGTGATGACGGTGATGATCCTTTTCGGTATGGCCTTTTGGATCATCGATCGACGGAAAGAATATCAGTTACAGACGAAATGAAATTAGCGACAGCAAAACGGCCGCTCTGCTCCTTCGATTGAAGTGAGTGGGCGGTCGTTTGATTTATTAAATGATGTGTGGCGCGATATCTTTCATTCAATGATTTAAATGAGCTCGGGCTTTCAATAAACCTCTGAGCTATAGACGGTCAACAAGAACTTACAAACTGTCGGAGCTGCGCGCAGGTTCATACACACGTTTAATTGCTATGCCCATTTTATTCACCATGCTGAGCGTCTGACTGTTCAAAAGGTTCATCTGAAACAAGGATGGATTCAGTCGGGCATCCTTCATAAGCATCGTCCAGGTCCATAAGTAATTCCTCTGGAATCGTTTTGATTCCTTTGTTGTCGTCGATAATCGAAAAGGCAAGACCTTGATCGTCATAATTGAAAATGTCCGGAGCAGCCATTTCACATGCACCACAAGAGATGCATGTATCCCGATCGACTCGTGTATACTTCGGCTTTTCTCCCATGGAAATCACTTCCCTATTCATGTATTAGGTGGATCAGCATCCACGTACGGGACCGGCAGCCGATTTAACGAGAATGACATCGCTATCTTCCTCGGCATGTACGGAATGAAGTTCCATTGCGTTCAGGTGCACAAGCCTACCGGGTACAAGATGTTCCGATTGACCGGATGCGGTGAATAGGATCGCACCGCGCACAGGAATAACGGTAACCTCCGCATCGCCTCCATGATGTTCCGGAATGCGCTGTCCTTTTTGCAGGGATAAATGCATGACGGTCTGGTATTCGTCATGATAAAGTCGTTCCTTTAAAGCTGTCTGATTTTGGCATGTAAGAAGTTGCATTGGTGTTCGCTCCTTTTCTATTTAAATACGTTTAAGTTTACTTTAATTGAGAACTGCTATCATCTATACTATATAGTGTTTCGAATCAATTTGAACATGATCGAGATCAAGTTTCGACTGACTGTATAGAAAAAGTCTATCTACGGATGGAATAGTGATGAAAAATGACGGAAAGGAAGAGGTTCGATGTCTGAACTAAAGGCAATCGGCTGGTTTCAAAATCTTAAGGATGATGAACTGAAGCAAGTGGAAGCAATGGGGATCATGAAACAATACCGTGCTAAAGAGGCAGTGTTTGTCCAAGGAGAAATATTGACTCATTATTTCTTTGTTGTGGACGGATTGATCCATGCCTATCATCAAAATAGGGATGGGAAGAAGTGGATCGCAAGTCTGTTCTCTTGTGGCGACCTGTTTCCGCATACCGGTTTGGTTGATGAAGAAAATCGGTATCCTGCGAATGGCGAGACGATTACACCGTGTACGCTTTTTATGATCAGACGGGAGAAGATGCATGAACTGATGAATTGCTTTCCTTCAATCGAACGTCAACTTACACAATTTTTCGCTAAGAAAAGTCAGGAGCTGATGAACCGATACTCTGATTCGGTTCTTGAGCCGGCCCTCGTTCAACTGGTTTCGCTATTGAAGCGGCTCGCTCAGCAGTCAGGTGTCCGGGCGACGGACGGCTGGGTCCTTATCTCGGCTATGATGACGGAACAGGATATGGCCGGGTACATTGGTGTCACTCCGGAAACCGTCAGCCGTTTACTAAACCGCCTGTATCGTGAGAAGCGCGCTAAATCCGCCGGTCGGGGCAAAATTTACATTGATCTCGATAAGTGTTGATCAGCTTCAATACAAATCTGTTATACTTTAATCAATAACTTGGCAACTAGTTATGCTGCAAACGGTAAAGGAGTGCTGCTGATGAACCAGGCTTTACTTGTTATTGACTCACAACTGACGCTGATTGAGGGTGATTCACAGGAGCGCGGCGTATATAATAAAGAAGAGTTGCTTCGGAAAATCAATCTTGTAATCGAAAAAGCTGTGGGATTGGATATTCCCATAGTTTTTGTCCGCGACACCAGTGTATCCGGCGGTGAAGGAGAAGGATTCCAGGTTCACCCGGCAATTCATATACCGGATGATGCTGAGATTTTTAATAAAAGCGCAACAAGTTCTTTTTATCACACACCTTTATTAAAATTCCTTCAGGAGCGTGGTAGTGAACATCTCGTTATTGTAGGATGTAAGACCGAATATTGTATTGATACCGCCGTTCGAATGGCTACGGTCAACGGCTTTGATGTGACACTGGTCGGCGATGCCCACTCGACTGCGGATACTCCGATATTATCTGCGGCGCAGATTATCCAACATCACAATCGAGTGCTGAACGGTTACGACAATGACGACCATTTCTCGCTGGTACGGAATTCAGACGAGGACGTGTTTCAACCGACGCATAACAACTATCGTTAATGTGGGTCATTTGAATCGAATAGGCAATGCAGGAGGGATAGCATTGACGCTATCCCTCATTTTGGTGTGTTCATTTGATGAGAATGAACGAAAGAAAGAATCGCGCGCCAGGGGAGATACCGCTGGCATGCGTCTGCTTGAGAAGGCTCCCAGATCGCCACGGCAAGCGAGCAGCTGAAGCGACGCTCGTTCAAGTCACAAGGTTGATGGATCAAAGCTCCATACAGATTGACAGCAGAGGACCGGGCACTTTTCGCTCGATTTTTCTTACAAGTAAAAAAACTTATGATTTTGTCCCGCTGGTACGACGATAAGCGTCATAAGAGGCTGATTCCCAATCCGAACTTATCGGTTGGGCGATCAGGTTAAGCGTCAAATCTGATAAATAAACGGAAAAATTCCGCTTAATTAGAAAATTAATGAAAAAATTCCCTAAATAGACGGAGAAATTCCGCTTATCGAATCGAAAAACGTGAAAATAGCGGGTTTTGCAGTGCATAACCGGAAAAATTACCCTTATTTACCTGCAAAACAAGCTCTATGGTGCAAATAACCGGAAAATCTCCGCTTATTTTCCCCCGCGATACTGAATTAAGGATCGAAATGATTTATTAGAAAACTTGGCTTCGCCAAGCCCCTGGCGAAGGCGAAGCCTTAGTTGCGACGGCCATGGACGGCCTAGTGTCCGGTGAGCCGCAGGACGCGGCGTTTTTTCGGACCGCTTACACTCGTTTCCTTTAAATGTTTTCTTATACTTTCCTACCAGTGTGAACTAGAAATGTCTGTTCAAGACAAGGTTGATGATTCAAAATGGTATTTGGAGCAAATGAACTTTCGTATGTAAGGAAATTTCGCTAAGCACGCGTATGTCCTGTACGCAACGCGAAAGTAAGGATCGCCCGCTCTGTGCCCGGTTTTTCTTATTGACACAGGTGGGAATAGTGCTATAATACAATAAATCACACCTAAATACTTGGTTATATGTTTGTTTATCCAGAGAGGGTAAAGGATCTGGCCTGATGATCCCTCAGCAGCGGACCTTGCAAAGAGGTACTGTGCTAAATCCAGCGGTAATCCCGGCAGATAAACAGAACCTGTAAAGAGGTTTTCTGAACACGGGAAATCTCTTTTTTATTTGCCTCAATAAATGGATAAATAGTCATCTGAGCTAGTCCGAGAAAAATTAAGGGTGATTAAAAAACGAAAAAGGGTGAATGAACATGGCAGAACACTATTTTGAAGTAGAGCCAGGTATTGAGTTGCACTATCGTGATGAAGGGAGTGGACGGCCGCTCATTTTTATTCCGGGTTGGACATTCAGTATTGATGTATTTGAAAAACAGATTGCTTACTTCTCCACGCGTTATCGAGTGATTGCGGTAGATCCGCGAAATCATGGAAAATCAACGATCAGCGTAAACAGAAATACGTACGATGTGCAGGGAGCGGATCTTGGAAAACTGATCGATCACCTTGATTTAAAAAATGTCGTGTTGGCCGGTTGGTCGTTTGGTGGTCTAACCTTATGGTCTTATGTGGAACAATTTGGAACTCAAAACATTTCGGCTGCTGTCACCATTGATGTATCCCCGCGGACCCTTAGCTCGGATTCTGATGAGTGGGTAGCTGGGACACTTGAAGACCTCATAGCCGTCCACAATCATTCTCTGGATTCTGCCGAACATTATCGTCAGTTTATTGATTCATTTGCTGAAAATCTCCTATTCGACCACGCGATTACTGCTGAAGAAAAGAGTCGATTTACAGCGCCAAGCTTGCGCATTCCGCATCAAATTGCCGATGCGCTCTATGTCGACGGCTGGCTTACAGACAAAAAAGCAGCGGCAAAAACGATTGATGAAACAGTGCCCTCGTTAACATTTACTTCATCCGCGCGCGCAGATGCCGCTACGCCTTATATACAAAAAGAATTTCCAAATAGTGACGTGCATTCGTTTGGCAATCATCTGTTATTTTGGGAATACGCGGATCGGTTTAATGAAATTCTCGATCAATTCCTTAACAAACACCAACTTTCAGATACTGTTTTACAAAAATCATAAAAGAGATAACAGGAAGAATAGTATAAAGCACATCAAGTTCCGAAAAACAGGTAAATGGAGAACCTATAAAATATTTTGTCTTCTTGAGTGCCTACAACTATAAAAACGTCCACAAGATTAAAGTGGACGTTTTTCTTTGACTATTTTCGCTGACCAGTAGGGTACTCTATATGTATCTCGTTAAGAACGATGAAAGGGTAAAAAAGGGAACATAAGATGCATATAAATGTTTGTTTAAGGGAAAGGAGCGGATTTGTCGATGAAATTTGTGGACACAGAGCGTAAAAAAGAAATTGATGCAAAGCTAGAATTGGTAAAACAACAGACAGCAGCATTATGGGCGGCTGTTTGCTCCGATCACGTCATCCGGTATTTTGAACAGGAACGTCCTCAAGATGAGCGGCCTCGGCAAGCGATTGCAGCGGCTCGTCTGTGGGCAAGGGGCAGAATCAGCGTCGATGAAGCGCGAAAAGCCGCTTTTGCGGCAGATGCCGCGGCGCGCGAAGCAACAGGAGCTGCAGCCATCGCCGCTGCTCGAGCGGCAGGCCAAGCTGCTGCGACTGCGTACATGTTTGGTCACGCGATCCATGCGTCTACCTATGCTGCAAAAAGCGTATTTTATGTTGCGGACAGTGAACAGGAAGCGGTCGAGAAAGAGCGTGCTTGGCAATATGACCGCCTGCACGAGCTTGCGATTTTGATTAACAAGGGAATTTAGCATCTGATCTTAAACCACAGCTGCAAACGAGAAAAAATGATTAGGACCTGGAGTCAAATAAAGCTTGTAGCAACCGTTACAGCAATATCAACGAGCAAATAGATCCAAAATGCGGGCCAACTATATCCGGGATGAGTTTGAAGGTAGTGAATGCGGTCGCTGCGATCCGGAATTTCTGTTTTCAATTTTTTAATCGCTGTCAAGGCGTTTACGAAGCAAAAATAGTTGCTAAATAAAGCGAACAAAACGCCAATTAGAAGGCTAAAAAACAGATTAGCAAGATCAGGTATACTGCTGAAGAGTAAGCCGAAAAGTGTAGAGAGTATTAAATATCCGTAGGACAAGTAATACATTTTTCGGTGTGCGGACCAAAAAGTGAAAGCAAAGAACGCCGACCAATTCCACGAGAAAAAATGGCGTTTTTCACTCATTTTCGTCCACCGTTTCTCATAGGTTTCGTCATTCTTGCCAAGATAGTGCAACAATTCTTCCCTTGTTTCTTCACTTAAATCCAGATAATGGGTGCCCCATTCAGCCATTAATAAAACACCCCCTTAATAGATGGAAGATTGGATAGTCTGCGTGCGTTTCTAATCAGCACTTATCGGTTGGGCGATCTGATTAAGCGCCCAATCTGATAAATAGACGGAAAAATTACCCTTATTTAGAAAATGAACGAAAAAATAGCTTAAATAGACGGAGAAATTCCGCTTATCGAATCGAAAAACGTGAAAATGGCGGGCTTTTCTGTGTATAACCGGAAAAATTACCCTTATGTACCTGTAAAACAAGCGCGATGATGCATATAACCGGAAATTCTCCGCTTATTTTACTCGTTACATAATCAGGGAGCAGAAGTGAGATGGAGGAATTTTCGCTAAATGCGCATGTGTCCTGAACGCAAAGCCACCGCACCCTGCGCACTTTTGTAATCAGCACTTAAATGTGTAATCCCGTTCGACCTTGCTGATGCGCGTGACGAACGATTCGTACCAGTCACGTTTGCCTTTTTCCTGAGCCATTTGGTGCTCTGCGTTCTTTTTCCACTGCTTGACGGCGTCGAGTGAGGACCAGTACGAAACGGTTATGCCGATGCCCCGTTCGTCCCGCGCACTTTCGACGCCAAGGAATCCAGGCTGTTCTCTAGCGAGCACAACCATTCGATCGGCGACAATGCCGTATTCTTTTTCCTCAATCTCAGTTCGTTTTGAGGTGAAAATAACTGCGTAATAAGGTGGGGTAGGTGTTTCCGCAAAAGACATCCGCACTCGCCTCTTTCTAAAGTATCTATTGGCTCTTTTAGATCATTTATTAAAAAATCAGACGGCTGAGCCTTTTCTCCCAATTAAAAGCACTGCATTCCCCAAAGCTTTCTTACTTTGAAGGACACGAGGCAATTTTATCAAATCACTGAGCTTAACCGCTTCGAGTTCGGAAACCCCGAGTTTCTTCACTTCGGTTAAAAAGTCACTATAGTTTCCGTATGTCTTATTGTCTGTAAATAGATCCATAAAAACGAAAACACCGTCTGAATCTAAGACTCTGATAGCCTCTTTTAGAAGCAGAATTTTATTTTTTTCATCCTTAACTTCATGAAACGTCAAGCAACTAATAACTGATTGAAATGCATTATCTAAAAACGGAAGCTTCGACGCACTCGCCTTAATGAATACAATTCGATCCGAAACGCCTTCAATTTCAGCATTACGCGCACATAACTTTTGCGAATACTCCCAGTTGCTGCCCCAATAATCAATTCCTACAAATTGCCCCTTTGGAAATGCTTTCGCTCCTTTGATGGTAAGGGAGCCGCTTCCTGTACCGATATCGAGTAATTTCCCCTCTCCATCCCATTTTAATTTTTGTAAAATCAAATCATGGATGATCGATTGAAAATTATTCCCAAACGTTGCAAATTGATAGTACGTGTAGGAAACGATAAAGGAAATATAGCAAAACGGAAGTGCGAACAGCCCCGACAAAATACGTATATACAGGTTTATGGGACAAAAAGCGGCAGCAATAAGACAAACACTGATGGCTAAAAATGTAATTAACTTATGTTTTCTGATCCATGTTTTGTAGACGGGTTTTGACCCCATATAGTTTCCTCTTTCTATTTAATACTTTACAAGCCCCTGACTTCTTAATGTCTCCAACATTCTCTTCTTTGCTTCCGATTGTTTGCCGGAAACGGCTTTGGCAATTTGATTGGTAAAAGTATCCACACGGCGGTTGGCATCGCGCAGATCGTAATACTGATTCACGTCATGGTCATAGTTCTCTAATTCTTCCAGCGGATGTTGAGGTGACTGGTACTCGTTTTCAAAATAGACGGCTTCCTTAGGCAGACGCGGCTTAAGCTGTGGCGATTGATCCGGGTAGCCAATTGCGATTCCGAAGGCCGGAAAGGTGAACTTTGGCAATTTTAAAAGATCAATCACGGCCTGAGGATCATTCAGAATACTGCCGAGGTATACGGTGCCAAGTCCCAGACTTTCGGCTGCTGCGACTATATTTTGTGCCGCAATGACCGTGTCGCTGAATGCTCTGAAAAAGAAATCCGTAGAGCTCAGGACGTCGGTCGGCTGTTCTTTTGCTTCGGCAATCTTCGCATTGCGGTGCATGTCGATGACAAGTACAAAAAGACGGTCTGCTTCTGCTATGTAATGCTGGTTGCCAATCTCAGCCAATGCTTTTTTCTTTTCCGGGTCGGTCACACCGATAATGGAGTATTGCTGAAAAAAGTTGCTTGTCGCTGCATGCTGGGCAGCACTGATGAGCAGATTGACTTGTTCCTGCGGGATATGCTGTTTCGTGAAGCTTCGAATGCTGCGGTGGTTCAAAAGGGTCTTAAGTGTTTCGTTCATGGGACGTATCTGCTCCTCTAAAGGTGGATTTTTCAAGTGTTCATCTATGTACCGATTATAGCACGGTGCGTCCGACGGCTGACATAATGAGTTGATTATTCATCCCTTAATTCGCTATCATATCAGTAGTTAATAGAACGATAGCTTATGAAAGGCAGCCAAAAAACCATGCTGACAAAAGGAGTTTCCTATGGTAACTATCAAAAAAATAGCTGAAATGGTTGGCGTTAGTCCGACAACGGTTTCGAATGTGATTCATGGACGGAAGAATAAGGTATCAGAAGAAAATTACAAGAAGGTAAAAGAGGCACTGAATCAAGCAAATTACGTTTCCAATATGAGTGGCAGAATTCTATCTCAAAATGGTTCGAAAATCATTGGCGTGATTTTAAATTATTCGCGACGTTCTGAAGTTAACGTTGTGTCTGATCCTTTTTACAACCAAATTATTGGGTATTTAGAGGAGCAGATACGGATGAATGGCTACTATATGATGCTGTACACATCTGGGAGTGTTCAAGAAAGCCTCAATCTAGCCTCAGCGTGGAAAATTGAAGGCCTTGTTATCCTGGGGGCTTTACCTGCTGATGCGGAAAAATTTAGTCAGGTCGCGCAGATGCCGATTGCTTTTATTGATACGTATGTTGACGAGCCTGTAATGAAAAAAGGATTTATCAACGTCGGCTTGCAAGATTATGAAGGTTGTTATGATGTGACTAACTATTTAATTCATTTAGGGCATAAGAACATTGGGTTTTGTGCTGATGGAAATCAGTTAATTGGTGTTGATGAGCAGAGACTTAGTGGTTTTAATCAGGCAATGGCGGATGCCGGTATTAAATTCGATCAAGAAAAAGATTTCTTTGGACTTCCTTATAAAGTTCATGAACGTCATGACTATTTAACTCAATTAATAAAAACACGATTTAAATCCTATACAGCGCTCGTTTTTACTTCTGATTACTTAGCCGTTGACGCGTTGAATTTGCTGCAAGATAATCATTTTCGGATTCCAGAGGACATGTCGATTACCGGATTTGATCATAATATTTTTTCGGAGCAATCCCGGCCAAAGCTAACAACGGTTGAACAGAACGTGAAAGAAAAGGCTCAGTTGACCATTTACTATTTAATGCAGGAAATCCATCAACCAAAAGCGCAGATTGCAAACATCAAACTCAAGACGAAGCTGATCATTCAGGAAAGTACAAGGAGCTTGGAGAATGAATAGATGCTCGCAGAAAAATGGGTATGGATCCATCTGTGATTGCTAGAGAATTAAACAGGCCGATAAAACGTATAAAGAGACCGATAAACTCCGGAAACGGACCGATAAAACGCGCAAACGGACCGATAAATTCTTCAAACGGACCGATAAACTCCGGAAACAGGCCGATAAGATCAGGAAATCCGAACCTCCGCAGTTCAGGTGTTCATTCATAAATACCACGTTCACCTGGTAAAATCCCCGTTGGCTTAAAAACTATGCCGCAAATACATCGAAAGTTAAGTATAATGAGACTATAAGCGAACTGTGAGCGGAGGTGCGCGTGATTGGATGAAGTGACAAAGTGTTTAACAGAATTTTCAAAGAAAACCATTGAGTTAGGCGAGCTTGAGAAACTGCTCACGCCGTTTTTTCAGACCTATGAAACATTCGCGGACAGGATTCTTCAGTTCGAAAAAGAGAACGTATTGATCATGGTGCGATCCACCGGTCGGACGACACGCACGCCGTCGCTTGCGCTCAAGTACAAAATCAATAAAAGCGCGCTAATCGGGGATTATCACAAAGAGCTTCAACGCTATCGGGCGAAGCTGCACAAGGAGATCAACCTGGACTGGTATTATCGCGCGGATCCTTCATTGTGGGAGAGACATCTCCCGTTTATCCTCAAAATTGATCATTATCTCAAAACACATGGTTTTCCGACGGACCTCGTTCCAGCGCCGGAACGGAGTTATGAATTAGTTGAGGATGAGAAGTGGATTGACGAGAAGGGCGGGAAGGAACTATTAGAAAAAATTGGTTTGTATGCTCGCCTTACTATTATCCCCGTCTCAGATCCTTTAATGTTCGCAATCAATCCGCTTAAACTAAATGAAAAAGAACAGTATCATCTGATTGTTGAAAATAAAACAACCTATCAAGGCCTTCTGCCGGTATTAAAAGAGACAGATTGTGCGACACTGATTTATGGGTGCGGTAAGGCAGTGGTTAAGAGTATCGAACAGTTTCCCATGCAATATCCGATCAGCGCCAAGCATCATTTCTTGTACTTTGGTGATTTGGACAGGGAAGGACTGTCAATCTGGTACTCTCTTAATCAGAAACAAGCAGCGCGACCGGCATTACCGTTTTATCAAGCCTGCTTAAAAAAGGCACCTGCCGTTGGCAAAGCGTATCAGCGATCTCGAAGCGTTGCAGAGGATCAATTCCTTGCATGTTTCTCAGAACAACAGGCAGAACAAATACGCACGATGCTTCATGATGGAAAGTACTATCCGCAAGAAATTCTGAAGACGAGAGAATTACAACATATATGGAGGGGAACGGATTGGAAGAGCTTGATCTGCGCGAAATCGTAAACGGCTATAAGGAACGGATGCGGCGGCTCGCTCTGTTCGATCCCCTATATGAGCTGGAGCGCAAGCGCGAACAGGACCACGAAAAGAATGACGTTGATATGAAGGGACTGGGTTTGCTTTCGCTACTTTTCTTTTTTGAGCAGAAATTGATGCGCCAGTACAAGGCCGGGGCGAAACAATTGGCCGCTTTTTTGGAAAAGGTGATTGCGGCTCAGTATCAGTTGGATGAGACCGATTATGAACGTATCGCCCGATCAATTATTCAAACCTTCCGTCCCACAACCGGGAAAAAACGGCGTTATACCTTTTTTAATTGGGAAACAAATCAAGAGGACAGCATCGACTATTCGATCTTGAAGGCGAACTCATTCGACTTGAAAACGAACACGCAATATTACACTTTGGACGAGGATGGACTCGAACTCGTTTTCGCCACCAAGGAGTTTTACAGTGAATTTCAACTGTCGATTAATCAGCTGATGCTTCGGAAACAGCTGGACAAGGGTGAGTTCAAAGGCGCGCTGCGGCAGATTAATGAAATGAGGATCGATGTCGAGAGTCTTGAGGAGCGCATGGGGCGGCTGAAGCATGAGATTCAGCGCAGTATTGTGTCGGAAGAGACCTTTGAGCGCTACAAGCAGCTGCTGGAAGATATCTATGGACGGCTCAAACGTGAGGACGAAGAATTCAAAGAGCTGCGCCAATTTGTTAAGGAAACACGTGATCGGCTGTATGCAAAGGATGTGCATAAGCGGGAGATCCGTACCTATGATTTGGTTTTGACGATCGCGCGCGAACTGGAGTCTGTGCATTATGACCATTCGCGGCTTTTGGAGCAAACCCTAGATTTGAAAAATACGACGCTGCTTACCGCTCAGGAATCCCTGTACTACACCGGTATTCAAGCATTCAATTTTGATCAGGATCTTACCGCGAAAATCCTGGCTACGCCATTGCCTGCCGAAGCAATGATCGGAGTCCTGCAACCGTTTCTTAACGTAGAAGAGAATGAAACATGGTCGCCGCTCACGGTCCTTGCCGACCAAAAAATCAATGAAGAACGTGAGGAACGCGATGATCAGGGATTTGTTGAAGCGGACGAGCATGAAGAGGATCAATCCTACCGGCACGCGCTGGCTGAAAAATACAAACAGCTCATGGGTCTTTTTCTGAGTGCCTATGAACAAGGGCAGGGGCAAAATTTGTCCCGGTTCATGAATTTTCTTGAAGCACATGAACATGCGGAATTATTGGAACGACGCTATTTTTACCAATTCTGGCTGATTCTTCATCAACGCTCGCCAATCAGATACGGCGAATCAGAGGATGAGGAAAGTAATGCCATCCTTGACGAAGCGCTCGCACTACTCGAAAACCGAACGCTGCATGTGCGTGAGGGTAAAGGACTGATTCGAAAATCCAAGCGATTTTCCATCCAAGAATTGCAAATCCATTTGGAGGGCGAAGAAAATGAACTATTCTGAACATAAAGTTGTCAAGGCATTTCGCCTTTATACCGTGCTCGCCCGCGATGGCGTGGCGGGAGATGACGCGGTGCAAAGTTATCGGGCGGATGACGAGCTGCGAAGTCTTCTTGATACGTTCAGCCATGAGGTGGATTGTGTGATCATCAGTACAAGCGAGCAGCTGTTTCTTGTGCCGGAGACGAAGCTCTCGCCATTCCATGTCAGCAACGAATGGATCAAGCGCAACTATTTGCGCAGCGGGGCGACGAACGGAGATCTTTATCTGCTCTATTTCGCGACACTGATCCTGTTCGGCAGTTTCTACGACACGTACCAAAGCCAGGAGCCGACGCGTCTTTTTTTGCGCATGGATGAATGGATCCGTTTTATTCAGGAACGGATTGATCAGCTCAAAACGCATGACGAGGATGAACTCAAGCAGCTGGAAAATGAATTTTTCTATAACTGGCGATTGATTATTCAGAAATGGGACGACATGGATGATATTAAGGAACAGGCAAAAAAGCAGAGCGGCAATACAATCAGCCGAATGAGTTTTATTGATACGGTGAAACGATTCTTGGTTGATCAAGACTTGGTGCAGGACATCGGTAATGAGGAGATTCGGCTGACGGAAAAGGCGAAGACGATTATCCAACGCTATTTTATGGAAGTCGAATACAATAAGGGGATTTTTGAATTCATTTACGGCTTTGAAGGAGGTGCAGAGCATGCCGACGATCAGTAAAATTCGCTTGACGAACGTGATCTATGAAGAAGGAAACAAACGCTATAATGATGAGTTGTTCCTTTTTGACGGGCACAACGGCGCGATTCTGATTGAGAACGGCGGCGGGAAAACGGTATTCATTCAAACTGCGCTGCAGGCGATTCTGCCGCACACCGATCTGGCCGACCGCAAGATCAAAAATACGCTGATGCTGGAAAATGCCCCGGCGCACATCGCGATTGAATGGATCACGAATGAGCGGCCGAGACGCTACGTGGTCACGGCGGTCTCGCTTTACACCGTGAAAAATGGCTTGGATTCGCTGCGCTATGTCTATGAATACAACGAAAACGATCCAAACGGAATCGAGGGCATTCCTTTTGTCCGAGAGACGCGTGAGGGTAAGCGGGCAGCCGAACGCGGCGAAATGCAAGACTACTACGCCGGCATGCGCGAGAAGACGCTGAGCGCGCAAACCTTCAAAACGATTAAAGAATATAAGACATTTCTCGAGGAACAGTACACCATTATTTCGAGCGAATGGGAAAGCATTGTCAAAATCAACAGCTCGGAAGGCGGCGTCGAAGCCTTTTTTGATGAATGTAAGAATACCAATCAACTGTTCGACCGCTTGCTGATTCCGACCGTGGAAGATTCGATTGTCGGTCACGACAGCCACCTCTTCGCCGATTTGTTTGAACAACAGCTGGCGAGTTTGAAGAATTACAAAAAACTGAAAGAAACGATTGAGGAAAATAAACAGATCAGCGGCGAACTGGAAAAATACAGCGAAACCTATGAGACGCTGCATGAGTACCAAATGGACTATGAGAAAGCGAAGCAGCGGGCGAAGGGCGTATGGAACGAGATTATTTTGGAGCATCGCAAGCAGATCGCAGCGCAGGAAGCAAACAGCGCAAGTCTGCAAGAATGGAAGGCGGACAGCTCTGCTCACGCGCTGAAGTCGGATTCGTATACCATTTTTGTTGAACAATCGGTACTGAGCGCGCGT
Organism: Sporolactobacillus sp. BBK16-2; assembly: GCF_059878335.1. Lineage (NCBI taxonomy): Bacteria > Bacillati > Bacillota > Bacilli > Caryophanales > Sporolactobacillaceae > Sporolactobacillus > Sporolactobacillus sp. BBK16-2. The sequence continues at coordinate 347,746 of NZ_CM187611.1, forward strand.
GAAAGTAAGTATAAGAAGGCGCTCGCGGCACAAACAGGAATTCAGGAAGCGTTGCAGCAAAACAGGCATGAACTTCATGCGTTGAAATGGGCGAAAGCTAAGCAGGAACGCACGGAACAGGAAGACGCGCTACGTTTGTTTGAGCAGCAGCTGGCACAATTTGATCAGAAGGACGACGCCGGCAATCTTCGTGATCAGCTGGAGACGGCGCGGCGGGAACTGCTCGGCTGCTACGAGCGAGATCTGGCAGAACTTGCGAAGATCGAGCAGGAACTAGGCGGGCAGCTGCAGCCGATTCTTAAGCAGATTGAGGCGGACGAGCAGACAAAGAAGAATGCGTCCGGCAAGGAAAAGGGGCTGCTTGCCCGTCTGTCGGAAACCAAGGGTGCTGTGAAGACGCGCCTTGAGCAACTAGAAAAATTGAAACGGGAACTGCTTTCGAATCCGGAACAAGAAACGGTTAAAGAACAGCTGGTTAAGTGGCAGGAACGTGATCAGCTTCTTGATGAAACAATTATCAAATTCAATCAGCAGGAGAAGGAAGCGCTGATTTATAAAAAAGAGGCTGAAGAGCGGAAAGCAGCTGTACAAACGGATCGTATTGAAACCAATCGGGCAATGGATCGGCTGCGCGCCGAGCTTGCCGCGATGGAGAAAGCGCAGCGCGCAGTGATTGAGCAGCTGTCCGCGCTGCGCCGTCAATGGTCCGCGCTTGAAACCGTCTATCTTGAGCCGGATTCCATTGAACAGCGGATGCTTGAGAAGATGAATCAAATCACGGCGGATCGCGAAGCGCTTTTCCACAAAGAGCGGATCGCGCGACGGTTTGTCGACGACCATGCCGACCAGAGCGTCTTTTTCGGCGACACATTTATGGAAAAACAGCTGTTCTCGTGGAAAAATCAAGTTGATTATCTTGTCAGCGGCGTAGACTATCTCCAGTCGATGAGTGAGGAGGAACGCAAAAACCGCCTGCGTTACCCGCTCTGGCCATTGACGCTGGTGACCACCAATACAGATAAGCCGAGAGTGGTTGATAAACTGAACCACGTTGCCGATCGGCTTCAGTATCCGATCACGGTGCTCACAACCGAAGAAGCGCTTGAGGTGCATGAACGGAGTGCAGTCCGTTCATGGGTGGCGCCGAGTCATTGGCAAGGAAACACGGACGCGGTGACCTTCGCTGAATGGAAGAAGCAAATTGGCATTGAGGCGGAAAAGGTGACCGCAGACCGCGTGGCAAAGGAGCAGGAGCTCGCTGAATGGAAGGATGCGCTCCGGGCGTTCCGCCAATTTTTAATGGACTATCCTTATGAATCAACTGATGAAAAGAAAACAAAGCTCGGCGAACTGACCAATAAGAATGAGCAGCTTGCCCTGGAGCTTCGACGTGAAGAACAAATGCTCAATGATTTGGATGCCCAGATCAGCAACGGCCGCGAAAAAACCGACCAATATCGTGAGGAGCGGCATGGACTGGCTCGCTATATTGAAAAGGGTCATGAGTACCTTCGTGTTGAGAAAATGGTTGCAGAGGGACGCAGCCTTGAGCAGCAACTAAAAGAAAAATTGCAGCTTGTGGAGCAAGAACTCGATGCGGTGAACCAAAAGCTGAACCGATTGAATGCTGAGCGCGGGACCCTTGAACGCAGGGCGGCAGATATCAAGCTGCAACTGCAGTTGCTGCGCCAGGATGATGACTACCAATCGTTGAGCGAGCTGACACCTGCTGCAACCAATGAAAGCAAGAAAGTAATTAAGGATAAGATTGACATTTTACGGTTGAAGCTGCGCGAAATTGATACGGCCCGAGGCGAATGGATCGCCAAACGTGACGAAGCTGTTCGAAATATAAAGCGGCTCACGGACGAAATGGAACTGCTGCGCCGCAGCGAGGGAACGATTGATGAATCGCGCGCGTTTCCTGTTGACGGCAAGCAGCAGATTCAGTCGCTGCAGGATCGTATTTTCGCCCAGATCAAGGAAGAGAAAACATGCGGCGATGACGTTCGGCAGGCGGAAACTGAAAAAAATAAGCAAGAAGGAAAGCTGGACACGCTCGTCATCCAGTTTGAAAAAAGTTATCCAAATGAAGAACGGATTGCTTTTGATACCTATGACGGAAATGTCGAAGAGGATCTGGCCGCAGAGATAAAACACTTGAATGAACGAAAAACTTATATTGATCAGGAAGCCGTCCGAATTGAACAGGATCGCAAAGCGATTGAGTCTGCAAAGTATAATCTTGAGATGTTTGAGGAAGCGCATCATTTTAAAGCGCCGGATGTTTCGCCGATTTCTTTGACGAATGAGGAGATTCTTGACTTTACGTACAATCGCAAGAAAGTTGTTGCTGCGACAAAGCACAGCCTGAAGGAAAATCAAGGCCGCGTTGCGGAAGGCGCGAGCGAGGTCTCAAGCGCGCAGCGCGCATTCCGCGCGTTTTGTCGGGCGAATATTTCCGATGTGAAGCTGCGGCAGATGGCAATCAGCGGCATTGAAACGAAACAGAGCTACGAAGCCATCATTGAATTCAAGAAAAATATGGCAACGCGCATTGAGAGCATTTCCCATTATGCGCATGAACATATCCGCCAAAGTGATAAGGATCTCCAACTTTTCATCGACCAGATTCACACGCATCTGCGTACGCTGGCCGAAGAATTGCGACAGATTCCAAAGAAAACCAAGGTGAAGGTACAGGACGACTGGAAACCGATCTACGCCTTTAAAATTCCTGATTGGAACGAAGAGGAAGGCAAAACGCGAATCCGAAATTACATCGAATGGATTTTGACTCAGCTCGAAGACGAGCGCTTCTTGGACGAAGAGCGTCGGCAGGACAGCGGAAAGGTTCGGAAGGAACTGGACATGTGGCTCCAATCCAAACAGCTGCTGCGTATCGTCATGGACAATGAGGTGCTGAAGGTCAGCTGCCGCAAAGTGGCCAATGACAATACAGTAACAACGCGCGCGTACTCATGGGAACAAAGCAATATCTGGTCAGGAGGAGAGAAGTGGAGTAAGAATATGACGCTTTTCTTAGGCATTCTCAATTATGTCGCCGAGAAAAAGAAACATATCCAATCAAGTGCCAAGCTGCACCGTGCCGTTATTCTCGACAACCCGTTTGGACAGGCATCCAGCGATCACGTGCTGAGTCCGGTATTCTTTGTCGCGCAACAACTCGGCTTTCAGATTATTGCATTGACAGCCCTTGCCGAAGGAAAATTCCTGCAAGACTACTTTCCAGTGATTTACAGCTGCCGCTTAAGGGGCTCGTCCGGATCGGGCAAACAAGTCATGACCAAGGAAAAATGGATCCGCAAAGCCTTCTTCGAAGACCATGATCCCCAGGTTCTCGAACGGCTTGGCGAAACCGAACAGCTTGGATTATTTGATTGAACAAGTGAAAATGATAAGAAGAGCCTGATTCAGGGCTCTTTTTTGCTGGTTAGGAATTGATCATATATCAACTTGTGGATAACTAAATCTTTGGTTAACTCGTTTTAAAACTTCTGGAGAAACAGAACCTGGCTATATGAAGCAGCGGGATCCTCAACAACCACTTTGGTTGATTTAGGTAAACGGTATCTCGAGCAGGTGAATTGATCTCTGGTCGCCTTTATGAAGGGTTCGAATGCAGTACCTATGCTCGATTGAAGACACAACCGATGCCGAGTGTTCGGTAACGTCATCCGTGGCACTGTTTTCTCTAAAATACTTGAAGTATTTTTTTTCGATATAAGGTATACTTATAGCAAACACGACCATTTGTTCTCTTCTTGATTTGCTTCACACATTCCTCTTGATCGAAACATACCCCGCAAGGAGGCTTCCTATGTCTATAGACCACGATCGACGCTTTAAAGTCCTGCTTCACGAGTTTTTTGATGAATTTCTCGAAGCCTTCTTCCCAAAGATATACCAGGCACTTGATCTTTCCGACAAGAAATTTCTTTCCGAGGAACTGTTTGCGGATATGGTCGAAGGCGACAAAAAACGGGCAGATGTTATCGCGGAAACAAAGCTGAAATCCAATAAAGATGTCATCCTGATTGTCCATCTTGAAGCACAGAATTATTACCAAGATAATTTTTCCGAACGGATGTACATCTACTACAGCATGATCTATCTGAAATTTCGAAAACCTGTTTTACCCATCGCTATTTTCAGTTATGATGGAGTTAGAGATGAACCGGACGAATTTGTGGTAAAAGTACCGCATCTAATGGTTGTTAACGAGTTCCATTTTCTGAAACTTGAACTTTCCAGAATGAGCTGGCGAAAATTTATGTACAGCAATAATCCTGCCGCCGCCGCGCTAATGAGCAGGATGAACTACTCAAAAAGGGAACGTGTGCAAGTACGACTTGCTTTTATCAGGCAAATGATTACAATGCATCTTGGAGAAGCACGTGAAAGCATGATCAATGGATTTTTCGAAACCTATCTTCAATTAAACAAGGAAGAGGTGGATCAATTGATGGACCAAGCAAAAAAACTCCCGGAAGAAATTCGTGAAGAAGTGCTCAAGTGGCCCAATTCTTTTTATGATCGCGGAAAAAAAGAGGGAATTGAACAAGGCATAGAACAAGGCATAGAACAAGGAATTGAACAAGGCATTGAACAAGGAGAACGAAAAGCAAAAGAACAATTCGTCCGAAAACTGTTGCAAAAAGGAATGAGTCATGCTGAAATCAGCGAGCTAACCGGATTGAGTGAAGTAGCGATTAAATCGATGGAAATCACCGGTGAATGAGCCGAATTATAGAGTTCACCCAATGAATGACCGCCTGCCATATTTGCTAGTACAGGGGAAGATGGAACCTCGTGTTCCAAGAATTGTTTTGGAGCACGAGGTTCCATTTTTTTGCTGTCTAAGAAAGCTGATTGGATGCTAAGCGATTAAAACCACGGTAATTCTTGTCGATACAATTTTATTTACTCTTATAATTGATAATTTCCTTAAGCTTTAGGGCTTATCGGGTTTTGTTGTTTAACGGGAAGTTGAATTTCTTCTGCAATGACGTGGTATTTAGCGAACATACCTGCACTGTATTTTGTGAATGGGTATAAAATACAGTTGACACTTTTTAAAAAGTCTGATATAAATAGAATCACCAACTCAAAGGGAGTTTTAAGTCATGATCAAATCAGGCAAACTCCAATTGAATAACTTTTATTACTACTTTGGTTTCTTTCGTTAGTGTTTGCATTCGCTTCAACAGGGTGCAAACACTTCAGCAGAAGGTTGCATCCATGCGGAAGCCAAGGCGGTACGATTTGACTTGGAAAAATAACCACATGGATTAAGAATCAATAATCCGTGTGGTTTTAATTTATCGCGAGAAATTCCGATCGCCCACGGTTATTGAAGCCGTGGGTGATTTTTTTCGCACAAAAATTTTATAAAAGGCAGGTAACGAAAAATGACCCACTCATTAGTTGGCAAAATGAAAACAGAATTGAGCTTGCTTAAGCCTTCGGACATTCTGAAATTCGATCAGGATATTTCAGGAATCCCGGATATCATTAAATTAACGTTGGGCGAACCGGATTTCAACACCCCCGAGCATATTAAAGAAGCGGGAAAACGCAGCATTGACAATAACCGGAGCCACTATGCACCGCCTGCAGGAACACCAGGTTTAAGAAAAGCAATCAGCAATTTTCTCAAGGAAAAATATAATTTATTTTACAATCCGGATCACGAAATTCTTGTGACTGCCGGTGCGACGGAAGCGATTTACACCGTGCTCACATCGATTTTGAATCCTGGCGATAAGGTGCTGATTCCGACACCGATTTTTCCTTTATACATTCCGGATACGATTCTAGCGAAAGCGGAACCGGTATTCATGGATACCTCATCAAATGGTTTTGTTCTTTCGCCTGAATTACTCGAAGAAACACTTGCAAAGCACGGCGAGGCGGTTAAGGCGATCGTCTTCAATTTTCCGACCAACCCAACTGGTGTGACGTATCGCAGAGAAGATGTGAAGGCGCTTGCCGCGATTTTGGAAAAACATGATCTTTTTGTCATTAGTGATGAGATTTACAGTGAACTCACCTATGGCGAAGGCCATGTTTCCATGGCTGAATATCTGCCGGAACAAACAATTTTGCTTAACGGCGTATCAAAATCACATGCGATGACCGGTTGGCGAATCGGCTTCATTTGTGCACCGGCCGCGATTACGACGGAGTTGAGCAAGATTCATCAGTTCACAATTACCTCAGCGACAACGATGGCCCAGGACGCGGCTCAGGAAGCATTTGAAAATGGAATGGATGACGGTGCGGAAATGCGTGTGGAATATGAAAAACGGCGCGATTTTGTTTATGAAGAAATGAGCAAAGCGGGCTTTGCTTGCGTGAAGCCGGAGGGCGCTTTCTATCTGTTCGCCAAAATTCCGGAAACCATGATTCAAAAAAGTCTTGATTTCTGTACGGATCTTGCATACAAGGCTAAGGTCGCTGTGATACCCGGCGGTTCTTTTGGCCCCGGTGGTGAAGGCTATATTCGAATCAGCTATGCGGCAAGTATGGAACAGTTGACGGAAGCGATGAGTCGAATCGCAAACTATGCGGCGACTATTAGTGAAGAACAAGGGAGCGTGCAGCGATGAAAGTGATTATGTTCAGTGTACGAGACGATGAGGAAGCAGCAATTAGGAATTGGGAAAAGAAAACCGGTGTTCACGTCGACATTAACGATTTGGAACTGGATGCGGAAACCGTGCAGAGGGTCAAGGGTTATGATGGCATCGTCATTCAGCAGCGTAATCGTATTAGTGATCCGGTGATCTATGAGACTCTGGAAAAATTCGGCTTGAAGCAGCTCACATCACGAACCGCGGGTTTTGATATGGTTGATCTTGAACAGGCGACGGCGCATGGTTTGGCTGTGACGAATGTTCCGGCCTACTCGCCGAATTCTGTTGCAGAATTGGCCGTAACGCAGACGATGCGGCTGATCCGCAATCTGCCGCTGTTCGACGCGCGAGGTGCCGAACAGGATTTTCGATGGGCAGGACTTCAAGCACGGGAAATCCGCTCACTGACTGTCGGCGTTATTGGTGCCGGACGAATCGGCGGAACGGTTGCCCGCCTGTTTAAAGGGCTTGGCGCGACAGTGATCGCAAATGATATCGTTGAACGTGATGATTTGCGTGACGTACTCAACTATGTTTCAAAAGAAGAACTTTTGAAGACAGCGGATGTTGTAACGCTGCATGTTCCGCTGATGGAATCAACCACCCATTTGATTGACGCGGATGCACTTGCGTTAATGAAGCGCGACGCGTTCCTTGTGAATGCATCACGCGGACCAGTCGTTGACACAGATGCTTTGATTGCGGCGTTGACTAATAAAAAAGTTGCCGGAGCTGCGCTAGATACATTAGACGGCGAAGAACACTTCTTCAATCAGGATTTGCGTGGCAAGGATATTCCAAGCAAGCAGCTGAAAACACTGCGCGCGATGCCAAATGTATTAATTACGCCGCACATCGGTTTTTACACAAATCTAGCGGTGCAGAATATGGTTGAAATCAGCTTGAATGATGTGCTCGCAATTTTGAAAACAGGTCGGAGCGAGCATCAAGTTAACAAAGTGGCTGTTGAAAGCTAAAAAGAAGGTCAGCTCATGGAGATTGTACAAACAAAGGATGCCGCACTGATCGCCAGGCTGAATGAACCAGTTCAAGCCTTACATGCCGAGCTGTATCCTGAGTACTTTAAGCCGTATCGTTTTAATGAAATTCGTCAATGGTATGAAAGGGTCATTACGAGTTATTCTGATTCAACGTTTTTAGTGATTGAAGACGAAGACTTAATCGCAGGCTATGCTTGGATTCAAGTTTTGAGTCGAAAAGAAAATCCGTTTATGATAGCTCGAACTGCACTCGAGATTCATCAATTCTGCATCATGCGAACCGAACGCAGAAAGGGTTATGGGACTTTTTTGATGAACTATATCGGCCAATTGGCAAAAAACAAAGGGATAAATGAGATTGATCTTGATTATTGGTCGGACAATGAAGCAGCAGAGCTATTTTATAGGAAGCAAGATTTCAAGGTATACAGAAAAGCTGCTCATCGGATCGTGTAAACAAACAACAACTATTTAAGTGAAGGAAAAATGCGTCACGCAGATCATATACTGCGTGATTTTTGTATTCGAAAAGATCTTCATGTCTATCCTATAGTTCTGGATTTTTCTCGGATAAAATGACGAGTTTCCCAGATTGCTTCCCAGTATGACCTATAAATCGTTTTAAACTTTTATGCTTCACAGTTCGTCAACTATGCACTAGATTTGAACAATTTTTTTCATCAGAATTGGATTCACAGCATTAGATCCAATTGGATCTTTTCGGCGGACATTGGTATGGATATGATAAGAATAATCACTTTTCATACTTAATAAAAAAGGAGGCAGCTATGAGACTGGAGATTAACCGAGAGGATCCGATGCCTGTCTATTTGCAAATGGCGAATCGAATTAAGGAACAAATACTGTCGGGAATTCTTCCGGAAGGCTTTGTTTTACCGCCTGAACGAAAGATGGCGGATGATCATCACGTTAGCCGAACAACTGTCATCAAGGCTTATGAAGAACTCAAAGCATTGGGGCTCGTGATGTCCAGAGTTGGACAAGGGACTGTGGTCACTGAAAGGAAACTTCCTGCAACGAATGGATCGGAACCGCTTATTTTTCCGATGTCTTGGTATCCGCTCTTCGATAAAAAAATCACCAATGTTAGCGATACGGTGAGTGAGATCATGTATATCGGCAATCAAGGCAATATGATTTCTCTTGCGGCAGGTATCGGCGATCCGAGTTTGTATCCAGTCGATGAGCTTCGAGAAATTCAAAATGAGCTGCCGATCGACAGTGATCATCTGAATTTATGTCCTGTTGAAGGTTACTATCCGCTCCGCAAAAGTATTGCCCAATTGATGGGTTCTCGCAACTTATCCGTTACTGCAAAAGAAACAATGATCGTGACCGGATCGATGCAGGGCATTGATTTCGCGGCGCGAACATTCTTGTCTCCCGGTGATGCGGTTATTGTTGAAGAACCAACTTTTTTGCAGGCGATTCAATGCTTTAGGGCAACAGGCGCAAGGATTATTGGCATTCCTATGGATGAGGAAGGTATTCGGCTAGACATCCTCGAGGCACAGTTGGCACGGTATAAGCCTAAACTTATCTATACAATCCCTAATTTTCATAATCCAACGGGTGTTTCGATGAGCATGGAACGAAGAATGGGGCTGCTGAAATTGGCGTATCATTTTCAAGTGCCGATTCTTGAGGATGATCCTTATGGAGATATTGCGTTTGATCAAGAAAAATTGACGCCGCTTAAAGCACTTGATCCGTATGGATATGTGATCTATCTCAGTACCTTATCGAAGGTTCTTTTTCCAGGCTTAAGGATCGGCTGGGTTGTTGCGCCGGAGCCAGTCATGAAAAAATTTGTGCTGCTCAAGCAGATTACCGATTTGCATGTGAATACGGATAGTCAGATCTTGATTAACCGATATCTCAGAAAAGGACTTTATGAACCACATCTCAAAAAGATTCTGCCGATCTATAAAAAGAAAAGGGACGTTGCTATTAAAGTGCTTAACGAAGAAAAGGGACTCGTTCATTTTGAACCTCCCGAAGGCGGCTTTTACTTATGGTGCCGAATTCCTTACTCTGTACCGCAAAAGAAATTACTTGCGTTATGCGCGGATCAAGGAATGATCTATACGCCGGGAACGGTGTTTTTCCCTCAAGAAAGCGATGGGGAGCACTGGCTGCGATTGAATTACACCTATGAGACGATAGAACGCTTGACTGAAGGGCTGAACCTGCTCATTAAGGCGATAAAGAAGCTAAGTGTGCAGAATGAGCCATCAGATAAGGAAACCGGCGTACGCCCAATCGTTTAAAAAAGAGAGGAAGATCCCATGATGAAACTTAACTTTTCAGAATGCGCGAGAAGCGTATCCAATTCAGCAACACGAGAAATATTAAAAGTAACAGAGCAGCCTGAGATTATTTCCTTCGCAGGTGGGCTTCCGGCGCCTGAGTTATTTCCGGTAGCAGGTATTAAAGCAGCCTGTGAGGCGGTGCTCGATGAAGCAGGGGAACAAGCGCTTCAGTACAGTACAACTGAAGGTTATCTTCCGCTGCGTGAGGCTATTGCCGAGCGGATGCGTACTCTTGGAATCGTCACGACTCCGGAACATTTGCTTGTTCTCACGGGATCTCAGCAAGGGCTTGATTTGACTGGTAAGCTGTTTCTGGACAAAGGAGATGTTGTGATCTGCGAGAGCCCCACTTACCTTGCGGCGATCAATGCGTTTAAGGCGTACAGCCCCCGATTTGTCGAAGTACCGATGGACGATGGCGGTATGAGAATGGATGAACTTGAGCTGGCGCTCCAGGCAAATCCTAATGCTAAATTCATTTACACAATCCCTGACTTTCAGAATCCGACCGGACGAACGATGAAGCTTGAACGACGAAAAAAGCTGGTCGAACTTGCGAATCAATACAATATTGTGATATTAGAAGACAATCCGTATGGTGCGATTCGTTTTGTCGGGAAGGATCTGCCACCTGTAAAACATTTCGATACCGAGGGCAGAGTGATCTATTTGAGCACCTTCTCAAAGATCTTCGCTCCTGGCCTGCGTCTGGGATGGATCTGTGCTGATGAATCCATTCTTAACAAATACGTTGCGTTCAAGCAAGCGACCGACCTGCATACAGATAGCTTTGCGCAAAGAGTCACGGCAAAATACATGGAGCTTTTTGATCTGGAGGAGCATATTCAAAAAATTAAGGGTGTCTACCGTGCGCGTCGGGAAAAAATGATGGAATGCATTGATGCGTTTTTTCCAAAACAACTCAAGCACAGTGCTCCCGAAGGCGGACTGTTCATTTGGGTGGAGCTTCCTGAAGAGATTAATGTCCAAAATTTATTTAAGAAGTGTTTGGACAACAAGGTTGCCTTCGTGCCGGGGGATTCGTTCTTCCCAAATGATGCAAAGATCAACGCATTCAGATTGAACTACTCGAACATGTCTGAAGAAAAAATTGTTGAGGGCATGAAGCGGATCGGAAACGTTTTAAATGAAACGTTGATGCTCGTGTGAACGAAAAAACAGCTCTTCTGGGGATCGTACCGCCTGAGAGCTGTTTTTTTACGCTTAGTTAAGCTGTTGTTTGCTGATTTCCGGATTTCAATAGTCCAAATTTGGTCAGGCGCTGGCGAACCTGAATGCCGACAACGCTGGCGATGACTGCTTTAACCACACCCACAATGAGGAATGGATAAACACCGGCAGCCAATGACTTCGCCCAAGAAAGGTCGAGGACATATTTCAATTGGATCGTGCCGATTGCTAAGGTGACGAACATGCCGACAATGTTGGCGATGATCGCCATTGGTGTAGTGAATTTCGTGTATTCGAGAATCAATCCGGTAACAAGTGCGGCAACGATAAATCCGGTAATATAACCTCCGGATGGCCCAAGAATAACGCCGAATCCGCCGCTCATTCCTGCGAAAACAGGAAGGCCGATGGCACCGAGTCCGGCGTAAACAATCATTGATACTGTGCCATATCTGCTTCCGAGAACAGTGGCGGTAAGTCCAACAGCCAGCGTCTGACCGCTTATCGGAATAATGGGTAACGGAATGGTGATCTGCGCGAGAATAGCAGTAATTGCCGCAAATAGTGCGCATAAAATTAGGTTCTTTAATCGTGTATGATTCATAATGAATAAGCTCCTTCGTTTATATGTTAACCCAAGCAAATAATAGGTTAACATACATGGAGGCTAATTACTATATTTTTTTATTAAATCGCAGGTGTATTGATTTCAGAATTAAAATACAGATGCACACCAATAAGCCAAAATAAAAACCCAACTCTTTTTAGAGGGGGCTTCACTACATGGAATGATAGGATATAACAAAATGCAGGATGGCTAGTGTTGAAGAAGGGTTAATGTATTTATGATCCAGATCGCCTTTGAATTTAATCGAATCATACGCGTTTAGATGATACGTTTCACCGCCCACTTCCAATTCCAATTCGCCGGACATGACAGTGACGTATTCGTTTACGCCAAATTGATGTGCGGAGGATGGATACTCGGCATTCGGCTGAAGGTAACCGCGATATAATTCATAGAGTCCATGCGATTGGAAGAGGGGTTCGGCAACAAAAATCTTATCTGAGCTGGCTAGCTTCATGCTGTCTTCTTTGCGCGCGATTGACACATCGGACTCTATAGACAGAAGCGCACTGACCGGGATATTCAACCCGTTCGCAATCTTCCAAATGACGGATAGGGTTGGGTTGCCGTCACCGCGCTCAACGTTCATGAGTGTAAGTTTGCTGATACCGATCTTGGTCGCCAAATGCTCAAGGCTCATGCCTCGGCTTGTCCGAAATTGGCGCAGATTGGCTCCAATTCGCTTACCGGCATTGCCGTCTTCCCAAGGGTTGTTCTGCAAGACTATCATCTCCTTGGTACATTTTAATATACAAAAGATCACTAGCGTTGCAGCAATCAAAACTGATGATTCAAAATACTAGGAATAGTCGAATTTAAAGAGGCTAGCCAACAAAAAAATCCTTTACAATGGAAGGATAGGTGATTCTATCCAAATCCAAAGAAAAGGATTCACGCATGGATAAGAATACACATCTCTCTTCATTTTCGCAATGGTTAAATCAGATAAACTTTAAACAGCTTGACGAAACCCTCGGACAAACCGGCGGTGACAAGTACGTGAAAAAGCTGACGACAAAGGCTTATATGACCCTTTTTCTGTATGCTCATCTCCAGAAAGAAGACAGTCTGCGTTCGATTTCGGACTGCGTCTTAAGTGAAGAGCTTCAGAAAGCAACGGGTCTCTCGTCGATCAGCGCCTCACAACTCTCAAGAAAAAATAACTCGGTTGACCCGCAACTGTTGATGATGCTCTTTCTTGATCTGGTCGCCAAGATTAAAGGCAAACGAGCACCCCAAATGGATGAACAGCTTAGGGTTGTGGATTCGACGACGATATCCCTGAATGCTCAGCGCTATCCATGGGCTCACTTTCGCAAAACCAAAGCCGGCGTCAAGCTGCACCTTCGCCTTGTCTTTATGGGAAAAGGGCAAGTGTTTCCGGAAAAAGCAGTCCTTACATCCGCTCAAGTCAATGACCGCTCGCAACTCGATGTGCTCGTTGACGAGAAAGAAGCCATGTATGTCTTTGATCGAGGCTATGTGGATTACCAGGCCTTTGATCGTTTTTCCGAAGAGGGGATGTTCTTTGCTTCCCGTTTAAAAAAGAATGCCGTTATCCATGTCCTGCACAACTATAAAGTCCCCGAGAAAAGTTCTCTTTTATCGGATCAAATGATCCTGCTGGGCAGCATTCAAAACCAAACGGAAAATGCCTTCCGTCTCATCGTGGCGCAAGACGATCAGGGGAAGAACATTCGGATCATCACCAATCGTTTTGACTTGTCGGCGACAGAAATCAGTGATGTCTATCGTCATCGATGGGCCATCGAACTTTTTTTCAAATGGCTGAAGCAACATGTTCGGATCCAAACATTTTACGGACAAAGTGAGAAGGCTGTCCAGAATCAACTACTTTTGGCGTTGATTCATTACAGTCTATTCGTTTTGATTCAGCAGAAACTTAAAACGACGAGTTCAGTACTTCAACTGAACCGATGGTTCAAAGCTGTGCTTTGGAAATCCTGTGAGCAATGGTTCCGCCGTATTCGTTTTCAAATGAATAAAAGGAAACGAGTAACCTAAAGGCACCTTAAAGGCTGTTGACACTTGGACACTGATTAACTGGATAAAATTGTAAAATGGATCGAGTCACCTTTTAGGTGGACATTAACTTTTTTGGCTTTGGTAGAAAAAATACAAATTCTGAATAATTCGTCAATATTTATGCAACGCTAGTGACAAAAGATAAATTAATATATACTTGATTTCCTGCGTCCTTACTCGTGACTTCAGTCATGAGTAAGGACGCCCTTCTTTTGTAAAAAAACGAACATTTGTGCTATATTTAAGGTAACCATTTTTTACAAAAAAGGAGGAACGGCTGTGCTCATCCAAAAGGCGTTTAAGTTTCGGCTTTTCCCTACGGAAGAACAAGCCGTTCAAATCAATAAGTCCATTGGATGCAGCCGGTTTGTCTACAATCATTTTTTAGACTGTTGGGAAAAGACCTATAAACAAACCGGGAAGGGCTTAACCTATAACACCTGCAGTAAAGCCCTGACGCAGCTCAAAGCCGAGCTGCCTTGGCTCAAAGAGCCGGATAAGTTTGCCTTACAGAATAGCTTAAAGAACCTTTCCAAGGCTTATGACCGGTTCTTTAAAAAACAAGCCAAGCATCCTCGCTTTAAGAGTAAAAAGAATCCGAATCAGGCGTATAAGACCTGCTTCACCAATCGCAATATTGAGGTGACGGATCAAACAATCAAACTTCCTAAACTGGGCTGGGTGCGTTACGCCCGCTCTCGTCAGGTGAAAGGACGCCTTTTATCTGCCTTTATCAGGCATGTGCCGAGCGGCAAGTATTTTATTTCGCTCGTTGCGGAAGCGGAAGTAAAAGAACATCCGAAAACCGGCAAAGCAGTCGGCATTGACTTAGGTTTGCTGGACTTCATGACTTTGTCTACCGGAGAAAAAATCACCAATCCCAAGTTTGGGCGTTCCATGGAACAAAAGCTTCGCCGTGAGCAGCGAAAGCTGTCTCATCGCTACGAGGGAGCGAAAAAGCGAATCCTAAAACAAAAGAATCTAACCTTAATGGATGCGCGCAACTATCAGAAACAAAAGATTAAGGTTGCTCGTCTTAAAGAAAAAATCAGTAACCGTAAGACAGATTTTTTACATCAATGGTCCACGAAACTGGTCAAAAATCACGACCAGTTGGTGGTCGAAGACCTCAACGTCAAAGGGTTACTAAAAAACCATCATTTAGCCAAAACCATTAGTGAGGTCAGTTGGGCAGAATTTGTGCGTCAACTCACGTATAAAGCTCAATGGTATGGCAAAACACTGATAAAAATAGATCGCTTCTTTCCCTCTAGCCAGAGGTGTGCCACTTGCGGGCACCAGGATGGAAAGAAAGCGCTTCACATCCGGAAATGGGACTGCCCGCAATGCGGGGCTCACCACGATCGAGATGTCAATGCAGCTCTCAACATCTTGCATGAAGGGCTAATAAAGCCTTCAATTGAGGGCTGAATAAAAGCTAAGAACCGTCGGAACGACGGGGTTCGCCTGCTCAAAGAAATGAGCCGCTACCCAATGATAAGTCGTGTTGGGCAAGCTTATTGTTCGCAGGAACTTTTGATTGAGAGATCAGAAGCCCGCGACTTTAGTCGTGGGAGGTTCACGTGGTGATTATATTATAATGTACAATAAGTTAATTTTAGTATACTATTTTCAGATAATATTCACACGGAAAAAATAGAGAAGCGAGGGAATGAAGATGCTTCATCGAAAAAAGTCGGCGTTGAAAACAGCGGGCGCGGAGGCACTGCCGCTGGCTATTGCGATTGCTGCCTATGGCATGTCCTATGGTGTTCTTGCCACGCAAGTGAACTTTACTTTGCTTACGACCGTTGCTATGTCTGTGTTTGTGTTTTCCGGATCTGCTCAGTTGGTTGCAGTGGCAATGCTGGCCGGTGGGGCAGGGACAGCGAGCGTTCTGCTGACCGTTATTTTACTGAATCTGCGCAACCTTCTTTATGGAGCGGCATTATCGGAGGGGCTTGCACCCGCGAAAAAATGGACACGCCTGCTCGCTTTCGGTATATCGGATGAGCCGTTTGTCTTAGCGAGCGCGCGCTTCAAGAAAGTCGGCCCGGATCCTTTTTATTTCGCTGTCGTTGCCGGTATCTTTTACATTGCGTGGATCCTTGCGGCACTGTTCGGAGCGCTCATCGGCAATCAGCTTGATCCGCAGAAATGGGGTCTTGATCTCGCTTTTCCGGCAACGTTCGCGGCACTGCTTGTACCCGGATTGAAGGGAAAACCGGTCATTGGGACAGCGCTCGCCGCGGTGGTTATTGCGCTTGTCCTTGAATTTATTAAACCGGGGAATGAGCTCACGATTATTATGACCGGTCTTTTCGCACCGCTCGTCGGACTCTATTTACATAAAAGGGGGCGTGCGCATGCTTAATCAGTGGCTTTTGATCGGTGCGCTTGCGCTCGTCACCTATTTGTCTCGTGTGATCGGACTTGAATTTATGTCGCGCTGGAAAATGAATGCGACGCTTCGTCTGTATTTCACCTATGTCCCGATCGCAATTATTTCGGCACTGCTCGTGAAACAGATCGTGCTGCCCGTTCATGGCGGCTTAACTCTATCGATTCCTGTTTTACTCAGCTGCATCGGCACGGCTGCCATGATCCTGCTGACGAAACGTTTTTTGCCATCTGTAATGATCGGTGTACTGATCGGCGTGCTGTTCCGATATTTTTTTTCCTAATAAGCTATGGTTTAAGCTCAATCTATTGTGTTTTGGCTAAACGTACGTTAATATAAATCGTAACAATTACGATTTATATTAAGGAGGAACCTGTCATGGCAAACAAAACTAAACTTTCGAGTGCGCGCAGGGAACTGAAAAGTCCAAACAAAAAGACGCATCGACGCGCGCTCAAAATGATTAAGCAAATGAAACACTTGAAAAAAGGATGACCCCTTTAACGAATACTTGGGAGGTTTCAGCATGGCTGTACCAAAACGAAGAACATCGACGACACGAAAAAACAAGCGCAGAACGAGTAAAGGCTTGAGTGTCCCGACGCTTTCGCGTGATCCACAGACAGGAGCATATCATCTGTCCCATCGCGTCAGTAAAGACGGCACGTATAAAGGCGAGCAAGTGATTGAACCGAAAAAATAAGAAAATGCTAAGTAGAAAAGACGACCTGTATCTTCATTTTTGACGATACGGATCGTTTTTTCTTTTTACAAAAATTCGCATGAAAGCGTTTTTATTATATAATGAAGGAAAACATGTCAATCATGAAGAATTATTTAGAGAGGTGAACCCAATGGGACGGCGACGTGAAAGAATTTATAGTGAATTAGCCAAACGATGCGCTCAGTTTGATAAAAAGGCGCTTATGGAAACCTCAGGAATCACAGCTTCCGACCTTGCCGAGGTTCTTGACATCATGCGAAGCAATGTCAGTTCAGAACTGAATGAGCTGGTCAGAGAAAAGCGTGTCATCAAGTTTGTTACTCGCCCGGTACTGTACGTGCCGGCTGAACTCATACGATCACAATTTGGCGATGTGGTTAGAGAGTATGAGGTAAAGGCTGCTTCTCTCAAGGAATTATTGAATCAAGAGAACACTCATGATAAAAATGAGGATCCCTTTTCACATCTTATTGGTGCAGATAAAAGCTTAAAAAACAGCGTGAAGCAGGCAAAATCGGCGATTGTCTATCCGCCGAGAGGTTTGCATACGCTGATTCTTGGTCCCACAGGTTCCGGGAAGACGCTGTTTGCACATATGATGTATAATTATGCGCAATCCATCGGCAGAATCAATGAGAAAGCACCGTTTGTCGATTTTAACTGTGCGGATTATTACAATAATCCGCAGCTGCTGATTGGGCAGCTGTTCGGTTATATAAAAGGTGCGTTTACAGGTGCGGCACGTGATCAGGATGGAATAGTTGCCAAGGCAGACGGAGGAATTTTATTTCTTGATGAAATTCACCGTCTGCCCCCGGAAGGACAGGAAATGCTGTTCTATTTTATGGATACCGGCCGCTACAGTAAATTAGGCGAGACGGGGAATAAGCGAGAGGCACATGTTCTGATTATCGGGGCGACGACTGCTGATCCGGAATCGGCACTGCTGCAAACCTTCTTGAGACGAGTACCGGTCATGATCAACATTCCGAACTTCCAAAGCAGAAGTATAAGCGAGCAAATAGAGCTGACTAAATTCCTGCTTTCCAGAGAAGCACATCGCACAAGCCATAAGTTTCATGTAAGCTCCGATGTGATCAAGGCACTGATCGGCAGCGTCACCTTTGGAAATATCGGTCAGCTGAAATCGAATGTGCAACTGATCTGCGCGCAAGGATTTCTCGACAGTATGAATAACGACTTTGTCCAGCTTGATGCAAAAATGCTGCCGGCGGAAATGCAGGAAGGCTTGCATCGAATCTCGCATCAGCCTCAAATCAACCAGCAACTGAATAAACAGCTCCCGCTATTTCTCATTGTAACCGGAAGCAAGGATCCATTGCTTACTGACATCGATCAGTATGAACCGCCTTTTGATTTATACAAAATGATTTCGGGAAAATACGATTCACTGACACAAGAAGGCTTGTCCACGCACGATGTGCGCAAGTTTATTGCCGAGGATATTAAAGATCAGGTGAAGAAATTTTATCAGAAGACAGCGAAAGATATGTTGACGGCGGTTGTGGATCAACGGATTCTGGGACTCTCGAAAGATCTGGAGGCAATCTGCACACAGGTACTTGGCGAACACTTAAGCAGTCAATTTGTTTCCCTATTATCTGTCCACCTTTCTTCATTTCTTGAGCATCCGTTGCGCAAAATTGACTGTTCTCCCGATGTGAAGCAGACGATGTTTACCTATGCGCAAAAGGATTATGAGGCGGCAGGAAATATAGCAAAACTAATTGATGAGCGGCTACATGTGGAACTGCCTGAGGTAGAGATTATTTATATTGCTTTTCTGCTTGGTTCGTTCGTTGAACTGTCGCAGCAGCGCAATGTCGGTATCGTTGTTGCAGCGCATGGTCCGCATACGGCAAGCTCAATGGTAAGCGTTGTAAAAGAATTGATGGGGGATTATCCGATTGAAGCCGTGGACATGCCGCTCAGCTTGAATTTCGGCGATATCTTTGAAAACATTATTCAAGCTGTTCAATCCGTTGATCAAGGTGCGGGCGTCTTAATGATGGTCGATATGGGATCGCTTTACTATTTTGAAGAAAAAATTGCGCATGGTGCAAAGGTACGTGTCAAAGCGATCGATATGGTATCGACACCGATGATTCTGGACGCAGTTAAAAACGCCAACTACCTGCATATGGACTTAAAAGGAATTGTTGATTCACTCTTCAAACTGCGTCAAACGGTTGGCATGGAACGACAAACGACGAACAGTCTGCGTCAAAAAGCCATTTTGACCATCTGCACGACAGGAAGCGGTATCGCAAAGCGAATTAAAAATATTGTCAGCATGTATATTCGCAATATTACGGATGAAGAAATCAGTGTGATTCCCATCTCTATTGAAGGACTATATGACGTAGCACAGAGAATGCAGACGAAATATGATATTGTTGCGAGTATCGGCGCGAAGAACCCCAAGCTTGAAGGTGTTCCTTATATTACCCTGTCTCAATTTGTCGGCGGCGAAGGACAAGAAATACTCCAATCTATTTTAGCGGGGAAATCTCTGCCAATTAAGGATAATCCATCGCATGTTATTGTTAAAGGCGTTTGTGAAGACAGTTTGCAGGATATGCTGATGTATCTTAACCCAAGACGAGCAGTCGCAGCCATTCTTGAATTTAATGATGCAGTAGAAAAAGCGCTGCATCTTCATTTTAAAAATGCGACGCAGATCCGCATCATCATGCATTTGGCCTTCGCACTCGAACGTGAGGTTGCACACACACCGTTGAAATATGAAGGCGAGCTGAGCAGCGAAAAGAAACAGCTGTTTCATCAACTGGAGAAAACGCTAGAAGTGCTCAACTTCAAATTAAATATTCAACTGAGTGAAGGCGAATTTTATTATTTTATTGATATGTTGATTGATGAATTGGGGAAAAACGTATTATTTGCTCGTACTTCACAAATCTAGTGTGTTATTTTGAGTACCGTTCAAAACACAGTGTGTTGTTTTCGACGATTTCAATGATTAGTGAGTTATGAAACAGAACAGTGTATTATTTTTGAAATTTAGTGTGTTGGTTTTTGGAAGCATAATAGAAAAAACGTTTATCAGAGCCTATTTACGGCTCTTTTTTTTTAAAACACAAAATTGGCACGATACTTGCTTATATAAAAGTGTACAGAGAGAAAGGAGGAGAAAAAAGTGGTCGCAATCGTTATTGCTACACATGGAGATCTTTCAGATGCGTTAATGGGCACTGCTAAGATGATCTTCGGAACTATTGAAAATGTTGCTCAGGTCACATTTAAACCAGGGGAAGGTATTGAAAATCTGCTCGACAAATATCAGGCAGCCAGTGAAAGCTTGGAAGATGATCACATTCTGTTCCTTGTCGACCTGTTTGGTGGGAGCCCTTACAACGCGGCGAGCCGCTTTGTTGCAAGAAAGGAAAATATGGATATTGTAACCGGCGTTAACCTTCCGATGTTTGTGGAAGTTCTCGGTAAACGCTTGGCCGGCGGAACGCTTGAGGAACTCGTACAAACAGCCAAGACTGCCGGAGCGGACGGTATTAAATCATTCAAAGAAATTTTTTCACATCAAACATTAGCAAATAGTGCCAAAGAAGACGAGGGAGATGAGTTAGGATGAAAATTAAATGGTTACGTATTGACTCACGATTAATTCACGGACAGGTGGCAAACAACTGGGTAAACCATGTGGGTGCCGGAACGATCATTGCAGCAAATGACAGCGCTGCCAAAGATGATTTGAGAAAAACTTTGCTTCTGCAGGTAGCTCCGGGACGAACAAAGTCCTATGTCATGACGATTGATAAAACAGCGCGCTGCTATAAGAATCCATCCTATGAAAATTTGGATGTACTGCTGGTTGTTGAAACGCCTAAAGATGTACTTCGCCTGATGGATGCTGGTGTGGAAGTCACTCAGGTGAATGTCGGAGGAATTACCTTTAAAGAGGGCATGACGTTAATCTCTGAAGCAGTATCGGTCAGCCCGGAAGACGTTGAAGCGTTTAAAGAGTTAGACAAACGTGGTGTTAAGCTGATTCTTCAACAATTGCCGAACACAAACGCGTCTGACTTTATGAATCGGCTGAAAAGCAAAAATCTATTATAAAAACAAAATAGAGGGAGGGTTTTAGACTATGAATACCATGCAATTTATTTTAGTTATTCTTGTAGCACTTATCTGCGGGATGGCGAGTGTGCTCGATGAGCGCCAATTCCACCGCCCAATTGTCGCATGTACACTCATTGGACTCGTTTTAGGAGATTTGCATACCGGTATTATTCTAGGTGGTAGTCTTGAATTGATCGCACTCGGCTGGATGAACGTTGGTGCCGCAATGGCGCCGGACGCAGCACTAGCCTCAACAATTTCAGCAATCGTTGTTATTGTCGGTCACCAATCCATTGGTGAAGGAATTGCGATTGCTGTACCGCTTGCTGCAGCAGGCCAAGTATTAACCATTTTTGTTCGTACGATTACTGTGTTCTTCCAACATCAAGCCGATCACTTTGCGGCTGAGGCAAATTTTCGAGGGGTTGAATGGTGTCATATAGGAGGCTTGTTCCTGCAGGGCTTACGTGTTGCCATTCCAACTGGAGCAGTAGCTGCAATTGCCGGAACTAGTCTTGTCAGCCAGTGGCTGGATGCCATTCCTCCGGTCGTTACACACGGCCTGCAGGTTTCCGGCGGATTCATTGTTGTTGTCGGGTACGCGATGGTTATTAACATGATGAAGGCACGTTCGCTGATGCCATTCTTCTTCATTGGGTTTACCCTTGCTACATTTATGACAGGCATCAACCTTGTTGGTCTCGGTATTCTCGGTGCATGTGCCGCGGTTGTCTATGTTCAGTTGAACCCGGATTTTCATGACTCAATTAAAGCTCCAGCTGCTGCCACAAATGTCGGATCCGATGACGACGATGTATTAGGATAAGGAGGGTGAAAAAAATGACAGAAGTGAAAAAAGTAGAATCGTTAACGAAAAAAGATATCATCAGTACTTATTTTCGAAGCACATTTATGCTAGGTTCCTTCAACTTCGAACGTATGCAAGCGATTGGTGTCGCGGTGACAATGATTCCGGCGATCAAACGCTTTTACCATAAAAAAGAAGATCAGGCCGCTGCGTTGAAGCGTCACCTTGAATTCTTCAACACGACGCCATGGCCGGCATCAGCAATCTTCGGTGTTACCGCTGCTATGGAACAAAAAAAGGCAGAAGGCGGCGATATTGATGAAGCCGCAATTACCAACGTAAAAATCGGTTTGATGGGACCGCTCGCCGGTATCGGTGATCCAATTTTTTGGGGAACGGCGCGCCCGATCCTTGCAGCTCTTGGCGCTTCGCTTGCTATGAGCGGAAGTATTCTCGGACCGCTGCTCTTTTTCTTCGGAATTAACATCATCCGTATGTTGACGAGATGGTACGGATTTAAGGTCGGTTATACTCAAGGTACGGACATTGTTCAAGACGTTGCCGGCAACCGTCTTAAGAAATTAACGCAAATGGCTTCTGTACTTGGTTTGTTCGTTATGGGATCACTGGTATCAAAATGGACCAGCATTAAAATGCCGCTTGTTCTTGTATCGTACAAACAAGCAGGGAAAGTCGTTGACACAACCATGCAGGGGATTTTAGATTCACTGCTTCCAGGTCTTGTTGCCTTACTGATGACTTTCGGCTGCATGTGGCTGCTCAAGCACAAAGTCAATGCGATCTGGATCATCTTCGGTATGTTTGCAATCGGTATTCTCGGATACTGGGCTGGTATCTTCGGACTGTAAGATGGCTGATACGGTTGCGCGTCACTTGTGCATGATTCATTCATAACTTTTTTGTAAATCGGCTAGGAGGGATTTCGATGTTTAACAGCTTGAAAGCATTTCTACATCCAAACAATAGACCTGAAGGCTATGTGTACAGTTCTTCAAAGTGGGTGACGATCCTAATGGTGATCGGTATCCTGCTCTACACAATCACTGACGGGTGGGGAACCTTGGTCGCCTTATCGCTTGCGGTCGCCTTACTGATCGGACGATACATGCTGGCCAAACAAGCTGCAGGAGATTTTCTTGATATGCACCAAGCCAAAAAAGGCTACGCGAAAACAAGAAATAAAGATTATCTGCGCTTTATTAAAGCCCGCGGCGAGCAGATGCTCAATGACAACAAGGTACTCACGAAAGCTGCCAAGGAAGAAATTCATCAACTTCTAGCCTATGCAGAAAAATATCTCTGATTCTTGCAGCCGGTGACGCTGCCAATATAAGAATAAAAAACGTGAAGGAGCTTAGGTTCCTTCGCGTTTTTGTTTAAACCATGTGAGGTTGGAGAATATGCATAAAAAACGAAAATAAGTTAAATTATTGATGTCACTGTGTATCAAGTCTATTAGAATAAAATTGTCTGGTGAGTAGAGCTGTAGTCAAATTATAAATATCCTGAGGGTCTTTAAAATTACAATTCAGTAATTCCTCTATTTTTTCGATCCGATAGGTCAATGTGTTTCGATGAATAAATAGCAGCTCAGACGCACTTTTATAATTGCAATTTGATTTTAAAAAGCATTCTATTGTTTCCAACAATGCTGTTTGATGTTTTTGATCATATAAAATAATAGGTTCTAAAATATTTGAGAAATACTCATTTAAAGAGTCCAATCTACATTGTGCGAAAAGTTTAATGATACCGCTATTACGATATGAACAAATCGTTTGATTGTTTAATTGTCCTGCCCATAGGGCACACTTTGCTTCCATAACAGACTGGTTTAGGGAGGATTTTAAGGATAATTTATTACTATAACCAATAAATATGGTTGAATTATTGTGAGTTTTAACACGAAAATAACGAATGATATTTAAGAAAAATGTATGATCAATATTTGTATCTAGTTCTGCCAGAAAATAAATTAAACAGCCACTAATTGCGAATAAACCGGTTCTTAAGAAATTTTCTGAAATGAACTTTGCATAACTATGTGTCTGTTCATTTTTTGAACGGCCATTAATAATAATCAAAACATAATGATCGAATTTAGGTAAATGGATTTCACTAATTATTTCCCCAATAGTTCTATCTTTCTTATTTAGCTCTTTAATCATTTTTTCAAATAAACCGCGATCAATTTTGTTATCTTTATTATTTGCGTAGAGATAATCGGAAATGCTTTTTGTGACGTGAATCATTGGGATATCCCACGGCATGGAGAACAGCGGAATAGCAAACTTATTGCAAGCTGCAATTACTGAATTTGGTATTACTGGAATGTAATCTGGACTTGGAAGAATAATTATTCCGGAAATGTTACTAATATAGCATTTATAGATAAATTGTTTTAGACTATTTTCATTCATCTTCATACCTACACCGGTCATAAATAGAATCTCAGATCCTTGAACCCATTTTTCTACATCAAGATTTTGACATATATAGGGCCATCGGACCTGTCGATTTAATCCACTTTTCCCCGCAAGAAAATCAATTTTATTAAATGCTTCAATGCGCATAATATCCTTCACAGTAACCATAATCATTATCATCTCCTTGTATCCTATCCTAATTTAAATGACTTAGCTCAAAAATTTATGTGATATTAGTTATCATAACACGTTCAATTTTAAGCATAGGGGATACTATGCATCATTCATAACGAAATGGGTTAAAAATTGTAACATGATACTAAAGAAAAATATTTTTATAAATATTAGACTATTTATAAAATAATAAACAATAATTTGATAGGAGTTGAAAAAATGATTATTAAAAACTGTCGTTTAAGGAAAAAGAACGGTTTATGGGACATTGAAATTGAAAATGGCATTTTTTCAAAAATTTATACAGCTGGCAGCAACAAAGTGATTAATAATCATAGTGAAATTGTTGATCTTGGCGGAAAACTTGTTACCGCCCCTTTTGTAGAACCGCATATTCATTTAGATTATGTTTTTACGGCAGGGTATCCTCGGAATAATGAAACAGGAAGTTTGTTTGAAGCAATTCAAATTTGGGCAGATCGTAAAAAGCTGAAACCATTTACGAAGAAAGAAATAAAGGAAAATGCATGGAAAGCATTACGGTTATTAATTAAAAATGGGATCCAATTTGTGCGCACACATGTTGATATTTGTGATAAAAGTTTATTGGCATTAGAAGCCATTAAAGAAGTTCAAATAGAAGCCAAAGATATAATTAAGATTGAAATTGTCGCATTTCCTCAACAAGGTATCTATGGATACCCGGATGGAGAAAAGCTTCTTGAAGAAGCAATTCTACACGGTGCAGATGTAATTGGGGGTATCCCACATTATGAAATCACTAGAGAATATGGACTAAAGTCTCTCCGAAAAATCTTTGATCTTGCCATAAAATATGATAAAAAAATTGATGTCCATTGTGATGAAATTGATGATGAACAATCTCGTTTTATAGAAACACTAGCTGCAAATGCCTATGTAAATGGTTTAGGATCAAGAGTGACAGCTAGTCATACAACGGCAATGCACTCCTATAATAATGCCTATTGCTATAAATTATTTTCACTTCTGAAGAAATCGAATATTAACTTTATTTCCTGCCCAACTGAAAGTATTCATCTTCAAGGAAGATTTGATAGTTATCCAAAACGTAGAGGAATTACTCGGGTTAAGGAGCTGCATGATTGTGGATTAAACGTCTGTTTTGCAGAGGATTCGATCATGGATCCTTGGTATCCTGCCGGTTCTGGAAATATTATGAGAATTCTTGATATGGGACTGCATGTTTGTCAAATGATGGGCCATGAAGAAATCGCTAAATCTTTGGATTTAATTACAGATAATGGTGCGAAGACGCTGGGTATTGAAAGCGAGTATGGATTGGATGAAGGAAAACCAGCAAGTTTCATTGTAATAGATGATGAAAACGAATTTGATGCAGTACGTATGCTTAGTCCTGTCATTTTGTCTGTGCATAAAGGGAAGATTATTTATCATAGGCAACAGCACAAAATGCTGAAGATCAATGGTATGGAGGAGGTCACAATATGAGCGATAAAAAGATTATTGAATATTCAGCACTTGACCCTGTTCCAAAGAATCGTCGTACAATGAATTTTTTTGACATGCTGGCTACTTGGACGGGTGCCAATGCTAACAATGGGACTTGGTATGTTGGAGGGGTAGTTGGCGCTGCAGGATTCGGCGGTGCACTTATTGTTACTCTTGTTTCCAATCCGATTGCATATTTATTAATGGCGATTATTGGGTTTATGGGTTATAAAATCGGAACTTCAACAATGTCATTGGTACGCCCATCTCTTGGGATAAGAGGAAGCTATATTTTATCTATTTTTAATGCCTTACAGTACATTGGTTGGACAGCAATAAATACATTTTTGGCTGCAATTTCCATTAGCTTTATTCTGAGTGAACTAATCCAGGCTCCACCATATGGAGCATCCGGTGGTAATAAAACAATGCTTATTGGAATAGTCATTATGACTATTTTACATTTCTTATCCATAATGATGGGTCACAAGTCTGTAAAATTTGTAGAAAGAATTGGTATGGTTCTTATCTTAATTCTTGGTGTATGGGAGATGGTTGCGGTACTCAGTCAAGTTTCACTAGAACAAATCATACATTGGCAGCCTAAAGAAACATCACATATGCCAATAGGAACGGCAATGGACACCATGGCTGCATTCAGTCTTGGCTGGATTCCAGTCATTGCTGACTTTACACGCTATACAAAAAGAAAGGTGGATGCCACAATTGCACCACTGGTTGGCGCAAATATAGGATTGTTCTGGTTTGTTTTTGTCGGACTGGTTTCAACCATCGGAACAGCTTTGTCCACAGGTGTGTATGATCCGAATAATTCAGATCCGAGTACCATTGCAAGTAAGTTAGGACTTGGTGTCATTGCATTTCTAATTATAATATTTACAAGTACAACAGCAAATGCCATTGATTTAATGGGTGCGGGTATATCCATAACTAACTTGAATAAAAAGTTTAAATCCATACCAGCATTGTTTATTTCTACAATCTTGGCTGGAATACTTACTGTTGTACCCCTATATTTTGGCAATTTCCTTGGCGCTTTTGAAACGCTGCTCAATTATATCAATATGGTTTTTGGCCCTATTTTCGGAATTATGATTGTTGATTTCTTTTTACTAAAGAAGATAGACTATTGTGTAGAGGAGCTTGATAAAAAAGGTGGAAAATACTGGTATTTTCATGGATTCAATCTCGCATCTGTATTTTCTTGGGGTATCTGTATTGGATTTTATTTGATAGGAAATCGAATCGGACTATTCTCATCAACAATTGGTGTGACCTTTCCAACCATTGCACTGTCAGCAATTTTATACTATGTTATATCTAAATGTGTAAATAAATTTTCAAGTAATACCAAACAAGAGGGTATGTCTTTGGAAAATAAATAATTCGACTGCACTATGGATCTTTCTGAAGTTTACTAAGGAAAACTTATTTATTGTTTGTCATAATTACGACACAAAATCAATTTGTTTATAAGTCGTACTGCTCATTCTTCATTTTCAATTTTTTATTGGAAAAATGAGCAAGTGTACGACTTGTTTTTATTAGGAGCAGTTGATTTTCGTTGCTCGAGTAGTTGTTAATCAATTTATTAGGTGCAATTATTGATTTGATTTCTTTGGAATATGAATGGAATTTAGAAAAAATAAATGAGAGCAGAGCACTAATCCAATATATTTAGTGAAGAGCCAAAGTTATGAATGGTATCTTCCGCTTATAGATATAATTAAAGCGAAGAGTACAGTTTAAACCAACGTTTACTTAAACTCTAGCCTTGTCTGTATGATTCATGCGCGGTATGATGAAAATAATTGAAATTTGGAGGTGAGAAAGGTTTATGAAGCTGACTTTATCCTGTGTGCGCACATTGATTGCTGCTAAAAACGGGAGATTTGCGCCCTTTTTTAAGCAGCGATTGCGGGATAAAGCATGATCAATGTTCACTTTTGAAGATCAGGGCCAAATCAGGCGGGTGGGTTCACCAACATGCCGCAATCGCAAAAACACGAGCGATGCGGAGGATGGATCATGAACGACCTGATAAAAAATAAAAATTTTGTTTCACTCTTTTTTGGACGATTAATCTCCAATATCGGTGATAGTCTCTATTATATCGCTGCGATGTGGCTTGCCTATAATTTGGGCGGCTCCGCTTTCTACTCGGGGCTTGCCGGCTTTTTGACGCTCCTCCCGGAATGTCTCTCCTTTTTAGTTGGTCCAATTGTGGATCGGATGAATCTGAAAAAAGTGCTCGTCATTCCTTCGCTTTTTCAAGGGATGCTTCTTTTGCTTGTCCCCACTCTATACATGACTCATTTACTTACGGTTACCGGTGTGCTGATCATCATGCCCTTGATCGCTTTAATTGATTTATTTCCTTATCCTGCCGAAGGCGCGCTGATTCCAAGATTGGTGAAGAAAGAGCAACTGGTTGCGGCAAATAGTGCGATGAGCTTTTCCTATCAGGGAACGGATCTGATCTTCAGTATGTGCGGCGGCTTTCTGATTTTGTTCACCGGCGCGGTGAATCTGTATCTTATTGACACGTTTACTTTCTTTATTGCGGCAGCATTTTTTGCGACCATACGTTTAAAGGTGTCGAATCAAATAGCACAGCCTTCATTTAATTTTTCGTCTTACCGGGCGGATTTGGCTGCTGGGTTTCGCTTTGTAATGCAACCTTTGAATCTCAGCCTGTTGCTGCCGCTTTTGGGTATAAACTTTTTCTTAAGTGCCGTACTCGCGGCCCTGCCGTCGTTCGCAAATCAGCTAGGCGGCCCGGGGAAATATGGAATTCTGCTCACCTGTTACACATTGGGATTTTTGCTTGGAACGCTGACCTCATCCTTTTTATCTCGAAAAATGACGATGGGCATAGCACTGATTTTCGGTTATGCCGGGTCCGGTATCATGTGGCTGCTGGCTGCGTGGGCAGCGGATCGTTTCTTTATGCTTTGCTGCGTTTTTATTGTTTTGGCTAATTTCCCGGTCGGGGCAACGAATATCCTGTTCAGTACTTTTTTCCAAGTGATGCCGCCTCAGGACATGATCGGACGTGTGTCTGCGGTTATCGAAACGCTGATTGCGGCCGCAATGCCGCTTGGAGCATTGTTCGGCGGCATAATCACACCTTGGCTAGGCAGTACGCCTCTGTTTCTCTTTCAAGGAGGGGTTGTTCTGGTCACGTCGCTGATTTGGATATTGAATAAGAAATTGCGGCAGATTCCAAGATTGGAAGAACTTAACGGTGGATCGGGTCACAAGTTGTCCGACATACCCGAATAAAACATGGACAAATCACGTGATTACGGAGGAAAAATGGGAGCTGGTCTTTTGAAGAAAGAGATTAATCGAGGTTACGCCTCACTTTAATAAATGCAACGATTTCTTTTTGTTCCTCTTCTGTGAGTGCTTCCCCATCAATAATTAAACAGCAGTTCGCTTCTTGGGGTTGGTCGAGATGAATGTTTGGTTTATAAGGCCGATCAACTAATGTATCTAGAGAAGTCTTAAAAAAATCAGCTATTTTAATCAACGCGTCAATCGGTGGCTGACGGTAGCCGGTTTCATAGCTGGCGTATGTACTTTTAGCGATTCCGAGAATATCGGCCATGTTCTGGATCGTTAATTTTTTTTTCTTTCTTAATGTAATTAATTGATCAAGCATCCGAACACTCCCCCAGTAGTCAGTTTACCTCTAGATACACGTATAGTAAACATTTTGTTGAAAAATATGGAGAAAAAGTTATAATGATCGTATAAAATACACAAGACGAGGAATTATTAATGAAAAAAATTTTAGTTCTTGCTACAGGGGGAACGATTGCCTCAACGCCTCATCAGGATGGTTTGGCACCGGGCATGACCATTGATCAATTGGCCGGCTATTTTGA
Organism: Sporolactobacillus sp. BBK16-2; assembly: GCF_059878335.1. Taxonomy (NCBI): domain Bacteria; kingdom Bacillati; phylum Bacillota; class Bacilli; order Caryophanales; family Sporolactobacillaceae; genus Sporolactobacillus; species Sporolactobacillus sp. BBK16-2. The sequence continues at coordinate 377,682 of NZ_CM187611.1, forward strand.
GCACAATTCGGATGTGTCCGTTGATTTTTGTGTGTTAATGAATAAGGACAGTACCAATATGCAGCCGGAAGACTGGCTCACTTTGGCTAAGACTATTGATGAACAACAGCATCGCTATGACAGTTTTATTATCACACATGGTACGGATACCATGGCCTATACGGCAGCAGCATTGTCCTATCTGCTCCATGGACTGAAAAAAACAATTGTCATTACCGGTTCGCAGGTTCCGGTCAGTTTTAAGCGTACCGATGCCAAGAAAAATATTAAGGATGCACTGACGTTTGTGCAAAAGGCAGATCTTTCCGGTGTATTCATTATTTTTGATGGAAAGGCGATTCTTGGGACACGAGCAATTAAAATGAGAACAAAAAGCTACGACGCATTTGAAAGTATAAATTATCCATATATCGCTTCGATTGACGACACAAAGATTCATATTCAGTTCAAACCAAAAAACGATACAGATTCATTTTCCCGGAAAATCGATATCTGTCCGGATGTCTTTTTGCTGAAAATTTTTCCGGGACTCTCGCCTGCCTTTTTCGACTTTCTTAAGAGTCATACAAAGGGCCTGATTATTGAAAGTTTTGGAAATGGCGGTCTGCCCTTCGAAAAAAGAGATCTGGTCGCTGGGGTCAGAAATTTGGTGCAGAAGGGAATACCCGTGGTTATTACGACCCAATGTCTTGAAGAAGGCCAGAACATGGACCTTTATGAGGTTGGAAAACGGGTCGAAGAGGCCGGCGGGATCACAGCCGGTGATATGAATACAGAAGCGATCGTTGCGAAGCTGATGTGGATTCTCTCGCAAACTACGGATCTATCGGAAATCAAAAGAATGCTTCAGACACCGATCGCTCATGATTTGGATTATATTTAAAGCTTAAGGGAAGGCGAGTACAATTAAATCTTCTTTTTTTACGATCACGATCATAATTATCGGCTCGATTCTGTACGGCATCGGCATTAATTGGTTTCTCATTCCGGCGAATGTTTATTCGAGCGGATTCGGTGGTTTGTCTCAGCTCATCGCGACTGTCGGGCACCACGCATTTCCAACACTGACAGTTTCAAATATGGTCGGTGTGCTGTATCTTTTATTCAATATTCCTGTTCTTGTCTTAGGTTGGTTTGTACTTGGAAGAACCTTTGTCAGTTACACGGTCTTAAGTGTTCTCTCGTGCTCTGCGGCGCTGCATTTTATACCGAATGTTGATTTTTCTTCAAATATACTTTTGAATGCAATCTTCGGCGGCATTTTTTGTGCATCCGGTGTTGCGCTGACGCTTCGTTCGGGCGCATCAACAGGCGGGCTTGATGTAATCTCGCTTGTCCTGCTTCGCAAAACCAATTTTTCATTTGGACGGATCAGTCTGAGCTTTAACGTGATGATCACGGTCATCGCCGGGATTCTGTTCGGGGTGGAAAAGTCGCTGTATACATTGATCAGCTTGTATACGAATGCCAAGGTTGTTGACACGATTTACACCAGTAAATTCAAAATTCAACTGACTATAGTGATTGACGGTGAGAGGCTGGATGCAGTCAGGAGTCTTGTTCTTCAGCATACGAAACACGGCCTGACCTATACCGAAGCAAGAGGCGGCTACACCGATAATAAAAAACAGATCATTTATACCGTGATTACACGCGATGAACTTCCGCAACTGGCGGCACTCATCCATCAAGCCGATTCCTCATCATTTATCACCATTCAGAATGTTGGCGAAGTGAAGGGCAAATTTTTAATGCAGTAGCCGTTCGCTCCTTTCCTTAGAAAAGATGGCCATTTCTGCATGAAGGACTTCTCTTTTAGAAAATATACGATTTCTGCCTTGCTAGTATGAAGATATGGTCATAAGAGGCTAATTCCCAATCCGCTCTGATCGGTTGAGCGATTAGGTAGGCATCTAATCTGATAAATAGACGGAGAAATTCCGCTTATCAAATCGAAAACCGTGAAAATGGAGGGCTTTTCTTTGCATAAGCGGAAAAATTACTCTTATGTACCCACGAAACAAGCGCCATGCTGCATATAACCGGAAAAATTCCGCTTATTTTACTCGATACTTAATTAAGGATCAAGATGCTTTATAAAATAGAACTGTCAGTTCAAGTACAAAGCTGATGATTAAAAACCGCATTTGGAACAAGGGAGCTTTCGTATGTAAAAAAATTTTCGCAAACTACGTATACGTCCTGTATGCAACGCGAAAGCCACCGCATTCTGCGGAAGTAAGGACCGGGCGCTGTCTGCCCGGTTTTTTTGACAAGGAAAGAAAGTATATGATTTTTGCCAAAGCCAAAGGTTGTGAGCCAAACGCGCAGGTGCGAGACTCCTGCGGAGCGGTTCTGTTGATCGCAGGCCAGGGGAGACCCCGCAGGTATTAGTTTGCTTGAGGAGGCTCCCGGACTGCCCACGGTCGCGCTCAGTTGATGCGAGCAACCGGAGCGTAATCAAAATCCGGCATGATTTAAGGACCGGGCGCTTTTTGTCCGGTTTTTCTTACAAGTAAAGAAAGTATAAGATTTTACCCCATATTTAAACGAATAAACCAGTGTCTTGACCGAGAATCAAAGCGGAGGTGCGAGACGCCTGCGGGATCAGCGTGCCAGCGAGACCCCGCAGATTTCTGCTTGTCTGAGGAGGCTCGCGGTGCGCCCGCGGTCGTGCTCTGTTGATGCGAGCAACCGAAGCGATGATTCAACACTGTAAAGACACAAACCAATCACACACGGCTGGAGATTAAAGACCGGGCGCTTTTTGCTCGGTTTTTCTTAGAAATTTTTTTCTAATATAGGCGTTGCAAAATAAATCAGTTTGCCGTATGATATCAATGCAAGCAATCACTTACATTGTGGGAATGATAAAAAATGGTCGATGCAAATCAAACAGCTGAAAAAATCATTGCGGCATTTCTTGAATTGGTCCAAGAAAAAGGATATAAAGGGACGACCACACGCGCCATTTCAGAAAAGGCTAATGTCAATGAAGTGACGATTTTTCGCCATTTTGGAAATAAAAAAGGCATCATAAAAGCAGCGGTTCAAACTTTTTCAAGCAGAATGCAATTATTACCGATCATTGAACATGATATGGCTTGGGATTTGGAAAGTGATTTACTCACCATTGCAAAACTGTATCACAGCTTCGTTACCAAATATGAAGCATTGATTTTGATTGGTATCAGAGAAACCGTAGATTTTCCTGAGATCAATGAAGAGGTTGCGCAAATTCCAATCAAATTAAAAACGATTATTATTAACTACTTATCCGAGATGAAAAAACGTGGAAAACTTGCAGAAAAGATTAACATCGAAATTCAGGCGATGAATTTCATTTGGCTTAATTTTGGCTATTTTCTTACCCAAACACGGTTTAAGGATACGGAATTAAAGATTCCAAAAGAAACTTTTTTTAAAGAGAGTATTATCTTTTTTGCTGAGGCTCTTAAAGCTCAGTAAAATTTTTTAAAATATATGTAAGCAAGTACTTGCTTTGGAGGCGTTTAGATGAATGTAGTTAGAGATTTCTTCAAGATTAAAGAAACAAAAATAGGACTCGCTGCAGGACTGTTATTTTTAATTTGTTTTTTCGGTGTTTGGATGACGGTATATCAGAATATAGATGATCGCTCCGATCAACTCCATGTCGCTTTAGTGAATCAGGATTTGAAAATGAGTCAAAAAGAGGTAGTCACATTAAAGAATAAAATACCTTTTAAGGTCCATGTGTATCAATCACTGAATCATGCAAAATCGGTAATGAATAAACATAAAGTCGACATGATCATGGTTGTTCCTAACAACTTTACGAAGCAGATATCAAGCAACAAACGAGCAGAACTGCACTATTATATCAATCAAGCGAATTCGAGCCTGGCAAAGCAGATCATGAATCAAGCGTCGAATAAGATCACTCAGTCAATGAACCAGAAAATGTATGCGTTAAAGCAGCAAGCGGTGAGTGAAAAAGCAACCGCTGCGATCAAACAGGGACTCCCACAGCCTCAAGCAGCACAGCAAGTAACAACCGTATTCGATAAAGCGATTCAGTCGCTGAATCTGAATACGGTCACGTCAAAAGTGACGAAATCAAACAATGTTAAAGGCTTTCCTGCCTCTGTTCTTCCGCTATGCATTGTGCTTGTATCCTATGTAGGTGCGATGGTGATGCAGATGAACATTTATGCAGCTGTCACTAAACTACGCAAAAAATATAATAAGTGGCGCGTCTATTTGGCTCATGTGGGCATTAATTTAGCAGCTTCAGTTGTCTTGGCGGCGCTCGTAATGCTTGCTTTGCAGATTTTCGATTTTCACCTGCATGTGAATGGATTTGGTGTGTTTCTGTTCCAAATATTAAGCTATTTCTCATTCATGAATCTGTCGCAAATGTTCCTGTATGTGCTCGGGTTTGCGGGAAACGCGATCAATGTTCTGGGGACTCCGATGCAGCTGATGACTTCCGGAGCAATTATTCCAAAGGCAGTACTCGCACCGTTTTATTATAAAATCAGCTTCTTATATCCGGCAGCCTATGTGGCGAACGCCTATTACCTTTTCGTGTATGGAGGAACGGGTCTTCAGCATGATGTGCAAGCTCTGTTTGTGAACGTGGTGGTAACGCTGGTCGTATCTGTACTAGCCGTGACGGTTCAACGTAATCGCGTGGAAAATATCGATCGTAAAAAAAGAATTCTAGAGTTAGCGGAATAATCACGCGTGACGGATCAAATGATCATATAAAAGGGGGAGGTTTATTGGAGAAGAACAAAGAAAGTATGCGAAGCAAGCTGGTTAAAGCATTGCTCAGAATCGTGCAAATAAAAAAGGATTGGCAATTAACGAACGATGACTTAAAGAACTCGACAGTCAAAAGTTCTAAGCTGCTAAGAAATTCGTAATTCGTCCTGTACTTCAGGTGTTTCCTGCTTTTCTCGAATTATTTGCGTTATGGTTAAACGTGGGTTTCGGGCAAACAGGCAAAAAATCGAACGGCGCAAATAGACCATAACGGTCGCTTCAGAGACAATACCTTTCGATGGCGTGCGCAAATAACGAAAAAACAGTTGTGGCACTCTCTTTGAGTAGCGTAAGGCCACCATCTGAAGAAGTCCCAGCGCGATACAACTGCACATCATGTATCCTTCCATGGCGTTCACCGCTTGTAGGATTTGTTTCCGGGCGTTCCGGTCGACCACCTGATCCACCGGCTGAGATTCATCCTTTTTAAGGTAACGTTTCAGTTTCGGCATGGATCGACTCCAAAAATGATACGTGAAGGCTCCCAACGACTGTTTCATTGTCCGAAAGGTGGTTTCGATGGTAAAACGCCGAGCATAGAGACGTATGATCGCTTCGGGAGACAAGGTCAGATCCGTGCTTACCAGAATGTCCTGCCGCCCGCACATCTTAACCAGTACAAAGCGCAGTTCGTGATACATCCCCGTACCCCAAAGCAGATCCCGACAGAGATACGACACGGGTTCTTCTTTACCATACAACGGAAGTGTGACCGCCTGAAACGCGTCGCTTCGGGAAGCAAACAGGGTGTTCAGCTTGACCTTCGCCCCTTTCTTTCTTGGCCGCCCCCTTCGCCCCGTTTGAACGGGATACTCATAGGCCGCTGCGGAAGCTTTGGCTCGGGTTACCAGATCCAGTTTCACCGTCCCTTCCTGATTCCGCAGATCGAGTCGTTGAAGCGCCGGCACCGATAAAAAATAACGATCAAGGAGAAACAGCGCATGCCCCAGAACTTTAGCTGCGGCATAGCCTTGATCGATCATCTGAACCACATGCGAATCGTCACACGCTTTGTGACCGTCCTCCCAGCTAAAGATGCTTTTGACCCCGTCTTGAAGGTTAAGGAATAAAGGTAGGCAAAGGACTTTGCCTGTGGTTCCCATCAGGACGCCGACGGCGCCCCAGAGATGACCAAAGATGAAAGCAGATTTGGACACATCCTCGGACTCTTGATAAAGCTTCTTTACGCCCGGCATGTGTCGCGCTTCTTTCGCCTGTTTGACCCCATCGCCAACGAGAATCACGGCTTCTCCTTCACGCTTAAGTGGCGCAAACTGGAGCACAATGTGCAGCCATTTCTGACGTAAATCATCCAGTGACCAAGCAGAGGAGCGAAAAAAATGAATCATCGATTCATAACCTCTAGGATTGAGGGTCAAGTCACGAATCACGGAAGTGACCCCAAGAGAATCGGAGCGAATCATCAAACCGGTAATGATCACAACAAACCATTTGAATGCGGCGAATCTATGGAAACAAGAACGGAATAACAGAAGTATAGAATCGATAAATTTTAACATGGCACTAGTCAATCGCGAAGGAACAGGATAAACTAGAAGAACGATAACCCTTGGCGATTTTTCCTCTCTATTTGTGGTGAATTAGAGGATACCATAAAATCCCATTTAAGGGTTATCCTTTTGTTTTATTTACACAGAACTTTTCACTCTCCAGTTAAAGAAAACCATTCGAAAAAAACGGTTAGCTGAGAATTCTAACCCTCCCAAAAAGGTATATAAAGCATGTACCATTGAACGAAAAGATAGTGACGGCTATTGTTATTATGTCATGAAACCAAAAAAAGGGTCGGGACAAAAACATATTTTCTATTTGCATGGGGGCGGCTATGTATACGAAATTAAGTCGATGCACTGGGTGTTTTTAAGCAAGCTGGTCGAAGCCTTGCAGTGCACGATCACGGTTCCGATTTATCCTTTGGCACCGGAGCACCATTATCAAGACGTTTTTGATCTCATTGCTCCGCTTTATGTTCAAATTGATTCGGAGACTGAGTCTCAGGATCTCGTGATTATGGGTGACTCCGCAGGTGGCGGTATGAGCTTGGTACTTGCTCAGCAGTTAAAGGATATTGGGTTGCCGCAGCCGGGAAATATCGTTGTCCTCTCTCCTACATTGGATATGTCAATGAGCAATCCGGAGATCGGTGCCGCGGAGCAGCTTGATCCGGTGCTGGCGGCTCCTTCGCTTAGGCAAATAGGGAAGTGGTATGCGGCAGATAAAGATCCGAAAGATGAACTGATCAGTCCCATATATGGCAGTTTTGAAGGACTTGGCAAAATCAGCCTGTTTACCGGGACCCATGATCTGCTCAATCCTGATGCCCGCAGACTCAAGCGGATGCTCGACACGCAGGACATACGTATTAACTATTATGAATATCCGTCCATGATCCATATATGGCCGCTCTTCCCATTGCCTGAAGCAAAACAGGCAATCGAACAGATTGTTGCTCTTTTAAAATAATGGTGGATCATAACGAATTAGCGAAAATCAGTCCCGCAGAATAATGCGAGACTGATTTTTGTTGTACGAATATTAGAGATCTATGTACGAAAGCGGATCAGTGCCAAGTAAATGCACTTTTTAACTTAATCAAGCTTCTTTTAAAATGAAAATTTTTATAGATATATTATGGTATAATATATCTATAATTATGCTACGGAGGCAGATCCAATGAACATAAAGCCATCGGCTGCAATACGAAATAATTACAATGAAATTGCTGAATTGTGCCGGGAAAGCGGCGAGCCAGTTTATTTAACGAAAAATGGTGAGGGCGATCTTGTGGTCATGGACATTGACGCATTTTCAAGACGTGAACAGATGCTGCGTTTGAGAGAACATCTCATTGCTGCGGAAGAGGAACGGTTAAACGGTAAATCGGGGTATTCCATAGACCAGACGGTTTCACTGATGCGCCAGGCAGCTGATGAGGTTCGCAATGGGAAACAGCAGTAGGCGGTATTCGATTGTTATTTCCGAGCAGGCACTGGAAATGCTTGTTTCACATACGCGATTCCTCGCCAATGTAAACAATGAAGCGGCAGAAAAATTAATTAAAGCATTTGAACGTGCCGCAGAATCTCTGCAAATCAGGCCAGAGCGGAATCCATGGCTTGATGACAAAAATTTGCCAATTAATAAATACAGAAAGATCGTATTTAGCGGCAATGAGCCGAGAACCAGGTATAGTGCGGCTTTTTGTTCTTAACATTTTCAAGGATATACTGTATAATGAAGTCAGTTAAAGCGAGATTAATTGCAATACATAAGGTTAATTACATTGCCTTGTGTATATAATAAAAACGGCAGTTACCTGTGTTGTCGCACAGGTAACTGCCTAGGCTTTAGAAGCTGCTTTAAGAGCAGCACATCACAAGTGTAAAGCTATCACAAGGATAACCGCTACAATGAGTGTCGGCTCAGAGCGGTTATTTTTTATCCCTTGTGATATGGTCAAGTAAATTCAGCACAAAGTTCATACTCATAAAGAGCAGCCCAATGATGCCAATCACAGCCATAACAGCAGACAAGGATAAAAGCGCCTCCTTCCGTTCTCTGTCGTCTACGGGAGACACTACGAGTAACAGGGTGTGACACGCCGCCCTTCAAGCCGATCTATTGCCTTGTCCTCATTATACAATATATTTTCCCATTCGAAGTATTGCGTTAGAAAAATTCCCTGGCATGGTGTTGTCCGAGAATATTATATTCTTTCGTCATTATAAATCCGTGAACCAAGCTCCTCATCTAGAACTGCTATTGAACCACGATTAGAGTCATTAAAATAACTTTGGAAATTTCCGGATCGTTGCCCAGCGAAGATATCATTTCTCATATACTTTTCCCAGCCTCTATTTTTTTATTATTCTGTATAATACAATAGATTGTGGGAAGATCTTTTGGAAAAAAATGATAGTTATCAACACTTATTAAAAAGGCTTTGTAAAGCTCGAAATATTTCTCCGCGAAAGCCAAGATTTGAAAATATTGAAGACGTAGTCGTTATTCATGTTAAAAATCATTTGAAAGAAGGCGTAGATTTAGAATGTGTAAAAATTTTAAATCTCATCCATCAGACAATTCCTTTAGGAATAAAATACAGTGAACTATTATATTTGTATCCGGGCGGGAATCGTTTAGACAGAGTAACAATATCTTTTGACAAGGATGATTATATGCTATTAAACAAAAAACTAGAGAAAGGAGATCTTTGAATAAGTCATGCACGCTCTCAAGTAAATTGCTTGCATCGTAATTTTAACCTCTATATAACTTTAACTTATGTAGCACAAAACAAAGATGAGGCCATCCCTTTTGGACGGCCTCATCTTATTTATTAACTTTATACCGATTTGAGTTTCTTACGTCCTTGCCACCATCCGGCACCGAGCACGAGGATAAGTGCGCCGATTCCGATATACCCGAGAATTGAAGCCATTGTCCATAGATCTGCTTTTGCGCCGAAGTAGAGCACATCTTTGATCGTCTCCATACCAAAGCGTACCGGCACCCAGCTGTGAATCCAGTAGCGGAAGAAATGGTTCAGCATTTCTGGTGGGTAAGGGAGCAGCGGTGATCCGAAGAACCAGATCAGAATAACAATTGGCCACCCTTTAAATCCGAGCCAGTTAAGGACTGCCGTCTGGATCAAGTAATAAACGAATGCACTGAATGTGAGTGCCCAAATCAGGTTCGATGTGTCAGGCACATGAAGATTCATCATGCCGCTGACCACAGTGAGCAATGTGAGCGCTTGAGCGAAGGCGAGGACAAGACCTGCCAGCGTCTGACTAATGGTGAGGCGCAGTGACAGCGAGTCATTGCCCATTTTCTTGAATGTGCGCCACATAAGCAGCGAGCTGGTGAGCCCGCCGAGCCAAACGAGCATTGTCAGAAGTACCGGAGCATTACCGCCTGCGCTATGCGTGCCAACCTTATTTATCAAATGCGTCTCAGTGGTCATTGGCTGAGCCAGCACGTTCGCTTGGGCAGGACTCAGCTTCAAATGATGTGCTTCTGCGGCCTGAAGTGTTTGATCACTAAAGGCTGCCGATATTCGATTGGATACTTTGGCGAAAATCGTTTGAATAGCAGTCGCGGCTTGGGCATTCATGCCTTGGTTCACCCATAATTCAAGCTTTGCCGTTTCTGGTTTTGCGGTCTGAAGCGTTAACAACTGTTCCGTGAAATTTTTTGGAATAATGACTGCCGCATAATACTCTTTGTTTTCCATTCCTTTTTTGGCTGAATGGAGACTGCTGCGAGAAACCCACTTTATCGGTGCGTCCGATTTGTCGAATGCGTCTTGCAGCTTTTCCTTAATGATTTTTCCGTTTGGTCCCTGATCTTCATTTACTAGGGCAACTTTTAATCCTTTAATTTTTGACGTGCTCGATGGACCAAATTGAGCAAAGGAAAAGATTGAGAGAACTAAAACGACGATGACAAGATACAGCCAAAATGATTTCTGAGTAAAAATACGTAACATATGAAGCCTCCTATATATTCATTGATCGATCAGTGAATAAAAATGCAATTTAATACCGGAGGCTGTTTCATTCATTTCCAGCATTCAAGCAGAAAGTCGATGTTCGCCAGAAGGTAGCGCTTGGAATCCTCGCTTAGCTCATGCTCACCCAGAATAAATACACGCTCAAAAAGGTAACTCTGAAAGAGGGCGGACAGCTGGCGGGCCATCAGCCGGCAGTTGAGCGGCCGAAGTTCTCCGCGCTGCACCCGTTCTTCAAGCAGTTCGGCAATTTGCTCAATGACTGCATGAAATGTATCAATGATCCATGAGGTCTGTTCTTTTTTCAGCAGCGGTTGCTCGTGAAACATGATTATAAGTGCTTTTCGGTTACTGTCAGTAGTTATCAGGCCCCACATAGAGCGTAATATTCCAACAAGCATGTCGCGAACCGAATCGTCATGATTCACGTTCTGTAAGATTTGACTGATAAATTCTGCCTTGCTTTCGGTTGCTTCCTGAATCACCGCGTCAAGAATCTGCTGTTTCCCCTCTGGAAAATAATAGTACATGAGTCCGTCTGCCATGCCGATCGCCCGGTTAATTTCTTTTGTCGAGGTATTGTGGAAGCCTTTTTCAGCAAATAAATTCCGCGCAGAGTCAAGCAGCTGCTTTTTGCGTTCAATAGCTTGCAAATCCCGACTGGTTAATTTCTTTTTTCTTGTAGATCCGTTCATTGATTCATTCACCTCATGGTCAATGTTAGCCAAGTTGAGTAGGTGACGTCAAGGTAAAGGTGGCATCAAATTATATTTTCATTAACTGATCGGTCAATGAAAATATAAACGACTTTTCACTTATTGTCAACATTTAGTTGCGATCATGTTAAGAAAATAGCGGATCAATTAATGTCTTTTTGATGTTTTCGATCATATCTGCTTCGCTGTATCCATTCTTTTGGCGCAGAAAAAGATAGATTTTTGGATTAACCGCTGCGATAAAAGTGTGAGCAGTAAAATCTGTATTGATCGGTTTCGCTGCGTTCGCCTTGATTGCTTCATCGAGCAGCTCACCAATTGTTTTGTGCATAAACAGATACGGCTTCGACTCAAAGAATGTTTTCTTTTTCCCCATACAGGACGTGAAGTTGTGAATGGTTTCAATTAGTGCAACATGAGTCTCCAGAAAATGGATATGTTCTTTCAACAAAGTCTGTAATCGTTCTTTTGCAGGCTTTGACTTTGATTTCTCTAAGTAAGAGGCGGTTTTTGCCTGCATCAGGTTGAACTGCTCATGCAGGAGCTCCATGCAAAGGTCACCTTTATTGGCGTAGCGTCGATACATCGTGCCTTGGCCCACATTTGCGGCTTTGGCAATCTGATGCATGCTGACATTCTCAACACCGTGCTGTGAGAACAAGGATTCAGTTGTTTGCAAAATTGATGCGCTTATCTCGTTGGCATCTCTGCGCTGTGTTCGATCAGGCATACAAAACTGGTCTCCTTTTTGTTAGGTTTAATCATTGTCCAAGGCCACTCTTTTTGCTAGGAGGCTGTTTCAATAATAGTCATATCACGAACGTATGTGCTATAATTAAGCTATGAAAAGAGGTGAAAGCATGCCCTTAAAAGGACTTAAAGTACGTATCTACCCCAATAAAAAGCAGAAGCTACTCATCCAAAGTAATTTTGGCTACAACCGTTTTGTTTGGAATCAAATGCTCCATATGCTGATTGAACGGTATAAAAATAATCCAAAAACTCCTTTTTTGAATGCCTATACCTTAAATAATTTGCTTCCGGCGTTGAAAAAAGAGTATCCTTGGCTAAAAGATGCAGAAAGTACCAGCCTTCAAGCCACCAATCATGATTTAGTCGAAGCCTATAAAAAGTTCTTTAAACAAAAACATGGATTTCCCAAGTTTAAGTCAAAGAAGTCTTTCAAAAAATCCTATCAATGCAAATGCGTCAATCAGAATATGAAACAGGTCGCAACACACTCGATCCAATTGCCGAAGTTAGGCAGGCTTCGCTTTAAAGCTGGGAAACCCATTCCAAAGGTCATTAAATCGGTAACTATTCGACAATCGTTTACTGGAAAATACTACGCCATTCTTCTTGTTGAAGACGAAAACCAAGCCTTCACGAAGACGAACGCACGTATTGGTCTTGATTTGGGAATCTCTGATTTACTTATTGGTTCGGATGAACAAAAGATTCCCAGTATTCGCTTTGACAAAAAACAGGCAAAAAAGCTGCACGAGTGGGAGAAACGACTGGCTCGGCGTCGTCTGCACGCACAAAAAGCTATGGCTTGGGACAAACACAATCAGGTTCTTCAGCCAAGACAGCTCGCCGACTTCAAAAACGTGCAAAAAGCCAGATTAATGGTGGCGAAACTCCATGAAAAAATGGCCAACCAGCGTCAGAATTATTTGCATCAGATCACCACAAAACTAGTGAAAAACTATGATCTGATCGCCATTGAAGATCTGAAAACCAAAAACCTTCTTCGCAATCATAAATTGGCACGGGTGATTGCGAACCAAGCTTGGGGAGAAATTCGCCGAATGCTTGAGTATAAATGTTCTTGGTACGATAAGCAGCTTATTGTCGTCAGTCCATATAAGACCTCACAGATTTGTTCCCATTGCGGGCATGATGATGGGAAACACGAACTTGGTGTCCGTGAATGGACGTGTCCACATTGCGGGGTGCACCATGACCGCGATGTTAACGCTGCAAAAAACATCTTAACTTTGGGCTTGGGACAAGCCTTGGTCAAAGAGTTGTAACCTCTGCTTTTGCGTCCTCGGACAAAAAAGTAAGTCTGCAATGTTCCCAGAAGCTCGGTACTTTAAGTACCGATGTAGTTCACTGTAAACATTAAATGAAAACAGGTCAATAATGAGGTCACGGGATAAATGGTAAGTAAAATGGAGGATGAAAGATGGCTTTAAAGAAAACATCAGACATTCGTTCTGATCAGGCAACGTCGATAAAAGCGATTATTGCGCCGCTTCTCGCAATCATTGTCGGTATGTTTATGGTTATTTTGGATGGAACGGCAATGAATGTTGCCCTTCCCGGACTTGTAAAAGATTTTGACAGCAAGATTTCTGTTGTTCAGTGGGCGGTAACAGGGTATGCGCTAGCCCAAGCAGCGGTTATTCCGCTTGCCGGATGGCTTTCCGACCGCTTCGGGGCAAAGCGGATTTTTCTCTTTTCGGTAATTATGTTTACGGTTGGATCCGGGTTATGCGCGCTCTCTACAGGCGTTGAGCAGCTGATCATCTTCCGAGTGCTTCAGGGTCTTGGCGGCGGTATGGTCGCGCCGATTGCGATGGCCTTTGTTTACCGGCTCAGTCCAAGGGATAAGGTTGGGGCTGTGATGGGCATGATCGGTATTCCGATGCTGCTTGCTCCGGCACTCGGCCCGGTTTTATCAGGATGGCTCGTTGATTATGCGAGCTGGCATTGGATCTTCCTCATTAACCTTCCTGTGGGTGTGCTCGCCGTTATTGCGGGCATTCGTACGATGCCGAATCTGGAGCGTCAATCTGTGCCTGCACTGGATTTTCTGGGCATGATTCTCGCACCGATTGCTTTTGCTTCAATTGCCTATGGTGTGAGTGAAGGCGGGACAAGCTGGACCTCTGCTAAGACAATTACAGGATTGGTCGTTGGAGGCATCGCGCTGATTCTGTTTATTATTGTGGAACTGCGGCGCAAGCAGCCGCTATTAGAGCTTCGCGTCTTTCGTTCCGCTGACTTTACAAAAGGGATCATTGTTCAATGGATCACACAGATTGCGTTGTTCGGAACGATGTTTCTCATTCCTTTGTTTCTTCAGCAGGGTAAGGGATTCAGCGCGTTTGAATCCGGCCTTGCCGTTCTTCCGCAAGCGATCGCAGCCGGTATTTTCATGCCGATTGGCGGACGGTTGTTTGATCGTCTAGGCGCGCGGCCCGTCGTTATTACTGGTTTAGTATTTATTACATCAGCTGCCTATCTGTTGTCGGGAATTTCAGCGGAAGATGGATCAAGGGCATTGATTCTTCCACTGGCACTGCTTGGCGGAGGAATGGGCTTATCGATGATGCCGTTAAATACACATATTATCCAGGCTGCCCCGCAAAATATTGTCAGCCGTGTCACGTCGCTGACAAACGCTGCTCAGCAGGTCATGATGTCTTTCGCGGTTGCAGGATTATCGACCATTCTTTCACAACGAATGGAGCAGCACTTGAAAGATGGCAGTCAGCCGCTTCAGGCACTGTCCACATCCTTCGGTGACACATTCTTTGTGTTAATGGGGATCGCAATCGTCGGGATGATCCTGAGTCTCATGCTGAAGCGTCCGAAAAAAGATACCGACGGAACAGAATCTTCAAAAGCGCCGGTCGTGGCAGAGCAACATTGATTATAGATAGTAAAAAATGAAAACAGGCAGAGAAAATCGAAAGATGATTTTCCTGCCTGTTTTTTGTAACAAGGAAAGAGAGCTATCGTTTTGCCTTGCTGGCAAGACGATATGGTCATAAAATACTGATTCCCAATCCGCACTTATCGGTTGGGCGATCAGATAGCGCCAAACCTGAAATAGACGGAAATACTCCGCTTAATTAGAAAATGAACGAAAAAATAGCTTAAATAGACGGAAAAATTCCGCTTATCGAATCGAAAAACGTGAAAATGGAGGGTTTTGCTTTGCAATAAGCGGAAAAATTACCCTTATTTACTGGCGAAACAAGCTCCATGATGAATATAACCGGAAAATCTCCGCTTATTTTACTCGTTAGTTAATGAAGGAGGGAATGCTTAATGAAAACAGAAGTGTTTGGAAAAATATTTTCCAGCAAAACGCAAAAATTTTGAAAAACCCGAACCCTCCATTTTTTGTTCCTATAGGAATTAGTTTTGATCGAGATAGGCAATTTTATCATTAATAACCGCTGCTTTAAAACAAGTAAGATCATATCAAATTGAAATAGTGGCCTGATAGGACATTAAATGCACGTTCTTCAGATCATAAGGTGCTATTGTTGAATGTCCGTTTTACTTCCTGAATCTGCAGGTTCGCGCTTAATGAATGTATAGGACAACGCGATAAAGATCAGCAGTATACCCACGATCTGCAGAAAAGTGGGAACAAATCCGGTGATCACGACATCAAGCAGGATCGCGACGAGCGGGTCCAGATAGGTAAGTGCTGAGAGAATAGGAGTCGGAAGCGACCGAATGCTCTCATAAAAAAGCAGATACACCACGCCGGTGTGGACGACGCCGGTGAAAATGCTATAGAACCAGTTGGCAGCGGTTAGCTGAGCGTATAAGGAATAATGGACAAAAGGCAGCAGCATGATCACACCGATAAACGTCTGAATGATCGTTACTAAGTAGGGACTGGCATGCTTGATGTACTTTCCGGTGATGATCACCAGCGCGTAAAGACATGCGGCAATCAAGGCATAAACCGGTCCGGCAACCGATGTTCTGTTCATGAGGTCGCTTGGACGGACCCCTGAAATCAGTACGGTGCCAATGAAAGCAAGCGTCACTGCGCCAACTCCGATCCATTTGATCCGATCTTTGAAAAAGATCCACCCGATTACTAGAACAAGGATTGGAGCTAAGTTATAAATTGAGATGGCGACGGTGATTGCCGTTTTTTCAAAAGAAGCAAAGAAAAAAATCCAGTTCAAGACAAGAAAGATGCCGCCGATTATGATGGTGGTCATCTCTTTTTTCTGCCACTTTTCTTGCTTGTAGTGCCCGCTGATCAGCCAGAAGGCGGTGAGAAAAACAGTCGCGCTGATACAGCGAACAAAAACCAATTCCATAGACGGAAGACCAGTCAAACGCGAGAAAAAACCAATCGAACCAAAAATGGTCATGGCGATGCTCAATTTTATAAAGGCTGATTTGTTCACAGAATCATTTTCTCCTTCAAGCGGCCTTACCTTCGAACGCATGGCAACGCTTATCTCTGATGTCGTTTTTTTTATTATAAAGGATCGTTTCGTAGTGGTACAACTCATCGATCCGTTATCTCGAAACACCCGGTAATCGGAGCTATGGACGCTCATACATATCTCTCAACCGCTTGGTAAAAATAAGCTGCATGACAACTTTTTTATCTAGGGGGCAGAGCTATGCAGGTCGGTGAATTTTTGTTTGAATGCTTGAAAAACGAAAACATTACAGACGTTTTCGGGGTACCAGGTGATTATAATTTCTCGCTGCTCGATCAACTCGAAAAGGATGGAGAACTTAATTTTGTCCATTGCCGGAATGAATTGAATGCAGGCTACGCTGCCGACGGCTATGCGCGAGTGAAAGGAATCGGCGCGCTGATCACGACATTCGGCGTTGGTGAAATGAGCGCATGCAACGCGATTGCTGGTGCGTATAGTGAATCGGTTCCGATCATTCATATTGTCGGAGGTCCGAAAGCGATGATGCAGACGCAGCACAAGCTGATGCACCATACCTTGCTTGACGGAAATTTTGACACGTTTAAAAAAGTGTATGATCAGATTACAGCCTATGCGGCCGCCATCACTCCGGAAAATGCCGGTGTTGAGATCCCCAATGCCATTGCTAAGGCGCGAGAAACAAAGAAACCCGTTTATTTGACGATACCTACGGACGTTGTGACCGCACCTATGACATCAAGAGCGGGAAATCCGAAGCGAAAGAAAACGGATAAAGCTTCATTAAAAGAAGCGGTCCGAATGATTACTGCTCGCTTGCAAACCGCCGAACGGCCCATTATCCTTCCCGATGTTTACGCGATGCATTATGGACTTGGGGAGCAGGTAGAAGAACTTGCTCAGAAAATGAATGTTCCGTTTGTCACAATGATGATGGGGAAAGGGGCTTGTGACGAGAGTCTGCCAAATTATGCCGGCTTTTACTGCGGCAAACTCAGCAGTAATGAAGCGACTCGGAAGCTTGTTGAATCCTCTGATTGCGTGCTCGCGTTCGGAGCGGTATGGAACGATTACAATACCGGACTGTTTACCGACACTATTGATCCGCTCGCGATCATTAATGTGATGCCTAATTATGTTCAAATCGGAAAAACAATTTATCCGAACATCATCATTGATGACATGATCGACGCGTTTCCGGCTGGGGACCATTCATGGACATTGCCGCAGCAGTCGGTGTTTCCTTTTGATCAACAAAAGACGGATGATGGCGCACTATCTGCGGACGACTATTATTCGCAATTCCAGACGATGTTCCGCGAGCGGGACATTATTGTCACTGAATCCGGAACATTTGCATGGGGCTTGGCAGAGACTCGACTGAAAAAAGGCGTCACCTATATCACTCAGGGAGGTTGGGGCGCGATCGGCTATGCGCTGCCAGCCGCTTTCGGCGCATGTGTCGCTGCCCCGAATCGACGTGTTCTGCTCTTTACGGGTGAAGGCTCGATGCAGATGAACGTTCAGGAACTAAGCTCAATGCTGGAAAACGGCTGCAAGCCAATCATCTTTGTACTAAATAATAAAGGCTACACAATCGAAAAATATATTAACACAGTAAAAAGCACCGTTTATAACAATTTTCCTGATTGGGATTATGACAAATTGCCTGAGGTATTTAAACATGAAGCATTTACCGTTCAAACGCACACGACAAATGAACTTCGTCAGGCCGTTGCTGAAGCTGAAAAAAAGTGTGCCAAACAACTTTGTATCATTGAAATGATGGCCGATCCAATGGATGCGCCTCAGATAATCCATCGAATGCATGAGACAGTACTGGAAATGGAGAACAAGAGCAAGGGTCTGCTTTCTGTTTTCAAATAAATTGAATGTGAAAAAAAGAGCCGGTCATAGATCTCGAATTTTTCGAGTCGATGACCGGTTTTTTCGTTGTCTAGAAAATTATAAAAAATCGACTTGGCTAACTCTCCTTTAAACGATTCATAGCCTAAACTCATTTAGGCATGTTTCCTGAATCTAATCGAGAAGATAGGTGGTTCGTACTCATCAGTAAATAATTCATTATACAATTAAGAAAAATCTTATGAGCAAAATAGTTTTCTGTATACCCGTATGGGTATATACTATAGATGTAATAGAAATTTTATATTTGGTCTTGAGGCTATGAGGCTAGCATCAGCTTGCCAGTGATGAACAGTTAAATTTCTGATCTTTTAAGAGCTTAAAAAAATTTTAAAGGAGTTATGAACGATGAATGAAATTACTGTGTATACAACCAATACTTGTCCTTATTGCCATATGGTGAAAAATTTTCTGAAACAACAGGGACTACCATTTAAAGAAATCAATGTGCAACAAGATCAGATTGCGGGCCAACGTCTTGTGGAAACAACCGGACAAATGGGTGTACCACAAACAAGTGTTAATGGTCAATGGGTACTTGGATTTGATCCTAATCGAATCATGAGTTTTGTTCATGCATAATCTTGCTTGACCGGCAATAGGTTGAAGAAATCAATCATTGACCAAAAAGAGAAAAGGAAACCCTCTTCTCAATTTTTGATTGTTGAGAAAACCTTGCACCATTATACCCTATGGGGTATAATGGTGCTGAACATTGGCGGATTCATCGCCATGAATACATGCACCCAGGAGGTCTCATTGTGAAACAGCGAATCATTATTGTCGGCGGCGTTGCCGGCGGTGCAAGTGTAGCGACACGGCTCAGGCGATTAAATGAAGAAAATGAAATTGTCATGTATGAAAAAGGCGCTTACATTTCTTTTGCTAATTGCGGGCTTCCATATTATGTCGGCGGTACGATCCGTGAAAAAGATGCGCTGCTTGTCGAATCGGTTGAGAACATGGTCAATGAATTCAATATTGAGGTGCACAACAACACAGAAGTGATTGATGTAGATCCGGATAAACACACCATTTCTGTGAAGGACGTGTTGAATGGAGAGGAGTCAACGGATCATTACGATCGTTTAATTCTTTCAACAGGTGCCCGGCCGATTGTGCCTAAGATTCCAGGACTTGATCAAGCGGATAATGTTTTTTCTGTACGAAATATACCCGATGTTGAACGTATTAAAAATTATATCGATACTCATAAAGTGAGCAAGACTACTGTGATTGGCGGCGGCTTCATCGGATTGGAAATGGCTGAAAATCTCGTTGATCTTGGACTTGAGGTCACAATTATTGAGGCCAGTCCGCAAGTTATGGCACCGCTTGATTTTGAAATGGCGCAATTTGTCCATGAACAGATCGAACTTAATGGTGTCAAGCTCATCGTAAACGATGGGGTTGCTCGCTTTTCTGATAATGGCCATAAGGTTGTGCTAAGCAGTGACAAAGAAATAGACACAGACCTGACGGTGATGTCCATCGGTGTTTTGCCTGACAGCAGGTTGGGACAAAAGGCCGGTGTGAAGACGGGCATTAAAGGCGCGATTGTCGTTAACGAGCATTTTGAAACAAGTGTTCCAGATATATTTGCAATTGGCGATGTGATTGAGGTTAAAGATTTCATTACAGGAAATCCAACGTTAATTCCGCTCGCTGGCCCAGCCAATCGTCAAGGAAGATTTCTCGCTGACTATCTGAATGGATTGGATGCTAAGAATCCTCCTGTACAAGGAACAGCTGTGGCCAAGGTTTTTGTACTCACAGTAGCGACGACTGGAAAAAATGAGCGCCTTTTGAAGAAGGACGGCATCGCTTATCAGGTGATTCATTTACACCCGAATTCACACGCCGGCTACTATCCGGGTGCAGCGCCAATAGAATTAAAAGTTATTTATAATGAACAAGGAAGAATTCTCGGAGCGCAGGCGATCGGTACGGAGGGTGCGGACAAACGAATTGATATGATTTCTGCGGTAATGCGCATGAATGGATCGATTGAAGATCTTCAAATGATCGAAGTGGCCTATGCGCCGCCTTATGCATCAGCGAAAGATCCTGTCAATTATGCAGGTTATATCGGCGCGGATATACGAAAAGGTTTAGTGAAAACCGTTGAGTGGCATGAGGTCGATGCGCTTCTAGATAAAAAGGCGTATTTCTTAGACGTGCGCGAAGATTTTGAACTTGCTGCAGGAAAACTGCCGGGTAGTCATCATATTCCTCGGGGCGAATTAAGAAGACGGCTTAATGAACTTCCTAAGGATCAGCCGATTTATGTTTACTGCTCTGTTGGGCTTCGCGGCTATAATGCGGCCCGTATTTTAGATCTGAATGGTTTTGATGTGTACAATCTTGACGGTGGATTGAAGACTTATGAACAGGCTAAATATCAAACAGGTGCATCGCAGTCTCGTGTGTCACATGCCGTGAAAACAGAAGCAGCTTCAGCGGCAGCTGAGCAAGCACCACAGTGTACAAAAATTGAAGTCGATGCGTGCGGGCTGCAGTGTCCGGGTCCGATTCTCAAAGTAAAACAATCCATCGATAAAATGAATAATGGCGATTTGCTACAAGTTCAAGCGTCGGATTTTGGTTTTCATAAGGACATTGTCTCCTGGGCAAATGCAACAGGCAATCAATTGCTGACCAACGACATTGTCGGAAGTAAAGTTGTTGCGACGTTGAGGAAGGGGCCGAAAAGCAATAGCGAACCAGCACCAACCATGATACAAGATGCATCCAGTGCTGGCGGCGCCACGACGATGGTGGTTTTTGATGGCGATTTGGATAAAGCGATCGCAACATTTATTATTGCGACCGGAGCGGCTGCAATGGGCAAACCGGTTACACTCTTCTTCACTTTCTGGGGGCTAAATATTATTAAGCGGCATGCCAATACGAAGATCAGCAAGTCGGGAACCGATAAACTGTTCAGTATGATGCTGCCGAAAAATGCGAATCATCTGCCACTGTCGCGAATGAATATGGCCGGCATGGGACCGAAAATGATTAAAAAGGTCATGGCTGGCAAGAATGTTGACAGTCTTGATGTGATGATCGAGCGTGCGAAACAGCTTGGGGTAAAAATGGTTGCCTGCACGATGAGTATGGATCTCATGGGCGTTGCACGTGAAGAAATCATCGATGGTGTTGAATTTGGCGGTGTTGCCAGCTATTTAGGCGAAGCAGCAAAATCAAATGTGAACCTATTTATTTAATCAAATCAAATCATTGAATAAGCCCCCTTATTGATAAGGGTAGGTCATAGATTAAACGCGTAGGTGCGAGATTCCTGCGGGATTGCTCCGATTTGCTTGGCTTTAAAAAATAAGTTGAATAATATACCTGTATCGGTATAAAAGGAGGCAGCTCATGGAGTATACAGCACAAATGACCAATCGATTGAAACGGATTGATGGGCAAATCCGTGGAATTATTCACATGATGGAACAGGGTGAAGACTGCCGCAGTGTGGTCACCCAGATGACGGCTGCACGGTCAGCAATGGATCGTGCACTGGGTCTAGTCATTGGCAAGAATCTTGAAGCTTGCTTGCGGGAACAGATTGAAAACGGTGAAGAGTCAGCAGAATCAATCATAAACGAAGCGGTTCAAATGCTGGTGAAAAGCCGTTAAGGGATCATGATGAAGTGAATCCAACGGCATAAGGAGGAAATCAGTCATGAGATGCATGTTCTTTTGTAAACCCAAAATTAAGAAGATAAGTACTTCAGAGCTAAAGGAAGTCTATCTGCCGAGTAAAAAGGGTAACTATTTTCTTGACGTACGCACAAAAGCAGAATTCAGTGGTCAGTCAATTCCGGGTTTTGTCAATATTCCATTGCAAACCCTGCACAATCATCTCAATAAGATTCCGAAAGAAAAAGAAGTGGTTGTCATTTGTCAAAGCGGTATGAGAAGTTCGATGGCCTGTAAGCTTTTGAAAAAAGCAGGCTATGAAAAAGTGACTAATGTGCGTGGCGGAATGAATCGCTGGTTTTAATTTTTTATTGGGAAAGATATACCCACATAGGTATTCAAATGCGCGGTTTTTGATAAAAAATAAAAAATTGTTTCAAGGAGGAAACCTGCATGTATGAAGAGTGGACACCCGAAGAAGTAGAGCAACGGATACGCAGTCATGCGCCTGTAAGTATTATTGACGTTCGCGAACCATTCGAATTTGTTGAGGGGCACATTCCTGGTGCCAAGAATATTTCGGTTAATAGAATCCAGAATCGACTCAATGAAATCAATAAAAATCAAGAACATATCATTGTTTGTCATTCCGGAAGCAGAAGCGGTGTGGCTTCTGCCATTTTGTCCGCAAGTGGATTTAAGGTCAAAAATATGACAGGCGGGATGATGAGCTGGCACGGACCGATCGAATTTTAAGGAGGGAAACTCAATGAAATACGTCATTATTGGAGGAGTTGCCGGCGGTATGTCGGCAGCCACACGTCTGCGCCGATTGAATGAAGATGCGGAGATTATTGTTTTGGAACGCGGACCTTATGTTTCTTTTGCCAATTGTGGGCTTCCCTATTATATTGGGGGAGTGATTAAAGAACGGTCGAAACTGCTTGTGCAAACGGCAGAAAAGCTGTATCAACGTTTTCGTCTGGACGTGCGGACGGAAAGCGAAGTGACGCGTATTGATCGAGAACAAAAGAAGGTGGTCATTGGTCATCATGGAAAGACTTATGAAGAGACCTATGATGTGCTGATTCTCTCAACAGGCGCGCACCCGATGCGTCCGCCAATTGAAGGAATCGACCAAGCGGACAATTTGTTCACGCTGCGCGACGTTCCGGACGCTGAACGTATTGTTCAGTATCTGCAGCAGCATCAAGCGGGTCGTGCGGTGATCGTTGGTGCCGGCTTTATCGGCATTGAAATGGCCGAGAATTTGGCAGAACGCGGAATTAAAGTGACGATTGTTGAACGAGAGCATCAAGTCCTTCCTCCGCTTGATCCGGAAATGGCGATTATGATCGAAGCTGAACTGAAAAAGCACGACATTGAGGTGCTCAAAGGAAAAACAGTAATGGGCTTTGAGAAAAAAGGTGCGGTTCTTGTTCTCGATGACGGCACGCGCAAGCAGACGGATCTGACGCTATTATCGGTCGGTGTTGTTCCAGAGTCATCCTTAGCTGATCACGTGGGCTTGGCGCTTGGCATTCGTCGAAGCATATCGGTGAATGATCAATTACAGACTAGTGATCCAAACATCTATGCCATTGGAGATGCAATAGAGGTTGCTCAAACTGTCGGCGGTCGGGCAGCAGTTATACCGCTTGCTTCTCCGGCTAATCGGCAGGGGCGCATGGTTGCTGATATTTTAAGTGGGATGAAACGTAGTTACAAGGGAACTCTGGGTACATCCATAGTGAAAGTCTTTGATTTGTCTGCAGCTGTAACCGGATTGAGTGAGAAACTATTGCAGCGATTCAATATCCCCTACGAAGCGCTGCACACGAGCCCGCCGGATCATGCAACCTATTATCCGGGCAGTTCGCAGATGACGCTAAAGCTGCTCTTTGATCCTGAATCTGGAAAGATGCTGGGTGCACAGGCGGTTGGCGAGAAGGGAATCGATAAGACTATTGATGTACTTGCCACAGCAATTCATGGACAGATGACTGTCAATGATCTGACCGAATTGGAACTAGCTTACGCTCCGCCATTTAGTTCGGCAAAAGCACCGATTAATTTGATCGGCTATGCTGCAGAAAATTTGTTGGACGGCAATGTGCAGAATATTCAATGGAACGAAGTAGATCAGCTTGTGAAACAAGGAACGATACTTATTGATGTTCGGACAGAGCAGGAATATGGGAACGGAACCATCCAGGGGGCTATGAACATTCCTTTAGACGATATTCGTGAACGGTTAAGTGAGATACCGAAAAATTGCGACCTGATTGTGACGTGTCAGGTAGGCCTTCGCGGCTATCTAGCGGCGCGTATTCTTGCTCAGAAAGGCTATTCGGTAAAGAATCTGGATGGAGGCTACAAACTGTACCATAACGTTTTCCCGGAAAAAGTAAAGTGACAAGATTCTGATAAAAATCAATCATATCTGCCGATTAAGTGGATCTGGTCTATTAAAAGAATGGGAGGACACCTGTAGTAAATCATAGGTATCCTCCTTTCACGGCTTAATGTATGCGTAACCACTGCTTTGTTTTTCCACTAATTCAACAACTCCTGCGGGAATAACAGATACAAATGCAAATAGTTCTTCCTTAAGTATGTGATGCGCATTCAAGGCATTCCGGCAGGCAACAAACTGAACGCCCTGATCCTTCAAACTGTTCATCTGATTGATAAATTCTTCAGACTTATAGCCAATGACAGCCACACCATTAGCCAGCACTTCGACCTCAGCGGTCATATCCGCCAGAAGGTTTTTAACATTTCCAAGCAGCAGAGGCGACTTTTCTTTTTCATCGATATGGAAAATGACATGATCCATAGTTCCCGTCTCCCTCCACTTCGTCTTTCTGTTTAATATAATACAACAGTCTTTGATAATACGAGAAATACGTCAAATTTTTTTAAAACCGTACATAGGCTTAATAAAAACCAGTTTTTAATTCATAGGTGTGTTCCATTGAGCGATTATCGCCTTTTTCATAGAAAGAGATGATCTTGATACAGTGGTTACTCTAATCGTTTTTTCTATTCTGATCATTAGTTTTATATTGGTAGAATGGCGCAGTCTTAATAGACTAGAAGATTAATATGATACAATTTATTCGATAAGTAGGCGAAAAATCTAAAGTCAACAAAAAATCGTTGAAGTGGAGGAATAAATCTTTGACTGTTCAACCGTTAAACCCGGTCGCTATTCATCTTGGTCCGATTCAAATTTATTGGTATGGTATTATTATTGCCTGCGGTGCGCTGCTTGGTTTGATGATTGCTTTGCGTGAAGGCGACAGAAGGGGTATTCCCAAGGATACATATGTCGACCTTATTATGTTTGCCGTACCGATTGCCGTCATTTGTGCACGTATTTATTATGTTGCTTTTGAATGGTCTTTCTATTCGCAACATCCGTCACAAATCGTTGCTATATGGAACGGTGGCATTGCTATTTATGGCGCTTTGATTGGAGGGGCAGCCACGACGATTGTATTTTGTCGTATGCGTCATCTGTCGTTCTGGAAGATTGCCGATGTTATTGCACCGAGTGTGATTCTCGGACAGGCACTTGGACGTTGGGGCAATTTTATGGATCAGCAGGCTCACGGTGGTCCGACGACCCGAGCTGCGCTTGAGAATATGCATCTTCCGGATTTTATTGTCAATCAGATGCTGATTAACGGCACCTATTATATTCCGACGTTTCTATATGAGTCGGTCTGGGATATTGCAGGATTTATCCTCCTCCTTATACTAAGGCGGGTGAATTTGCACCGTGGTGAGCTTTTTATGTCCTATATCATTTGGTACTCGCTCGGTCGCTCGTACATTGAAGGTCTAAGGACAGACAGTCTGATGCTAGGGCCACTGCGTGTCTCTCAATGGCTGGCAATGGTACTAATCATTATCGGTGTCGGGCTGATCCTGTTCTGGAGAGTGAGAAAAGAGAAACGTCCTTATTATCTTGATACTTGATCATTTCATGAGCTAATAGCACAATCAGTTATGTTCTTATAAATGTGAGATTAATTCTTTGATTCATAGTTATTAGACTATGAAATATAAACCGGCTCTTGCAGTTAAATAGACTAAAAAATAGCCATAAAACCTGAACTGCCCCCCTTAAGTTGGACAAATGAAAGTTCAACTTAAGGGGGGCAGTTTATTTAAGGGTGGTTTTGATTACTCGATCTATTGTATTTTGTGGTGTGGTTTACGTTAATATAATCGCAATCAATTTTATTTGAGAGAGGTAATCTATGCCCAACAAAATATCTGTTTCACAGGCACGTTGTGAACTGAAAAGTCCAAATAGGAAGACGTACTGGCCGCGGACGCTCAAGGTCATAAAGATGAAACAATTGAAAAAGGGATTATCTCTTTAACAAATACTTAGGGGCTTCACATGCTGTTTCAACACGAAGAACATCTGGCAACACGCAAAAAGAAGGGAAGGACTCGACGGCGCTGATCAGAGTTAAAAAACAGTGCCGGCAGAATGTGAAACCGACGATTGCTTATCTGCCGTGTGATAGATAGCGGCGATGAGCGCTAAACTTTCTTTTAAGCAAGGTACCATCACCTGATCTTTTTGTGGATTAAATGCTGATAAATTTTTTCTGTCACAAGGCAGGTGAAGAATTATAATGAAGTAATGAAATTGAACTAATGCTACAAGTAATTGAAGGGAAGTGATGAAATGAAACCATTGAACGAAAGAAAAATTCGAGGAAATTCTGATGCGACTCGACTGTTATTCATTATGGAAGGACTGCTTGTCGGTTTGCTGGCAGGCGGAGCGGTCAGTTTATTCCGCTTGTTCATTGAATTATCCTTACATTTTTGGCAATATCTCTATCGGATGGTGCCGACACATCTTTGGTTAATTGCTGTCTTTATTCTCATTAATGGTATCCTCGCGTTAATTATTGGCATGTTCGTTCGTTCTGAACCCAATATTATGGGTTCAGGGATTCCTCAGGTAGAAGGGCAGCTTGCCGGTGATATAAAAATGAATTGGTGGCAGATTTTATGGAGAAAATGGATTACCGGGATACTTGGCATTGGTTCAGGGTTATTTCTGGGTCGGGAAGGTCCTTCTATTCAATTAGGTGCCGCGATTGGTCAGGGCGTGGCGGAACGAATAAACTCAATTGAATCGTCGCGGCGGGTTTTTATTGCGTGCGGTTCTGCGGCTGGTTTATCCGCAGCTTTTAATGCGCCGATGGCCGGAACGTTGTTTGTATTGGAAGAGGTCTATCACAATTTTTCTCCCCTTGTGTGGATGACGTCTTTGGCGGGGGCCATTGGCGCGGATTTTATCTCGTCAAACTTTTTTGGACTTGTTCCGGTGCTTCAACTCCACTATCAGGCAAGTTTCCCACTTTATTTGTATGGGCACCTTATTTTACTGGGCGTTGTGCTGGGCGTGCTTGGTTTTGTTTATCAAAAGGTATTGCTTTTTATGCCTCGTGCCTATGCGGCAGTTGCACCAAAACTGCCCCGTCATTTTCACGGAATCATTCCCATGCTGCTTGTGATACCAATTGGAATTTTTTTGCCGCAAACCCTTGGCGGGGGAAATCAGTTGATTTTAGATGTTCGTAACCTTCCATCGGTTGTTTGGATTCTTTTCTCATTGTTTGCACTTCGTTTTATCTTTTCGATGGTTTCCTACGGATCGGGCCTTCCCGGTGGTATTTTCTTGCCTATTTTGACTCTTGGTGCGCTGATTGGGGTTGTCTATGGTACATTAATGGCGCAGCTCGGATTGATGCCGAAGATTTATATTATGAACTGTGTCATTTTTGCCATGGCCGGTTATTTTGCGGGGATTGGCAAAGCACCCTTTACGGCAATTATTTTAATAACTGAAATGGTGGGAAATCTTGAACACTTGATGCCGCTTGCAGTAACCTCATTTGTTGCCTATGTTATTGTCGATGTACTTGGCGGCGCGCCAATCTATGAATCACTTCTAGAGCGGTTGAATCTGGGGAAAAAGTTAAATCAGCTGAGCGGTAAAAATGACCGATTGGAGTTTCCGGTGTTTGCCGGCAGCCAATTGGAAAAAAAGCTCATTCGTGATATCCATTGGCCAAATGACGTCTTGCTCATTGGTATTCGTCGTGGTGAGCGCGAAGTGATTCCTCATGGAGATACGTTGATTCATTCAGGGGATACGCTGATTCTGTTGACAGATCGCAATGAGCGCAGCAAGGTTAAGCGGATGTTGCACGAAATGAACACAATGGGTACATGATTCAGTTCATAATTTGTGCTACAATTAAGGCAATAATTTAATCGGTGATGATGTTCGCCATTAACCGCTGTACATTTGCAGCTGATAACGTCTGTCTCATTCCCCGTAAGATGGGGAGTCATTGAGGCAGGCGTTTTTTAATTGTTACCATTTAAACAAGTTAAAAATAGAGGCGATAAAAGATGGAACAGTTGCTGAGAATAGTTGTTAGTGAAGAGATGGGAGTGAAACAATGGCTGCTTCGTTTCCTATGGGAAAAGGGGTTCCCCGGGCTGACCATTCGACAAAGTGAGATGAGCCTTGATGAAAGGGGTCTACGGCACGTCAGTGTTCTGGAGGACCAATTATATAATGATTTGGCACTTATTATTGAGACAGTAGCGGATGAAACGTTGATTACATCGATATTGCCGCAATTAAAAGAACGGCTGAAGCATGGGCAAATTTGCGTCACAAACGGATTGGAGGGTGATAAGATGAATGAACATCGCTATTATACAGTGAAGGTGTATACGAAAGAAGATAATACATGGTTCAAAAAGGAAGAATACGAAAAAGTGTTGCTTTTCTTTCAAGAAAAGAACGCGATATGGACATCCATGACCAAAGGAATTGCCGGCTATGGCAGGAATCGAGTGATTCATACTCAGAAAATGTTTTCGTTGGGCGGCAAAATACCGGTTGTGATTGAATGCGTTGTTAAGGGTGACTACTTGAATCAATTGCTTGCCGAGTTAAAAACAATTGTTGAAGAAGGAACCATTTTTACAACGCCGGTTCACTTAATTGAAAATAAATAGAAATGATTAAAATGGGGAGGATTTTTAGGTGTATTATGTATTTCTTGTGATCTTCGGCATACTTGGGGCGATTTCTCGCTATTCAATTAGTCTTGTGATTCACGACACGGCGTTTCCATTGGCAACGCTCTTGATCAATGTCCTTGGCTGTTTTTTACTTGCATTCATCACTCAGTTTTTGTCACGCATCCCGAAACTGTCAAGCCGATTGGTAACAGCGATTGGAACTGGATTCGTCGGTTCCTTCACCACCTTTTCAACGTTTTCACTTGAGTCGATGCACTTAATTCAAACCGGACAACTATTCGCTGCCTTCCTATATCTTTTGATGAGCGGATTGGGCGGATTTATGGCATGCGGGCTCGGTTACCGATTTAGTAAGTGGCTTCTGATTCGTGGAAGAAAGGGCGTGCTCCAACATGCTGATTAATTATTTAATGGTTGCGCTAGGCGCTTCATTTGGCGTTCTTGCTCGAGTGATGCTTTCCAATGAAATAAAGCGTAGATGGACGCGTGTGTTTCCATTGGCAACATTCATTGTTAACTTGAGCGGTGCGTTTGCGTTGGGTTTGCTCAACGGAGTTGGTGTAAGTCCGACGCTTTCGCTGCTTCTCGGTACGGGATTTATGGGTGCCTATACAACATTTTCTACCTTTAATGTGGAAAATGTTGAGTTGAGCAGACGGAAACATTATTGGTCGCTCTTTTGTTATGCAGGTTGCTCCTACGTGTTTGGCCTATGTGCGGTTTATGCGGGTATTCTGATTGGAAATGTTGTGCAAGGAGGATAATTGAAAGATAGTGCCGGAGAAGTTAAGAAAGCTTCTTCGGCACTTGAACGTTCAGCGTTCGTGACAGTCTCCGGGCAATTAGCAGGTCCGCCTTCTTTAGACGAATAGATCGTTGCCACAGGTGCTGTTGATGATAATTGACTGCTTTCCCTTGTAAATCGGCCATTCCGAGAAGGTTAGGAAAAAATCATAATAAAAGCGATTTCAAATTTGCTAATCAGTGTGATTGCTTCTTAATAACGAACGGTCTTCATTCATTTGCAGCTTGAGATCCAGCAGAATTTTCGTGACACGTATTCATACAATTCATTTCCAAGACATGAGAAAAAGTCCGTATTAATTATTTATGTAAGCGCTATTATAATTAAACCGTAAAGAGATAAGCATGAATCAAGATCATGTTAGTCAATTTGTTAAAAATGACTGATATGAAGATTCAAAAAAGTTTTAAAATAGAGGAGAGATTGAAAATGGTTAATTCTTCATGGCTTGGATTAAAAAACAAGGTAATCATTGTGACAGGCGGCGCATCCGGAATTGGCAAACATATTGCGCGTACACTTAAGGATACAGGCGCCCAGGTTGTTGTAGGTGATCTGAATGCGGAGACTGGTTCGCAGGATGAAGAAGGAATTTACTATGTTCAGCTCGATGTTACAAAAAAGGCAAGTGTTGAGCACTTGGTTGATCATGTAGTCGCTAAATTTGGAACTGTTGACGGACTTGTCAATAATGCGGGGATCAATCTTCCAAGATTGCTGGTCGATTTTAAAGGTGAAAAGCCGGAATATGAGCTGGATGAAAAAGCATTTGACCTCATGATCGGCGTGAATCAAAAAGGTGTATTCTTCATGACTCAGGCCGTTGTTCGAGAATTTCTAAAGAAAGGCTCCGGTGTCGTGGTGAATACGTCTTCTGAAGCCGGCATGGAAGGATCAAATGGTCAAAGCTGTTATTCTGCAACAAAAGCGGCAGTTAATGGATTTACGCGTTCATGGGCAAAAGAGCTTGGCAGCCATCATATCCGTGTCGTAGCAGTGGCACCCGGAATTAATGAAAAAACAGGACTAACAACAGACGCTTACAATGAAGCGCTTGCCTATACAAGAAACATTACGGTTGATCAGTTGGTAACGGATTATGCGAAAGCCATTCCTCTAGGCAGACCGGGTCGACTGGACGATATCGGTAATTTGGTCACTTATCTGCTGTCTGACCGCGCCGATTATATTACTGGAACGACGATTAATATTACAGGCGGAAAATCGAGAGGCTGATCATCGCCCGCCTCTCCGAGTTCGGCAATAAGAGGGGAATAAAATGAGCAGATATACGCAAACTGATCGTCTCTCAATTATTGTGGGTGAACTCCGAAAAAAAGAATTTGTGTCGATAGAAGATTTGACTAAAGAACTGTTTGTGACGGAACGAACAATACGAAATGATGTAACAGCGCTCAATCACGAATTCGGCAAGACAGCCGAAATCCAATTAAATAAAGGACAGTATGCGATACATGTCTACCGCGATCAGGCTTACCGGAGCATTGCAGAAGCATTAACTAAAGATCAAAAAACATCGGACTCGCCTGAAAATAGAGCGAAACGTTTAATCGCACAGCTGCTGGCAGCTAGTGTTCCGATAACGATGGATGATCTATCTGAACAATTAAGCGTCAGCCGTTCAACATTGGTCAATGATTTGACACGATTGCGTGTGACTCTTGATTCCTATGAATTAGTAATTAAGGGAAAACCTAATCAAGGCATCCAATTGCAGGGATCAGAGTGGCATAAGCGGCTCTATATTTTGCAAAACAATGATCATGTACTCGATCAGCCATTGGACAATAAAATGCATGATTTGGTTCGCCAATTCGCCGTCACGTTTTCGCTTGCGGAAACAACGGAACGTGAATTTGCCCGGTATGTCAGTATTGTCCTCCGGCGCTCGGCTCAGAATCCGTTGATACAGAACAGTGATGATTTTGATCAATCCTACATTGTGAAAACAAAAGAATATGAAAGAGTAAATACGCTGGCAGATCAGCTGGAGAAACGCTCCGGCAGTCTTTCCGCCGCGGAACGGGCTTTTCTAACGATTCCGGTATTGGGCAGGCGTTCGCCGGTACATCTTCCGACGGCCACGGCGGCTCCATTGCCTGAATCAATTTTGCAGCTTATCAAAGATATTGAGCAGCGCGTAAAAGAACAACTGAATATGGAAGTCAGCTTTAATAAGATCACCAAAGAGCTAGGCTATCATCTTATGTTCATGCTGAATCGATTAGTTTTCGGTGTGAGCATCCGGAACTCTCTGATGAATGAGGTTCATGAGAAATATCCGCTTGCTTGTGAGATTGCCGCCATTGCCCATGAAGTAATTGATGAACGTTATCAGATTCAAGTGACGGATGAGGAACTCAGTTATCTTGCCTATTATTTCGGCATTGTAATCACAGAGAATCAGGAGCATCTACGCAGGCTTAAGCGTGTTGCGATTGTCTGCGATACGGGAAGAGGATCAGCACGCATCATAGCGATGCAGTTGAACAAAATCTTGCCTGACCATGTGGAAAAAGAACTCTTTTCGTCTATAGCAGTCACCAAGGACTTGCTCGAACACTTTGATATGATCTTTTCCACAGTCCCTTTGCCAAGTACGGTGCAGACACCGGTTATTGAAGTAAACGATATCTTTGATGAGCGGGAACTTGCGCAAGAAATTAAGAAACGCTGTGCGCTGGACAAATTGCAGATCAAGGGTAATCAAACCACAACATCGATCATCAATCGTTTACTGAATGACGATCAATTCTATGTTCTGTCCGATCAGAAATCCTATAGCGAGAATCTGGTATTTATGATTAACCACCTAATGAAAAAGCAACTCGTTGATTCTGGATTCAAGGCGCGGCTCTTGAAAAGAGAGAAAATGAGAGCATCCATTTTTGACCAAGGCATTGCCTTCCCTCATACGATTAATCTGGGAAGTGCGGAGATCGTGCTTTCCGTAGGCATCTATCCGACCAAACAAAAAATCGGAGAAAATGAGATTCGTATGATTTTTCTTTTAGGTATACCGGAAAGCCGGCACAATGAAACCTTACTCGTTCAGTTGTACGAAGAAATGATAGCGCTTGCGAAAAATCAAAACTTGCTCGATAAAGCTTCTGAAGAGACAACATGCTCAGAGATCAGAAGACTGATTAAAAAAAGTCTACAGCAGCAACATCAACCATATTGAGGGAGTGAAGCCCTATGTTTTACTTTACTTTGATGATTTTTATCGGTGGGGCCTTCCTATTGCAAATTTTCCTCGGTTACTTTCAAATCAAGCATTTTTCTAATGTATTTGTGGAGATGCGCCGAAAAGGGAAGGTAGCAATTGGACGAAAAAAGGGACATTTCAAGTCCGGAACGATTGTCTTTTTCACCGTTGAGCCTGACGGCAACATAGTAGATGCGCGGAAGATGCAGGGAGTTACTATACTAGCCCGCTTTCATGAAATGAATGAGTTTCTTCATGAGAATATTCAGCGATTGCCTGATATGAAAATAAAGCGGTGCAACAAATTGCTCCAGAAAGCTATTGCTGATAGTGTGCATAATTACACGGTTGTCGCAAATGGCGGGGTAATCAAAGAGTCTCCGAGAACTCCAGTGGCAGGCGCATCATTAATGATTAAGAGCTTATTTCAGAAAGTACGAAAATCAAATAATCAGGGGTGAGTAAAATGGATCTGTTAGTAGGTGCTGCAAAGGGATTTATCTATCTTTTTCAAATGGGCGGCAAGACGTTTATTTCGTGGATGACGAGCATCGTACCGCTTGTACTCATGCTATTGGTTGCGATGAACGCTTTAATCGGTTTAATTGGTGCTGATCGAATTAACAAGCTGGCGGCCAAATCCGCAAGCAATCCGCTCCTTCGGTACATGGTTCTGCCTTTTCTCGGCGCATTTATGCTGGCCAATCCAATGGTGCATTCGCTCGGACGGTTTATGCCTGAATACTACAAGCCAAGTTACTTTGCATCCGCAGCTTATTTCTGCCATACAAGCAACGGTGTATTTCCGCATATTAATGCGGCCGAACTCTTTATCTGGCTTGGTATCGCCCAAGGAGTTCAGCAACTGGGATTGGACACTACTCCTCTTGCAATCCGATACTTGCTTGTCGGACTCGTCGCCAATTTCTTCTGCGGATGGATTACCGATTTCATGACAGGCTGGGTATCGAAACAGCAAAATGTGACATTAAGTAAAACAGCAGATCTAAAAAATAGTTGAGAGGGTGAACAGCATGTTCAAATCAGCTCGAGTTGTCAAAGGTAGCGGCGGATATGGCGGACCGCTAACGATTACACCGACCGAAGGAAAAGATAAAATTGTCTATATTGTCGGGGGCGGCAATAAACCCGCGATTGTTGATAAGCTTGCTGAAATTACCGGTGGGGTTCCTGTTAATGGGTTTAAAACCAGTGTACCTGACGAAGAGGCTGCCGTCGTCATTGTTGATTGCGGCGGAACGCTTCGATGCGGGATTTATCCGAAAAAAGGAATCCCGACGATAAATGTCATGCCAACCGGTAAAAGCGGTCCGTTAGCTCAATATATTAATGAGCATATCTATGTGTCCAATGTTGGTGTTGATCAAATTTCTGCATGGGAAGGTGCAGTCGATTCTTCAGAAGCAAGTGAAGCGTCACCATCAGATACGCAGAAAACCTATAAATACAGTTCAGATAAGAAAATTTCCGAGACTTTAGCAGCGAGCGAACACCAAGATTTGTTTACGAAAATCGGACTTGGTGCAGGAAGAGTAGTCAGCACGCTCTACCAGGCAGGTCGTGACGCCGTTCAGACCATGATTAACACAATCCTCCCTTTTATGGCGTTTGTAGCGATGATCATTGGAATCATTCAGGGTTCCGGGATCGGAAATTGGTTTGGCAAAGTGATGTCTCCGCTTGCAGGCAACATATGGGGCTTGATGCTGATTGGATTCATTTGCTCGCTCCCATTCCTTTCACCGTTGCTTGGCCCCGGCGGAGTCATCGGGCAAGTTATCGGAACATTAATCGGTGTGGAAATTGGCAAAGGAAATATTCCACCGCAATTAGCATTGCCGGCACTTTTTGCGATTAATACACAAAATGCTTGTGACTTTGTTCCGGTCGGATTAGGTCTTGCTGAAGCGAAACCGGAAACAGTAGAGGTTGGCGTTCCGGCAGTACTCTATTCACGCTTCCTAACCGGTGTGCCGCGCGTTGTTCTTGCTTGGTTGTGCAGTTTCGGACTTTATGTCTAAAAAAAAGGTATTCGTGCATTGTGTTTAAGTATTAAAGGAGGGTGAAAAATGTTCGGTATGAAAAGAAAATCAGAGGATCGCACAGAGATCTATAAAACAGAGATTAAAAGTATCGGCAAACTGGCAAAAGAGTTTCTTCAAGAAAGAATGCTTATTTTGTTTGGCAACGAGGCACCTGAAGGATTAAAGGACTATTGCTTCGGCATCGATGTAGAGTCGGTACATGACAAAATTCAAACAGGTCAATATTTATCTATAGATGACAGCAAATTCAAAATTACGGCAGTCGGCCGCCTCGTTCAGAAAAATCTTGCGGATCTCGGTCATATCACAATGAGATTTGACGGCAGCACGAAGGCGGATCTGGCGGGCACACTATACCTTGAAAGCAAACCGATCCCAGACATTGGCATTGGAACGCAAATTGCCATTGTTGGGTAACTGATGAAAAGAGAGGGTCGCCCGAGCCGAGTTCATGCACGAAAACTGAACTTCAATGCACGAAAAGTAGGGATCAATGCATGAAAATCAAGTGTCAATGCACGAATCCGCCAGCCCAATGCATAAATAAGAGCTCGAGCCGAGTTCATGCACGAAAACTGAACTTCAATGCATGAAAAGTAGGGTTCAATGCACGAAAATCAAGCGCCAATGCATAAATAAGGGCTCGAGCCGAGTTCATGCATGAAAACTGAACTTCAATGCATGAAAAGTAGGGTCCAATGCACGAAAATCAAGCGCCAATGCACAAATCCGCCAGCTCAATGCATAAATAAGAGTTCGAGCCGAGTTCATGCACGAAAACTGAACTTCAATGCATGAAAAGTAGGGTTCAATGCATGAAAATTCAGCGCCAATGCATGAACCCGCCAGCTCAATGCATAAATAAGGGCTCGAGCCGAGTTCATGCACGAAAACTGAACTTCAATGCACGAAAAGTAGGGTTCAATGCATGAAAATTCAGCGCCAATGCATGAACCCGCCAGCTCAATGCATAAATAAGAGCCCGGGCCGAGTTCATGCATGAAACCTGAACTTCAATGCACGAAAAGTAGGGTCCAATGCATGAAAATCAAGAGT
Organism: Sporolactobacillus sp. BBK16-2; assembly: GCF_059878335.1. Taxonomy (NCBI): domain Bacteria; kingdom Bacillati; phylum Bacillota; class Bacilli; order Caryophanales; family Sporolactobacillaceae; genus Sporolactobacillus; species Sporolactobacillus sp. BBK16-2. The sequence continues at coordinate 413,751 of NZ_CM187611.1, forward strand.
CAATGCACAAATCCACCAACTCAATGCATAAATAAGAGCTCGAGCCGAGTTCATGCATGAAAACTGAACTTCAATGCATGAAAATCAAGTGTCAATGCACGAACCTGTCAGCTCAATGCATAAATAAAAGGTTGATAAAAATTAAAGAGGATGTCTCATAGTCAAAAAATCGACTTTTGAGACATCCTCTTTTCATTTAAGCCATCTTTTGGGACAGCCTCTTTATTTGCTTTTTTAGGTAAGCTTAACGTGCTGAAAAATGCATTTCGGCAGCAGCAAGCAGCATAGGCTTCTCATGAACCCGATTGACGACTTCAAGCGCTGAACGGCAGATGCTGTGAACACGCCGATTAAGCAGGTACTGATCACGAAACCTTAACTGCAGATTGCACAAAAAAAGTGATCAGAAAGTAGGCGAAAACATCAGTTTTTAGAAGCATTCCTTCGGCACCCAGCCGACCGATCCGTCTTTTTTGACGAGCGTATAGCCCGCACATGTATCGTTGATGACGGCAACCCGATCATGTTCCGCAACCGTCAATCCGCTCGCACTGACATCGTCGTCCGCGAAAAGCGCTGCTCCCTTTTTCACCAAGAACTCATTTTTGAGCCATTGCTTGAGTCCCAGATTCACATTTTCACAGAGACTGAAATATTTTCCCTGTTTAAGCAGTCTTATCTCATAGTTCGGATAGTTCAGCGTGCCAATGAAATCCGTCGGAGCAGTATAAGCTTTTCGAACGGTTGCAGTCTGATGAAAATGATCCGCATAGGTGTAGGTGATCCGATCACCTTGCGGATGGCGTTCAATGATCAGGGCATTCAGCTGTCCGTCGAAACGCACCTGATTACCGCCGTCGATGCAAATCATCCGCTTATCGGGATCAATGATCGGATTGTGGCAAGTGACGGATTCGGCGCGATAATTGACGACCGGCCAGTGTCCGACGACCACAGTCTTCGCGCATTGATGCTTGCGTGTATAGAAATGAGGGAGCGCAGTGGCTGATCGGTGGCTCGTCTCTCGCCAATCCTTAATGTCGTCGATCCCCGCGTGAATAAACAAATAATGATCGGCTTCCAGAGCGGTCGGCAAGGAAAACAGCCAGTCTATTTCCTCACCACAGTTGCAATGGTAAAAATTCGCCAACTCTGTGACCGAATTAAAATCGGCATAGGTCCGTCCGTGTTCCTGCAGCCATTCATTCATGATCGAATGCGGATTTCGTTCCAGATGACCAAAGAATGTCGGATCATGATCGAAGGCATGATGAATCAGCCGGTCGCAGTTTCCTTCGGTTATATAGGCATTGGTATTTTCCTCGGTCAGTCTTCTGGCAAAGCGGATTACGCCCAAGCTGTTAGGACCTCGTTCGCACAAATCGCCATTGATGATCAGCGTATCTTCCGTACTATAATGAACTTTTTCAAGCAGTTCCTGAAAAAGACTCAAATCGCCGTGAATGTCGGAAATGACGATGACCCGTCCGGTTTCCGGGAACGTGATATTTTGAATGTGAAGCATAGGAAATCTCCTTCTGCAAAATGGCCGAGCAGCTCTATGGATAAAAGTTCTTCTTAATAGCTTATATTATAGCTTAATTGATGAGTTGAGGTATGGATAAACGTTCTGTAAAGAACCCCTGCCGTTTTCCATGTTCGTGGGAAGAAGGCAGGGGTTTACGGACTTGCAATGGTTAAGCTAAATTGGTTGTCATGAACCCAAAACGGATTGCATGTTTGATCTCATCTGAAAATGCACGTAATAAAATGTTTCGAACCGTCGGGTCTGACTGTGTTAAATAGAGATTCCGATATGTCTCGTAATCTTCCAGCTCATCACGATAAGCAATGCGCAAGCCTTCCGAAAAGGATTGAAACTGGACCGGCGTGATTTGATAGACCGGCTGATTGCCAGTCAACTGAACGTAAAGCCAACTGAATAATTGAAAATGATCGTGTTCATCTTGACGAATCCTAAGGATATCTGCCTTCATTTGCTCGTTTGGTGCTGCTTCAGCCAAACGTCCATAGAAATCGACAGCCGTTGCCTCACCTTTCACGGCATCGAGAACGGCAGAAGTAAATGTAGAAGAGGTGCTGCCTTGGCCGATCTGTCGGTACTGCTGATCATCGTAAAACACGAATAGTCACCACCTATTTTTTTCTCGTTATAGGCTATGGTTATTTTAGATTTATGTGAGTACCCAAGGTGAGTTGTATCTCATTCTTTTTGAATACCTTTAAAAAAGGTAATGCATAAATCGGAAATTATATGCTTTTTTTCTTAAACAACATCATGGCGAGAATTAGCGTACTCAGGATCAGGGCGCAGGTGCTCCAAGCGGTATTGAGTAACTGATCAAACGCTGCTTTGCCTGTCAATAAGGCAACGTTTTCTGAAACGAGCTTCAAAGGATTAAACGGATCCATTCTGAAAATAGCTTGGCAGATGAGTAGAATCCCCAGCCCGGCAGCGGTTACAAGAAGTCCACCGAATGCTCCTCGCGTGACGACACTTGCCAGTAGGAGAAATGCGAGAAGAAAGGCACCGAATAACCAGAGGCAGAAAAGCGAGAAAAACAAATGGCTGACAGAAATGGTTTGAAAAAAATACAGCGTGTAGCCGTAATTGATCAGAGTGGCAAGTGCGTAGCTTAATGTCCACAAAGTCAAAGCGGAAGCATATTTGGCAAGGATGACCGCATGGCGGGACAGTCCTTTTGACAGCGGGATGATTAATGTCCCTTTGGCAAGATCTTGAGACAGCAAACCACCAAAGACAAGAAGCAATACGACTGTGCCCATCTGCGAGAAATTTTTGAAAAACTGAGTAAAAGCATCGATGAATGTGGGTTCCGGAATCTTGAGAACCATTCCCTCAACGCCAACATTTGCAAGAATGTCGGGCATCATTTTGGCAGTCAGAGGACTCATCATACCGAAAATAGCGGTCACTGAAAACAAAATAAGGACTCTGTAATTTCGAATCGCTTCAAGCAGTTCTTTTTTGAAAAATGCAGTGAATCCATTCATTTGATCACATCCAAGAAGACATTTTCGAGCGTCGGTTCAAGAAGTTGATAATTCGTAATCGGTATTTGCTCATCAGAGAGCAGGTCAATAATTTTGAGCCCGTTCTTTTGTGGATCATGCAACTGCACCGTTACCGCACATTGACTGGTTTCAACAGATTGAATAAAGGAGAGCGTGCGCAGGTGTTCAAACAGACGCCTGGCCTGTACTTCATCGATGGTTTCAATGCGTACGGCTTCTTTCCGGTACGTATTTTTAACCTCGGACAGCTTCCCATGCAGAGCGAGCGTACCTTCATGCAACAGCCCGATCGAGTCGCAAATACGTTCCACGTCAGATAGGATATGTGTTGAAAAGATGACTGTTGTCTGATCGGCGGCAACAGACAAAAGGTCAAGAATTTCTTTCCTTCCTTGTGGATCGAGCGCCGATGTTGCTTCGTCGCAAATTAACAATTTCGGTGTGTTCAATAATGCTTGTGCAATCCCAAGCCGCTGCTTCATGCCCCTTGAAAAGCTGTGGATTTCCCGCTTGATTCCGTCAAGACCGACCAACGGCAGCAGCTCCTGTACACGCTCATGGATCTGAAGCTTTTTAAGACCGGTGATCCGGCCACACATAACTAAGTATTCTTTAGCAGTCATATATCCATAAAACTCAGGTACATCAGGCAGGTATCCGATAAAACGGTTGGTTGCCGTATTTCCGTAGGCAACGTTCTCTCCGCAAACAAGAATCTTTCCGCTGGTTGGTTTAAGGAAGCCCATGATCATCTTCATTGCCGTCGTTTTTCCCGCACCGTTTTTTCCGATCAGACCGAAAATAGAGTGCTCAGGAACAGTGAAGTTGAGATCGTTCAGGACGAGATGCTTGCCAAAATTTTTACTGATGTGGCGCATTTCTAAGATGTTCATGAATCTTCGCCTCTGCCGATTGCAAAATAGATGATTGGACCGATGATTTGAACAAAAAGGACAATAGCGATCCAAATGAATCGATTTGCGAATCTGAATGATCGGTGCCGGAAAATATGAATCAGTGCAGTGAGGGCAAGAATGAGTTCGAGAGCAATAATCGGAATCAGGAACGGCAGGTAGTCTTGAATCATTACATTCACTCCAATCGTAACGCTAATTTTTGAACGTCCTGTTTATCGAGAGAGCAGGATGGTGATGAGGATGATCCCAACTAGGACAATCCACGCAATCGGACGAGCCATATTGACCGTGAATCCAATTCCGACTCGTTTTTCCACAAAAATCGAGGGATCGGAGCGATTAAAATAGAAGATGCCCCAAATCCACTTGCCGTCGTCATCAAGGATCGGCCCCGATACATGTTTGCTGCGAACAAAGCGTATATAGAGCCAAATCATCGTAATCAAAAATCCCAAATTAACAAGTGATAGAATTGCAAACCACAGCGGACTGATCGGCGTGATAAAGCTGAGAACAACCAGAAAGAACAGAATCTCTGATAACAGACAAAAAATGATCAGCAAAAGAGTCATCATTTTTCGATACTGCGCATAACCCGGAGTAGCATTTGGATTTCCTTTAACTGACGCGGGTGCGCGCCGAGTAAAGAGAACAAGAGCGCCGAGCATCAGCTCCAATGCCACCGGTGACAGTACGGTATGCCATGATTTTGGTGCCCATCGGTCGGGTCCGCTGATTCCGAAATGCGTCGGAATTGAGTCAGCCATGTACGGATAACCGAACCACACGACAGCGAGGGTGGCAACGAAGACCGGAACCAAGAGAAGAACCCATTTGAGAGACAATACGGTTTCTCGGTCGCTTTTGCCCAGGTCAACAACAATCTTTTTTGTAGTTAGTTGGGCATCCGGAGCCATACTCTGCTTCAATTTTCGAGTCTGCCGGTTGGCAAGAACAAAGAGAAACGAATCGATTACAATGAGAGCGAGCATAACCATGCTAAATCCAAAGAGCCACTTTTCATCGGTTAGGATAAATGAGAGAAAAAGAAGAATAACGAACAGCGCAAGGTCAGTACCGGCAGATCTAACTAGGTAGCGGCGACGAATCGATGCTGCCTGAGCATCTCTCCAGATTGAAGGATTGGCAAAAACGATACCAAACAGAACATTCTTTCTTGAAAACCAAGGCTGCATAATCATGAGACACGCGACAAGGACATAGGTGCATATAAGAATGAGGATGTTTTCGTTCACGATTCATTACCCTCCAGTTCGTCATACATGTGATCAATCATTTGATGCAGCACGGCTCGATCAACGCGGCGTGTAACCGCCTCAGAGACAAGTGTTTTCAACGGATCACCGCAGTTTTCCAGAAACTCAGCCGCATTTTGTGCTGCATCTCCGGCTTTGATAAAGGTTCCGCGCCGCCGCTGAATTTCAATAAACCCTTCGCTTTGAAGTAATTGGTAGGCTTTATTGACGGTATGAAGATTGACACCGATTTCTGCTCCTAGAGTACGGACAGAAGGCAGTGGATCACCGTCGTTCAAATTACCGGAAGCGATTCCGTTGACAATTCCATTGCGTATTTGCATATAAATCGGCTGGTCAGAACCGAAATCGATCGAAAGGAGCATCAGTAATCGCCTCTTGTTCTATCTGTTATATATTAAGTATAACAATAAAGATGTCATTCGTCTATGAAATCATTTATTTTCAGAAAGTATGCTCCCAAAGAAAGATGATCCCTTGATTCAAGTAAATAAATCAGCATCCGGATTTTGAAATGCCTCTCTAATCGAGCATAAGGTGATTTAAACGAATAGGAAAAACGTGACACACGTAAAGTACAGCAAGTTTTGCTCATCTTTTAAACAAAATTTTAGACAAAATTTTAGACAAAAATAAATAAGGCTATGCCCGTGCTCAGTCAAGAGCATCGCATGCCTTATTTTTCTAGGAGGTCCTGATGAGTCTGTTCATAATGATCGCCCCAGTGCTTCATCTCTTGAATAATCGGTTTCAAGGTTTCCCCAAACGCAGTGAGCGAGTACTCTGTTTTTGGTGGAACAACTGGAAATACTTCTCGATGAATGACACCGTCTTTTTCTAATTCGCGAAGCTGAAGCGTTAACATACGCTGACTCACACCCGGCATGAGACGGCGCATCTCGTTAAATCGTCTTGTTTTCGTCATTATATGATAAAGGATGACGCCTTTCCATTTCCCGCCGATGATATCAAGGGTTGTTTCAACAGGGCAATGTTTGCAGGCGTATCCTGCTTTTCGATTCCGCATTAATAAGCCTCCTAGGTTACATTCTTGTTTCTACGTCACGACATTGTGCGTTCTACCCGATCCGCTTTAGTGCCATTATACTATAAGTGTAATCGAAATGAGGATGGGAGAGATTTGATGAAAGCATTCGGCACATTTGAAACAACAGATATTTCAAATTCAAACAGTATTGTTCCTATAGAGATTCCTGTTCAACAGCCGACAGGGCATGATCTTCTTGTTCAGGTAAAGGCTGTATCTGTTAATCCGGTTGACACGAAAGTGCGAAATGCGCAGAACGGACGAACGAACGGCGCACGGATCGTCGGCTATGATGCGAGTGGCATCGTAGTGGCAGTGGGGGAAAAGGTGACCCTGTTCAAACCGGGTGATGAAGTCTATTACGCAGGGGATGTTACGCGAAAAGGAACGAATATCGACCAGCATCTAGTTGACGAACGAATTGTTGCACATAAGCCGGAAACGTTGGATTTTCTGACTGCAGCAGGGATACCTTTGACAAGTATTACTGCTTATGAAGCTCTATTTGCTCGGTTGCCGTTTAGCGCCGAACATCATGAGGAAAATATTGGAAAACGGTTGCTCATTATAAATGGTGCTGGCGGCGTCGGATCGATTGCCATTCAGCTTGCCAAATGGGCTGGCCTTCATGTCATTGCTACGGCGTCACGGCCGGAAACGATTAAGTGGGTAAAAGATCTTGGCACAGATGAGGTCATTAATCACAGACAATCCTTTAAAGATGAATTTGAGAAGCTTCCGTTTGATACGGTTGATGCCATTCTCTGCTTGAACGACACGAAGGGACATTGGCAGAACATGTATGACGTGATCAAACCGCAAGGCCATATCTGCTCCATTGTGGAAATCGGAGACGGCATTAATCTGGACTTGATTAAGCCTAAGAGTATCACGTTTAGCTGGGAATTCATGTTCACGCGTCCGATGTTTGAAACCGAGGACATGATTGAGCAGCATAATCTGCTTACAAAAGTTGCGAAATTGCTGGACAATGGTGTCCTTAAGCAGACCGTAACAAAGAAGCTGACACCGTTGAACGCAGAAAATCTGCGCGAAGCACATCAATTGGTTGAAAGTGGCAAGATGATCGGAAAAATTGTTGTTGGCGAAAATTAAAGAGATGAATGAACTGCCTTCGGGAACGACTCTTTAAAGAGAAGAACAAATCAGAGCAAAGCAAAGAAACGAATTAATTAAGATGAGAATAAGAATGTCGCGGGAAATCAGCCGCGGCATTTTTTTTGTACCATACGGAGCGTAGTTGACTGTATAGCTGCTATACACTGTAAAATGAGCACGGACTAATTTTGTGTGATTCATGAATTACAAAAAAGGAGTGAGTTCGTGTGGTTGAGAAAGAAGCAAAAATTACGGATATGCGGTCGGCTTTGGAGCTGTTAAAGTCGGTGTCCGGTCAGCTCATTGAAACGGATGAACCAGTTGATCCGCAGGCGGAAATTTCCGGTGTCTACCGTCATGTAGGTGCGGGCGGAACCGTGATGCGTCCAACGAGAAAAGGACCTGCGATGATTTTTAATAATGTGAAAGGGCATCCGGATGCACGTGTCTTAATTGGCTTGCTAGCCAGCCGTGAACGTGTGGCGATGATGCTTGGAACGGAGCCGGAGCGCCTCGGTTTTCTACTCAATGAAGCAGTCAAGAATCCGATTCAGCCGGTTGTCATCAATGAAAAGCCGAAATGCCAAGAAGTCGTACATTATGCGGATGAGCCGGGATTCGATATTCGCAAGCTGATTCCGGCACCTACGAATACGGAAGAGGATGCCGGGCCGTACGTCACAATGGGGATGTGCTATGCGTCGGATTCGCAGACCGGAGATTCGGATGTCACGATTCATCGACTGTGTCTCCAAAGCAAGAATGAAATTTCAATGTACTTTGTTCCGGGTGCGCGCCACCTCGGTGTCTTTCGTGAAAAGGCGGAAAAAGAAGGGCGTCCGCTCCCAATTTCCATCAGCATCGGTGTCGATCCTGCAGTTGAAATCGGCGCTTGTTTCGAACCGCCGACCACTCCGCTTGGCTACAACGAGCTCAGTGTCGCTGGAGCGATCCGCAATCAGGCGGTGGAGCTTACTCCATGTCTCACGATTGATGAAAAAGCGATTGCCAATGCGGAATATGTGATTGAAGGCGAGCTGATTCCTGGAGCCTATGTGCGGGAGGATCAAAATACAAATACCGGTAAAGCGATGCCTGAATTTCCGGGCTATACGGGTCCGGCAGTCGCTCAAGTGCCGCTTATCAAAGTGAAGGCGGTCACGCATCGTAAGAATCCGATTATGCAAACCGTGATTGGGCCAAGCGAAGAGCATGTGAACATGGCCGGAATTCCGACCGAGGCGAGCATTCTGCAAATGGTAGAACGCGCAATGCCGGGCAAGGTGTTGAATGTGTACTGCCATCCATCAGGAGGCGGCAAATACATGGCGATTCTGCAATTTAAAAAAACACAGCCGAGCGATGAAGGACGTCAGCGTCAAGCGGCACTTCTGACCTTTGCCGCGTTTTCTGAAATGAAGCATGTCATGCTCGTGGACGAGGATGTCGACATATTTGATACGAGCGATGTACTTTGGGCGATGAACACGCGTTATCAGGGAGATGTCGATACCATTTTTATTCCAGGTGTCCGCTGTCATCCGCTCGATCCGACTCAGAATCCGGAATACAATCCGTACATTCGTGATAAAGGCATCTCCTGCAAGACCATTTTTGATTGCACAGTTCCTTATCATTTGAAGAATAAATTTCAACGCGCTAAATTCATGGATGTTGACCCAAGTCGATTCGCACCGGAGCTGTTCAAATGATCCGGTTGACGAAAAAGTCGGGACGCATCACGATTGATTTAACTGCAATAAGAATGGGCCAGGATCTATGCGTGATGCTGACGGGTGGCGACCGGCCACATTTAGGCGTTGTGACGATCGCTGCCAAAGGTATGGATGCGCAAACACTCGCTTTCGGTACGCACAAGGAGCGTTTTGTGACCGAACCGATTGCCCAAGTGTTGAGCCAAAGGTTTAGCGGACATTTTGTGATCTGCTGCGGTATTCATGTGGATCAGATTACCAAACCGGAAATTGATCAGGTAAAAGTACTATCTATGGCGCTTGCCAATGACTTGTGCGTACAATTGAACGAACGGGGAGATGACCAATGAACATTATTGTTGGCGTGACCGGAGCGTCTGGCACCATTTTTGCGGTGAAGCTGCTTGAAGCCCTGCATCAGGCAGAAGATGTGACAACACATCTGATTATGAGTGACTGGGCAAAAAATAACTTGGAGATCGAGACCGACTACGCATTTAATGAAGTAAAAAAGTTGGCGGATGAGCTCTATGACAATCGGAATCTTGGCGCACGAACCTCAAGCGGCTCGTTTCTAACCGACGGCATGGTCATTGTTCCATGCAGTATGAAAACTCTGAGCGCAGTTGCCAATGGTTATGAAGACAGTTTGATCACGCGCACAGCCGAAGTTATGATTAAGGAAAATCGCAAGCTGATTCTCTGTCCTCGCGAATCACCGCTCAGCGCAATTCATTTGGAAAACATGCTGAAACTTGCGCGGCTCGGCGTGCGCATCGTGCCGCCAATGCCCGCCTTTTACAATCATCCGAAAACATTGGACGATATGGTCAACCATCATGTGATGAAAATTCTCGATCAATTGGGCATCCCAAATGCGCGATCCCGACGCTGGAACGGATAAAAACAATAGAGAACAGGAGCTTCTTATTGAGAGAAACTCCTGTTTTTCGCATACGAACTATGAAAAGAAAAAATGAGAGCGAACGGCGGGGAAGTTCAACCTAAGATCGGAAAAGTAAAACCGAACGAGTCGAAAGTTTAACCTAAGATTAGAAAAGTAAAACCGAACATGAGAAGTTCAACCTAATAAGCGAAAAGTTGAACCGAACGAGTCGAAAGTTCAACCTAAGATTGGAAAAGTAGAACCGAACATGAGAAGTTCAACCTAATAAGCGAAAAGTTAATCCGAACGGGTCGAAAGTTCAACCTAAGACCGGAAAAGTAAAACCGAACATGAGAAGTTGAACCTAATAAGCGAAAAGTTAATCCGAACGAGTCGAAAGTTCAACCTAAGATTGGAAAAGTAGAACCGAACATGAGAAGTTCAACCTAAGAACGGAAAAGTAAAACCGAACGAGTCGAAAATTCAACCTAAGGCCGGAGGTGCGAGCTTAATCACCAGCGTTCGATTCACATTACCTTAGTGAATGTGAATCTGCAGTTGGCACAGGTCGGCATTGTGTTCACTTGCGTAGAAGGTGGCATCAAGCAAACAGACATCAATAATTGGACCGGTCACTTCAAATTTATGCTCTGCGATCCATTCGAGAAGATGTCGGGCATAGCTTAAATCGTATGGCATTCCATACTTATACATGCAAGCGTAGGATCCGCTCGGGAGTGTTATAGTTTCTGAGACCTTAGCCGTTTGATCGGGAATTTCAATGAAAACGCCGGCTTGGCTGAACGGCGTATCACCGGTCATCATTTCGTGCTTAATCAGTGTGCCAAAACGTCCCGAGGGCGTAATGCCGTGTTCATGCAACAAGCGCCAGGCACGCATCATCGTCAAATGCAATGTTGGTCTGTCGACTTCACTGTCGAAGGGCACAAAGACAACTTTGCGTTCAGGCAATTGCTCAATCACCGGGCGATAGAGTTCTTCCTTGCTCTGATCAACATCTTGATAAACCGACAATCGGTTTTTGATGGAACGACGTATGCTGAGTAACTCGTCAATTTTTTCATTGATCTTTTTTTCGTGGAACGTAAGAAGGGTCAGCGCGCTAGTTACATCGCGTCCTTTAATGTTTCGCTTGATCTCATCCAGCGGCACACCAATTGACTTTAGAAAGCAGATTTCTCTTAGAAAGGGGATTTGTCGCACGCTGTAGTATCGGTAGCCGTTGGTGTCCTTGCTGTCTGGCTGAAACAAGCCTATTTTATCGTAATAGATGAGCGTTTGTCTCGAAATGTTATGAATTTCCGCCATCTGGCTGATCGACAATTTGCTGCTCACGATTTTTGCCCCTTTCGTTCACCTAAGTGTATCGTGAAAAACGGCTCTCAGGCAAGTGAACGATGAGGTAGTCAGTGCAATTTTCGTGGAATAGGCCGCTTGTGATTCAGCTCAATCTCAGTGAACAGGCTAGCCTCCGGCTGTTTTTCCGATTGTGCGGACGGCAGCTGAACCTTGAGCGCCCGAGCGATGACATTCAGGTCGTCTCGAAGTTCAGCAATATCTGCTTTTGTTGCCGGTCTCTGACCGGAAACGAGCAAGTAGCCGATTTGTCCACTTTGTTCAACGGTTGCCATCTCGACATCTTCAATCCGTTCAATGCCCATCTGCCGAAGTTGCATCTCAATATGATCCACCGTCATCTTCATTTTTTTCAGACGAATCGGACGCAGTCTTCCATTTTTTATAATGATTTTAGCGTGTCCGGAAAAGAGGGATTCTGCCCAGTCCCATTTCAATTGAATAAGATCTATCAAAAAAAGAGTGAATACAAATATAGCGCCGATGACAAAGGAAAGGGTAACACTTTTCCCACTGATGGGTTGGACGAGTAATGTCCCAATAGAAATCATAATGACCGTTTGTGGAATAGTCATTTGTGAAATCGATTTTCGCCCTGAAATCCGAATCAACAAAATGCCAAACAGAATAATGACAACGGCTTTCCACAGCCAGCTTGGATGGAAGTCAATAAAACGCATCATAAAATTCACGAGTCTCAAACCCTTCATCCATTTTTTAAAGATAGTTTGGCAATTCGCGCCATTTTCTATGTATGGCTGATCAGTTGTGAGCTATTGATTGAAACGTTTATAATCAGATGTAAAGAAACTTTACAGAAAAATTCAAACCGATCCGGAGGAAGAGGAATGGAGATCAAGACGGTAGCGATTATTGGGCTCGGCGCGTTAGGAATTATGTATGGAAAACAAATGGCAGATCATTTAGGCAAGGATGCGGTACGGATTGTTGCCGATCATGACCGAATCGCGCGATACAAAAGAGAAGGTATTTACTGCAATGGGGAGCTATGTGATTTTCACTATGTGGATGCAAACGAACAAGGCGATCCTGCTGATCTATTGATTTTCGCAGTGAAATACACCGGGCTTAAAGGTGCGATTGAAAGTGCCGGAAACCAAATCGGTAAGCAGACGGTCCTGCTTTCCGTGTTGAACGGTATCTCTAGTGAACAGATGATCGGTGAGGCATTTGGCTTTGATCAACTGCTTTATTGTATTGTCGCCGGTATGGATGCTTCGAAAATCGGCAATGAATTGACCTACAAGAATATAGGATTCGTCAGTTTTGGAGAAGCCGACGACACGCGCAGTGAAAAGGTGGACGACCTGGCCCGTCTGTTTGAAAAAACGGGAATTCCTTATGAAATTCCTGACCGCGTCCTCCATAAAATGTGGAGCAAATTGATGGTCAATACAGGTGTAAATCAGTCGACTGCTGTCTTCGAGACCAATTACGGCGGGATACAGGTGCCGGGCAAGCCGCGTGAAACAGTCATCGCCGCGATGAAGGAAGTGGTCAAAGTCGCCAATGCTGAAGGGGTGCCGCTTCAAGAAAGTGAGATCGCTGGTTGGTTGAAAATCAATGATGCTCTGAATCCTGAAGGAATGCCTTCGATGCGGCAGGATACCTTGCAGCATCGCCCGACCGAGGTCGATCTGTTTGCGGGTACCATTCGCAAACTGGGACAGAAGCACGGGATTCCGACACCGGTTAATGATTTTCTCTATGATCGAATTCGCACCATCGAAGAGAGCTATGCGAAATAAATAGTTAAAAGCTGAATGACCATTTTGGCATTCAGCTTTTTTCAAGTCTTTACGTTTGGTAAGTATTCAATGATTTGTTAGAATGGAGACGACTTCAATGATCGAACATTTGCGACGATGTGTCAGCCAATTGAATGAGAAAGAAAGCAAGAGTTTGTTGATGATTCTTTTTAAAGAAATTGCTACTGCAGATCAGTCAAAAAAAGCGCAAGATACGCTCCTCAATGAACTCCGCCGCATCTATGATGAGTTTATCGACCTGGAACCGGAGGAGCCGCTTTATGACAAGGATTTGAACCAGGTGCATATTGTTTGCGGTGAATCAGCGGCAGGGAGTTTAAAAGTTGGTCTAAGCAGCCTGAACGTAAAACATGGTAAAATTATCGCTCTATCCTCTGATCTTTCAATCGGACCGTTGGGACAGTTGGATAAAAGAAATGGAATGCGTCGAAGAATAGACTGGATCAGCCAGAATTTCGTAGAGGATAATGAAGAAGAAGAACACCCAATTAGTGTTGCTGTTGCGGCGATTCGTGCCATTCATGAAAACGTGCCGATTATAATCTGGGCCTCTGACAATGCCTGGGAACAAACAGCGCTTTTTTTTATTGTTCATCTCTTAAAAGGACGATCCAATGAATTGCGTGTCATCAATCCTTCCGCATACTTTAAAAGAAAATTCGAAGAAGAAGGTGGCGGTGCCATTTACTCACACATTGGGGAGATGGCACCCGATATACTCAAAATGCTGTTTAAAAAGTATGGGCATCAAGTGCCGCTCAGCGATTCGGATCGCTCCAGGCTTGATGAAGAGTGGATGAGACTCTCGCAGACTGAAGATTTGCTCCGAATTTGGGAAGATAATCATGTTCAAGCAGTTTCCAATCGCTATTTTGACCGTGAGATTATCAAGGCAGCAACTGATCTAAGCCGTCAAGCTGATTGTAAATCAGGTATGCTTTGTGTCCGCTTAATAGGAACAGTCATTGGGGAAGTGAGGGAGCATCAATGGGTCAGTGATGTATTTATTGAAGCCCGCATTCGCGCATTGATCCAATCAGGAAGATTCGTGATTAAGACCGTACCGGAACGGATCAGATTCGCACAGATAAAATTAACTAAGGAGTGACCTGCATTGATTGATCTTTTTACACCATGGACGTTTAAAGGCTTGGAACTAAAGAATCGTGTTGTCATGCCGCCGATGTGTCAGTATTCCGTTGAAAAAAAGGATGGGATTGCAACGGATTGGCACTACGTGCACTATGTCAGTCGGGCGATTGGCGGCGCAGGGCTCATCATTATCGAAATGACCGATATCGAGCCGGATGGACGGATCACTGATAACGATCTTGGGCTCTGGTCCGACGAACAAATTCCGGCACTTGCACGGATTGTCGACGCTTGCCACAAGTACGGTGCGAAGGTCGCGATTCAAATCGCGCACGCTGGGCGCAAAGCGCAGGATGCTCCGGTACCGGTTGCCCCGTCTGCCATTGCATTCAATGATGAGTATAAAACGCCACGTGCACTTACAACGGATGAGGTCAAGGCGATGCCCGGCCGATACGCACAAGCTGTGAAGCGGGCGGTTAAGGCCGGATTTGATGCAATCGAATTGCATGGCGCGCATGGCTACCTGATTCATCAGTTCCAATCTGCTTTTACCAACAAAAGGACGGATGAATATGGCGAGGATCTGTCGAGGTTTGGCTCAGAGGTTGTTCAAGCGGTTAAGAAGGAAATGCCTACAGAGATGCCGCTGATCATGCGCATATCTGCGATTGAATATGTGAACGGCGGATACGGACTGGAGCACAGCATTCCGATCGCCAAGGCATATAAGGAAGCGGGTGTCGACCTGTTTCATGTCAGTGCCGGCGGCGAAGGTCCAATCGCTGCAGCAGGAAAACCGGGGACACACGCCGCCTATCAAGTACCGTTTGCTCGGGAAATTCGGAAAGCTGTCGGCACGCCGGTCATCGCGGTCGGACGGCTGGATGATCCGCAGCTGGCGAATGCAGTAATTGGCAATGAAGAAGCCGATCTCGTTGCTGTTGGCCGAGGCATGCTGAGAAATCCATACTGGACTTTGGAAGCCGCTGCCAAGCTTCATAAAGAAACAGCCGTTCCGGAGCAGTACCTTGCCGGATTCGCACACTAAATAAAATGAAGTGCCTTCTCCTAATTCAGGGAGGAGGCTTTTTTTGTCTAGAAAAAAATTATAAATTATCGACTTGTGGATAAGCGATTGTGAAAGTTGAAGCATGGCAAAGCGAAGCAAGCGATCCCCATCAGAGCCGAATCAATGCACGAAAAAACCCATTCAATGCACGAAAATCAGAGCTCAATGCACGAACCAACGATCCCCATCAGAGCCGAGTCAATGCACGAAAAAAACCATTCAATGCACGAAAATCAGAGCTCAATGCACGAAAGAACGGTTCCCATGCACGAACGCGGGCTCAGAGCCGAGTCAATGCACGAAAAAACCCATTCAATGCACGAAACTCAGAGCTCAATGCACGAACCAACGATCCCCATGCACGAACGCGGGCTCAGAGCCGAGTCAATGCACGAAAAAACCCATTCAATGCACGAAAACCAGAGCTCAATGCACGAAAGAACGATCCCCATGCACAAACCGCGGCTCAGAGCCGAGTCAATGCACGAAAAACCCATTCAATGCACGAAAATTAGCGCTCAATGCACGAAAGAACGGTCCCTATGCACAAACGTGGCTCAGAGCCGAATCAATGCACGAAAAAGGGGTTCAATGCACGAAACTCAGAGCTCAATGCACGAAAGAACGATCCCCATGCACAAACGCGGGCTCAGAGCCGAATCAATGCACGAAAAAACCCATTCAATGCACGAAAACCAGAGCTCAATGCACGAAAGAACGGTTCCCATGCACGAACGCGGGCTCAGAGCCGAATCAATGCACGAAAAAACCCATTCAATGCACGAAACTCAGAGCTCAATGCACGAAAGAACGGTTCCCATGCACGAACGCGGGCTCAGAGCCGGGTCAATGCACGAAAAAACCTATTCAATGCACGAAAATCAGAGCTCAATGCACGAAAGAACGGTCCCCATGCACAAACGCGGGCTCAGAGCCAAGTCAATGCACGAAAAAAGGGGTTCAATGCACGAAACTCAGAGCTCAATGCACGAACCAACGATCCCCATGCACAAACGCGGGCTCAGAGCCGTGCCAATACGAAAAGTCATAGGCAATTTGACTCGATCACATTTTTTTCTTGTTCATAGATCGAAATAATTTTCCTTAACTAATGAAAAAAATTGCATCATTCATATTAAGTTCATAATCGGGGGGTACCATCGACTGTGGACAATTCGGCTGTTTGGTTGATGTGCGAGAAATTGTGTAAAAATAATTGAGACGAATTGCAATGAAAATTCATCTGAATTAAGTAAAGGAGTTAGATGCATGACCCAAAAAAATACGACCGTTGATATTAACGGAAAACCGTATAATCGGACCTTTTTAATTATTATTTTGCTGATCGGTGCGTTCTGTACGATTTTGAACCAGACGTTGCTTGCGACAGCGCTCCCTGATATCATGAAAGATTTCGATATCACGGCAGCGACTGGACAGTGGCTGACCTCAGGATTTTTGCTGATGAACGGTGTAATGATCCCGGTTACCGCGCTGCTTATTAATAAAATCAATTCCAGGGTTCTGTATATCAGTGCCTTGACCATTTTCCTGCTTGGAACGGTTGCGGCGGCTGTCGCACCGAATTTTTCACTACTCTTAACCGGCCGAATTATTCAGGCTGCGGGTGCAGGAATTATGATGCCGCTGATGCAGACCATTTCTCTATTAATTGTGCCTAGAGAAAAACGCGGTATTGTCATGGGGCTTGGCGGACTTGTTGTCGCCTTTGCACCGGCGATCGGCCCGACGCTTTCCGGATGGATTGTTGACAGCTACAACTGGCGCGTACTTTTCTACATGATGATTCCGATTGTGGCATTAGTCATTGTACTTGCCTTCGCGGCTATGAAAAAAGTTGTACCGCTTACGAATCCGCGGATTGATTACTTGTCCATTGTCTTATCGACAATTGGTTTCGGTGGTATGCTCTATGGCTTCAGCAGTGTCGGTAACTATGGCTGGTCGGATGGCCGAGTGATATGGCCGCTTATTGTCGGCTGCATCTTTATCGTTCTATTCATTTGGCGGCAGCTGGTTATGAAGGAACCGATGCTGGAGCTGAAAGTATTCAAATCGCCGATTTTCACGCTGTCGGTTGTCATCAGCAGCATTGTTATGATGGCAATGATCGGTGCGGAACTGGTACTCCCACTTTATATTCAGAACCTCAGGGGCGAGAGCGCTCTGCATTCAGGGCTGATCCTGCTTCCTGGCGCTATCATCATGGGCTTGATGAGTCCGGTTACCGGCTTGATTTTCGACCGGATTGGTTCACGCAAATTGGCGATCACCGGAATTTTTCTGCTCACAGCCGGAACCTTGCCGTTCATGTTCTTGACGCAGCATACGAGCTATGCTTCCATTATTGTTCTGTATGCCGTACGTTTTTTAGGAATTTCCATGGTCATGATGCCGGTAACAACGGCTGGGATGAACGCGTTGCCTGACTCGCTGATGAGCCATGGCACCGCGGTCAATAATACAATTCGTACGGTGGCCGGCTCTATTGGAACGGCTGTGCTGATCAGTATTCTAACCAATGTGACCAAGCACAACGCGCCAAGCAGCAGTTTGAAGCACACCGATCCGGCACAATTCATGCATAAATCGATTGATGCCGCACTAAATGGCATGAACACCGCATTCATGGTTGCCATTATCTTCTGCCTGCTGACGCTTGTTCTGACCTTTTTCATTAAAGGCAAGGAGAAGAATCCGGCGGCTCAAGGCGCAGATTAATTGAATAGATCTGATTTTATGAAATGGGAAGTGATGATGTGATTTTATATACGTTAATTATAAGTGTTATACTCTTCGTCATATTCATCTTCACGAGCGGTTCAAAGCTGTTCTCAAAGCATAGATGGCTTCAGTATCTTTTAGTTGCTCTGTCTTTGATCGTGTTTCTCGGCAGTGAGACTTTGTTGGTTATGAACGAGCATAGCCATTTCGGAATGAAGACGAAGGTATTTACAAAAAAAGTTTCGATCTACTCTGCAACCGGTGCGGCAGCGAATCCGCAGGTTCCGTTTATGCTGCTTCATCAAGATGCGGGTAAAGATCGGATTTACATCTATAATACGGAGAAGCAGGGCAAGCCGAAAATGAAGCATACGCAAATCACCGACAAAAATGCGGTGAAGAATACGGATCAGTCGGCTTATCTTGCGATTGAGAAGAAACGGCGCGTGTTTAAAAACGATTTTTATAAGAAATTGTTTGCGTTCAGCGGAAATAAAAATGTTCTCGTTTCAACGCAAAATGTTTTCTATGTTCCTGAAAATCATCAGGTGATGAGTGTCAAAGAACTGAAGAAAATGCAAAAAGAAATGCAAAAGAAGCAAGCGAAAAAATAAAAGCCGACTCCAATCTTGAATGGGACGGCACCAACAGGAAACGCTCACCGTTAAAGGTGGGTGTTTTTTGTTTCATGGGATTCGCTTGGTATTCGTTGCTGCAATGAGTGAACAGGTGCCGAATGAGCCATACTACAAAAATAAGAATGAAGAATAGGTGCGGATTTTTTGAAGGAGAATGATGTAATGACTGAATCTATGCGCAGTATCGATTGCGACGGAAAACCGTACAATCGATTTTTTTTGATCGTTATTCTGCTTGTCGGTACTTTTTGTGTTGTTGCCAACCATACGGCCATCACAACGGCCCTTCCGGGTATTATGCGCGATTTTCATATTGATGCGGACACCGGGCAGTGGCTCACCTCCGGATTCTTGTTGATGAATGGAATTATGATTCCGATTACGGGGTTGCTGATGCATCGCGTCAGTTCAAAAAAGCTATATATGGCCGCGATGCTGATCTTTCTGGCTGGAACCTTTCTGGCTATATCCGCACCTAATTTCCCGACGCTTTTAATTGGGCGTCTGGTTCAGGCGGTTGCAACAGGCATCATGATCCCCTTAATGCAGACAATCCTTCTGCTCATTTTTCCAAAGAGTAAGAGAGGAGTGGCGATGGGGCTGGACGGTCTTGTGCTTGCTTTTGCACGTGTGATCGGACCAACGGGTGCCGGACTGATCATCGACCATTTCAACTGGCGTGTTCTTTTTTGTGCGTTTATTCCTATTGCACTGTTGGCGGCACTCCTTGCGCCGGCAGCCATGCGAAAAATTGTTCCTCTTGAACAGAAGAGCATTGACTTTGTCTCAATCATGCTGTCAACTTTAGGCTTTGGGGGTTTGCTTTATGGATTCAGCAGTGTTGGTCATCACGGCTGGTCTTCGCCGATTGTAATCGCAGCGCTCGCATTTGGAGCAATCGGTCTTATTGGTTTTATCTATCGAGAACTGACCATAGACAATCCCATGCTGAATCTACGTGTTTTTCGATCACCACTGTTCAGCCTTTCTGTTGTTGTCGGTGGAATCTTGATGGTCGTCATGTTCGGTGCAGAGCTTGTGCTGCCGCTTTATATTCAAAATGTGCGGGGAGAAAGTGCCTTTTTTTCCGGCCTTGTGATGCTGCCCGGCGCTCTTGTCATGGGCCTCATGTCTCCGGTGTCCGGCGTTATTTTCGATAAAATCGGCATTCGTCAGCTTGCTATTACAGGTATGGGGCTGTTAACGCTGGGGACGATTCCCTTCGTTTTTCTGACGATGA
The DNA here is from genome assembly GCF_059878335.1 of Sporolactobacillus sp. BBK16-2. Lineage (NCBI taxonomy): Bacteria > Bacillati > Bacillota > Bacilli > Caryophanales > Sporolactobacillaceae > Sporolactobacillus > Sporolactobacillus sp. BBK16-2. Next base: position 433,724 of record NZ_CM187611.1, read on the forward strand.
GCACACAATTAGGTGCGATCATCATTCTCTATGCGGTACGTTTTCTTGGCATTTCCATGGTCATGATGCCCATGACTACTGCAGGCATGAATACATTACCTAATGTGCTTATGAGCGATGGGGCAGCAGTTACCAATACCATTCGTACCATTATCGGTTCAATCGGTACCGCCATTCTGATCAGTGTGATGTCCGATGTAACTAAAAGCGAATTGCCGGAAAAGAGCATCTATGGATCTGATCCGGCTTTATTCCATTTACTCAAAACGGATGCAGCATTGAATGGTGTGAATGCCGCGTTTCTTGTCGCAATCGGATTTTGCGTTCTGACGTGGGCGCTGACTTTTTTTATAAAGGACACCCGACAAATCACTCACCCCATTCGGTAAAAGTATGAAATTTTTCTATGATTAAGGTCGGCGAAGAGATGCCAATTTTTCTAGAAAGCCGGCGATTAAATTAAGGTCATCCGCTGTGTACTCGTTCATTAATGCCATACCTTGCCGATCCATTTCCATGTGCATCGCCTGATGACAATCAGCCACCAGCTCGCCATCCTGAGATGTCGAGAAATAAATCTCTTTCTTATTATCGGGACGCTTCTCTTTTCGAATGAACCCGGTCGGAAAAAAACATGCGGATGCTCACAGCGGATTTGCCACGTGGCTTCTGGACAGATTATGTAAGAGGAAAGGGCTTTGACTTGGAGTGACTCTTTGAAAAAATGGGATCTTGACAGTCGAAGGGAGACGACTATAATTGAAAATACCGCCCGCTTTATCACTTTAAAGCGGGATTGTAAACCATAGAGAGAAAGGATAAGAAAAAATGGCTGCAACAGAAGGAAAGAAGGAATCACTCCGGCGCGGATTATTGCCGCGCCACATTATGCTTATGGCTATGGCCGGAATGATCGGCACAGGTATTTTTAAAGGAAGCGGCGATACCCTGAATATCGCCGGCCCGAGTGTTACGATCGCTTATTTGGTATGCGGTCTGATTTTGTTTATTGTTATGGTGGCACTTGCGGAGATGGCGATCGCTTATCCGGGGCTGAACATGCAGCATTTGATGCATAAAGCATTCGGTTTCCGCACGTCGATCATGATCGGCTGGCTGTACTGGATCAACTGGATGATTGTGACCGTTGTTGAAGTGCTTGCAGCGGGCAGCTTTCTTCAGTACTGGTTCCCAAGTGTCCCGCTTTGGATACTCGCGGGCTTGTGCGGCTTGTTCATTGTCGGAATTAATTTGTTTCAAGTCAGTTTATATGGGGAATTCGAATTCTGGTTCGCCGGAATCAAAATCGGTGCGATTATCGTGTTTATTATTCTCGGCTTGTTGATTCTGTTTGGCATCATTCCGAGTCCGGCCAATCCGATGAAGAACCTGTTCGGTTACGGCGGCTTTTTCCCGCACGGGTTCGGCGGAATGATTTCTGCACTTCTCGTTGTTATTTTTTCATATGGCGGCTCCGAATTGATTGGTTTGACGGTAACGGAAGCCAAAGACGTGGAACATGTTCTGCCGAAGGTCATAAAGAGCGTTGTATCTCGGGTGATCATGTTCTATATTTTGCCGATCATCATTATTTGCGGCATGATGCCGTGGAGCAGTGTCTCTGCCACGGAAAGCAGTCCGTTCGTTCAAGTGTTTGAAGCAGTCGGTCTGCCCGGCGTACCGCATTTGATGAACTTTGTGTTGCTGACAGCCGTGCTTTCGGCAGCAAATTCAGGAATTTATGCGACAACGCGGACGCTGTATGCCATGGCTGAACGCGGCGAAGCGCCAGGCTTTGTGCGCAAGCTGTCAAAAAGTGGTGTGCCGCTTGGCGGGATTGCGTTGACGACAAGTTTCCTGGCTATTGGTGTTGTGCTGGCGTACTTATCGCCAAGTCAGATTATCAATCAATTGATGAGCATTCCCGGATTCACCATTTGTCTTGTCTGGATCGCCATCTGCGCGGCTGAATTGAAGCTGCGCCCTAGCTATAAACAGCTTCCGTTTTTCAAAATGGCCGGATTCCCGTATATGACCATTGTCGGCTTGGTTTCACTGTCATTAATCTTTGTGACATTCGTCCTCAATGCAGCCAATCGGGTAGGAACGCTGACCTGTCTGGCCATTATGGTGATCTTGATTGTCGTTTCATTTCTAGTGAAAAATGAAGCAAAATCGCACGAAAGTGAAAATTTGTCTTAAATGTGGACTGAATAAAGAGGCTGTCCTTTGCGGATGGCCTCTTTTACGTTAATGACTGAATAAAATCGCAAATCTATAGGAAAAGTGATAAACAAGTGAAAGTTCAACCGAAGAGAGAAAAAGTTGAGCCGAACACTCGAAAAGTTAGGCCGAATGCATAAAAAGTTAAACCAAAGAGTGAGAAAGTTAGACCGAAAAGAAGCAGTTCAACCGAACACTCGGAAAGTTGACCCCACGCCATCAAAAGTTCAACCGAAGAGAGGCAACTTAGCAGGAATTAACAGAGAAATTATTGCTTTCCGCTTTCGCATTTCTGATTTCACGATAAAATGAAGAGAAAAGAAAGTTAGGGGAGACGATGGGCTATGGAAATTTTTAAAGGAACGATGAATCAATTGGACGCACTCGTCGATCTGGAGCTCGAATTGTGGCCGCATGACACGCGCGATCAATTGCTTGAGAAAACGCAGGAGCAGCTTCATTCCGCTGATCATGTGTTTTACATGATCAAACAAGAACGATCATTTATTGCGTTTATCCATATGTCGATCCGAAAGGGTTATGTTGAGAGAGCAGTTGCGAGTCTAACCGGATATATAGAAGGAATTTATGTGAAGTCAGACTTCAGACGAAAGGGTGTTGCACAAAATTTGGTGGAAGCAGCAGAGCTGTGGGCGAAGGCCAAGGGCTGCAAGCAAATCGGTTCGGACACGGAGCTGTCGAATCAGCCCGGCTATTCGTTTCATATTGAAGCCGGCTTTCACGAAGCGAATCGAACGATTTCTTTTATTAAAGATTTGTAAACGGTGCGGATCATCTTAGAACGGGAACATTTTTATAAAGATCCTCGCATGGTGCAGTAAGGACTGAGTGGGCTGATTTTTATGGAGAAATGATAGTTGATGAACAGGCTGTAAATACTATGACGTATAATTATACGTCAACCAATAGTTAATGTTGATTGAAATGGTATATCTGGGTTGGGGTGTCGTAGATCTTATTTGAATTGATGCTGTTTATAAATCAAGACTGTTGGTGAAATGTTCAATCAAAAAGATGGAGAATAAACAATGAACAAATCTGTCATCATAAACGCCTTGTATGATCGCTATATTACGCCAACTACTGACAAGAGAGAAAGATCTATTGGCATTGAAATTGAAATGCCAATTATTCATATGGATGCGCAGCCCGTCAATTTTTCAGTGGTACACCAACTGACCTCAGCCTTTGCCGATCGTTTTCACATGGAAGCATTGGGAAGAGATGATGAAGGACATGTTTATTTGCTTGAGAATCTCGAATTTGGTGATTCACTATCGTATGATTGCTCTTACAACACATTGGAGATTTCACTTGGAAAGGGAAGAGACCTTTTCGCTTTAAATGAGCGGTTCAGCACGTACTATCGCTTTATCAACCGCTTTCTTCGACCTTTTCGTCATTCGCTGACAGGAATGGGTGTAAATCCTTATCGTAATAGTAACCACAGCACCCCAATTCCTAATGAACGTTATCGGATGCTGTATCATTTTTTAGGACTCTATAAGCACTATACGCATCCCGATTTCTTTCATACCTATCCTAATTTTGGAATGTTTTCCAATGCATCGCAAGTGCAAATTGATATTTACGAATCAGAATTGTTAGATACCATTCAAACGTTCGAAAAGCTGGAACCGATTAAGGCACTGCTCTTTTCGAATTCGGTCATGCCTGAGGAAGAAGGCAATGCGATTTGCGTTCGTGATATGTTGTGGGAAAACAGTATGCATGGGCTGAATCCGAAGAACGTTGGTTTTTATAAGCAGAATTTGACTTCCGTAGAGGATTTGCTTGATTATATGCAGCAGGAGAGCATTTATTGTGTGATGCGGAATGAAATCTATATTAATTTTACGCCGACTCCTGTCTCTGACTATTTCAGCGGCGGTGATCGGGTTGGTGAATTTTGGAACGGTTCAGACTATCAAAAAATCGCTTTTACACCGGAAATTGAAGATTTGCAGTATCTAAGAACATTCAAGCTGGAAGATTTAACGTATCGCGGTACCATTGAGTTTCGCAGCTGCTGCTGCCAGCCTATCAAGGATAACATGACCGTAGCAGCGTTTCATGTTGGTCTTGTTGAAATGCTTCCGCAACTAAAAGAACTGCTTGCGCAAGATCATGTCTTATACGGTCATGGGCAGGATGCTGAGGCGCTGCGTAAGGCCTTCTGCAAGGGGATGATGTTGGAATTCATTGACAGAGATCAATTGCAACATTTGATCCTGTCCATTCTTGATCTTGCTCAAATCGGTCTTGAAAGACGTGGCAAAAAAGAATCGATTTTTTTAGAACCGCTTTATGACCGAGCTGATCGGATGACCAATCCCGCAACCGAGTATTTGCGTGCATTATCAGACGGAGTACCGATGGATGTGCTTGTTCAGCAGTACGCAGAAATTGACTAAAGTCGAATCATTTTTGATGTGTTCATATCGCAAATCATTCGTTTCACCTGTCCTTGGAGATGCTGGTCAAAATGCTCGCCATCTGCTGGAATTAATAAAAAACCGGGCGTTTTTTGCCCGGTTTTTCTTACAAGTAAAAAAAGTATAAAATTTTGCCCCGTATTTAAACGGATAAACAAGTGTCTTGGCCGAGAATCAAAGCAGAGGTGCGAGACGCCTGCGGGTGCGGTCCTGTTGATCGCGTACCAGCGAGCAACCGAAGCGATGATTCAGCACCGTAAAAACACAAACCAATCACATATGGATGGAGAATAAAAACCGGGCGTTTTTTTGCTCGGTTTTTCTTATTAATGAAATTCCTCACCCGCATTAATCTTATGAGAACGTACTCGGATTCGGATTCGCTGCAGCGGGACCGGCAAAATAACTCTGGTGCTGCTGGGTGCTCGGCTGCACGGGATGGGCATTCGGTACATTGGCGCTTGCACAGTCTGTTGGGGGACCGAGAATGGTTGACTTGCGAATCGGCGCAACGGTTTGCGCGTAGGCAGTTGGGTCAATACAATAAGCTCGGTTCATCACCTCTGCCGGTGTAAATCGCAGAAAATCAGAACCTAAAACAACATCAGGAGTGGGCACGTCAAAAATAGTGAGCAGATGGACATCATCAGTCAAAGCGATAATCCAGTGAAACCAGCCCCTCGGAAGCATCGAAACCTCGCCGGGACCGATTTGATAACTCATCAACTTTTGCGTGAAGGGGTTGAACACCGACGTAATCACGGAACCGCTGATCATGTAGACCATTTCTGAAGCATTGGGATGCCAGTGAGGCTGAATAATGATGCCACGGGTCATATGGGCATTAAAAAAACCGTTTTTTATTTCCGGAAATTGCGGACCGAACAATTGGCTGATGTAATTTTTTGTATCACGCCGTTCTGTGATCGTTTTTGTCGAGTCTGCGGATAAGCGGAAAGCGGGATCAGATGGATTTACTTGCATGCGCGTCATCCTCCATTTTTAATGGGCTAAACGCTATACCGTATGACAAGGCATGATGGAGGGTTCCTCTATTCCAAATTAATTCTGTTCGTTCGGCTCAACGTGAACATGTACATCAAAAACATCGTACTTGTCCATCAGCACTTTCTCGACTTGCGATGAGATTTGGTGTGCTTCCCTAAGCCCCATGTCCGGATGGACAACGATGACTAAATCGATGACCGTATTGTTACCATAGGTCCTGCCACGGATATCGCGAACACCTTCAACGCCCGAGACAGAATGAACAATCTGATCAAACGAGCTTAAGAGTTCATCGTCAAAGCCGTCGGACAGGTTGTAGGATGACTCTCTGAAAATATCCCACGCCGTTTTGCAGATCAGGACGCCGATCAAAAGAGCGACAACCGAATCAAGCCATGGAAGATGGAGCTGCGTGCCAATGATACCGGCGCTCGCACCGACACTGACCCATGCGTCAGACAAATTATCTTTAGCTGCCGCCAGCACGGACGCGCTCTTTGTCCGCATGGATAATCGTTTATTGTACGCGTAAACGAAAAACATGACCGCGGCACAAAATAAGCCGACCCATGCAGCGAGAAGATCCGGCCTTTCCTCATGCCCTGTAAAAATTGATTTTGCACCGTCGAAGAATACCTGAACGCCAACAGCCATCATGACAAAAGAGGCAAACAACGAAGCAATGGTTTCGCTGCGCCAATGACCGTATGGATGGTCGCTGTCTGCCGGACGCTGGGAAAGACGCAGGCCGACCAGCACGGCAGCTGATGCAACAATATCGGTCACATTATTAAATCCGTCGGCGCTGAGTGCCCGTGATCCCATGGTGAGACCGACAAATAATTTCAGTGCTGATAGAACGAGATAGGTAATAATGCTGATGATTGCGCCGCGCTCACTTAATTTTAAGTTCAAGTATTTATCTTGAATCATTACAAACACCCTAACTTTCTTTTTTGCTAAGCCGTTTACATAAAATCTTTTGCTATAATGGAAAAAATATGATTTAAGCTCATATCCTAATACCCCAAAAGAGAACGTGCAAATCCAAGCCAGGAGGTTATTTTATGATTGGCAATTCATTTGATGCCAGTTTTCAAGGCATGCAGATTTTGTTTTACATTGGATTTTTCGCTGTTATTGCAATCATCGTAGTAAGTGCTGTAAAAGGGATGGCGACGTGGTCTTCGAATGAGCAAAAACCACGACTCCGCGTACATGCCTCGGTGGTGGCGAAACGAACACAGACTTCAGGCGGAAATCAAACAATGGTTTCCACAAACTATTATGCCACATTTGAAGTCGAAAGCGGAGATCGGATGGAGTTTCGCCTAAACGGCTCTGAATACGGTGAACTAGCCGAAGGAGATCGTGGCATGCTTGATTTTCAAGGAACCAGATTTCAAGGCTTTACGCGTGAATCAGAGAACGCAGACGTGCAGTATCACGATTGATGCAAAAGTTTGGAAAATTTGTGCCAGTCAATTAATTTACCTTGACTTTATCAGCAATTTATCAGAAACTTATAGAGCACTACATTTTCGGCATCTTCCATAGGGCAGATGCGAAAAAAAGAACAGGAGCTGAGTAGAGATGAGTAAGAGCACGAGCGTAGTAACAGAGGCAGGAACATTTGGTGAATTCGGCGGAAGCTATGTACCGGAGGAATTGCAGAAGGTTTTGGCGAAGATTGCCGAAGCGTTCGACAGGTACAAGGATGATCCTGAATTCAACGAGGAATTGCATTATTATTTGAAAGAATATGTGGGGCGTGAAAATCCGCTGACGTTTGCGAGGAATCTGACGGAACAAGCGGGCGGCGCGAAAATCTATCTGAAAAGAGAAGATTTGAATCACACTGGCGCGCACAAAATTAATAACACAATCGGCCAGATTTTACTGGCGAAACGGATGGGCGCAAAACGGATTATTGCCGAGACCGGTGCCGGACAGCATGGTGTCGCAACGGCGACTGTAGCCGCTCTGTTTGGATTGCCATGTACGATTTATATGGGTAAATATGATACCGAACGCCAAGCATTGAACGTCTTCAGGATGGAACTGCTTGGCGCCGAAGTCGTTCCTGTAGAAAAAGGGCAAGGACGCCTGAAGGATGCCGTTGATGTTGCATTAGGCGACTTAGTTCAAAACCATGAGACGACCTACTATCTGCTTGGTTCGGCGGTCGGGCCGCACCCTTATCCGACGATGGTGCACCATTTCCAATCGGTAATCAGTGAGGAATCGAAACGTCAGATTTTGGAAAAAGAAGGCAAGCTGCCGACTGCAGTTGTTGCCTGCGTTGGTGGCGGCAGCAACGCGATCGGCGCGTTTGCCCATTACATTGACGAACCGAGTGTCCGTCTTGTCGGTGTGGAGCCCATTGAAGCAGCAAGCATTGCTGAAGGAGTGCCGGCGGTTATCCACGGATTTAAGTGTTACGCCCTGGTGGACGAAAATAATAATCCAAAGCCAACCTATTCCATTGCTGCTGGCCTGGATTATCCAGGCGTCGGACCGGAGCACAGCTATTTGAAGGCATCCGGCCGCGGTGAATATGTGACTGTGACCGGTCAAGAAGCGCTTGATGCGTTCTTGAATCTTTCTAAGGTTGAGGGAATTATTCCGGCGCTGGAAAGCGCGCATGCCGTAGCTTATGCAATGAAACTTGCAAAGACGCTGCCGAAGGATGAAAGCATCATCGTCAACCTCTCCGGCCGCGGCGATAAAGATGTGAAGCAAGTATATGAGATGCTGCACAAAAAATAAAAATGACTATGTGATCTGAAAAATAGATAGATGAAACAAAAAAGGCGGCTTGGCATTCAAATCGAATGCTTGGGCCGCTTTTTTTCTATGCATGCGTTAGCGAATGGTGTGGACGATCAGGTAGCGCCCAATCTGAGAAATAAAGGGAGAAATTCCGTTTAATTAGAAAATGAATGAAAAAATTGCATAAATAGACGGAGAAATTCCGCTTATCGAACCGAAGAACGTGAAAATGGAGGCTTTTTCTTTGCATAACCGGAAAAATTACCCTTATTTACCCGCGAAGCAAGTGCCATGATGCATATAAGCGGAAAATTTCCGCTTATTTTACTCGTTACTTAATTAAGGACACATTGCCTTTTGAAATCGAGATGTCTGTTCAAGCACAAGGTGGATGATTCAATACTGCATTTGTAGCAAAGAAACTTTCGCTAAGAACGCGAAAACATCACGTCCTGCACGCAACACGAAAGCTACCGTATCCTGCGGAAGTAAAGACCTGACGCGTTCTACTGAGTTTTTATAAATGTGTTAGTAAATGGCTTTAGCGATTGCCTCAAGTTCATCAACAACAGCATGAATTGGTTTTTGCGTATTGATTTCCAAAGTGGCCCCGGCACGAAGAAGCGGTTCAACTGCGGTACAGTCACTTATGATCCGTTCTCGATCTTCTGACGTTTTTCCAAAGGGATTATTATTACGCGTTTTGACACGCTCAAGGATGGTTTCGAGAGGTGCAGACAAGAGTACAATGACATCGAATTGAGGGTAAAATTTGCTCTGATTGCGGACGCAGCCGGAGATAAACACTATGCCTTCATCATGCTTTGAAAGAAGCTCGTTTATGCGCTCTTCATGCCACAGCTGTTCAAAACCCTGCCCACCGGCAAGCGGCACCTCCATACTGAATCCATCATAGTCGGTGTCGACAACGGTGTATCCTCTGCGCGCCAGTTCAATCAACGTGGTGGATTTTCCGGTGCCGGACATACCCGTTATGAAGATGACGTTTTTTTTCGGATGCTCGTTCATATAGAAATCTCCTTTAAATAAAGTCCGTTATTGTACCTTAACAGAGAATACATAATCAGAACTGCCGCGCGTCCATTGTGATTGGAGGAGGATAACATAGGTTCCTGGTTTTTTCGGAAGTGTGATTTGACTTTTGTGGACAGCCAGTTCCGGTCCAGTTTTACGGTCACGCCAGATGTACGCCATAAGCTTTGGATTGGAATGATCGGCAAAATTAATTTTCGCTTTTGTGCCTGGTTTGATCACTTTGGTGTGCAACATGTTAAATATAATGTCTGAATGACCGGATACTCGATTAAGATAGAATAATCCATAGTACCAATTATAATTTTTTTCTACCGTTTCTATCCGAGCATGATTCACCGTGACAATGGCAGTTGGCGGTTCATGTTTAGATAAAAGTGTGCCCCCAGCAAACAAAAGCAGTACGCACAAAATTACCCATCTAACTATTTTCATTAGATTCCTCCAGTGCTTTTTTTTCCATTCTAAACCATATTGTCGTTCAAGTGATGATACAATAGAAAAAAATGAGAGGATGCGTCCTATGTTCCTTCATAAAATTGATAATGAGATCTCATTGAAACTCATTGATCTGGGTGACGCAGAGCGAATCTTTGAGATGACCGATAAGTCGCGCGATCATTTGCGCGAATGGCTGCCTTGGCTGGATATGACAAGAACCGTTAACGATACGCGTGCGTTCATTCAAGGCGCGCAAAGAGGTTATGGTGAGAATCGCAGCTTGACAACGGTCATTCTGTTCAATGGAGCGACTGCCGGAGTGATCGGGTTCAATGAATTGAATATGATGAACAAGACTGCGCAAATTGGCTATTGGCTTGGTGCCGGTTACCAAGGAAAGGGGCTCATGACACGCGCGGCTGCCGCAATGACTGATTACGCGTTCAATGAACTCGGAATGCACAAGGTGGAAATTCGCGCTGCTTCAGGCAATAAAAAGAGTCGTGCCGTGCCTGAACGGCTCGAATTTAAGCAAGAAGGCTGCATCCGCCAAGCCGAATGGCTTTACGATCATTACGTGGATCATGTCGTGTACGGAATACTTGATTCCGAGTGGAAAGCAAAGAAAAACAAGAAAGCTAACAAATGAAAATCTATACCTATCGCACAATTCTTGTCACTTCATATAGGACCCTCGCAATACATAACGAATAAAATGGAATCAACGACTTTGATGATGATTGGATGTCCGCACTCTCAAGTATCTTGCAGCCGGTTACTAACTTTTAGGAGGCCGCCATGTCCTCATATCTTTTACTACTTTTCATACTTGCCTTCTTCCTTCATAATGCTGAGGAAGCCATTTGGCTTGTGAGAAAATCTGCGCAGCCGTCGAAAATAAAAAGGCAACCAAAGCCTACGCAAGATCAATTTTTGTTCGCTGTTCTTTTTGTCACAGCTCTTGCGGTTTTGATCACGGCTTTCTATCTTTTCTATCCCGATCAATGGTTTTTGAAATATGCTTATTTTGGTTATGTCGGTGCAATGATCCTCAACGTTTTCCTTGTTCATCTGCCATCAACGATTCTTGAAAGAAGATATTCGCCGGGATTGATGACAGGACTCTTGGTGCTTGTGCCGGTGAATGGGCTTCTGATCACAAGAGTTTTTCAAATAAAACTCTTGTCACTTGCCGATTTAATTGGCGCAACAGGGATCATGGCTGCACTTTTGCTATTGGCTATTCCGTTGCTGTTTCGACTTGCGGGAACACTGATTCATTATTAAAAGGGGGAAATCGCAATGCTTGATCGATTCGACAAAGAACTTCTAGAAATCAAAGAACAAGTGAAGTACAAACGGAAATGGGAAGATCAGCTTGGGCGTCTGCAGGATGAGGCAGAGCAGCAGGAAATAAAAGTGCATATGCTTAAATCCATGCTTCATAAGGAACAAAGAGATGTAGAGCGTATGGAGTCGTTCAGCGTGCCCGCTATTCTTTATTCAATTATTGGACGAAAACTGGAAAAAATTGATAAGGAGAAGCAGGAAGCAGTGGCGGCAGAGCTGAAGTATCAGGAGGCTTGTCGCACTTCGGAGGATATGAAAAAAGAAATGGCTGAGCTAGAAAGCCAGTTAGCATCCGTGCGAAATGCGGATGAGCGCTATTCAGAGTGGATGCAGAGAAAAGAGCAACTGATTCATGACGCCCAATCACCGCTAGGTGAGGAGCTGTACAAATTAATGGACCATGAGGCGGAGCTTCGCGCCAGCATCAAAGAATATGGTGAGGCGATCTTTGCTGGAAATCAGGCACGCAACGCGCTTGAACGCGCACTTAAATCGTTAGGATCTGCGGAAGGTTGGTCGAACTGGGACATGTTCGGTGGGGGCTTCATTTCGACAGCGATAAAACATGAAAAGATGGATGACGCGCATGGCGATATTCATGAAGCGCAGCAAGCACTGAGACAGTTCCAAAACGAATTGAGCGACATTACCGATACTGCGCTAACCGATCTCGAAAATGATCAACTCCTGAACTTCGCCGATTACTTTTTTGATAACATCGTGACCGATTGGATGGTGCACAGCAAGATTCAGAACTCAGAATCGCAGACTAGAAAGATTCTGCAGCAAACCAATAGCCTGCTCAGCACTTTAGACGCGCAAATTACCGATCTGAAGCAGCAGCGCGATATGATCGAACAGAAAAGAGTGACACTGATCGAATCTGGACAGTGACACTTTTGGCTGGTTGTCATTCTGGCAAAAGCTAAAAAAATCCCATTCGAATTGTTCTCGAATGGGGGTTCAACCTTATGCCTCGAACTGAGCCTTCAGCCAGTTCTGAATATCGTTGACTTCATCCATAATGACACCATGAGCAGTGGGGTACTCTTTATAGGTGACACTCAGCTTCTTACCTTCGAGAAAGCTCTGCGTCGCCTGACCGATTTTTGCCGGAAAGAGAGGATCAAACTGTCCGTGTCCGACAAAGAAAGCTGGCTGCGTGCCAAATTCTGTTGTTCGGGCAGCTTCAGCGACATAACCGGGCAGACGACCGCTCAAAATCACAGCACCACTCGATTTTTCAGGATAAAGCAGAGTGTAGGACAGGCCCAAAATGGCACCTTGGCTGAAGCCAAGATAATATCTCGGTTGTTTTTCGGAGAGCCCTTCTTTTTGAATCGCTTCATCAAAGAATGTATCAAGATCATGCAAGGTGCCGTTAATCACTTCCTCTTCAGTCTGTCGTGAAAAGTCGGGCACATAGTACGTAAATCCGGAGCCATATGGCCGGTCGCCTTGTACATCTATCTGTACAAAATTTTTCTCACCATCTCCGGGAATGGAGCTGAGATCGTGATAATTGGAGCCGACACCATGCATGGTAAAAAGAATCGGCGTCATTTCGGTCATTGTTTTAGGCTTACTGATTTTATATAAATAGGTCATGGTCCCACCTCTTTCAGTTGATAGCTATAGTTTATTTTCTTACAAAAAGTAAGTCAAAGGATTGTTCTTGAAGTGTAAAAAAAACCTGCGCAAACGAATCCACGCAGGTTTCTTCTATAATAAAAGTCATTTTTTCCACTCGACAACGTCCTCAATCGGCTGTCTTGTCTTCGGACGTGGGTCCTTGGCGCGATAACCAAAAGCCGCCATGCAGGCAATCCCGAAATCGTTGCCCTTAATAATGCCTTCTTCACTTAAGACTTTTTCCACCTGATCCTTGTTGAAGCCTTCCATTGGGCAGGAATCGATGCCGATTTCAGCAGCTGCAGTCATCATATTACCAAGCGCAATATAGCACTGGCGGCAACCCCATTCGAAGAAGACACGTTCATTTTCAGCCAGGGTGAAATCCACCTTTTGAAAATTAGCGATCGCATTGGTCATCATTTTGGCAACATCCGACGGACATTGCTGAATGTCATTGATCATGTGCTGAACGTGCTCGGAATGTGCATCCAGTCCGGATTGCAGCCGAGACAAAATCAGCACAAAGTGACTTGCAGTCTTCAGCTTTTCGGTTGCCCCCCAAGCTGCCGGGGCAAGCTTGGCGCGCAGCTCTTTATTTTGTACGACGACAAATTTCCACGGTTCAAGACCGAATGAGCTTGGCGATAAATGACCGGTTTCCAAAATGAACTGAAAATCTTCATCGCTGATTTTCTTTGCCGGATCGAATTGCTTGCAGGCGTGCCTGAATTGAAATGCGGATAAAATGTTTTCTTTAACTTGTTCCTTGTTCATGGTCTGATTCATGACTTAATTCCTCTTCCTTCATGTTGAAATAGATCCGAATTGAGTGCTTCCTAGGTTCGCGTACAACTCGGTCACAGTCAGAAACATCCATCATGTTCACAGAGATTATTATAGTCTCCATGTTTTAATAAAATAAACTAAATTGGCTCGCCTGCTTGAGGCTGCGTAAATATCGCCAACCGGTCTGACTTGATATTCCCGCTGATTTTTCTCACAATAAAAGGAACACGAAAAATTGGAGGGAGCACTATGTATTCAGATCTATTCGGAAAAACAGCTGTTGTCACAGGCGGATCTAAAGGAATTGGGAATGCAATTTCGCGCCGATTAGCCGAAGAAAAGATGTCGGTGGTCATCAACTACAACAGTGACAGCGGGCAGGCAGAACAAACGGTTGAAGAATTAAACAAGGCCGGTGGGAAAGCCATTGCAGTGCAAGCGGATGTGGGAACCGAGAGCGGCGTCCAGTCCTTGCTGGATGCAGCAGTAGAACATTTTGGCGGATTGGATGTATGGATTAATAATGCCGGGATGGAAAATCGGGCACAGACGCATGAGCTCAGTCTTGAAGACTGGGAGAAGGTTATGAATGTCAATCTGACCGGAGTATTCCTCGGTGCGAAGACAGCGATCAACCATTATTTGGCACACAATAAAAAAGGCACAATCATCAACATGTCTTCCGTTCATCAACGAATTCCGTGGCCGACTTTTGCACACTATGCCGCCAGCAAGGGAGGCGTCAAACTGTTCACGGAAACAATTGCTTTGGAATACGCCAAACGCGGCATTCGAGTCAATGCAATTGCACCCGGTGCCATTCAAACGCCAATCAACGCAGAAAAGTTTGCGGATCCCGAACAAAAACAAAGTACCCTGAACCTGATTCCAATCAATTATATCGGCAAGCCGGAAGAAGTTGCGGCCGCAGCGGCTTGGCTCGCCTCAAATGAATCAAGTTATGTGACCGGTACGACTATTTTTGTGGATGGTGGTATGTCACTTTATCCGGAATTTTCAGAAGGAAACGGCTGATCTTTATACGCATCCATAATAGCATCGTGTTTCATTCGGAAACGAAACAGCACCGTTTTGTTCATAACGAGAGAACAGTTCCGTCAACGCTTGAACGAACGGCTGGCGGCTTGCATCGTCCGGCTTAGGGGCATAGGAAGCCGATAAATGCCGGCCGATAAAGGCATCGAGCGTATACCGGAGCGGGTGACTATAGGTTTTAACAGAATACTCGCCATCTCGGAAAAAGCGTAAAAAACTTGAACGGTCACCATCAATACCGCCGGAGAAGCCGCGAAAATTTGGGCAGAATGTCTTGCAGATTTTCGCGGTTTCTTTAATGAGCGGTGCGTTCGGTATGCGGCTGTTCCAAATAAGGGCAACTTTTTGATCCGGCTTTAAAATGCGGCAGCATTCTTTCTTGAAATCATTGACGTCAAACCAATGAAACGCCTGTGCGACCGTGACCAGATCCGCGCAATGGTCCGGAAGTTGCGTGTGCTCGGCGTTGCCGGAGACTGATGTGAACTGAGAATATGCGCTAAGCGATGTCTCCGCGGCGGTACGCATATCTTCATTGGGTTCAACAGCGATCACCTTGACGCCGCGATCGAGCAGCTGTCTGGTCAGAATGCCAGTGCCTGATCCGATGTCGGCCACCGTAAATTGCGCACTCGGATGGAGAAGCAGATCATCCAGCAGCAACTGCGGATAGTCGGGACGGAAGCGTGCGTAAATGGAAGCCTTGCCGGTAAATTTATCAGTGTTGTTCATCCTGATTCCTCATTTCAAAATTAGTTAAGTGCTTTCCATCATCGTACACGATTATTTCCGCTTTTCATAGATACATACCCATTGGAGGGATTTGCATGAATGAGAGAAACAGCGAACGATTTAGCGATAAACCTTGGCTGAACTGGGCGATGGAGCTTCAAGCCCTGGCACAGGCCGGTCTCGCCTATTCAAAGGATCGCTTTGATCAGGAACGATTCGCGCGTATTCGCGAAATTGCAGCGGAAATGCTGAGCCTGAAAACCGGTTTCTCGCTCGACCATGTCAAAGCGATTTTCTGCAATGAAACCGGCTATCAAACACCGAAGCTTGATACACGTGCGGCGATTTTTCAAGATAACCGGATTTTGCTGGTGAAAGAGAATGCCGGCACATGGTCGTTGCCCGGAGGATGGGTCGATGTGGATCAATCGATTAAATCGAATACGGTCAAGGAAGTGAAGGAGGAGTCTGGACTGGACGTCGTTCCGATCCGGCTTATTGCCGTTCAAGACCGCAATGCACATAATCTTCCGGTGTATGCTTATGGCGTCTGCAAAGTGTTCGTACTTTGCTCGCTGATCGGCGGAAAATTTGAGGAAAACATCGAGACAACCGAGATCGGATATTTCGGGATTGACGAACTACCGCCGCTAGCTGAGGAAAAGAATACTTCGGAACAAATCAAGCTGTGCTTTAAAGCGGCGAGCGATCAAAATTGGGTCGCAGAGTTCGACTGAGCACGTTACTTTTTCGTTTTCTTCATTCCTTTCATTCGTTCAGAGCCAATCACGCCAACGATTAAAATGACCAGAGAAATGACACTGTAATCCTTGAAAAAGGTTGTAAACGGCACATGCATCAACCGGAAAATCAGCGTCAGCAGTCGGCCGAAAAGCAGAATAATTCCAATAAAAAACAACCAGTTAAAGAACTTTTCGAAAAAGATCATTCTTTACCTCCTGTTATTTTGTCGCTTTAAGAACCATTCGATGAACCCAAGGAATAAGTTTCAAAATACGGTTCTTGCGCAATTGTTGAACCCGGTCAATAGGAAGTACGCGCAGGTTGCACCATCTCCATTTAAAAAGACTAAGTAAATAAAAGTTTGACAGATCGTTAGCATTGTCGCAACAAACTGAATAACAAACTATGATAAAATAAATGAAAAAGAGAAGCTGAATGGGAAGAGGGGATGCTGATGGAAAGCAATGTATTGATGGAGCGCGTGCTGCCGCTTGAAGGTGTATATAATTTTCGCGATATGGGCGGAATAAAAGCACGAGACGGACGGAAAGTGAAAAAGGGACTTCTTTTTCGTTCTGCGGAACTGACCGGAATGACGAATGGCGATAAAGAAAATCTTAAGCCTTTGAATCTCAAACTCATCTATGATTACCGTGATAAAGCAGAGGCTATTATTAAACCGGATCCTCAAATCGGAAATGAACGGCATGAACGGATTGCGGTAAACGGCGAAGATAAATCAACCGCTAGAGAAGAGTGGGATCCGGAGCTTTTTTATAAAACATTTACACGTGAAAAATTCGCGCAAGTCTATCGGAAAATGCCGATTCAGAACGGTTCGTATAAACGATTGATGCAGCTGTTTAAGAAACCGGAAGAGAATCTGCCAGTGCTTCACCACTGTGCCGGCGGCCGTGACCGGACCGGGGTTGGCGCAATGCTGCTTTTGCGAACCCTTGGCGTTTCCTTCGAAACCATTATGGAGGATTACCTGTTCTCAAATAAAACCTTGGTTGCTTATCACCAGGAAACGTTTGCCGAGGCTGCACACTATGTATCTGGCAAGCAACTGAAAGATTTTGAAGAAGGCTTTTTGTTGCACGAAGAATATTTGGACGCATCAATTGGCTCCATTTTCGGCAACTACGGCAAGTTCGGCAAGTACCTGGAACGAGAGTTCGGCATCACGCGTGCCGATCGCGAGCGGATTAAGGACTTTTGTTTGGAATAATTTTTTAAAAAGGACGGCTTGAGCAAAGAGAAGCCGTCTTATTCTTTCTATTGTGGATTCTGCAGAAAAACAGGATATACTTAAGTAAAGCATGTTAAGAGAACGGAGGTCGTTTACTTTGAACAAAAATATTGATTCTAGAGACAAAGAGATCCTTCGAATGGTTCCATACATCATTGATCGTGCACGTATCGACGGCAAGGCCAATAATACACCGATTGTTTATAAGAAAAATGGACAAATGGTTGAAGAATATCCGGATGGAACGATTAAAATCGTTAATGAGGCTTAACTTTATGTGCACACTGTACGTATTTGCCGGAAATAACGGAAGTGGTAAAAGTACTTTTCGGAGCTTAATTTTGGATAAAATGGATTCCGACATCAATGTTGACACCGACTTAATAGCCAAAAATATGAAATTAAATCATGTGAATAATCCTCAAATAAAAGCAGGGAAAAAAACAATTCAAATGATTCACGAGTGTATTGAAAAGAAAATAAACTTTTCAATGGAAACAACGCTATCTGGGAAACTTGCAGTGAATCAAATTTTGACTGCAAAAGAAAAAGGATTTACCATCAAAATGTTCTTTTTGTTTTTACAAGACGATTCGTATAATTTAAGAAGAATTAAATATCGTGTTGAAAATGGAGGACATAATATTCCCAAAGCAGATGTATTTCGCAGAAAAGATCGGTCAATTAACCATTTTCTTAAACTTATTGATGCTTTGGATGAGTCATTTTTGATTGATAATACTGGAGGTATGCCGACTACAGTAGCAATCATACAAAGTGGAAAAATCGTTGTACAACGTAAGCATGCAGTACCCTCATGGATGATCGAGTATTTTCAAAAAAAAGAAAACGAAGCATAACTTGAGCAGCATCTTACACCGTGAGGAGCTGTTTTTTCCTATTCTTATAGGAATTATTACATGAATAGGCTATGGATGACATTCAAATGCTATACTTAAATCAACAGAAAAAAAGGAGAGGGAACTTATGACAACATGGATTATTATTGCCATCCTAGCAATTATCGTGATTTATTTTATTGCTCAATACAACGGTTTGGTCAAGCTCCGCAACTGGGTGCAGGAATCGTTCAGTCAGATTGATGTGCAGCTAAAGAGGCGCCATGACCTGATCCCGAATCTCGTGGAAACGGTTAAAGGCTATGCGAAGCACGAAAAAGAAACGCTGAATCAGGTTATTGAAGCACGAAATGGTTTGATCAGCGGGACGCCGCAGCAGCGAATTGAAGCGGATAACCAGATTGAAGGTGCGTTGAAGTCAATTTTTGCTTTAGCAGAATCCTATCCGGATTTGAAAGCGAATCAGAACTTTCTGCAGCTCCAGGAAGAATTGGCGACAACAGAGAACAAGGTTGCTTATTCCCGTCAGCTGTATAACAAGACGGTGAAGGATTATAACATCAAGCGTGAATCGTTCCCATCGAACATTATCGCCGGAATGTTCAACTTCAAAAGAGAAGAGCTGCTCACAATCCCTGAGGCTGAACGCGACGTGCCTAAGGTTACCTTTTAACGGAGGCTGCTCATGCTCTATCAACAAATCCAACAAAATAAGCGAAAAACGCTCGTGCTGCTCACCTTTTTCTGTTTTCTTGTCCTTGTGATCGGCTGGGCGGTCGGCTATTTTCTGAACGGGGACATGCTTTCAGGACCGATCATTGCGGCGGTGGTACTCGCATTTTATGTGCCCATTACGTTTGCAAGTGCTCGTGCTCAAGTTCTGAGCATGGCTGGCGCGCGAGAGATCAAGAAAAGCGACAATCCAATGGTGTTTAACGTGGTTGAGGAGCTGGCGCTTGCGGCGAACGTTCCAATGCCGAAAATTTACATTGTCGATGATCCATCGCCGAACGCATTTGCGACCGGCATGAAACCGGAGTCCAGCGTCATTGCATTTACGAGCGGCTTGCTCGAACGTCTTAACCGTGAAGAGATCGCTGCAGTCGCCGCACACGAATTTTCCCACATTCGAAATTACGACATTCGCTTAATGACACTCTGTATTGCGCTTGTCGGCGTAATCGTTGTTGTGGCAGACATCGGCCAGCGTATGTTTTTCTGGGGCGGCGGCCGGAGCAATAAGCGTAATAATGAAAAATCGAATCCGATCTTCATGATTATTGCCCTTGTCCTGATCATTCTCGCGCCGCTCGTCGCGCAATTCGTGCAGCTCGCGGTATCGCGCAACCGTGAATATCTAGCCGATGCATCGGCGGTGGAACTGACACGCGATCCGCAGGGGTTGATCAACGCACTGACCAAGATCAGCAGTGATGACAAAGGTATGAAGCATGTTAAGGATGCAACGGCTTCAATGTACATTTCCAATCCGTTTGGCAAGAAACGTAAGAAAACCAACTGGTTTGCGACTCACCCATCAACCGAAAGCAGAATCGAACGGCTTAAGGCGATGTAAAATAAATAAACAGCCCCCTCGCAGAAATTCTAACGAGGGGGTTTTTACTTGCGCAAAAATTCATGCGGACAAACTCGGAATTAATTGGGGAAACGATCAATTTAATCGGGGGAAAGTCCGAAACAATCAGAGAAAAAGTACACCTAATCCGGGAATCGAGTGTGTCCGCGACTTTTATCCAATCAAACTCGGAATGAATCAGGGAAAAAACAGTTTAATCCGGGAAAACTTCAGGCCAATCTGGGGAAAAGTGCATCTATTCCGGGAATCGAGCCCATGGCAACTTATATCAGGACAAATTCGGCATCAATCGGGGGAAAATTCAAGTCAATCCAGAAATAATCGCGCCTAACCGAAGAATGGATGCCAAATCACATTTTATCCAGGACGTTAAAAATCGGCACAGCGATTTTTTTTCGCTGTGCCGCCTTTAGTTTATGTCAACTAGATAGAAATCACGCTTGTTGCAGAAGATGAATCAATTCGTCACGGTTCGCACGGGCACAGTAAGCAGGAGTGCCATTTTGAAAACGATAGCCTTCATGCAGCGCGCCGGCGTCATAGACATCGAAACCAATGGATTCAATCAAGTCGATGACTGTTTTCTTTGCTTCCGCGTCGTTTCCGGCAATCGGGAGCGTTCGTCGTTGCGGATCGCCTTGCGGTTTGGCAGTTGTTTGAATTTCTGAAGCAATGATTGAGTTGAACGCTTTGACTACGCGTGCATTCGGAAAATGTTCCGCCGTCAATTCACTGGTCGTTGCCGTTCCGTCATCAAGCGATGCGATATGCCCATCTCGGAATGGATAATAGTTCATGGTATCAATAATTACTTTGCCATCCGTTCCGGAGGTTGATAATTTAGGAAGCGCATAAAGCGGTACCGTCACAACAATCAAGTCACCCTCATGTGCTGCTTGTTCCGCAGTGGCAGCTTTTGCCTTAGGACCTAATTCTTTGACCAAGTCGGACAGTGTTTCCGGACCGCGGGAATTGGACATCACAACGGAATGACCGGCACGGAGAAAGCAAGAGGCAACGGTTCGGCCGATATTGCCGCTGCCGATAAAACCGATTTTCATAATGATCGCTCCTTTCGCTATTCACGATTAGTGTAGCATTCATCAACATGAGCGTCTAACAACTTGGCTCGAAGCAAGACGAGCAGACCTTGTTTTTAGGTGAATTGTTAAAAACAAGATCAAGAGGCGCGGAACGGAATCGGTATTAGAAAACTTGGCTTCGCCAAGCCTCTGACGAAGGCGAAGACTTAGTTGCACTTATACCATTTTCCTTAAAATTTATATACTTATAGTATAAAAAACGCGCCGTTTCCGGCGCATTTTAACGTATAATCGCTGCATCAGTGACTTTCCTGCCATGCTCTATCCTAATAAGACGCGTGCATGCCAGTGTAATGAATTCCTTGTCATGCGTGATGACAAGCACTGTTTTTCGTTGAGCGGCCAATTGACGCAGCTTTGTTGCAAGCAGCCGCATGTTTTCCCCGTCAAGTCCGCTGGTCGGTTCATCGAGAATTAGGATTGAGGGTTCCATACTCTCAGCGACAGCAAGGAGCAATCGCTGTTTTTGACCGCCGGATAATGTTGATGGGTGAGCATCCTTGAACGGAAACAGCCCGTACGATTGCAATAGAGTTTCTGCCTGTTCAGGAACTTGTGCGCTGAGTCGGATTTCTTCAAGCACGCTTTCGGCGAACAGCTGGCTGTCAGCATGCTGCATGACAAAAAAAGCGTGCCGTCTTCGCAGTCTGCGACCAGTCGAACGGTGGTTTATTAGAATGCGGCCTGATTTTTCCGTAATCAATCCGCTCAGAATTTTTACCAATGTTGTTTTGCCGGCGCCATTCGGACCGATGAGAGCGACCACGTCGCCTTTGCCGATGCGCAGACTGAAGTCGTGAATGACCGGTGATTTTTTATAGGCAAAAGAAAGGTGTTCAATCACCATGGCTTCTTCCTTATTTGTACTTCGCTCGCTTGTATTCAGATCGGGCAGGCTGGCACAGCGCAGACCGAGTCGGCGCAAATCGTCATGGTTCAGGCGGGACAGCTCTGCTGAGGAAAAAGTCTCAGTGATTACACCGTTTTCCATATACAGAATTCGATCAGCGATCTCGGTTAAATAGAACAAACGATGCTCGGCAATAAGTATGGTTTTTCCCTCATTTTTTAGTGCGGCTAGCAATCGGCACAGCTGATCAACTGCCTCTGAATCAAGATTTGCGGATGGTTCGTCGAATACATAGGTATCCGGATTGATCGCATAGATGCTGGCGATGGCCAGCCGCTGTTGCTGACCGCTCGAAAGATCATGAAGCCGCTGATCAAGCAGCGCAGTGCTTCCTGTCTTCTCAGCAGCACGAGAAATACGCTGCTGCATCTCATGACGCTCCAGTCCGTAATTTTCACAGCCGAAGGCAATTTCGTCAATGGCCTGATCTGCGAAGAATTGGCTGCTCGGATCCTGGAGCACAGCACCGATCCGCTTCCCAATGGCCCAAAAGGGAAGGTCGCGTTGGTTCTTACCGTCAATCACAACCTGGCCGTTCAGTTCACCTTTATAGAAGTGTGTCGCCAAGCCATTGATGATGCGCGTAACCGTTGTTTTCCCGCAGCCGCTTTTGCCGGTAATGACGACAAGCTCTCCTTTATTTACAGTAAGATTCAGATCGCGAACAACCGGAGGCTCGTTCCCATAAGAAAATGAAACCTGTTGAAGTTCAATCAAATCATCACCCACTTGTCAACATAGAGACAGATCGCCGAAAAAACGAATGCTAAAATGAGTAGAATGCCGTCAATCAGTCGAAAACGAATCAACCGCAGCGAGCTGTGTGTTCCCGGATTGGAGATCCCACGCAGTTCAGCAGAAGCGGCTAAATCATCTGAAATGACCGAGCTGCGAGTAATCATTGGGATCAGTGTATATTCGAATGCCCGCAGCGGATGAGCCAAAGACAACAGACCACGCATGCGGAGCGCCGCCAGTACAGTCCGAAATTCTCCACGGACGGTCGGTGCGAAGCGGAGCATGAACGTGATTGGCAATGCGAGAGCTGAGGGCAGCCGCATTTTCATAAATGCCGCTGTAATTTCCCCAGGCGGCATACGTACCATTGCAAAAGCAGCCATCATGACGAGCGAAATACGCAAGATTGCGAAAAGCAGAACATCGGGAAGAAAAATGGTGATTCCCTCAGATCCGGATAAACTGCGCAGAAGAGCAATTGCGCATCCGGCAAAAAAATAGATAATGCCTGCGCGGTAAAAGGATTGCGCGCAAAGGTAAAGCATCATGAAAAGCATGGCAAGACAAACCGATCCATCATGCGTGAGCAGGGCAGACAGCACGAACATCAGCGCAAAAACGGCCAGCTTTGCCCGGAAATCCACATGAAGAGCGGAACGTCTCATCGAAGCAGCCCACTTTTCACAAAGTGTTTCTTCATCAGCTTCGCCGACACAAGTCCGCCAAGCAGGGCGCCAATGGCAGTCAGCAGCAGGATAAAAATGACCCATGGCACTGAGTAGTAATAATGAGCAACCTGATTAAAGTGTGCCTTGCTGACACCGGAAGCAAGATATTGCTTAGAGAAAAACCAAATATCGATCATCCCGTTTGTCGCACGGAACAGCGAACAAATGATCCAGCTGATCGTGATTCGAATGAAATTTTTATACGCATCATGTCCGGTCATAGCGAGTTCGCCCAGAATAGCGGAAAGGACAAACCATGCAGCGAGATAAGGCGTTCCGCTGATCAAATACAGAATTGCCATGATCAGACAGTAGACCAAGACAGTTCCACGCTTATGCACTTTCAAGACCATAAAAGTAAATAGAGGTGCAGACAGAAAGGCAATCAACGGACTGCTGATGAACATTGAGAAATAGACTACGGACATTGCCGGAATGGCCACGGCAATCGCCAAAATAATCATAAGCACACTGAAAATGCCGATTGTTGCGTAATTACGCACCGACAGATGAGATGATTCTTGATGTATTTTTGATGAAACCATGATGAATTCCTCTTTTCGACAATAATTTGTTACAAAATAGACAAAAATGAAAGCATTATTATAGTAGCATAGAAGATTCGATGAAAACTAAAAAAGAAAAAAGTGTATGATATTTGTCACAATTTGAGACGGATATCATGGAAATGGCAAAAAGCTGTCATAATGTTAGCTGCTAGTCGAACTAAGTTATTTGCGCGTGGCTCGGGTGGAAATACGTCAAGCACAATGCACGAAACCCAAGACTCAATGCACGAAACCAAGAATTCAACGCACAACTAGAAGGGTGGGCCAAATTCAATGCACGAAACCCAAGGTTCAATGCACGAAAATCGTGATCCAATGCACGAAACCAAGAATTCAACGCACAACTAGAGGGGCGGACCGAGTTCAATGCACAAAACCCTAGGTTCAATGCACGAAAATCGTGATCCAATGCACAAAACCCTAGGTTCAATGCACGAAAATCGTGATCCAATGCACGAAACCAAGAATTCTATGCACAACTAGAGGGGCGGACCGAGTTCAATGCATGAAACTCAAGGTTCAATGCACGAAAATCGTGATCCAATGCACGAAACCAAGGATTCTATGCACAAACAGAGGGGGCGGACCGAGTTCAATGCATGAAACTCAAGGCTCAATGCACGAAAATCGTGATCCAATGCACGAAACCAAGAATTCTATGCACAAACAGAGGGGCGGACCGAGTTCAATGCATGAAACTCAAGGCTCAATGCACGAAAATCGTGATCCAATGCACGAAACCAAGAATTCTATGCACAAACAGAGGGGCGGACCGAGTTCAATGCACGAAACCCAAGGCTCAATGCACGAAAATCGTGATCCAATGCACGAAACCAAGAATTCTATGCACAACTAGAGGGGCGGACCGAGTTCAATGCACGAAACCCTAGGTTCAATGCACGAAAATCGTGATCCAATGCACGAAACCAAGAATTCTATGCACAAACAGAGGGGCGGACCGAGTTCAATGCACGAAACCCAAGGCTCAATGCACGAAAATCGTGATCCAATGCACGAAACCAAGAATTCTATGCACAACTAGAGGGGCGGACCGAGTTCAATGCACGAAACCCTAGGTTCAATGCACGAAAATCGTGATCCAATGCACGAAACCAAGAATTCTATGCACAAACAGAAGGGTGCGCCAATTTCAATGCACGAAACCCAAGGCTCAATGCACGAAAATCGTGATCCAATGCACGAAACCAAGAATCCTATGCACAACTAGAGGGGCGGACCGAGTTCAATGCACGAAACTCAAGGCTCAATGCACGAAACCCAAGGTTCAATGCACGAAAATCGTGATCCAATGCACGAAACCAAGAATTCAACGCACAACTAGAAGGGTGAGAAGAATAAACGCCGTTCGATCATCAGTGTGATCGGGCGGCATTTTTAATGGATCAGATCAATCGACAAGCATCTTTTATGACTTATTTGACAAATTCAACTTCAGCCCCGCAAGATAAGCGGAAAGAATCCATTTCAAAGACTCGTCTTGATCATTTTTCATGTTAAATCCTTGATGCAGCTGCAAACTGGCAAATCCATGGACAATACTGCGCAATCCGCGAACAGCATGAACGCGATCCTCCTCACTCAAAGGATAGCCTTCAAGAATTTTAAACAAAAAGTTAAGCAGCCTTTCTGCGATTTGATGAAGATCGGGATCGGTGGGATCAGGTACATGAATGATTGCGTCATAGAGATTTGGATGCTCTTTTGCAAAAGCGATGTAGGTACCGGCTATGGCGAACAGGGCATCATCCTGCGATTTACCCAGTGCGGATTGAATCAATTGTTCCGTGAGCATACTCAATCCATAACAGGACAGGCCGTTCCTCAGATCGGTTAGATTGTTTATGTGATTATAAAGTGACGGTGTTTTGATGTGAAGTCGCTGAGCGAGCGCGGCGAGCGTAAGGTTATGCAGACCGTTCTCCTCAATTTGCTGAGCGGCTTGTTTAATAATATGCTGTTTCGTTAGTCCTTGGCGCATCTTAATTCTCCTTCATTTTTTGCTCGGTGAAGCTGATCGCTCCAGACATTGCCTGTTCCGGGTGTTCAAGCACGCGACCATGCCCTACGGACAAATAGTGAGGCTTTAAATTGAGTAATTTTTTCGCGCTTGTGTAAGCATTTTCCTTACTCCATGTTGCGAGTGCGGGAAACGGGAAGAACCATTTTAATTGACCGCTGACAGCAATCCCGCCGCGCACTTGAAAAGCATCACCGGCAAAAAGTGCACCATATTCTCGATCGAAAAATGCGATATGGCCGGGGGTATGACCGGGACTGGATACGACCAGCAGACGGCCGATGGTATCACCTTCTTGCACAAGGCGATCGGGTACGGTTTGAATATTTTTAGGGATACCCCCGCGAATGGGAAGCTGTGGTTCATCAGGATCAAGGTCAACTTTTCCGGCAAGCAGGCGCGCATCACGTTTGGAAATATAGACGGTGACACTCGGGAGTGCTTTTTTCAACGAATCGAGTGCACCGACATGGTCGCCATGTGCATGAGTCAAGACAATACGAGTAATCGGTTTACCAATCCGTTTTGCAGCTTTCAAAATTGATTGTGTGCTTGATGGAAGCGCACAATCGATTAACGTAAGTGCATCTTCTTCTTCAACGAGGTAGCAATTCACGGGAAACAAAGTCGGAAAAAAAGTCAGCTGATAAAAGTGATCGTATTTTAATAGGCGCATACAAATGACCTCCACAAAACTAATTTTATTAGTATTTTAACTTATAATATTAGTTTTGCGAATTAAATTAATTTATAGTAAAATTATCCAAAAATATTTTTTGCTCACGGTCTCTTAGACCCATTTTTATTACTTTTTCATGACAATACATGCAAATCGTTAATTACAACGGAGCATGCGTTTACATTTTTCACATGTATAAAGGAGTTTAGGACAGGCATGAATCGAACATCAATCATTCAAAATGAAAAACTGTTCTGCTGCATTAGAGAATATGACACTGTTTGTCATTAATGCAATAGTACATGTGTCTTAAGACCTATGATTTAAATAATTCATTTGGCAAAGTCTACGTTTTTATCCTTCATTTGCTCAATTGACGAGTTCATTGGTTTCCACGTATTCTTGTGGGGAACCGACGCCGACATTTTGACGACCGGTTGACAATTATCTTTTTCATGGGAAATGACAAAGAGAGAAGCACGCAGACAAGGTGCTCGGTTCCATGAAATGATGCAGCAAGACAAATAAGGAACAGGGAGAGGAAAACATGCACATTGGCAAAATCGCAAAACAGACGGCAGCCGCGCTGCTTGTCACAACCTTTATGATTGGCGGTAGCACGCAAGCATCGGCAAAGCCAATTGATTACTTTGGAAAGAATAAAACGTATGGCATCTCGCATCTGACACGTTATGATATGAGTAAGATTCCGGATCAGCAGGAAAATGAACGGTTCCAGGTTCCTGAATTTGATGAATCAACGATTGAGAATCTTCCGTCGGCAATAGGCAAGGACAAGGACGGAAACACGATTGACCTGGATGTTTGGGACAGCTGGCCGCTACAAAATGCAGATGGCACAGTTGCCGATTACAAGGGCTATAATATTGTCTTCGCACTTGCCGGTGATCCGAAAGTCGGCAGCGATACGTTCATCTACCTCTTCTATCAAAAGAAAGGCGATACATCGATCGACAGCTGGAAAAATGCAGGACGCGTCTTCCAGGCTGATGATCATCTGAAAACAAACGATCAGATATTAAAAGATCAGGCTGAGGAATGGTCCGGATCGGCGACGCTGACTAAGGACGGCAAGGTGCGTTTGTTCTATACCAACCGTCAGCCTTGGGACGAGGGCAAGAAGCTTTACGGAAAACAAACACTGACAACCGCACAGATCAATCTCTCACAGCCGGACGCAGACTCATTGAAGGTAGACGGCATCGAAGATTTGAAGTCAATTTTCGCTGGTGACGGCAAATACTATCAAACCGTTGATCAATTCGCAGCCGGCGACAAAGGCGCGGACAACCACACATTCCGTGATCCGCACTATGTTGAAGATAACGGACACAAATATTTGGTATTTGAAGCAAACACCGGAACGAAAGTGGGCTACCAAGGCGATGACCAATTCAATAATCGTGCATTCTACGGCGGCAACCTGCGCTATTTCCAAAAGGAACGCAAAGCGCTGCTCGACAGCCCGAAAAAGAATCTTGCGTCACTTGCTAACGGTGCGCTTGGAATCATTGAACTCAATGATGATTACACCTTGAAGAAAGTTATGAAACCTTTAATTGCATCGAACACGGTTACGGATGAAATTGAGCGTGCAAATGTATTCAAAATGAACGGCAAATGGTACCTGTTCACCGATTCACGCGGTGCGAAAATGACCATTGACGGAATCAGCGACAAAGATGTGTACATGCTCGGCTTTGTATCCGACTCGCTCACCGGTACGTATCATCCGTTGAATGGCAGCGGACTGGTTCTGCAGATGGATCTGGATACGGATGACATCACATGGAACTACTCGCATTTTGCTGTGCCTCAGAAAAAAGGGAACAAGGTGGTCATCACAAGCTACATGACCAACAGAGGGACATTTGATGACCAGCATTCAACCTTTGCGCCAAGCTTCCTTGTGAAACTTCAAGGCTCACGGTCATCGGTTGTACCGGACAGCATTCTTGATCAAGGTCAGCTCACCATTGACTAATAATCGAGAAGGTAAGTCATTAGTTCATAGCAGGAAAATTGAGACTCCAAATCAGGAGTCTTTTTTTACACAAAAATAGATTGCGAAATGGTTATTCATATCCCTGAACATAATGGATCATAATAAGCATTAGAGAAAATAATGTCGATTATAGGCGACATTTTCATTTTTTGCGTAAAAAATGTGCGACGATGAATGCTGTGACATGCTGGAGGTTATTCTTGTGAATAAAAAAGTTTGGATTGTGAGCAGTCTGGTGATGCTCGGTCTGCTCCTTGTGATAATAGCGCTTGTCCTGTCTCAATCATTTCGGCCGAAGGAGAAACAAGTGACACATAAAAAGGAAGATTCTTATCGACCGGTCTATCATTTCTCAGTGCCGGATAAATGGATGAATGATCCGCAGCGGCCGCTCTATTTTAATGGCAAGTATCATTATTATTATTTGTACAATCGCGATTATCCGAAAGGGAACGGGACGGAGTGGCGACTGGCCACATCGAAGGATCTCGTGCACTGGAAGGATGATGGTGTCGCCATTCCAAAATACACGAATAAAAACGGTGACATCTGGACCGGATCGGTTGTGCGCGATCCGGAAAACACGGCCGGATTTGGAAAAAATGCACTGGTTGCCATTGTGACTCAGCCGCCCGCGCAGCGTGATCAGGAGCAATTTCTGTGGTACAGCACCGATGACGGGAAAACATTTAAGCAAGACAATGAGGATTCGATATTGCCCAATCCCGGTGTCAAGGATTTCCGCGATCCGAAGGTGATCTGGGACGAATCGCGCCATAAATGGATCTTGCTGCTTGCCGAAGGATCGAAAATCGGGTTCTATGAATCGAATGATCTAAAGGATTGGCACTACACGGATGGTTTCATGACACAGAATATAGGAGTGATCGAATGCCCGGATCTCTTTCAGCTGCGTGCCGGTGACGGAACGGTTAAGTGGGTGCTCGGTGCAAGCGCCAATGGAAAAGCAGAGGGACTTCCGAACACATATGCATACTGGACCGGTGATTTTGACGGGAAAAAATTTACTGCTGATCAAGATACGCCGCAATGGCTGGACTACGGATTCGATTGGTATGCCGGCGTGACATTCGATAACGGAAAGGCGAAAGACAAGCTCGATTCGCGCTATGCTATCGCATGGATGAATAATTGGGACTATCCTAACACCACGCCGACTCTGAAAAAGGACAAATTCAACGGCGTGAACTCGGTCGTGCGCCAAATTCATTTGGTTAAGCAGGACGATGGTTACAGCCTTGCTTCTCAGCCGGTTGCCGGACTGGATAAGCTTGTCGAATCAACGCAGCGGCTGAAAACAGTCCGCGTGAATGGTTCGAAAACACTCGATGTGCACGGAACTGCCTATCAGCTTGATGTCGATCTGTCGTGGACCAATGCACGCAACGTCGGGCTCCGGCTGCGCGAATCCGACAATGAAAAACGGCATATCGATGTCGGAGTATTTGCTGAAGGCGGCTATCTTTATGTTAATCGCACGTTCACAAATCAGCCGGATAAGAGTAAAAAGTACTTGGAAAGCCGTGCACCGCTTGCTCAAGATACCAAACGCGTGCATCTTAAAATCCTTGTCGATAAAACAAGTATCGAAGTTTTCACAGACGATGGGCGAACCGTTCTCACAAACGAAGCCTTTCCGAACCTGAACGACCAAGGGATCAGTCTGTACTCCGAGGACGGAACTGCCGTCTTTAGTAACATTGAAATCAAACACTTTCGATCAATTCATTAAAGCCCAAGGTTAAGCGGATGGACCAAACTCCGCGGGAAGTTAGACCGAATCAAGGAAAAGTGAGAGCGAAACGCTGAAGAGTTAGACCGAATCAAAGGAAAGTGAGACCGAAAATCAGAAGTTAGACCGAATCAAGGAAAAGTGAGACCGAAACGCTAAAGAGTTAGACCGAATCAAAGGAAAGTGAGACCGAAAATCAGAAGTTAGACCGAATCAAGGAAAAGTGAGACCGAAACGCTAAAGAGTTAGACCGAATCAAAGGAAAGTGAGACCGAACCTCAAAAAGTTTAAACCGAATCTCGAATCCATGAAAGATCAAAATCTAAAAAAAAGAGCTATGAGCAGATCGCTCACAGCTCTTTCTTTATCTGAATCAGTCGAATATGTTGATGCAGGATTGAAACAGGTCTTTGTTTTCTTGGATTTTTCCTTCATTGCCGAGGACGCAGACCAGACCTTGATCGGTAACTTTTTTCAGCAGTTTGCCGAATGCCTGAATATCCGACAGCTTTGTATCAAGGACATTGTCGCGTGTTTCCTGTACGTCGGCCTGGGTAATGTTTTTGAAATATTGAGCATCGGCCATGCTGCCCTTGCCGCGCGGGGTCAGCGGTGTATCTAGGTCAGACAAGGTTCCGATAATATATTTCGTCATTTCGAAATCGTCGGCGTCGAACGCTTCAGCGAATTTTGCTGCTTCATCGTAGATCGCCAGCGTTTCCTTCAGGTTCGGGTCACGGTATGACCAGAAAATCATGTTGCCCGCGGACTCGAGTGCGAGGCCACATCCGTACGCACCGCCCATGACGCGTACCTGGTTCCACAGATAGTCAAGCGACAGAATTTTTTTCAAAACCTGAAGCTTGCCTGTGTAATCGAAGCCGAGCGATTTGAAGTTGGCACCCTTGGCCGCGTACTGGACCTTGCTGGATGTCATCAATCCTTCATTTTTCGCTTCTGGCGCCGGCAATTGATTCGAGCTGCGGCCAGGAGCTGATTGTGTCTGCAGATCCAGTGTGCTGAACTGCTTCTCAACCGCACTCAGTAGTTCGGAGTTGCCCGTTACGCTTGCAGTCAATGCAGTTTTCGTAAACAGCTGCTTTGCAAGTGACGCGAAAGTATCGGACAACTGGTCGATACGCGCATCCCAATTTTTATCCAGATCTGAAATAAATTGATAGAAATCAAGGCCGCGCAATTTTTCGCTGTAAGCCGCTGCCTGCGAGAAGTAGGACCCCAGTCGACGGACGACAACGGATTGACCATTCTGGTTGAAGGACATCTCCACGCGCGACTTGATCTCTTTGACAATTTCGCGAATACGTGCCGCATTGTCAAATTTGCTGTGATACAGGATTTCATGGATCAGCGCGAACGCCTGAGGCAGCTTTTCCACAAGCACTTTGGTTTTTACGGAGAACTTCGGTGCATAGGCGTCATCATCTGATTTGTCACTGAAGGTCTGATTGTCAAAATCAATGCCGCCGGTTTGAATGTTGATTTCGCTGACCAAATCCGAGTAGGCGTATTTTTCCGTATCGACTTTTCCAAGTACTTCCTGCAAAAGTGTAAGACAGGAAATTTGATCTGCAGGGACCGCCGTCGCATCAAAATAAAGATTAACGTAGGCAATCTTGTTGCTTTCCAGATCATGGTAGAGTGTTTTGACGTCGTCGATTGCAGTCTCCTTGAGCGGTAGGTCTTCCGCTTTCCGCTCAACATCAGACAGCGCAAGGGTCGGGATTTTACGCAAATCTTCAGGAGTATCAGCACTGGATTGACGCTCTTTCAGCTTTTTCGTCTCATCAATAATTTGTTGCACGCCTTCCGCATCCAGCTTTTGCTTTGCATCTGCTAAAGCAGCTTCGACTTTCTTCGCTTCTTTTTCCGCAATTGTTTTAGACGGCGCAATCGTAACAAAAGTTTGGTGATTGCTGTTAATCAGATATTTTTCAATCAACGCTTCGAAATAGTTGCTCGTCAACGCTTGCTTGATTTTTGCCAAGGTGCTTTCAAATTTCAAATGTATGAACGGATCTTCGTCATACAACCAGCTGTCCATCGACATAATGCTGTAGATCAGGCCCTTCGGCATGGAACCGTAATCCGCTTCACGCAGCTGGAATTCTTTAACGTTGATCGCCGCTTCAATCTGTTTTTTATCCAAACCGTCTTTGACGAACGTTCTCAGCGTATCGAAAACAACCTTCTTAAAGGCTTCCTTCTGACTCTCGTTTGCATTCTTTACATTTACTGAGAAAAACGGCTGCAGAATGCTGTTATCGTAGGAGCCGAACACATCCTGACCGATGCCTGCGTCGAGAATTGCCTTTTTCAGCGGTGCGGCAGGACTGTCAAGCAGCAGATAATCGAGAATATCGAACGCCAGATACGTTTCCGGATCGGTAGAGGTCGACACGGCGAAATTCATGCTCAAATATGTTTTATCATTCAAGTCTGCATCAGGGAGCACCGGATATTCCTTGATGATTTCATTAATTTTGCCAATCGGCTTCTGTACTGCGATTGAGGAATCGACCTCAATGCGATCATAACCGGCAAGATAAGCCTGATCGAGATAGGCAAGCTTCTCTTCAATATCCATATTTCCGTACAAATAAATGTAGCTGTTGGCCGGACTGTAATATTTTTTATGGCATTGCAGGAAGTAATCGTAGGTCAGATCGGGAATGTAGAGCGGATCGCCGCCGGATTCATAGCCGTAGCTCGTGTCCGGGAACAGCGAGTTTTGGTTCGCGCGCATCAGCAGTCCTTCAGGGGAAGAGAAGGCACCTTTCATTTCGTTGTAGACGACACCTTTGTAATGGATCGGATCGTCTGCTTTTTCCAGTTCGTAGTGCCAGCCTTCCTGCTGCAGAATTTCCTTGTATTTATAAATATTCGGATGGAAGACCGCATCGAGATAGACATCCATCAGGTTCTGAAAATCTTTGTCATTTTTACTGGCTACCGGATACATCGTTTTGTCGCTGAAGGTGAACGCATTTAAAAACGTATTCAGCGAACCCTTGAGCAGTTCGACAAACGGTTCTTTGACCGGATATTTATCGGAACCGCAAAGAACCGAGTGCTCAAGAATATGAAAAACGCCGGTGTTATTTTCCGGAGGCGTGCGGAAACTGATCGAGAAGACTTTGTTGTCATCGTCGTTTTTCAGAAACAATAACCTCGCGCCGCTTTTCTCATGCTCGAACACATAGGCTTCTGAGTGAATGTCTTGGATTGTGTCGGTATGCAGCAGTCGAAAACCATGGACTACCTTATTTTGAGTGAGTGTTTCCATTAAGTAACCTCCTATTAAAACATGTTTCGCTTCCAAGCGAGCGCACGCCACGTTGAAAATGGCAACACTTTTATTATACAGTATTATTTAGAAAATAATGCCTTTGACAATCCGCATTTTCCGTGATCTCGCGTCTTTGTTTAAAATGTACAGGAAAGGTCATTTTCATACTGAAGGCAAAAAAATGAGTGAGGTGACGAATATGGGCTACGAACCAAAAACGAAAGAGACCGACAACAGTGTGATTGAATTTATTGAAACGGTGGAAAATCCGAAAAAACGCGAGGACACTTATCGGTTGCTCAATCTCTTTACAGAAACAACTGGTTATGAGGCAAAAATGTGGGGACCGAGCATTATCGGATTCGGCTCGTATCATTATAAGTACGCCTCCGGGCATGAAGGCGATGCCCCGCTTACCGGATTTTCTCCGAGAAAAGCGAAGATCAGCCTGTACCTGATGATGGAAGATGAGGATTATGAAAAATTTGCACCGGATTTTGGCAAACATACACGAGGAAAAGCCTGCATCTACGTCAATAAGCTTGCGGATATAAATGCCGAGGTGCTGAAAAATATGATTCATACGGCTGTGGTCTTTTCAAAAAAGCAAGACTGCTGAATGAAACCGGGGGAAAGTAGTCATTCTGATCATGGTTACTTTTTTGTGCCTATATAACAATAAGGTGCGTACTATTTAAAAAGAACTTTATCTTTTATACTTAATAAGAAGACTTATAAAGGAGGGTGACCATTGACACAGAAAACAGTGGTTTTAAATAATGACGTATCAATGCCAATCATGGGGCTGGGCGTATTCAGAGTGAACGATCAGCAGGTTGCTGCCGAGTCCGTGCAGACGGCGATTCATTCGGGCTATCGCCTGATTGACACAGCTGCAATTTATCAGAACGAGGCCGGTGTTGGAAAAGGAATCAAAGCGGCGCTCAAAGAAACGGGTCTTACGCGCGAGGATCTGTTTATCACCTCGAAAGTGTGGAATGCAGATCAAGGATACGATTCGACCTTGAAGGCATATCAAGAAAGTCTCGATAAACTTGGTCTGGATTATCTTGATCTTTACTTGATCCACTGGCCGGTTGCCGGTAAATATAAAGATACATGGCGTGCGATGGAACATTTATATAAGGAAGGAAAAGTGCGCGCCATCGGTGTCAGCAACTTTCAAATCCATCATCTTGAAGACCTGCTCAAGGACGCCGACATTGTTCCGGTCGTCAATC
Source organism: Sporolactobacillus sp. BBK16-2 (assembly GCF_059878335.1). Lineage (NCBI taxonomy): Bacteria > Bacillati > Bacillota > Bacilli > Caryophanales > Sporolactobacillaceae > Sporolactobacillus > Sporolactobacillus sp. BBK16-2. Next base: position 468,781 of record NZ_CM187611.1, read on the forward strand.
AAGTGGAGCGTCATCCACGACTCTCACAGCTGCCGTTAAAAGATTATTGCGAGAAACATGGCATTCGTCTGGAAGCTTGGGCGCCCTTAATGGTCGGCGAGCTGCTCCAGGATGAAACGATTCAAGCGATTGCCGGGAAATACGGTAAATCAGCGGCTCAAGTTATTCTGCGTTGGCATATTCAAGGCGGCGTGATCGCTATTCCGAAGTCAGTCAACGCGAGCCGCATCAAGGAAAACGGACAGCTCTTTGATTTCGAGCTTACAGCTGAAGACATGGCAGCGATCAACGCACTGAACACAGATCACCGCACAGGCGCTGACCCGGACAATTTTGATTTTTAATTGAATACACGTTGCGGCCGATTCCATTTGCGGAGTCGGCTTTTTTTAATGGGCAAAACAAATCGGTGGAAGCGGTCGATCAACTTCGCAAACTGCTCGATAAATCGATGAAACTGCTCGATAAAATCGTCAAAGCGGTCGATAAATCAGTGCCGGTCGCATCTGACGCACGTGATCAAGCGGAAGCGGTGATTCCGATGGGGCAGAATCGTGGTTGACAAATTGGCGAATTTCTCTTACACATTTTCTAGAATCTACATTTTTTTTGCTATACTTTAATTACAAAAATGAACAGACATCATGAGCGAAGCAATTGTACGGAAGGAGGGAAACGGATGAGTGAAAAGGTACTTGAGTTAATCCTCGATAAGCTGACAAGTATGGACGGCCGCATGGGAAATATGGAAACACGTATGATCCATATGGAAGAAAAGCAAGACCTGATGCAGACGCAGCTTAATGAAACGAACCGGATTCTTAAAGCTGTTCACAGTCGTCAGGAAGCAACCGATGCGAAACTGACAGCGCTGAGCAGCGACGTCGATAAGCTGCATGGCTATGTGAAAAAAATTGATGAAAAAGTCGATCGCAATCAGCAATCCATGGACAAAAATGCTTGAAAATCAAGCAGCGATCTTTGAAATGCTCGGCGAACATGATGTCTCGATCCGCGCATTAAAAAAGAAAGCAAGGTCATCGTAACTCGCAAGCAACACCACAGATAAAATCCGCGTGAAAAATCCTTCAAAAGAAACGCGTACACCGACTCAGGCTCCAAAATCGAATAGATCTAAAAATGCCGGCAGCACGCGAAGCTTCCGGCTATTTTAATACCCGTCCCCAAGTTTCAATTATAGAAACAATAGAATCGATATTTGATTTCCGGCCTTTTTCTGTTTAAGATGAGCACATCCAAGAAAGAGGTGAACCGAATGAGTCAATATGAGGTGGCCACCTTAAAAAAGGGACTCCTGATTTTGGATGCTTTGCGTCAGACAGAAGAGCTGACACTTAGCGATATGATTGATCAATTGGACTTAAATAAATCCACTGCTTTTCGTTTGGTCTATACGCTTGAAGCGATGGGCTACGTGAAAAAAGAAGGAAAAGCCTATCGGGCAAGTCATAAACTCAGCATCTATTCCGCACCTGAATCAGTAAAAGTGAATTGGCTGACGGCGGCACCGCTTTATCAGCTGAGCGCGGAGCTTGGCGAAACCGTCTATGTGGGAACGCTGATCGGAACCGATATCGTCACCACTCAAGTGGTTGATGGAAATCATGCGATTCGCAGTCATTCGGAAATCGGTGACCGGGCGCCTGCACATTTAAGTGCACTGGGAAAAGCCATCCTTGCCTTTCTCAATGATCATGAGCGCGAGTCCTTGTTTCGACAGCTGACACTCGTGCGTAAAACAGAGAAAACGTTCGCCGATTTTCACTTGCTTCGTGCCCATTTAACCGTCATACACGATCAGGGATACTCCGTCGATGATGAAGAGACGGAAGTCGGTCTCCGCTGTGTTGCAGCACCGATTTTTTATCATGATCGAGTGATTGCTGCAGTGGCCTTATCCGGACCGGCATCCCGGCTCATAAAAAAGAAAGACAGACTCCTGAGTAAAAAATTGATGGCTTGCAGCAAGCAAATTTCTAAATTGCTTGACTGATGGTACTTTTTTAATGGAGGTTTAACAATGAAAGAAATGTCCACAAAGGCGCTCGTTGGCATCTATTCTCTGGCAATCAGTGCGTTTGCGATTGGCACGACCGAATTTGTCATTGTCGGCCTGCTGCCAACGATTGCCGCAGATCTTCAAATTTCTGTGACGAAGGCCGGGACACTGATTTCGGGGTATGCGGCAGCGATCGCGATTGGCACACCAATCATTGCAGCACTGACCGGACGTATCCCAAAGAAAGGCTTTTTAATTCTTCTCATGACCGTTTTCACACTGGGAAATGTTGTGGCGGCCGTTTCCGGAAACTATGAATGGCTGATGCTGGCGCGTGTTCTTACAGCGGTCACGCACGGTGTTTTCTTAGCGATTGCTGCGGTCGTTGCTGCTTCACTTGTACCGACTGAGAGAAGGGGAACGGCGATTGCTATTGTGTTTACCGGATTGACAATTGCGACCATCGTCGGTGTTCCTCTAGGCACATTCATCGGACAGCATTTTGGCTGGCGCGCGACCTTTGTTCTTATTGCTGTGCTGGGCTTAATAGGCCTGATCATCAACGTGTTCACGATTGACCGCATCAAACAGAATGCACAGGTACCCACGCTGAAGGACATGATGCAGTGCATTGGCAACCCGCGCATTCTCATGGCCTTTGTCATGACCTGTCTCGGCTTTGGCGGAACATTTACCTTATTTACCTTTTTATCGCTGATTCTCGAAAAAGTGAGCGGATTTTCTGCCTCGTCCATTTCATGGCTTCTTCTCCTCTACGGTGTGGCCGTCGCAATCGGCAATATTTTGGGTGGAAAAATTGCCAACACACATCCTGTAAAAGGACTTCGTCTGGTTTTCCTGCTCCAGTCCGTCGTGCTTTTGCTGCAGATGTGGCTGTTGCCGAATAAAACGTTGAGTCTTATCTCGATCTGCCTGCTCGGTCTGTTCGCGTTTATGATGTCGCCGGGTGTTCAGGCGTACATGGTCGGTCTTGCCGAGAAGCTATTCCCTGCGGCGAGTGATATTGCATCTGCATTAAATATTTCCGCCTTCAATGTAGGTATTGCTGTCGGGTCAACCCTGGGCGGATGGACGGTTGATTTCTTTACCTATCTGGATACGGCTTGGGTCGGGGCATTGATGTCCGGTACGGCTTGTGTACTCGCGATCATCAATTATCGGTTGGATAAAAAACAAAAACTATTTTAATGGGGGGCACTCACGATGACCTTGCAAGAATTAGAACAGCTCGAAAATGAACTGCAATTTGATCAGTTCACTAATGAAGATGCACTTCAGCTTGGACTATTGCTGATTGACTATGCAAAGGGAAACGGCAAGTCAATCGCCATTCATATCGAACGTAATCGCGTACCGCTGTTCACCTATCTAATGGAAGGAACCTCTGAGGAAAACGTCTACTGGTTTGGGAGAAAGAAACGAGTGGTAGACCATTATAATCATAGCTCCTTTTATATTGGCAAGCGCTTTGAGGCAGGCGGCATGACCCATGATAAAAATTCACTGCTCCCGCCTTCCGAATATCAAGCGGTCGGCGGCTCTTTCCCGATTCGCGTTCGGAACGTAGGGGTCATCGGTTCGGTCACCGTTGCCGGAATGACGCCGCAGCTGGATCATGACTACGCCGTTGCCGGAGTGCAGAAATTTTTAAAGAAATAATGGATGCAGAAAAAAGATCGGGACAGCTTCCCGATCTTTTTTAATTGGAGCAATGCAGTCTTCGCCGCACCAGATCTTCCAGACAATCAATAAAAAAAGGATGATCATTGGCGGCAGGAATGTAGCTGAACTGCTGCCCGCCTGCTTCATAAAAGGCTCTGGCATTTTCTTGCGCAAGTTCCTGCAGCGTTTCTAAGCAATCGGCACTGAAGCCGGGTGCAATCACGGCGATCTGCTTTGCGCCTTGTGCGGCCAGCGCGCGGACCGTATCAATCGTCGCCGGTTTCAGCCATTCCTCGTTGCCGAATTTCGACTGGAAGGTTTCTAAAATCGATAGCTCCGGAAACTGCTGCTTGATGAGTTCGGTTGTGATTTGGCAGCGCTGCGGATAGTCATCGCCGTTTTGCGCGTAGCGAATCGGAATCCCGTGATAAGAAAGAAGGAGCCGCTCAGGCATACCGTGCTCGGCAATAGAGCTGCGGATGCGATCAGCCAAGGTCGCGATATAGCTCGGCTGATCCGGATAATCACGAATGAACGTCAGCTCAGGCAAATCGCGCCAGTCGGCAAGAGAGCGCTGCAGTCCGTCCCAGATTGAACCAACCGTCGTCGAGGAGTATTGCGGATAAAGCGGTACGACAACAAGACGGCGCACGCCCCATTGATGCAGCTTTTGCAACTCCGCATCTAAATTAGGCTTTCCGTAGCTCATCGCCAGCACAACCTTCACGCCGGTATCGGTCAATCGTTCCTGAAGTGCCGCCTGCTGCCGGCGTCCATTGAGCAGGAGCGGTGAGCCTGCATCTGTCCATACGGATTGATAGAGCATTGCCGATTTCTTCGGACGCACGCGCAGAATGATGCCGTGCAGAATCGGCAGCCACTTCCAGCGCGGCAAATCAATCACGCGCGGATCGCTGAGAAATTCGGCCAAATAGCGGCGTACCGATTTTTCATCCGGAGCATCCGGTGTTCCGAGATTGACGAGCAGTACAGCAGTTTTTTCCATGAAGAGAGGCTCCCGTTCATTACAGAATAAATCAAGTGTACCAAAAAATGCCGTCACGGACGCAGAAAATGCAAAAATTTGTCTGGTTGATCATGCTCGGATCCGCTACACTGGAGAAAAAAACGGATGGAGGGGAACCCATGAAAATCTATATCATCGGCTCGGTCGGCAGCGGCAAAACAACCTTTGCCCGTAAAATCGCAGATAAAACGGGAGTCGCTGCTTATGAGCTCGATAATGTGGTTTGGGAACGCCACTCTGAGGGTGACAGGCGTCGAACACCGTCGGAACGCGATGCCGTTTTGCAAGACATACTGAAGACAGATGCGTGGATCATTGAAGGTGCTCAGTACGCGGATTGGGTACTGCCCGCCATACAGCGTGCGGATCGGATTCTTTTTCTAGACCCGCCAAACCGCATCCGAAAATATCGAATTCTCAAACGGTTTGTCCGACAAGAATTGCGTTTGGAAAAAGTCAACTACCGGCCGACCCTTCACATTCTCCGACGAATGTTTGAGTGGAATGCACAATTTCAGACACAGGGGAAGCAGCGAGTTTTACATGATTTCGCACTTTTTCAAGAAAAGACGGTTATTCTAAGAACCAAGAAAGACATTCAAAACATTTTGAATCTGATATAATGAGAGCATCAAAAAATAGGGGGACTTATCTATGCAAAAAGTACAACTCTTCTTCTCAAATCAGGAAGCAGGGGGCTGCATGGACTAACGTTTGTACGATCTCCTGCTTTCCTAATTAACCCAAAAATTAATTAGAGAGTGGGAACGATTTTGAAAACAATTGCTTCATATAATATCCGCTTATTATTTTGGTCCGACTTTTTCGGCACCATGAATTTCCTACAGCCGGTCATGACACTTTTTTATATGCAGCGCGGCTTGAGCGCGCAGGACATTTTCATCGTACTGTTCTGCTGGAGTGCCGCCGTGCTGATTGGGGAGGTTCCCACCGGCGTGTACGCAGATCGTTTCGGTGCCAAATGCTCCTTTATTACCGGTGCCGTGCTCAGAATAGCGAGTATTGCTTTACTGCTTTTCGCATCGGAGCCATGGATGTTTTTTGCATACAGCTTTATCAATGGTTTTTCCGTCACCTTTTATTCGGGAGCCGATGAGGCATTCATCTATGAGTCTCTGAAAGAAAGTGGCGAGGAACATCGGATGGATCAGGCGATGGGGAAAATTCAATCCGGCAGCTTCATTGCCATGATTGTCGCGGTTCTGTTCGGAGCCTACGCGGCAAAAGACTTGAGCACGTCGCAATTTGATCTGCTGATTCTGCTCACCATTGCGTTTCAATTGGTTGAACTTGCGCTGACACTCTTATTGAAGAAGCCGAAACGCGCCGCAGAACCGTTCGAGAATCCGCTTCGCCAGGTCAAGGAAGGCTTTCTTGTGATCAGGCACAAGCCGCTCCTGCTGTTGATGTTCCTAAATGTCACGCTCGTGTTCATTCCAGTGGGTGCGGTGTTCAAGAATTTTGACCAGCCGTTCTTGACTCATGCGGGCATACCGGTTGAAGTCGTCGGTTTGTTCTATGCAGGTGCCGCCGTGCTCGGATTTTTCGCCTCGCGTTCAATCGGCTGGCTGACCGATCATTATTCGCGTATTGCGCTAATGTTCGTAACCGGCGCGTTGTCGGTTATCGGCTTAGTCTTGGCAGCATTTACGGGATCGACGCTGTGGCTTGCGATCGGTGTATTCATTTTACTGCGGATCGTTCAAGTGATCCGATATCCGATCTATTCGCAGATCAGTAACGATTACATTCCATCAACGGTTCGTGCGACGACGATCTCGCTGCTGTCGATCGTCGACTCATGCTGCGACTTGGCTGTATTTCTGGCCTTGTCCTTTGTAGCAGCCGGTAACTCAATGCAGTGGATCTTCCTTGGTGCCGCAGCGATCGTCTTGATCGGCATGCTGCTGCCGATTCGACCATTAAAAGAATAAGTGATGAAGAGGGCGTCTCAAAAGTCTGTTTTTGACTTTGAGATGCTCTTTTTTACAAGTGGCCAAACAAGAGCTTGTGAATCAAAGTGCAGGCACGAGTCTGCACGAGGTGGCTCCCGGATCGTCTGCGGCAAGTGCTCAATTTGATAAATAGATGGAGAATTTCCGCTTATTTAGAATACGAACGATAAAATAGCTTAAATAGATGGAGAAATTACGCTTATCGAATCGAAAAACGTAAAAATGGAAGGCTTTGCTTTGCATAACCGGAAAAATTACTCTTATGTACTCGCGAAAAAAGCTCCATGGTGCACATAACCGGAATATCTCCGCTTATTTTACGTGCGACTGACCGTCTTGACATCTTAAACCAGTTTTTATATATTTAGTTGTACATACAAACGAAAATTAAAAACCTTAAAATAAAAAAGGAGGCGCTGCAAAGTGAGCGACTTTCGCTATAACTGTCTCTATTTTACAACCAATCGATTAAGTCGGGTCATCACTAAAATGGCGGATGAAGAATTCGCGCCGACCGGGTTCAGCCCGATGTACGGTTATTTACTGTTACTCGTTATTGAGGATCCGGGGAGCACGCAGAAAAAACTGGCCGAACAATTGGATATTGCGCCCTCCACATTAACGCGATTTATCGAGAAGCTTGAACGAAGAGAACTTGTGCGCAGGAAGACGCAGGGAAAAACGGTGCTTGTTTATCCGACTGCCTCCGGACGAGCACTGGAACAAGAGATTCGCAATGCGTCAAACCGACTTCATCAAAGGTATGAGCGCGTGCTGGGCAAAGAAGCATCTGATCTTTTGTCACAAGAACTGGTGCGCTCAAGTGATCAGCTTAAAGAAAAATAAATGAACCGAGTTTTGTATACGACGAAAAAAAAAGACTCGAGGTGACGTATGAAGTTAGCAAAAATACACTATGGCTGGGTTGTTGTTCTGGTCACGTTCCTGACGCTTCTTGTTTCCGCCGGTGTGCGATCGATGCCGGGCGTGCTGATTGTTCCATTTCAGAACGAATTCGGCTGGAGCCGCGGCAGCATTTCCAGTGTGATTTCGATTGGCATCCTATTATATGGCTTGGTTGGTCCGTTCTCGGCGATTTTACTGCTGCGTTTCGGGATACGAAAGATGGTCGTGATTTCGCTAACAGTACTTGGAGCGAGCTTGGCGTTGACACCAATAATGAATGCTTTATGGCAATTCGAACTATTATGGGGACTTGTTTCCGGATTAGCCACGGGTATGATGGCAAATGTGCTTGGAGTAACCGTGAGCGGCAATTGGTTTCAGAAGCGGCGCGGTTTGGTTGTAGGAATATTGACAGCCAGTGCAGCGACCGGTCAGTTGCTTTTCCTTCCATTGCTCGCCAAAATAACGGTTGATGCCGGTTGGCGCTATGCGATGATCACAATTGTCGCAGTGATCGCGGTATTAATGGTTATCGTTGCCGTTTGGATGCGTGACCATCCGTATGATTTGGGTCTTGCGCCATATGGATCAACAAAAGTGGTCAAACCGGAGCAGATCAAAGAGAACGCATTGCTCGCGCCGCTGGTTGCACTGCGATCGTCCTTAACGAATCGCACGTTTTGGTTGCTTGCCGGCACCTTTTTCTTCTGCGGACTCTCGACCAACGGCTTAATTGGGACACATTTCATCCCGGCGGGCCACGATCATGGTATCCCGGAGGTCACAACGGCGGGCATGTTGGCGACGATGGGTGTATTCGATCTGCTTGGCACCACGTTGTCCGGCTGGCTGTCTGATCGCATGGACAGCCGAAAGCTTCTGTTTTGGTATTATAGTCTGCGCGGGCTTTCGCTTCTTTTTCTTCCCTATGCGCTCGATGCTTCGAATCCAATGTTAATGATTTTTACCGTTTTCTATGGCTTGGACTGGATTGCAACCGTGCCGCCGACGGTGAAGCTCGCCGCAAAAGAATTCGGCAACGCAAAAGCGGGCATGATCTTTGGATGGGTGGCAGTCGCCCACCAGCTTGGGGCTTCCATTGCCGCATATGGCGCCGGAGTGATGCGCGACATGCTCGGAAGCTATAACGTTCCTTTCATCTCGGCCGGGGCGGCATGTCTGCTCGCTGCGATGATGTCGCTTTGCATTGCGAAAAAGACGCATGTGAACAGCCTAGACGGTCGACCAGTTTGACCCTTTTTAAATGACAAACTACGAATAGGATAAAAAGACACTTAATTAATAAAAGTTAGTTGGTTATTTTTTGTATGTATAGTACAATATAGAGAGGGGTGAGCATTATGCAAAGAGCGGTTTCAGTCTGTCCCAAATTTGAGAAAGCTTTTCAGATTCTAGGAAAAAAATGGAATGGTTTGATTATAGAAGTGCTCCTATCTGGGGAAACTCATTTTAGTTCAATCTCTGCAGCAATTCCTGAATTAAGTGATCGGATGCTGTCCGCACGGCTGAGAGAGTTGGAAGAGATGGGCATTATTCAACGTATGGTCGACACGGGCTATCCGGTCCAGGTTACCTATCGTTTGACTGAGATGGGAATCGAATCGAAACCGATTTTGGAAGAAGTACACAATTGGGCGAACAAATGGTATGGAGAACATGCGACTGAAAAAAAGTAAGTGCAAATGGTTTACTTTTTTTTAATCATAAACTATACTTATGTAAGTAAAGAAAAATTAATTAGTTAAGGAGTGTTTTTACTCATGGCAAACACATTTATTAATGCAATCGAAAATCGCAGATCCATCTATGCCTTAGATAAGAACGTGAAAGCAAGCAAGGAAGAAATCATTAAGACGATTCAGGATGCAGTCAAATACTCACCTTCCGCTTTCAACTCACAGACGGCGCATGCTGTTGTCTTGTTCGGAGCTGAGAGTGAAAAAATTTGGGGTGAAGGCGGTATTGCAGAAAAGGAACTGCGCAAAGTAATTCCTGAAGGTCAGCCATTCGACTCAACCGCACAAAAGCTCGCTTCATTTAACGCAGGTGTCGGAACCATACTGTTCTTCGAAGATCAGGATGTTGTTAAAAGTCTGCAGGAACAATTCGCACTGTATGCCGACAACTTCCCTGTATGGTCGGAACACAGCACAGGGATCACACAATTTGCAGTATGGACTGCACTGTCTGAAATCGGCGTCGGTGCATCACTGCAACACTACAATCCGCTGATCGACGAGGCGGTTCAATCAGAATTTAATCTTCCGAAGAACTGGAAGCTCCGTGCGCAAATGCCATTTGGCAATAGTGCAGCACCGGCTGGTGAAAAGGAATTCGCACCGATCGACGAACGCGTCAAAGTATTCGGCTGATTCACGATACTTAGCAAAGACCGAAGGGGATGACCTCTTCGGTCTTTTTGTCAGCTTTCCTCTCATGAAAATGCTTAAATTGTTCTAAAATTCAACTTTTATCTTGCTATCACTTTCAAAGAGAGAGTATAATTAAAAATAATTTAATTCGCAATTAATTAGAAAGATACAGGGGGAAGCTTTAAATGATAAAGAAATTATCTGTTTTATCACTTTTACTGGCATTCGTTTTAATATTCACGGCCTGTTCATCCGGCAGCGGCAGCGGTTCATCATCTAAGAAAGCAGCAACGAAAAAAGTATTGCGCGTGGTTAACGATGCGACTTATCCGCCATTTGAAAGTTTGGACAAGGGTAAGATGGTCGGTTTTGATGTTGACATTATGAAGGCGCTCAGCAAAGCTTCCGGTTACAAATACAAACTGGTCAATGTCGGTTGGGACCCTGTGTTTGCCGAACTGAAATCAAAGACGGCTGATATGAGTATTTCAGCAATCTCAATCACTGCTGATCGTGCAAAGACCTATGATTTCTCTAAACCTTACTTCCTTTCAACAAACAAAATTCTTGTAGCTAAAAGCAGCACGATTAAATCAGCTGCCGACCTGAAGGGAAAAACGATTGCCGTTCAACAAGGCACAACCGGACAAGCTGCGGTTGAAAAAATTGTCGGCAAGAACAATCCAAAGCTTAAAAAGTTCAAGACGATCAACCTGGCAATCATGGAAATGCTAAACAAGGGTGCTGATGCGGTCGTTGCCGACAACACGGTAATTGAGCAATATGCACGCAACAACCCAAGCAAGAATTTGAAGGTCGTTGAAGACAAAGATGCATTCGAACCTGAATTCTACGGGATCATGTACCCGAAAGACAGCAAGCTGAAACCGGTCTTCGACAAGGCAATCAACAAGCTGTACAGCGACGGTACTTATGTAAAAATCTATAAAAAATGGTTTAAAGTTTCTCCGGACCTTGATACATTGAAAGCTCAGCAATAAGCTTTTAAACCAACGAGTTACAGATAGAGGTTGCTTAACGATCTTGTTAAGCAACTTTTTAAGTTAGGGGAGGATTCATTTGGGCGTTAACCCTTTGGACATCATCAGAGAATATTTGCCCTTTTTTGCAAGCGGAACATTATTTACGGTCGGTTTTTCACTTGCCGGCATCGTATTCGGGACACTGCTCGGTTTACTTGTCTGTTTCGGGAAAATGATCAATAATAAGGCGTTGTCATGGCCGTTTATCTGCTACATTACCTTCTTTCGAGGAACGCCGCTGTATGTACAAATTCTTATTATTCATTTTGGTGTCGTTCCGGCCGTTTTTGGTCAATCAAACGGCATTCTCGCCGGTGCTCTTGCACTCTCATTGAATGAGGCAGCATATATAGCCGAGGTTTTTCGTGCCGGTATTCAATCTATTGACGAAGGTCAGACCGAGGCGGCGCGTTCACTTGGAATGAGCAAGCTCCAGGCCATGCGCTATATCGTATTGCCTCAGGCCGTTCGTCGCGTGCTTCCGCCGATGGGCAATGAATTCATCAGTCTGATTAAGGACAGCTCGCTGATCGCGGCAATAGCGGCACCTGAACTGACCTATTGGGCGCAGGCAATGGGCGCGCAGTATGCAATCGTCTGGACACCGTACTTGACGATTTCCTTCATCTATCTGATCCTGACCTTGACTATGAGCTTCTTAGTAAATCGCCTGGAAAGAAGGATGGCGACAAAATGATGATCAAAGTAGAAGATTTGAAAAAGTCGTTCGGCGACAATGAAGTATTGAAAAAAATTAATCTTGAAGTGGAGAAGCAGCAAGTGGTCGTTGTCATCGGTCCGTCCGGATCAGGCAAATCGACACTGCTCCGCTGCATTAATCTGCTTGAGTCAATCACCTCCGGGCATGTATACATTGAAGGCACGGATATTGCCGACAAAAAAGCGAACATCAACCAAATTCGACAGGATGTCGGCATGGTGTTTCAGCAGTTTAATTTGTTCCCGCATATGACTGTGCTTGACAACATTATGATCGCACCGCTTAAGGTGAAAAAGGTGAGCAGGGAACAGGCGAAGACAAAAGCAATGGAACTGCTCGGCAAGGTCGGGCTCGCAGAAAAAGCGAATGCCTACCCCGATTCATTATCCGGTGGTCAGAAACAGCGTATCGCGATTGCCCGCGCACTTGCGATGGAACCGAAGATGATGTTGTTTGATGAACCGACCTCGGCACTTGACCCGGAAATGGTCGGCGAAGTGCTCGATGTCATGAAGCAGCTCGCCAAGGATGGCATGACGATGGTTGTCGTTACTCATGAAATGGGCTTCGCACGTGAAGTCGGCGACCGCGTCATCTTCATGGACGGCGGCTATATAGTAGAAGAAAATGAACCAAACCAACTGTTCGAACACCCGCAAGAGGAACGAACGCAAGCATTTCTAAGCAAAGTTTTATAAAAAACAGGAGAGCAGCAATCATTTTGCTGCTCTCCTGTTTTTTTGTAATGAGGCCGGTTCATGGTGTCGCACTGATTCTCTCATCAATGAAAAGGCCTTAGTCTTTCGGCGATGATGATTCAATCCATTTAGGCTGGGCGGTAAGGAGGCGCAGCCGATAAGAATTCGTTGCTGTTTCACCAAGCCGGTCGAGCAGATTATAGTTGACCACTGCACCGACTGCGGCACCGATTCCGGGCATCAGCTGCAGCATTTTTGCAAAATCGAGATAGTCCCGATATTCCTGCTGGAACTCTTGCCAGTCCATCTCCATAAATTCCTGCTTGCGCGTCTCCCAATTCTCAATGATTTCGAGCGTCTCATTCCGCACGTCATCACTCGAAAAAGCGAGCTTAAACACTTGCAAAATGAAGATCCGCTCCTCATATTTCTTCGTATCAAAACCATAAACCGATGCCGCATCAAAAAGAAATTTCATTTTGATGGACAACAGGAGCGGAAAATCGGCCAGGCCAAGCAGGATTCCGCCTGCACCGGTACCCGCACCTTCTACAACAGCGGTTTTACGGTAATTGGACAATTTTTCAGTCACGATTCGATCTTTTTCTTCCAGTGACAAACCGGCAGCTTGATTCTTTTTGGTGATCCAATGCGAACCGGTCAGTGTCGATTGAACCATACCTTTTATTGCCGCCGTGATCGCATGTTGCACTTTTTCAGGTATATACCCGTTCATTTTTGCCTGAACTTTTTTAGACATACGATTGAGCAAACTCGAGGGCTTGAGCATCTTGCGCTTCCAAGCCATGATTTCATCATAAGCGCGCAATTCATAATCGTTCATTGGATCCCTCCTCAGGTCATTTACGTGTGATGCAGATCCGGCGTTTCACTTGTGCTTCAGGCGAGCGCGCCGAAAAGCATGGGCGGCAAGGCGGCGAACAGTCCGGGTCGGGTTCGTTAGCGATCGGAAGAACAGGGGAAACGATTCCTTTTTTACCAAGCCGCAATTGTTCATTTGTACACTAGGGTTCCCTACCTAAAAAAGGTTAAACTTTTTCTTTGTCCAAAAACTGATCAGCCACAGGATGGCACCGCTCACAAGCGACGGAAGCCAGCCGAATGAGAAGGACGGGCCGAAGTTGGGAATCAGATACAGCAGCGCAGTACCTAGACCAAAACTGATGATACCAACCAGCCCGGCTTTCAATACATCTTTCCAATTGCTTACTTTTTTGAAGAGAGCGTTCTCGACAAGATGCAAAATGAACCAGATAAGAAATGCGATCGCCAAGAGCCAGTAAACCGTAATCAGCGTAGATTTGACGATAAAGACGGTCGCGTCCGCAGGCTTGAAGAAGCCGCCGATAAATAAAGCGGCGCCTCGGACAAGTAAAAATATAGAGATGAGGTTGATTAACAGATAGCTGAGAAACGGAAGCCTGGTGCGCAAGTGCGCTTTGGGCAGCTCGCTGATCAGCTCATCTGCATATCCCTTTGGATCATCACCGAAGATGTCGGCCGCCGTTTTTCCATCCTGCTGTCCATCAATCAAGTGATTGAGCAGCTCCATCAGTACCTCTTCGCTTTCCTGATCCGATGATTTTGCCTTTAATCGAATATAGACGAGCATATCATCATAGTATTTTTCATTTTCCTTAGTCAGCAACTTGCGCCTTTCATTATTTTCCGAGATTAGTTGTTTTGAGCTAATCATTTGTGTGCCTCCTTTGCATTAATGTCGTGACCGGACCGGCGATATTTGCCCATTCCAGCGCCAGTTCCTTCAGCGCTGCAAGTCCATCGTCCGTCAGCGAGTAATACTTGCGGTCCGGCCCCGATTCCGACGGCCGCATCTCCCCGCGAATATAACCATTTTTCTGCAACCTCAGCAGCACCGGATAGATCGTCCCTTCACTGACATCACTCAATCCGGCCAGCTGCAGCTTCTTTGATAATTCATAACCATATACGGATTCCTTTTCGATGATCGACAGCACACAGCCATCAAGCACACCTTTCAAAAGCTGGGTCCGAACAGACATAGCTGCTCCTTTCTTAAAACGGTATGTTGCAAAACAAGATACCAGTGTGAAAAATCAGCTACTTTGCAATGCCAAGTAGCTGATATCAGTATAAAATGCTAGGGAATGGATGTCAACAAATCACATCCAAAAAGCAATGCACCAAATCAATTGGCCAATGCATGAAATTAGTGATCCAATGCACGAAAAGTAGTACTCAATGCATGAACGCCAGCCTGATCTGAGTCAATGCACCAAATCAATTGGCCAATGCATGAAACTAGCGATCCAATGCACGAAAACCTTGGTTCAATGCACGAAAAGTAGTACTCAATGCATGAACGCCAGCCTGATCCGAGCCTATGCACCAAATCAGTAGGCCAATGCATGAAACTACTGATCCAATGCACGAAAATCTTGGTTCAATGCACGAAAATCACTGCTCAATGCATGAACGCCAGCCTGATCCGATCCTATGCATCAAATCAATTGGCTAATGTACAAAACTACTGATCCAATGCACGAAAACCTTGGTTCAATGCACGAAAATTAGTGCTCAATGCATGAACGCCAGCCTGATCCGAGCCTATGCACCAAATCAATTGGCCAATGCACGAAACTAGCGATCCAATGCACGAAAATCTTGGTTCAATGCACGAAAAGTAGTGCTCAATGCATGAACGCCAGCCTGATCTGAGTCAATGCACCAAATCAATTGGCCAATGCATGAAACCAGTGATCCAATGCACGAAAACCTTGGTTCAATGCACGAAAAGTAGTGCCCAATGCATGAACGCCAGCCTGATCCGAGCCTATGCACCAAATCAGTAGGCCAATGCATGAAATTAGTGATCCAATGCACGAAAACCTTGGTTCAATGCACGAAAATCACTGCTCAATGCATGAACGCCAGTCTGACCCGAGTCAATGCACCAAATTAGTAGGCCAATGCACGAAACCAGTGATCCAATGCACGAAAATCTTGGTTCAATGCACGAAAAGTAGTGCTCAATGCATGAACGCCAGCCTGATCTGAGTCAATGCACCAAATCAATTGGCCAATGCATGAAACCAGTGATCCAATGCACGAAAACCTTGGTTCAATGCACGAAAAGTAGTGCCCAATGCATGAACGCCAGCCTGATCCGAGTCAATGCACCAAATCAATTGGCCAATGCATGAAACTACTGATCCAATGCACGAAAACCTTGGTTCAATGCACGAAAATTAGTGCCCAATGCATAAACGCCAGCCTGATCCGAGCCTATGCACCAAATCAATTGGCTAATGCATGAAACTAGTGATCCAATGCACGAAAACCTTGGTTCAATGCACGAAAAGTAGTGCTCAATGCATGAACGCCAGCCTGATCCGAGCCTATGCACCAAATCAGTAGGCCAATGCATGAAATTAGTGATCCAATGCACGAAAACCTTGGTTCAATGCACGAAAATCACTGCTCAATGCATGAACGCCAGTCTGACCCGAGTCAATGCACCAAATCAATTGGCCAATGCACGAAACCAGTGATCCAATGCACGAAAGATCAAAAGGAGTGTACAAGCCGAGGCTTGTACACATCTATATAAAGACAAAAGAAGAAACCAGCCGTCAAAGAAGGCTGGTTTTTCAATGTTGATCAGGTTCGTGATAAATTGTATGTCGCTGTGTGCCTGTATAGCGAAGGTTCATGTTCTTTAGCAGGTTCGTTGCCTGCGCTCGAGAATCTAGGTGCGCCCAGTGTCGGAACTCACGGTTCGTTATAGTTGGTGACATCAGCAAGAAGTAGTCGTCAAGCAGGGTGTGGTGCGCGGTTTTTGAATCTCGGCCGCAACGTGAACAATGCCAGCTGCCATGGGCTCGAATCATGGGGATGGCGTGGCAGTTTGGACATTGAACGCCGGTGAGTAGGTCTTTGTCATCAATATGATAGAGCTCACGCACATTCTGGATAAGTGGTGTATGGGCTTGGATAAGTTGATCGTTGAGCCGATCGCGTTCTTGATCGGTTAGGCGTATGTTAACCGGAGCACGCGTGAGTGCCTGAATGCGATCGGGAACTTGGTGCATGTGGCAGACTTTTCGAGGAACGATTGTATTGCCGGAAGCTGTTTTGAGTATGGTTTCAGGATTGCTGAACGTGACGAAGTCTTCAATCGGAGCTTGCGGAAATCTGTGGGCCGCGCACCAACGACTCAGACAATCATTTTGCCTTTTTACTTGCACAATCGGACAACGAAATCCTTCCGACTTACCATTGAGTGTTCGGATCATTTGTTTGAACACCGGGTCGAAATAGACCTCTCCTTTTAGTGCCTTAATTTCAATTATTAATAGGAAGGAATAGGTTAGAATGAGCGTGTCCATTTGGAAAAAGGAATGGTTCATCGGCAGGCGCAGGCCATGATAGATGGAGAAATCATCCGGCAGATCGGCAAGGTAATAATCAATCGCTTCCTCACCTTTATATCCGTTCGAGCGATTTTTCTCATCCTGGCAAATCAGCGCGAATTGCGGATGATTTGGAGGGAGGCGGCGTTTCAACGCGCTTAGTTGACGGAGAATATGGGGCATCGTTCTCTGTTTTTTGATCAATCAATCATCTCCTTAACTTCAAAGATCTTTTAAAAAGAGAATAACAAATTTCCCGAAAAAAAACGAAACGACAAAACAGTAAAAATGAAGCCAAAACACTGCATAATAATAGAAATCGAATCAACAAGCCGTATTAGAAAACGTTTACACAAACAAAATAATTAAAATTGAAATTGGGCTTGATCGCGCCCAGCCCAATACAATCGCCCGACATATAGTAATACATAATGAGAGGGGCGGGTGACTGTATGACAAACGAATTCGAGGATGGTTATTTTTACGATCCTTATGGCTATTATAATGGGAATCAATTTAATGAAAATGCGTACGATCCTTATCGTGAACAGATGCCGACACTGCTGCCGACGGCGACAATTGAAAATGAAATTAAGCTGGGAAGGACCGGACATTATTACCGTACCAGGCTGGCAAGCTTTGGTGAACTAGTGACGATCCAGCTGCTTGGTATAAACCCAACAACCGGCATGGTCAGTATGAACGTCTACATGCCGCAAACCGGGCAATGGATGTTTCATCAAGAGCATAAATCGGATATGTTCGGACTGACTTATCTTGGTCCGACCCCTCCGCCACTCGGCGGCCAAGGAGGAACGCAAGGTGGTGGACCGGGCGGCACGCAAGGAGGCGGCCAAGGTACCGGTACGCCGCGTCCGCCGTGGTGTCAGCAATATTCTTGGTTTCCCGGCTGCTGATGAAAAAAGATGGCACCCGCATCATGCAGAGCCGTCTTTTTCTTCATAGCTTCAAACTGGGCCACAGCCCAACCCAATGAAAATGCCCGGCATATAGTATTACAAACAAGATAGGCAGGTGTTTATAAAAATGTATGACGATCCAAACGGATCTGGGTATCCGTATGGCTATGAATCATATGAATATGAGCCTTACAGGTATGTGACCGAATATGATGATGATTATTACGATGAACGCGAACAACCGCAGCCGTTTCTTGTTCCGACAAACGCGATTCAGCAAGAACTTAATCGCGGCAGACGCGGCCATTTCTATCAAACGCGGCTCGCCAGCTATAATCAGATGATGCTGATCCAACTGCTCGGCGTCAACCAGAATACAGGCATGGTCAGCATGAATGTCTATTTGCCGCAGCAGCGGCGCTGGGTACAGCACCAGGAACATTTTACAGATATGTCCGGACTTACTTATCTCGGGCCGTATCCGCCGCGCGGGGTACCGTTCCCGCAACAGCCGCCGCGTCCGCCGAGACCGTGGTGGTGCCCGCAATTTCCATGGCATCCGGCATGCCGTTAAAAAATTCTCTCATGCAAAAAGAGATGGCTCCGAATATCCGGTGCCATCTTTTTCCTATACTCTGCTACAATATGAGAAACGAGTAATCAGGGAGGCTTCACGATGTCGTTAGTCCTTGTCTTTTTGTGCTTATTTTATTTCTGGGCGCTGCTGAGCGGGATTCATGTCAACTCGGAAGAACAGCAACGTGCCAAATGGATTCACTGGAATCAAGATCATAGCAAAAAGCGTCGCCGCCTATACATAGAGAATGCGATCGTATTCGTGGTTTGGCTCGGCGCGATCGGCCTCACATTCAACCTTGGCCATGTCTGGATCAGCTTGAGCGCACTGATCTTCTTCGTGATCGTTGCCTTAATCAATTTTACATTCAGAGCATGGGCCGCCAATCCGAGTATTACGTGGGAGGACTACAATGCTCGAACCCAGTCGCCGCTCCGGATCGTAAGATCGGTTGCCGGAGTCTGTTCGCTGCTCGTCTTCATCATGATTTTTTACCATGCGCTAATTGATGCGACCATGATCGATCAGCTGCTGGCCCATCGGGATGAGCTTAGCGATCTCCCTCTTAACCAATACATCATCATGTGGGTATTGATTTGTCTCGCCTTTCCTTCGTTGGTCTCAGCCATTGTCATGAAGGGTCACCGTTATTTAGGAAAGAAGGAAGAAGTGAAGGCCGTCAATCAACTCGTCGACCATTACGATAAAAAAATTGAAATTCCAACGAGCGATTATTTGCTTCCACTGATGGAACGGACTGAGGCCAGCCTTCATGTGCCGAAGTCGGAGAGCATCTTAAAGAAAGGCAAGATTTTTCAAATTGTCAAATTGATCATCGTCGCTATCATGCTGATCTGCGGATTGTTTGGCGGACTCCTACTGTCTGTTGATCTGGGCAGTTTCTTTACGCTGCTGAACGTGGCACTGACATTTGTTTTGTTTCTATGGGTTGTGGAAAAATGGACGTATCGCTTTGCGGACCGGAATCGCCAGGACCTGTGGCGCCGCCTGATTGAGCAACTCGATTCGGGAAAAGCGGATGAAGTACCGCTTTCGGGAAAATATTGGCAATATACGTTTGCGGAGTGGGTCCGCGAATTGAAGAGGTGAGCGGATGTTTTTCTATATAGCACTCTCAATAGTCAGTATCGTCATCGTATGCATGTTGATTGGATTTATTAAGTTTAGAAGAGGCAAATTTGACAGCCATTTTGTTCCATTTATTCTGAACGAAAAAGCAATTAAAGCGTTGAAAGCGAACAAGGGAGTCAGCGTCAAAACGCTTGAACAAATCAGCAATCTAGTGATTGCACAGGTGACGTTCGAAGGTATGCTGATGGCTTGGTATCTCAGTACTTTAGATAGCGACATGGGACATGGACTTGTAGTTGCCATCGCCGGAGTCCGGCTTGGTTTCGGCTATTGGATCACGCATATGCTTAAAAAAGAAACATCAGCTGCCAAGTAAAAAAGCGAGCGCCGCGGCGCTCGCTTCATGTCAGACTTCCTTGTATACTTCGACTTCCTTGATTTCCGGGATCAGGCTGTATGCCGTCAGTCGATGCTGACCGTCATACAAGCATAAATCCTTATTGACCATCATTGGCGGCAGCTTTCCGCCTTCATGTATATAATCAACCATCTGCTTGACGTTATCGGTATGATAATCATCGTAATTTTCCGGGTCGTTTGCCCATTCTTTATAGGTCACCAGATTTTTTCCATTGCTGCTGAACGAGCAAGGCACGTCATACAACTTTTCCTTCTCGATTGTGATCAGCTTGAATTGATGGTCATCAGTGCCGAACGCGTCATGCTGAAGATCGCTGTAGCGTCCGCAAATTTCTTTTCCCGTTAATAATTCTGCCATGCGCAACCCCTTCTTTATGATTTTCCCAAAGTATCCGTGCAAGTGCGCGAATGATAATAGTTTAAATTTATAATAGATCCGTAGATTTTGCAAAGTATATATTAACCAGTACGGATTGACAGGACACTATTTTTTGCTAAACTTGACGATAATGCAAGAGGAACGGGAGGCGTTAGGATGTCTGTGGAAAAAGTGAAGGCCTATTTTCGGTCGGTCGGCCGTGAAAAGGATGTCATTGAACTGAAACTCTCAAGCGCGACGGTGCAGCTGGCGGCGGAGCATTTGCATGTGGAACCGGAACGGATCGCGAAAACGCTCGCCTTTCGCGGCGAAAATAAGGAAGGTGCGATGCTGGTCGTCATGGCTGGCGATGCCAAGATCGACAATAAAAAATTCCGCCATGAATTCGGCTTCAAAGCGCATATGCTTTCGCCCGAAGAAACGCTGGAACTCGTTGGTCACGCGGTCGGCGGCGTTTGTCCATTTGGTCTGACACACGATTGGCCGGTGTTTATGGACGAATCGTTGAAACGCTTCGAAACCGTGTTCCCGGCATGCGGCAGCAGCAATTCCGCCATTGAGCTCACCATTGATGACCTGTACAGCCTAGGCAACGGCAAATCATGGGTCAATGCCTGCAAAGGCTGGCAGGATGAACCGGAAGCCTGAATAGATAGCACTTAAGACGTATACATTTATAGAACGCCGGACGGTTACTTGATCGCCGGCGTTTTTTTATACTAAGTAAAGCATCACCGCTGACGATGGATGTTCCACGAAACGTTGCCTCAGATACTTGGCGGAGCCAAGTTTTTTACATGACATTACTTTAAGGAAGGTAGGCGATTTGTATGAAACGGTTTGCGATTGTGCTGGCTATTGTTGTGGTTGTGTATTTGATCTTTTTCAATCCGATTCATTTACCTGGGTTGCCCTTTGGCAAGCAGCAAAGCTCGGCAACTTTAACAAAGCAGGTGAATCAGATTCAAGTTAAAACGGGAAGTATTCGAGCGGAAGTTGTGCTCGGTGAAGGGAATAAAGTGCGCGCCAAGTTGAGCGGCAAAGGGAGTGTCTCGGTTCAACGGTCGGGTGACTCGATTCAGGTGAAAACGCACAGGCAGTTCTCCTTTTTTTCCTGGTGGGACCGCTCTAAGGTAACGATTACGATTCCGCGCAGCTATGCTCGGGCGCTCAGCTTGGATATTGGCTCGGGAACGATAAACTTTGATGATGAGGCGACTTATCGAAAGCTTGCGGTGAATGTTTCATCGGGATCTGCTAACGTGAAGGGGATTTCTGCCGACTCTGCCCAATTGGTTGTACATTCGGGCAATCTGGAGATGGATCAATTACATGTGCGGTCGGCAACGCTTGATCTTCGTTCGGGCAATTTAAAGGTTACCCATTTCTCCGGAGCGTTCAATGCGCAGGTGCATTCCGGTAATTTGAAGATGGGCATCACCGAATTGAGCGGACCGGTCAAGGCTTCGGTCAACTCGGGCCTGGCAAATTTTGATCTGCCGAATGATGCAGATTTCCGCCTCAACGGAAAGACGAACAGTGGAATGCTTCGCTGCATCCTGCCGCTCAAAGAGAAGCAAACCGGCGACAAAACGATCAGCGGTGTCCATGGATCAGGAACCTACACGTTTGATGCAACGGTAAACAGCGGTGTATTGCGTATTTATTAAGAGCATTGTAAATTTTGCTCAGGTGGATTAGGTTCCCTTCATAATGCTTACACGAATAAAATTTTCATGATATGATGAATAGGTTGCCCGGTGCTGATGATCGGTGAATTCTAATCAGCATTGTCAATCATGAACATTTTAGAAAGAAGTGTTGGAATGAGTATTATGGAAGAAAATAGGATTCAGGTCCACCGGAATCTCAATGTGGTACCGATTGTTCTTGTCTTGGTTTTTGGTGGGTTTATAACGATTCTGAATCAGACACTGCTTGTTACGGCGCTGCCGAGCATTATGCATGATTTGAACTTGACGTCGGTCATGGTGCAGTGGATTCAGACGGTGTTTCTGCTTGTCAACGGGATTATGATTCCAATTACGGCCTTCCTCGAGGGAAGGTTCACCACGCGCGCTCTGTTTTTATCGGCGATGGGATCATTTACGGTCGGCACGCTCGTATGTCTTGTCTCGAACAATTTCTTTTTTCTGATTATCGGTCGTATCATCCAGGCGATGGGTGCCGGGATCATGATGCCGCTCATGATGACGATTATGTTTATCATTTTTCCGATTGAGAAGCGGGGATCGGTCATGGGCATCTTCGGTCTGGTGATCGGGTTCGCTCCGGCGATCGGTCCGACCTTGTCCGGCTGGCTGATTAATCATTATTCATGGCGTATCTTGTTCTATGTTGTGCTTCCGGTTGCGCTGCTTGATTTTATTCTCGCCTTTTTCATTTTGAAAAATGTGACCAAGCGGACGTATCCGAAGCTGGATATTCTGTCGATTGCTCTCTCAACGCTTGGTTTTGGCGGCTTGCTGTACGGATCAAGTATTGCCGGAAGTCATGGCTGGGGGGATCCGGAGGTACTGCTGACACTCGCACTGGGTGCCGTGGCACTCACGGTGTTCATTCTCAGGCAGCTTCGACTTGAACAGCCGATTCTGGAATTCAAGGTGTTCCGCTACCCGATTTTTACACTGACAACGGTGATCGGCATGCTCTGCTTTACGGCGTTTATTGCCGGTGCGACGATGTTGCCGATTTACATGCAGACGATGCTCGGCTTCTCGCCGCTCAAATCCGGATTGATGCTGCTCCCGGGAGCAATTGTGATGGGCGTCATGTCCCCGATCACCGGACGAATTTTTGATAAGGTCGGCGCACGTGGCCTTGCAATCACCGGTCTCATCATTGTTTTGGTGACGACCTTGCTGCTGTGCCGCTTGGACGTATCAACATCGTTTGCTTATCTGGCTCTTGTGAATGCGGGGCGCATGTTCGGCCTGTCGATGGTCTTAATGCCGACAACGACAGCCGGCTTAAACCAGCTGCCGAATAACATGATTCCGCACGGCACCGCCATGAACAATACCATGCGCCAGGTTGCCGGATCAATCGGAACGGCGCTGCTGTTCACCGTCATGGCCTCAACCGCGCTCAACCCGCAGAAATATGGCGTTGACGGGCTGATCCGTGGCGTCAATGCCGCGTTCTTCGTTGCTTCATTGATTATTTTAGCGGCATTGATTCTCGCATTCTTTGTGAAAAAACCAAGCCGCCGCTCATGAACATAAATCCTCCCCGTACCGCTTATGCGGTGTGGGGAGGATTTTTTGTTGCTAAAAATTTCTCGATTGGATACGAATTTCATGATTGTGTTAGTCGGTTGAACTTTTTCGTCAGGTCTGGGTTCGTGCATGAGGACCTAATTTTCGTGCATTGAACCGATAGTTTCGTGCATTGGATTACGATTTTTGAGCATGAGCTTGGTCTGAGAGTAAGTTCATGCGTTCCGCTCACATTTTTGTGCATTGGGCTGGGATTATCGTGCATAGAACCGATAGTTTCGTGCATTGGATTACGATTTTTGAGCATGAGCCTGATCTGAGAGTGAGTTCATGCGTTCCGCTCACATTTTTGTGCATTGGGCTGGGATTATCGTGCATAGAATTTGGATTATCGTGCATTGGATTACGATTTTTGAGCATGAGCCTGGTCTGAGAGTGAGTTCATGCATTCCGCTCTTTTTTTCGTGCATTGGACTGGGATTATCGTGCATAGAACCGATACTTTCGTGCATTGGATTAAGATTTTTGAGCATGAGCCTGATCTGAGAGTGAGTTCATGCGTTCCGTTCTTTTTTTCGTGCATAGAACTAGGATTATCGTGCATAGAACCAATAGTTTCGTGCATTGGATTACGATTTTTGAACATGAGCCTGGTCTGAGAGTGAGTTCATGCATTCCGCTCTTTTTTTCGTGCATTGAACTAGGATTATCGTGCATAGAACCGATAGTTTCGTGCATTGGATTACGATTTTTGAGCATGAGCCTAGTCTGAGAGTGAGTCCATGCATTCCGTTCTTTTTTTCGTGCATAGAACTAGGATTATCGTGCATAGAACCGATAGTTTCGTGCATTGGATTACGATTTTTGAGCATGAGCTTGGTCTGAGAGTAAGTTCATGCGTTCCGTTCTTTTTTTCGTGCATTGAACTAGGATTATCGTGCATTGGATTACGATTTTTGAACATGAGCCTGGTCTGAGAGTGAGTTCATGCGTTCCGCTCACATTTTCGTGCATAGAATTTGTATTATCGTGCATTGGATTACGATTTTTGAACATGAACCTAGTCTGAGAGTAAGTTCATGCGTTCCGCTCACATTTTCGTGCATTGGACTGGGGTTATCGTGCATAGAACGAATAGTTTCGTGCATTGGATTACGATTTTTGAGCATGAGCTTGGTCTGAGAGTAAGTTCATGCGTTCCGTTCTTTTTTTCGTGCATAGAATTTGTATTATCGTGCATTGGATTACGATTTTTGAACATGAGCCTGGTCTGAGAGTGAGTTCATGCGTTCCGCTCACTTTTTTCATTGTATTCGATCGCTCGAATTCCACACTGTTTTCATAGCAAGCCGTCACGCTGCATACATCTAGTATGACTACCTGCAGAGAGAGGGTGCGCAATGCTTGATGAGAAGATTGATGGCGGCCGGGCATTTTTTGATCCGGATTGGCTGTGCAAGCAAATTTTCGAGACGATCGATTTTTATGATCCGCAGTGTATCGATCGCGTGAATGGCGGCTATTATCATTGTTACCTTGATGATGGCACGATCTGCGATTATGAAACCAAATCGCTCGTCGGTACCGCGCGATTCATCTACATATTCAGCATCGGTTTCCTACTTGGCGGTCCGCAGCGCTGGAAAGCCATGGCGGAGCACGGTCTGCGTTTTCTCGAAGAGGTGATGCACGACCATGACTACGGCGGCTATTTTTGGCAGGCGGAAAAGCGAAAGGTGACCGACAACGGAAAATACATGTACGGTCAAGCCTTCGTACTGCTCGCGCTGGCAACAGCCGGCAAGGCGGGAATCGGCAGCACACGTCCGCTGCTCAATGCCCAGGTGCAAATTTTGGAAAAACATCTTTGGGACGATGAGCATCAGCTCTATCTCGACGCAAAAAATCGTGATTGGAGCGTGACGGATCCTTATCGCGGGCAAAACGCGAACATGCACACCTGTGAAGCGATGATTGCTGCCTTTGAGGTCACCGGTGAGCAGGCTTACTTGCGACGCGCAATGACACTCGCGCATTCTGTGACCATCACCTTGGCCAACCAAACGGGTGGATTGATCTGGGAACAGTACAATCGCGATTGGCAGCCGGACTGGAGGCAGCATGCCGAATATAAGAACAACGAATTTCGGCTGTACGGATTCGTTCTCGGTCACTCAATTGAATGGAGCAAGCTCTTGATGAAGCTGCATGACTATGTGCCGGAGCAGTGGCTTGTTGATCGCGCCGTTTTTCTCTATCGAACCGCATGGAAAGCAGGGACGGATCACGTGTATGGCGGACTCTATTTTTCAATGGCACCGGATGGACGGATTCTTGATCCCTATAAATACTACTGGGTAATGGCCGAAGCGCTCGGTGCCTCTGCATGGCTTGCCGCTGCAGCGCCGGACGCCGATTTTTATTTAAATAATTATCGCCAGCTTTTCGGCTATTGCTGGGCACACTTCATTGATCATCGCTACGGAGCGTGGTATCCGAAGCTCGGCCGCGCGAATCTCCGCATCGGTTATGAAAAAAGCCCACTTACAAAAACAGACTATCATCCAATCACCAATTATTATGAAGCGATGCGTGTGTTCAAAAAATAGTACAAATCTCGAAACGCCATGTTTTCCGCAAAATATGGCAATGCACAAACCTTGATATGACTGGAAAAAACTATGAATCACGGTGTAAAATGCTGGCAAAAACACTTTTTACGTAGGAATCAATTGATTTTCGAAACTGTATCTATTATAATTACACTAATCTCCGAAAAGGGGAATCATAGAATGAACAGTCAGTTTACTATTGCGGTTCATTGCCTGATTGTGCTCGCCGGGACGCCGGATCTCGTCTGGAACAGCGAGTCGCTGTCGCAAAAGGTGCATACGCATCCGGCACGAATTCGCAAGATTATGAGTATTCTACGTAAGAATGGTCTCGTCGAAACGAAGGAAGGTCTCGGCGGCGGCTATCGGATCGGCTGTGATCCCAGCGAGTGCACATTGGCACGGATCTATCAATCTATTTCTTGCACCCCTTTAAAGCTCAGCTGGTGTTCCGCCGGTTGTGAGCAGGACCCTGAATTCGACCGAATTCGCTCTGTAATGGACTTTGCGTTTACAGGCGCAGAACGCGGTCTCGAAGAATATCTTGAACATTGGTCGATTGCTTCGCTGATCAAGCGAACGGGATCATCGACCGAGCAGCTTCCGGAGCATGACGTGCTGATTGCTGCACGAATCAAAGGAAAAATGAAGGAACATATAAAAAAGATCGGTGGTGAAGGTTGATGCAACATGAATCCAAATGGAAAAAAGGCGATTGGGTAAAAGGCAGAACGGTAAATGGCGAGCTCATGCATGGTTTTGTCGTTGACTACAACCATGAGGAAGGGACCGTCAAGATCCACGTTGTTGCCTGCGACCGCGAAACGACGGTCGGTCGAGTGATCGAAACACTCGGCTACCTGATCAAGCCGTTCCCGGTTACGCCGTTGAACGGCCAGGAACTGCGCAGCATGACCGATCTTGCATTGATTACATCCGACCGTGACTGGTTTATGGATCTGTCCGCGCAATTATCCGAGCGCGACGACAGTACGACCAGTGACAATCTGGCGCAAACCAGCCCATGGTACTGGTCGGCCCAGCATTAACTAATGAAGAGAAAAAGGTGCCCGCGGGCACCTTTTCTTTTTGCAGTGAACCTGGTAAAACGTATTATCAAGCGATCCTGGGGATAATAAAAGCTAACTCCGGAAGTTAAAGCGAACATGAGAAAAGTGAAAGCCAATCACACAAAAGTAAAACCCAACCCTACGCAAATAAAAGCTGAATTTTGATACATAAAAGTGCGACAATCAATGCATAAATCGGAATCAATTTTATAAAGGCCAGCGTTTACTCATAAGTTGGTCGGCTCGAATCTGCTCGTCTCTGATTCCATTTCAATGCATGATAACCTGTGCAAATTGGTACAGAATATAATGAGCAAATTTATTTTCTCTAATTGGAATCTGTGAGAAAATAAGTATGATAAGGAGGGCGGATGAAATGATTCAGTCGTTGAAAGATACGGTAAAACTTAATAATGGACTGCCTATGCCAGGCTTCGGACTTGGCGTCTGGAAGGTGAAGGACGGCGAGGAGGTCATCCATTCGGTTCGGTCTGCGCTGGCGGCCGGGTATCCGATGATTGATACGGCAGCGATCTATCGCAATGAGACCGGCGTTGGCGAAGCGCTGCGTCAATCCGGAGTGAAACGGGACGATGTGTTCATCACGACAAAGGTGTGGAACGCCGACCAGGGCTATGATGCGACGCTGGCGGCTTTTGATACGAGCATGAAGAAGCTGGGCATCGAGACGGTCGATCTGTATCTGATCCATTGGCCGACTGCAGGAAAGTACAAGGAAACGTGGAAGGCGATGGAAAAATTGTATAAGGATGGCCGTGCGCGTGCGATCGGTGTCTGCAACTTCCACGAGCATCATCTTGAGGATTTGCTGCAGGATGCGGAGATCACGCCGGCTGTCAATCAGATCGAGCTGCATCCGCTCCTCTCCCAGGTGCCGTTGCGTAACTACTGCTACAAAAAGGGTATCGCCGTTGAAGCCTACTCGCCACTTGGAAGCGGCGGGCTGATCAATCATCCGACTCTCAAAGCGATCGGAGAAAAATACGGTAAAACAGCCGCTCAAGTCATGCTGCGCTGGGATGTGCAAAATGAAATTATTACCATTCCGCGCTCGACTCAGGAGGCGCATATCATCAGCAATGCCGACATTTTCAATTTTGAACTGTCTCCGGAAGACATCGACAAAATCGACGCATTGAATGAAGATAAACGCTTCGGAGCAGATCCTGACAACTTTAACTTTTAAACAAATACAGTTAAGGTAATAAATAGGAAAGAGCCTGGCAAAAAGTTCAGACATTTTGTCAGACTCTTTTTCTGACCGCAAAAAATTTCTTCTATATAATAGGGAATAAAGACAGGGAGTTTTTCATTGATGACAACACTCGCAGCAACAAAGCAAGAAATTAAACGCGGTCCGATTACCGTCGCTCTGATCATCGGCGCATTTGTTGCGATCCTGAATGAGACACTGCTGAACATCGCGCTATCCGATCTGATTGGCTACTTCCACGTCACGCCGACAACGGTTCAGTGGCTGACCACCGCTTACTTGCTCGTGATCGGCATCTTAATGCCGGTAACGGCACTACTAACCGGCTGGTTCACAACACGACAGATGTTTCTCGGCGCGATGACTATTTTCCTCATCGGCACCGTCATTTGCGGATTCGCACCGACCTTTTCCTTTTTACTGGTCGGTCGTGTTATCCAAGCGGCCGGCTCCGGACTCATTCTGCCGGTCATGATGAACACCATTCTGTTCATCTACCCTCCGGACAAGCGAGGCGGCGCAATGGGATTGATCGGACTCGTAATCATGTTCGCACCGGCACTTGGTCCGACCTTGTCCGGGCTGATCATTGCCTCGCTTTCATGGCGCTGGCTCTTCTATCTCGTCTTGCCGCTCGCCGTATTCTCGATTCTGTTTGCGGCCCGCTTCCTGACTAATGTGTCGCAAGTGACGAAGCCTAAGGTGGATGTGTTTTCTGTGGTTCTGTCCACGCTCGGATTCGGTGGACTCGTGTATGGCATGGGCTCCGGCACGGAAGGCGGCTGGCTCGGTCTCGTCCTGTTGATCGTCGGTGTGGCCAGTTTAATTCTGTTCGTTTGGCGTCAGCTCGCGATCGCAAACCCGATTCTCGATTTTCGCGCCTTTAAATACCCGATGTATACGCTCGCGACCATCATCTTAATCTTGGTTATGGTGACGCTGTTCGCGACGATGATTCTGCTGCCGCTCTATTTGCAGCGAGCTCTGCTTTTATCATCGTTCTCCGCTGGACTTGTGCTCCTGCCGGGCGGACTGATCAACGGTATGCTGTCGCCGGTAATGGGCAAATTGTTTGATAGATTCGGCCCGCGCTGGCTCGTTACACCAGGATTGGTGATCATGTGCGTCGTCATCTGGCTGTTCAGCAGATTGACGGTCTCCGAAAGCATGCTGTATGTGATCATTTTATATGCGGCCTTGCTGATTGGGATGTCGATGGTGATGATGCCGGTGACAACGACGGGTATGAATCAGCTTCCGAAGCAGATGTATCCGCACGGCACGGCGATCATGAACACCTTGCAGCAGGTCGCGGGCGGAATCGGAACCGCGCTGTTTATCGGCATTATGGTGTCCGGTCAGCAAGCATATCTCAGCCAATCCGCAAATCCAAAAGCGCCGGCTCAGATGCTGCAGGCGCTCGTCTCGGGAATGAGCCGAGCCTTCTTTATCGCACTGGTGGTCGGCGTTCTTTCACTGCTTCTTTCATTCTTCTTGAAGCGCACCGTAGCGCCGAAGGAAGACCAATCGGAAGGGTAAAAAGCCGGCAGATGCGGCATAATGATTTTGAGGTGAAAAAAATTGTCTGAATATCTTTATCCGCAACTCTTCGGCTTCGCACTCTTTTCGGTAGAACATATAAGCACATTAACGGTTATCACGACGTTAGCGGTCTGCCTGTTTCTTTTCAGGCAGACCTTTTTTACGCGCTATATTCTCGCAGCTGTTTTGCTGATTGGGGAGGCGGGGTATCAAATTGGCACGCTGATGGCGGGCACGTGGTCGGCGCGTGCGTCGCTTCCGCTTCAGGTGAGCGATGTTTCGGCGCTGCTTGCGGCAGTGATGCTCTTGACTCGGTCGCGGAGACTGTTCGCCATTTTGTATTTTGTCGCGATCGGCAGTGCGGTGCAGGCACTTGTGACCCCGGACCTTGGCGCGTCTTTTCCGCAACTGCATTTTCTACAATTTTTCGCAACGCATGGGGCAACGGTGCTCGCTTGCTTGTACATGGTTGCGGTTGAGCGTGCACGTCCG
Source organism: Sporolactobacillus sp. BBK16-2 (assembly GCF_059878335.1). NCBI lineage: Bacteria > Bacillati > Bacillota > Bacilli > Caryophanales > Sporolactobacillaceae > Sporolactobacillus > Sporolactobacillus sp. BBK16-2. Next base: position 499,240 of record NZ_CM187611.1, read on the forward strand.
TCGTACCGCTCGCTGTGGTGGGCGGTGCTGTGGCTGAACGGGTATGCGGCAGTGATTTTTGTCGTCAATCGGCTGCTTGATGCAAACTATCTCTATTTAATGAAGAAACCCGGCGTCTCGGTACTGAATTGGCTCGGCCCGTGGCCATGGTACCTGCTCTGGGTTGAGGTGCTGGTACTCATAGAATTTCATGTACTCTACTGGTTTGTGAAGAGGAGGAAAAGTTGGAAGAAATAGAGGAGAGCTATACTGTATTTCATAAAACTTTATAAAGAGGAAAAATAAGGCTTATTGTCGAAAGTACAATCTATCAACTATTAGGGATGGTGTCTATTGATTGTAAAAAAATTATATGTCCCCTGGCGAGTGATTGCTGACCAAGCGCTACTTGAACATCTTGAGAGCGGTCATCCGGCAAGGGCGAAAATCGAAGCTGATCTCGCCAAATATCAAGCCGGCTTTCGCGGCGAACAAAATTTAGCCTACTTCCTCGATACATTCCAGAAAGATGATTGGCACCTCTTTTATGCGCTCAAACTTAAAGATTGTCAAATCGACACGCTGCTTCTAACCCCGACGTTCATTTCACTTTTGGAATCGAAAAATTATGCTGGTGCGGTTCGTTTTGAGACAGACGGACAGTTCCTGCGCCGCGTCACCGATCGGTACGAAGGCTATCCCAATCCACTTCTACAAGTCGACCGACACAGAGCGTTACTAAGGAAATGGCTTGCCAATTACGGCGTGCCCCAACTGTCGATTGAGGCTGATGTCTCGATCGCATTTCCGACAACGATTATCGAGAATCCAGGCCATTTACGACATGTTCAAGAACATGTATTCCATGCAGAACATGCCCCACTGAAAATCGAAAAATTAATGGGAAAATATAAGCACACCGGAAATCTCGCAAAATTTTTTCCTCAGGTTGAACAGTTATTGCTCCAAGAACATATCGATGAACCCCCTAATGTATTAACCCTATTCAATGTTCACCAATCAGAATTGCAGCGTGGTGTTTGCTGCGACAAGTGCCGTGCCTTCGACATGCAGCGTATTTATGCCAACTGGCTCTGCCCAAGGTGTGGAAATAAATCCAAAAACGCCCACATACCAATGATTCTCGACTATTTTCTCCTGCTTGGAAGCTCAATGACCAATAAACAATGTAGAGAGTTTTTGAGAGTTAATGATAGAAAACTCATTAGAAATTTGTTAATCAAGATGGAATTTTGGCCCAAAGGAAATGGTACCGGGCCAGGTCTTTACTATGAACGCCCATCTCATGAGTGGGCAGAAACAATCTACAAAAAATATAGACAAATAAAAAGACGTTAGACCGAACTCGAGAAAAATGAGAACGAAAAGCGTGAGTTAGACCGAACACATCAAAAACTAGACCGAATCATATAAAAGTTAGACCGAAAAGAGGAGGTTAGACCGAAGCCACGGAAAGTTAGACCGAACCCTTCAAGAGTTAGACTAAATCATATAAAAGTTAGACCGAACCATGGAAAATGAGACCGAATCATATAAAAGTTAGACCGTAAAGAGGAGGTTAGACCGAACCCATAGAAAGTTAGACCGACCCCTTCAAAAGTTAGACCGAACCGTTGGAAAGTTGAACTGAATGAGCCCCAAACTCCATCGAATCTATTATGAAGGAATTTTCCACAAAGAAAATTCCCACATCCTTATATAAAAAGAAAAATTTCCCACCAAACCACCTAATGCCCCACGAAAATTCTACCGCATCAGATAAACGCGTCGCTCCAGCCATCAAAGAGGACGCGTTTTTTTACGTTCGGATCAATTCCCACATTCTCGTTCCAAAAGAAGAACTTTCCAGCCCGCACCCAGCATGGAAAGTTCCCCGCACCACAACAACGTAGCTCCCGAACGGATGAAGTGGGACGTGCCCCTGCTCGTCAACCCTTGTCCCCATTGACTTTTTGGCATATAACTGGAACTCGTTTAATAAGATGTTACAAACTCACATACGGGGTTTCGAGGTGAGCGCGGCGGGCTTGGAACGAGCATGATGCGTTGAATAAGTTCCGTTTCCTCCAAAGATTGTCTCATTTCGCATTCATGATTACAGGAGGCGAGTGGTGTGCACGATTACATCAAAGAGCGTACGATCAAGATTGGAAAGCATATCGTGGAGACAAAAAAGACGGTACGGGTAATAGCCAAGGAGTTCGGAGTGTCGAAAAGTACCGTCCACAAAGACTTGACGGAGCGGCTGCCGAACATCAATCCGGAACTTGCAAACGCAGTAAAAAACGTGCTCGATTATCATAAGTCAATCCGCCATCTTCGAGGAGGGGAAGCAACGCGACTGAAATATCAAAAAGATACCGAACAAGCAGTTCAGCACTGATTCAACACGAAAACCAAAAGAGATGATGCTCTAAATCCGAACACTGGAAACCATTCAAATCGACCGGATGTATTATTTTTCGACATGACTCCCTGTTTGATTGAAATTGTGATAAAATGAAATAATGATTGATAAATATCCTGGAAGTGCTCCGGGTGTTTTGACAGGGAGGATTTGACGTGTTTTCAAGAGATATCGGAATTGATCTCGGTACGGCGAATGTGCTGATTTATGTAAAAGGACAGGGCGTCGTTCTGAATGAACCGTCAGTAATCGCAATTGATACGGATACGAAACAAATGCTGGCAGTCGGTGAAGAAGCAAGACGAATGGTTGGACGTACGCCCGGCAATATTGTCGCGCTTCGCCCGCTCCGCGATGGCGTCATTGCAGACTTTGAAATCACAGAACTCATGCTGACGCATTTTATTGATAAAATTAATGTAAAAGGCTTCTTAAAAAAACCAAGAATCCTGATCTGTACACCGACCCATATCACATCGGTTGAGCAGAAAGCGATTCGTCAGGCGGCTGAACGAAGCGGCGGCAAGCAGGTTTACCTGGAAGAAGAACCGAAAGTAGCTGCAGTCGGTGCCGGAATGGACATTTTCCAGCCGAGCGGCAACATGGTGATCGATATCGGCGGCGGAACAACCGACATCGCCGTCCTCTCTATGGGCGATATTGTGACCTCCCAGTCCATTAAACTGGCGGGCGACAAATTCGACCAAGAGATCTTGAACTATATTAAGAAGCGATACAAACTGCTCATTGGTGAACGGACCGCAGAACAAATTAAAATAACCGTCGGCACCGTCTTCAAGAATGCACGCGACGAAAGCATGGATATCCGCGGCCGCGACATGGTGACCGGCCTTCCGAAAACGTTGACCGTTCATTCGAATGAAATCGAAGAAGCACTCGCCGATTCCGTCGGCACACTCGTCCGCGCGGCAAAGAACGTGCTCGAACAAACACCGCCGGAACTCTCCGCAGACATCATCGACCGCGGCGTCATTCTTACGGGCGGCGGCGCGCAGCTTCACGGCATCGACCAACTGCTCGCAAGCGAGCTGAAAGTGCCTGTCGTAGTGGCCGACAACCCGATGACCTGCGTCGTTGAAGGCGCCGGCAAAATGCTCGAACATCTGGATAAATTACCAAAGCGCAAAGCAAATTAACAGCTCTGCGCTTTTGCGCATCAAGAATAAGGACAAGTCGTTTTGTCAAAAGTGCGGCATCCGCCGCACCGGTTGGCGGCGTTTCAGCACTTCGTACGCAATTTTAGTGTGAGGCAAAATGTGCAGAAATTAAAACAGGCAGGTGAAGGACATTGATCAGAGGCTTGTATACATCGGCTGCAGGCATGATTGCCCAGCAGAGAAGACAGGAAACCTTGTCAAACAACTTGAACAACGTGGACACCCCCGGCTATAAAAGCGACCAGACGAAACTGCGCACGTTCCCGGAGCAGCTGATTAACCGGCTCGGCGGCGACATGACCGCCTCAACTGAGGTCGGCGACCTTGCAACCGGTGTGTATATGGATGAGGCAGTTCCCGATTTTTCACAGGGCACGGTCACGGAAACGGGAAAAGCGACCGACGTCGCGCTCATAACGTCGGCACTTCCGGTCAATCCGCAAACCGGCGCACAGGAAGGCGCTCTGCTCTTCAATGTCCGGACACCTGCCGGCGATGCGCGTTATACACGCAACGGCCATTTTACCTTGAGTCCGACCGGCTATCTGACCGATGACGTGGGCGATCAGGTAGTGAATACTGCCGGTCAGCCGATACAGCTCCCATCCGACCAATTCCAGGTAGCCGCCGACGGCACGATTACATCCGGGGGAGCGAATTACGGACAAATCGGAGTCAGCTATGCGGCGAACACCAATCAGCTGGTCAAAGAAGGCAGCAGCCTGTTCCGTCTCGATGGCGGCGGCGCGTTGCCCGCGGCAAACGGAAACGGCCAGGTTAGCTTTAATCTGAAACAAGGCTTTGTTGAAGGGTCCAATGTTCAGGCAGACCAGACCGTCACCGATATGATGGAATCGTACCGATCCTTTGAGGCAAACCAAAAGGTGCTGCAAATCATTGACGGCTCACTTGATAAAGCAGTGAATCAAGTCGGCCGCATAAGCTAAATGAGGATGTTCGAAAAATCCGGGGAAAAGGTAATGAGGTCCTTTTTGTCCTCCTTTTCGAACAGATTTTAAAAAATATAGGGGCAGGTGAGTGTGATGCAGCGGCAAATGATGGCTTCGGCAGTAACTTTAGGACAGATTCAGCAGCAGCTTGCGACGGTTGCAGACAACATCGCGAACGTCAGCACGACCGGCTACAAAAGCAGGGACGCGAAGTTTACCGATCTGCTTTTTCAACAAATCGACAACATGACCCCGGCTGATGCCGATCAGACGGACCAAACCAACCGATTGACTCCGTCCGGCATTCGTGACGGCTCCGGCGCGCGAATCGGCGATACGTCACTGGATCTTTCCATGGGCGCGATCCAACAGACCGATAATCCGCTCGACCTCGCCCTGACCGATGATCACCAATTTTTCACCGTAAATCATGGCGGCGCAACAGCATACACACGTGCCGGCGCCTTCAATACGCAGCCGGATCCTAATGATCCGAACACCCTGCGTCTGCTCACGAAAAGCGGCGATGCGGTGCTCGGCACAGACGGACAGCCGATCACGATTCCGGCGACTTACCATGATCTGCAGATCAGCAGTACCGGCGCGATATCGGTTGAGCTGGCAAATGGCGCGCGCGTAAACGCAGGACAGCTCGGACTGGTTACGATCAGCCGACCGCAATTGCTGGAGAACCAGGGCAACAGCCTCTACACCTTACCGAATTTAGCACAGCTCGGCATCGGTCTGAATGATGTGGTTCAGCCGGTTGCCGAAAATGCAGGCAGCGTGGCACAAGGCAAGCTGGAAAATTCAAACGTCGATCTGACCAAAGAAATGGCGGATCTGATTAATCTGCAGCACAATTATCAGCTGAACGCGCGATCAATAACGATCGGCGATCAGATGGCCGGTCTGGTCAACGGTCTGCTGCGTTAAGCGAGGAACACGTAATGGAAACGAACGAAAAGCTACATAATAAACCGAAAACAAGTCCGGAAACGAGAAAAGCGGCCCGAGCAGCACGACAAGAGGCACAAAAGGCCGAACGCAAAACGCGGGAAAAAGCAAACGAAGAACAAAAGCCATTGTTTAACCCGTTCTTCGGTTACAAAAAGCGGCGCTTTCCGATCTGGCAGCGGCTGATCGCCTTGATCGCCCTCTGCGCGATCGCCCTTGCCGCCGGTGCAATGTTTGGTTACGGCGGGCTCGGTCATCGCAGCCCATTGGCAGTCTTTGAACCTGCTACTTGGCAGCACATTCTCGATTTCCTGAAAAGGGACTGATTGAAGGGAGGCGATCGTTTGTTAACGATCGACGAAATCAAAAAAATATTACCGCACCGCTATCCATTCCTGCTGGTCGACCGAGTCCTTGAAGTCGAAGACGGTAAAAAAGCGGTCGCAATTAAAAATGTTACGGTTAACGAACCGTTTTTCCAAGGTCATTTTCCGGATTATCCGGTCATGCCCGGAGTCCTGATTGTAGAGGCACTTGCTCAGGTCAGCGGCATCGCGGTACTTAGCCAAGGTAAGCAGGAGAACATGCTGACACTCTACGCCGGCATTGACAAATGCCGCTTCAAGCGTCAAGTACGACCCGGTGATCAGCTGAAGCTGGAAGCGGAAATTCTTCGCTTCCGTGCCGGTTTCGCCAAAGCCAAAGGTGTCGCCACCGTTGACGGCGAAGTCGCCTGCGAAGCAGAAATGATGTTTGCCCTGAAAGCAGCAGAATAACGTTGAACATTCAGACGTCACGATTCGATCGGACGTCTGTTCTATTTTCACGGATTAATTGGAAGATATTTCTCTGGAAGTTTCCCAACCAGTCCTTTATACTGACAACACCTAAGCTCGCCGACCAACACCAGAAGGTAAAGAAAGAAGCATCAAGATTAGGAGTGAGTAAGTTGATGAATAAAGAGACAGAAGCAAGCTTAAGAAACTCGGGTGGTCAAAGATGAGTCAAGAACCTGACCTCTCCGTTAATTTTGCAGGGCTGACGCTGACCAGTCCGGTCATGCCCGCCTGCGGAACATTTGAGTTAACAAGTAAACCGGATTTCGACGCCAACCAAATCGGTGCGTTTATTCCGAAAAGTATTTCCATGAACAAACACAGCAAAGAGCAGGCTTCAAGCATTTTCGAGGCGGAGGGCAGCATGCTGAACTCCGTGACCTTTCAAAGCGAGGATATCGAATATTTTGAAGCACGCGTTTTGCCGGTGTATGAACCCTATCAACCGCCGCTGATCATCAATCTTTCCGGAGAAACCGTTGATGAATTCGCTCAGACTGCCGAAAAGTTAAACAAATGGGATAAGATTGCCGGCTTTGAAATCAATCTCTCTTGCCCGAATAGTAATGACAATCGGCAAATGTTCGGACTGCTCAGCGAGTCAACCTACAGCTTAATCCGCAAAATTCGAAACGTCACCGACAAGCCGCTGATTGCAAAATTGTCGCCGTCCGTCTCGCGTATTCAGGAAATTACACTCGCTGCTGAACAGGGCGGCGCGGATGCCTTCACCGTGGCGAACGCATATTCAGCCATGTCCATCGACATCAACACGCGCAAGCCGAAGCTAGGCAATGTCATCGGCACACTTTCAGGTTCAGCAATCAAGCCGCTGATTGTGCGCCTCATCTTTCAAGTGCACCAAATCAGCCATCTGCCGATCATCGGCAGCGGCGGTGTGATGACCGGCAGCGATGCAATTGAAATGCTGCTCGCCGGTGCTGCCGCAGTCCAGGTCGGGACCGCAAACTACCGCAATCCCGCTGCGATGATTGAAATCATCAACCAGATTCGCGACTATTTAATACGCGAAGATATCCATTCCGTCTCCAGCCTGATCGGTCAAGTAGACCTCAGCTGATGCAGATAAAAAGCGCGGTCAGTGCCGCGCTTTTTTTGTTGCTTAAAAACTAGCTCAATGCTGTGTGAAATTGAATGATGACATAGCAAACCCCAATGCCCATGCACGACCAGGGACAAGGACCAGAACCCATGCACGGAAAATGAGATTCAACGCACGAAATCGCTAAATCAATGCGCGAAAACCCGTCCAATGCATGAAAATACGACGCCAACGCACGAACCGGGGCCAGGATCCCCCCCATGCCCGAAATTCATGATCCAATGCACGATAATCATGGTTCAATGCACGATAATCATGGTTCAATGCGCGAAAACCCGAGTCCAATGCACGAAAATACGATGCCAACGCACGAACCGGGCTCAGGATCCCCCCATGCCCGAAACCAGTGATCCAATGCACGATAATCATGGTTCAATGCACGAAATCCCTAAATCAATGCGCGAACCCATGACGCCAACGCACGAACCGGGCTCAGGATCCCCCCCATGCCCGAAATTCATGATCCAATGCACGATAATCATGGTTCAATGCACGAAAAACCCCAATCAATGCACGAAAATACGATGCCAACGCACGAACCAGGCTCAGGATCGCCCCCCATGCCCGAAATTCATGATCCAATGCACGATAATCATGGTTCAATGCACGAAAACCCGAGTCCAATGCACGAAAATACGACGCCAACGCACGAACCGGGCTCAGGATCCCCCCCATGCCCGAAACCAGTGATCCAATGCACGATAATCATGGTTCAATGCGCGAAAACCCGAGTCCAATGCATGAAAATACGATGCCAATGCACGAACCGGGCTCAGGATCCCCCCATGCCCGAAACCAGTGATCCAATGCACGATAATCATGGTTCAATGCGCGAAAACCCGAGTCCAATGCACGAAAACCCGAGTCCAATGCGCGAAAACCCAAGTCCAATGCATGAAAATACGATGCCAACGCACGAACCGGGCTCAGGATCGCCCCCCCATGCCCGAAACCAGTGATCCAATGCACGATAATCATGGTTCAATGCACGAAAAACCCCAATCAATGCACGCCCCCCACTCCCAATGCACAAACTCAAGCATCTCAATTATGAAAAAATCGGGAATGCTGCTTAATTTAAATAAATCATATTGACAAACTGGGGATTAGGCCATATACTAACATCACAATTCCATTTCTTATCGAGAGCGACGGAGGGAACTAGCCCGATGAAGTCCGACAACCAGCACTTAGGTGTATGGTGTTAAATCTAGCAGACCGCTTGGGCGGTACTGGAAGATAAGAGTCAACGTTTACGCTCAGTAAAAGTTACTTTCTTATCGCGGAAAGTAGCTTTTTTAATTTACACATGAGCAAAAAATCTCCCTTTAAGAAATTGGAATAATGGAAAAGAGGGAGGAACAAGATGAGTGAACATGTGGTTCAAAGATTCGGGCCTGAGTATTATTGCAATGAACCCGGCGCGTTTGAACAGCTGCCCGAAATTCTGAATGACAGGCGGTGGCATAACGTCTTACTGGTTCACGGACATCGATCATGGGAGGCAGCTAAGCCTTATCTCCCGCTGGACCAGCTTACCAACGTTGCTGAAGCTGTGCATCAAGGCGAATGCTCGGAAAGCGAAATGGAACGCATTAAGCAATTAAGCATTCAGCATTCGAGCGATGTCATCATTGGTGTCGGCGGTGGGAAAATTCTCGATACCGTCAAAGCGGTATCCGCGCAGCAGTCCATTCCATGCGTGCTGCTGCCGACACTTGCCTCGAACTGTGCCAGTTTTACACCGATCAGCATCGTCTATAAAGAAGACGGCAGTCGGCTTGGAACGCTGAGGCATCGGAAATCAAACGACGTTGTGCTTGTCGAACCAAAAATTATCGCCGAGGCACCAATCGAGGCGTTTCGGTCCGGCCTTGGTGACACGCTCGCCAAATGGTATGAAGCACGCGTCCGTCTGAGCAAAATTCCGCAGGAAGAACGGAGCCTGCCGCTCCAACTGAGCTTTAATTACGCCAAAACCTGTCGCGATACTGTTTTTGAAAACGGAAGGCAGGCGCTTGACGCTGTGAAAGAAAAAACAGCAAGCCTTGCACTTCAAAGAGTCATCGACACCATTTTCATCGCTGCCGGACTCGTCGGCGGATTAGCCGAAGCACATGGCCGAAGCGTCGGCGCACATGCGTTTTTTAACGCCTCGACCTTTCTCGGACTCGAAGCAGTCGCACCACATGGCACCTTGGTTGCCTATGGAATCCTGCTTCAGCTCGAACTCGAAAGCAAGATGGCGGAACAAAAACAAGTCCTTGATCTGTATCAGGATCTCGGCCTGCCGACGAAGCTAGCTCAGGTCGGACTTTCACTCGGCAACGAGCAGCAGCTGAGCATCCTTGCCTATCACATGACCGATTCGGACTCTCGGATTCACGAGTTGCCCTTTGACGTGACAGCAGAGCACGTCCGGACGGCGATTGAAAAACTTGAGGCACGCGCGCAGCAGCACGCAGAAAAGGTGGAAACGACTCATGACTGAATTTGCAGCATCAGAGCGGTTGCAGGCACTTAAACCGAAATTTTTCGCCCAGCAAGCCAAAAAGATCAAGGCGCTGAAGGAAAAAGGCCTCGATGTCATCAATCTCGGCCGCGGGAATCCCGATCAGCCGACCTTTCCGGAAATCGTGAGCATCCTTCATCAAGCGTCGAAAGAAACGGCCAATCAAGGATATCCGCCCTACGGAGGCAAACAGAAGCTGAAGCAGGCGATCGCGGATTTTTATAAAATAAACTATCAAGTCGATCTCGATCCGGACACCGAAATCGCCATATTTAACGGATCAATTGTCGCATTGACGGCGATCTCGCTGGCATTGCTCAATCCGGGCGACACAGCACTTGTTCCCGATCCGGCATTCGGAGGCTATGAGATCGGTGTCACAATGGCGGGAGCGCATGCGGCTTCTCTGCCGCTGCTTGAGGAAAATGATTTTCTGCCCGATTACACGCATGTCCCACAAGACGTGAGCGAAAAGGCAAAGCTATTGTTTCTTAATTACCCGAACAATCCGACCGGGGCTTCGGCAAATGCAGCCTTTTTCGAAAATACCGTCGATTATGCAAAACAGAATAACCTTGCCGTTGTCCACGATTTCGCATACGGTGACATCGGATTCGAGGAAGAAGCGCCGCGCAGCTTTCTGCAGACGCCGGGGGCAAAGGACGCAGGCATTGAAATCTATACATTTTCGAAAACATTCAATATGGCGGGTTGGCGGGTTGCCTTCGCGGCAGGCAACGCGTCACTGATTAAGCATTTGAATCACTATTTGGTGAACAACGTCGGTGGCGTGTTCGGAGCCGTGCAGGATGCCGCGGCATTCGCTCTCGGCACTCAGGAACATCAACGTGCCCAGCTGCGCGCGCTTTACCAATCACGCCGCGATTACTTAATCGAAGAATTAACCGCGCTCGGTTACCAAGTGTATCCGGCAAAAGGAACGTTTTTCCTATGGGTCAGGGTTCCTCAAGGCTTTTCTGCAACCCAATACTCAGAAAATCTATTAGATAACTTGGGAATTGCTGTTGTTCCCGGAACAGCATACGGCTCTTCCGGCGAATCCTACTTTCGAGTCAGTCTGGTTGTACCGCTATCGCGATTGCGGGCGGCCGTTGAACGGATTAAACAAAATCAAAGCATCAGGGGAGGCATTACACGATGAAAAAATGGCTTGCAGGAGCATTAGCCGCACTTTTACTACTGAGCGTGGCCGGCTGCGGACAAAGCAGCGGTAAAGCAGAATCACAAGAAAAAATATTGCGCGTTGGTGCGACCGGACAGAGCTATCCGAACGCATACAAGGATGACAATGGGAAACTGACCGGCTACGATGTTGAAGTGCTGGAGACGATTGCGAAAAAGCTCGGCTATAAAGTGGAATGGCATCTGACAGCGTTCGACGGTGTGCTTGGTCAACTCGGCAGCGGTAAAATTGACACGGTCGCCAACGCATTTGAAGTGACTCCGGAACGAGCGAAGCAATATGATTTTACAACGCCGTACACCTACACAACAACCGCCATTGCCGTCAAGAAAGACAGCAAAATTCAATCGCTTAAAGACCTTGAAGGCAAAACAGTCGGTGGTGTCTCAGGTTCAAATAAAGTGGACATTTTAAATGACTACATTAAAAAAAATAAGCTGAATATCAAAGTGAGGATCTATGACACAAGAGAAGGGCCGCAAACCGATACACTCAAAGGTCAGGTCGCCGGCTATGTTCAGGCAGCATCCATTCTTCAAGCAACGATCAAGAAAAGCAATCTGTCACTGCGTGTGATTGACCAGCCGCTTGCTCATACACACATCAGCTTCCCGTTCTCAAAGAAATCGAAGAAAGAACAAGCACTGTTGAAAAAGTTTAACCAGCAGCTCAAGACATTGAAAGAGGACGGAACGCTTGCCAAACTGTCCGATAAATATTTCGGCATTGATGTGACGAAAGCACAGCAGTAAATCTGAAAGACTTGCAATCTCTCAAAAGGAAAGGATCGTTAAATAATGAGTCAGACCTCGGAAACACAATTATTGGAACAGCAATTGATCGCATTCAGACATGACCTGCATCGCCATCCTGAGCTGTCCTTTGAAGAAGTTAAAACAACGAAGAAAATTAAAGCTGCATTGGAAGAAAAGAACATCAAGATACTCAATCTTCCACTGAAAACCGGTGTGGTTGCAGAAGTATCCGGAAAAGAAGACGGACCGGTGATTGCTCTCCGTTCGGACATCGACGCATTGCCGATTCATGAGCAATCCGGCGTCGCCTTCACTTCGGAAAACGACGGGGTGATGCATGCCTGTGGCCATGACTTCCATACTTCAACGCTGCTTGGTACAGCATATTTACTGAAGGATCACGAAGATCAGCTCAAAGGAACCGTTCGTCTGATCTTCCAGCCGGGTGAAGAATCCGGACATGGTGCGGAGTCAGTTGTGAAAACCGGTGTGCTCGATGACGTCAAGGTGATTTTCGGCTTGCATAACGATCCGACATTAAAGGTTGGCGAAATCGGTTCGCGCCATCATGCACTGACAGCCGGTGTCGATCGTTTCGAAATCCATATTAACGCGAAGGGAGCACACGCTGCCCGCCCATATGAAGGCAAGGATCCGATCGTCATTCTCGCACAAGTCATCAATGTGTTTCAATCCATTGTCAGCCGCAACATCGCATCCACGGAAAACGCGGTCGTCAGTATCACTCAGGTACACGCCGGCAATACATGGAATGTCATCCCGGCCTCCGCATTTGTTGAAGGCACCGTGCGTACATTCAGCAAAGACGTACGCGCTTATATTCCCGAACGATTTCGGACGATCCTTAACGGAATCGCGGAAACCTTTGAATCAGAGATCGAACTCAAATGGTTCCCTGGCCCGCCGTCCGTTGAAAATGATCCGGAATGGACTGATTTTGCACTGGATGTTGCAGGCAAAGAAGGCTTAACACCAAAGCTTCTCGAACCGACCTCCATCGGTGAAGATTTTGCCTTTTATCAAGAAAGCTTGATCGGCGCTTTTGTCATGGTCGGCAGCGGCGGTCCCTATGCCTTGCACCATCCGAAATTCCGAGCCGATGATCACGCCATCTATCCGACATCGCGCTATTTTGAATCACTTGCCATTGAGGCATTGAAAAAACTAACGGCGTCGGTGTGAGAGGAGAGGGTAGCAATGGGAGCACACATCATTGATAATCGAATGGTCGGCGGCAGCTTCGGCACTACGGAGATGCGCCAAGTATGGGAAGAAAAAAATCGCTTTCAAAAGCATCTTGACGTTGAAGCCGCGCTTGCATACGCTGAGGGCGAGGTTGGTTTAATTCCGGAGAAAGCGGCGAAAGCAATCGAGGCACATGCCGACGCGGATCATTACGATCTCGATGCGATCGCAGCACGAGTCGCCGAACTGCAGCATACGCTCATGCCGACGATTGAAGCGCTGCAGCATCAAAGCGGCGACTACGGTGAATTCGTTCACTATGGCGCAACAACCCAGGACATCGTTGACACCGGCACTGTTCTGCAGCTGAAGGAAGCGTTCACTATTGTCGAACGCGACACCAAGGCTGTTGCTCTCCTGCTTCGCGGCCTCGCCGAGAAGTATCGGAATACGCTCATGACTGGCCGCACGCACGGCGTTCAGGCGCTGCCGATTACCTTCGGCTTTAAATGCGCCATCTGGCTCGACGAATTACTGCGTCATCTCGATCGGCTCAAGGAAATCAAAGCACGCGTCCTGACCGGAAACATCAGCGGCGCAGTTGGCACCTATGCATCGTTCGACGGCAAAGGGCCGGAAATTGAGAAATTAGCATTAGAAAAGCTTGACTTGAACGTGCCGAACATTTGCTGGCAGTCCTCGCGTGACCGTTTTTCTGAGTATGCCTCTGTGGTCGCACTGATCAGCGGTACTCTGGGTAAAATCGGCAATGAATTTTACTTGCTGATGCATACAGAAATCGACGAAATTGAAGAACCGTTCACAGCCGGCAAGGTCGGCTCGTCGACTATGCCGCATAAGCGCAACCCGAGCTCATGCGAGGGACTGGCCAGTCTGACACAGCCAGTGTTGCATGCAGCCGCGCTGATTCATCAATCACTGACCATGGAGCATGAGCGCGACGCGATGAGCTGGCGCGCCGAATGGATTGCACTGCCTGAATTGAATATCTACCTCTCCGCTCAGCTGCAGCTGGCTCAGGGGATTCTGAAAGGCTTGACGGTGCGTAAGGATAACATGCTGAAAAATCTCAAGCTGCAGCATGGCTTGATTTTATCGGAAAAAGTAATGTTCGAGCTGGGCAAGGAGGTTGGCAAACAAACCGCGCATCACCTTGTCTACACCTGCGCGATGACCGCCTTTGAACAGGAACGTCCGTTTGAGGATGTTCTGTGGGAGGAAGCGGAGATTCGTTCACGTTTCAGTAAAGAAGAAATTGATCACTGGCTCGACCCGGCACACTATCTCGGCAGTACGCAGACGGCAATCAACCGCGTCCTGCAGCGTGCCGACACCGTACTCGGTCGGCCGGTTCAGCAATAAAGGAGCGACAAGCATGACCTATATTTACCGAAAAGCGACGCTCGCCGACACGGACGCATACTATCGGCTCATTCATTCCGCCTATGCATCGATTCGCGAGCTCGGCATCCATTTTGCAGCAGCCACCGCAGATCGCGAGCAAATTGTTCGCCACTTGCGCGGCAATGCGGTCTACGTCATCGAGGAGGAGGGCGAACTTGTCTCCAGTCTGTCTCTTCGTTTTCCGTGGGGACCGAATCCCGGCCCATACGGATTGCCGCATATCGGCTGGTTCGCCACCGCACCGTCAAAGAAGAACTCCGGCTTGGGCAAGAACCTGCTTCACTGGGTTGAGGAAACAGTACTCATTCAGCAGCTGCATCTGCCCGCCGTGACGCTCGGCACGGCCGACAGCCATCCTTGGCTTGCCTCGATGTATGAATCGCTCGGCTTCGTTAAGGTCGGTACGGCTGATTTGAAAAAAGGGCACATCACCATTTATTTTCTGAAGGTGCTTGATCAGCAGCTCTATGAACAGTGGAGAAAAACGAACCCGCTGACTGTGTCCACACAACATTAAATCGACATGAACGGAAAAAGGGGAATTTTTTACTTATGAAGAAATTAGTTGCACTCACACTATCTATTCTCTTACTGCTTCCTATTGCTGCTTGCGGCAACGGGCAAAGCACAGGATCCGGCAATAAAACCATCACACTCGGAACAACCGGACAAAGCTACCCAAACAGCTATAAAGACGGCGACAACCTCGTTGGTTTTGATGTTGAAGTGGCCGAGACGATTGCGAAGCGTTTGAATTACAAAGTCAAATGGGTGACCGTTGACTTTGCAGGCTTGATCGGCCAATTGGACGGCAGTAAAATTGATTCGATTGCCAATGCAGTAGCAGTTACACCGGAACGCGCGGAAAAATATGCATTTTCAACGCCATATAGTTATTACGCGACACAGGTTGCAACGAATAAAGCAAATACACAGATTAAGAGTTTGAAAGACTTGGAAGGCAAAACGGTTGCGGGTGTCCTCGGATCAAACAACGTGAAGAGCCTGCAAGCATACGATTCCAAAATTAAAATCAAGACCTATGAAACACGCGACGGAGCAATCAGTGACGCCGTGAAAAATCAGGTTGCCGGTTTCGTCAACACACGCCCGATCCTGAAAGCAACCATTGAAAAAAACAAACTGCCGTTAAAAATTATTGACGGAGCAGCAGCGGAAGATAAAGTTGCCTTTCCATTCCTTAAGAATGCCAAAGGCAAAAAGTTGCAGAAGGCTTTCGATAAGGAACTGAAAAAAATGCAGGAAGACGGCACACTCAAGAAAATTTCGGAAAAGTACTTCGATGAAGATATTACTGTTGAGAAGTAAAATGGACCTCGGCGGTATATCATGGGGCCGGCTCATCGACGCCTTTAATGCGGCATGCATTGAAGAAGGTACTGCAATGCATTTTGGCGAGCACCTCGCACACATTCGGTCCATTCAGACAGAAAGGAAGACAAAGACATCATGAATTTCGACTTTGGCTATATGCTTCGTGTTTTTCCATTGATTTTCAACTATATACCCATCACCTTGCTGCTTGCTGTGATATCGATGATCTTCGCCTGCCTGCTCGGACTGGTCATTGCGCTTGCACGTCAATCCAATCTGCCCGGCGTCAAGCAGCTTGCTATTGTCTATATCTCACTGTTTCGGGCGATGCCGACACTGGTCCTGCTTTTCATCATCTATTACGGCCTGCCGCAGCTCTTTCCATCATTGTCCGGGTTGAACGCAATGGTCACGGCCATTATCGGCTTGAGCTTAAAGGAAGCATCTTTTCTTGCGGAAATCTTTCGCGCCGGACTCGATTCCGTGGATGAAGGGCAACTCGAGGCGGGGCTCGCCGTCGGCATCAGCAGATTCAAGATTTTCACCCATATCGTCTTGCCCCAGGCAGCGCTCAATGCTTTACCCGGCACCGGTAACACCTTTGTATCGCTGATTAAGCAGACCTCGCTCGCGTTCACACTCGGCGTTACCGAGCTGTTCGCCGAAGGGAAAATGATCGCTTCAGCCTCGTTGAAATTTTTCGAGACCTACCTGGCAATCGGCCTCACCTATTGGATGCTTGTGATCATCTATTCCTGGCTGCAGAGCTATTTGGAAAAATGGCTTGGGAAACCATTGAGGAGGGCATAAAATGAGCATGATTAACGTACACAATCTGCACAAAAAATTTAAAGACAACGTCGTGTTGGACGGTATCGATTTCACGGTCGACGAAGGTGAAGTTGTCGCGATTATCGGCCCGTCCGGTTCCGGAAAATCAACCTTGCTGCGCTGTCTGAACCTGCTCGAACAGCCGGATCAAGGTGAAATCAAAATCGGCGAAGCAAGTCTGGGTGCGGAACATTATGGAAAAAAAGAGGTCGTCGCATTGCGCCAACAGACGGCCATGGTGTTTCAGCACTACAACCTGTTCCGTAATAAGACCGCACTGCAAAATGTGACCGCCGCACTGATCCTCGCCAAGAACATGAAGAAAAGTGAGGCAGAGCGTCTCGGATTGGAATTTCTCAAACAGGTCAATCTCGAAGATCAGCGTGACCAATATCCCGTCACGTTGTCCGGCGGTCAGCAGCAGCGCGTCAGTATCGCCCGCGCGCTCGCGGTGAATCCGAAAGCGATCCTGCTCGACGAACCGACCTCCGCGCTCGATCCCGAACTGGTCGACAGTGTATTACGTGTTCTCCGCAACCTTGCGGAAAAAAAGATGACCATGATTGTTGTCACCCACGAAATCGAATTTGCACGTGAAGTCGCCGACAAGGTCGTGTTCATGGCGGATGGCAAAATTATCGAACAAGGGGCACCGAACGATGTCCTTCGCTATTCAAAAAATGAGCGTACGCGACGTTTCCTGCAGCAACTTGACAAGCACAAAGAAGTACCGGTATAAGCCGTTGCATATTTCTTGCGCCTCGCCGCAGATTAAGTTAGCGTAAAAGTAACATCAAATTGGAGGGATCACCATGCCTACACTATCCGATACAGGCTTTCATTTCGGTTCCAAAGAAGCACCGCTGAAATTGACTGTGATGACCAACCTTGCCTGCCCGCACTGCGCAAACTATCTGAAAAACTATGAAACAGAGCTGCTTCCGGCCATCGAAAACAAGCAGCTTGAGCTCATTCTCAAGCCGTTTGATAAGCCGAAGGTCGGCCTGCTCAAGGGCAACCTGGTGCACCTGTTCCTCGACTACAAGGATCAGGCGAAAACCAACCCGATCATCCTGCAGCTGTTCAAGGATCAGGCAGAATGGAAAGCGCTCAACGACAGTGAAATCAAGACCTACCTGACCGACAACTATGGACTGACTGTGCAGCCAGACAACACAGAGTACAGCCTGACCATTACTCAGGAAGCGATTGCCTTCGACGCAACTTCCGTGCCGACCGCGCTGTTCAGCAAGAATGGATCAACGCCGATCAAAATCACGCAGGACGACCTGAACAAAGAATTAGAATCCGCACCTGCAATCTGATCTGCAACGAGTTAAGGCCGGGCCAACATATGCCCGGCCTTTTTCACAGGAAAAGAAAGTATATGATTTCCGGATGAACAAAAAGTTGGAAACTAGACACGAAAGCGCGAGACGCCTGCGGGACCAGCGAGCCAGGGGAGACCCCGCAGATATGAGCATGTCCGAGGAGGCTCCCGGATCGCCCGCGGCAAGCGAGCATCTGAAGTGTCGCTCAAGTCACAGAGTTAATGGATCAAAGCTTCACACAGATTGACAGCCAAGGACCGGGCTGTGCCCGGCCTTTTTCACAGGTAAAGAAAGTTTATCGTTTCGCCTTGCAGGTACGACGATAGGGTCATAAGAGGCTGACTCCTAATCCGCACGGATCGGTTGTACGATCAAGTAAGCACCCAATCTGATAAATAGACGGAAAAATTCCGCTTAATTAGAAAATGAACGAAAAAATAGCTTAAATAGACGGAGAAATTCCGCTTATCGAGACGAAAAACATGAAAATGGAGGGTTTTGCCTTGCATAAGCGGAAAAATTACCCTTATTTACCGGCGTAACAAGCTCCATGATACATATAACCGGAAAATCTCCGCTTATTTTAAGAATGCTTAATGAAACAAAGGTGAGCTGAATGGGGATCATTGTTTATTAGCACAAAAGAACCCCTTATTTGGATGCGTGATGCTGAATCGTATCATAAGTGCGGCAAAATTTATTGTCTTAATCGCTTACGATCTTATCAGTAGCCCTGTCTTTTCATTGGATTGTTCATAGCACAGCAGCACGCCGAAATTGAACAATGAGCATTTATCCCAATACGAAAAAGTTCGAATCAAGCTGTTCGTTTATTCCAGAAGCGGACGGATCCGCCGAAGGAGGCGGATCTTCCGAATAGATCAGTTAATTTGCAAGGAGGGCGGGACATGGACCATCAAACGGAAACAATTATAAAGCTAATCCAATCTTCGGATCCGCTGCAGGATGATCAGGCGTTGGCAGCCGCGCGAACCGGACTTTCCGATTATATCGCGTCGTCACTCGCTGCCGTTCAGGAATCGGCCGTTGCAAGGCTGCGCGATTATGTTGCACGCGAACAAGGCCCGGCAACCTTAATCGGCGCCAATATATGCGTCACAGCACAGAACGCCGCTTTGTTTAATGGATTCCAAGCACATTACCTTGATTATGACGACACACATGCCGGCGTACGCGGACATCCGAGTGCGCCCATTTTGTCCGCGCTGCTTGCAGTATCTGATGGAGACACTAGGGGCGATGAGTTCTTGCGCGCTTATATCATTGGTGTCGAGTTGATGGCCCGTCTTGGCGAATCCGTCAATCCCTATCACTATCTGCACGGATGGCACGCGACCGGAACATTCGGTGCAATTGCAGCCGCAGCAGCGATTGGCGCGCTTAAGCATCTGCCTGATATTCGGCTGGCGCAGGTGCTCGGCATTGCAGCGACACAAAGTGCCGGACTTCGTTTTCAAGTCGGCACAGCGGTTAAGCCGCTGCACGCAGGACTGGCGGCACGTTCGGCTGTTTTTGCTTATGAAGCAGTAGAAGAGGCAGGCATTGCCGGATCGACAGAGCTGTTTAATGAAGCAAACGGTTATTTCCGCGTCTATGGGACCGCCAATCCGGACATCGCTCAATGGGAGCAAACATGGGGAAAACCTTGGCGAATCGTCTCGCCAGGACTGTGGTTCAAGCGTTATACCTTCTGCTCAGCAGCGATGCAGGGCGCGGATGCAGCACAAAGCCTATACCGCGCTCATCGATTTGTAGCATCCGATATTGACTGCATCGATGTCTTTTTCCCGAAAAACGGTGACAGCGCACTGCTCGTTCGCGCACCGCAGACAGGTGAAGAGGGACGCTTTTGCATTGAATACATTGTTTGGCTTGCGTTAACCGGACAGCCTTTGGAACGGGACGCGTTCGCGCCAACACCGATCCCGGAGAAAACACGTGCCGAGCTGCTCAAAGTGCAGCGCAAATACGATGATCCGGAATGGCAAGCATCCAAGAATGCGCAGCCAAAAGGCCGATACACGGCAGTCAAAGTGACCACCCGATCCGGCCAAATCTTTTCAACGATTGTTGACCAGCCGAAGGGCAGTCCCGCAAATCCGCTTTCTCAGCTTGAACATCAAACCAAGCTCAGCAAAGCATCCGCGCATGCGAACGAAATCGCTGCGTTAATCAATCGACTGGAACAGAAAACACTCGGACCGCTTATCCACTTGATTAATTGAAAAAATGAAGTCGTCCCGGAAGTCCGTTTGTGACTCCTGTTCAGAAACAAGTTCTGCCCCATAAGTGAGCAAGCCATTAAAAAACTCGGCCCATTATGCCGAGTTTTAATGTCTGTGTTCATACCGATCATAAATGAATTATCCTTCCGGCATCCAAGTCTCCGCTTCGCTGTCATCAGGATAATAATATCCGTTGGGAATGGATTGCAGTTCAACAAGCGAACCCCAGGGAGTCACAAAATAGACGCTGGCGTTTTCAGGTGTATCTTCATGCTTCGAATTTCCGTGGATCTCGGATAAAAATTGGGCACCGGCAGCTTTCGCACGAGCCACAGCTGTTTCGATATGATCTACATAAATAGAGATATGATTCCATCCCAAATCCTGCAATCCGGCAGGCTGTGTCTGTTTGTCTGAGACAATCTCAAACAACTCAAGATTTGCTCCATTGCCAATTCTGAGCAAACGTTGCTTTATAATTTTACTGCCATCCGAAAGGCCAAGTTGATGCTCTACCGTCCGCCCTTTTCGAGGGGCATCATCTAAAGTTAAACCGTCATATACGTACTCTGCACCAAGTGCTTTTTTTAAAAAATCTGATGCTTGATCAAGATTTGGCACAGTCAGCCCAATGTGATTAATTCCTCTTGGTAATGCTCCAAATTGATCTTCTTTCAAAATAGAATGCCTCCATATACAAATCCTTAACTGTTTAATAGAGATATATCCAGTTTGGACTCAATGTAAACCTGAGTGAGTTCACAAGCCAGTCTACGGATTAGATAAAGCCTGCAAAAGTGGGAAAATCGCTGGCCGGATATCTACCGCACAATTAAGCTGCGCGTTCATCCGCATATCGAACTCATTTATTCAGGTGCTCAAGTTGCTCTCCAGCAGCGCTCTATCCCCCTGTCAAGTAAGAGTATCACCAGTTTTAACTGTATTCAGGAAATCATTCATTTACACAAAATAAATTACATTCCCGCTTAATTAGAAAATGAATGAAAAAATAACTTAAATAGACGGAGAAATTTCGCTTATCCCAATCGAAAAACGTGAAAATGAAGGGTTTTGCTTTGCATAGACGGAAAAATTCCCCTTATTTACCGGCGAAATAAGCTCCATAGTGCACATAACCGGAAAATCTCCGCTTATTTTACTCGTTACATATTGCCCGGAAACAGGAGTGTCTGTTCAAGCACAAGGTTAACGATTCAAAATTTCATTTGGAGCAAAGGATCTTTCGAAAAGCCTACATGTCCTGTGAAAGTACGTTCTGCGCAAAGCGAAAGTCCGCATACTGCGGAAATAGGGAGTGGGCTGTGCCCATTTTTCTGAGTTTGCATGAAATGCCGATAAATCAATAGAACCCGGGAACATGTCCATGCGATAAAATGAATCGTATGATGTTGAATTAAAAAATAGTTTGTCATATATTCTGACACGATCCTTTTGCTTGTTTATAAGAAAGGTTACAATGACTTCATTCCTTTAATTTTAGTTTATTCAAAATAGAAACGACGTTCCACTCAATGGAACGATTATCCAGATCATTTGAATAAACACCTTGGGCACTCATAACAAATTTCAGAAAAAGAAGGGCAGAGAAGAAAAATGACCGAGTCAAACAGCACTGTGGAATTGAATGAAATTGGACCTTATCAGCACAAAACCCTGTGGGCATCGATTGTTGGTTATGCGATGGACGGGTTGGACATGATGATGCTTTCGTTTGTACTGCCATTAATTATCGCTTATTACAGCCTCAATCCTGCGCAGGCAGGAAGTATCTCGACGATTACCATGCTTGGCGTTGTGATCGGCGGTTATGCATTTGGTATTCTGGCCGACAGCTATGGACGTGTCCGTGTGTTCACATGGACGATTCTCGTATTTTCCGTGTTTACTGGATTATGCGCGTTCGCACCAAATTACGAAACGTTTAACATTTTCCGGTTTCTCTCCGGACTTGGTCTTGGCGGCGAGTTCGGGATCGGTATGACCCTTGTAACCGAAACGTGGCCGAAAAAGTCCCGGACGCGCGCCACTTCTTACGTTGCGCTGGGGTATCAAGGAGGAACGATCCTTGCGACACTGACTGCGGCGTTCATCGCACCGCATTTTGGTTGGAAAGGCGTATTCCTTGTAGGCGTTATTCCTGCACTGCTCGCTTGGTGGTCACGCCGCAGCCTAAAAGAACCGGATATTTGGCTGAAGACAAAGAATGAAAAAAAATCCTCCATTTCTATCGTTGAACTTTTCAAAAACTGGCGTATTACCGGTACAACGCTTGGCTTGATTATCATCTGCAGTGTGCAGAATTTCGGGTATTTCGGCATTATGAACTGGATGCCGACGATGCTCGCGCAGCAGCACCACTACACGATTAACGGTACCGTGGTTTGGACGATTTCAACGGTTATCGGCATGGTCATTGGCATTATTACGTTCGCTTGGCTTGCAGACAAATGGGGCCGCAAACCGGCATACATTACCTTTCAAATATGCGCGGCAATTATCGTATGGATCTATTTCCATATTGACAATCCGACAACGCTCGTAGTGCTCGGCTCTGTTCTCGGTTTCTTCGTAAACGGAATGATGGGCGGTTACGGCGCGCTGCTGGCTGAGCACTATTCAACGCGAGCACGTTCAACCGCTGAAAATATTATCTTTAATACAGGCCGATTCATCGGCAGCTTTGGTCCGCTGATCATCGGATTTATGGCGATGAACCATTCACTCAGTGCGGCGCTTGGTACCATCTCATTTGTTTATATTTTGGCAGCCGTGTCGATTCTCCTGCTCGTTCCGGAGACGAAGGGCAAAGATCTCGTTTAATTAAAAAGGTACGAAGAGAAAGGACGTGATCACGATCGAATGGATGGACCGGTTTGTAAAGCTGATGGACCAAATCAGCAATTGCCCGGCTGCCGGAGTTGGGATTGCGGAGCTTTCACGGCAGACCTTGCTCAGTAAGGGAACCTTGCACCGAATGCTGCAGAGCATGATGGGATACCAATTAGTGGTGCAGGATCCGGAATCGAAAAAGTATATGCTTGGGCCGAAATCAATGGCCTGGGGCAGTGCGTTTCTCCAGAATCGGGATCCTGTTGGCTTGCTAGCACAGTATTGCAAGCAGGTTGGAGAAGAAACCGGCCTGTACGCATTTATCTGCCGTTTTCAATCCGATGAAATTTTCTGCACGCATACGCATCAGCCGTCCAGTGCAGGTAACAGCTTTTTCGTCCATGTCGGACAGCGTATGCCGGTGCATGCGGCAGCGGCGGCTCAGATTATCATGGCATTTCAGTCGAATGCAGTGATTGACCGCCTGTTGGACAAAGAAAAATTGGATCCATTGACACCTTTTACTTTAACGGATGTCAACGATCTTCGGCAAAAGATTCAAAAGGCACGAGTTGAAAGAGCGGCATACTGCGAGCAGGAGCTTGAACTCGGCACAGCGGCATTATCTGTCCCGATTTTTCATGGAAAAGATCAGACCTCAATCAGCTTGAGCTTGGTTGGCGAATATCATTATTTCGACGCACATAAAGATAAATTGATTCAGACATTACAGCGAGTGGCGGAGCAGGCAAGCGATCACCTGAGCTCGATGCAGGCACTGAGTTCATTGTTTTAAAATAGCTGGCTGACGAGAGATCTTCTCGGGAAGGCCAGCTCTATTTACTTCCAAGCACGAGAGAGAAAGTCATTGCGCGAACACGTAGAGAGACAACTGATGACATAATTACTTAGGAAATGCATTAAGGATGGCGATATGCAATGGTAGAGGTACAAAGATTCAAACAGACAATGGATGAACTTGGGAAAATAGGCAGTACGGATCGAGGAATGAAACGGCTTGCCTTTAGTAGAGAGGAAAAACAAGCGACCGACTATTTCATGGCACAGTGTAAGGCAGCAGGACTATCGGTACGAATGGATGCGGCCGGCAATGTGATCGCGCGCAGGACCGGCACCTGTCCGGAGCTTCCGGCGATCGGAATCGGCTCCCATCTCGACACAGTCTATGAAGGCGGAAAATATGACGGGGCAATAGGCGTTCTTGCAGCATTGGAAATTGTGCGTGATCTGAATGATCGAAACATCCGGACGAAACATCCAATAGATATTTTTGCGTTTGCCTGCGAAGAATCGGCTCGATTCGGATTCTCACAAATCGGCAGTAAGGCAATGGCAGGGCTGATCAAGCAAAGGGATATTGCGAGTCTCACAGATAAGGAGGGTCGAACCATTCAATCCGTGTTTGCGGAACGCGGTCTTGAATTCGGCCGCCTTGAAGAAGCACAACTGCAGAAACATGCCCTTGCTGCTTTTATGGAAATGCACATTGAACAGGGACCCATGCTTGAAGGAACAAACAGTCCAATCGGTGTGGTCAGCGGCATCGCCGCGCCGACGCGGTTCAACATTTGTGTGAAGGGACATGCGGCACATTCAGGCTCCACGCCGATGAATCAGAGACAGGATGCCTTGATCGGAGCAGCCGAGATCACCATTGAGCTCGAAAAAGCCGCCCGACGTGAAATGGAGCACGGAACGGTAGCCACGGTCGGCGATATTGAGATTGCACCCGGCGCGATGAATGTGGTCCCGGGCGAAACCCATCTGAAGGTCGACATTCGCAGTATTTCACGTACATCTAAGGATCGCGTCGTTCAATTTCTCTACACATTCCTTGATCATTTACGCGCGACGCGGCATTTGCAGATCGATTGTACGCTGCTGAGCGATGAAACCCCGGTACGTATGGATGCCGATGTCATTAAGACCTTTGAGACCGTCTGCCGCAAGAAAAAAATTGGATTCATCCGTATGCCAAGCGGGGCAGGACATGACACCATGAACATGGCAGTCCTGTGCCCCGTAGGCATGATCTTTGTGCCATCCACCGGCGGTATCAGCCATCATCCTGATGAACATACCGATTTACAAGACATCATGACAGGAATCGAGGTTCTGGAGGCAGCCGTGCTTGAGCGAGCAGTCATTGAATCCAACACGAAAGCAGGTGTAAAACAAAGCCTATGAAATTATTCGATGCACGACTAATAGACAATCATCCTGTAAGTAGGCGTTATTGGCAGATGACCCTTGACGTGTCTGCACTCGACCGTCCGGTTCAACCCGGTCAGTTTTTCCAAATCCGGTGCAGTGATAACTGGAAGAACCCGCTTCGGCGTCCACTCAGCGTTTACAACTATGACCATGAATCGCGCTGTCTCGAGTTTCTCTATCTGGTCAAAGGAAACGGTACGCAGCAGATGACCCTTATGAGAAAAGGCGACACGCTGAGCCTGCTCGGTCCGCTCGGGCATGGGTTTACGCTGCCGGATCAAGGGGCATTGCTTCTGATTGCGCGCGGCGTAGGCATTGCCACGCTGCACGCCTTAGCAAGGCAGGCGCGTAGCGAAAATATGGAGGTACACGTGATCATGAGCGCGCGAACGCCAGGCGATCTATTGACGGTAGACACACTGAGCCGACTGGGTGCAACGGTATACACAGTGACTGATCAAGAAGGAACCAGCTCAGTAGAATCCGTACGCGCGCTTTCGGAAACATTAATTTGCGAAGAAGGAATCAGCGCGGTCTATACCTGCGGATCGAGCAGATTGGGCAAGCTCGTTCAGGAACTCGCAGCGACCTATCATCTAAAAGGGGAGCTTGCAACTGAAGCACACATGGCATGCGGGATCGGCGACTGCTACGCCTGCGCATGCACGATTCGCAAAGGCAACCAGCTGAAAACAGTCCGCGTCTGTACAGAAGGCCCGGTATTCCCAATTAGTCAGGCGGTGCTGCAATGACTGACTTATCCGTAAGAATCGGCAGCCTGACCTTGAAAAATCCGGTCATGCCGGCTTCCGGCACATTCGGTCCCGAACTTGCGCCGTTGCTCGACATCAACCGGCTTGGCGCCCTTGTGCCGAAAAGCATCACTTTGTCTGCGCGCGGAGGTAATCAAACACCGCGCGTTTGCGAAACGGACGGAGGGATGATCAATTCAATCGGCATTCAAAGCAAAGGCATCGAGCAGTACATCACGCACATACTGCCCGTTTATCAAGACTATGAGCCACCGCTGATCGCCAGCATTTCCGGCGAATCAATAGAAGAATTCGAACTGCTTGCCGCGCGGCTGGACAAGCAGTTCGGCGTTGCGGCACTCGAACTCAATATTTCTTGTCCGAATCTTCGCGATAACGGACAAGCCTTTGGCATGAGTGCGGAGACCACCGATGAGCTGCTCCGCACTGTGCGCAAAGTGACCGGCAAGCCGCTGATTGCCAAGCTGACACCGAATGTGACGCGCATTCAGGACATCGCCGAAGCCGCAGAGCGCGGTGGTGCCGATGCACTCACAGTCGCCAATACATTCCTGGCGATGGCGATTGATACGGAAACTCGCAAACCGCGCATTGGCAACATCATGGGCGGATTGTCCGGCGCGGCTGTCAAACCGCTCATCGTTAGGCTTATCTATCAAGCACACCAAGCAACCGA
Source organism: Sporolactobacillus sp. BBK16-2 (assembly GCF_059878335.1). Classification (NCBI taxonomy): domain Bacteria; kingdom Bacillati; phylum Bacillota; class Bacilli; order Caryophanales; family Sporolactobacillaceae; genus Sporolactobacillus; species Sporolactobacillus sp. BBK16-2. The sequence continues at coordinate 526,070 of NZ_CM187611.1, forward strand.
CCTGCCCATTATCGGCAGCGGCGGCATCATGAACGGTCAAGATGCCATTGAGATGATCCTTGCCGGCGCAACGGCCGTCCAGATCGGCACGGCAACCTTTGTTCAACCGAATGCCATGAATATAATCACCGATGAAATCACGGATTATCTGGAACGTCATCACATTGACCAAATCACAGATCTCATCGGTCAGGTTGATGTCAGCTAAAGAAAAACACGGAGATCCCGACAGGCGAGTTAGACCTAAACGAAGGAAAGTTGAACCAAAGGAGTCAAAAGTTGAACCGAACAAAAAGAGTTCAACCCAAACGAAGGCAAGTTGAACCCAATGAATCAAAAGTTCAGCCAAAGAAGTCAAAAATTGAACCGAACAGAAAGAGTTCAACCCAAACGAAGGAAAGTTGAACCCAACGAACCAAAAGTTGAACCGAACAAAAAGATTTCAACCCAAACGAAGGAAAGTTGAACCCAATGAACCAAAAGTTGAACCCAATGAACTAAAAGTTCAACCAAACATGCAAAACGATACTCAACTCACTTCTTAATTTCCGAGCTGACAGATCTGCTCATCTGGCGGATCTTCCAAATAGAAAAGCGCGGACAAGATTTTGGCATCCGCGTGCAAATCCCGTATAATTTAATCAGACAGAGGAGACCGCACGTGGTCTCACTGAACGGATGGAGGCTCAAAACAGATGAACTGGGATTACGTCATCAAGAACGGAACCATCGTCACACCACACGAAACTTATCAAGCTCATATTTATATTAATGATGGAAAAATCGCCGCCATCTCAAAGCAGCCGCTCGATGGAGAAGCAACAAGAGAAACCGATGCAACAGGCCAATACATACTACCTGGACTGATCGACGTCCACGTGCATTCGCGCGACCCAGGTCCGACCTACAAAGAGGACTTTTTCACCTCAACCCAGGCAGCCGCAGCCGGTGGAATCACAACGATCTTCGACATGCCGAACACCACACCGCCGACGCGTGATGCAGCAAGCTTCCATGCACAGGTCGCCAACCTGACGCCCAAGGCGCATGTCGATTTCGGCATCTGGGGTATCGCACTCGGCCCGATGAACAACGCGCAGCTGCCCGAGCTCCATGAAGCCGGCGTCATCGGCTTCAAGTACTTCTGGGGCTACGCCGTCAACAAGAACACCTTCCAGCTCACCTACAACTATGAGCCGGGAATGACAGATGTCCTGCCGCCGCTATCCGACGGTGAAGTGTATGAAATTTTCCAAAACGTAGCTAAAACCGGTCAGGTGCTGGCCATCCACGGCGAAGACAGCAGCCTGATTCAAGTGCTCACAGAGCAGGTGAAAAAAGCGAGCCGCACCGATTACAATGCGCTGCTCGACGGACGGCCGAATTTGGCTGAAGAAGTCACGGTTCAGATGGGAACCTCTTTTTCAAGAGCCTCCGGCGCCAAGCTGCATGTGCTTCATGTGACCACGGCAGAAGCGGCCGACGCCATCCGACGCGCCCAAGCGCAAGGTGCGCCGGTCAGTGCCGAGACCTGTCCGCACTACCTGTTCCTCAGCAACGAGGACTATCCGAAGGTTGGCCCGGTCATGAAAATCTATCCGCCGGTCAAATATGAAAAAGATAAAGAAGCACTTTGGCAGGCGATCAGTGATGGTACGATCACCATCGTCTCATCTGATCACGCACCGCACACGCCTGAAGAAAAAGCGGGCAGCCTATGGGAGATTCCCGCCGGCATGCCCGGAACCGAAACGATGGCACCGCTCATGCTGAACGCAGTCAACGAAGGCAAACTTAGCCTGCAGAAACTGACCGCGCTGATGGCCGAAAACCCGGCCAAGCGCTTCGGCATCTACCCGCAGAAAGGATCGCTCGAAGTCGGCACCGACGCCGACATCACGATCGTCGACATGAACAAGGAAGCGACGATCAAGGCAGCCAACCTGCACAGCAAGAGCAAAGTCACCGCCTATGACGGCTGGCGCGTCAAAGGCGTTCCAGTCGAAACCATCGTCCGTGGCGAAACCGTCATGAAGAACGGCGAAATCGTCCACAAGCCGCTGGGACAAGTGATCAAGCCGGGGAAATAAAGAAACCAAAAGGCAAACGTCCACATCCGGACGTTTGCCTTTTTTGCGCAGTTTAGGACCTACTGCGCAACAACCACTATAATTCATCAGTTCTCAAAACAGTCACGAAACCGTACCTTTCAATAAAATATTGAAAGGATATATGGCTAAGCGCAGATTCTAGGGCGAAGGATGGCTGTTGTTTATGTTTAATCATTAGATGACATTCGAGAATTTTTTTGCTACAATAAAAATATAAATAATGCGTCGAACCACATAAAAGACTTCTGACCTTGAGTAAGTCAGAAGTCTTTTATCATTCCGAAGGGTATAAATTCCCTTCTGTTGCCTAAAACTGAGACAGTAGCCAAGTAAGAAGAACCGGCACAATCGCAATAATCAGAGGAATGAGTAGTTCCTCAATGAGAATGTGTTGGCGCTCTTCTTGCTTTTTTTGTAACTGTTTCTTGCTGCGTCGAACCACGTGATCACCTCCTTCACGTTGTATAATCAAACGCGAAGAAAGCAATCAAAACTATATTTAGGCAACATAAAAAATTATAACAAATCTCGGACACGACGAATACCACTGTTATAAGGACTGATACATTACACAAAATTGATTGGAATGAAAAGGATCATATATAAAATAATTTCTACGGTTAATATCGTAGAAATTTTTATTTTCACAAAAAAGCGGGCCGGCATGCCTCGCACCAAAACGATGGCGCCGCTCATGCTCAACGCAGCCCACGAAGGCAAGCTCAGCCTGCAGAAGCTGACCGCGCTGATGTCCGAGAACCCAGCCAAACGCTTCGGCATTACCCCGCAGAAAGGCTCGCTCGAAGTCGGCACCGATGCCGACATAACGATCGTCGACATGGAATAAGGAAGCTACGATCAAAGCAACCAACCTGCACAGCAAAAGCAAAGTCACTGCCTACGATGGTTGGCGCGTCAAAGGCATTCCAGTCGAAACCATTGTTCGCGGCGAAACAGTCATGAAGAACGGCGAAATCGTCCACTATCTTTTTTTAGAAAAAATGAGAAATAATCTCAATATACGTGTTTTATTTCTGCATAATGTATATAATAGGAATATAAATCGAGAATAATTCGAAGGTTGAGGTGTGCTGTATGATCCTGCAATTCAGTGTTGGTAATTTTCTATCCTTCAGGGATGAAGTGACATTGAGCATGGTAGCCTCTAGAATAACGGAACATAAAGATACTCATTTAATAAAGTTACCGAACATGAAGCTTCTAAAAACTGCCGTTATTTACGGAGCGAACTCAAGTGGTAAAAGCAATCTGATCAAGGCAATTGCGTTTATGAGGGGATTTGTTCAGTCATCTTCGAAAGAGGGACAAATTGGAGAAGAAATTGGCGGAATTGACAGTTTTAAGCTGAATACGGTAAATGCAGATAAACCAAGTTTATTTGAAATTGTATTTGTTCATCAAGGAAAACAGTACCGTTATGGTTTCCAGGCAGACCGCAAAGAAGTAAAAAACGAATGGCTATACATTGCCAATTTAGGTGGAAAAGAGAAAGAACTTTTTTATCGTGAGAATGGAGAAATAACAGTAACGAAAGATTTTCAGGAAGGTGAAGGGCTAGAAAAAAGGACAAGAAGCAATGCGCTATTTTTATCGGTAGTGGCTAATCTAAATGGTGAACAAGCAACAGGTATCCTCTATTGGTTTAAAAATTTGCGCGTTTTAGATGGATTAAACAACATGACCGCCAGCTATACAATGAAAAAAATTCAGGACGCATCTTCTAAGAAAGAATTAATGATACTTATTAATAGACTGGATTTAGGTATTGAGGATCTCATTGTTGAAGACGAACCGATCCCTAATGAAATGTATGAAATAATAAAAAGACTATCTTCACCTGCCAATACTGATCAATTGCCAACACATCATAGCGTCAGTACTCTGCATAAAAAATATGATGGAAATAATCAGTTCGTAGGTCTAGAGAAGTTTCGCATGGCGGTCAATGAGTCGGAGGGAACAAAGAAAGTCATTTCCTTATTGGGACCAATTATCGATACACTAAACCATGGCAGAATTCTTGTTGTTGACGAACTTGATGCAAAACTGCATCCGCTTTTAACACGATTTATTATTCGTTTATTTCATTCAAATGAGTTCAATAAAAAAAATGCACAGCTGATTTTTAACTCTCATGACACGAATTTATTAAGCAAGGAATTTTTCAGAAGAGATCAGCTTTGGTTTACCGAAAAGGACGAATATGGAGCAACTGACTTATATGCCTTATCTGACTACAACGTCAGAAAAGATGCAAGTTATGAAAAAGATTATTTACACGGTAAGTATGGATCCATTCCTTATATAGGTTCATTTGATTTCTCCGATAAGGAAGGGAAAATTAAATGAATCGTGCGAGAAGAAGAAGAGAAACAAAAGACTTTCGCCGTAAATTCGGGCAACGTGGCCAAATAAAAAATTTGATTCTCATTGTCTGTGAAAGTAAGCAAACAGAACCAAATTATTTCAGAGGTTTCAAGTTAACCAATGTAGATGTCGATGGTGCAGGAGCAGATCCTATGACCGTAGTTGAACGAGCAAAAGAAATCGTTTTGGAACAGCACAAGCTTGGAAAAAACTATGATCAAATTTGGTGCGTTTTTGATCGAGATGAATTTCCGGCAGAACGGTTTAACAATGCAATAATTACAACAAGACAACTGAAAAATTTTCATTCAGCATATTCCAATGAGGCATTTGAGCTATGGTATGTTTTGCATTTTGAATACCTCAACTCTGGAATCATGAGACAAGACTACATTAAAAAGTTAAACGAATATCTTGATTGCCCTTATAAGAAAAATGATCCTACCATATATCAACTATTATTGGAAAAAGGTGATCAACAATATGCAATAAGGAATGCGGAAAGGTTGCTTGCTTGTTACTCACCTAGTAATCCATGCGAAGATAATCCTTCGACAACCGTACACGAACTGGTCAAGGTGTTAAATCAATATAAGCTAAAAGTTCATTGAAGGCCGACATCACGATCGTCGACATGAACAAGGAAGCGACGATCAAAGCAGCCGACTTGCACAGCAAGAGCAAAGTCACCGCCTATGACGGCTGGCGCGTCAAAGGCGTTCCAGTCGAAACCATTGTCCGCGGCGAAACCGTTATGAAGAACGGCGAAATCGTCCACAAGCCAATGGGACAAGTGATCAAGCCGGGGAAATAAAGAAACCAAAAGGCAAATGTCTATAACCGGACGTTTGCCTTTTTTGCGCGGTCAGCCTTAACTTTGTCATGGTCGGACATTCAGAGTATACGAAAAGGCATACTGCAGTTTATAATGCTCGTAAACGATAAAAATGAGGGGAGATCCAATGAAAAAAACAGCGGGTACGCTCGTGTCCCTATGCCTGCTCGTGTTGTTGGCTGCCTGTGGCGGAGCGGATTCAGAAAAAAGCGATCACAAATCCAAGCAAACACATGTGAAAAGTTCAGAAACAAGCAAACATGCGAAGAATGAAGCACCGTCAACCCCATCCGCAAATAGAGGAACCGCCTCGTCTTCATCCGGTCAAGGGGCAAAAATGGATTCGAATACTGTCAAGAAGCAACCCTATAGCGGGTATTGGACATCCACGAACGATCCGCTTCATTCCATAACTATCCGACCGGACCGCATTTTGTACAATGAAGGTATGGACAGTTACGGGCAAGTCGCCTGGAGTAATGAGCTGACGACCAAAGGCAACCAAATCATCTTGCAGAAAGCACCGCTGATTGGAGACGGCGGCCAAGCAGCCGGATTAGTGACACAGACCATGACCTTATCGAAAGACAAAAAGACGTTAATTGTCTCCGGAAATAAGGCTTACAGCAAAGATACAGCGTGGGCTCAGTATTACGCGCGTTTTAATAAGCATTACTCAGGCGTATTCAAAAAAGTGGAGACCAAAAACAGCAAAGCCGCATCAAACGGCACGCGGCCGAGCAGTGATAACAGTACAACGTCAACCAACGATTCCGGCACCGGATATAATGGAATCTGGTCCAATACAAAGAAGAACTTTAACGAATACTATAAAGATCAATTTACTGATCATGGTCCAACCGAACCCATACAAATCGTAACGATTGACATGCCGGTCTATAACGTCGTGAAAATTTCAATAGAGAACATCCTTGGCAATATGCAGGCTCCGGCAACAATGAAGCATTTGGTCCCGATCGATCTCAAGGGCAGAGGACAATTTCACTTCGTCGACAGCTTTCATAACAAAGGCGGAATCGCGACGTTCCAATTAAAAGATAACAAAGTCTACTATGACATTCACTATTCAATCAAACCGAAAGACACGTCCATCCCTGAAGGTAAGCATGTGCTCAGCCTGAGAAGAGGCGGGTAGAAGCGGACCTACTGCGCAACACTCACTATCATTCATCAGTTCGTAAAGCCACCAAATCGTACCTTGGTTTGGTGGCTTATTCTTTCCGGAAAATCTCAAAATTAATCAGGTGAAAAAGGCTCATAAATAGAGAAACGAGCCCGAGCGCCGCATGTATCCAGGAAAACTCAAAATTAATCTGGGAAAAATCTCTTTTTATTCCTTTTTTAAGCATTTCTTAAGCATCATCATCTATCTTATGGATTGGCTTAAAGAAGGAGGCAGCATGGATTGGATCAGAACATAGAAAAATTAGTCACATTAATTTATGATTTACACGATGATGTGAATAGGCTGAAAAATAAAATACATGAGAATCGTCAAAATCCGGAAATCATTGCAACGCTCGTAAGTGATGTCAAACAAATTCAACAAAAATTAAAGAAAATGGAGCAGCAGCAGTAAAGTTCAATCATGATCAAAAGCAGCGTTCTTGTGCCGCCCGCACAATGGCGCTGCTTTTTTACATACATATTTTTTTCACTAATGACGAGAAAAACTGAAAAAATAACCCTTGGATAATAGTTATCTATGGACAAAATGTATCTATGGATATAAAATAGCTAAGTAAAGAACGATCCATAGAGAGGGGGAAGCAGACATGAAAATGAAAAGCGGTGTGGAACAGGCGATTTGTATCCTTGCGATGCTTGCGACACAGGTGGACCAAAAACCGCTGAAGAGCTTCGTGCTCAGTCAGCGGCTGCAGGTTTCCGATTCATACTTGAAGAAAATGGTTCGCAAGCTGGTCGTCGCCGGTCTTGTCGAATCCTCAGCAAGCAAGGAAGGCGGCTTTTCACTCGCAAAACCCTCATCTGAAATGACCATGCTGGATATATTTGAAGCCATTGAGGGCAAAGAGAGTGCCATTCACTCATCACATCTCGCTGAACATGTGTTTTTCACCAATGACTCGGTGATTAAGAAGGAAAACGAAGTACTGAACATCTTCTATGATGCGGAAAGGCTTTTCAAGGAAAAATTGAACCATTTTTCACTGGATGATGTTCTGACGAGTCATGACTATGAAAAGAAATCATTTGACTGGGAAAGCATAGCTCGCGAAGTCAACTGATCTAAGAAAGGAAGAACAATACATCGATGATACGAAGTGAATGGAAGAAAATATTCGGCAATAAAATGATTCTTGTCATCTTATGCGGCATCATGACCATTCCAACCTTGTACGGACTCATTTTTCTTGCTTCATTGTGGGACTCCTATGGGAAAATGAACGACCTGCCCGTAGCGGTTGTCAACCACGATACAAAGGTCAGCTACATGGGCAGTAATCTGGCCATTGGTGACGAGATGGTCAAAAATATGAAGAAGTCGAAATCACTGGATTTTCATTTTGTCAGTAAGGAAAAAGCTGAAAAAGGATTGGCAAACGGCGATTATTACATGATCGTGACGATCCCCAAGAACTTCTCGGATCATGCGACCACGCTGCTGAATAAGAATCCGAAAAAAATGCAGATCAACTATAAAACAAATGCCGGCAACAATTTCATCGGTTCCAAATTCTCGGAATCGGCAGTGGTCCGATTGAAAGACAAAGTGTCGGCAGAGGTTGCCGAAACCTATGCACGGACCGTGTTTAAGGAACTCGCTGAAGCTGGGAAAGGAATGAATGAGGCCGCCAAGGGGAATAAGAAGCTGGTTTCAGGCACGCATCAAGCGACTGAAGCCAACAAGAAACTGACAAGCGGACTGGAGAAGCTGAAAAACAGCTCACTCACCTTCTCGAACGGCGTTCAGACCATGAACAAAGGAATTGGTAAGTACGTTGCAGGTATCGACCAAGTCGATCAAGGAGCGACGAAGCTGAACAACGGGATCCAATCGCTCGCCGGAAACGTTGGTCCGCTCAGCCAAGGTGTCAACAAGCTGGGCAGCGGTTCAAGTCAGTTAAGTAGCGGAATCGGTACCTATGTTCAAGGCGTCGGACAGGTGAATAACGGAACCGCGCAGCTCAATTCAGGATTGAACACTCTCGCCGCAAATGTTGCTCCGCTCCAGACCGGCGTGAGCAAGCTCAGCAATGGTTCCAATCAATTAACCACTGGCCTATCCACCTATACGAACGGCGTGACCCAGCTCAAGGACGGAACCGCAGCACTTAGCGGTGGCATGCAGCAGTTGAATAGCCAAGTGCCCGGCATTGTCTCCAACTCGCAAAAGTTAGGCGACGGACTGCAGCAGCTGAGCAATGGCAGCGATCAATTGAGTTCAGGACTGACCACGTTAAACAAACAAGTGAACAGTAGTGATAATAATAAAAAAATGGAAGACTTGCAAAACACAATGAACACACTTGCAGGAACCATTGATACTGTTCAAGATCCGAATACCAAAGCAGAATTGAAAAAAACGCTCGCAAGTTTGGCGCAGCAATTAGATGATCTTAAGATCCAAAACCAGCAAATGGGCACAGCAATTTCACAGTTACAATCCGGTGCGCAAAATCTGAACACTGGCTTGCAGCAAGCCAACACGCAAGTCCAGGCGGCGAACAAGCAGCTGCCTGCATTTCAGACCGGCGTTTCAAAATTGGCCGAATCAAGCAGTACCCTGGCATCAGGCGCAAGCAAACTCGCGGATTCGAACAGCCAGTTGAATCAAGGGGCAGGCGCTTTAGCAACCGGCTTAAATCAAATGAACAGCCAGCTGCCTTCACTGAGCAGCGGCGTGACTCAGTTGCAAACCGGCAGCCGCAAGGTCTCTGAAGGAACACAGGCACTGGCCGACAAAGGTACGGATCTGCGGACAGGCGCGTCACAGCTGAATACCGGTATTCAGACACTGAATGGAAAACTGCCGCAATTGTCCAAGGGTGTGCAGCAGCTGGCCACCGGAAGCAGCGAGTTAACCAGCGGCACACACCAGCTCGCTTCCAACGGTTCCGCCTTAACCAGTGGTGTCCAGAAACTCAGCAGCGGTGCGGATCAGATTCATCAAGGTGCTGGCCAACTGGCGGACGGTTCGGGTAAGCTCGGAAGTGGGTTGACGAAAATTGCGACCGGGAATCAAACGCTGGCCGATAAGCTTGGAAAAGGCGGAAATAAGATTACCAGCGTTAGTCCGGACAATAAGACCTATCAAATGATGGCCGCGCCGGTAACCAACAAGCACATAGAGGCGGCCAATGTACCGAATAACGGAACCGGCATGGCCCCATATATGATGTCCATTGGTCTATTCATCGGAGCGGTTGTACTGAACCTGCTCTATGATCAATACAAGCCAAGTAAATATCCGAAAAACAGTATTTCCTGGTGGGCGAGCAAGATGTCCGTATTAGGCGTGATCGGCATTCTGCAGGCCGTACTCATGTATATTCTGCTGATCATCACCGTCGGGCTCAATCCGATTGACTCATTCCAGACACTCGGCGTGCTGATTCTGACCGCCTTGGCATTCATGGCCATTGTCAATCTGTTCAATCTTCTGCTGGATCGAATCGGTGCGTTCCTCATGCTCATCCTGCTCGTTTTGCAGCTGGGCGGCTCAGGCGGAACCTATCCGATTCAGCTCACCAACGGTTTCTTTGAAGCCATTCATCCATACTTGCCGATGACCTATACCGTTCATGCCCTGCGGCAAACGATCTCAATCGGCGGCAGCATCGTAACCGATATCGCGGTGCTCGTTGGATTAATCGTCGTCTTCAATGCGTTAATCATCGGCTTCTTCGAAATCAAACGAAGAGGCATGGCAAAGGCCGACGTCAGTGCAGATACAAGTGCGGTAAGCGACTAAGACGAGGTAGAAGTCCAGAGAGGATTTTGAAAAAAGTCGTGGACCCAAATGAATGGGTTCGGTTGAGAGGGACAGAAACCTAATTAATAACCTAATAAAATTCATTAAAAACGGCTTGGAGGAAAACTCCAAGCCGTTTTAGTGTTTTACACTGTTATAATCGAAATCAACATTTTTAGTGCCCAAGTCGCCTTGAAAATTTTTGGCGTAGGTCATAGTTAGATGAACGCTCTTGTCAATCCATCGAGTAGAATCGTCGGTAGAAGTATCCCATACTGCATCAAAATTTCTACCCAATTTACTAAAAAAAGCCAGTCGTTTAGTGGCAACAGTTTCACCATTCATTTTGTAATGTATAAAAGCGATCTTCATATCCAGAATTCCCGTACCATATCTCACGATCTCTAAGCTATATGGCTTATCAGGACATTGCTCTTCGAAAACAACTTCAGGTTTAACGAATAAAAAATAACAGATCAATAAAATCGTTATGACCACTAGTATTTTAAATTTTTTTTTCGTAATAGTAACACCCCAAAAATTGCTTTTCAATAAATAGTACCATAACAAGAGACTTTTGGGAGAGCCTCTTATTATGGTACTGTTATTTACTGTTTGGTACCTCACAACCGAACCCGTTAGATCCAAATCAGTGTCTCGCAGCTTCCTTTATGATCCAATCCTATGCACGAAAAGCCCAAATCAATGCACGAAAAAGGTAATCCAATGCACGAAAGTCAATGCCCCACGCACGAAACCCCGATTCCTATGCACAAACTCAAGTTCAAGCCAGGTCTATGCATGAACACACAGATTCAATGCACGAAAAAGGTAATCCTATGCACGAAAACAGTGATTCAATGCACGAAACCCCTAGCTCCATGCACGAACTCGAGCTTGAGCTAATCCTATGCACGAAAACAGTGATCCAATGCACGAAAATTAATGCCCCACGCACGAAACCCCGATTCCTATGCACAAACTCAAGTTCGAGCCAAGTCTACGCATGAACACACAGATTCAATGCACGAAAAAGGTAATCCTATGCACGAAAATCAGAGCGCTATGCACGAACTCAAGCCCGGGCCAAGTTCAATGCATGAAAATCATAATTCAATGCACGAAAATCAAAGTCCAATGCACGAAACCCCTAGCTCCATGCACGAACTCGAGCTTGAGCTAATCCTATGCACGAACACACAGAGCCTATGCACGAAAAAAGTGATCCAATGCACGAAAATCAGAGCGCTATGCACAAACTCCATCCCTTGCCCAAGTTCTATGCACGAAAATAGTGACCCAATGCACGAAAACAGAAATCCAATGCACGAAACCTCCAGCTCCACGCACGAACTACAGCCCAACCCAAATCCACGCACAAAAAACCGCGACCCAACACCCGAGCCGCGGCTTAACTCTATTCATAGAACTTCTCCCAATCAAAAAGCCGCGACTCCACATCAAGGTCTCGCGGTTTTCCCTTACCCCGTATAAATTTCCCCATCCGGATACCGAATATCCACATGCGAACGCTTCGTCACGGAGAACGCCAACGTCAGCGGACCGACCTTACCGAAGAACATGACGCACATGATCACAACCTTGCCGAATGCGGTGAAGTGAGCGGTAGCTCCGATCGATTCGCCGGCGGTACCGAACGCCGAAATGACTTCAAATAAAATCACAACAAATGGTTGATTCTCCGACAGACACAGCAGGAACACGGCGAGCAAGACGACAATCACCGAAATCGAAATGATCGACACCGCCCGCACAATGACCTGATGGTTCACAGTGCGCTTGTTGATCACAACCTCGCGTCGCCCTTTCAAGAAGGTGAACACCTGCGCGATGATAATCATAAACGTCGTCAGTTTGATGCCGCCGCTCGTCGACGTACTGCCCGCGCCAATGAACATCATCAGCATGGTGAGCAGCAGAGATGCTTGGCTCAATCCGGCCGGATCAATCGTCGTCAGACCGGCGGTTCGCGGCGATATACCTTGAAAGAATGCCGCCCAGAATTTATCGCCTAGACTGAGCGGACCTAACGTATTCGGATTCGTATACTCAATAATGAAAATCGCCAGTACAGCCACCGCATTAATAATCAAAGTCCCGGTGATCATGACCTGAGCATGAAGCGAGAGCTTATGATAGCGGTGCGTGGACAGCAGCTCGGCAAGCACTGTGAAGCCGATCCCACCGAGCGTAATCATCATAACCATTGTCAAATTTACAATTGGATCGCCAAGATATTGACTCATGCTGCCGGGAAAAAGCGAAAAACCGGCTTGGTTGAACCCACTGATCGAGTGGAAGAGACCATAATAAAGCCCCTTGCTCCAGCCGAATTCAGGCACAAATCGAAACGCGAGAAAGAAGGTCCCAATCAGCTCAATCGCAAACGAAAAAATTAAAATCCAGCTGACCAGCCGAATTACGCCGCCAATCGACGGAACATTCAGCGCCTCCTGCATCAACTGCCTCTGCCGAATCGAAACCTTCTTGCCCAGTAAAATAACGAAAAATACGGCAAAGGCCATAACGCCGATACCGCCGATCTGAATCAGCAGCATCAGAACAATCTGTCCGAAAAAGGTAAACGTCTGACCGGTCTCAAAAGGAGACAAACCGGTAACCGTCGAAGCGGATGTCGATAAAAATAAGGCATCCAGCCACGAAATCGGATGCCTTGTGGAAATCGGCAGCTTTAGAAGCAGAGTCCCAATGACGATAATGACAAACAGCAAAATGGACAGAAAGAGCGGCGGGCTGAATCTGAAGGGCTTGAGGTCAAGTGCGGAAAGTATTTTCTTCGTCGATTGCATCATATCAAACTCCTTGCCTTAAATAGGAGGAGAGTCCGAAAAAAAGCTCAGACGCCCTCTTTCTCAAATCGCTCCAGATCCTCACTTTTTCCGATAATCAGCAGCACATCGTCGCGCTCAAGCTTCAATTCACCAATATTGCGGACAACGACCGCGCGGTTGCGACGGATCGCGATTACGTTGCATCCGTAATTCGCGCGCACATCAATTTCCATGATCGACTTCCCAATCAGCCGATCCGTCACTTCAATTTCAATAATGCTGTAGTCCTTCGACAACTCTATGTAATCAAGAATCTTATTCGCGGTTGCCAGATGCGCGATTCGGTAGCCGATTTCAACCTCCGGACGAATGATCTTGTCTGCGCCGAGCTTCCTCAGAATCTTCTCGTGATAGTCATTCTGAGCCTTCGCCCAAATCTCCTTCACGCCTGATTCCTTCAGCAGCAGCGTTGTCAGGATGCTCGCCTGAATGTTGCGCCCGATTGCAACGATCACATGATCGAAATTGCGAATTCCGAGCGCCTGCAGCACCTTCTCGTCGGTCGAATCCGCCTGAACCGCCTGCGTCACGACATCCGAGTAATCATTCACTTTATCCAAATCAATATCGATTGCCAGGACCTCGCAGCCCATATTGCTCAACTCAATGCTGACGCTTGATCCCAGCTGACCAAGACCGATGACGGCAAATTGTTTGTTCATCATAATCTTCCTTTATTAAAGGATGTGCAAAAAAGAGTCCAAGTACCCTGAAAATAATCCGAAAAATTCATGAAAGTCACATTTACTTTATTTGAAAGAACGATCATTGTCAAATAGCCCAAGATCATGGCGAGTACGGCGAAAACCTTAAGTGAAATCGAAATGACGAAATACTTTCCGACAAAATTCGAGATTATGGCAAAAACAGGACAAAGGACACAGACCGTAATACCGCACGTCTCATCCATTATTCGCTCGCACACGACGGAGAATCTGTCTCAAGAAATGACTTGGGTTGACAAGATTCCCAACTAATCGAGTGTACGAGCCTACAAGGAATTCCACAGAGAAAGCGAGAAAAGAATCATACATTCAATTGCAGAATAAAGGAGCGAACAATAATGGCCGTATACACGTTTTATCACGAATCCGATGACAAGAGGACAATCTCTGACGCATATAACAAACCGATAGCAACGATACAAGCCGAAAGCATTGAGCAGGCAGCAGAACAGTTCAATGAGAAGTACGCTCTGAAACTCATTGACTTCGACTCATTGCTTTACGGAAATTACCGTGTGTATAGCAAGACGACACGACCGTTCTGGCACCGTGAAGAGGAAGTGTATTACGTCACATCCGAGGAATAAAATCAAAATTGGATGAAGTCATTTTCAGCAGAAAATAGCTTAACAAGTGCAAGCCAGTGACACAATGGGACATTTTCAGCACAATACTTTGAAACAAACTTGTAAACAAATCGTAAATAGAGAGCAACAATATGTAATAAAAGCCTTTAGAATCAACTCCCGTGACTTTCTTCCCAAATCTGCCTCTTTTCAATAAGATTAAATATGCTATAATGCTTGTAGCTTGACGAGACAAAAAATGTCGAGTTTTAGCTTCACGGCGCATATGAATAGTGTATAATGAGAGAATCTTGAGTTCTTGAACCATTCCATTAATTTAATTTTAATAGAGATAACATAGAATGTCCTCATTACTTAGCGAGACAACATCCCAGAGCTTTCACGACAAACAACAGACTATGTCTCCACTTTTCAGGGGGGTTTTTGATGAAAAAGGTCAGAAAAGCGGTCATTCCGGCCGCAGGGTTAGGTACACGCTTCTTGCCGGCAACAAAGGCATTACCAAAGGAAATGCTTCCCATTGTCAATAAGCCGACAATCCAGTATATTGTTGAGGAAGCCGTTCAAGCAGGTATTGAAGACATTATTATCGTTACCGGTAAAGGTAAACGTGCAATCGAAGATCACTTTGATATTGCATACGAATTGGAACAGAATTTGATTCAAAAAAATAAATTAGATTTACTTGAGAAAGTGCGTGAACCATCCCGAATTGACATTCATTACATCCGTCAAAAGTCGCCGCAAGGCTTGGGTCACGCCGTTTGGTGTGCCCGCAAGTTTATTGGTGACGAACCGTTCGCAGTTCTTCTCGGCGATGACATTGTTCAGGCGGAGACACCGTGCATCAAGCAACTGATGGATCAATATGAGAAGACCGGCTGTTCTTGCATTGGCGTCAAGGAAGTTCCTGAAAATCAGACACACCGTTACGGCATTATTGATCCGAAGGCACAGGATGGCCGCTTATTCGATGTACGCAAGTTCGTTGAAAAGCCGGAAAGCAATCCACCTTCCAATATGGCGATTATTGGTCGCTATGTGCTGACTCCGGAGATCTTTGACTTCCTCGATAAGAAGGAAATCGGAGCAGGCGGAGAAATTCAGTTGACCGACGCCATTCAAAAGCTGAACGAGCTGCAAGGTGTTTATGCGTATCAATTCGAAGGCAAACGTTTTGATGTTGGAGAAACTCTGGGCTTTGTATTGACGAATATCGAGATGGCACTTCAGGACAAAACGATCCAGAAGGATGTTTTGAAGGGCATCGAAAAAATTCTTCATGACAACAAACTACCACTCGAATGATGGAGGATAAGACGATGGCTATGCCAAAATCAGAAATCAACGCACGCTACATTGAAGAAACCCAGCGTACCGTTATGACACGTAACCTCGGAAATGACAGTACATCCTATCTTTTCTTTAAAAGAGCGCTGGATCTGTTTGGTGCAGTCGTTGGTCTTGTACTAAGTTCACCGGTCTTTTTGTTTATTTCTTTGTTATATCTCTTTGGCGAAAACAAAGGTCCTATATTCTTTAAACAAGAAAGAGTCGGGCAAAATGGCAAAACATTTCATATTTATAAATTTCGCTCAATGGTGGTTAACGCAGAAGAGTTACTGAGATCTAATAAACTGTTGTATAAAAAGTATGTTGACAATAATTACAAACTTGAACCTGAAGAAGATCCTAGAATTACTAGAATAGGACGTCTCTTAAGAAAAACGAGCCTTGATGAGCTCCCTCAATTTATTAATGTATTAAAAGGGGAAATGAGCTTAGTGGGGCCAAGACCTGTTGTCTCTGAAGAACTGAAAGAATATGGAGAGAAACAAGACCTCTTCCTATCTGCTAAACCAGGACTTACAGGGTATTGGGCAGCTTGTGGACGAAGCGATATCGAATATCCTGAACGTTGTAATGTTGAGTTGTTTTACGTCCGTAATAAGTCGGTGAGACTAGATTTTAAAATAATTTTTAAAACGGTAGTGTCTGTAATTAGCAAAAAAGGTGCTTATTGATAAACGCTTGGTCTATCTTTATAAATTGTGAGTGTGGGGTATATGAGAATAGTTATTGTGTCACAGGGAAATAATGCATCAGGAGCTGAAATTGTCACAGCAGAATTATATAGTGAATTAAAAGATAATGTGACTGTCCTAAGTGGAAGTAAACCTATTCTTAATTACTTTGCATCAAAAAGATTCAGAGTTAAAAAAATTGATGGATTAGCTCCGTTAAATCGTGCGAGTATCAAACTGGGTAAGTTAATAAAATTAATAATATCTCTGTTTAGAATTAGAAAAGAAGTTAAACGTATTCATCCAGATTATATTCATGTTTATAATTTAGCATCTTTACTTTATATAACGATTGCGCTATTTAACAAAAAAGTACCTGTACTTCTCCACGTCCATGATTTTTATTCTAAAGATAAGATGCTAACTAAAGTAGCTGTGCTACTAAAAAATAAGCCGACCAAAATAGTTGCGGTGTCAAACAGTGTACGTTTAGACCTAATAAATATTGGCTTTCCTACCTCAAAAATTCGTTGCATTCATAATGGAATTGAAGCAGCAGATGATTATGTAAATAGAGTTATTCATTCAGAAAAGCTCACTATTGGTTTTGTAGGAGCCATTAATGAGTGGAAAGGGCTTCACATATTGATGGAGGCTGCATGTTTCCTAGATAAAAAAGGCTATGCTCTTAATTATGTTATTGTAGGATCATTTTTTAGTGAAAATTACAAAAGAAGAGTTAAATTAATTTCTGAAAAAGTCAAATTTTCCAACATTAAATTTCTTGGGGCTAGGAAAGACGCGAGAAATCTAATGAAGCAGTTTGATATATTAGTTCATTGCTCAATAGAAGATGATCCTTTCCCGACAGTATTGTTAGAAGCAATGCATGCTGGGTGTGCGGTAGTTGGCTCAAATTGTGGTGGAGTTCCGGAAATTATTGATGATCACAAAACTGGATTATTACATGAATCAGGTTCTCCAGAATCATTGAGTAATGCATTAGAGGAATTGCTTTTAAACAGTGAACTAAGAGAAAAGGTAGCAAAAAATGGATTAATAAAAGCTAAGAAGTATCTAACTGTTAGCAGATATAGAAAAGACTTCTTTGAGTTTTTAAAACCCATATTTACTAATGAAGAATTGTGAAATTTATTACTTGAACTATATCTTAAAATATTTATTCTCAACGGCTCTCTCCATTAAGAGTGTATAATTTAGAATATTCTTAATCTGTATACTATCTAATCTTTGAATTCAATAAGATTTATATAACTATTAAATTAAAAAATAAATTAAGGAATTTTATTATGAAAATATATATAAATGGTCGTTTTCTAACACAATCTATAACCGGTGTTCAACGTTATGCACATGAAGTTATTCTACAATTGGATAATCTCTTGGAACAAAATAAGATCTCTAGTTCACATTCAATTGAAATTATTGCACCAAGAAATACGATACATGAATTGTCTCTTAAAAATATAAAGTATTCTAAAGTGGGATTTTTAACTGGACATCTATGGGAGCAGCTTGAACTCCCATTCTATACAAGGTCAGGTATGTTGGTCAATTTTTGCAATACAGCCCCTATTGCAAAGAGAAAACAAATAGTGACTATTCATGATGCATCTGTCTACTTAAAGGATAATAACTTCTCCATGTTGTTCAAGTTATGGTACAAATTTTTATATGCGATTGAATTAAAGACGGCAATGAAAATTATAACTGTTTCTCAATTTTCATGTGATGAACTTGTTAAATATACAGGTGTTAGTTCTAAAAAAATTAAGGTTATATATGAAGGAAATGAACATATAAAAGAAAAAAAAGAAGACCATAAAGTATTGTCAAAGTATTTTTTGAATGATGTACCTTATGTATTAGCAGTCAGCAGTATGGATCCAAGAAAAAATTTCAAGAGTCTCGTACTTGCATTGGAAAAATTAGGAGATACTGATATTAATGTTGTAATCGCAGGGGGAACTAACCCACGGGTTTTTAGTAATCAAAATCTACAGTTTTCGAAAAATGTTAAATATCTTGGTTATGTTTCTGATGAAGAACTTAAGACTCTATATGTTAATGCCTATTGTTTTGTATATCCTTCACTTTATGAAGGTTTTGGCCTTCCACCACTCGAATCAATGACATTGGGATGTCCGGTAATTGTATCAGACCGTGCCTCACTTCCAGAAGTGTGCGGTGATGCGGCATTATATTGTAATCCAGTTGATCCAGAAGATATAGCAAAAAAAATAACAATGCTCTTAAAAGATAAACAATTAAGAAATAATTATAAGAGTAAGGGTTTAAAGAAGGCAACGGGTTTTTCTTGGGAAAGGTGCGCAATGAATGTGTGGAAGACGATTTGTGAAGCTGTTTGAAAAGAAGACAACAATATGATGGGTGAATAAAATGAGAATTGCAATTGTACATGAATGGTTTGTTTCATATGCAGGATCAGAAAAAGTGGTTGAGCAGATACTTAATGTGTTCCCAAAAGCTGATGTTTTTAGTATGGTCGATTTTATGCCAGAAGCTGAGAGGAAATTTCTTAAGAACAAACAAGTGAGAACATCATTCATTCAAAAATTACCTTTTGCAAAGAAAAAATATAGAAGCTATTTGCCGCTTATGCCATTGGCTGTTGAACAATTAGATCTTTCAAGTTACGATGTTATTATTTCAAGCTCTCATGCAGTGGCCAAAGGTATCATTACCGGTCCGAATCAGTTACATATCTCCTATATTCACTCTCCTATGAGATATGCTTGGGACTTGCAACATCAATATTTAAGAGAATCTGGTTTAAATAAAGGGATTAAAGGATGGTTAGCACGGTATATTTTACATAAGATACGCATGTGGGATTATCGTACAGCAAATGGAGTTGATTATTTTATTTCAAATTCCAAATTTATTGGTAAGAGAATTTGGAAAGTGTATAGAAGAGAGTCCGATGTTATCTATCCCCCTGTAAATGTAGATGGTTTTCAATTCAATGATGTGAAGCAGGATTATTATGTTACAGCATCAAGGATGGTCCCATACAAAAAAATGGATTTAATTGTTGAGGCTTTTTCAAAGCTTCCCAACACACAATTATTTGTTATAGGTGATGGTCCGGATTTTAACAAAGTTAAAAATAAAGCAGGATCTAATGTTCACTTGCTTGGTTATCAAGATTTTGATTCCCTTAAAAAATATGTACAAAATGCAAAGGCATTTGTTTTTGCTGCAGAGGAAGATTTTGGTATTACTCCAGTTGAAGCTCAAGCCTGCGGAACTCCTGTTATAGCTTATGGGAAGGGCGGGTCATTAGAAACTGTTCGTGGATTGGAAAATAATGATAATCCAACCGGACTCTTTTTCAATGAACAAACTGTAGAAAGTTTATTGAAAGCGATAGAAAAATTTGAAAAGAATCAATCGTTATTTAAACCACAAGTTTGTAGAGAACATGCGATTCAATTCTCTGAAGATAGATTCAGAAAAGAAATAAAAAATTATGTTGAAGATAAAATACATGAAAAGTGGAAAGAAGAGAAATAATGGCTAAGTAGGGCCATTTTCTTTTAATTTCTTAAATAAGGAGATAAAATGTCAAAAGTAGGATGCGTCATTGTTACATTTAATAAGCTAGCACTCTTAAAAGAATGCTTACATAGTGTAATGAATCAAACGAGAAAAGTTGATCTGATATTTGTAATGGATAACTGCAGTACAGATGGAACCGAAGATTTTATGAAATTAATAATGTCTAAGGATACAAATATAAGGTATTTTAGATTAAATAAAAATATTGGTGGTGCCGGCGGTTTTAATTTTGGTTTAAAGAAAGCATATGAATCAGACGTAGATCTATTATGGATAATGGACGATGACACAGTACCAGATTTGAAATCCTTGGAAAATCTTATGGAGCATGCGGAGAATCCCAATTTAGAATGGGGATTCTTGTCGAGTAACGTCAAGTGGATTGACGGATCAGCATGTTTAATGAATATTCCCGAAACTAATCTCAAGTGGAATGACATGGCTGAAGATGGTCTCATTCGAATTGATTCAGCTTCTTTTGTATCCCTACTTATAAAGAAAGATACTTTAGATGATGTAGGTTACCCAATTAAAGAGTTTTTTATATGGAATGATGACACTGAATTTACGCGTAGAATTTCAAAAATAAATGCTGGTTATTTTGTTTCAAAAAGTGTGGTTCTTCATAAAATGGTGAAAAATAATTTAGTAAATATCATTAAAGATGACAGAATTGATAGATATTACTTTGGAGTGAGAAATGGCCTGTATACAGCAAAGCTTCAAGGGAAACTTGCTTATTTTAAATGTCTAAGCTACCAATTGATCACAATTGCTAAAATTATTGTGAATAGAAATGATCATAAATTAAAAAAAGTACAGGTTGTTATAAAAGGGATTTTTGCTGGGATGACATTTAATCCCCATATTGAAAGAACTAGTCGTAATACAAATTAATCTTAGAAATGCTTAATTAGAAAGGTCCTAGGGAATATCACACTGGCTAGTGATTTTATTGTATGGTTTGTACTTTGAAAAAAAGTTTTAATGACTATCCTTTTGAAATATGGTTATAGTCGATAAGCGTTATTAAGGATAGACTATTTTAAGTAATTTGCAAAGGAATAAGAACGAATTATTGTGAATTTGTTCTTTGATCATTAGATATGTTACATTTTTATAGGAATTAAGTTTCAAAATGGAAATATAGGGTAATGTCTAAGTTTTCTTAGGAGGAAAAATCATGTTTAATATTGCTATACAACGAAAAGAGGTATTTAACGATCAAAGAATAAATAAAATAATTAATATACTTGAATATTCCTTAGCCATATTCTTAATATTAACGTGTAACTCTGTTTATTTTAAAAGTGCTAATATTGCTGACTACAAAATAATACAGCTACTATTTTTAGCGAACTTATTCGTTATTGCTTTTTACTCTCTTGTTGCTATCTACAAACAAAAAATAAATATTAAAGTATTAATTAAGTTTTTAACCATATTTACAGCACTATTTCTTTTGTTTTGTATTTTGAATAATTTAAAATACCCTTTGGGCAAAAACTTTCTGAATTATATGTATGTTATTCCGGCACTCTCTCTATGTTATTTTCATTACAGTTTTTCACAAGAAAGAATAAATGCCTTATGGATAAAGCTGGAAAATATTATGGTAATTCTTGCGATTTTCTCTTTGATTTTTTGGATAATTGGTCCAACTCTCAATCTAATTCATTTTACGGGCTATAAGGGTATTTCATTTGGAGGGATTCGAGGAATACCATCGTACTATAATATTTTTTTTGCTGCGCAAGGTCAGGTGAATTTTTTTGGGCTGAATGTAACAAGAAATACAGCTATTTTTTGTGAGGCTCCAATGTATGCTTTCATATTATCTGTTGCGCTGTTTATAAATTTGTATATAGAGAAAAGAATATCGTTTAAAACAATTATTTTGGTGATAACATTATTTTCAACTACGTCAACAACTGGAATTTTAATGGCAATCTTTGCTTTGGGATTAAAGTTTGTTATTGATAAGAGAGTTACTGGAAAAATTCCATTAAAATTAAAACCCTACATTATAGCGTTTATAGGATTGTTTTCTCTGTCATTATCCTTTGTGTTGCTGCATAATAAAATAGGGGCCACTTCATCTTCAATACGAATGAACGATTTCTATGCAGGATTTAAAGCGTGGATGATGCAACCAATTATGGGAAATGGAATTGAAAACACTGGGGCATTAAAACAATTCATGGCTCCTTCACGTTTGCTCCCGAATGGTGACAGTGGCTTTAGTACTGGTTTAATGAAAGTTCTTGCAGGGGGAGGAATCTACCTATTCTCTTTTTATGTTATTCCAATGATTCTATTGCTCAAAAATTATTGGCGTAAGAATAGAGAATTAGCCATGTTTAGTGTTCTACTATTCGTAATTTTTACGTTTACAATTGTCGATAGTATTTATCTTTTTATTATGTTAATAATGTGGTTGTGGGTGACCGCTATGTATAAACAGACAGTGAATTAAGTTTGAATAACTATTTGCATAGATAATGATTTTTACTAAATAGAATTGGAGATATTTAAATGAAGTATGATTATCTTATTGTTGGATCCGGATTATTTGGAAGTACGTTTGCTTACGAAGCGGCTAAAAGAGGTAAACGGGTTAAAGTGATAGAAAAAAGAAATCATATTGCTGGCAATATCTATACGGAAGATGTTGAAGGGATTCAAATACATAAATATGGTGCGCATATATTTCATACAAGTAACAAGGATATATGGAATTATATAAACCAATTTGCTGAATTTAATCATTATATTAATAGTCCTATTGCAAATTATCATGGTGAAATCTATAATTTACCTTTTAATATGAATACATTCAATAAACTATGGGGAGTTGTAACTCCTGAACAAGCTAAGGGTAAAATAGAAGATTCAAAAGTTCAAGCAGGTATTGACCGACCAAAAAATCTTGAGGAACAAGCTATATCGTTGATTGGTCCGGATATTTATAAAAAGCTCATCAAAGGGTATACCGAAAAACAATGGGGACGTAAAGCAACCGAACTACCAACTTTTATTATTAAAAGGTTACCCGTTCGTTTTACATATGACAATAATTATTTTAATGACATTTATCAAGGTATCCCAATTGGTGGCTATACTCAAATTGTTGAGAAAATGCTGGACAGTGAAAATATTGATGTAGAGTTGAACAAAGATTTCTTCGAGGAAAAGGATGAATATTTGGAACAATATCCAAAAATAGTGTTCACTGGAATGATTGATCAATTTTTCAACTATAAATACGGTACCTTGGAATATCGAAGCCTGAAATTTGAATCAGAGATATTAGATAAAGATAACTTTCAAGGAAATGCGGTAGTGAATTATACTGATGCTGAAACCCCATTTACACGGATCATTGAACACAAGCATTTTGAATTTGGCCACCAACCAAAAACTGTGATAACACGAGAATATCCTCAGAGCTGGAAAAAAGGCGACGAACCTTACTATCCTATGAATGATAAAGAGAATAATGAGTTGTATTCAAAATATAAAAAGCTTGCTGATGGATACCCGAATATAATCTTTGGCGGAAGATTAGGTATGTATAAGTACTATGACATGCATCAAGTTATAGCTGCAGCATTGGCAACAATAAATCAAGAATTTAAATAAAGAATGGAAAAATAAAAATGAGTATTGCTAGAAATTATATTTATAACGTCATTTATCAAGTGTTTATCCTTATTGTACCGTTAATTACTATGCCCTATGTAGCAAAGTCTCTAGGAAGTGATGGCGTAGGGATCAATGCATTGACAAATTCAATCATTCAATACTTTATTTTATTTGGAACAATCGGAGTTGCCTTGTATGGAAATCGTTCTATAGCTTATGTTCGTGACAGCAAGGAAGAACTGAGCAGGGTTTTTTGGTCGATTTTTATTCTTAAACTGATCACAACCGGTTTTGCCTATGTCGCTTTCTTGATTTTTCTACTTTTTATTCATCATTATCCAATGATTTATTTACTTCAATCAATCTATATTCTGTCAGCAGCTCTTGATGTCTCATGGCTTTATATGGGGTTGGAAGATTTTAAAAAAACAGTACTCAGAAATTTAACTGTTAAAGTAATTGGGACAATTTGTATATTTATTTTTATTAAAGAACCTTCTGATCTTTGGAAATATGTTCTTATATTAGCGTTATCAGAAATAATCGGGCAAATTACATTATGGGCTTATGTTCCAAAAACAATACAAATAATTCGACTTAAATGGATAGATGTTACGAAACACTTTTTACCGGCATTGTCTCTATTTCTTCCTCAAGCTGCCATTCAAATTTACGCGGTATTGAATAAACCAATGCTTGGCTATTTATCAAGCACAACGGAGGTTGGTTTGTTTGATTATGCGGATAAAATTGTAAAAGTAACCCTTGCGGTTGTAACAGCAATGGGTGTTGTCATGTTGCCTAGGGTTTCAAATACATATGCAAATGGTAATATTCAAAAAGTTAAAGAATATTTGTATCAGTCTG
Organism: Sporolactobacillus sp. BBK16-2; assembly: GCF_059878335.1. Classification (NCBI taxonomy): domain Bacteria; kingdom Bacillati; phylum Bacillota; class Bacilli; order Caryophanales; family Sporolactobacillaceae; genus Sporolactobacillus; species Sporolactobacillus sp. BBK16-2. The sequence continues at coordinate 550,685 of NZ_CM187611.1, forward strand.
TTAACTTTGCTACATATTTATCCTTTCCTATAATGTTCGGAATGATAGGCGTTGCACAGAATTTCACTTCATGGTATTTTCCAATCGAGTTCAGCAAAACTGGACTACTCATATGTATTATAAGCCCTATAATTTTATTTATAGCGTTGAGCAATGTCCTTGGAATTCAATATTTACTGCCTATTGGTAAGATGAGGGAATTCACTATATCGGTAGTAGTTGGAGCTATTATTAATTTTTCAGCAAACTTAATCCTGATTCCTCACTATCAATCTGTAGGAACGGCTATTGCAACTGTTATTGCAGAACTTACGGTTACAATTATACAATTATTATTCATTGTTAGGAATATTGAAATAAAAAGGTTGTTAAGTGGTCTGTGGATTTATTTAGTTTCCGGATGCATTATGTGTGTGATCATTTTATTATCTAGAATTGTACTTCATAATGGATTTGTCACTACTGTTCTCCAAATAATTATTGGTATCATTGTTTATTTCTCACTTCTATTTTTGCTTCACTCTGAACTAAATAATAAAATATTTAAGAATGGATTAGAAGTAATTAGGAAGATATCAAGAAATAAATGATATTGTGAACTAGCAATTTCTATGATGTTCTCGATTCTTTTTAAAGTCAATTTTTCTAATTGTGATATATAACATATCTAATCTTATGGCATATCTAAGTACTATTCTATATGCGTATATGAATACTATTCATTGGGTAACAATTAATTTAAGGAGATTCAATAAATGTCAAAAAAGCGGATATTGATAACTCTTTTATGCTTAATACTATTCGGATCATTTATAATTGCAGAGCTACTTACGAAGCATAACATTTATATTATTTCTGCTTTTAATGGACCTCACGGAGAAAATATGGATTTGTATACTACACAAGATATGAAAACATTTTTACCAATAAATACAGAGATATTATTTAAACCATTGGGAGACAGTGTTAGAGATCCTTCAATTATTTTTCATGATCATTATTTTTATGTGTGCTTCACAGGCTTCCATGGATTTCAAAAGGATTTTATTGTTGCTAGATCGAAGAATTTAATAAACTGGGAACAACGCGTTATAAAAACCCCTAACCAATTTAAATTGGCATGGGCTCCTCAATGGTTTGTTGATAAGGATGATAAAGTGAGCATCATTGTAAGCTTGTCCACAGGAGAAAAGCAAAAAGATGTATGGAATAACAGTATACCATTTTTTAGATCCTACATTATGAAAGCGAAAGACAACAATATTTTCAGTTTTAATTCACCTCAATTAGTTAAGTATTCAAAATCAGATAATCATATTGATCCATATATTTTTCGAGATAAAAGTGATTACTTGATTTTTGTGAAAAATGAATTTAATAAAACAATTGAAATGTACAAGTCGAAAGGATTAACAGATCGGTATACATATATTCAGACTATGCCATTTGATCAAGCTGTAGAAGGTCCATCAATACAAAAGCAAGGTGGTATATATTATTTATATGCTGATGAATTTGTAAAGGGAAAATCGGTAATAATAACATCTACGAATTTGAAAAAATGGTCAGGTTCTAAAAGAATAGATTCCATTGGTTTGCGTACACAACATTTTGATATCTTTAAATTAAATTACGAATCATTAAGAATAGTTCAAAACATAATTATTAATAAATAGTGTCAATTGAAATGAACTATTTTAAAACAAATGATATAATCAAAATATTATTAAAGAAGAAGGTCTGTTATGAGTATTCCTAAAATAATTCATTACTGTTGGTTAGGCGGGAAAAGTAAACCTGAATCAGTACAAAAGTATATATCAAATTGGAAAAAAGTATTTAAAGATTATCAAATAATTGAGTGGAACGAGCATAATGCTGATTTTAGTGACAACGCATACGCTAAAAAAAATTATGAGCAAGGTAAGTTTGCTTTTGTCACAGACTATATAAGGCTGAAGGCGCTGTATAATTTTGGAGGGATTTATCTCGATACTGATGTCGAGGTAAAGAAAAATTTTAACGATTTTCTAGCCAATAAAGTCTTCTTCGGATTTATGTTTGATTGCAACCTTAGCACAGCAATAATTGGTGCGGAAAAGAATAGTAGTTTAATTAAATCATTGTTGGGTCTTTATGAAAATAAGAAGTTAGCAAATTCTCCGAATAATGACATGTATACACAATATTTCTTGTCTCACTATCCTGAATTTAAACTTAATGGGAAATTTCAAGTGCTAGCTGATGGAACTTCCATCTATCCAAAGGAGTATTTCGAACAGCCTACCTTTAATAAAAAAGTGGATTATTCAGTTCATCACTTTCACGGTTCATGGTACGGAAAAAAAGTTAGTTTAACAAAAAAGATGATAAAACACATCATTGGGAACGTATTATATGCAAAACTATCTCATATGAACTCATTAAAAATATCACCTTTTTATCAAACCTACTTAAATCATTCCCGAAAAAATAAACAATAAGACGCATATGTAACTAATAACAGATTTCAATCCAACAAAGATTAATTGCCAGATATATGTTCTCAGACATTATATCTGGCAATTATTACAAATAGGAATTTTGTTAACCTAATCTAGTCATCAATTACTGGGATGAATTTGACCTCTTTTTTATTAAGTAGTATAGCTGATTTCTATAGCACTTAATATAATAAAATATAGGTAAAAACTGGACTAAGAATCTCGAAAGGACGCCTTCAAATATCAATGCCCCTATAATTCACCGTTGAATTTAGTTAAGGTAAAAACTATGTGTAAAATGTTTCTCGGGGGGATAAATTTGATGTGAGTGCTTGAGGATGGAGCAGCATGCAGCTCTTTCTGCTCGAATTATGCTTTTGGTATCCCCTTTTTGACTGGACGAAAAGGAGAAGGCTCCTTATTCTAAATGTATACCCACCACGGAATACATCAGGAATAGAGGCCTTCTCAATGGATAGTATAGAGGATTTATTAGGAATTTGGAAGAATCAAACGAGCTTGTTGGCATTTGAGGAAGAGGCTACTGCCTATATGTATCAGTTCATGAGGCATAGCGTTGAACAAGTGTTTTCTTTGCTTGACCAAGCGATTACCCGTGAAAAACAGGCGGAGGGCTGGAAAGTAGATAGTCATAAGGACCAGCGTGTTCTCCAATTCTTATTTGGACCGGTGACTTTCTCTCATACGCGTATGATTAACCCGGAAGGACATGCCTGTTATCCATTGGATCACCTGCTTAAATTGAGAAAACACATGCGTTATTCGCCAAATGTTGAATATGAAACAGCGACCTTAGCGAGCCGTATGACTTGCCGGGAGGTCGTGAAAACCTTAGCCACTTGGACTCAGGTTCAAATGAGTCACACCACGGTCATGCACTGTGTTCGAGCAGTCGGCGAAGCTCAAGAAAAGCAGGATCAAGAGCGCGTGATCCAAGCAGCCAATGGAGAGTTGGATGGAACACGACAACCGAATTTTCTCTTTGCGGAGGCTGATGGAACCTTTGTCCGTGGATTGAAGAAACGGCAACACATTGAAATCAAGCATTTTATTTTGTATGAGGGTTGGGTGAAGAACGGAAAAAGACGGCTTCTGAAAGAGCCCTACGCGGTTATGACAAGCAAGGGACTCGATACCTTCTGGGAACAGGTTGAAGCCGTAGTCGAACAGCGTTATCGCTTATGGCAGACACAAATTGTCGCTAATAGCGACGGAGGCGTAGGTTATGACGAAACGCATTTTAAAGATGCCTTTTGTGGGTCACACAAGCGCATTTGGGTTCAACTGGATGCGTTTCATGTCGCTCAATCCCTAACTCGTTCTCTACATGGTGATAAGTCTTGGATCACGCGTATACAAAAGGCGATTCAAAGAAAAGATCGTGCAGAGGTCATCCTGTTGCTGGATACGTTTGAAAGTAATCAAGACGAGGGTGGGCGCATTGAGCAGGTTGAAAAGGTCAAGCACTATCTCATGGAACACTGGGATCGTTTGTTTGATTGGCGAGAGAGTATGGCGAAAGAAAATCTTCCCGAAAATGCCGGGAGATTGGGTGCGATGGAATCGAATCAAAGGCATTTGACGTTCCGCATGAAAAAGCGTGGCATGCATTGGGGTGAGTCGGAAGAAGGCATGGTTAAAGTTATTCAAGGGATACGTAATGGGACGCTAAGAGCAGCGTATCTTTCTTCGTTCCTCCCATCCAAACGCATCGAACGCCTAACGAAGAAAACAATACGTATTGCATCCTTGTTGAAGGAACCGACGGTTCCTTCTATCGGTGCACATCATGGTCGAATCGGAATAAACGCTTCCTCCTCGAGTGCAGTAGGAAAACTGAACAGAGTGCTTACGCTTGCCTGAAGAAGTGTGGTTTAACACCTAAGGGGTACAAATTAAGGATTAAGAAGTTCTTCTCTAGCAAAGAGTTCCGAGAAAAGCTTGACACATACGGTAAAAAATTCAAATTGACTGTTTCGAAGTCTCGCGTTACCATTAACCCATGTTTTCCTTGTTTAGAACAAACAACTGTCAGGAGTGTGCGATTTGAAGAAGGTAAGAACAAGTCTAGTGATCTGTTTATGTTTCATTGTCGCTTTGGTAATCTATGTACCCTCAGCGCAAGGTAAATCCAAAACGCGATATTATTACGTGACTAAGAGCGCATATTTCTATAACTCAAATTCGAAGACACATAAGAAAAGGATCCAAAGTATCCCGCTGAATACGAAGCTATCAACGACAACATCAAAATCATATAAAATGTATCAAGTGAAATATAATGGAAGAAAAGGGTATATTTTTAAATCGAAACTCAGTTCGAATCCCAAGACACTAAAGAGATATACGAATCGAACATCATACATTTATAGCTCGTCAAATGCGAGCAAGAAGCGGTTACTGAAGATTTCTGTCGATCGCAAAGTCACAACAAAGAGTGCTCAATCAGCTAAAATGTTTAAAGTTACCTATGGAAAGACTACAGGCTACATTTATAAGCGGAATTTATCTAGCAGTTATTCGGATTATGTTCGCACCTATGGGACGACACAGATCACAAGATATGACTACTCACAGATTCCAGATCAAGTGAATGATAACCGGTTTAAAGTACCAAGCTTTGCTTCCAAAACAATCAAAAATATTTCTTCGGCTTCAGATATGGATGCGTGGGACAGCTGGCCGCTCCAAAATCCGGACGGAACGGTTGCTGAATATAAAGGCTACCATATTGTCTTTGCGATGGCAGGGGCGGATAAGATCTACATGTTCTATCAAAAAGTTGGCGATACATCAATTGATAGTTGGAAGAATGCCGGCCGAGTGTTTGCTGGTGAAAATTTATCCAATTCAAATGATGTACACTTAAAAAATCAGAATCAAGAATGGTCGGGTTCTGCGTATAAAATTGGAAACGAGATCCGTTTATTCTATACAGGCGTTGCCACAAATCATTCAGATGGACGTACGGGGAATGAGCAGGTTCTGACCACAGCTAAAATTGATGTTGATGCAAATTACTCAGGTGTAGAGGTTAGTGATGTTGAGGATCACAAGTCCATTTTCAGCGGCGATGGTAAATTGTATCAGAATTTCAGTCAGTTTCAATATGGTACAGGCGACAATCATTGTCTAAGAGATCCGCATTATGTGGAAGAGAATGGCCGCAAGTACCTCGTTTTTGAAGGAAATACGGGTACAGCTAACGGCTATCAGGAGTACCGTTCCCTGTACAACAAAGCGTACTACGGTGGCGACGATAATTATTTCAACTCATCCAAGAACAGTCTGTTAGCGCGGACAGATAGGGACAGCATCATTAAAGCAAATGCTGCAATCGGCATTATTGAGTTGAATGATGACTACACATTAAAAACGGTAATGAAGCCGCTTGTAACAGCTAATCTTGTGACTGACGAGATTGAACGACCGAATGTAGTGAAAATTAATGGAAAATGGTACCTGTTTACGATTACTAAGGGCTACAATCAGAGGGTTGATGGTTTTCCATCGGATAACACCTACATGCTTGGCTATGTTTCTGATAATCTGACCGGTCCTTATAAACCGCTTAATGACACTGGACTCGTATTAACAGGTAATGAAGGTTTCAACAGCCGAACCTACACGTATGCCTATTATGGAATGCCTGTTTCTTCGGGATCAAACAATCTATTAATTACAAGCTATATGACCAATCGCAATATATCATCAACCCAGCATTCTACCTTCGCACCGAGCTTCTTGCTGACTGTGAATGGTGCTCAAACGCAAGTACAACAAAATAGTGTGCTCGAACAAGGTCAAGTAACGACAAAATAACCTATAAAAATAATAAAATATGTAAAAAAGACGAGAGAAGCTTCTCGTCTTTTTTTCTCAAAACGAAAGGATTCACTATGAAAACAAAGAAATGGCTCATAAGCATGAGTGTGCTGGTAGCCTTGGCACTGGTTGTCGCATTGGACGCCCTTCTGCCCTGGTCTGATTCTATTCCTGCAGAATGCAAGCTAACTACACATGAATAATACACTGATCCCCACGCTTTTTGTAGGTGGGGACTATTTGACGCTTACGTTTATGTGCTTCACAAGGGACCAACAAAGAAAGCAATCAAACCTCGAAATATGACGCAGACGCAGCGCAATGTCGATCCTAATTACGCTCAGCCTTACCGGGATCAATATCATTATTCAGCTAAGAAAACATGGCTGAATGATCCGAACGGTTTGGTTTACAGCTGTATATTGCCATTGAATAGTGCCAGCTGTGCCATAATTTAGAGCATGTTAGGACAAAATATAGAGCCACTTGTGCCATGATAAGAGCCACCTCCTGTATAATGGGCATGCACCATCGGTGCAAATTCATTAAATAGGAGGTTTTTGTGTGATCAAATACCGTGAAATCTTACGTCTTCATGCGCAGGATTTAAGTATTCGAAGCATTGCTTCAGGCGTGGGTAGTTCTAGGAATACAGTCAGTGACGTCTTGAAACGTGCTAAGGAAAAAGACGTTTTATGGCCGCTTGAAAAAGATGTGGATGACGCAGAACTGCAGGCGCTTCTGTTTCCAGAAAAGAATCAATCCGATGTGAGAAAGAAGCCGGACTGTGTCCACATTCACAAGGAAATGGCTCGAAGTGGTGTGACTTTGTCTCTACTTTGGCATGAGTATGTTCAATTATGCCGAGAACAAAGAGAAATTCCCTAGAGTTACCGGCAATTTTGTCGTTTCTATACGCGCTACGTCACCAAGACAAAAGCAACCATGCGAATTAAGCGAAAGCCGGGAGAAACAATGGAAGTCGATTGGGCAGGTCAAACGACTTCAGTTAAGGATTCCATCACTGGACAGGTAAATCCAGCTTATGTTTTTGTCGCTGTCCTTCCGTGTAGCCAATTTGCGTATGTAGAGGCTTTTTTGTCCATGGGCACGTCGAGCTGGATCCAGGCACATATCCATGCTTTTCAGTTTTTTAATGGTGTTCCTCGGACGATTGTTCCTGACAATCTCAAGACAGGTGTCGATCATTCCTCAAGAACAGACCCTATCATCAATAGGACCTATCAAGAATTAGCGGAACATTATCAGACAGCGATTATCCCCGCAAGAGTTCGTCATCCCAAAGATAAACCCAATGTCGAAGGAACCGTAAAAATCATATCAACTTGGATTATTGCCACATTAAGAAATGGTCAGTACTTTTCCATTCAAGAACTCAATGAAGCCATTAAAGAAAAATTAGTTGAATACAATCAAAAACCATTTCAAAAGAAAAATAATGGAAGTAGACAATCCGCTTTTGCGGAGGAAGAGAGCTTTGCGCTGCTCCCTTTGCCTGCTTCCCCATACGAATTAGCCACTTGGAGAACAGCTACCGTACCCTATGATTATCACATATCTGTAGAAAAAATGTATTACTCCGTTCCCTATGAATACTTAAAACATCAAGTAGATATTCGCATGACTCAGTATATTATCGAAGTCTTCTATCATGTTATGCGCATTGCGTCGCATGTTCGTCTCTATGGAAATTCAGGTCAATTATCCACAAACCCCGATCATATGCCTGATCAACATAAAGACTATTTAACTTTTACTTCAGAGCATTTTTTAACATGGTCAAAAACCATAGGCACTCATACACAGACAACGGTTCAAGGATTTCTCAATTCCTATAAAGTGGAGAAACAAGCTTTGAAATCCTGTTTAGCTCTCTCAAAACTTGCGGACAAATATTCAGTCGAACGATTAGAGAATGCATGCATGAGGGCTCTCAGTTATTCTCCAAGACCTAATATCAAAAGCATCACCACGATTCTAAAGACTGGACAGGATAAACAGCGGCATGAGTCACTAGAACAAAGAAATACCAATGATCAGCAAAAATCCCATGGATTTATTAGAGGAGCAGCTTATTACGGGAGGACAGAAAAATGACCAATGACAGTACACTTTCAAAGTTAAATGATATGCGCCTAAGTGCAATGGCTGAGTATTATCATGAACAGCTTCACAATCCTCAGTTTAATGACCTATCCTTTGAAGAACGATTCAGCCTGCTCGTAGATCGAGAATGGGATCGCAGAAAAAACAACAAGCTGGACCGTCTCATCAAAAATGCCGGATTCCGATATCCTCAAGCCTGCATTGAAGATATTGAATATCATCCGGATCGTAAACTGGATAAAGCTCAAATTCTCCGATTAGCCTCTGGCCAATACATTCAAGAAAAGCATAATTTGATTATCAAAGGAGCCTCTGGAAACGGTAAATCTTATCTATCCTGTGCGTTTGGAATCGCTGCATGTCGGCAATTTTATACCGTAAAGTATATTCGTTTGCCAGATCTATTGGATGAGCTCGCTGTCGCTAGGGGAGAAGGTGTTTTTCAAAAGGTAATGAAAGTGTACCGAAAGGTAAATCTTCTTATTCTAGATGAATGGCTTCTTACTTCACTAAAGGGGAATGAAGCAAGAGATTTACTTGAAATTGTAGAAGCAAGGCACCAAACAGTCTCCACGATATTCTGCTCACAATTCGATACACAAGGTTGGTATGAAAGCATTGGCGAAGCAACTTTAGCCGACGCGATCTTGGATCGGATCATCCATGACTCTTATAGCCTTTTAATTGACGGTGAAGTATCTATGAGAGAACGCCATGGGATAAAGCAATAAATGAAGCTGAGCCACCATTGAACGATGGTGGCTCTTTCTATGGCAAGAGCTGCTCTCAAATCTGTCCGAAGTGGCTCAAAATTATGGCACAAATGGATCTTTGCGATGGCAATATACAGCAATGGCACGTACCATATGTTCTATCAGACGAATCCGCAAGGAAACACGTGGGGCAATATGAGCTGGGGACATGCCGTCAGCCGTGATTTGTTTCATTGGAAGGAGCAGCCGGTCGCGATTCATCAACGTGAGGCGACGCCATGGGTTGATTTTTGGATGCAGACTAGCCATGATTCAAAACCGGTTCACTATTATGGACGGCCGACAACGAATGGAGATGCGGGCAATCCTAATGGAAAACGATTTGTGTTCAGTGGTTCAATCATTAAAGATAAGTCTAACGTTTCGGGTTTGGGCAAAAACACGTTGATTGCTTTTTATACGAGTGCCTACTCTGTGGCAGTTCGAGATGACGACTACAGCAAGGATTCAATGGGCAATTTTCTAGGATTACGCGACGTGCAGGAGCAATGCATTGCCTACAGCAAGGATGATGGCAAAACCTTTATTCAGTACAAAAAGAATCCGGTTATTCCGGCTCAAGCGACTCCAACAAGGGATCCGGCCAATTTTCGCGACCCCAAAGTTGTGTATGATGAAGCGCACAAACAGTGGGTGATGATTCTGGCAGCGGGGCAAGAGGCTGACATTTTTACTTCGGCAGATCTGATTCATTGGACGTACCAATCAGCAATTATCCGAGAACATGATGTTGGCAACGGTGCCTGGGAATGCCCGGAATTAATTCCGATGACAGTTGAGGGAACAAAGGGAAAGAAATGGGTGTTCTCGATCAGTGTGCAGAAGGGAGCGCCTGCCGGAGGATCCGGAATGCAGTATTTCGTCGGCAGTTTTAATGGCAAGGAATTTGTACCGGACACAGAACAAACGCTGAGTCATCCTAAATGGCTTGATTACGGCGAGGATTTATACGCTGGAGTCACATTCAGTAATATGAAACGAACGGTGATGCTTTCTTGGATGTCCAATTGGGACTATGTCGGCGAGCAAATGACTTCCCCTTGGAAAGGTGAGATGTCCCTCCCGCGTGAGCTGACCTTAGTTCGCGCAGGTAAGGAGGATGTACTTATTCAAAAACCGGCGCGAGAGCTTGCGCGACTTACTCAGAATCCGTTCAAAACGAGTGATTTGAAGCTTAGCGGTACAAAGGCAATCAAGCAAGTTTTAGGAAGACAGTATAAAGCGGAGGCGCAGTTCTCATGGAACGCTAAAAATCGCCCTGATCAGGTGGGCTTTCGCCTCAGAGTATCTCAGGATCACAGTAAATACATCACCGCTAGCTATGATGTCCAGAACCATACGGTGTCTATTGATCAATCAAACAGCGGCGGGAAGTCAACCCGGAACCAGACCAGTGTTCAACGAAACGAAAAAGCAAGCCGCATAAAGCTCACGGCCTACGTGGACAGTTCCTCAATCGAACTGTTTGTTAATGATGGGGAAAAGACGTTGACACAAATTATCTATCCGAATCCTGATCAGCCGCTCGATTCAAAAGGAATTGCATTATTTTCAACGGGCGGCACCGCTCAGATTAGTCAGATTGAGGTTGATCCAATTGCATCAATCTGGACAGGTTTGAATTAAAAATTGATGGCATTAGTGAAAATTTACGTTTAGTATTTAGCTCTGCATCATTGCAGGGCTTTTTTGTATGGTTTATTTAAATTTATTCAACGTTCTATTCTTCTTTCATAAATAAAACAATATTTGAAATAATACCCAAAAAAATGAAAAAATATCCCACAATCATCATCAAATATATGGTAATATATCATTTATAAATACCTATATCTTATTTACTAGATAGAAAAAATAATATAACTCGGGGGAGGGATTATCCAGATGGAACAATCGGAGCCCAAAGGTAACAGCAAGAAGAAAACACTCTTGATTATTCTTGCTCTATTACTGGTTCTTGGTGGATTCGGTACATATTTCACCATACATCTGGCGAATGCGCGCACAATTGAACAACAGCTGTCTCTAGGTAATCATTACTACAAGGAACATAAGTACAAAGAAGCAATTATCGCTTACAAGAAAGTTTTGGACATTGATGAAAACAATGTTGAAGCTCGAATTGGATTGGCAAAATCGTATTTGGCCCTAAAGCGATATAAACCTGCAGTTAAAGTTCTGACGGCTGGTATAAAATTAATACCGAAAGAGCCGCAGTTTTACTTATCACTGAGTGATGCAAAACTCGTGATGAATGATATTTTGGCAGCGATCCAAGAACTAGATGATGGATTTTCAAAAACGAAAGATGCCGAGATTCAAACGAGATTAAACGAGATGAAACAAAAGATTGTAATCGTTTCGGATAAAGACGAAGTTCAAGTAGGGCAAGAAACTCACTTGAAAGCTATTTATAAGAAAAGTCCGGATGAAAAAGGAACGTTGGTTAAAGCGACCTGGTCTTTGATTCCAAATGAACTTGGCAGTTTGTCTGAAAAATCATCAGAAGAGACTGACTTTACAGCAAAAAAGTCAGGGGATGAGACAGTTGTCGCAAACGTTGGTTCAATTTCCGAAGAAAAGAATTTAACCGTACGTAAACATGTATTGTCAAAACTGGAGATACATTCGCCTTCAACGAGCGTGACAGTCGGAAAGCGCATCAGTCTAAAAGCAGTCGGCAAAGATGCGAATGGAAAAACAATGGATGTTGATCCGATTTGGACTATAGAGAGCGGTGTAGGTGATCTTTCGAGCGAACATGGCGACCAAGTGACCTTCACTTCAGAAAGAACCGGAAATACAAAAATTGTTGCTCAAGACAATGGAAAAGAAGATTCAGTGGAGCTTTCTGTTGTTGATGAGCAGACGAATGATGAAGAAATCAGCGGCCAGGACATTCAAAATCAGACATCGGCCAATGAAACAAGTACTACTGCAGAACAGACCGCGTCAACTTCAAGCGGCACTTCCTCAGAGCAACCTCAAACATCAAAAACATCACATCAATCAGCAACACAAAGTTCAGTAAATCCCGTTAATCATGCAATAACGGACAATCAATCAGACGTATTAACGAAACCGGAACAGGTTGACGTGGGGAATAAAATAACCTCGGAACCTGCTCAGCAACAGCAACAAGAACCTGCTCAAAATAATCAACAGGAACCAAGCGCTCCGGCAGCTACGGAACAACCTAAGACGTACGCATTAACTACATCAGTAGATGGAAAAGGTCATGTGGCGCAGAATCCTAATACTGCTCGATACGACGAGAACACGTCAGTGACATTAACTGCAGAAGCAGATGATGTAGGCTGGGTATTTGATCATTGGGAAGGTGATAAGACAGGAACGGAAAATCCAGTCAGCGTCACTGTGAACAAGGATGCAAATGTTAAAGCTGTATTTATTCAACTGGGTATTGTTTCTGGGACAATTACAGATGCTCAAACGGGAGATTCTGTCAGCCAGGCAACCATCCGTTTGGTTAAAGACAATCAGCCAATCAAAGAAGTGACTACGGATGGAAATGGAAACTACAATTTAACTGGTATTCGTCCGAGCGACTATACATTAGAAGTTGTTAAGGAAGGATACATTACAAAAAGTTCGGAGATAACCGTTAAAGAAGCTGAAACAGTTGCTCACAACGAATCGATTCAGAAACAAGGAACAGCAGAATTTTCAGTGGTACTAACCTGGGGTGAGACTCCGGATGACCTTGATTCCCACTTAACCGGTCCAAAAGCGGATAATCCTTTGGAACGCTTCCATATTTATTATGGCAACAAACAATACGCTTCCGACCTTAACGGTGATGAGATGGTCTATGCCAAACTAGATAGGGACGACACTGATGGCTTTGGACCTGAAACCATTACCAGTTTCATAAAGACAAATGGTGTATTCAGATATTATGTTCATGATTTCGGTGAAAATTCTGAAACGGATTTACCACAAAGTCAGGCTAAGGTAGAACTATATCAACAGAACAGGCTCGTGAAGACTTTTAATGTTCCAGAAAATCAACAAGGATTTGTATGGCACGTCTTTGAGATCGATCAAGATGGTAATGTTATCCCAATTAATAAGATTGATAACGATAGTGCAAATGACAATCCGCAATATGAGGAAACTTCTGACGATGGTAGTGATGGCGATCAAGAAGACATAGGAGATTCCTCAGATCTTGAAGACGAAGATAACTCTTCGGCTATTGAAGACGATTCCGATTCCTCGTCAATTGAATCGGCAGAACAAAACGGTAGTGATTCAGCTTCATCAAGCTCTTCCAGTCAAGATGACGCTTCGAGTCCTGCGGTGCCAAACGAAGATGATAGCAATGTGGATGGATCAGCAACAGTTCCGGAAACAGTAGAAAGTGATGCTTCATCAGACACAAGTGCTGCAAACTCTGAAAGCTCGGATTCTTCAGCATCAACAGACTCATCATCGAACGTAGATTCAAGTGCAGGATCATCACAACAATAATAAATTGAGAAATTCTCTGGTAACTAACCGGGGAATTTCTATTCTTACATAAACAGGTGAGGGGCTAAACATATGTCAACTTTTTCAAAGGTAATCACTGTGCTGTTACTAGTAGCACTGTTTATCGTTCCAATACAATTTACAGCGCATGCAGCGGACAAGGCAGTTGTATTTAAAGATAAAAATCTGGAAAATTCGGTGAGAAAAGCGATTGATAAACCAAATGGCACGATTTACACAAGTGATGTAAGCAATCTGAAAACACTCGATGCAAGTAATGAACATATTAAAAACTTGGACGGCATTGACCAAATAAGCAGCCTAACCAATCTAAACCTCGCAGATAACTTAATCGTTAATAGTGCGCAACTAGCCAAATTAAAGGATCTTGTCGTATTAGATTTGACCAATAACCAAGTCAAGTCAGTTACTCCTTTGAAAGACTTGACCAAATTGGAACGGCTTTATTTAGATGGAAATGAAATCGAAGAAATTGATGATCTCAATAATCTGTCTAAATTAACCACGCTCATGCTGGATGATAATAACATCAAATCTATTAATGGAATTAATAAGCTGAATAAATTAACGAATTTACATTTAAGTGATAATAGAATTGAAGATTTGGCTCCTGTTAAAAAGTTGGTTAATCTAAAGGTATTTCGCGCTTCGGGAAATGACATCTCTGAAATCTATTCCGTATCGGAATTAAACGATTTGAGAGTACTGGCGTTGTCAGACAATCCAATCGTCTTAATTAAACCGTTGAGCGATTTATCCGAACTTCGGGTGCTTGACTTGGCAAATACACGAGTGAGAGAGCTGGAACCCTTGCGCGGTTTGGTAAAGCTGAAAACTCTTTATTTGAACAATGATAAGATTGAAGAAGTGGGTCCATTGGAAAATTTAAACAGTCTGACAGAACTTCGTCTGGCAGGTAATGAGATTAAGGATTTCTCGCCGGTCGAAAGTATTTATGAGACACTGGACCACAAAGATTTTTCAATCGGTGGGACTAAGGAAAATACCCCAAGTACGACAAGCTCATCATCTAATCTTTTAATTTATGTGTTGCTGGCAGTTATTCTCGTTCAATTTGCCGGTCTGTTTCTCGTGTTCTTTAATATGAAAAAGAAATAATAGGAGAGTAAGGACATGTCTGAACGGTCAACTAAAATTCGTAAAGCGGTTTTGAATATATATATTGATCATGAGCTCATCAGCCCTTTTGAATTCAATCTGACACAAGATCGATCATACACGATCGGACGTGGTTCAGAGAATGATATTAAGATCCATTCGCAACTTGTTTCATCACGTCACGCTAAAATTGTCGTGCATGATGGGAAATGTGAGATCCTCGATTTGCACAGTACGAATGGATTGATGGTCAACGGAAAAAGGGCAGATCGAACAATCTTGGAAAATGGTACGCAGATTCTTATTGATGACCCAACGCTGCATCACAATAAAGGCGTTCTCATGCTTTACTCGGAACTCGAAGCGGATACAGATGAAAAATGGAATGAATGCTTTCTTTCTGAAGGAGAGAAGGTTTCCATCGGGCGTGATCAGGGAAACACAATCGTCCTCGCGCATAGCTTGGTATCCCGTCACCATGCGTTGCTCGAAAATAGTAGTGATGGACTGACAATTAAAGACTTAGATAGCACAAATGGTACCTTTGTTAATGGAAAACAAATCAGGAATAAGGTGCGACTGAAGTCCATCGACACCTTTATGATTGGGCAGACAAAGTTCATCATTCAAGGAAATAAATTAATCTACAATTCGTATATCCATGGACTTCAACTGGACGCAATTACCATTTCCAAAACCGTTGAAGAAACAAACGGCATTTTTCAAGAGAAGAAAAAGAAAAAAATCTTGGATAATATCACAATTACCATTAAGCCTGGAGAGTTAGTCGCACTCGTCGGAGGAAGTGGCGCAGGCAAATCGACGTTTATGGATACGTTAAACGGCTTTCGACCGGCAACGGAAGGCGGCGTATTTGTTAATGGAGATAACTTTTACGCGAATTTCAATGCATACAAAAATATTATGGGTTATGTACCCCAGCAGGATATTGTCTATGACGACCTGACTGTAACTCAGATGCTTACTTATGCTGCCAGATTAAGAATGCCTGAGGATGCAACAAAAGAGGAAATCTCCGAACGCGTGCGCAGCGTGATCAGTGACGTGGAGCTTGAAGGAAAAGAAGAGCTTACCATTAGCAAATTGAGTGGTGGTCAGCGGAAAAGGGTGAGCATCGCTGTAGAATTGATTGCTGATCCGAAGCTGTTCTTTCTTGACGAACCAACGTCCGGCCTTGATCCCGGTATGGAACGGAACATGATGCGCTTACTGCGAAAGCTCTCGAATAAAGGGAAAACAATTATCTTGATTACCCATGCAACGGCCAATCTTTTCATCTGTGACAAAGTTGTCTTCCTGGGAACAGGAGGAAGACTATGCTATTTCGGTCCGCCCAAGGGAGCACTTGATTTCTTTAAAGTGGACAGCTATACGGATGTTTATGATCGGATTGGTTCTGAAGCTGAATTGTGGCAAAAGAACTTCAGACAGTCGCAGTACTATTCATATATAAATAGCTTGACTCAAGGGACAGGCACTGAGAAGCCAAAGCCAAAAACGGCGAAAAGAAGCTCTTTTCGTCAGCTAAGCATACTGATGTCACGTTATTTGAAACTAACCTTAGTTGATCACACGCGTTTCTTTTTCCTTATCATTCAAGTTCCCGTGATTGCATTGCTCTTGGGATTTGTTGGGAAGCATAATTCATTTGATTATTACGAAACGGCAAAAGAAGTCATTTTTACGACGGCTTCCTCGGCGGTTTGGATCGGCCTTTTGAATTCTATTCAGGAAATCACAAAGGAACAAGTCATCTATAAAAGAGAACGTATGGTGAACCTGAAAATCTGGCCGTACTTGATGTCAAAGATGAGCATTTTGGGTATTCTTGCTTTGATTCAGTCGGTTCTATTTGTCTGGATTCTTCGCTATGTCATTGTGTTTCCGGCACATAGCCTGATGGGCAGCATTTCTATTGAAGTGATGATCACCTTTTTCTTAGGGGTGCTTGCATCAACAGCGATGGGACTGGTTATTTCCTGCTTGGTGTCAAACTCAGATCGGGCAATGAGTCTCGCTCCGATGCTGCTGATTCCACAGCTGATGTTCAGTGGCCTTGTGTTTGATTTGAAGAGATGGAGCAGCTTTGTTTCAAATTTTGCAATCAGCAAATGGGTATGTCGTGGACTGGGCATCTCCTTTGATATAAACGGCATGCCCATGAAAATTGAGACGAAGGCATCGGTCCCACCAAGAGACCTCCCGGAATATTTTGATCACCGAATGGATCTTCTTATGACGAACTGGGGAATTCTTGCCGGAGTTGTCGTGCTTTGTCTCATATTGAGCGCTGTGCTCCTGAAAAGAAAAGATAGTCAATAATACAGAGGAGGAGACAATGTGGCGGATAACATGACGGCTATATTAATTATTATTGGAGTGGCTTTGGTTGCGAACTTTATCTTAATCATTGCCATTATGAAAAGAAAGAGTTCAACAGGGAGTCAACCTGTTGATGAGCTTTACAAGAAACTGCATCAGACGAGTGATGCACCGTCCTCAGATGAGAAAACGACGTCGTTATCAAAGCATGACGAAAATGTTTACCGAGAAGAAGCGGGACACGACGGAGTGAGTGTAGCTGCAGCAATTGAAGAAAAAACAGAAGTTCTTCATCCAATCAGCAATCTCTCAAGGGAAGAAAAGAATGAATTAGAGAAAATCCCAGTATCGGATGCGACGATGGTTTTGAATCAACCAAAGGAACAGAAACCATTACCGACCGCTCATCTTATTGAATATCATGTTGGTAACCGAACAGAGCAATTTACATGGACGGGTAATGAAGTTGTGCGAATTGGCAGGGACTCCGATCAATCTGATTTAACCATAATGGATGACGGATATATTGGCCGAACACATGCTTTGCTCTATGAGAAGTCAGGAAAACTCTTTCTTGTTGATTTGGCAAGCAAAAACGGAACCTTTATCGAATCTGCGGCGGTGAAAGGTCAGCAAGAGATCCAGTTGAATCAATTCTTTAAAATCGGCCAAACCGAATTGGTGGTTAAATAACGGAGGTTGGTCAAGTGACGAGTCAAGACCTAGACGAAACAAAGACGATTAAACCGTTTGTCAGATATGGCGTCTCCTCCAAACGTGGGATCCGTTCTGAAAATCAAGACAGCCATTTTGCAAAAGTTGAGTTGCTCATGGCAAGCTTTGCTGTCGCAGATGGGGCGGGCGGTCATCAATTTGGTGGACATGCAAGTCGGCTGACCGTTGACGCACTGCGCAGTGAACTTGAATCAAACTGCAAATACACGTCTGAATATATTTCATTGCTGATGAAGAAGAAATATGAACAGATTAATCGCTTTATCTTTGAAGAAGCAAGTCAAAAAGGAGTCGTTACAGCAACGACACTTTCCCTGCTAAATATCTTCCGAAATAAACTCATCGTCAGCAATGTCGGTGATACAAAGGTGTTTCAAATACGGGATGATCAACTCGTATGCATTTCCGATATTCAGACGGCTGCATGGGAGGCCTTCAAGCAAGGAAAAATCAGTCGTGAAGAAATAGAGGACAGTCCCTATAAGCATGTATTGACCGGTGCACTTGGAGCAGGGGCAACCGTACTTCCTTATATGAACATATTGGACCCACAGTCACTTGACATCTATTTAATTTGCTCTGATGGAGTCTATAACTTTGTCGAAGAAGCCAGATTAAAACAGCTTTTTGATCAACAGAAACTTCTTGAAAACGAGGAACTCACTATTTTGTGCGAGCAATGTGTCAATGAAGCTCTGAATAATAAAGGAAATGATAATGCAACGATTCTGGCGGTACAGATTGTTTGATTCTGAGGTGAATAAATAATGGATCTGAAAATTGGTCAACTCTTTGATGACAAATATGAAATCCTTAAAGTGCTTGGTCAAGGCGGAATGGGCAAGGTTTATTTGGCTAGAAATATAAAATTAGGGACACTATGGGCCATTAAACAAGTGGACAAGCAAGCAAGTGTCGCCGTTGATTTACTTGCCGAACCAAATATTATGAAACAGCTGAAACATCCGAAACTTCCGCGGATCTTTGACATTCTCGACACAAAGACATCCATATTTATCATTGTTGACTATGTTGAAGGCGAGTCGCTAAATAAGGTACTGAATCGGGAAGGGACAATTTCCGAATCTGTTTTGGTGGAATGGGCAAAACAAATCTGCGATGTGTTTATCTATTTGCATGAACATCATCCGAATCCGATCATTTACAGAGATATGAAACCATCGAACTTAATGAAGACACCGGATGGTGAAATCCGTGTTATTGATTTTGGTATTGCCCGAGAATATAAAAAGGAATCAAAGACAGATACTCAAGTTCTGGGAACGGCCGTTTACGCTGCACCTGAGCAGCGATTAGGCATGCAAACGGACGAAAGGTCGGATATCTACAGTTTAGGCGTTACACTCTATCAATTGGCGACAGGCGAATCACCAAGTGCCGCTATATTAAGTAAACCGATTCGGACAATTCTTCCGTCGTGCTCTGAAGGATTTGAAGAAATCCTAGAAACGATGCTTCGGCAGAATCCCGATGAACGTTACCAGAATGCCCGCGAGCTATTATCCAATTTTGAAAATATCGAGAAGATGTCTTCACGCTATAAACGGGCACGCCGGAAAAGAAGAATGACTATTTTCACTCAAATTGCCTGTGTTTTTCTGTTTTTTTTCATCACACTGTCAGGATTTTCGGAAGTGAAGGCGGAAAAGATGCAGCTATATAGGTCTTTGGTTAAAGAAGGTAATATGCTCTCAGCGGTATATCAATATGATAAAGCCCAAAAACGATTTAATAAGGCGATTCACTACGAACCTCAGGAATTGAGTGCGTATCAAGGCATTGCAAAAGGTCTCTATTTACAGGGGAAATATGATCAAGAGACAGCCTACATTAAGAAGCTTTCAGAGAAAATACCGGAAGTTGTCAAGGACCCTCAGTTTAATTATTTGCTGGGGACAGCCTTCCTCGAGCAAAACAATAATGAAGATGCAGCGAAATTTTTGGGAATCGCAGCTAAAGGAATGCCATCGTCGACACTTTATAATCGGGATTTTGCCGTTGCACTTGCCCGCGACAAGAAACTCAATGACGCACAGGCGGTGTTGAAGAGGATGCAGGCCATGCATATGGCAGATGAAGCGACTTGGTATGTAGACGGGGAAATAGAAAGTGCTAAAGGATCCTACGCTCAAGCAGTCACGCAGTATCGCAGAGTCATTGAAAAGGGAAACGATGATGTGCTGAAACTGAAAAGTGTCCTCGCGATGGCAGATCTCTATAAAATGCATGCCAAGCCGCTTAAGGATCAGCACATTGATCAGCGTATTGGCATCTTAAAAGAAGGACTTCGCTTGTTGCCGAACCAAAATCCGCTTCAGATCCATGAAATGCTAGCAGAAGCGTATCATGATAAAGGTTTACTTGAAAAAAACCATAATGACTACTATCGAAAGTCGATCGCGCAGTTTAAACAATTACTCTCTGATGGATATCAGCGCCCCTATGTGTATCGTAATATCGCAATTATTGAACAAGAAATGAATGACTACTCAGCAAGTGAAAGAACGTTAATGGCAATGAAGAAGAAATACCCGCATGACTATACCTGCTATATCCAACTCGCCTTACTCTATGCCGATATGGAAAATAATAAGCCATTTGAAGACCGAGATTACAGCAAAGTTTGGGATAATTATCAAAAAGCCGTAGAATACAGCCCGAATGGAAAAGATGATCCGCAAATGGCACCGCTGAATCATCTGATTGATGAATTGAAAGCGAAAAAATGGATCAAATAGGAGGCTCACTATGATTTCTAAAGGGATCTTGATGATTATCGTTGGTATAGTCGGAAGCTTGATATCGTTATTCTTATTCATTCGTACACTTCGAAAGCCTTTAATTGTTCCAGAGTATCATCAAAACATTAGTGAATCCGGTAATCTTACAGTGGAACTAGAGACTAGAGATGGAGATCGAACAAATACCTTGCCAGTTAATGAAGCAGCGAATCCTCAGGCTCATGAGACGATTGAACTTCAGCCAATTCTGAAACCAGGTCAGCATGTTATCAAGGAAACAACTGAGCTGAAATCGAATGTTCAAAGACCGAATGAGCCCCAAACGTCAGTCACTCAAGTTTTACCGACTCATCATGAAGCAACGGTAAGCAACGAGCAGAAAGATGAGAAGGGTACAGGAAATACCGGGAAGACGATGATATTAAAAACAAAAGTTATGGGACAAGATTCCGAAAATTAAACAAAGTGGGGTGGGATGATAGTCAAAGCTTGAACTCTTCGATGCATACAAGGGTGTATACTTTCTTTTGGTATTAAAAATGAAATGTAATAATTTACACATATATATGACAAAATGTGATAATATAAGACTCGTTAACTGATTCTTTGTTGCTATATTTGTATGAAAAGGTAAAAACGGAACTAATGAACTATGATCATTGGTACTGATGATTTCCTTTTTTTGGCAGTGATTGTTGAATTTTAAAATGATATAATTTCATTTAAGAAAATAATCAGTTTTTTTCATTTTTAAAGTGTAATGTTTCAGTAACTATTGTTTGAGCGTTGACATTCCTCGACATGATTTATGCTATAATATTACTATCTTATCGGAATTTTAAAAAAGAAAATATTGTATATGTTGGTTGGGGGATACTATGGAAGAGACAATTAGTTTGAAAGATATTTTTCAAACGCTACGGAAGCGTCTGGTTATGATTATGACAATCACATTATTAGCAGTTATGGCAAGCGCGTTTGTTACCTATTTCTTGATGACACCGAAGTACGATGCATCAACCCAGATTCTTGTCAATCAATCGAATGCAAACAACACAAGTCTCTATCAGACAAATTCAGTTCAGACAAATGTTCAGTTGGTCAATACATACAGTGTGATCATCAATAATCCTTCTGTATTGAATCAGGTCATTAAGAAATTGAAACTGGATATGACACCAGATGAGTTAAAAGGGATCCTGACGGTAAGTACAGAACAGAATTCCCAAGTATTTACGCTGACAGCTGAAACAACAAGTCCTTCGCAATCTGTAAGGATCGTCAATGGCATTGCTGTTGCTTTTCGATCACAAGTTCAGAAAGTGATGAATGTTGATAATGTCAGCATTCTATCTCCAGCAAATATTGCTTCAAGTCTGAACCCGGTAAAACCAAAAACAACGATTAATCTCGCCATCGCTTTTGTAGTTGGGTTAATGGTTTCGGTCGGATTGGCATTCCTCCTCGAATACTTAGACAATACAATTAAAAATGAAGATGATATTGAGCAAATCTTAAATTTGCCGGTACTTGGCGTCATATCTGAAATGAAGAATGATCACAGTAAGAATAAGCGTTTAAGATCCTCTGTCCATACAGCAGGACGTCACCGCGCGAGAGGGGCTGGCAGAGTTGAAGCAAAGTAATAAGATTGTTTCAAAACAACGACATCTGATTGCGTTTTATAAACCAAAATCAACGACCGCAGAACAATACCGCACAATCAGAAGCAATGTTGACTTTTCACAGATTGATACCGAATTAAAAACCATTATGTTAACTTCATCAGGTCCTGGCGAAGGAAAGTCAACGACCGCAGCGAACCTCGCCGTAGTAATGGCACAACAAGGAAAGAAAGTGCTACTGATTGACGCAGATCTTCGCAAACCAACCATGCACTATACCTTTCGTTTGCCAAATACCGACGGTTTGACCACTCTGCTTAGAAAGTTAACCAAGTTTGAAGAAACGATAAAAAAAACAGAAGTGGATAACTTGTTTGTTTTGACAAGTGGTCCGATTCCACCTAATCCGGCTGAATTGCTTAGTTCGGTAGAAATGGCGAGCTTTATCACTCATGCTTTAACGCTATTTGACAATGTTATTATTGACACACCACCAATTCTGGCGGTTACCGATGCTCAAGTACTTGCAAATCTCTGTGACGGTACCATTTTAGTTATCCGAAGCGGTGTTGCAGAAAAAGAAGCCGTACTTAAGGCAAAGGATCTCTTAACAAAGGCTAAGGCGAAAATTCTCGGAGCAGTTCTTAATGGTAAACCAATGGCGAAGGGTAGCGGTTATTATTATTACAGCTACTATGGTAATGAATAAGCTGATGCTTGAATTGGTTACTCTTAGGAGGTTTGAATTCAATGATTGATATTCACTGCCATATACTTCCTGGCATTGATGACGGTGCGTCAGATGAATCTGTGTCATTGGAAATGGCAAAGCTAGCAGTTTCTGAGGGTATTACACAGATTGTAGCGACGCCTCATCACCGTAACCGTCATTGGAATAATCCAAAGTCAGAAGTACTACAAAGAGTTAAAAAGCTAAATGAGTTATTAAAAGACAATCAAATCGGGCTAGAGATCCTTCCAGGGCAAGAGCCGCGTATATTCGGTGAAATGGCGGATGATGAAGTTTCACAAGAATTAGTAACGGTTAATAACAGCAAGAACTATATCCTCGTTGAGTTTCCTACACATCACGTTCCAAGATATGCGCAACAGTTGTTCTTTGATTTGCAAGTTAAAGGTATAACACCAGTTATAGTCCACCCGGAATTGAATCAAGAAATTATTGACCATCCCGAACGGCTCTACTCTTTCATCGCCGACGGTGCACTATCTCAAATCACTGCAGCAAGTCTTATTGGAAAGAATGGAAAAAAAGCCAAAAAAATGACTATGCGATTTATTGAAAATAATTTAACTCATTTTGTGGCATCAGATGCACATAATGTAACCGTAAGACCATTCTATATGCAAGAAGCATTTCGGAAATTAAAGAAACAATTTGGAAGAGACTTAGCGAACATATTTAGACAAAATGCTGAATTGCTCATAAATGGCGAACTCGTTAATCGAGAAGAACCGATTGAGATAAAAGAGAAAAAATTCCTAGGCATTTTTTAATTTACTCGGGGGGATCGATATGAAAAAGGTGAGAAAAGCTGTTATACCTGCTGCAGGTCTTGGTACTCGCTTCCTACCAGCGACTAAGGCATTGCCGAAGGAAATGCTACCAATTGTCAACAAACCGACAATACAGTACATTGTCGAGGAAGCTGTACAAGCAGGAATCGAAGAAATCATTATCGTTACCGGTAAAGGGAAGCGAGCCATTGAAGACCATTTTGATAATTCCTATGAACTTGAAGAGAGTCTTAAAAAGAAAAACAAACTAGACTTACTGAAGAAAGTGCAAGAGTCCTCAAAAATTGATATCCATTACATAAGACAAAAAGCTCCTAAAGGATTAGGTCACGCAGTATGGTGCGCGCGCAAGTTCATTGGTGATGAGCCATTTGCCGTATTGCTCGGCGATGATATCGTTCAGAACCCAAAGCCATGTATTCAGCAGCTTGTCGAAAATTACGAACAGACTGGTTGCTCCGTCATCGGGGTTCAAGAAGTACCCATGGATCAAACACATCGGTATGGCATCATTGATCCAAAATCGCAAGACGGTCGCTTATTTAACGTCGAACAATTTGTTGAAAAGCCGGAAGAAAATCCACCATCTAATTTAGCAATCATCGGACGGTATGTTCTCACACCTGAAATCTTTGATTTTCTTGATAAAAAAGAAATCGGTACCGGTGGCGAAATCCAATTAACTGATGCTATTCAGAAATTAAATGAGTCACAAGGCGTTTACGCTTATCAATTCGAAGGTAAACGTTACGATGTGGGGGAAACCTTAGGATTTGTATTAACTAATATTGAAATGGCAATGAAAAACGAAGACATTAAGTATGATGTGTTCAAGGGTATTAAACAAATCCTAGAATACAGCAAATTACCTTTAGCGTAAGGGTGACGACAATGACAATTTCAAAAACATCTATGGATAATGAAGCTACCCTCTCTATAAATATCGGACAAGATTCAACAAACTTAAAAGAAAAGATTGAAAATCAAAAAAAATATATCATTGAAAAACGGGTTTTAGATTTTTTGGGATCCCTATTTGCAATTATTTTGTTGGCTCCTATTTTCTTAATTATTGCGCTGCTAATAAAAGTTGATGACCGAAAGGGCAGTATCATTTTTAAACAACAAAGGGTAGGTAGAGATGGTCAGCTTTTTTATATTTATAAATTCCGTTCTATGGTTTCAAACGCAGAACAACTACTAGACCAATTGCTAGATAAAAATGAAACAACAGGTGCTATGTTTAAAATGAAAAATGATCCACGTGTGACTTGGATTGGGCATTTTATTAGAAAAACAAGTGTTGATGAATTACCACAGCTGTTTAATGTTTTGAAGGGAGATATGAGCCTTGTAGGACCAAGGCCACCACTTCCCAGAGAGGTAGAAAAATATACGGATTATGATAAACAAAGACTTCTTGTTATTCCAGGTTGCACAGGACTATGGCAAGTTAGTGGACGAAGTAATCTTGGTTTTGAGGATATGGTAAACCTTGATATAAAATATATATCAGAAAGAAATACTATGCTTGATTTAATCATTATCTTAAAAACTGTTCGGTTACTATTTGGATCAAAAGGCGCATATTAATAATTTCTACTTTGGAGTGTTTTAGTTGTGGAAAAATAAGATTTTTAGAAATACGCTTTCTCTTTTGATCCTACAAGGTTCAAACTATGTACTTCCACTGGTCACATTTCCCTATCTAGTTAGAACACTAGGGGCTTGGAATTATGGATTATTACTGTTTATGAATTCCTTAATTCAATATCTAATTGTGTTAACAGATTATGGTTTTAATTTTAGCGCGACAAGAAAAGTAGCATTAATTAGAGATGATAAAGTCAAATTAAAGAAATATAGTAATTCTATAATAACAATCAAAACATTATTAACTATTGGTGCGTTTCTACTTTTAATAATACTGTTAGTGATATTTCCGAGGTTCAGGAATGAATCATCGCTTTATTTAATTGGTTTTTTAGCGGTAGTGGGAAATGCGATGTTTCCCATTTGGTTCTTTCAAGGAATAGAGCAGATGAAATATATTACTTTTTTTAATATTTTTTCAAAAGTGATCAGTACACTTCTAATTTTTGTTTTTGTAAAAAATACTGGTGATTACAGCTTAGCAGCTTTTTTTCAATCTTTAAATTACATTTTACCGGGCTTAATGGGTATCTATTTATTAAATAAAAAATTTTCTATCTGCATAATACCTAAGTTTGATATAAAAACTATAAAGAGCGAGTTATTAGATGGATGGCACGTGTTTATTGCAAACTTATCTGGTAATGTGTATGGACAGGGAGCGGTATTCATAACTGGCTTGATTGCTGGTGAAAAAGCAGCAGGATATTATGGTATCTGTCAAAAAATTATTGGTGCATTGGTTGGTTTGTCTCAACCGTTTGCTCAAGCGTTATATCCATTTTTATGTCGGAAGTTTAATGATTCGAGAGTATTTTTCTTCAAAGTTAAAAAAATTGTTCTATTATTGTCAGCCTTGGTGACTTTAATAATTAGTATCTTTTTATTTTTCCTATCAAATAATTGTCTAGAACTTATAGCAGGATTTACAAATAATGAATTAATTAATTTATTAAAAGTATTTTCTGTTGTATTGATATTTATTTTACTTAATGTTCAATTAAGCCCCTTTATACTCGCAATGAATAAACAACAAAGCTTTCAAAAATTGTATGTGACAGTTGCAGTATTATTTTTGTTTATTGCGATTCCCTTTACATACTATATTGGAGCATTCGGAATGCTACTAAGCGTATTAATTGTTGAAGTATATATTCTGGGGGGCGGAATCATATTGACTCGGGATGGTGAAAAAAATGGCACAGGGCATATCCGTTATAATAAATACTCTTAATGAAGAAAAAAATATTAAGAATTGTTTAGAGAGTGTAAAGTGGGCAGATGATATTGTACTTGTCGATATGCATAGTGATGATCGCACTGTGGATATTGCAAAACAATATACGAATCGAATTTTTTATTATGAAAGAATGGGCTTTTCTGAACCCGCCCGTCAGTTTGCTCTAGAAAAAACAAAATACGATTGGGTACTCGTTATTGATGCTGATGAGTTGCTGACTAGGGCTTTGCATGAATATCTTTTGAATTTGTGCGAAGAAGATATATGTGATGCGGTATGGATTCCGAGAACAAATTACTTTTTTGGAAAAGCTTTGAAGGGTACGGGTTGGGGACCTCTCCAAGATAAACAATTGAGATTTTTTAAGAAGAAGTTTATGAGTTATTCTTCGCAGATTCATGAATTTGTTCATCTGAATAAGGCAGCTAGAGTAAAAAATTTGAACTCAAAAGAACTTAATATTATTCATTTCAATTATTTATCAGTGGAACATTTTATTGACAAACTCAATAAATATACAACAATTGAAGCTAGACAACAAAATATAAAAAAAATAACCAAAATGAAAATAATTAGGATATGTTTAGAAGAATTCATTAACAGATACTTTAAACATAGAGGCTACCGAGATGGAATTGTAGGACTTTCTCTTTCTATTTTGATGATGTCATACAGGGTGTCTACCTTACTAAAATATTATCAAAATCAAACTTATCCTCTTTCTGCAAGAAAAACCTATAATAAGATTGCTAAAGCGGTGAATGAAAAAAATGGCTAATTACTTCAGTATTTCAAATAAATTCAAAAAAATATTTGATTTAACTAGAGGAAATATTCATCTATTTAGAAAGAAAAATAAAAAAATATTCGTAGAAAAATATTGTACGTTTCAGAACTGTAGATGGATAATATTGTGCGGTAATAATACTATCCAGAAGGGCACTTATATATCGGCCGACAGTCCTAATTCTATAATAATTGGAAAAGGCACCACAATATCAAGATTTAGTATTCTACAATCTATAAAAGGATACATAAATATAGGTGAAAATTCTCAAATAGGAGATTTTTGTAATCTTTATGGACAAGGCGGATTAACAATTGGAAATGATGTTATGATAGCATCAAATGTTCAAATTGTTCCTAATCAGCACACATTTAAAAATAAAAAAATACCAATAAAAAAAAATCCGGAAATTAGTAAAGGAATTATAATTGAGGACGATGTTTGGATAGGAACAAATGCCGTAATACTAGACGGTGTTAGAATTGGGAAGGGCTCTGTTATAGGTGCAGGGGCAGTTGTTAATAAAAATGTTCCTTCGTACTCAATTTATGCAGGCGTTCCAGCAAAACTAATAAAAAAAAGATAATTTTAATGCATATTCAAGATGTAACAATCAATGTTTGGAGTGATAAAACATGAAGAACTCCTCAGTCGCTATTGTCATAGTAAATTGGAATAGCTATCAGGATACATTTGAATGTCTTATAAGTCTACAACGTTTGGAGTATCAAAATTTTAAGGTGTTTATTGTTGATAATTGTTCGATGAATAATTCATATGAATTATTGGAAAAATTTATTAATAAACAGATTAATTATAATGTTGAATTATTGCGCACGGAATCCAATTTAGGATTTGCTGGTGGAAATAATGTTGCAATAAAAAAGGCTGTTCAAGAAAAATTCGACTACATATGGTTGCTAAACAATGATACAGTCATTGAAAAACAATCGTTAAAAGAGCTAGTCAATGTGATATCTAGCGATAGGAATATAGGAATTGTTGGCTCAAAAATATATTATTACAATTCAAATATACTATGGTTCGCTGGCGGTCGGGTAAATACTTGGACAGGACAAACGCAACATATTGGATGGAAAGAAAGCGATGATAACAGGCAGAAGTATTCTAAAATACAAGAAGTTGATTATATTACAGGCTGCAGCATGTTGATTAATAAGAAGCTGGTTGAAGAAATTGGAGGATTGCCTGAATATTATTTCCTTTATTTTGAGGAAACTGATTATAATCTTCAAGCCCAAAAAAAAGGTTGGAAGATTGTTTTCGTGCCTCAATCAGTTATATATCACAAGGTGTCAATGTCATCAGGAGGGGAAACTAATCTTTCTCCAATTATTACGTATTATATGCTTAGGAATCAATTTTGGTTAATTAAGAATACGCAATCAATAATAAAAGTTATAACTTGCTATTTTTCTGTTTTATGGAAATCTTTTAGACAAATTATAAAGATATTTATTAAAGGTCAGGATCATAAAAAAGAAAGAATAAAATTTATTTTTAAAGCAATTAAAGATTTCACTCAAAAGAGGCCTACTATTGAATAAATTATTATCATAGGAGATAAAATGAAGAAAATATTATTTTTAACTACTTTATTGCCATATCCCTTGGACAATGGAGGAAAGATAAAAACCTATAATACATTGAAAGCTTTATCAAAAAGCTATAATATTGATCTTATATGTTTTGTGAATGAAAAAAAAGATTTGAAAACTATCACAGAACTTAACTCTTTTATAGAGGATAGTAAGGTCATTGTAAAGAGATTAATAAGAAGTACATCAAAGAAAACTTTTATTGAAGATTATTTTAAGAGTTTACTTACTAGTTTACCATATAATATTAATAAATTTTATGATACGAATATTAAAAGTGCAATTGAAAGTAAATTAAGTTCTAATCAATATGATTTGATTTATGTGGATCACTTACCTATGATGATTTATTACAATTCCTTCGTTAATCAGACAATAATTCTAGATGAACATAATGTTGAATCACTTATTTTTCAAAGAATTATCGCATCAAGCTCAAATTTAATAAAAAAATTTTTGGGATCGCTAGAGTATTTAAAGTTAAAAAGATTTGAAAAAAATTCACTGTTAAGAAGCCAGCATGTTATCTGCTTAAGTAAAGACGATAAAATATCTTTAAGAAAAATTAGCCCTGAATTAAGCGACAACAAGTTCTCTATATTACCGATTCATATAGAGGATAATACGGAGATAAATAAAGTTGAGGGCAACAATTCAAAATTGAAAATTCTTTTTTTGGGTTCTATGTCTTGGTACCCAAATCAAAATGGAATAAAATGGTTTATGGAACAGGTATGGCTTAAGTTAGACAAAACAAAATTCGAATTATATATTGTTGGTTCTAATCCCCCTGAATTTATTCAATCTTATTCTGATGAGAAAAGCGTTAGTGTTACAGGTTATGTAAAGAGTATTGATGATTATGTTGCTCTGTGTGATGTAAGTGTTGTTCCCATGTTTATCGGTAGTGGTCAAAGAGTTAAGATTATTGAATCATTTGCAAAAGGCTTGCCTGTCATTTCTACGCCAATTGGTTGCGAAGGACTATTATATGAAAATGAAAAAGATATAATTGTTGTTAACAATTCGACAGAATTTGTAGAAGTATTAAATAGAATTGAAGATAACAGGTTACAAATGGTTGACATCGCAAAAAATGCTCGAGAAAATTTTGAAAAACATTACTCAGCAAAACTGTTACCTGAAAAGCTAAAAAAAATTATATCTCTAGCAAAGGCCGATGATGAACTTGAGCAATGAAACTGTGAATATATTTGGAATCAAAATAAATAACTTAACTTTGACAGATAGTATAGAATTTATTAATACAAAAATTATTGAAAATAAGAAAAATGGAAAATCGAGTTATGCAGTTACACCTAATGTTGACCATATTGTAAATATTAAAAAAAGCAAAAAATTTAAAGAAATTTATACAGATGCCGATTTAATTCTTGCTGATGGTGTCCCTATTGTTGCTTCATCAAGATTGCTTGGACAACCTTTAAAGGAGAAAGTGTCAGGTTCTGATTTGACTCCAAAAATTTTTGGATTAGCAGACAAGAAAAAATATAGAGTATTTATATTTGGGTCTTTGCCGGGAGTAGCTGAGCGTGCAATAATGAAATTACATAAAGATTTTAATTACAATTTTCCTATTAAATCGTATTCACCTCCATTTGGATTTGAAAATGATGAAGAAGCGCTTAAAAAATCGATAGACAGTATTAAAACTTTTCACCCTGATGTCTTGTTAGTTTCGCTTGGATCGCCTAAAGGAGAATATTTTATTTATAATAATTTACATCAGTTAAATGTGCCTTTGTCTCTTCAAATTGGTGCTTCAATTGATTTTATAGCAGAACGTATAAAAAGAGCACCTAAGTGGATGCAAAAAGTAGGCTTAGAATGGTTTTACCGGTTTTTAAAAGAACCAAAGAGAATGTTTAAGAGATATTTTATTAGTGATAGTTATTTCATTATCATTTTCTTGAATGAGTTGTTTAAATTGAAAAGAGATAATAGTGAAACATAATCATCTAAGAGTTGTAATGATTAAAGCTATGACTAACTTCTTAAAAGAAACTAATTGTGAATTTGCGGAAGGAATTAGCAACAATGGAGAAACTAATTAGAAAATTGTTTTTTTTTATGGGAATATTCTCGACTTTAAATGCATTGATGATAGTTATTGGGAACACACAATTGGCATTGGTTAACTTTATTATCTTAACTATTTTTTTATTCCAAATTATTTATAAAAAAAGTAGATTCTTTTTTTCAAACTATAAATTTCCTATTATAATTTTATTTTTAATTTTTATCATTTCTGCTTTGGGGAGTATACTTTATCTTCCTTCCATGTGGTCTAGTTCGAGTCTAACGGCTGCAGCAAAGTTTGCCTTTCTCCTCCTCCCATTTATTTTCTTGTTTTCTGATAAGGAATTATATTATTATAGAACCTCCTTTTTTAGTGGGCTGCTAATTTCTGGGTGGATTCAATTAATATGGGAGATGCTTCAATTAATATTATATTATGGAATGAATATGTCGTTAAATGAAATGATTTTTCAAAATTTATTAAACGTAAATACCAATAGTAATTGGACATTTATTTTAGATAATCAATTCAGACCAAGTGGAGTTTCTTGGGAACCAGCGAATCTAGCATTATCACTAATTATGGGGTTTATATTATCAAAGAACTTATTTGGTAAATTAGCATTCGCATTAGGGATTATTTTATCTACCTCTAGAACTGGTATTGTTTTGTTATTAATAAGTATTTTAATATATTGCCTGTATTATTTTAGACGAAAACCAACAAAACAAAAAATAGTTATTAAATGGAATAATCTTTGGATAATTTATTCAGCGGTTGCAATATTCTTGTTAGCTTTATTTTATCTTGTAACCCAAACTAATGTAGTAGAAATTATCAATCAAACAATTCAAAGAATTGTATTAGGAGTTAGCAACAATGATTCGAGCGCAACACAGCACACAAATTATTATTGGCAATCTTTTGTGATTTTATCCCATGCATCTCCTTTTCAATTCTTATTTGGATTTGGTACGGGAATTGCAGGATATCCATTCACACATTATTTTCATATCTTTGAATGGATAAATGAACCTTGGACGCCAGAATCAGATTTTGTTACGCTATTAATTGGAAACGGAGTGGTTGGTTTCTGTATTTACTATATTATACTGTTCAGGTGTTATAAATATAATAAAGGTAATTTTAATTATGCTCTGATTACTTTGATGATTATATTCTCAGGTTTCATGTACGTTTATATGAGAAGTAGTTGGAGTTTGATAATTTGTCTTTTTCTATACAATAAATACAGTGTTTCTAGAATGAACAATTCAATAAATATAAATAATATGGAGGAAACAAACTGAAAAAAAGAATAG
Source organism: Sporolactobacillus sp. BBK16-2 (assembly GCF_059878335.1). NCBI lineage: Bacteria > Bacillati > Bacillota > Bacilli > Caryophanales > Sporolactobacillaceae > Sporolactobacillus > Sporolactobacillus sp. BBK16-2. The sequence continues at coordinate 583,214 of NZ_CM187611.1, forward strand.
CAGTTGGTTTTATCTTAATGTTAATAATTATCGTTGTCATAGGTAATATATATCATACGAGTAATAATTATAAAGAAATAAATGAAAATAATATTTCTTCCATCGAAGCAAAGAAACTAATGAACTATATTATGCAACTGAAAAACAAAAAAATTTTGTCAGGCCAACAAGACCTACCTAGTGCACAATGGTTGAATAATCATATTGGTAAATATCCAGCAATTGTAGGTTTTGATCTTTATGATTATTCATCGGCAGCTACAGTTTCACATGGTGGACAGTCATATCAAGTTGAACAGGCTATCCAGTGGCATAAGCAAGGTGGGATTGTTACATTTTGTTGGCACTGGGTTGCACCAAACATGAAGGATAACTCTAACTGGGGACAAGGTTATTATACAAAATATACCGATTTTGATATTGCACATGCTTTGAATAATCATCAATCTAAGGAATATGCAATGATATTAAAAGATATTGATCTAATTGCAATTCAACTAAACAGATTAAAAAAGGCAAACGTTCCAGTCATATTTCGACCTTTACATGAAGCTGAAGGAAAATGGTTTTGGTGGGGAGCTAAAGGGCCAAAACCTGCCATAAAGTTATATAAACTCTTGTACAATCGATTGACATACAAATATAAGCTGAATAATCTAATTTGGGTTTGGAATTCATCATCTAAAGACTGGTATCCTGGTGATAAGTATGTTGATATTGTGAGTTATGATTCGTATCCACAAGCTGGAGATACTAGTACGATGAAGGCACAAAATTTACGTTTAAATGAACTTGTTAATAATCAAAAGCCGGTAGCAATGTCGGAAAACGGAACCATACCTGATCCTAATAGGTTAAAGAAGGATAAAGTTAACTGGAGTTGGTTTATGACATGGAGAGATAATTTTATTACTGATGGACAGCATAACAGTTTAGGGTATCTGCAAATGGTTTATAACAACCCATATGTGATCACACTTGATAAGCTGCCTAGCTATCTTCGACAAAAAGATAAAAAGTAATCCTACTTATATCTGGTTGTAACTTATTTTCAGTGAATCAATCATTCATTACATGAGATCTCAATAGGGTGGAGTTTAGGTATGGATAAAAGAAAACTGAAAGAATTGTATGCTTGTTTGAACTACATTAGATCAATACCGTCAATAGTTTCTTTTTTACTTTCAAAGAATAAAGGGATTATTTCAAATGATATTATTGAAAACATTATAAAAAGAGATGGGAATATCCACAGTGAGTGGTCGCTTGTAAAAAGTCTTAATTACTTAATTGTTTGTTATCCGGAATTTAGAAATATTTTCTATTACAGATTGGGATACATGTCGAGATTGCTCCATATTTTTTATCCACCAATGAAGCCGCTTTTTATTACGTCCGATCAGGTCGGGAAGGGATTTGTATTTTATCATGGATTTAGTACAATTGTCTATGCCAAAAGTATAGGGGAAAATTGTACAATCTATCAACAAGTCACTGTTGGGAAAACGAATGATGTTCCTATCATAGGTAATAATGTGACAATTTGTGCTGGTGCGATTGTGATAGGAAAAATTAAAATAGGTGATAATGTCATTATTGGAGCAGGTGCAGTAGTGACAAAAGATGTACCTAATAATTGTACAGTTGTTGGTAATCCCGCTCATTTAATTTGTAAAGTGAAATAATCATATCTATAAGTTTATTTAAAGTCAAATAGTAGTATTCAATTAAAATAGTAAACTATTCTATGTTTGGATGTGATTTTTTGAAGGGAATAATTCTAGCTGGTGGGAGCGGTACGCGCCTCTATCCAATTACTCGATCAATTTCAAAGCAATTAGTACCAATTTATGATAAACCGATGATTTACTATCCTCTATCTATCTTAATGTTGGCAGGTATTAAAGATATCTTGATCATCTCAACACCAAAGGATACACCACGATTTGAAGAATTACTTGGGAACGGATCAGACTGGGGTATTAATTTACAATATAAAGTGCAGCCAAGTCCGGATGGATTAGCTCAAGCATTTATTTTAGGTGAAGAGTTCATCGGTGATGATTCAGTGGCACTAATTTTAGGTGACAATATTTTTTATGGCCATGGATTCACAAATATACTTGAGAAAGCCGCTTCTCAAAAAGAAGGCGCAACGGTTTTCGGGTATAATGTTAAGGATCCGGAGCGATTTGGCGTCGTTGCTTTTGATGAGCATGGTAAAGTAACTTCAATAGAAGAAAAACCAGAGGTTCCTAGGTCAACTTATGCAGTAACAGGTCTTTATTTCTATGATAATAATGTTGTGGATATTGCCAAAAACATTAAGCCCTCTGCCCGCGGTGAACTCGAAATTACGTCTGTAAATGAAGAATATCTTAAACAAGGGAATCTGAATGTAGAATTACTTGGACGAGGATTCGCTTGGCTTGATACAGGTACTCATGAGTCGTTGCTTGATGCCTCACTATTCATCCAGACGGTTGAAAAACGACAGAGCCTTAAAGTCGCATGCCTTGAAGAGATCGCTTATCGTAAGGGCTACATAGACTCTGAAAAGCTTTACCAACTCGCCCAACCTTTGAAGAAAAATGGCTATGGACAGTATCTTCTTGGTCTTCTGAAAGATCGTATTTAAACTATATCATTGATGGTGGTGTTCATTGTGTCTAAAGTTAAAGTTACGGATACGTTTTTAAAAGGTGTTAAGATTATCGAACCAAAAGCGTTTGGTGATAATCGCGGCTATTTTATGGAAAGCTATAATGCAGAAGAATTAGCTGAAAACGGAATACATACAAAGTTTATTCAGGACAATCAATCGCTCTCAAGTGAGCCTGGGATTGTACGCGGACTACACTATCAATTGAACCCTAAGTGCCAGACAAAACTGTTACGCGCTCTCACAGGGGCGATTTTAGATGTCGTAGTTGATATTCGTAAAGGCTCACCAACCTTCGGTAAATGGGGCAGCTTCATTCTCAGTGAATACAACAAACGTCAATTGCTGATTCCAAAGGGTTTTGCGCATGGCTTCTGTACGTTGACACCTGATGTGAATGTCTTCTATAAAGTGGACGAGTACTATGCGCCTGAGGCTGATCGCGGCATCATGTGGAATGATCCGGCAATTGGTATCGATTGGCCGGTCAGCAATCCAATTCTTTCTGAAAAAGATAAGAATCATCCATTATTGAAAGATGCAGAAATTAACTTTGAATTTGGAGCTGAAGACTAATGAAATTACTCGTAACCGGTGGTGCAGGATTTATCGGCAGCAACTTTGTACATCATATGATTAAGTTTCATCCGGAAGATACGATTGTCAACTATGATTTGCTTACCTATGCAGGCAATCTTGAGAACTTAAAGGATGTTGAAGATCATCCGAATTACCACTTTGTTCGTGGTAATATCTGCAATCGTGAGCTTGTCGAGTATGTGATTGATCAATATGACATTGATACGGTTGTGAACTTTGCGGCTGAGTCTCATGTTGACCGCAGTATCACGGAACCTGATCTTTTTGTGAAGTCCAATGTACTTGGAACGCAAACATTACTTGATGTAGCAAAAAGCAAGAACATTAATAAATACCTCCAAATTTCAACCGATGAAGTTTACGGTTCACTTGGGGCAGATGGTTACTTTACGGAGACGACACCGCTCGCACCAAACAGTCCTTATTCCTCAAGTAAAGCATCCGCTGATCTGATGGTACGTGCGTACTATGAAACCTTCGGAATGAACGTGAACATTACACGCTGCTCGAACAACTATGGTCCCTATCATTTCCCAGAAAAATTGATTCCTTTGGTTGTCACCAATGCTTTGGAAGGTAAAGAATTGCCTGTCTATGGTGATGGCAAGAATATTCGTGATTGGTTATACGTTGAAGATCACTGTGCAGCAATTGACCTGGTGTTGCATAAGGGCAAGCCTGGAGAAATCTATAATGTAGGTGGACATAATGAGAAATGCAACATTGACATTGTCGAACTCATTGTCGATACATTGGGTAAATCACGTGATCTGATTAAGCACGTTTCAGACCGTCTTGGACATGACCGTCGTTATGCGATTGATCCGACAAAGATTGAAACGGAACTTGGCTGGAAACCACAGTTTAACTTCGACTCCGGCATTAAAGAAACGATTCAATGGTACCTAGATCATGAAGACTGGTGGCGCAAAATCAAGTCCGGTGAGTACATGGACTACTACAAGAAGCAATACGGAGCGAAGAGCTATGTCAAGTAAGATACTTGTAACCGGTGGTCATGGACAGTTGGGCACTGAACTCACATTGATGCTTCAAGAAAAAGGGTTTGAGACTTACGGACTTGGTCATCAGGAACTGGACATCACAGATTTGGATCATGTGCGCAAGGTTTTTAACGAAATCAAACCAGATGTAGTTTGTCATACGGCTGCCTATACGGCTGTTGATAAGGCGGAGACTGATCGCGAAAACGCATTTCTTGTGAATGCTTATGGAACACGTAATGTTGCTATAGCAGCTGAAGAGATTGGTGCAAAACTTGTCTATGTAAGCACCGACTATGTGTTTAACGGCGAGAAAGAGGGTGCCTATAGCGAGTTCGACTTTCCATCACCACTTGGTGTATACGGTCAATCAAAATACGCTGGTGAACAATTTGTGCATGACTTTCACTCTAAATTTTTTATCACAAGAACATCTTGGGTGTATGGGCAGTATGGCGGCAACTTTGTGAAGACCATGCTGAAGTTAGCTGAGTCGCATGATCATATAAATGTTGTCAACGATCAAAGAGGATGTCCAACCTACACAAAGGATTTGGCTGAAAAGATTATTGAATTATTCCAAACGGATAATTACGGTGTTTATCACCTCTCTAACTCAGGCAGCTGCACATGGTATGAATTTGCGAAAGCGATTTTTGAAATTAAAGGAATTAATGTAAAGGTCAATCCATGTAGCACAGCAGAATTTCCAAGACCTGCGAAGCGGCCGAAAAACTCTGAGTTTGAGCATATGGCGTTGAGGTTGAATGGGTTTGAAGATGTGAGAGGTTGGAAGAAAGCTTTAACACATTTTTTGTTCATGATGGATAAATGATGGTGTTATAACAATTGATAAAATTTAAAAAAATCGGAGAAAAATGTAGGCTTTTCTCCGACTTTTTTAATTTAAAAGTAAGCGTAAAATAATGGACACCCTCTTCTGATGTATACTGCCATTGAATAGTGCCAGCCGGGCTCTTTGCGATGGCAATATACACTTCTGATCACTCGCTCATGCGATGATATCTCTATCAATTGATCGGGAGGATGATCCATGACACGAGTAGAATTACATGAGCGCTGGTAGAAACAAATGCAAGATTTCGAGAACAGCGATTTAACAGGCACACAGTGATGTGCGGCTCAGGGCATTCCTTTATGTCAGTTCCGTTATTGGCGGCGCAAGTTACGTCACAATTCCCCTGATACTAGTCGTTGGATGACTGTTGGGCTGGACCATTCTACGCAACAGGAGCCCTTATTCATTTATGTTGGATCCGCGTAAGTTGAGGTTCATACTGGATTTGATCCGGATGTGTTTGCGGATGTGGTCGGGTGCTGCGTGCTTTATGATCTGTGTGTCCACCATTAAAAACGTCTACTTGGCTAAGGGTCCTACGGATTCGCGCAAATCCATTGATGGTTTATCCGTCTTGGTGTTATTGATACTCATTTATGTCCAGAAAATGACGGTGGCTATTGACCGCAGTTTGACGAGGACGCTGTCCAATGATCGCCAAAAAATAAGACCATCTTAAAGAAGACAGTCAATTAACCAGATATTTATAGAATAACCTGATATCTTTCTTTTTCGCTTAGGTTGAAGCGAACACCTTCGGTGATAATATACCAACAATTGCCGAATTCCAGGGTGCAGTTTAGGTAGTAGTACCCCAGAATCAGATTAAATCCTTCCCCGCAGTGCAGCCCGTAGGACTGCTGCCCATCAAATAGTACAGCCCAACGATCCTGCTCACGATCATAGAACATTTCATAGGGTGGATTCATGAGAGTTCCCCTTCAATCACTCGTTTAATCATTCGATCGTCAATGATGGGATGACCATTTTGGGCACCATATATTAGGCAATGCGTGCACACCTTATTGATCAGCCGGGGTGTACCACTGGAAAATCGGTAGATTTCTTCAATGGCATCCTCTGTAAATACAGGACGGTCGCAGCCGGAAAACTTGAGTTGACACTCAATATAGGCACTGGTTTCTGAGCGATCATAATGACCGATCTTGCACTGAAGATCGATGCGCTGACGGATAGCGGCGAAACTTTGAAGTCTCAGACGGTCCCAAAGCTCACTTTGACCGACCATGATGAGGGCCATTGGACTTTGCGAATCCATTTTAAAGTTCAAAAGGAACCGAACTTCCTCCAACATTTCACGGCTAAGCAGATGAGCTTCATCGACAACGCAGACAGGCTGGATACCATGAATCCCACGCATGAGTTCGATTTCATGATGCAGTTGTCTTTTCGCATCCCCCCGATAAAATTTAGCCTCACAGCCCAACTGCTCCAGGAGTCCCTTGTAGAAATGACGTGGCGTTAGCTTTGAATCGGACAAATAGAGAACACTATAATGACTTGGATCTAATTCTTGTGTAAAGCGTCGGACAATTGTCGTTTTACCTGTGCCACAGTCACCGGTTAAGACAGCGAAGAGCTGACGTTCCGCTGCGTGTATCAGGCGCCCCAAAATCTCATCCATAGATTGTGAGTGATAGAGATTGCTTGAATGGTAACGGCCAGCTGATTGTACCACCTGTGACATCTTTTTTACCATCGATCGCCAACAATTTTACCACTTGTCGCCAGGGCGTTTACCAGATGAAAAAATTCCTATAGAAATCACGATATCCCTAAGGAATCTTCTTTGTCGATAGAGATCAATATCAATTTCCTAAGAAAAATCCCCCAATTCATAAGAGGGGGATGAAAATGTTCTTTTTACATCGGTTCTATGCTTAGTTGCTTTTCCAGGCGAAGATTCTTCTCTTTCAGTTCTTCGATCTCTTGTTTAAGTCGATCAACTTCCTCCAGAAGTCGGTTTATCTTTGTCTGCGTATCAATACCGGGTTCATAGGCTGTGCCTTTAATCTGGCGCCAATCATTAAACCGATACATCCAACTCTCATCCATGATTCCTTCTGAATCAGCTTGAACCAAGGGATCCTCTCTGAGCCATTGTTCGACTTCACTTTGATCAGCTTTCCAACCGTAGGAATGGATAAATTGAAAAACTTCATCAGCGGAGATCTTGCTCATTAGCTGTCCTCCAGTCGTAATTAAATTTATGAGTCATCCATTCAAATTGCCTGGTGAGGGTTGCTTTTCTAGTCCATGACGTTCACGCATGGAGACTTCTCCGTCAATTAAAATTTGATATGAATCATGAACAATGCGATCTAGGATAGCCTCTGCCAGGGTCTCATTGCCTAATTTTTGATGCCACCCTCTGGGATCGATTTGTGAACAGAAGATCGTAGACGCTATCTTATGCCGGGATTCAGTAATCTCCAACAGGATGGAAGCTTCATCCGCAGATAGATCGGTCAGAAGCCATTCATCAAGAATGAGTAGATCCGTTTTGGTATATTTCTTAATCAATTTTCGATAACTTCCATCCGCAGCTAACTTAGCGAGTGTCAGTTCATCCATTAACTCTGGTAAGCGAGTATACTTCACTTTGTAAAATTGACGACAGGCAGATACGCCAAATGCCGAGGCGAGAAACGATTTTCCAGAGCCCGTAGGGCCCATCAAAATGATATTATGATGGTGTTGAATATAGTTTCCGCTGGCTAATTTGATAATCAGTTCCTTGTCCAGTTTTCGGTCTTCATAGTATTCAATATCTTCGACGGATGCGCTTGAATATAACAAGGCGGCAGCGTTGATCAGCCGATGAAGTTTATTGCTTTGGCGTCTTGAATGTTCAAAGTCGATGAGTAATGAAAAACGATCTTCGAAACTCAGCTTTTGAAAGTCTTTATTCGTTGATTGCTCCTTGTAGGATTCTGCCATGCCACTCAGTTTCATTTCATATAGTTTGGTAAGCGTTTGTTCATTCATCGGTTGTTTTTCCCCCATAATATGAAGCGCCGCGCGTAAAGCCATAAGCATTTCCGCTGTCCTCTGCTCGACGTTTTTGTTCTTGTTCGGCGTCACTCTTTTTGTTATTTTTTAGGATTGTCTGAAGTATTTTGACCGTCGGTCTTTGGGTCATGGAAAGACCCATCTTGCAGGCACGCTCTATTTCATATTTGGAATAACGTTGTTCCAGTTTCTTTAATGAAAAAATGGAGTGGAGTGCCTGCTTTTCAGTTGGGTAAGCGTCTAACATATAGCGTATGAGGTTCGAGGTTGCTGATCCAATACCTTCAGCCCAATTTTGAGCCGCTTCAGGTGTTTGATCCACAAACAATTGATGATGATCAGGCATATGGTCGCGAAGAGTGGATAATTGACCAAACTTCCCATATAATCGTCTATGTGAGGCAATGCGCATATGGTTGAAAAAGATCTCAACGAGATCGTCTGATCGTTTTACTTCGACCTGTCGATTGATGTATTCGTAGGGAACCGAATAGAACATGCTTTCGACGGAGATATGATAGTCAGGGCGAACTTTCGCTGTTTTCCATTCAGACATTTTATAAGGGCGGTCCGGAAGAGGAGAAAGTGCGAATTTCTCTTCTTCTTTAAATGCTGAAAAGCGGCTGCCTTTTTTGCGTGTAAAGGGCCGATTATTGAATTCATCGAGTTTCTTCCAGACTTCTTCATTCAATTCATCAATAGTAAAACACAGTACATTTCTTAATGCGGCAATGATCCATGTAGAAAGGATCCCAACAGAGTTTTCCACATTGGCCTTATCTTTTGGCGTACGAACACGCGCAGGCATCACGATGGTGTGGTAGTGGTCCGCCATTTCTCTGTACGAAGGGTTTAAAACGAGTTCCTTTCTAGTATGCTTGGTCACGCTGGCTTTCAAATTATCCGGGACGATGATTTGTGTTACTCCCCCGAAATACTCATACGCACGACGATGGGCAGCTATCCATGAATGAAGGTCCATAGATAATGTTGCTTCGGCATAAGACAGCTGACTACATGGGAGTGTCGCAATAAAGATATAGGCTTTGAGTTTTTCTCCTGTATCCCGATCAATAATGAACGCTGTTGCCCCTGCCCAATCAACCTCCATAATTTCTCCTGGTTTTCTTCGGATACGCAGTGTTGCCTTATACTTATCCGCATACCGGCTATAGTGCCGCAAAAAACTCCGATAAGAATAAGGAACCTTGTTTCTTGCTCTACACTTAGCCTCATACTCATGATGCAGAAGAGATAGCGTCACATTAGGCTTGGACAACTCGGCATGAATCCAGTCAAAGTTCATCGGCTGACGACCTGAAGCTTCAAAAGCTTTTTCAGGGAATAGAAAATCTTCAATCCACTGATTCGTCATTTCATCTTCTAAAGGGCAGGATAGTCCTTTTTTCTCGGCCAGCTGAATAATCTCCGTTACTTTTTGACGAGAGTTACCCGTGCTTGCGGCAATGCTTCTAAAACTGATTCCTTCATCATGAAGTTCTAATATCCTCCGATAATGAATCATAAAAAAACACCTCCTATAAAAGTGGATTTGTCACACCTGCGGTGTGCCCATTAATTATACAGGAGGTCTTAAGTGGTAAATAGGCTTGTCATTTATTGGTACAATCGTTGTCATTCAGTGGTAAAAAACATGGCGTTAGTGGTACAATCCGTTGGCGGTAATCACTTGAAGGAATTGATCGGGAGAAGGGTGCCTGCTTCATCTGGTAAAATGGCTCAAACAAGGTGCTCACCTTCTCTCATCACCTTGCTGTAAGAAACCGCCGGTTTCTGCACGTCTTGCCGTTCCTCGTGCTTTTGAGTTGCTGCACGCAAGAGCCGTGACGCATCCGTTTGTTTGGGTTGAAGGTTTTCAGGTAATTCTGGTCGTTTTCCGACATGTGTGCCAATCTCAAGTTTCTTAGCTTGCCAGGGAGTATAACCTTCTTTTTCAATAGTAATTTGTGACAGATCTGATGGATCATAGATAACATCCACGGTAGTGCCGATAAATGGAGTACCCACTTCATACAGTTGGTTCTGAAAACTGATACATCCGGATTTATCTACCTTTCTTTTTTCCGCATGAAGAAAAGCCAAGCGGATGGTTTCCGCATCCAGAAAGTGTAAGACCTTTTTATCGCTCCGGTAAGCCATCTCCGGTGTGACATGCTCGCCCAGGGCCGAGTGAGGCTTGTTCAGATAACATTCACTGAGCCAGACTTTGAAGAGGTCATTCAGTTGATCAAGTGACTTGGGCTTTTCTAATGCGATTTCTCCCAAAAAAGCATCCACAACACGGTTTAGACGTTCTACCTTGCCTTTTGAGCTAGGCGAGTACGGTCGGGCATAGAGGAGCTTTGTCCCCAGTTTGGAACAGGTCCGAGCCATCCATTTCGTGCGATACTGCTTCCCGTTATCAAAAAATACAGCTTCCGGTCTCCCATACTTCTGAACAGATTGGCGGAAAGCATCTTCAACGATCCGCTGATCTAGAGTGGGATAAAAAGCACCATGAAGGACAAAACGAGTGGCGTCATCGATGAATAAAACAAGATAGGCTTGTTTCTTGATACCGCCTTGACCAATGGGGAGGAATGGTCCAAATTTGATATCCGACTGCCAGAGCTTATTTCGATGAGATTGTTGGAAGCGTCGAGCGGCTCCTGCTGTTGACTGGTAGAGCCGCATTTGCCGTGAGCTATAACCTCGTTCCGTAAGTCTTTCCTGCAGTGTTGATCGCTTAATTTCACCCGGTTTTGCTCGTCCCTCCCACTCCAATATTTGGATAATCTGCCGGACACTTCGTTGGGGTGCTTCTCTTCTGAGCAGGATTGCTTCTTCCAATAATTCATTTCTTAACGCGCCTTTTATCAAGCCTGCCTGTTTACGCATGGGCTTGAGCCCCTCGAGTCCGAGCTCTCGATAGCTGCCCAGATAACGTCGGATCGTTCTTTCTGAGAGTCCACTTGTTTCACAGATCTGTTTTTTCACTTCAGTCGCTCTGGCGGTGTCCAAATCGCCAGATAACAATGGGGCGATCAGTTGAAAACGTTGAGACGCAATTTCTTCCAGCTTTTTAGAATTTCTCATCACACATCTCTCCTCGTTTTAGCCTTCATCATGAAGTTTAAACGGGAGTCAGCCGGACAAAAATGCAGAACGGGTCTGTACCCAAAGATGAACATTAACAATCGGTCTGGCCATTCTAGCCAGCCAACCTGGTGCATCGCCAAATAGCCGTCCAATTTTTTCGAGTGCGGTCAGTGATTCCACGGACGAAGGATCCACTGGGGCTAAATTGATTTGTTGAAAGCGGAGAACGATCGAATGAAGACAGGCCAGCCAGTAATCGATATACTCAAGGAACCAACGGTTCCAACGATATAGAGTCGAATTGTCCGCAGCGACATCATTTTTGTGAGGCTGGGAAACAACTTTTTCAAAGCAACGTGACTCATAACGTTTATAAGGAATAAGCAGATCAGGGAGTTCATGATGAACTTTTGAACACGTGCCACAACACAAACGACGAATGCGCAGTGAAACGCACGTTCCTGAATCCTTTATGTATTTTCTCAAACGGCTTCCAATGACTTTAAGTTCTCCTCCACAACAAGGACAAGGCACCTTTTCCGCACCCTTAACAGAAAACACCTGTGGATGGGTTATCAACAAGCCGATAGTCTGATATAATAACCATATTGTTGGTTTTAAGGGTATCCCTCGTGTAAGTAGGATTACACGGTAAAGGGATACCTTTTTCCTTTCGTAAAATAAGTGCCAGCTATAAAGTCCTATGGACATTATAGCTGGCACCTACTGGACAGGCAATCCCGTCAACTTTCGGCTATTTTCAGGCAGCAATAACATCCTTGGTTCAAGAAGCATATAAACTAATAATCTGCTCTTTAAACTTTTTAAGAACGTTCTCTGTTCCCGTTTCATTTTTCTCGGAATTCCTAGGTAACGATGAACTAAAGGTACATGGCCTTAACTGATCCATCCATTAAGTGTAACCTATCCAGCATTTTCTATTGGGCTTATTGTTCAAGTGTTTATTAATTTTTATTCTGTTTTTTCACCACTTGGTACAACCGCCACTGATCACCATAGGTTTTATATAACTGGGCAAAGCTCGCACCTTTGTTGTAGAAGTTCTTATACCGTACACTAACGGCATTAAGTGCGGCTACTCCTTCTGGTTTCGGCACGAGAATATAAGTTACTTTTCTATCAACCGGATTGTTTAGTCTCCTTTTAAAATCAAGATCACTGGTAATGATCAGCTGCTTGGTTTGCTTCATATCGAGAATAATTTGAAAACCGTTAAATGAATCAACGAGTAGTGAAGCGTGTTTGTTCTTACTCAGAAGCTGATCAAGATCCATAGCAATACGCATGGATTGTCTGTTACTGGTGTAGGTTGAACTCTGTTTGAAATGGATCGCTTGATACTCTTCCGGCGACAGACGCGCATCGTTCATTGCATAACCGGTGACATAGGCAGATGCACTTAAGAAGATCAGAGTGACACATCCGCCAAAAAAATAAAGATGTTTTACTTGCTCTCTGAGCTTTTGCAATTCATAGGGCAGCCAGGCGACGGTAATCACAAAAGGGTAGACGAAAAAACGTAACCATCCGTATGAAGCTCCTTTATATAGCATATATATTTGCATTAATGGAATTGATAACACGATCATGAGTAAGCAAAGAAAGTCTGCGTGGAATAACTTGTGTCTCATGATGCGAATGATCAGGATAGCAAGGAAGAGCAAAAGGAATGGTATGCTTCTTTCAAATACGAATAACAATGTATTGCCAAAATGACTGATGACAGGGCCGATAATTGGATTTTTACTTAATCCTTCAGATTGTGCGAGATTGGAATAGTTCGATCGTAAAAAGAACAGGCCGTCACCCATAATGGACCAATTCAACCCAATCCAGATGATCCCGGTATAAATAGCTGGAAGGAGAGCAAGCCATTCTGTTGCTTCCCATTTATTATAGATGAATGCTGCTTCATAGTCTGCTGTTTCTTCTTTCTTTCGTTTACTCCAGATGATGATAGTAAGGGACAGTGCTAAGGCAAGACCAAATAAAATTGATTCATATCGAGTGAGAAAAGCAAGTGCTAAAGCAAACCCGACCATGATCATCGAGGTTACGCTACGTTTTTCATCCAACCAATCAGTGAATGCAATGACGCAAAATATAATAAAATAGATGAAGAGCATTTCGCTCATGCCATTCGATCCATAGAGAAAAATAAATGGATTAAGAGAGAATAACAGTACTATTGCGAAGCTAAATAGAAACGGTTGTTTTCTTCTAAGCAAAGATTTAAAAATCAGAACAGCACTGAACGCTGCAAATAATGCCGTCAGAATAATTCCCGCAATTCCTTCGGACGCAAGGATTTTGCACCAAGGACTCATCAATAGAATTGGGAGCATGAGCAAGCTTGGCAATGGGTTCCAAACGAAACCTATAGCTCCCAGATGAGGATTTCTGCTAAATAAGACATAATAGGCATTTGCGACACGGCTGACAGCATCACCGGGAACAAAGTGATTCCAATGTGTCATCCAAATGCCAAAGCAGAGCTCCAGAATAAATAAGATTAAGCCAAAATAATAGGGTACGTACTTATTTTTGAACATGCTGCGTTATCGTCTCCATTGTATTTGCTGGTTGAATCGTCTTTTTCGAGGCAAAGGTCCAGCGATCATTTACAATGTAATTCCAAATGACACCGGTCACGATCCCCAATAATCCGCTCAACATCGGATGAAAATGACTGATATAGTAGAGAAGGGACAGAATACCGCTTGAGATGCAGAGACCTCCAACAGATACCGTCGCATAACGAATAAATTGAATCATCCGTCCATTCGCCTGGTGCAGTACCCTCGATTTCCATGTTAAGGTACTATTTAAAATATAATTTGAAATGAGACTGACAATAGAAGATAGAATAAAGGCAATGACAACCGGGCTGCCAACGAGAAGCATTAATTTATAAATAGCCAGATTCACAATCACGCCGCTAAGTCCAATGGTGCAAAAGGAAAAGAAGCGGCGATCCTCTTCACTGATCATGACCAAGCGTCCGAGGTGAATTAAGTAGCGCAGTTGTTCCGTGCTGCTCATTTTTGAACTACCTAAATCGCGCGCATGGAATTGATAAGGAATCTCTGTGATTGACGTGATATTGGCACGGACAATCAGTTCAATCATGACCTTCCAACCAATGGGATGGTACATATTTTCTTGTAGCACTGATTTTTTTACAGCAAAGAATCCACTTGTTGGATCGGAAATTTTCCGGAGTCTTTTTAATGCGATACGTGCAATTATTCTTGCTGTCCATGACACAAATTTCCGATAAAGATTAAGTCCGCCATCGCTTCCTCCGGGGACAAACCGTGAAGGAATAACCATTTGAAAACCGTCGTTAAGCTTATCAATCATTGCCGGAATTAGTTCAGGCGGATGCTGAAGATCAGCATCCATCACAACCAGTAGGTCACCTTGTGCAAATTTAAGTCCATCAGTGACAGCGGTCGCCAATCCCCGCTGATTCGTTCGATGGATATAGTGAACATATGTTTTCTCTTGGCTTAGTTGATCAAGTATTTTTGGCGTGTTGTCTGTACTGTCGTCCATAAATAAAATTTCAAAGGTCTTTCCGGTCGATTGCAGAACCTCCAGAAGACGATTTGTTATAATCTGAACATTATTTGCTTCATTGAATGTTGGAACGATTACGCTAATATCCATAGTGACTTCCCCCCTTTATTACATACTGCTTGTTTTTGTTGTATCGTAATGTTCTTGATCAAATCCGTGCTCAGTTTTCTCCCAATAAAAAGGTTTTCTGATTAATTGCCATAGTGCTTTTATTGAAGCGATACTCATCATTGCCCAATAGATTGGAGTGAGTAATGCATATCTTACGAGACTGTAAGAAAGCCATGTTTCCTTCTTTCGGTGCAGCTCATGTACGACCCAATAGGTACCTGCGATATTTGTATAAATAAACAAGAAATTACCGAGAATCAGTTGGATAGCCGCCAAATAATAGATCACTCCAGGAAAGAAGGCGGGTATCCAACCGGCATGTGTCAAATACCATAGACCCAGTAGGGACCAGAAAATGGGATTCAACATGGGCAAGAGCGGTGATGACAGAAGCATAAACTGAGCTCCCCAGAAGCCTTTGATCCCAAGCTCACGATGGAGTCTAATGGGATGGCGCATATGCACGAGCCAAGTTTGCATATAGCCCTTAATCCAGCGAGACCGTTGATGAATCCAGTTTCTGAATTTGCTGTTCGCTTCCTCTAACGTTCGCGAATCCACAACTTTGGTTGTATAGTTTTGCTTATAAAGACGTATACCGAGATCAGCATCCTCTGTGACGTTATAAGGATCCCATGCGCCGAGCTTTTTGAGCACATCTGTTTTAAAGTGATTAGATGTTCCGCCGAGCGGAATAGGAATGTTAATCTGCATAATGCCGGGAAGCAGCAATTCAAACCAATTGCTGTATTCTTGGGTGAAAAATCGAGTGAGTAGATTCTGTTTACTATTAAAGTAGTTGAGCTTGGCTTGAATGCAAGCAGTGTTATCAGGACTTTGCTGAAAGGCGAGAAAGACCTTTTTTAATTGATCTGGGTCGGGCCGATCTTCAGCATCATAAATGACTACGTACTTTCCGCGTGCACGAATCAGCCCATAATTGCATGCCTTCGGCTTGGTCTTCGGCTGACCGTCTGGGATGATAATCATCTGGAAGAAGTACGGCAGATGCAGCGATTGAACCACTTCTTGAGCTTCCGTATCATCCTTTTCAATGAGCAGACGAATGTCCAATTTATTCTTGGGATAGTCTAGTTGGTTCAAATTTTGGACTAATTGCGGAATGACCTTACTTTCCTTATACATGGGTACTAAAATCGTGTATATTGGAAGCTCTCGTTCATCAATGTTCTGAATTTGCTTCCTGTTGAACCGGACTTGCGCCTTCTCTTTTGTGCCATAAAGAATCATGATAAATTTTGTGACGGTCATCGAAAAATACATTAACTGAATGATGATATTGATGATTACAAGTGTGTAAAACCAATTCCATAGCAAAGCGGCAGCGATGGTGATTCCAATCACAATCATGCTAAGTATCTGTGTAAACGTGAATGTCTGACTGGCAGAATTCTCCGGTTGCTCGTTCTTTAATTTTTCGGTACTCTCGTGAAGCAATTCTGCTTGATAGATTTGATCCCAAAGAAGTTCCATTTCCCATGGGGATGCAATGACTTGCGTAATCGGTGCATCAACAATTGTAGTAAGCTGTTGCATTTCTTCATTATTGAGCATTGATTCAACGGCAATAATGCATTGATCAACCGATTGTCGAATCACAACAGTTTTAAATTGTCGTGCAATCATTTCAGGAAGCTTAGCCTTGATAGCATCATTTTTGTCATATGTCATGAGCCTCCCCGTTTGACTTTGGGAAGCAAGGGCTTCTGCAAGTTGATTTGGTGTGATCATGTTCATTGAGATTAGAATTTCTCCAATATCTCCGCCTACTGTTCCTTGCAGATGCAGCGCCTTCTCTAGCTCACCACGCTGCAGATACCCCGCACGTACCAGTTGTTCACCTAGTAAGAGGCGTTTGAACGATTGGTTAATAATATCCTGTAGTTGGTCGCGACTTATATAACCTAGGCGAACGAGTATGTCCCCAAGCCTGCCACCATGAATCTGTTGTTCATTTAAACTCTTATTTAATTGCTTGGCATTTATCATGCCTAAGAGCAGAAGACGTTCTCCAATACGCAATTGTGAGAAAGGAGCATCATCATTATTTTTTTCTTGGATCTGCCGTTTTATCAACGCCCATCTCTGTGAATCTTCATGTAATTCTTTTTCAATTCGTTCATAGGAAGTGGCAATTTCTTGTCGCTGCTCTTCTAAAAGGTTATTCAGTCTTCGCTGTTCTTCGGTATTTTCATTGGCAAAGTGCTGAATTTTCTTTGTTTTTGAAGCGATGTCTTCTTCAAGTCTCGATAATTGATCATTTTCTTTCCAACTGAATAGTTTCATTTTGCGACATCCTTCGGAAAGTACTTAATTTCTTTTTCAATGTGATCGAGATGCTCTTGTATGGTCCTTAGTTTCTTTATATCCTCCTCATACTGAGTGCGAATGCGGTTCCGTTCATTTATTATGGCTAGAATCTGGATGTCAAGTTGTTTGTTGTCATTCTGTAACTTTGAAATGATTGCTCGTCTTGATCCGGTCAATATATTAACTAACAATAATTTTTTCCTCCCAGTTCTAATCTATTTAATCGGAAATGCCATAATTATAGTTGGGTTTATAATACTCTAAAAAAATAGACAAAAACTGAACAAAATTGGTGATAAAAGTCATTGAAGCCAGATTGGTAGCTAATAAAACTATGGAGAAGAAATGATTATGCGTACTTGAAATTTATTTTGGAGAAGAAAGAGAATATTTGGGAGTGTAGGTATCAAAAACACTAGTGGTACATTTGGTTAGGGGTAATCATTCACATTCGGAACATGCTAATTCTGACCAAATCATTCTATACATTGCCATAATAGTAAATTTGTTCATATGCTTGCTGAATCAGATCTCGCACATGGTCGATTTGATTGGGGAGCGGGTCATTACGATCAGGTAGCTGTTGCAGTTTGTTTTTTTAACTCTTTAGCATCAATCGGGTTGTAGGGAACCGGACCGTCCTCAAATTGCGTGTGGGGAAGTAAAGGAGTGCACCACTGGTCACTGATTCTACGGGCTTTGCTAGTGTTGTTTTTGTCACCGCGCGGGCTTTGCTAGCGGCTTCGCCTATTTTACCAGTATAAGAGAAAATCACTAAATGAAAAACTAAAACATTGGAGTGATAATCTTTTTGAGTGTATAAAAATATAAATACGGGTATCAAAATTATGATAAATTTATAGCAAGAAATAGAAAAAAGGAAATGATAATTAATGCATAGTATAAAATTAGATTCACGTAAACAATTTTCTAGCACATCAGAAAAATTGAAAAATAGCTTTGAAGAAAAGATACAGATATATCAAGATGCCACAACCTATGCTAATAGAATATAATTTCACAATTTTGGGATGATTATCAAAATTAGAATATTTCAGATGAAGAGCTACCTGATTTAGACATTAGAACAGTATTTGCGGATTATACGCCGTCTTTTGAATATAAGAGCTATTTAGAAGGAGAGAAGTTATTTTATCGAATTGCCCCCTTCTTTAATACACGAGATAGACATGATGCAACAGATATTGATTATTTAATTAGGTTTATCAATGAAGTAAGTAAGACATTGGGCAAACAATTAGGACTAGAACAACCTGTAGATAATTTAGTGTGTGAATATTTTGTGCAATCTATTCAAGTTAACATTGATGATAAATAAAATTTAAAATATAACTCAAACTGATGATAGTCAAATTATGCTTTTCTTGAATGTATTGACCGGAGGCTAATCGGAGAATTTGATTTTTATTCAGTTTACTACGATCCTGATGATATTCAATATCTTCAATGCAGGCTTGAGGATATTGGGAATCCGGTATTTTTGATGAGACGGTCCAACTTATTGTTTTTTCTGCGATCCCATTCTCGATCTACGAGCAGGCTGAATCGTTCTTCAAAGGATAGGTCATTAAACTGAGGATTATGAAGCTGTTCATGTTAATACTCAGCCATTGCACTTAGGCACATATCATTTAACTTTGAACGTGTACTGTCATTGATCATTTTTCTGACCTCCCGTAATAAGCTGCCCCTCTAATAAATCCATGGGATTTTTGCTGTTCATTGGTATTTTTTTGTACTAGTGACTCATACTGCTGTTTGTCCTGTCCAGTCTTTAGATATCTGAAACGCCTATATTCTGTGCTGCTCGTCTAGTGATTCTCTCCTTCCCACAGTATCTTTAAATGCCACCAGTTTTTCCTTCGCAGAAAGCCAAACACTATAAGACATAAAATGACCTCCTTGAATTAACAGATTTTTTATTATTTCATCTGTCAACGTCAACTCAATAGGGATCATATCAATTCAAAGATGTGGGCTATTTGACGCTTACAGCGGGATAAGTGTAACCGTCAAGCGTCAATAACAATTATAATAAAGTTTCAAAGTGATTTCAGCGTAAAGCCCGACAATCAGGCAATAGTTAAAGGTTCCACAAGTTAATGGCTTTAAATGTAATCGCATACATCCGTCTCTAGTGTTACATTTCTATATGAGGAGGGCAGATCATGAACAAAAGACAAGTCGACTTGCTAATCAATTTAAGTTCATCTGGAAAATTTATTCCAGCAAAAGATCTTGCGAATAGCTTCCACGTATCAACCAAAACAATATACAAAGATGCTGATACGCTCCTCAATACACTAAAGAGCACATCTCTCAGGCTGGATGTGAAAAGGGGGTTGGGCTTACGAATTCAAGGCACAATCTTAGAACGTGAACGTATAATTCGGAGATTTATGGATGCAAGTGAGCGTAAAACACCGGTGGAAGAGTTTAGCCCAAGGCAACGGCGTATTGCACTTGCCAAGGAGATCATTTTAGAGGGCAAGCAGCTGACGCTGAAGGAACTGTCTGAACAGTGGTGGATCAGCAAAACTTCCATTTTGAATGATGTTGATCGAATTAATACCATAATTGAATCGTCATCTTTGCAGATTTGTTCTAACGGATCTGAGTTGATTGCGATTGGAGAAGAAGAAAACATCCAAACTGCCGCAGCAACATTCATCGTAGATGCTTCTGACTCGAGAAAAGCTGGGGACGTCACATATTTTTCACTATTCTTCCCCAAAAAGGTTGTACAAAGTGTCTTAACAATATTTGATCCAGACAAACCGTGGTACGTTGAACTACCAAGCTATTACAAATTTGCGCTTCAGGTGATTTCGCTAGTTCAAACGCAACGTGCATGTTTTGGATTCCATTTTACTGATCAGTTAAAGTCTACTCTAACGGGTTCTGCAAAAGCTGCTGAAACGATCTTGAACCAAATCAGTCAAGCACTGCGTCTTCAATTCACTATCGCTGACAAAGAATGGCTCGCACGAAATCTCTCAGCTTACCGAATGAGTAACGACTCCGCTCCGGCTGACCAGAACTACAAACCGATTATCGATGAACTAATTGCGCGTATGGAAGATGTTCAGGGAATGCCATTTTTAAACAAGGCACACCTTGAGAAACAACTCATGTACCACATTCCAGCAATGATTCTTCGCCTTAAGCAAGGTTTGGTGGTTAAGAATCCGCTGTTTAAAGATATTAAAACGCAGTATCCTGCCTTATTTGGAATGACTTGGTACGCAATATCGTTTCTTGAAGAACGCTACCAGATAACACTGAGTGATGATGAAGTATCATTTATTACTATTTACTTCCACGTTGCGATTAATCAGTCGATTCCAATTCGTCGTGTGTTGGTCATTTTCAATCAGCATGGTCAACTACGTGATTATGTAATGGGGCAGATCAAGCATCTCTTGCCGGATGGTACCCTGTTTTTAAGGACGAATCTCACAGCTTTTAAGTTAATTGATTTATCGGATGTTGGTTTGATTGTTGGTGTCAATATTCCAGGGCTTGTATCTAAAGTGCCTTTTATTAGGATCTCTCCGTTATTTGATGCAAATGATCAGGAAAAGTTACTCAAAGCTTACGCATCTTACTTGATTCGGCCGCAGACAAGTAATGAAGAACAACATTATCCTGTACTCAGTAAATTAGGGGATCCGAAGCTGATTTTCTGGAAAGACTCTGTCAAAGACCGAAAAGAAGCCTTACAGTTCCTGATTAAGGTCTTGGAGAATAATGGTGGAGTTACTCATGAGTTCGGTAAATCACTACTTCGAAGAGAACGGCTTGGACCTACTGAAATCGAAAGTGGTGTTGCCTTGCCTCATGCGGCTCCAGAAACGGTTAATCGTCTCTCGGTTGCCTTTCTGATTCTCAACAAGCCTGTCAAATGGAACAGCACAAATGTGTTTGTGGTGATCTTGATTTGTGTACCCAATGAGTCAATCTCGATTTACCATGATTTGGTGTTAGATATATATCGCCTAGTTGAAAACAAGACAAGAGTCCACATGATTGTAAGTCTTCAAGACACGGAAGACCTGTTGGACTTGATCAACAGTTAGAGAGGAGGAGTGTTATGTTTTTTGACCGTGATATTATGTTATTTCACCAAGAAGCAGAAGATTCAACGGATATTATCTCGCGTATGGCTATCAGATTAACAGAAGCGGACATTGTTAAGCGTGACTTCGGTAAACACGTGCTTGAACGTGAAGCAACTTACCCTACGGGATTACAGACAAAAGCACTTGGGGTAGCTATTCCACACACTGATTCTAAATATGTTAATCAATCACAAATTGCCTTTGCATCGCTGAAAAAGCCGATTAGCTTTAAAGATATGACGGATTCGGACAAAAAAGTGGAAGTTTCACTGATATTCATGATTGCAATGAGTAAGCCTCACGACCAAATGACGCTCCTAAGCAATCTGATGGCCGTTTTTCAAAATGAAAACGTTCTAATTAAATTACTTCAAAGCGATGATGTTGCCGAAGTAAAGCAAGTCTTGAAAACAAACAATATCGAGTAGGGAGGCAATAGAAATGATAGCTTATGCGATTCATTGGTTTATCAATTTAGGTTCAACCGTATTTATTCCGATCATTATTTTTGCCCTGGGGCTTTGTGTACGTTTAAAACCATCAAAAGCATTTCTTTCAGGTATTATCATTGGGGTTGGATTCATCGGATTGAACATGGTAGTGAACCTGCTTCAAACTTCATTGGGACCTGCGATTAAGCTCATGGTAGCACGTTACGCTTTGTCTTTAAGCATCATTGATCTTGGGTCTGGTCCCGGAGGTCCGTTGGCATTTTCATCAACCATGGGTGTCTTGATTATCCCAATAGCCTTTGGAATAAACCTGATTTTGGTTTGGCTGGGACTTACTAAGACGTTAAACATTGACGTTTGGAACCTATGGCAACCAACTTTTATTGGGTTGATGGTGTGGGGCGTCACTAACAACTATTTATATGGTGTGCTTGCTATGGTCGCTGCATTCTTAATGCAACTAGTATTGGCAGACTTAACGCAACCGATGATCAGCAAGTTTTTTGGCCTGCCGGATATTTCAATCACACATTTAATGGCGCTTTCACCAGTTCTTTTAGCTTTACCACTGAATTGGTTATTTGATCGAATCCCTGGCTTCAACAAAATTGATGCCAGCCCGGAAAAAATCGAGAAGCGTTTCGGTGTGTTTGGCGATCCACTTGTCATTGGTTTGATTATCGGTATTGGTATTGGGATCCTTGCTGGCTATGACGTTTCTAAGACTGCTGGTCTGGGGATGGAAATGGCCGCTGTATTGAAACTATTGCCAAAGATGATTTCAATGTTTATGGAAGCGCTCACACCAATTGCCGAAGCAACTCAAGAGTTCACCCAAAAGCACTTGCATGGCAAGACCGTAAACATTGGGATGGACGCTGCTTTGACGGTCGGCCATCCGGCAGTTACATCTACGAGTTTGTTGATGATCCCGGTCGCATTGTTCCTGGCTGTTATTCTGCCAGGCAACAAAGTGTTACCTTTTGGTGACCTAACACTGTTCGTCTTCGTGTTCACCATTATGGTTTCCGCTTTCCGTGGCAACATCATCCGTTCTTTGATTGGAGGGGCAATTTACACGATTCCCATGCTTTATCTATCCACCTGGTTGGCACCGACAGTTACAAAGGCATTTCAGTTGGCTAATTACAATATCGGCAGCAAAGGTACCGTATCCTTTGTTTCGGCTGGTTTGTGGCCAAATGCTTTGATGGTTTGGACAGGTCAGCATTTAAGTGTCATTGGTATTATCGTTATCATCGGCATATTGTTAGGTCTCTTGTATTACGTGAACATCATTAAGAAGTTTAATTCTCAAGAAAAAGAGGTCGGTTAATCATGAAAAAGATGTTGATTATGTGCGGTGCGGGCCATGCGACTTCAACAGTTGTTCGGGCAAAAGTAGAAAGTTGGTTGAAAAAGGAAGGATTGATTAATCAAGTCTCGATTAAACAATCGGCAATTGTCGATGAAGTAGCTAACATTTCTAACGGTAACTATGACATCGTTGTTAGCACCACAGTTGTTCCAAAAGAAATCAAAGACAAGGTTATTAATGGTGTTGCACTGTTGACTGGCATAGGTGCAGGTAAAGTTTTTAATGCAGTCAAAAAAGAAATTGAAGCATAAAAGTGAGGATGTGTCAGGAATTGACAGCTTATTTTAAAGATTTTGTGATTAGTACTGTGGCAGACCGTCCTTCTTATCACAATGTCACGGAACAAGTAGTGCAGGCCATTGACGAAAGTAAAATTAAAAATGGAATCTGTTTAGTGCAAACCGCTCATACCACCTGTTCAGTCTATTTTGATGAGTATATGCATGATAGAAACTATTATGGGGATGATTATCTTCATGTCGACATTAACCATGTTCTAGACAAGATCGTTCCTCGGCAAACCACAGAAAATTACCCGTATTTAAGCCCTGGCCCTAAGCACATTGCCTATGGTATGAAGAAAAATGATCCGGCTTACCCGGCAGTTGAGTGGACCATGTTAAATACTGACGGACACATTCGCGCAGACTTGTTGGGTAACAGTGTCACTTTAGGCATTAAGGACGGCAAGCTCATGAGTGGCTCGGTCGGATCTATCTTCTTTGTGGATTTTGATCAAACACGAAAAAGGGATCGCACCGTCAGCGTTGTGATTCAGGGGGATGAATGATATGGATCAAAACGATAAAAAAATTAATTCTTTATTCACACTGGAAGGCGAAGAGATTGCGAAGTTAGGCCAATCTATTTCACATAACTCGCTGCAGTCTTTGGTTGAACTTATAGAAAAGACCAAGGGCAACATTTTTCTAACTGGTTGTGGAACGTCGGCAATGGCAGCTAATAAGGCTGTTCACACACTACGTGTTGTTGGAATTAGCGCTTTCTTCATGAATCCATCCGATGCCGTTCATGGCGCTTTGGGCGCAATTAAGAAAGATGACGTTATGATCTTTATTTCAAAAGGAGGCAGTACCAAAGAGTTAACCTCTTTTGTGGAGAATGTCGCGGCTAAAGGGATTTCAATTGTGACTATTACTGAAAACCCGGATTCGTTTCTTGCACAGCACTCGAATCTAGTCGTAAAAGTTCATGTCGATCGTGAGCTTGATGCGTTCAACCTTCTGGCAACAGTCAGCACCATAGCAGTCATTTCGATCTTTGATGTGGTGGCGTCTTTGGTTATGGAAAACACGGACTATTCACGAAAGGATTTCCTCTTGAATCATCCTTCTGGAGCAGTTGGTGAGAAACTTCGAAAGGAGACAAAAACACATGAGTAATACCATCTATCCATCGATCCTTGATGCAACCCCAGACAAGATGATGAGTCTACTAGACTCGTTTAAAAAAACAAAAATTCACGGATTGCACATTGACATGATGGATGGTCATTATGTGCCGGATATGGGCTTAAACGACCGTCTGATCTCATGGCTACACGCCAACACCGACTTTTTTTTAGATGTCCATTTGATGGTAACACAGCCTGAGGCTCTGCTTGACACCGTGATTAAAGCCGGCGCGTCAAGCGTGACCGTACACTCAGATGCACAGGGAGATCTGTTCTATATTGCGCAGCAGCTCGATGAGGCTGGTGTTCAAGCCGGTGTGGCACTCAGCCCGGCGAGAGGCCTATCAAGTATTGTGCCAATTCTTCCGCATTTGGATCGCGTCTTGGTGATGACGACCGCTCCAGGTCACCGTGCATCCCACTTCCTGTTGGGGATGGCTGAAAAAGTCAAAGAACTTAATAACATTCGTCAGGAGCACAACTTGCAGTTCAAAATCGAAATAGACGGTGGCATTACGGATCAGACGTTGAGGAAACTTAAAGAAGCTAGTGCACATGTTGATGAGTATGTCTCTGGTGGTTATATTGTCAAAGCCGAAAACCCAGAACAAAACATTTTGTCTTTACTGGGGGCCTGAGAAACGTGAATAATCTAAGTCAGAATTTCAAACTCATTCTGAGTGAGATCTCAGATGTCCAAGTGGATTCTATCGCACTACAGAAACTGCTCTCTGCGATCCAAGAGGTAGATGCAATATTTCTTGACGGTCGCGGGCGTTCAGGACTCGTAGCAAAGATGTTTGCCAACCGGTTGTCGCATTTGGGATTAAAACCCCATGTGATTGGTGAAATCAGCTGCCCGCCTATCCAGACGGGGGATCTGTATCTCATAATATCTGGTTCTGGAAATAGTTCCGCATTACTGGAAAACGTTAGGAAGGTCCACAAACTTGGCGGGGAAACAGCTGTTGTCACCACCAATATAAACTCGAAACTTGCTCAGGTAACAGACATCAGCGTGCTCATCTCCACGGATACGAAATTTTCCAAGGAGCGAACCTCAAAACAACCAATGGGTGCACTTTTTGAACAGACGGTATTTATCACACTTGAAACAGCAGTATTGTCGTTAGCTCAAACTCTTGGTAGAGACGAAAATTTTATGGAAGCTCACCACGCCAATATCGAATAGGAATTTGCTTGTTTCAATACTTCCTCATAGGAAGATCACTATCTTTAACGCCACAGCATTCTGCTAAGTGGCGTTTTTATTTTTCGTTGTAGGCCATAGTAAAGCGGCTTCACTGTTTAAGGCAGTCACATTACTTCCCCTCTGCTGCTGTGGTATCTCACGATGAAGGCCGGAGACTGGATACGCTCTGTATTAGATAATCTAGAATTGAGCCATTGATAGGGAACATGGTTTGGAAATGGTGGGGAGGATTGAAAAAAACATCTGTCCGGTCATTGCCGATTGTATTATCTTTAGCGTGCGAGTCAACCAATGACTCTGGAAGTTAATGGCGCAATCTGATTGACGCGGATATGTCCGATGAATACATGGGATTGTATGATCAAAGGAAAGCTGTTACGAAAGATTTCATCTGGGGAACGCATTCATTGGTTGACCTGTTCCTATTTGGTCATGGAGTAGGTGAGGGGAGGGAATTGGTCTGAGTGTAGATCGGAACAATGATGTATTGAATGATTGGTAGCAAAGTGGGTGGACTAAAAAATGAGCAGTCGTCTCATAACAAGGACGGCTGCTCTAATATTATCGATCAGTCGAACGAAATGTTCGCTTGAGACGTTCATGACGTGCGTACGTGTTGATTCGGTGATTTGGTATCAAATCCGTTGAGGTGCGACAGTAATAGGTGCCGTGTGACTGACTAGATGAATAAAACGATGTGGACTTCTTCTATGTATCCCTGTCCAGTAAGGAGGCGGTTGGCGCTTCGAGGAAGCAGGAGGATCAGCAGTTGTGATCCACTGATCATTCAGGCGAGGTCTAGCTTGGTTCTTACGCGGACTTGCTTTGACTATCGAGGTGCTAATGAATCAAGCGCCTTTTGATTCACTGAGGGTTTCTTTTTGCTTTATTGCGTTAACGCTCCGCTTCACCTCCTTGTTTTCATAATACTAAATTTTTCTATAAATAGGAATATTTATTTTCAAAAAATTAGATAATTAATACCTATCTGTTCACAATTCCGACAAAATAATACGATAAGACTAAGTCTATATGATTATTTATATGGATGTGTATAGGGTTATAAGATATCTAGACAACATAATGGTCGTTTCCAATTCTCCGCAGAAAATATCTTACTCAACTTTCGCACCCTAATTTGGGCAGATAAACCTTGATATAGTTGGGTAAGCTCTCAATCCATTGTGTCAGTTGACGAGTAACCCATTTTTTTATTGACTTTTTTGTTTTTGTTATGGCGTCATGAAGAATATCCATGAGCTGCGTCAGTGCTACAGCCCAATCCAGTTCATTCATTTCGTCACAGAGTTCATAAAACATACCACCAAGGGTTCGATTATCTGTACTGCAACGGTTTTGCCAAGACAGGAGAATAAACCTTGTAAAGACAATGGTTGTGTGGCTAATCAGCAGATCGTACGATCTGCCTTGGAACTCTTTTTGAAGCTTAAGAAAAGACTTCGTTGCTTTAAAAAATAATTCAATATCCCATCTCATGCCGTACGTACGAATGATTTCCCGTTCTGTAAGTGTGCAGTCGGTACTTAAGATGGCTAACCATTCACTTTGTTTATTGCGGTTTTGAACGAACACCACTTTGACTGGGACTCCATTAGCCATTGTGGTACGAATAGAGCGCAAAATTTCTTTGTGACCGGTTACGGACTTCGACAGTCGATACAGCGTTCTTAATCCAACCCATTGAGAGCCTACTCGATAACGCTGATTCGTTGGTTTCACCATACCAATAACATCGATACCTTGATCGGTCAAATCCTTGATCAAAGGTTGTTGAGTAAACCAGCTGTCCATAAGAACATAGGACGCATCAATTCCGTTCGACAAGGCTCGTTTAACTATAATGGACCCAAGAATTAAGACACGAAATAAGGATGTGTTAAGGTAGATCTATGAAACGGAAATCTTACTCTCAAACATTCAAAGTCAAAGTCGTGCTCGAAATTCTGAAAGAGGAAAAGACGTTAAGCGAATTGTCCTCTACGTACGGTGTTCATGTCAATCAGCTTCGGCAATGGAAAAAGACAGCCCTAGACCAGCTCCCACAGCTCTTTGATCGTAAGCAGAATGATCAGAGCCGGATGCAGGAGGAATACGAAGAAAAAATTGACCGACTCTATGGCGAAGTTGGACGTTTAACCACGGAACTCTCGTGGCTTAAAAAAAAATCTGGCTACGACGATGTCACGCGATGAACGCTTAATTTTAGTCGACTGGGAAGATCCGGAGCTGTCCATTAAGAAACAGGCAGAACTTCTCTCTCTGAATCGTTCAGGCCTCTACTACAAGCCCGTTCCGCTTGCGCCTAGAGAGTTTATGGTCAAGCATCGTATTGATGAGTTGTACACCAAATACCCGTTTTATGGTTCTCGTCGGGTGACGTATCTGCTTAATCGGGAAGGAGTGATGATCAATCGCAAAGCAGTTCAGCGTCATATGCGCGAGATGGGGATTCAAGGCATTCATCCTGGACCTAATCTGAGTAAGCGAAACCGAAATCAGTATGTTTATCCTTATCTGCTGCGGAATTTGGCCATTACCCATCCCAATCATGTTTGGGGTATTGACATCACTTACATTCGGTTAAGACACGGTTGGATGTATCTGGCCGCCATTATCGACTGGTACTCACGCTACGTCATCAGTTGGTCCTTGGAGCAGACGCTGGAGATTGAGCTGATCACGCAAACCGTTAGCGATGCACTCACGCAGGCAAGACCGGAGATCATGAACAGTGATCAGGGCAGTCATTTCACGAGTCCACACTATCTGAATCTTCTCAAGGAGCAATCCGTTAAAATTAGTATGGACGGGAAGAACCGTGCCCTGGATAATATTATTACCGAGCGATTGTGGCGTTCGGTCAAGTACGAGGAAGTCTATCTCAAAGACTACGCAAGTCCAAGAGATGCTCGCAGAGGCATTGACAACTATCTGAATCTTTATAACCATGAACGGCCACACCAGTCGCTCGGTTATCAAACACCGGCTTCTGTTTATCACCAGGGGTAGGCGTGTCCCTCCCCATCCTTGAGAAAGTGTCTGTTTCTTTGAGAACCTGTCAAGGGGTATCGGCTTCGCCCTCCCTGCGGTCGCCCTGGACAGAACCCCAAAGAAAACAGGTCACATGGTTAGGATGGGGAAGGCCACCAAATACCCACCTTAAATTTTTCAAATACGTGTCTTGACAATGGGGTCCACTTTAAACCATCCCAGGGATTTGTTCAGGAGCTGTTTGTAAAGCTTCAATTCGTCTTTTATAGCCGGAACAACGCTTATCAAGCGTCGAATCGATATCATTAATTTTTGCCTTTTCTTTGCTTGAACTAAGGAGTGAAAAATCAATGGGCAGGAACGTTGATCCGTCTGACCATCCTAATGTCAGCATACGAAATCCTTTGTAGTGTCTTCTCTTGGCATGGTCAAAACAATGAGCCAAAAGTTCGACGCGCTTACTGCGGTCGCGATAAAAAGATGAATCATCCAGAATGAGTACTTTAGTGTGGCAGGTGCTCGTCAAACGGCTGACTTTCATAATCGTGAATACGCTTAGTGCCGTCAGGAAGCGGCGCCAGGCAAACTTCGGGTAGTTTAAAAAACGATAAACAGCATCCTTGCCTGGTAAGTCATCTGCTTTATTACTCTCCAGTAAACGATACCAATTTCTTTGGGTAAAGATCAGACGAAAAATAAGCTGAAAAAGATAACCACTGGAAAAGCCGAAGGCTTTTTGAATTCCTGCCTGACGTAAATGTTTTAGAATCTTCAACTCATCGAATTTTGCTTTTATTTCTAATGGTAGTTGATTATTTTGACCTTTTTTCGCTATCATATAGAGGGCACCTCTTCTGTTTGGTAGTGTATTTCGTCAAAATCACTATACCAAAAGTTGAGGTGTCTTTCTATTTTGTCAAGAAACATAATGAATAGGCCACAAAGTACGTTATATCAAGGGTTATTTCAGATTTTTACTCTGCGAAAGTTGAGTATCTTATATATATATTTTCCTATTCGTTCCACCATTGTACAGTCGAAAACAAAAAATCGACCGGATTAGCATTGTTTCTGTTGAACCGATCGATTTTTTAACTGCTTATTTTCGTTTTTTCAATTCATCTTTTAAAGGTGCTAACTTTTTACGCAAGCTTTTTTTCCAGGAGCGAACCGTGTGCTCGGAGACATGGGCAGCTTCGGCGATTTGTTCAGTACTCCAATCATGAAAGACGGAAAGCTTGATGTAGAGGGCCTCGCGCGGGGTGAGTGTGGGAAGGTGATCTTGGAGGATGCGCAGCATTTGCCTGTTCAGTGACTCGGTAGCTTCATCGGGAATGTCATAGGCGGAGTCGTCGCGTTCGTATACTTCTCGACTTTTGTTCTTGTAGTGTTTGCGGAGGTAGTCGGAGAGTCGGCCTTCCATCGTTCGAGCAGCGAAGGCGATGAACACATGTTCTGGATTTTTGTCCGGCGCAACTTTTGTGATGTCGAATTTGTCATTGGCTTCTGAGAATGCATACTGCGCGGTTTGCAGCAGATCGTCATAATCGGCGGGACATAAATACTGCTTGTACATGTCGTTATAGCGTTTGACGGTTTTTCGGATTTTCGGTTCATACTTTTGCATCAGTCTCTCGAAGGCATAGCATTCAGGCTCGAACGGGGCAGCAAAATAGTCGGTAAATGGCATAAATGTGGGGCTCCTTTCGGGGATTCAGTTTTTGGGTTGAAGCTGAATGTGTGGTGCGTGGATTAAAGAGGCGGTGACGGGGGGATGAAGCAGGTCTTGGTGTATTTTTGCTCTATGTTTTATAGATAGGAGACATGGTTCGGAAATGGTGGGGAGAATTTAAAAATATGTAAATAAACGAATAGATTTTAAGATTACATCAGAATTGTTAAGGAAATAGGGGAGTGCAGAATCAGAAGGAGACTTAACCGTTGATTCAGAAATGAAAAGGACATCTCTGAGTCGTGCAATGGAATTGACACGGAGATGTCCTTCTTGCATCAGTATTGGATTGTTCGACCAAAAGAAAAGCAAGCCTGGATTGGAACGCCGTTCGTCGACATGCCGGTTCGCATGCGGTTTCGGCGTAAAGGGGATTTCATTAGACTATGGTTTCTGTTCAGCTAGAGCTGAGCTTAGAAGCCGTATTCTTCGTCTTTATTGTTGAATGCCTTCAAAAAGTTTTGTAATTCTTGGTGGAGCCAAATTCGTCCATGCTCTGTATGGTTGCTGATGTAATCATGGTACGTACGAATAAAAGCAGGATTTAACATGCCAATTAATTGGGCAAGGGAACCGTCCTTATTATACATAGAAAGGTGGCTGGGCTGCGCGCGATAAACATGTTCTCCGGTTTTCAATTCAAACAAATAGTGGGTGTTACTCGTGTCACATTGACAAATAGCCTCCATGCACGCATTCACAAAAGTTCTCTTGCCTTTGTCCATTACAACGCCTCCAATAATAGTAGATTTGTCATGCTCATACCAGACTGTGTATCTGATCGAACACTAAAGCTGATGTACTATTTCCCAATTCCCCGGAGTAGATTCATCATCCATATTCTTATTATGCAGGAAAATAAGCAAGATACAATCACTAAATATGAGAAAAATATGAAAATACAGTGAATAACGATTTAATTGTGAACAAAATCTTAGAAAAATGGTGGAATGGGAGAGGTGCCTTTGGTTTGGTTAGAAGGATCTTAGTTGTAAATAAGCCGACTGAAGAGGCGCATGGTCAACTTCTTCCTAGGTTCGCAAAATATCGGATCTCTGCAAATTGCCTTTCACTACTAAAATAATCATAACAAGGCTCATACCATTTGACTAGGTGTGGGTTATTTTGACGATTACAGATAAATGGCAGCTGAGGATGAAACTTGCGTATCTTATTAACTAATGGCGTACAAATATAATGCTTGTTAATCAGTTTCTCTTTTTTGTAAACACTGCCCCATAAACCGGGATCTGTTAAGTCACACAAAGTTAAGACACTGAAGAAAAAGACTTCTGTAAAAGTCCTGACCAAAGGAAAGAAATGGGACAAGGTCGTTGCTTCGGGAAAAGTTGGTTATATACTAGCAAAGACAGTGAAAAAATAATTCATATTAAAACGACTACCAGTTTAAGCAAATAGTCGTTTCGTACAAGCAACAAAAAAATCGATCGGTTAGCATTCTCATGCTGCCGGTCAATTTTTTTCTCGTTTTGATCAAGTTGGATTCATCGAATCGTTGAGCTGTTTGTTTGCTGTTAAATAGCGCATAACCAATTTATCTTAAGATAGCAATCTTTATTTAGCCGTTCACTTTAAAAGCGTTTCAATTGATTGACGTTGTTGATGTTCAGTATATATGCTCCCGGCTTGATCGTTCTCATGAGATAGTTCATTTTAGAGCGAGACAGTGAAACGCATCCTGCGGTATAGCCACCGTTTGAGACATGAACAAAGAACCCGGATCCCTTCCATGGGACTCGTTTTGAGTTATAGTTGATCACGATTCCATATTTGTATTGTACCGGATAATCAATAAGGTGCTCGCTTGGTTTATTAAAAGAGCCGCCTTCCTGCCATGTGTTATAGTTTGGATCATTGCTGTCTTCTACCCACCATGAATTTGGTGTGATGTTCCGGAAAGGCAACTTTGTGCCTGGATTACTCGTCCCAAACGCAAAGGTTAATTTATAGGCTCCATAAGGAGTCTTCATGGCTCCTTCATGTGTTTTGCCAATCCCATATTTGCCAACATGTCCGTTTGTTGCCATTTTTTTCAACCATTTCTTACCTTTTTTCTGCCATAACTGGATCTTTGCATGGCTACCATTTCCAACAACAACGAGAATTTGTTTTGTTCGTTTGGACAGTTTTGTTTTTGAAATGGAGGATTTATTGACATATGTACTACCGCTGATTTGATAATCGACATTAAGTCTCTTTATATGGCTTTGGTTAACCTTAACTGTAAAAAAACTTAGTGCAGAAAATAATAAAAGGACAGAGCAGAGTGCGTACCATTTTTTCATTAATGCTGCCTTCTCTCAAAATAAATACTATTAAATTAACAGTTTTATTTTAACATGATTTAATGGGCTTTCACCTTGAATTTTTGATTGAAATTTGATTAAAGAATCAGCACCATTAGATTGATGCCCATCTATGCAGAAAATATCCATTTAAGACGGTAAGCCCTGTAAAGGTGCTGTGAAGATGAGAGAGTGTTGTGGGAAATGCTTCTTATCGAGACGAAGTATTTCTTGAAAGACTAAAATAATGACAATCATAAGTGAAACATACATGAAGAAGAAGGCTCGGACTCCGGATCCCCAGGTTTTTGGTGTGAATCCAATGACCATGCGCGACATAAAACCTGCGAAAAGAACGAGAGCAGCAAAGAGAAACTAAGCAAGCAGAAAAGAACACAAATATAATCAATCCGCCACAGAGACTAAGGTATGTAATCTGTTTCAATGTTTTCATTTCCATTGTTATGTACATATCCTCTTTAGCTACATCAATAACCAAAATTTCCAAAATGAGTGAAGTTTATCCCTAGGTAATGCGCTTAATAACCGTATTCTTTTGCGCCGGTGTTCCTAATTGCCGACATCATTTCATTGCAAGAGGAATCAGATTCATAATTAGAAAGATATCCGTACGCCATTTTGATGTTTGTGCTTTGGCTGTGATTAAAAATGCTTTAGCTGACTTGGATTGTTGACGTTCTGTATCTATGCTCTGGGTTTGATCCTTATTAAGGAGGGAAGTGATACGTATCCTACGTGCTTCTAACCACACTAATACGGACATAAAATTGTTAAAATATATGTAGTTGTGTATGCGCTTACATTTTAATAATATGAAACTATAAAGAGAAAGGAAATGAGGTGTGAATTGAGTATGACAAATACTTTGAACGATCGCCAAAAGAGGATACTGGAAATTTTAAAGCAAACTAATGATTATATCACTGCTGCTGAACTAAGTCGTCAATTTGCAGTATCAACTAAAACCATTTATCGGGATATGAAGCAGATAACGGAGACCTCTTCTCAAAATTATAGGATCGAGAAAAAAGAAAATCTAGGATATATGCTGGTCAACAAAAAACAGACAACAGAGAGTGGTGCTCCGGTCTTTCAAATGCCTGAAGAACGACGACTCAATTTGTTGCTTTACTTGCTTGCAATCTCGCCATACAAAACATCTATTCAAAAAATATCGGAAAGATATTACGTCAGTCAAAGTTCGATCATTAATGATTTTAAACATATTGAAGCGGCCATTGTTCCGTTCAACCTTAAATTATTAAAAGAAAATAGTGGGACTCATATTTGTGGCAATAAGCTTAATGTGCTCCGATTAAGCTCATCTATTATAGAGGGCTTTTTAAAACAGAATGGCGATCCATTTAATCAATATGATATTCCAGAGTTCATTGAACATACGAAAGTCAAAAATGCAACATTGTTCCAGGTTAAGGATTTCCTTCATGAAGTTCAGCAAGAACATAATGCATTCTTGGATCAGCCATCTTATTTAACCATGTTTTGTTACATGCTCTCAGTGATTGAAGGCTATACAAATAATATTCAAAAGCCTAATGCGAACAAGCCAATCGTTCATCAAATCAGAGATGATTCTGCAATTTTTCACGTTACCTATGAGTTAGTGAATAAAATTGAAAAATTCTATCAGATTAAACTAAACAATGATGAGTTTAATGAGCTGTACTACATTTTCAAGGCGTGCAATCTAAATCATGATTCTTTGTTGGATCAAGATCCAATGAGTAGGCAGGCAATGTACTTATCAAGCAAATTAGTAAGTAGAGTGTCTGAAAATAGTGGACTATTTTTTCAAGATGATGATGTTCTTTATAAGCAATTAACATCGCATTTGTGTTCGATGATCTATCGATTGAATCACAAAATAAACATTGTTAATCCAATTTTAAATTCTATTAGAACTAATTTTGGCGGGACCTTTGATTTAGTGAAGCAATGTGTTTATCAAGTTGTTGAAAAAGAGAATTATGCTGATTTTCTGAGTGATGAAGAAGTTGGCTACATCACATTGTATTTCCAAATCCTGATTGATAAATTCATGAAAGAAATTCCCATTCTGATTGAATGTACTAGCGGCATTGGTACATCACATCTTCTGAGTGAGAAAATCAAAAAAATGTTTCCACAGATCAACGTTAAGAGAATTGTCGCACAGCACAGGATTAAAGAAAGTGATTATGCTGATGTTGCTTTAATCATATCTACAGTAAAAACGCGTCACAACGCCAACAAGCCGACTCTTCTAGTGAGCCCGATTTTGAATGATACGGATAAATATAATATAGAGAAGTTTATCAACGACTACTATAAAGAAGCAAATGAAAGGATAGGGAGCAATAGTCCTAAGGAATCAGCAAATGTCACATGAAATTTTATCTGAAAAACTCATTTCGCTTCATTTGCATGCAGCGAATAAAGAAGAGTCCATAGTAGCTTTGTCAGAGATGTTGTTTCATGAAAGAAAAATATATAGTATTCAAGATTTTACAGAAGAAGTTCTTAAAAGGGAGGCGGATGGAGACACGACAATAGGAAAGGGTGTTGCGCTGCCACATGGTATCTCGGACGCAGTGATTGAGAGTTCTGTTGCCATTGGAAGACTAGATGCCGGGATAGCATGGGGATCTAAAGACACGGAACAGGTTCAATTGATTGTATTGCTCGCAGTTCGAGATAATGCCATCCAAAGAGCGCGAAATATTGCTCTTTCAAAATTTGCAAGCGTTTTATCTGATGAGAATACTTTAGAAAAAATGATGAGGGCTAAAGACACCAGGGAAATGATAAGCTTGTTCATTTAGAAAGATAGATAATCCTGTGGAGAACAGAATCCATTATGTCATTTTAACAAGTCTGAAGGAGGAAAGGGCTATGCAAATGAGTGTAGATGAACTGGACATTAAAAAAGTAATTAATGAAGATTTAATTGATTTGAATTTGGAAGCTGCGACAAAGCTTGAAGCCATTGAGCAATTAATTCACCTGTTGTACTTGAATCATTGTATTAATGATGAGAAAGATTTTCTGGAGGATGTACTAAATCGTGAGAAAGAAGGCATCACAGGGCTAGGCGAAGGCGTGGCCATTCCACATGGAAAATCAGAAAGTGTGATCCGGACTTCTCTTGCCATTGGTCGAACCCAGAAGCCAATTGAATGGGAATCTTTGGATGGGAAGCCAATAAGCACGATCATTTTGTTTGCGGTTAAAAATACAGATTCTAATGTTTTGCACATCAAATTGCTCCAAAGAGTCGCCATTTTACTCGCTGATGATGACGTGATTGCTAAGTTTCAAACTGTTCGCACCAAACAAGAGCTTATTGATTTGTTATCGAAAAAATAAGGAGTAGGGAGGAAATTGTGATGAAGATAGTGGGAATCTCTGCTTGTACATCTGGAATCGCCCATACGTACATTGCAAAAGAGAAACTAATCAAAGCAGGAACAGAGGCAGGGCATCAGGTTCGTATTGAAACTCAGGGAACCATTGGCATTGAAGATGAACTGACTGTGCAAGAAATTAAGGAGGCTGATCTGGTTATTATTGCTGCAGATATCAAGATAAGCGGAAGAGAAAGATTCAAGGGAAAGAAGGTGGTGGAGATTCCAACCAATCTAGCCATAAAAGCACCAAAACAGTTGTATAAGAAACTTGAATCAGAATTGCAAAGGGGTGTCTAGAATGTGGAAAAAGATTTGGAGAAAGATGGAACTTAAAAAGCATGCATTAACTGCCATCTCTTATATGCTGCCACTAGTTGTTGCTGCAGGGTTGTTAATTGCGATCGGGAACTTGGCAGGCGGATCGGTAATTACCAATTATAAAGAACCATTCTCAGTAGCTTCCGCACTCCTTTCTC
This sequence comes from Sporolactobacillus sp. BBK16-2, assembly GCF_059878335.1. NCBI lineage: Bacteria > Bacillati > Bacillota > Bacilli > Caryophanales > Sporolactobacillaceae > Sporolactobacillus > Sporolactobacillus sp. BBK16-2. The sequence continues at coordinate 620,069 of NZ_CM187611.1, forward strand.
TTGGCGTTTTGGGCATGGGATTGCTGGCGCCGGTGATCGCAGGAGCTATCGCCTATTCAATAGCAGATCGGCCGGGCATCGCACCGGGTCTACTAATGGGGCTGATTGCCAATTCCATTGGCGCGGGATTTCTAGGAGGCATGCTTGGGGGCTTTATTGTCGGATATTTTGTTCTGTTCCTTAGAAAACATCTAAAAGTTCCTAGATGGGCAGAAGGCTTAATGCCGATGATGATTATTCCGCTTGTTTCAAGTGTTGTTATTGGATTGTTAATGTACTTCGTTATTGGTGTACCAATCGTTTGGGCAACGGAGGGAATGACTTCTTTCCTTAATAGCATGCAAGGATCAATGCGTTTCGTCTTCGGTGCGATATTAGGGGGAATGGCAGCATTTGACTTCGGCGGCCCAGTAAACAAAGTAGCTTCGCTATTTGCCGACGGACTTTTGTTGCAAGGTGTAAAAGAACCCGAAGCAGTGAAAATACTTGCTTCAATGGTACCGCCATTCGGTGTGACGATTTCATGGCTTTTATCTTTAGCTTTTCGTAAGAAGAAATATACCAAGGAAGAGGAAGATAACATCAAGATTGCTTTGCCAATGGGTGTTTGTATGATCACTGAAGGGGTTATTCCGATTGCAGCTGTTGATTTGCTCCGCGTTGTAGCCGCTTGTACATTCGGCGCTGCTATTGGAGGAGGATTATCCATGATGTGGGGTGTCGCTTCCCCGGTACCATCAGGCGGAATGTTTATTGTTCCGGCAATGAATCATCCATTGCTCTTCACCTTAGCACTGCTTATCGGTTCTTTAATAACAGGGATCATCTTGTTCCTGTGGAAGAAGGAACCGACTAAAGAGGAAGAAAAATTAAGTGATAAAGATTTTGAAGAAGAATTTGATCTGTCAGATATAAAAATTTCTCAATAAAACAGACAAGGTGATGAGATTATGTACGTTTCGATGAACGGTATGTTACATCGGGCGAATCAAGGTAACTACGCGATTATGGCAATTAACTGTTTTAATCTGGAAACTGCTCAGGCTGCGATTAATGCGGCGCAGGAGTTAAGAGCACCAATTATCATTGATCTTCTGCAGGAGCATATGCAGCAGCATCTAGGAAGTAGGTTTCTCACTCAACCCATTATCAAAATGGCTCATGAAGCGAGTGTTGAGGTGGCGATTAATCTTGATCATGGTAAGGATGTTGGGTTCGTCAAGCGGTGTTTACAGGACGGCTTTTCAAGTGTGATGATGGATGCTTCTGAGCATCCACTAGATGAAAATATTCAGATTACGAGAGATATGGTGGAATTTGCGCAAACGTATGGGGCTAGTGTTGAGGCGGAATTCGGTAATATGGGGGCTGTTGCCGGTAATCATATGACCAATGATCAGATGTATACGGATCCGGATCTGGCCATTGATTTTGCAAAAAAAACAGGTATTGATGCCTTGGCAGTTTCTTATGGATCGAGCCACGGAATTTACCCGGGGGGGTTCGTGCCCACGTTTCACTTTGAAATTGTTGAACAAATAAAAGAAGCAACTAAAATGCCGCTTGTGCTGCATGGTGGCTCTGGGTGCGGGAGCGAAAATATTACACAATCTATTAAACTAGGAATCAACAAAATCAATGTTGGTTCAGATTTCATGAAGGCTCAGATCAGTAGTATCAAAAGACAACTTAGTAAAGATCCGGAAATTAATTTTGTTGACCTGATTCATAACACGATTAAAGGAGGCGAGGAATTAGTTAAACACTATATTCTCCTTTCGCAATCTGCTGGTCAATCACTTTAAAAAAAACAAAGGAAGTGTATGTATTATGTTAATAAACATGAAACAATTATTGGAAGTAGCCAAGGAACATCGTTTTGCTGTAGGGGCATTTAATGTGGCGGATAGCAATTTCGTGCGAGTGGTCGTTGAAGAAGCAGAAAAAAATAATTCGCCGGCAATTATCGCCGTACACCCGACAGAGTTAGCGTTTACGAAAGACAGCTTTTTCAACTATGTTGTAAGCCGCATTAAAAATAGCCCGGTTCCATTTGTCTTACATTTGGATCACGGTGACAGTTTAGCAAGCGTTATGCGCGCGGTTCATGCTGGATTCAGTTCGGTAATGATTGACGGTTCCTTGCTACCATTTGAAGAAAATATTCGCGTAACCAAAGAAGTTGTTGATGTGAGTCACAAAATTGGTGTATCCGTGGAAGGAGAGCTTGGGACGATTGGTAATACCGGCACGACCATCGAAGGAGGATTGACTGAGGTCATTTACACAAAACCGGAAGATGCGGCGGAATTCGTTGAACAGACCGGTGTGGATTCATTAGCTGTTGCCATTGGCACTTGCCATGGAATTTATCCAAAAGGCGTGACGCCGAAACTGCGTATGGATGTTTTAAAAAGTATTAAGGAAATTGTTGATATCCCTCTTGTCCTCCACGGTGGCTCTGCAAACCCGGATGAGGAGATTGCTGAAGCAGTCAAGATCGGCATTCAAAAAGTTAACATTTCATCCGATTATAAATTTGCTTTTTTCAAGAAATGCCGGGAAATATTGGCCACTACTGAACTTTGGGATCCGAATGCCGTTTACCCTGACTGCATTGACGAAGCCAAGAAAGTCGTTAAATATAAGATGGAATTATTTAATTCAATTGGTAAAGCAGACTGTTATAAAGATGTTCCTGCATGGCGAAGCGAGTTAAGTTAAGAACTTAAGTTAGAAGTACATTTTTGAAAGCGCTTAATTTAATAGAGTTGAAAAAGGTTAAGCGGATATCAGATGTCTTTTATAGTCCAATTATGGCTCAACATTTAGACGACGAAGTCTTATGCTGAGTTTTTTTTGCAGGGGAAAAAATTTAATCCTTAAGGAGGTAGGGATCATGTTATTCGGATCAATTGAAGCAGGAGGAACCAAGTTCATTGCGGCGGTTGGTGATGAGCAAATGAAAATAATCGACTCGATTACCGTACCGACGACGAAGCCTGAAGAAACGCTGGAACCCATCTTCTCATTTTTTGATCAGTATTCTATTGATGCAATCGGAGTTGGTTCATTTGGTCCCATTGATGTTAATGAGGATTCTAAGACCTTTGGTTATATCACATCGACGCCAAAGACTTCTTGGAAAAACTTTAACTTTTTTGGCAGCTTAAGTAAACATTATGACATGCCGATTGCTTGGACCACGGATGTGAATGCAGCAGGATATGCGGAATCTGTCATGGGAAATGCGAAGGGCACACAAAGTTGTCTGTACTTGACCGTTGGCACCGGCATCGGCGGTGGTTTTATCAATCAGGGACATATTCTGAACGCATACAGTCATCCGGAAATGGGGCATCTCTTAATCAAGCGCCATCCAAGCGACACCTTCGTGGGTAATTGCCCATTTCATACGGATTGCTTAGAGGGCATGGCCTCCGGACCGGCAGTTGAGAAGCGTTGGGGCAAAAAAGGCATTGAACTTGCTGATCAACCCAATGTATGGGAGCTTGAAGCTTATTATCTCGCTCAAGCGCTGGTTAGTTACACATTGATCTTGCGTCCGGAACGCATTATTCTTGGCGGCGGGATTATGAAACAAAAGCAGATTTTCCAATTGATTCGTGAACAATTTGAGCAGATGCTCAAGGGTTATGTTGCTGTGCCTGATCTGGACACCTATATTCAGCCTGTCGGACTAAATGATCAAGCGGGGATCATCGGAGGATTGTTACTCGCAGAAAAGTCGATTGGGAAAATAAAAGCCTTGTGATAGAGACGGAATCATTGGCCTAATATTTAGTGGGATGAATGGCGGTTTATGCATTCATCCTATTTTTCTATTGTGCTGATTTTGGATGCTTAAAAGTAGCAACTAAAAATGTGCAACAGTTAATCCATTGACAAAACAAATGGTACAAAATTCTATTAACTTATTAGTTAATTTAACGTTTATATTAAGAACATCGTGAGAATAAATTGTAAAATAGTATACCTTTTTTCTCCGGAGGGCAAGATTATGTCACTGGTTTTCAATGAGAATGGAGTTCTTAGTCCCGGAGATTACCTAATGACAATTGAGCAACTAAAAAGTTCTCTATTGGTTCAGGGACCTGGCGGTGGAGAGCCTTGGAATCAACAGAAACCGCTCATGTTAGTCAATAATTTATCTATTCTTGTAGATCAATTGCACCGAGTCGGAATTGATGAAATTTTTATTGATAGTTCATTTGTCAGAGGATAAGACAAATCCAAGTTATCTACGATCAAAATCGAGATTAGTGATGAAGTAGGGGCATAGACTCCAGCAACCTATGCATCGATTCACTCACTTGCCTCCATCTTCAAATGAATCAGGATCTTTGACTAGATAATATTATGAGGAATATCCATCACTCATGATTTGGTTAACGATAAAAGAAGTAGTCATGGATTGTGACTTAATTTACATTTCATGAATGAACGACATGTCCCCTGAAGAACGTAATGAACATATTGCACGAATTAGGAAGGCATGGAGTGAGAACTAATGCTGGTTGTTAGTTTATCTGAAGCATGTTCGTTAATCGAGAAAGAGAGGGTTAAAAGCGCCCTCTCTTCTTTTACATGCTTTGATAAGGTTATCCGAGCACTCAAGAAGTACAAGATTTTATTAGAATCAATGCATTTAAAACGGATACCCAGAGTTTCTCAAGAACCCATTTGTTTACCGTTAATTCAAATACGAAAAGGACATCGCTTGATCGTGCAACTGCATTGGATTGTTCGATCAAAAGAAAAGCAAGACTGGATTGGAACGCCGCTCGTCGACATGCCGGTTCGCATGCAGTCTCGGCGTTAAGAAAGGAGATTCCATTAAACGATGGTTTCTGTTCAGCTATAGCTGAGCTTAGAAGCCGTATTCTTCGTCTTTATTGTTGAACGCCTTCAAAAAGTTTTGTAACTCTTGATGGAGCCAAATTCGTCCATGCTCTGCATGGTTGCTGATGTAATCATGGTACGTACGAATAAAGGCAGGATTTAACATGCCGATTAATGTGGCAAATGAACCGTCATCATTATAGATAGAGAGGTGGTTGGATCGTGCACGATAAACATGTTCTCCGGTTTTCAATTCAAACAGATAGTGGGTATTGCTCGTGTCACAATGACAAATCGCTTCCATACCGGCATTCAAAAAAGCTCTCTTGCCTTTGTCCATAAGTACGCCTCCAACAGTTTTATTTGTCGTGCTCCGATCAGACTACGTCGCTGATCGAGCACTAAGACAATGTCCCTAGTCCCCAACTTTCCCCTGGGCAAGATTCATAGCCTATAGTCTTATTATGCAGGAAAGAATGGAATAGAGGCAATACTGAATAATGAGAAGATAAGAAAAATTAATGAATATTAGCTGAATCCTAAATAGAATAAGAGATTTGTGTATTGATTTAAGATCATTCATTAATTGACGTTCCCCATTTAATTTTTCATCGTTTGTCTATAACTTATTTCGTTCATAAGTGGGCACATTTTCCTCTCGAAATCCGTTCATTTTCTTTTCAACGAATACGTTCATTTTGCGACATCGTTAGGGAAGGGTTTGATTCCATTTTTAATTTGGTCGAAATGCTCTTGTAGGATCCATAAATTTTCCATATCATTCGCATATTGAGCTCGTATACGATTTCGTTCATTTTTTATTGCGAGAATCTGGAGGTTAAGTTGTTTGTTTTCACTTTGTAACTTTGAGATGATTTTCTGCTCTGATTCAGTCAATAGATTGGTTAACAATGATTTTTTTCCTCCCTGTCTATGCAGTTGATGTGCAATATCCCGATTAATCGTTCGGATATTTAATGGATCTTTGGTTTATATATTAATTGTCACAAATAGACAAAAACTAAACAAATTTAGTGATGAAGATCATTGCGGTGTTTGTTTATGCCTCGATCAGACAATTGATAATAGATCAATAGGGATTGAATTAAGTGATTCACTTGTTTCTTGCACAGGGCAAGGTGGTAAGAGTCCCTCTATTTCGTTTTGTGTAACTAATTTTTTCTTCAACATGAGCTAGTGAACCATCAAAATGTCGGTTCGTTACGTTCCTTTTGGGATGTTTCGGTCGACGTTTTTTGCTAGTAACGAGAGCTTTATTTATGCAAAGGCTTTCAAAAAAACTCTTGACAAAAATAGATAACGCTTTCATAATGCTGTTAGATGCTTATGCTTAAACGTTTAAGCAGCTTAAACACCAATGATTAACGAAAATGAAAGGGGTTAATTATTTATGAATAACAAAGTGTTTTACCGTCCTGAGGGAGCATTCGTTGGAGATGTCATTCCCTTCGAGGAGAATGGTCAGGTATATCTTTATTTTCTATTCGAAGATCGGAAAGTACCGAAAAATGGAATGCCTTGGTCTTTAGTGACAACAAAGGACTACGTGCATCTTGAGGAACATGGTGTTGCATTGCCGTCTGGCGGTCCAGATGCGAAAGATTTTAACTGCTATACGGGCAGTGTTCTTGTTGACGATCAGGGCACACATCATCTGTTCTACACAGGCAACAATCCTAAAACAACTGACGAAACCGGGCGGTCCATCCAGTTGGTCATGCACGCTACAAGTGATGACGGTATGAAATCATGGACGCGCCATGATGAACTGTCTTTCGGTCCAAGTGAAGATTACGAAGGCTATGATTGGCGTGATCCTTTCGTATTCAAGGATGAGGAAAAAGGAATTTGGAGAATGCTTTTCGCTGCTCGAAATAGCAGTGGTCCTGAACGTCGGCGCGGTGTTACCGCACAGTACATTTCCGACGATCTATATTCTTGGAAGCAAGCGAAACCATTCTGGGATCCTAAGCGATTCGTTGCAATGGAGTGTCCGGAGGTGTTCCATTGGGGAGATTGGTGGTACTTCATCTATTCCGAATTCACTGATGCATTCACAACCAAATATCGCATGGCAAAGACTCTTGACGGTCCGTGGATTGCTCCAGATAAAGACACAATTGATGGACGCGCTTTCTATGCTGCAAAGAGTACATTCCTCAATGGCAAACGTTTCTTCACCGGTTGGATTGCGACCAAGAAGGGTGCTCATGACGATGGGGAATGGCAGTGGGCAGGAACCATGTCAACGCTTGAGGCCGTGCAAAATGAGGATGGCTCACTCGCATTTCGCTTTCCTGAGACACTGACACAGAGCTTTCCTGAGACTGTTCCGGTTGCCATTGATAAGCAGTCGTTAAATGCTCCTGATGGATATGTATGTGCAGTGTCCGACAAGTTATTGCCGGATCAGGCCTATATCAAAGCCACGATTAACATAAAACCGGGAACTCACGAATGCGGGCTGCTACTGCGTTCCTCGAACGATGGCGATTCTTCCTATGTCATTCGTTTGGAGCCACATCGCTCGCGAATGGTTTTCGATCGGTGGCCACGTAAAATGACAGGAGGAGAGCAGTGGCAAATCTCTGGAGACGTTCCCTACTATGTCGAGTTGGAGCGCCCTTGTGATCTGCCTGCAGGTAACCACACACTGGAAGTGATTACGGAGGAATCAATTGCCGTCATTGTTCTAGATGGTCAGATTGCCCTTAGCACAAGAATCTACGATAAACGAGCAGGAAGAATCGGATACTTCGTTAGCGATGGGGCAATTGAATTATCTTCGCTTGAAGTCAAACAGCGGGAGATCTAAGTCAAGTCCAGCGGTCATGATCATGGAACTTCGTATTTGTCTCATAATGTTTTAAGCCATAGACGTAGGAAAAACGATAAATTTAGAAAGTCAGGCGAAAAAATGATAAGTCTAAAAAATCTAAAGATGGATCGCACCGCTCGCTTCATTTTGGGATTCGGAGTCTTTGCGATTCTACAAAACATGGGATTCTATATGATCGCATCCGTTCTTATGCCGCAGCGATTGAAAGATATTGGAATTGATAATCCGGATGCTTTGCTTGGAACGATTAATGCTGCGGGAGCCATGCTCTCTCTTTTCGTTAACGTCTTCGTCGGCTCCATGTCGGACAGAACGAGATCACGTTTTGGCAAAAGAACACCATGGTATCTGGCAGGTGCTGTCATTGCAGCAATTTCTTTCTATTTAATCGGAACTCCGGGTACTGGAATTGGAATTCTACTGGCATACTGCTTTGCAAACATTGGGCAGAATATGATGACGGCTCCCATTGTTGCAACACTTTCTGATCGTGTTCCTGAGTGGAATCGTGGCATCGTGTCTGCTGCATATGGCGGAGGAATCACGGTAGGTCAGGCAATTGGTACTTTCTTCGGTTCATTATTTATCTTTCGTACAGGTATCGGATTTGCCAGTGCAGGCGCAATGTATATATTCGCGGGCATTCTGGCATTTCTCCTTCTCCCACGTGAGCCGCGTAATGACACAGAACAGGTCAACAGGGAGCGTGAGCCTATTTGGCGGGTAATTATGAAAGCGTTCACACCTCCGATGCATGCTCCTGATTTTTGGAAGGCGTTTATCTGCCGTACGAGCTTAATCGTTGCCTATCAGATGATTGCTTCCTATCAGCTCTATATCCTACAGGATCACATCGGGCAGACCAAGGCACATGCCGCCAGTGTCATTTCCATAATGTCATTGATCACTATGGTCGTAGCGTTCATTGCATCGATCACATCTGGACCTATTTCGGACAAAATCGGTAAGCGTAAGCCTCCCGTTATTTTATCTTGTGGATTGTATGCGATTGGTATTGCGATGCCGTGGATCTTCCCAACAACGATGGGTATGCTGCTTTTTGCAGGAATTGCGGGTTTTGGTTATGGTATGTATATGTCCGTAGATCAGGCATTGAACGTCGATGTTCTGCCAAATAAGAAGAATGCGGGCAAAGACCTAGGTTTTCTTAATATGGCAAGCTGTGCCGGACAGGCGATCGGTGCGGTCATCACATCAACGCTAGTTACGATTGTAGGATCATATATTCCGGTATTTCCTGTTGCAATCGTAATAACGGTTATCGCCGCTCTGTCGGTATGGAGCATAAAAGGGGTAAAGTAATGAGAAAAATTACGCTGCAAGATGTTGCTGAGGCGGCTGGGGTTTCGGTTGCAACGGCTTCATGGTCGATCAATGACAATGAGAAGCATCGAATCCCTGCAAACACACGCAATAGGGTTCGAAAAATAGCCGAATCACTTGGCTATCAACCCAATGCTTTAGGGAAGGGACTTGTACAGGGAACATCCGATCTAATTGGATTTGTTACAGATGATGTTGCTACCATGCCTTTCGCCGGACAGATCATTAAAGGGGCACAGGATGAGGCTTGGCGGAGTGGGAAGCTTCTTCTCATTATCGATACCGGAGGCAAGGAATCAGTCGAAAACAAAGCACTAACTATGATGGCTGAGCAGCAGGTGCAAGGAATCATTTACTCGACTTGGTATCACCGTCCGGTGGAATCACTGAAATTGCAGTCGGAAAGACCTGTAGTACTTGTCAACTGTTTCGATATGCACGATCTGTATCCCGCTATTGTCCCTGATGAGGTTCAAGGTGGTCGGACAGCTACCGAACTTCTTGTAAAGGCCGGTCATCGACGCATCGCTTTCGTGAATACGACCTCTCCCTCACCAGCGCGAACTGGGCGTCTGGAAGGATACAAACAGGTGTTGGAGGAGGCGGGAATTTCTCGAGATTCCTCGTTGATTATGTATGCGAAGCCTGATCAAGAGGGGGGATTCAATGTTACAGAATCCCTCGTTGAAAGCGGGGCGACCGCGGTATTTTGTCATAATGATCGTGTCGCGATGGGAATTTACGATGGCCTTAAGCAGAAAGGGCTGTCAATTCCTGATGACATATCTGTCGTTGGCTTTGACGACCAAAGCGTTATTTCCGCTCATTTGCATCCCGCATTGACAACAGTAGGACTGCCTCACTACGATCTTGGAGTCCTAGGTATTCGAAAATTACTGAAGATCTGTAACGATAAAAGTGATGAACAAAAAGTCGGGACCACCCGTGTTAAATGTCCGCCAGTGATCAGAGACTCAATAAAAAGGCTGCAGTCCTGACCATGTGATGATAGGCAAGGCCAGCATCAGTTGGAAGGTATTAAATGTTTGGAAGGAGTTTGTGAATGATGAATCAGATCACTAATAATCGATACAGGCAAAACTATCATATAATCCCTCCAACAGGATGGATGAACGATCCAAATGGACTTTGTTTTTTTAAGGGCTATTATCACGTTTTTTTTCAATATCATCCCTATAGTTCTGAATGGGGACCGATGCACTGGGGCCACGTTAGAAGTACGGATTTAATTCATTGGGAAGAATGTCCAATAGCGTTGACTCCAGGAGATAATGAAGATAAAGACGGCTGTTTTTCCGGTAGTGCTCTGGTAAAAGATGATAAATTATACTTGATTTACACAGGACATCACTATAAAAAAAATACGAATAAGGAACAATACTGGCAAAATCAAAATATTGCATTTAGTGACGATGGAATTCATTTTGAAAAATATGAAAATAATCCAATAATAAGTAGTGCACCTACCGATAATGCAGCTGATTTTAGAGATCCAAAGATTTGGTGTGAAAATGGTAAATGGTTCATTGTCTTGGGCAGCCAAAATAAATCAGGATTTGGAAGAGTACTATTATATTCATCCGATAACTTGTTTGAATGGGAATACAAGGGAGTGCTTAGCCAATCAAAACATCCTGAAACAGAGGGATATATGTGGGAATGTCCGGACTTTTTTGAGTTAGATGGGCATCGCGTCTTATTAATATCCCCACAGGGAATCATTCCTAATAACGGTATCTTCAAAAATGTATACCAAACTGGATATATGATTGGGGACGATCAACCTGGTATTTTTACGAGAGGGAACTTCATTGAATTAGATTCAGGACATGACTTCTACGCAACACAAACAATGAAAACAGATGATGGAAGGCGTATTATGCTCGCGTGGATGGACATGTGGGAGAACAAGATGCCTGAACAATCGGATGGATGGGCAGGAACAATGACCCTTCCAAGAGAATTAAAGTTGGTAAATAATAAACTGTATTCATGCCCGATACATGAATTGAAAACGCTTCGATCTGAGCTGCTTTTATCAAAAAGTGAACGCATCAATGAAATAGCTTTTAGCAGCAAAGAACATCAACTAGAAATTGATGCTAAAATGAATTGGGATCAAGCATCAAGTATATCTTTAGAGATGAAAGCAGACAACGGATTGACCATTATCTCTGTTCAGTTTGATGCTAAAGATCGTAAAGTCCATCTCCATAGAACGGGTCCTGATCCTGACAGACAAACCGTTATTGATCAATCAGAAGAACTATCGATTAGGGCATATGTTGATACGTCATCATTTGAACTCTTTATCAATAACGGAGAAGCCACATTTTCAGAACGGTTTTACTCAGAGGGTGATCTTCACTTTCATTTAATGGCGCAGCAAAGTGCTTGGTGCGATCTGAATGTCTATAGACTGGGAAATGATTCGAGCAGAACGATTAGATATAAATGAGGTAAAGGAGATAAAGGCCATGTTATTAGGGAGTATTGAAGCAGGCGGGACTAAGTTTGTGTGCGCTGTAGGAAATGAAGACTATCGAGTAATTGAAAAAGTATCGATCCCTACGACGGATCCAAGTACTACATTCACTAAGGTGATCAACTTTTTCAAGAAATTTAACGATTTAGCTGCGTTATCGATAGCATCTTTCGGACCCATCGAAATACAAAAAAATAACAAATTATATGGATACATTACCGAAACGCCTAAAAAAGGGTGGAGCCAAACTAATTTTGTAGGACCGATCAAAAAGGAATTAAATATCCCCATATTTTTTACAACCGATGTTAATGGATCTGCTTACGGAGAATACATGATGGCACAACTATTTAATGAAAAAATTCAATCTCTAGTGTATCTAACGATCGGAACAGGCATTGGCGGTGGCGCCATAATAGACGGAACGATACTGGGATCGCAGGGACATACTGAAATGGGGCATGTATATGTCAAACGACATCCTGATGATTTGGATTTTAAAGGTATATGTCCCTTTCATAAAGATTGTCTCGAAGGCTTAGCATCCGGTCCAACATTTGAAGCTAGAACGGGTATTAATGGAAAGGATATCCCGATTAATCATCATGTCTGGGATATTATGTCGTACTATGTCGCTCAAGCCGCTATTCAGCAAACGATGATTCTCAGACCAGACAACATAGTGTTTGGCGGAGGTGTAGTCAGTGAGGCCTTTCTAGAGAAAGTCAGACGCGACTTTGCGGAACTAAACAACAATTACATTAAAGTTCCAGATCTAAACACGTATATAAGAATGCCAAGAGTCCAAGATAACGGATCAGCAACACTAGGAAACTTTGCATTGGCATTCAAAGAACTCAGCAAATAATAAATTTAGGTTGATTAAGACAAATAAAGTCATATCTTTTGGAAGCTGCCTTTTGACAACCTTGTTATAAATACTTAATTTCAAGATATACTGAAAAGCCGAATTCATTCTTTTCGGCTTTTTAGGTTCCGTAAAGATTGAATAAGACACCTTGAATTGATAGATTAAGGCCCTGTAAAACTTGGTTGAAATCTATCAATTTGCTGTCTTTTTTACTGTAGAAATGACAGAGGGTAGCCTCCTATAGAATTGCGTGGAGCAGGAAAGTGGCAAGTATGAATCGAAGTATATACATAATCAATACGTTTGTTATGCAATAATCACTGGTCATAAAGAGGGTAGTGCCAAGCCTTGAAACTGGGTTGGTTGCATTGGAAACGAGAACTGCGAAGTGGGGTATTATTGAGGATTGTACAATGCCCTCTCCCCATGCAGAGCGATATGAGAGCGACGATCACTGGATTTAAATAATCGGCCAGATGATCATATTCATCTGCCACTTGAAAGGCGATAATTGCGATGATTCATACAATGGAAAAGAAAAAGGAAGCAACATTGCTGTATACCCTGGAAGGGGCAAAGGATCATAAGCAAAAGCTGCGGGATCAGAGAGAGAAGCGGTTTTGGAAAATAGTTGAGCTTCCGTGCGGTTTTAAAGCAACTTTGAACAGATTGACAAAGGATGAGCTGGATCAAATACGTAGGAATTATCAGTTCAAAGGCATAAGTTCGCTTAAGAAAGCGGAAATGGCTTCAGAGCTCGCTCGCTTAATTCCTTTGACGTTTCAGAACATCATCGTTACTCTGGATCAGCGCAGGTATGATCTGATCGAAACGATTGTGAAACATTCGGGAATGACTGCTGCCCGTGGTCTGTCGGTTTCGACTATTGAAGTGTTTATGAACTATAGTATTCTCTTCCCCGGAATTTATGAGGATAACAAGGTTCTCTTTATGCCGGAAGAGCTGATGCATCGTTTTGAACAGAGGGACGGCGGTGAACTGAAAAAGATTGTTCAACGCAATACCGAGTGGATTCAACTTGCGCATGGGTTGCTGCATTACTTTGGGGTGATGGATGCATGCCGTATGGTGGATAAGATTGAAATGCTTACCGGGCAGCACATTGATCAATCTGATTTTATGAATGTGATGGTTTTTGCCTGCGATTTCTACGGACAAGCACGTCTTTCCGGTTATGGTTTTCAAGACAGTCGGGTTTTCGATGCGGAAAAAATCGTTGATGAATATCGTATGCGGCCGGATGTAGAGGATTATCCGTTTACGAGAAAACAGCTTATGAAAGCAGCTGATCGAGATTACGTTGACCAAACACCGGAGATGAATCGCTTTATTCATTTCCTATTGAGCTATTATCAGCTGTCTGAGAAGAAAATAAACGAACTTACGGTGCGGATTATTGCGATCATTCAAACGGATGAAAATCCGTCTAAGGTGATTCAATTCCTGCAGTCTCAGATGACGTTTCCTTCGTTTGACTTTGTACAGCAGTTATTGGTCGAAGTAACCGAGGTATATAATCATACTCGTCAGTGGAGATTAAAAGCGCACATGCCACATGAGCTGTTTCAGAAAGAAAAGAGGCACCTGAAACCCGTGTCGGATCAACTCGTTGCGCCGTTCCGCTCCAAATCATCGGTCAACACTGATCAGGCAAACCATCATAAGGTCGGTCGCAATGACCCTTGCCCATGCGGCAGCGGCAAGAAATATAAAAAGTGCTGCGGAAGATGAAAAATAAGGTAATGAATGAATAGCTTGCTGATACCGAGTATTGTGACGGTTCTGACGAATCAAATCTATTTTCATCTCGAGACTCCTGTGCCATGTCCACAAGCTATATCAATAGTCACTCACTTTGATCATTTTCACAAGACCATAGTGATTCTCTCTTTTCAATCAGAGGGCTGTTACTCGCAGATAAATTAATTGGAAAATAATAAGCTTGCTATTAAGGTAGAATCGGTGGTAGGTAGCTCGTGCCATATTGTAACTTTGAGATGATTTTCTGCTTTGATTCAGTCAAAGTGATGCACATATTTGACTATACCGTGCGCATGATAAATTTTATTATATTATGGAGAAAAGGTTAGTTAGCTGAGACTTACATGACTAAATCTTTGATAAGATAAATTTTTAGTCTATAATTAAACCGTTACTATCCACGGTGGGGAGTTGAGCCCGATTTAATAAATTATGACTATATAATTCATAATTTATTAATGGAAAAATATGTCTGAAATTAAACCATACGGAACAGTCTTAATTCGTGCAAAACAAATCCTCGATTATTTAGAGCAGGTAGATCAGCCAGTTAATCTGCAAACGATCTATACATCATTAAAAACGAGCAAGTCAACGGTATTGAAAATATTAAATACACTTTGTCTTATTGGTTTTGTAAAACGTGATGAGGAAACGAAGAAATATTCGTTAGGTATTACGCTCATTCGTTATGGTGAAGCAGCGAAAAAATCATTTAGTATTATCTCTGTTGCCGAATCAGATCTAATTGAACTGAATAATCAGATCGGTGAAACGATTCATTTAGGTGCTTATGATCAGGAGCGAATCATTTATATAAAAAAATTGAATGCAAAAAGCAGGATCATTTTGCGTTCTCAGGTAGGACACTCAGTTGAGCTCTATTGTTCCGCAATGGGAAAAGCTTATTTGGCTGAACAGGAAGAGGAAACGGTAAGAAATTATCTGAATGGAATACGATTGGAAAAGCGAACAGAGAATACAATTTGTGATAAAAACATCTTGATTGATGATTTGCGTGCAACACGAAAGCGCGGCTATGCCATAGATGATCAGGAAAATGAAGACGATATTTATTG
Organism: Sporolactobacillus sp. BBK16-2; assembly: GCF_059878335.1. Classification (NCBI taxonomy): domain Bacteria; kingdom Bacillati; phylum Bacillota; class Bacilli; order Caryophanales; family Sporolactobacillaceae; genus Sporolactobacillus; species Sporolactobacillus sp. BBK16-2. The sequence continues at coordinate 635,374 of NZ_CM187611.1, forward strand.
CATTGCGACAAGCCTAAAACAAAAGGGGGACATTCGGGGACTGATCAGTGTCAGTTCCCCAGTTTACCGGATGTCAGAAGAGAAGAAAAAGAAAATTATTACTTTGCTGCAGCAGGCAAAGCGGAATATAGAACAGAAGTTAACGCATTAAACAGTTTATGGGGAAAGTTCTTTCATTGTTTTTTAATGAAAGAGCTTTTTTATTTTTATATTTGTTTCTTTGAAAGGGTTTACATCAGAGAACTCAGGCGCTATAATAACCGTGTAGTTTATTAATGATAAATTAAGTTTATATATAAGAAACTTAGATTGAGAGGTGTGCACATGCAAAGAATTTCAATATTGTCTTCTTTAGAGAAAAATGGAATCGTTGCAGTTTTGCGTGCAGAATCAGTGGAGAAAGCGGTGAAAATTTCAGATGCACTGATTGCTGGAGGAGTGAAAACTATTGAACTTACATTTACTGTTCCAGAGGCGGATCGGGCTATTAAAAGTCTGGTCGAAAAATACAAGGAGAAGCCGGAAATTGTGGTAGGGGCAGGGACGATTCTCGATGCACCTACTGCACATGATGCATTCTTGGCAGGTGCGAGGTTCATTGTATCACCAACCTTTGATCGAGAAACTGCATCATTATGCAATCTGTATCAAATTCCTTATATCCCAGGATGCATGAGCGTTAATGAAATGAAAGAAGCATTGAAAGCGGGTTCTGATCTCGTGAAGCTGTTTCCAAGCGATATTGTCGGTCCGACTTTTGTCAAAGATGTCAAAGCACCGTTGCCACAATTGGAAATCATGCCATCCGGAGGCGTGAACCTAGATAATCTTGCTGATTGGTATGGCGTTGGTTGTCGTGTGATTGGTGTTGGCGGCAGTTTATTGAAACCGGCCGCAACCAATGACTTCGAAAAAGTGACAAAGCTTGCTAAGGAATACATGTATGTATATCGTCAGTTGAGTGAGCAGCATGTCTAAGATTCTAGCTCTTGGTGAGATTATGATTCGTTTCTCAACGGACATGGGCGATCTGTTGACGAATAGTCGTAAATTTAATGTTAATTATGGTGGTGCCGAAGCTAATGTAGCTTCCACTCTGTCCAACTTTGGACATTGCGTTCATTTTGCCAGTAAGCTGCCGGATACCGCGCTTGCGGAAGCAGCTCTACGTGCATTGCATACCAGTTTGGTTGATACTTCTCAGGTCCTGAAAGGTGGCAGCCGAATGGGTGTTTACTATCTTGAAAAGGGAAGCAGTCTTCGCCCATCTACAGTCATTTATGATCGTCAACGTTCTGCAATAGCCGAAATGGATATTCATGAATGGAACATTGATGAATTATTTCGCGATGTGAGCCTGTTTCATATTACAGGAATTACGTTTGCGATATCAGAACAGTGGCATCATTTTGGGCAACAGCTTATCGAGGAAGCTTACAATCGTGATATTCCAGTTAGTTTTGACATTAACTTTCGTTCGTCGATGTGGACATTAGAAGAAGCAAGAAAATCAATTTGTCCGATTTTGCCAATGCTTAGCTTTTGCTGTGCTAATTATCTGGACGCGCGCAACTTTTTCTCAATTGATCCTTCGATTGCTAGGCAAGACCGTATGGAAACTTGTTACTCTGAAATAAGCAAGAAATTTCCTAATCTCAAAGCTTTGTACGCGACAAATCGAAATGTGGTGTCTACGTCGAACAACATGTTACAAGGAATACTTTGGAATAGGGGACGTTTTGTATCATCTCCCAATTATCAGCTTATTCCTATTATTGATCGAATCGGTGGCGGAGATGCTTTTGCAGCCGGTATCCTGCACGGTATTTTGAAACATATGAGTTCTGAGTGTATGCTCCAATTTGCTATGGCGACAACGCTGCTGAAACATACTGTTAACGGAGATCATATTTCTATTTCGGAAAGAGACGTACAGAAGTGGTTGGAATCATCTGGAGGAGAAGTAAAAAGATGAACAAGTGTTTAATTAATGGAGGAGTGAGAAGATGGGTGAACTGATCACAGCAGGAGAACCAATGGTCTTATTCATTGCTGATGACAAAGGGCCTTTAAATACGGTGCAACACTACACAAGATACTCGGCGGGTGCGGATGTTAATGTGTCGGTTGGTGTCGCACGGTTAGCGCATACGGTTACACTTTTAACACAGATCGGAAACGATCCCTTTGGCACATTTATTTGTGATTATCTTAAGAAAGAAAAGATTGATACAGCGGCAGTGCAGATGAACAATGAATGGCCGACCGGTTTCATGCTGAAGGGTTTGTCCGATGATGGGCAGCCTGAGACATTTTATTTTCGCAAGGGCAGTGCATCATCAAGAATTGATAAAGATAGTGTTGAAAAAATCAACTTTTCCGGCGCAAAGATCCTGCATCTTGGAGGCATTCTTGCAGGATTGAGCGAAACGGCCTACCAGACGACCCTTGCATTAATTAGAAGGGCACGTGACAAACAGCTTAAGATCACATTCGATCCCAATCTGCGACCAACCATTTGGAATTCAGAGAAACAAATGATTCAACGCACAAATGAAATCGCTTGCTTGTGTGATGTTGTGATGCCGAATGTGAAGGAAGCACGTATTCTCACCGGCGAAACGGAAAAAGAGAAAATGGCAGACTATTATCTCGAAAAAGGTGTCAAACAGGTAATCATTAATTTAGTCGATGATGGGTCTTATACAAAGAAGATAGGGGTTGATCATTCCTATACAGAGACCTTTGCACCCAACTTTATCACTAAAAACATCGTTGATCGAGTCGGTGCGGGTGACGCTTTTGTTTCAGGTGTTGTTTCCGCAATGCTTGAAGGGTTGAGTGACTACGAAACTCTGCTGCGGGGCAATGCCATTGGTGCAATTCAGATGCAGCATCTCGGTGATAATGATGGACTACCGACGCGTGAAAAACTAGATGCATTTATGAACGAAACGAAATTAAGCCAAAAGAGTGTGCAACGCTCGATTTAGTGATGTGCAGCATTTTTCTACGTGAAAACAAATGGAATGTAAGCGGAAATAATTAAAAACTGTTTCTAAAGGTACAAAACTGACCTATATTTGCAAAACTATTTTCAATTGAAAGGAGGTTTTCAGATGGAAAATGCTATTCAACTTAATCCTCTAGATAATGTCGCTGTCGCTCTACGTGATCTGCAGATTGGTGAGAGTATTTACGTTGAGAAAAATGAAACCGTTATCAAAGAAAATATTAAGCGGGGTCATAAAATCGCTCTTAAGCAAATTGGATTGGGTGAAGAGATTATTAAATATGGATTCCCGATCGGTCACGCGACCAAGCCAATCAATGATGGCTTTTGGGTGCACACACACAATGTGCAAACCAGTCTGTCCGGAAAAATTGACTACGTGTACCGACCTTCATTGCATCCAATTGTTTTTCCACATGACACACGTACATTTAAAGGATACAAAAGGAAAAATGGAAAAACGGGAATTCGGAATGATCTTTTTATTATTCCAACCGTTGGTTGTATTAACTCGATTGGCGATTTGATAGCTGAACGATTTAAAGCGTCTAATCCGGATAACGGTTCATTTGAACACGTGATTGTTCTCAAACACCCTTATGGATGTTCCCAGTTAGGCGATGATTTAAAAAACACATCTCAGATTTTAGTAGATGCTGCTGTTCATCCGAATGCTGCTGGAGCACTGATCATAGGACTTGGTTGTGAAAACAATCAGATTGATCATATGAAAGCCATATTAAGTGAGTATGATCATGACCGCATTAAGTTTATGAGTTGTCAAAATGCTGATGATGAAGTCGAAGAGGGTTATCAATTAATTGAAGAAATAAATCAATCTGCATCTCAAGACAGACGAATTGATCTGCCACTCAGTGAGTTGAACATCGGATTAAAATGCGGCGGCTCTGATGGATTTTCGGGAATTACGAGCAATCCGCTTTTGGGAAGATTATCCGATTTTATTATTTCTCAAGGTGGGAGCACCGTGTTAACAGAAGTACCTGAAATGTTCGGGGCTGAAACTATGCTTATGGCACGTGCTGAAAACGAGGGGATTTTTAACAAAATCGTTCAGTTAATCAATAACTTTAAAGACTATTTTATGGCATATCATCAACCTATTTATGAAAACCCTTCCCCAGGGAATAAAGCTGGGGGTATCACAACTTTGGAAGACAAATCACTAGGCTGTACGCAAAAATCAGGAACCTCTGCTGTAGTAGATGTCTTGAAGTACGGGGAAAAGATTAAAATGAAAGGGCTTTCTCTTCTGAATGCGCCAGGAAACGATATGGTTTCTTCTTCTGCTTTAGCGTCGGCAGATTGTCATATGGTTCTGTTTTCAACCGGACGCGGAACACCTTACGGAACCTATATTCCTACGGTAAAAGTAAGCAGCAATTCAGCACTTTATAGAAAGAAAGCATCATGGATTGACTTTGATGCGGGTCAAGTGTTGGATCGACCGTTCGATGAAGTCTTGAGTGATTTTATACAACAAATCATTGATATTGCAGGTGGAAAGTTGACAAAGAACGAGAAACACCAAATTCATGAATTGGCAATATTTAAAAATGGTGTCACGGAATGATTAACTAACTAAAAGAGGTGCTACATCCATGGTCCAAAATGAACTTCAACCAAAGAGAACGAATGTCAGATGGAAAATCGGTATCTTAATGTGGCTCGCTATAACCATTAATTATCTAGATCGTGCTAATTTATCAGCGGCTTCGTCAGATATTATGCGTGATTTGCACATCAACAGTGCAGAAATGGGAATTGTTATGTCTGCCTTTTTCTGGTCGTATATGATTTTTCAAATACCTTCTGGGTGGCTTGCTGACAAGGTAGGGCATCGGATTAGTATGTCACTTGCTGTTGCCTGGTGGTCTATTGCAACTGCAATAACTGGTTTAGCACATGGTCTGGTTTCATTAATCGGACTTCGCGTGCTGCTGGGAGTTGGTGAAGCAGGAGCAATGCCTTCGAATAGCGGAATTGCAACGCGATGGTTTCCAGATCATGAAAGAGGCAAGATCTCTGCTTTCTATGATACCGGTTCTAAAGTTGGAACCGCAGTTGCAATGCCGTTGATTGTTTGGATTGTGAGCAATTTTGGATGGAAATTTTCATTCGTTATCTCTGGTATAATCGGTTTATTCTGGGTGATGGCTTGGATATGGTATTACAATGATCCTGAAAAACAGAAGTATATCAATAAAGAAGAACTGTCGTACATTCGTGACGGTCAGAAGAAAAAGGAAGGGCTGACTAAGGAGCAGCCAATGAAGTGGTATCAATTGTTTAAATACAGAAATGTATGGGCAATGTGTTTTGGTTTCTTCACTCTAAACTATGCAATCTTCTTCTTCATCACATGGTTTCCTGCATATCTCGTCGAGGAACGCGGCATGGCAGCCATGACGATGGGGTTTACGGCAATGATTCCACCATTAGCAGGTATTGCCGGTGAAATGCTTGGTGGCTGGACGACTGATTATTTGTACTTTAAAAAACAGTGTTCTCTAACCTTCTCTCGAAAATTCAACTTGGTCATTGGCATGCTGCTGGCAACTTCCATTCTTTTTGCAGGTATCACACAATCAATCGTTGCATGCATTGCGTTGCTCTCTCTTTCCTATGCGGGACTTGCATTTGCAGCAGCTGCACTATGGTGCTTGCCTGGTGATGTTGCACCACGGAACATGACCTCCACATTGGGTGGGGTTCAGAACTGTGCATCAAATTTTGGTGGAATCATCGGACCGATCGTGACTGGTTTCATCATTACGGCAACAGGTTCCTTTGTACCAGCACTTGTTGTTTCAGGTATTGCTACCCTTTTAGGCGCACTGACCTATTTATTCTGGCTTGGCAAAGTTGAAGCGATAAAAATTGAACCGAAGCTGGATACGAATAACATTCAATATTAATTCATAAAATTTTATTTTTTTGAAGGAGAGATAAACTTATGCAAATGACATTTAGATGGTACGGATCAAACGATGACAAAATTAAGTTATCTGAAATACGTCAAATTCCTGGATGCAAAGGCATTGTCGGAGCTTTGTTCGACATTCCTGTTGGTGAAGTATGGCCAAAGGAACGTATTGCTGCACTGAAGATGCAGGTCGAGGATGCAGGGTTGAAACTTGAAGTTATTGAAAGCGTCAACATTCATGATGATATCAAAATCGGTTTACCAAGTCGCGATAAATACATTGAGAACTATATCCAAACGATTCGCAACTTGGCTGAATACGGTATCAAAGTTATCTGCTACAATTTTATGCCGATCTTCGATTGGGTACGTACAGACTTGGCTTACGAGTTGCCGGATGGTTCTACGGACTTAGCTTTTGAACATAAAAAAGTTGAAGGAGATCCATCCGATATTATTAAATCAGTCGAAGACAGTTCCAACGGGTATGTGCTCCCTGGTTGGGAGCCGGAGCGTTTAGCTCAAGTAAAACAACTCTTTAAAGATTACTCAGGTGTTGATGAAGAAAAGCTGGCTGCCAACATGGAATACTTTCTTCAAGCGATTATACCAGTCTGCGAACAAGTGGGTATCAAAATGGCCATTCACCCAGATGATCCGCCGCGTCCATTGTTCGGGCTGCCACGTCTCTTCAAAAATCGTGAGGATATGCTGCGGATCGTAAAAATGTATGATAGTCCATACAATGGGTTCACATTCTGTACCGGAAGTCTTGGCGAAAATCCTAAAAATGATGTGCCCGCTTTGATACGAGAATTTGGTGATAAAATTCCATTCGTTCATGCTCGTAATATTAAGTTCCTGACAGATGGTGATTTCCACGAATCTGCACATTTGTCATCCGAAGGGTCACTTGATATGTATGAAATTATGAAAGCTCTCCATGATGTGGGCTTTGATGGATATATGCGTCCTGATCACGGAAGAATGATCTGGGGAGAAACCGGCCGACCTGGCTATGGCCTATATGACCGTGCTCTTGGCATCACATATCTAAACGGCCTATGGGAAGCACTTGAAAAAGGATCGGATAAACCTAATAAACCTTCAGCTGTTCATTCCAGTGCACAATAATCTTTTGCATCGTCATTTTGGAATTAATGTTCCAAGGGGAAGCAACAGATAAGATAGGATTTTTAATAATAATTATGGAGTCTAGCAAATTTAGTGAGACTGTCTCAGTTTGAAAAAACTTTGAGACAGTCTTTTTATTTATGTACTTCAAAATCTAGTCGAGAAAAAAATTGATGATGAAAAAGAAGTTCTATTATGATACCCAGGCAGTTTGTCGAGTGCAGATGGTGTAGAATAACGTGGACGATGTCCATAGAATGTGATATTTTTATCAAAAGCAACGTGAATCATTAAGAGGCCATTAAAAAAGTGTTACTGAATTTAATCGTGAAGATCTGAAAGAGAACAGCTACACGACGGGAAGCTGGAAAACCCTTCAGATGTGTTGAGCCAAGCTGTGAAAGTCATTAAAGATTCAGTTGCATCGCACAAGCGCAGATTGAACTGCTCCCCAAGAAGTTGGTTAACAAACCTAATTTTTGGGTTTTTTTTGACAAAAATGTCAATTAATTTTTGAGCATAGGGTTTTAAAGGCTATTGGCTAGGTGCTGTTCAGCAGCTTGTAAATATCATATTTCTTCACAAGCTGAACAAATGCCGGGGTATGGCTGTCACAAACATTTTTAATTGGTTAGATCACTTTGCAAATTAGGTAACCAAAGGAGTGGAGAAATGATTAATGTCCGGAATGACTCATTTTGTATGTATCATGATAAGTTTAATTCTTTGACATAGCGAATATCTCATTTTAAAATGAAATTACTTTTCTATTTTATTCATCTTTTTTTATTAAAACCAAGTAAGTCGATTGGCATTTCCTGCTTATTGAATGAGGGAGGACTCTATGGATCGTTCTGAAACAAAGGGTATTAAATTGAAAGTGCAACATGTAAAGAAAAAGTTCGGCCCACATGAAGTGCTGAAAAATATTGATTTAGAGATCTCTTCCGGAGAATTTGTTGCTATTGTCGGAAAGAGCGGGTGTGGGAAGAGTACTTTATTGCGTCAGATTGCAGGCTTAGATCAACCGACGGATGGTGTAATTTACTATGATCATACACCGCTCACCGGTCTGTCTCCTGATGTGCGGATTATGTTTCAGGATTCGCGTTTGCTTCCTTGGAAGCGTGTTTTACATAATGTAAGCATTGGCATGAAGAAGTCTGGACTGCAGCATGCACAGACAGCATTAGAAAGCGTAGGACTCCTGGATAAGGTGAATGAATGGCCGAAACTATTGTCCGGAGGTCAGCAGCAGCGCGTTGCCCTAGCGCGTTCTCTCGTAAGTAATCCCCGATTGCTTTTATTAGACGAACCATTGGGTGCGCTGGATGCACTGACAAGAATTGAAATGCAGCGCTTAATTGCACAAATTTGGGAAGAGAAAAAGTTTACTGCAGTGCTCGTGACCCATGATGTAGGCGAGGCGGTGTTTCTTGCGGATCGAATTGTGTTAATCGAAGATGGCGCTGTGAAGTTGGACAAGAAAGTGAATTTGCCACGTCCAAGGACTCGGGGAAGTGCGGAATTTGCCAGAATTGAAGATGAAGTTTTAAACCAGATTCTTGAGAAGTAAGGAAAAGTTAGAAGGAGAAGAGATATGGTTTCTTTAAAAGAACGCGATCAATTAGGATTTCAGAAGAAATTGCAGGCAAGTATGCAAAAGAACAACCTTGATGCGCTTCTGCTCACCAGCCAAGAAGGCATCTTCTATGCTACAGGATATGCGAGCAAATTTCTTTCCATGATGAAACAACCGGGAGTTGCTTATGCGCTGGTTCCGGCTGAAGGACACGTTAAGTTGATCATTAATAACTTTGAAAAACAAACGGCTGAGCTTCAGTGTGATCCGGAACTTATTGATATTATTCAATATGATTCATGGATTTTCATTGATGATGGGGAAGCAAAGTCTAATAAGAAAACAACGCAAATGAACTTGAATCAATCCTATGACCTTGTTAAGGAATTGATAAGTAAAATCAGTCAGTCACCAAGAATTGGTGTTGAACCGGTTGCCTTGACGTGGAAATTGACTGAGCAGCTTTATAAGGACTATGGTGCTGACCATATTATTGATTTTACAAACGATTTATTAATGGTACGAGTCCTAAAAACAGACTGGGAGATATCAATCCTTCGTCAAGCAGCAAAATTAGCAGAAAAAGCAACGTTATTGACTGCTCAGGAACTGAAACCAGGCATGAACGAATTTGATATGAATGCAATATATAGGAAACATATTGATGCAATTGACAACCATGCCATTAATACTACACTTGTGACCTCAATTGGTCCGAATTACTCGGCCCCATTTATTTTAAGAGACTATCAGTTAAAAAAAGGGGATATCGTTCGTCTTGATGGAGGAGTCAATTATTACGGTTACCAATCTGACATTGCAAGAACGTTTGTTATTGGTGGAGATGCTACTCCAGAACAACAATCTAAATTTGATGCTTTATATGAAGGGTTCTCAAAGGGATTGGCATCAGTTAAACCCGGCATGCAGCTCTCCGAACTCTTTGATACGGTCAATGGAACCATTCAAAAAGCAGGCATACCTAATTATTTTAGAGGTCACCAAGGTCACTCCATTGGTGTCAGTGCGTTCAGTGAGGAAGCGCCTTTCATTGCGCCTAAAGAAGAACTTGTATTTCAAGAGGGAATGGTATTCTGCCTTGAAGTACCTTATTACAGTACTAAAGGCGGCTACAACATTGAGGATGAGTTTTTAATAACGAAAACTGGTATTGAACGTTTCACGAAGGCTAATGATTCATTAAATTGGCCGATATGATTGAAAAAAGGGGAAAAACAATGAGAAAAATAAGGTTTATTTCTATTCTATCTATATTCATGGCGGCTATTCTTGCACTTGCTGGTTGCGGTGCACAAGGCCAATCTTCTTCTTCAAGTAAAAAAGGTAAGCTGACGCACCTGTCTATTGGCTATCAACAAGGAATTCCGCTGTTAACGACTGTCAAACAGCAAGGAAAGCTCGATGCGCGGCTTAAAAAAATGGGGATTCAGGTATCATGGCATCAGTTTAGTTCGACCACGGACATGATGAATGCTGTAGGTGTCTCAAATGGAGTTGATTTTGGCGGCGGCGGCGCGACCGCAAGTATTTTTGCACAGGCATCAGGCAAGAAATTTGTAAAAGTTGCCGCACAAGACTGGATTGTTCATGGTTCCGCAATTCTTGTACGTGCTGATTCACCGATTAAGAGTGTTGCAGATCTAAAGGGTAAAACAATTGCAGTCGCCAAAGGATCTGCACAACAATATCTACTCGTAAGTGCCCTAAAACAAGTTGGATTGAAATATAGCGATATTAAGCCGCTTTATATCCAGCCTTCCGAAGCATTAGCAGCTTTTAAAAAGGGTAAGCAATTTGATGCTTGGGCAATCTGGGATCCAATTACAGCACAAGCACAGGCAAGCGTTAAGTCGCGAGTGATCGCAGATAATGGTTCAGTATTTGGTAAAGAAGCCAGTCTGCAAACGGCGCCGTATTACTTTGCTACACCGACCCTAGTGAAAAGTCATCCGGAGGTCGTGAAAATAATTCTTGATGAATTGTCAAAAGCTGGAGCGTGGGCAAAGAAAAATCCGGAAGCATCAGCCAAGCTTCTCTCTGAAGCATATAATAGCGACTATAATATAATGCTTACGGAAGAAAAACGTGCAGGCAGCAGAAAAATTGTGCCAGTCACCGATCAACTTCTTTCGATGTTCCAAACGCAAGCAGATACGTTCTATAATTTAAAAGTTGTTCCGAAAAAAATTGATGCCAAGGATAAAAATTACAATTGGAATTATAAAACAGAGAAATAATAGAGTTAAAAATTCTTGAGAGATTTATTTTAAAATAAGAGAGAGGTATTGACTTGACGATGCGGCACCGAATGATTAACCGATTTAAAATCATTCCATGGATTATTCCTTTTTTACTTCTCTTGTTGTGGCAATTCTTAACTGCAAGTGGTATTGTTCCGGAAAATGTATTTCCAAAGCCAATGGATGTTGTCCAAGCGTTCATCGAACTGATGAAAAACGGACAACTCGAAAGCAATGTTGGAATAAGTGCGGGCAGAGCATTTGCTGGATTTTTGATTGGCGGTGGAATTGGATTTTTATTTGGGTTGTTAAATGGCCTGTTTAAGGGATTTTATTGGTTTACCGATACATCCATTCAGATGATCCGTAATGTTCCGCATCTTGCAGTCCTTCCGCTCGTTATTGTGTGGTTTGGTGTGGGAGAAACGGGTAAGGTATTCCTTGTAGCTCTTGGCGTATTATTTCCAATCTACATTAATACATTACATGGCATCCGTTCAGTAGATCCAAAGCTTATTGAAATGGGAAGAGTCTATGGACTGAGTAAATGGTCGTTGTTTACACAGATTATTCTTCCTGGATCTCTTTCTTCAATATTCGTTGGTATCCGCTATGCGCTTGGTGTGATGTGGTTAACACTGATTGTTGCCGAAACAGTTGCTACAAACTCAGGCATCGGCTATATGGCAATGAATGCTCGCGATTTTATGCAGATGAACATTATCGTATTGAGCATTATCATTTATGCCCTGTTAGGAAAAATGTCTGATTTAATTGCTAAACTCTTGGAGCATCTTTTCTTAAAGTGGGAATAGTTTCGGTATGAAAGTGAAATTGAGTTGTGGAATTACTGAAGCATCTTAGCATTGGCTAAGATGCTTTTTTGATAGGCGCCAGCTTCATAAATGTCATTCTGAAACAGCGGTGATTATTCTTTTATAAATGCCCCTTTTTTAGAGTCTTTCAGATTTTAGAAGATTATAAACTTGACAAATAATGTTTTTTTGCAAAAAAAAAGCCCCATAATGCATGGGGTAAGGGGAATGGATTGTTTCTATCTATAGTATTACCAATCAAGAGAAATTTTAAACATTAGGAATCAAATTAATTAAAGGGACTAATGGATTTATAGTGCAGCTAAATTCAGCGACTCTTAAACAAGTATAGTCTTCAATCACCAAGTATTTTTTGTCTTTAAACACAATAATATCGCCTTTATCGTATTTTGTTTTTTCAGCGTCAATGAGCATTTTTTGGCTCAAATACCATGCAGAATAATGCTCAATATATTGAACAACGTACATGTTTCGAAGCATTAATATATCCTCCTAAATTATTTGAAGAACGATCCATTATAGAAAATTCTATCAGAAAACGATTACAAAAAAGTTACATACACATTGTTATACGTGGTAGAGGGGCATCATTTCGTTAGAATTTGGAGAAGGGATCTGTCGATTGCAGATATAATAAAATGAAGTGCAACATTTTGTATACGAGTATTCTAAGAGGTCTCTTCGGAAAACTATTACTCTGAAGAACGCATTTCCTTTTCTTGATTTTTAAAATAGGTGTTACTATATTCAGTAGGAGCCGTCCATATAAATTTATTGATTATGTGCGATGGTAATCTTGTTAAGTATGCTTTCTTTGCTTTTGGAAAATTTTAATTTTAATTATTATTTATTAGTTGGCTTTAGCAAAACGATTTTGTTTATGTTGTACCTAATTGGATGGAAACAGGTGAAAATCCTGTGCGGTCCCGCCACTGTAAGGGAGTAATCCTAAGTCAGGTCTTTTCAATTAGTCGAATACTCACGAGGATGGGAGAAACAAACGATGCGATTGAAAGTAGCAGTTTTGTTGTTTTGTATTGCTTTTTTGTTCGTTCCGATGCAGGCTTTCGCATCAGAGGACGTAAGTAATGATTTGGATAGCCTTGTAAATCATATCAAGGCTTCAGGAATTGATTCGGATTGGGACGTTATTGCGCTATCAAAGGCAGGTAAATTGACGGATCGTGAACGTGATGCGTATTTGACTACACTTAAGGAGCGTGTGAATGGAAAACAATTGTCGGGAACAGATCTCGACAAAACGGTCTTGGTGGTTAAAGCATTAGGTCAGGATCCTGAAAACTATGAGAATCATGATCTTATAAAAGCCATTTATTCCGATACTTCGATTAAATCATTAATGGATTTTACCTATGCACTTACTGCATTAAGCACTGACGATTACGTGATCCCGAGTGATGCGCTGTGGACCAAAGATCGATTCATTCATGAACTGGCTCAACGCCAAACAAGTTCAGGAGGATGGGGCTGGGCAGGCGATCCTAATGATGAGCCTGATGTGGACACGACATGTATGGTTTTGACTGCCTTGTCACGCGATCAAGACCAAGCAAGGGATGCTATTGATCAAGCACTAAATTATTTGGAGCGCTCAGAACAAGCGGATGGCGGCTTTGTCAATTATTCGCCAAATTCCAATTCGGCGGCTCAAGTCATCATTGCTCTTTCTTCGTTAGGGATTGATCCTACAGAAGGAGCGTTTAATAAAGAGGGTCGTAATCCTGTTACTAACCTGGAACAGTATAAAGCCAATGGCGGGTACAAATGGGCTACCTTCAGCGAGAGTGACGATGCTTTTTCTAATGAACAGGTGATTCAAGCTTTGGTCGCCTATTCCCTTTTCAGTGATGGAGATCAGCTATTTAACTTTAGGACAAAGGATGTATTTAGCTCGTCAGATTCTCAGACAGGATCTGCCATTGCAACGAATTCCGATTCATCAACAACAGAACAGTCCAATGATGTGAGTCCAACGACCAAAAACGATTCAATCAAAACAACGAATCAGGAATCTGCGCATAAGAACACAACAACCCAGCCACAAGAAAATGTTTCTTCTCAACAATCGCCGAAAGTCGAAACAGCGGCTGCTGTTGTTCATGGTACCCAGTCTGCACAAAACAGTGAGAATCCAGGGACCAAACCTTCAACTAAAAAAACAACAGGAACAGTTCAACGTACATCATCAGAAAAGAAGAAATCCGAAACAAAGTCGTCACCATCAGCGCAAACGTCGAAAGTGAAGCATCAGACGCAATCGGATGGTAAACAGTCTCCGAAACGCGTAACCACTGTTAAGAAAACTGAGCTTAATCCTCTGCATCTCTATTTAGGCGGTGCATTTGTTTTGCTGGGCATTATTGGTCTTTACATTCGGTATCGGTTAGGCGGTGCTCGTTATGAAAATCAGTAAAATTCTGCTGCTGTTCATTTCCATTGGCTTTATTGTCTTTGGCTCGGTATTCATTGCCAATGGATTTCAAACGACAACCTATCATATAACGCCCAACTCTGAAGACAAGCAGGATCAATCTTCCACTAAGTCGAGTCATTCAAACGAAAGAGCATCAAAAGCTAAGCATGCATCAGTTCCAAAGCAAAAAGTTCACAAAAAAAGCGATAATGGCTCTTCATCTGTAAGTGAAAAATTAAAGACCTCTGCTCGTTCGGATTCGAGTTCTAGTACAAGTATGAGTTCTAGCTCAAGTTCAGACTCTGGTTCAAGCTCAGGCAGTACAAATTCAACTCCGGAACAAAAGGCAAATCCGAAAGCATCGGGTTCAAATACAAATCATTCGAGTACTTCAAACGCTGCAGACAGCAGCAATCAAGCGTTGATCAATGTAGAAATAAAAGGATATGACAATAAGGATATTTCCGGTTCTGTTGCATTTACTGACGGCATGACTGCTTTTCGCGCCTTACAGATGTTGACAGGCAGCAAAAATATAGACCTTGATTATTCGGGTTCCGGATCGACTGCTTATATAAAGAGCATCAATGGACAAAGCGCGGGTGATAAATCTGCTCAAAGCGGTTGGATTTATAAAGTAAACGGAAAATCACCGAATGTATCCGCAGGAAGCTTTAAACTTCAGGATGGGGATACCTTGGCATGGATTTATCAGGAATGAGGCGGTATGAATGTCCACACGTAAAATGGCGTTGATTTCATTATTAGCAGCTTTAAGTATTGTCGGGAGAATTTATATGACCTCAATACCGAACGTTCAGCCATCCACCGTGATCATTATTATTACGGGTTTGGTATTTGGGGCGCGGTTTGGATTTACTGTAGCTTTGCTTACAGCAATTGGATCTGATTTTGTTTTAGGCTTTGGCTTTTTTACAGCGATGCAAGTACTAGCCTGGGGATTAGTGGGCATTTTATCAGGACTTTTATCGCGTTTTCGAACGAAAATTCCTATGCTGGTGATGGCTTGTTATGCTGCGGGGTGCGGCTACTTATTCGGATTCATTGTGTCACTCAATGTGCTGGTTGCGGGTGTCCCAAGTTTTATTGCTTATTGGGTAATGGGGCTGCCTTTTGATTCGTATCATGCGGTCGGCAATTTTTTATTCTATATTATTTTGTCCCCCATTCTAATCAAACTGCTGGAGGCAGAAAAGAAAAAATTACAACTATAGAAATGAATTCATGTATCAAGATATTTTCACAACAAAAAACATTCACCTGAACTGACCCCCTGAAGTTGGACGAATAAAATTCAACTTTAGGGGGTTTTTGTATGACCAAATATTCTAATGAATTTAAGATTAATGTGATTGGTGAGTACTTAGCCGGTATAGGAAGCACCTCACTTCATCAAAAATATCATATTCCTGGACAACACGCGGTTTTGAATTGGGTGCATTAATATCAGATCAATGGTTTTGCTGGATTAAAAAATCGTGATCATTGGCAGGAGTATACCTGTACTTTCAAACTGAACGTATTAAAGTGGATGAAAGAGAACCATTCATCCCTCGAACAAACAGCTCTTCATTTCAAAATGTCTTCGCCGTCAACGATCTATCAATGGGAGCGACGGTTTGAAGCAATGGGTGTGGATGGATTAAAAACCAAGCGAGGTCGTCCACCTATGGGGAAACATGAGCATATAAAGCGTACAGCCAAAAAGAATGACACATTGAATAGGGCTGATCAGCCGGAACAGAACCGGATTAAGGATCTTGAATTAGAAAACGAACTTCTGCGAATTGAGAATGAATACTTAAAAAAATTAGATGCCTTAGTTCGTCAGAGAGAGCAACGCGAGCGGAACAAACGCAAGTAGTTACTGAACTAAGGCGCAACCACTCTCTGACTCATATTCTACAGGTAGTGCCGTTGCCTAAGAGTGACTATTACTATCAGAAACAGCGCCAGCAAAGGGATACTGATGACCCTATGATCTCTGAAATTAAAGCGGTCAAACAGAAGCACCCAGCTTATGGCTATCGTCGCGTGGTCCTGACTCTACGACGCTGTCATTTAAAAGTGAATCACAAAAGGTCCAGCGCATCATGAGAATGGAAGGACTTCAGTCAACGGTCTATACCAAAAGGATTCGTAAGTATAACTCCTATAAAGGGACGGTTGGCAAAGTCGCTAAGAATCATTTGAACCGTCGGTTCATGACGGATCGACCCTACCAAAAGCTTGTCTCTGACGTTTCCGAATTTCGTTGGGGGCATCAAACAATCAACGAGCGTCTTTATCTCGAACCCGTTATGGATCTTTATTCTGATGAGATTTTAGCTTCTAATATTAGTGATCATCCAACAGTAGCCTTTGCGTTAAAACCGCTTCATGAGGCTCTCGAACGCCTACCGGAACATCACTATCGCACGTACGTTCATACAGATCAGGGCTTTCAGTACCAAAATTGCCTTTGGCGCAAGGAACTTAAATCGCATCATGTTTGTCAGAGTATGTCTCGAAAGGCGACTTGTCTGGACAATGCCCAAATGGAGAGTTTCTTCCATCTCATGAAAGCTGGAACCGTATCCTCACACCACTATCAGACACGCAAAGAGCTAGAAACTGCCATGCGTGTGTGGATTAAGTACTATAATGAGTCTAGAATCAAAGAAAAACTCGGGGGTCTAAGTCCGATTGAATATCGGATCATGACCACCGAGCAAGTAGCTTAAAACTATGTCCAACTTTTGGTGTTCACATCACACCTGCATTAATTTTGTTGCTGTTTTTTTCTTTAATTCCAATCATCATTTCCTTGATGATTAGTTTTACAGATATTAACATTACAGGTCTTGCAGATTGGTCAAAAATTCATTTCATCGGGATCGAAAACTATGAGAATCTATTTAAAGATCCAACTTTCCTGCAATCAATTGGAAACAGTATTTTTTATGTAGTCATTGGCGTACCACTTGTTATTGCTTGTTCAATGGGAATTGCACTATTGATTAATTTTGGTAATAGCTGGGTTTTCAGATTGTTTCGTTTGATCTTTTATGCGCCTTCTATTACGAACGTTGTGGCTGTTGCGGTTGTCTGGAATTATCTTTATAACCCTCAGTTTGGACTGTTGAATTTTATTCTGCATTTCGTTCACCTTGGTCCGGTTCCTTGGTTGCAGGATCCGATTATCGCAAAAATTTCATTAATCATTTTGGCATTGTGGCGAGCAATTGGGGTCGATATGTTGATTTTTCTGGCAGCGCTTCAAGGTATTCCAAAAGCATATTATGAAGCAGCTCAGATTGACGGTGCAAATAGTTGGCAGAGGCTGATTAAGATAACGATTCCGATGTTACGGTTTGCGACCTTCTTTGTTACGGTGACGACCTTGATTGGCTGGCTGCAATTTTTTGAAGAACCTTTTGTCATGACTAGTGGTGGCCCACTGAATAGTACAAATTCGATCGCACTATTTATTTATCAAAATGGCTTTCAATTTAGCAAATTCGGATATGCGGCTGCTGGTTCTATGGTATTGTTTGTCATTATTATTCTTGTCACGCTGATTCAGTTCCGCGGACAGCATAAACAACAGGATAATCAGATGTAACGGAGGTGTAGAAATGAATGAATCCATTCAACACAAAAAACTATCAAAATTGATCGTTTTAATTATTTTGTCGGTAGGCGGGTTCTTTATGGTTTTGCCGTTTATCTGGATGTTGCTGTCATCTGTAAAAACGGATATGGAAATTCTCCAAATTCCCCCGACGGTCTGGCCTAAGTCGTTTACACTAGATAATTTTATAAATTTGTTTACACAAATGGATTTCCTTATTTATCTTAAAAATACTATAATTATTGTCTTGTTCTCGTTTATAGGCTTGTTCCTAAACGCGATGGCAGGCTATGGGTTTGCCAAGTATAAGTTTAAAGGCAAAAACAGTTTGTTTTATCTTGTTTTGGCGACTATGATGATTCCAGGTCAGGTAACAATGATCCCAGTATATTTGATGTTGAATATGGCTCATTTGACTAATACATTGTTAGGTATTGCTCTTCCAGGGATGGTAGGTGCATTCGGTATTTTTCTGTTTCGTCAGTTTATGTCCACAATTTCTGATGAGATTATTGAAGCTGCACGACTTGATGGCTGCAGCGAATTCTATATCTTCTGGAAGATTATTTTGCCGGTTTCTCGACCAGTGCTCGCTGTACAAGGAATTTTAACCTTTATTGCTGGATGGAACTCTTTTATTTGGCCATTAATCATTGCAAATGACCAAAAGTATTATACCCTGTCCGTTGGTCTTGCGCTGCTTAAGGGTCAGCATGCAAGTAATTATGCGCTGCAAATGGCAGGATCTGCATTTATGGTCGTTCCAATTGTAATTGTCTTTCTTGCACTTCAGAAGTATATTTTGCAAGGATTTAACGTTTCTGGAATGAAATAAACAAAAAGAAAATCAGGTGAGACTATGACAGTTCTTTCTGTGGACTATGACTCGGAGGTTCTGGGGTTCCAAACAACTTTTCAGGCAATTATACCTCAAAAACGCCAAAAAAATTTTAAGGTACTGTTTTTGCTACATGGTCTTTATGGTAATGACAAGTCTTGGATTCAATGTTCATCAATTATTCGTTATGTTGAGAATCGGAATCTTGCAGTATTTATGCCCAATGTACATCGGAGTTACTATACAGATATGAAGCATGGCGGGAACTATTGGACATTTTTGACGCGTGAATTTCCTGAGACGATAGAATCTCTTTTCGGTCTTGACTTGCAACGGGAAAGAACGTTTGTCGGAGGATTATCAATGGGCGGATATGGTGCCTTAAAATGGGGATTATCTGAACCTCAAAGATTTGCTAAAGTGTTTGCACTGTCTCCTGCTATTGATATCACTAGAATCAGAAAAGAACATAAGGATCGTGAGAAAGAATTTGGTTTGATTTTTGGATCTCCGCAGGATTTTGAAACTTCACCAAATAGTTTGTACTATCTTCTGGATCATGGGCAGCCATGTATGAACAATACATCTTTCTTACAGATTTGTGGACGGGAAGATCCGTTTTATTCAGATAATCTGGCATTTAAAAAACATATTGAAAAATTGCCCATGCCATATTTGTTTAAAGAACGGGATGGCGGTCACAGCTGGGATCTTTGGGATGAGGAGATTGTGACGGCGCTGGATTGGATGGATAACATGGAACGTTGATTGGCGGTTTAAAGAAGCACTAGGGAAGTGAGCGTTTGAATCTGCAAAAACTCTTAATTAATTATCCTAGATCCGTTGTTGACAAGAATCCTTTCAAGGCAGAATTAAACATGCTTTACTTCTATGAAGAGCCCTATTATATTGGCATTCCTTCGGGAAACCTTTCCGATCATGAAATTTATTTGCTCAAGACGCTTTTGAATCAAGAATACCCGCCTTCATTTGGTCCGGATGCTCAATTTTGGTATGATTTGTTAATAAATGGGAAACAAGCAGATGAAGATCGATCAATCAGAATTCGAATCATCCATTTTCAACTTACAAATTCATTGTCTCATGAAATGATTTTTGAGTGGCGCAGAGCGTTTGAAAGCTTTTTCGATGCGGATTCTTCCTTTATTTACCTCTCTTCAATGAGAGGTATCATTATTGAGAAAAGCATGACGATCACAGGGAACATGTTAGAATCGATTGCGAATACGCTTGAAAATGACTTCTCGACTAACTGCCGTTTTCTCATTGGTCTCCGCTATTCTCTATCACCGATGCTATATCCGGCATACCAGAAAGAATGCGTACTTTTCGATCGAAAAATGGTGAGGAGCAAAAAGGCAACAAGCGTCCAGTCTGAATTTTTCGATTTGATAAAACCCATGGTTCAAGATTGCACCATTCTTATGGAAATAAAGCATATCATCCGAGAAGATGCAAGATGGTTGTCTCTTATTCGGGTGCTATGGGAAAATCAGGGGAATGTCAGCATTGCGGCGAAAAAGTTGTTTATGCACAGAAATACACTTCGGTATCATATTGATAAGTTTTACGAAATTACTGGTATATCTTTAAAAGAAATGGACGGGCTTACATTGGCGTATTTATCCACGCTCTAACGGATCTGTGAGTTTCTTTTTATAAAACAACTCCCCTTGTTGCAGTCTGTATCATGACTGTCCAAGGGGAGTTTGAATATGCGGAGATCACTTTTTTTAATTATTCGCCGTTAGTCTTCGAATGTCAGAGACTGCTCATTTTCCGGATTAAAAAAATGAATTTTATTCGTATTTAAAGCCAGTGTTACATTTTCTCCATTCCTATACTCAGTCCGTGCATCAACACGAGCGATAAAGGTGTGTTTGCCTACTTGTGCATGAAGCATGAATTCGGCTCCCGTTAATTCGGCAATAATAATTTTAGCTTGAACCACACTAGAAGTATTTTCATCAATAAACAATGGCTCATCATGAATATCTTCAGGACGAATGCCCAGAATCACCGGTTTATCTGCGTAACCTTGTCGACGCAAAACCTTTAATTTACCTTCTGGGATTTCAATATTGATCTCTTCACCGACAAAATGTGTACCCTCCAACTTTCCGTGAAAGAAGTTCATTGGCGGAGATCCGATAAATCCACCTACAAACAGATTAATTGGATGATCATATACTTCTTTCGGACTTCCCACTTGCTGAATAACCCCATCTTTCATAATGACAATTCGAGTTGCCATTGTCATAGCTTCTGTCTGATCATGGGTCACATAGATCATTGTTGCTTTTAAATCGTTATGAAGTTTACTGATCTCCGAACGCATTTGGACGCGGAGCTTTGCGTCAAGGTTTGATAAGGGTTCATCCATCAAGAACACTCTTGCATTACGCACAATGGCTCGTCCTAGAGCGACACGCTGGCGTTGACCTCCAGAAAGCGCTTTAGGTTTTCTTTCCAGATAATCCTTAATTCCTAGAATTTCAGCTGCATGTTCAACGCTCTTTTTTATATCGGACTTTGGAATTTTGCGCAATTTCAGACCGAATGCCATATTGTCAAATACGGTCATGTGTGGGTAGAGGGCATAATTTTGAAAAACCATAGCGATGTCACGATCTTTAGGTACAACATCATTCATCTTTTTCCCGTTGATGTACAATTCACCCTTAGAGATTTCTTCAAGTCCAGCAATCATTCGTAAGGTCGTGGATTTTCCGCATCCAGAAGGACCGACAAAGACGATAAATTCCTCATCAGCAATCTCAAGATTAAAATCAGATACAGCTGCAACATTATTTTCATAGATTTTGTACATATGTTTAAGCTGCAGTTCAGCCATTGTTGTCACCCCTTTATTTACTATGAGTCAATAATAATGCAAACGTTTTAATTTTGGCATGGGATTGTGCCCAATAATATTGTTGTATTTGTGTGCGCTTTCATGACTTTTCTAGTATTTTGGAAATGGATTTATTTTTTTTACATTCAATCAAGTATTAGCTTTTTATAAAACCCAGCATATTCTCCTAAACCTCAAATACGCTATATAAAACGGGATTGGTCGTCAATGGGTCTATTACTTAGTCCCACTTGGGGGGATTTGCATGAAGTTCGAGGATTATCAGCCCTATTTGAGTCCGGCACTTGCGAAGGCAACGGACTTGATTGCAATCAGCGGTAAGGGCTGCTATTTGACTGATAATAAAGGCGATCGGTATCTGGATTTCGTTCAAGGTATTGCGGTCAACGCGCTGGGACATTGTCATCCGAAGGTTGTTGAGGCCATTAAAGCGCAGGCGGAGAAGCTGATTACGGCGTCGTTCAATGTGGTCAATTATCCGACAACGCTTGAGCTTGCAAAACGGTTGGCCGGGGTGACTCCGGGTGAGCTGAATTCTGCTTTTTTCTCCAATGGAGGAGCGGAGGCAGTGGACGGCGCACTGAAGCTGGCCAAGGTTTATACAAAAAGACCGGCGATCATTGCGTTTCAAGGCTCTTTTCACGGAAGGACCTTCGGGGCGTTATCCGTGACGGGTTCAAACGCAAACTATCGCAAGTATTATGAGCCTTTGGTTGGTTCAGTATATTTTACGGTGTATCCCTCGAAGGATCTATGTCCAAAGGGATTCAATGAGAAGCAGAGAACAGAGTTTTGTTTGAACGAACTGGATCGACTTTTTGAAAATCTCGTGGCGCCTGATCAGGTAGCGGCAATTATTATGGAACCTGTTCAAGGCGAAGGAGGCTATGTTGTTCCTTCGAAAGCATTTGTTCAGGGAATTCGTGAGCGCTGTGATCAGTATGGTATTTTGCTGATTATGGATGAGATTCAATCGGGTTACGGACGGACGGGGAGAATGTTTGCGAGCAGTCATTTTGATGTGGTGCCCGACATTATGACGGTGGGTAAAGCGATTGCCGGCGGGCTGCCGATGAGTGCGGTGATTTCAACGCCGACGATTATGGAAGAATGGTATCTGGGAATGCATGGCACTACTTTTGGCGGGAATCCGATTTGTTCGGCGGCGGCTTTGGCGGTATTGGATGAGTTCGAGCGATCCCATCTGCTCGAGCATGTGAATCAGGTCGGCGCGTATTTGAAAAGCAAATTAGTGGAACTGCAGAAGAAGTACAGCTGCATTTCCGATGTTCGAGGACTTGGATTGATGTTAGCTATTGAATTTTCTCATCCGGATGGCAGTCCCGCAGGAGATTTATTGGAAGCAGTCAGGGCAGGCTGTTTGGAAAATAAATTACTAACACTTTCCTGCGGCGTTCACCATAACGGAATGCGCTTTGCCACACCGTTGAATGTGACCTTCGATGAAATCGATCAAGGGGTTGCGATTATTGATTCTGTATTAAATCAAATGGGAAATCAAGTAAGAAAGGACTGAGGTCATGGCAAAGAGGAAAGTCCTTTATTACAACATTGACGATAATCTGGATTATGAACGTCATTTGCTGAACACGTGGGGGATTGAAAATCTGGAATTAATTGAAATCAAGGATTATGCCGGTGCTCAACCTTTTGTTGATCATGCGAAGGAGGCCGATGGAGTTGTTGTCGAATATCAGCAAATTACCCGGGAAATTATGGAGCAATTGCCGAATTTGAAAATAATAGCACTACAGGCAATAGGTATTGACAATGTGGATGTTGAAGCTGCAACTAATCATGGAGTCTGTGTGACGAATTGTCCGGGTTTCTGTTCGGAGGAAGTGGCACTCCATACGATTGGCTTGATGATTGACCTGACCCGAAAGATCACATTGCTCGATCGGACGGTGCGCGGCGGGAAGTGGGATCCATTATACGGATACAAGACGCATCGGTTGACCGGGAAAACCGTTGGACTCTATTTTTTCGGAAGCATTCCTAAAAAGATGATGCCTATACTTCATGCACTCAACGTTAAGGTACTTGTCTACGCCCCAACAAAAACGAAAGATTTTTTGGAAGAATACGGTGCAGAAAAGGCGAATACGTTTGAGGAACTGCTCACGCAGTCGGATATCCTGTCACTGCATTGTCCGCTCATGTCCTCGACCACACATCTCATTTCTTTGCGAGAATTGAAGCTGATGAAAAAGGATGCTTTTTTGATTAATACGGCACGCGGAAAGGTTGTTGATGAGGCAGCGTTGGCCAAAGCTTTAACGGAAGGTGAAATAAGAGCCGCGGCTGTTGATGTCATTGAAGATGAAGAGGCGGAAAGCAGTCCTTTATTTACTTTAGAAAATACGATTATTACCCCGCATTCCGCATTTATCTCCGAAGACTCCTTTTATGATGCACGGAAAACGACTTTGGAACAACTCGTGCAGCGATTAAGCAAAAATCAAAAACCATCAAACCTAGTGAATCCAGATGTTATGTAAAAGGCTTGGCACAGGCATTGAGAGCAGTCACCTTTTTAAAGGGTAACTGCTCATTTCTGTCATTGGATCGCTTTACTGTATGCGTGATCAAGACAGACAATTTATGGAAAAATTCCAGTGCAAAAGGCTGCTGTGATCGGGTTTCTGTGGTGATCAGAGGATGAGCATGCCATACTGTAAACCAAAAAATCATAGTGCTTTGCGAAAGGTAAAGAGTCAACATTCGATGTGTCAGTGGACTATTTTGTGAAACGAGAGATGGAAATGGAATTCATACATTTTAGCGTTGGGATGTTCTCTCGATTTGTCTTTTTTTATCCATTTATTATGTCTTTGTTGTGGATGGCGGGAGCGCTTTTGTTTTATCTATATCGGGAACGTCATGAATCGGTGGATTTTGAATCAATCAATTGGCCAATGGTGAGTTTCGTAGTGCCCTGTTATAACGAGAAATCCACGATTAGTGAAACGATCCGGCATTTGTCAGAAATGCCTTATCCAAAAAAAGAAATTATTGCTATAAATGACGGCAGCACAGACGGGACAGCAGAGGTGCTGGAACATTTGGCACGCCAATACAAAGCGTTGCGTGTGATTAACTGTGCGGAAAACTGCGGCAAGGCTAATAGTTTGCACCTTGCTTGCCACGCGGCAAACGCGGAATACCTCATTTGTGTTGATGCGGATGCCATTTTGGACTCGGATGCTGCTTACTATCTCGTCTATCAATTTTTACACAAAGGCGAACGTGTCGGTGCAGTAACCGGCAATCCGCGCGTACGCAATCGGAGCACTCTGCTCAGCAAGCTGCAGATTGTTGAATATGCCTCCATTGTTGGTTCCATCAAACGAACACAGCGGATGATCGGCAAGGTGATGACTGTATCAGGTGTTGTCGTTGCTTTTCGTAAAAAAGCGCTGGTTGATGTCGGACTGTGGGATCGTGATATGATCACGGAGGATATCGCTGTTTCATGGAAGCTTCAGCGTCGTTTCTGGGATATTCGCTATGAACCAAGGGCGCTGTGCTGGATGCTTGTTCCGGAAACGATTCGTGGAATTTGGAAGCAGCGTTTGCGCTGGGCACAAGGTGGAGAAGAGGTTCTGCTGAGACACGGTTCTATTTTTCTGGACTGGAAGCAGCGGCGGCTCTGGCCGATTTATGTGGAGCAATGTGCGAGTGTTTTCTGGTCCTTTTCCTGGCTTGTCTTGATGATTTGGAAACAGTTTACAGCGCAATCGTGGCAAGAACACGTGATTTGGCTGTCGTACGCTTCATTTGTCCTCGTGGCGATGAGCTTTCTTCAACTGCTTACTGCCACACTAATCGATTCAAAGCATGACGATGTGCGTCGTTATCTTCTCGTTGCGTGCTGGTATCCGATCTTCTATTGGATGTTAAGCACACTTGTTGTCATTGTTGCCTTTCCAAAGGCTGTTCGTGCACGATTGAGAGGAGGGTATGCGGTATGGGCAAGTCCGGACCGGGGTACAAACAAGCCTCTTTAATCATTGAACACAAATCTGCGGTATGGAAGCTTATTGGCACATTCATATTGACCACCGTTCTTTGGTTATATGGAGTGCTGATGTTTTTGATGTTATCGAGTGCGGTACTCCATGTACGATGGACAACCTTGAATCAAATCAAGGCCATGTTGCAGATCAGTGACCATTCTCTACGTTTATTTATGTACGTAGCCGTAATCGTATGGAGCATTTTTCTGTTCCTGATGTGCTTCTGGCGCGACTATAATAAAAGTCGTTTTGGCTGGCGAAATCGAAGAACGTACCCGACTCCGGTTACAGATGAAGAGATACGTGCACTCGACTTGATATCTGAAGAAGATTATCAACGGCTGAAGAGTGCTCAAGTGGTACGGTTTGACACCAATCCGATTCGACCGCTGAATGAGGGACGGGGATGACAGAAATGGAATCAATAAAAAAGCGCATGTCCAATTGTGGATATGCGCTTTTTTAGATAAATAAGAAATTTAGAGCTGAGAGGAAAATTCGCTCGCACAGGTGAACAGTGAACAACCGAAGATCCGGCAGATCTGTTGAAGATTTGGCTAACCTGTTGAAGATATGGCTAACCTGTTGAAGATCCGGCAGACCTGTTGAAGATTTGGCTAACCTGTTGAAGATCCGGCAGACCTGTTGAAGTTCATGCTGACCTGTTGAAGATATGGCTAACCTGTTGAAGATCTGGCAGACCTGCTGAAGATTTGGCTGACCTGTTGAAGTTCATGCTGACCTGTTGAAGATCCGGCAGACCTGTTGAAGATTTGGCTAACCTGTTGAAGATCCGGCAGACCTGTTGAAGATCCGGTAGACCTGTTGAAGATTTGGCTAACCTGTTGAAGATCCGGCAGACCTGTTGAAGATTTGGCTAACCTGTTGAAGTTCATGCTGACCTGTTAAAAAATTCGTTAACCTATTGAACCTTTAGCTAATTATTGCACATTGGTAAAATCCAATATAAACTTTTTTCATTCCATGCAGGTGATTTTGATTAATAAGTCGAATTTATTTATTGAATCATAATCAGAAAGGAAGTCGATGAATGTTTCTCAAAACTGTGGAAGTCCCAGTTTATATTGAGCAGTATCAAGCGTACGTGCGAAGGCTGCCGCCAAGCCAGCTTAGACATAATCTTGAATCACAATTTAAAAAGTATTGGACCGGATTTAGGGGTGAACAAATGCTGGAACCCTTACTTGCATCGCTCCCTGATAAAGAATATCTTATTTTTCACGATCTCCGCTTATTCAATGGTGTCCACTATTTTCAAATCGATTATCTAATCCTCACGGCAAAATTCATTTTAGTACTGGAAGTCAAAAATATCGCAGGAACGTTGACGCTTGATTTTCTAGCCCATATTCTTACTCGATTGCTCAATAATAAAAGAGAGATATTTCAAGACCCAACGTTTCAATCGGAAATGTTGAAAAAACAGTTGCAGGATTGGCTTGCTGAACACTGTGGCTACCTGCCGGGCATGCCGGTTGAAGATATCGTTGTTTTTGCTAGTCCCTCCACGTTTATCCGATTTATAAATGCAATAAATCATGAAGATCAAAAAGTGATCCGCAGCTCGCAATTGAAGAAAAAAACGATAGCTATAAATAATCAATTGAACTCAAGAGTTATTTCGTCAAAGATGCTCAAATCCGTTTCAAAGGAACTTATAAAGGGTCACCATCCCAAAACGCTGGATCTTATTAGGGACGGAACTGTGAGTTGCGTGGATTTGATCAAGGGTGTGCGGTGTCCTCATTGTGATTACATTCCGATGATTCGACTTCACCGAAATTGGAAGTGTCCCAGTTGTCGACAAACAGCACCGAAAGCTTATTTTCAGGCGCTACAGGACTACCGATTGCTTATGGGTCCAAAAATTACGACTCAGGATTGTAAACAATTTCTTCAACTTGAATCCACCTCAACATCGAAATATTTACTCCAAACGATGCATCCAAATTATACAGGAAATACTAGCAATAGAACTTATTACCTAACTGAAAAATGATTTTTGTATCGTCTCCATATAAACGAGTTACGTCTTTGCGAATATAGTCGTGACCTTTTCATTTAATTGAGTAAAAAAGATTGAGCGAGAGGAGATTTCCACTGACTCAATCTTTGAATCCGAACAGTCAGCCTATTTTCAGGTATCAAACCGTGAGACTATTAATCATTCTAAAATTGTCGTTTTTCAATGGCGTTGCTGTCAATCTACATTTTTCTTTGAACAGGAAATTCTTTCTCTTGCAAACTTTGTCGAATTTTTCATATAGGTGTTTGGCTCTATGTACACTCTACTAGAAAAGTGCTATTTTTATAGAGTACATAGTGTTCCAGCTTTGTAACAATGAGTTGAGCCATGGGAGGTTCTAACAACAAAAAGGGAGAGTGAAAAGTGAAGCTACAAGCAAGGCATTTGGTTTCGGGTCTTTTGGCAATGGCTTTGGTTGCGTTGTCACTAAGCTTTACAGGTGGTACCGCGCAGGCAAGCTCTTCGTACAGTTCCTACGTCACTTCTTACACATTGAAAGTCCGCAGTAAGGCAAGTACTCATTATCGCACATTACGCACATTGAACATGGGGAATAAAGTCACGGTGACGAGCCGATCAGGGAAATATTCCCGGATTAAGTACGGCAGTACAACCGGCTACGTTCAAACGCAGCATTTAAGCCGCAGTAAATATAAGTCTTACAGTGCTTATGTAACCTCTTACACACTGAAAATGCGCAGTAAAGCAAGCGTTCATTTTTCGACCAAGCGTACTTTGGCTATGACGAACAAGGTTAAGGTTATCGGCAAAGGTAAGAAGTATGCACTAGTCAACTACGGCGGCACAACCGGTTATGTTCAGAACATCCATCTGAATCAGAGCAAATTCCAACCGATTGATGCGTATGTGACTTCCTACACATTAAAGGTACGTGACCATGCGAGTGTTCATTACTCAATTCGCCGCACGTTGGCGATGGGCGATAAACTTTCTGTTATCGGCAAAGGCAATAAATATGCGCTCGTTAATTTTGGCGGCACGATCGGTTACGTGCAAAACATTCATTTAAACTCGCAACCATTCCAAGCGTATAATGCTTATGTCACATCAAACACGTTGAAAATTCGTGATAATGCGAGTGCTAAGTTTACGACGCGATTGGTCATGATGGTCAATAATCGTGTGACAGTCACGGGCAAAGGAAATAAATATGCCCAAGTTAAATTTGGCAATATTACCGGCTATGTTCAAGGAAAATACCTGACTACTACACAGCCCGCAGCTTCGAGCAACCAGCCGACTGACCCGCCGGTAACCAACGGCTCTCAGTTTGGTTTGGATATTTCACACTATCAAAATGATGCCGGTAAAGGAAATATTGACTTCAATGCGATCAAACAAGATGGCAACAGCTTT
Source organism: Sporolactobacillus sp. BBK16-2 (assembly GCF_059878335.1). NCBI lineage: Bacteria > Bacillati > Bacillota > Bacilli > Caryophanales > Sporolactobacillaceae > Sporolactobacillus > Sporolactobacillus sp. BBK16-2. The sequence continues at coordinate 664,413 of NZ_CM187611.1, forward strand.
ATCATTGCAAAGGCATCGGAAGGCGGCGGTACGGACAGCACATTTGTCAACAACGCCGTTGGAGCAAAAAATGCAGGATTGACTGTCAATGCCTATCATTTCTTCCGCGGATCTGATGAAGCCGGCTCCAGAAACGAAGCCAATGTTTTCTCAAATCAGATTCACGCGGCAAATGCGCAAGGCGTTTCCATTCATTATCTCTTTATTGATGTCGAGACTAAAAACAATGTTGACAAACCGACGCTGACGAACAATGTGCTTGCATTTATCGATCAGATGAGAAAGAACGGATTTAACCAACTGGGAATCTATTCAAACCTCTCGTTCTATAATAATGCAATTGATTTACCAGGTGTTGTCGCTGCGCAGCCTCAGCAGCCGAAATTCTTGGTATGGCTCGCACGTTATCGTGGTACGGAGACGCAGCAAGGACCGGGTGCCAACTTTAATGTTGATATCTGGCAGTATACGAGCAGCGGATCATCGAGCGGTGTTGTCGGTGCGGTAGACAAGAATATTTGGTATTACACAATTAATGGACTGTAATTGTAAGTCACAAGTTCTCTGAATCCTCTCTGAATTATGGATGAATATCTATAATTCAAAGGGGATTTTTTGTACTATAAGAAAGTATAGAGCGACCGAGCAAGGTCGTGCCTTATAGCGGGTGGGAAGCCCGTCGGAAAAGAGCTAGCCACTCATCCGTAGCGAGTCTTGGAGAACGAAAGGCAACTTTGGTTTTTAAGCGTAGACAGCGAGCCAGTGGGCCGTAAGCCAAGTGGTTGAAGGGATTGAGCCTCGAAAACTTATGAAATGGGAATGCCGATGGCGTTATACTTCCAGAAGGCAACACGCCAGACATCGTTAAGGCAAGAGGTCTGGGGGTTCCCCGGGGTCAGAGACCATGGCACGCTGAGCATCAATAAGGTACGGCAACTCGGGAGATCCCAGCGGGTCTTTCGAAAGAAAGTATAGCGAACCAAGCAATCAAATGTAAGGACGTTAAATGTCTGCTGGGAAGTCGGAGGAAGCACATAGTACCCATGATATCGGGTAATGCCGGTTGAGGGAAGGTGTTTTCCCTTGTTTATGAATCTTATCTGGGACACATCGGCACACACAGAGGTGACAGTAGAGATGACTACAAAACAGGTAAGAATAGCAGAGCTAGCGAAGGAAAATCCGAAGATGGCCTTCACCTCTCTGGCTCATTTATTGAGCGTAGAGGAATTGAGGGTCTGTCACCGGGAACTGCAGGGAAACAAAGCAGCGGGCATCGATCAGATGACGAAGGCAAGCTATCAAGAACATCTTGATGAACACCTTGCCGATCTGGATAAGCGCCTGAAGCAGAAAAGCTATCGGCCGCTCCCTGTCCGGCGGACATATATTGATAAACCGGGAACAAAGAAGAAACGCCCACTGGGCATCCCTGCCTATGAGGATAAAATTGTTCAGCGGGGTCTGGCGAAGATCCTTAATGCCATCTATGAGCAAGACTTTCTTAACTGTTCCTTCGGTTTCCGCCCAAATAGGAACTGCCATGATGCACTTAAAGTCCTGAATGTCTTCATTGAAAAGAAGTACACGAACTACATTGTTGATGTGGACATCAGGGGCTTTTTCGATCATGTCGACCATCAATGGATGATGCGTTTTCTCAAGCTACGGATCAAGGATCCAAGCTTTCTGAGGCTCATTGCCCGTTTTCTAAAAGCGGGTTACATGGAGAAGGAAACTTGGCACGCAAGCGAACAAGGGACGCCGCAAGGCGGACTGATCTCGCCGATCCTAGCTAACGTCTATCTGCACTATGTGATTGACCTATGGTTTACGAAAGCGGTGAAGAAACAGTGCCAGGGACAGGCTTATCTGGTGCGCTATGCCGATGACTTTGTCTGTTGTTTTCAGTATAAACAGGAAGCCCAACGATTCTATTGCGATCTGAAGCGGCGCCTAGAAAAATTTAACTTGGCGCTTGCGGAGGAGAAAGCGAGGATCATCCCTTTCGGACGATTCGCTCAGGAAAATGCCAAGAGAAATGGAAACAGGAAGCCAAAGACTTTTGACTTCCTGGGATTCACCCACTATTGTGGGCAAAGTAAAAGCGGACATTTTCGAGTCAAGAGGAAAAGCAGCCGAAAGAAAGTGGGTGCCAAACTCAAAGCCTATTCGCAGTGGCTGAAAGGCCATCGGACCCAAGAGATTGACTTCATCATGGATCGGCTCAAGAGGTCATTGACCGGCTATTACAACTACTATTGTATCACCGATAACAGTCTAAGCGTGAGCGCTTTTCGATTGCAGGTGATTCGGTTGTTGTATAAATGGTTAAACAGAAGGAGCCAGAAACGATCGTTCACATGGGAAAAATTTAATCAATTTCTCAAACGCTTCCCTCTGCCGCAACCGCGAATCAAGGTCAATATTTATCAACTTCGGTCGGAGCTGAGCTACATTCTGTGAACCATGAACAAGAAGAGCCGTGTGCGTAAATAGCGCACGCACGGTTCCGTGAGGGGACAGAAGATGTGAATCGCTGTCCTACTCGACTAGATTTTAAGGAAAATAGTATAAGTGCAACTAAGTCTTCGCCTTCGTCAGAGGCTAGGCGAAGCCAAGTTTTCTTATGTTTTTTTGCAGGTTGCAACAGAATTTTTGATCGAGAAGGAGCACAAATTGAGTCGGTTTACTATAACCGGTTTTTTTGATTGACGTATTGTTTTTTGCCCTATTATACGTTAATATAATTATTGTCGATAATGAGAATCATTATCAACCATATAGAATGAGATGAGGTGACATTTTGCAACGGCAGGAATCACGAGGGGTAACAGGTTATTTCTATTATCCTATTATTCTTCTTTTGCTCTTTTTGATCGCTGTTTCAGCGGTTTATTCTGTATCGATTGGACAAGTACATATCCCATTCGGAAAATCGATGAATATCTTATTGCACGTACTGACCAATGGCAAGTTGGGTTCTTCGAGTGCGGTAGGAAATGAGTCATACTTCAATATTATCTATCAGATCCGAATGCCACGTGTGATTTTTGCTTTATTGATCGGTATAGGTCTTTCTCTATGTGGAACTGTGATGCAGGCCGTTGTGCAAAATCCGCTTGCTGATCCATATATTATTGGCATTTCTTCGGGAGCTTCTCTTGGAGCTACGGTCGCAATCTTGATCGGTTTTGGTTCAAGCGCTCTCTTTGCAAATTTTGGAGTCGCTTTCGGCGCTTTTGCCGGCGCAGTCGTAACCTCTGCCGCGGTGCTTCTGCTCTCAAGCATTGGCGGAAAGGCGACCTCAGTGAAGCTTGTACTTTCAGGGGTTGTTGTCGGGGCCTTTTGCAGTTCACTCTCAAGTCTGGTGATCTACTTTGCCAACAATGCAGAGGGTGTCCAGCAGGTTGCTTTCTGGTCTATGGGGAGTCTTGCTCCGTCAAGCTGGGAAAAGGTACCGATTTTAGCCATTGTTGTCTTGCTTGGCAGCGGTATTTTTCTTTTCCAGCATCGCGTTTTAAACACCATGCTTCTCGGGGATGAATCGGCGGTGACACTTGGAATTAATCTGAGCGTGTTTCGTAAGACCTACATGGTGCTCGCGGCGCTGATCACGGGAACGATGGTTGCTTATTCTGGGACGATTGGCTTTGTCGGCTTAATTGTTCCGCATATTTGCCGCGGGCTTTTTGGAGCGGATCATAGACGTTTGATGCCGGCAACGCTTCTGCTTGGCGGTCTCTTTTTAATCTGGGCAGACATCTTGTCCCGTATACTGATTCCCAATGTTGACCTTCCGATCGGAATCATTACATCAGTGATTGGTTCGCCGCTGTTTATCTATATGATTGTGAAAAAAGGCTATAACTTTGGAGGCTGAGGAATGGAACTTGCGGCAAAAGAACTGCACGTGCGCAGAGGCAAAAAAGAAATCATCAAAAATGCTTCTGTATTTGTGAAAAACAAGCAGTTTGTCGGGCTGATCGGGCCAAATGGCTGCGGCAAGTCGACACTGCTTAAAAGTATCTATAAAAGTCTAACACCCCAGAGCGGCAGCGTTTTTTTAAATGATCTTGATGTTCTGAAGAGTTCAGAGAAAAAGGTGTCACAGCGCTTGGGCGTTGTTGGGCAGTTCAATGAAATGAGCTTTGATTTAACCGTTGAGCAGATGGTGCTTCTCGGACGGACTCCGCATAAGAAATTGTTGGAGCCGGATCAATCGGATGATTATGAGATTGTAGAAGAGGCACTGAGGCGCACACGATTACAGGATTATCGCTCGCGCAGCTATCAGTCACTTTCCGGTGGTGAGAAGCAGCGGGTTATTCTCGCGCGCACCATTGCGCAGCAGCCGCAATTAATGATTCTCGATGAACCAACGAATCATCTTGATATACGCTACCAATTTGAGATTCTTTCCTGCGTGAAACAGCTTGGCATCAGTGTCCTGGCTGCGCTTCATGATCTGGAGTTGGCGGTTATGTACTGTGACTATATATACGCGGTTAAAGACGGTGAAATTTATGCACACGGGAAGCCGGAAGACGTACTGACTCCCGAAACCGTTGAAGCACTCTATCAAATTAAATGCCAGACCTTTATAAATCCAGTGACAAAACATATAGGCTTCGCCTATGGAATCTGAGGAGGATAACATACATGAAAAAGAAATTACTTGCCTGCTGTCTAACAGGCATTTTACTACTCGCCGGATGCGGCAGCTCGACAACAACAAGTGGATCGGATAAGGCTGCTGAAAGTAGCAAATCGCACTATCCGCTGACGATTCATAACTATACGAAAGCAGAAGGTGGTACCGAATGGAAGAAGAAAGATCAGATCATTAAGAAGGAACCGAAGCGAGTGATGGCAACGACCCGAACGGTAGCCGAACTGCTCCTCCATCTCGGATTGAAAGACAAGATCGTCGGTGTTGGCGGGAACTTCGGAGCTGCGGACACATCGGTTGAAAAACAGTACAACTCATTGAAGAAGCTTGGCAGCTCCTATGTTGGCAAAGAAGCAGCGATCGGTACGAATCCCGATATCATTGTCAGCCGTGGCGATTTGTTTGACAATGCGGACTGGGGTGTCGGAACGGTTGATTCGCTGAACTCGATGGGCGTCAATACCTATGCATTGAAGTCCTCGATTCGCGGCGGTACCTATGATGACATCTACAAAGATATTGACAATTTGGGGAAAATCTTCAATGTTCAGGATAAAGCCAAAGCGTTTTCCGACAAACTGAAGGCTCATCAGAAAAAAATTACGTCGCAGTTATCGAAAATTAAAAAGACGCAGACCTTCGCTTATCTGCATATGTCGGATCCAAAAGAAGTTTACGTCTATTCTGCTTATAATGAAACGTTCTTCAATAATGCATTTAAGATGGTCAAGCTCAATAATGTCTTCCAAAATGTGAATGGCAATGTCAGCGTTGAAACCTTGGTGAAAACGAACCCTGACGTGCTGATTGTTCTGGATTGGGGAGCGGACGGAAGTAAAATGAAAAAGGCCCTTTACTCAAATCCGAAGCTGTCCAGTATGAAAGCGATCAAAAATAAAAAAGTATAGAGCGACCGAGCAAGGTCGTGCCTTATAGCGGGTGGGAAGCCCGTCGGAAAAAGAGCTAGCCACTCATCCGTAGCGAGTCTTGGAGAACGAAAGGCAACTTTGGTTTTTAAGCGTAGACAGCGAGCCAGTGGGCCGTAAGCCAAGTGGTTGAAGGGATTGAGCCTCGAAAACTTATGAAATGGGAATGCCGATGGCGTTATACTTCCAGAAGGCAACACGCCAGACATCGTTAAGGCAAGAGGTCTGGGGGTTCCCCGGGGTCAGAGACCATGGCACGCTGAGCATCAATAAGGTACGGCAACTCGGGAGATCCCAGCGGGTCTTTCGAAAGAAAGTATAGCGAACCAAGCAATCAAATGTAAGGACGTTAAATGTCTGCTGGGAAGTCGGAGGAAGCACATAGTACCCATGATATCGGGTAATGCCGGTTGAGGGAAGGTGTTTTCCCTTGTTTATGAATCTTATCTGGGACACATCGGCACACACAGAGGTGACAGTAGAGATGACTACAAAACAGGTAAGAATAGCAGAGCTAGCGAAGGAAAATCCGAAGATGGCCTTCACCTCTCTGGCTCATTTATTGAGCGTAGAGGAATTGAGGGTCTGTCACCGGGAACTGCAGGGAAACAAAGCAGCGGGCATCGATCAGATGACGAAGGCAAGCTATCAAGAACATCTTGATGAACACCTTGCCGATCTGGATAAGCGCCTGAAGCAGAAAAGCTATCGGCCGCTCCCTGTCCGGCGGACATATATTGATAAACCGGGAACAAAGAAGAAACGCCCACTGGGCATCCCTGCCTATGAGGATAAAATTGTTCAGCGGGGTCTGGCGAAGATCCTTAATGCCATCTATGAGCAAGACTTTCTTAACTGTTCCTTCGGTTTCCGCCCAAATAGGAACTGCCATGATGCACTTAAAGTCCTGAATGTCTTCATTGAAAAGAAGTACACGAACTACATTGTTGATGTGGACATCAGGGGCTTTTTCGATCATGTCGACCATCAATGGATGATGCGTTTTCTCAAGCTACGGATCAAGGATCCAAGCTTTCTGAGGCTCATTGCCCGTTTTCTAAAAGCGGGTTACATGGAGAAGGAAACTTGGCACGCAAGCGAACAAGGGACGCCGCAAGGCGGACTGATCTCGCCGATCCTAGCTAACGTCTATCTGCACTATGTGATTGACCTATGGTTTACGAAAGCGGTGAAGAAACAGTGCCAGGGACAGGCTTATCTGGTGCGCTATGCCGATGACTTTGTCTGTTGTTTTCAGTATAAACAGGAAGCCCAACGATTCTATTGCGATCTGAAGCGGCGCCTAGAAAAATTTAACTTGGCGCTTGCGGAGGAGAAAGCGAGGATCATCCCTTTCGGACGATTCGCTCAGGAAAATGCCAAGAGAAATGGAAACAGGAAGCCAAAGACTTTTGACTTCCTGGGATTCACCCACTATTGTGGGCAAAGTAAAAGCGGACATTTTCGAGTCAAGAGGAAAAGCAGCCGAAAGAAAGTGGGTGCCAAACTCAAAGCCTATTCGCAGTGGCTGAAAGGCCATCGGACCCAAGAGATTGACTTCATCATGGATCGGCTCAAGAGGTCATTGACCGGCTATTACAACTACTATTGTATCACCGATAACAGTCTAAGCGTGAGCGCTTTTCGATTGCAGGTGATTCGGTTGTTGTATAAATGGTTAAACAGAAGGAGCCAGAAACGATCGTTCACATGGGAAAAATTTAATCAATTTCTCAAACGCTTCCCTCTGCCGCAACCGCGAATCAAGGTCAATATTTATCAACTTCGGTCGGAGCTGAGCTACATTCTGTGAACCATGAACAAGAAGAGCCGTGTGCGTAAATAGCGCACGCACGGTTCCGTGAGGGGACAGAAGATGTGAATCGCTGTCCTACTCGACTAGCATGGATTACAATTATCTGTTCAGTTACAGCTACAACACGCTTGATGGTCTGGATACACTCGCAAAAGAAATGTATCCTGACTTGTATAAATAAAAAACGTACTTACCATAATCTAACAAAACCGCCGTCCGCTGCAGCTTGCGAACAGCGGTTTTCTTTAAATCAGTGCATAAAAATCGACGGTAAAAGAACCAACAAAAAATTCTAAGGTTAGAAGAAAAATAGAAATCAAGAAACCAAGACTGCCTAAATCACAGTTGACACATATGAATTATGTGTATAAAATAACGTTAATCCATTAGAGAGGGGATCAGCTCTGATTCATCATGAAACATGAATAGCGGAACAGTCTGTGCTTTGCATACAATATTCGCACCGAAGTCGATTCTTTTGTATTTTGGATTTAGACAGATAGCTCATTAACCAATCACTTAATCATGCAATAAATAGTGCGATGCTGATAAAATAGTAATAGGTCATTACGAAAATACAAAAAGGCGAGGCGATTGTAGTCATGGCAAAGGTTGAAAGTTTTACTCTTGATCATACGAAAGTCAAGGCTCCATATGTCCGATTAATTGCGACACAAAAAGGTCCTAAGGGCGATGTGATTCAAAATTATGATTTGCGTTTTGTACAGCCGAATGAAAATGCGATTCCGACAGCAGGGCTGCATACGATTGAACACATGCTGGCCAGTCTGCTGCGTGATCGACTGGAAGGCGTGATTGACTGCTCGCCATTTGGCTGCCGCACCGGTTTTCACTTGATTCTTTGGGGCGAACATGAACCAATTGACGTTGCCAAAGCGCTGAAGGGTTCGCTTGAATTTATCGCAAACGAAGCCACTTGGGACGACGTTCAGGGAACGACGATTGAAAGCTGCGGCAATTATCGTGATCACTCACTCTTCTCAGCCAAGGAATGGTCAAAGAAGATTGTTGAAGAAGGTATCAGCTCAGATCCATTTGAACGCAAAGTGGTTAAGGAATCAATTTAACTAATCGTTTGAACCAACCTGAGTAGTCCAATAGCATTTTGAGCTGTTCGATGACACTACAATTTTTTTACTAAAAAGCGAAACGATCTGAATCCATGGTGTAAGTGGGTTCGGGTCGTTTTTTGCGTGCATCTTTTAAGAGGTCAGCTCTAATCTAGTAATCTATTTTCTAGTGTTTTAGAAATCTACTTTAATTAACTCTAGTGAATCTTTTTTTTGTTCAATCTGTTTCATTTTTAGAATTAGTGAGTTGCTTACATAAAATGTAAAAAAATGATCATCAAATTTTTTCCACTATTAGCAAGCTTTTTCACAAACTTTATCAGCAATTAAAAATAACACACTAATTGGAATGAAACTTGCATAACAAAATGTGTTAATGAAAGCGCTTAATAAAATAGAGGAGGTTAAAAAGTTGAATCGACTACTCAAATTCAGTATTGCGTTACTTACTGGAGAGTGAAAAGTTCTGTGTAAATAAAACAAAAGGATAACCCTTAAATGGGATTTTATGGTATCCTCTAATTCACCACAAATAGAGAGGAAAAATCGCCAAGGGTTATCGTTCTTCTAGTTTATCCTGTTCCTTCGCGATTGACTAGTGCCATGTTAAAATTTATCGATTCTATACTTCTGTTATTCCGTTCTTGTTTCCATAGATTCGCCGCATTCAAATGGTTTGTTGTGATCATTACCGGTTTGATGATTCGCTCCGATTCTCTTGGGGTCACTTCCGTGATTCGTGACTTGACCCTCAATCCTAGAGGTTATGAATCGATGATTCATTTTTTTCGCTCCTCTGCTTGGTCACTGGATGATTTACGTCAGAAATGGCTGCACATTGTGCTCCAGTTTGCGCCACTTAAGCGTGAAGGAGAAGCCGTGATTCTCGTTGGCGATGGGGTCAAACAGGCGAAAGAAGCGCGACACATGCCGGGCGTAAAGAAGCTTTATCAAGAGTCCGAGGATGTGTCCAAATCTGCTTTCATCTTTGGTCATCTCTGGGGCGCCGTCGGCGTCCTGATGGGAACCACAGGCAAAGTCCTTTGCCTACCTCTATTCCTTAACCTTCAAGACGGGGTCAAAAGCATCTTTAGCTGGGAGGACGGTCACAAAGCGTGTGACGATTCGCATGTGGTTCAGATGATCGATCAAGGCTATGCCGCAGCTAAAGTTCTGGGGCATGCGCTGTTTCTCCTTGATCGTTATTTTTTATCGGTGCCGGCGCTTCAACGACTCGATCTGCGGAATCAGGAAGGGACGGTGAAACTGGATCTGGTAACCCGAGCCAAAGCTTCCGCAGCGGCCTATGAGTATCCCGTTCAAACGGGGCGAAGGGGGCGGCCAAGAAAGAAAGGGGCGAAGGTCAAGCTGAACACCCTGTTTGCTTCCCGAAGCGACGCGTTTCAGGCGGTCACACTTCCGTTGTATGGTAAAGAAGAACCCGTGTCGTATCTCTGTCGGGATCTGCTTTGGGGTACGGGGATGTATCACGAACTGCGCTTTGTACTGGTTAAGATGTGCGGGCGGCAGGACATTCTGGTAAGCACGGATCTGACCTTGTCTCCCGAAGCGATCATACGTCTCTATGCTCGGCGTTTTACCATCGAAACCACCTTTCGGACAATGAAACAGTCGTTGGGAGCCTTCACGTATCATTTTTGGAGTCGATCCATGCCGAAACTGAAACGTTACCTTAAAAAGGATGAATCTCAGCCGGTGGATCAGGTGGTCGACCGGAACGCCCGGAAACAAATCCTACAAGCGGTGAACGCCATGGAAGGATACATGATGTGCAGTTGTATCGCGCTGGGACTTCTTCAGATGGTGGCCTTACGCTACTCAAAGAGAGTGCCACAACTGTTTTTTCGTTATTTGCGCACGCCATCGAAAGGTATTGTCTCTGAAGCGACCGTTATGGTCTATTTGCGCCGTTCGATTTTTTGCCTGTTTGCCCGAAACCCACGTTTAACCATAACGCAAATAATTCGAGAAAAGCAGGAAACACCTGAAGTACAGGACGAATTACGAATTTCTTAGCAGCTTAGAACTTTTGACTGTCGAGTTACTTATAGGTATAGGATTAATGGTGCCGTCACTGCCGGTGCAAGTCAAGGCGGAGGATTCGAGCAGTCATTACTATCAAGAGCCATATCGTAATCAGTATCATTACTCAGCTCAACAGAATTGGTTGAACGATCCGAATGGATTGATTAAATACAATGGTGTCTATCATATGTTTTATCAGTATAATCCGGAAGGCAATGAATGGGGCAATATGTCCTGGGGACATGCCATCAGTAAAGACCTCGTTCACTGGAAGGAACAGAAGGTAGCCATTCCGGAAGATGATAACGATGCGTGGGTAGACTTTTGGATGCAAACGAAGGATGATGCTAAGCCTGTCCATTATTTGGGGCGCCCAACCACAAACTGGGATCTCAACAATCCGAATGGCAAGCGGTATATCTTCAGCGGTTCCGTTGTGCTTGATAAAAATAATGTGAGCGGCTTTGGTCAGAATACGCTGATCGCCTTCTACACGAGTACGTATCAGGTGTGCGTGCGGGATGATGATTACAGCAAGGATTCGCTCGGAAATATCATCGGCATCCGTGAAGTGCAGGAACAGAATATGGCCTACAGTACGGATGGCGGAAAGACGTTTAAAAAATATAATAATCAAAAGCCGATTATTCCGGTTACTGAGGTGCGGACAAAGGATGCGGGCAATTTCCGTGATCCGAACGTTGTGTATGACGAGGCGAATCAGGAGTGGATCATGCCTGTTGTATCCGGGCAGGAAGTTGAAATTTTTGCATCGAAGAATTTAAAGGATTGGGATTATCAAACAAGCATCAAGCGTGAAAATGATGTGGGAAACGGTGTTTGGGAGTGCCCGGAACTGATTCCAATGACAGTTAAGGGAACCAACGAAAAGAAGTGGGTGCTGTCACTGAGTGTGCAAAATGGCGCTCCTGCCGGCGGGTCGGGTATGCAGTATTTTGTAGGAACGCTCGGCAAAAATGATGCGGATAAGATTGCATTCACTCCGGATACAGATGACACCATGAAGAATCCGCAATGGTTCGACTATGGCGAAGATTTTTACGCGGGTATTACGTTTGCCAATGTACCGGATCGCACGATTATGCTTGGATGGATGTCCAACTGGACGTACAACGGGGAGCAGAACACGTCACCTTGGAAGGGCGAGATGACCTTGCCGCGCGAGCTGAACTTAGAGAAATCGGACAGCGGTTATACGATTCGGCAAGAGCCTGTTTCAGAGATTGATGATCAAATTGGACAAGGTGCTATAAACCTTGGAGATGAGAAGATCAAGGACAGCTACGGGGATACCGAAACGTCGCAGATTAAGGACTTTTCAGGAACACAATATAAAATCAGTGCAGATTTTACTTGGACAAATGCTTCGGAGCCGAATGATCTCGGCTATTTGCTCCGACAGTCCGATGACGGTTCAAAATATGTAAAGGTCGGCTATGATCCGCAAAAGCAGATCGTTTATCTTGACCGTACCAAGGACGGCGAATCGATTAATCGCCAGGAAACAAAAGTAAAGCTGGACAAAAAGGCAAGCAGCATTAAGCTAACCGTATACGTGGATACCTCTTCTATTGAAGTCTTTGTCAATGATGGAGAAAAAGTAATCACACAGCTTGTTTACCCGAATCCGGATCAGCCGTCTGATTCACGCAACCTAGCTTATTTCGTTAATAATGGTACGGTATCGATCAGTCAGGCTGAGGGTGAACATCTTAAAAGCATCTGGGGAAATAATCCAAGTATTAAAGCACCGAATGAGACGACATTGAATTATGGTGACAGTTTTGATGCACTGAATGGCGTGTCGGCCAATGATTTGAAGGATGGCGATCTGACTTCTGATATCAAGGTGTCCGGAGATACAGTGAAAACGAAAACGCCTGGCACCTATCAAATAACCTATTCAGTAGCGAATCAGGCCGGAGTAACAGCAACAAAAACAATAAAAGTCAACATTGTGATGGATGGACAAGCTGCTGCCGATGACGCTGTCCAATTGGTTGAAACGGCGGAACAGAGTCAGCTGCAGAAGGATGCAGATGCAGCAAAGCTGTTTGTTGCTCAGCTGCCGGAAGGAACGACCAAGGATTCGCTGAATGCTCGGTTGAAAGTCGTACAAGAGAAGATAGATGGTGCGGCTGCAGCAGAGGAGGCGGCAAAGGCAGTAGAAGCGGCAACAAAAGCAGTAGAGCAGGCGGAACAAACCAAATCGCAGGCAGATGTGGATGCAGCAAAAGTTAAAGTCAATGCTTTGGCGGAAGGAACGACGAAGGATTCGCTGAATGCTCGGTTGAAAGTTGTACAAGAGAAGATAGATGGTGCGGCTGCGGAAGAGGAGACGGCAAAGGCAGTAGAAGCGGCAACAAAAGCAGTAGAGCAGGCGGAACAAACCAAATCGCAAGCAGACGTGGATGCTGCTCGAGTCAAGGTCAATGCTTTGGCGGACAGCGATGCAAAATCTGCCTTGGAAAAACGTCTTGATGCGCTTCAAAAGACGAGTGATACGGAGAATGCGAAAGAACGTACTTACTATGTGAAAAAGGGCTCCTATCTTTACAGTACGTCAAGCGGCAGCAAGACCAGAATTGATTTTATCGCTGTTAATACAAAGGTCAAGACCAAGACCGACCCATCAGCCAAGATGTACAAGATCACTTATAAAGGAAAAACAGGCTACATTTACAGAGTTAACCTTGGGGAAAAGCCCCTGTCCGTCACACGCTATGTCCATAAATCATCGTATTTGTACAGCACCAATACGAGTAAAAAGCGCAAGGGAATTAAGATCGCAACAAATGTGAAACTGCAGACAATCAGTACGCTCTCATCAAAAATGTACAAAGTGACGTACAAGGGAAAAACAGGCTACGTCTATAAAGTGAATCTCGGAACTAAAGCACAGTCCGTGACGCGTTACGTTCACAAGCCATCGTATTTATACAGCACCAATACGGGTAAGAAACGAAAAGGAATCAAGATCCCGAAAAATACAAAGCTCAAGACCAAAAGTCCCCTGTCAGCAAAAATGTACAAGGTCACTTATAAAGGCAAAACGGGTTATGTATATCGGGTCAATCTAGGCACAAAGCCGCTGAAGAAGCGCTGAGTGCGGAAATAAATAAGAAACAAAAACACCGGAGCGGTAAAAATGCTCCGGTGTTTTTTTACACCATCGGAAGATGCGCAGCATCGTATCAATGGAAAAAACACTTATATTATGAGAAAAGTTGAACCGAAGTGAAAGGGTTAGACCGAACGTTTGAAAAGTTAGGCCGAATCCATGAAAAAATAGGCCTAATCTAGTGAGAGTTAGACCGAAAAGTAGAGGTTAGGCCGAACCGATAGAAAGTTAGACCGAACACTTGAGAAGTTAGCCCGAATCTGTGAAAAATTAGACCGAACGCTCGAAAAGTTGAACCGAATCTCCTTTTGCTTCGCAGTCGTCTTTACTTTGCACGCATTTTTTTAAAATAATCTAGTTTTTACACCTGGATTCTCTTATCTTCTACCTGATTAATTAAAAACGATTCAGTCTATAAGTTTGACAAATCGTCTTGGAATGACTAACAATACAGACAAGCAGGTTGTGATTTTCTGAGTAATATATAGGAGAGATTTAATGAAACAATTAAAAATTGCTCTCGCTAACATACTTCTAACTTTCTCCATTTTGTTCGTGTTGTATCTGACCTTAATTCCACATGGGATTATTCATACCGGGAACGTTGCCGGGACACCTGTTCAGCATTTTACTATTAATTTGAATCCGCTTGTGATCTTTAAAAATTTTCAATCAGCCTCTCTATTTTATTTTATCGTTGATGATCTTGGGAATATTATGCTGTTTTTACCCTTTGGCTTTTTTCTGGCAATGAGGTATCCGCAGTTCCATTGGGCACATGCCTTGTTTATGAGTGCTCTGTTTTCAGCGACTATTGAATGGATCCAGCTTTTCCTGCCTAACCGTATGACCGATATCGATGATGTGATTCTCAACACAACGGGAGCTGTTTTGGGTTACATGTTCTATCGATTTGTTCAGAGAGAGGAACATAGTGGGCAGGAACAGCGGTGAATGAGCTGAGCCTCCAGTCCAATGTTTAATTGTTTTGGTCAGTAAATTACTTCACGTATGCAGACAAGCAATTTCGTTTATCCTATTATTACTGCTGACATTTTAATAACAGGGAGATGATTTTGTGACCGATGAGGAACTATTGACCGAACTCGGATCAGAGGCAGTGTTGAATTATGAACGAAACACGGCACTTTTTTACCTACTTATGGAGAAAGGGATCATCACACAGGAAGAATTTGACGAGAAATTCAAGACCATCCACGAACATTTCGAAGACCACTTGAAAGGAATCTTCGGAGATGATGTAGAAACTGAGTGATTGTCGAACCACCGGCATCGATTGATTTAAAAAAATGGGTGAACTTTAATTCAAAAAAACAAATCGCATAAAAATAGTATGAATTAGTATTGACTCTTCAATGGAACTCTCGTAAGCTTTAAACATCAACTAAATAATTCTTATCTAGAGTGGGGGAGGGACCGGCCCAATGAACCCCGACAACCAGCATAGAAAACTGTGTATGGTGTTAATTCCGGCAGATTTGATCTGAGAGATAAGAAAAGTACAATCGGACGGCAATGGCGACTACTTTTCTTGTGCTCTAAGAAAAGCAGTCGCTTTTATTTTTCTAGGTGTGCTGCTTTTACAAAAAGCAGCAATATAAGAACTTAAGGTTTCTTCAAAAAATCAGTTATGAGGGGTAATAAGATGACTCAATATGAATTAGAAAGTGGGATAGAAAAGTCAACCTTAGCTTTATTTCAGTGGTTTCATCGACATCCCGAACTTGCCCTTGGTGAATTTGAGACGACAAAGAAGATTAAAGCAGTGCTTCAAGAGCACAACATTGACATTTTATCCAATCCAATGGATACAGGGGTCTTTGCGAAGATTGGCGGAAAAAAACCAGGCAGTTTGATCGCGCTGCGAGCGGACATTGATGCACTGCCGATTAATGAGGAGAGTGGTTTGGCCTATTCATCGGAACATTCAAATCGGATGCATGCATGCGGTCATGATTTTCACCTAACCAATTTACTGACGACAGCGATTGAATTAAAGAAAATTGAAGATCAGTTAAACGGAAGCATCTTACTTATTTTTCAGCCGGCTGAAGAGGTGGATCATGGGGCGGACCGAGTTGTAAATACAGGGATATTAAATGGTGTCGAGGCGATTTTCGGACTGCATGTTAATCCAGAACTGCCAACAGGTGTTGTTGGGGTCAAAACGGGGAATTTTAATGCCGCAGTGGATCGCTTTTTTGTTACGTTTCATGGGAAGGGTACGCATGCCGCTCATCCTGAAAGCGGGGATGATGTGATTGTGGCAACAGGTGAATTTATTGTTGCCGCTCAGACCATTGTCAGTCGAAATGTCAATCCGTTTGACCCAAGCGTGGTTTCAATCACACATCTTGAATCCGGAAAGACTTGGAATGTGCTGCCAAACACGTCGCTGCTTGAAGGAACCGTTCGATCCTTTGATAAAAAGGCGAGAGAAAAAATAAAAATGCGTTTGCAGAAAGTAGCAAGCGGCATTGCCGCCACTAACGAGGTCACGAGTGAATTCCAATGGGTGGACGGTGCTCCGGCCGTGGTCAATGATCAACAATTAACAAAATTCGTTGAAACGGTTGCCTTAAAAAAACATTTTGATGTTGTGCATCTAGAAGCAAGTATGGGTGGAGAAGATTTTTCTTGCTATCAACAGATCATACCGGGTACTTTTTTCAATGTAGGTGTTGGGTCAGCATATCCGGTTCATAGCAGTAAATTCAAGGCAGATCCTAAAGCATTTGAGACTTCCATACCTCTGTTTGTTGCCTTGGTGAAATCCTATTTGGAAGGATAGGCGCAGAATTACGCCAGCAAGGAGGAAGAGAGATGGGAGTCGAAGAGAAAAAAGTGATTGTTTTCATTGCGCATCCGGATGATGAAACATTTATCGGTGGCACGTTAGCCAGGTTGGTACGACAAAAAAATAGGGTTCTTGTTGTGATCGCGACAAATGGTGATAAGGGGACACATGATCGGGCGCAGACACCTGAACAAGTGACAACTATTCGACGGACTGAAATGGCACTTGCTGCCCATGTACTCGGGATTACGGTGAACTGGCTTAATTTTTCTGACGGAACTCTGTTTGCTAGAGAAGCACAACTCAAAGAGAAGGTGTTTCGGAAAATCAGATTGGAGCGACCGGATATTTTGATTACTTTTGATCCCTTTAAAAAATATGATGTTCATTTCGATCATATTACAATTGGGTGTGTTGCTTCAGAGGCGGGTTATTTGGCGGACGGCTTCTGCTATTACCCCGAACATCTGGAAGAAGGCATTGAACCTTCAAAGCCGCAGGAAACTTATCTTTTCAACACCGATGACCCTAATTATTCGGTAAATATTCGTGAGACATTCCATTTGAAAGTTCAATCGGCGGAGCAGCATGTCAGTCAGTTTGGCGGCGGCTCCTTTAAAGAACAACTTCTGCATCGAATTCGTTTGGAAGGCGGCAATGAACAGGATCTATATCTTGAATCTTTTCATAAGCTTTATTATAGTGAGCTTTTGATTTAATGTAATTTGCGATAAGTCTCTTCCTTTTATTTGTTATCCGCAGTCGAATGGATGCTTCATTTAATGTTCAGAGAGAGAAACATAGTGGACTGGCCAGTGGCAATTAATTTACCACATCCAGTTCTGAACGCCTCTGCAAATAAATAAGTGAAGAAAATATGAAAGCGCTTTACTGTGAGGGCTTTTTTATGCTACTCTTTGAGTAGGTTCAATGAGAAAACAACCACACAACTCCGCCATAGAAGCTCTTTGAAAGGAGAATGAACAATGCAAAGAAAACTTTATCCTTCAATGATGTGTGCTAATTTTAATCATCTGTCGGAAGAAACACGACTGCTGTCGCAATCGGCAATTGACGGGTTCCACATGGATATTATGGATGGGGCTTTTGTCCCGAATTTTGGGATGAGTCCGGAAGACTTTAAAACAATTTCAGATCACACAAACAAATTGCTTGATGTCCATCTGATGATTTATCATCCGGAAAATTATGTGGAAAAGTTTATTGAATTAGGAGCAAGACGCGTTTACTTTCATCCCGAAGCAACGCCGCACGCATCCCGAATTATTAGCCAAATTAAGCGGCTCGGTGCAGAAGTCGGCATTGCAATTAATCCTGGGACGTCCGTTGATTTTGTCAGTGAACTTTTACCGCTTGTTGATCAAGTGTTGGTCATGACTGTTAATCCGGGCTTTGCTGGTCAGGAGTATCTTGAATTTGTCACTGAAAAAATTAAACGATTGAATAAACTTCGCCAGTCCTGTCACTTTGAAATTGTTGTTGATGGGGCAATATCTTTAAAAAAGATTCAAGAATTGAGTTTGTTTGGCGTCACGGGTTTTGTACTCGGTACTTCTGCTCTTTTTGGAAAGAGGGAAAGCTACGGAGAAATTATTGATTCAATAAAACAGTTTCAGGAAGCTGCTGTTTTCAATGGAACAGATTTGTCTTGCTGAATGAACCTGTTGTTTTTGAACGTAAAATGCACCCGCTTTAGCGGAATTGTAACAGAATTTCATTCCCTTTTTCCACATCCTCTATTTAATAATCCCCAAAAAACAACTGAAGATGTTGTGTTCACTTGAGACGCCAAATGACCAATAGCGTCCTTTTATTTTTATGAAGGATTATAATTAATATTAGTTTTGAATTTTATTCAAGGAGCTTAATTATGGACAAAGAGCAGTCATTGAGGTTGATTGAGAAATTATCAAATGCGAATGGTGTTTCAGGCTTTGAGGATGAGGTGGCCGGCATTTTTTCTGATGCTGTACGCCCATTTGGCAAAGTTGTGGAAGACCATATGCGCAATGTGTATGTGAAGCGAAATGAAAATTCGGGAAACGGATTGGTTGTTCAATTGGACGCGCACAGCGACGAGGTTGGTTTTATGGTTCAGGCGATCAAGCCGAACGGAATGCTACGGTTTGTGACAGTAGGCGGCTGGGTCCGGGCAAACATTCCTGCTCATAAGGTGCGTGTGCGCAATCGGGAAGGTGTATATATCCCGGCGATTATTGCCAGCACACCGCCTCATTTTATGACGCCGGAAGAGCGCAATCGTCTGCCGCAGGTCGCTGATATGGTGATCGATGTTGGTGCAACTTCCGCCGAGGAGGCGGCGCATGATTTTAAAATTGATATTGGTGCACCCGTCGTGCCTGACGTTACCTTTGAGTTTCTCAGGGAAAAGGATGTGATGCTCGGGAAGGCATTCGATAATCGTATTGGGACGGCGGTTATGGCTGAGGTACTTCGCGAGTTGGACGGCACCTCTTTAAATGTGGATGTCGTGGCTTCATTGTCTGCTCAAGAGGAAGTCGGGGAGCGCGGCGCCCAGGTTGCCGTGAAGAAAGTTAGTCCTGATGTTTCCGTTGTCTTCGAGGGTGCACCGGCGGATGATACCGTCATGCCGGATTACATGATTCAGACGGGATTAAAGCGAGGTCCAATGCTGCGTGACTTTGATAAATCAATCATTGTCAATCCGCGCTTTCAAAAGTTTTGCCTGGACATTGCGAAGAAAAACGAGATCAAGGTGCAGCGTTCCGTGCGAACAGGCGGCGGCAATGACGGCGCTGTGATTAATTTGTATCAAGGTGCGCCGACCGTTGTGATTAGTGTACCGGTGCGCTATGCACATACTCCGTATTGCTTCGTTGCGTATGAAGATTTTGTCTCCGCCGTGAATTTGACCGTAGAAATTCTGAAGTCGCTGGATACAGTGGTTATTGGAGGATTTTAAGAAATAGGATTCTTGGAAGCGGGCCGATTGTGGCCTGCTTTTTTTGCGGAGGGAAGGTGAAAACAGCGTTAACCGCCTATCTGACAGTAGACGGAAAATGCACCACATCGTATCAATGGAAAAAACATTTATAATATGAGGAAAGTTGAGCCGAAGTGAAGGAGTTAGACCGAACGTTTGAAAAGTTAGGCCGAATCCATGGAAAGCTAGATCGAATGCTCGAACAGTTAGACCGAAAAGTGGAGGTTAGGCCGAATCCATGGAAAGTTAGGCCGAACACTCGAGAAGTTAGACCGAATCTAGTGAAGGTTAGACCGAACACTCGAGAAGTTAGACCGAATCCATGGAAGGTTAGACCGAAAGCTCGAAAAGTTGAACCGAATCTCCCTTTGCTGCGCAGTCCATCTTTACTGTATACTCCTTGCATTATTTTCAATAAGGGAAACTTTACATTTTATTCCTGATTTTTGTCAATCATACATAGACGCTAGGACTTTACTATGAGAAAATTAAAACTATATATTTTTGGTTCTTTGGACCTGATGAAATAGAGTTTGAGCTGCAGAAGATTGAAAGTTTATTTGGGGGGAGTCGAAAATACATATGAAAAAAATAGTAACAGGTGCACTGGTTGTGGTGCTGCTGCTTGCGTCCTTTGGCATTCCGTTAGGCGGACAAGCTCATGCGAGCAGTTCATACAGTGCTTACGTCAAAACCTATACACTGAAGGTACGAAATAAAGCGAGTAAAAAATTTAAAGTGCTGCGCACACTGAACATGGGAAATAAGGTAAAAGTGACGAGTATTCATGGTTCATATTCTCGCATCTCTTATAAGGGAACGACCGGTTATGTGCAGTCAAAACATATAAGTAGAACCAAGTTCGGCGCGTACCCTGCTTATGTGACAGCGTACACATTGAAAGTGCGCAGTAAAGCGAGTATTCATTATTCAGTGAAGCAAGTGCTCAGCATGAGCAATCAGGTGTCTGTTATAGGAAAGGGAAACAAATACGCACTGATCAGCGCAAACGGGGTAACAGGCTATGTACGGAATCAATGCCTGACGACGACTCCGTTTGCGGCACGTACTGCGTTTGTGACTTCTCCGACATTGAAAGTTCGCGATCACGCAAGCACAAAGTACACGGTACTGCGTACGGCTCGGTTCAGAGATCAAGTCCAGATCACTGGAATGGGCAAAAAATATGCTCAAGTTCAATTTGATAATGCGACCGGATATGTTCAGGCGGCTTATTTAAGCAACACACGTTCGGCGGAGATCAGTTATTTTACGACACAGTATCCATATCCACTTGATGTTGCGGTAAACCGCCAACTCAATGCATCAGCACAGACGGATAATCATTATACGATGTATGTGCCGAAGGACAGTCTTACTTTCGACGGTATTCAGTGGACCGTAAATGGGAATACAGATGTGCGAGGCGGTGCTGATGGGAGCGCGTGGATCGTCAAGCAAGTCAAGCAAGGAGCACAGCTGTCAAATGATTTGGTGAAACCGGTAGATGGAAATGATTCTTGGTTTCAGATTGGTACAAGTATGGGATGGGTCAATGCATCACCGAACGATTTGCGTTCGATGCTCGATCCAAATAGTTTTTCGAATACGTCGCCGGAATTCTATCAATTTCTGAATCTCTCAACGACAACCAGTGTAAATGCTGATGAAATTAATAACAATATTTTAAATGGAAAAGGTATTCTTGCAGGGAAAGCAGCGACGTTCATTCAAGCAGCAAGTGATCAACATATCAATGAAATTTATCTGATCGCGCATGCGTTGCTTGAAACGGGAAATGGCACATCTCAACTAGCCATTGGTCAACTGCAGGGTACGGGAACGGACGGTCAGCTGCATACGGTCTATAACATGTTCGGGATTGGTGCGACCGACGATAATCCAAATCAAGCAGGTGCGGATTTTGCGGCAAGACAAGGCTGGTTTACCCCGGAAGCAGCAATCCTCGGCGGCGCCCAATTTATCGCACAAAGTTATATTAATAGTGCGGCCTATCACCAGGACACGCTTTATAAAATGCGCTGGAATCCGGCGAATACTCAGACGGCATCGCATCAGTATGCGACTGATATTGGTTGGGCCGTCAAACAGGCACGTATCATGAATTATTATTATGGAAAACTTTCCGGCTACACGCTGCGTTTTGAGTTACCAAAGTATTAATCAGATGTAAGAAGCATTAATGTTCATTCACAAGGGCCTTTTTGGCAGATGCATTGCCGGAAGGGCTTTTTTACACCTTGGCGAAAATGAATGATTCATATGTTTTTTCTCAATAGAATCGCTTTTGAAAGCAGGCGTATTCTTTACTTCATATTGGACAGAGTCATGGGTTGGTTATATAGTGATACTATTGATATGTGTAAATTTTTCAATAACTCTGAGAACATTTTCCCCTTCTTATTTCCAATAATCTTTGAGTAATCATGTGATCTGGTGCTTTGCTTTTTAATTAGAATATCTTCTTAATTGTTTCGGATTCAAAGGAGGTTATGTGATGATTACACTTAACCATTTATTTGCGTTGCCTGAACTTGAACCGATTTGTGTTGTCGCCGGTAAAGAGGGGATGAATCGTTTGATTTCCGGTGTGAACGTGATGGAGAGCGACAGCCTTTTCGATTTTTTTAAAGAAGGTGAGCTGCTCGTGACGACAGGCATTAATATGGAAAAAGATGAGCAGAGACTTATGTCGATGATTGTAAATGTCTACGAGCATAAGGCATCCGGTGTGATTCTTAACGTTGGTCCTTACATTCCACATATTCCGGATCAAGTGCTGGAATTTGCAGATGCACATCAATTTCCGGTCTTTGACATGCCGTGGGCATACCGGGTCGCAGATTTTGTGAAAATCACAGTTCAATTTCTTGCTTCGGCGGAGCAGAATCAAGTCCGTTCAAAGCACACGCTGAACGAACTTTTGTTTCATGACGCTCCCGATTATGCCTATGTGTATAAAGAACTTGATCAGCTGGGCATTAAAACCGATCAACTATTTTCGATTATTGTTTGTTCTTTTGATTCTAAAAAGGCACCTACCTCCTCGCTTAGCTATATCGTTGAAGTAACGCTTTCTCGAAAATATCGGCTGCTGCTGTCTATACGTCATGACAATCAGCTGATTTTTCTTGCTGTTCAAATGCGTGGATCAGACCTGACGCTTGCTTCTCTTATGCAAACCATAAAAAATGGATATGATTCCCAAATAGGTATGCATCAGATGTATCTTGGCATGGGAAATGAATATCCATTAACAGAGGTCGTGAAGAGTTATCACGAAGCGTTAATGGTGCTCCGAATTACGAAGCGTCATTCGCATCTGCAAATCTATGAATACAAAGATTTAGGCGCGTATCGTATTATTATGGGCGTACAAAAGCCTCGCGTGATTGAAAATTTTTATCAGAGCTATTTAGGTGTCCTATACCGGTATGATCATCTGCATGAAACAGATCTCGTTCACTTTTTACGAGTCTTTCTTGAGGAAGACGGGCGAACGTCACTCATTGCACGTAAGGAATTTATTCATCGCAATACAGTCCTCTATAAGGTAAAAAAGATTGAATCGATTCTCGGTACAGATCTCTGTCATCCCTTTGTGAAGACCAATTTGCAACTGGCATTTATGATTGAAGACATGATTAAGTAATGTGCATTTGCTTTGTGCGAATGCACATTATTTTTTGGCTGAATGTTCATTGTATTCAATATTGGTAGGTATATCATTATATCAATTCAGAAGACATGGTGGTGTACTTGACGATTCGAACGATACTGTCCGGGCAACGCACTTGCCGATACGATTATGCATGCGCTCGGCCAAGCGGTACCGGATACGGTGATCCGTTCGAACGGGATCCAAAGAAAGTTCTTGCCGATGTGCTTGATGATTATATCTCATTGGAACGCGCGAAAGCCGAGTTCGGAGTGGTTATTGAAGGTCATGAAATTCTTTGGGATGAAACCGAGCTTCTGCGCGGTACGCATGGCTGAGTCTTAAGTTTTCGAATCAAAAGAGGACCTTGGACAGTGTGATCAGTTAGAAAATCATACTGTCCAAGGTCTTTTTTACAGTGTAAAAAAGAGTTGTAAATCCAATCAATTTCGCACATGTTTCATAATTTTAGATGAAATCACAATGGTCCACAGCAAAAACCACTGTCCTTAAATTCAAGACAGGAGTAATCGCAGGTACAAGATAAACAATTAATCAACCATCACCTGTTGATCGTATAAATGAACAAGATTTTTAGGGTTGAGCAATTTCGCTGCGGTTGCAGGAGCAAGCGGCATTTCGCGGACAATATGTTTAATAGGTATTCCTGTTTGGATCGATTGGTTAACCAACTCACATGTTTTCGTGTATCCAATAAAAGGGACGAGCGCAGTTGCTAAAACGGAGCAGTTTTCCGCTTGACTCAGGCATTTTGCTTCATTCGCTTGGATGCCGTCGATGCAGTTGACTCGAAATGTGTGCAGCGTTTTTTGCAGCAGATGTGTTGAAACAATCAGATTGCGAACGATAATCGGTTCAAATGCATTGAGCTCCAGCTGACCGGATTCGGATGCCATGGTAATGGTTGTGTCGTAACCGATGACTTGGAATGCCACTTGATTGACGAGTTCAGGAATAACCGGATTCACTTTGCCAGGCATGATGGATGAACCGGCTTGTTTTTTCGGCAGACTCAGTTCATTGAATCCGAACTGGGGACCGCTCGAAAGCAGACGCAGGTCATTCGCCATTTTTGACAGGGTTATGGAGAGCAGTTTGTAGCTATGAGAGAGCTGGACGAATGCGTCGACATTTTGAGTCGCATCGATCAGATTATCTGCTTGACGCAAGTCTTCATCTAAAATCAGGCTAAGTTTAGGAACAATGTGTTCGACATAATAAGCGGTGGCGTTGACGGAAGTGCCGATTGCTGTGCCCCCGAGATTCAATGTCTTTAAAGCTTCTCGGCTGCGAGTGAATTCCGATAAATGGCGTCCAATAGCTGCGGCAAACGCCTTAAATGTGCTGCCAACCGTTGTCGGCAGTGCATCTTGCAATTGTGTGCGCCCAAGTTTTATAACATGTTCTAAAGCATCCGCTTTGCGGAGCAAGCTGCTCAGCAGATCCTCAATTTCCAAAGAAAGCAAACGGGTCAGTTGTAGAAGTGCCAACTTGCTTGCGGATGGGAACACATCATTTGTCGACTGGGATTTATTCACGTCATCGTTCGGATGGACGAGGCAGTAATCTCCCTTACGTCCGCCCAACCATTCAATCGCCCGATTAGCGATGACTTCATTTGCATTCATATTAATGGACGTTCCCGCACTTCCTTGAATCGGCGGGACAATAAAATGAGCGTCAAATTGCCGATCCAAAATTTCATCGCAAGCACGCGCGATCGCATCTTTCTTTTCCTTGGTTAGCTTCCCATCTTCATAATTAACGAGTGCAGCCGCCTTTTTGATTTGTGCCAGTCCATTGATTAGTTCGACATCAAGTTTTTCTGATGTTACATCAAAATTTTCCCTTGCCCGCAGTGAGTGAATACCATAATATGCGAATTCAGGGACCTGCTTCGTACCGAGCGAATCTTTTTCGTTTCTCACGAACTCATTCCTCCAATTCATGTCATCCTGCACGTTAAAAATAGTTGAAAAGGAACGAGATTGCTATACTTGCGCGTGAACTCCTTGATTAAAAAAAATCCTAGACAATTAATTTAACGAAATAAATTTTAGTGTCAAATAAATTAACAAAATAACGAGCAAATGTCATGAAATCTGACTATGACTTTTGCTTTCTTTTTGATTCACTAATATAATAAATGCGGATAAGGATGATAAGAAGGAGCTGGACTGCCCGAATGGACGCGATTGATCGCAAAATACTGAACCGGCTGCAGCAGAATGCACGTGTGTCGATTAAAGCATTGGCAAATGAATGTTTTATCTCGTCGCCGACGATATCGGCACGTATTCATCAGATGGAGAAACAAGGAATAATTAAAAATTACTATACGTTGATTGATTACAAAAAAATGGGTTATCACATCAAGGCATATGTCAATTTGAAGGTTGAGCCGAGCGATAAACACGAATTCTATAAATATATTGAGAAAATTCCTAATGTACTTGAATGCGATTGTGTTTCCGGTGAATTTGCGATGCTGATCAAAGTCGTTTTCGAGAGTACGGAACTGCTTGATTCGTTTATTAATGAACTGCAGCGGTTTGGCAAAACGAATACACAGATTGTGTTTTCAACACCTGTGATTGTCCGCGGAATTGAACTCGATTCTTTCGAAGGCCATGAATTTCCACACAAACAAAATTGAGTTAAGATAGTAGTAAGTTTATGAGTTACTTGCAACTTAATTTGTGAATAAAGGGATGGCATAATGCAGAATAATTCACACGCGGCCTGTACAACAGTACTGGTCGGCAAGGGCGCGACACTCGATGGGTCAACGATGATTGCACGGAATGGAGACAGCTATGAAGTGCTCGTTCCGAAAAAGTTCACGGTGCATCCGCATCAAGTGCTCGAAAAAGAGGAGACCTATGTGTCGCCGAGCAACCGCTTCACAATCACCTTGCCAAAGGAACGCTATCGTTATACGGCGATTCCCGATCGAGAGGAACGTTATGTTACGTTTGAAGATGCGGGGATTAATGAGAGAAATGTCGGCATGAGTGCGACGGAAAGCATTTACGGTAATCCGCGTGTGCTGGGCTATGATCCGCTCGTTGAAAATGGAATTGCCGAGGATTGTATGGTCACGGTTGTGCTGCCGTATATCAATTCGGCGCGTGAAGGTGTGCAAAGACTCGGGGCGATTGTTGAAAAATATGGTGCTGCCGAGTCCAATGGCGTCTTGTTCTCAGACAAGGACGAAGTCTGGTATATGGAAATTGCAACCGGTCATCAATGGGTTGCTCAACGCATTCCAGATGATTCCTATGCGGTGGTTGCCAATCAGACGGCAATTCAAGAAATTGATCCCTATGATAAGGACAATTTCCTTCTGGCGACCCATTTGATTGATTTTATTGAAAAGCATCATCTGAATAACGGCTTTGACACGATCAACTTCCGGAGTATTTTCGGACGGCAAAATGTATTTGACCGTCATTACAATACGCCGCGCGTCTGGTATGGTCAAAAATATTTGAATCCGGAAATCGAACAGGATCCGATGTCGAATGATCTGCCATTCCTGTGCAAGGCAAGCAGAAAAATCGGTGTTGATGACATTGCCTATATTCTAGATTCGCACTATCAGGAAACGCCTTTCGATCCATTGGGCAGCGGAAGCGAGGCAGAGCGGACCACTTTCCGCGCGATTTCATTAAATCGAACTCAAGACTCGCATATCTTGCAAATCCGTCCTGATGTTCCGGATGCATTCGCGGGCATTCAATGGGTGTCGCTTGCCGGCACATTCAGTCCTTATGTGCCTTTTTATACGAACATTACATCAGTGCCGGAATCATACGAAGTTACGCCGATGAAGCTGTCTCTTGATTCGGCATACTGGCTGTATAAAACGATTCCGGTCATCGTTGAACCGCATTACAACGCCTTTCTCAAACAGGTGCTTGATTATAAAGAACATCTGTACAGTAAATTTCTTGGGAAGATCGCTGAGACCGACGAAGCGGCAAAAAATACGAGTCAAGACAATGTGGTAGATGTTCTGAATGAGGCAAGCAGCGAAAATGCCGAGCTCGGGTTAAGCGAGACGCGCGCGCTCTTGCAAGACTTGACGACGCAATCCATGAGTATGTCGAAACTGACGTTTAATATGGATAAGAATTTGTGAAATTTGAACAAATAAGACGTATAAAAGAGTGGCTACTTTTTCCTTAGTGGCTGCTCTTTTTACACCACTCGATTTAGAGTATTATTGTATTTAGAAATAGTTACAGACAAGCTGAGATACAGATGAGTGGAGGAATCAAAATGAAAATTACAGTGATTGGTGCAGGAGCAATGGGACTCAGATATGGAGTGCTTCTGCAAGAAGCAGGTAACGACGTCGATTTTGTGGAGCCGTGGAAACCGAGTTATCAGGCGATTCGCGAACAAGGCGGCGTCTATGTTTCTCGCGACCATCAGAATCAGCATTTGGTACCGGTTGATGTTTTCCTGCCTGCTGAATATGCGCAGACTCCGGATCTGGTGATTTTATTTACAAAACAGATGCAGTCCGAAGAAGCGATGCAGGCTTGCCAGCATTTTATTGGCGAGCACACCTATGTTTTGACGAATCAAAACGGGATCGGTTCGGTGGATGAGATTCGCAAGTATGTGCCTGATGAACGCATTATTGCAGGGATTGCGTTAATCGCGACTGTTCTTGACGCACCGGGAAAAGTAGATTTCATGGGTGCAAAGGGTGCGGCACATACGCAGCTGGTGAATGTCACGGAAAAGCCCGATGCGTTCACACATGAGGTCGTCCGAGAATTTGAAAAGGCGGGTATGAATCCGACGCTTCAAACCAACTACATGGGAACGCTGTGGTCTAAACTGCTCATGAATTCGGTCATCAACACGTTGTGTACATTGATGGATATCACGATGGGCGAATATGTTGCCTATTCTGGAGCGGATGATTTGTCTCGTCGATTGATCGATGAAGGCTATGCTGCGGGCGTTGCCGATGGAGTAAAATTTATGCAAAGTCGAGAAGAAATGCTGCAGATCATTGACCATGAAAGCTCGCAAGTGAACCCGCTCCATCATCCGTCTATGTATCAGGATATGGTTAATAGCCGTCCGACTGAAGTTGATTATATAAATGGTTATATTGTGAAGACCGCGAAGAAGCATGGCATGGAAGCGAAAAGTCACGAAATGCTCGTAGACTTGTTGCATTTGGCGGAAAGTGCAAAACAGTTGAAAACAAATGTATGAAACCAATGGCGTTGACTAAAAAACGGTTTCCATTTAAATAATGGGAACTATTTTTTTCAAGATAAGAAAGTATGAGATTTTGCCCCGCCGACACGACAATAAGGTCATAAGCTGCTGATTCCCAATCCCCACTGATCGGTTGGGCGATCAGGTAAGGTTCAATCTGATGATTAGACGGAAAAATTACCCTTATTTAGAAAATGAACGAAAAAAAAGCTTAAATAGACGGAGAAATTCCGCTTATCGAATTGAAAAATGTGAAAATAGAGGATTTTTCTTTGCATAAGCGGAAAAATTACCCTTATTTGCCCGCGAAACAAGCTCAAGGTGCAAATAACCGGAATATCTCCGCTTATTTTTTTTGTTATTTAATGAAGAACCAGAATGCTTCATGCAACGCGAAAGCCACCGCATCCTGCGGAAGTAAGGATTGGGCGCTTCTTGCCCGGTTTTTCTTAGCACTTGCATTTTAGTATGCTTGTATTGATCTTTCATACGGTAACCAAGTAAAATGAATGAGTAATTCATTGAAACCATGGACAGCAGAGAGAGGGAACAGATTGTGCGTATTTTTTTCGATGTGATTTTGCCGGTGTTTTTAATTTTTCTCAGCGGGTTTATTCTACAGAAAATTTTCAAACTAGATATTAAGCCGATCTCGACGCTCGCCGTCTATCTGCTGCTCCCGTTTCTTGTTTTTGATATCTTTTATACAACACCTATGAATCTTAGTTTCTTCTATATTGCAGCAACCGCTCTGATGATTATGCTGCTGTTAATTGTTGTCGGTATCATTGCAGGACACGTCCTCCACTACAGTAAAAGTGAAACGAACGCGTTTTTACTCTCTACCATTTTTGCAAACAGCGGCAACTACGGTGTGCCGATTATTTTATTTGCCTTTGGGAAACAAGGTGTGGTGTACGCGATGCCTCTGATGATTTTCCATGCAATTCTGATGGGCTTTGTCGGCATCTATATTGCCGCAAATGGAAAAGGCAGTGCAAAAATGGCATTTTACACCGTCCTCAAGCAGCCGATGAATTACGTTATTCTTCCGGCTATACTTCTGCAAACGTTTCACATTCACATTCCGACAAATTTTATGCAAAGCATCGAACTCGTGAGCAGCACATCGATTCCGATTATTATGATTATCCTCGGTATGCAGCTGGCCAATGTAACTGTGCATAATATGAACTGGGGGCGTATTGGCCTAGCTACCTTCATTCGGCTTGTGATATCCCCGGTGATCGCGTTCCTCGTTTGTCTGCTGTTTCCCATTGATCCACTGCTTCGAAACGTCATTATCGTCATGGCCGCGATGCCGAGTGCAGCGAACACAACATTATACGCGATTCAATTCAACGCACATCCTCAATTTGTTTCCAGCTGTACGCTCATTACAACCGTGATCAGCGCTTTGTCGCTCGATTTGCTGCTGGGGTGGTTTTGACCACTGCATGATCCTAAGTTCACAAATCTATTTTTGTATTTCCGACCTTATTTTATAGGAAGGCTGACAAATTTTATTCGTTTCGTCTTTGTTTATGACAACTTGAATGATTTTCTGATAAGCTGTATTGAAAAGAATGGTAAGAATATCTCGGACATTCTTGTTCAGTTTGCGGGCAATCTCACCAGAATGAAGCGGTCTTTGTTCCTGTTTGAGCAGGGTAACGATATCTGAAACTAGTTCGTTTGACGGTTGTATTTGGCGCATCAAAGTCAGCTCCTTTTGCACTATACGATCTCTACTCTCTAGTATTCATAAAATGAGTAAAAAAATCGTGATGAAAAAGTCATGATCTAAGTCGCTTTTGTGTTGCTTTTCTGTGAAATCAGAATAATGGTCATAGGTCCTTGAGCTTAATAATTGGAACTGAAGGCCATTTGAGTTAGGAAGCAGTGACACGGAACATAATAAATATCGGCACGAAAATCCATGAATAGAGGTCTTTATGATGCTTAGAGCAGTCCTTTTTGATTTTGACGGAACCTTAGCGGATTCTAAAGAAGCATTTCTTTCAGCATACAACCAATTAGCTGGTCGGCATCACTTCCAAAAAATGACGTTGGCGATTTTCGATTCATTAAAGTCACGATCAATGAAGGAACGCTGTGCGGCGCTCGGCATTTCGTTTTATAAAATCCCTTTTCTTGTCGGAGAACTGTCTAAGCTGTATCAAGATTCACTTAAGAGTATCCCTTTGATTGAAGGCGTGCGGGAGATGCTGCAGGAATTGAGCGACTCCGGCTATACTTTAGCAATTTTATCTTCAAATGAAGAAAAAAATATTCGCTCGTTTTTAACGATGCATGGACTGGACTGCTTTTCAACAGTGATGTGCTCGAAAAAGCTGTTTGCGAAGGATCGGCTGATGCACCGTTATTTAAGGAGCAGCCAATTGACTGCTGATCAGGTCGTTTATATCGGCGATGAGGAACGTGACATTTTGGCGAGTCGAAAGTGCGGTATTCGTGTCATGTGGGCAGCCTGGGGTTTTGACGGAATCGAAAATGTTCGAAGGGCAGGACCGGATTTTATTGCCGCTCACCCGGCTGATGTGCTGCGCATTGTCCGTGAACTGCCATGAACCCTTGATTGAGTTAGATAAAACGGATTGCGGTTAACTTAAAAAAAGGGTTATCGTCAATGAAATTGATTTGTGCAACTGCATAATTTTTTTCGTTTTTATGCTGCTTGTTTTCCGTTTCCTGTGCTTTATAGTGAAATTTAAAGGATCAGTCACTAGAGAGAGGCGGGTTATTATGGAAAAAGTGAACGTTACACAAATCAAGCAGGACGACCAAAAATACGTGCTGCATTCATGGTCAAAGCAGAGGAATGTTCATCCAAAGGTGATTCAAAAAGGCGAGGGGATTTTCTTTTGGGATGAAGAGGGAAAGAAGTATTATGATATGTGTTCCCAGCTCGTGTATTTGAATGTCGGGCACAGTCACCCGAAGTTGATGGATGAATTTAAGCATATCGGCGAGATTCCGCTTGCATCACCCGGTTTTGCGACGGCATCAAAAGCAGAACTTGCAAAGAAAATTATCGAAGCTGCACCAAGCAGCATGGCGAAAGTCTTTTTCGCAAACGGCGGTGCGGACTCAAATGATCATGCGGTAAAAATTGCGCGAATGGTTACCGGGCGTTATAAAATTTTTTCGCGTTATCGTTCTTATCATGGCGCAACATTCGGTGCAGGCAATCTTTCCGGTGAGGGGCGCCGGTTTGCTGTTGAGCCAGGGCTTCCGGGCTTCATTAAGTTTGATACCCCCTATTTATATCGTGAGTTTCTCCATTTCGAGAGTGAAGAAGCGGTCTCCGACTATTATCTGGATCGGTTGAACAATCAGATTCTGTATGAGGGACCGGAGCAGATCGCTGCGATTTTCATGGAACCGATCCCCGGAAGCAATGGTGTGCTTGTGCCTCCAAAAGGGTATCTGGAAGGTATCCGAGAGCTGTGCGACCAATATGGCATTTTGATGATCTGTGACGAAGTGATGTCCGGGTTCGGTCGCACGGGAAAAATGTTCGCGGTTGATCATTTTGATTTCGAGCCGGATATGATGACGTTTGCGAAGGGTGTCACATGCGGCTACAGTCCGCTTGGCGGCGTGATCGTCAATCAAAAAATAGCCGACTATTTTGACGATCATGTGCTGATGACAGGTCTGACGTATAGTGGACACACGGTATCGACTCAGATCGGCTGCCGGACGATGGATATTTACAAAGAAGAGCATGTGATCGAGCACAGCGCGGCGATGGGCAACATTCTTGCGGCTCGTCTTGAGAAGCTGCGCCGTTTTGATTCGGTCGGCGATGTGCGCTATATCGGACTCTTTGCGGCGGTTGAGCTTGTTAAAGACAAAAAAACAAAGGAACCTTTGATCGCATACGGCATGGATTATGGGAAAGATAAGGTCGGCCTGATGTCCACATTCATCAGCATGTTGAGTGAATATGGATTTTACACCTATTCTCATGAGTCAAGCGTCATCATTGCACCTCCGCTTATTATTAGTGAAGAAGAACTTAATGAAGCCATGAATCTGTTTGAAGATGTGTTACGGCATTTTGAAGACCATGTCCTATTTGTTGATCAAACGGTTGGATTGAAATGAAAAGAAGGTGACATATGTGGAGAATTTTTATTATAAACAACCGGTACCCATTAACTTCGGCTTCGGAAAACTCAGCCGGATGCCGGAAATTCTGGCTCAAATGAATCTGGATCGCGGCTTGTTAATCAGCGCGCCGTCGATGGTACGCGCTGGAATCGCACAGCGTGTCATGGAGCAATCGGGCGGACGCATTATTGGAGTTTTCTCAGATATTCAACCGAACCCGACCGTCTTAAATACGGACGCGTGTGCAGCGATGCTCCGCAAAGATAAATGCACCTTTGCGATCGCGCTCGGCGGGGGAAGCGTCATGGATTGTGCGAAGGCAGCGTGTTTTGTTGCCGGGACACCATACAGTGCGGCAGATTTTCTTTCGGGTGAGCGGAAGATCGATCATGCGGGGATTCCGCTGATTGCTGTTCCGACAACATCCGGAACGGCAAGTGAGGTGACGACGGCTTCGGTATTGACCGATACGGAGCGCGGAGTCAAAGCATTGCTGGCAAGCGATTATCTCTATCCGGTCTATGCGCTTGTTGATCCGGAATTAACGATGACCTGTCCGCCAAGGGTGACGGCTGCGAGCGGATTTGATGTGCTCGCACATTCGCTAGAGGCCTATTACGGCAAAAAGCATCAGCCGCTGACCGATCTTGCGGCAGAACGTGCAGCGACACTTGTTTTTGACAATCTGCTCACTGCGTACCGTGAGCCGGACAATCAAGAAGCACGAGCAAAAATGAGTGAGGCGTCGGTAACGGCAGGCCTTGCATTCGGCATCACTCAAACGGCTGCAGCACATGCCTGTTCCTATCCATTGACTCAGGACTATGGAATTCCCCATGGGGATGCATGCGCCTTTACTTTACCTTCTTTCTGGAGGCTGAACAGCAGCGAAGGCCCAGAAACAGAACGGCTGCAGGCATTCAGTAAACGGTTGGGGTTTAAGGACAGTGCTGCGCTGGCCGATCGGATGGATATGATGAAAAGGGAAATGAAGCTTCATACAACGTTGGAAGAAGCGGGTATTAATTCTGCAGATCTTGATGATTTGGTGAGCAAAAGCTTTGCACCGAACATGAGCAATAATCCGGTTGAGATAACAAAAGAGCGTTTGAAGAGTATCTATCAAAATTTATCCGAAAAATAAAGTCGGGATGGATGATCCCGGCTTTATTGCTCTAATAAAAGAGCCGTTTCGCAAAATGCGGAACGGCTCTTTTATTTATTTTAATTCGAGAAATATTTCTTAATCGTTGTCTGAAGCTCGTTCTTGTTCAGAATGATTTGGCTGTTGTTAGCCTTGAGCAGATCATCATACATGGTGGCACTGCTTCCCTTAACTTGGCGGTATTTGATCTGACTTTCCGGATGAAAGTCGCCTTTGACACCAAGCCCCACACTGACCATATCTTCTGTAGACATGTTGGTCGCAACCAAAAATTTAGACAGTGAACGGGAAAGGGCAGGCAGTCGAGTGACATTTGACGGCTGCATTATTTTTTTGGCGATACCGATCAGCGCAGCTTGCTGCAACTGTTGGCGTCCGTAGTCAGTGCCGGGCAATGAATAACGTTCGTGGGTAAGTTCAGCGGCCATTTCACCGTTCACCGTGTGAACACCTGGTGCAAAGGTTTTGCCTGCGTTTCTCTTATACCAGGGATGGGTGAGCGTCACCTTGAATGGCAGGTTTATATCAATACCGCCGAGTGCGTCAACCATATATTGCAGCCCCCAATAGTTAGTTTCGGCATAGTAGTGAATCGGAACACCGGTGAGATTAGACACGGCTTGTACGGCTGAAACAATTCCTTTTTTTTCGCCTTGTTTTACTTGCGAAATATACTGTACGCTGGTCAGCTTCGTATAGCCGTAGCCTTGCATGTATACACGCGTGTCTCGCGGAATGCTCAGCATATTGTATGTATGATTGTTCAGATCAGCGTGGATCAAGACCATCGAATCCGTATGGCTCGCCGTGTTGCCCTTTCGTGCATCCGATCCGATCAGCAGTACATTGAATGTGCCGGCTTTTTCTTTATAGTTGCTTGTGCTTTTCGAAGTGCCGCCGACGGTTTTAAGATTATTAAAATGGTTTTCCGGTTTGAGACGATGATATTCAAAGAATCCATAAGCCGTTCCTGCGATCAGCAGGAGTGCGAGACTCAACAAAACGATACGAAGAACGCGATGATGTTTTCTTGATTTTCTAAGTGTACTTCTTGAGTTGCCCGATTCATTTTTTCTAACCATGTTTTTCTCCTTTTAACTGTCGAAATCGTTCAGAAGTGAACGGTGTGCGAAGAAATGCTGCGGCAGAGAAGCAGTTGGTCATCCACCGCTCGGCTTACTTCCATACCATTCCAATAGTATAGCAAAATTTCGACTTTTTTTTCAGAATGTGTTGAAAAAAAGTTACCGTATTTTTAATATATTGCGTTCGAATGCCTGCTCATATTGACATGAATCCAGCCATACAATTGAGTAAATGCAAAAAAAGAACGATTTTTCGGAGGCGGCAGATATGGAACTGATTCAACCTTCTGAGACCCTGGAGCTTGTTCATACGCGTGGAAATTGGTCGATCAGCCAGGAGACCGGCTTTTCACCCGTCCAGCTTATCGCAGCATCAGCGGCTGCTTGCAGCACGTACGTGTTTGAAAAGCTGCTTGACGAACGCGGCATTCCCTACGAACTGAAAAAAGTTTTGTTTGATTATCAACTCGGAGTATATTATCCGAATCCAGTCGCAAAGATCGACGTCCAATTTTTTATCAAAGCAAATGCACGCGTACGTAAGGAAATTGAACATGTGTTTTATCAGATCGCAGAAAATTGTCCGGTTATTCAATCCCTGCACCCGCGCGTTAAAATTAATGAATCCATTATTTTTAATTAAGTTGAGAGTAAACGATGATGACGAACATTCAATAAATGGGAAAAGTTGAAAGAAAATCTTAATGAATCGTAAATTATTATTATAGTAATATGAAATTATTATTACAAAACCTCCTTCTGTTTCCGATATATTAATAAGAGCGAAAGGAAGGGGTTTTTGTCGAATAATGTCAAAAAAGAAAAAACAATTTCATTTCCACTTTGTTCAAGTGAATTTGCGACGCGTATTAATTACCGCTGCGGTTTGTTTTACCATCATTCCAGCAACGATAGTAGGCACATTTTCTTTTATAAACGCGAAGAATGCCGTAACGGCGCAAATGGAGGACAGTGCGAAAAATAGTGTGACACTGCTCAATCAAAACATTACCCAAATGATTGATAAAGAAAAAACAAGACTGGATTATTTATCCACTCACGTGTCGGCCGCCAACATGACAGGTGGAGGCAATCGTGAGATTCTGGATACGTTGTTGTCCCAACAGCAATCAGACAGTGGCCTTGCTCAGGCTTATGTCGGCGATAAAAAGGGTCACTATGTGTATACACCGCAGTCACTAATCAAACCGAACAACTATAATCCTGCAAAACGACCATGGTTCGAAAGCGCAATGGCGAATCCGCACCATATTGTTGTCAACGAACCTTATCAATCGGAACTAGTGAAGGATTATGTAGTGTCATTGTCGGAAACGACTACGGATGGAGAAGGCGTGGTCGGATTAGATCTAAAACTGGATGATGTTCAAAAGATTTCCAATGAAGTAAACATCGGTCAAAAAGGCTATGCGTTTATTATCAGCAGTGATGGAAAAATCGTAGCCCATCCAAGCCTCAAGCCCGGCGTTACAGTTCCTGATAAGCTATTACTTAAACGTGTGAAACAATCGGGTCATGGCGCATTCAACTCAGTTTATAAAGGGGTGCGCAAACAAGATATTTACGTCACGAATAAAGATACAGGCTGGGTGATTGTCGGATCACTGCTCCACAGCGAAGTGGAAGGAAATACAAACAGCATTCTCTGGAACTCCATCATTGTCGGGGGCATCACAGCAATTATCGCGGCGCTGATTGCATTAGTTGCCATCATATGGATCATTCGTCCGATTAAAAATTTAATCAGTGTAGCAAAGAAGGTTGCAAATAAGGATCTCACTGCTTATGCAAATACGGATGGATTTGAGGAATTTAAACATTTGGGAATCGGATTCAACCAAATGATTGATTCACTAAGCGATGTCTTGTCACATGTGGATGAAAAAGCGACTGCGCTCGCCTCTTCCTCTGAAGAACTGACAGCTTCAACAGAAGAGAATAAGGCCACATCTGATGAAGTTGCCCATTCCATTCAGGATATCGCAGCCGGTGCTCAAGATCAAAATGAGAAAGTGGATGCTTCGAAACAAAACGTTACGGCTATTTATAAAGAAATCGAGAATATTTTGATGAAGGCGGGTACACTTCGTGATAAATCGGATGCAGCAATGGGTACCGTAAACAGTGGAAAAGTTTCGTTGAACCAGGTAACCGGACAGATTAAAAACATTCGATCAACAAATAATAAGGTTACTGGTGAGCTGAATGATTTGGTTGAAAAGATGGAATTAATCAATTACACAAACAGCTTAATTAACGATATTGCCGCACAGACGCACCTTTTGTCATTAAATGCGGCGATCGAAGCGGCACGTGCCGGTGAACAAGGTAAGGGATTCAGTGTCGTCGCGGCAGAAATTCAGAAGCTGGCGAACCAATCTTCAGATTCCTCGAAGAAGATTGCTGAAATTGAGGATTCTATTCTGGAAAAGGTACGCGAGCTTGTGCAATCGATGCAAACTAGTACTGAGCAAGTTGATCAAGGCATTATTGTCGCGGATGAAGCGACAAAGACATTCACATCTATTGAAGAGACGGTGACATCTGTGTCAGAAGCGGCGAATGAGGTCAACCATTCTGTACAGACGATATCAGGGGCTACCGGAGAGATTGTCAATCGCATTGATGACATTGCGCATTTGTCGGAAACCGCAAGTGGGTTGACAGAAAATGTCTCCGCAGCAGCAGAACAACAATCCGCGTCTATGGAAGAAATTGCACACAATGCAACAAGTCTGTCAGCGCTGGCTGATGAACTGAGACAGATTGCCTCACAATTTGTGATTAACAAGAATTAAGAATATAAACGATACAGGCTGATCGATTAAAAATAAAGTTTAAAAAGAGCCAAAGATCTCGATTTTAGGATCATTGGCTCTTTTTCTCATTCATTTGTTCTTGATTTACCTGTTCTAGTAAGCCGTCAGCTGTCTCTTCCGTTGTAATCAGTACATTAATATGGCCGCCATTTAATGCGCCAAGGATACCGGAGATCTTCTCTTCAGACTCTGCAACGCCGATTGTATAACGTGTTCTGTGCAGAATATCCAGCGGGATTGAGAGGGTCCGGTCTGAGAGATGTGTTTGCACTTCATTGCCGTCCCGATCATAAAAGCGGGAACATAGATCGCCCACTGCGTGCTCTGCCTTGAATTTCTCAACGGAGCTGTCACTGTAGAATGCGCGCCACGTTGAATGACCAGTACTGTTGATTGACCCTATGCCAATCAATGCGACACTGATGTTGTTCCACATGTTCGCAATCTCTTTATAGTATTGTGTCTGCATCCAGTCACTTTTCATTGACGGCTTCTCAACGATTGCTGGGACATCAATCATTAATGAGCGTCCCTTAAGTTTTTCTGCCGCTTGATAACAAATTGTATTGACGTGATACCGGCTTTCGAGTTTTCCTGCCGGACCGCCCACCATAGGCACACAAAAAATGTTTTGGTGTACATCCATCGGATCGAGCGCTTCAACAGTTGCTGCAAGGCTGCTTCCCCAGGAAAAGCCGATCACATCATTATCTTCAAGAACAGAATCGAGAAATTTTGCAGCAGCCTGACCAATTGCCGTAAGCTTTACGGAAGTGGGCTGCTGGTGGTCGACAGGAATCACGATCGCTTTTTTCAAATGAAAGGTTTTCTCTAATTTTTCCGCTAGTGACAGGTCATTCAGATCATAGTTAATGGTTATCTTTACAATACCCTCTTCTCGAATTTTCTTGAGAATTCGGCTGATTGATGTTCGATTGATACCGGTCTTTTGAGCAATCTCATTTTGGGTCAGATTCTGCTCATAGTACAGCTGAGCAATCTGAATATATTTTTTTTTCGTTTCTACGTTATCCATTTCATCACCTCATCGAGCACAAATGGTCAACTTTATTGAAAATGTGCATATAACTACCCATTTATTATATTCCAAGATCTACTATTTGTAAAATGTTCATAATAGCTTTGAACCTATTATTTGATGTTCTTTTTTTTTTTTGCAGAAGCTTTGATTTTCCTAGGAATACGATTAAAATAGATTGTATACGTAAACGTTTACAATTAAAGGAAGGAAGTGAAGTATTCATGACAATTTTACCGTCAATTTTATCTGCCAATTTCGCATGTCTTGCAGATGAAGTGCGGGATGTAGAGAAAGATGTTGATTTGATTCATGTTGACGTCATGGACGGGCATTTTGTGCCGAACATAACCATGGGTGCGAATGTTGTTCATGCATTGAAGCGGGAAACTCAGGTCGCTCAAGACGTGCACCTGATGGTGGATGAGCCGATTCATTTACTGCCATCGTTTCTTGATGCAGGCGCAGACATGATTTCGGTTCATTATGAAGCATGCACACATCTGCATCGCGCCATTCAGATGATCAAGGACGGAGGAGCAAAAGCAGGAGTCGTATTGAATCCGTCAACACCTGCATCAGCGCTGGAGTCGATTATTAAGGATGTCGACTATGTTTTGATCATGACCGTGGATCCAGGATTTGGCGGTCAACGCTTTCTCCCTTCAATGATTGATAAAATAAAAGCTGTACATGAAATGATTGTTACGTCAAATCTGTCGGTTCAAATTGAGGTAGATGGCGGCGTGGATGCGGAAACGCTTCCACTCTGCTTTAATGCCGGAGCAACATTATTTGTTGCGGGATCAGCAATCTTCACCTTCGCGGATCGGCATGCTGCGATTGAGAAGCTGATTCGCAGTGTTCAGCAAAATAACGAATAGAGACAGTACAAAAATGGTGCCGACACATGAATTTGCGTGTTCAGAAGACTATAGTAGAGGTGATGCCGTATCAGCGCGGTGTTATTTCGGGAGGCGCAGATTCATGGAGCATG
Organism: Sporolactobacillus sp. BBK16-2; assembly: GCF_059878335.1. Classification (NCBI taxonomy): domain Bacteria; kingdom Bacillati; phylum Bacillota; class Bacilli; order Caryophanales; family Sporolactobacillaceae; genus Sporolactobacillus; species Sporolactobacillus sp. BBK16-2. The sequence continues at coordinate 704,123 of NZ_CM187611.1, forward strand.
TCACAGAATGCTTGGACTTACTAGAGCAGTACATGGCTGATCATTCGACTGTGTACGCTGTTGAAAAACTAAATTTTAAGGGGGCTGGTGCTAAGGATGTTTATAACTGCACGGCTCCCTTTTATGATGAAGGAAGACGGATCATCGCCGCACGCGTAGAATCTCGGGACAGCGAAAGCGCCCATGTCGGATTCTTTGAGCAAGATATAAATGGATGGATTTTAATGAAGGACATGCCGTTTTTCCCACTTCAAGATCCGTTTATCACGAAAATCGATGATTTACTGCTTTTTGGGGGAGTTTGGGTCGCGCATGACACGAAGGGCCATGTGACTTGGCGGACGTTATTTTTCCGTGGCAAGACCATTCGCTCTTTGCGTCCTTTCTTTGAAGGACCGGTTGGTATGAAGGACATACGAATTGCTCAAATGCCGAATGGCTTGATTCTGGTTTTAACCCGCCCTCAAGGTGAAAAAGGAGGACGCGGTAAGATCGGCTATGTGCTTCTCGCTTCGCTTGATGAGCTCGATACGGAAAAAATTGAATGTGCGCCGTTGCTCGATGGGCACTTTGCCGATGACGAGTGGGGCGGAGCCAATGAAATTCATCCATTAAAAAATGGCGATGCAGGTGTGCTCGGACATATCGCATATTTTGATCACCAAGGGGAACGACACTATTACTCAATGATTTTTACTTTGGACCCGATGACCGGACGCCATTCACCGCTTGAAATCATTGCCACACGTCAAGATTTTATTGATGGACCGACAAAACGCCCGGATCTTCGCGATGTCGTCTTCACCGGCGGCGCCATTCGCAGTGAAGGACGGATGACGCTATACGTCGGCACGAGCGATGCAGAGGCGCAGCGAATTGTGATCAGCGATCCATTTGCAAAATATGAACTGGGCTATTGATGCTTTCCGGAGCCATCATTGCGGCAAAAGCCTCTCCTTTATAAGGAAAGGCTTTTATCATACAAAAAGAAAGTATAAGATTTTGCCCTGCCGGCACGACAATAAGGCCATAAGAGGTTGATTCTAATCCGCACTTATCGATTGGGAGATCATGTGAAGCACCCATTCCGATAGATAGACGGAAAAATTACCCTTATTTAGAAAACGAACAAAAAAATAGCTTAAATAGACGGAAGAATTCCGCTTATCGAATCGAAAAACGGAAAAATGGAGGGTTTTGCTTTGCATAAGCGGAAAAATTACCCTTATTTACCTGCGAAACAATCCCCATGCTGCATATAACCGGAATATCTCCGCTTATTTTAATTGTTACTTAATGAAACAAAAGTGAGATAAAGGAACTTTCCAACGCGAAAGTCACCGCGCCCTGCGGAAGTAAGGACTGGGCATTTTTTTCCAGGCTTTTCTTATACAAAGAGAAAGTAAATGGGTTTCGGATTAATAAAAAGTTGGAAATCAAACACGAAGGGCGAAACGACAGCGGGAGTGTTTCTGTTGATCAATTTGGCTGCGCGCCAATAGTCTCCATAGAGATGTCCAAAGTTATAAAAAAATGTTGACTTATTTTTATAAAAGAAAGAAAATATAAACAATAAATAAATTATTATTATGATAACAAATTATCTCGTAATTGATACGAGATTATTATTTTTTAAATGATCATTTCTTTTTAAGCATGATGAAATGATGAAAAATGATCTTTTGAAAAGAGGTGTAACATACGGTGTCAAAATGTATTTTTGATCAAATTGTGGAACGAAAAAATACAAATTGTGTCAAATGGGACGGGGCGGAAAGTCTGTATGGAAAGCCGCAGCTGCTCCCTATGTGGATTGCTGACATGGATTTCAGCGCACCGGATTGCATTCTTGGCGCGCTGAAGGAATGCCTAAATCAGAAAATTTTCGGCTATACCTATGCCCCTGAATCCTTGAAACAGGTGGTACAGTCGTGGCTGAGTAAGCATTATGATTGGAAGGTTCCGAGCGAAGCAATTGTTTTCAACCATAACGTGGTATCAAGTATTTCGCTTGCGCTACGCGTGCTGACGAAAAAAGGGGATAAGGTTTTGATCCATAACCCGGTTTATAATCCTTTTTTTGAGCAGCTAAAGCAGCTTGAGCGCGTTCCGGTTGTATCGGAACTCGACATTCATGATAACCGCTATTTTATGAATGTTAAGGATATGGAACGGAAAATTAATGAAGAAAATGTTTCGTGTATTCTCATTTGTTCGCCGCATAATCCCGGCGGACGCATCTGGGATCCGGAGGAATTGCAGGTTGTGGTTGATCTGGCTGTAAAGTATGAGTTGCCGATTATTGCGGATGAAATTCACTCGGATCTCGTACTTCCCGGGAGGAAACACCAGCCAATGGCACAGCTTGCCGCCGGGAAGTGCACGATTATTACCTTAATGGCACCGACAAAAACATTCAATTTAGCGGCAATCGGGCCATCCTATATTTTGACATTTGAACGCGAACTTACCGAGAAAATAAAACGTGAACAAAAGCTCATGGTATATCCGGAAATCAATCCTTTTCAAATTGCAGCGATGACGGCCGCTTATGAAAAAGGCGAGCAATGGATGAACGAGCTGCTTGTCTATGTAAAGGGGAACAGTGATTACGTTCGCAAACACCTCACGCAAATTAACGGACTCCGATGCATGGACAGTGATGCGACCTATTTAATGTGGATCAGTTATGCGGAACTGGGATTGTCTGAACAAGAAGTGAATGAAGCATTTGTTGCCAACGGAGTTGCGCTGCAAATGGGCAGCATGTACGGCGAAGCCGGAAACGGTTTTTTTCGAATGAATATTGCAACGCCGCGAGTAAATGTTGAAAAGGGCACAAGCATGGTGCTGCGCGCTTTTCAACAATTAATGGCTGCTCGTGCGAACGTTTAATACGACTGTACATACGGACATGGTGGCTGTCGAATTTTTGAAAGTAAGGGGAGGACAAACATTAAAGATAAACTGCAGCGGTATAAGAAATTTGTCTCCTTTTTAAGCGATGTGATGGGGGATGACGCAGAAATCATTCTTCACGATGTGCGGGATTTGGAGCATTCGGTGATTGCATTAAGCGATACCACTTTGACAGATCGCAAGATTGGGTCGCCGGCAACAAATTTGATTTTAAAAAAATTGAAGGAAGGAAAAAAATCTCATAAAACCTTCGTCACCAATTATGAAGGAAAATCCAAAGACGGCACGGTCCTCAGATCATCAACATATTTTATTTATGACGAGAGCGATGAGATTATCGGTATGCTGTGTATCAACATCAATTTCCGCAAAATGGAGGAAGCGATTCAGTACCTAGGCGACTTTGTCGGTATCGATCGACCGGTTGACGGTGATCAAGAATCTCATGTTGAACACCTCAGTCCATCCATTGAAGATATTGCCATCAGCAGCATTAAGGAGATTGTCTCAAGCGTTAATGTTCCGTCAGAACGTATGTCACAGCAAGAAAAGCTGCACGTGGTTCATCAGCTGAACAACAATGGTATTTTCCTGCTCAAGGGTATTGTCGGAACCGTTGCCCAGGAGCTGAAGACTTCGGAAGCGACGATCTACCGTTACTTAAGTAAAATGAAGAAAAACGAGCTCAAAATCAGCTTTGAGGCACCATAAATTCGTGATCTCCAGAGGTACGTTGACGTGCTCGTAAAAAATCATTATATTAAACTGTAAAACGACCAGAGCGAGAAGGGAGTAGAAGCGGTGTCAAAACCTATTATCGGAATCACCAGTGGTTTTGTAAAACTCACAAATTTTTCAGAAGGTGATTATGCGCATAAAGATTATATAACTTCGCTGACAATGGCTGGCGCTGTTCCTTTGATCCTGCCGATCGCTCCCGGTCCATGCACAGAGCGGTATGCAGAACTGTGCGATGGATTTCTGCTCAGCGGCGGATGTGATGTGAATCCGCAATTCTTTAATGAAGATCCGACGCCCGGCTGCGGCGTATTTGATACGGAACGTGACAAAGCAGAGTTGCAATTGGTACGTGAATCGTTGAAGCGAGGCAAGCCTGTATTCGGCATCTGCCGCGGACTTCAAGTCATCAATGTTGCGCTTGGAGGCACATTGATTCAGGATATCGGCAGTGAATTGGAACATCCGATTCAGCATGAACAAAAAGTGCCGCGTCGTGAAGGCAGTCATCGGGTGCATCTTGAAAAAGACACTCGATTGTACCAAGTGCTCGGTGAGCAGGAAACACTTGTTGTCAACAGTCTTCATCATCAGTCCATTGACAAAATAGGAGATGGCTTGAAAACTGCTGCATTCTCGTCCGACGGGATTATTGAAGCCATTGATATGACGGAGAAGGGATTGATGGGTGTCCAATGGCATCCGGAATCGATGACCGCCGGCGGCAGTGAAACCATGCTCAACTTATTCAAGCACTTTGTCGATGCCTGCATCGAAATGAAACAAGCAAATTCGGAAGTGTAAGGCCGCGTTTTTGATTATAAGGAAAGAAGATCTTCCTTTAGGAGGATTTTTTTTGCGTAAATAAAAGTGTTCTTGAGTAACGGATGTGCAAATAAAACGCATCGATACATGAAAAATGTCTATTAAAAAAGCTTCTGAACCGCTTGTTCGGTTCAGAAGCCTTTTTCAATTTTCAAGAGCATTCATAGCAAGTGCGGCCAGTACGGCGGATCCGTAAGGCAGGGCGCGTTCGTCAACGGTGAATTGCGGGTGGTGGTTTGGGTGACGCGGTATCGCATCGCTGCCTGCTCCAAGCACAAAAAATACGGATGGGAGCTGCTCCGTGTAGAACGAGAAGTCTTCTCCTCCGAGGCTCGGCTTACTTTGCAAGCGATGACCTTTGCCAAGCAGCGCATCAACGGTTTGCTGTGCGAGCAGCGTCATGCGGTCGTCGTTAATGATCGATGGTGAGCTGAATGTGTAGTCTAGATCATAATCTGCTCCGAAGGCTGAGGTGATGCCTTTTACAATGCTCGTCATTCGTTCGGGCATCGTTTTGCGCAGTTCGGGATTCAATGTACGCACCGTTCCGGTCATTTTGACTAAAGGAGCAATGGCATTGTTTGCCGTTCCGCCATGGATGGTAGCAATCGTCAAAACGACGGGATCAGCGGGATCTATCTGGCGGCTGGCTAATTGCTGGAGTGCAGTAATCACCTGCCCGGTGACTGCAACAGAGTCAACGGTAAGGTCAGGATGTGCCGCATGACCGCCTTTTCCTATAATTGTTAAAGAGAAAAAATCAGTAGATCCGCAGCCAATCTTTCCTGAGAAGGCGATCTTGCCAAGATCGATACCCGCATTAATGTGAAGGCCAGCCATCTCGTCAATTCCATTTAAGGCGCCGGCATCAATCATCGCTTTGGCTCCTTTGCTGACCTCTTCGGCAGGCTGAAAGAGAAAGGCAATGTTGCCGTGCTCCGGTTGACGCTTTGCCAAAAGCTGCGCGGCACCCATCAGCATGGCCGTGTGCGCATCGTGGCCGCAGGCGTGGCTTTTACCGTCATTCTCAGATTTGAAGCAGAAAGTGTTCTGTTCCTGAATCGGAAGTGCATCCATATCCGCTCTCAAACCAATTGTTTTGCCAGGCTTTTTGCCTTTAAGTAAGGCAACCATCCCGGTTTCGGCAAACGGTCCGCTAATTTCAAGATTGAGTGATTTGAGAAAGCAGCTAACCTTTTCAGAGGTGCGCTGTTCTTCAAAAGCAAGCTCGGGATGCTGATGAAAATCACGCCTCCATGCGGTTAATTGGGGCTGCAGCAGCTGAGCTTCCTGCAGCAATTGCTTCGATCGTTGCGCGTTCAGGGCGATCACTCCTTAACCGCGGCGGAACCGCTCACTTTTTCAAATGTCTTGAGTACTGCAGTGGCTAAAATCAGTACGCCGTCATACATGGCATCGTGGTTAAAGGTCATATATGGGTGATGCAGGCCGGGCTTGAGATCGCAGCCGAGTCCAAGCATCGTCGATTTCAGTTTTGGTGTGCGAATCGCATATTGATGGAAATCGTCGCCGCCGCTTGATAAGCTGGCAGGGTCGAAATGGTCGTCGCCAAGGACCTCTTTAATAGCAGCCCCCATAATCGCGATCGCTTCGGGATCGGAAACGGCGGCAGGGCTGCCATGTGAATCGTCAAGGCTTATGCTGACTCCGTAACTCGCTGCTACTCCTTGAACAATCTGTTTAATTTTCTTTTTGAATTCGGCCATGACTTCATTTGTCTGTGCACGCACATCCAAACTGAATTCAGCGTGACCCGGTATAATGTTGGTTGCCGAGCCAGCATGGAGATTGGTCATCTTGACTGAACTCGGGATCATCGGATTGACGTGGAGGTGTCCAAGTGCATTCACGATGGAGGCTGCGACTTCAATGCTATTGGTTCCGAGATGGGGACGAGCACCATGTGCGTCTTCACCATCGATTACGCCGCGGATCGTGCCGCAGGCACCGTGCAGGATTGCAGGCCGGGCGCGGCCGTCTTTTGTTTCTTCAATAGGGCGCAGATGTACGCCGTAGAAGTAGTCGGCATCGTCCAGAACGCCTCGTCTGCTTAACTCCAGAGCGCCTTGACCGATTTCTTCAGCAGGTTGGAACACAAGACGAACCGTGCCTGCGCCAGAATCAAGTTTTTCCTTCAGCACCATGGCGGCTCCGAGTACCATCGACATGTGAGCATCATGGCCGCAGGAATGATTGGCCTGCAATTTACCGTTGACTTCCTGCCAAAGCGCGTCCATATCGGCACGTAAGGCGACGATCGGTTTTCCGCTGCCGATTTCGCCAATAACACCGGGACAGTCATCAAATGTACGCGTACGATATCCGAGCTCGTCCAATTTTTCTTTAATAAAAGCGGTCGTTGCGGTTTCTTTCATGCTGATCTCTGCATGGGTATGCAGGTAGTGGAAAAGGTTCATCACATTTTCTCTTACGGAGCTGCTTAATTCTCGATGCATCGAATCGCCCTGCCTTCTCATTTTATTTGTTAATCAGTTCTTCATTAACAATCGCTACTGCCAATCACAGGTTCATGTCCATAAACGACTTGGTCCACATAAGTAAATAATTCCTCGGCAATATCAACATCGGATACTTTTGATATGGTCCTAAAGCCTGCATTACCATTCACTTCGCAAACGGTAAATCCGTTGTTGGTGAATAATAAATCGATTCCGCAGAATTCCAGATTAAGAGCTTTTGCGGCTTGGACTGAGAGCAATTCAATAGCTTTACTCGTTTCATAGAACTCAGCGGTGCCGCCTAATGAGTAATTGGCTCTGAATCCTGACTTTGATTTTCTAAGAACACTCCCTATTACACGCCCGCCAAGCACATACACTCTAAGATCTTTGCCATAGCTGTTGTCCATGTATTCCTGACAAAGACAATACCCTTTTGTTGTGTTGAATGCTTCTGTAAAATCATGTTCATTTTTGATTAAGAAAACATTTTTTCCCTGTGATCCTTCCACCTCTTTTAAGATGAAAGGCTTTTTGCTAAAGTGATTCGAAATCAGGGAATAGTCATTCGTAACGGTGTAAACGGTTTTCGGTGTCGGAATCCCTGCATGAGCGAGAAGCTGCGACGTAATGACTTTGTTGCGCGACTGAAACATGGCGGATATAGGATTGATGACCCTGATCCCTAATTGTTCCAATTGAGAGCCGACAATTCTGTTGTAGCAACGCATGAGAACAAAATCCGGGAGCTTCAACTGCTCATTTTTATGATAGAAAGTCACCGATGATGCGATTTGAATCATTAAGTCTTCAACAAAAAGAATATCCAAATGGATATGATGTTTGGCGGCAGTCTCCGTCATCCAAGCAAATGCATTGTTGCCATATCGATTATGTATTGCTGATTTCGAATAGATCATCCATCCGTATTTCACATTTTTCACCACTAGTTTGATAGTTTATCGCATTCGTAAGCGAGACCGATGACCAAACAGAACCTGAATATTCCGGCTTTTAAAAAAACGTTTGTATCTTGTTCAATCATAGCACGGTTCGATTGTCAGTCATACGTAATTTGTGCCGAAAAAGGATTGGGATACATACAATTAAATCAGCTCAAGGTTTCTTGCAATCGCTCGAATGTATGGTGTCTAATGAATAGTCAAAAAAAACAGCCGAGTAAAAAGTGTGAACAAATGGAAGAAAACATCTGAGTAATCTTAATTAACGGAATTGTAACATACCGAAGTACCGTGTTCAACAAAGGATTGGCACCATGAATACAATCTATTGAATCATTTTATTTAGAGTACCTCGGTTGTTTTTGGTATATTAATAACTGAACGCGAGTAGTGCGTGAAACAGAAATCATCATTGATTAATCGGAGGGTTCGTCATGCAAATTCTTTTTTGTGTCGGTAAATCATATGTGCCCATCCATAGGCAAATGGCGGATCAGTTGGAAGCGATGGGTGCGCATGTCCGTTGCCTGATGTATGACCAGGCTCTGGATAAAGAATTGATTAAGAAATCAATTCGGGACTGCGAGGTCTGCATTACTGCCATTGCTCCTTGCGACCGTGAAGTGATTGAGGCAGCTCCTAACCTCCGCTATATACTGAAGACTGGAACAGGATTGGATAATGTGGCAATCAGTGATGCAACGGATCGGGGGATTCTGGTCAGCAATGCACCGGGCGGAAATGCTACTTCGGTTGCGGAAATGGCATTTGGCCAAATGATCAGTTTGTCGCGGATGATTCCAATGTTGGATCGCGGAACGAAAAAGGGCGAGTGGCCGAGCGGCGATGCCTATGAACTTGACGGAAAGACGGTTGGAATTATCGGTTTCGGTTCCATCGGGCAAAAGGTAGCACGTTTCGCGGGCGGCTTTAATATGCGTGTACTTGCGTTTGGCAATTATCAAGATCAAGACGCAGCAGGTAGGTTGCATGCTACGTTTGTGGAGTTGGATCGTCTTTTGCGCGAAGCGGACTATATCGTGATCAGCACAGCGCTATCCTCCTCAAACTACCATCTTATTGATCAGCGTGCGATTGATAAGATGAAAACAACCGCATTTCTAGTTAATATTTCCAGAGGAGCGCTGATTGATGAACCGGTACTGCTCGATGCTCTGAAGAAAAAGCGGCTTGCGGGCGCTGCGTTGGATGTGTTTGAGCAGGAACCGCCTGAATCTTTGCCGGATTTGGATAACCTGATTGTTTCGCCTCATGTTGCCGGAACAACACGAGAAAGTATTGCCCGAGTCGCTCGTGTGACCGTCGAAAATGTGCGTAAGTTCATGAAGCATGAGCAACCGGACTTTGTCGTGAATACAGAAGCGCTGCGGCAGAATCAATGAGTACTAATAGAAGATAGATTTTAAAAAGTGACGGACGGTGATTGTCCGTTTTCTTTTTTTTGAAATTTTATAGAGCCGTTCAGGAACATTTTTTTCTGAACATGCAGTACATATGGTTATGGTGTGATGCATTTTACAGACATCAATTTGTCTGCAGATCTTCTGGCTAAGGGTGATATACTAAAAAAAAGAACAAGTACAAAATCGTCTGACAGCACGATTCATACGTTGGATCGAGCGGCGAAGCTGATTCATGCATCGCCTGAATCGCTCAAGAACGATACTGAGAAGAATATTCTTGGCGGTGCTGCGTTGCCTTCTGATTATCAAAAACAGATCACAGGTACACGTTCAAGGGATCTCGAGGATTGGTTTGGCACTGTCGCTGAAGATAGCGGATCTGTGCCGATTATGAAACGCGTCCGATTTTGCCGATCAAGTCTATAAAACGATCAAGAAAGGTGCTGTGTGCACCTTTTTCAGACGAAACGCTTCGGCTTTCGGCGAAAAATGTTAAGCCTGATAAAAGTAGTTTGGCACATCTTCATCTGCAAAAACACAAGCACAGCAGCGCTGACGGTCCGAAAGGAGTCGACATGCAGAACGTTCCTGCACTATACAAAGCATTTTCCGATGCGGACGGTGATTACGGCAACTATGACCTTGCCAATCGTCCGTATGACGGACAAAAAATCCGTTACATTATTATTCATGATTCAGAGGTCAGCTATGAAGGCACGATGAACACCTTTTTACAGCAGAACTATGTCAGCTCGCATTATGTAATCCGATCCTCAGATGGACAAATTACCAAGATGGTGGATCCGAAAGATGTTGCTTGGCATGCAGGCAACTGGTACATCAACAGCCATTCAATCGGCATTGAGCATGAAGGTTATGCGGTTGAAGGCTCGACATGGTACAGTGAACCGATGTATCGTGCTTCAGCAAAACTGGTTAAGTATTTAGCGAAGAAATATAATATTCCTCTGGATCGCGAACACATCATTGGCCATGAGGAAGTACCGGGTCTCAGTCCGTCACGACAGGTGGGCATGCACTGGGATCCTGCAGCGTATTGGGACTGGGCTTATTACTTTGATTTACTTGGTGCTCCATTTTCCAAAAAAACGCATGCGTTAAATCTGAAGAAAAATAATGGAATTATTACAATCAATCCGGATTATAAAACGAACAAACCGGAAACGTCTTATAATAACCAGCCGCTTGAACCGAAATCTTCAAACTTTGTTTATCTATATACGGAGCCAAGTTTTGACGCGCCACTGATCAGCGATCCGCTTCTTCATTCGAACGGCAGCGGGACAAATGTGCTTAATGATTGGAGCGATAAAGCCGTTGCCGGTCGTTCCTATTATACAGTAGATCAGATGAAGGATTGGACGGCTATCAATTTCGGAGGCCAAAAGGCGTGGTTCTACAATCCAAAGGGCGTCAATACAGTTACGGGCAGCGGTCTGATGATCACGGCAAAAAAAGGCGCGGCATCAATCCCTGTTTACGGATCTGCCTATCCGGAGGTATCTGCCTATGAAAAATTCAGCATTCCTGCTGTGGAAATTACGCCGATTTATTCGATGCCTGCCGGCCAAAATTATGTCGCTGAGAAAGCAACTTGCTCGGATTATTACTATGCCAAGCTGTTTAATAAACCAGAAACCGATCATGTTGTGAGCGGTGAGGATCAGTATTACCAGATTTCTTATAATCACCGCATTGCATTTGTGAAAAAGAGTGATGTTCGCATCATGCATCCTTTTTTCCACTGATAAGCTATTTTAAATGCCGCCTCAATAATGAGAGCGGTTTTTAAATGTTTTGAAAAGTATTGCAATGACTGCTCACCTAACGTTAGAATATCTATGTACAAAAACAAATGACCAAATTCAAAAAGGTTTGGTAGGATCAGGTTTTCTAAGCATTAACACCTTCGCCAGAAGCTTGACGAAACCAAGTCTTCGAATCAAGTGCCATTCTGTTTGCAAACTGTTGGAAGTTGCCAAATAGATCAGGTATGCTAGTTTTATAGTTCAATCATACAGCATGGATTTATTACACTAACGAGGTGAACACGTAATGACAATAAATAATTCTTATGTAGATCAGGCACCGAAGCAACTCTTTATCGGCGGGAAATGGATCGATGCGGAAAGCATGGAGGTCGATGATGTTGTTAATCCTGCTACCGGTGAAGTGATCGCTCAAGTAGCGCATGGAGGCGCGGCAGATACGGAAAAGGCGATTGAGGCTGCGCAGGCGGCTTTTCCTGTTTGGTCATCGATGCCTGTAGACGAACGCGCTAAAATCATGCGTAAGGTTGCGGATCTGATTACAGAAAAAGCGGATGAGCTTGCAGAGATTATGACAATCGAGCAAGGCAAACCGCTCGCTCAGGCTAAAGGCGAAGTGCTTGGCGGTGCGGAGAGCGTGCGCTGGCACGCGGAAGAAATGCGCCGCATCTATGGGGAAACCATTCCGGGACCAGGCGGCCATTTATTTCTTGTCAAAAAAGAACCGCTTGGCGTGGTCGGTGCAATTACGCCTTGGAACTTTCCGTCTTCAATGATTACTCGAAAGATTTCACCTGCCCTTGCAGGCGGAAATACAATCGTGCTGAAGCCGTCACCGGAAACGCCGCTTTCTGCGACTTCACTGATGAAAATTTTCCAAGAAGCAGGAATTCCTGATGGGGTCGTAAATCTTGTAATTGGCGACGCACCTGCAATCGGTAAGGCACTGACTTCGAGCAACGTGGTGCGCAAAATCACTTTTACAGGTTCAACCGGAGTTGGAAAGATGCTATTCGGACAGTCAGCCGATACATTGAAAAAAGTATCCTTAGAGCTTGGCGGTCACGCACCGTTTATCGTATTCGATGATGCCCCAGTTGATCAAGCGGTGACCGATTTGGTATCATCGAAATTCCGCAACAACGGACAAGTCTGCACATCGCCTAATCGAATTTTCGTGCATGAATCGATTTTCGATGAATTTACAGACAAGCTTGTCTCCGCTGTGAAAAAAGTTAAAGTCGGCAATGGCTTGGAGGAAGGCGTGGATGCCGGACCGCTTATTCGTGAAGATGCAATCGGAAAAATCCAGCGTCAAATTAACGACAGTGTTGAAAAGGGTGCGTTGCTCGCAACCGGAGGCAAGCGTTTGACCGATGGTGATTACGCAAACGGTTACTACTATGCGCCTACCGTTCTGATTGGCGTCACGAATAAAATGGATATTTTTTACCAAGAAACGTTCGGGCCGGTGCTTCCGGTAATTAAGTTTAAAGATACAGATGAAGTAATTAACATGGCTAACGACACCAATTACGGGCTTGCCAGCTATTTTTACACTTTGGATCTGAAGCGGATTGCCAAGGTCAGTCAAGGATTGCAGTACGGCATGGTCGGTGTCAACAGCAACACGGTTGCTTACACTCAAACTCCATTCGGCGGTGTTAAACATTCCGGATTCGGCAGAGAAAACGGTCATCAAGGCATTGATGATTATGTAAATGTAAAATTTATCAATCTCAATTACGGGATTTAAACAATTTAATTAAGAAACTCCGGATCCGGAAAATTGGGTCCGGAGTTTTTGTTTTACAGAGCGGAAACGATTTAAACCGCACGATAAAGTTTCGAGGGCACTTGGTTATCAGAAGATAAGTTCATGAAACATACGAAGCCAAGCTTTAATTTAGCTTTTCTAGGAGCTCTTTGAGATAGCCGTTAGCTCGAAAACGCTGTAATGCGGTTTTTCGAGCATTTGCACCGAGTCGATTGCGTAAATCCGGACGAGCTGCACAGCGTAGCAAGGCATCAGTCAAGCGTGGACCAATGCTGTTTCCCGTTTGGACCACAAGTCCTGTTCCTGTTCCTGTTCCAATAAGTTCGGGAATGGCACCGGCATCGGTTGTGATGATGGCTTTGCCGAGCATCATCGATTCGGCAATTGTTAAGCCGAACGCTTCATTGCATAACGAAGGAAGTGCGACCATATCGGCGACAGAGAGATATGCCGGCAATTCAACATGGCTGATGTAGTTCATCAGAGAATAGGAGTCTTTTGGAAGTAAATCGAGTGCCTCCTGGATTTTCTTCTGCTCCTTTTTGTAAGTATAGCTGCCAAGCAGCACTAAATAGAGTGACGGTTTGACTTTTCGTGCGCGCGTGAAGGCTTTTATCAGTTCCAGCACACCTTTTTCGATATTCAAGCGTCCATAATAGAGCACAACCGGCCGGTTTTCCGGTATGCCGCACTGTTCACGGATTCTGTTTGAGAAACGGTTATCAAAGGACGGCCTGAACAAAGCGTGATCAATACGATTGTAAAGAACACGTGCTTTCCATTTATCCTGCTCAGATGCAGCGGTCTGTACACGATTATTGATAAAGCTGCTGACCGAGAGCACACGGTCGCACAGTAGAACAATTGAGCTCGCCTCATAACACCCTTTATTCAGCGTATCATTATGCAGATGCAGTGCGATGCGCACCTTGCTGCCAAGATGTCTGCGCAGCGATTTGATGAATTTCGGACGATTTTCCACGATGATCCAATCGTAGTGATGTTTTTCAAGCAGACGAATCGTTCGATGCAAGAACATGTCTGAATAAATAGAGATATGATATTTGTTGAAAACTCGATTCATCATACATCGGATAAAATGAAATGGATCGTTCTTTTTTATAAAAAAGAAACGCGTGTGTCGTATGCCCTCACTCTGCAGTCGTGCAGCAGGATCATCAATGGAGTAGATATCAAGTGCAGCCATCGGATTTCGTTCATTATCCTGAATGAGCAGATCGACTAATGTCTCTACTGCTCCCCCTCGTACGGCAGGCACAGGCTGCTTTTCCGTACAAATGAGTGCGATCTTCATAACGCTTCCCTCCGATTCATTCTTGATTTTTTCCATAATGTCCAAAGTCCGCGAATGGTGCTGTGCTGAACAGCAAGGACTAGGAGCAGTATAAAAATGTTTGCGAATGTGATCCAACGAAAGTTCACTAGGTTTAAAAATGCACCGGCAAAGAGAATGAGGAATACCGTGTAATGCTTGACAATTGGAAAATAGACCCAGTGTTTTCCTGAGAAAAATGTTCGCGCCGCAAAAAAGAAGAGAAACGCAACCGCTGTTGCGATCGCCGCACCTTTTGCACCGAACGGCGGTACGAGAAGGATATCGAGTATGACCGCCGGAATCAGGGCACAAAGGCCAACCCAAATGTTCAAATAACTTTTTTTTGAAAAAACAATACCGAGGCAAGTCGTTTCACTTACAGTGTAGATGAGCGGCTGCATACATAAAAAACAAACAAGGTACCGTGCGCTGCTGTAGTGAGAAGATAAAAGAAACACGATAACTCCTTTAAATAGGAAGATACCGGCGGCAAGCAGCGACATCGCGAGCAGAACGGTATCACTAACCAATTTAAAATAGATAACAGGCCGGTCCTCTGAGTACCAGCGATAGGCAGTTGGGACCCAAAAACTGGTAAATCCGCTTTGAAATACGGAAAGAACGGCGGCAATTTTCAAGGTTGCAGAAAAAATGCCGATCTGATCAAAATTACTCCAAAGCCGAAGTGCCAGCCGATCTAATCCACCGAGAAGACTTGAAAGCGAGGTCGCAATCACTATTGGCAACCCGAACGTGACGAGCGTCTTCAACAAAACACGATCCACAGAGAATCCAATTGGGTTGAGCAATCTACGGTAGTGCCAGAGCAGCCAGACATCACCAATGATCTGGCCAAAAACCGTGGCATAGACAACAGTCAAGAAATCTCGACGAATGAAAAAAATGAAAAGCAAGGTTAAAAGAAACACCGCCGATTTAGTCATTATTGCCAGCAGGGAATATTCAAACGCTTTTTCTCGCATACGAACGGAGAGCATGAGAAAGCGTTCCAGAACCATAAATACGGCCATCACACCAAAAAGGATCGTAGGCAATAGTTCACCCTGACGGCCGAATAACAACTGTGAAAGGGGACTGGGATAAAGCAGCGCAGCAAGCAAAACCAGAAGTGCCAGTCCTAGGGGCAGCAGCAATGCATTTTGTAACAGTCTTGTTTTGTCGATGGCACCATGATATTCCCGTGTGTAGGCCTGATCAACGCCAAGAAAGAGAAACGTGCCGACGATTGTCTGGAACAGGAGAAACATGCTTGCTTTTCCATATTCGGCGGGATCAATGTAATACGTAGTAATCGGGATGGTCATGAATGAAATCAGTGCACCAATGATCGGTCCCATCGAAAAGCCGATTAATTTCTTAATCAATTTGTTCATAGGGTTCAGCCGTTTCGTTAGCAGTTTTTGCTAAAAATTATGTTATTAGTCTGTCACTTGTATGCGCATTTCATACAGATGCACGTAAGCTTTGTTGAAAGGAAGGTGTTGACACTTTAGTTGAGATACATTTTCATTTATAACACCAGGCGAATCATGTATAGTAGAGTATAGATTAGTTTTTTCGGACCGTTTGATGTCCCTTCGTTTCTCGGGCAGGGACAGAACAACTGTGGGTGAGAAGGGTGGCGGTTTGTTTTGATTAATAAGAGACTGTTCCGTTTGACAAAAGGCGCAAGAAAATGGTTGTTCATCAGTGTACTGAACAGTTATTTAAGCGCTGTTTTTTATATGGCAAGCATGCTGCTTTTTGCTCTTGTACTTCAATCTGTTTTAATGGGACAGGCTGTGCTTTGGTACGTGATTGCTGCGTTGCCGGTATTACTCGTACTGGTTTTTGCGCGAATGCAGACGAATGGGCACATGGTTGCAGCAGCGGCACGCTATTCAAATGCTGCACGAAGTATCTTAAGGCGTCGGCTTTATCAAAAAGTAGCGGAGCAGGAGATTCGTGAGCATGGCTCATTCTCGACCGCAGAGCTCGCACAGACAGCAGCAGGCGGCATTGATCAGCTAAGTGCTTATTTCGGCCGTTATATCCCTCATGTGTTCAGCACCATACTGATTCCGCCGACGATTTTGCTGGTGCTCGGTGCATTTAATTGGGTTGTTGCGCTTGTACTTCTGATTTGTGTGCCGTTGATTCCGCTTTCAATTCTTGTTATTCGTAAAATGGCGAAAGGGCAGTCAAGGAACTACTGGCGTGCGTATGTCGGATTGGGTGAACATTTTCTTGAAAATATTCGCGGCTTGACGACACTTAAGATCTTTCAGATGGATGAAACGATTCATCGGGAAATGAATCAGAACTCTGAGCGCTTTCGTACCTCGATTATGCAGGTACTTAAGGGTCAGCTCAATTCGATCACCGTTATGGACTTTATTGTATATGGCGGCTCTGGGGCCGGCATTGCGACCGGTTTGATTCAGGCATCACAAGGCAATCTTAATCTAGTCGGATTGATCCTCGTCCTGTTTTTAAGCACTGAGTTTTTTCTCCCATTGCGGTATCTCGGTTCACTTTTCCATGTTGCGATGACCGGTGTATCGGCTGCAGAACGTCTCTTTCAGTTTTTTGATCTTCCGGAAGAACAACAGGGACAGCAAAAATTGCCTGAGGCATCGAACTGTAGAATTGAGGCAAACGGACTCAGTTTTTCTTACGATGGAACCCGTCCTATTCTGCAAGCCATAGATTTTAAAGCGCAAACAGGAGAACGAATTGCGCTTGTCGGCCAATCCGGATCCGGCAAAAGTACACTGGCAGCATTGATTTCAGGTTTGCTTCGAGGATATAAAGGAAGTTTAACAATTAACGGAGACGAATTGCGCAGCGTAGCTCCGGACAGTGTGTTTCAACAGATCGGGCTTATGTCCTCGGACAGTCGGTTATTTACGGCTTCTCTGAGAGAAAATCTGCGTTTCGGCAATCCGAATGCATCAGACAACGAACTTATTGCCGCTTTGGAACGTGTTAACCTTGGAACGTTTCTTGATCAGTTGGAGCAGGGGCTTGATACGCCGCTGACGGAGAATGGCGGCAATTTGTCGGGAGGTCAGAAGCAGCGGCTGATTATGGCTCGGCTTTTGCTCGCTGATCGGCCGATTTATCTTTTTGACGAAGCAACCTCAAATGTGGATGCTGACAGTGAAGAAATCATGCTTGATGTGATGCGGGAACTCGCTCGAGAAAAGCTGGTGATAGTGATCGCGCACCGAATGTATTCAATACGTGATGCAGACCGTATTTATGTGCTGGATCATGGTGTTGTGGTTCAGACGGGCATACATGAGACATTGATGAATGAAGAAGGCGTTTATAAACAGTTTGTTGAGGAAGAAGAAAAACTGGAAGAGGGTGTGCATGCAGATGAGAAAAACGAATTCGGCAGTTATTAAACTTCTGAAACTAGCCGGACCACTGACACCTGTATTGCTCTTTTCCGCATTTTCAGGGGTGATGAGCAGTTTGTCCGTGACCGCGATCTTTATGCTGGGTTGTTATGGAATAGAAAAGCTCATGTATGGAAGTCCGCTCATTTTATGGAGCGTGTTTGGCGGCATGCTCGTGCTTGCCTTGATCCGCGGCGTATTTCGCTACACGGAACAGTATACCGGGCATTATGTCGCCTTCCGGCTGCTTGCAGAGCTGCGCAATCATGTCTTCGCGGCGCTGAGACGGCTTGCACCTGCAAAAATGGATGCGAAGAACAGCGGTGAACTGGTCTCAACGGTTACCAGTGATATCGAACTCATTGAAGTGTTTTATGCGCACACAATCGGTCCGGTATTAATCGGTGTGACGGTGTCGACGGTCATGACTATTGTCCTCTGGATGATGCATCCGATTTTCGGGATGATTGGGTTACTCGCTTATTTAACGCTTGGCTTCGTTATTCCGATTATCAATTATCAGCTCGAAAAAGATAAAGGAACTGCGCTGAGGAAACTAGCCGGTCAATTTCATCACTTACAGCTTGACGTTTTTTCGGGTATTCGTGATCTTCGCTTATTTGGGCGAAAAAAGGTCTATGAGCAGAAGATAGCGGACATGGAACGAGAATTGAATCAGGAAGAAATTGAGCTTGGTAAAAATGCATTTTTTCTTCGCGGCCTCGGTGAGAGCGGGCTGCTGCTTTTTACCTTTGCCATCATTTTTGCGGGTACCATCCTGGTTTCATCCGGAACACTTATCGGGTCAACCGTCCTCTATGCAGCCATAGCTTTATTTGCTTCATCGGCGCCGGTTCTTGCGTTAAATCAGCTCGGCAATGGACTGATTCCGGCATTTGCTGCCTGTCGCCGCGTTGTGCAGCTCATCGAAGAACCTCCGGCCGTGCAGGAGGCAGCAGGCGGCTACGAGCCGAGTACATTTGAGGACCTTGAACTTGGACAAGTAGACTTCGGCTATAACGATCAACCAGAAATACTGAAAGCAATTGATCTTCATTTAGAAGAAGGTAAAAGAATTGGTCTGTCCGGCGCAAGCGGATCAGGAAAGAGTACGTTGCTCAAATTGATGATGCGTTTCTGGGATCCGACTCATGGTGAAGTCACGCTGAATGGAGCGCCCATGACGCTGATTAAAACGCGCGCACTGCGCGCGATCGAAGGCGCATCGCTCCAGGACGCTTTTCTGTTCAATCAATCCATTGCCGACAATATTAGGATCGGCAACCCGGACGCAACGGATGAAGAAGTGGCAACAGCAGCAGAACAAGTTAACCTGAAGCAGATGATTGATACACTTCCTCATGGCTTTGAAACAAAGGTTGGCGAGCTTGGGGATCGTTTGTCAACAGGTGAACGTCAGCGGCTGGCCTTGGCACGTTTGTTTGTGCGCGACAGTGATTTGATTCTGCTTGACGAGCCGACAAGCAATGTCGACCGTTTGAATGAACGGATTATTCTTCGCTCCATTGATGAACGATTTGACGGAAAATCGATGCTCATCGTGTCGCATCGCCGTTCCGCACTGAATCATGCCGATGCGGTTTACGCCTTGGAACAGGGCACACTAAAGAAAATCAGATAGATAAGGATTGAGATGTCATGAAAAAAAGATTTTTAGGTATACGTGATGTAGTTACGATTGCAATTTTTACTGCAGCGATCATGATGATCGGAAGTGCACTTTCTAAAGTGTTTGGGGTTTTAAGCTTTTTGACCGCAGGAGGCGCCATTTTGGTTTCAGGGGCGATTATATCCTTTTTAACGGCACCGCTGTTTTTGCTTATGGTTTTGAAAGTGGGGAAGCACGGAGCAATTTTTCTGCACAGTATTCTTTACGGGTTCATTTTTCTGCTCGCTGGTCTGCCGCATATGGTCATTTTCTATGCTCTGGTCGGACTGATTGGCGAAGTGATGATGATGCCGCGCGGGAACGGGTATCACAATGTGTTCCGAGCAGGGCTTGCCTGCAGCGTTTTTCTCAGTGTTAAGGCGCTTCATCCGGCGGCCATACTATGGATTATCGGCAATTATAATCCGCAGGGTGTTCATGGCTATACCGCGGCACAGATCACCAAGATGATGGACATCTACTTTAATCCGATCACAGTAGCGCTTATTTTCGTTCTGACTTTTGCCGGGTCTGCCGTTGGTTCTTGGGCAGGGGCCAAGATCTTGCGCAAGCATTTTGTTAAATCGGGTATTTTACAGATCAATGAGTAAACCTTTAATTCTGGATCCTCGAACGAAGTTCAGTGTTGTTTTAATTATTGGTTTCCTCATTTTTGGATCAAGCGTGACGCAGCTGCTGTTCTTATTCGTGGTTATGGGAATTTACGGATTTCTGAATGGGGTGCGAAAATCACTGCCCATTTATGTGCTGTTCCTTTTGCTTTATTTTCTATCTGATTATTTAGCATCCGAGACGCGGAATATTCTTTTTGTCAGCATTGCATTTTTTTCTTATTTTATTGTTTGTTTCCTGCCTGCATTACTTGCCGGAGAAGTACTCGTACGCACGCCTGCAGGCCAACTCATGTCTGCACTGGGGCGCTGGCATTTTCCGAAGACAATGATCATTGCCTTTGCCGTCAGTCTGCGTTTTATCCCCATTGCCGGTTTGGAAATACGATCCATTCATGAGGTCATGAAGCAGCGCGGTGTAGCTTTTTTCAGCCGAACAGGCTGGCTGCATCCGTGGCGTACCTTTGAGTATGCACTTGTTCCACTGATGATTCGATTGTTGAAGATTTCCGATGAATTAACGGCATCGGCAGTAACCCGTGGGGTAGAGGCTCCGATAAGACGTACATCAGTGCATGTGATCAAATTTCGTTCCTGCGATTATGTGGTTATTCTGCTGGTTCTTGCCTTAGCATTCTTTTTACTGATGACGAGATAGTCCGCCGATGAATTGATGAAAGAGTTGATCTCATGATCCAATTAAAAAACATTGATGTACATTCGCGTCAAGGAACGCCGATTCTCAATGACTTTTCTTTATCTGTGGCGTCTGGAGAACTGGTTGTATTATCCGGACCAAGCGGAAGCGGCAAGTCAACGATCATTCGCCTGATTAATGGGCTGGCTTACATGGATGATGCATTAGTCATTGAGGGAAAGGCGGAGCTGAACGGCCAATCGATTAAAAGTATGAATTCATGGGAACGATCGGAGCAGGTGGGCAGTGTGTTTCAGGACCCTCGAAGCCAGTTTTTTGCACCGATAGTAGAGGATGAACTTGCATTTTATTGCGAAAATTTCGGTATGAAACCGGAGACAATAACAAAACGTGTGCATCAGGCTGCAAAGGAACAAAACTTGCTGCCGCTGCTTGATCATCGAATCATGACTTTATCGAGTGGAGAAAAACAAAAAGTAGCGATTGCTGCTATCCGTGTTGCCCGGCAAACGGTCTACGTGCTTGATGAACCGTCATCGAATCTGAACTTGGCAGCGACGACTCAGCTCGCCAATCTGATTCGAAAATGGAAGGAAGCCGGCCATACGATTGTGATTGCGGAGCATCGCCTGCATTATTTAACAGATTTGCTTGATCGAATGATTTATGTGCGCAATGGCCAGGCGGTGCGCAGTTATTCAAGGGATAAGCTCATAATCTTGCCGGCTGAACAATTGTCTGCATCCGGGTTGAGGCAGACACGTTTAGTCTGGAAAACGGGTATTAATCGTCGGTCAGTACCGCAGAATATCCATGAATTGAGCATTCATCAATTAACAATTAACAGTTGGTCCGGTGGAGAAGCACTTTTGCATAATCTTACTTTTTCTATTCATTCCGGTGAGGTTGTGATGCTGACCGGCTCAAATGGGATCGGCAAGACAAGTCTTGCTCGCGCACTCTGCGGCCTTTCCAGAAAGAGTGAGGGAAAGGTCACAGTGGATGGACGGCTTGCTCTGCGCAGAAAAAGAAGTCGGCAAATTCGCTATGTCATGCAGGAAGCGGATTACCAGTTATTTGGACAGAGCGTTTGGGATGAACTGTTTGTCGGGATTAAAGAAGATGCTGATCAGGTAACGCGTGCGCAGCAGCTTTTACGAGAACTCGATTTATGGTCGCTGCGTGACAGGCATCCATCGACACTCTCGGGAGGAGAGAAACAACGGGTGACGCTCGCAGCCGCTTTAATGAGTACCGTACCGGTCATTATCCTCGATGAACCGACCTCCGGACTCGATTGGCGCAGCTTAGAAAAAACAGCTGAATGTCTAAAAAGAGAAGCGGAAAAAGATCGGATTTTTCTAGTGATTACGCATGACTATGAATTGATCAGCCAGGCAGGTACGCGGCTGATTCATTTAAAGGACCGCATCGTCACTGATGATTTTCCTTTAGATGACACATCCGGTGCTCGTGTACTAAGCCTTTTAACTCAAGATGAATCATGATGTGGGAAGCCCTTTTTAGGGTACGATAGGAAATAATAAAGGTAAGGGAGGGAAAGCATGAAGAATCGATATGCCATTTATGAAGAGTATGACGGCAGGCAACGATTTCCTATTAATATCCGGCTGCCGAAGAAAATAGTTGAGGCGGCATCAATACGTGATGCGGTCAACGCCTTTTCACTTACCCACAATCTTGAAATCATCCGCTATGCTGAACTTCCCGAGGACGATGTACGGGTATGGTTTCGCCGCACAAATCTGTTTGGACAAAGCAGCAATTTCGGTTATTATTTTCGACTACTTAAGTATGGAGAATTATCTGAAGAAAAAGATCCGTTTCCGGGAAAGTGAAACGGATCTTTTTGTACAATAAAAACGTTCCCATCGATCGTCCATAAAATCTCCCAATACCCAACTCTTTCCCGCCATGCCGAGTGCTGATATAAAATTTAACTAAATTCATGTATTTCCTTAATACTTTCTTTACGTGCGATATTCATAATAAGAACCAATGCATGATTTTATGCGTTCAAGGATATTTTAGTAATTAAAGAGGAAAAATGTGGGGGGACATATATGAAAATCGCAGTGATCGGCACAGGTTATGTTGGATTGGTTACAGGTGTTGCGCTTGCTGAAATCGGTCATACGGTCACGTGTATTGATGTTGATCCGGAAAAAATCGCTGAGCTCAACCAAGGCATTCCAACCATCTATGAGCCGGGACTCGGTGAAATGATGCTGAGAAACCAGAAACGTCAGCGTTTGCACTTTACTGATCAGCACCGGGTCGGATTGGACGGAGCGGATGTTGTTTATCTGGCGGTTGGAACCCCACAGCTTGCCGATGGTTCGGCAAACTTGCGCTATATTGAACAGGCGGCAATGGATGTAGCTGAGCATGTGCAAGAATCAGTTATTGTCGTTATCAAAAGTACAGTACCGGTCGGCACAAACATGCGCATTAAGCAATTGATGCTCAACCATGTTCGTCCCAGTGTTGCCATTCGAATCGCTTCAAATCCGGAATTTCTCCGAGAAGGATCGGCAATTCACGATACCTTTCATGGCGATCGAATCATTATTGGAACGGAAGATCAGGGAACTGCGGATGTGCTGGAAGAAATCAACGCGCCTTTCGGCATTCCTGTAGTTAGAACTGATGTGTCCAGCAGTGAAATGATTAAATACGCCTCGAACGCATTCTTGGCAACGAAAATAAGTTTTATAAATGAAATTGCGAATTTATGCGAAAAATTGGGTGCTGACGTTGAAGAGGTTGCTAAAGGCATGGGCTTGGATCATCGAATCGGCAGTGCTTTTCTGAAAGCGGGAATCGGTTACGGCGGTTCTTGTTTTCCAAAGGATACCAATGCACTGGTGCAGCTGGCTGGAAATCATCATCATGATTTCAATCTGCTCAAGTCGGTAATTGAAGTCAACAATCATCAGCAAAGGCTCTTAATTGAAAAAATGCTTACGCGTTTTGGATCGCTTAGCGGAAAAAAGGTTGCCGTGCTCGGACTTGCATTTAAACCGAATACTGACGATTTGCGTGAATCGCCTGCACTTGTGCTGATACCGAAACTGACAGAGCTTGGCGCGGAGGTTGTGTGCTACGATCCGATTGCGGCAAATCAAGGAAGCAAATGGATCAGTGCACCTGCAGTGTATACGAACAGTGTTGCCAAAGCATTGAACGATGCAGATTGTGCGGTGATTGTTACCGATTGGCCGGATATTAAGCGAATGGATCCGCAGACGTTTGCCCGTCTGCTGCGCGAACCGATCGTTTTTGACGGTCGGAATTGCTACAGTATTCCTGCAGCACGCAAGGCAGATATTGAATATTACTCGATCGGCCGACCAGATGTGATTCCGGAAGTCAGCAAGTAAACGAGCATCGCGGTCGAATGTCTCAACATGATGGTGACACTCAATGAAAATTTTGTATTTTGTCGGGGAGTTTCCTAAACTCTCACAAACATTTATTTTAAATCAAATCACAGGGCTGATTGACGCAGGAAACGAAGTGACCATCCTCGCAAAGAAAAGCGCGCCGGATGCAAAAATTCATCCTGATGTGGTGAACTATGAACTGCTCAGTCGAGTGGTCTATTATGGAGATTCAACTCAGGTGCAAACGCGTATCGGCAAAGGAATGTCTTTCGTTCGAGCACTAGGTGCGCACTTGTATTCCTGCGTTTTTAATCCAAGATATAAATGCGAAGCTGCTTTTCGCGATCTGATCAAGATGCCAAACTTAATAATGCTTATTCGCAAGCTTAATCAAGTTGACTTGACGGATCGAACGGTCATTATGGCTCACTTTGGACCTAATGGGCTGCTTGCGCAAAAGTGCATTGAGATGGGACTGCTCAAGGGAACTTTGTTCACCACTTTTCATGGTTACGATATGCTGCGTTATGTGAAACAAAAAGGTCAGGATGCTTATCGTGACCTTTTTCGTTCGCCGTCATTTATCCTGCCGATCAGTGATTTTTGGCGCAGGCGCTGCATCGAACTCGGAGCAGATTCGTCGAGAATCATCGTTCATCATATGGGGATCGATTTGTTGCGTTTTGACAGCCATCCCTCTCAGCCTGCGAAACCGGCAGTCATTGTCTCCGCCGCACGTCTGGTTGAAAAGAAAGGATTAGTTTATGGCATTCAAGCAGTCGGACAGCTCGTAAAAAAGGGCTATTCCGTCCGCTATTATATTGCGGGGGACGGTCCATTACGGGACAAGCTGCAACAATTGATTGACGAGAATAAACTGACTCGTCATGTTCAGCTGCTTGGCTGGAAAACGCAGGATGAATGGATTGAACTGATGAAGACGGCACAAATTGTGCTTGCTCCGAGCATCACAGCGAGCGATGGTGATATGGAGGGTATTCCTGTTCAGTTGATGGAAGCAATGGCGATGAGAAAAATCGTTGTTTCTACCTATCACAGCGGTATACCTGAATTGATTCACGACAAAGAGAACGGATTCCTTGTGGCTGAGAAAAATTCGGAAGCACTGACGAGTGTTTTGGAGGAAGTCATATTGTCACCGGAGAAGTGGAGCAGAATCACGCAGAATGCGCGTCAAACGATTAAAGATCAGTTTAATATACAAAAGCTGAACGCTGAACTGCTTCGGCTTTTCGATACAGTTTTGTAAGTATAAACGATATAAAAATCAGAAGTAACAAGTAGGAGAAAGAGGAACAAGTTCAAATCATAGTTTTTTTATCGAAAAGGGGAAACAATGAAGGAATTTATTCAACGTCTGCTTGCTTTTTCAATCGGACCTGCCGGCGGTGCGCTCATCGCTTTTATTACCATACCAGTGACCACACACTTTGTGTCACCTGAGGAATATGGCAAAGCGAGCATGTTTGCGCTCGCGTTGACGATGCTGTCAACCTTTCAATATTTAGGCATCGATCAAGCGTATGCCAGAGAATTTAATGAGGTGAATGATCGGAAGACATTGTTTCTTCATGCACTGCTGCTTCCGCTTCTATTTGCCTTACTGTTATTGCTTTTAATCGCTTTGAATTTTGGAACTGCTTCGCATATTCTTTTTGGCGCAAGCGATCAGCATAGTGCGGCACTCCTTCTCGGCGTTTCGCTCGTTTTTATTACGTTCGAACGCTTTATTTTGCTGTCGATTCGTATGGAGGAAAAAGCATTTGCATATTCGATGTTTACCATTTTTATTAAGCTGGTCATCTTGGCCGCCACCTTGCTGTTTGTCTTGATGATTCGAAGAGATTTTCTTGCGGTTGTGTATTCAGCGGCTGCCGGTCAAATTATCGGTGATTTATTTCTGTTGATTCGCTACCGTTCCTATTTTGCTCTTCACGATTTTCATTTTGATCGGGCGCTGCTGCGACGCATGCTTATCTTCGGACTGCCGCTGGTTGTTGCAGCGTCTGCATCGACAGTACTGAATTCTGCCGGACGCATTGCTCTTAGAGCATGGAGCGGTTTTTATGAAATCGGCATGTTCACAGCCGCGCTGAAAATTGCCGCTGTTCTTGCCGTTGTTCAATCAAGCTTCACCAGTTTTTGGGTGCCGACCGCTTATCGGTGGTACAGCGAAGGGCGATCCATTCGTACGTTTCAGGCGGTCAGTGAAGGCGTTCTTTTGTTCATGTCGGTTCTGTATTTTGGTGTTTTGCTCTTTAAGGATCAATTAATGTTTCTTTTATCTCCTCAATATGTGCCTGCCGCAGGTGTGCTCGGTTTGCTTTGCCTTCAACCTGTACTGTATACGGTCAGTGAGACAACGACACTCGGTATCGTTTTTTCTCGCAAGAGCTACTTGAATATTTGGGTTAGCCTTTTTTCGCTTCTGCCATGCCTCATCATCAATTGGCTCTTCGTTCCTTCTTACGGCGTTCTTGGCGCGGGACTTGCAACAGGTATCTCCTATGTTCTGTTCTTTTGGAGTCGAAGCTACTTTTCCTCAAAAAATTGGAAGGGTTTTTCACTCACAAAGCATTACTCGGTTATGCTCGTCCTTTTAACGGCAGGCATCCTCAATGCTTTTCATTTCCCATTCATGGTTTTGGCAAATTTGGGCATGCTTTTATTAGTGATTATCATTCAGAGACGATCGATTATCACTGTTTATATGAAATGGCGCGGGTCGAAAGATAATAACCGTTCATCTGCCTTTTTTCCTTGAGGCAGGCCTAAAATCGGCAAGCATTTCAGAGGTCTTGCCGCTTGCAAACGAAAAAAGTATGTAAATTTTTCTAAAATTTTAGGATGCACTTTTACATTGCCTTAATGAATAGTCCATATTTGCTACATAAACGTTCACTATAATTGAAACAAGTTCAGAGGCAAGTAAACGATGAACTGGAGAGGTGTTTCATGTGAAGGCGGAAAAAGAAATAGAGGTCTATAGCGGTTATTCAGTGGTGAAACCGCCGAGAGTCGTTCTCCCAGAGAATGCACGCACATACCTCTTGGTTAAGAGAGGCTTTGATTTACTCCTTGGCCTAGTTGGAATGGTTATTGCAGCACCGATTATTTTTATTTTTTCAGTGCTCATTGTTATGGAGACGCCTGGATCTCCATTCTATGTGCAGGAACGCGTCGGCAAAGGCGGTAAGACCTTTAGACTTGTCAAGCTCCGATCAATGCGGAAGGATGCTGAACGAGGCGGCGCACAATGGGCACAGGCACATGATCCTCGTGTCACTCGTATCGGACGCTTCATTCGCAAGACAAGAATTGATGAGCTTCCTCAATTTCTTTCCGTAGTTAAAGGGGACATGTCGCTGATTGGGCCAAGACCTGAGCGGCCGATGTTCACTGAGGAATTCGACCGCGAAATTCCGGGATTCAAGAATCGTCTGCTTGTGAAACCAGGATTGACGGGACTCGCACAAGTAAGTGGCGGCTACGATTTGTCGCCGAAAGAGAAGCTCGTTTATGACTTGGAATATGTCCGTAATCTATCGCCGGCGCTTGAGTTGAACATATTGATGCGCACGGTCAAGGTTTTATTGACCGGAGACGGTGCTCGATAAGAACAGGAACAACTTGAAAATCAGGAGGTATTTCCATGGAAAAAGTATTAGTTACCGGTGGAGCAGGATTTATTGGCTCTCACGTTGTTGAGGCTTTGCTAAGACAAGGGTACGCAGTTGCTGTCATGGATAACTTTTCAACAGGGCACCGGGAGAACATTGCCGATCTGCCGGTTGACTTATATATTTGCGATGTTGCCGATCCGGCAGTTATTAATGTCATTCAAGCGATTCAACCCGATTACATCGTTCATCTTGCGGCTCAGATCAGTGTGTCGCATTCGGTTGCCGATCCGTTGTTTGACGAACGTACAAATGTGACCGGTTCGTTGAATGTAATGAATGGAGCACGGCAGACAAAAGTGAAAAAAATTGTTTTTGCATCATCTGCTGCTGTTTACGGCAATCCGATTGAAATACCTGTGACAATTGACCATCCGACGAACCCGGAGTCTCCATATGGACTGACAAAGCTGACTGTCGAGCATTATCTGCGTATGTTTGATAAATTTTATCAGCTGCCTTACAGTATTTTGCGGTTCAGCAATGTTTACGGACCACGACAAGATGCGGAGGGTGAAGGCGGCGTTGTATCGATCTTCTCAGATCGGATTCAAAAAGGAACCCCTCCAATGATCTATGGCGATGGTGATCAGACACGTGATTTTATCTTTGTGAAAGATATTGCATCGGCTATAGTAGCCGCTCTTTCAGTAAAGGAAAGCTTGTGTGTCAACGTTTCATCGCAAACAGCGATCAGCATTAAGGATCTCTTTCTATTAATGAAGGATGTTTCAGGATCTGATCTTGACGTTTATTACGGCCCGAAACGAAGTGGAGATATCAGGCACAGTGTCCTGTCCAACCAGCTGACAAAGGAACTGCTGCAATGGCGGCCGGAAGTATCATTAAAAGACGGTCTCCGAATGACCCTGCGTTCACTTAAGAAACGAAAAAGAGAAGCAGTCTGATACGGAGGAAACAATGACATCAGCGTCACTAACTTTATGTAAAAGCCATCTCAGCGCGCATCGCTCGACGCTTGAAACATCAGCGATCGTCACAGCTTTGTCTGCAGCGCTGATTGGTGTCTACTGGATCGGCAACGCGTGGATGCAGATGCTGCTCGCTTTGGGGTGGATCTGTTTTGCGGCGATTGCCGCTCTTTATTTAAAGAAACATGCATCAAGCTCCATTCTGTTATCGAGCATGATGTATGTACTGGTCGCATCAACCTTTTTAAATCAGGAACTCCTTAGTCTTTCTACCGGATTCTTTACTTTGTTTGTATACCGATTAATTCTGATCTTCAGTCTTATTGCTTTTTTGGTACATGCGGCGAGGATTGGCGGATTCGGTAATCAATGGTCGGCGACTCCTGTTAAAGGAGTGCTTGTGTTTCTTCTGCTATGGCTTGCCTATGCGGCTGTGTCGCTGCTTTGGGCTTGGTCGCTTGTTGAAGGAATGAAAGCTTTGCTTCTTCTTGCGATCGGTATTTTATTTGTTTTTTTGGCCGTATTTACATTTACACATGTCCGTCAGTTGGCTGCCTTTCACTGGATCTGGCTGGTGATGAGCGGTGCACTGATTTTGATCGGTTTGGTCAACCATTTTGCCCGCATTCAGTTGCCGACTTCAACTCTTTTTGGAGGTCCGGTATATAAGCAGGCTTATCCGACAGCGGTGTTTACGAACCAAAATGATTTTGCAACTTTGTTGTCGATCTCGTTCTTTTTTTATTTAGCGGCAGTACGGAATTTCCGGAAACCATTGCTGCGCATGGTTTGTTTTTTATTCGCTGCTCTCTCGGTTTGGCTTATTTATCTGACGGAATCCCGTGCCTGTTTACTTGGCGTTGCGGCCGGAAGTGTTCTCTATTTGTTCTTAATGCTGCCGCCGAGACTAAAAAAGACGTCGCTTTGGATTGGCGGAGTTACAGTTGTCGGAGGACTGCTCATCCTTTTGCCGAAAGTGATTGCAAAAGTGCAAGAGATTTTGTTTGTCCAGGCAACCTATGCTGTAAATGAAAATCCATCGTCAAACACTGTTCGTGTTCATTTATTACAAAGCACATGGAGTTACTTGAAGGAATCGCTTGGTATGGGTGTCGGCGCAGGGAATGTACCTGTTTATCTTGAAAATCAGCCGATTCAGAATACGGATCAGATTTTTGAAGTTCATAATTGGCTAATGGAATTGACGGGTAATTTCGGGTTTTTAATTGGTGCAGGCTATTTAGCCATGTACTTGACACTTTTTTTCACATTAATGAAGATACATTCAAAGCTAACCAGCAGAAATACACGACTGCTTGCAGAATCCTGTCTGACGGCTCAGATCGCGTTTCTCATATCCAGTATCAGTCCGAGCTCGGTCAGCAACTTGTATTTTCATTGGGTTTTTCTGGGTTTTGTCATTTGCACGGTTTCAGTTCTTCATCAATTGATACAGTCGGGAGAGTCGTATTGAATGAATGTGTTTAGAAATGTTGTGACGAGGTTAAGAAAATACCTGTGGATCGTTGCTGCTCTGCCTATTATTCTCGGCATTGTCGGATTCTTTGTTCCGGCTGGGAAAATGCCCTCGTCGTTCGAAGCGCAAACAACGGTTCAACTAGGCTCGTATGGAGACGATACCACGAACGATCCCAATCAAGTGATCGTGCTTCTTTCGAATGCTCCGTTTTATGAAAAACGGCTGCCTGAACTTTGGGAGCAGCAGGAACAAGCATTGCTCAGTCAGATCAGTATCACGGATTTAACCAATCATTTGATTCAAATTAGTTATAAAGGAACATCCGAGGCTGAGGCGGTTGAAGGAGTCAATCGTGTGACGAGCGCCTTTCTAGATGAGGATAAAAATCGTTTCGATAACAAAGAAAAAATTATTGATGAGGCAATAAATAACTTAAATAAATCGCATGTTTCAAGTGAAGAGACTGTGAGCCGCGCTCGGTTTCTCTATACACTTCAGTCAAGAAAAGTACAAATGAGGCGTGCTCAGGTTCTCGAGTCGGCGCAAAAGAAAAGCGGGTCAGGCGTTTCGACGATTTCTTCGAAAAAGAGAGCGGTACTTGGCTTTATGCTCGGTATTACATTGGTCATTATCGGTGCCGCACTGCCTGAGTTTGTAAGGAAAAAAGAATAGAAAAGAGGCGGAGGGTTCATGGCTATTGAACATACACTTATCTCAATTATCACGCCTACCTACTGCTCGGAAAGGACAATAAGGAAAACGATACGTTCGGTACGTGAGCAAACCTATCCCCATTGGGAAATGATCATTGTTGATGATGCATCGACCGATCGAACACGTCAACTGCTGCAGGAAGCTGCTGCGGCGGACAGCCGTATCCGTCCCGTTTTTCTCAACGAGAATCATGGTGCGGCATTTGCCAGAAATACTGCATTGGAGCAAGCCAAGGGTCGCTTTGTTGCCTTTCTTGACAGTGATGATTGCTGGAAGCCGAAAAAGTTGGAGGAACAACTGCAATTTATGGAGCTTCATCATTATGCGTTTACCTTCACAGGCTATGAACTGATGGACACAAATGGGCATTTGCTCAACAAAATAATCAGTGCACCGGCTCGTGTCACCTATAAACGCATGCTGAAAAACACGATCGTCGGATGTCTGACTGTGATGATTGACCGGAAACAAGTCGGTGATTTTCGCATGCCTGATCTTCGTTCGCGTCAGGACTTGGCTACTTGGCTGTCGTTGCTGAAAAAGGGGGCTGTCGCTTACGGACTTGATAAGATATTGGCAGAATACCGTATAAGCGGCAAAGAATCACTTTCGGGTAATAAATGGAAGGCGGCTAAAAAAACATGGTTTGTGTATCGGCGTGTTGAGCACCTGCCGCTTCTGCCTTCATGCTGGTATTTCGTCAACTATGCAGCGAATGCGGTTATTAAACGGTTTATCAGCATTTAATAAAGAGGGAAGGTCAAATTTGTGAAGGATATACACGTTATTGTCGGCGCCGGCACATGGCAGCAAGACGGTTTGCGCTATCGCCGTCACCGACTTGCTGAATTTCTAGCTGCGCAGCCGAACACGAAACATGTGTTTTGGATCTGTCCGTCGCCAGAACGGCTGACGGATCGAAAGGTTGGCGAATCCGAAACCATTGAACAGTGTACGATTACCGACGTGCTTCCGCACAAATTCTTTCGTTTTGCACGTTATTTGTCGGTCTTCCATAAGCGGCGACTGTCCGAATTGGCACGTTTGCTGAAGTCACATGTCGGTCATGATCATCTCTACTTATGGTATACCTTTCCCGGATTTTCGAAATTAGCTGATCTCCTCACGTGGGATCGCGTCATTTATGATCGCAGTGATCTATGGGCGGCGCCAATAAGCGGCAGAATGTCACTTGCAGCAAAGCTGCGAAGACGTTTGATTGCGCACTCAGAACAAAAAATAGTGCATCGCGCCGATTTAATTTTTTGCACATCCGATTATCTGCATCATGTCACTGATCTGGAAATGCCTGCGGAAAAACGCAGCCGCATTGTGACTTTGGAAAACGGCGTGGATTATTCGCTTTTTGCAGGTAATGATGGATTAGCTGTGCAGAGTACCGGAACGGTTCTCGGATATATTGGCGGAATCAAGCCAAAACTTGATTTTGTTCTGCTGCGTGAAGTCGCGCGCAAAAAGCCGGAGTGGCAGATTCTACTTGTCGGTCCTAATGGGACTCAAGGAGATCCTGATTATTCACGCCTGCTTGAGGAGGATAATGTACGCTGGATTGATGCTGTTCCTCCGGAGGATGTACCGCGCTTCATGAATCAGATTTCTATCGGGCTGATGCCCTATAAAGCATCGCCGTATAACAATGCAGTATTCCCGTTAAAATTATTTGAATTTCTTGCTTCAGGGAAAGCAGCAATCGGCATTCATTTGCCTTCAACGAAAAAGTATGAGCAAGAATCTGCGTACCTCTGTCTGGATTCTTCTGATCCTGAATCTTTGATTCAAGCGTGCGAACATCTTGAACCAGTCGCTTTTGATTCTGAAGCGATACGCGCACGCAAGGAATTCGCAAAAACAAAGGATTGGCCAATCATTTTTAAAAAAATGCTTTCCTATTTGTGATAGAAAAGACTGTAGTTGATCTGGTTAAATAAACTTAAGCAGATGTTTCGCAGAATAAATTTCCGCTAAAAAGTTAGGCATTCTGCCTGCTTTTTTTCTTTGGATAATACTTGCCGATATGTTAATAAATAATAGAAGAAATTCGTTTCTTGAATGGATTTAACTACTTGACTTAAACGTGCTTGTCTATATAATTAAAATAGAATTTTTGCCGCGTTTTTGTTAACATAAGCGAATGAATTCATTTCTTTGCATGCGCAATTATTTTCTTCCTCTTTGAAACGAAGCGGCGCTATAGATCATGAATAACCGGGAAAGGTTGTGAGGATAGGGTTGGAAAATAAGCTGAAATTGTACGGCTTTAACAACCTCACGAAATCACTGAGCTTCAACATTTACGATGTGTGCTATGCGAAGAGTGAACGTGAGCAAAGAGACTACATTACTTACATTGACGAACAGTACAATTCAGAGCGACTGACCCATATTCTTTGCCGTGTAACGGAAATGATCGGCGCCCATGTCCTCAACATCAGCAAGCAGGATTACGATCCACAGGGCGCAAGTGTCACCATCCTGATTGCGGAGCAGGAATTTCCGAAGGATCAAATCGACCGTTCATGCAATCTCGGTCAGTACGCAGACACGGTTGTAGGCCATTTGGATAAAAGCCATGTGACGGTGCATACGTATCCGGAATTCCATCCAGGAACAGCGATCGCGACGTTCCGCGTCGACATTGATGTGGCTACCTGTGGAGAAATATCCCCCTTAAATACATTGAATTATTTAATAGGCAGCTTTGACTCGGATATCATTACTGCGGATTATCGAGTACGCGGTTTTACCCGAGATGTAGATGGTAAAAAATTGTTTATGGACCATCCGATGGCATCGATCCAAAACTATATTGATGATGAGACGCTTGAAAAATATGACGCGATGGACATTAATGTTTATCAGGCCAATCTTTTTCATACCAAAATGCTCATTAAAGAACCTGAGTTGCAGAACTATTTGTTTAATCGTGATGTGCTGGAAATTCCGCCAAAAGAGCGTCTGAAGATCAGCAACAATCTTCGCAAAGAAATGATTGAGATCTTTAGCGGAGCGAACATATTTTGATTAGTGAGGAGAGAACATGACGACTTTATCACAAGAGCGTGCGCCGGTTCTTGAGGCGCTTAATCGTTATAAATCTATGCGCGTCGTTCCATTTGACGTACCGGGTCACAAACGCGGCAAAGGCAATCGCGAACTGACTGATTTTCTCGGTGAAAAATGCCTGACCGTCGATGTTAATTCGATGAAACCGCTCGATAATCTCTGCCACCCTGTTTCGGTGATTAAGGATGCGGAGGCGCTTGCCGCAGAAGCCTTTGGTGCAAAGCACGCATTTTTTATGGTCAATGGCACGACCTCTGCGGTCCAATCCATGGTGATGTGTGCCTGCAAACGCGGTGAGAAAATCATCATGCCGCGCAATGTGCACCGCAGCGCGATCAATGCGCTTATTTTGAGCGGGGCGGTACCGGTTTATGTCAATCCCGGTGTGAATCATGAATTGGGTATTTCACTTGGCATGGCGCTTGCCGATGTGGAGCAGGCGATTCTGGAAAATCCGGATGCGAAGGCCGTTTTGGTCAATAATCCGACTTATTATGGCGTTTGCTCCAATCTGAAGGCGATTACTGAGCTTGCACATAAGCATAAGATGCTTGTGCTCGTCGATGAAGCGCATGGGACACATTTCTATTTTGGAGATGGACTCCCGGCTTCAGCAATGTCGGTTGGCGCGGATATGGCAGCGGTCAGTATGCACAAATCCGGAGGTTCCCTGACCCAGAGCTCGCTGCTTTTGGTCAACGGACTTGACGAGGGTTATGTTCGGCAGATCATTAACCTCACACAGACAACAAGCGGTTCTTATTTGCTGATCTCTTCACTGGATATTTCCAGAAGAAATCTGGCACTCAGAGGACGAGCGATTTTTGAAAAAGTTGCCCAAATGGCTGAATATGCACGCACGGAGATTAATCAGATCGGCGGTTATTACGCCTATTCACGCGAATTGATCAATGGAGATTCAGTCTATGACTTTGATCGTACGAAGCTGTCGGTGCTGACCTTGGATATCGGACTTGCAGGGATTGAAGTCTATGACCTTTTACGCGATGAGTATGACATTCAGATCGAGTTCGGTGATATCGGCAACATACTGGCTTATATTTCAATTGGCGATCGAATCCTTGATTTGGAGCGTCTTGTGTCCGCACTGTCCGAGATCAAAAGGCGCTATGCGAAAGATCGCGCGGGAATGCTCAGCCAGGAATATATTCGTCCACAGGTCGTGCTTGGTCCGCAGGAAGCTTTTTATGCGGAAAGCGAATCGACCCCATTGCAGGAGAGCCTTGGACGCATCTGCGGCGAGTTCGTTATGTGCTATCCGCCGGGCATCCCGATTCTCGCACCGGGTGAAAAGGTGACGGACCGGGTACTCGAGTATATTCAGTACGCAAAGGAAAAGGGCTGTTTTCTGACCGGTACCCAGGACAGTCTGGTGAACCGAATACAGACCGTGAAGGAGTGATCGGAATGGAATTATGGTTTACTGAGAAGCACACAGAAAACGTCAATTTTTCAATCAAAGTGGATCGTCAAGTGTATAGCGGCCAAAGTGAATTTCAGCGGATTGATATTTTCGATTCACTTGAATTCGGACGCTTTCTGACACTGGACGGTTATATGATGTTGACTGAGAAAGACGAGTTCATCTACCATGAAATGATCGTTCATGTGCCGATGTCCGTACTTCCGAATGTGAAAAAGGTACTTGTCATCGGAGGCGGTGACGGAGGTGCTGTTCGCGAGCTCGTGCGCTACCCGGAAATTGAGCAGATTGATCTGGTGGAAATCGATCAACAGGTGATTGAGGCGTGCAAAAAGTATCTGCCGCAGACCGCGGGAAAATTGGATGATCCAAGAGTGACGATTCACTATGCCGATGGTTTGAAATTCGTGCGTTCAAAGAAGGACGAATACGATTTGATCATCGTCGATTCGACTGATCCGTTTGGTCCAGGTGAAGGATTGTTTACGAAGGAATTTTACGGCAACTGCTATAAAGCACTTACGGACACCGGCGCAATGGTGAATCAGCATGAGAGTCCGTTCTATCCTGTTGACGCAGTAGCCATGCAGCGCGCGCATAAACGGATCATTGATTCATTCCCGATCAGCCGTGTTTATCAGGCTCATATACCGACCTATCCATCCGGGCATTGGCTTTTCGGGTTCGCTTCGAAGAAGTACCATCCGGTTGAAGACTTTAACGCCGCCGGATGGAAAGCGCGAGGCATGAAAACCAAATATTATAATGATAAAATTCACGTTGGCGCCTTTGCATTGCCAAATTATGTAAAGGAACTGTTGGAAGAAATGGAATAAAGCCTTGTGTGTCTGAGGGCTAATGCAGGAATCATGTGGACAGGCTAAATGTTGAACGTGTCCTCAAGTTCCCTAATTCGTATGGGTCAATACAGTTTGCTGACAGAGATAAATTTTTAAGGAGGCGTTTAGTTTGGGTAAAGCATTAATTATCGGCGCAGGCGGCGTTGCTGGCGTTGTGGTACATAAATGTTGTCAGAATTCTGAGGTGTTTGAAGAAATTTGCATCGCGAGCCGAACGGTCTCGAAATGTGACGCGCTTAAGGCGAAGCTTGACGGTGGGAAGACAAAAATCACGACGGCGCAAGTAGACGCAAACAATGTTTCGGAACTGATTGCACTCATTGAGAAGGTGAAGCCGGACATCGTAATCAACGTTGCCCTTCCTTATCAGGATTTAACGATTATGGATGCCTGCCTTGCGACCAAAGTGGATTATGTGGATACGGCTAATTATGAACCGGAGGATACGGCAAAGTTTGAATATAAATGGCAATGGGCATACCGCGATCGCTTTAAAGAAGCGGGAATCACTGCGCTGCTCGGGAGCGGTTTTGATCCGGGTGTGACGAGTGTATTCTCAGCTTATGCACAAAAGCATTATTTTGATGAAATTCATTCAATTGACATTCTTGACGCAAATGCCGGTGATCATGGCTATCCTTTTGCGACGAACTTCAATCCTGAAATCAACATTCGTGAAGTGACGGCGAACGGCAGCTATTTTGAGAATGGAAAATTTATCGAAACCGAACCGATGTCGATCAAGAGTGTCTATGACTTCCCGCAGATCGGAGAAAAGGACATTTACCTGCTACATCATGAAGAGATGGAATCACTCGCCCTCAACATCAAGGGCATTAAGAAGATTCGTTTTTGGATGACCTTTGGTCAAAGCTATCTGACCCATCTTAAGGTTTTGGAAAATGTCGGCATGACCTCGATCGAACCGATCGAATTTGAAGGAAAACAAATCGTTCCGCTGCAATTCCTGAAAGCCGTTCTACCGGATCCGGCGTCACTAGGACCGAGGACAAAGGGCAAGACGAATATCGGATGTATCTTCCAAGGCGTCAAAGACGGCAAGCCGCGCACTTACTATGTTTACAATGTCTGCGACCACCAGGAATGCTACAAAGAAGTCGGCTCACAGGCGATCTCTTACACAACCGGTGTTCCGGCAATGATCGGAGCCTCTATGGTCATGACGGGTAAATGGAAGCGTCCGGGCGTGTTCAATATTGAA
Source organism: Sporolactobacillus sp. BBK16-2 (assembly GCF_059878335.1). NCBI lineage: Bacteria > Bacillati > Bacillota > Bacilli > Caryophanales > Sporolactobacillaceae > Sporolactobacillus > Sporolactobacillus sp. BBK16-2. The sequence continues at coordinate 741,584 of NZ_CM187611.1, forward strand.
GAATTCGATCCGGATCCATTCATGGATGCCCTAAATAAATTCGGGTTGCCTTGGCATGAGAGCTTCGCGCCGGCACTGATTGATTGAGGAGTCTGTGAATGACTATTGATTTCTCGGCGGCTCCGTCGCCAAGTTATGTTGTTGATGAACGCCTGCTTGTGAAGAACTTAGAGCTTTTAAAGCAGCTTCAGGACCGCACCGGCTGCAAGGTTTTACTCGCCCAGAAGGCATTCTCGATGTATGCCTTTTATCCGCTCATCGGTCGCTATCTTAGCGGTGTAGCCTCCAGCTCGTTATACGAGGCAAGACTTGGACGCGAGGAAATGGATAAGGAAGTCCATATCTACTCACCGGCTTATGACGAAAAGGATTTTGCCGATATTCTTAAGGTCAGTGACCATATTGTTTTTAATTCGTTCAGCCAATGGGCACGATTCAAGGACCAAGTAAAAGCATCGCCGCGCCGGATTCAATGCGGGATGCGTGTCAATCCGGAGTATTCGGAAGTTGAGACTGGACTATACGATCCCTGTGCTCCATTTTCGCGCATGGGCGTTACGGAAGCAAACTTTGAACCTGACGCTTTGGATGGTCTTGACGGGCTGCATTTTCATACTTTGTGCGAGCAAAATTCGGACGCGCTCGAACATACACTTGAAGCAGTGGAGCGCAAATTCGGCAAATACCTTAAGAGAATGAAATGGATCAATTTCGGCGGAGGACATCATATTACACGCGCCGACTATGACATGGATCGTCTTGCTCGATGTATTACATCGATTCAAGAAAAATACGCTATTGATGTTTATCTTGAACCGGGAGAAGCAGTTGCCTTGAATACAGGCTTCCTTGTTTCCACCGTACTCGATGTTTTCGAAAATGGCATGCCGATTGCGATTCTGGATACATCGGCGACCTGCCATATGCCCGATGTGCTGGAGATGCCTTATCGTCCTGAAATTATTGATGCCGGAAAACCGGGGGAGCGAGCGCATACGTATCGACTCGGCGGGCCAACCTGTCTCGCAGGCGACGTGATCGGCGATTATTCTTTTGACCATCCGCTTCAGGTCGGTGATCGTCTCGTATTCTGTGATATGGCGATCTATTCCATGGTTAAAAACAATACGTTTAACGGGATTGCACTGCCTGCCATTGCTTCGTACAATGATACAGAAGGCATTCATGTGGTTAAGCAGTTCAATTACGAAAATTTTAAAACAAGACTTTCATAATAGATGATATTCGATTCACGCAGAGGCTCTTGAAAAACCAACGGTTATTCAAGAGCCTCTGCCTTTATCTATGGTTTCTGTTAGAAAATATTGCAAGGGAGTGCAGAAATCGACAGAATTTTGCTATACTTAGCGTTAAGGGTTAGACTTCCGTAAAGTTGCACCTTCAGACAAAGACAACAGAGCCATTACTGCGAGTCGTAAAAAATCGCTCCTAAAGGGGGAACGAAACAACTGAGAAACACATTGTACCATAATTGTTCTGAACATTGGCACGATTGGAGGGCAGCCGCCCATGGTTCTCGTTTGTCAGAGTGCCATACGTCAAGCTGCTTGCCAAATGCCGATTATATTTGTGGAATTGAGAGATCGGTAAACGCATTTTTAATAAAATAGACAGACTTTCGTCCTAAGAAAAGAGGTATAATCAATGGATAATGAGAGCGCAATTGAGCTGCTCAAGAACTTATTAAAAATCAACACGACGAACCCTCCGGGAAATGAGGCTGAGGCTGTTGCCCTGATTCGGCCTTTATTTGAAGCGGCGGGTATTGATACTGAAGTTGTTGCATACAGCGGAAAGCGTCACCAGTTAATTGCGACATTAGAAGGTGCAGAACCAGGAAAAACGTTGGCCTTTACCGGGCATATGGATGTTGTACCGGTAGGAGAAATTCCATGGGATTATTCTCCGTTCGGTGCTGAAGAGGCAGATGGAAAGATTTATGGACGCGGTGCTTCAGATATGAAGAGCGGCCTTGCGGCAATGATTGCAGCGATGATTCAATTGAAGGAGGAGGGTGCGTCAATAAAAGGAACACTTAAATTCATTGCGACTGTCGGTGAAGAAACCTCCTCGATCGGAGCGGAGCAGCTGGTTAAAGGCGGTTACGCAGATGATCTTGATGCAGTGCTGATCGGCGAACCGACCGATAATGAGCTCTCAATCGCGGAAAAGGGAGCATTGTGGGTTCGATTGACTACATTTGGCAAAACTGGACACGGATCAACGCCGAGCTGCGGAATTAACGCTAACGAGCACATGATTGCGATCCTCTCAAAATTTCAATCTGAATTTCAATTCGACTATGAAGCAGACGATCTGCTCAGTGAGCCGACCTCCAGCATAGATGTTATGCACGGCGGAAATGGAACGAACGTCATTCCGGACAAATGCACCGTGGAAATCGATATGCGGACACTGCCTTCACAAAATCATAAAGAAATCATCGCTGCAATAGAGTCTTTAATTAATACAGTTAAAAATGATATTCCTGAATTAAATGCGACAATCGACATTCTCAATGATATGCATCCGGTCAAAACACCGAAGGATGATGACTTTGTGCAACGGCTTGTGAAAGTCATTGAGGAAGTACGTGGGAAAAAAGTTGAGCCGTATGGTTTTTCCGGATATACCGATGGTGCATTCTTCTCTCAAGTCGAAAAAACCTTTCCGATCACCGTTGTCGGACCAGGCTATCCTCCGGTCGCGCATCAGCCGAATGAGTATGTTGAGCGTGAACCATATTTTGATTCAATTAAGATCTATAAGAAAATTGCTCTTGATTTCCTTAACTGACAGGGATTGTCTAAAGATGAATAAAGGGATCCGTTCCAGATCTTTTACCGCTGGCGATTTGACGGTGCGCCGAGGATGAATTCACGAGATGACATGCGTTCAGGAGTTATTTATACATTCTTTGCCTTCTCGATTTGGGGTTTCCTCACGCTCTATTGGAAATGGCTGGGGTCTGTTCCATCAAGTGAGGTACTTGCTCACCGCATCATTTGGGCATTTGTTTTTATGGTAGTTATGATCCTGATTCGCAAGAAATTTAACGATTTGATCGTTCAAAGCAAATGGCTGCTGAAGCAGCCGAAGCAGCTGATCATTGTCATCGCAAGCTCGTTATCAATCAGTGCTAATTGGATCATTTATATCTGGGCTGTTGCCAATGAACATGTAATTGAAGCAAGTCTCGGTCTCTACATTATCCCACTGGTCAGCATGCTGATGGGCATTCTCTTTTTAAGTGAAAGACCGGGGAATAAAGGGATCTTTTCTATTTTTCTCGCAGCTGCTGGTGTCCTTGTGATGGCATTCAGCTATGGGCATGTACCTTGGCTGGCATTGTCGCTTGCCGCGACTTCCGGTGTCTATAGTCTCAGCAAGAAATTCGTTCTCTTTGAAGCATACGTCGGCATGACCATCGAAACGCTGGTGGTTGTTCCGTTTGCATTGATCTTTCTCATCGTTCGTGGCATTCAAATACCACAATCCATAAGCGTCTTTTCTCAACCAACAGGACTGTTGCTCATTGGCGCCGGTGTGCTTACTGCGCTTCCACTGATTTGGTTTGCCGAAGGTGCGAAACGTATTCCATTAACAATGATTGGCTTTTTCCAATACATGACACCATCGGCTGCTTTCCTTATTGGCCTTTTTGTTTTTCACGAACCGATGGATCGGATTCAGATCGTATCCTTTATTTTCATATGGCTGTCCATTGCGGTCTATGCATGGAACGAAATGGCTAAAGGATCGAATAGACGTGTGGATCGATCTTCCACTATATAGCGGCGCAGCTGCTCATTCGTTGACAAGCATGAATGTATATTGGACAATAAATATACCTTTATTTTTTTATTATGATAATTGTTTCTTCTTATATTTGATGAACAAGTAGGGCGGTGGTTTTATCAACGCGGAATTAGAAAGGTATAAAGATTTGGTCGATTTTCTGGGAGAAGTGCTTGGAGATGATACTGAAATTATTCTTCATGATGTGACGGATCTCGAGAATTCGATTGTAGCGATTAGTGAAACCAATTTAAGTGGACGCGAAATAGGTTCTCCGGTTACCAATTTGATTCTTAAAATGCTTAAAGAAGGCAGATCGCAAAACAAATCGTTCATCACAAATTATGAAGGCGTAGCCAAAGACGGCACGATTTTGCGTTCGTCGACTTTCTTTATTCGTAATGAAAAAGATGAGATCATCGGCATGCTCTGTATTAACGTTGATTATAAAAAAATGGAACGAGTTATAGACTATCTAAGTAAGTTTATCGGTGTCCGCAAACCGGAAGAAAAGAAGAGCTTGCCGACTGTTGAACATTTAAGCCCGTCCATTGAAGATCTTGCCAAGGCAAGTATTAAAGAAATTGTCGGCGGCGTGAATATACCGCCGGAGCGAATGTCTCAAGAAGAACGCTTGGAAATCATTGAGAAACTGAATGAAAACGGAATCTTCCTGCTAAAGGGGATTGTCAGCATTGTTGCTGAGGAACTCTGCACTTCGGAAGCATCGATCTACCGCTATCTGAGCAAGGTTAAAAAAGTGCACGGCAGTGTGTGAAAAAATAGTGAAAGAACCGGTCCTGAATAAACTGCCCCATAAATTGGACAACAAGATCCAAATTTTGGGGATCAGATCAGGATACCGGTTCTTTTTGTTCTTGGAAGAAAAAAGAAGTGAAGATTTTAATGGATTTTCTGAACAGTAGTCGGAAGATGCTCAAGAACCCGTAAGATGTGCGGATGTCTGGACTTGTAACGAATCGAGAAAAAGTCGTAACGAAATCATGAAAAGTTGAAACGAATGAAGTTCGGTAACGAGATAATAATAGGTGCGGTTCGCTTTCACTTTTATAGGTTTGGCTTTAAACTCTGGGGTTTCGCTTTAATTTTTAATGGATTAGCTCTAAGCTTTCCGCCATTAGTTTTCACTTTTCTCGGGTCCGCATTAGCTTGCAATGTTGCTGCCGTTCATGTCGCTTTCATATACCTCGCAGTTCGTCTTTCTTGCCCACTACTTCATTTCTTTATCGTATAAAAAATGCCTGAAAGACCGGTTTCCGATCTTTCAGGCATTTTCTGTTTGAACCAGATGAGATTATAAATCTGTGACCTTCTTTAACATATCAACCGCTAAATTTGCGAAGAATTTGGCACTTGGGAGAATTGCTGTTTCATCGATAATCAAGTCGGGATGATGCAATCCGGAATTTCCGGAGACACCCATGAAGAAGAAGGCACCGGGAATCTTTTTCATATATTCGGCAAAGTCTTCACCGGCAGACGAAGGAATCGGTGTGATGACATTCAAACCTGATGCTTTAGCGGTATCGACCGCCCAATTCGCCAGTTTCTCGTTATTGATTGTTGCCGGTCCAAGCTTCGTGTAGTGCAAGGTACCTTTTGCACCAAGTCCTGCGGCAACTCCTTCAACAACTCGCTGCATTTTAGCAGGGATCTGGTCGCGTACATGTTCTTGGAACGTGCGCACAGTGCCTTCCATCTGAGACGTTTGCGGAATGACGTTCCAAGTGTTTCCGGCTTCCAGACGTGTGACACTGATTACGGCATTATCCAAAGGCGAAATATTTCGAGCAACAATAGATTGAAGCGCGGTCATGATGTGCGCTGCAACGAGAATAGAATCAATTCCTTTTTCTGGTGCTGCAGCATGAGTTCCAGTCCCTTCAACATCGATGGTGAATTTATCAACAGCGGCCATCAGGGCACCTGGCTTGATACCGATGGTTCCCGTTGGAATATGCGGCATATCGTGCATACCGAAGATGGCTTGTACATCGTCAAGGACACCGGTTTCCAATACTTTTACTGCACCACCGCCATTTTCTTCAGCAGGTTGGAAAATGATTTTAACAGTTCCCTCAAGCTCATCTTTACGTTCATTGAGCAGCAAGGTTGCGCCGAGAATCGATACCGTGTGAAAATCGTGACCGCAGGCGTGCATTTTGCCCGGAACTTTGGAAGCGAAAGGAAGTCCGGTTGTCTCTTGGATGGGTAAGGCGTCGATATCCGTACGCAGACAAATGACCGGACCCGGTTTTTCTCCGCGAATAACTGCGAGTACTCCGGTTTCCAGCGGTAAATCCAGCATTTCCACACCGGCTTCGGACAACCAGCCTTTCAGTGCCTCGGTTGTTTCATATTCTTCAAAGGACAACTCGGGATTTGCATGCAGCTGATGGCGGCATGCAATCAGCTTCTGTTCTAATTCTTTTTCTTCGAGAGTTTTAGTCAATGGTAAGTCCCCTTTATACGGTTTCGTTTATTAGTCCGTTAAAGCCGCAGGATGCGGTTCTAAGCAAAAAATAAGTAGTTAGGGTAATACAGAGGGTGAAGCTTCCGCGATGCCTGAGAATGCGAGTGCGGTCAATAGAACCGTTTGTGCACCGATATAGGCATTTTTTGGATTATAAAATTCTTCCAAAGTATGCATACCGCCGCATTCACCGCCTCCGCCAAGAGTGAGCGCGGGAATGTCTAAATGGATGGCAACATTGGAATCGGTGCTCATCGGCAGCAGTTTCGGTTCAAGGTCAAAATCTTGAATGACAGCCATTGCGGTTTGAACCGCCGGAGCGTCTTTCATTTGAGCTCCGGCCGGGCGGTCTCCGACAAGCCGGATTACTGCTTTAATCAATTCTCCTTTTTTCCAACGCGCATTCTCTTCTTCAACCGCTTGATGGATACAGGCAAGCGCCTTATTCTCCAGCTCCAGCAGCGCTTCCTGCGAAATCGAACGCATGTCCAATCCCATTTCCGCATTCTGTGCAATCGAATTGATCGATGTGCCGCCGCTGACTGTACCCACAGTGAATGTAGTTACCGGATTGTCAGGAACCTGAATCTCACTTATTTTTGCAATAGCTCGTCCGAGTGCGTGAATGGCACTTGGAATGCCGAAGTTTCCGAAGCTGTGTCCGCCCGGTCCTGTAAATGTAATCGAATAACGATGGCTGCCGACTGCAGTCGCCGTGATTCGATCGGGACTGCCGGGCTCAACGGAGATGAAACCGCCAATGTCTCTACGTGTTTTAAAGAGTGCTTTGACGCCGCGCAAGTCTCCCAGACCTTCTTCTCCAACGGTGGCAACAAAAAGGAGTGTACGCTGCGGCTTAATTCCGGATGCACTCAATGCACGAATAAGAGTCAAGAGTACGGCAAGACCACGGCCGTCATCAGAGATGCCTGGAGCGTACACAATGCCATCTTTGATGATGGGTTTAATTTGTGTTCCTTCGGAAAAAACCGTATCAAGATGAGCGGAAACAACGATTTTCTTTGCATCCGAATTACCTTGAATCAATCCCATGACATTTCCTTCATCGTCCGTATGTACATCTGTCAAGCCGAGTGTTTGAAAACGATGAACCATCCAGGCTGCCTTTTTAGATTCTTTGAACGGCGGCGCAGGAATCGATGTCAACTCGATTTGTTCTGTGGTGGTCCTGTCATTGTCCGAAGCGAGATACGTCAATGCATCATTAACGGAGGGAAGTGCCCGCAAGTCGCAAACGATTTTGCTGAAGTTCGGTGATTGATTCTGACCATCCATAACTACTCACCCCTGAAAGAATAATAGAAAAATTAATGAGTCAGAAGATGCCTGACTTTCTTTATTAGAATACACTATTTAAATAATTTATAGTATTTCTTATTGTCAAATCATAAATAATTTATTATTATTGTAATAAATTCTATCATATCTCTCCGAATTAAAGCTCGTTATTCAAAAAAAAGTGAAAAATAATTCATTGTAGTCATAATAATGACTGATGTGTTAGGATTCTTAACGCATATTTGTAAAAACATTTTATCATTTTAATAATTTTTTTGACTAATTGCTTTGCGTCATTTATAATTGCTTTATAGTTTTTGTGAATTCTGAAAATAATTTATAGTTTCATTGTTTTAACTTGTTACTATTCGTAATTAATTCATAGCAGGGGGTCAGAAAATGAACACTTCATGGTCTGACGATTTGGAAAAATCATTCAATTCAATGGTGGAGTGGCGAAGATTTCTTCACCAGCATCCGGAACTCTCATATCACGAGACAGAAACATCGGCGTTTATTTTAGAAAAGCTTAAAAGCTTTGGCATCACCGATATTAAGACTCATGTCGGCGGTTACGGAATTGTTGCAAGAATTCATGGAACAAAACCGGGATTGTCTGTCGCTTTGCGCGCGGATTTCGATGCACTTCCGATCAATGAAGAAACCGATGTTTCTTACAAATCGAAAGTACCGAATGTGATGCATGCATGTGGACATGACGGACACACATCCACTCTGCTTGGGGTTGCGAAAGTTATCCAAGAGCATCGAGATGAACTCGCCGGCGACGTTGTGTTGCTGCACCAGCCAGCTGAAGAATTTCCGCCGGGAGGAGCTCAGGCAATGATTAAAGATGGTTGCCTGGATGATGTGGACTTGGTCTTTGGAACACATCTATGGAGTACGGTACCTTATGGCACGATTGGCTACCGTAAAGGCTATTTCATGGCAGCAGCCGATTATATAAAAATTGAAATTCAAGGCAAGGGTGGACACGGATCCGCACCGCACATTTCAATTGACTCTGTTGCAGTGGCCGCTCAAGTTGTCAATCAGCTGCAAATGATTGTCAGCAGGGAAGTCGATCCGCAAAAAGCAGCAGTCGTAACGATTGGAAAATTCAATGCGGGCGTTGCTCCGAATGTAATCGCAGATACGGCGACACTTGAAGGAACTGTTCGAACTTTTGATCCGGAGGTTCGCGAAAAAATAAAGAAGGAATTAGATTCTATCGTTGAAAATGTTTGTGCTGCGTATCATGCACAAGGTCATGTCGACTATCATGACGGCTACCCGGCGGTTTACAATCACGAAAAAGAGACCGATGTTTTCAAAACGGCAATGGATGAGACATTCGGTGAAGGTACAGCCGTTGAAATCGCTCCGCAAATGGGCGGCGAAGACTTTTCAAGCTTCCTGCTGAAAAAACCGGGTATGTTTTGGTTTTCCGGAGCAGGCAATCCGGAAGTGGGAGCCAGCTATCCGCATCATCATCCGAAATTCAATTTTGATGAACGCGTGATGCTGGTAGCCGGAAAAGCATTCCTGTCGCTGGTTGATAAATATCTATGTGCGAAGGAAACGCCACAATTAACCGACAATGCGGCTGCCGTAAAATAACTGAGGAGGGACAACGTTTTGAGTGAACTCTTAAAGGTAGACAAAATTAAAACCGAATTTCAAACGGAAAAAGGTCCCGTTACTTCCGTTGACGAAGTGAGTTTCGATTTAAATGAAGGAGAAACGATCTGCCTTGTCGGCGAGTCAGGTTGCGGGAAGTCAGTGACCTCACTTTCGATCATGCATCTCCTGGATCGAAACGGCTCAGTAACTGAGGGCTCTATCCTTTTCAACGGCAAGGATATCGCACATGCAACTGAATCAGACATGCGAAAAATCCGCGGGAATGATATTTCCATGATTTTTCAAGAACCGATGACGTCACTCAACCCTGTCCTTACTATCGGCGATCAGCTGACTGAAGGTATCAAGCTGCATATGAAGCTTTCAAAGAGTGAAGCAAAAAAATATGCGGTAGAAATGTTGAAAAAAGTAGGTATTCCAAGAGCTGAAGGAATTATTGATGAGTATCCGCATAAGCTGTCCGGCGGTATGAGGCAGCGTGTCATGATTGCCATGGCGCTCAGCTGCCGCCCGAAGCTGCTGATCGCTGATGAACCAACGACAGCGCTCGATGTGACGATTCAGGCTCAGATTTTGAAACTAATGAAAAATTTGCGTGAAGACTCGAATACCGCAATTATCTTGATTACTCATGACCTAGGTGTTGTAGCTGAGATGGCGGATAAAGTTGCGGTCATGTACGCGGGTCAGGTTGTTGAGGAAACGGATGTTTATACCCTTTTTGACAACCCGAAACATCCGTACACACTGGGATTGATGAAATCCATTCCGCACATCACCAATCCGGACGATATGCGTTTGAACTCCATCCCGGGTTCCGTACCGAGTGTTCATAATATGCCGAAGGGCTGCCGTTTCTATGACCGTTGTCCGCACGCAATGAAGCGCTGCTTGGAAGAAAAGCCTGAACTTAAGCCAATTGAGGACAAGCAGGCTCACAGCATTCGATGCTTCTTATATGAAAAAGAAGAGCAAGAATATGAAACGAAGCATGCAGAAAAGGAAGTGAGTTCATAACATGCCATCCGTTGAAAAAAAAGAGCCGTTGCTCCAAGTCAAGAATTTAAAAAAGTATTATCCAATTAAGAAAGGCGTTATCTCAAGAACAGTCGGCTACGTAAAAGCAGTCGATGATGTAAGCTTCGACATTTATCCGGGCGAAACGATGGGTCTGGTTGGCGAATCCGGATGCGGAAAATCCACGACCGGACGCTCGCTGGTTCGTTTGGAAGACCCGACAGCCGGACAAGTTTTATTTCAGGGCAAGGATTTAGCGAGTATCTCGCATAAGGAAATGCGGAAGCTGAGAACCGATCTGCAAATCATTTTTCAGGATCCATATTCCTCATTAAATCCGAGAAAACGCGTCGGCGACTTGCTTGCTGAACCACTGATCGCCCATAAGTTGGCGACCAAAAGCGAGGCAGACAAAAAGGTGAATGAAATTCTGGAAATTGTCGGTCTCTCGAAACAATATAAAAACCGTTACCCCCATCAATTTTCCGGCGGACAGCGGCAAAGAATCGGGATTGCCCGTGCCTTGATGCTGCATCCGAAGCTGATCATTTGTGATGAACCGGTTTCTGCTCTTGATGTTTCCATCCAAGCTCAGGTATTGAATCTGCTTAAAGATCTTCAAAAAGAGCTCAATCTGACTTATGTGTTTATTGCACACGGACTTGGCGCTGTAAAGTACATAAGCGACCGGATCACTGTCATGTATTTGGGAAAAGTTATGGAGCTTGCGACGACACGAGAAATATTTGAACATCCGAAACATCCTTACACGGAAATCTTGCTTAACGCTTATCCAATTCCGAATCCGCATATGCGCGGTCGGAATCAGATGGTTGTCGAAGGCGATGTTCCGAGTCCGGCGAATCCGCCGAAGGGCTGCGTGTTCCATACGCGCTGTCCGTTCGCAAAAGATATCTGCCGCGAAAAAGTGCCCGCGCTCACAGGAAAAGATCATCTCGTTGCTTGTCATTTTCCGCTTGAGCCAGTAAATGCATGAAAGGAGGACTTTAAGTGTTTCAATACATCATTAGGCGAATTTTAATCGCTATTCCCGTGCTTTTTGGGGTAACCGTACTGAACTTTTTCATTATTAATCTTGCTCCAGGAAATCCCGTGGATATGATGGTCAATCCTTCCGCAACACCGGAGCAGCTTGCTGCCACCAAGCATGCGCTTGGTTTGGATCAGCCGGTTTGGGTGCAATATTGGAATTGGCTTACTCAGTTGTTTCATGGTAATTTGGGCTTTTCCTATTCAACACGTGAACCCGTAACGCAGATTTTGCTTGCTCATGTAGGTCCTACGGTCATGTTGATGGGTGTGTCACTAATTGTCGGCTATCTCATTGCCATTCCACTCGGTATCCTTTGCGCGCGAAAGCAAAATTCTTGGATTGATTATCTTGTTACCGGTTTTTCATTTTTCGGCATTTCAGTTCCTCACTTTTTCTTAGGACTCGGCGTTATTTATGTATTTGCCAGCAAACTGTTGCTGTTCCCAACGGGTAGCATGAATACTCTTGGCGGAGACGGAGGGTTGATGGATACGATTAATCACCTCGTTCTTCCGGTTCTGGTCCTTGCAACAGGAATCGCTGGAAACATGGTGCGCTATGTTCGTTCCAGTATGCTGGACGTCCTCGGCAAAGATTATCTGAGAACAGCGAAGGCTAAGGGACTTTCACAGTTTATAATTACGAATAAGCATGCGCTGAGAAACTCATTGATTCCTATTATTACTGTAATTGGAATTGATATTCCGATGCTGATCGGCGGTGCGATTGTTACCGAGCAGGTCTTCCAATGGCCGGGACTTGGGCTGCTCACGATCCAATCAATTACTTCTCGGGATTACTCGACACTGATGGCGATCAACTTGCTTGCAGCATTAACCGTACTTGTTGCTAACCTGCTGACAGATATTCTGTATGCCGTCGCCGACCCAAGAATCAGGTATGACTAAGGAGGAGCGGAAGAGATGGCTATGAAATTAAACCCGAATAAAAATGTTCCGGAAGCAGACGGCCTTGCGACTTCCGAACAAATGATTGCAAAGCTTGGAGATGAAGAAAGTTATCTGCATATGGTCAGCCGGCGCTTCTTTAAACATCGGCTCGCTTTTATCGGACTGATTGTCTTTCTGTTAATTATCCTTATTGCTGCGCTGGCTCCTGTGATCGCGCCTCATGATCCAAATAAGATTTTTAATGAATTTGAGGCCGCACCATCAGCAACACACATATTAGGTACCGACCCCGTCGGGCGCGACGTGATGAGCCGCTTGATCTATGGCGCTCAAGTATCCATCTCTGTTGGGATTGGAGCTGTGGCCATTTATGTTGCAATTGGTATTGTTTTAGGACTTGTTGCCGGTTATTTCGGCAAATGGATCGACATGATTATTATGCGGCTCACCGATATCTTCATGTCTTTTCCATACTTCATGGTTATTCTTGTCTTGGTTAGTATTATAGGACCTAGCCTTTTCAATATTACCATCGTTATTGGTCTTCTCGGTTGGCCCGCTATTGCCCGCTTGGTCAGGGGCAGTGTGCTCTCTATAAAAGAAATGGACTACGTAAAGGCAGGTGTTGCACTCGGCTATTCAACGCCGAAGATCCTATTCCAGCACATTCTTCCGAATGCGCTGGCGCCAATCCTAGTTAACGCCACATTCGGCGTTGCGTCGGCCATTATCATGGAGGCGTCATTAAGCTTCCTTGGAATGGGCGTTCGTCCGCCGGCGGCGAGCTGGGGAAATATGCTCACACAGGCGGAATCGATTACCGTGCTTTCATCGCAGCCTTGGCTGTGGATTCCGCCGGGCATGATGATTTTACTTGCCGTGCTATCGGTTAACTTTATCGGTGACGGCCTCCGTGATGCAATTGAGTCACAGAACGCAAAATAAGAAACAATAAAAGGGGATGCAAACAACACAATGAACAGACACAAAATCATTTCAAAACGTATCTTAAAATATGTGATCACATCCTTTATGGCTCTGTCCCTCGTTTTTCTCGCAGCTTGCGGTGGCGGTTCAGGATCATCAGGAAGCAGCAAGAAGAAAGATACAATTTATGTTGGAACCGTAAACCCTCCCGGCGGTTTTAATCCGATTAATACCGGAGATATTGGGGGACAATTCGCGATTCGCGTTATGTTCGATGCATTTCTTGATATGACGTCACCATTGAAGTTTCAGCCGAAACTGGCAACGTCGATCGACACGACCGATAACCAGACCTATACAATTAATTTGAATCCTAAAGCGAAATGGACCGATGGCAAACCGGTTACCGCTGATGATGTTATTTTCACGTTCAACTTGATTGCCAACCCGAAATCAGAAGTAGCTGTCGGAACGAATATCTCGACGCTAACAGGCGTTGATGCCAATGGTAAATTGACCGGCGGCGCGACGACGATTCCTAATCTGAAAAAAGTTGACGAACATACGGTTACTTTCAAAACGAAGAAACCGGTTGATCCTAATTACATTAAAGAAATGATCGGTACGAAGATCATTACGATGCCAAAACATGTCTTGAAAGATATCGCTCCGGCAGATTTCTCTAAGAGTAAATTTGTACAGGCACCTAATGTAACGGACGGACCATATAAATTTGTAACCTACAACAAGAACACATACATTCAATATAAAGCGAATAATGACTATTACCTTGGTAAGCCTAAGACACCTAAGTTCTTCATCAAGATTATGCAAGCTTCTAACCTGTTAGCTGAATTGCAAGCAGGAACCATTCAGGCAAACACATCAGGCGGTATCGGAAATCTACCGTTCCAAGATGTTGAAACAGCTCAGAAACTTAAGAATGTAAAAACAGAAATTCATCCGCAAATTGGATTCCAGACCATGCAGTACAACACAAAGACATTGCCAAACGCGAAAGTTCGTCAAGCACTTGCGTATGCAATTGACCGTCAGCAGATCGTTGACAAGCTGCTCAAAGGAAACGGTGAAATTGTCGACGGACCATACACATCACAAAGCCCTTATCTCGACAAGAGCACAAACGTGATTAAATATGATCCTAAGAAAGCAAAACAAATGTTGAAAGATGCTGGATGGGATTTCAACAAGACGTTGAATTTCGTTGTTCCGATCGGAAACAAAGTGCGTGAACAATCCGCCGATATTATTGTTCAGAACTTCAAAGCGATCGGCGTAAAAGTTAAAGAAACAACTTATGATTTCCCAACGATCATGCAAAAAGGTGCGGCAGGCGATTTTGATCTGCTCTTGATCGGATTTACATTCAACCTTGATCCTGATGTTTCCGCACTTTATGGTCCAACAGGTGCATACAACTTCATGAAATATGAAAATAAGGAAGCAACGAAGCTTATTGCCGAAGGCAAGGCTGAACCGGACAGCGCGAAGAGAAAGGTTATTTACAGCAAGCTTCAATCAATCTGGGAAAAGGATATGCCTGTAATTACGCTCTACTCTGACAACGAAGTTGTTGTGAAGAGTAAGGATCTTGCTTACGGCGGTGCTTCTGCTTACTGGCCGGGCACAGTTGCCAATTTCCAAAAATGGGCTTTTAAATAATAAACAAGCTTGAACTTTTGGATCCAGCTCAATTAAATGGTTAAAAATTTAAACAGCTGCTCTTCTGAGTCAGCTGTTTAAATTTTTTATACCGCTTTAGCGACTTAATAAAACGAGATAAGGAAGCGATATCATGGAGAGCAGCAAGAGAAAAGCACTGGAGGAAGAAGTACGCGCACAAGCGGATCGGTCGATTGAGACACTTTACAGCTATTTGCGGCTTAAAACAGTTTCTGCTCAGAACTTGGCAATTCCGGAAACAGTCAATTTTGTTTCTGAATTGTTGAATGGTCTTGGCGCAGAAGTTAAGGTTCTTGACGATTTGGGTGGCAACCCCGTTATTTACGGTTTTTTACCTGCGGGGGAAAAGGGCAATGCAAACAAAACCTTGCTTTTCTACGATCATTATGATGTTCAACCACCGGATCCGCTTGATGAATGGAACTCAGAGCCATTCGAACCTTATTTAAAGGATGGCATTCTTTACGCACGTGGTACTGCTGATAATAAGGGAACGTTGATGCAGCGTTTGGCGGCGATTAAAGCATTGGAACAAACCGGCGGACTGCCATGCAATATCAAATTTCTTATTGAAGGGGAAGAAGAGATCGGGAGTCCCAGTCTCACCGCATATCTAAAAAAATATGCAGAACTTTTTAAGGCTGACGCATGTATCTGGGAGTTCGGCAATAAGGATGCAGCGGAACGCGTTTCGCTTTTTGCAGGAATAAAAGGATCTGCTTATTATGAATTCTCTACGAAGAGCGCAAATATCGATATCCATTCATCACTTGCCGCTGTCATTGATAACCCGGCCTGGCGTTTGGTGCAGGCACTGGCCAGCATGAAAAACCAGAATAACGACATAACTGTTGAAGGATTTTTTGACGAGATAGAGGAACCCGATGAGGCATTAATTAAAACGGTTCGCGCCGTTCCTTTTAATGATGAAGCATTGAAAAAATCGTTTGGACTCAGTCGTCCGTTTATTACAGAGGCGCGCGGCGAGGTGCCCCAAGACGCACTCATGCTGCATCCGACTTTGACCATTTGCGGTATGGTGAGCGGTTATATCGGTGAAGGCGCTAAAACCGTGCTGCCTAAGGAAGCAAAGGTTAAGATTGATTGCCGCATGGTTCCCGGACAAACTGGAGAACATCTGCTTGCTTGTTTCGAGCGTCATCTTGCCCGTCACGGTTTTTCAGACGTCAAGGTGGACATGATCGAATCACAGCGTGCCTTCCGCTCAGATATTAATGATCCATTTCTTAAATTAGTTAAAAAAACAGCGGAAGAGGCTTATCAGTCTGAGGCCATCCTGTATCCGAATTCAGCAGGAACGGGTCCGATGTATGTTTTCGATAAATACCTCCATCTTCCGATTGTCAGCACTGGTGTCGGCTGGGCTGAATCTAAAGCACATGCACCGAATGAATCGATTCGTATGAAAGATTATGTGGATGGAAGCCTGCACATGGCTTACTTATTGACTGATTTCGCTGCGCAATAAAAGAGAGAAGGAGAATCTAACTTGGGCCTAATTGATGAGATAAAGCATATGATTTATGAAAAAAGAGACAGCTACCAAGCGCTGAGCGAAAAGGTATGGGATTTTGCAGAACTCCATTTTGGCGAAGTGAAATCAGCAGAGCTGCTGAGTCAAGCACTTGAGGATGAAGGTTTTACAGTTCAAAGAGAGATAGCAGGATTAAAAACCGGATTTGTCGGCAGCTATGGTGAAGGTAAGCCGGTCATTGCATTCCTTGGTGAATTCGATGCGCTTGCAGGGTTGAGTCAGAAGCGTAATAAAACGGTTCACGATCCGATCGTGCCGAATGGCAACGGTCACGGCTGCGGCCATAATTTACTGGGCGTCGGCTCGCTTGCTGCGGCATTTGCTGCAAAAGAATACTTAACGAAGCACCAACTCAAGGGTACGATTCGTTATTATGGCTGCCCGGCTGAAGAAAGCGGAAACGGTAAAGCCTATATGGCACGCGAAGGCTGTTTTAAAGATGTAGACGCTGCTTTTTCGTGGCATCCGGATTCAAAAAATACGGTGCAGCATCTTTCAAGCAATGCGGTCATTGAAGCTCGTTTTACATTTAAGGGAGTCAGTGCACATGCTGCTGCTTTGCCGGAACTGGGGCGCAGCGCGCTGGACGCATTAGAATTGATGAATGTTGGTGTCAACTATTTGCGCGAGCATATGGCAGATAAGGCACGTGTCCATTACGCAGTAACGAACACTGGCGGTGTCTCGCCAAATGTTGTTCAAGCCATTGCTGAGGAGCGTTTCCTCGTTCGTTCGCCGAAACCAAATGAAGTAAAAGAATTGTTTAAACGCGTGGTTAATGTTGCCAAAGGCGCAGCATTGATGACAGATACGGAAATGAGCTATAAGATTGAGGGCGGCTGCTGTAATTTGATTCCGAACACTGCGCTGCATCAAGTGATGGCTGATTTAATGGAAGAAATCGGTTACCCTGAACCATCAGAGAAAGATCTTGCTTTCATTAAAGATATCTATGCATCGCTAGGAGATAATGAAAAGAACTTTGCGAAAAAGTTCCTTACGACTGAACAGCGTAAAACGATTGATGAAAAGCCTATTGCTGATTGGGTGATTCCATGTCCTGAACACGATACATTTATGGAGGGCTCTACTGACGTTTCCGATGTCAGCTGGAATGTTCCGACTGCGCAATGCTTTACATCAACATGGGCATTTGCAACGGTACCGCATACTTGGCAAGTGGTTGCTCAGGGAACTCAAGACTTTGCTTTGAATGCGGCTCTCTACGCCGGAGAAGCCATGGCTTGCACTGCACTCAAGGCATTGGAAGATCCGGAACTGCTTGCTGAGGCAAAGCGGGAATTCAAAGAACGACTTGACGGTGAAACCTATGAATGTTTGATTCCACCGGATGTAACGCCATCTAGTTTATAATGAAAAGTCAGCTTTAAGAGGATAGTTGACTTTTTTCAGCAAACATCTAAAGAGAACTTTTTCCGTAACTTGGGAGAAAGTTCTTTTTTTATTGCATGAAATGAGCAGAAATCGTGCAATTTAAATACAGTTGCTCGTGTGAGAATCACTATTTTTGCACAATTAAAACGGGAAGGGACTCAAAGGCGAACCGAAGATGGCGAGCTTGCCCTCCGGGACAATCGTCCGATACGGAAGGGAGAAGGCAGTATGCAGCATATGAACTGGAGAGATTTTTTAGCTGTAAAGATAATGATTATTATTCTTTTTCTTTGTTGCGTCATTTCAGGGATTCTTAGTCTTTTCCCAGGTAAACAAACGGAACCCAATGCTCAAACGACTAGTGTTAAGCGGCATGCAGTGAATACAAAAATAGCTCACCATGTATTTTTTCAACGGCCGAGTTTAAGTCCGGTTGATCATCAGGAACCAAAGGTAGCACATGAGCTGTTTAAAGGAATTCACTCCATTGATTTTACTTTTGGTGTACTTCCGGATACACAATACTACAGTAAGTTGCATCCGGACATATTTAAACGGATGAATCACTGGTTTGTCGCTAACCGAGATTCATTAAATCTGAAATATATTTTTCACTTGGGTGATATTGTTAATAATTATGATCAGCCTTATCAATGGAAAACAGCTGACAAGGCAATGAAAATCCTGGATGAGGCAAATGTGCCATATGGGATTATTACAGGTAATCATGATGTTGGTTTTCAAAAAAAATATGCGTCATTCGATCGTTATTTTGGAGAACAGCGTTATCAGCTGAACCCATGGTACGGCGGTTCCTATGATAACAATAAAGGCCATTTTGATTTAATTAACTCAAATGGTCAAAAGTACATTATGCTTGGCATGGGTTGGGGCATAGGCGGTGAAGAAATTTCCTGGATGAATCATGTGCTGCAGTCTTATCGCAAACGGATTGCTATCCTGTTCGTACATGATTACTTGGGCAGCTATGGAAGGCGCACCGCACAGGGACAGATGCTCTTTGAAAATGTGGTGCGTCCCAATCCCAATGTTCGAATGGTTATGAACGGTCACAGCTTTGGTGCCGCGCGTCGAATTGATAAGATTGATGATAATTTCGATGGAAAACCGGATCGAAAGGTCATGCAAATTTTGTCTGATTATCAATCGGTGAAAGGCGGGCAAGGCTACATTCGTGTCATGGGTTTTGACCTTAAGCATGATAAAATTTATGTGCGCACCTTCTCACCGCAAGTGAATCGAACGCATGCATTTAAGAAAAACAAAGACAACTTTACATTCGGCTTCGACCTTGACCAGAAGACCAAAAAGGTGAAAAAAACGAAAAAAAAACATGTTGCACGGTGACTGGGTATTAAAGTCAAAAATATCACACAATTCGTTAATCTTTTCTTCAAATAACTGCGTTATGATTTAGTTAACAAGAAGAGAGGATGATTGAAATGAGAAAAAAGGTTACGTATCTGCAATTAGTGAAAAAAAATAAAGAAGAGATAATGAGGGATCGGATCGAATTGAACAGGATCGATCGAATACTTGATGAACGCCGCACCTCGCAAGTAAAAAAAAGCGCGACGAGATAAATGATTGTGTTTGGGTACATGAATAACCTGTCTATTGTTGCTTTAAATAGAGACGGCTGAGTTAATCTCAGGCCGTCTTTTTGACAAGTAAAGAAACATCCATGACTTGCTTGAGGGGCGGGGGACACCACTTAATGAAAATACTATGGAACTGAGAAGCTAGCTTGTATTTACGTACAAAACTCCCATGCCCCGCTTTGAGGGGTGCGGGACACCACCGGTCATGAAAATGTAGGGCTACGTTTTCTTCTATGTAAGAATGGATAAAAGGAGAATGGGGACAGGCAAAGGTCGGTATTTTTTTGGAGGGCTATTAAACCCCGTGTACAAAACCGATCCCATGCACCTTGGAGCACCACCCAATGTCGCTTTTTTCAAAGCACGTGTATAAAAATTCATATCACTCAGGTGCACCACCTGTCCCTCCATCATTTTATCATGATTAGAGGGGATGATGAATCATGGATGCACTTTTAAACTGTTGTGCGGGTTTGGATGTTCATCAAAAAGAAATCGTTGCCTGTGTGTTAAAGGGCGAAAAAAAGGTTCAGAAACAGATCCGGAACTTTGGCACGACCACCAAGGAACTCCTTGCCCTTAGCGATTGGCTGCAGGAAGCTCAGTGCACGCATGTCGCCATGGAAAGTACGGGTGTCTATTGGAAGCCGGTTTGGAATATCCTCGAGAGTTCGTTCATCTTAATCCTTGCCAATGCGAAAAGGATTAAGAATGTTCCGGGGCGGAAGACCGACATGAATGATGCCCAATGGATTGCTAAACTTTTACGCAACGGATTAATTGAGTCAAGTTTTGTTCCCCCAGAAGCGATCCGCAACTTGCGTGACCTGACTCGGTATCGGAGAAAGCTGCTGCAGATGACAACGGAGCAGAAGAATCGCATTCATAACGTCTTGCAGGACGCCAATATTAAGTTGACCAGTTATATGAGCGATGTCTTTGGTGTTTCCGGACGCGCATTGCTTGAGGCAATCATGAATGGGGAATCGCTAACTCGGGAACAGGTTCATTCCCGAGTAAAAACAAAACTAAGGGCGAAAGTGCCTCAGCTTTTGGATGCGCTAAACGGGAAAATTCGACGGCATCATCGAAAGATGATTCGACGGCAATATGATTTGCTTCTTGACTTAGAAAAACATAGTGCGGAACTGGAACAAGAAATTGATCAGTTGATGACGGACTATCAAGAGGAAGTGGGGCTACTCACATCGATTCCGGGAATCAATCAGGATGCAGCGGCGGTCATCCTAGCGGAAATCGGAACAGACATGACCCAGTTCCCAACGGATGCGCATTTATCCTCCTGGGGTGGACTGAGCCCAGGAAACAATGAGAGTGCCGGAAAGAAACGATCGTCTAAAACGACGAAAGGAAACAAAGGCTTAAAGTCAATGCTTTGTCAGGTCGCCTGGGGAGCTGTCCGGAGTAAGAAGACACGCTTGTCGGCTTACTATTACCGATTGGTCAAACGACGTGGACCGAAAAAAGCAATCATGGCCTTAGCACATCTCATTCTGAAGATTATCTATCATATCTTAAAAGAGAAGCAACCCTATAAAGAGTTCGGTCCTGATTACCTGCCAAAGAAAAAGCAAAGTGCCAAGTTCTATCAGCGACAGCTGGAAAAACTGCTCGGTTACGAAATAGAAATTCACGAAAAAACAGCATGAACTGAAAAAAATTCAGTTCATGCATCAGGGACAGTATTTTTTTGCACTTTTTTTGAGCGTCATCACATTTACGTATAAAAGTATATGATTTTGTACGCCGATAAGATCACAAGCTGCTAGTTCCCAATCCGCATGGATCGGTTAGGCGATCAGTTAAGCGCCCAGTCTGATAAATAGACGGAGAAATTCCGCTTAATTCGAAAATGAACGAGAAAAAAGCCTAAATAGACGGAAAAATTCCGCCTATTGAATAAAAAAAACGTGAAAATGGAGGGCTTTTCTGTGAATAAGCGGAAAAATTCCCCTTATTTACCAGTGAAACAAGCTTCGGAGTGCAAATAGCCGGAATATCTCCGCTTATTTTACTTGTTCCTTATTGAAGGGCAAGGATGCTCAATGCAACGCGAAAATCATCGCATTCTGCCGAAGTAAGGAGGGGGCGTTTTTTGCCCGGTTTTTCTTATTTGATGGTGGGTCGACCAATAAGTACAGGTTATTCAACTACTTTAATTCCAAAAGATGAAATCAGACTTGCTGCCTGAAATTGATTAATTTTAAGCCCGTTGGATAAAGTAACATCAATTCGAATCATTGAAAATTCGCAGCTGGACAAGTTGACATCCTTGAGCTTTGTTTCACTAAAATCGGAACCGTCAATCAACGAACGGTTAAATTTCATTTTTTTCATTTGCACATTTTGGAAGGAACTCTCGTTTAGTTTATCTGTTTCAAAGGTGACATTTGTGAACTTGGAATCAGAAAAATTGATATAGGTCATCAAGCAATCCGTGAAAGTAGTGTCTTTAAATGTTGCTTTGATAAAATTGGTTCCCAAAAATTTGCACGCAGTAAAAGTGTCTCGATACAGGATTGATTTCTCAAAATCGCAATTTGAGAAATCACAGTGTGCGAACGAACAGTCAAGCAGCTCCGTTTTTGTAAAATCTTCAAAGAGGAAGACACAATGGTTAAATTGAACATCGCTCAAAAGCTTTTTTTCCTGATGGCTGTCAAT
Organism: Sporolactobacillus sp. BBK16-2; assembly: GCF_059878335.1. NCBI lineage: Bacteria > Bacillati > Bacillota > Bacilli > Caryophanales > Sporolactobacillaceae > Sporolactobacillus > Sporolactobacillus sp. BBK16-2. The sequence continues at coordinate 763,710 of NZ_CM187611.1, forward strand.
TTCACAGTTTTTCAAGACGGATCCTTCTTCAATTTCTTCGAGATAAAGTGTTTTATTTTCAATTGGTGTTCCTGATTCCATTGCTATTCACCAGACTTTCATACAATAATAACCTACTCGGGAACAATTCGTATCCTAATGAGCCTTTTTCAGATAAAATGAGAGAGACACATGCTTCTTAATCATTAATCCATAAGGAATGGTTCATTTGATTAAAAATAGAATTCCAAATCATTATCTTCTCTTATTCTCTTGGATTGCCGCGATCTTTGCTACAGGAGGCAGCTTGTTTTTCAGCCAGGTCATGCATTTCGTGCCTTGCACATTGTGTTGGTACCAGCGTATTCTCATGTATCCGCTGGTCATCAGCCTCGGTATTGCCTACTTACATAACGATGTTTCAATTAGAAGATATATTTTGCCCGTTTCTATCCCAGGCTTTGTTTTAGCGTGCTACCATTATACCATTCAGATGTTGCCGAATGTCAGTACTTCGCAGTTCTGCTCACCGAACAATCCATGTACCGACAAGGAATTTTCAATTCTTGGTTTTATTACGATTCCACTGATGTCCGCAACTGCTTTTTTTCTGATCACTTTGTCAATGTTGCTTCTCAAAGCAAATCATCAAAATGAAATGAAGTGATCGCACTAGTTGTTGCTATGAAAAAATCTCCTTTCCAACTCACCTGGAGTGGAAAGGAGATTGCACGAAGTGATTAAAATCCATAAGCTTTTTCTTGTTCCTCACGAATCGCTGCGTAGGTTTTTGTCAGGACAACGGTGTCCTCAGCCAGACGACTGATTCGAAATAAGATGTCTTCATTAATCATTGCTTTTTGGTAAAAGTCCTTTTCTTCAATAAATACATAGCTCTGCACCATTTGTGCTTTCATATAAGCGAGTATCGGTTTTAACTGCTGTTCGGCAATCAAGTAATGTTTAGGCGAACCTGCGGTTACGATCATGCCGATTATTTTATCTTGGAAGGCATTTACGGGCAGCAGATCAAAGATGTTCTTTAAGGGAGCAGGTATTGATGCTTGAAAAACAGGTGTCCCGATAATAATCGCATCTGCATCCATTAAGCTCTTGGCAACGAACTGCGTGTCGCCGTCATACTCCAAATAATTGCGTCCATCACTGAATCGAATATTATATTCAGCCAGATCAATCAAGGATGCATCAACATTCGGATCTTTTTCTCTTAACGTTGTGAGCATATAATCCATGGCGATCCGCGTTTTGTGACCGACAATTGTGCCGACTAATCCGACAATCTTCATGTTTCCACCTTCTTATTTTTTTGCTGTGTATTTCTTGATCGCCGGTACTATTTCTGTGCCGATCACTTCTACATTCTTCATGACCTTATCAAACGGCATACCGCCGAAATCAATTTGAGCAATATAGCGCTGATGGCCAAATAATTCATATTGGTAAAGTATTTTTTCAATGATTTGCTGAGGACTGCCCACATTAATAATACTATGAGGATCGGCTCCTTGTGCAAAAAGCTGCTTAGAAAATCCCTGACCATTCGTTTTTTTCATGCCTTCATTAATACGCGGATACAGCTCACGAAGTGCTTGCTGCGTGCTCTCCGCAGTGTAGAAAAATCCGGCAGTAGTCACGGGCAGCTCGGCCGGATCAAAGCCGCTCGCTTGAGCCGACTCTCGGTAAGCATCAATGGTACGCTTGAAAATGGCGGCAGGTCCGCCTAAGTGGGCCATAAACATGGGAACGCCGGCATAGCCTGCCTTCATTGCACTGGCAGCCGTGCCGCCTACCGCTCTCCATATCGGCAGCGAACCATTTTTGGGACGTGGCAGTATTTTTGCATTGGTTAAAGGGGCGCGGAAATTTCCCTTCCAATTCACGATCTCTTCTTCATTTATTTTCAAGAGCAGATCAAATTTTTCTTCAAACAGTTCTTCGTAATCCCGAAGATTATAGCCCAGCAAATCGAAAAGGCCGATTCGCGATGCGCGTCCGGCAATGATTTCCGCACGTCCGCCGGAGATCAGATCAATCGTTGCAAAATTTTCATAGACGCGGACCGGATCTGAAGTACTTATAATTGTGGACGAGCTTCCGATTTTTATCTTTTTCGTCGCCTGTGCAATAGCCCCAAGCACAACGGCATGTGCCTGGGTCGCAAAGTAGTCCTGGTGGCTCTCGCCGACACTGAAAAAATCAATACCCGCCTGATCGGCGAGCTTCGCATACTCAATGATTTCATGAATGCGCTGTTCGGCCGAAATCCGCTCACCGGTTACAGGATCCGGCAAGTGATCGCCTAGCGTATAGATGCCGAATTCAAGCCCTTTACTTGAATCAATACGATATTTTCTCATGGATCATCATGCCTTCTTTTCTATTTTCACAAGCTTTGTCTTTTATGTTCCTACGAAAAGATCTTCTCATATATTTCATGTAATGTTATTATAAAAGATAATACCTATTTATGTAAGTACACACTTTCAAGTGGTATAGTATACAAATGGATACTATTGGAGCGAATGAATATGAAAATTGAACCTGATTTATGCCATGTGGAAAACGCATTGAGTATATTAGTGGGAAAATGGAAGCCGATTATTTTATTGTATCTGCTCAGAGACGGCACCCAGAGATTCAGCGAATTGAAACGAAATGTGAACGGTATTACGCAAAAAATGCTCACTAAGCAGCTTCGTGAACTGGAAGAGGAGGACATTGTGAAGCGTGTCGTTTACCCTCAGGTGCCGCCAAAAGTTGAGTATTCAATCACCGAATACGGGAAGAGTCTGCAACCAATTCTAGAAGACATGCATGAATGGGGCTTGAAGCACATCGCACATAAGCAGCAAATGCATCTGACCCGTCTCCATTAAGAAACAAATAGATCGAAAGGCATCTGAGTTCAGGTTTTGAGGAACCTACTCAGATGCCTTTTTCTATTTTCATATTTATTATGGAGCATAGGGGGCTCGAACCCCTGACCTTTGCGCTGCCAGCGCAACGCTCTCCCAGCTGAGCTAATGCCCCGCAATCAAGAATGATAAGCTCTACCTTATGGCAATGCTATTATATTACATGATGTCCGGCGTGAAGGTCAAGAAAAGATCCGATAAATTAGCCATAACCATCTCGAATTATTGAAAAAAACCTCCGCTTGATTTGCGGAGGTTATGCAGAAGCAGTTACTTCATGAAATCGGCAGGCGTTCTGAGGTGCCAATTCAGTGATTGATTTAATTGGTTAATGAATGGTTTCATGGTTTCATCCAAATAGTTCTGCGACATCAGTATTTTTGGGGCACTCATTGACCAGCCGAAAATGAGTTTCTGATAAGGACCAAGCTTTTTCCATGACGGATCAAGTTCCTTATAGACTTGATCGAGCATTTCTTGAATATCTGATTCCGTGTATAAAGAGTTTTTCGCAGCATCAATGGCAGTTGACGGATCATCTAAATAAGACTTAATGTCTTCGATTGTCACAAGTACCACCTCTACGACTATGGTATCACAATCATGGTGAAATCAATTATTTCTTTACGGTAAATCTTTTCCATGCTTCACTGCAGTCAAGCCGTATCCGCTGATCATATTACGACACGCATCGTCTATTAGTCTTGCCTTTGATATAATAAAAGATATAGCAAAAAAACGGAAGGAAGAACAGCCTTCATGAAAGCACAGGACAGAGTATATAATGCCTTAATACAGTCAGCCGATCACAGCGATGAAGGTGTTACCGCTTCAGAACTTGCAGAACAGATGGGGTTGAGTCGGCCGGTCGTCAGTCACTATTTGAGTGGATTGTTAAAAGAAGGCCGTGCTCAGAAGAAGGGAACAAAGCCGGTTTATTGGAGCGCTGTCCAGCGTGAAGCAGATGAGCCGAAACAAGAAACAGACGCTTTCCAAGCATTTGTTGGACATGACGGAAGCCAAAAATCGGTGATTGAACAATGCAAGGCGGCCGTTAATTATCCGCCGAATGGTTTGCCCCTGATCATCAATGGCAGGAGCGGCGTAGGCAAAAGCTTTCTCGCCAGTCTAATCTACCGTTATGCTCTGGACAAAGGCGCGATTGGCGCGGATGCGCCGTTCATTATTTTGAACTGTGCGGATTATGCCAATAATCCCGAGTTGCTTTCTAGCACTCTGTTTGGTCATAAAAAAGGGGCATTTACCGGGGCTGATCAGGACAAAGAGGGTTTGCTGAAGCAAGCGGACGGCGGGTATCTGTTCTTTGATGAAATTCATCGGCTGTCCTTCGAGAATCAGGAAAAACTGTTTGTCTTTATGGACAAGGGACAGTTCCGTCCAATTGGTGAAAATAAACAATGGCAGTCAGCTAAGGTTCGACTGATTTTTGCAACCACCGAACAAAACGATGAGGTTCTTCTTGCCACATTTCGAAGAAGAATTCCGCTAAAAATCCATATCAGCGATTTGAGTGAGCGTCCATTCTCCGAGCGCTTGCAGCTGGTCTATAATTGTTATCTTCAGGAAGCCAAAAAGATGCGCAAAAATCTTGAGGTGAGCAGTGAAGTGCTCAATCAATTATGCTTTCAAAGACTTGAAGGCAATATCGGGATGCTGCGGAACATAATTCAAATCAGCTGTGCTCATGCGTTCACCGAACAGCAGAGCCGGGAATCCTTGCAGATCACGATTGACCAGCTTCCGCTCTCAAAAAAGGACAGAACAGGTGAGAATGTTCTTAAACGGAATTTTTCCCCGTTGCAGATTGGAATGAATGACGAGCTTACTGCTGTGGCAAATGAACCTCGTCATCAGAAGAAGCAAATGACAGGCTTTTTCTCCTATCTGTCGCAGTACCCTGAAGAGGATACAGCCAAGGATCGCGCCGCATTAATCTTGGAATTTAAGAAGCTGGCACAAAGTATTGACCAAGCCAAGCCAACAGATCACGAGATTATCAATCGATTTTCTGCAATTCGTGAACGATTTGATGAACAGGTGCAGTGGATGCAGGAACGCTATGGTGTGACGTGTTCAACCAATACGATTGACGCGATGTTCCATGCGTTTATCTTATTCCAAAAAATGGTGCTGCCCTCAGATCAAGGTGATGTGCTCAATAAAAAGACAGCTACCTTATTTCCAAAGGCACATTATATCGCTGAACGCTTTGCTGAGCGCTCAGCGGCGTTAACCGATCATGGATTAAATTCACTTACACAGCTGTTCACCTTCTATTTACAGCCTTATATTGAAGAGAATATTCGCCTGCACGGTCTGATCGTTGCCCATGGACGGCATACGGCGAGCAGTATTCAGGCAGTGGCGAATCAGCTCTGTCACACGTTCGTATTTGAATCGATTGATATGCCGATTTCAACCGATCTTGGAGAAATCATTGTCAAGGTTAAGGATTATTTGAAGAGGCAGGATACAAGCGACGGACTCATTCTGCTTGTCGATATGGGCTCGTTGACACGACTGTACTCTTCTATTAAGAATCAGCTCAATGGAGATCTTCTGATTATCAACAATCTAACGACACAAGTTGCACTTGATATTGGGATGAAAATGGTACAAAACACTCCGTTTCGGAAAATTGCGGAGCAGGCAAAGACAAATTACACGATTGATGCTCGTTATTTTGAAGGGCTGACTCAAGGAAAAAATATCATTATTTCGTGTATGTCCGGTGTTGGTATTTCCAATCGTGTACGTGAAATCATGACACACTACATTCCTCAGGATCGACTGGATGTTTTGACCATGGAGTACAAGGAGCTCAGAGATGCGATTGCACGCAATGACAAGTCGTATTTTAAACAGACGCTGTTTATTATTACCACATCAGAACTGCCGTCAACACTTGATGTTCCTAATGTTAATATCTATGAAATTCTTGAGGACCGAGGCCAGGGGTATCTGTGGAAAGGGTTGAAGCCATTCATCGGACGTCCGCATTTTGAATTAATGATTCAGGACTTCTTGAAGAATTTCACGATTGAAGGCATTTCTAGCCGCCTGAGCTTCTTAAATCCGACTGTCATTATTAACGAAGTTGAGCATGTGATTTCTTTATATGAGAACTATTACGAAGTTCGGCTGGACGGCAAGGTCAAGTTGAATCTCTATATGCATATTGCCTTGATGGTGGAACGATTAATTACGACCAAAGACAGCAGCGTGCGGGACAATGTCAGCGTTCAACTTTCTAATAAAGAACAGGAATTTATTGCGATCACAAAAGAAATCTTTCATGATATGGAAACCAAGTACAATATTCGCGTAAACGGCTATGAACTTTCACTGCTTTATGAACTGTTGAAACCGTTTATTAAACGAAATAGTGAACAGGAAAATTAAACGGTTTTATGATGTGTTTAAAAAAGACACTGGATTTGTGTATAAGTGTTTAAAGGTAAATAAAATACGTGCTTTGAAAACGGTTAATGAATCGCAAATGGTCAGATAGTGACGCATTTTGCGGATTCTTGGCCGTTTTTTAATGCGCTTACAAAGTGTTTAAAAAAGTTGGCACGAAAATTGCTTAGTAAAAAGAGAAGGCGAGGTGGAAAGAAATGAAAAAGATATTAGTAGCAACTCATGGGCAATTTGCCGACGGAGTAAAAAGCAGCCTGTCAATCTTAGTCGGTAAAACGGATTCGATTACTTTTCTAAACGCTTACGTAAACAAAGAAGATGTGGATGAAACGATTGACCGATTTTTCGCAGATGCTGCAGAAGATGATGAATTGATCATTTTCACCGATTTGCTTGGCGGTAGTGTCAATCAGAAAGTAACGCTGCGTGCACAGAAGCATCATGCATTTATCATTGCAGGATTTAACCTGCCGATTATTTTGGAAGTACTGCTTGCATCCGCGCCGATAACCAAGGAACTTTTAAACCAAAAACTTGAAGAATGCAGGAAAGCAATGGTTCTTGTTGAACCGGAAAAACTGGCAACGGTTGAAGATTCGGAAGAAGATTTCTTAAGCTGAGACAGCAGGCTAAACGGAGCTTTAAAAATAAGAATGGAGCTGATTTAAATGATCGTAGCACTAAGAGTGGACGAACGGCTGATTCATGGACAGATCGCGATGACTTGGTCGAAGGAACTGAAAATTAAAGGAATCGTCGTGCCGAATGATGAAGCAGCGGCCAACGAAATGCAGAAGATGGCATTGAAAATGGCGGTTCCAAGTGACATCAAAGTGTTAATTAAACCGGTAAACGAAGCCATCAAGGTACTTAATAATCCGAAGGCAGCGGCTATGCGCATGCTGGTTCTTGTAAAAACAATCAAAGACGCATTGACCATTGTTCAGAACGTACCGGATATTCAATATGTAAATATTGGAAACGTCGGCAAATCTGTAAGCGGTGACAAAACGGAACTCAGCAGCTTTGTTCTCTTGACAGACGAAGAAATCGAAAATCTAAAGAAACTTGTTGAACTCGAACCGAAGACCGCATTGCAGGTTGTTCCTTCAGCGGAAAAGAAATTGGCTGTGGATGTATTGGCACAGTTAAAAAAATAACAGAAACTAGGTGATGAAAAAATGTTATACGAAGCAATTATTGTTTCATTGATTGTTATTGCCACAGTCGGCGGTGCTGAATTACTTGGTATGACCATGTTGAACCGTCCAATCGTAATCGGTCCCTTAGTCGGTCTTGCACTTGGTGATATTCAATCCGGCGTGCTCATTGGCGCGTCTCTCGAGGCTGTTTTCATGGGCGTTGTCAATATCGGCGGTGCCAGTGCTGCTGAACCAGGTCTTGCAACCGCAGTTGGTACTGCATTTGCCATTACATTGGGCGGAGGCGCGGGGGTTGCCCTGCCGCTTGCGATTCCAATCGGTATTCTTGGCCTGCAAGTGAAAACGCTTTTATATGTAGGTGTCATTGGCTTCTTTGCCCCGGTGTTCGATCGCTTGGCGGCAGAGGGCAAGGAACGAAAAATTGTACTCTTGCATTATGGAGCATGGGTCTTGCAGTGGGGCCTCTACGGACTGCTGCCATTCATAGGTATCCTTGCGGGATCCGATGCAATCAACGCTTTTGTTAAAGCGATCCCTCAAGTAATTATGAACGGCTTGAACATCTGCGGCGGGCTGCTTCCGGCAGTCGGCATGGCGATGCTGCTGAAGCTGCTCTGGGATAAGAAAATCTATGCATTCTTTTTCCTTGGATTTATCCTGGTTGCTTATTTGAAATTGCCGCTCGTTGCGCTGGCTGTTCTTGGCGCCATTATTGCGGTAACCATTGCACAACGGGACTATCAATTAAGTCAATTGACGAAAAAAATGAATGCTGCTCCTGCCACAGCTGCTCCTGCAGGAAATGCGGGCCAAATGGATACAGAAGAGGAGGACTTCTTTGATGAGTAAAATGACGAACGTCTCCAAAGATGAGAAAAAGATGCTGCGTAAAATGTTCTGGCGCGCGTTTACGCTGTACACAGCCGTAACGCCGGCAAAACAAGGTGCTTCCGGTTTTTGCTACTCAATGATGCCATTTATCGATCATTTTTATAAAGATGCGAAACAAAAGAAAGATGCACTTGTTCGTCACATGGCTTACTTCAATACAACGATTCCATTGTCCACATTTATCATGGGTATTGCGGCGTCAATGGAAAAAGAGAATAGCAAAAATAAAGATTTTGACGCAAACTCAATCAACGCGATTAAGTCGAGCTTGATGGGCCCGCTTGCTGGTATCGGTGATTCGTTCTTCTGGGGCGTACTGCGTGTCATTGCCGCCGGAATCGCAGTCAGCATGGGCCAGTCGGGTAATATTCTGGCACCGATTGTTTTCCTTTTGATTTTCAATATCCCGACAATTTTGGTACGCTATTATGGAACGTTCCTTGGTTACACCCTAGGTTCAACCTATATTGAAAAGATATACCAGAGTGGTTTGATTCACATTTTGACGAAGGCAGCAAGTATTGTTGGACTCATCATGGTCGGCGGGATGACAAGTCAGATGGTCAAATTTACGACAACGATTTCCATGAGCATGAAGGGCGAGTCGGTGCTTAAGTTGCAAGGCATGCTTGATCAAATCTTTGTTGGCATTGTTCCGCTCGGAATTACACTGCTCTGTTTCTATCTGCTGAATAAAAAAGTCAGCATCAATTACTTGATCTTCGGCGTAATCGGATTAAGTATCCTATTATCTGTATTCCATATTGCTTAATGGCACGGGAAAGACAGCATGAAAGGGGAAAAACGATGAGTGAATGGTGGAAAGACGCGGTCATCTATCAAGTCTATCCGCGAAGCTTCAAGGACAGCAACGGCGACGGTTGGGGCGATTTGAATGGAATTATTAAGAAACTCGATTATTTAAAAAAACTTGGCATCGATGCGCTTTGGATCAGTCCCGTTTACGATTCGCCGCAGGATGACAATGGCTACGATATTCGCGACTATCGCAAGATCTATGATCGGTTCGGGTCAAATGCGGACATGGAGCATTTGATTGCCGAAGCGCATCAGCGCGGGATTAAGATCATTATGGATCTAGTCGCAAATCACACTTCGGATGAGCATTACTGGTTTCAGGAAAGTAAGAAATCCAAGGATAATCCATACAGTGACTATTACATTTGGAAGGATCCGAAGCCGGACGGAAGCGCGCCGAATAATTGGGGCTCACATTTCGGTGGATCCGCCTGGGAGTATGAACCGGAACGCGGTCAATATTACCTGCACTTTTACACGAAAAAACAGCCTGATTTGAACTGGGAAAATGAAAAGGTGCGTCAGGAAATCTATGATTTGATGCAGTTCTGGGTGGATAAAGGTGTCGACGGATGGCGTATGGATGTGATTGCTGAAATCTCTAAATATACCGATTTCCCTGATTATCCACCGCAGCCTGGAAAAGAATTTATTGTCGGATCAATGCATCAAAACGGACCGCGCCTGCATGAATTTATTCAAGAAATGAATCGCAAGGTGCTCGCGCCGAACGACAGTATGACGGTCGGCGAAGCACCAGGGTCAAATGCTGAGCTTGCCAAGCTGTTTACCGATCCTGAGCGTAAAGAACTGAATATGATCTTTACATTTGAACACGTCGAACTTGACCGTGTGAAAGGATCGCCTAACCGCAAGTGGGCACTTCGACCATTTGAATTCACAGAGTTAAAGAAGGTGCTTTCCGACTGGCAGGACACCTTACGCGGCTGTGGTTGGAATGCACTGTATTTTGAAAATCATGACCGTCCGCGCATTATTTCACGGTGGGGCAATGACACGAATTACCGCAAGGAATGTGCCAAGGCGTTCGCAACCGTTCTGCATGGTATGCAAGGTACACCTTATGTCTATCAAGGCGAGGAAATCGGTATGGTGAATGCCCATTACGCTCTTGATGAATATGATGATGTGGAAATCAAGAACGCCTATAAAGAATACGTTCTAAAAAATAAATCGATCTCAGAGGAAGACTTTAAGAAAGCGGTCTGGCAGGTCAGTCGCGACAATGCACGCACCCCGATGCAGTGGGATGCAGGAGCTGAAGCGGGATTCACGACCGGCAAGCCATTGTTCAAAGTGAATCCGCGCTATCCGGAGATTAATGTGGCGGAAGCGCTCGACGATCCGGATTCCATTTTCTACTATTATAAGAAACTGATTGACCTGCGGCACAAGGAACCGATTCTGAGAGAGGGAACCTATCAGCTTTATCTTGCCGATGATCCGAACCTGTTTGTTTACGAGCGCACTTATGGTGATGAAAAATGGCTGGTGGTTGCCAACTTCTCAGAGGAGAACACAGATGCTGCTCCACTTTCTCAATTCCTTTACGATCAATGGGAACCTGTGATTGGAAACTATCCATCCGTTGATCCGCACCAACCGCTGAGACCTTATGAAGCCTACATTATTCGCAAAGTGAAGTAAACTTGCATTTCCGCCATACTTGATTCGTTTATGAATCGGGTATGGTTTTTTTATGGGCAAATTTCTGGAGGATTATGGCTTTCATAGAGTTCATGTTTTATTGCCATTTTTGAATAGAAGACGGAAGAGGCGCAATATCGTATCAATTGAAAAAACACTAATAATATTAAGAAAGCTGAATTGAAGAGAAGAAGTTAGACCGAATCCAGGGAAAGCTAGACCGAATCTAGTGAGAATTAGACCGAAAAGTAGAGGTTAGGCCGAACCGATGGAAAGTCAGACCGAACCTGTGAAAAATTAGACTGAACGCTCGAAAAGTTGAACCAAATCTTCCTTTGTTGCGCAGTACGTCTTAACTTTGCGCTAAGGTAAGCTCCACACACAACAAAAAAAGGATCAGGCACAATTTTCCCAATCCGCTCTGATCCATTAAAATTATTCAGGTTGCCACTCGCGAAATTGAGGAAGAAACGGGTCTGAAGCTTGCCAATCTGAAGCTGTTCAACGTTTATTCGGGGTCACCTTTGTATGAAGCGGAAAATGGTGATCAGTACTATACAGTTACGACGATATACAAAACGACCGATTATAGCGGCGATTTGAAAAGTGATGCCGTCGAATCGGAAACGTTTGAATTCCGAGCTTTCGACCAACTGCCTGAGCGGTTGTTTCCGGAACACCGAAAAATTTTACACGATTATTTCGATGGATGTACCGAAGCTTGAGCTTTTCCATACATAGCAAGGGCTGAGTCAGTAAAAAAGCGCATGTTTCCAGTGAGCACTTTGTCTTTATGCCAAGCGATATACGTGGAAATCGATTTTGGGGCTGCCTGCCAATTGAGTTTGGTAAGCAGTCCCTTTTCAATCTCTGCGTGAACGGTGATCTCAGGCAAAAAGGCCAGACCAATCCCGGCGAGGGCACATTGTTTGATGGCCTCAACCGTAACAAATTCCATTACGGTCTCAGGGATAATTTCGTGTTTTTCGAAGGCGTTCTCTAGGGAGTTGCGATAAGAACAGCCTTTAGACGTTAGTAAAAAGGTTTCACCATTGAGATCTTCATCTGTAATTAGCGGATGTCTGCATATCGACTTTTCTGATGCGGCAACCAGCACCATTTTCTCGTCAATTAGATCTTCTTCAGTCATTAAAGGTGAAGGATGATGCGTACCCATCATCCAGCCTAAATCAATACTGCCGTCCATGATCGCTTCACGAACTTCCGAGTCAAAATTAACGGGTTTCACAATCAGCTGTGCTTTCGGATCATACTGCTTATACTTTTTCAGCAGCTGTGGAAGCCGATAGGTGCACTGACTTTCCGTAACGCCAATCGTCAATGTTGGCGGGGTATTCATCAGTTTTTCTTCTGCATCATGGGTGAGCTGCACCATCTGATCAGCATAAATTTTGAACTGCCGGCCGGCTTCTGTCAACCGAATTTTCTTACCCAATCGTTCAAATAGAGGCTGCCCGAGTTCGCGTTCCAATGCCTGAATCTGAGCAGTGACGCTGGATTGAGCAAAGTGCAGGTGACGCGCGGTTAATGTGAAATTAAGATTTTCTGCGGCAATTTTGAATGTCAAAAGCTGCTTTGTATCCATGATTTAGTCTCCTTATCGAATATATCGATTGATTAATACAAAATAATCAGCTTTTCCGATTGATAATTTCATTTTATGATGAGGAGGCTAGAAAAACAAGTATTGAAAGAAGGTTGAACATGAAGACCATTCGTTTGCCACAGGCAATTGCTTTATATATTGGGGCCGTTCTTGGTGCAGGGATTCTTCTTATACCAGGGCTGGCTGCTCAAGTTGCAGGTCCTGCATCACTAATTGATTGGGGATTACTCTTGATTTTGGTTCTCCCGCTGGCCCTTTGTATGGCCTATTTATCTAAAAAACATCCAAATTCCGGCGGTGTCTCTTATTTTGTTACGGAGGCTTTCGGTCATCGTACGGGACAGGTGATTGGCTGGTTTTTCCTAATGTCGGTTCCAATCGGGGCACCGGTAACCGCCATCACAGGAGCTGCTTATTTAAGCACGGCGTTAAGGCTACCAGAATCGGTAACCATTGCCTTGGCCGGTTTGGTTTTACTTTTGGCTGTACTGATCAACTATCGGGGAATGCAAATTGCGGGAAAAGTGCAGGTCGCGGTCATTGCCATGATCCTCGTCATTTTGACGGTTACCTTGGCGGGGGCATTGCCGCATGTACGGGTGAGCCATTTTCAACCATTCATGCCAAACGGTCCATGGAGTATTGGACATGCATCAACGCTGCTTTTTTGGTGTTTTATTGGCTGGGAAGCAATCACCAATTATTCAACGGAGTTCGTGAATCCGGAAAAAGATGTGCATCGTGCGACGATCATATCCGCACTCATCTTAGGCGGTCTTTATTTCATGACCGCATTCGTTATCGTTGGCACAGGAAGTTATCATGTGCAAGGACAGGCAGCCTTGGTTATTGTTTCGGAGCAAGTGTTTGGTCGAGGTGGTGCGATTATTATTGGCGTGGCAGCTTTGTTGATCTGCCTGGCGACGGTCATCGCCTATATCGGCTCTGCAGCACGAATGGCCTGCGCGATGGCAAAAGAAGGGACGGCGCCGCGGTAGCTCAATAAACAGTCGAAAAAGTTTCAGACCCCAACCAGCGGACTGCTTTTTTTAGCGGCGTGTTTTCTCATCGTCATGACTGCTTATTCCATTGGCCTGATCTCACTGACAAAATTGATTCAATTGCCCAACGCGACTTTTCTGCTTAATTACATGGGCGGGTGCGCGGCAGGATTAATTCTTTTCAGAAAGGAGAAGAAAAAATTTCTCATCAGCCTCGTTGCGTTGCTTGCCACGCTTTTCATGTTCTTTTTTGTTGGATCTGCTATTCTTTATCCACTCATTATTTGTGTGTTCATAGCGGGACAAAGGATGGTTCGCGTGCTAAGAAAAAAACGTTATGAATGATGCTTGCCATTCAGACGCGTGATTTCCAATAATGAAAAAGAATCCTTAGGATCATATGATCTCGGATTCTCATTTTTTGCATATGCGATTATTTTACTGCTTGAATGGTTGATGAGACGATATACTTTTCAATGCCAACCCCTGGAAGCCATTCTTTAATGAATGATTTTGATTCATCCTTGGGCTTAATTTCAATTTGTGCGAAGCCGCTTTGCTCGAGCATGTGCTGTAGATCATTAATGGAAGAAGCGCCGGAAACACATCCGGAATAAGATACATCCAAATCGTTTTTAATTTTTTCCGGCAGCTCGGCGGTCAGAACAACGTCGGAAATGGCCAACCGGCCGCCTTTCTTCAGGACGCGGTACGCTTCTTTGAACACTTGCGGCTTGTCGGGGGAGAGGTTGATGACGCAATTGGACAGAATCACATCTATGGATTGATCGGCGACCGGTAAATGCTCGATTTCGCCTAAACGAAAATCAACGTTTGAAAAGGATCCTTTTTCCGCGTTTGCTCTTGCTCGGCTAATCATTTCCGGCGTCATATCCACGCCGATGACCGTTCCATTGTCGCCGACTTGCCGGGCGGCAAGAAAGCAGTCGAATCCGCCGCCGCTGCCTAAATCCAGTACGCATTCGCCGGGTTTCAGTGACGCGATTGCTTGAGGATTGCCGCAGCCTAATCCAAGATTCGCGCCATCAGGTACAGCGTTTAATTCATCTGTTGAATAGCCGAGCTGCTCGGAAACATCATTTTTGTTTTCTTGTGTCGCGCAGCAGCCGACATCAGGGGAAGAGCATCCGCAAGATGATGCCGACACGTCTTGCAGAGCGATTTGTTTGTAACGGTTGCGGACATTTTGTCTAATTTGATCTTTTGATAGTGCCATGAAAACCATTCCTTTTTATTGGATTATTTTTCTTCTTCAGCGAATGCTTTTATTTTATTTGCAATGCCGTCTCGAACGTTTTGGAAGACGCTCCAGATTTCTTCAGGAGTTCCCTGCGCTTTGGCCGGGTCGTCAAATCCCCAATGTTCTCTTCTTACCTGCGGCGGAGTCATCGGGCATCGATCCTCCGCATCGCCGCATAGTGTGACGACAAGGTATGCGCGGTTGAGCAGATCGGGATCAATAAGCTTGGATTCATGGTTGGAAATATCGACGCCGACTTCTTTCATGACGGCAACTGCGTTTAGATTTAAGCCGTGTGCTTCGATTCCTGCCGATCGAACCTCGTAATCATCACTTAAATACTTTTTTCCGAATCCTTCAGCCATTTGGCTGCGGCAGGAGTTGCCGGTGCAGAGAAAATAAATCAACTTCTTTTCCATTTCGTGAACCACCTTTTTACGCCTTATCCTGGCGATTGAATGGATTTCTAAGTCGCAGAGCAACGTTGACGAGTGCAATCATGACCGGAACTTCAACGAGTGGGCCAATAACTGCAGCAAATGCCTCGCCCGATTGAATGCCGAAGATTCCGACGCTTGTGGCAATGGCAAGTTCAAAATTATTGCTCGCTGCGGTAAAGCTAAGCGCGGATGTTTTTCCGTAATCAGCACCCGCTTTTCTCGCCAAAAAGAACGAGATGAAGAACATGATCACAAAGTAGATCAGCAGTGGTACGGCGATTCTAATGACGTCAAGAGGCAGCTGGATGATCATGTCGCCTTTGATTGAGAACATAATGATGATTGTGAAAAGCAAAGCAATCAGAGCAAGCGGACTGATCCGCGGACAAAAAACAGCTTCATACCATGCCTTTCCTTTTATCTTGACGAAAATAAGCCGAGTCAGCATGCCGGCAAGGAAAGGAATACCTAGATAAATCAACACACTCTGCGCAATATCCAGCATAGTGATCGGGATGCGAAGGCTGTCTAATCCCAACCATCCCGGTAATAAAGTAACAAAAAAATAGGCAAATACAGAGTAGAACAGAATTTGAAAAATAGAATTAAATGCGACCAATCCGGCAGTGTATTCACGATTTCCTTGAGCAAGATCATTCCAGACAATGACCATGGCAATGCATCTCGCAAGACCGATCATAATCAACCCGGTCATATAGGCCGGATAGCCATGGAGAAAGATGACTGCCAAAAGAAACATGAGAACAGGACCGATCAGCCAGTTCTGCACCAAAGACAAGATCAAGATTTTTACATCTTTAAAGACCATCCCCAATTCTTCATAACGAACTTTTGCCAAAGGCGGGTAAAGCATCACAATTAAACCGATAGCGATCGGAATGGATGTTGTTCCGACTTGCAAACGATTTAACGTACGTACAAATGATGGAATCAAATAACTGAGCAAGACTCCCAAAATCATTGCCGAAAAGATCCATACGGTTAAGTAGCGATCAAGAAAGGACAGCTTTTTCATTTTAATGGCTCCAATGGAATGCTCATGCCGGCTTTTTGACAATCGCATGTTTTTGCCTTCAGCGACGGCAGTGCCTGGATAATCTCTGATACATAGCTTGGGAGCTGGTCATTAAGACGGTAATAGACCCAAGTTCCCTGCTTGCGCTCGTTGATTAAACCGGCCGCACGCATTTTCTTCAAATGCTGACTGATTGCCGGTTGCGATAAATCAAATAAATCGACAAACTCGCAGACACATCGTTCACCATTTTTTAAGAAGGCGAGCATTTTCAACCGAGTCTTATCACCGACAATCTTGAGCAAATCGGACATGGATTCAATCTCTTTTTCATCATTCATATATTTATCCTCACTTATATAATAATATAATTATATTAGTATGCACTTATGTTCAAGTCAAATCAAAACACTCAACGAAAGTAATCAGAGCCGTCACGGAGTGTAGGATGTCAATTTTTTATGAATAGTAAATTCAAATCGGCTTTTTGCTCCTCGATTTGATCGCTTACTTTTATTGACATAGAATAGATTATCTTATATAGTTAGCTACATAAGTAATTAACCGATTGGGTGGTGAACCGATGCGTGAACCAATGAATGATGGTCGGCCTATTTTTGTACAGATTGCTGAACACATTGAAAACGAAATTCTTGAGGGATCACTTGAGGAATTAGGCCAAGTCCCTTCAACCAATCAATTTGCTACTTTCTACAAAATTAATCCGGCAACAGCAGCAAAAGGAGTGAATCTGCTCGTGAATGAAGGCATTCTTTATAAAAAAAGAGGGATCGGCATGTTTGTTGCCGAGCATGCGCGTGAAAAATTGATCGAGAAACGCAAAAAAACCTTTTTCAATGACTATGTGGCTGCCATGCTTCACGAAGCAGAAAAACTGCAGATAGAAAAAGAAACATTAATTCAGATGATTGAAGACGGACAAAAGTGATTGAAGCAAAGGAGGATATTATGACAACTGAAATTAAAGCCGATCATGTGTCGCTGCGGTTAGGAAATCACAATGTTTTATCGGACATCTCATTTCAATTAAAGGGAGATAAAATATACGGCTTGCTTGGAAGAAATGGAGCAGGCAAGACATCGTTGTTGTCACTGCTCGCCTCTTTTCGTGAACCAACGGAGGGAACGATTCGAATTAACGATGAGATGCCCTTTGAGAATGATCGAGTGATGAATCAAGTTAATTTTGTCTATGCAAAAGATCAGAGTAATGAGACGGAAACAGTAAAAGGAATGCTCGAATTTGCCGAACGCTATCGTCCGAATTGGAATGCCGAGTATGCATTAAAGCTTGTGAAGCGATTTAAATTGCCATTGGATCAAAAGGTCGACGCGTTGTCCAAAGGAAAACAGTCGGCACTGGATGTGGTGATTGGTCTTGCTTCGCGTACATCGGTCACGATTTTCGATGAGGCATACTTAGGCATGGATGCTCCGGCGCGGTCAGTATTTTATGAAGAACTGATCAAGGATTATGCTGAACACCCACGTTGCATGATTTTGTCGACGCATTTGATTTCTGAAGTAGCCTCTCTCATAGAAGAAGTGATGATTATTGATTGTGGCAAACTGCTCCTCCATGAATCGGTCGACACGCTCATGAGCCATGGACTTAGTGTTACAGGACCGGCTGAAAAGGTGGACCAATTGACAAGTGGTCTTCACCTATTGAAACAGCAACAATTGGGGAGAACGAAATCGGTGATGATTTATGGGCAGCTAGAGAGCGGACGACGAGCAGAATTTGAGTCAGCAGGATTTGAGCTTGGTCCGATCGGATTGCAGGAATTGTTTATTTATTTAACGGAACATGAGGGGGATGAAGAATGAGCGGATTCATGAATCACGTCACTCGAAAAGTCGCTGTGGATATTTTTTGGAGGCTATCGACTTGGATGGCTTGGTGTCTTCCTTTTTATATCGGTTTTTTCATTATCGAGCATTTTGTGCCGCAAATTCAGATTGACCTTAACTTTTTTGACGGCACAATACAGTCGGCAAAAGTTTACATGCTTGTTGTGGGGATCATCCTTGCACTTTCGGTGCCCGGCGCGTACATCAGAAATGGGGTAACTAGGAAAAATATGTTCAACGGCGTGTTTATCGGCATGTCTTGCACGGTAGGTGTTCTGTCACTAGTGGTACAGATTCTTTATGGTCTTTCATTATGGATCTTCGGCAATGAATTTGGGCAATCTAATGGTTTATCACAGATTTATCATAATCAGTTTCTATCTCTGTTTCTTATCTTTTTCTTGCTTTGCGTGATCTACTTTGCGATCGGATGGTTGATCGGCCTGGCATTTTCACGGTACGGCTTTTTGTCTGGTATGTTTTCCATTGCCTTATCAATCGTTCTGGTCGGTTTGTCCGAATATTTTTGGAATTCCTATATGAAGCTTCCTTGGCGGTTGGATTTACTTATGAGCTGGCTACCTGATACACAGATTTTATTTGTTACAGGGTTTGTCGGCAGTGCAGTGATTCTTGCCCTGCTCATTGCTTTGCTCCATATGATGATTAGACGCATGCCAATCAAGCCCTAACAAAGCAAATCATAGGACTTACAATCTCAATATAAGTGAGGTGTATGTTATGGATCTCATATACAAAAATTTTCTTCAACCAACACCCCAACACTACCAGCTGCTTCTCGATGCTGATCCATCAAAGAAGCTCATTGACGCTTATTTACCGCAAAGCATCTGTATTGAAGCATATACGCAAAGAGAAATGGCAGGTGTTGTCATTTTGTTGCCGACAAGACCAGAAACCATTGAAATCGTTAATATTGCGGTAGTGCCTGAACAACGTAATAAAGGGATCGGACAGGCACTGATTGAACATTCGATTCAATGTGCCAAGGAGCGACATTATCAAATTATTGAGATTGGAACGGGAAGTACAAGTTTTGGTCAGCTTTATTTATACCAGAAATGCGGGTTTCGGATGGTTTCCATTGATACCGATTTCTTTGTTAAGCATTATAGCGAGCCAATTATTGAAAACAAACTAATTCTTAAGGATATGGTTCGTTTGCGGTTAAATTTATAAAACAAGTTCTTGTGGCTATGTTTGGAAATCGTCCTCTATAATAGACTTTAAATAAGTTTTCCTATAATGATTGATTTATAGAGAGAATGGATCGCATCGCGTCAATTTTATATAGTGCTTTGTTTCAGAGGAGGAAAACAACCGTGAACACGAATGATGTGCGTTTAATTAATAGAGGGATTCAAATTGAAAGCTTTTCTATTGCATGGATGGCGGTCGAATTCATGATTGCGTTATGGTCAGGCATGATGGCACACTCTTTGCTGCTGGTTGCTTTGGGACTAGACAGTCTGATTGAATTAATCTCCGGAGCGTTTCTGCTCTGGCGGCTGCAGACGGAAAAGAATCAATCCGGCGAGGAAAAAGTTGCTCATGCGGAGCGGATTTCTTCGTATGTGGTCGGCGCCGCCTTAATGCTGCTCGCACTCTACGTTGTCCTGTCGTCCATTTATCGTTTGGTCACGCGACAGACTGCGGAAACGAGTGTGCTAGGAATTGCTCTGGTTATCGGCTCGTGCGCGCTGATGCCGGTGCTGATGATTGCCAAAAAGCGGATCGGTCATGCCATTGGCAGTGATGCCTTGATTGAAGACGGCATGTGCAATCTGGTCTGCGCTTATATGGCGTTTACCGTTTTGATTGGTGCGGGATTTACCGCACTATTCAATTGGTGGTGGGCTGATTCCGTGGCGGCATTGATTCTTGTTTTCTTCATTGTCAGTGAAGGATGGGAGGCACTCCATCCCGATGAGGAGTGAGCTCATGTGAGAAACCGCGGATCGGTGGTCATTGCGTAATAGCGGAAAAAATTTATTCTTTTGTAGAAAAAGAGGATGAGTGTTTGTGAGAAAAGAAGAAATGATCCGTTTTGTCCGAAGCGCTGTGCCGAAGCTGCCCATTGCTACGAGTGAAGTAAAGACGAACGGTTGGGACAATGACATTTTGATCATAAACAAACAGCAGGTTTTCCGCTTCCCGAAAACAGATCAGATTACTGACCAAATTAAGAATGAATGCGAGCTTTTAGAGCAACTTGCACGAAAGAATCCTGTTCTGCAAATTCCACGATACAAAATGATTTATGAAGGAGATGTGCTCAAAGCGGTCACCTATCCTTTTTTGAGTGGAGAATCGTTGAATGAACATCCATTTGATTTAAGGAAGAACCCGGAAAATGCTCAATTACTAGGCGATTTTCTCACGAAGCTGCATCAAATCAAGGGGAGTCATTTGTCTTCAATTCATACTTTTTGCTATTGGCAATCGTTATTTGAATCGCTTAGAAAAAAGGTATTCACACAGTTACACGGCGAAGAACAACAGGCAATCGAAGAGGTGTTCACTTATTTTTTGAACAAATACCCAGCATTCAGCTATAAAAAGGTGTCGATTCATGGTGATCTTTCAGCGTCTAACATCCTTTTTGACAGAGCTGAAAATCGAATCAGCGGGATCATCGATTTCACAGATGCACAAATGGGTGATCCGGCCTTTGATTTTGCCGGAATCTACTGGAATTATGGTCCTGAGTATACGAGAAAAGTACTTTCTTTCTATCATATAGATGAGTCAATTGAAGCGATGTTCGATCGCATAAGTACATTTTATGGACTACAGCCGGTATTTCATGAGCTGCTCCATTCCGTCAAAAAAAATGAAGCGTTTGATCGGAAACTATTGACGCGATTTATGAGTTTAAAGCAATTGGTATTGTAAAAAGGGAAAGAGTCTTGTGTATTCGTTTGGAACTGAATTGGTTAGGTGTTCGGCGAGGTGCTTGTCTTTCGGAACAAATGGTGATTACACGAGATGGGCCTCAAAGTTAATGCCACATTCCTTAATGTCTCCAATCTTTTTCTTGACTTCGTCTTTCAATTTTTCTGATAGTTGATTTTTACCGAGAGATTCATTAATCAGTATAGCTTTGTCGATTAGCGTGATTCCTTGTTGAGCGTTTCCCAAATGAATTAAAATTTCCCCTTTTCTACACAGAGATATAGTTGTAAAATCTATTCTTTGTATGGATAAGCTTTCTTCTAATGCCTTTTCAACGCGATCTAATGCTTCAGTATATCTATTTTGATTAATCAATAACAATCCACTATTTAGTAGAAATGCAATACGGAGAGTCATGTATTCTCTAGAATCAGCTGATATCTCGCGCAGCTTTTCTAATGCGATACGGGTAATAGATATCTGTGTTTCCATTGGGAAAATGTAGAGAATAGTGTTGATTAATCTTAATTCGAGTGAGTACCAGCAATCCATCTTCGAGAGTCTTTCTCAGACTAACTTAGCCAAGTGTCGTGCTTTTTCATCATTTCCCTCTTGGATAAATAGGAGCGATTGACAAATTAATTGAATATCTTGAATAACAGGATCCTCCGTGTACCTTAAAAATTGTACACATTCCCTTTTAAGCGCAACAATTTTATCTAATTCAATCGTGGTGGAAATACGTGAGAATGCTTTAATAATCTGCTTTTTTGGGTCAATATTATTCTTTTCGCTCAATAAAACGAATTCATCGTAGGATATATCAAGGCGGTTTAGTATATAGAAGAAATGATCAATGGTTGGTGTCACCTTTGAAGCTTCAATTTTAGAATAAGTAGATTGTGATAATTGGTCACCGGATATATCTTTTTGAGTAAGGTTCTTAGACTGCCGTATTTTCTTTAATATTGACCCAACAGGAGTCATGTACATCCCCCCCCCTTAAATCTAATTATGAACATATTCATATTTTAGAAAATAATCAAACATTAGTATTATAATAGCAAATAATATGTCTCTTGTGAAAAGGAGCGGGCAAAATTAGCTGTTGAAAATCGTGTTGATTAGGCACTATGCGCAGACTTTAAAAACTAAGAGGCGGTTAAATGTTCAGATTATTGAAAACCCATAAGGATTTATTTTATTTGATGATCTCAGTGATCATCTCACAATTAGGTACGTGGTTTACCTATATGCTTATGATTGTTGCTGTATATAATGAAACAAAAGATGTTTTAACAACTATGATTTTGACCGCAGCCGAAATGATTGCCGGGTTAATTGGGGGACAACTTGCAGGGGTGTTTGTTGAAAATAGAGAGTCCAAGGATATACTGATCAGCAGGATTAACCATTATGCTGTGCGGCTTACTGATCGCACTAGCGGGATTATTATTGATTGTCAATCTATCATTAACCCGTAAATATAAGAAGCAGGTGATACAGGAAAATGAGGTGCAGTAAACGGATGGATTTATGTAATAAAGAAGATGATTATCCAATTAATAGCTGCCAAATTATGCTAGAATAAGATCATGATAAGAACGGCTAAAGAGCGGCGCACACCTTTTGTTTCTGTGTTCCTTGTCTGTGTAGACGACGGAGACGGAGGAGGTGCGATTCTTTTTCATGAGTACGATTATGGCTGTCATTGGCATTCTGAGCTTGCTCTTTATAGGTGGCTCATTCTTGCTAAACCTGCTTGATCATATCTCTAAGGAAAAGAAATAATCCGCTCTGAGCCGACCAGCCGGTAACGGATTATCCTTGAGATATGAAGTTAAAAGGTGATGCGTTGCTCTTAAAGCAACTTCTTATCTAAAGCAGCGTTGATGTTCCAGCATCAATGTTGCCTTTTTCATTATACGTAAATTAGATAGATTTTATGCTTTCATGAAATCCACTATCATACTTTTATAATAATTACACCAGTGACTTTAGTCAATGGGAAGAGCCAGTTAAAGAGAAAGGACAAGGGGGAATTCGCATGACGATCAAAGTTCAAATGTGGGGAAACAGTCTTGCCGTCCGTTTGCCTGGGTCCATCGCAGAATCTGCGGGTATTGAAAAAGGGACTGAACTTGAATTTTTAATTAAGGGTAAAGACATTATTCTAAAATCATTAAAATCCGCTCCGTCTCTTGATCAACTGCTTTCCAGAATCACACCTGAAAATCGTCATGAAGAAATAGATCTTGGTTAAGTAGGAAATGAATTGTTGTAATGACGTATGTTCCTGAACATGGTGATCTTTTTTTTTAACTTCACCTTTCAGCTGGAGAGTGAAAAGTTCTGTGTAAATAAAACAAAAGGATAACCCTTAAATGGGATTTTATGGTATCCTCTAATTCACCACAAATAGAGAGGAAAAATCGCCAAGGGTTATCGTTCTTCTAGTTTATCCTGTTCCTTCGCGATTGACTAGTGCCATGTTAAAATTTATCGATTCTATACTTCTGTTATTCCGTTCTTGTTTCCATAGATTCGCCGCATTCAAATGGTTTGTTGTGATCATTACCGGTTTGATGATTCGCTCCGATTCTCTTGGGGTCACTTCCGTGATTCGTGACTTGACCCTCAATCCTAGAGGTTATGAATCGATGATTCATTTTTTTCGCTCCTCTGCTTGGTCACTGGATGATTTACGTCAGAAATGGCTGCACATTGTGCTCCAGTTTGCGCCACTTAAGCGTGAAGGAGAAGCCGTGATTCTCGTTGGCGATGGGGTCAAACAGGCGAAAGAAGCGCGACACATGCCGGGCGTAAAGAAGCTTTATCAAGAGTCCGAGGATGTGTCCAAATCTGCTTTCATCTTTGGTCATCTCTGGGGCGCCGTCGGCGTCCTGATGGGAACCACAGGCAAAGTCCTTTGCCTACCTCTATTCCTTAACCTTCAAGACGGGGTCAAAAGCATCTTTAGCTGGGAGGACGGTCACAAAGCGTGTGACGATTCGCATGTGGTTCAGATGATCGATCAAGGCTATGCCGCAGCTAAAGTTCTGGGGCATGCGCTGTTTCTCCTTGATCGTTATTTTTTATCGGTGCCGGCGCTTCAACGACTCGATCTGCGGAATCAGGAAGGGACGGTGAAACTGGATCTGGTAACCCGAGCCAAAGCTTCCGCAGCGGCCTATGAGTATCCCGTTCAAACGGGGCGAAGGGGGCGGCCAAGAAAGAAAGGGGCGAAGGTCAAGCTGAACACCCTGTTTGCTTCCCGAAGCGACGCGTTTCAGGCGGTCACACTTCCGTTGTATGGTAAAGAAGAACCCGTGTCGTATCTCTGTCGGGATCTGCTTTGGGGTACGGGGATGTATCACGAACTGCGCTTTGTACTGGTTAAGATGTGCGGGCGGCAGGACATTCTGGTAAGCACGGATCTGACCTTGTCTCCCGAAGCGATCATACGTCTCTATGCTCGGCGTTTTACCATCGAAACCACCTTTCGGACAATGAAACAGTCCTTGGGAGCCTTCACGTATCATTTTTGGAGTCGATCCATGCCGAAACTGAAACGTTACCTTAAAAAGGATGAATCTCAGCCGGTGGATCAGGTGGTCGACCGGAACGCCCGGAAACAAATCCTACAAGCGGTGAACGCCATGGAAGGATACATGATGTGCAGTTGTATCGCGCTGGGACTTCTTCAGATGGTGGCCTTACGCTACTCAAAGAGAGTGCCACAACTGTTTTTTCGTTATTTGCGCACGCCATCGAAAGGTATTGTCTCTGAAGCGACCGTTATGGTCTATTTGCGCCGTTCGATTTTTTGCCTGTTTGCCCGAAACCCACGTTTAACCATAACGCAAATAATTCGAGAAAAGCAGGAAACACCTGAAGTACAGGACGAATTACGAATTTCTTAGCAGCTTAGAACTTTTGACTGTCGAGACCTTTCAGAAGGAGCAGTCAAAATATATATAAGGTATAAATTTTCTAAAGAGATGCAATTAAGAGAAAGCTGGTATTCAAAATAACAATAAGGAGAAGATCTGAGAAAATGGATCTTTTATCATTTTGGGGTTCGCCCCCCTTTTTATATATTTGTGGAATAATAATTATCATTTGGCTGGTATCATTTATTAAAAAGATGATATCCATTTTTAAAAGCAAAGATTGATTATACTTTGAAAAAATTGTAATGAAGCGTCAGAGTTGAAAAGAAGGCATCTAAACTAGTAACGAACGGGACAAAAGTTGTAACAAAGCCTCTCAAAATTGTAACAAAAAATCGGAATCGTATTGTTCAACACAAAAAAGTTGAATCGTATGCTCTTGCATCTTGAATTTGAACTGTCTATACTAATCCTATTGATAAATTATGCGATGATGAGAAGAAGTAAGCAGCCGGATTCTCCGCAGAGAGCTTCGTAACTGGTGAGAGAAGCAGAATCCCAAGCTGAAAAATGGCCTCTGAGCATCCATACCGATCCGCGGCATTTGCGGTTAGGCTATGGTCGGGCGGAAACCCGGTTAACAAAACCCGAGTATCGAGCAGACGCTCCGTACTCGCCTGAGATCAGTGATGCGAATGGCTGATAAATTAAGGTGGTACCGCGTGGACACAAGTCCTCGTCCTTATACATGATGAATGTATGAGGTCGGGGGCTTTTTTGTTTTTCTTAAAAAAGGAGTGAGGAAATATGGCAGTATTAATCGCAGGCGCATGGCCCTACGCAAATGGAGATCTTCATCTTGGACATTTATCAAGCTTAATCCCAGGGGATTGTTTGGCACGTTATTTCAGGCAGAAGGGTGAAAAGGTACTCTATGTTTCAGGAAGTGACTGCAACGGTACACCGATCACGATTCGCGCGAAACAGGAAGGTGTCTCGCCAACAACGATTGCGGATCGTTATCATGATTCATTTCAGCGATGTTTTCAGCAACTTGGGTTCACTTATGACTGTTACACGCGCACAGACACACCGATTCATCACAAGGTTGTTCAGGATATTTTTAAAACACTTTATGACAATGGGTATATCTATCATAAGAAGACAAAGCAGATGTACTGTACGCATTGTGCGCAGTTTTTGCCGGACCGCTATGTTGAAGGAACCTGTCCGCATTGCGGCGCACATGCAAGAGGTGATCAATGCGATGCGTGCTCGACCATTCTTGATCCAGTCGACCTTGAAGAGCCAACATGCAAACTTTGCGGTCACACACCGGAACTTCGTGAGGTTGAGCATCTCTATTTTGCACTGAGTAAGTTTCAACCGGAATTGGAGCAGCTGTATGAACGGGCAAAGAAGAATAACGATTGGCGGGAGAACGCGCTGAATCTGACACAACGCTATTTAGACGAAGGCTTGCAGGATCGTGCCGTTACTCGCGATTTGCCGATCGGCGTTACAGTTCCGATCAAAGGCTTTGAAGATAAAAAAGTGTATGTCTGGATTGAAGCGGTGTCCGGCTATTACTCGGCAAGCGTTCGCTGGGGAGAAGAGCATCACCAGGATATCTCTGAATTTTGGAATGAGCAAACGATTTCCTACTATGTTCAAGGGAAAGACAACGTTCCGTTTCACACGATTATTTGGCCGGCCATTCTACTCGGTATTGGCAACAAAGCATTGCCGACGCATCTTGTATCTAATGAATACGTGACGCTTGAGCGCAAGAAGCTGTCCACCAGCCGCAACTGGGCAATATGGGCACCGGATATTCTTGATCGCTATGATCACGACAGCATTCGTTACTTTTTGTTGATCAATGCACCCGAAACACATGATGCCGATTTTTCCTGGAAGGCATTTATCGAAAGCCACAACGGCGAATTACTTGGTGCGTATGGGAATTTTGTCAATCGCACGCTCAAATTCATTGAAAAGCTGCCTGATTTTAAAGTGGATAAAAATCAAATTAATCCGCAGATTTTGCAAGAAACGCATGTACTTTACAAAAAAGTTGGCGGACTGATCGAATCCGCACATTTGAAAGCAGCACTTAGTGAAATTTTCTCGTGGATTCGCAGTTTAAATAAGTATTTTGATGAACAAAAACCATGGCAGACGGTTAACACTGATCCAGTTGACACTTACGCAACCTTAAATACGTGCTTGTTCAGTATCGCTAATCTGGCGAAGCTTCTGGCTCCATTTCTGCCTTTTTCCAGCCGGAAATTGGCTGAGGCACTCCATCTCGGACCATTTAAGTGGGAGACCATTCATTGCCCGGAAAAATTGCCGGAGGACCTTGATCCACTGTTCGACCGCATCGATCCGGAGCAAGTTCAAATTGAGCATGAACGCTTAGCAAAGAACGCGAACGTGGAATGAGCATGTTAATAAACAAAAGCAAACCCGCACTTTTTAACAGGTGCGGGTTTGCTGATACTATGGCGCCGGTGCCTTAATTTTAAATCTTTTTTGACGCAATTAATAATTCATGCTCTTGAATTTTGCGCTTAAGCCGAGGATTATCTGCGATAAGCAGCATAAAAATTGCTTCGATTGCTGTGACTGCAGATACTCTCGAAAAGAAATACTCGGACATAAAGATCGTACCTCTGCTGGCTGTAACCACATTATGATCGGACAGCGCGGCGATGGGGGAGCTCTCATTATTCGTGAGCGTGATAATCGTTACTTGGTTCTTCTTAGCAACCTCAATTAATTGAAGCAGCTGCCTGGATTCTCCCGAGTTGGAAATGATAATAAGCACATCTGAATCGTTTAAGTTTAACGTCTGTCCCATGGCAACTTCCCAAGAACTCGATGTAAAGGCTAACCGACCAATCTGATTGAACTTAAAACAAGCATCCAGCGCGACAGGGAACGTATTGCCTTCCGCCATGATTTGAATTAACCGGGCATCTTTAATGACGTTCATTGTATTTTTGATGAGTGTTTTGTCAAAACCCTCTAAGGTTGCTTGAATTTCCTCTTCCTTGTCACTCATTAATTTATCTAAAATTTTATCGTGATTGGTTAAGGAGGTACTTGGCAATTCAGCATTAATTAATGAACTTTGTGCCAATAATACTTTTAAATGATGAAATCCATTCAAATCGATTCGTTTACAGAAACGCGAGACAGATGCTTCACTAATACCGGCTCGGTTTGCCAGCTGTGAAATGGTTGCATTGATCACAAACTGGGCATCGCTGATAATTAAATCAACAATCTTCTTTTCCGATTTAGAATAATTGCCTAAATTTGAGTAGATTCTGTTTACGAATTCCTTATTAGTCGCTTCCATGTTACAGTCCTTATTTAATAGTCTGTACGATCAAACGGGTATTTCATCCCCCATTGGTTGCGTACGTTGGTTAATATGTCCATGATGTCGAAGGATAGTGCAAATTCACCGTCGTCATGGCCTTGTTCAATATATCTTTGCATGTCTTGAACTTCGTATTGCAGGGCAAGCGATGCATCTCCGGCTGTAATCACTTCATGTGATTCCGTATGTGCATCATCGGTATAGGTGATCGCTGCTTCTGTGGCGCGCGGATAATTAGAGATTTCAATATAGCCCTTGGTACCTGAGATGACCCCGCGTTTCGGCTGTTTCGCGCGCATCGACAATGACAGCACAGCAATTTGATCATCCAGATTTTTCAGAAGAATACCTGATTGTTCATCAACACCCGTTTCAAAATACTTAACGGTGGTCAAAACATTAACAGGCTGTGTCTTTAAGAATGAACGTGCAAAGGCAGTCGCATAACCACCAATGTCTAAGAGTGCACCGCCGGCCAAATTCTTGTTAAAGAAGCGATTTTTGACATCGTAATCTTTTAAACTGCCAAAATTAACTTGTACCAGGTTAACATCACCAATTTTTCCGTCGCTGATCACCTGTTTTACTTTTTTATAAAGCGGCATGTGAAATAACGTTAAGCCTTCAGTCACAATTAATCCTTTTTCAGCAGCTAAGTGTCTTACATTACTTAATTGTCGGGAATTAACCGTAATCGCTTTCTCAGCAAAGACATTTTTGCCGGCTTCCAGAGCTTTCATAATATATTCATAGTGAAAATTATGCGGGGTCGCAATGTATACGATATCAACATTTGGGTCTTTAAGCAAATCATCAGGATTCGTGAACGTACGTTGAATCTTTTTTTCCTCACTGAAGGCCTTTAAAGCGGCTTCATTAACGTCAGCCACTGCGTAAATTTCTCCATTGACACTATTTAATGCATCAGCCATTTCATGTGCAATCCATCCGGTACCAATCATACCCCAATTATACGTTTTCATTTAACTCATCCTTCCAATGATTTATTTTTTGATACGATCCAAGCCAAGCCACTACAAGCGATTGTCTTGCTGTACAAAATGAAAATAATTTTAACTTTTATTTTCATCTTGCAACTAATTTTAATATAACTTCATGAAACTAATTTGTCAATAAAAATTAATTATGAAAATAAATTTAATAATAATGAGATCTGCTATCAAATATTTTAAAAAACATCCCATGATTATCTGATTTTGATACAGTGCGACGAAGAGATTATTTGGTAAAATGGGGTAAGTTCGTCAGTTTGGAATATTAAATCGATGTATCCAAAGGGTGAAATAATGAGGCAACTATTCCTGTCTGAACCATCGAGCAACTATAAGCAGAGCTTTAAGAACTACACACTCGATTATAAAGTTGCAAGTGAAGACTCATATTACTTTAAGAAATATAGCAAGGCATTAGTGGATTTCTCTGGATTTTTAAATCACTTGATTGAAGAAGCACATGGAAATAATCTTGCTGATGGCCGGGTAGCATCGTCAACCTTTTGGCTGATTGATCAAAACGAGGTGGTTGGCGTGGTGCGAATTAGGCATCAGGAAGTTATGTTTGCCGGTCACATCGGCTATAATGTCTCTCCAAAGCACCGAAAAAGAGGATATGGGACGCAGATTCTTAAGTTAGCCTTGGCGGAAGCGCAAAAGCTTGGAATAACAAAAGCAGTGGTAACCTGCAGAACAGATAATGAGCCGTCAAAAAGAATCATCGAAAAAAACGGCGGAAAATTCCTGGGGATCATCTATGACAAAGAGGAAGATGAAGAACTCTTTAAGTACGTCATTGACACTAATGACTGCGGCATCTAAGCGCTATTCCCGCTCAATCTTTCGAATCCATTTATAGTAAGCAGCAACACTCGACAATAAAAATGGATACACAAAGAACGAGTAGCCTATTCGCCACCAGCCATAGTTGAAGAAACCCCAGGGTTGAGGCAAAAGTGCGATCAACTCATAGGTGGTGATGGCTACATCCCATAAAAGGATATAAAGCAGTTGCTTAACAAACGTTTTTCCAAATGGATAGCTGTTTAAGAAAATGATGTTTACCGGTGGGATCAATACGGTTAATGCAAAGAGTGTCTGCCACTCAAGAGATCCTGAGAAATACCAATATGCATGGTACTTTTTGCACAAATAACCATCGGTAAGCACCTGCACGGCAACGGTAAACATCCAAATATGTACAATTTGATTTTTAGTGAGTCGTTTATTAATGAGAAAAGCAATGCTATTAAAGACTACAACAGCGAGCAGCAGACCGATCATCGTGTCATTCCTTTTTTATAAATAGGTTCTCCTTGTTTGGCTTTATTTACACATCCATTTTGCCCGGTGAAGCCTTACATGGTTGGCGATCGGCTTGATTTTGACATTTATCCGGCGAACAAACTTGGGATGAAAACTCTGCAAGGGACGGCTTGGCTGCAGCGGCCGAAAAATTCGGACTATGTCCCGATGATAACCTTTGAGACGATTGAAGGATTAAGTAAAATGTTGTGCCAAAAACAATTGGGAATGGATGATCTAAGTAGGGGGAATGGAAATAAATGATGAAAACGATTAAATACAAATCCAATGATCACGACTATTATCGACAGGCTTTAGCACTACGAAATATAGTTTTAAGAAAACCAATCGGGAAAGATATCTATAACGAGAATTTGTCCATTGAAAAAGATAATGATTTCTATGCGGTTTTAATGGATAACAAGATCATTGCTACGTTTAGTATTTTTGTTGAAGCACCCCAAATCGCTCACTTGACCGCTTTTGCAGTTGATCGTGATTTTCAAAGGCAGGGAATTGGTTCAAAATTTCTGGAATTTGCCATTGGAGATTTAAAAAGTAAAGATTTTAAGCAGATCAAAGTAAACGCCAGGGCAACTGCCCATAGCTTTTATCAAAAAAATGGATTCGTAGATCTTAGCGGTAAATATCATAACCATCAACTTGGCATAGATGATTATCTTATGGTTTATAAGATTAAATAAAATCCGGCCGAGAAAAGGGTGTCAACATAAAAGAATTGCAGCCTCCCCTAGAGAGAGAAAAGCAACTTACTTTTTTTAAAGTAAATTGCCTTGGGTTTGTTTAAATAATCCCTCTTTCTTTGAAAACTTCTTTTGCAATGGCTACTGCATTCAGCACTCTCGGGAATCCGACATAGGGGACACATTGAATAAAAATTTCGGAGATCTCTTCTGCAGTGATACCTACATTCAATGCACCATTGATGTGTACGCGCAGTTGATTTTCCGTACCGCCAATCGAGGCGAGACTGCTCAGTGTGATCAATTCACGCTGCTTCAAATCCAATTCACGGCGGGTATAAATATCGCCGAAAGCAAATTCGATAATAAATGTTCCCAGATCAGGCGCAATGTCCTTCAATGATTGGATAACCATGTCGCCCACTTTTCCATCTACTTCGTTTAATTTTTCTAAACCCGATTCATAACGACTTTTTTTCAATTTTTCCATCTCCTTTTCTGATACAATAAAACTGTAACGGCTGGAGTTCACTCCATGTCAAGAAATCAGGGGGGATTTTCTTGGATTACTCAATTGGCGAATTTTCCAAGTTAACTCGCTTAAGCATCGATACGCTTCGCTATTATGAAAAAGAAGAACTCATCCATCCATCCAGAAATAAGAGTAATCAGAGACAGTACACGGAGAAGGATAAGACGTGGATTGACTTCATACTCAGACTGAAAGAAACAGCGATGCCGATTCGAGAAATAAAAAAATATGCGCGATTACGAGATGAGGGAGATGTCACGTTGAAGGAAAGAATGGAAATGCTGCGTGCACATCGATGCTCAATGCTCAAACAAATAGAAAAACTTGAAAACAATTTAGGACATCTTGACAAGAAAATAGAAACCTATCAAGCGACTATTGCTGCTCTGAAACAATAATTCGGTATGGGGGAACTCAGCAAACCGTCTGAAGGAAACACGAGCTTCGCCACAGCAGTAAAGGAGATAAAAAAATAGAATTTAAAGCATGCAAAATAGAAGTGCTAATCCCTGAAAGCTATATTGCTTCGCTTAGGAATCAACTAAATGAAGCCGGTATTCTAAAAGTAGGAAAATATGACAACGTTATCTCATATTCAGAAGTTAAGGGTTATTGGCGACCGCTCGAAGGCGCCGCTCCCTATGATGGAGAAATAGGTAAACTATCTGCTGGGACCGAATGCAAAATGGAATTTAGATGTCAATTTGAGCATGTTGATGGTGTCAAAACGATCATTAAAGCTGTTCATCCATATGAAGAACCCATTATTAACGTCATTCCTTTGCTATGAATAATGGGTTGTCTTGGCATGTTTCTAATGGGTGTTTCGAATTTAACCGAATCTCCTTTTATTTAAACAGGGAGACTGTTCTTGAAGTATTGTTAATCATTATCGGAGATGTTCATGATGAATCTGTTCGACCTCATTTCTATTTTGTTCGATTTTTTATTCGCTCCTCAGGTTCGGATTCAGTCTAATCTTGAATATCTTGAGGGCGAGGAATGGTTTAAACGCCAATACGACAGGAAAATTCTAAGTGATCCAAAGTTTAGAAGGTTTATCAAGAAATACAATTTAAAAAAAGTATTTCAAAATGATGAACAAAAAGAGGTTTTCAAAGCAGAGTTAGAGAAGTGGGTAGAAAAACACTCTAGGTAGGAAAGAGATTTTGAACAATGAAAAAAGGAAAGAAACGTTTGATTAGTGTCGGCCTTGCAGTCATTTTAGCAGCCATCCTTATGATTAAGGTCTTCACATCGATCGATACATTAGCCAAAGTGAATGAACAAATCAGCGTTAAGGATCATCTTCAATCATTTAAACTAACAGGGGCAAAAATTGATTATCACGTAGTGGTCCGAAAGAGCACGAAACCGTACGACTACATTTCGATCACTGGTTCTGTTCCTTCTTCAATCAAGACAAAACTTGATCAAATGAAAATCGCTTCCAACGCAGTATCCTTAAACTTATACACCTCAAAAAATCTCATCTATGCAGGAAGTAAATCAACAAAAATCACATTGCATGTGAGAAGCCGATCCGATCTGAAAGAAATCTCGCTAAACGGTGAACAGGTTTCAACCTCCAAGAAGACGTTTGATATGCCCGGTGCCGGTGGTTGAAAATAGCGAGTACATTGCGTTCGAAGAAATACAGAGGAGAGGGAAGAACGTGAATCATAAAATAGCTTTGTTTGCTGATGTACATGGAAATACGACCGCATTAGAGGCGGTCATCGAAGACACCATTCGTGAAAAGGTCACTGACTACTGGTTTTTGGGCGATCTAATCATGCCCGGACCGGGATCTGCCAATTTATTGGCTCTGCTGAAAAGAATCAACACATCCGTTTATGTAAAAGGCAACTGGGAAGACTGTCTGCTCGAAGTGCTGGATGGGCAAGTTGATCTCAATGATCCTTCAGATATTTACATTGCAAGGCTCGTTCAGTACCAATGTCAAAGCCTAAAAAATGCTGAACTCGAGTTGCTGAAGCAGTTGCCGATACATACGACCAAGACAATTAATGGATTGAACATTAGTATTGCACATAACCTACCGGATAAAAATTATGGTGGAGACTTGGTACCGGATCAAACGCAACAAAATTTTGATCGCCTTTTTACTCAAAAAAATTGTGATGTTGCTATTTATGCCCACGTGCATCACCAAATGATGCGCTACAGCAGTGAGGACCAGCTGATCATCAATCCAGGTTCCGTGGGACAGCCCTATTTCAAGTGGGCGAAGCATCGCGCTGATCGGCGCGCGCAGTATGCCATTCTTGAAATTGATGAAAAAGGTCTCGTTCAAATCAATTTTAAAAAAGTCAGCTACGACGTAAACAAAGAACTAGAAGAAGCAAAACGGGAGAGTATTCCTTATATCACATTGTACAAAGAACAACTAGAAACCGGTAAAACGCATACACACGATAAAGACTTTTTAAAAGAAATCAATCAACGCTTTGGTTATGAGAAAGATGTGGTCGAGTTTTTAAAAGATATCGGAGCAGAATCGACTGCGCATCGCAGTTGACACCTATTGCGAAACAAGGTCTGATTTAAATCCCACTAAAGTTCTACCTAACGAACGAAAAGTTCAACCCAATCCTTGAAAAGTTCCACCTAAGAGAGCGAAAGTTGAACCGAAGAAAAAAAGTTCTACCTAACGAACGAAAAGTTCAACCCAATCCTTGGAAAATTCGACCAGACAAGGCGAATTTTAACCAAATTGCAGAGCCTGAACAGGCGAGACTATAGATAGCAGAAAAGCTAAGGCTCTGTCAACATCTAGGACATTGCTGGCCCAATTTTTTTCTTTATGTAAAATACGCCACCTCAGCATCTGGAAAATAGCGATGGATGTAGCCTTCAATTGTCTCTTGAAGCAGATGTTCATCTTCTTTTTTATAAATGTATTTTCCGATCCCGTAGCGGCCCCATTTATAGCGGCGCTCCTCTTTATCCATGACCAGTTTTGAATTCGGATAATTTTTTTCAATCACGCGCTTTGCGGGACCGGTAAAGCGATGCTGGATTAATTCAAACGTGATCGGAACCGCCATGGGTCCCGGCAGATAGTCATGCAGTGTTTCAAAAAGCTTGCGGTAACCTTCTTGCCAGCCGTCATGAATATAAATCGGCGCGATAATAAAGCCAAGCGGATAACCTGCATCGGACACTTTTTTCGCCGCTTCAATTCGCTCAACAAGGCGGGATGTGCCCGCTTCGAAAAATTTGATCACGTACTCATCATTGAGGCTGAAACGGAATCGGGTACGCCCATTATGCTTAGCGTCCAGTAGATGATCCACATGAGCGAACTTTGTTACAAAACGTAACTCACCAAGATCGCGCTCACCAAAAAATTCAATTGCTTTTTTTAATGAGTGTGTCAAATGATCAATGCCGACGATGTCAGAAGTACAGGCCGCTTCGAATCGTGTAATCTCAGGCGCACGTTCGGCCATGTATTGATCGGCGCGTTCGAGAATTTCATCAACGTTGACATAAGTTCTGATATACGGTTTCGATCCCATTGTGGTCTGCAGGTAGCAATAGTGACAGTGACCCATACATCCTGTTGCAAGCGGAATGGCATACTCAGCCGACGGTTTGGAGCTTTGAAAATCCAAGGTTTTTCTTACGCCAACGACCAAAGTTGATTTGGCGTTGCGGTATTTTTGAAAATCATTGTCACCGGGAAAGTTGCGGATCTGATTGTGCGATGTGGTCTCGCGAATCTCAATTCCCATGCCTTCAAATTTGTCTTTAAGTGTTTGACCTAAAGGGTAGTCTAATGCGCGAGGCTCAATATAGACAAGCTGGGGAACAAAGGGTTTAACCATGAGTACCGC
This sequence comes from Sporolactobacillus sp. BBK16-2, assembly GCF_059878335.1. Classification (NCBI taxonomy): domain Bacteria; kingdom Bacillati; phylum Bacillota; class Bacilli; order Caryophanales; family Sporolactobacillaceae; genus Sporolactobacillus; species Sporolactobacillus sp. BBK16-2. The sequence goes on from NZ_CM187611.1 coordinate 799,467, forward strand.
ATCTCCTTAGTCTTCATCATAGATTTGCTTGTACACGCGTTTCGCGTCGTCGATCGTTGGGAACATCGCGTTATCCTCAGCGAACTCATAATACATATCATTTAGGGATAAGATCTTGTCTTCTTTTTTATTTGGATTTTGGATCACTTCAGCTTCCTGAATCAATGTTGCAGTTGCTGTGTGTGGATTTCGGCAAATGACATAGACATGATCACCGATCTGCGTTTCTTCTTTTTTCATCAGATATATACCTCCGATCAAATTGTTTACCTACTAATTATGTCCAGAAAAAACCGGATTATGTTTTGGAAGCAAGGCAGCGATTGTAGACTTTTTAACGACTTGAAATGTGCTGATTTCTTGACTAGTAAAAAAGGCACGGTGATTCTTGTCGAAACGTGTCAAATAAACTTTATTTGATGAAAATCCTCCACTAATTCAGGAGCTTTGGCCGTGTTCAAGAAACCGTCACATTTTGTATAATACGAACAAGCAAGAAAAATATCTCCGGTGAGACCCAATACACGAACGACCTCAAGATTTTCTTCATTTTTCTTTCAAACAGAACCTTACTAAGCGGAAAACCGTCCTAGGGCGGATCCATATACATTCATGGGAGTTTGATTCATGAAGGCTTTTTACACAACGCAAGGGTCGCTCCATTCTGTGAAGCTTCAATACGCATGTCTATCTGCATGCGACAAAACAAAGAGGTTTTTTACTTATGGCAGGGCAAATTCGATTAACTCCGGAAGAATTGCGCAGTTACGCGGCTAAATATGGTCAGGAATCATCGAACACAGGAGAACTGATCGGCCGTCTCGATGGCATGATCAATCAACTGGCTCAAGTTTGGGAAGGTGCGTCCAGTCGCGCGTTCAAAGATCAATATGAACGGCTCCGTCCTTCGTTCCAACAGATGCAGCAGCTCCTGGAAGATGTGAATCATCAACTCGCCAAAAGTGCAACGATCCTCGAAGATACTGACCGCCAGATTGCCGGACAAATTAACTCATAACGCAAGACAAGTGAAAGGACCGGGCTCTAGGTGGAGTCCGGTTTTTTTACAGCGTTTTGCTTTGCTAGTACGACGATAAGGTCATAAGATTCGATTGGGCAATTAGGTAAGCGCCAAGCCTGAGAAATAAACGGAAGAATTCCGCTTAATTAGAGAATGAACGAAAAAATAACCTAAATAGACGGAGAAACTCCGCTTATCTAATTTGAAAAACGTGAAAATGGCGGGTTTTGCAGTACATAAGCGGAAAAATTACCCTTATTTACCTGTGAAACAAGCGCCATGATGCAGATAACCGGAAAATCTCCACTTATTTTACTCGTTACTTAATGAAGGCTCTAAATACCTTGTGAATTCAGGGCTCAGGGTCAAGAAAGGAGGCGCGTCTCATGGGCGCATCCGCAACATTAAATGTGATTTTCCGCGCGCTGGCCCTTCAGTCGGCGGCGGTTGACGATCAAATTGAACGGTTGAAACGAGCGAATCGCAAGCTTGGTCAGGAACAGGCAGCAGGTATGCATGCATTGCGCACCTTAACGAAGCCGGAACTTGGTGCAGATTGGACCGGAGCCAGGGCACGCACGTTCCAAAAGAAACGCGATTCCGCGCAGGATAAAATGCGAGTAAAACTCACAACGAGTGTGGACAGTTATCAGCAGCGAATAGAGGCTAAAATCCATGAGTTGCAGCTGAAAAGCGATTTTCTCGCCGGAACGAGTAGCATGGCGCATGAAGCGAGTGCGCTGGTTCACCAAGGTGAAAAGGCAGCAGACGCTTTGGAACATAAGTTATCCAAAATTAAAGGGCGGTTGTTCTAATGGTTCAAATTGAACTCAATACCCATGTTACAGAGGGGCGTATTGTCGCGGCAGAGCATGCACGCCAAGGTGTGTTGCCGCTCAAATCTGTCTCCTGCGGACGGAATCATCTTGCCGCGACATCCGCTTGGCAGGAGGGCGAACAGATGATGGCGCAGCTTTTGTCCGCCTACCTTTCCGGTGTGCAGAAAAACATAGCGGATACGCAGGCGAATGTTGCACTTCTGCAACGACAAGATGAGGCGATCAAATGAGAGCAACGATGAGCGGTGGTTCCGGTTCGGCCTCCGATACGCAAACGTATGAGGCCGAATCGCTGATCGCAGCCGCTAAAGCACATGCCAAACACTATCAAACGCTGCGCGGCCAATTCCACACGTTGCGCCAGGCGTTCCAGCAAATCGAGGGGCTTGGCCCTGATTTTCAGGGGAAGGGCGCCGAGGCAATCAAAAAATTCTATGCCGCGCAAGTGAATGTGGTCGATGCCTGGTTACGGCTGATTGACAAAAAGGTTGCTTATTACCAAGGCGTTGCCGGCACGGTTGAGGAGAAAAATTTGGATGGTGACACGCAGATTCAAGTGCCCTTTCTGAATGAAGACTTATCCATGGGGTATGCGCGTTCCAAAGAAATGGTACGTGAGCAGCGCATGGACATTTCCAAAATACTGAGCAGTATTTCCGATCTTGTGCCGATCAACGTCTTCTCCAACCACGAGGTGGATCAAGCGCTGGATGCAGCGGATAAAAAACGCGCGCAAACAGTGCTCGATGTTCAAGATCTCGATCAGAATCTAACCAATGAATACCGACAAGTGAACGAAGACCTGCCGTACATCGCGTCGCTGTATGGCGAGCTGATCAACGCAACGCGGCAAGGTGCAGAAGTTCAGCCGATGAATTTCAATGCGCAAGCCTATCATAATAGTAAAGTCTACCAAGTTCAGGATGAGATGAAAAAAGAGACGCAAAACTATCTCCATTACAAGCAGCAGCAGGAAAAAGTGAGAGAACTAGAAAAAAATTCAGAGAAAGAACCAATCGAAAACTTAGCTCAAGAAGTCGAGAATAAGGTCATTGACTCTGTAGATCAGGTTGCCGACAACGTTAAGCAGGCAACAAATCAAGCCGGAAAGATCGTTGATGAGATCAAAGATGATGCAGATAACCTGGTCAATTCTGCTCCTGTGCAAGGTGCCGTTCATTTTGCCGTTGGTGCCGGCGATCAAGTCATTGAGAACAACACCGGATTGGAAAAAGGTCATCAGGAGGAATGGGGTCAGTTCAACGCCTATAAAAGTGGAGAACTAGCTGGCGATGTACTCTCCGCTTTTGAAGGGATTGCTGAAATGATTGGCGGTGGTACGCTCATCGGAGGCGGAACCACACTTTCAGTTGCGGGCGCACCAGAAACACTTGGAGCATCTCTGGCTCTAGAACCCGGTGCCCTTGCCGTGGGAACAGCTGCCGTTGGACACGGTGGGTTCGTCACAGCGAACGGATTTAAGAACTCAATCAACGACATTAAAAATCTAAAGCAGAACATGTCGGTTGAGAAGACCAGTGGTGGAGCTAAGAAAACAGAAAAAGTTGGAGAGCTCAGAGAAAAAAATACGATAAAGTCGGATAAAGTGGGCAATAATTCAGATTTGTCCACGAATCATGAAGTGAGCAGTGCTAATAAGAAAGCTAGCGGAGCTGGAAAAGGAATTTCTATTCCTACTAAAAAGTTAGATGGTCTGCCAGAAAATGTTACAAAATCGTATAAAAAGTATGACAAGAGTGGGTGGAATGGTAATGCGGCAGGTCAATCCTCTGGAACAAAGGCCGGAAGTGTTTTTAAAAATCGTGATGGTAAATTACCAACTATAGACAAAAATGGAAAGCCAGTGACTTATCAAGAATTTGATGTTAATAGTAAATTACCTGATGCTAGAAGAGATTCTGAACGATTTATTAAAGGTAGTGATGATAATTTGTATTATACAGATGACCATTATGAAAGTTTCGTAAAAATTGAATAAGGAAAGGATTAGACTTGAATATGGCAAATAATATTTTAAGAATAAGAGAAAAAGATAACAATTTGTTAGAAAAAATGAATCAAAGTGATTGCTATATTGTCAAAGTGGATGGAAGACAAGTACAATCCAAAAGTGAACTATTTCAAGAAATGATGATAAAATTCAAATTGCCTGATAGTTCTGGTTGGGATTCTTTTATTGATTGGATGACTGACTTGAGTTGGATTGATAAGGAAAAACTTTGTTTAGTAATATATAATTACTCAGAGTTTTTAAAGAAGGATGAGGGAGATAAAGATATATTTTTAGAGGTATTGCAAGAAGATATTTTACCTTTTTGGGAGAAGAATGTTATGGAAACAATGGTTAATGGAAGAGTTAGGTCATTTAATGTGTATTTGATTGGCTAATTTTATGTTTTACACAGTATCTTATGGGCACTAGTGCTTGCAAATTTTTTTACGATCGTTTTAATTCAGCAAGTAGTGGCTGGGAAAGTTGGGAAGTGATCCGTATGGGTCTAGGCAATTGTTAGGTAGTATTTTTCTACAAGTTATCTTTTATGTAGTGTGCTAGTAGTGCGTATTAACAAAAGAGTTGAAGGAAATAAATGAACAAACTCAATTGATTATTGGCTATTCTGTCAAATTGAGTTTGTTTTGCGTAGGATATTAAAAAGCATTCAGTGACCGACTTAGGTCATCACTGAATGCTTTTTTATAGCAGAAGAAATTTCTTCAAAGTATTTCCGATCTTGTGCCGATCAACGTCTTCTCCAACCATGAAGTTGATCAGGCACTGGATGCGGCCGATAAAAAGCGCGCACAAACGGTGCTTGATGTTCAAGACCTTGATCAGAATCTGACCAATGAATATCGTCAGGTGAACGAAGACCTGCCGTACATTGCGTCGCTGTATGGCGAGCTGATCAACGCAACGCGGCAAGGTGCGGTTGTTCAGCCGATGAACTTTAACGCACTATTATGATTATCTTAGAGCGGTCGAAGGCGTTGATCCGGAGACCGGGCGAAAGCTGAGCACCGGCGAATGCGTAGCCGCCGGGGCCATGGCAGGTGTGCCTAATGACTTCACGAACATGAACAACGATGCCGAAGATATAGCGAAGACGCATCGTATGGCGAAAGTTGATGAGGTTGAGAAAACCAGCGGAGCTAACAGTAGTTTTACACCTAAAAAAGTAGTTTTAAGTAATGGAGAGATAGCTTTTAATTCTAAAGAAGGTGTACTTGTACGTTCGCCGAATTATTTGGATGAAGCAGGCAACATTAAATGGCCAGAAGCAGATGGCTTCGTTGTTGACAGTAATGGTAAAGCCATAACCTTTGACGCCAATCTAAAATCGGGTCAAATTATTGATAGATATGGTGATGCAAGAGGGAGGTTTACTAGTCCTTTAATGAACGGAGAACAAATTTCCTATGATTCTAGAGGCCTTCCATATCTGGAAAGTACTATGGATTATCATAGATATGAAGTTGTTAAAGACATAAATTTTGAAAATATGGCCGAAGGTTTTGAACAATTATCACAATTGGATAAAACTGAATTAAGTATTTTGATGGAAAGATATAATTTTTCATTAGCTGATATGGCAAATGTACAAAAAGGGACAATATCAGAAGTCTTCGGTTCTGGTGGGGGACTTCAAATTAAATTTGAGTCATCAGTTGATTGGTATGAAAAATTAGGATTAATAAGGGAGATAAAATAATGGATATGCTCAGTGATAAAAAAGAATTACTGAATAAAGAAATTCAGAAATTAGGTTATGATAGTCTACGTGTATCTATTTTTAACCAAAAAGATGAGAATAGGATGGAGTGGCAAACAAGAATTGAATACGATTTAGATACAGGGGTATATCAAATTTACTCTTTGGGAGATAGAGCTAGTTTGATTGGAAAAATCACTAATTATACAAGCTTCCACAGTGCAAAAAATGTTTTTTTAAATAAATTAGAATTAACGGTTAAGTATAATAAATTAAGGGTTAGCAGAGGGGAACAGCCAGAGTACTCTTCTCCACTATGGGATGATGAATGAAAAATGATTGAAATTCTATTCTTACAGCAAGAAAATAAAATTTTGACAGTCAATTAATAATTAACTAAAACTAAAACTAAAACTTGAAGTTGAAAAAGTATTCCAACCTCTTGCCAGCTCTGCATTCTCAATGAATAAAAAAGGCCAAAATGCCTTTTTTACCAGCTGTTGCCGGCAGTTTGGCTGGCAACTTTTCAAGAAACGATACGATGATCTGTTCGACGACTTTCTCAGAGAGGAACTTACTCATCGTCAAACGCAGAGTAGCAAATTCCCATATAAAAAAAGCCCAAGATAAACTAAGCTAGTGAAGGTGGCTAATGTATGGAGTATCTAGATCTCATCTCAAACAAATAGTCTTTTCTTTACTCTGTAACCACCTTCAAATAATCAATTAGAAGCAAGAGACTACTGAATTCATGGGACCAAAAAATCAATAAAGGGCAAAGAACAGCACCTTAGCGCTAACGTGAGGGTGCTGTTTATTTACCTGATGGTGATGAGCAAAGAAACGGCCACGCCCTGAGCGCCTACGATCAGGCAAGCCGAACGCTCAAGGTGCTCAGTCAAAGCGAAAAAGGAATCAACGCGCTGCTCGCCGCGAACGGCATCACCCAAGCCGCCACCGGCAGAGATCTGTTCGGCAAGCAGCTGACAAAAGATGAGCAAAAGAACAGCCTCCTCCAAGGCGTGTTCATGATGAACCTATTCACCCGGAAGCTTGCCATCTCACCTGCGCAAAAAGTGATTGTGCATGAGCAAGGCCAAGCGTTTAAAGAACATGTATCCAAAATTGTCCGAGATACAAAAGCATCGATCAGTTCAACCAAATGGAAACCGGCAATGGCCGGAGTGCCTAATGACTTTGCAAAGATAAGCGATGATGCGAAGGATATAGCGAAGACACATAGTATGGTGAAAGCAGAGGGAACAGGAAACGTTGGTGACGTAAGTACAGGAAAAGGTACTGGCAATGGAAATTCAGTCCATAGAAACATAAAATTGTTATAATTAACGAAACAGTTTTAAAAAATCGGAAGTGATGGTTGATGTGGACGGTACGGCATTTCGTAACGGGAAGAGGAAAGGTAAACTATAAAATCAGGGAATCCGGTGATCCATCTGCATCTGAGACTGTGGTGCTTATTCATGGGCAGGCATGGACCGGCGAGGTTTGGCGAATGGTTGCCAAGCGATTGCAAGACCTGCATATTGTTGCTCCGGATATGGCGGGGTGCGGGGACAGCGGGTTAAGTACAGACTATGATTTCACTACATTATCCAAGCAGCTCGTGGACGTACTTGATCAAATGCATGTGCAAAAATTTTGGCTGGTCGGTCACTCATGGGGCGCTTCTCTAGCTCTTCATTTTGCCTCTCATTATTCTGAACGAGTAAAAGGGCTGATGCTTGTTGATGCCGGCTACCTCAATTATCAAGAGTGGCCAGGCATCAGTTGGGAAGCGTTCACCGACTTTTCGTATCCTGAGGATTTTTTTAGCAGCATGGATCATTATCTTCATCTTCAAAAACAAGATACGTCATTTTGGAATGGGGATGTCCAAAGGGCTGTTGTGGATCAAGTCAACGAGATGGAAGACGGATCGCTTCGCTTTAAATGTTTGCCTGAAACAGAACTGGCCGGATCTCGCGCATTATGGAACTTTGATCCAGATGAACATGCAGCCCACTTAAAAATGCCCGTCTTCCTCATTGTCGCAGAGCCTCAATCACAAACAAATGAAGAAATTGCAAGGTATAAAAAGAAGTCGGTAGAACACTTTTGTTCACTCGCTAAGCAGTGTCACTGTATTAAGATGAAAGACACCTCACACATGGTGATGCTCGAGCGTCCTAAAGAATTGGCAAAGGAAATTCGAGAGATGATGAAGAATTGATTGCATTGTAGGGATTGAGAATAGATCGAAGGTGGGCTAAAGATGGATCCTAAAGAAAAGATGTTTCGTGGCGACTTATATCATTCAAACGACGAAAAGTTATTAAAAGAGCAGCAGAACTGGAATGAAGTGCTCTATGATTTTAATCAAACACGGCCGTCTGAAACAGTTAAACGTGAAAAATTATTGAAATCGCTGTTGGCTGAATGTGGCGAAGACTGTTATGTGGAGCCCCCTTTGCGAGCAAATTGGGGATCAAATACACATTTTGGAAATGCGGTCTATGCCAATTTTAATTTGACACTTGTGGATGATGCACCCATTTATGTTGGAAATGACGTCATGTTTGGCCCTAATGTAACCATCGCTACCGCGGGTCATCCGATTAATCCTGATTTGAGACGAAAGAAAATGCAATTCAATTTATCGGTTACAATTAAGAACAATGTTTGGATTGGTGCACAATCGGTTGTGCTGCCCGGAGTCACAATCGGTGAAAATTCTGTAATTGGTGCGGGAAGTGTTGTTACAAAAGATATACCCGATAATGTGGTAGCCGTTGGTCATCCGTGCAAGGTTCTCCGTGAAATTGGAGAACGCGATAAAAAATACTATCATAAAAGTAGGGAAATCGATGATACATTATTTTTAGAAAATCATGAATAATGATCGATTTAATCTTGAAAATTGAAATCCGTCAAAAATACAAACCATTTTCTCGTTTCATCGTTCTAATCATCGATCATGGGTTCATCATGGAGAATAGCAGACAAAGATGATACAATAAAACAACGTTAAGAACAAAATTTTTAAAGAAAAGTGATAATCCATGAACATAGCAGTATTTGATTCCGGCGTTGGCGGCATGACCGTTCTCCATCAAATTATAAAATTATTGCCGAATGAGGACTTTCTTTATTACGCGGATACCGCACATATCCCGTATGGTGAAAAGCCGAAAGATGAATTAAAAAAATACATTTTTGAAGCCGTTGACTTCCTTGTTGCTCATGACATCAAAGCACTGGTAGTGGCTTGTAATACAGCCACGAGTGCGGCAATCGAGGACTTACGCAAGAATTACCCGATTCCGATCATCGGCATTGAACCTGCGGTTAAACCTGCAGTGATCGAAACCGAACCGGAAAAAAAGAAAGTGCTTGTCATGGCGACACGGACGACGCTAAAGGAAGAAAAATATCATCGGCTTGTTGAACAGATCGACAAGCACGATATTGTTGATCCGCTTCCCATGCCGAAATTGGTTGAGTTTGCCGAAGCGTTTGACTTTAATCCGGATCATATCATCCCTTATTTAATGGAGCAGTTGAAGCCGTTTGATCTGTCTCATTATGGCACGGTTGTACTTGGCTGTACACATTTCCCAATTTTTAAAGACATTATTGAGCGGATTTTCCCAAAAGGCACACATGTCATCGACGGTGGACTGGGTACTGCAATGAATCTGAAACGTACGCTGGATAGACTGCATCAAATTGGTGGAGGAAGCGGAAAAATCACCTTCTACAAGTCCGGTGTGGAAGTCAAAGATAAGGAAACACTCATGAATTATAAGGAGCTGCTGAATAAATTGGACAGCATGCTTTAATAAGCACATAAATACATGATAAAGCACAGTTGGTTCATTATGATCGACTGTGTTTTTACTTTTTTCATTTGGTTCTGTTGAAAGAATCGCTTACATAACTTTTAATCATTGTTTATAATGAATGCAACATGAATCGTTTCAAAAACGGAATTTGGGAGGTAGGTACGATGGCAGTTGCAATGTATGCACCGCTCGTTATTATGATTCTATTTTGGTTTGCTGTTATTGCGGTTATCTATTTTTTAATCAAGCGGCTGATTCGCTTTACCATTCAGGAAATTAAGCGGGAACTGAAAGATAACCAGAAAGATGACTAGAAATAATTGAGATTATTGACCAATCACACTGAGGAGGTATTCTCCCTTGCTGCGCTTTGAACCGTTGGACGTGGAGAAATATAAAAATAAGATTCTCGCTTTTCGCAGGGATTCGTTTGTCATTAGTTTTGGAACGGATCGTGATTTCCATGCTGGTGATTATTTAATGTGGCTGCAGAAGAAAATCAGCCAATTTCCCGACGGATTTGTCCTTGCTTTTGAAAAGGATCAAGTGATTGGTCAGCTGGAACTGAGCATTCGCGAATACGAAGGCAAAAGGATCGGCTATGTTCATCTTTATTACCTCATTGCAAAGAAAAGAGGCAGTGGATTAGGACATGAACTTCATCAGTATGCGATGCGCTTTTTCGAAAAACATGGCGTGTCCGAATATCACCTCCGCGTCTCTCCAACCAATGTACGAGCTAGGGCTTTCTACAAGAAAAACGGAATGAAGCGATTAACAAATGAATGTGATGGCAAGGTTTTGAGGATGAAAGGCACCGTTGGATAAATTGAAAACACGGTCACTTTACAAACGTTTTGCAATCAAAAGCTTCTCAAGAATTTGAGCAACACCATCCTCATCATTTGAGGCAGTGGTCATTGACGCATACTTTTTTAATTCAGGCTCCGCATTTCCCATGGCAACGGAATAGCCGCAGTTCTGAAACAAGTCCAAGTCGTTCCAATCATCACCAAAGGACATGACGCTGTTCATAGAAAGATTCATTTTTTTACAGAGTGCAGAAATGGCACGGCTTTTTGAAACGTTCTTGGCCATGATTTGAGTTAACTCTTTTGAATCGGTTTCGACAATGCTCAATTCATTGCTATATCTCATCACGTAGCGCTTTGATTCCACTGAACTATGAAACAACAGAATTTTGTTCGCGGGCAGCCGCTTGAAATCAGATTGAGAGACAATCGTTGGCGGGAGAACCATATGCTTGGCGTTTTTTGCAAAGGTTTTGTCGGTAAGCGCGTACAGTGTATCCTCGGATTCAATGGAAATGGCATCTGTTCCATTATGGTTGCACATAAAATCGATGAGTTCGCTTGAATCAGCACTCGGGATCGTATAACTCATTGCTTTTCCATGAACATCTTTTACATACGCACCATTGTAATAAACTGCCGACGCACAATTGAGTAATTCATTTGGGACCATTTTACTTACGGAACGCGGGGGACGAGCAGTTGCGATAAAAAGAGTAAAACCGGATTGATAGCAACGCATGAGCGTTTTTTGAGTTCTTCGAGAAACTCTTTTCTGAGAATTAAGAAGTGTGCCGTCCAAATCAAAGACAAGTGCCTTAATTGGTGATGATCGATTCATATGTCTACGCCTTTTTTTGCATTTCATTATAACACCGATAGATGGAAAGAAACGAGAAGTTAATATTGCTGCCATTAGGTTACCTTTGTTGCGAAAGAAAATAACAAGAAGTGAGAAAATAAGACAGGAGTATTGCTCATGCTTATTACGACGTTAGCATTTGGATGGATTGGTGTCATGCTGTTTTTATTATTGGCTGTTTTTCTTAAAATGCTAACGAAAAAAAACGAATTTGCGCTCATCCATTTGCTGCTTATTTTCATTTTTACGTGTTGGTTGCCGGTCGCGTTTTCGTTAGTATTTTTCATCAGCGGCTGGGCAGCGAGAATAGGGACACTGTTTTGTGTACTGGCCCTTATCATTTTTATCATTGCGATGGCGCTTCAAACCGGGCAAATTGTCTATTCAAATAAGCATTCAAAGGAAAATATAGACCGCTGGGAAGCAAATGACGAGTGGATGATGAGTATGCTGTCAGATCCGATTGAGATGTTTGCTGGTATTTTTAACTGGGTCGGTGCGATTTTTATTGGTTTGTCCTTGCTGCAAAATAATCATTCATTCTTTGCAGCAATCATATTTCTTTTAAGCATCCAACTGATTTATTGTTTTGCGTTACTTTTCCGAACATGCTTGAATACTCCGCCAAAAGTGATTCAGTCAATCAAACCGAATCCAATGATTCTTAATCTAGGACTCTTTTTGTATTACATTGTTCTGCTCATGTTTTTGATGATCAATCATAGTGCATGACGAAGGGAATGTGAGAAGGGGAGGATTTTAATTGAGATTTATTGCTTTTAGAGTTTTACAATTATCAGTATTTCTCGGCGAATGGTTACTGTTTTATCAATTAATTGCATTGACGCCTTTTCCTGACATTTCACAGCTTACTAGTATTCTGTCTTTACTCATGATAACCATTGTATCTTTTGCGGTAACCATGGTCGTTTTTCGTAATCGTTAATATGAAGAAGATTATTTCACAGACAAGTCTAGAAGCAGTTATGGAACTTATTCGCAGCACAATAAAAAATAGACAGGAATGAGAAGACAGATGATTCAACTTAGTGGAAATCAAATCGTTGTCCGCGATTGGAAATTAGAGGATAAGGATGATTGTATTTTCTGGAGGTCACCTGGACAAGAGTGGCAGAAGTTCGACGGACCGTATTATCCTCGGAAAACAAAAGAGGAGATTATTGAATTAGTCGATGCGCAATGTGAAAAAGTCAAGACGGATTCATTTGAGACGCCGAGAAAGGATCTCGCCATTGCTGATAAGAAAACAGATAAACTAATTGGTCAAGTCGGCTGGTACTGGGAGAGCAAGGAAACGAATTGGCTGAGTGCCGGGATTGCAATTTACAACCCGGAATACTGGGGAAATGGACGTGGCTATGAAGCTTTTGGCCTGTGGACAGATTACCTTTTTCAAGCGATGCCGGAAATTGTGCGGGTTGATCTGCGCACATGGTCCGGCAATTTCGGCATGATGAAGCTTGCTGAAAAACTTGGCTATACAAAAGAAGCCTGTTTTCGAAAAGCACGAATCGTAAATGGCAAATACTATGATTCAATCGGTTACGGTGTGCTAAGAGAAGAATGGGATGCATGGCATCCGCAGGGATTTCAGAAAGATTTGATCGCCAACAGTTAACTTGCCGCAGCGATGATTCAACGGTCGTTACATGATTCATGAAGAGAATCATGGTGCAGAAAAGACGGATAATGCAAAACATGAATAACGTGTACTAAAAAGAGAGCTGCTCCCAGAAGAGAAGTATCTCAATATCTATCTTTTCAATCATGTAGTAAGCAGAAACGAAACTAACTTTTCATTCACATATTGAGCTTGCTGAATCGGAAAGCCATGTTTACCATGCACAGTCTCAGCCTTTATGTTGGGCTGAATCGTGTTAAATTTATCAGCCAATTCTCTCGGGCTGATCTTTTTGTAAATAGGATCCTGTTCTCCAATCAACAATAAAGAAGGTGCTTTAATCTTTTTGAAATCGGATTCAGAATAAACAACGAGCTTTGTTCCCATTGCCCAGCCTTGAAAACTTTTCATACCAGATGTAAATACAGCAAAAGCAGGATTTGGAAAGTCTATATTATCACTGCCACTAATCCATTTTAAAAATTGGTTTATTTTTTTATCACTTGCAATAAATAAAGCAGGAAACAATTTCAAATAAAAAATGGGTGTAAGCGGGGCAATCGTTGCAGCGGGCGACATAATAACTAGCCTTTTTACTCGTTCAGGAAAATTCATTGCAAAAGTTGTTGCAAGAAATCCTCCAAAAGACCATCCTGCCCAATTAGGTCTTTCCAATTTTAAAGCATCTAACACTTCTATCAACCATTGAAGATAATCTTCGTTTTTTATTTTCTTTCTATTGCTCTCTGTTTTCCCGGGTTCTCCAATGGAATCGAAACAAAATACTTCAAAATGTTTTGATAATAGTTCCAAGTTCTTATACCATGAGATGGAACTAAACCCCATACAATGTAGTAATACGAGTTTGGGATTTTCTTTTTCACCACATCTTATTATATGAGTATTTCCATACGCTGTTTTTATATATTCCGTTTCATAGGAGATTGGTAACTGTGCCAATGCTTTGTCATATACCTTGAAGTACTCTTTCTGCTTTTTATCATTTCGGAATAGTTTAATTGTTTTTGACATTTTTTGATTCTCCATTTGTTAAGAAATGATTGCTCAAGGGTAGTCGGCGCACAGTCCAGTCCCTCGTGGAGGGAGGTACTGCCGATGATAGTTGCAGATGCTTTATTGCTGATGATCTCATTTGGTGCGTTAATCGTTGCAATCATGTCAGATAAAAATGGAAAAAATAACCACCCTTGAGTTAACGGCTCATTAATGGGGAGGTTATTTTTTCGCCTAAACATATGTGCTGACCCCTTGCGGGAATCATACTGTTGCCATTGACCGTTTGGTGTACGAGCACCAACGGTCATTTTAATTCTATGACTTCTAAAGATAATTATATACAAATTTTGTTCAAGAATAAAGAGGAATGAGCAGAGCTCAAATATTCAGATTGGATTAAGGTGGGCATATTCGTATTTAACGAATGACAAAACGAATGTACTGATTATTTTTCCATGGTGTTATATATTTTCTAAGTATCTGATTATCCTTGTCTTTTTTTGACGACGTCTCTTTTTGTACCGTGCTATTTTTTATTTTTAATTGACCTTTTTTTTTGAAGTTTTTCACTGGGTTGATTTTTGAAGGATAAAGATCAATTCGGTATTGTGATCCCTTGTCCAAAAAGAAGGTTTCAGCTTTCTTATCAATCCACTTGATGCTATAGAACAGGAGTGTACCAGGATCCGGATGGGTTTTGTTCACACTGATTCCATAGTAGCGAAAGCGATTAGTCTGATCGATGATATGAATACTGACTTTTACTTGTTTTTCCGTTTGCTTCTGTGGATGAACTTGTTTTGTCCCATCTGTTGATGCGCATCCGGATAGGAGTATGACGAAACAGCCGAGCAGCAAGCATAATCTTCTCATCTAGATATCCCCTCAGAAAAGTACAATTATCTGTATTATAATGCTACTGAGACATTTAGCCATCGATAAAAAGATTAACGTGCGGAAAAGGAGCAAATTTTATGGTGGAAATCAGACGAGCATGTCTTGCAGATACCAGTGGAATTATTTATGTTTGTTCGGAAGGGTATCGAAAAACATATGAATCACTTATTCCCACGCACTATATCGAAAAAACGATCAAACAATTTTACAATGAAGACAGAATTAAGCATGAAGTTTTAACGGTCAACAAAAAATGGAACGGATGGTTTGTTGCAATTGATAAGGATCGTGTGGTGGGTGCTGGTGCCGGCGGTTTTATCGATGATGAAAAGTCGGAATTATTTGTCCTTTATCTAGATCCGAACCGAAAACGTGAGGGAATCGGCACTAAGCTGCTCGATGCGATCACAAATGATCAAGTTAATCATGGAGCGACCGAGCAGTGGGTTTCTGTGTTCAAAAACAATGTGATGGGTATCCCGTTTTACGAAGCTATGGGGTTTATGTACCCATGTGAACATCCGACCTATGCATTTCCGGATGGCGACGGATTTGTTTCGTTGCGCTATAAACGATTCGTGTGAGGAGGAATGAAGATGCCATACTATCAAGAAGTTCAGAAAATGAAGCAGTGGTGGCTATGGATGGTGGTTTTGGGTATTACTGCCCTGATCTGGTACGGATTCATTATCCAGATCGTTTTTGGCAAGCCATGGGGAACGAATCCGATGCCGGATTCCATGATGATTGTGTTCTTTATCATTTTTGGAATAATCTTTCCAATCTTTTTCGCTGTGACACGTTTGACCTGCGAGGTTCGGAAAGACGGTCTGTATGTTCGTTTTTTCCCGATTCATCTGCATGCGCGCCGTTTCACATGGCGCGAAATAAGAAGCTGCAAAGCCATTGAAGATGCCGGAATTTCTCGATTTGGCGGCTGGGGAATTCAGATAAATTTTAAAGGTGAAAAAGCGTATACAGCAGCCGGTAATCAAGGAATCGAGATTGTTCTGCAATCCGGAAAAGTTCTTGTCATTGGTTCACGTCACGCATCAAAATTGAAAAAAGCGATGGATCTAGCAAAGATGGATGCCGGAGAGTAAGAGATGCAGAATGTAGAGCATAATCTCGATTAAGGAGGGACTGTCTTGAGCTTTCTCTCGAAATTAAAAGGCAATTACGTCTTTACGTGTACGGGATGCGGAAAACTAATTAAACCTGGCGAATTCATGTGTATCATTGCTAAATCACCGGAAAAGTCATGGTATGGTGTGACGGAGACGATCATCCATCGATTTGTGAAAGACACTAATGGTAAAGTCTATTGCCGGACGTGTTTTGATCGCAAATATAGAAAAGAGAACATATAAAATGGTTGTCACAAAGAAAAAGGGAGTGAATGAAACGTGAATATCATGCCGATGAATCGAGCTCAGGCAGAGGAATATGTCCATTGGATCTATGGGGAACCCTATACCTTTTACAACATTCCAGAAGAAGGAATTGAGGAGAGCTATAAAGAAATATTCTCCGATCCCGCAAACCATTATTTTTCGGTTCTGAAAAATGGTCGCTTATTTGGTATTTTTGAATACACCGTAACTGAAAATGGTTTTGAAATCGGACTGGGCATTTGCCCACAAGAAACGGGGAAGGGCACTGGCAAGGCATTTGTATCCAATTGCCTTGCTTTTGGAAGACAGCACTTTAATTATCAAGGAGTCATAACACTTGATGTTGTAGATTTTAACCAACGTGCTATTCATCTGTATAAGCAGCTTGGATTCACTGAAACAGGCAGAGAATCGCAACTCAGTTTCGGAAAACCAGTCACATTTATTAAAATGAAAACGGAACAAACAGATTTTGTTCTGTCGTATCAGGATTGCTTAGAATGTGACTCATAAAAGCGAGAGGGATTGCATGTCAGACAATGGAATTATTCAATTAACACCTGAATGCTTTAAACAATGCTCAACTATATGGGATATGAAAAAGCAAAAGCGTCTTGCTGATCAATTTTATAAAGAACTAGTAAATGGGAACAGGCGGACTTTTGTCTCTATCAAAGATAGTGCGTATATCGGTGAAATCTCGTTGGTTTTCGACATGAATGATGCCGACTATACAATAAGGGACCGACGCGTGTACTTATCAAGACTGATTGTAAAAGAAGCATTTCGTAATCAAGGGATTGGCGGTATGCTGGTCGATTTTCTCATTGATTACGCGCGTGATTTAGGCTATCAAGAACTAACAGTGGGTGTCGATTTGGACAATTCTATTGCGATCAAGTTGTACATGCAAAAAGGCTTTACCCACATTCTTTATAAAGGTGAGGATGCCTATGGAGCCTATCAAAAATTGCTGAAAAAACTCTATTGATGAGAGTAGGAAAGACCTTCAAAAAACGAATAAAAAATAGGGGGAAAATAAGATTGACACATGGGCTCCTTCATCATGTTGAAGTGAATGTTTCAAATTTGAACGAATCTGTTCGCTTTTGGGGATGGTTCTTAGAAAAATTAGGCTATGAGCTTGTTCAAGAATGGGAGGAAGGAAAGAGCTGGGAGTTAGGCGATACATATATTGTCTTCGTACAAACAAGAAAGAAATATCTTGATATTCCCTACCACAGATGCAGGACAGGGCTAAATCATCTTGCCTTCCATGCTGAATCAAGAGAAGAAGTGGATGAAATGACCGAAGCTTTAATCAAACGTGGGGTGAATATTCTTTATAAAGACCGCCATCCCTTTGCAGGCGGAAAGGATTATTATGCGGTCTTTTTTGAAGATCCCGATCGGATCAAGGTTGAATTTGTTGCGCCTGAGTAATGAATTGCTCACGAACTAGTGGCGGATAAAACAGTTATGGCAACTATTTTTCAAAATAATATTTTCTTTCTAAACCTATTCGTTACCGTGTCAACATAATTATAAGGATGTTGAGAATTCGCAAAATGATTGGTGCGGGAGGAGTCATGAGTCATGGACATTCATGTCGTGCAAAGCGGTGAATCATTATGGAAAATTGCTCATCACTATCAGGTGCCACTTGTCAGCATTGTTGCGTTAAATGGATTAGCTTATCCGGAACGGCTTGTACCGGGGCAGGCGTTGGTTATCCCGTCCATGCCACCGGTTTTCGCACCCGAACGACCGGTCATTGAGGTCAATGCTTATACGTACCAGCCGGTAAAAGAAGCAGCCACGGAAATTGTTCAGCGAAACGGGCTTTTGTCGACTGTGCTGCCGTTTTCTTATCGTGTAACGGAGGCCGGGTACTTGGATGATTTGGACGATCAGGAATCCATAGCTGCCGCCTATGCGCACAGCATTATGCCCCTTATGCCCATTGTTAATTTTTCACTAAATGAATCAGGCGCTGACGTCGCTCACGCCATTTTTACTTCATCGTCAGCACGTGAAAACCTGGTATCATCGGTGATTCGTGTCATGGAACAAAAAGGTTATCGAGGACTGAACATCGATTTTGAAAGTGTACGCCCCGAGGATCGGCAAGGCTTTAATGATTTCTTGCAGTTTGTGGTCGATCGGCTGCACCCGCTTGGGTTTAGCGTATCTACAGCTGTTATGCCAAAAACAGCCATAGATCAACCACGTGCGGACTATATGGCTTATGATTATGAGGCACATGGCCGAATTGTCGATTTTGTTGTCTTAATGACCTATGAGTGGGGGTATCGTTTCGGACCGCCTCAAGCCATATCACCGGTTAATGAAATGAAACGAGTGGTTGAGTACGCCTTATCGGTCATGCCGGCAGATAAAATTTCGCTTGGATTTGAAACGTATGCCAGAGATTGGCTGCTCCCGCACAAAGAGGGACAGGAAGCAGAAACCTTTAGCCCAAAAGAAGCACTGGAACGCGCCATTTTTAATGGCGTAAGTATTCAGTTTGATGAAGCGGCACAATCCCCCTTTTACACCTATGTGGGTGCAAATGGAAGCACACATGAGGTCTGGTTTGAAGATGCACGCAGTGCACAAGCGAAATTTGATCTTGTCCGATTATATAATCTGCGCGGGATCAGTTACTGGGCTTTAGGTTTTCCCTTCTGCATGGGTCTATATAATTTATGAGAATATTACCTTATCCTGACGTCAATTAACGCTCTATGATGCTCGTTTGCGTTAGTTATGCTATGGTTTCCGGACCGATGCCAACTCAAACATTAAACTGCCTTTTAAATTTGCGGAATAAAACAAACATCACATTTATTAGAGGAAATGGTGACCGTGAAGTTGTTGACGCATCAAAGGGAGCACCGTTGCTTCATATGTCAGAAGAAGGTCGAGTAACGACAAAATGGGTCGCAAACAGTTTAACAGGTAAACAACTTGATTTTCTTTCAAATTTGGACGATGTCACAAGTATTCATGTGGATGAACTTGGCGATGTGCTTTTTTGCCATGCGACACCTGAGAACGATCACGATATTTTTACACCTTTATCGCCTAAAAAAAGAATTAAGAAACTGTTTGCCGAAGTGAAGCAGCCCATCGTTGTGTGCGGACATACACATATTCAGTACGAAATGAAACTTGAGAGAACAAAAATATTTAATTCAGGCAGCGTGGGTATGCCGTTTGCAAAACAGCCTGGAGCCTATTGGCTGCTCATCGATTCGGATCAAATCGAATTCAAACGAACCACATATGATTTTGAACAGGCTGCCTTAGAGATAAGAGAAGCACATAGTCCGGATGCGGAAGATTTTATTAATACAAATGTCATTCACGTTCCAAATGAAGAAAAGTCCATGATCTTCTTGGAGAAGCTGGCGAATAAAATAGAAAAAAGCGTTCCAAATGAATGAATCAATCAAATAAAAGATTTGCAGGTGAAACGATGACCGATACTGAATTAAAAGACAAGCTTATTGAGATTAAAAATAATGATTTTCAGGTGCCTGAAGGTTTTTCTGATTTTGAAGCGGTTGAGTACGTGATGTGTGCTCTTCATTCCACAGATAGTGATTTAAGAGATGATCTTGGGTATACCATTCTTTCAAAATGGCTGATTGAGTTCAAGCTACTTGATGGAAAGCAGCTCATGACGATTCTTAATCGAACACTTTCAGAACGGTTGCTTTTTTATGAAGTCGGTGAAGAGCTGTCGGATCACGTGTTTCTGAGATCCTTCTCAGCATTGCTTATTGCGTTGATTTTATATCGGGATAATCAAGAGCCTTTTATCGGTCGACAGGAATATATGGAGTTGCTTCGGCAGTTGAATCATTATTGTGCATTGGAAAAGGATTATCGTAGCTTTGTTGAAGGAAAAGGATGGGCACACGCGCCTGCGCATATCAGTGACGCGCTTGATGAATGTGCACAAAACCGATTCGTAGGAGAATCCGAATGCATCGTCATTTGGAGCAGCTTGATGACCATGCTTCGAAATGCACCGACCGTGTTTGATGCGGAAGAGGATGAACGAATGGCGACAGCGGTTCTAAGTATGGTGACTTCGAAAAAAATAATGGTCTCCGTACTGATTAAGTGGCTGCGCAATGTTGATTTACAGAAGCCAAATCAATCCGTTCATGCCTCAGCGTTTCGCAAGTATCTCATTCAAAGAGTGAACATGAAGCATTTTGTACGATGCGTCTATTTCAGACTGAAAAATGCTTCGTTGCTCGATCAAGAGGCAGACGATGCGCTTATGCATTTGGAGCATGCATTTAACCCTTATTTTTGATGGACTCGTCAACTTTGGCACGTTTGCTAAGATATATGTTGAAAAGGATACCGCACGCGCAGATTATTCCGCTTATGATGGAAAGCGGATTTTTTGTGTACAGCCAAAGAATGAACGAAGCGATTAAAGTGGCAGCGAACAAAAACCATAAGATGCACATAACAAAATTGCCAATGATCGTGTTCAGAGATTTCTTTTTAGGAGTCATATTTACTCATCCTTTTTTGTAAGGGGATACATAATAATTATATAGCAAATTAAATACGGTAGCTATTCCGATCTTGAAATCAGTTCACAGTTGAGTTTGCGCATGAGATTAAGTACACTGAAACAAGATAAAAGAATGAGAGTTTTTGAGTTTTTCTGCCAGGGGAGGAGAGTTTAAATGAACCATTTTTTACAACGAATAGTTCTTATTCTCATAGCTCTGTTTCTTTTGGCTCCTGCGGGCGCGGCATTTGCAGCTGACGGTACGGTACTGATCAGCAATGAATCTGCGAACGGCTACAAAACGGAAAGTACAGGGAACTTCAGTATTAATAATAAAAGCTATGCGAAAAACAAAAAGCTGCAAAGGGCCTCTTACCGGCTTGATTATGTGCAGCCGCTAAAGATTCGAGCAAAATATAATCCATTGAATCATACATTGCAAAAGAAAAAAAGCATCAAGGTGGGTTCGGGTAAAAAATTCTGGGTGTCTGATTTGTCGACGGACAAGCGGTATCAAATTACAGCGAAATTAAGCTACGTGGGTCAGCACACCAAGGTGTGGGTGAACGGAAACCAGCTAACAAAAAAGGATGCGGAAACGCTTGGTAAAACATTTGATCAAACTATTTTTCCGTTGGACAATCGTTATTTCGGAGCACCGTCTGATGTGGATCACGATGGGAAAATCAATTTGCTATGTTTTGATATAAAGGATGGTTCGGCGGAACAAAATGGCGGTTTTGCGTCGGGCTATTTTGACCCAAATGATTTATATAAAGGGAAGAAATCAAATTATAGTGAAATCGTGTATGTCGATACCTATCCGTCACTTGGTTCAAGCAAACATAAAAAAGTGTCGCTCGCTTATTCGACGCTGGTACACGAGTTTCAGCATCTCATCAACTATAACCAAAATGTGCTTGTTGAGAAAAAGGATGAGATGGACACATGGCTTGATGAAGGGCTGTCGCTTGCTGCAGAACAATTGTTGGCGAAAAAGCCGCTTGACGATCGAATTGATTATTATAATGAATCCAGCTCCATAGCGAATGGCAAGTCACTGCTTTACTGGGATGATTCTGGCGACAATTTGGCGAACTATTCACTCTCATATCTCTTTGTGCAATACCTATATATACAATGCGGCCAACCGGATGATTTGTTTAAACGGATCATCCAAGATCCGCACAATGATTATCAGGCTGTCCAAGACGTAATCCATGATTATATCAGCCCGACTACGTCTTTCGGACAATTCATGAGTAATTTTCGCAAAGCCCTTTATTTGAACCAGGCGGACGGCCCTTATGGCTTTCATGGAATTGCTGGGTTTCAACAGTTGAAAAAGAAGGTCTATAACGGTAAATCAAAAGCACCAAAGCTCAGAGGCGGCGGTGCGATCATTGTTAACAGTGCCGCATCGATCCCAAATGAAAAAGGTGCACCTATTACTTATTCAAATCTTGCTGAACGCCAGGAAGATCGTGATGCTCCAAGACAGCCGCGCATTGCTCCATTTGGAGATAAGGATTCACAGCTTAGAGGTAATTCAGAACCTGGAGCAGTCATTGCCATCGTCGGCAAAGCCGGATTATTAGCTAAGTGCAAGGCGGACGCCACCGGACATTTCCAAGCCACTATCGGAAGGCAGAAAGCCGGGACGGTACTTGATGTGTTTGCGGCGGATACCAGCGGAAACGCGGGCCAATCAAAGAAAATAACAGTTAAAGATCAGACACCTCCGGCGGAGCCAATTGTCTATCGTTTTTATCATCAGCAGTTGAAAATACAGGGAACAGCGGAACCTGGTGCACGTGTTACGGTTCGGTATGGCAAAAAAAAGCTTGGTGCTGTGGCTGCAAATACTCACGGTAAGTACAGTATTAAGCTGTACCAAAAACAAAAAAAGGGAAAGAAACTGACAGTTTATGCTCAAGATCGGGCGGGAAATAAAAGTCTTACTCGAACCTTTACTGTGTTTTAATAATGGGTTACTCATAAAAACGTAATAGTCGAACGTGTTTAAAAATTCCGGTGTAGAATCCGGAATTTTTTCATACACTCAAAAAGTATGGACGAATCGCAGAAAAAAAATTGGTCAATCCGGTTGTGAGAATTGAAAATGGGGTAAAGATAAGAGAATAGATTAGTGGCGAGATAAGGATGGTGTAGCGAACGTGAGTTGGTTTTCCAAAGACGCTGAACAGGTATTAAATGAGCTTCAGGTCAATCAAAGACAAGGTTTGACGGACGCGGAAGTACAGTCAAGGCTTGGAACCTATGGAGAAAATAAATTAAAAAGCAAACCAAAGAAAAGTATTGTTGCTCTGTTTTTTTCTCAGCTGAAAGATATGTTGATATACGTCTTGCTTGGTGCGGCAGTAATTACACTCCTCATTGGCGAATACACCGATTCAGTCATCATTTTGCTTGTTGTTATTCTGAATGCAATCATTGGTGTATTCCAAGAATTTAAGGCAGAAAAAGCGATTGAAGCACTTCAGAAAATGACGACACCGCGTGCGCTTGTTCGTCGAAATGGCGATGTCATTGAAATTGATTCAAAAAATATTGTTCCCGGAGACATTGTAGTTTTAGATGCAGGACGCTATATTCCGGCTGATCTTCGGTTGATCGAAAGCGTCAATCTGCAGATTGAAGAATCGGCTCTGACGGGGGAGTCTGTTCCGTCGGAAAAGAATGCCGCACATGTTTTTGAGGACCCCAAAACGCCGCTTGGCGATTTAGCTAATATGGCTTTTATGTCCACTCTTGTGACCTATGGGCGTGCGGAAGGTGTTGTTGTTGGCACAGGAATGAATACGGAAATCGGCAAGATCGCCAAGGGACTTGATGAGACGCAAACGGATATGACGCCGTTGCAGAAACGTCTTGCAGAGCTTGGTAAAACGCTTGGGTATATTGCCATCGGCATCTGCGTGCTCATTTTCGTTATTGCGCTGATTCAAAAGCGCGATCTTTTTGAGATGTTCCTGACCGCGATCAGTTTGGCTGTTGCAGCGATTCCGGAAGGGCTGCCTGCTATTGTTGCGATCGTATTGGCACTCGGTGTGACGCGCATGTCGCGGATCAATGCCATTGTGAAACGCTTGCCTGCAGTTGAAACACTGGGATCGGTCAACATTATTTGTTCGGATAAAACGGGGACACTGACGCAGAACAAAATGACGGTGCTCCACCTGTATACACATCGCAAATTTCTTGATGTGCCGAATGAAGGAACTGCGACAGCCGATGAGGGTACGGAACGAAAACTGATTCAAACGATGGTGCTGTGTACCGATGCCACACTTATTAATGGTGAGGGCACCGGTGACCCGACGGAAATTGCCTTGCTTGAACTTGGTGAAAAGTTTCATTCGCCGAAACGCGAATTGGAGGTGGGACATGCACGTGTGGCGGAAAATCCGTTTGATTCCGACCGCAAGCTGATGTCTACACTGAATAAGGAAGGCAGCCATTATCGTGTACACACAAAAGGTGCATTTGACAACATTTTAAAAATCTCTTCTCATGCGTTGGTTAATGGGGAAAAGGTTCCTCTGACAGATGAGCTAAAAGCGGATTACCTCAGAGCAGCGGAAGAAATGTCTGACCAAGCGCTTCGTGTTCTTGGTGCGGCATACAAAGATACCGATGAAATGATTGATGCTGATGTCATGGAAAAGGATTTGACTGTGCTTGGACTCGTAGGCATGATTGATCCGCCTAGACTTGAGGTTAAAGATGCGATCCATCAGGCGAAACAAGCAGGGATTACACCGATCATGATTACCGGCGATCATCAGCACACAGCAGCAGCGATCGCCATGCAGCTCGGTATGGCAACGTCACTGGCACAAACCGTTTCGGGCAGCGAGATCGACTCAATGACTGATGAAGAATTGAACGAAAAAATCGGTCATTATCGCGTGTTTTCACGGGTTTCTCCGGAACATAAAGTTAAGATCGTAAAAGCATTTCAATCGCACGGAAATATTGTTTCGATGACCGGCGACGGTGTCAATGACGCACCATCGCTGAAAAATGCGGATATCGGTGTCGCCATGGGAATTACCGGTACAGATGTTTCTAAAGGCGCGAGCGATATGATCCTGACCGACGATAATTTTACAACCATTGTTTCAGCGATTCGCGAAGGACGTAATATTTATAACAATATTAAAAAATCCGTTGTTTTTCTGCTCTCCTGCAACCTTGGAGAAATTGTTGCTATACTTGCTTCGGTACTCTTCTTCTGGCCGATGCCGCTTCTTCCGACGCAAATTTTATGGATAAACCTCATTACCGACACATTTCCGGCAATTGCGCTTGGCGTCGATCCCGGAGACAAAGATGTGATGAGTAAAAAGCCGCGTGATCCGAAGGAAAGCTTCTTCGCTGGAGGAGCAGCCATGCGGGCAGTTATTGGCGGATCATTAATCGGTATTCTGACTTTAGTCGCTTTCTACTTTGGATTAAGCGAACATGGCTACCAGCTGTGGTCCGGTTCAATTCCGGAAGATGTCCTGACCTATGCGGAAACAATGGCGTTTGTTGTGCTTGCCGTATCCCAACTTTTCTACTCATTGTCGATGCGGAGCGCATCCAAATCCATTTTCCAAGTGGGGCTGTTCTCGAATAAATATTTGATCGGCGCAATCCTGCTGGGGATTATTCTTCAGTTCGCCGTGATCTCCGTTCCGTTCTTGGCCGCAGCGTTCCATGTTCAGATGCTGTCGTTGCAAGATTGGGTCATCGTCATTTTGTTCGCTTTAATCCCGCTTGTGGTCAATGAATTGATCAAGATCGGGATGCGCATGAAAAACAAATAATAGAAAGAGGCAGAAAAAGCAGGGGCTCCCTTTGGAGCCTCTGCCTTTTTAGCAGGTAAAGAAAGTTTATCGTTTTGCCTTGCTGGTACGACGATATGGTCATAAGATGCTGATTCCCAATCCGCACTTATTGGTTAATCTGATAAATAGACGGAAAAATTCCGCTTATCGAATCGTAAAACGTGAAAATGGAGGATTTTGCTGTGCATAACCGGAAAAATTACCCTTATGTACCTGCGAAGCAAGCTCCATGATGCGTATAGCCGGAAAATCTCCGGTTATTTTACTGGGTACTTAATGAAGGACCGGAATGCTTAATGAAACAGAAGTGAGATGAAGGAACTATCGCTAAGGAAACTTTCGCTAAATACACATATGTCCTGTATGCAACGCGAAAGTTATCACTTCCTGTGAAAGTACGTCCTGTATGCAACGCGAAAGCCACCGCATCCTGCGGAAAAGTAAGGACCGGTGCTTTTTGCCCGGTTTTTCTAGATTCATTTTGAACGTGCCCATTCAGCAATTTGCCGTATGTTTTCCGGTGATGTACGGCAGCAGCCGCCAATAAGCGACGCGCCGGCTTTGAACCATGCTTTGGATGCTGATCCGTAACTTTCCTGCGTTTTAGCCGCTTCCCATTGCTTGGTCAGTGGATTGTAGTGTTCACCGGAGTTTGGATAGACCACGATCGGCTTGTCCGTCACTTGGCGAATAACCTTGATCGCCGGTTCAACTCGATTCATTGCAATGCAATTCACGCCGATCGCCGTAATTTGATCAAAGGCGTTAAAAAAGGACACCGCTTCGGCAAGTGGAGTTCCGTCACACAGATGCGCATTGTCAGCGAGACTGAATGAGAGCCAGGCTTCTTCCTCGGGAAACTCATCCTTCAGCATGGCGGCCAACACTTTGGTTTCATCAACATTGGGCATTGTCTCAAACGCGAACAGATCTGTTCCGGCTTCTTTTAACAACTGCATTCTTGAACGATGAAACAGCCGATAACCCGCTCCATTTAAGGCATAATCCCCTGTGTATTCCGATCCGTCGGCAAGATATGCGCCATAGGGACCAACACTTCCTGCAACGAGTGGATAGGGACGTGCTTTTTTTTGTTCAGCGCTAAGTCCTTCCCAAAATTCGGAGCGGGCCTGAATCGCGATGCTTACGGCATCTTGAATGAACTGCTCCGCCTCGAGTTCTGTATAACCGCTTTGCTGAAATCCGGCTAATGTTGCCTGATAAGTATTGGTCGTTGCGACATCGGCACCTGCCTTAAAATAATCCAGATGCACTTTTTTAATGCGTTCAGGATGGTCATGAATGGTGGCCGCTGACCACAGCTCGCTGTCGATCGTGATCCCCTGCTTCTCAATTTCAGTTGCCATTGCACCATCTAAAATGATTGGGGTGTATTGGTTCATCAGGTCACGGATACTGCTTCGCATAGGAGGCCTTCTTTCTGTCTGGCTTAATAAATCAGTCAGTAACATTATACAAAACTCGCCCCATCATTCAAAAATGGCATGGTAGAGGCGTTCTACACCTTCCTCGATTTTATCAACAGATAGGTTTGCAAAACCTAAAATAAAGGCCGGCCGCGCGTAGAGATAGGTGCCATCAAGGCAATAGGGCTTGAGATTATAGAGCTCTATTTTGGCTGCACGCGCACGTTCAGCGATATCATCAATTGTACGAGGTGTATCAAATTCTGCAGTGAAATGAAGGCCGGCGTTTGCACCGTGCATCGTAATAGCTGAGTCAAAGCGCTTTTTCAATGCATCAATCAATTTCTTTTGCCGTTCAATATACACTTGTTTCATGTGTTTGATGTGCTTGCGGTATTCACCTGAATCAATAAATTGCTTCAAGGTCAATTGCCCCAGAGCGTTGCTCGTTGACATAATGAAGCTGCAGCGCTCTCTGTATTTTTTGAGCAGTTTTTGCGGAAGAATCATGTAACTCAAACGTAAACCAGGCAGCAGTGACTTGGAAAACGTGCCGAAATAAATGACTCGCCCGTAGCTGTCGAGGCCTTGGAGGGATGGAATCGTATCCGTTTCATACTTAAATTCACTGTCGTAATCATCTTCAATGATATAACGATCTTCTTTTTCAGCAGCCCAATTTAAAAGTTGAATTCGGCGCGAAATTGGCATCACAACACCTGAGGGAAACTGGTGCGACGGAGTCACATAGACAACGTTTGGATTGATTTGTTTGAGAAGATCAATAGAAATTCCTTTATTATCAAGCGGAATCGTTCTAAGACGTACCTGTTCCATCTGCAGTAATTCATACATGCGCCGGTAGCCCGGATTTTCCATCGCGTACAATGCGTCTTCCTGAAACAGGTGGCGAAGTATGTAGAAGAGAAACTGGGTGCCGCAGCCTAAAACAATCTGCTCCGGAAAACATTTCACACCACGAGCTACGGACAGGAAGCGGGCAATTGTTTTTCGTACCGAGTATATGCCTTGCGGAAAGCGTGATGAGTCATCGTTAAGCTCTAATCTGCTTAATTTCAGTGCGCGGTGCTCACACGAAAACCAACTGTCAAATGGAAAGATTGATCGATCGACAGACATATGTGAAAAGGAAATCCAATCTTTTTTCGATTCTTTTTCCTCAACAAGATCAAGATCCAGTGACTGCGGGAGGCTCTGAGAAAGCGGAATTGTATCCAGTTTTTCAACGTAAAAGCCGCTTCGCTCAACAGCATAAATATAGCCTTCTTCGAGAAGCTGCTGATAGGCTCCGTTAACTGAGTTGACACTGACGTGTAATGTTTGTGCCAACTCGCGTTTGGAAGGAAGCTTTTCGTTTGGAAGAAAATGGTGAAGAAGAATCTCTTTTTTCAATTGTTTGTAGATTTGACGGTAAATATATTCTTTTTTAGTATCAGTTTGAATGGTTAGTGAGATCATAGGCACTCCTGACACCATAATTATTTGAATTTTGATACTATACATAATACCAAAAAATTAGCAAAATATCTATTAAAGGAGTGAGAACATTGGGAAAGGAATTATTGGAAGGAAATCTAACAAAAGTTTGGCAGGATAAACGCGATCAATTTGTTGCGGCTGCCGTCGGAAATGGGAATCGCCATATTGCGGCAAAGGCGGAAGGAGCGTTAGTAACCGATATTGAGGGCAATCAATTCATTGATTTTGCCGGAGCAATTGGTGTCCAAAACGTCGGACATTGTCATCCGAAAGTTATCAGTGCTGTAAAAGAAGAGCTTGAGCACTTTATCCATCCCGGCTTTAATGTCATTATGTATCCGGGCTATATTGAACTATGTCAACGCTTGTGTGAAATTGCTCCGGGAGATTTTACGAAAAAGGCACTTTTGCTTAACTCCGGCGCGGAGGCTGTTGAAAATGCTGTGAAAATTGCTCGTGCCTATACTGGCAGACAAGCAGTCGTGACATTTGATCGTGCGTTTCATGGCAGAACAAACTTGACCATGGGCATGACAAGCAAGGTAAAGCCTTATAAATTCGGCTTCGGGCCGTTCGCCCCCGAAACCTATCAAGCGCCCTATCCTTATCCATATCGGAAACCGGAAGGAATGTCTGAAGAGGCGTATGACGAGTATATCATTGACAAGTTTAATTACTTCTTTTTAAGCAGTGTTGCTCCGGAAATGGTTGCTTGTATCGTGATGGAACCTGTTCAAGGTGAAGGCGGGTTCATTATTCCGTCGAAACGTTTTGTTACGTACGTACGCGATTTCTGTACCGAGCATGGGATTGTATTTATCGCTGATGAAATTCAAGCCGGTTTCGCTCGAACAGGAAAAATGTTTGCCATTGAAAATTTTGATGTGGCTCCGGATCTTATGACCGTATCCAAATCGATTGCTGCAGGATTCCCACTTAGCGGTGTCGTCGGAAAAGCGGAACTGTTTGATGCATGCGATCTAAAGGGATCCCTCGGCGGCACCTATTGCGGCAGCCCGATCGCTTGCGCTGCTGCATTAGCCGTTCTCGATATTATTAAAGAAGAACATCTTATTGAACGAGCAGAAAAAATAGGCGTGATCATTGAAGAACGGGCGAAAGAGTGGGCACAAACCTATTCATTTATCGGTGACTTTAGAAGACTTGGCGCCATGGCAGCCGTTGAATTTGTTAAGGACAAAGGGACGAAAGAACCGGATAAAGATCGGGCCAAGAAAATAGTTGCCTATGCCAATCAGCATGGTTTGCTTCTTCTTGATGCCGGATTGAAAGGCAATTGTATTCGCTTCTTATCGCCGCTGACGATTACTGAAGTCCAATTAGCTCAGGGATTGGATATAATTGAAGAAGCACTGGAAACTGTAAAATAAAAAAGGTGCATAGATTTTTCTAGCAATGACTAGTAGAATTCAAAATATGAATAACTGAAAATTGTATTTAATTATATAACTTAAATAATTCAATAACTGGGGAGGTCTTTTTCATGAAACGTTGGTTTATGTCAGCACTTATTCTTGTATTGCTCGTCGATATTCTTTCAGCTTGTGGCTCAAGCAGTTCCAAATCAGGCAGCTCTTCTTCAAGTAAAACGACAGACACATTGGCGGCGGCAAAGAAAAAAGGAGTCCTTGTCGTGGGGTCTTCAAATGATGCGCCGTTTGCTTTCATTGACCAGAAGACGAAAAAATTCACCGGTATCGACGCTGAAATCATTAAAGAAGTTGCCAAACGTTTAGGAATTCCAAAGGTTGAAATGAAACAGACAAAGTTTGAGAACTTGCTCCTCGAATTAAACAATAAGAATATCGATCTCGTGACGGATGCTATGTATATTAACCCGCAAAGAGAAAAAATAGCGAAGTTCACAACAATTTGGTATACAGAGGGCGAAGCGTTCGTTATTCCGAAGAATTCACCGATTAAAAGTGTTAATGACCTGAAAGATAAAGTGGTCGGCGCACAAAAAGGAACAGCATTCTATGACTTTGCGAACAAGCTGAAAAAAGAAGGCAAAATCAAACAAATTAATGTGTTCGGTTCTCAAGCCGATTTGCTTCTTGCGGCAAACACAGGAAAGATTGATGCATTGGTAACTGATGGTGCTGTTGCTGCCTATAGCTTGAAACAAGATCCATCGCTGAAATTAAAAATTCTTGATCCGTATACACCACAGGCTTCCGGAAACATCGGTGCTGCTGCAAGAAAGGGCGACACGAAGCTGGTAAACGCGATCAACAAACAAATTAATATTTTGAAAGAAAACGGATTTATCAAGAAACTATTGAAGAAATACGGAATGCCTGATAACTATTACGTGCCCGTTCAAAAATAAAACTAAAATTGATTGAATCAGAGTTATTCTTTCAACAAGACTAACTCTGATTTCTGCTATTTGTATGGGAAATTCAAGTTAAGGGCAAGGTTGCAGAATGCAAGACAATTGATTGACGAATGAGGTGTAACGAATGGATATTTTGAGTCATCTGGATTTTGCCACAGCCATCAAAGAACTGACACCGGAATTATGGCAAGGGCTTTTAATTGCTCTTGAAGCAACAGTAGGCGGATTCTTGCTGGCTGTTATTCTAAGTGTACTCATTGCTGTGGGCCGTTTATCGGACTCAAAAGTACTAAAGGGCATATTGGTTGTTATTTTGGAAATTGTCAGGGGGACGCCGCTCCTTGTTCAGCTTGTGTATATGTTTTATGTTGTGCCCCTGCTTATCTCTTTAGTTGCTCAATTTTTCATGCCGGATTATCAATTTCAGCTCAATCCGCTTTTCGCCGGAATACTTGGATTAGGAATCAATTACGGCTGTTACTTATCTGAAGTGGTGCGTGCCGCGATTCTGTCGATTGACAAGGGACAGACAGAAGCGGCGCTTGCGCTGGGCTATACGCAGCGTCAGGCCTTGTGGTCTATTGTGATTCCACAAGCAACACGACAGGCGATTCCTGTATTTGGTAACTATCTGATTATGATGATTAAAGATACATCGCTGCTTGCGTTTATCACGGTCAACGAATTATTGCTGCGCACACAAGCCTATGCGTCACAGACCTTTTTAACGATTGAGTCCTATACGATTCTCGCAGTTGCTTACCTGATTCTCAGTTTGCCGTTGTCTCAAGTCGTGCGGCTGTTAGAAAAGAGGTTATCGAAACATGCCTAAACCAATGATCGAAGTGAATCAGCTTCATAAATCGTTTGGCAGTCTGGAAATTTTAAAAGGGATTGACTTGGATGTTCATCAAGGTGAAATTGTCGTGATTATCGGACCTTCGGGCTCAGGAAAATCAACGCTGCTTCGCTGTTTGAATTGCTTGGAGCTCCCAACATCAGGAACAGTCAAAGTTGAAGGGGAGAATTTTGCAGACAAGTCCGGCCGCTATAATGAGAAACGCGTTGCTAAGCTTCGCACAGAAATCGGCATGGTGTTTCAAAGCTTTAACCTTTTCCCAATGATGACTGCAGTTGAGAATGTGATGGCGGCACAAGTGAAAATAAGAAGAAAGTCAAAGGAAGAGGCAAGGAAGACTGCAGAGAACTATTTGAAAAAAGTGGGTCTTGCCGAACGAATGGACCACTATCCAAGTCAGCTATCCGGCGGACAAAAGCAACGCGTTGCTATTGCTCGCGCATTGGCGATGGAACCGCATATTATGTTGTTTGATGAAGCAACCTCTGCCCTGGATCCCGAACTTGTCGGCGAAGTGCTTAAGGTTATTCGCGAACTCGCGGATGAGGGCATGACCATGGTTCTTGTTACGCATGAAATGCGATTTGCCGAAGAAATTGGAGATCGTATCATTTTCATGGATAAAGGCGCTATTGTCGAAGAAGGAAAACCAAGCGATCTCTTTAATGCGCCGAAGCATGAGCGAACCAAGCTCTTTATTAATCAAGTACTGCACCCTGAAGCGGAAAAAGTATAAGAGGATTTTCGAAAAGTCATAGGAAAGTGTCGTGAGGTGATTGAGACTGAATGGGAATTCGATAAATACCGAGAACTCTAAAAAAATATATGAGCACTCTAAAAAATACTTAGTAAATGGTGTTGCCAGCAGCTTTCACAAAGCGGGTTTTCAAGAGTTTCCAATCTGTTTTGATCATGGAAAAGGCGCATATCTTTATGATGTTGACGGTAATGAGTACATCGATTACGTGGCTGGAATGGGTCCTTTGATTCTAGGCTACAGTCCGGATGCGGTGACTTTGGCTGTAGCCAAACAGATGGCAAAAGGGACGCAGTTCTGCTCACCTTCTTCCGATCTGAACCGACTTGCAGAAAAACTGACCGAGATTATTCCTTGTGCTGAGCGTGTCGTTTTTCAAAATACAGGCACTGAAGCGAATATGTTTGCGTTCCGATTGGCGAGGGCATTCACCGGAAAATCAAAAGTCATTAAATTTGAAGGACAGTACCATGGCTGGTCTGATGAAGAGCTGATCAGCACGGACGCCCGTTCCGTTGATGAATTGGGACCGAGAGAGCAGCCAAAGAAAAATCGAGAAGTATTGGGGCAGCGAGCCGACG
Organism: Sporolactobacillus sp. BBK16-2; assembly: GCF_059878335.1. NCBI lineage: Bacteria > Bacillati > Bacillota > Bacilli > Caryophanales > Sporolactobacillaceae > Sporolactobacillus > Sporolactobacillus sp. BBK16-2. The sequence goes on from NZ_CM187611.1 coordinate 832,409, forward strand.
CATCCGATCAACTCATCATTCTGCCATGGAATGATTTGCCTGCAATCAAGCATGTGATTGAAAAACAGCGTGATGAAATTGCCGCAATCATTACCGAGCCTTATATGTGCGATTCCGGTCCGATTTTTCCAAATGAAGGCTATCTTGAAGCACTTCGAACGCTTGCGACGGAAAATAAAATTTTACTCATCTTTGATGAAGTGATTACCGGATTCAGACTCGCATTGGGTGGAGCGCAAGAATACTTAGGTGTTACTCCGGATGTTGCTGTATTTGCTAAAGCGATTTCAGGAGGTTTTCCATTATCGGTTGTCGCTGGAAAAAGCGAGGTCATGGAATGCGGAATCCGTACTTTTGGCACATTTAATGGAAATGCGATTTCCGTTGCCGCGGCCTTGACAACTATTGATCAATTGCAGAGTAAAGGAGTCTATGAGCGATTCAATGCTCTTGGCCAACAATTAACAGATGGTCTTCAAAAATTGGGCAATCGCTTTGGAGTTCCGCTATATTGTCGGCATGACGGAGCCATTTGCATGCTTTTGCTTGGGGTTGATCAGCCAGTGGATGATTTCAGAGATTATTTGAAGTTCGCCGATATCGAGCTCTATAATCGTCTGGTTGCCCGCTCGCTTGAGCTTGGCATTCGACTTACTCCGAACCGTGGAAGAATTTATTTGTCAACCCAACATACAGAAGCAGATATTCAAAAGACGTTACAAATCTTTGAAACCATATTTGCCGAATGGCAGTGATGCATGACACCTTTTATGAGCAGAGCTGAGTGCTCTGCCTTTTATTTACCCCGTTTTAAACGTCAGTGTTCTTGAACGGCTTGTTAAAAAATGTTCATGCCGCCAGTATCCGGCGGTTTCTTTGTGCAAAGACATTGTACTAGACTGACGGGCATTCCGACAATCAGCTTGGGCCCATTGTAAAAGAAATGAGCGAATGCGGATAACGAATAGATTGAGTTATTACGAACAGTAGATGGTTTTGCAGTGATCATACGTGCACTGATGATTGAAACATGAAGTGAATAAACGCAACAACAATGATCCTGAATATTTTTGATCTCATAAAAATAATTAAAGCCTGAACGCGGAATACTCTACGTTCAAGCTTGTTGTTTATCCTTTATATGCGACACAAGAGATTTCCAGTTTCGCTTGCTTTGGCAGAGCGGCAACTTGAAACGCGCAGCGTGCCGGGAGGATTTCTCCTGTAAAGTAAGTCGAATAGATATTATTAACTGTTGCAAAATCATTAATGTCCGCAAGGTAGACCGTGGCGCTCACGACATTTGAAAAGTCGAGGTCTGCCTCATTCAATACGGCTTGAAGATTGAGAAAAACACGTTCAGCCTGTTTCTCAATGCCGCCTTCGACGATTTCACCGGTTGCGGGATCGAGCGGAATCTGTCCGGAAGCGAACAGAAAGTCGCCAGCTTGAACTCCTTGAGAGTAAGGGCCGACTGCTTTTGGTGCAGCATTTGTTGCGATTTGCTTTTTCATTAAATCGAACCTCCAGATGTGTGTGATGGCTACGTGCGATTGCCGGAGCAATCAATAACGGAAGCCGCGAAACAATAGTCTTTATTAGTTTACCATAGCGTTGAACGATGCGAATCAACTAATTGTGGGACAAAAAATTTGCCAATCCACAGGTGCTCAGCGTCTTTTTTTCAGCCACCCTTTTCTATTTAAATAGTTAAAGAAACATCCAGACGCAAAGATGAGCAAGCCTATGAGAATGGGTGCGACAATATCGTTATGAACAAAGAGATTGATCAGAATAACGAGCGGGAGTACGATTGCCAAAACCAGGAGTACCCAATTACTTCTCTTCATTAGATATCTTCCAATCATTGATCGCACATCGACGACCTTTTCTTCTATTCTAATACGAAAAAGCGTAACACACCCCGCATTTGTGATGCGCCCATCCGTATTTATCATGCGTGTGCACGCACAGTTCCGCACAAGCAATCAGGAACGCGTGCGTATGGCGTAGGCATCCAGAATGATGCGCGCCATGACCTGCAGCGGGAGCCGTGAGCGCACTTCGTAATCCGGGAAATAGGATACTTTCGACTTGTAGCCGACGAGCGTCAGTTCGGACAAGGTGTAAAGCGGACTCTCACGATTGGCGGTCAGTGTGATTGTGCTGACTCCGTTTGCCTTGCAGTTCTTCGCTGCCTGTACCAATTCTTCGGTACGTCCATTGAGTGAGATGAAGATAACGAGATCTTTCTTATCTATTCGCTTGCTGATCGTCGTGATGATGTTCGGATCGTCATGCATTTCACAATACTTGCCGGTGAGTTGGAACTTAACGGTCATCTCTTTGGCGATCAGTTCAGAAAAGCCGCGGGCGAACAGTACAATTTTCCGTGAATAAATAATCTTCTGTAACACATCTTCAATCGTGCCGCGATCGAGCATTTGTATCGTCTTAGTGACTTCCTGTTCATTCTTCAGAATCGCTTCTTTAATTTTATTATCGACTTTTTCGATAACAGAAAACTCGGGAGCAAGCCGATGCTCGTCCTTCAAGCGAATCTTGAAGGAAGTAAATCCTTCATAGCCAAGTTTCTTCATTGTACGGACAATTGTTGCCGTCGATACATTCGCATTTTCGCTCAGGCGGACAATCGAAATTTTCGGCATCTCACTCAAATGATCCTGTACATAGCGGAGCAAAAATTTTTCGCTGTCGCTTAATGTGTCGAAATACTGATTAACGCGTTCGAAAAAAGTAAGATCCATCTTAACCTCCAAATTGAAAACCTTTACATTGATTATAGCCTTTTCCGAAAACATTTTCATTGCTAATCATGGCATAATAAAAAAGTAGAGAAGATGCAAGTGAAGGCGAGGGAAAAATCATGATCTACACATGTACGATGAATCCGGCAATTGATCTGTTCACTGAATTTAACAGCTTTGAACCTTATGTAGTCAATCGAAGTGTTTTCGAAGATTATCAGGCAAACGGAAAAACAATCAATATATCATTTATGCTTAAAAAAATGGGGATTGACAGTGTCGCTACCGGGTTTTTAGGTGGATTTACAGGAAAGTATATTGATGATGAACTGAAGCGAACCGGTATCGCAACCGACTTTGTCATGATTGACGGCATTACACGCATTAATACATTTATAAAAGCAGGTGCCAAGGAGTATAAAGCGGTAAATCGCGGACCGGAGATCAGTTTGGCCGCTCAAGCGCAGTTAATTGATAAAATGAGTAAGCTTACTTCAGAAGACATGCTGTTCGTATCAGGCAGCCTACCTAGAGGAGTCGATGATTCGATTCTGAAAAAGATTTCCTTACTGTCAGCGCAAAAGGGATTTCAATTGATCCTGGATGTCAGCTCGAATGCTTTGCTGAGTTGCCTTGAAGATCGGCCCTATTTGATTAAACCGAGTGATGAGGAGCTGGCCGCATGGCTGTCAGTCCATCCTGAGTCTTTTAATGATGAAGCACATCTGATTGAAGCAGCGGAACAGTTACTGAAAAAAGGAGCGCAGCGGATCTTGGTCTCTCGAGGGGATAAGGGAACGATGTACGCAGACGGTGAAAGAGTGCTGTTCACCACAGCTCCTAAGGGTGAAGTAGTCAATACAGCCTGTGCCGGTGACACGCTGCTTGGTACCTTTATTGGTTCCCAAATCAATAATAAGAGCTTGGAAGATGCACTGGTTTACGCAACGGCGGCGGGCTCATCAACGGCGTTTACCGCAGGATTGAGTGATCTAAAAGATGTTCCGGAATTAATGAAACAAATTAACATAACGACTCATTTGAAGGGGGCAAGAGAATCATGACAAAAATAATTGCAGCAACAGGTTGTCCGACAGGAATTGCTCATACGTTCATGGCTAAGAAAGCGCTTGAAGATGCGGCAAAGGCAAAAGGTATTGAGATAAAAGTGGAAACACATGGACAAGCGGGTATTGAAAACGGCTTGACACCAAGGGAGATTGCAGAAGCGGACGGCGTGATTATTGCAGCTGATAAGGATGTTGACGAGGATCGCTTTGCAGGTAAACGTGTGATCAAAGTTTCGGTAACAAAAGGAATTAAAGAACCTGACAAATTAATTGATGAAATTGTAAACGGTTCCGTTCCTTTGTTTAAAAGTGGACAGGCTCCGAGTGGAGGCAATACTGATCTCAGCGTCGAAAAAGAATCACTCGCACACAAGCTATATGTCTATTTGATGAACGGCGTTTCACATATGCTTCCCGTAGTTGTTGCCGGTGGTGTGCTGCTCGCCATATCATTCATGTTCGGCATTAATTCGGCAGATCCAAAAAGCAATGAATACAATGTGTTCGCAGCTAATCTGAACGCGATTGGCAAGGTAGGACTGGGATTGATGGTACCGATTTTATCTGCATACATCGCCCAGGCGATTGGCAAACGATCAGGACTTGTGATTGGATTTATTACCGGTATGATCGCGTTTACGAATGGAACAGGATTCCTTGGCGGTATTGTCAGCGGTTTCTTATCTGGTTATCTGATCCTGCTGCTTGAATCTGGCTTGAAAGGATTGCCGAAACAACTGGACGGTCTGAAATCAATTTTTCTGCTTCCAGTGCTGGGCGGTCTTATCGGTGGATATGCGATGGTCTTATTGTCCTCGCCAATGACAGCCATTAATGAAGGAATGATGCATTTCTTAAGTAATATGCAGAATCAAAGTCCCCTTGTCCTTGGTTTAATTGTCGGCATCATGTGTGCATTTGACATGGGTGGTCCGGTAAACAAGGCAGCTTATGTGACGGGTGTGGCACTGCTTGGTCAAGGAAACTTTTATTTCATGGCTGGTGTCTCTGCTGCCTGCATTGCGCCGCCAATTGCAACCGGTTTCGCAGTTCTGTTCGCTGGAAAATATTTTCAAAAAGAAGAACGCAACGCCGGCTATGTCAACTTTCTGCTCGGCTCCACCCATATTACCGAAGGCGCAATTCCATTTGCGGCGAAGAGTCCGTTTACTGTCATTCCTTCATTGATGGTCGGTTCATCGATTGCTGCGATTCTAACCTATTATATGAAGGTTCAAGTACCGGCACCTCACGGCGGATTTATCGTGCTGCCGATTGTAACCCATCCGCTGCTCTGGGTCTTGGCCATTCTTGCAGGAGCTTTAGTGTCGGGTTACTTAATCGCTATTGATCAGAAACATCGCTTTAACAAAAATTTGAAAGCAACGGAAGCAGATAATGCTGCTCAGGCAGCTGCAGAAAGCAATGAAGCTGCTCCGACACTTGCTCAAGAGACACTCTTGAGCAAAGAGAACATCTATTTTGAAAAAGGTATCCAAACGAAAGATGAGTTGTTCCGATTTATTGCTGAAAAAATGCAGATTAAAGGGAATGTGAGCGACCAAGAACGATTAGTCAAGGCTTTTCAATATCGGGAAAAGCAGAGCTCAACCGGCATGGAAGACGGTTTTGCGATTCCACATGCTCAGTCTGAGACCATTAAAAAGGCGGCGATGTTGGCAGTAAAACTTGAAACTCCGATCACCGACTGGCCAACGTTTGATCAGAAACCGGTAACCTTTGTGATTGCCTTCTTAATCCCACCGAAAGGCAGTGAAGCACACCTGCACTATTTGTCGGATACTGCTCAGAAATTGGTTGATAAACGTATAGTCCATGAGCTGAATACAGCGACAAATGCAGACCAAATCTATGCATTGCTTCATTGAAGAATTGTTTCTTAAAAAACCATCCGACGCCGGATGGTTTTTTTTAGCAAGACTCACCATATTTTGCAATCACGTCCTACTTAAAACATGTAGGAGGTGATCAAGATGGCAACCAGTACAATCACAGAATCGGTCTTTGTGATGAATCTGAATGGCGGCTTAGATGAAAAAGGCGAGCAGATTCTGCTCACCAAATCATTCAGAAACATTAAGCCAGCTGCTTCAGAGAATAGCTTGCTCGCAATCGCACAGAAATTAGCGCCGCTGCAGCAGCACCCGCTCATTTCAGTTGAGCGTAACGACACAGCCGAAATAATCGGCTGATCCTTTACAAATAAATCGAAAGGAGGAGCTAAGGAATGAAGAAACTGAATCTTGTTTTTTTAAATACTGAGGGCAAAAGTGTGACACTCTCATTGAATGATCCGGTTGAACCGGCGGATCCAGTTGCGATTAAGGACGCGATGAATACACTTATCGCAGAGAACGTGTTCCGATCATTGGGCGGTGATCTAACAAGCGTTAAATCGGCACGCATCTCGGAAAACAACACGACGCCAGTTGAACTAGACGTATAATGAGATCATATGAGGCCGAAGAGAATGTCGAACACGTTCTCTTTGGCCTTTATTAATGATCAGAAAGGAGGATGCTTCTATGGAGGTGTGGTTATCCATGGTTAAGGATGTTGGTTTTCCGGCTGTCGTCACCTTTTTTCTCTTGCATCGAATTGAAGGCAAGCTTGATGAGCTGATTCAGTCGGTACGTTTGCTTCCGGTCGACCAGGAGGCCGGCCAGCCGGACGAACGGATGAAAAGACAAATCTGAATGAAAGGCGGCACAACGTTCGTTTGAACGGTTTATGCCGCCTTTTACTATTATTCCTGCATTGATGCTCAGCCGTGATCGAATACCACGTGCATCGGTTTGAACCAGTTTTGTCACACAAGGGTTGGCAAAACTGGTTTTAGTTTGTGTTGTTTTTGTGAACGGGGGATCACTATAATAGAAATGTAGCAGAGATATAGAAAATGTAAGCGCTTAATAAACAATAATAAACAAACCGTTTTTTTAAGTAGCTTCAATTAGTAAGACCTTAAAAGGAGGAGAAAATAATGTCCGCAGGCTCTGGTGTTAAAGTTAAGGTTCAAAAGTTTGGAAACTTCCTAAGTTCAATGATTCTGCCGAATATTGGTGCTTTTATTGCTTGGGGGTTGATTACAGCACTTTTTATTCCAACAGGTTGGTTGCCGAATAAAGAATTAGCGACAATGGTTGACCCGCTTGTAAAATATTTGCTGCCGATTTTGATTGGTTACTCCGGCGGTAAACTGGTATTTGGTCATCGCGGGGGTGTCGTTGGTGCTATTGCAACTGCCGGCGTCATTGTTGGGACCGATATTCCAATGTTTCTCGGTGCGATGATTATGGGCCCGCTTGGCGGCTATGTCATTAAAAAGTTTGACAAATCGATTGAAGGCAAAATCAAGACCGGTTTTGAAATGCTTGTTGATAACTTCTCTGCAGGTATTCTCGGAGCAATTCTTGCAATTGTGGCATTCTTTGGTATCGGACCGGTTGTTGATGTGGTCAGCAACGGACTTGCTTCTGGTGTCGAATGGCTCGTGCATGCCGGTTTGCTTCCGCTTGCCAGTTTGTTTATTGAGCCAGGCAAAGTATTATTCTTAAACAATGCAATTAATCACGGTGTACTGACCCCAATTGCAGTTGAACAGGCACGTCAGTACGGTAAATCTGTTCTCTTTTTCCTTGAAGCGAACCCTGGACCAGGCATGGGCGTTCTTCTCGCTTATTGTTTCTTTGGAAAGGGCAATGCGAAAAAGTCGGCACCGGGTGCTGCAATCATTCATTTCTTCGGCGGCATCCATGAAATCTATTTTCCTTACATTTTAATGAAACCGCTTTTACTGTTGGCGACCATTGCAGGTGGGATGAGTGGTATCTTCACCTTGGTTACATTGAAAGGCGGTTTAGTCGGACCGGCATCTCCCGGCAGCTTTCTCGCAATGTTGGCCGTAACTCCGAAATCGTTTAGCAGTTTTGCAGCAAACATTGCGGATGTGCTTGTCTCATTAATCGTTTCATTTGTGATTTCGATGCTGATCTTAAAAACAGATAAATCAGGGAATGATGATCTTGATGAAGCAACACGGAAAATGGAAAGCATGAAAGGAAAGAAGAGCAGCGTTTCCGGTGTATTGACTAATAGTGAAGGATTTGATCCGAAAGCTGTGAAGAAAATCGTTTTTGCATGCGATGCCGGCATGGGATCAAGTGCTATGGGTGCGTCTCTGCTGAAGAAAAAAGTAAAGGCAGCAGGGCTGGATATTTACGTGACCAACACGGCAGTCAGCTCCATACCAAGCGATGCGCAAATCGTGGTGACTCAATCCGAATTGACACAAAGAGCACGAGACAAGGCACCGAACGCATTCCATATTTCTGTCGACAACTTCCTAAGCAGCCCTGAATACGATCTTTTGATCAATCAGTTGAGCAAAGGAGAAAAGATTGAATCGGCGGCACCGGAAGAAGCGGAAACACAGCCATTTGTTGATGGGAAGATTCTTCGAAAAGAAAATGTGTTCATCCAGCAATCCTTTAAGACAAAAGAAGAGGTTATCCGTTTTGCAGGTCAAAAGCTGGTGGAAGGCGGCTATGTGAAACCGTCGTATGTCGAAGGTATGATTGCCCGTGATCAGCTGATGTCAACATATATGGGCAATGGCATTGCCATTCCGCACGGCACTGAAGAAGTGAAGAAGGAAGTGCTGGAATCAGGAATTGTGATTGTTCAAATCCCGGATAGTGTTAATTTTGAAGGAAACAAGGTTCGGCTCGTTTTCGCAATCGCAGGTAAGAATAACAGCCATCTGGAAATTCTTTCAAAAATTGCTGTTGCCTGCTCGGATGTAATCAATGTCGGCGAGATGATACGTGCACAATCGGTCGATGATCTGCTAACGATCATAAATAAAGCAGCAGCGCAAAACGAGTAAGTGCTTTCACAAGAAATCGCCTGATCGTTATGCTATGTTAGAAGAAAAAGGCGGATAAATCGAATGTACATGACCACACGGGAAAAAACCATACTTGAGTTGCTGATTAAGACGAGCGGCAGGCACTCAACGTTGTCGATGGCGTCCTATCTCCAGGTCAGCATGCGAACGGTTCACCGCGACCTAAAAAATGTTGAGAAACTGCTTAAACCATTTGGTCTGCAATTGATTCAAAACGCAGATAAGACCCTGCAAATTCAAGGACCGGATAAATCCGTATTCAAACTGGTTCAAGAGCTTTCAAAAATAAAACCGGTAGATTTGTCAGCCAAGGAGCGCAAACTTTTGCTCTTCCTGAAATTATTTGAGGCCGATGAACCCATGAAAACTGGACCGCTGGCAAAGGAACTGGATATCTCGTCAACAACGTTAAGCGGGTATCTGGATGAACTGTCCGCATGGACTGAGGACTTTGAGATGCATGTCGTTCGCAAACGCGGCGTCGGCTTGCAAATGATCGGCACGGAACGCGCCAAACGCACAGCGCTCGCTCATTTTTACTTGTTCTACTTTAATGAAGAATTAATCGAAGCGATTTTTCAAATTAACCATCAGCAGCTAAAGCCAGGAGTGCATGTCCTGCATTATTTCAAGTCCGATTACCTGTCGACGGTCGATCAAGCGATGAAGCATGATCTTGGGAAGCTTTATACGGAATTGGCGGACAGTGACTATGTCAGCTTTCTCATTCAGGTGTGCATTGCACTGCAGCGTTTTGAAAGCGGGCATCCGCTTGAAGAGGGAACGGGTGGTGATGAGAAGCAAAACAGTCATGAAAAGGAAGCGCTACCTTTTATTAAGAAGATTTCGGGACTCTTGTCCGATCAATTAGGCATCATACTTACGGACTCGGAAAAGGCGTTCATGGCAACACTGCTCAAAGGATCACGGTTGCAAAGTGCCGAATCCATATACTTTGATCAGGTCATCACGGGCAAAGCAATTAAAAAATTGATCCAGCACATCTCACAGCAGTTGCAGGTCGATTTGAACAGTGATTTCTCTTTATTTCAAGGCTTGATGGCACATCTGGAGCCGTCACTGTTCCGGATTAGAAAAGATCTTGCCTCGTTTAATCCGTTGACGCAGCAAATTAAGGATCAGTTTCCTGTTCTGTTCAAGATTACTGAACAGGCTTTGAAACAGGTGTTTCAACAAATCCGGTTTCCTGATGACGAAGTTGCTTATATTGTGCTGCACTTCGGCTCTGCTCTGGAACAGCGGAAGCAAATGCGAAAAATTCGTGCGTTGATCGTCTGTCCGACCGGTATCGGTGCATCGAAAATGCTGGCGGCAAGGTTAAGAAAGGAAATGCCGGATCTTTATTCGGTGACTGTAGCATCGATCCATGAAATGGGGCATATGGATTTAGATGCATTTGATCTGATTTTATCTACCGTCCACTTGCCGAAACAAAAAATACCGTGCCTGTTTGTGAATCCGCTGCTCAGTCAAGAAGATATTTCAGCGATCGAACAAGTTACGCATGATTTGGCAAAAAGCGGGACCGATGCGGAGTTGCTTCCTGAGCGAATCGTTTCGAGTCCTGAGGTTGCCGGTCAACGTTCACTTCAGCAATTAATGGATGAAGTAGATCAAGCACAGATGGCAATTCGAGCTATTCTAAAAGCCTTCTCGGTGATTCAAGTGAGCAAGGCGGAAAAGATGAACGATGTTTTGATCCAATTAATTGATACTTGCTTCGATCAATCGATCATCGATGACCGTGAATCCGTCTATTGGCGACTAATCGAACGCGAACGTATGGCGGGACTTGCCGTCCCGGGAACGAATATGGCGTTGTTTCACTGTCGAGACAAGTCGGTACGGCACTTATGTTTTAAAATAGCACATTCAACTGAGCATTTTGAACTGGCAGCTATGGATGGTAAAACGTGTTCGGTCAGTAATTTTTTGCTGATACTCGCGCCTGACCCCTTAAATCCGGTCGCTCAGGAAGCGATCAGTATGATCAGCTCCTCACTTGTTGAGGATCGCGAGAGTACACTAATTTTCGCATCAGCAAATGAAGAAATGATTCGTGCAAAATTAGAAACGATTTTTTATCAATTTTTCATTCATAAATTCTAATAAAAGGACTGAGGATCATGCAGGAAGTTGTACATTTTGGTGCAGGCAATATTGGAAGAGGGTTCATTGGCGCGCTATTCGCGGAGTCCGGCTACCATGTAAGTTTTGTTGATATCGCGGAAGAAATAATTAATGCCTTAAATGAAAAACAGACCTATACGGTGAGAACAGCGGCAGAGAATCAAGAAACGATCACCATTCATAATGTTTCCGGAATCAACAGCAAGACGAATCCGGACCAAGTTATTGAAGCTATCGGCAAAGCGGTTTATTTGACAACGGCGATCGGTCCAAAAGTGCTTCCGTTCATTGCTCCACTCATCGCAAAAGGGCTGGCTGAACGCGTAAAACATACAGATGAAAAGATTTATGTGATCGCTTGTGAAAACCAGATCAACGCGACCGATCTGTTGAAAAAAGAAGTTCTGAAAGCACTTGATGAAGATACGTTGAAGAAGCTTGACGGAACCGTTTATTTCTTGAATTCAGCAGTTGACCGAATTGTGCCTATCCAGCATAATGAAGAATTGCTTGACGTGCTTGTCGAGGATTATCATGAATGGATTGTCGCAACGAATGAAAAGCTCCCGGAAGTAAAAGGAATGCAAATTGTTCCGGATCTCGCGCCTTACATTGAACGCAAACTGTTTACCGTAAATACGGGGCATGCGACGACCGCATATCTCGGCTATCAGGCCGGGAAAAAGAAGATTCATGAAGCGCTGCGTGATTCCGACATCTATCAAGACGTGAAAGCAACGATTGAAGAAACCGGTGCTTATCTCATCAAGCAATACGGATTTAAACCAGAAGTACATGAACAGTATATTGAAAAAATCCTGCATCGTTTCCAAAATCCGAAGCTAAATGATGATGTTACTCGTGTCGGACGTTCGCCACTTCGCAAACTTGGACCGGAGGATCGGCTTGTAAAACCTGCTCGTGAAGCTGAAAAGCTTGGATTGTCCTTTACACATCTCGCCAAAGTGATTGCGGCGGCTCTTCGATTTGATGTTACCGAAGATGCTGAAGCAGCACAGCTGCAACAACAGTTAAAGGAAAAAGGCGTGGTCGCTGTTCTGCAAGAAGTCAGCGGACTTGGAGCCAACGATCCGATTGCTAAGGAAGCCGTAAGCTACTATGAGAACTTCAATCTGCTTAAAAAATAATTTTCTACACATATATTAAGATTAGCAGCACAGGCCAGGGCTATGGTCTGTGCTGCTTTTTTTCACAAAAGTATAAAGATTTAGAGAAATTTAATGTAAGTGGCTCGGCAATAAAGGAGCTTCGACTACCGGTGTTCACTTCCTATGAGGAACGTCGAAGCCAACACGTCCTGTGGAAGTACGTCCTGTGGCGAACCGGACCTAGGTCATCCGTGACCGTCGCGACGGCAGCTTCGTCTTCACCAGAGGCTTGGCGAAGCTAAGTTTTCTAACAGTAGAAGTGAAGAATAGGTCGTGACACCTTTCTGATTATACAAAACCTTAATTTGTCAATCTTGTGATTTTATGCTTCATTAGAAAGCTGATAAAAGCCTTTGCTGCAGGATGTATATAACGATCTTTGAGAAAGGCTAGATAGATGATTCGGGCAGGTATGTTATCCGCAATGTTAATAATTTTTAGGTTAAAGGAGGACAGGGCTTTAATCTTCGGAATGATTGCAATGCCGTAATTATTGGAAACAAGACCGGCCATCGCCAAGTCCTCTTCTACGACACAGGCAATTTTCGGATGGATCTGTAGTGATTGCATCGTTTGTTCGATGAGTGGGTATAGACCGCTCTCTTTACTGAAAAAGATATACGGATATGGCGTTGTCTGCTTCAGACTAACAGAATCCTGCTTTGCTAAAGGATGATTCTTTGCTGTGATTAAGACAAGCCCCTCTTGATAGACAGGAAAAAATGATAGTTCGGGAAGATCAGGCACGTAGGAGCAGATAGCCAGATCATAGGTTTCGTCGTAAATCTTGGGGATCACGTCATGAGTTGTCCCCTGATGAAAGTTAAAGGTTACATTTTGATAAGCCTCTTGGGAAGAAAACAGGCGAACCATTTTTGGAACAAAAGATGCCCCCATGGTGTAAATAAAAGCCAGCTCAATTGTCCCAGATTTCGGATCAATCATATTTTCAAGTGTTCGTCTTCCCTTCTCCAGTTCATTGAGTGAATTCTGTACATAAGGAAGAAATAAACGACCATATTTTGTTAAACGAATGTTGCGACCTTCTTTTTCAAAAAGGAGAACGTTAAGCTCGGATTCAAGTGTTTTGATCATGTGACTGAGCGTTGGTTGAGAAATGTCGAGAAGTTCAGCGGATTTGGTGTAGTGCTCGGTTTCGGCAAGATTGGCGAAATAATACAATTGTTTCAGATTCATAAACACACCTCCGAAAAATGCATAGATGGCATCTATAGATAAAACCGTATACCTTTATTGTATTTGATGTAAGCGCGTTCTACAATAAGATTGTGAAATAAATATCATTCTCTTTTGATTTAATACATGTGAAATAATTATCAATCATTTTTAACAATATGATATGGGGGTCATGTCACTATGGAAGACTATCCTTTACTTTTCAAACCATTAACAATTAAAAGAATGACGATTAAGAATCGAATTATCATGCCGCCAATGGGAACAAATTTTGCCAATCTCGATGGCAGTATGACAGAGGATCATCTTTCTTATTACACAGAACGAGCCAAAGGTGGTACAGGATTAATTATTTTAGAAAATGTTTGTTTGGATTATCCGATGGGCACAAATGGCACAACACAGCTCAGAATGGATAATGATCAGTTTATTCCCGGTTTATTTAAGTTTACGGAAACGATGCACGCTTATGGAACGTGTGTTTCCGTGCAAATGAATCATGCGGGTGCTTCAGCTTACCCTGGTCGGCTTCAGGGAAAACAGCCGGTATCAGCCTCCAATATTCCGTCAAAATCCGGTGGGGTGATTCCGCGCCCATTAACAAAGGGTGAAATAATGCTCATCGTTAAGAAATATGGAGAAACGGCACGACGCGCACAACGTGCAGGATTTGATTGTATCGAAATTCATGCCGGACACTCTTATCTTCTCAGCCAGTTCCTTTCACCTATTTATAACAAGCGGACGGATGAATTCGGCGGGTCACCGGAAAATAGAGCGCGATTCACGAGACTAGTGATCAATGAAGTGCGTCGCCAGGTGGGGGTCAACTTCCCAATCGCTTTGCGTTTTAGTGCGGAAGAATTTGTAGCGGGTGGTAATAAATTAGAGGATACTTTGCAGTTGTTGGACTATTTGACTGATGATGTTGATGTGCTGAATGTATCGGCGGCGTTGAACGACTCCATTCAGTATCAGATCGACGAAATGTCTCTTGAGGATGGCTGGCGGGCATACATGGCTGAGGCTGTGAAAAAGAAATTCAATAAACCAACAATCACATCGGGGAACATTCGTACGCCTAAAGTGGCAGAAAAAATTCTTGAAAGCGGAAAAGCAGATTTGATCGCGATCGGGAGAGGGCTTCTTGCCGAACCTTATTGGGTCAATAAAGTGCAACATGGGCAAGAAGAATTAATGAGAAAATGCATCTCGTGTAATATAGGCTGCGCGGATAATCGAATCGCACAATGCAAGCCGATTCGCTGTACAATTAATCCGGATTTGATTCATGGGGATTCATATAAGCGCTATCATGTGAGTCATCCCCTGCGCGTCATGGTCGTTGGTGGAGGAACGGCCGGATTGGAGGCGGCTTGTACGGCAGCTGAAGTCGGTTGTGATGTGCATCTGTTTGAGACGAAAAGCTATCTAGGCGGACTCGCACGAGAAATTTCAAGGCTTCCGGATAAAAAAAGAATTGAGGATTTTCCCAACTATTTGGAAAAAAGGGCGAAGTCGCTCACGAATCTGAAAGTTTCGTTGAACACGACGGTTCATTTTGATCGGATCGCCGCTGAAGCCCCGGATATCATCGTTACGGCAACAGGTGCGAAACCATTTTTACCGCCAATTCAGGGGCTTAAGGAGCAACTTGTCAGTTCGGAGCGTAAGGTCTTTTCCGTTTTTGATTTATTGTCCGATTTGAAGCGGTTCAGTAGTTTTAAAGGTAAGCAAATTGCGATTGTTGGCGGTGGCGCAGTTGGACTTGATGTGGCTGAATACTTTGCAAAACGCGGTGCCGGTTCGGTTACAATCATTGAAATGCTTCCTGTCTTAGGAAAAGATCTGGATCTGGTCACACGTGTGTCAATGATGGCGATGCTGGACAAGTATCAAGTCAATCAGTTAACTGAAACACCGTTAATAAAAGTGGAACGTGATCACTTTAATGTAAAGGTTGCAGGTGCTGAGAAACAGATTCCTTTCGATTTCGGATTCATTTGTTTAGGCATGCGTTCCTTTAATTCGCTGACGAATGAGCTGAATGATTATTGCCGAGAAAACAAAATTGAACTGGTTAACATTGGCGATAGCAAGGTGGCGCGGCGATTAATCAATGGCACCAAAGAGGCTAGAGATATCATCAAAACAATTAAAAAAGTCGATAGCATGAAAGCGGGTTTTTCTGCTGCATTATGAAAGCCGGAGTAAGTATTCTAGCTTTCGCGCAGTTGTATATAAAAATTTTAAGTGATGAAGGGAACGATTATCATGACAGAACGAATTACAGGACACACAGAACTCATTGGTTTGATTGCAACACCGATTCGGCACAGTCTGTCCCCGACTATGCACAATGAAGCTTTTGCGAAGCTGGGGTTGGACTATGTTTATCTTGCGTTTGAAGTAAATAATCAGGAATTACCTGATGTGATCAAAGGGTTTCGTGCTTTGAAACTGCGCGGTTGGAACGTATCAATGCCGAATAAAAGGTTGATCGGGAACTATTTGGATAAACTTACTCCGGCTGCCGAATTAGTTGGCGCGGTAAATACCGTAGTCAATGATCATGGTGTTTTAACAGGGGACATTACAGATGGAACAGGCTATATGCGTAATTTGAAAGAAAATGACATTGATATTATCGGTAAGAAAATTACGATTGTTGGTGCAGGCGGTGCAGCCACGGCCATTTGCGTGCAGGCGGCACTGGATGGAGTAAAAGAGATTTCAATTTTCAACCGCAAAGATGCGTTCTTTGAAAACGCAATGCACACAGTTGAGAAAATTAACTCAAGAACATCATGCAAGGCAACACTTTTTGACTTAGCCGATGAGGAGAAACTGAAAGCGGAAATCGCTGACAGCGTCCTGTTCGGTAATGCCACAGGTGTCGGTATGAAGCCGCTTGAAGATCAGAGCATTATTAATGATCCGAGTGTATTCCGTAAGGATCTGATTGTTACGGATGTAGTTTATAGCCCGAAAAAAACAAAAATGCTCAGCATGGCCGAGGCTCAAGGCTGCCGATTCTTTAACGGACTTGGCATGATGCTGTGGCAGGGCGCACGTGCATTTGAAATCTGGACGGGAAAACAGATGCCTGTGGATTATATACGCTCACTGCCATTCTTAGCAGAAGACGAAACAAAAAGCGCGGCACCTCAAAATAAGTAAACGGATATCGATAAGTATTCATTTGTGATTTTTATGTGAAAAAAATCACATTTAATCTATTTTAGAAATAAAATTCTGTATTTGGTCATTCTGTTCGGTACAAGATTTTAATAATGTCTCAGTTAGGAAATGCTGAATAATTTTTAACTTTGACAATGAGGAAGGAAGGTCAGCTATGAAGAACAAATATATGCCCACTGCGCTCGGATTGTATATCAATTACTTTATTCACGGGATGGGTGTCATTATCCTTGCACAAAATATGGATGCTCTCGCCGCACATTGGAACACAAATGTCGGCGGTGTCGCAATTGTTATTTCAGCTCTAGGGATCGGACGCTTGATCGTTCTGTTTGTTTCAGGTGTTCTTTCTGACAAATTCGGACGGAGACCGTTTGTGTATATGGGTTTGGCGACGTACATTGCCTTCTTTATCGGTATCTTGATCAGTCCGAATATTGGTATTGCCTATGTATTCGGCATTCTAGCCGGAATCGCTAATTCATTCCTTGATTGTGGCACTTACCCGGCACTCATGGAATCGTTTCCAAAAACAGCTTCAACGGCAAACATTGTTTTGAAAGCATTCATTTCTGGAGGACAGTTTTTGCTTCCATTGATCATCAGTTTTCTTGTAGCTTCTCATCTTTGGTACGGATGGTCATTCATTGTTGCAGCGGTCATCCTTGTCGCCAATGCCATTTACTTGATTAAACGGCCATTCCCGCCTATGACCGTCAACGAAGAATCCGAACAGTCGGGAGATCAAACATCAATCTTTATCAGCAAGCCGAAATTTTGGCTCGAAGGCACCTGCTTTTGTTTGTACGGTTATGTCTCTCAGGCAACTTTCTATTTGGTGAGCCAGTGGCTGACCAAGTATGGCAGCAGTGTCGCAGGTATGGGCGATGCATCTTCACGTGCGTTAATGAGCTATTATGCGATTGGCTCCATTGTCTGCGTTTTTGTGACTGCAGTTCTTGTACGCAAATTGCACACAATTTTTTTCTTGGTTGGCTACACATTCGTATCAATGGCTGCACTAGTGGTTCTATGTCTCTTTCCGAAACCGCTCGTTTGTGTACTATTCTCATTTGTGATTGGGTATTCAGCTGCAGGCGGTGTCATGCAACTCGCTCTTGTTTTGATGGCTGAAGTATTTCCACGTGGTAAAGGAACGATTACCGGAACATTTTATACGCTGGGCAGCATTGCGTCGTTTACTATTCCATTGATTACGGGTGTTCTGTCAAATACCAGTATTGCTAACATTATGGTATTTGATGCTTGGATCGCAGCTGCAGG
Source organism: Sporolactobacillus sp. BBK16-2 (assembly GCF_059878335.1). Classification (NCBI taxonomy): domain Bacteria; kingdom Bacillati; phylum Bacillota; class Bacilli; order Caryophanales; family Sporolactobacillaceae; genus Sporolactobacillus; species Sporolactobacillus sp. BBK16-2. The sequence goes on from NZ_CM187611.1 coordinate 850,179, forward strand.
TTTTGTGCTAGCTTTGATCATTGCGTATCGGTATCGTAAGGTAGTTCCGATGATGAGAAAAATGGAATCAAAAACAATATGAAAAGACCTGGTGCAATTAACTAGTGTTGACTTTGAGGGACGGGATGCAGATGAAACAAAAGAACAGGTACTTATTTTCAGCACTCTGCTGTTATTCGATTTATTTTGCCTTCGGCATGGCTTACATCATGCTGGCGCAGAATATGAGTTTTCTTCAAGCTAAATTTCATACGGATTCTGCAGGGATCAGCTTCCTTATTGCTACATTTGGTCTCGGCAGACTTTGCACTGTATTTATCGATGGACTTCTTGTTGACAAAATCGGGCGTAAGTGCATGATTGTGATCGGCTGTCTGTTCATGACTGTTTTTCTTTTCGGCATCCCGTTGGCGCCAAATTACTATGTAGCTCTATGTGTTGCTGTGTTCGGCGGACTATCTATCGCATGTCTCGATACGGGGACTTATCCATCACTGATGGAATTTTTCCCAAAATATTCTGGTTCATCAACAGTCATACTGAAAGCGATCATTTCTTGTGGATCGGCACTGCTTCCGGGGATCATTATCTTTCTGAACAATAATCAACTTTTTTATGGGTGGGCATTCTTTATTCCCGGTGCAATTTATATCATCGTTCTTTTATTGTTAAGCAGAGCGCCGTTTCCAAGTAAAAAGTCAAAAGCGGTGTCCGGAGAAGCACCACCGAATATACGCTTTACCGGAAAGCCAAAGTTCTGGCTTGAGGGTGCGGCATTTATTCTCATTGGATTTACAGCACCTGGTCTTTTATATATTATGGGGACATGGCTGCCGACTTATGGGCAGAAAGTGGTTGGCATGGATTTGGGAGACTCGTTAAAACTGGTCAGCTATTTCAATATTGGCGCGATTGTTTCAGTAATTTGTTTGGCATTGTTGCTGATGAAAGTTATCCGACCTGTGACGATTCTTGCTGTTTTTCCAATCTGTTCTTTTCTAGCGACTGTTCTGTTCATGTTCTCACGATCCGCATTTGTGGCGGGAACAGCTGCTTTCTTGATTGGCATTTTCACGGCAGGAGTCTTCCAACTGTGCATTGCTGTATTTTGCGAATTCTTCTGGAGCCGCAAAGGTACAGTTACAGGTACAATTGACACGGCTACTGGTATCGCGCAGACAACAATTCCCTTTGTGACAGGAATCATTATTCGCTATTCAGACATTCACGGAGTATTCGCTTTCTCATTATGTGTGAATACTTTAGGAATTCTACTTGGACTCTTTGTCAATTATCGCTATCGAAAATTAATTGCACGAACACCGGCTACTGAAACAACATCGTAAAAAAGCTCTATGGCGTAAATAAAGAAAGGTGAAAAAAATGAAGACAGTTAAAGTGAAAAATGTGGAATTGGGAATTGGTATTCCGAAAATAGCGATACCGATTGTCGGAAGAAATCTTGCGGAACTTCAGAAGGAAATTTTGCTGCTGAAGGAACTACCTGCCGATGTGATTGAGTGGCGCGTTGATTTTTTAGATGAGGTAGCCGACGTTGCAGCGGTTAAACGAGTTGCCTGTGAACTCAGAGATCTGTTGCCGGATAAACCGATTCTTTTTACGTGCCGGACGCTGAAAGAAGGCGGAGAAAAAGAAATTAGTTCAAATGACTATGCTGCGCTGAACCTTGAATTGATTCAGAGTGGATGGATTGATCTAGTGGATGTCGAACTTTTTATTGGAGAGGGTGTGGTGCGTCGTATTGTTACAGAGGCACATCACAATGGTGTCAAGGTGATCATGTCAAGTCATGAGTTCCATCAGACACCAAGCACGAAGACGATCATTGAACGGTTGTGCGAGATGCAGAATCGTGGGACTGATATTTCAAAAATAGCGGTCATGCCGCAATCAGCATTCGATGTTTTGACACTGCTCAAAGCAACGGAACAAATGAAAACTAAATTTGCCGATCGCCCGTTCATCACGATGTCAATGTCCGGAAAAGGTGTCATTAGTCGGTTAACCGGAGAACTCTTCGGTTCGGCTTTAACGTTTGGCTCGGCAGCAAAAGCTTCTGCTCCCGGTCAAATTAGGGCTGATCAATTGGCGAAATTGCTGTACTTCTTCCATGAACAAGCAGGAATATAATCACTATAAGAATGAGGTGTTTCAAAAGTCCGTCTTTGACTTTGAGACAAATTAAAAGAGAGATCGCGTAGCGATCTCTCTTTTCTATGATTCCTTCATCAAGGAAGATTTCGAAGGAGTTAGCGGCATACTCAATTCAAAATCATACCTATTAAATGAATCGAGTATTATTTATGAACCATCAATCAGCTGACAGAGCGTCAATTGGGTTCAATCGTGAAGCACGTCTTGCCGGCAACAGTGCAGCGATAAATGAGATCACAAGAGCGATGATTACGATTGTGATGATGTTGGCTGCTGTAATCTGAACCATGTTGAATTTAACGATACTGTAGAGCAGGTGATTAAGCAGTGCACTAAAGCCGTAAGCAAAGATTAGTGCGAGAGCCGCTGAGAACAAGCCGATCAGGATTGACTCGGCAGTAAACAGGCGGCGAATGTCTTTCTTGCGCTGACCCAGCGCGCGCAGAATGCCGATTTCTTTTGTTCGCTCAGATACGGACATATACATCGTTACGATGATCATGAGCGCGGAAACGACGAGCGAAATGCCGGCAATCGATGCGAGGATAATCGATGCAATCTGAACATACTGATTAATCGTATCTAAAATGTCACCGACTGTAATGGCCCCATAGGCATATTTACCGTTATTCTTTATTTCTTGTATCTTTTTTGCGACCTGTTTAACATACGTTGAATCGGTGGCATTAACGGAGACAAAATTCGCATCCGTAACACCATTATGCTTCTCGATCAATTGACGCATCGTGTCATAGTTGGTCGCTGCCGGTAGAGTCTGGGCATTGTTTGAAAATCCAACAACCTTAAGGTTACCGATAATCTGAACAGGCTGGTTCTTTTTATTGATCCACTGCATCGTAAGCTTGATTGTTTTTCCTTGAAGCTTTTTATAGGTTTTGGCACTGGTGAGTGCGATCGCCTGGTTCTTATTGATCACAATTTCATTATCTCCGGGTGCATGTCCCGTTTTAATTGTGTTGTCAGCAAATCCCTTTGTCCAAGTTTGGATGCCACTGCCGTTTGAATTTTTCTTGTTGTAGGACAAGGTGTAGGTGCTTAGCTGATAGCCAGGTTCCACCTTGTTGACGTGTTTTAAGTCGCGCAGGCGGTCAACCTGATCGTTGGTAAGCAGCAGCTTCGATGGGTCATTGGCAAACTGCTGCATGGACTGTTGCAGTTCGGCAGTAGTAACCTTTTTGCCGGTTGGGTTCTTAAACACAGTAATTGAATTGGGGTTAACCATTGAATTGATTTGATCCTGCATGAAGGCGTTAACTCCGTTGCCCAGACCACTGAAGAGCAGTACGGCGAATAGCCCGATGGCCGTTCCCAGCATGATAAGCGAATTGCGCCAAAAATTAAAAGTGAGGTGTTTGAATGCATTTCGATAACTTGCTCCGGAAGAAAGCGCTTTTGGTCGAAACTCGTTTTGAGCGTCTGTTGGTAACGGATAGGCTGGGCTTAGTCGTGTGTCGCCATCGATCTTCCCGTCTGTCAGATGGACAATCCGAGTTCCATAGTTGGCGACCTCTTGAGAATGGGTGACGGCGATGACCAGTTTGCCTTCTTCCGCAATTTGTTCCAGAAGTTTGAGCACTTCTGCGGTGTTTCCGGAGTCCAAAGCGCCTGTTGGTTCATCAGCAATGATGATTTCAGGATCGCTGGCCAAAGCCCGTGCGATCGCTACACGCTGCTTTTGACCGCCGGAGAGTTGACTTGGGCGTTTCTTTAAATGCTCGCCCAGACCGACCTTTTTCAGTAAGGCGATGGCACGTTCCTTTCGCTGGCTGCCGGTGAGCGTAGTCATATCCAAAGATACCAATACATTTTCAACGATGTTGAGATGACTGATTAAGTTATATGATTGGTAAATGTAACCAATGGTGCTGCGGCGGTAGTCATCCAACTGCTTTTCCTTGGTATGATCCAGCTGACGTCCGTCAACGGTTACTTGACCAGTGAACTTACGATCCAATCCACCAATGATATTCATCAGGGTCGATTTGCCGCCCCCAGATTCCCCTAAAATTGAAACAAATTCACCGCGTTCTAGTTGCAGATCAATACCCTTAAGAACGGGAAATTCTTCTTTTCCTAAAAAGTATGATTTGTGAATGTCATGTAATTCGAGATAGGCCATGTGTTTCCTCCTTTACTAATATCAAGCTTAAATATACGAAAACTAAAACAAAATGTCAATGTTGTTTTAGTTTTTTTGACAAAATACAAGATTACTTTTACAATTATTAGACAAAAGATGAGCATGGAAGTGAACAGTAAATGAAACGAAGCGAACGGAAGAACATGATGCGCGAACACATTCTAAGGACCGCTGCTGAACTGTATTTAAAAGTGGATCCGGACACAATCAAAATGCGTGAATTAGCGCGTGTCATTGGCATTTCATCGGCGACACTTTATAAATATTTTTCAAGCAAGGACGAGTTATCAAGGGCAGTCGTTACGCGAATATTTACTGAGTTTTATGATTCAATCTTGGGGTTTTTAAATGATTCGACGTTAACATTCCCTGAGTGTCTGCAGGGCATGCAACAGTTTTCGAAACAGGCACTCAGTCATGTGAATAAGAAGATGATTGATCTTTTCTTCAAAATGTATCAAGATAATAGTGAAATTAATCTGTTATTTGACAGTAGGAGTGTTTTTTGGAGAAAATTTGTTGCACGCGGGCGAGCGGAAGGATATATTGACGATGATTTGAGCGATACCGCAGTTTTTATCTACATCGACATGTTCTTTCAGTATTTTCGTAATCGGCAGTATATGGAAAAATTTAACATGACTCCGCAATCGTTGCAAAAAATTGATCATGAATTGGACAAGATGTTTTACCGAGGGCTGCTGGGCATTAACGATAGTTGCATTGAAGTTAAAAAGAATTCTGAAAAAAATCTAAGTAATTAGGTAGCAGATAACCAAAATTAATAATCTATAGTTCTTCACTTTTCTAATGGGATGAAACTAAATTACGATACGAGGGAGAGAATTTATGAAATTATTGCTCACATCTGCAGGCATCACTAACAAAAGCATACATGACGCGCTGGTTGACTTACTGGGCAAGCCGATCGCCGACTCCAATGCCCTGTGCATCCCCACTGCGATGTACGGACACCCTTGGGTCGGCCCCGGTGTCAAAACCTGGCAGTTCATCAGTGGGAATTCCGAGAATCCCATGGTCGACCTGGGTTGGAAGTCTGTCGGTGTTCTGGAACTCACAGCGCTGCCAAGCATCGATGAAGACCGCTGGGTGCCACTGGTTCAAGAGACGGATGTCCTGCTGGTGGCTGGTGGCGACGCTCTCTACCTGGGACACTGGATGCGGCAGTCCGGGTTCGCAGATCTCTTGCCATCCCTGCACGCAGTCTATGTGGGAATGAGTGCTGGGAGCATGGTGATGGCACCCAACATCGGGGAAGACTTCGTTGGCTGGACTCCGCCCAACGGTGGTGATGAAGCGCTGAGACTGGTCAATTTTGCAATGTTTCCGCATCTGGATAACGAGATGCTGCCGGGAAACACTATGGCTGCCGCAACGAGATGGGCCGAAGGGATGCAAGGGCCGGCATATGCGATTGACGATCAAACTGCAATCAAAGTGATCGATGGAGCGGTAGAAGTGATCTCCGAGGGACATTGGAAACGATTTTCGCCCTGATATTACTCTGCCGCTAAACATATTAAAAGTAAATTATAAAAGTTTTGAAATGGGTGTCGCTTCTGGTTCGGGGCGGCACCCATTTCATGCAAACCCCTAAAAAAAGTGTCCGTTTTTATCTAACGTAAACTGTTACTTTAGTTTAGCAGTTGTATCAAGCCAAGTGACCCTTGGTTCTTCGAAAGTGGAGATGCGTCATTCAGACAAAAAATGACCACAAAAAGAAGAGACTGGGAAGAAAAATCAATGACCGATCGCCTCGCAACTGTCCTCCAAAAATAGAGGTTGACTGCCCGGTGAGAGAAAAGTGACACAGACGCAGAAAAAAGCCGTGAATCCTTGATACATCTAGAATCCACGGCTTTACTTACTATGATTACCCCATCTGGATTCGAACCAGAACATCGCGGCCCCAGAAACCGCTGCCTTACCGTTTGGCCATGGGGTAATGAATCAGAACAAGAAATATTATACCCAGTACAGATTAATAATGCAAGGCTTTTTCTGAAAAAAGTTGAATTACTCCCAAAATCAGGTTATATGAGTGGACAAGGATCAAAAAAGCTATAATGAAAGCAGAATCATTTTTTGATGGGAGGAAGGATGAGTGAATGCGTGTCGCGGAGACGTGATCCGCTGCCCATTACGTGTATCATGTATCGACGCAACGAAAACTTGCCGCAAACGATTAATATAGTTCGTGCCCACACACATAATTTGAAGGATGTGACCGTTCAGATACCGTTGCGAAAACAGGTTGCAATCGCCGGTGTCTCTGGATCGGGAAAGTCCTCACTTGCAATGGGGGTTCTTTATGCTGAAGGCAGCCGCCGTTATCTTGAAGGACTGTCGGCGTTCACACGGCGTAAACTTCATCAGATGGAGCGCGCAGATGCGGAGAAAATTGAATTTCTTCCGCCAGCGCTTGCCCTGCGCCAGCGTCCTCCAATGCTTGGTCGTCGCAGTACGGTCGGAACCGTGACGGAGACTTATAACCTTCTGAGGCTTATGTTTTCTCGATTGGGGACACATCAATGTCCCAAAGGACATAGAGTTAATCCGTCTCTGACAGCTATTTTAAATGAAGAATGTGTGTGCCCGGAATGTGGCACGTCGTTTCCTCTTCCAAGTGCCGAAACGTTTTCATTCAATTCTGCGCTTGGTGCGTGTCCTGTATGCGGCGGACTCGGCGAACGTGCGGAGGTGGACCCCGCACTTGTAATCGCAGATCCTAATAAAACGATTCGTCAAGGCGCAGTTGCCTCATGGCGCGCCGCGGGCCGAGGCTACACAGTGCGGCTCGTCGCACAGCTTGGCGTGCGCATTGATGTGCCATGGCAGAAATTGAGCAAAAAAGAACAGGAGATTGTCCTGCGCGGCAAACAGACAAAGCGACCGCTCACGTTTCACAACAGTGAAACAGGCGAGGAGTATCCGATCACGTTTACCTATGACAATGCAGTCGAAGCAGTACGGCAATCGCTCGCCGGCGACCGCAATCAGACACGGTATGCACGCATGAAAAAATTTCTAAGCGTGCGTCCATGCGAGCATTGTCATGGAACACGCCTGCGACCGGAAGCGCTGCTTACGCGGTTAGGTGGTTTGTCTATTGCAGAAGCCGCAGCATTGACCATCAATGAGCTGAAGCATTTTACAGATGAATTACCGAACCATTTGGAATCGCCGCTTCGGCCTGTCGCAGAGAAACTTGCTGAGGGTATGCGTCGGGAAATTGATCCGATGCTGGAGCTTGGAATCGGTTATTTAACGCTGGATCGGTCCGGTGGAACACTTTCAACAGGTGAACGTCAGCGGCTTGAATTGCTTAATATGGCCAAAAGTCATTCAACAGGCATCCTTTATGTACTTGATGAACCATCTGTCGGTCTGCATCCGGCTAATGTAGCCGGTTTGCAGCGGATTATGCGGCGAATGGTTACGAATGGCAACAGCTTGGTTGTCGTTGACCACAACTTGGAAATCATTCGCGGAGCCGACTACATGATCGAGATGGGACCGCAAGCGGGCGAACGAGGCGGGCAGGTTGTCGCTGAAGGGACACCGAATCAGGTGGCACATATGCCGAATTCAGTGACCGGCAATTATTTATCAAGGCGGCGGATGGTACATGGCCGGAAACAACGCTCTATTAAACAAAATCATTCCTTTGTTGAGATAAGCGTTCATGATCTACACAATCTTCATGACGTAACAGCACGTTTTCCGCTTAATCGAATGACAGCGGTGACCGGTGTTTCCGGAGCGGGAAAGACGGCGTTGATTCAAGGAGCACTCGTTCCGGCAATCCGTACGCATCTCAATAAAACGAGTCTGCCGACATGTGTCAGCCAATTGACCGGTGCAGCCGAAATCCGGCGTATTCTCGTTGTTGATGCGGCACCGATCGGACGCAATGCACGTTCTACCCCGGCGACGTATACCGGCATTTTTGATTTAATTCGTAACCTGTTTGCCCAGGCTTCAGCAGAGGCAGGCAGGAAATGGGATGCCGGCTATTTTTCCTTTAATGTGAAAGGCGGACGTTGTGCGGTCTGTGAAGGAAGAGGAGAGATGGCGCTTGACATGCAGTATTTGCCGGAGCAGCGCGTCCGCTGTCCGCATTGCGGCGGCACACGCTACGAGCCGGAGACTTTGAAAATAAACGTTCGCGGCAAGTCGATTGCCGATGTATTGGAGATGAACATTGATGAAGCAGCTGGGTTTTTCGCTGATGTTCCTGGATTGGTCGAACCACTCCGTCTTCTTCAGAGCGTCGGACTCGGCTATTTACGGCTCGGTGAACCGACACCGGGACTTTCCGGCGGTGAAGCGCAGCGAATGAAACTTGCCGGTGAACTGCAGAAGCATCATCAGGGAACGCTTTATATACTTGATGAACCGTCAACAGGGCTGCATCCGCAAAATATTGAAATGCTGCTCGGGGTATTGGATCGCTTAATGGCTGAGGATTCTACGGTTATTCTCATCGACCACGACCCTGATTTGATCGCAAATTGTGATTATGTCGTCGATCTAGGACCCGGCGGCGGCCCGTCCGGAGGGAAAGTTGTTGCCGAAGGTACTCCTGAGCAGGTTGCGAAGATTTCGGAAAGTCTTACCGGAAATTATCTTGCCAATCGAATGCGCATGGTATCCAAATAGGTGATTTGGCCGATGAGTATTGATCGTTATTTCCTTTTAGTGGCATAATAGAATCAGTCAACGTTATTTTTTTATTGCAAAACAAGGTTCAGATAAAAATATAAAGAGCTAATTACATAGAATTTGATCGCGACTCAGTCTATGTAATAAAAGATCATGAGGAGAGAGTTAACATGCGATTAGTTTTGCTATCAGGCGGGTCAGGAAAACGATTATGGCCATTGTCTAATGATGCACGATCCAAACAATTTCTGAGAGTGCTTGAAGACCAAGATAAGAAGCTGTCTTCAATGGTTCAGCGGGTGTTCGGCCAGTTGAACGAAGTGGGACTTGGAAAATCAACAGTGATTGCGACGGGAAAGGGCCAAGTGGAGATGCTTGAAAACCAGCTTGGTAAGGATGTGCCTTTAATCGTTGAACCGGAACGTCGTGATACCTTTCCGGCAATCGCACTTGCGGCTTCCTATTTATATACCATGACGGACGCTTCTCTTGACGATGCGGTTGCTGTACTGCCGGTCGATCCTTATGTCGATACCGCATTTTTTAAACGAATCCTTGACTTAGAGAAATTACTCGATGAAACGAAGGCAGATTTGGCACTTATGGGTGTCAAACCAACCTACCCTTCGGAAAAATATGGTTATATTGTTCCTGTTAAAGGCGAAAATAAATCATTTATAAAAGTGGATCATTTCACTGAAAAACCAACTACGGAACTGGCGGAAACGCTGATTAAAGATTCCGCTCTTTGGAACTGCGGTGTATTTGCATTCCGTCTGAACTATGTCATTTCCATTTTGGAATCGCTGGGCCTGCCGCTTAACTATGAGGAGCTTTCACAACAATTTGCCAAGCTGCCGAAAATCAGCTTTGACTACGCAGTTGTTGAAAAGGCGAAAAACATTGTTGCGCTGCCTTATGAAGGGTTCTGGAAAGACCTCGGCACTTGGAACACTTTGACTGAAGAAATGGCGACAAAACAGATCGGTAAAGGAATTATCAGTGATGATTCGGCAAACACGAATCTTATTAACGAGCTTGATCTGCCGGTGACGGTAATCGGCGTCTCAAATGCGATTGTTGCAGTCAGCCCGGACGGTATTCTTGTTGCGGATAAAGAACAAAGTCCGCGCATAAAAGAAGTAATGAAGGGCTTTGACCAGCGCCCGATGTATGAAGAACGCCAATGGGGTTCCTATCGCGTTCTCGATTATTCACGGTACTCGGTTAATAATGAAGAAGTACTGACGAAAAAGATCGTGATTAAAGCTGGTGCCAATCTCAGCTACCATTGCCATCATATGCGCAAGGAAGTATGGACGATCGTCAAGGGGAATGGCCGCTATGCGGAAAACGGCGTGATCCGTTCGATCAAGCCTGGCGATGTGGTCATCGTTACAGCCGAAACGCTTCATGCAATTAAAGCTGATGATGCACTCGAATTGATCGAGGTACAGATCGGCAGTCAGCTGATTGAAGAAGACATTGATCGCAAGTACATGAAGTGGGAAGAAATCGAAGCGAACTGTTCACAGGTTCGCGGATAAAAAAGATGCAAGCTGAGCGGATAGGCGAACCTATCCGCTTTTTTTGGCTGAAATTTTACACAGTGTCCCGATCATAATCTATGGTTCATTAATTAAGAATTACTGGGAAACGATTTGTTATCTTTTTAGTTCGCAGTAGACGGAAGAGGCGCAACATCGTATCAATTGAAAAAACACTAATAATATTAAGAAAGCTGAATTGAAGAGAAGAAGTTAGACCGAATCCAGGGAAAGCTAGACCGAATCTAGTGAGAATTAGACCGAAAAGTAGAGGTTAGGCCGAACCGATGGAAAGTCAGACCGAACCTGGTGAAAGTTAGACCGAATGAAGCAGAGTAACGCGATTGTCTCATACATTTTGTGAATTTCATAATTTCGCTTTAACTTTTGGAGGATTGGCTTTAAGTTTTCCATTGTTGGCTTTCACTTTTCTCAAATTAGCTTTAACTTTTGAGGTTAGCTTTCACTTTCGGTAGGTTGGCTTTAAGTTTTCCATCATTAGCTTTCACTTTTCACGGATTAGCTTTAACTTTTGTATTTCACCACTTTTCTCATTAACTTCACTGCATACTGCGCAGTGCGTAATTACCATGCAACAGAGATTTACTCAATAGTTGCTGAGTTAAGCAGCATTTACTTTTTCCGGATTTTTCCTTGCTTACTGCTTTGTGCTAGAATGCTTAATAGATGAATGTTTGTGATCGTTGGCCATAGCTTGAATGCTTGCAAACATCGTAACTATTGGATAAAAAGGACGGTAAAAAAATGAGTCAATTGAATGTTAAGGCAAATAAAGATGCATTTTTGAAAGATCTCTCCGCGCTCATTTCGATTCCGAGCACGAAGGATGCAACTCAGGCAAAGGAGGGCGCACCATTCGGACCGGGTCCGCTTGCTGCATTGAAAAAAATACTGGAAATGGGTGACAGAGACGGATTCCGCACAAAAATGCTCCAGGGCTACGCCGGCTACATTGAGTACGGTCCGGAAGATGCTGAGGATTACATTGCAGTGCTCGGTCATGTGGATGTCGTGCCTGCGACCGGCAAATGGGCGCATGATCCGTTTACCGCATACGTTGAAAACGGTACTCTTTATGCACGGGGAGCAATTGATGACAAAGGCCCGACGATGGCCGCTTATTACGCGCTCAAAGCATTGAAGGAATCCGGCGTACCCGTTAAAAATCGAATCCGCCTTGTGATCGGAACAGACGAAGAGAGCGGCTGCGAATGTATGGTAAAGTACAATGAACTCGAACCTATGTCACTGTTCGGATTTGCTCCTGATGCAGAATTCCCATTGATTTTTGCTGAAAAAGGTCAGATTCGCGCCTGGATCAAACTCCCGCAGGCTGCCGGTGACGCTCCGGTGCATATCGCTTCCTTCTACTCTGGCGAACGCATCAATATGGTTCCAGACCAGGCTTACGCTATATTGAAAGGTACGGAAGCAGAAAAATGGTCCGGACATGTTCAAGATGAACTCAAAGCAAAAAAGGTACCGTTCACTGAGGAAAAAACAGAACAGGGAATAAAGTTGACAGTAAAAGGTCAATCGGCACACGGATCGGAGCCGGCTGGGGGTGTTAATGCGGCATTTCTGCTCGCTGCCGCATTAAAAGATCTGCCGCTTATTCCAACAGAAAAGGCATTTGTTGATTTGCTTGCTGATACGCTGAATAACGACTTCGGCGGCGAACGTCTTGGAATTAAGTATCATGACGACATTTCCGGTGAACTGACCGTGAACGCCGGTGTCATCCGTTTTGGAGAAGAAGGCGGTACCGTTTCGCTCGATATTCGCTGCCCAATCAAAGCGTCATTAGATGAATTAACCAAGACGCTCACCGCTTCAATTGAGAAGCTTGGCCTTTCTATCGGAGAACTTGGAACAAGCAAACCGCTGTACATGGATCCGAAGCATCCGGCAGTACAAATTTTGAAGAACGTTTATGAAAAACATATGGGTCTTAAGGATGTTGAATTACTGACATCCGGAGGCGGCACCTATGCTCAATATCTTGATGCCGGAGTTGCGTTCGGTGCCTGCATGCCGAACTATCCGTACACCGGTCACCAAGTGGATGAACATGTCAAGGTGGACGATCTGCTGCTTGCGTCGGAAATTTATGCGGACGCAATGGCTGAACTGGGAAATCTTGAAAAATAAATGGATGCCTAAGCGATTATCAAAACCTAATTGCATAGAATAGCAATAGTTATAACGAGGAAAAGTGAATGCTTTTTTCCTCGTTATTTATTTATTGCACTTCCAGGTAAATTAGTGGTTACATTTTTAGACAGAACTTGATAGAATGTGTGAGTAAGAAATTAAAGTTTATTTTTCAAGCTTCCGAACCGTGATAAGCAAAAATAATGCGTGTTCATGCATTTGGTTGTATAACTAGGATGGAAGTTTGACAGACGGTGAAAAGGAAGAGATGACCTGACCCTCGGCGGTGACAATGACATGACAGCTTGATGGAGGAATGAAAAGCAATGGCAAAAGGTGTGTTTTGGCTGTTTCTTTCCGTATTCTTGAATGCGTTCGGGAATGCACTGACGGTGAAGGCAGCGTTCGGTTCGGCACCATGGACGGCGGCGAGCATCAATATTTCGAATGCTACAGGCTTGACGGTGGGAAATGTCCTGATCATTATGGGCATTATCGTTCTGATCGCAGATGATCTTCTCAGACGGCATTGGAATGGAATCAAGGATGTGTTTAATTTTCTCTATATGCTGTCCTTCGGTTATTTAATTGATGCATGGCTCTTTGTTATGCAATCGGTGACGCTGAACGGCTGGGTGCTTCGCATTAGTGTTTGTGTCTTCGGTGTTCTTTGTATTGCAGCAGCGCTGTCCATCTATTTTAAAGTCAACCTGGTGCTTCACCCCTTTGATGATTTGCTTAAAATCTTGCGTGAGAACTATTTGAAGGGTAATGTAGTGCTTGCACAGCGTATTTCACTTGGCATTCCTCTCGCATTAGGGTTGTCTATCGGGCTGTTCCGCCATCAATTACTTGGCATTAATTTTGGAACGGCGGTCAGTTTCCTGTGCATGGGTTATTTTATCCTGTTTTTTGATCGCTGCATTCATCTGCACTTGAATCGTGAAGCAATGCAGCACATGCATGTTCATTTGCCGCAAGTGTTTCATAGGGTAAAGCACTCAAAAGCATAACAATTGCTTGACAATCGTTTTAAGACGACTAATAATAAATGTACAAAAATAAAAAAGCGATGAAGAGAAGAAGTAGAGAGTGTACCGTTTTTCCACAGAGAGCTCCGTTTGGTGAAAAGGAGTAAAAACAAATCTCGAACATGGCCTCTGAGCTGCATGAACGAACGACGGCTTTTTCCGAAGTTAAGTCATGACGAGTTAAGGTTCTTGTTGCAAAAACCGGAGTATACGCACCATTCGTGCAGATGTACTCGCTGAGATCGGTCACGTGAGTGTCCGGTAAAAACAAGGTGGTACCGCGGAATAACCCCCGTCCTTAGTCAATCGATTAAGGATGGGGGTTTTTGGTTGAGAAAAAAGTTAAGAATAAGGAAAAGGAAAGGTGATTGGAATGGGTAAAGCTCTTGTGTTTCAAACGGATTTCGGACTTGTGGACGGCGCAGTGTGTGCAATGTACGGTGTAGCGAATTCAGTCGATCCGACATTAAAAATATATGATCTGACACATGACATCCCACAGTATAATATTTGGGAAGCCTCCTACCGATTGCGTCAAACCATTGATTACTGGCCAGAGGGAACGGTGTTTGTATCCGTTGTTGATCCCGGAGTCGGCGCCGCACGCCGCAGTGTGATCGCTCGAACACGACGCAACCAATTCATCATCACTCCGGACAATGGTACGCTCACGCATATTAAACGAATCGAGGGTATCGAGAGTGTGCGTACCTTCGATGAAAAAGCAAATAAATTACCTTCAGCGGGCGAATCATTTACGTTCTTTGGAAGGGATATCTATGCATTCAATGGTGCAAAGCTGGCTTCCGGGATTATTGATTATGAACAGTTTGGAGTGCCCGTTCCGGTTGATTCACTTGTTGAATTGCCGATTATTCCCTCGTATCGTGAAGGCAGCCAGGTAGTTGGAACGATTGATGTTCTTGACGTTCGATTCGGCAATCTTTGGACAAATATCGATCACAATCTTTTTCATGAATTAGACGTGGCACGCGGCGATCGATTGGTGATCAAAATCAAGAACGATACGCGTACGGTTTATAAAAATACAATGGTGTTTGCGCGTTCCTTTGCTGAGGTGGCAATCGGCGAACCATTACTCTACATCAATTCGCTTGAAAATATCGGTATTGCCATTAACCAAGGATCATTTGCGAAGGCGTACAGCATCGGTACAGGAACAAATTGGCATATATCCATCGAAAAGGCGTAAACAAGCATAAAATTCGATAAAAATAAAAATTCCGTTAAGTTGTGAACTGAGCCCCAAAAATTGATGATGAAATCCAATTTTTGAGGCTCAGTTCGTTGATTTTTATGGTGTACCTTAAACGATATCCAGCGGCAGTTTGCGGGACGGATGCGGAAACGCGAGCTCAAGTGAATGCTGTTCTTCTTTGGACAGTCGGATTGCTGCAGCCTGCGCATTCAGCAGTACATGTTCCGGACGACCGGCTTTAGGAATAGCAACAATTCCATCGGTTTCAGCATTACGGATTGCCCAAGCAAGTAGAATTTGGAGCGGCGTTGCCTGGTGATTGGTAGCAGCTTTAACGACGGCAGGGTCTTTAAGCAGTTGAGATTTAAGAGACCCGCCTTCAGCCAAAGGGCAATAAGCCATGACCGTAACATGGTGCTCACGCATCCAAGGGAGGAGTTCATACTCAATTCCGCGCGAGCCGAGATGATAGAGAATTTGATTTACAGCACAATTATTCCCTTCCGGAACGGACCATAGATCCTGCATATCCTTCGTATCGAAGTTAGAGACGCCCCAGCGTAAAATTTTACCGGCACGTTTCAATTCTTCCATTCCTCGGACTGTTTCTTCGAGAGGTGTCGCCCCGCGCCAATGCAGCAAATAAAGATCAAGATGATCGGTGCCGAGCCGTTTCAAGCTTTGATCGCATGCTGCTGCAAGCTTTTTCCGTGTCGCATGATTGGGATAGGCCTTACTTACAAGAAAGAGATCGTCACGAATGTCAGTGATTGATTCACCAATGAGCGATTCGGATCGCCCTTCGCCATACATCTCCGCCGTATCAATAAGATTTAAGCCCAAACGAACGCCGAGGCGGAGCGCTTCCTGTTCCGAGGCGCGATTAAACGGATCTTCCCCCATATGCCAAGTACCTTGGCCGATCACCGGAATTTCAGCCCCGTCAGGCAGCTTAATTGACCGTCTATTCACTTCTCGCATTGCGCTGTTCAGTTCATCATCGTTCCATTCCATGAATGATTATTCTCCTTTACTTTTGAGATAATGGCGATTCAGCCATTTCAATCCTTCTCGAGTGCTCAAAGGTTTAAGTTCATGTTGCTGAATGAAAAGCTGCACGGCATGCGGATCGGTTTTTGAATATTCCCGAAGGACCCAGCCGATTGCCTTTTGAATGAAAAATTGATCGGAGTCCGCGTTCAGCAGGATGTATCGAAATAAGCGCGCTTCATTAGTCATCTGCTTGTACTTCAACTGATGTAATAGTGCCGCCCGCCGAAGCCATATATTTTGGCTAACAATCCATTTGTCCGCATAAAGTTCAATCAAATACGGATCGTGTTTAAAAAGTGTTCCGCAGCATTGAGGCGCAATATAGTCAACCGTATCCCACCATGATTTCGTGACGATCAGCCATTCCAATAACGGCATATGATCAGCCTTCAGCTGCTTTTTAGCATATCCGAGCAAATCAAGCGCAGCTGTCTGGCATTCCCGCATGGGAAGATTCCATAACTGTTTGATTGCAAAGGGAAGCTGGTCCGATTCAGGTAATCCATAATTTCTAATAAAATTGCGGACGATGGCGCGCCGATCGGGAGCTTTAATGCCGAAGAACGGGAATTGATCGCGCATGTAGTGTTTCATTGGCTGGGCGTTTTCTTTGTTTTGATGGATTTCTAACGCTGTAATGAGCGGTCGGATATCGAAGTTCATGTACGATGACCTCTCTTAATGTAAATCGGTGATTTAGTCTTTGTATAACGAAATGAGTGCATCATTCGAAAATAAATTCCTGCTCTCTCCCATGAATTGATCATCTAATCATCCCACAATTTTACGATACTTACGAATGATATGATGTTAAACTTAACACGTTTTCAATGAATCTTCCAACTATTTTAACTTTATAACTCATTCCACTGTTGTAAAATAAAAGTTATGAATCGAATTTGCGAGAATGAAAGACAAGGAGTTACTGTGTCGTGATGCGTTCTGCGTTTATGAAAAAAATTGTTCAATCTGATTATATGAAGGTCTTTCTACTTTGTCTCGTCACTTCCGGAATTATGTTTCTCCCATCGATTATTGCCAATAAAGGCTTATTCACATTAGTCGGAGACTTTAACTATCAACAGATTCCATTTAATATGTTGAGCAACCATGCGATCAAGAGCGGAGACTGGTTTTGGAACTGGTCAACAGATCTCGGCAGCAATTTTATCGCTTCCTACAGCTTTTACACGTTGGGAAGTCCTTTTTTCTGGCTGAGCTTGCTGTTTCCGGCTTCACTTTTTCCGTATGTCATCGGTCCGATGTTTTTATTAAAGTATTGCGTGGCCGGGATGACGGCGTACGGTTATATGCGCCGCTATGTGTCGGACAGCAGATATGCTATGATTGGCGCGCTGCTATACGCCTTTTCCGGATTTTCAGCGGTCAATCTGATGTTTAATCATTTCCATGATGTGGTCGCCTTTTTCCCGCTGCTCCTTGCCGGATTTGACCGGCTGATGCTGGATCGGAAAAAGGGCTGGTTCGCTGCGGCTGTCGCCTTGAACGCTGCCTTGAACTTCTTTTTCTTCATTGGCGAAGTGTTCTTTTTGATTCTCTACTATGTGCTGCGTTATTTGTCGGAGGATTGGAAGTTGTATCTGCGTCGCCTGCCGAGAATTGTCTGGGAAGGCGTGCTTGGAATCGGGATGGCGAGCCTATTATTTGTTCCAGCCATCCTGTTTACCCTTCAGAATCCGCGTCTGGAATCATTCTTGTACGGACCAAACGCACTTGTTTATACGGGCAGCCGTTATCTTGAGCTTATTAAAGCGTTTCTCATGCCTGCGGATCTGATGCCGCATCAGTCGGCAATCTTTCCGTCGGATTTCTCATCGAGCAGCGCTTATTTGCCCTTGTTCGGTCCGGTTCTGATGCTTGCTTTGATGCTCGGTCGCAGAAATTGGATGCGGCGGCTGATGATCGGCTGCCTGATCATGGCGGGGGTGCCGCTCCTAAACAGCGTGTTCTATGTTCTGAATGCGTCGTATTACGCGCGCTGGTTTTATATGCCTGTGCTCGTCATGGCCCTGATGTCAGCGGTGGCTCTCGAGCAGAGAGAGACCATACCATTGAAAAAAAGTTTACTGATTTGCGCATCCGCATTGGCGGCTCTGGCTGCTTTTCTTCTTTTCTATCCCTGGAGCGAGACGCAGCGGAGCGCCGTCTATCACTATGACCAATTCCTTTTTTACTTGGCTGCAGCGGCGGCAGGCCTGGCGGCTACCTATTATCTCGTTTGGCGGTTTCGCAGCGCCAAACACTGGCATGCATCCGCTCTGACCTTGACCGTGATTTTTTGCTCCGGTTTAGGACTTTTCAATATTTTTGCGACGCACAGTATTTATGATTATCAGGATGGAAAGGCCATTCAAGATACTGTGGTCAAAACAGGTAGGGAATTGAAACAGCGATTGCCGAAAACGGAGGACTACCGCATCGGTATCAGTGATGACGGATGGAATTTGGCAATGGTTGCCGGTTTGCCGACGGTTAATTCATTTACCAGTATGGTGAACGGATCTATTTTCGAATTTTACAAGTCAATCGGATCGCCCAGAGGGGTGAAGACGATCATTCCAACGGATGCGTATGCACTCAAACCATTACTTTCTGAGCGTTTTTTCGTGAATACGGTAAAAATGGAAGGCTACCCGCTCTACACGAAATTTTATAACGGTACCGGGATGGTCTATGTCTATGAAAACAAGGATGTTTTACCGATCGGTTTTACCTATGACTACTATATTACGCAAAGTCAGTTTCAACATATTACGGATGATTATAAGCCGCAGGTCATGCTCCGGGCAGTGGTTATTAAGGACAGTGACGTATCCAAGGTGAAAAATTATCTTGTGCCTCTGCCTGAGTCCGAGATGTTTACGACTACAAAAGCAGAGTATCGGCAGGATCTTCAGACACGTGCGAAGGAATCGTCGACTTCGTTCCGTCGCGATCACCGAGGTTTTTCAGCAGAGATTAAGGCAAATACGGACAAATTTGCTTTTTTCAGCGTTCCCTATGACAAAGGCTGGTCTGCCAAGGTCAATGGTATCTCTGTACCGATCATTGATGCAGACGGAATGATGATTGTTCCGGTCAACGATGGTGAGAACCACATCCGATTCAATTATCGGACACCGGGGCTTGCATCCGGTGCGGTGATTGCTCTGTTCTCGGCAGCTGTGTTTGCAGTCTATCTGTCATCAGAACGCTTATTTTACCGTAGACGTGTACATCCTTCACGAAATATAAATGAATAAGACAGAATGCCGAAACATGAGTTACTCGTGATTTCGGCATTTTTTTGCACCTTAAATACCTAATTATTGAGTATGTGACCTTTTGCTGCAGCTCTCATGTCAATCAACGTGATTGGACATCAATAAAACTTTAATGATACAACGCGTTGTATCGACAAATGTGAGATTACTTGGTAGAATAGCATGCACAGGTTCATTACTGTGGGAATGGGCAATATAAATAAAGAATGCTCGAACAGAAGGATGGAGGTTACTCAAGTTGACAAATGAGATGAAGAATGAAGGGCTGACGGTTAAGTCCTACACGAATAATCTGCTGACCGGTCTCGCTATTGGGATTGTCGCCGGCTTAGTTCCGTCCGCGTTGCTAAGTGAACTATGTAAAGCGCTCGCACCACACGCGCCGATCTTCGGTTTTATTTTACAAATAGTCACAATCATCATGTTTGCGGTTCCACTGCTGATTGGAACAGCGATCGCGTTTCGATTCAAATTCAATCCGATTCAAATGGTTTCCGTGGCATCAGCGACTTATATTGGTTCCGGTGCATTGAATTTTACGCCGAACGGTGTCCTTGTGACCGGTATGGGCGATTTGATCAATACGCTGCTGACCGCAAGCATTGCCGTTGGCGTTGTCCTGATTGTCGGTGACAAGTTAAAGGCTTTTGCGCCGCTTTTCTTGCCGATGATTGTTTGTGTGGTTTCCGGAGGTATCGGATTTTGGATTCTGCCCTATGTTCGTAAAATTACCATGGCAGTCGGTCAGCTGGTCGACAGTTATTTTGTACTTGCACCGATTCTGATGGGAATTCTCGTCGCTGTCAGTTTTTCAATCATTATCGTTTCGCCGATCTCAACCGTTGCGATTGCGACTGCCATCAGCATGAGCGGTATTGCATCCGGTGCAGGTAATCTCGGTGTTGTTGCCGCAGCAATCGGCATGTTCATAGGCGGCCTGCGCGTCAATCCAATCGGGCTATCACTTTCGGCACTGCTTGGAACCCCGAAAATTATGATTGCAGCAATTGTTCGCAAACCAATTATTCTATTACCGGTCATTTTAAATGCAGCCGTTCTTGGTGTTTTGGCGGTTGTTTTGCAAATTAAGGGTACGCCGATCAGCGCCGGATTCGGATTCTCCGGACTCGTCGGACCAATCAATGCCATCCGTTTCATGCCGGGCGGAGCAACTGCGGTCAATCTTCTGGTTATTATTCTGGTCTTTATTATCATTCCATTCGCATGCGGCTGGTTCTTCGAATGGCTGTGCCGCACCAAGCTGCACTTGTACTCAAAAGAAGATTATAGAGAAAAGGCATAATAAAAATTTATTGAGAATAAAAACAAAGGCTCCCGTGTCCTCGGACATTGGAGTCTTTTATGTTGGCAATGGATAGATGAATAGGAAAATAGTCTTATTGGATGAGTGTTCATGCCAATGAGAATTTTGATCAGTATTCTCGTCCGAACAGGTTGTTAGTGTACGGATGGTCGCCCCTCACATAGCCCTTAATGCTGAGAAAACGTTCAAAAGTGGACATATTCGCGCCTATTTATGAACAAATTGTGAAAATAGATTAATATGTCAGAAAATAGTGTGAATAAAGTATTGTGCTAAAGGACATATACTTTATAATAAAAGTACAAACATAGAGACGCAATATTCTCTAGTGTTTTTCTCCATATTGAGAACCGCCGAATTTCTTCCACGCGAGCGGTTCATTCCAAATTCGTGCAAAGTCGTTTTTGTCTGTGAGCAGTATTAATCAATGTAAGGAAAACAAACAAAGAAAAGAGGCGCGTGAATGGAACTTTTGAATCATTACATCATCCGTCCGGAAACAATGGCATTGCTACCTTATTGTTTCTCCGATGGAAGTATGGGTACGTTGGTTATTGAGGAAGCCTGTGAACACTATGTGATGGAACTGCCGAAAGCTATTGTCGAGCGGTCATGCGGCTATTATGGGTCAACCTATAAAGGCCGAAAAAAAATAGCCGTAGATATGGGTTATAAAAGTATGCCGCCTATTTGTGTATGCGGGGAATTGGGCATTGTCTTCATTTCCTCAATGACCGAACGCTCGGATCGTTGTGCATGGCTTGCGTTTATCCATGTTCGTCAATGGAGCGAAGTGGATAAAAAGAGTAAGGTTGCTGTTTCTTTGACCAATGGACAGATCGTTGAATTGCCAATGAGCCCAGGACCATTCAGCGGGCGCGTCATGCGTGCGATGCAGTACAGACATCAGTTGCGAGAACGGATTTCGGCATACAACATGGTTGATGAGGCAGACAAGAAAAGAGCTCTGAAAAAAATCGGAATTAAGGAAAACGGTACTTACTATATAAATTCCAATCCGTCTGAGGATGAATTTATCCAAGACTAATCATAATAAATTACAATAGTTCACAAAATAGTTTACCCTAATGATCCTTAAAAATCATTGGGGTATTTTTTTAAACACAAATAGGAAAGATAGGCAAGTTTTCTTTGCGATCGTTGACGATGTCCAATTGCAACATGAAAAGTTAATTGATAAGGCATACTAGGAAGAAATAATTTTCCGAACGTCATCACTTCGACACATTGACGGCGCTTCCATAAAATTCAAAACGATTGTTTTTCTGTTATACTATTTCTGTAATATAACAGAATGAAAAAAGGAGTTTTATTATATGACAAAACCTTTCCTCTTTCTTTCCGACTTTGACGGAACTTTATCCGATAAAGATTTTTTTCACGTGATCATTGACCGCCATTTTGCAGATCAACGCGAGAAACTCTACGATGACTGGGATAAGAAAATCATGACTGATCTCGAGTATTTAAGCCGTTTGTTTCGTTCTGTAGATCGTGATCAAGCCCAAATTGACGAAGATATTGATGCCGTTCCTTTTGATTCTGATGCGAAAAAGGTTATTGAAAAGGTCAAGAAGCTCGGCGGTGATTTTGTTGTCATTAGTGCTGGTACAGATTATTACATTAAACGTATTTTTGAAAAACAGGGTATAACAGGAGTGAAAATATATTCCAATCCCGGTGTCTATGAGAACAGAGGCATTCAATTACGTCCCGACCCAAACGGAGCCTATTTTTCAGAACTCTACGGGATTGACAAGCAAAAATTGGCACGCGATCTAATGAAGGATTATGACACGGTCTTTTTTGCCGGAGACAGTCTTCCGGATTTGAAAGCAGCAATGCTGGCAGATACAATTTTTGCTAAAGGGAAGCTTCAACCGTTGCTTGATCAGGAAAATAAAGAGTATGTAGCAATCAATAATTTTAAAGATATAGAGAAATTTCTCGATATTCATGAGGAGGCCATAATCAATGGGAGCCGATAATCATCAGATTGTTGTTCCTTCTTTGCTCGATGTTCGGAAAGGAAATATGGCGGAGATCGGACGACTGCTCAGCCGTCATCAATTTAAGAAGGTCGTTATTTTCTTTGGCATGGGCTTAACCGATATGCTTGGTGAGAAAGTATTCGGATCAATGAAAGCAGCCGGGATCGATGTTCTTGAAACAAAAGAAGTCAGCGATATTGATATAGACAGCGTTGTCGACCATGCATTCCAACTGCCGGCTCAAACTGAAGCGGTCATCGGTATTGGCGGAGGAAAAGCATTGGATGCGGCAAAATACACAGCACTGCTAAGAAAATGGCCGTTCATCAGTGTGCCGACGTCAACGTCCAATGATGGCTTCTCCAGTTCGAACACTTCTTTAACGATTCACGGACGTCGCATATCTGTACATGCGAAAATGCCTTATGGAATTTTGATCGATATTGATGTCGTTAAAAATGCGCCGGAATGCTTTATTTATTCAGGAGTAGGCGACCTTGTCTCGAAAATCACGGCAGCTGAGGATTGGATTTTTGAAGAAAAGAACGGACACACACGTGTGGATGACTGTGCGTTGATGCTCTCGAAGAAGGCAGTCAACAGTTTTGTTCGTACCGATTTCGGTACAATTTGCGACGACCTTTTTCTCAAAGAGCTTGTTGATTCATTGACCATGGCCGGAATTTCAATGGAAATTGCCGGAAGCAGTGCGCCGACCAGCGGCAGCGAGCATCTGATCTCTCATGCGCTAGACACCTATTCGAAGAAACCCCAGCTGCATGGCATTCAAGTCGGAGTTGCCACCTACTTGATGAGCAAGGTTCAAAATCATCGCTATGAACGCGTCACGAAGGTGCTTCAAGATACCGGTTTCTTCACATTCGCTAAAACAGTCGGCATGACGATGGCTGACTTTGATATGGCGATCGACCGGGCTCCTGAAATGAAACCGATGCGCTATACGTTCTTACATGTAGCTGAATATCGAGAGCGGGCACACCGTATTTTGCATGAAGATCCGATTTTAAAAGAAATACTAGCATAACTAAACTGAAGAGCATGAAGCTGACGAAGCGGAGACGATTGGCTGTCTCTGCTTTTCTTTATATAAAAGAGAAAAAGATAAGCGATATCCCCCGTATAAGATTGAAAAGAGATTTCGATCAAAAGGAGATTCAGCTGATGTCTAAGGACCTGGCTGCGCCAAGTTTTTCTTTACAGGTAAATAAAATGTATCGTTTTGCCTCGCTGGCACGACGATAAGGTCATAAGATGCTGAATCCCAATCCATACGTATCGGTTGGGTGATCAGGTTAAGCGCCTTATCTGATAAATAGACGGAGAAATTACCCTTATTTAGAAAATGAGCGAAAAAATCGCTTAAATAGACGGAAAAATTCCGCTTATCGAATCGAAAAACATGAAAATAGAGGGATTTGCTTTGCATAAGCGGAAAAATTACCCCTATTTACCGGCGAAATAAGCTTCATGGTGCATATAAGCGGAAAAATTCCGCTTATTTTATTTGTTGCTTATAAGGATCAGAATGCTTAGTGAAACAGAAGTGAGATAAAGGAGCTTTCGCTAACTACGATATGTTCTGTTTGCAACGCGAAAGCCATCACATCGTGTGAAAGTAAGAAGCAGACATTTTTTGCCAAGTTTTTCTTACATCAAATAGACACGATATTGGTGGTTGTGGTGTCGGCTTTACGCAAGTTATAATTAATTTGGAAAGAATTAAAGTTTTTTGATCCGACACGCAGCTTGGCAAGGAGCTAGATAAGGAAGGGGCAGGGAATATGAGTACAATTCTGTATAATGATTCGTTTCTTTCAAGAGAACAAGGCAAGGTAGATATGGAGGATCGCGGCTACCAATTTGGCGATGGCATTTATGAGGCGCTTCGTGTTTATAATGGAAAAATGTTCCTGCTTGACCTGCATATGAAACGATTGAATCGAAGTGCACGCGAGCTGAGACTTTCACTCCCTTATGATACGGACCATCTGGCCGAAAATCTGGACAAGTTGATTCGGGAAAATCAAATGGATTACGGCTATGTATATTTTCAAATTACAAGAGGCGCGATTGCGCGGAAACATCGTTTTCCGGAGCAGAAGATTGATTGCGTGCTGACCGGGAGCATTGAAGCGACATCAAAGGATGAGGATTTGCATGCAGACGGCATTAAAGTCAGTCTTCTCGATGATATTCGCTGGTTGCGCTGCGACATTAAAACGCTGAACCTGCTCGGCAACGTGCTCGCCAATCAAGAAGCATTTGAACAAGGATCTGATGATGCTATTCTTCATCGTGACGGTGTGGTTACGGAGGGTACAACGTGCAATGCATTCATGGTCAAAGATGGTGTACTGATTACACATCCTGCCGATCATTTCATCTTAAACGGAATTACGCGTATTTTTGTGCTGGAGCTTGCAGAACGGCTTGGCATCCCGGTTGAAGAACGCACGTTTACAACAGAAGAATTACGGAATGCGGATGAAGCATTTATTACCAGCACCGGTGTGCGTGTTACACCGGTCACCCAGATTGATGGCCAGCCCGTTGGCGATGGAAAGCCGGGATTAATGACTCTGCGTTTGCTTGACGCATTTAATCATGATGTGGAACAATTCATCGCGAATGCCTGATCATTGAAAAATATGCGAGGGCTGTTGCCTGAATTGATCGGCATGTTCAATAAAAAATTGTAAGCTTAGAATGTTGGAGTCAAAGCAGCTGTTCCCGAACGGAAGCGAATAGCTGTTTTTTCATGCAAGCACACCATAGTTGAAGCAGGGATGACCATCAATGGCAAAGCATTCGTTTTATTTACTCGCATTTATTATGTTCCTTTCGATGACGGGCTATGGTATTGTGTTCCCGGCATTGCCTTATTTGGCTGCCCACCTTGGCCTTAATTCGTTTCAAATGGGCTCGCTGATCACCGGATGGGCAGTGGCTCAGTTTGTGATTGTCCCTTTTTGGGGACGATTGATTGATCAATTCGGGCGCAAACCGGTCCTTGTCTTCGGCCTTTTCGGTTTTGGTGTTGCGTTTCTTTTGATGATTTTCGCCACGACCTATACCGAGCTGCTTTTCATCCGAATTATCGGTGCGATCGTTTCAACGGGTGCGATGCCCGCCGTCTATGCAATGATCAGCGATGTGTACGATAAACGTCAACGAGGACCGGTCATTGCCAAAATGGCAGGAGCCAATACGCTTGGATTTCTTTGTGGTCCGGTTGTCGGGAGCTTGCTGTCACCGTTTGGCATCAACATGCCCTTTCTCATAGCGGGAATGCTTAGTTTCATAACTATCCCGTTTGCAATCCTTTTTATTAAGGAACCGAAAAGAAAAACCATTCGGAAGGATAATCTGTCTTTTGCTAAGTCGCTTGGCATCCTGATTCAACCAGGATGCTGGGAACTGTTTCTAATGACCTTTGGTATGGCTGTCGCCGCTTCAGGATTCTTTTCAATGCTCGGCTATTTTATGATTGAACGGTTCAGCGCAAGCGCCAGCCAGACCGGTCTTTCATTCAGCACGGAATCCTTGGCCGCAGTGATCTTGCAGGTATTTATCATGGGTACGATTTATAACAGACTTGGCGAGATGCATGCGGCAAAAATCGGCGCAATGATTAATGCGTCCGGTTATGTATGCATTGCTCTATCTCGATCGGTATGGATGATCTTTCTTGGTTGCGCGCTGGTCGGAATCGGTAACGCACTGGTACAGCCCACGCTTGTATCTTTACTGTCTAAGCAGGATTCAATAGGACAGGGAATGGTGATGGGCTTGCAGCAATCCACGGACAGCCTGGGCAGGGCTATTGGTCCGCTGCTTGCCGGTTGGCTGTTCTTCTTTCATGACTCCGCTCCTTTTTGGGGATCGGTGCTTATTGTCCTTTGTATCATTATGGTGTTGATTACAAGGCAGGGTACTTTGACCGCTCATCCCAATAGAGGCAGTCAAAAGCAATTGAGTGCGAAGTAAATAATTCAAAAACAAAAAATCCATACATCGATGAATTCATTTCAGAAGGAGGTTTTTTCATGCAGTTCGATCCAATAGAGCCGATTATCTATATACGAAATGTGTTATCCAATGACGCATTGCAGGAGCTTTCGAAGCTTAGCCAAAAGATTGTTTACGATCCGTGGACGCCGGGAGCACCGGAACCTGAGCCGCTTAGTGCACTTGCTGAATGTGATGTGATGTTGACTGCCGGTTATCGTGATGATTTAAAAATTTTGCCAAAAGCGAAAAACTTGAAATGGGTTCAGTCCGCCAGTGTTGGTGTCGACATGATGCTGCGCAAGGACGTGGTTGATCATGAACTGATGATTACCAATACACGTGGCTGTACATCTGTGCCGATTGCCGAACATGTGCTGGCAATGATCACCGCTCTAGCGAAAAAGGTGCCCCATTTTGTTCGCAAACAAATGGCCGGGACTTGGGATGAAGCAAACGTCGGAGATTTGGCGGGAACAACAGTAGGCATTATTGGTTATGGGGACATTGGTTATGAAATAGCCCGCCGATGCAAGGCATTTGATATGAAAGTGATCGGCTGCCGAAGAAATCCGCAAAAGAGGCATGGCGATCACGATCCTGCCGATCAAGTGGTCGGCATGGATCAAATGGATGCAGTGCTTGCTCAATCGGATTTCGTTGTCCTAGCACTTCCTGCAACAAGCGAAACCATACATAGCTTTGATAAAAAGCGGCTCAGTCTCATGAAAAGTGGAAGTTATCTGGTAAACATCGGTCGTGGGAATCTGATTGTTGAGTCTGATCTTGCGGTTTGTTTAACGAACGGTCCAATCGCTGGTGCAGCGCTCGATGTATTTGAAATTGAGCCGCTGCCGCAGAAACACCAATTCTGGAACATGGATAATGTGATCATCACGCCGCACCGGGCTTACTATTCTTCCAATTACGAGCAAAGGTACATGGATCTTTTTGTTGAAAATCTGCACCGATACAGTGAAGGACGTCCTTTAATTAATGCAGTGAACAAAATGCTCGGCTACTAAACGATTAAGTTGTCGGATGTCAGCGGATCGCCGATTGTCATTCGAATTCAAATGAAGTATAATTCAAAGACTGCTCTTTGATCAGATTTTGAAAATCTGAATCACTTAAAAAGAAAATGAGGGTTGAACAATGGTTACGCAAAATCGGTATCGTTTTTCCGCAGACAAACACATAAATGCATTGGTGCCCATGTTTGTTTTGTCTCAAAACCGAATGGTGATTTGCCTAAAAGCGTAGCTGTGCTCGTTATATGACTTGATTGAAAGAGTCCGATGCTCAGCATTTCGTTGCTGCGCTCGGACTCTTTTTAGTTTGGCAAAAAGGTGGTAATTTTAATGAAGTGGCGTGACTGGGATATAAATTTAAAAGTTCGATTCATCGGAGAAGGACTATTCAATATTCTTTTCTGGATGTATTTTCCGTTTATGGCGATTTATTTTTCTGAGCATTTCGGCCAAGAAATGGCCGGACTGCTGCTGATTCTTTCACAAGTTATAGGTGTTGTTCTTGGACTTTTCGGCGGCTATTGTGCCGATCACTTTGGTCGGAAACGGATGATGGTTTTTTCCGCAATCGGCCAGACGGTGTGCTTCGCATTTTTCGCTTATGCAAATTCACCTTGGTTTGTATCGCCATGGGTAACGTTTATCAGCTTTTCATTACTTGGTTTGTTTGGCCAGCTGTATGGGCCGGCGAGCAGCGCGATGATTGCCGATATCGTTCCTGCGCAGCACCGGGCAGGCGTGTTCGCATTATTTTACACGTCGATTAATGTCACGGTTGTCGTTGGTCCGCTTTTAGGTGCCGTTTTCTTTTTCAGTGATCGTTTTCTGCTTTTACTTATTTGTACCGCTGTGAGCGCCGGCTTGATTTGGGCACTGCAGCACTGGATTCATGAGACAGCGCCGCAAGCCGAACAGATTCAAGAGAAGGTAAAACCAAACTGGATGAAACATTTGATTGATCAGTTTGGCGATTATCGGGTGATTTTCACAGATCACATTTTTCTACTTTACATATTGGCAGGTGTGCTGGTCGCTCAGACATTCTTGCAGCTTGATATGCTGATCGCAGTGTACACCACCGATAAGGTGCCGCTCCAAACGTTGTTATCGTTTGGAAATTGGCAAGTAGCGATCAGCGGAAGAAACCTGTACAGTGTTATGGTATCAATGAACGGTCTTTGCGTGGCGCTTCTGACCGTTATCGTGACCAAATGGATGACGAAATTTCGTGAGGGCAATGTGTTTATGGGGTCTTCTCTTTGCTATGGAATTGCCATGATTCTGATGGGGTCGACGCAAAACATCTGGCTGCTGCTCTTCTGCATTGTACTCTTTTCTTGGGCAGAACTGATGACGGTTGGTGTGCAGGACAGCTTCATTGCCAAGCTGGCTCCAAAACATTTGCGTGCTCAGTATTTTGCAGCATCAGGTTTGCGCTATTCACTCGGACGAACACTCGCTCCGATTGCCATACCGATGACTGTTTGGTTCGGTTACCCATGGACTTTTGTCATTCTCGGGACGATTGCTTTTCTCGGTATGATCATGTACGGTTTAATGTTCTCACTGTATGATCGAAGCAAGCTGAGCGTGTCGGGTCATTCAAGCAATCTGTAATAAAAAGGATGCGAAGCCGATTTCCGGCTCGCATCCTTTTTGCTGTTTCATTATCGCTTATTTCGATAAAGATACATCGTGATTGGTGAAAAGATGAGAATCAATACTGCCGAGGCAATGAGTACCCAGATGATTTCAGTAAATGCAACGCGACCGCCCATTAACCCACGGACAGCGGTGGTCAGCATCGAAACTGGATTGGCGTTGACTGTTGCGCGCAGCCAGCCGGGCATTGTCGCCGGATCAACGAAAATATTGCTGGCAAACGTGACCGGAAATAACAGCGTCATGCTGATGCCCATCACTGCTTTCGACGTTTGCAGAATGAGCCCGATTACGGTAAAGATCCAGGAGAGACTGAACGCAAAGATCAGCACAAGAATGATCCCTGCGATAATTTCAAGAATAGTTCCTGCCGGTCGGAATCCAAGAATCAAACCTAAGACGATCACAATTATTGAAGCGATCGTGTAACGCACCGTATCAGCGATGAGCGCACCGACTAAGGGCGATGGGCTCCAGATGGGCAACGATCGAAAACGGTCGAATGTTCCCTTAGAGATATCATCATTCAGAGAAACGCCGGTATATACTGTGGTGAAAACGACCGTCTGTACCAGAATACCGGGAATTAAAAACTGCAAGTATTGACTTGTTGATCCGGCGAGCGCGCCACCGAATAAATAGGTAAACATTAACGTGAACATCACCGGGAAAAAAGTGACATCGAGCAGCTGCTCCGGTACATATTTTATTTTCAAAAGTGCGCGCCATGCGAAGGTGAGCGATGTCGCGATTCCGTTTGGACGCGGCGGACGTTCTTGTTCAACAAGTGCGGCACGCATTTTAGCCATGCTCTGCTCTTCGCTCATGACTTCGCACCCTCTTTCTGCTCTTCATTTTCTGCCGGTTTACCAGTCAGCGTTAGGAATACTTCATCAAGGCTCGGCTGGCCAAGTGAAAATTCACTGACCTCAATTTGATTCGCATCGAGCGCGGCAAGTGCTTTTGATGCAGCCTTTGTCCCTGCAAGTTGCGCGGCAAGTGCAGCAGGATCTGAGGAAAGACGGACGGGAGTGCCGAGTGCATCTGAGAGTAGCTGCTGCGCCTGAGCACGTGTCGAAGGGTCGAGAAGCCGTACATGAAGCACACCAGATCCGACCGATGCTTTGAGTTCACCGCTTGTCCCCTCTGCGATAATTTTTCCATGGTCAATAACGGCGATTCGGTCGGCGAGTTGATCGGCTTCATCCAGATATTGCGTGGTCAACAGCACGGTTGTACCGGTGGTGACGAGTGCGCGCACAATATCCCAAATTTGGTTGCGGCTGCGCGGATCAAGCCCGGTTGTCGGTTCGTCCAAGAAAAGCAGATCCGGACGTATGATCATGCTGGCCGCAATGTCCAGGCGCCGCCTCATACCACCTGAATATTTTTTAACCTGTCGTTTTGCGGCGTCTTGTAAACCGAACGCATCTAGAAGTTCGGACGCCCTTTTTTTCGCAATTCGTGAAGAGTAGCCCATCAGTCGTGCAATGAGAATTAAATTTTCAATTCCGTTCAGGTCTTCATCAACTGAAGCGAACTGACCGGTGAGGCTAACGTGCGTACGCACGGCGTCCGGTTCTTTTAACAGATCATGGCCCATGACCTGAGCACTGCCTTCATCGGGTTTCAGTAAGGTGGCAAGCATTTTCATGGTTGTTGTTTTTCCGGCACCGTTTGGGCCAAGAAAACCGTAAACTATGCCTTGCGGGATGGCTAAATCGATGCCGTCGACAGCACGGTGTTTCCCAAAACGTTTGACTAAGCCGATTGCTTTAATGGCAAGCGGCTGATTGTGAGTGTCCAAGTCGTTGTTCATCTTTTTCCTCCGATTGTTGGCGATAACTCGTGAAAAGTGCTACTCATTAGTATCGCCAAGTTCATAAAAAACGTAATATGTGTCAATTGTATGAAATTTTGCGGATAAAAGCGAATCTGAACCCTTGTAAAAAAACGCTCATCTATATTTTGTAATGGAAAATTATTGGTAAATGCAAAATGGGCTGGCGATCTCTGATCCATGCATGCATACTTAAATGAGTAACGGTATCGTTATATTGTCAACCGAATGACATTTATAAAAATATAAGCATTTATTTATTGAAACGAATGGAGTGTACCTATGGTTTTCAAACAGGCGAAAGAAAAAAAGAGATGGCGGCTCGGCTATCATATTATGGCACCATCCGGATGGATAAACGATCCCAATGGGCTTGTACAATATCAGGGCATGTATCATGTATTTTTTCAGCATTACCCAAATGGTGTTGAATGGGGGCCGATGCATTGGGGCCATGTCGCAAGTCGTGATCTTGTTCATTGGAAGCATTACCCGATTGCGCTCACTCCCGGCGATTCCTTTGATCGTGACGGCTGTTTCTCTGGGAGCGCTATTGAAAAAGATGGTAAGCTGTGCTTAATTTACACGGGACATCGCTATGCAGACGATGCAAAAAAGAGTTCCGATCAGGTTCAATGCCTTGCCGTGAGCAAAGATGGTATCAATTTTGAAAAGTCTACGGAAAACCCGATCATCGCAACACATCCTAAAGAAGGATCCGGTGATTTTCGCGACCCAAAGGTGTGGCGAAGAGGTGATCATTTCTATTTAATTGCCGGAACATGCAAGGACCGTGTTGGAAAAGTGGTCTTGTATCGCTCGAGCGATCTGAAAAATTGGACCTATCTTGGTGTCCTGGCGCAGAGTGGCAAAAATTTGGGCTATATGTGGGAATGTCCAGATTTCTTTGAAATTGACGGCAAGCATATCCTCATGATTTCGCCGCAAGGCATTGAATCTGAAAATGATTTGTACCAAAACCTGTATCAAACCGGCTATTTCGTTGGAAATTTTGATTATGAGCATTTGCAATTCAACTACGGACATTTCAAAGAATTGGACAACGGCCATGACTTTTACGCGGCTCAGTCCTTTCAAGATCATTCCGGACGGCGAATTGTGATCGGTTGGATGGACATGTGGGAATCGCCTATGCCCGAACAAGCGGAAGGCTGGGCCGGTGCGCTGACCTTGCCGCGCGAGCTGCGTCTTGGCGCAGATGGGAACATTCGCATGACTCCAGTCGCTGAGCTCGTTCACCTGAGAAAAAATGAACGAATGAACGCGGAAAATCTACAGGTTTCCGGAAGTCACACATTAAATCAGCTGGACGATGACTTGCTTGAACTTGAACTACTCGTTGATCTTCACGAGTCCGATGCAGATTGTTTTGGCATTAAATTACGCTGCGGAAAAACAGAGGAGACGGTGCTTGAGTATGATGCCGCAAATTGTGTCCTGACATTTGACCGATCAAAAAGCGGTACCGGATCAGGCGGCACGCGGCGTACCAAACTCCCTAAGCGTGATTCTCTCAAACTCAGAATCTATTTGGATCGTTCTTCAGTAGAAGTGTTTGTGAATGACGGAGAGAAAGTCATGACCAGCAGAATCTATCCAACAGAACAAAATCAAGGCGTGCAGTTATTTGCCAGTGGTGGGCGATTAACCGTGCAAAACATGCATTCATGGTCACTCAAAGATATTTGGAATGAAGAATAAAGATTAATAGACACTGCAAATGTGCGTTGTGTCCATCAAAATCAGCTGTGTTTGGTCATGTTAGATCATGACAAGCCGGCTGTTTTCTATTATTCTGATCATAATTGTATTTTTTTGCTTTAATTGAGGGGGCTTGATTATGGACATGCACGAGACATTCGGTGCTTTTACAAAAGATGGGATGAATGTTCCGTCTACAGGCAGCGGGCAGCTCAATGAGCTGATGTTCGCGGCAAAGGATATATTTGCTGTTAAAGGACATGTGAACAGTGCGGGCAATCCGCTTTGGGCAACAACGCATCAAGCTGCCAAGGCGCATGCACCTGTCATCCGAAAACTATTGGAGCAAGGTGCTCTGCTGCGTGGCATGACGGTAACGGATGAACTGATGTACAGTCTCAAGGGAGACAATATCCATTATCCGCCGACAATGAATCCGCGTGTACCCGATGC
The DNA here is from genome assembly GCF_059878335.1 of Sporolactobacillus sp. BBK16-2. NCBI lineage: Bacteria > Bacillati > Bacillota > Bacilli > Caryophanales > Sporolactobacillaceae > Sporolactobacillus > Sporolactobacillus sp. BBK16-2. The sequence continues at coordinate 883,583 of NZ_CM187611.1, forward strand.
CTTCTCAGGCGGATCATCAAGCGGATCGGCAGTTGCCGTATCATCCGGAGCTGTCGATTTTGCGCTTGGTACCGATACAGGCGGTTCGGTGCGTATACCATCCGCATATTGCGGCTTGTTTGGCATGCGTCCGTCGCATAATCTGGTATCCTTGGAAGGTGTTGTTCCGCTTGCACCAAGTTTTGACACGGTAGGCTGGATGGCTCGGGATGCAGATGTTCTCGAACGGGTGGGCCAATGTTTGCTTCCTGAATCAGACTCCACAGCTTCCTTTCAACGCTTCTACCTTTTAAGCGAAGCTTGGGATCAAGTTGATTCCGAGTCCGCCCAAGAAGTGTTGCATGCGTTTATCAATGAACACTTTTCGTCTGGGCAATTAGAAACCGCTTCTCTTCCAGAAGCAACGCCTGCTGAGCTTGCGGAAACCTTTCGGATCTTACAAGGCTATGAAGCTTGGCAGTCGCATGGAGAGTGGATTGAACGGTATCATCCGCACTTTGCGAAAGATGTTGGCGGACGCTTTATAGCGGCTTCAAAAATGAAAAAGGACGCAGCTTATCACCATGCCTCACAATTAAAACAGCAGTTTACAGAAAAAATCCGCGCATTTCTCGGCGCAAATGGTATTCTGATCATTCCAACCACATACGGACCGGCCCCGAAACGCGATGCCAGCTTTGAAGAGAGCGAAAAAATACGTGCCCGAACGATGAAACTAACCTGTATCGCCGGCGTATCGGGTTTGCCGCAAGTGACCGTTCCGCTCAATGACCATGGCCATCCGATCGGTTTGTCTTTTGTTTCTGGGTATGGAACTGACCGAAAGCTGCTCCAATATATCAAAAATTATTTCTAATTATAAAATTAATCAAAAGCCCTATGAGTATGCAGTGAACAAACAGACTGCTGGCTCAGGGGCTTTTTTACAAGATAAGTATAAGATGTTGCCCCGTATTTAAACGAATAAACCAGTGTCTTGGCCGAGAATCAAAGCGGAGGTGCGAGACGCCTGCGGGATCAGGTGCCAGCGAGACCCCGCAGATTTCTGCTTGTCTGAGGAGGCTCGCGGTGCGCCCGCGGTCGCGCTCAGTTGATGCGAGCAACCGAAGCGATGATTCAGCACCGTAAAGACACAAACCAATCACACATGACAAAGGAACTTTCGCTAATCACGCATACGTCCTGTATGCAACGCGAAAGCCACCGCATCCTGCGGAAGTAAGGACCGGGCGTTTTTTTGTCCGGTTTTTCTTATGTCACCAACTGTTATCTTATTTAACGGTATATGTATGTTTAAGTTACACAATATTATATTCACATTTTGTATGTTATGAATAATGACATGCATGTACTGTTAGAATTATTATTAATTTATGATTTATTAGATAATTGATCATGGCGAACAATTGAACATGAAAAAATTAAAGCGAAGGAGGTAGAAAAGTGCCATTTGTTAATGTGAGGAATCTTTTTAAATCCTATGGTAACTCTGGAAAATATGTTCTAAATGATGTGAGCTTTGAGATCAATGAAAATGAATTTGTTTGTGTACTCGGTCACAGCGGTTGTGGCAAATCGACCTTGTTAAACTTGCTGGCGGGATTTATTAAACCGGATAAGGGTGAAATAAGCGTCAACGGACAGCTTGTTTCAAAACCTTCGGCACAAAGAGGCGTTGTGTTTCAAGATCATGGTCTGTTTCCGTGGTATAACATCTTAGATAATGTCGCATTTGGCCCTAAAGCGTTAAAAAATAAGGATGCCTATCGTATCGCAAAACGCTTGATTAGAATGGTAGGTCTTGAAGGCTATGAAAAAACGTATCCTTCCAGCCTATCCGGCGGCATGGCTCAGAGAGTCGGTATTGCAAGAGCGCTCGCTACGAATCCGCAGCTGCTTTTGATGGATGAGCCCCTTGGCGCACTTGATGCGATGACTCGAGAAAAGATGAGAATTGAAATACTGCGAATTTGGAAAGAGACGAAAAAAACAGTCATATTTATTACCCATAGCATTGCTGAGGCTGTCTACTTGGCAGATCGAGTCATTGTATTAAAAGAAGGCAGTATTTGTATGGATGAAAAAATTGAAATGGAGCGTCCGCGCTCCGTTCATGCATCTCAGTTCATTGACTATACAAAGAAATTCGAAAAAGTATTGTTTGAACAAAATGAACTTGTCATGGATTGATATGCTGATTATCGTGTGAATCATAAGAACTACTAGGGGTGACACAATGATTGATGAACTGACGCAAAGCCCAATCCAAGCTGTCGTCAATAAACCAATGCCGTCTGGTAAACGTGCAAGTCGAAAGAATCATTCAAAATATGTTCAGGCGCTTTCATTAATCGTATTCTTTTTGCTCTGGCAATTTTTCAGTGCTATGAATGCATATTTTATTTGGTTCAATCCTCAATTTTTTCCGTCGCCAATGATTGTTCTACATACAACATGGGGCTATCTGCTCGACGGGATGCTGATTCAAGCGATCGGAGCCAGCGTCACTCGAGTGTTGGCCGGATTTGCGCTTGGCTCGCTCTTCGGTGTTCTTCTTGGCATTGTGATGAGTCAATCAAGATTATCAAACGATTTGATTAGTCCTGTGCTCAACATGCTGGGTCCTATTCCCGTGTTCGCTTTTCTTCCAATCTTTATGATTTGGTTTGGAATTAGTGAACTGTCGAAGGTTATGTTGATTGCCTATGCGACTTTTTTACCCGTATCAACTTATACGATGGATGGTATCAAAAATGTCAATCCTACATGGATCCGAAGCGCAATGACGTTAGGAGCAACACGTTATCAAATCTTTACCCGCGTTATTTTAAGGGCAGCACTTCCCAATGTTTTTGTCGGAATGCGAATCAGTCTTGCTCTTGCTTTTGGTGCGTTAATTGTTGCTGAGATGATGGGATCAAGTGAAGGACTTGGTTTTATTATTGTGAATGCAAGAAACTGGTTTAAGTTAGATGACATGTTTATGTCGTGTATGCTGATCGGCTTGCTCTATACGCTCTTTAATTATATGTTGCTCTTTTTGGAATCTGTTCTATTTCGGTGGAGAAAGGATGGAATTCAAAGCGCGGTTGAACGTTAAAATAAAAACATGAAAAGAGGAAATCACAAACAATGAAATCATTTATGAAGCGTAAATCATTCGTCTTGGTAGCTGTATTGCTGCTCGTAATCTCTGTGTTTACGGCGGGATGCTCTTCATCGTCAACTAAATCGGAAAATTCATCAAGTAATAAATCAAATGTCATTCAAGCGTATGGCGAACTTGATCCGCAAGTTTCCGGACAACAAATCATCGCTCAAGAAAAAGGCTATTTTAAAGAAGAGGGCTTAGCGGTTAAAAACCATCTTATGGCTGGTCCGGATCAGAACGCTTCGCTTATTTCAAGCGGCAGCGCCCAAGTGATTTTCGGCTCCATTTACAATAATATTTCGGTAGCGGCGAATGGTGTCAACGCAAAATTAATTGCTCCGCTCGCTAATGCTGGGAACACACAAAGTGTTGTCGCACGCAAAGGTTTGAAAATAAAGTCTGCTAAAGATCTCGAAAATTTGAAAATTGGGGCCACAACCGGATCCGGAGTCATCATCGCGATCCAGAGTATGTGCAAGGAACTCGGTGTCGATTACAACAAAATCAAATTTGTCAATCTACAAGCCGCCGATCAGTTGACTGCTCTTGAAAAAGGTAATGTGGACGCTATAGCCGTATGGGAGCCTTGGGTAGGAAAAGCTGTTGCTGCCGGCGGAAAGATACTGTTTACGGGTAAGAAGTCATATTTGCCAGATAAACAAGGCGATGTTAATTGGCTCAACTTTTATATGACCGTGGCTGTGTCTGATACGTTTTATAAAGAGCATCCGGATCAAGCAGTGAAATTTTTGCGTGCGTTAAATAAAGCTACAGCATTTATTAATGAACATCCGGATGAAGCTGCAGAAATAGTTGCGAAAAAGATTAAAATTTCAACGAGCGATGCAAAAAGAATCATGGCAAAAAATAATTATTCGATGGCTTGGAACAAAGATTTTACAGACAGTGCGAGTGTTATGGGGAATTTTATGAAGGCAAATAAAAACATTAAAGAAGTACCGGCATTAAACAGTTATTCCTCAACCAGTTTGCTAAAAAAAGTGGGCAACAAATTAATTGAAGTAAATGAATAAACGGGAGTGACCCTCTTTGTTTGATTTAATCATAAAAAACGCAAACATTGTTACAGCGGAGCGTATGTTTTCAGGCAGTGTTGCGGTGAGCGGGGAAAAGATCGGAGCGCTGCTGCCAGCGGATACGACCGAACTTGCACATTCAGTCATTGATGCTGATCATGCCTTTCTTTTCCCAGGACTGATTGACGCACATGTGCATTTTAATGATCCTGGCTTTGAATGGCGTGAAGATTTTTCTCATGCGACGCAGGCTGCTGCGCTTGGTGGAATAACAACGGTTGTCGATATGCCGCTTCAAAATGAACCGGCATTAACGGATCAAACCATTTTTGAACGAAAACATCAGTTGTTAAAGAAAAAGGCATATATCGATTATGCATTCTGGGGCGGAATGATTAATGACAATCTTGACAAGCTCAGAGAATTAAATGAGTGCGGAGTGACATCGTTTAAATCATTCCTCGCTCCTGTATCAAACGATTATACGTCGCTTGATTATGGCAGAGTCCGAAAAGGACTAGAAATCATCAAAGAATTTAATGGACTTGCCGGTTTTCATTGTGAAGACTTTGGCATCATTTCTTATAATGAAACAACTGCTGTTAGGAAAGGGAAAACATCGCGAGAAGACTACTTACAGGCTCGACCTGTGGTTGCTGAATTAATTGCTGTACAATCAATCATCGAACTGTCACGTGAAATCGGCACACGCGTGCACATTTGCCATGTGTCACATCCGTTGGTAGCTGAAGCCATCAAGCGCGCAAAGTATGAAGGCGTTCCGATTACTGCTGAAACGTGTCCGCACTACTTGGTTTTCAATACGAAACAGTTTCTTGAAAAAGGGATGTATTTTAAATGCGCACCTCCGTTAAGAAGTAAAGAGGCAAGTGAGAGTCTTTGGGATTATGTGAAGGACGGTACGTTAGATTTAATCGCGAGTGACCATTCTCCCTGTGCGCCGAAGGAGAAGTCGGAAACTGAAGGTTCCTTTAAAGCATGGGGCGGGATTAGTGGCGTCCAGACAAGTTTGCAGGTTATGTTTCACGAAATAAAGAAAAGAGGATGGTCCCCAACCATCCTCTCAAGAATGATGTCTCGAAATCCTGCAGAAGTCTTTGGCATTAGTAAGCGAAAGGGCGAACTAACCCCAGGATATGATGCTGACTTTGTTCTTGTTGATCCCAAAATAGAGTGGGAGATCAAAGAAGATCAGTTAGCCTATTTAAATAAGCAATCCGCCTTTATTGGCTATAAAGGAGTGGGGCTGCCCATCTGTACAATTTTGCGTGGTCAAGTGATTACAGAAAACAGAACGGTGGTTGGGAAGTCTGGAGAAGGCAAGCTGCTTAGAAGAGAACGTTGATGAGCATTCATAGAAACTAAACGCGTCTTTGATCGTGTAAATAAGGCGCGTTTTTTCTGCTAATCAAATTGTTTTGATAACCCTTTTTTGACATGCAATCGACAAAACATTCGAAAAATGGTTCAATGATGAGTAACAAGGATGTGGATTGGAGTGTTCATTTTGAAAGTGCGCGATATTTTTTTCGAACCCGTTTTCAAAGGATTTAAATGGATTGCAGGAGAAAAAGGCGGAGAAAGGGAAATTCGCAACATCAATATGATGGACGCACCGGATATTATTGATTATTTGAAGCCAAATGACTGGCTCGTTACTTCTGGATACCATTTGCAAAATCGGAGTGACTTCTTTCTTGAGCTTGTCGAAAAAATGGCAATGAAGGGCTGCGCAGCACTCGGTATTAAAACGGATCGATTCATGAATGGGATACCGAATGAAGTAATCGAACTTGCCGATCGGATTAACTTCCCCTTGATCTATATTCCAAATCGCATCCCTCTGGTTGATATCGTTAATCAAACACTGACCTCGATTCTTCACGCGCGCACGGAAGAACTGCAGCTTGCCATTGATACGCATCAGCAATTTTCTAATCACATTATGAGCGGAGAGGGCGTTGCGCGACTTTTACAGGATTTGTCGAAAATTATCGGTTGTCCTGCTGCTCTTCTGGATACGTTTTTTAAACCAATTGCGGTTTCAAGTGATGCGAGTGAAAAAGATGGAGCGGATCGTTTTCACATACTCAGGCAGGTCGGTTCATCCTTTGCACAAATGAAGGAACCTTATAATGCATTTTGCGTCACAAAATCGCACCAAGCGTTTACCTTGTTCCCTCTCTATACGTATAAAACGAAGCGTCATTTTTTAATTATAGAAGGATTCGTCCCACAAGAAGAACGAATCATGGTACTGACTATTGAGCAGGCGGCCAATGTTCTTGCCTTCGAACTCATGAAGGATGAGGCATTAAAGCAGAGCGAACGGAAAATTCGCGACGCCTACTTATCGAAGCTTGTCACAGGAGAGTTTACATCCAAGGATGGAATCATTAATCGTGCGCGCGAGTTTGGCATGTCCAATGAGCAGAAGATGATTGTCGTTGTTGGGAAGCTTGATCTTGACGACAGCCGGACGAGTTTTACAAAGTTCAGAATGAAAACGAATGAGGTCAGCGAGTTTATCGAAGGAGAAATGGAAAATTTGCCTTTTAACGGCTACTTTTTTGTGAAAGATAGTTTCTGTATTTGCTTGTTTGTCGTAGGGGAAGGATGGGTCGATGGTCCGCGGCGGCTCTTGCCTTACCTGAGCAGAGTTCAGAAACGAGTGGAACAATTTTTTTCTGAAACTATTTCTTTCGGATTTAGTAATCTTTGTGTGGATCTCTCCGACTTGTCGCGGGCGTATCAGTCAGCGGTCGATGCGTTGCAATCGGGCTTGCGTTCCGGACGTCGTAAATTTATTCAAATCTATCATTCCAAAGGTTTTTCCGACTTGTTGCGCATGGTGCCATTGGATGATTTGAACAAGCTGTATCGTGAAACATTTCAAGGGTTGGCGTTTCCAGAGAGGGAAGAGGATAAGGAACTATTCCATACGCTCATTGTCTTTTTTGAGTCGAATTGTCAGATATCCGAGACGGCTAAGAAATTATTTATTCATCGGAATACCGTTATCTACCGGATTGATAAATGCGAACAGCTTCTCGGTACGGATTTGAAGGATCCTGAGACGGGTTTCTTGATTCGTTTTGCATTTCGCTTAAAATCGCTCCTTGATGAATCAAATGAAATGGATTACTCGCAATGAGTAATTGTGCAGTTTAACTGAACTTTGATGAAAAAAATAGAGATTGTGTCAATGGTCGCATTTTAAAAATTTGCTAAAATGAAGCTGTTCGATACATGTTACGTAACTTCACATAGAAAGAGGGCTCGTCAGATGGCTTTTCGAACCTCAGCGCCGTTAACGGAAGAGATCGCTGAACGAATCAATTGGTTAGGGCAGATTGGACGAACCGACAATGGCGGTGTGACACGCTTGCTTTATAGCGATTCATGGCTGAAAGCGCAAACCGCTGTAAAGCAGAAAATGGAAGAAATGGGGTTATCCGCTCGCTTTGATGATGTCGGTAATGTTTTTGGAAGAGTGGAAGGAACAGAAGAACGTGATCGTGTGATTCTTACAGGATCGCATATTGATACAGTTGTTGACGGAGGAAAATATGACGGAGCCTTTGGCGTACTTGCGGCGATGATTGCGGTCAGCAGACTGAAGCAAGAATATGGCGCGCCCAAAAAAACAATCGAAACTGTCGCGCTTTGCGAAGAAGAAGGCAGTCGATTTCACTTAGCCTTTTGGGGATCCGGATCGATCACCGGACGCTATCAATTGAGCGACGCCACTACAGTGACGGATGGACAGGGCGTGACGCTTGAGGCTGCCATGCGCCTAATGGGATTCGGTCAAGGCAAATATCCGGCGGCAAGACGCGAGGATATCGCCTGTTTTTTGGAAACGCATATCGAGCAGGGACAGATCCTGGAGCGTGAGCATTTGGCGTGGGCGCCGGTCAGTCACATTGTTGGAATGAAACGCATGATTATTCACCTTTCCGGAGAGAGCAATCATGCGGGAACGACGCCTATGACCGGTCGCCGGGATGCTCTGTACGCCGCATCGCAAATGATTTCCGATGTCATTAGTCACGCGAAAGAGCAGAACAACGGACTTGTGGCTACGGTGGGCCAGATAAGCATCCAGCCTAATGTCGGGAACGTTATTCCAGGCGGTTGCACGTTTGCACTCGATGTCCGTCATCATGAATATGATGTTCTCCATGATTTCTGCACGAAAGAGCTTGAGAAATTCCGGTTGATTGCGGAAAAAGAGTCTGTTGATCTGGATAGTAAAACATGGCTTGATGATGCACCGGTGAAGATGGATCCGGCCATGACACAGCGCCATGTGTCGCTTGCGCGGAAGGCAGGCATTCCATTTAAAACAATGGTGAGCGGTGCGGGCCATGATTCGCAGATCTTCGGCACCTACTGTCCAACGGCGATGATGTTTGTACCCAGTCACAATGGCATCAGTCATTCGCCTAAGGAATTTACGAAGCTGGAAGATTTGGAAACCGGTGTACGTATGCTGATGAAAATTTTGCGTGAAATGGCTTATTAAATCATTTACTTGCGGAAAAGAGTGGAACTATGGAAACAACGATGGAACAACGCATGCTAAAAGTACCTCCGCGTAAAATTATGACTCCGGGACCGGTTGAGGTTGATCCGCGCGTGCTGCGCGCGATGTCGATGCCGATTCTCGGGCAGTTCGATCCGGCGTTTACGCAGGTCATGAACGAAGTAATGGCTATGCTGCGCGAGGCTTTTCAAACAAAAAACCAGTGGGCTTATCCGATTGATGGAACCTCGCGGGCCGGACTTGAGGCGGTCATTGCTAGTCTCATAGAACCGGGGGATCGGATGCTTGTCCCGATCTATGGTCGTTTTGGCGATTTGTTTGTTGAAATCGGTGAGCGTTACGGCGCGGAAATTCATACGATGACCTGCCCGTGGGGAACGGTTTTTGATCCGCAGGACGTCATTGCGGAAATCAAGAAGGTTCAACCTAAAGTCGTAGCACTGGTTCACGGGGAAACGTCGACCGGACGGATGCAGCCTCTGTCTGAAATCGGCCATGCATGCCGAGAATTGAATGCGCTGCTCGTCGTCGATAGTGTGGCGACGTTCGGCGGTGCCGATGTCCGCGCTGATGAATGGTGCCTTGACGCGGTGATCGGCGGCGCGCAAAAATGTCTTTCCGTACCATCTGGAATAACGCCGATCACATACAACGAACGAGTGGAACACGTGATTTTGAGCAGGAAGAAGGTTGAGCGTGGAATTGCGACCGAGTCAGATCAACAGGCAGCTGCCGTCAGCCCGATCCGAAGCAATTATTTTGACTTGAGTCAGCTTCAGGACTATTGGAGCGAACGCAGGCTGAATCATCATACTGAGGCGACATCAATGGAATACGCGCTGCATGAGGGGCTGCGGATTGTTTTGGATGAAGGGCTGGCGAAGCGTTTTGCACGGCACAAATTAAATGAAAAAGCGTTGGCGGCAGGCATTGAAGCCATGGGACTTGACTTGTTCGGAGATCCGGATTGCAAAATGCCGACAGTCACCTGCGTGTCGGTTCCTGAAGGCGCGAATGCAGATGAGGTACGAAATGTATTGTTGACTCAATTTGGTATTGAAATTGCCGGCTCATTCGGCTCTCTTCAAGGGAAGATTTGGCGAATCGGTACAATGGGCTACGGCTGCCGCAAGGATAATGTGCTCACGGTTCTTGCCGGATTGGAAGCTTCGTTGATTCGTTGCGGTGTCTCCGTCAATCGCGGAGAAGGGCTGCAGGCGGCGATGGATGTTTATGATGAGGCAGCGGATTAAATAACAATTCGGATTGTTTTCATTTTAAGGGAGATGAAGGCTGTGCCTTATGATTTGCTGATCAAAAATGGTGATGTTGTGCTGTCGAATGAAGTGAAAAGACTCGATATCGGTATTAACAACGGAAAAATCACAGCACTGGGTCAGGTATTGGATGGAGAAGCAAAACAAGTCGTCAATGCTGAAGGGATGACCGTTTTTCCTGGAATGATTGATGTTCATGTTCACTTTGATGAGCCGGGCCGAGAGAATTGGGAAGGCTTTGAAACCGGTTCGGCAATGCTTGCCGCCGGCGGTTGCACCACCTTTTTTGATATGCCGCTTAATGGTATTCCTTCAACAGTTACTAAAGAAGCATTTGTTGATAAAGTGGCGGTTGGTGAAGCAAAGTCACACATTGACTTTGGCCTTTGGGGCGGGCTTGTTCCGGAGAATCTGAATGACTTGGCTGATCTGGCCGATGCTGGCGCGATCGGGTTTAAAGCATTTTTATCTCCTTCAGGAAATCCCTATTTTCATTCTGTTGATGATGAATCACTCCTTGAAGGGATGAAGCGCATTGCAAAAACCGGATCCGTGCTCGCCCTTCACTCGGAAAGCGCCCCGCTCGTCACTTTTCTTCAAAAGGAAAAAGAAGCTAAAGGGTTAACGGGGTATGATGACTATGCAGAATCTCGCCCTGTCCAGGCGGAAACTGAGGCTGTTTCACGAGCCTTGACATTCGCTGAGGTGACCGGCTGTCCACTACATTTTGTTCATATCAGTACGGTTGAGGCCGTTGCATTAATTCAAGCCGCCAAAAAGAGAGGGCAGGACGTTACGCTTGAAACCTGCCCGCACTATTTGCTTTATAGTCATGAGGATTTTCGCAAGATCGGTGTTGTGGGGAAATGTGCACCTCCGCTTCGTTCGGAAGCTGAACGGAGTGGTTTGGTCAATCTTCTGATTCAAGGACAGATTGACCTGGTCTCCTCTGATCATTCGCCATGTGAATGGAAAGACAAGCAGACAGACAGCATATTTACCGCCTGGGGCGGCATTAGCGGCGGTCAGTTTTCGTTATTAAGCGCGATTGAGATTGCCTTGACTCATGATCTTCCGCTCACTAAAGTAGCAGACTGGACGGCGAAGCAACCAGCGGAGCGTTTTCGGCTCACAGCGCAAAAGGGAGAAATCCGCAAAGGCGCTGATGCGGACCTTGCGGTTGTAGCACTTGATAAGCCTGAACAGGTAACAACAGATAAGCTTTATCAAAAGAATAAATTCAGCCTGTACGAGGGCCATGTTTTCCCTTCGAGCATTCAGACAACGATTAATCGAGGGACAGTTGTCTACTCTAATGCGGATGGCATCAACGGCGCAGCGGCGGGAAAATGGATCCGTCCAGGAAAGTAATTGTAATATAGCCTCTATCTATAGTAATGGATTGACCGTGTATAAAGTGTACACGGTTTATTTGTGTCATAAAATATGACATATTTTATATATACATCTAGGAGAATAGTTAACTTAGTACAAAAAAGAATTACTTTTTTATATATTATAGCTAATGACAAACATAGAAATGCTCTTTAATATAATCTATGTAATATTATTTAACGTACTTTGTGAGTTGAAGAAACATTATTTTCTGCACGATTCATCAAAAGGGATTAGGATGTCCAAAAACAGATTGGCTGAAGTTGGGTAATTGATTTGCTTATTAATATCAAAATATTCTGGATGATGGAGGGTATGAGTATGGGTTCAAATGAAATTTTTAAAGGGACGATCACGGAACCGAGTTCACACTTGTATAACGAAGATTTGGCTCCCGCCAAAGAAAGACGCTGGACGACCTACAGCTTACTGTCGATGTGGATGTCCGATGTGCACAGTATCGGTACCTATACTTTTGCAGCCGGCTTATTTTTTCTTGGATTGACCGGTTGGGAAGTCCTTGTTGCAGAAATCATTGGCGCTTTTGCTGTCATGTATCTTGCCAATATGACCGGTGTTGCAGGAACCAAGCTTGGTGTGCCTTATCCGGTTCTGTCGCGCATTTCATTTGGCGTATTCGGCGGGAATGTGCCTGCATTGATTCGCGGATTCATCGCTATTTTTTGGTATGGAATTCAGACGTACCTTTCATCAGTTGCCGTTGTCGCGATTCTATTGCTTATCTTTCCGGACATGAAATCAATGATGGGCTACACATTCCTTGGACTTTCACTTCCCGGATGGATCGGTTTTCTCTTTCTTTGGTTGTTGCAGTTCGTTGTATTTAATTATGGAATGGAATTTATTCGTAAATTTGATAACTTCTGCGGTCCTGTTGTTTATCTGATGATGCTGATCTTAATCGTCTGGATCGCGATCAAGGCAGGCGGAAAAATAAACATCGGTGTCAGCCCTGTAAAGATTTCTTCAGGACAGGCAGTGATTCAATTTTTCAGTGCGATTTCACTTGTCATTGCCTATTTTTCAACAATCATTCTGAATGTCAGTGACTTTACTCGCTTTTCACCTTCAGTGAAGACAACGAAACGGGGGAATTTCTGGGGGCTGCCCGTTAACTTTACCGCTTTTTCACTGGCTTCTGTTGTTGTGACAGCCGGGACCATTACTGTATTTGGGAAAGCGATAACGGATCCGGTTCTCCTCATTCAGCGTGTGAGCAATCCGTTTTTCCTCGTTATCGGCGCAATCGTCTTTATCATTGCCACAATGGGTGTGAATATCGTTGCTAATCTTGTATCTCCTGCTTATGACTTTGCCAATCTTGCACCGAAACATATCAATTTTCGCCGCGGAGCGATGATTACTTCGATTCTCTCAATCGTTGTCATGCCGTGGCAAGTGTACAGCAATCCGGTTGCCGTCAACTATTTTCTCGGCGGACTTGGCGCTTTTCTCGGACCGATCTTCGCAATTATCATTGTTGATTACTATTTAATTAAGCGCGGTAAGATCAATGTGCAAGCATTGTATGAAGAGAAAAAGGGTGAATACTGGTATAAGAACGGGTACCATGTAAAAGCGTTCATCGCATTTATTGTAGGAATCATTATCACGGTTCCTCTGGCACTCATCCCTGTATTCTCAGCAGTTGCCGCATTCTCATGGCCGATCGGTGTGCTGATCACAGGAATCGTTTATGGTGCTATAATGCGGAGCGAACAGGTAGCCGCAAGCACTGAATTTTCCGGAGCGGAGTAAAGGTTTCCTAACTTTATAGATAAATAGATAGGACGAAAACATGAGTGAGCTGCTGCTTACTCATGTTTTTTTTCGAACATTCGTCCGTATTATTTATGATTTTCAAGAAAATTTTTCAACTCTTTTTATCTTTCAGGGGACAACGCATGCCAGCGTATTCCTCGAACAGCGCCTTCAAGTGCATAGAACTTGCATAGACAAGCGGATGGATCATTTACCTTCATAGCTAGAAAGGCTTGTTCACTTCCCATAGCGCGTAATTCTTCCGCAGTGCGAATATGGATTCGATGTAATTCCTTAACAAGTACTGGTCCGAGGTTGGGGAGGCTGGGTAGCTCAGTCATGAGAATCGCTCTTTTTCCATGCAGGAAGCTTACGCATCATGAACGCTGCGGATTCTTGAGCGACATTGGCATTGAGCCCTTGGGTTCTTATGATGAACTGGGTCATAGATGCCAGTTTTTCATCATAGCTTTGCATGCTCCCATCTGGCCGTGCGCAAAATTTGCAATAGTCTTTCGTTGTGTCGCCAAGTGGATAATCGTCAACATTTTTCATAGGCATACCACATGCAATACATTGCTTCATTTTTCATCGACCTCCGAATCAAACACATCAAGTGCCGGTTTCAGGCATGTTGCAACACCTTTAATTCCAGATACAGTCAGCGTCATTAAAATTGCTTCTTTTAGTTCATCACGTGAAGCACCAAGATTTTTCACCATATGGGTATGGGCGGTAACAGCGGCAGCATCTCCTTGCGATGCTTTCATGGAGATATAGATAAGCTGTTTCGTCTTTGGATCAAGTCCTGTTGATGTTGATAGCGTTCTGATGAGCCCATTAAACGCTTGCGCGGCTTCAGGGGCTTCCTTCATAAAAAAATTCATCATATTCATTTACAATCCACCTCCAGTAGTTTTAAAAAATTTGCTATTAATTGGTTTTTATAAAGAGCAAGGACTGATCCTTGCGGTGCAAACAGCCTACGGTTCATCAGATAGTAATGAATGAGTCCGATCCATGTGTTGAATAGGAACGAAAAGGGGAGATCCTTTATTTTTTTCTCATTCTTCAATTGAGTCATGACTTGATCCAAATGATGGGCAATCACTGATTGAATACCAATCACTGTTTGTTGTGCTTCTTCCGGCAATTGCTGCAAGTCCATGATCAAATGGGTGTAAAGTGATTCACTTGCTTCAATCGCGGTTAGATGTGTTTGCAAAACGTCACTGAGACAATGTCCCGGTTCCGATGATTCATGGATTTGTGCCGTTAGTGCCGTTCCTAAATTGTCAATCACTGCCAGGATTAATTTTTCCTGTGATTGGAAATGAAGAAAGACAGTGCCATGAGCGACACCGGCTTCTTTGGCAATCATCTGTGTTGATGGACGTATAAAGCCATTGATTGCATAAACATGTTCGGCGGCCGTAAGAATTGCTGCGCGTGTCTGCTGTCTTTGTTGCTCTCGCTTATTCATTAAATGACTCCTCACTCACTGACTGTATAGTCATTATAATTCCGTGTCTTTAATTTCGCAAGTCATGTGTCAGCAAACGGCGTTGACAGCATTCTTTTGAAATGCTTCAATCATCTTTGAAATGAAAAAACACGATCCGGTTGGTATTGATTGTTGCGCGGCATGTGTTCGGACCGGAGCCTAGCAATCCTGATGTTTTATCTTTTGTTTGTTGTGGCTTGGATCAACTCATTGATCGAAGTCTGCCTGTTGCTCGAGAGAAGGAAGCTATTCATCCCCGTAAATGCATCAATGCGAAGCGATTAAGGCGCATGGCCAAAAAAGAATCCCGTAATTCAGGGATTGGTACAAAAGCGCAAAAAGCTTTGAAAGAAGCATTCGAACAAAAAAAGAAAATACACCGCTTGCGCAGTAAGGAAGAAAAAAAGATTTTAAAGCAGCAGGAGTA
Organism: Sporolactobacillus sp. BBK16-2; assembly: GCF_059878335.1. Classification (NCBI taxonomy): domain Bacteria; kingdom Bacillati; phylum Bacillota; class Bacilli; order Caryophanales; family Sporolactobacillaceae; genus Sporolactobacillus; species Sporolactobacillus sp. BBK16-2. The sequence continues at coordinate 898,726 of NZ_CM187611.1, forward strand.
TCAATTGAGAAAAAAGAAAGCCAAGCTGAGACATCGCGGAAAAATCTAATTTTCCGCTAAAATAAAGCGCCACCATTTTGCAACAAAAAGCATGGTATAATAGAAGCGGATTGAACAGAACGGGGGACGATTTCTATTATGGATAAAACACCGCTTTTTCTAGAGCCGGCGCTTCACGATAAGATCTGGGGCGGCACGCGGCTGCGCGACTTGTTCGGGTATAACATACCGAGCGAAACAACTGGTGAATGCTGGGGGATTTCAGCGCACCCGAATGGCCCGGCTGTAATCAAAAACGGGACTCTTGCAGGTAAAACGCTTGCCGACGCATGGGCACAGCACAGGGAATTGTTCGACAACTATGCCGGAGATGACTTTCCCCTGCTGACCAAAATTCTTGACGCACGTACGGATCTTTCCGTGCAGGTTCATCCGGACGATGCCTATGCACAGGCTAAGGAGCATGTGCCATTCGGCAAGACGGAGTGCTGGTACATTATTGACTGTGATGCAGATTCAGAAATTGTATACGGACATACTGCCCAAACACGAGAGGACTTCCGCAAGGCCGTTGCCGAGAAGAAATGGGACAGCCTGCTGCGTCGTGTAAAGGTTAAACCAGGAGACTTTTTCTATGTGCCGAGCGGGACCATTCACGCGATCTGCGGCGGTTGCCTGATACTTGAGACTCAGCAAAGTTCAGATACAACCTATCGTGTCTATGACTATGACCGGCCCGGAGCGGACGGAAAACCACGTGAACTGCATATTCAGCAGTCCATTGATGTCGCAAATTGTCCGCATGTCGATCCCGAGCTGACCTATCATGTGCGTCAGGAAACGGAAGCAAAATTCACCGAATTACTGCGTGAGAGCCTGTTTACCGTCTCTCACTGGGAAGTGCGCGGCTGCACGGAACCGATCAAGAAGAACTGGCCGTTCCTGCTGATGAGTGTGCTTGACGGTGAAGGAAGGCTTCAAATTGACGATTCGAGCTATGATTTGAAAAAAGGCGACCATCTTGTAGTACCTGCATCTGTTGAAACGCTGCAGATCATCGGTCATGCAGACCTGATTGTGTCGAATCCAGTATAAATGAGCGGCATGAGAAAAAAGCCGGCGATCATGGTGATCGGTGCGAAGCAATCCGATCACACTGGATTTACTAAGCATAAGAAACAGTTGATTATCAGTCGTAAAATACAAGGAATCGCGACTGTTTTCTTACTTGAAAACAATGGCGATGAATTGAGAAAAAATGAGCTTTCGATCGTTAAACGGGGGATTGCTCGTTGCAACTTAATTCTGCTACTTCAGAATGCAGCAGTTGGTATCGCTCTGCAGGCGGCCGCAATTGCCAAAATACATGATGTGAACGTCTTGATTGATTCGGAACCGATGCTCACATTGACCGAAAAAATAAGACGTGCCACTGACCAGATCAGGCATATTGACCAGAAGAAACGCGTTGCCGCTAAAAAATGGCGAAAACGACATATATAAAATGGGAGCGAGGGGTTGTCCCCACGCTCCCATTTATACTCAGCAGTTATTTTTTCTTCAGAAAATCATAAATGGTCGCAAAATCGTACTCGCCTTTACCTTGCTGCTGGCATAATCCGTACATTGCCTTTAGAGTGTTCGATAGCGGAAGGGCAAAGCCATGCTTGTACGCTTCCTCGGAAGCGAGCTCCATATCTTTATAGATGCTGTTTACTTTGAAGTCCGCGTTCTCGAAGTCTTCGTTCATCATTTTGCTCTCCTTGAAATGAAGAATCGGCGCGGCAGTTGGACCTGCAAACAGTGATTTGATCACACCAGCTTTGTCCAGGCCAAGACTTTCACCGAAAGCAACCGCTTCGGAAAAAGCAGCGACAGTCTGTCCGAGCATCAGGTTATTGACCAATTTCATCGCCGTACCGGTTCCATTTGCTCCTTTATGATGAATTTCTTTTCCCATGATGTTGAGCAATGGACGTACCTTTTCTAGGTCTCGAGATTCACCGCCGACGAAGAAGATCAATTCGCCTTTTTCAGCAGGACCCGTTGAACCTGCGACCGGTGCATCCAAAAAGTGAATGCCTTCACGTTTTGCGGCATCAGCTAATTTTACCGATTGAGTCGGGCTGATCGTACTGCTGTCTACCCAAAGTGCGTCTTGTTTCATACCGGCAAGCAGTCCATTGTCGCCGTAAGCGACTGCATCTACCGCCTGAGGGTTGGCGAGCATGGTAAATACGATGTCAGCTTGTGAACCGACCTCCTTTGGTGAACCTGCCAGCAGCGCACCTTTTTTAATCAGTGGTTCGGTTTTCGACTTGGTGCGGTTGTAAACGATCAGTTCATGTCCTGCGTCAAGCAGACGTCTAGCCATGCGGCTGCCCATAATACCGATTCCAATAAATCCAATCATCTATCATCTCTCCTTGCTTGCGGCTGTTTTGTTTCTCAACACCGCTTTTCATCAAAATAAGGAAGTACGAAGATTTCGTACCTGCTTCAGCCAAGTTTTCGTCAATAGGCTCATTCGATTGAGTCCCTACTGTCAGAATAGCACAAAAATCCGTGAATACACATTGACTTGCTTAGAAAGCTGGTTGACCTAAAAACGATCATGATATAATGAAAAGCATAAATGTTTGTATACGGAGGTTTTCATTTGATTGAAATTATTGCTACTGCAGAATCATTGGAGCAGGCTGAAGCACTAATCGACGCCGGGGCGGACAGGCTCTATGTCGGCGGTCATCCATTCGGTCTGCGCCTGCCAAAGCCGCTCAGTTTAGAAAGTATTGGTCGGATTTCCGACTTGGTGCATCGCCGCGGGAAAAAAATAACGGTTGCCTGCAACGCACTGATGCATAACGAACAGATCAGTGCATTGGCTCCGTACTTGTCTCAACTTGGAAAATTTGGTGTGGATACTGTTTCAATTGGAGATCCTGGTGCAATTTTTGTCTTGAGGGAATTGGGACTCCCGTTGAATTTTATTTATGATGCCGGCACATTGGTTACTTCGGCGGAACAGGTTGCTTTTTGGATCAGTCAAGGTGCCTCAGGCGCAGTTGCCGCCCGCGAATTAACTTTAAAAGAATTAATTGAGATGCAGCAAAAATTGGATCAGCCCATCGAGGTCCAGGTTTACGGACCAACATGTATTCATCAATCCGGACGCCCGCTCCTGAAAAATTATTTTAAGTACACCGGTGGAGTTGAGAAGAACGATCAGACACTGTACCTGCGCGATCCGAAAAATCCGGACAGTCAATATCCTATTTTTGAAGATACGGACGGGACTCATATTTTTTCAACGGATGATCTATCATTGATGGGGCAGCTGAAATTAATGCGCGAGAACGGCTTGAATACATGGAAGCTTGACGGCGTGCTGCTCCATGGTGAACGCTTTGTTCAAATTGTGTCGCTTTTTGCTGAGGCAAGACGAGCACTTGAATCCGGCGCTTTTGTACCGGAGAGCTTTTGCAACCGTTTAGTCAAGCTGCAGCCGGCACATCGGCCGCTCGGTACCGGTTTTTACTTGAAAAATCCTGAAGACGTTCATTAATAGAACAGCCTCTTAGACTATTGCATGCAAGAAGGAGAACAAAGATGAAAAAGATTGAGAAGAAACCTGAAGTGCTTGCTCCGGCAGGCAATTTAGAAAAGCTGAAAATGGCGATCCGTTACGGCGCGGATGCAGTCTACATTGGCGGTCAGGCATTTGGGCTGCGCTCGCGTGCAGGCAACTTTTCCTATGAAGAGATGTCTGAAGGTGTCGCTTTCGCTCACGAACACGGGGCGAAGGTTTTTGTTGCGGCAAACATGGTGACGCATGAAGGTGACGGTAATGGAGCAGACGAATTCTTTAAGACGCTGCAATCCATTGGCGTGGATGCGGTGATCATTTCGGATCCGGCGTTGATTGTCGTCTGCTTTAACGCCGCACCGGGACTGCCAATCCATTTGTCGACGCAAGCCTCGGCGACGAATTACAAGACACTTGAGTTCTGGAAAAGCATCGGACTCGAGCGCGTGGTGCTTGCAAGAGAAGTAGGTATTGAGGAAATCCGCGAAATGCGCCGCCATACAGATATCGAGATTGAAGCCTTCATTCATGGCGCGATGTGCATTGCCTATTCAGGACGCTGCACGCTCTCCAATCACATGGTGAATCGTGACGCGAATCGCGGCGGCTGCGCTCAGTCCTGCCGTTGGAAATACGATCTGTTCGACATGGACAACGGTGAGCCGAACAGTCATCTGCGCGATGATGAGCCGTTTTCGATGAGTGCGGTCGATTTGTCAATGCTTCATCATCTGCCTGATATGATTGATGCAGGTGTTAACAGCTTGAAAATTGAAGGCCGAATGAAATCGATCCATTATGTATCAACGGTTTCCAATGTGTATCGCAATGCGGTCGACGCTTACTGCAGCGATCCGGTACATTTTGTCTTTGATCCGGCATGGGATGATGAGATTTGGAAGGTCGCTCAGCGCGATCTGTCGACCGGTTTTTATTATGGTGTGCCGACCGAAAAGGAACAGCTCTTCGGCAAAGCGCGTAAAATACCGAAATACACTTTCGCAGCTCAAGTTTTAGATTACGATCCGGATACAAAGATCGCGACGCTGGAACAGCGCAATAATTTCGGTGTCGGCGAGGAAGTTGAATTTTACGGACCGGGATTTGCGCATTTCAAACAGACAGTGCGTGATCTGTGGAACGAGGACGGCGAACCGATTGACCGTGCTCCCAATCCGATGATGACCGTAACGATGACTGTCGACGCGCCGGTCGAACCTTACTTTTTGATGCGAAAAAAATCAGATGCATAAACTTATTAATCCTTTGCCTGTGCCAAATAGGTGAAGGATTTTTTATTTAAAATCCGTTTAAAAAATAATAATTTCAATTGATCCGCCTACCTTAGCGTCCATGTGGCCGCCTATGGGATGAGTGATGTCGGACATGCACACCTTGAATTTTCCGAAAAAAAAGACTACACTATTGTTAGCAGTCATTCAATGTGAGTGCTAATCTACCTTTCCTGTATCACCAATGAAGTTCAATTTAAAAGGAGCGCGGTTTTCGATATGAGTGAACAGGTAGCTTATGTAAGTACGTATCTTCCCCAGAAGTGCGGTATTGCCACATACACGTATCATTTGAGACAGAATGTGCAGAAGGCGAAGCGCAAGTCCTTGGCCGACCCGGTTGTCGTTATTAAGGATAAGGACACATCGTATCCCAATGATTCATTCTTCAAATGGTCCATTGAAAGAGAAAACAGATCGGATTATCTTAGGGTAGCTAAGGAAATCAATAAGAGTTCGGTGTCCGTCGTCTCACTTCAACATGAGTTCGGTATCTTCGGAGGCAATGCTGGCGATTATATCCTTGATTTTGTTCGTGCGCTGAAGAAGCCGCTCGTTACAACATTTCACACGGTCTTCAAGAAGCCCGAGGAGCCTTATGCATCAATCCAGCGCGAGCTTGCTGAACGCAGTGACAAAATCGTCGTAATGAACCATAAAGCCATTTCCTATTTAAAAGACAGCTTTCACATTAATAAAGATAAAATTGAATTTATTTCCCACGGCACACCGATTGCGGATATGAAAAAGCGCGCAGACTTTCGGAATAAGATCGGCTGGCAGGATCGCAAGGTAATCATGACCTTCGGATTTCTGAGTAGAAATAAGGGCATTGAAGCGGTCATTCGCGCACTTCCCAAAGTCGTTAAAAAAGTGCCGAATGCGCTTTACGTCATTATCGGGCAGACACATCCGAACGTGAAAAAGCTGGAAGGAGAATCTTATCGTGAGGAATTGAAGACCTTAATCCGTCAGCATCATCTGGAAAATCATGTACAAATGATTGACGAATTCATGACGGAGCAGGATCTTGTCCGCTATATCACCTCATGCGACTTATACATTACTCCTTACCCGGGACTTGATCAGATCACGAGCGGTACTTTGGCCTATGCGATCGGCTTAGGCAGGCCGGTATTGTCAACACCGTATCAATACGCGCAGGATCTGCTCAAGGGCTGTGAAGAATTATTTGTTGCGTATGATGATCAGGCCGGATGGGTCGAAAAGATGAATGCGCTACTTTCAAATGAGACGCTGCTTGCCGCTTATCAACGGAAAATGGCACATATCGGATTGCCGATGAGTTGGCCGCAAGTCGGGAAAAAATACAATAAAGTATTTTCGGAAGCAGTATTGAACCAACCGTCAATCGGGGTGGAATCGATTGCCAAGACTCAAGATTAAAATGACGCATCTGGAACGGATGACCGATGATACAGGTCTGGTCGAGCATGCGCTCGGAAACATTCCGCGTCGCAGCGAGGGCTACTCAACAGACGATAATGCCCGCGCACTGTGGCTCGTCTCGGAATGGCAGAAGCTTATTGCGGGAGATCCATTGAAAGGCATGGAAAGCCTGCAGCTGCGTCGGTTGTCTTCGGTTTACCTGTCCTTTCTTGAATACGCGCAGCAAGCGGATGGTCATTTTCATAATAATTACGCCTATGATCGAACATTGGAAGAAGAACAGCCCTCGGAAGACTGCCTCGGACGATCGCTTTGGGCTTGCGCGGTTGCCTGCTTGGATCTTCCGAATCCGGACAGTCGCTGGGCAGCAGCTGCACTGTTTCAAAAGGCCTTTCCATTGGTCAAAAAGTTAAACTTTCCGCGCGGAACGGCCTATGCACTTTCGGCAGCAAGCTTGCTCAACATGCGCTGCGGTGAACTGAGCTGGACGCCTGAATTTCAAAATTTTGTTCGCGAAGAAACACCGGAATGTATTGAGAACCTGGAAGCAAAGCTGCTTGCTCTGTTTGAGCGTAACTCAGATACGAGCTGGCGCTGGTTTGAACCGGTAATGACCTACGGAAACGGAGTGTTGCCCTGGGCACTTTTCCATTCGTTCAGCGTCAGTGGAAACAGTGACACGTTGCTCATTGCGGAAGAATCGCTTGATTTTCTTATAAACAAAATGACGCGTGAGGACGGTTTGGTTCATCCAATTGGCAATCATGGGTGGTGCACGCGAGAATGCGCCAGCCAGTGGGATCAGCAGCCGCTTGAAGTGATGAAATTGGCGCTTGCCGCAGAACAAGCCGTCTCTGCTCTCAGTACTCCGGAGAAGTATCTCAGAGTCCTAGAAAATTGCCGCAACTGGTTCCATGGCGCAAATGACCTGCATGTGCCGGTTGCAGATGCTGCAGAAGGCGGCGGCCGCGACGGCTTGGAGGAAAAGGGCATCAACCGAAACCAAGGTGCCGAGTCAACGATTGCTTATTTGATGACCGAGCTGATTTATTGGCGAACCTTAAAAGAAAGCAAAGGCGCAGAGGAGCAGCGTGGCTATTCTCTGTAAAAAATCTACAATCTTATTTAAAAAGTGATGTGCCGGACCAATGGGTCACGGGCATTATTTTTTTACTTTTTTTTGCTAAATAAATATTATTTCAAAAAAGGACGGGCAAAAAAACAAAAAAGACCAAATTTCATGTTGACAAAAATGTTTCCTTAATGCAAAATAATGATGCAGACGAAACAAAGGAGCTGAAGAAAATGGAGGATGCAATCGATTTACATCGGCGCAGGAAAAAACATGTGATGCATTACTCAGACGGAGCGAGCTTGGAAGAAATCAATAACACGGTCGCGCTGCCTAAGAAAGCGGGCTTTTGGAAAATGCTGGCCGCTTATAGTGGACCGGGGGCTCTGGTTGCCGTCGGCTACATGGATCCTGGCAACTGGATCACGTCGATACAAGGCGGTTCGCAATATGCGTATACACTCCTGTCGGTGATTTTGATCTCGAATTTAATTGCGATGCTGCTGCAAAGTATGTCGGCACGATTAGGAATTGTCACAGGTATGGATCTTGCTCAAGCCACGCGAAAGGCTACAAATAAGCCGGTTTCCATCGTGTTGTGGATCATGACCGAGCTTGCCATTATGGCGACCGATATAGCAGAAGTCATCGGCGGTGCCGTCGCACTTGAACTTTTATTTAAACTTCCGCTTCTTGTCGGCGTCCTCATTACGACGCTTGATGTACTCCTGTTGCTTACCTTGACGAAAGTCGGGTTTAGAAAAATTGAAGCCATCGTTGCTACGTTAATCGCTACGATTCTTGTTGTTTTCCTTTATGAAGTGATGCTTTCTAATCCGTCCGCCGGGCAGATTTTTGCTGGTTATGTGCCTAGCCCGGCGATTGCGTCAGATAAAGGTGCCCTTTTACTCGCACTCGGTATTGTGGGAGCAACGGTTATGCCGCATAACCTGTACCTGCATTCATCGATTGTTCAAGCGCGCCAGTTTGAACGCAATGATAAAGGAAAGAAACAAGCGATCCGATTCGCGACGATTGACTCCAATGTCAGTTTGTCGGTAGCATTTGTCATTAACAGTCTGCTCCTTATCCTTGGAGCTTCAATGTTTTACGGGCATGCCAGTAATCTCGGACGTTTTACTGATCTCTACAATGCGCTCGGCAATTCGCAGATTGTCGGCGTGATCGCAAGTCCGGTACTCAGCACACTTTTTGCCATCGCCTTACTCGCCTCCGGACAGAATTCCACAATAACCGGAACACTATCCGGGCAGATTGTCATGGAAGGCTTCATCCGCATGAAAGTCCCAATGTGGCTGCGTCGAATCATCACTCGTCTGATCGCAGTTGTACCGGTGATCATCTGTGTCATTCTGTACGGAGGACGAGAGGAAGCGGTCGAGCAACTGCTCCTTTATACTCAAGTTTTTCTCAGTATTCAACTTCCATTCGCTATTATTCCCTTAACGATTTTTACCAGCAGTAAAAAAATGATGGGCAGGTTTGCCAATCCTACTTGGATTAAATATCTGGCATGGGTGATTACCGTGATTCTAACCTGTTTAAACATATTCCTGATTTACGGCACATTCAGCGGCTGATCAAAAATTACTATACTATAGAAGAAAAAGTAAAGATGCGAGTCTGCTTATGCAAGGAGGCTCGCATTTTTTGTGTGAAAAATCATTAATCATAGTTGAATACTGTGACTAATGATTGACTTCTTTACTGACGACTTATACGATGGAATTATTAACAAAGCGACCGCGATTCCTAAGCAAGGTCGGGGGAGAGAAAAGGGGATAAGGTATGGCTGATTATAGCAAGTCCGATTTTATCACACGCTGCATTCATGTTGGTAATGATATCGATAGCGAGACGGGAGCTATTCGCAGACCAATTACAATGGCAAACAGTTACCGGCTGCCGGATGATGCGTCGACACTCAATTGGAGCGACCCGAACAATTTGATCTACACGCGAACCACTTCCGCAAATCAGATATACTTGCAGGAACGCCTTGCCTCACTTGAAGGCGGTGAGGATTGTGTGGTACTCGCGACGGGAGTTGCGGCACTTGCAGGCGTCTTTTTCAGCTTTATCGACAAGGACGCACATGTGATTTGCACCGATGTCTCGTACATAGCGGTCTATCGTCTGCTCCATGAATATTTTCCAGATAAATATGGTATTGAAGTCTCGCTTGTAGATACTTCGGATCCCGAAGCAGTGCGGCAAGCAATTCGTCCGAACACGAGACTGATTCATTTGGAAACGCCGGGAAACCCGACGACTCGTGTCAGTGATATCGCTGAAATCGCAAAAATCGCTCATGAAGCTGGTGCGTTGGTTTCCGTCGACAGTACGTTTGCCTCACCGTATATTCAGCGGCCGCTCGAACTGGGTGCGGATCTTGTCATTCATAGCCTCACCAAATACATTAATGGTCACGGTGATGCGATGGGCGGAGCGGTGATTGGAAAAAAAGAATTGATTGATAAAATTAAACGTGAAGCAATGGTCAATATCGGCGGAGCGATCAGCCCGTTCAATGCATGGCTAATAACACGCGGTGTCGTAACACTGCCGTTGCGTATGAAACAGCATAGTGAGACTGCACTTAAAATTGCTGAATTTTTGGAAAGCCATCCCGCGGTGACGTTCGTTGCTTATCCGGGACTCAACAGCCATCCGCAGCATGCAATTGCTAAGAAGCAGATGCACGGATTATACTCCGGTGTACTCTCTTTCGGTATTAACGGCGATGTTGCGCGTCACAATGATTTTGTGAATTCACTCAAACTGATCATATCCGCAGTCTCGATTGGACACGATGAAAGCTTGATCGTGTATACTGGTCCTGATGATGAGCGCATCCATTTTTATCCCGAAGAATTCCGTGAACACGGATTTTTGCGGTTCAGCGTCGGACTTGAGAGTGCCAATGATCTTATTGCCGATTTAACACAGGCATTTGAAAAAGTAGGGTTGTAATGTAATAGGTTTAATTTTGCGGGGAGTCCATTAATAGATTCCTTTTTTAATTAGGAAAAGTCAATCCTCAAGAATACAGGAAAACGAGGCGATCTTAGAGGCGCTCTGATTCATCCTGGCTGCGGAGAAAAGCCTTCATTAGTAACTTTAATGTTGAAGAAAATTTCAATAGAACGATAAGAATATGAAAAAAAATTGAAGATTTTAATCAAAATGGATGAATAATGATGATTTGTATGTTATTGTAATGATAACAAAAAAGAATGATTATTGAACCGATAATGCTGTGCAGAAGAGGACATCGTTTTGGGTGGAATTTGTGCGTCTAGAATCTTTTGAGCGTATGGTTTCCCTTGAACAGGACGAGTCCTGTAAAGTAGTTAATAGAGTTAACTTTATGACAGCGAAAATCTATTTCTTCATCATGCATGATTAATAGATAAAGATCGGTTGAATGTTCATGTTTAAAGGAGATGTTCATGTGGCTGAAGTAAAGCATGTGGAACGCGCAGAATCGCGCCGTATTGCAGGAAACATTTTAAAAGGATCATTAGGTAACATGATTGAATGGTACGATTGGTACGTGTACGCTGCCTTTGCGGTGTATTTCTCGACCGACTTTTTCCCTTCAGGAGATACAACATCACAGCTGCTGAACACAGCCGCTATTTTCGCCATCGGCTTTCTGATGCGGCCGATCGGTAGCTTAATCATGGGCCGTTATGCGGACCGTCATGGCCGCCGCGCCGCGCTCACCCTGTCAATTACAATTATGGCCGGCGGATCGCTGGTGATCGCTGTCACACCGAACTTCCAGACAATTGGTGTTTTTGCACCGATTATTCTTGTCTTAGCTCGACTTTTTCAAGGGCTGTCGCTTGGCGGTGAGTATGGAACCTCAGCGACTTATCTTTCCGAAATGGCGAATAAAGGCCGCCGTGGTTTCTATTCCAGTTTCCAATATGTTACCTTGGTTGGCGGTCAATTGGTCGCGCTTGGTGTTCAAATTGTGCTTCAATTACTGCTGAACGAGGATCAGCTCAAATTATGGGGCTGGCGCATTCCGTTTGTGATTGGAGCGCTTGGTGCGCTTGCCGTCCTGTGGCTCCGACTGTCGATGGATGAATCCGATCAGTTTAAGAAAATGTCAGGCAAGTCGAAAAAGAATGCCGGAACAATCAAAGCACTGATGAAATATCCGCGTGCAGTTCTGACTGTTGTCGGACTGACACTTGGTGGTACAGTCGCTTTTTACACCTACACAACGTATTTGCAGAAATTCATGATCAACTCAGTCGGATTGGATAAGGAAGTTGTCAGCATCATCAATTTTGTCGCACTGCTCATCTTCTTAATCCTGCAGCCGCTTGCCGGTATGTTGTCCGATCATATCGGCCGCCGTCCACTGCTGTTCTTCTTCGGTATCTCAGGGACTGTGCTGACCGTTCCACTGTTCCTACTCATGCAATCATCGCACAACGTGATTGCCGCGTTCCTGTTGATGATGCTCGGCTTGGTCATCGTCACCGGCTATACCTCGATCAATGCGATCGTTAAAGCCGAACTGTTTCCAACCGAAATTCGTGCACTCGGCGTCGGGCTTCCCTATGGCCTGACGGTTGCCATCTTTGGCGGTACCGCCGAATTTGTCGCCCTATGGTTCAAGAGCATCGGCATCGAAACCATGTTCTTCTTCTACGTTGCCATCTGCATCTTCGTCAGCTTGATCGTGTATTGGCGCATGCAAGAGTCATCGAAGAACTCATACATTGAGGCGGAGTTGGAAGAAAAATAAGAGAAACATATTCATAGATTAATAGATAGAAATCAGCATCCGAATTCGCGTGAAAGCGCGAGGCGGGTGCTGTTTTTATTTCACCAGTCGAAAAATATAATAAAATAAATATTAGGTCCATTTTACTGTGTGATTTGTCTTGAAAACTATTGAACTTGCAACGGTGATTATGCGATGATACTAACAAATGAATACAAAATATACTCCAACATAATCTCTCATCATAATCGCCACGCCGAGGAGGCTACATTTATGACCCCCGTTCAGAGGAAATTTAAAAGACAAATGAACCAGTTGAAAAGAGAAGGAAACGTCTATGAGGATGATATTTATCATCCGGTCAGGCATCATCTGAAAGTGAAACAAGGAATCAGTGTGATTGGAGTCATTATTCTTGTCATATCAGCACTTTCAATTGCTCGTTACATCTATAACGACTATCAAGTTCATCGCTACAATCGTGTTGCCGATTATGTCCATCAATCGGGCGAACTCGTCAATGCTGGGAACAATCGTGTCTCAGAAGCAGTAAATCGAATCAATACTCGCCAATTAACCGATGACTATATGCTGATGGCAATCAGTCAAACAGAAACTTCTATAGAACAATTGGATCGTTTATCCGCTCCTCGTTCAGTCACTGCAGCAAAAGAACGACTTAAAGAAGTCCTTGATGCACAGTTGGATTTTTTTAAGCAACTCCAAATTCAAAATCGAACCCATACCTTGAATAACAAATCAATTAATTACTCACTTTCAACGATTCGCGATAAAACGGAGCAAGCGCGTTATGCTTTATTTAGAGGCCTGGATGACGCAAAAATTCAATATGACATTCAAAAAGATGGCACCGTTCGATTTCGCAACAAGGAAATAAATGTACCTGTTATTGTGCCATGAAATCATTGAATCTGAAAACCATATTTTTAATAAGAAAGAGCAAGTTTCTTTATTTAACAGGCAATTAAAGATGAACTGAGACAGTTTCATGTATACAATCCACCTTTTCCCAGAATACTTATTGTGAGGATTTGTTTTATGTTATCGTTACGAAAATGTCCTTGAAGGAGTACTATTCATGAATCTAAAAGTACGCGTCTCAAGTGTGGAAGTACATAATTGCAAAAACGTTGTTCAAGGCAAATTGTATTTTCCTTGTTCTAAGAATCGTTCAATGAAGCGTGCAGATGTGCTCGGATTGTATGGGCAAAACGGTTCGGGAAAAACGGCGGTTGTGTCTGCGTTTGAGGTGCTTCGTGCACTGCTCTGCGGGCAGCCGCTTGATCCGGGCGTTGATCGTCTGATCTATCAGCGGAGCGACACGGTGCGCTTCGTTTTCACCTTTTTGATTTGTGTGGAGCGTCAATGCTACGAAGCTGTCTATGATGTGGCACTGACAAAGCAGGATCTGGATGCGGATGATGCGGTAAATCTGGCAAATGATCGCGGTCCTGATCCGGTGTATTTGTCGCATGAAGAAATTCGCTATAAGGAATTGGTCAAAGGCGCGCGCTATAAAACGATGGTCGCTTTTACTCGAAAAGATGGGGAGGAGAAGCTTGCCCCGAATACGGTTGCGTCGAAAATAAAATCGAGAAAAGAAAATTTAGTGGTCGCATTCAAGGTCAACTCTGAGTTGGCTTATCAGCAGCGTACCTCTGTTTTCTTTCGTCAGGAAGGCTTTGATCTGCTTGAAAGGACTCTTGATCAGGAACCGTTCACGCTGCTTCAGGTACTCAAAAATATCTTTGCCGGACGATTGTTTGTGCTGAGCAATCACGAATCGGGAATGTCGCTCGCCAACCTGTCGATACCGATTCATTGCAGAAATACGACTTTGAATCCCAATGAGCAGGGCTATGGGGTCATCAATTTTCCGATTGATGCACCCAAAAGAATGGATATGGAAACGTTTGAAATACTTCAAACAATGTTCACAGCGATCAGCAAGGTATTGAAAGAGGTTGTCCCCGGTCTGACTGTGGAAGCAAAAAATCTGGGAGGCGAGCTGCTGCATGACGGCAGAAACGGTGTACGTGTTGAGTTGGTAGCAAAGCGTGAAGGTCGCTCGCTTCCGATCGCTTGTGAAAGTGATGGCATCAAAAAACTGCTGACGGTGCTGAGCTCGCTTATTGTGATGTATAACGATGAAAATGCATGCATTGTGATTGATGAACTTGATGCCGGTATCTACGAATTTTTACTTGGCGAGATTGTGAAAATTTTGAATAACGGCGGCAAGGGGCAACTCCTGTTCACCTCGCACAACTTACGCCTTCTCGAGGTTCTTGAAAGAGAAAATTTGGCATTTACATCTGCCAATCCCGAGAATCGCTATATTGTACTGAAAGGAATACGGGACAGCTCAAATATTCGTGATGTCTATATTCGTGCGATTCAGCTTGGTCATGCTGGAGAAGAAGTTTATCAGCCGACGGATCGCTACGATATTATGGAAGCATTCGATGAGGCGGGTGAATGGAGTCATGGCTGAAAAAAAGGCCATTGTGTTTATTGTGGAAGGTGTGTCGGACGAACGGACAATTGCAGCGATCCGTAACTATGTGCCGAGCAAGTACAGTGTATATGTTCATATTACCCGTGGCGATATGTTCACAAGACCCGGCGTGCGAAAAAATGTAAAGACCCGAGTCACGGATCAGGTTCGAAAAATAATGAATGAAACGAAATACCGCAAGCAGGAGATTCTTGCGGTGATACAGTTGACGGACACGGACGGGGTTTTCGTTGACGATCGAAACATTGAGGTGAACGCATCGGTCGGGCGTGATCCGGTTTACCGTGAGTCGGGAATTGTTGTTGCCAATCCCGGTATTCAACAGTACATACAAAAAAGGAATAAAATAAAGGCATCTGAATTGCGGACCATGTGTTCGGCAGACGTCATTATGAATGGAATCTACTATTTTATCTTCTATTTCTCTTGCAACTTGGATCATGTCATGCATAATAATCGTAATATGACTATTGAGGAAAAAATTAATCAATCGCGTGCATTTGAACGTGCCTGCCGTGATCAGCCGGATCATTTTTATCATTTTTTCCATGATCAGCCTTTTGCTGTTCAAGGATCAATTGATGGCACCTGGGATTTTATTGAGAGGGGCGCACATTCTGTGCAACGGTATTCAAACTTTCATTTAATTTTTGATATGCTGGATACTTTGGAACAGCAGAAAGCCCTTGAAGAAAACGCACGTTAAGGAGGAGACCGATGGACAAATGTATTGGCGGCAAAACATTGGCGGAGTGGGAGCACGCAGAACCGACAGTGATCAAGATAAGAGATAAAAATGAAGTGCTATGGCTGAATCCACATTATGGCGAACGTGATGCGAGGATGGTTACCTCTAGTGATGTGACTGATGCCGAAGCGCGGCTGCGCCGCTTTGCTCCTTACTTGGCGTCGGTTTTCCCTGAAACCGGACAAGCGGGCGGCTTAATTGAATCGCCGATTTATTCAACAGCTGAATTACAAGCTTATTTGGGAGAAGAAGCGGGCACACGAATTCCCGGCCGGTTAATGATGAAGGCAGACAGCGAACTGCCGATCTCCGGATCAATTAAGGCACGCGGCGGGATTTATGAAGTACTCAAGACTGCGGAACAATTGGCGATTAGTTCCAATTTGCTCAGGGAGTCCGATGATTACGCGTTGCTTGCAGATGATTCGTTCAAGCAATTTTTCTCACGCTATTCAATCGCTGTTGGTTCAACAGGTAACCTGGGTCTCAGCATTGGCATTGTTGGTGCGACGCTTGGATTTCAGACAACCGTACACATGTCGGCGGATGCGAGTGCATGGAAAAAAGCACTGCTCCGCGAAAAAGGAGCTTTTGTAAAAGAATATTCCGCGGACTACAGTGTGGCGATTACAGAGGGGCGCAAGCAGGCGGATCTGGACCCGCACTGCCATTTCATTGATGATGAAAATTCAAAGGATCTGTTTGTTGGCTATGCTACCGCGGGTAACCGTCTGAAGAAACAATTTCAGGAAGAAGGTATCTCAGTAGATGCCGATCATCCGCTGTTTGTCTATTTGCCATGCGGTGTCGGTGGGGGACCGGCCGGTGTAACCTTTGGATTAAAACAAGCATTCGGCATGCACGTTCATGCTTTTTTTGTTGAACCGACCCATGCGCCATGCTTTTTACTCGGCCTTTTGACGGGATTAGACGACCAGGTATCCGTACGCGATTTCGGACTTGATAATCACACAGCAGCTGATGGATTGGCAGTTCCGCGTCCATCGGCGTTCGCGGGCAAAGCAGCTGGTCATTTAATTTCGGGTTGTCTTACCGTGGATGACGATCGCCTTTTCTACTATCTAAAAGCACTTAAGGATACGGAAAATCATTGGATCGAACCGTCGGCTGCCGCAGGCCTAGCCGGACCTCATATGTTGCTGGAAAGCAAGACAGGAAAGAAGTATTTAGAAAATCATCATTTGACGGATAAAATGGCCAATGCAACACACCTTTTTTGGGCAACCGGAGGCGGAATGGTTCCTCAAAAAAATCGAGAAGCCTATTATGCCCGGGCTTCTCGATAGGAGATTCGTGATTAACGGTCCTCATTCTTGTGTTCGCTGGTGAATTCATTCGGTGCATGGTTCCCATCGGTGTGATTTTTTTGCTGGGCGAGCCGTCCATTGCGGTGTTCACCTGTATTTTCCCTCGCCTTAAATTGGCGATTGAATTCCTGCTCTTTATTCATAGAGAAAACTCCCTTCAATGTGTGAAGCGCTGATTATTCTGCGCAATTTAGTCATAATTTATCCGCGTTTCTTGCAAGATGATTCAGCAGTACGGACATAATTTTTATTATTCTGACGAATTAATTAATTTGATTAAACAGCTGACGGTGGGAAAATACACCTATAAAATGTCTAAGTCATTGCGCTATAATTAAAAAATAATTAAGAAATTGTTTTGTGATCTTTACAATGGAATATTCGGACAGATCTAGGATAGAGATTCTTTTGATGGGGGTTTACAAGATGTTTAAAAATCCTAAAGCATTCGTTTTTTGGCTTATTCTTATCTTATTTATTATTGGCATGATCTATAAAGGATCATCGACTCCTTACGCTGACCAGAATATGCAGCCGTTCTTAAAGGCGCATTTTCAGTGGACGGCGGAAACGTTTCCGCATGTCGATTTTAATTATGGCGGGGAACGTATTACGTCCGACGAACCTTATGCATTGTTTGAGTTTGTTTTTCGCAAGGCAAGTCATGTAACGGAATACTGTCTTTTAACCTTCATGATTATTAACTTATTTATGACGACAGTCATGCCTCGTTTGCTCTGCTATTTGTGCGGTCCGGCGATCTCACTTTGCTATGCGATGTTCGACGAGTGGCATCAGACTTTTGTTCCGGGGCGAACCGGTCACTTAATCGACACATTTACGTTTGATTTGACCGGGATGATTTTGGCGATGGTCATTGTATTTATACTTGATCTTTATTACTATCTCTTTTATACAGGTAGCAATCATTCGTCACGATTTCGCGCTGAACAACACGGATAAATGATGAAAATTGAATAAACTTTTCAGTTGAACACTCCGATATACTTAGTGATAGATGGTGGGCTGTGCGAGATTGTGAACGTGATTGAAGTGGGCTTGAAGGGATGGATCAGTCATGGCTTTAAAAGAGAAACAAAAAAGCCAAAACAAAAGGCGCTTTAATCTTCAGAGCCTTTATTTTGTTGCTTTTTTTATTGGCGTATTGGTTGTCGCTGCGGTTTTTTATTATCTCGGTGTCGAAGGAATGCTTGTTCCCGCTATTTTTGCAAGCGGGGTGACCTTAATCGCGGGTCTTTTTGCCTTACTTTTTATCTTCAAGGGATACAACAAGCGTGTGCATGATTTGAGGCTTGCTGTCGGCAAAGCTGAGACAGGCGATATGAGTGTGATTATCAACGATAAAGAAAATGATGAATTGGCACGACTCGCCGAAGGCATCAACCACATGATTCGAATGAATCACAGTGTGATTGAGAGCATGTCACTAGTCTCCGAAAAAGTAAACGATGCCTCGCAATCGCTGGTTTCAAGTGTTGAAGAGCATACGGCTTCATCAAACGAGATCGGATCGACGATGACCGAAATTGCTGCCGGAGCCTCCGATGAAGCAGAATTAATGGGAAAAAATAAAGAGGCAACGGATCAGTTAAAAGAGAGAATGGGCAGCATTACGGAGCAGACACAGATGATGGAGCACGGCGCGGAGCAGCTGGCCAAAATTTCTGAAGGAAATCAGCAGTCTGTCATTAAGCTGAGAAATCATTCGGAACGGACAATCAGTACGACTGCTGATATTATTGACGCGATCGCTTCCTTAGATTCACGTTCAAAGAATGTAGGCAAGATCATTGAATCCGTCTCTGAAATTGCCGGCCAAACCAATTTGCTTGCCTTAAATGCGGCGATCGAGGCCGCTCGTGCCGGAGAACAAGGCAAAGGCTTTGCTGTTGTCGCAGATGAAGTGCGTAAGTTGTCGGAACAAACCGATCATGCCTTGAAAGAAATTTCCGAGTTGATGACTGGCATTCGTTTGGATACGGAAAATACGGTTCAGTTTGCCGGAAAAACAAGTAAAGTTTTGGAAGAACAATTTATCGTTGTCAGTGCTTTTGAGAAGGCATCAAAGCGGATTGCTGAAGCCGTGACTGAGAATAAAGAGCGAATCAGCAACATTTCCGCTTCGATCAAAGACATGGCGACGCAGACGCAAAAAATTAAAGAACATATTGATGGAATGACTCAGATCAGTGAACAAACAGCTGCCGGCACAGAGGAAGTGACGGCATCGATCGAGGAACAGACCGCCGGAATGGAACATCTGACCAAACTTGCGGCTGATCTGGAAGCAGATGCTGCGATCATTCAAAAGGCCCTTAAGGGGTACAAGCTAGTTTAATTCAAATTTTTCCATTGATTTGATCAATAGATATAAGGGAGCAAGGTACTCGGGGGGCTGAGAACACATGAACAAAGAAAAAGATACGGATAAGGCAAAAAAGACAAGTGAAAAGAAAATGGCACTGGGAGAAAGGCTTAAAGCTGCAGGGGCATTTCTCATTAAATTGCCGCAATTTCTGAATGGGCGCGCTTTAGAAAAAATGAGTGTGAAGAAACAGCTTTTAATTCCAATCGTCAGCATCATGGTAATCGTCGGTTTGATCGGCGGGCTATTCAGTTACATCTACGGAGCTAAGCTCATCCGCGATCAGATGACGCAATCAGCCATGGCACAATTGAAGGCCACGGATCAAACCTTTGATACCTATTTTGATGACGCGCAATCGGTTACACGCCAGTTTACAATGAGCAAAATGCTTGATAATGTTCAGAAAAATAACGAAGAAATTCAACAAGATTTCCAAAATGTACTCAGTTCGAATACTAAATATCAAGCAATTACCTATGCATCGGCAAAAGGAGATATTGTACGTTCGCCTATGTATTTCTTTGACAAAGGCTATGATCCTACCGCAGAACAGTGGTACAAGGACGGGGTAGGGGGAAATGGTCAGTCAATGTGGACCGACCCTTATACGGACAGCGTAACGAAGCAAAATGTCGTGAGCGTCGTGCAGGCAATTGTTGATAACGGACAAGTAAAAGGTGTCATTAAGATGGATTTATTTATCCAATCCATTATCAAGCAGGTAAGCGAAGCAAAGCTTGGAGATTCCGGCTATGTGGCACTGCTTGACAGCAAAGGCACCTACATAGCGTCTCCTAAAAAAAATCAGTTAGGTAAAAGTGTTGCCGGTCAAGATTTTTTTAAGAAAATGCGCAGGATGGGAAAGAGCGGCAAATTTTATGCGAAAATCGACGGCTCGCAAAAATTGGTAAGTTTCCGCACGAATAAGACATCCGGATGGACCCTATTAGGCATTATTGACAAAAGCGTGATTTCGAACAGGGCAAACCTTATTACGCTGCCGTCCGTTGCAACGTTGGTCATTATTATTATTGTTTCTATTTTGATCACGCTCTACACACTTGGTCGTGTTGTTACGCGATTGAGAAAGCTTCAAGAAGCTGCGGGCCGCATTGAAAATGGAGATCTTACCGTTAAGATACCGGTCCAAGGCGATGATGAATTATCCCAGCTGACAAAAAGTATTAATGCACTTGCGAATACGAACCGTGAAGCCTTTAAGAAGATGTATGAGGTGTCGCATCAAATCATTGGGGCTTCGCAAACATTGGTAGCCAGTGCTGAAGAGAATGTAGCGTCTGCGAATGAAATTAGTGCAACGGTTACGGAAATTGCTACGGGAGCATCAAGTCAGTCTAAGTCGATTGACGAGAGCCAATCGTCGCTGCAAAGTCTTTTGGATGAGGTTAATCGCATTGATGACCGAAGTACAGAGGTTCTTCATGGGGCCGAGCGAATGAAGGAATATGCGAATGGCGGTCTTGAAAAGATGAACCATCTTTCCGCCCAATCAAAGACATCTGCGGATACGACGCATCAGATCATCAGTACCGTATTGAAAATGGAAGAGCATGCGAAAAATGTGCATCAAATTATTGATGTGCTGGACGGTATTGCGCGAAGAACAAATTTGCTCTCTTTGAATGCGAGCATTGAAGCTGCGCATGCGGGTGAACATGGAAAAGGCTTTGCGGTTGTTGCCGGAGAGATTCGCAAACTTGCACAGCAGACGAATCATTCATTAAAAGAAGTAACCGATACGGTTCAATCAATGAATCATGAAATTCAGCAAGCAGTCGCTTATTGTGAGCAAACGAACGAAACACTTCAAGAACAACATGCTGCCGTTGCCGAATCCAATGACGCGTTTAAAGAAATCGAAAAAACAATCATACTTAATGTGAAGGGCATGCAGACAATCGCCAATGCGATTATTAAGACGCATGAACAGATTGAACAGATAACTCAAGGTTCACAAACCATTGCGTCAACAAGTGAGGAGACCGCTGCCAGCACCGAAGAAATGAGTGCTTCTGTTCAGGAACAAACGGCTTCTATGGAAGAACTGAACAAGTTGGCCGGAGATCTGGATCAACAGGCTCAAATGATGCAGGAAGAAATCAAACGCTTTAAAATTTGATCTTACTTTATAAATTTAAAGAACGTAAAAAGAGGCTGTCCCAAAAGTCTCTAAAAGTGAATGAGCGGAGAGAAAAATTCAATTTTTCTCTCCGCTTTTCTGTTTTTATTTATGGAGGGCTTACTTTTCCTCTTTTTTTATTGCTGGAAATCCATCTTAACTTTCTTCATCAGGTTATGGGCCAATGCCAATAAGCCGAATTCTACGTGAACTTTTTTAAGCCCTCGGAGATGAAATCGGCGGAAATGCATATTTTGTTTTAAATTGCCAAAGACGGGTTCGTTTTCCAATTTTCGGCGTCGATAACGTGCTCGTCCTTCCTCTAAGTTCAGAGCCCTACGGGCTTTAGCCTTGGTTTCCTCGTACACAGGATTGTAATGAACTTGCCGATTTCCTTTGGCTTTTGTGCACTTACTTTTGAATGGGCATTCGGTACAGTCTTCACATTCATAGATCTTAAAGTCTCTTTTATATCCGTAATGATCGGTCCGCGTCATATATTTTTTAAACACTACTTTACGGTGGTTCGGGCAAATAAAAACATCTTCTAATTCATGGTATTCCCAGTTCTGAATCTTACTAAGATCTTTTTTAAATCGCCTTTGTTCTTCTTGACGTAACTGGTTATAGGGAATGAGCCCTTGGTAATGTTCTTCCATTAAGTAAAGGTAATTTGCTTCACTTCCATAGCCTGCATCGGCAATGACGTGTTCCGGATGCGCAATGGGAGAGTGAGCCAGCTGTTTTAAATGGGGAATCAGTGTGCGCGTGTCCGTTGGGTTTTGATGAAGTGTATAGAACAGAATCATCTGATTTTCCGTACCCATCTGTACATTGTATCCTGGCTTGAGCTGACCGTTTTTCATGTGATCTTCTTTCATTCTCATGAAGGTGGCATCGGTATCCGTTTTCGAATAACTATTACGCTCGCCAAACGTTTCCATCTGTTTTTCGTATTTTTTAGCTCTTGGAATGAAGTCGTTCTTCAGAGCTTTGACCTGTTTTCTCAGTGTGCGATCGGGAGATCGGCGAGCGGGCTTCTTTAATCGCTCACCAGCCTGTTCTTCTACACCCTTTGTCCAATCTTCAACTTCTTGAGCAGACGCGGCCTTCTTCGTGTTCTGGATGAACTCCTGAATTTCCTGATGGTCCAGCTTGATCTGATCGTTGATTTCTTTGAAAACGGTCCTGACCTTTTCCTGTAGTGCTGCTTGATAACGTTGTGTTGCTTTTTTCCAGACGAATGTATAACGATTGGCATCGGCTTCGATTTTTGTTCCGTCCAAATAATAATCGTTACCGCTAATGTATCCCTGTTCCAATATCTGAGCAATAAAGTCTTCAAAAACAGCTTGGAGACAAGTTTCCATTTGTTGCACACGAAATCGATTGATGGTTCGGAAGTCGGGCGTTTGTTGATTGGCCAGCCACATCATGGGAAGGTTTTCACGTAGAGCACGTGCAATTTGCCGACAAGAATACCATTTTTGCGTATAAGCGTAGAGCAGAATTTTCGTCATCATTTGAGGATGGTAGGCCGGGCGGCCTCCACCTTTATAAGCTTCAAGAAAGACCTTTCGGTCGATTCCATCAACAAAAGCATTCACTGCTCGTGCCATGTGATTTTTGGGAATACTATCGCTAAAATCCATTGGAAGAATAAGTTGGCTCATGTTATACTCTTTGAAGATAATTGTTTTCAAAAAAATCGCCTCTTTTTAATGAGATTGGGGAATTTCATTATAAAGAAAAAGGCGGTTTTTTTCTGTGATCAAAACAACTCAAAATGAAAAACTCGAGAAGAATAATCCTCTCGAGTTTTTCATTTGAAGCCACCTTTTGGGACAGCCTCTTTTTATACTGATTTTCAGATTGCCCAATTACCGTTACGGAAAATCGGAGTCCTTTCACCATCTGTTGTTTCACCGTCAATATCCAGTTCACCAGAACCGACCATGAAATCAACATGGGTAAGGCTTTGATTCATCCCTGCCGCTGCGAGTGCCTCTTCTGACATTTTGCGTCCACCGCGATAGTTAAATGGAAATCCGTGGCCGATCGCTAAATGGCAGGATGCATTTTCATCATACAAGGTGTTGTAGAAGATAAGATTGGTTTCTGAAATAGGCGATTGGTGCGGAACGAGAGAAACTTCACCAAGATAATGCGAGCCTTCATCAGTCTCAATGATTTGTTTCAGTGTTTCCAATCCTTGCTCTGCTTTATAATCCACAATTCGACCGTTTTTAAATGTAACAGAGAAGTTGTTAATCAGATTTCCGCCATAATTCAACGGCTTTGTGCTGGAGACGGTACCGTTAACTCCGGTTTTGAGCGGCATCGTAAAGACCTCTTCAGTTGGCATATTCGGCTGAAAAGGAATACCTTGATCATTGGACATTCCGCCGCCGATCCAAAGATGTTCTGCCGGAAGCTCAATGGTTAGGTTGGTGCCTGGTCCTGCATAGTGCAGTGTCTTAAATCGTTTTTCGTTGAAATAGTTCAGCTTGTCTGTCAGTGATTGGATATGCTGTTTCCACGCGGCTTCGGGATCATCCTTGTCTGCTCGCGTGATTTTGAAAATTTGCTGCCAAAGCGCATCGATTCGTTCAGATTCTTCCATGCCGGGAAAAACTTTGGCTGACCAAGCAGTGGTCGGAACCGAGACAATGGTCCAGCTTACCTTGGCACTGCTTTTATCATTAGAAAATTGTTTGTTTGCGGCAGCTGCTGCTTTCTGTGCTGCAGCAACGCGCAACGGATCTATCCCTGAAAGCAGTTCCGGATTCGGCGAATAGATATAGAGAAACGCCGCATTTTGATTAGAGAGTTCCTGAAATGAGCGTGCACGCCATTCGGGAAACTGGCTGAGTGATTTCTCAGACGCAAGATCGAGTCTCAATCGAGTTAATTCTTCATCAGTCCAGTCGACAAAGACATGACGAGCGCCTACTTCATAAGCTTTTCGTACAATTTTCCGTACAAATTCCGGCGATTCAATGGGTGCGAAGATCATGACATCTTGATTTTTTTGCACATTAAGTCCGATTTTAACTGTGATATCGGCATAGTGTTCCAACAATGTTTCAAAATTTTTCATGTAGCAAGCCTCCTGTAAGATCCATTCATACCGATGGCAAAATAACGAATAGCACGGCAGTAATTACTGTCATTTTAGCACAGTCATTTTCGTTCGGCATGCGGATCTGAAACAAAGCAAAATGCAGATGTAAAAAAACGGGCGAAACGATTTGGGTCATTCGCATAAGATAGTAGGGAAAATCAAGTGGAGGTGATGAGGATCATGGGTGCTTCAGAAGGATTCGGACAGAACTCAGGCTTCGCGTTGGTGGTTGTGTTGTTTATTCTCTTAATTATTATTGGCGCGTCGTGGGCTTATTAAAACAAAAAATCGGGCCGGCTGTGTCCCCGGGCCGATCTTTTGTACATATAATCTTCAGTTTTCCACTCCATAGACGGTTTGGAAAATTTCTTTTTTTCGCTTCTTAAAGTCTTGTTCGGTCAAGGGATTCGGATATTGCATCATGAACAAGTCAATGTGATCGCCGGTCTGACCTAAATCAGGCTGAACATAACCGAACGTACTGAGGGAGAATCCCAACCGCTCATAGAAGTGAATACGGCGAACAGCAAGATCGGTCGTTGGTGATTCGACCTCAATTAAAACCGTTTTTTTGGCTTGCTCGAGATAATTGCTGAGCAGTGTCGATCCGATCCCGCGTCCGCGCAGATTTGGATCCACGGCGAAATGCTCCAGAAAGAGAAAATCACTGAACGACCATTCGGCGATAAATCCGTCAATTTTTTTCCCAGATAAATCATAGCGTGTTAAAACGGTAAAATTCGCTTGGTTTAATAGCTGGCGCTCTTTACTGCGCGGGCGAAATTCTGCTACTGGGAATGAACATTTCATTAAACGATAAAACAGATCAAAATCTATAGTCTTCAGCGGTGTTAATTTTTGATCCATTTAATGACCTCCATATAAATGATGCTGCTTGTCTTAAACGATCAGTGTTTTCTATTCTAGCATAAAAGTCAAAGGCACTCGGGAACGAATGCCTTTGACTTTTATTTTGTTCGTACGTTTCAGCGATGGCGTCTCATGGACATATGAATCTGTTTCCAGCGTGCTTTTTCTTTAAGCCGCTCTTGGACATCGGACTTGCGCCGAATAAAAGCAAGCTCGCGCTGCAGCTTGAGATAGCTTTGATAACGATTTTCGCTCAAACTGCCATCCTGCAGAGCGCGTTGCACCGCGCACCCTGGCTCTTTTTGATGGGTGCAATCTCTAAAACGGCATTCAGAGGCGAAAGTTTCAATATCTGAGAAGCTTTGTTCCAGCGAATCATCAGAAGCCGTCCAAAGCTGCAGTTCGCGCATGCCCGGCGTGTCAATAATGACCCCGCCGCCGGGAAGAACAATCAGTTCACGTGTTGTTGTGGTGTGTCTGCCCCGGTCATCATCTTCGCGGACTGAATGCACAACCTGAATGTCTTTGCCGCAAAGCCAGTTTGTTAATGTTGATTTTCCGGCACCGGATGACCCGAGAAAAACGGCTGTTTTTCCCTGACCCAGATAGTCAGTGATTTGCTGCTTGCCGGCATCTCTCAGTGCGCTGACCGTAATGAGGGGAACGCCGAATGCAATTTCTTCTACTGCGGCGATCTTCGTTTCCAAATCAGTACACAGATCCGCTTTGCTCAGCAGGATGACGGGGTTCGCACCGCTTTCCCAGGCCATGGTCAAATAGCGTTCCAATCTGCGGATATTAAAGTCATGATTCAGCGCCATGACAAGGAAGACGGTATCAATATTGGCGGCGACAATTTGTTCCACAGTAGTTACGCCTGCTGCTTTTCGTGAAAATTTACTGTATCTGGGAAGAATGCGATCTATGGTTGCCTTGCACTCTGACGGACGTTCACGGACAACCACCCAGTCGCCGACTGCAGGAAAGTCTTCACGTTCTTCTGCCTGATGACGCAGTTTTCCGGTAACCTCAGCTAAATAGTCGCCTTGCTCTGTTACGAGTTTATACTGTCCTTTATATTCGGACGTGACCCGGCCGATGGTTTGACCTTGTTCTAAATCTAAAGGTGTTTCGTCTAAGTGCTGATTCCAGCCATACATTTTTAAGTTCATGTAAATCCTCCGGTTGTCTTAAAATTAGGTATTAAAAAAAGACCGTTCACACGGTCTTCTCGAAAAAGGGAGTTGCCCTGTGAAAAGCCTCCGGTCCCTAATAGTCAGTTCAACTTCAGATCATGCTGAAAATAGGGGACCGGTGGCACGCGACAATGAGATTGTATGCGGCAGTACGTATGCTATTCGCCATAAAACATGTCCCCTTTCTCAATCATATGATTTACTACCCAAGTATAAAGTGTCTCATAGCCTTTGTAAAGGCCATTAGATAGAGGTATGGATGGGACAAGCCGCGCATAGGATGAATTAAGAAAACCGGGCATGACGGAATCAGAAAGGGACGATCAGATGAAGAACAAAGTAATTGGCATTTTGCAGGTTGCGGCGACGTTCATCGGGACCGTTGTTGGTGCCGGCTTTGCCTCTGGTCGCGAGATCATTCAATTTTTTACCCAATATCATTCGTTCGGTACGATTGGTGCAATCCTAAGCGGCGTGTTCATGACTTGGATTGGGACGAAAATGATGGTGTATGCAAAACGGTTAGATGCTTACTCTTTTAATGAGCTTCTTGCCGCTTTATTTGGCGAACGAATTGGGACTGTCATTCAAGCGTTGCTGTTCTTTATCATATTGGGCATGACCGGTGTGATGCTTGCCGGAGCAGGAGCAGTCTTTGGCGAGCAGCTTGGATGGGGCAGGCAATTCGGCATTGTGCTTGCTCTTATACTAGGCGTTCTATTTCTGATTAGGGGTGTTCGAGGCTTGTTGTTTGTCAACATGCTGGTTGTGCCTCTTTTGGTCGGTTTTGTCCTGGTTACTTTTTGGATAAACAAAGCCGGGGCCCAATTTTTTCCTGAAACCAGCCATATCCACTGGCTGTTTTCTGCGTTCAATTACTCAGCATTTAATTTGTCCACCGCACTTATTGTGCTTGTACCGATGGCGAAAGAGTTTAAAGATGAACAGGTGATTCGTCTTGGCGGCATTCTCGGAGGATGCGGGCTTGCGATGATTCTGCTTATGTCTCATCTCATGATGCTTGGTAGGTCCGATATCGGTTTGTTTGAATTGCCGATGGCAGAGATGGTGCGCCCGCTCGGAACATTAATGCATGCTGCATTTATCTGTGTTATTTTCGGAGAAATACTGACCACCTTTGTCGGCAATATTTTCGGCTTGACTCGCCAGCTGCACAGCGTATTTCCAACACTGTTCACAATTCGCTTTGCCATGCTGAGTCTGATCATCTGTACCTTTTTTATTGGACAATTCGGCTACGCATCGTTAATCTCCACGCTTTATCCTCTCTATGGCGCACTGTGTGCCGTGGTTTTTATCTATATGTGCTTCGTGCGCCTTCCTGAAAAAAAACACTGATTTTGTAAAAATTATGTTCTTTTATTGAAATAAATTTTTTACATTAGACATTTTTGAGTAAAAACTAGTTGCATTATGTAAAAGAATAAAGTAGGTTATTTATAGGCACATAAGTTTCTCTAGAGAAACTTATGTTCGCAGAGCGAAAAAAGGAGGAGTGTTATGTCCGATCAAGAACAGCAGAAGACCGGACTGAACCAATTCGAACAAAAGACTATGAACAAAAGACAATCTTCCGATGCGGTCGGTTCTGAACCGCACCCGCAATCATTTGAACAAGCTGTTGGCGGGGCAAGGGGATGGAGACAAATGCTTCCATTCATTGGCCCTGCTTTCATCGCGGCAGTCGCCTATATCGATCCAGGCAATTATGCAACGAATATTCAGGCAGGCTCGCAATTTGGCTATTTGCTGCTCTGGGTGGTGGTCATCTCCAACTTAATGGCAATTCTTATCCAAATGTTATCTGCCAAAATTGGAATCGCAACCTCACACAATCTTCCGGAAATTATCCGTGATCGCTGGCCGAGAAAAGTTTCGATCTTTTATTGGCTTCAGGGTGAAATCATGATCATGGCAACGGATCTCGCCGAATTTATTGGTGCGGCACTTGGCTTTCATCTTGTTTTTGGTCTGCCGATGATCCCATCTGCGATCTTGACGGCGATTTGTGCACTGTTGATTCTCATGTTTCAAATCAGAGGATTCAGACCTCTTGAAATGGTTATCGCCCTGATGGTTTTTATTGTTGTCATTGCATTCAGCTTTGAAATACTTTTTGCTTTACCGGAATTTAAACCATTTGTTCAAGGCTTTGTTCCTCAATTTCAAGGAACCGAGAGTGTGCTGCTTGCGGCAGGAATTCTCGGGGCTACGGTTATGCCGCATGCGATTTACATGCATTCGGGGCTGACCTGCCGGCGTGTTATTGGTCGGAACTCGGAAGAACGTAAGAAAATTTTCCGCTTTGAACTGATTGATATTCTGATTGCGATGATTATCGCAGGTGTGATTAATGCTATTATGCTTGCCGTCGCAGGATCCACTTTCTACGGCAAGGAAGTCATCGATGATTTAACCGTTGCTTTTCACGGATTCAGCACTTATATTGCACCGATTGCCGGTATTCTGTTCGGTGTCGGCTTGCTTTCTGCAGGCTTGTCGAGTTCATCCGTCGGTACACTTGCGGGTGATATTATGATGCAGGGTTTTATTCATAAACGTATTCCGGTCCTCCTGCGCCGTGTCTGCTCGATGCTGCCGCCGCTCATATTGATTATATCAGGGGCTAACGCGACAAAAGCACTTGTCATGAGTCAGGTCGTCTTGTCCTTCGGCATTGCACTGGCGATCATCCCGCTTATTGTGTTTACCAGCAATAAGAAGCTTATGGGCAAGCTCGTGAACCATAAGCTGACAACTGTCACTGCTTGGTGTATTGCGGCTGTCGTGATCTGTCTGAATGTCTTTCTACTTTATCAAACATTCTTTGGGTAGGATTTATTCAATGCTTTTGCACTGTGAGAAAACAGGTGTAAAGCAGTAAAAATTTTGTTCACAGGATTATTGAATTTGTGAAATTGACTTTATGACGGAAAATGACGTAAAATGAAGATTGTGAGATAAAAGCGATAGGCCACCTGATGAAGGTGCGACGGTTGTTTGTCGTTTGTTTATAATGTATCGGACATGTAAGTTGTCCAATAAATTCTTGGAGGTTATCGGTAATGGTTAAAATTTCCAAAGGCAAGTTTGAATTTCTCGAAAAATTGTCTGACAAAAACGGTGTGATTGCAGCATTGGCAATTGACCAACGCGGTTCTTTGAAGAGAATGATCGGAGCAGCACAAGGTAAAGATGCTACGGTTGAAGAACTGGCAGATTTCAAAACGCTCGTATCTAAAGAATTGACACCATATGCAAGCGCCATTCTGCTTGACCCTGAATATGGTATTCCTGCCGGCAAAGCACGCGCAGCTTCTTGCGGTCTGTTGACATCATATGAAAAAACAGGCTATGACGCTACGGAACCTGGCCGTATTCCTGACCTTCTTCCTAACTGGTCTGTAAAACGCATCAAAGAAAACGGCGGTACTGCTGTTAAACTGCTCGTATACTTTGATCCG
Organism: Sporolactobacillus sp. BBK16-2; assembly: GCF_059878335.1. Lineage (NCBI taxonomy): Bacteria > Bacillati > Bacillota > Bacilli > Caryophanales > Sporolactobacillaceae > Sporolactobacillus > Sporolactobacillus sp. BBK16-2. Next base: position 928,673 of record NZ_CM187611.1, read on the forward strand.
GATGAACCCGATGAAATCAACGATGTTAAGAAAGCATTCGTAGAACGCATCGGCTCTGAATGTAAAGCAGAAGATATTCCGCTGTTCTTCGAAATCGTAACTTACGATGAAAAAATTACGGACAAAGAAGAATATGCTAAAGTTAAACCTCAAAAGGTTCTTGACTCAATCAAGGTCTTCACACAAGAACGTTATGGTATTGACGTTCTGAAACTGGAAGTTCCTGTTGATATGAGCCGTGTAGAAGGCGTTGGCGAAAACGCTCCTGTTTACACTGCTGAAGAAGCTAAGAACTACTTCCTCGAAGTTGACAAACTGACAACGATCCCTTACATCTGGCTGAGTGCAGGCGTTTCAACTGAACTCTTCCAGAAAACACTCGTGTTCGCTCACGATGCAGGTGCAAAATACAATGGTGTACTTTGTGGCCGTGCTACATGGCGTGACGGCGTTGAAGCTTACGGCAAGGGTGGAGAAGAAGGCGCTATTAAATGGCTTCGTTCTCAAGGTAAGGCAAACGTTGAAGAACTCAACGCAATCCTTGCTGAAAATGCAACTCCTTGGTATGAAAAATTCGGCGGCAAAGACAAGATCGAAGTCGTTGACTAATTTATTGCTCAATTAAAGAAAGCGCGGCGGAATTATTCCGTTGCGCTTTTTTTTATAAGTAAAGTATAGAGCGACCGAGCAAGGTCGTGCCTTATAGCGGGTGGGAAGCCCGTCGGAAAAAGAGCTAGCCACTCATCCGTAGCGAGTCTTGGAGAACGAAAGGCAACTTTGGTTTTTAAGCGTAGACAGCGAGCCAGTGGGCCGTAAGCCAAGTGGTTGAAGGGATTGAGCCTCGAAAACTTATGAAATGGGAATGCCGATGGCGTTATACTTCCAGAAGGCAACACGCCAGACATCGTTAAGGCAAGAGGTCTGGGGGTTCCCCGGGGTCAGAGACCATGGCACGCTGAGCATCAATAAGGTACGGCAACTCGGGAGATCCCAGCGGGTCTTTCGAAAGAAAGTATAGCGAACCAAGCAATCAAATGTAAGGACGTTAAATGTCTGCTGGGAAGTCGGAGGAAGCACATAGTACCCATGATATCGGGTAATGCCGGTTGAGGGAAGGTGTTTTCCCTTGTTTATGAATCTTATCTGGGACACATCGGCACACACAGAGGTGACAGTAGAGATGACTACAAAACAGGTAAGAATAGCAGAGCTAGCGAAGGAAAATCCGAAGATGGCCTTCACCTCTCTGGCTCATTTATTGAGCGTAGAGGAATTGAGGGTCTGTCACCGGGAACTGCAGGGAAACAAAGCAGCGGGCATCGATCAGATGACGAAGGCAAGCTATCAAGAACATCTTGATGAACACCTTGCCGATCTGGATAAGCGCCTGAAGCAGAAAAGCTATCGGCCGCTCCCTGTCCGGCGGACATATATTGATAAACCGGGAACAAAGAAGAAACGCCCACTGGGCATCCCTGCCTATGAGGATAAAATTGTTCAGCGGGGTCTGGCGAAGATCCTTAATGCCATCTATGAGCAAGACTTTCTTAACTGTTCCTTCGGTTTCCGCCCAAATAGGAACTGCCATGATGCACTTAAAGTCCTGAATGTCTTCATTGAAAAGAAGTACACGAACTACATTGTTGATGTGGACATCAGGGGCTTTTTCGATCATGTCGACCATCAATGGATGATGCGTTTTCTCAAGCTACGGATCAAGGATCCAAGCTTTCTGAGGCTCATTGCCCGTTTTCTAAAAGCGGGTTACATGGAGAAGGAAACTTGGCACGCAAGCGAACAAGGGACGCCGCAAGGCGGACTGATCTCGCCGATCCTAGCTAACGTCTATCTGCACTATGTGATTGACCTATGGTTTACGAAAGCGGTGAAGAAACAGTGCCAGGGACAGGCTTATCTGGTGCGCTATGCCGATGACTTTGTCTGTTGTTTTCAGTATAAACAGGAAGCCCAACGATTCTATTGCGATCTGAAGCGGCGCCTAGAAAAATTTAACTTGGCGCTTGCGGAGGAGAAAGCGAGGATCATCCCTTTCGGACGATTCGCTCAGGAAAATGCCAAGAGAAATGGAAACAGGAAGCCAAAGACTTTTGACTTCCTGGGATTCACCCACTATTGTGGGCAAAGTAAAAGCGGACATTTTCGAGTCAAGAGGAAAAGCAGCCGAAAGAAAGTGGGTGCCAAACTCAAAGCCTATTCGCAGTGGCTGAAAGGCCATCGGACCCAAGAGATTGACTTCATCATGGATCGGCTCAAGAGGTCATTGACCGGCTATTACAACTACTATTGTATCACCGATAACAGTCTAAGCGTGAGCGCTTTTCGATTGCAGGTGATTCGGTTGTTGTATAAATGGTTAAACAGAAGGAGCCAGAAACGATCGTTCACATGGGAAAAATTTAATCAATTTCTCAAACGCTTCCCTCTGCCGCAACCGCGAATCAAGGTCAATATTTATCAACTTCGGTCGGAGCTGAGCTACATTCTGTGAACCATGAACAAGAAGAGCCGTGTGCGTAAATAGCGCACGCACGGTTCCGTGAGGGGACAGAAGATGTGAATCGCTGTCCTACTCGACTGATTTTTGATAAAACAAAAGGTTGTGAACGAAACGCGCAGGTGTGAGACGCTTGCGGGTGCGGCTCTGTTGATCGCACGAGGCCCCGCAGATTCCTGCCTGTCTGAGGAGGTTCGCAGTGCGCCAGCGGCAAGTGAGTAATCGAAGCGACGATTCAGCACCAGGCAGTGCCCAGTAGTTTTTCTTGGTATCAAAATAGAGTCAGCAAAAGATAGAATTAGGGCAATATAAGTTGAGACTGATTGACTGGGTTTCAATGCAAATGAAACCTAGATGATGCAGTGGGAACAACGATCATATGCTTTGTGATTAAAAAGACTCTGGGAGTTTCTATGATTACAAAGAAAATCACTGTTGACCCCTCATTTTTAAAATAAGCAACGAAAGATATCTTTCAGTAAGAATTGGGTGGACTAGGAAATTGTTCACATCAACGAAAGGGCATGTTATGATTTCTCTATAAGTTCAGTGATGCAAGCATCCCGACTAAGAAAAAAAGATGACCTGTTCGAGGTGGCCAGTTCAAGCTGTGCTCAATAACTAAGATGAATCTACGAGGAAAAGGGAAGAGATCATGAAAAAGAAAATTTTACTGACGATCGGCAGCATTATTGTTGTGCTTTTTGCTGCAGGGGCAGGTTATGTTTGGTGGATGTATCACTCGGTTGCGTCAACAGCTGGCGATATGTATGAGACAGCCGGCGGCAAGGGCAACCACGATGCGATCACTCAGAAAAAACCGATAAGTCTGCTTCTATTAGGCGTCGATGAACGTAAGGGAGACCGCGGGCGTTCGGACACTATTATCGCAACAACGTTAAATCCGACAACAAAAACGATGCAGATGATTTCTATTCCGCGTGATACACGAACCGAAATTGTCGGTCGCGGCACAATTGATAAAATTAACGCTGCGTACGCGTACGGCGATACAAAGATGGCGGAAGATACGGTTCAAAAGTTTATAGGCGATATTCCATTCGATTTCTACATAAAGATCAATATGGAAGGCATGAGCGACCTTGTTGATGCGGTCGGCGGGGTTACCGTAAATAATAAATTGGATTGGCATGATGAGGGCTACTATAAAAAGGGTTATCACTACGCGCGCGGCAACATTACTCTGGACACAGGGGCAAAAGCGATGGGCTATGTACGGATGCGTCATCTGGATCCACAAGGAGATTTCGGACGGAATCAGAGACAACGTGATGTGATCATGGCCATTGTCAATAAAATGGCTAATGTGTCATCGGTATCTCGCTACTCACAGATTCTCGATGCGCTTGGCAGCAATGTGAAGACGAACTTGACCTTTAATGATATGAAGAATCTCGCGTTTAATTATCGTGATGCGCGCAAGCATTCGATTGATTATGAAGTAAAAGGACAAGGACAGAAAATTAACGGAATCTATTATCTTGTTGTTGGTTCTGCTGAAAAGCAACGCGTTCATGATATGATTAATGATCAACTGAATAACTGAAATTCAAAGTGAAACAATAGTGAAAACGGGAAGCCTTGAGCCATGCTATGCTCTGACTTCCCGTTTTTTTATGTAGAAGAATCATGCTCCCATCTTCTTAGCAAATAAGCGCTTCATATTGGCGATTAGTTCACTCAGGTTTGTGCTGAACAGTAATTTATTTCTTTTGGATTCTTTTGCGAGTTCTTCTTGGTTTCCAAGGACAAAGATCGTTAACTTGGGAAACTCATTTCTCAAATGCTTTAGTAAACTAAAGAGGTTGGTCGCGTGCTTATTTGTACATAAGATGGCAAGATAATGTGCCTGTTTTCTTTGAATTTGATCTTGTATTATGCCTATTTCATTAATTTCAGGAAGGAAATCGGTTTTCCAACCGCTGATTGTGAAAAGATCATCCATCAATTTTGCTCGTGTCAAGCCGCTAAAGGATTCCAAATTTGCGATAACAATCTCGCCCATATCGGTGTTCGGAAGCTGGTGCGTTATTTTCAACATTTTCCAGCTGAGCAATCTTAAGATCGTGAAAGCAGCGACCATATAATCTGCTTGCAAAAAGCGATTCAGTAAAAATCCTTTTTGCACTTCATCCAATGAACGCTCAAAAAGCTTCACAAATACATCCTCAATACGCATTCCGTCAGACAGTGCATCGAGGCAATCAACTGCCCTGACACTGTCGCCCTCAATTAAATACTTAACGTAATCGTTCCATGTCTGCCTTGCCTGCAACACCATCTCACTGCTATCCCAGCTGGTGATCGTTTCGACAGTAAGAGACAGGTCGCTTGGGAGTTGGATGACCTTGCCGCTGTTTTCAAGCTTAACATGCGGTAAGATGTCAGAACCTGATGAATTAGCAAGAATAAAGCCCTTCTCACCGCTTGTCAATAAAACATGGGTCGCAGGAGGGAAAATGTGTATGAAATTAATAAATAAATAACAAATTTTTAAATCAAACAAATCATTGTTATAGCTGTCATTTAGGATGATCTGCATTGCTTTTGTTGTGTGCATCGGTTTTCTATAGGATCGGCTCAACGTCAATGCTGAATATACGTCAACAATCATCATCAATTTAAGATCACGGTCAGATGGTTTCACATGCAGGTGATCCGGATAACCGCTGCCGTTTAACCGTTCATGATGAGAACGTGCAACTCGGCACGTTTCTTCAGGAAAATTCATTCGATCGAGTAATTCACAGCCATCCACGGTATGCTGCGTTATTTTTTCATACTCACGTTGAGTAAGTTTTCCGGTTTTCAATAAGATTTCAATTGGCGTATAGAGTTTGCCAATATCATGCAACAGGGAACCGAGAAGAAATTCCTGACTTACCCGCCAATGAACATGCTTAAAGTAGAGGCTTGTTAATACAAAGACGTCAAGTGAATGGATATAGCAAATCGGATCCCACTGTTTCAGACAGTCCAGTAGAAAACGAACAGTCGGATTTGAGTAGAATTTCAGATAAAGTGATTGGAGCCATAGGTATGAAGTTTCCGAATGCAAAATTCTTCCGTAACGTAATTCATCAGCAATTTGAGCCATTTCATTTTGAAACCGTTCAGTAAGCTCTTTCCGTTCATGAGCAGTCATTCGCGACTTTGGTGTAAATGTATTTCGAAACGGTGCGATCGAAGGGCCATCGAAAATGGCTACGGCACTCACTTTTTTTCTTTTAAGATAATTAATAAGCTCAGAAGTGATCAACATTCCCGTTCTAAAGAGAACAGAGGAATTTATGTAAATATCCTTGGCGAGAATGCTTCCGTCCTTCAAGTTCTCAAGCTTTACGACTTTTGGCATAAGTGCCGTTCACTCCCGTTCAATAGCTCCTAGGAAAAATCAGGATACGTTCCGCGGTAGACAGACTAACGCGATAGTCATTACAAGAGGCGGTACCTAATGTAAGAATTAAAGAGACTGACTATATTAGTGTTTTTTTCGACAATAAGTTACAAATAATATTTTAACAAGTGATGTCAAAAAACGGAAGTGAAAATTATTTGATACTCATATACGATTGAACTTTTCAATAGTAAGATAGGAGTCTGACAATGCATTCACTTGTAATCTGTTGGATTAGGTAATAATGCCTATTAGCATGGAGTCGTTCATAGGTTTGCCGCACCGAATTTAAGAAACTACTTTAATTCAGCGCGAAAATAGCCGATAAAGAATGAGAATGGTATTAGAGCAGCGGAAAGGGTTGACTTACATGGATGTGGCAACAGTCATCGGCTTGCTGGTCGGATTGCTATCTTTACTTGTTGGATTTTTACTTGAAGGCGGAGAGTTAGTTGCGTTATTAAAAGTCACCGCTTTTCTGATTGTAGTCGGAGGCACAATCGGAGCGGTGGTTGTTAGCTTTCCGGGAAAGATTTTGGCAAAAACGCCGTTTATTTTAAAATATGCATTTACAAAACCTAAAGAACGCCAGGATGATACGATCATTGAACTGATTAATCTTGCCAATATATCCAGACGTGAAGGTTTACTTGCTTTGGAAGGTGAGCAGCAGAAGTTTGAAACAGATGCGTTTATGTCGAATGGTATTCAGATGGTCGTCGACGGTGTAGACTCCGATGTTATTGACGACATATTGAATCGGGACATTGAACTTTATGAACAAAAAATACTCTCCATTGCCCGCATATTCGAATCTGCCGGCGGTTATGCGCCGACAATGGGCATCATTGGAACTGTTATGGGGCTTGTACACGTTCTCGGAAGCTTGGAAGATGCCTCCGCACTTGGCCCGGCAATTGCTGTCGCATTTATTGCAACACTTTATGGCGTGGGCAGTGCGAACGTGATTTATTTGCCTATTTACACGAAGATCAAAAATAATTTAGCCAGTGACATTTTAATCCGCCAATTGAAGACTGAAGGAATATTGTCTATTCAGTATGGAGAAAGCACGATGATTTTGAAGAAAAAACTTTATGCTTTCCTAACAGAAGAAGAATCCCGAAAGGTTGAACAGAAACTGACGAGCGGATCTGGCAGCACAACCGCAGATCGGGAATTCCAAGAAGCGGGTCAGCCATGAGCAAGCCAAAAAAAAAGCGGTATACTCGGCCGGAAGAATCAAGTCATAATTCGGAGCGTTGGCTGATCACTTACTCGGATTTGATCACTTTGTTATTAGTCTTTTTCATTGTCATGTTTTCGATGAGCAGTATTGAAAACCAGAAATTTAATGCGCTTGTCTCATCTCTGAAATCATCATTTCAAGGGGATTCAATTCTTCAGGGCATCGGCTATCCGAGTGCGGATAAAGGCCAAACAAAGCCGAGTGTGCCGCTGGTCAAAAAGTCACAGTCCATTAGCGATTCGGAAAAACAAAAGGACAAAAAAAAGCTGGATGCGTTGTACGTTCAATTGGATCAGTACATCAAGAACAATCACTTAAGCCCGGACGTGTCGCTTACGGAAACGCAGCGAGGTGTGCAGCTCACTTTTCGTGAAAAGATTCTGTTTGATCTTGGAAAAGCTAACTTGAAGAAAGATGCTAAATCAGTATTGGCACGGATTGGCAACATTCTTAATAGTGTACCGAACGAGGTCAGTATCGAAGGGCATACGGATAATACTCCTTTTCGGGATCAAGGCAGGCCCATTCGTTCGAATTGGGAATTATCCGGTCTGCGGGCGCAGACAGTCATGAATTATCTGATCACTAAAGACGGTCTCGCACCGCAGCGCATGCATTTTGTCGGATATGGTGAATACCGACCGATCGTAAAGAATGATACGGCGGCGCACAAGGCGATGAATCGACGTGTGAACATTGTTATCGTCCGGGAAGAGCAGCAAGATTCCGATTAAAAGTATTGAAAAACATTGATTTATCTGGTAAATGATTGCAACATGGTCTGCCAACCGATATATTATATGCATGGGGAATTTTTCAATATACATAATGGTATAGAGTTGAGGGTGGGCGGAAGTGAAAAAAATTTGGCTGATTTTGGTTTGTGTGCTGTGCCTCGTGAGTGTGGTGGGAGGTAAATGGTATTGGAACCATAAATTGGATCGAATAACATTGCAGGCTAAAAACGATACAGCTAGTATCGAGGGACTGAGTGCTGATCAATCGGAAACATTGATCGAGAAGAACATTGCAAAATTACCAAAAGAGCTGCGGAATGCTGCCGAGAATGCTTATAAGAAAAACGGACAAGTTCGGATTGTGATGATCGGCAGCAGCAATGAACAAGCTCTGGCACTATTGCTGCAAAAGCAGCTCGATGATACGTTTGGAGAAGGCTTTTTCCGAGTAACCGTTCAGGATCTGGGAAAGTCGAACTCGCTTGTGCTGAATCAAGCGAAGCTTGGGGATTTGATGAAAAATGTGAATGGAAGCCCGGACCTTGTGATGTATACTCCGCTTATCTATAATGACGATCGTCAAGTAAGTACAGATGATACGGAGACAGTGGCCACTCTGCTGGCTGAAAAAGTAAAAAATAAGTATCCCAAAGCTGCATTTTTGGTCAATCCGCCAAACTATTCATCAAAGCAGCCTTATATGAATGATCGAATCGACCAGATGAAAACATATATTCAGAAACAGAAGATAGCGGTGCTTAACTATTTATCTGAATGGCCGAAAGGATCAAAACGTGCGAATGCTGTTGGCGATGACGGACACACGATGAATGTAACCGGACGAGAAATATGGATTGACTATATAACGAAACAATGGCAGCTAAAATAATGAAATCAAATAAATCACCAGTGAATGGCTTTCACTGGTGATTTTTCGTTTCATTAATAATGTTGACTTGTAATAAGAGAGGCACAACGTAGATCGGCCGTTTATTAACGATTACTTTTTTTAGCCACTTGCCAAACGCGAGCAACATTAGAAATCGTACGGACTAGATTGATGCGTGCGTCTTTTAATGCCTGATCAAGGGAAACGGTACCGGGAACAATCGCCACACTTTTTTGAGGCCTTCTCGTATGGATTGTGCAACCTCAAGTGCGGATAAACTTTCTTTAAATGAGTCCGGTGCGATGACTATCTTTTTCTGTTTCATCTCGATCCTTCCTTTGTCTACCTTTTTTCTTCATTGTAGCAGATTTAGTGATTACCATAGCTTAGAACACTATTTCCGGGGAAATGACAAAATAAGACATCTATTCCATGAAAAAGAGATTCCGCAAAATCATCGGAATCTCCTAATTTCTTTAAAGATTATTTTAGATTACTACTCAACTTTCGCACCCTAATTTGGGCAGATAAACCTTGATATAGTTGGGTAAGCTCTCAATCCATTGTGTCAGTTGACGAGTAACCCATTTTTTTATTGACTTTTTTGTTTTTGTTATGGCGTCATGAAGAATATCCATGAGCTGCGTCAGTGCTACAGCCCAATCCAGTTCATTCATTTCGTCACAGAGTTCATAAAACATACCACCAAGGGTTCGATTATCTGTACTGCAACGGTTTTGCCAAGACAGGAGAATAAACCTTGTAAAGACAATGGTTGTGTGGCTAATCAGCAGATCGTACGATCTGCCTTGGAACTCTTTTTGAAGCTTAAGAAAAGACTTCGTTGCTTTAAAAAATAATTCAATATCCCATCTCATGCCGTACGTACGAATGATTTCCCGTTCTGTAAGTGTGCAGTCGGTACTTAAGATGGCTAACCATTCACTTTGTTTATTGCGGTTTTGAACGAACACCACTTTGACTGGGACTCCATTAGCCATTGTGGTACGAATAGAGCGCAAAATTTCTTTGTGACCGGTTACGGACTTCGACAGTCGATACAGCGTTCTTAATCCAACCCATTGAGAGCCTACTCGATAACGCTGATTCGTTGGTTTCACCATACCAATAACATCGATACCTTGATCGGTCAAATCCTTGATCAAAGGTTGTTGAGTAAACCAGCTGTCCATAAGAACATAGGACGCATCAATTCCGTTCGACAAGGCTCGTTTAACCATCCCAGGGATTTGTTCAGGAGCTGTTTGTAAAGCTTCAATTCGTCTTTTATAGCCGGAACAACGCTTATCAAGCGTCGAATCGATATCATTAATTTTTGCCTTTTCTTTGCTTGAACTAAGGAGTGAAAAATCAATGGGCAGGAACGTTGATCCGTCTGACCATCCTAATGTCAGCATACGAAATCCTTTGTAGTGTCTTCTCTTGGCATGGTCAAAACAATGAGCCAAAAGTTCGACGCGCTTACTGCGGTCGCGATAAAAAGATGAATCATCCAGAATGAGTACTTTAGTGTGGCAGGTGCTCGTCAAACGGCTGACTTTCATAATCGTGAATACGCTTAGTGCCGTCAGGAAGCGGCGCCAGGCAAACTTCGGGTAGTTTAAAAAACGATAAACAGCATCCTTGCCTGGTAAGTCATCTGCTTTATTACTCTCCAGTAAACGATACCAATTTCTTTGGGTAAAGATCAGACGAAAAATAAGCTGAAAAAGATAACCACTGGAAAAGCCGAAGGCTTTTTGAATTCCTGCCTGACGTAAATGTTTTAGAATCTTCAACTCATCGAATTTTGCTTTTATTTCTAATGGTAGTTGATTATTTTGACCTTTTTTCGCTATCATATAGAGGGCACCTCTTCTGTTTGGTAGTGTATTTCGTCAAAATCACTATACCAAAAGTTGAGGTGTCTTTCTATTTTGTCAAGAAACATAATGAATAGGCCACAAAGTACGTTATATCAAGGGTTATTTCAGATTTTTACTCTGCGAAAGTTGAGTTACTATTATTCTCTGCCATAAACGCTTCAATTTCATCGGTCGTGCGCGGAAGGCCGGTGGTAAGCACTTCAGAACCATCCTCTGTAATCAGCAAATCATCTTCAATGCGGATGCCAATGCTTTCTTCGGGAATATAGAGTCCGGGTTCATTGGTGATGATTTCACCCGGAACCAGCTCCATTTCGCGATAAGGACCGACGTCATGCGTGTCTAGTCCAAGTGAATGGCTGACTCCGTGGAAGTAATACTTGCGCAATTCCTCAGGTGTTTTAATCAATCCGATTTTCATGAGTTCCTCAGTGTAAAACTCGATTGTAAATCGGTTCAAGTCCATGAAGGCAACGCCTGGCTTTGCCATTTTCGTTATTTCTTGGTTACAACGTAAGACAATGTCATAGATTATTTTTTGGCGAGGCGTAAACCGTCCGTTTACAGGGAAAGTATAGCTGATGTCGCCATTATAATAGTTGTACTGAGCGCCAAGATCGAGTAGCACAAGATTTCCATCAGCGGCAGTGCCCGTGTTTGCCGAATAGTGAAGAACGGTACCGTTAAACCCACTGGCGAGAATGGTTGGAAAAGCAAATTCGGTGCAGCCGCTGCTCTTTAATACGAAATTAAAATAAGCCTCCAGCTCAAATTCTTTCATGCCGGGTTTGGCATTCGCAAGCACATTTTTGATTCCGTCTGCAGTAATTTTACCTGCTTTTTTCGTTAGTTCAATTTCCTCAGACGTTTTAACAATGCGGAATTTGCAGATGACCGGATATAGGTTGTGAATAGTCAGGTATGGATAGGTGACAGCGGATTCAGCAGCAAATTTGTTTGACGGCTTTGCTGGAAATTCCCATGATTTTGTCTCAAGATCCGCGTACAAATGGTTGCACACACGACTGTCCATAAATGACCGGATGTACGTGTCAAATTTGTCTAGAAGTTCAATGTTCTGAACACCGGAGGCTTCTTGTGCTTCATTAGGCGTAATGGTTTCGCCAACCCATCTGGCCATCCACGGATCAGCACGCTCAATAAATAGTGTCTCTTCAATTTCACCGCCGAATTTTGCTGCAACGAATATTACTTTTGGCTCGGCGATGCCGGTCATATAGTAAAAATTGCGGTTGGGATAGAAAGGATAGCTCTCATCTGCAGACTGATGTGCCGCTTCACCGGCAAAAAGAACAGTCAGCGATTGATCTTCCAAGGTTTCATAAAGCTTCCTACGGTTCCGAATAAAAAAGCTCTTCTCCATGTGGATCCTTCTTTCATTAAAAGTTTTTCCATTATTATTCTATCATTATTAGCTAGTCTTCACCGAACCTTAGTCGAAGGCGAAGACTTAGTTGCAACGGCCATCGACGGCCTAGTGTCCGGTGAGCCGCAGGACGCACTTTCGCAGGATGCGATGGCTTTCGCGTTGTGTACAAGGACGTACCTTAGTTAGCGAACGTTCCCTTATTGGCGGACCGCTTATTCTAACTTCCGCTAATCTTTTACGATTTTATACTTTCTTTTTGTAGAACGCCAAGATGTCGTCCGCATGATTTCTTGGTTAAACGGTATCATTTTAGTGATTATGCTTCCATTTAAGCCAAATGATTTTCGAAAAAAATTGGGCATGTCCGACCACATTGCGCTTCCACATTCTTCGCGGTTCCAGTGCCATGCGGAACAGCCATTCAAGATTCAGCTTCCGCATGATTTTCGGCGCCCTCGGCTTTACTCCGGATGCGAAATCAATAAAACCGCCAACGGCGATTCGAGCTAACGGTTCAAGAGATTCGGAGTTGCGGTCAATAAATTTTTCCTGCAGAGGCATGCCCATACCAACAAGTAAAATATCCGCATCCGATTGATTAATCGTTGCAACCATCTCTGATTCTGATGAAAAATAGCCGTCATGAGTACCGGCAATGACTAAATTCGGCAACTGTTCAGTAAGCTTTTGAGCAGCAGTCTGAGCGATATGCTGCGAAGACCCGAGCAAATACACCGACCAATGGTTCTCAGCGCATTTTTGCAGCAGCAGGGGAATAAGATCCGTTCCATTTAAATTTTCTTCAAGGGAGACGCCCCAAAGCTTTGCTCCTAATTTGATTCCGATGCCATCGTTAAGCAAGTAATCTGCACGATTAAGAACCTCGTTATAATTGCGGTCTTTTTGAGCAATATTATAGCCGTGGTCATTTAGAAAATATAAGTTCATGGGTTTACGATCCATAATGCGGTCAGTAAATACATCCGTAAATTCCTTTTTTGTGTGAAATTCATTCATACAAATCGTACCAACTTGCTTTTTTTCATTCATAAATTGATCCCATCCTTAAAATAAGTGAAGCAATCATATTCATTTTGCCTTTTTTGCTATTTTTTTAATCCTATTAGAGATTCCAACTGTTACTTTGAATCATCAAAAAAATACCGAATTTGATGCGTAGGGCTTCTAATATTGTAAACTAATTTTAACGGATTGTGTTGTTTGTTTAGATATCGTAAAGTTACCAGTGGTATTGTCTTTACAATGTGGTATAATTCCGTATAAGAAAGCTTAAAAGATTGCTATCTTGTTGGACACGAATCCGAATTTATTGATAAGGGCGGGGCTGAAACGATGGTCTATGTGACGTTCTTGATTTGTTTTCTTGCTGCGGTTGCTGTAACACCTCTTGTTAGGAAACTGGCGATTCGCATTGGCGCGACCGATCTTCCGAACGCCCGCAAAGTACACAAAAAAATAATGCCGCGAATGGGCGGCTTGGCTATTTATTTAGCTTTTATTATCGGTATGCTGATCATGTGGCCGGACAGCAGTTTTACATTGCCGCTGATTATCGGCAGTGTGATTATCATTATTACAGGCGTACTTGATGACATGTATTCGCTGTCGCCAAGGGTAAAGATTGTGGCCCACTTTTTTGCTGCTTTAGTAATTGTCAACAGCGGGATCAGTGTCACATTTATTAATCTTCCGTTTAACGGCGTGCTGCATTTGTACTGGCTCAGTATTCCACTGACCTTGCTATGGATCATGGGCATTACGAACGCGATCAACCTAATTGACGGTCTTGATGGTTTGGCTGTCGGCGTATCGAGCATTGTGCTTTTAACGATCGCCGGACTATCACTGACAGAAGGAAACTTTTTCGTTTTTACGGTGAGCGCGATCCTGCTTGGAAGTACGCTGGGCTTCTTGCCTTATAATTTTCATCCGGCGAAGATTTTCATGGGAGACACCGGCAGCTATTTTCTTGGATATATTATTTCCGTTCTTGCGTTGCTCGGATTTAAAAATGTGACTTTGTTTTCACTCGTTGTACCAATCATTCTCTTAGCGGTTCCGATTTCCGATACGTTATTCGCAATCATCCGTCGATTGGTAAATAGAAAGCCGTTAACAGCACCGGACAAGTCACACCTTCATCACTGTCTGCTTCGCTACGGGTTTACCCAAAGCCAGACTGTGGTTCTTATTTACGGGATGAGCGCGATGTTTGCTTTAGCGGCAATCCTGTTCTCGACATCAACTTTGCTCGGTTCGTTGCTTATAATCGTCAGTGTCATGCTCGTGATTGAGCTGGTTGTTGAAGGTGTTGGCCTCGTGAGTGCGAATTACAAGCCGCTGTTGAACACATATAAGCGTCTGCTCAGCATGGCTAAAGTAAAATAAGAAAAATAGATTAAAAAATGGAGCGGTTCATATGAGCCGCTCCATTTTTTTAAAAGCTTGTATTTTTAAGTGCAACACTTAGAAAATTAAAGGACTCATTGCTGAGTCTTCTCTGTAAAATAGGGTTTGCGAGAAATAACTGAAAACAACGGAAAACCGCAAAGAAGTTTGGTTCATGCGTTATAATGAGTCAAAATAAGAGAATATCGCACAGTCCCCGAGCTGAACCGGGAGTTAGATTAGGTTCAAAACTTATTAGACGAAGAGGATATAGATATGAACAAATGGATCAAATTATTCATGGTTTCAGTCCTTGCCGTAGCGAGCTTATTGACTATAACATCATGCAATACAGCAACAATTAAAGTGGGTTACACGCCTTTAAAGACTGCCGAATCCACTCGTAACGTGGTTGCTACAGGTAAATACGCCCTTTATACGAAACCCGGCACGGTAAAAGGGGCTAAACTAGTGGCTTCCAAGAACCAAATGGAAAAATTTGCTTCTTATACTCGTGCAGATGCTGACTATCACGAGTTTCGTCGGAAGAACCCGGCTTATAAGGGTTCAACTTATTATTTCCGTGCCTACGGTTATAAGGTAACCCACACCGGTTCCGTTTATTATCGTGTCGTGACGATGAATGGTAAATATCGGGGGTACGTCTATGGGGGCAAAAAAGTCGGTTCATTTGCTGGCGGAGTTAAAAGAGCAGCGACTACCCAAGCCACAACAATTCCTGCTAACTTTAAGGATTACGTCGGGGTTGTCATTCCAGGTACTGTTTGGAATTATCCTCCCTACACGCAATACAAGACTAAGAGATTAGGTAAAGTAAACTGGACCATTCCAAGTCTGGCTAAATTTAAAGTCATTAAGGCTGTAAAACGGACTCGTGAACAAGATATTTACTACTACCTTGAACCTCAAAATAGCCCAGCACCTCCAAATTTTCCATTTCTTACTCCGTCAGGAGTTCGGATTAATAAAAAATCTCAATATATCCAAGTACCTTCAGGTTGGGTCAGTAGCCGTTACGTTATTTCTTACAGTGAAGTTGAAAGCAATGAAGGTATTATTGATAATTGATCACTCTAATGCGTCATTACATGTTACTCATCAATGATCAAATAAAAATGAAGTTGCTTCATAAATAGTCAAGTTTCAGAATTAAAAGATGGATCATTAATTTTGAATGTAGTGCTCCAAAGGGACAGGGCAGTTCGAGAATGTGTCAAAATGAGCCCAATAAATGAGTCTAAGGAAAGTGGTAGGGTAGAAATTGGAACTATGCATCATTCAATTTAAAGAGGCTGTCATAGTCAACTTCTTGACTATGACAGCCTCTTTAATAAGTGGTCTTTATTTTATTATTGATTACTGCTCGTACCATCGGATGATTCATCGACCAATCCGGAGCTATCGGAGGCACCACTGCTGCTTGATGTACCGGACGTTGCTGATCCGCTGCTTCCGGAATCACTGCTGCTGTCGCTGCTTTCCGCTGTTGATTCATAATTTAATTGCTGTTTAAGATCAGAGCGAACTTTATTTAAATAGTCATCATCTAAGGCAAAATAGTATACTCCGGAGCTCATATCGTCTGTACCCTTCAGCTGAAGGGATTTGATTTCAGAAAGAGAGCCCGCATATTGACGTAGGCTGAGCAATTGTCCGAACGTCAAGTTTGTTTCAAAATTCTTATCGAGTGAATCAATGACTTTACTGTATTTAGTTACAGAAGAAAGCTTTGCACTTTTCTTCACGATTGCTTCAATCATCGCCATCTGACGTCTGCCGCGGCCGAAGTCTCCTCCTGCCCCCGGCGACTTGCGGTTACGAACGAGAGACAGGGCCTGTTCGCCGTTAAGCAGCTGTTTCCCAGGCTTCAGGACGATGGCGTCTTTACCGGTTTTATCTTCGCTGTTCTGCGTGCGAAGCGCGACTGGGACATTCATTTCAACACCGCCAAGGGCATTAATGATCTTAACGAACGCAGCGAAGTCCACTTGGACATAATAGTCAACCGGAACCTGGAATAAATTCTCAACGGTAGCAATCGTGTAATCCGCGCCTTGGTTGTTATTGGCGTCGCCATAAGCATGTGCATGTGTAATTTTAGAAATGCCGTAATCGCGCGTGTGCGTCGGATCTATGATCTGAACTTTCGAATCACGCGGAATGCTCACCATATGCACCTCATTCGTTGAGTGATTGAAGGTGGCTAAAACAAGGGCATCGGAGCGGCTTGGCTCATTCTTTCGTTTATCAATTCCCATAAATAATATGGAAAAATCATCCTTTACGGGGTCAACTTTTTCTGCGCGAAGATCAGATTTATTGCCTCGTGTAAGTTTATTTTGTGCATGGCTTGTTACATTTTCAAGTTTTTTCGTTAAGTAATAGCCATATGCTACGCCGCTTCCGACTAGAATGAGAAGAACAGCTGATATGATTATAATTATTGTTTTGCGTTTTCCATGTTTTTTCTTCTTGTAGTTTTCTGATCTGCTCAATGCCATCTTCGACGTATTCTCCTTCAGGTTTTCAGTCTTTCACAGATAGGTGCACGTTTCATTCATTTTTTTCTACGCAATTCTCATTGTATAGGCCAATTGTCATGTTTTTTTACAATAGCTTTATTTTACCTAAGTCTTTCTGTTCCATCAATGTTAAATCCGCGTTTTTTCGGCAAAATTCGCAAATCGGAACTAAAGAAGGCTGAATGCCTGTTTTCTGTTCGCTAACAACAGGATGAAGCAGAACTTAATCATTATTTGAAAGCTCACCTGGGTTTGGAAGTTTCTCCTGTAAGTACAATTCATGTGATTTATCGGTTTCTGCCTGGCCGTTTGTCAAATCGGTCACCCAATTCAAAAATGCTGGACCGTCATCCTGATTTGTGTACAAATCGAAACTGACCTTGTCACTATAGCGTATATTCTTAATGATGTATGCGGATTCGCGTAATTTATTTTCCAATGTGCCGCTCAAGTGATAATCAACAGTCACAATCCACTGATAGGAAGGGACCTGTTTTACAACCTCCGCAGCATTGAGCCCGGCACTTGTTGCATGGGCATATGCCCGGATTAATCCGCCGGCACCGAGTTTAATGCCACCGAAATAACGAGTGACCACAACCAGCACATTACAAATGCCGCGTCGCTTTAATACATCAAGAATCGGAACACCTGCAGTTCCGCTCGGTTCACCGTCGTCGCTTGCCTTTTGAATTTCTTGCTTCTTTCCTATGATATAAGCAAAACAATTATGATTGGCTTTCCAATGTTCCTTGCGCACGTTTTGAATCAATTGTTCCGCATCGGTCTCGCTTTCTACCGGATGAACGGCACAAATAAATCGAGAACGCTTGATCTCAGTTTCAATCAGAGCGGCTTTCCCGACTGTAACATAAGCTGTTAATGTCATTTTCGGCTCCTTTCATTTAATCCTTTGAATCGATGCCGTAGCTGTCTTTTCATCTGTTTAAGATTTTGCTGCTGGTTAAGGAGACGGACTATGTCATTCACTCAATCAAAGTGAACCAGGAGCATATAATGATACACTTTTACATTCGACAAACAACGACACGGTTGCGTCCGTCATTAAAGAAATGCCATGAAAATCGAGAAAAGGTACATAGAGATATGGTAATATTTGCACTTGTCATTTGTTTATCAGTAAGAAAGAATGGGTATAGACACTTTTAAAAGAAATTATATATGAAATTGATTGATTGTGCTTTACTGTTTCCTATATTATGAAATTAATTATATGGGACAAAGAAGATTGAGTCGTGAATTAGTGCATAATACCTATATGCAGATAGGTACAAGGTGGCTAGCACGTTCGTAGTGGTTCGGCTACATTTGTTATGGAGGGAAATTATGTCAACCAGCAGACCAATCAAGACAGAGCTTGATGTCAAGCATCTTGATAAAATTATCAATAGCATGATTGATAATGTGAGCGACAGCAAATCTCAGATTTTCGAGATCGGCGAGGAATCGCGAAAAGAGCATGACGCGCTGGTTAAAGAACTCCAACTTGTAAAGCAAGAGTTAAGAGGAATCATTGATCGAAGCGACACACTCGAGATTGAAGCACGAAAATCGAGAGGTCATTTAGCCGAGATCAGCAGAGCTTTTAATCAGTACGGGGAGGAAGACATCCGCCACGCCTATGAAACGGCGAATTCCATTCAAAACGATCTGTCAATTGTTCGTGAGATGGAACGGCAGATGAAGAAAAGACGTGACGAGCTTGAACGACGCTTGATTCAATTAAAGGCGACCATTCACAAAGCGGAAAGCTTGGTCGGGCAAGTTACGGTTGTATTGAATTACTTGACGAGCGATCTGAAGCAAGTGGGCGACGTCATCGCCAGCGCAAGGGAGCAGCGCGCATTTGGGCTGAAAGTCATTGAAGCACTAGAAGAAGAAAGAAAAAGACTTTCTCGTGAAATTCATGACGGACCCGCCCAGACACTTGCACAGGTGCTGCTTGGTCTCGATGTGGTCGAACGTGTCGGGCAAAAAGAAGGAATGGCGGCATCGCACGAGGAATTGCAAAAGTACAGGGTCATGGTACAAGGCGCCTTGGCCGAGGTTCGTAGGATCATTTATGATCTTCGTCCAATGAGCCTTGACGACCTTGGGCTTGTGCCGACACTGCAGAAATACCTTCACCGAGTGAACAGCGATTATCCTTCTCTAAGTATCCATTTTGATAGTATAGGGAAGGAGAAAAGACTGCAATCTAGAATTGAAGCCGCTTTATTCAGGTTAATTCAGGAAGCGGTTCAGAATGCCTGTATTCATGCGGATCCATCGCACATCAGTATTAGAATTGAATATAGAGAAAATAAAGTACTCATTCTAATTACGGATAATGGCACAGGATTTGATCAGTCAGTGAAGAAAGAAGGAAGTTACGGGCTGATCGGCATGAAGGAACGCGCCGAATTATTGG
Organism: Sporolactobacillus sp. BBK16-2; assembly: GCF_059878335.1. Taxonomy (NCBI): domain Bacteria; kingdom Bacillati; phylum Bacillota; class Bacilli; order Caryophanales; family Sporolactobacillaceae; genus Sporolactobacillus; species Sporolactobacillus sp. BBK16-2. Next base: position 948,140 of record NZ_CM187611.1, read on the forward strand.
ATGGTGAATTGATTATTCACTCAGAAATCGGGCAGGGAACCAAAGTGCTCATCAACATACCGATTCAGCAGGAAGACATGCTTAGCGAGTAACACAGCAGAAGTGGCGGATAGGGCGAGTCCCAAACCCTATCCGCATGGCTACAGTGAAAAAAGAGAGGTGAAAAACTGTTGCGGCACGGGATATGCGAATAACGACTGTTCTCTTTAGGGTTGTGAATCTAGCATTTTTTCTTATTATCTGGCAGCCTTTATTATAACGAGAGACGTGCACCTAAAGATGAGCATGAATGAAATCGTTTGCTTAGCAACAGAGATAATCGTGACAAATGTGCGACCGAAAGTGACAACGATTGCTTTGATTGACGATCACCGCCTTTTTCGTGAAGGCGTCAAAAGAATTTTGGATATGGAAAGCGATTTTGAAGTGGTAGCCGAAGGTGATGACGGCAGTACCGCTGAAAAACTGATTGAGGAATCGGATCCCGATGTTGTGTTGATGGATATTAATATGCCGAAATTGAATGGTGTTGAAGCAACGAGACAGCTGATTAAAAATCATCCTGGTCTTAAAGTCATCATTCTTTCGATTCATGATGATGAAAGCTATGTTACCCATGTGTTGAAATCCGGTGCACTTGGCTATTTACTGAAGGAAATGGATGCAGATTCGATGATTGAGGCCGTTCGGATTGTTGCACAAGGCGGTGCTTACATTCATCCGAAGGTAACCCATAACCTTGTTAACGAATTCAGAAGGCTCGCAACTCAGGGCTATTCCACAGAGCTTTCCGGCTTCCGCGATCTTGAATACCGGCCGCCGCTACATATCTTGACTCATCGTGAATGCGAGGTATTGCAGCTGATGGCAGACGGCAAGAGTAACCGAGCGATCGGTGAACATCTCTACATCAGTGAAAAAACGGTGAAGAATCACGTAAGCAACATTCTTCAAAAGATGAGTGTAGAGGATCGTACGCAGGCCGTTGTCGAAGCGATTAAGAACGGTTGGGTAAAAATATATTAAGAAGAAAAACGAGAGCCGTTCGCGGTTCTCGTTTTTTTAATAAAGGCGATGTAGGTGTTTAAAAAATTTTATGATCTTGAAGGATATATGGGCAGCTGCTGTCGAAATAGTTATCTAGCGATTTAATTTTCCAAATAAGATTTACTGCCGCCTTTCATTCTATCTGTACCCAAAGTACCTCATCAACACAGCATCTTTTCCACTATGCATTTCAAATTTATTTTTTTCCACTAACAAAACATCTGTTTTTAGCTGCTTCGTCACTCGGTCATTTGTCATCCCTCATTTACTCTCCGAAAGAAGGTTTGTCTATGCTCTTGCTTTCACGCAGTAAAGGTTTGCTCCCGAATGATTATTCCGATGTTCAGCATGCATTGCACGGTAGAGAGTTTCGTGCTGAAGAACTCCCGTTTCCTGAAAAAGTGATTAAAGACTATGTGAAGAGCGGCCATGTTACTGTCCGTCCGGGGATTGTACCGCTTAATGAAAGTATCTTTGATTTGCTGACTGGCCGAAAAAAATGGTTGTGCGCTCGTTGCGGCAATCGTGATCAAGAAACGTTTGCAACGTGCACGTGCGGCCGCTGTCAGAAAAAGTGCGTCTACTGCCGTCACTGTTTGACGATGGGAATCGTGCGGTCATGTACTAAACTGGTGACTTGGTGCGGTCCTGAACCTGCATTAAATCATCGGTTTATTCATCAGAATACCCACCTATGTGCGTGGAACGGTACATTGTCTGATGAACAGAGTAGGGCTGCCGAAGCACTGAATCAGACACTTCAGATTGGCAAATCATTTCTTGTCTGGGCTGTCGCCGGGTCCGGCAAGACGGAAATGATTTATCCGGCCATTGAACATCAGCTGCTGAATGGCCGGCGTGTTGTGCTGGCAACGCCGAGAACTGACGTCGTCCGTGAGCTTCTGCCGCGAATGCGTGCGGCTTTCCCGGATGTTCCGATCAGCGGGCTCTACGCAGGCAGCGAAGAATCAAACCCGAATGCACCGCTCGTTGTGTCGACTGCCCATCAATTGATCCGTTATTCTAATTGCTTTGATTGCATCTTTATCGATGAAGTCGATGCATTTCCTTATCATTTTGATCCGATGCTGGAATTCGCCGTTCGAAAGGCAGCTAAGCCGGGTGCTCCGATCGCCTATTTATCAGCAACACCGCCTGCTGATTTGACGAATGATTACGCATCAGGAAAATTGCGAGGTGTCATGCTCGCTAGACGCTATCACGGGCATCCGCTGCCCGAGCCGCGCTTTCAATGGATCGGCAACTGGATGCAGATGATTCGCAAAGGGCAGATGCCTTCATTGCTTTGCGAATGGTTGAGCGAAAAAATAAATCAAAAACGACAAGTATTTGTGTTCGTTCCCTCTGTTACGTTAGCTCGCGATTTAACAGAGCTTTTGCAGCGATGCGGTTTTGAAAGGACAGCAGGTGTTCATGCTGAAGATCCGCATCGCCATAACAAGGTCAGCGATTTTCGCGAAGGAAAAATCAATATTTTGGTTACGACAACTATTCTTGAGCGCGGTGTGACTGTTCCGGGTGTCGAGGTTTGCGTGGTTGGAGCTGATGATCCTGTATTTGATGACCGCGCGCTTGTTCAGATTTCAGGACGTGTCGGAAGATCGGCTGAATCTCCAACCGGTGATGTTCTTTTTTTTCATAATGGCAAGACACTGGCGATGATTCGCGCACGCAAACAAATTGAGCATATGAATCAGATCGGGGGCTTTCATTGATGCGCTGTCTGTTTTGCGGTGCGGATCAGCCTGAGGTGTTGACTTTTCGCACACTGCTTTTAGCAGAGGACAAAACCGGGTTTTGTCGTTCGTGCAGAGAACAACTGGCACCAATTGCTGTTCAAAACAGCTGCCAATTATGCGGCAGAGATCTTTCGATACTTGATCCGAAATTGGTGCATGAACATATCTGTTATGACTGCACGCAATGGAAAAAGAGCGGCAGAAACGGTTTATACGAAAAAAATTATGCAGCTTATCACTACAATGCATTCATCAAAGATATTTTGAATCAATTCAAGTTTCGCGGGGATTCAGTATTAGCAGATGGGTTTGCGGATGAAATGAAGAAAATCTTTCGGAGGATAAAGAAGGAACAACGATTGAAGAATTCCTTCAGTTTATTTCGTCCACATGATGAAGAGTACGTTCTTGTGCCCATACCGCTCAGCATGAAACGGCTTGCGGAGCGGGGATTTAATCAGGCAGAAGTGCTGGCCGAGACACTTGATATGCCGATCCTAAACGCACTCACTCGGGTAAAACATGAACCAAAACAAAGTAAGAAAACGCGCCATGAACGATTGATGATGCGCGAGACACCTTTTCGTCTGGAAAAAGAATATACATCACTCATCTTTGGGAAAAAGGTCTTGTTGATTGACGACATCTACACGACCGGAGCAACGATGCGCTTAGCTGCTCGCGCGTTGTCAGAAGGAAATCCATCGAGAGTGGATTCTCTTACACTGATCCACGGATAAAAAACTTCGCATCGAAGCACTGCGAAGTATGATTCAGAATAGAGATGATTTTCGATAGCTGATTGCCTGACTGCCCATCTGTTCCCAAGCATTTATGAATGATGCGCGGTTCGCAATCGTATCTTTTTTTCTGAGCGGATCATTAATAATAATTTTATTCTGATCGTAGCCCGTAACCAGCACTGCATGTTCCTGATTCGTTACTTTAACTGTACCTCCTCTTGTGTGCCAATAATGAAAATAATTCTTCGAGAGCGGCTTAAAGGTAACATTCGTGATTACGACTACTGGAATACCATCATTTAATTGTGAAAGTACTGAGTCGAATGATTTGCCGCTTAAGTCAATAATACGGCTGGGAAGGTAACGGCGTCCAAGTAGTGCGAGCGGTTCATGATACACGCCGTATCCTCGTTTTGTGGCATCTTCCATGCTGCCGACAAAGCCCACGTCCGGATCTCCGAATTGCTGATTTTGATAATAGGGCACACGTTTGATTTCATGAGCCAGTTCCATTTTTCCTACTTGGATGCCTGCTTTCTGCAGCAGCATCGCCAATGAAGTAACCTCACAGCCCCGTGGCAATTCCGGTTTTTGAAGAATAAATGGGGCATCGATGCGAACGGAATGTTTCCTCGGTTGTCCGGTTGTCTCGTTTTTAATCTGTTCTGCTTCATAGGAAACATCGGATATCCACCTTTTCCCGATTGATCGGTTTCCAGGTGAATAAAGCACAAAGAGCAGTGCTGCAAGCACGATGTCAAAAGCAAGAAACCAGCTTAACCAATGCTTTTTAAAGCGCAATATGCGATCTCCTTTCGATTCAAGATTGTTTGCCGCATCGTATCGGTTGTGCTGCATTTAGCTTATTTGATTTGTGAACGCATTTTTGCATTGTCTTATAGCATGAGGTAATGGCAGTGCTTTGTTAGTGTACCACCATATCCGTAGCCTTTTCGGCTTAATTTGTAACAGTTCCGCTAAAATTTACCGACTTCATGCCGATAATAAGAGCAGACGAAACAAGCAGCGTTCTTACGGCTCTTAGTTGTTATGCAAGGAGGAATTGAATTGCCGGAACTCGAAAATTGTAAAGGATGCGGAAAACTTTTTGTACGCGTATCTTCACCCTATTGTCGGGACTGCTTAAATGAACAGGAAAAGCAGTTTGACACAGTCTACAGCTATATACGCAAACAAGAAAACAGAATGTCCACGGTGACACAAGTTCATGAAGCAACAGATGTTGATCTTGATTGGATTTATCAATGGATTCGTGAGGGCAGACTAAAAACGGCTGTTTTTCCCAACCTTGGCTATCCATGCCGATCATGCGGGCGAACGATACAAAACGGTACCTTATGCGAGCATTGCCGGAAAAAGCTGGAACGCGATATGCAGCAGGAACAAATTGATGATTCGCAGACCAATTTCAAAGGCAAGACCTATCATACGTGAAGGGAAAGGAATAGAAGTTAAAGAATTTCTCTGTATTGCCGATATAAAGTATGAACAGACATAGAAAGAGACAATGTAAATAAAAATGATAATGATACGGCAAATTCCTCTGAGATGAGGTGAATTCATTGAAAATAAATGGTTACCAACCGGTACAATCATACACGAATAATTATCAGACAGCGAAGCTCGGCGAACAGCAAGCGGCTGCATCCAAGACAAATGATAAAGTAGAAATTTCCAGTGCGGCGAAACGTTTGCAAGGCACACAGAAGCTGGACGAAGCCAGGCAGGATAAAATTGAGCAATTAAAATCGCAAATTGAGAACGGAACTTACCATGTTCCGGCAAAAAGTATTGCGGAAAAAATGTACGGATTCTGGAACAGGCAGTAAGGGAATTTGGTAACGAGGAGTGAAGAAGATTGTCTGCTGAGTGCATGGAACGAATAGTCAAAACAATGATCAGTCAGCATGATGCGCTTTGCAAACTTGCTGAACGCAAATGCGAAGCGATTAAGAATGGAGACGCTCAGACGGTGAGCACGATCACAAAAGAAGAAACTCCATTCGTCGATGAACTGAGCAGGCTTGAGAAGGAACGTATTGCTGCGATTCAATCTGATTTAGGCGACTCACGCTCTGAAGCAACATTTTCAGAATGGGAACAAGCGATTATTCCTGAGGATGAGCAGGAAAAGTGGCAACACCTTTACCTGGATTTGGCAAAGAGCGTGTACACGCTTAAACAGGCAAATACGTTAAATCAGGAACTTCTTCGTGATTCTTTGCTGTGGGTTAAGCTGAATATCGGCTTGCTGAAGCCAAAAACGCGCACATTGAATAACTATCAGAATCCAAGAGGCGGACAATCTCCGTCATCCGTCTTCAGCGGACGTATTGATTCTCGGACATAATTTAAGACGGAGGTGCTAACCGGTGATCCCGATTTTTTCCAGCTTAAACATGATGCAGCGAGCGCTGCAGGTCACACAGTCAGCCATTCAAACAACAGGAAATAATATATCGAATTCGAATACAGACGGCTATTCGCGTCAACGCGTCAATCTGGCAACATGGCTCTCTTATCCGGGTATCGGCATTAACGCCGATCGAAGTGCAGGTCAATTGGGGACCGGAGTGAATGACGAAGCAGTTGTTCGTATCCGTGATCAATTTGTAGATCTTCAAGTCAGGGATAGTTCCAACCAGAACGGCTATTGGAGTGCGCTGAACGATGCGTACAGCCAAATGGAAGATATCGTGAATGAGCCGACCGATACTGGTATTTCATCTGAGCTAGACAGCTTTTGGCAGTCTTTGCAGGATTTAGCCAACAATTCCTCGACAAGCGGGACAGGAACGGTTGTTTTAGAGGATGGTGCGGCATTGGCTGATACCTTTAATTACATCGCTGTGTCATTAGGAAAGGTTCAAAATAATTTAAATCAGCAAATTACAGCGAACACGGATCTTGTTAATAATTATGCTGATCAAATCAACGCGCTCAATCAGGAAATTAACAAGCAGGAAGCGAACGGCTTTCTAGCGAATGACTTATATGATGAGCGAGACGCATTGACAGATAAAATCGCTCAGCTGGTTAATATAAAAGTCAGCAAAGACCCAAGCGGCGGCAATCCGTCACCGCTCGCCGAAGGAAAGTATACCATTGAAATTGTTGATGCAAATGGCAACTCTTATGAGCCAAAGGCAACTTTGGTCGATGGCGCGGCACTGACGAATAATCATCTGAAAGCAGATATCGATACAACGGATACATCGAACCCAAAAGTTACGATATCCATGATGCAATCGGATGACACGACTCCGGTATCCACAGGCACACTGACTAATTTTTCCGGAAAACTACAAGGCCAAATTGATGCCTACACTAACGATTATCCGAGTGTATTAAAAAGTTTGGACAATATGGCGAATACGTTGGCAACGGAGTTTAACAACGCCTATAAGGATACAGCGGGATATAAAGCAGACACGAAAGGCGTCTTTTTTCTCGGTAGCGGAACGGACAACGATGCGGGTACGGTGACAGCATTAAACCTTCATGTAAACAGCAAGTTAAGCGGAAGTGACATTACATCGGCAAATTCAGGTATGCCAAGCGGCGACAACAGCGGAGCAACTGCGATGGCTGATGTGATCGCATCCAATAAGTTCGCAATTGATCCCAATGGTGAAGAAATGACCCTGAAAAATTATTTGCAAGGTTTGGTTGGTCAAATCGGAGTGAACGCTCAATCAGCGGATCAATTCACGAGCAGTTCGCAAACGATACTTGATGCAGCAACAAATCGACGATCATCCATCAGCGGGGTATCCATTGACGAAGAACTCACAAATTTAATCCAATTTCAACATTCGTATGCTGCAGCTGCAAAAGTCGTAACGACACTGGATACAATGTTGGATACATTAATCAATAAAATGGGGTGATATTGGATGCGGGTAACACAAAGTATGATGTCCAATAGTTTACTGAAAAATATCTCCAGTGGCTACAGCCAACTGGCCGATTATCAGAATCAATTGTCGACCGGGAAAAAAATCACGCGTGCATCCCAAGATCCGGTGGTTGCCACGATGGGTATATCTTACCGTACGGATGTCAGTCATGTAGAGCAATACCAGAAAAATGTTACGAATGCCTATAAGTGGCTGGACAGTTCCGACGACGCACTGCAACAGGTCAATGATGTACTCAACCGTATTCGCGAGCTGACAGTTGAAGCGAGCACGGACACCTATACAGCCGATCAACGTGCGGCTGCAGGCGTGGAAGTGGGCCAATTGACACAGCAGCTGGTTACTTTGGGGAATACACAGGTTGGCGGCCAGTATATTTTCAGTGGAAGTGATTCCGCGAACCCATTACTCACTCAAGCATCTGACGGAACAGTAACGATTAACAATTTGGCACAGCAAAATCCTAATTTCAATGTTGCAGTGAACGACGGCATTCAAATGACGATTAATGTGAGTCCGGACTCGGTTTTCAATGACCAGCTATTTAAAGATTTAAATCAACTGAAAACGGATTTGAATGAAGGCACAGCGACAGGCAGCCAAATCAGTGAATATCTTGGAAAGCTGGATACACATTTGGATGAAGTTGCCAGTGCCCAGGCTGATCTGGGAGCGAAAACCAACCGAATTGATATGGTGCAAAATCGTCTTGCTGATCAAAAGACAGTTGCAACGAAAATCATGTCCAATAATGAAGATGCAGATTATGCAGAAACCATTGTGAAATTAAATCAACAGCAAAACGTTTACAATGCATCGCTTTCCGTCGGTGCGAAAATTATCCAAACGTCCCTTGTCGACTTTTTAAATTAATAAATTCAACAGATGCAGGTAGGACGATGAGATGGCTAAAATTCTTCCGCATGTAGAAATGAGACAAGTTTTCGGCAGAATATCAATAAGTACACAAAATGCGACGCAAACAATCCGTCAACCAAAGGCAGAACAATCTATACAACAGCCAAAAGCAGACATGACGATTGACCGAGAACCGGCACATGTGCAGATTGACCAGTCAGCAGGATGGCATAATCTTGATCTGAAATCGGCAAGAGTACGTATTGCCGAGGCAGCAGATGCCGGCAAGCAAGCGGTACTTGAAGGAATTGCCCGTCATTCTCAAGAAGGAGACGAGCTTCTGCATATCGAGCGCAGTAAAGGAAGAAATCTGTTTGCGAAGCAGGCCGCCGATAATGTGAATGCGGCGGTTATTGGTACCCATTACAGTACGGGTAACACACCTGCGTCTCAAGCGGTCACTTATGATGTGACCCCCGCAACTTTGCAGGTGAATTGGCAAACTCATTCACCATTGATTCAAGCGACCGTTAATGCGCCGGAGTATAGTGATCAGCCCGGACAGGTTAACATTTCCATGGAGCATTATCCATCACTTGATATTCAGGCGGTCGGCATTTTTATTGACGAGAAAGGATAACGAATGGTTATGATCATCCAAACAAAGTATTTTGGCGAACAGGAAATCAAAGAAACAGATATTATAGCGTTTTCGTCTGGGCTTCCCGGATTTGCACACGACCATCGGTTCATTATTCAGCCATTTGGCGAAACCTTCTCCATCCTTCAGTCGGTAGACGATGCAGAGGTCGCATTCATTGTTACCTCACCTTTTTACTATTTTGAGAATTACAGCGTTGATCTACCCGACCATTTTGTGAAACAGCTCGAGATTCGTTCGCAGGAGGATGTGGCCGTTTGGGTAATTGTCAGCGTACGTAATCCTTTTTCTGACTCCACGGTTAATTTAAATGCACCGGTCATCATTAATGTAAATAAAAAAGTTGGCAAGCAGTATATACCCGAGCAATCCGATTACTCTCTTCGAATGCCGCTTACCGCGCAGCTCCAGGAAAAGAGGGTGTAACCGATGCTCATCTTGACCCGAAAACTTGGCGAGTCGATACGTATCGGTGATGATATTGAAGTGAAAATCGTAGCGGTATCCGGTGATCAAATAAAATTGGGAATCACGGCACCACGCGAAGTTGATGTGAATCGCGGCGAGATCTACGAAGCAATTCGCAAAGAAAATAATTCCGCGGCAACCAGCAAACTCCCCGCGGACATTCTGAATACAATGAAATCAATGAAGAAGAAGGATCATTAAACAGACGCGGGCAACCGTGTTTTTTATTTGGATTTCTTTAATGAGAAAATCGTATGTAAAGTGATAAAATTCAATTTGAAAAACAGCATAATAACGATTACATGTACCTTAATGATTGAAAAATTTTATATAAAGGTGAAAAAAGGTCAAAAGTCTTGAATCTTTATCCCCACTGTGCAAAAATGTTCATACATTAAAAAAACTATTTTCAATCGAAATGGCACACCTATTGAAAAATAGGGTCGCAAAGCCACGGGCCTACGGTTCATGCTATGGCAGCCGGGTTACCGAAAGGGAAGCAATGATCGTTCTACTCCCACATTTATTTCGGTGCGCCGTTTTGAAGTCAAAAAGGGGCGAGTGAATCATGTGGCTTTTTTATTATCTCAGGAAAGAAAATTTTTTTCATCATTATCAACCGATTGTCAATCTGCAAACAAAAGAAATTGAAGGGTATGAAGCACTTTTTCGCTCAAAGGTTTTTCTAAACTCGGAACGAGCATACCGACTGGCAATCAGGAAAAAAGCTCTTTGAATTTGATGCACATTCAATAAGAAAGGCACTGTGTACCTTCGTCAAGGATGGACCTGCTCAAAAAGGCAGAAAACTGTTTATTAATGTTTACCCATCAACGATTCTTCATCCGAATTTTGCTACGTTTATTCTTCGGCTCATTGATCAGTGCTCCATTCCTGCTAGCCAGATTGTGTTGGAAATCGTCGAACATGAGATGATAACAGATTTTATCAAACTTACACAAGCTTTGAAAGCTTTGAGAAAAACGGGAATCTTAATTGCGGTCGACGATTTTGGTAAAGGGATTGACAACATTAATCGAACAATCGAAATTAATGCTGATTATATAAAATTAGATCGCTATTTCTCAATTGGTTTAAGCAAGTCAAATAAGAAACAGGCCTACGTCGAATTTCTTGTTCATTACTGTAATCGGTTCGATGTAAAGCTGATTTTTGAAGGGTTGGAGACCGAAAGCGACATTGATTGTGCGCAAGTGCTTGGCGTTTCGTATGCACAGGGTTTCGCTATTGGTAAGCCGCAGCCTATTTCTCAATCTATATAAGGTGATGTACCTATGTCAGAAAACGCAATTATAGTCCTTGGTGCCGGAATTGAAGGTATTTTCCTGCTCGCTGTTCTCTTTGCATTCATTATGTACTACAACAATATTTTGAAGAGAGATCGCTTGCTCATTACGGATCTTAGGAAAAAGATTTACAAAAAAAGCGAATTTGATCGTGAAAAGGAACCAAAAGAACGCCGCCGTCACTACCGCATTGAACTGAACGGAGAAAAGTGTACGGTACGTGTCCTTGATTTTGGCGAACAGACTCTGCAAGGTTTGAATAATAAATCAATTGACGTGGAAATGCTTGATCTTAGTGTAAGCGGAATGAAAATTAAATGCGGAATTGATTTTCCCATTAAGGAAGAGGTTCATGTATTTCTGTCCTTTGCCAAAGACGATGGCACGATCATTCATGTTAGAGGCGAAGTGATGAGAAAGGAAACAAAACATGGATGTCCAACAGTAAATTATGGTATTCAGTTTGTGAATCCAAGTGCCAAGGAAGAGACGGAAATTCAATCTTATATGAATCAAAAAGAATTGTCAAAAAAGCTTTTGAACTCTGCAATCAGCCGCTGATTTACGGATGACAAAGGATTGGTAATAATTTGAGAAGCCTCCAATTGATTTTTAGAGGATTCTTTTTATCAAAAAACTAAATTATCCGAAATATCAGTGCAATGATGATGTTTGCGTCAATGAACAACTGCCATGGTCTTTATTCAGACGCTGTGGCGTGAGAGAAAGGAAAGTGATGACCATTGACCATTGATCAAATCGAAACATTCCTCGCAGTTGTCAGACATAATGGATTCCGTCATGCTTCGTGTGCACTCTTTTTAACCCAACCTTCTGTTCGTACACGAATTAAAAACTTCGAAAAGGAATTAAATGTGCCTCTGTTCATTCACACCGACCGCACAATTAGTTTGTATGAGAATGGAAAAATACTTTTACCGTACGCAGAAGGCATTACTCGACTGTGTCATGAAGCGAGAGCCGAGCTTGCAAAAATATGCACGATGCATCCTATATGAAATAAATCTTTGACAGATTGAGCAGTTCACGTTAAAATAAGAAAAATTAATTGATGCACAAATACAATGTGTCGTGCCCCGACATAATGGGGCAAAGCGCCTGCTTATTTTTCAAACAATTGTAAAGTGTAACAAAAAAGCGACTTTTTTAATAAAATGGACAAAACACACTTTTTTCGGAAGGAATGAACAGTCCATCGTCACATTTAAGATCCATTGTTGCATAAGCCATGCAACAGGATGAAAAATGGAAACAAGTGGGCTGTTATAAAAAGGAGGATGCAACACGTGATGAATCATCCGAATGACGCCAAAGTCGATGACTATCTGGACCTGTATCTCTTCGCTGCGAAAATCAAGGATCATGAATGGCAAAAGGAAATAAAAAATAGTTTGGCAGCTTTTGTAAAGGCAACAGCTGACCGTGATCGCCAGAGAGCAAGTGACTTGCGTGTCCAGCTCGGTTATGTCAATCGCAGAATTCTCGGCCTGTATCAACAATTGCGTAAACGCAATGTCGAGCTTACCGAAGGAATAACCAATGAGCTGTACGCGCTAAAGCAGCGCAGACTGGAATTGGAAGCGGAGCTTAGCCAGATTAGAGAGCAAAAGCGCCGCATCAGCTAAATGAACTACCGATTAAAAAGGCCGCCCCAAAATGGAGCGGCCTTTTTTAATTTTTCAACTTATCGTTCACTAAGACGGATTTTGATGCTCAGTTCCAATGGTTCTTCAGGCGTTACCATGAGCAATTCATCTTTATTTTCATTAAGTGTGTTGGTGAGTGCAGTCCATGGCTCGACACACACGAATGGCTGATTGCCTTCAACCCATAATACGGTGTAGCGATAGCGTGGATCCTGGCTGATCACGATTTTTTTCGTCGCGTTGAAATCAAAGACCAGTTGCGGGTCACCACTGTCCAGCAGCACGACAGACTCTTTTAATCCCTTCATATTGATTTCACCGTTGAACGGCTTGGTTTCATGATCATTGTAATCCAAATAGCTGACTGCTCTGCTGTTTAGACGAAGCTGTTGATCTGTCATTTTAAAATATGGATGATAGCCTGGGTAGACCGGCATTGCTTCACTTGAAAGGTTGCTGATGGTTTGACTGATCGTCAATTCACCGTTTGCCAATGTGTATGTGAGCACAGCTTCGAAGTCAAATGGATAGGATTTGCGCGTATCCTCTGAACTGTGGAACGTGATTTTCAGCGCTGAGTGGTCATGATCAGCGGATTGACCTGTGACTTCCCAAGCTCTGGTACGCGCCAGTCCATGGTTGTCCATGGAATAAGGAACGCCTTTCCATTCATAGGATTTATTGGTTAATTGACCGGCGATCGGGAAGAGAACTGGGATGCCGCCGCGTACATTTTTGCTCGTGTCAAAAAGCGTGGCTTCGTTCATGAACAGGACGTCTTCGCCATTCGTATGGAAAGCGGTCACCATACCGCCGCGTTCCGGACAGATATCAACGTAAGAAGTCCCATCTGTTAGTCGAAAGAAATGCAAGCCTTGCTGATCAAATTCTTTAATCTGATACATGTCGATCCCTCGATTTATTGTTTTATGAACGACTGGAAAACTCTGCCGTCCTACATAACTACTCTATCAAACTTTTAATACGCTTACATTAATTGCGTGAAAAAAATAACAAAAAAGATTGTTAAAAAATCAAAAAGCCGCTGAGCCAACAAACTCAGCAGCTTTGTTCCTATAATTTTTTTATTCTTTAGCCAATTCCTGCAAGAGCAGGCAGTATGCTTTTTGAATACGTGTGAAACTGCTTAAACGGTAAAATTCATTCGGTGCATGCGGACGTTCATCATCCTGCGAACCGCCAAGCGATAACGTTTCTGCTCCGAGTACTTCTTTGAACAGGCTGGTCACCGGGACCGATCCGCCGGCCCATTGGCGCTTGACCGGGTGACCCGTCATTTCTTCCAATACGTGTTCGAGTTTTTTTAGCGCAGGATCATTGCCAGGAACGCGGTATGGAGGCGTTCCGTGCTTGTCCTCAACTGTAACTTCTACTGAGCGAAACGTGTGTGCCTTGATATGCTGCTCAAACAACGCTTGAATTTTTTTCGGATCCTGATCCGGCACGAGCCGCGCGGTGATCTTAGCATGTGCTTCACATGGAATAACCGTTTTGCCACCGGCGCCCTGGTAACCGCCCCAAATACCGTTGACTTCCAATGTAGGGCGCGCAACTCCGCGTTCCATTGGCGTGAATTCCGGTTCACCATAGAATTCTTTGAAGCCGACACTTTCACGCATCGCATCCGGAAAAGCATTGAAATTGGCGATCTGCTTCTTTTCATCATCCGTAAGCGGACGCACCTGATCATAAAATCCATCGATCAAAATGCGTCCATCCTCATCACGCATCGAATCAAGAATCCGAACCAATTCATGGATCGCATTGGGTGCAATACCGCCGCCGAATCCCGAATGCATGTCCATGGCAGCCGTCTTCACGTTGATTTGTGCCGAAAATACGCCGCGTACGCCTGTTCCGACGGTTGGTTGTTCCTCTGTTCCGACACCGCTGTCGGCACTGACCACAAGATCACAGGCGAGCAAATCCTTATGTGTATCAAGGAAACCACTGAACGAACGACTGCCGATCTCTTCCTCGCCTTCAAATAAAAATTTAATGTTAACCGGAAGCACGCCGTCTGTTTGCAGCAAAGCTTCGCATGCGACAATCGGCAAGAGCAGATTACCCTTCATATCAGTGGCAGCTCGGGCAAATACCTTGTCATCCTCAATAATTGGTTCAAACGGATCGGAATCCCATAATTCCAGCGGCTCCGCCGGCTGAACATCGAAATGTCCGTAAACCAGTACCGTCGGCTTTCCGTCAGCATGCAGCCAGTCACCATAAACTACTGGGTGTCCGCCGGTTTCCAATGTCTGTACATGCTCAATGCCCGCTTTTTTCAAACGCCTGCCGACCCATTCGGCTGCTGCGCGCACATCTTTCGCATAGGCAGGCTCCGCCGAAATACTCGGAATACGAAGCAACTCAAAAAATTCTTCAAGAAAACGGTCTTGATTTTCATCCAAATACACATTCCATTTGCTAGACATGATGATCCAACTCCTGCTGTCAAAATTGAGCGATTCTTGCTCGTATTATTATCGTGAGAACTGTTTAAAAGAAAATCTATTATTAGTTTAGTTTATTCTGACAACAGTGTAAATCCCAGAGATATAGGAGTGTGAAAAAACAGGTGACCAAAGTCACCTGTACTGAGGCATTATTTTCGATGATCCTGTGAATGCTCTGCACTGCCGATTTGTTTCAGCTCAATTAAATCCTGCTCGAACAGATCAGGATTGTCGGTCAAACCTGCCGCAAGTTCCTTCTGCAAACGACGCGCCATCGGTTTCATTGTGGCATAGGTGATTCCGCCGGCTAGTGCGCCTCCTAAGACCGGAACGATTTTCGATACACCGCGAGCGAATGTTCCTTTTGTTATCTTCGCACCGAAGAAGGTAGCAACTTTGCGAATCAGCGGATAATAAATTGTTTGTTCCAGTGCTTTCTGTGGGATGCGTTCGAGTGCGCGAGCAGAAAGCTTGGACGACAGCACACGCAGCAATGCACCCGTACCGCTGACTCCGAGCATCGCACCAAGATAGAGAATCAATGTTTCACGTCCTTTTTTTGTTGCGATCTCTTGATTGCTCCATAATTCTTCTCGTCCGTAGAGATAGCCGAGCTCCTGCGCGAGACGCAATGCCATCGCATAGAACTGCGTCGTATCGGCGGGAATCGTTGCCGCGATAGCCAAACCGCCTGGAATGCCCGCGGCAAACGACATCGCTGAGCTTCGCAACGTCGCATTTTGAATCAGCTGTGCTGCTCGTTTCTCAAGTTCAGCTTGTCCAAAATAGCTTGCAGGTCCGATCTCAATCAGCCGTTCCGTATCCTCTTTTGGGAACGACCGTCTGAAGAATTCTTCACGATTAATCTTCAATCCCGGCATCTTCAAAATTACGTCTAGAATGGTATGCGTAAGCTTCGTTGTCTGCATCGTTTGCTCCTTGTGTATGGCCTGCGTTCAATGAGTATCTTCCTATACTACTGTTTCCCATAGGAGCAGGTTTCATTTGCAAGGTTTGGCTTTAACGGACAGACTGCGTTAGGATACAGCCTTGCTGTGCATCTGATGTCGTGCGTTTAGGAGCCGGATGCCTGTAATCACGGCACAGAACGCGCATATTCCGGCAGATGCCAGAAAAACGATGTGCATGCCATGTAAAAAGATGGACGGCTGACCCGGGATCATTCCGGTTACTTGATAACCGGCAGCTTGCGACATGCTGGCAAACAGAAGCGTTGTCGCAAAAGTGATTCCACTGATCATGCCCAAATTTCGGATTAGTGCGTTGACACTCCCCGCGCTTCCAAGCTGATTTTTCGGGACCGTCGACATGACAAGGGAATTATTCGGCGACATAAAGAATCCGCTACCGGCACCGAGCAGAGCAATCAACACACCCGCATAGATGATTGAGCTTTCCCCATTCAGAAAACCGAGACCAATTTGTGCCGCCACGAGGACAAGCAATCCGATAAACGTTAGGATTTCCGAACCGATTTTGTCAGTGCGCCGCTGAACGGGGCAATGACAGCCATCATGATGGGAAACAGCATCAGCAGCAGTCCGGAATGGCCTGCTGACAGATGCAAAATATCCTGGGTATAGAATGGCGCAATAATGTTGAAGCAAAAGTTGGAGAGAAAGACCAAATAGCCACAGAAAATGCTGACTGAAAACATAAGATTTTTGAACAACCGCAGCTGAAGCATCGGCTGATCGATATGCCACTCCATAATGATAAACACGATCAGAAGCACAGCAGAGAGAAAAAGTGATCCCAGAATACGTCCGTCGTTGAATCCTAAATGCTGTCCAAGCAGCAGTCCGCTGAACAAGGCTATGATGAATAAGCCGAAAACTGATGTACCCGCCCAATCCAAGCGGCCTCTTGATGCAAACAAATCTTTAGGCAGAACGCGCCAGCCAAGAATCATTACCACCAGACCAATCGGTACGTTAATCCAGAAAATATAATTCCAGCTCAACGTGGAGACAACCAACCCGCCGATCCCCGGACCAGTGATCGAGCCCAAGGACACGAACGTGCCGATTAAACCAAGCGCCCGCCCGCGTTCGGATCTCGGGAAAATATCCGTTGCGATGCCAAAATTATTAGCCATCGTCATCGAAGCGCCTATGGCCTGAACCACGCGGCCGACAAGTAGAAAATTCAGGTTTAGACCGAATCCGCACAGCAGCGACCCAAGAACAAAAAGAGCGGTGCCGATCTTAAAAATGCGAAGTTTGCCCAGCATGTCGCCAAGCCGCCCGAAAAGCAGGATAAAAACACAGATCGTCATTAAATAAATCGTGACAATCCACTGACTGCTGGCGATCGGCAAATGCAAATCACGTGAAATCTGCGGCAGTGCCACATTGACAATACTCGCATCAAGCGTCGACATAAATGTGAACATATTAATACTGATCAGGATCATCCAACGTCTCTTCTGGACGGTTGGGTCATCCTGATAAGTTAAGGGTTTTGAGGTATTCATAAATCTGCAGCCTCCAGTTACTCGTGCTCTGTACAAAGAATAGCATAATTATTGAAACGGGGTGGAAGCAAAAGATCCGATTCCGCATATGTCAGAAATTAACCTTTTACCATGGATTTTTTTCTAGACATTTTGTTTGGAATTCGGTTATACTTTTACTGTGAAAGATCATACGTTCGCCTTTAACTCCCTGCTTTCCCAATTCCTCACAACAATAAATCATACCTCGTAAGGAGGCCTCTCATGCCTACTGACCACGATCGGCGTTTCAAAGTGCTGCTTCACGAGTTTTTTGATGAGTTTCTCGAAGCCTTTTTCCCAAAAATTTATCACATGCTTGATCTGTCTGGAAAAACGTTCCTTTCAGAGGAACTGTTTCCGGATCTAATCGAAGGCGACAAGAAGAGGGCGGACATCATTGCGGAAACGAAGCTGAAATCTAAAAAAGCTGTAATTCTGATTGTCCATCTTGAGGCACAAAACTATTATCAAGATGATTTTTCCGAACGGATGTATCTTTACTACATCATGATCTATCTGAAATTTCGAAAACCTGTTTTACCCATTGCCATTTTCAGTTATGATGGTGTAAGAGATGAACCGGATAAATTTGTGGTAGAAATACCTCATTTTATGATGATCAGCGAATTCCATTTTTTGAAGCTTGAGCTTGCCCAAATGAATTGGCGAACATTTATTCACAGTAATAATCCGGCCGCTGCCGCGCTCATGAGCAGGATGAACTACTCAAAAAAGGAACGTGTTCAGGTTCGACTCGCCTTTATCAGACAGATGATCGGCATGCATCTTGGAGAAGCACGTGAAAGCATAATCAATGGATTTTTCGAGACCTATCTTCAATTAAATAAGAAAGAGGTGGATCAATTGATGGACCAAGCGAACAAACTCCCGGAGGAAATCCGTGAAGAAGTGCTCAAATGGCCGAATTCGACTTATGATCGTGGAGTGGAGGACGGCATGGAAAGAGGAATTAAAAGAGGAATTAAAAAAGGAATTGAAAAAGGTGAATTAAACGCCAAAAAACAGGTTGCCCTAAAGCTGCTGCAAAATGGAATAAGTCATGGGAAAATCAGTGAGTGGACAGGATTAAGTGCCAAAGAGATCACTGAACTGGAAGCAATCAATGAATGAAGAAATTCGTGAAGATGCGATTACAGCTTTGGACACTATTGGCAAATAACAATCGAGGCATAACCAATGCATGAATCGTCTGTTCTGTGGAATGTTTGGAAAGGGGAGCCCGGATTTTAAAATGCGGTTTATATCCAGTAAGGAATTTACGTGATTTAAATAGCTATGTCATCGCGTTTCTATTCCGGGAAAACGAACCGATGAAAGGATCGGCCTATCGATCAAACCAGAAAACTACCAACAATTTGTGCAATGAAGCGCATGTCCGTCTCAGTGTAGCGCTGATCAATGGGCAGCGCGATCAGATTTTTCGCCAGCTTATAATCGAAACGTGCAGGGGGAACGCGCGACAACACTTCCTGCCAATAATCATTGGCATAGATGTGGCGCTCCAACAAACAATCTTTTAATTTTTCCCCGTGTTCAATAAGAAAAGGGTAGCACATCGGTCCGTTCACATTGGTGAAGTCTGCACGCAGCAGATTGTAGGTGCCGATTTGTTGATGAAGAAATCGGAAGTTCTCATTTCGAATGGTGCGCACCTGCTCATAATCAACACTCATCAACAGTCGTTGAGTCGTTCGTGACATCGCGTGCATCCCGCATGTATCTAAATAGGCCTCATTTTGTTCAAAAAGCGGCTCGGCGGAAACACTCCCTAGATCAATTTGCTTCAACAGCGCATCGTAACGGTAGTAGGACGAATCCTGATCCAGCTCAAGCCGCTCTTCAGCATTGGTATACAAGTAGCCGCCATCCGGAACGCCAAAAAACTTGCGTGGCGAATACAGGGTATCCACATGCAGCTGCGGTCGTTCAAAAAACGCCTGCGTATTGTCAATGATAACATTTGCTAGTTTGCTGCAGACATTTTGGACATTCTTGTTGTTCATGCCGAAGTAATTGACATAAAGAAAGCAGGCATTGTCCTCCGGCATTTGATCAAAAATTGGAGAAAAATGCTCATCAATAGAGTAGAATGTATAATCAATGTTCAGCCGCTTAATCGGCTGAAGCACACTGTCACAGATATAGGCCGGCAGATAGATTTTTTTGTAGTGACGCACGCGCAGTACGTATTCGAGCGCGTAGCGCGCACTGTTCAGGCGCAGTGCCTGGCTGTGGTACTCGCTTCGCATGGGTAGTTCAAGCGAAAAGAAACCACCGATTATTTTTTGCTGATCAGTCATGTAATCACCTTACCCTATCCTTGCGCATTTCCATTGAGCACGTCAACTATTTTTTTAAATGAAAAACTCCGGCGGGAACCGGAGTCTAAACTTAGTTTTTTGTATAAATAATTTGTATTTAAAATCAGGACGATTGCTGAAGCGATTTCAGAAAGGCATCAGCTTTTTCCTGGTCAAACTTTCCTTCTGATTTGGACATAACCACAGCAGCCAGGCCGTTGCCGACAACATTGACAACCGTACGAAGCATGTCCAGAATGCGATCAATGCCGGCAATGAAAGCAACACCTTCGAGCGGAAGCCCCATTGTTCCCAGTGTAGTCAGCAGCACAACAAACGACGCGCCGGTTACACCTGCCATCCCCTTAGATGTCAGCATCAGTACAACGAGCATCGTCAGCTGATGTCCAAGTGAAAGGTGGACGCCGTATACTTGGGCGATGAACAGCGCGGCAATGGATTGGTAGATGGCCGACCCGTCTAGGTTAAATGTATAACCGGTTGGAATCACAAACGATGTGATCGGTTTCGGACAGCCGAATTTCACCATTTTATCCATCAGTTTCGGTAGAACCGCTTCGGAGCTTGCGGTTGTAAACGCCAGAAACAGTTCGTCCTTTAAGATACGGAACAGCGAGAAGATATTTATTCCGGCAAATTTTGCAATCAGACCTAAAATGACTACGACAAAAAAGATCATCGTGCCATAAATGACAAAGACCAGTTTTCCTAGTGGAATCAGCGAAGCAATTCCGAACTGAGCGACGTTCACCCCGATCAGTCCGAATACGCCGAATGCGGCAAATTTCATGACCAGGTTCGTCACCCAGTACATCGCTTCCAAGACACCGCCGAAGAAGTTCAGCACCGGCTTGCCTCTTTCACCAATTGTAGCCAGCCCGATTCCGAACAATACGGAGAAAAAGATCACCGGCAATAAATCGCCATTGGCAAGCGACTGAAAGACGTTGCTTGGAATAATATCCACAAAATGACTGACAATACTTGAATGTTCAGCTGTCTTGGCCGTCTGTTCATACGTCGATATATCGCTTTTCGCCAAATTTGATAAATTGATGCCACCGCCAGGGTGAAACACATTGGCTGCAATCAAGCCGATTCCGAGCGCCAGCGTTGTTACAATTTCAAAATACAGGATTGTTTTCCCGCCAAGCTTTCCCAGCTGTTTCACATCGCCGACACTGGCAATTGAAACAATCAGCGCCGATACGATAATCGGGATCACGATCATCTTGATCAGATGAATAAAAATATCGCCAAACGGTTGGAGAATCGCCATCACCGTTTCATTTCCATAGAAAAGCGCACCAACCAGAATACCAAGAACAAGCCCAGTAAAAATTTGGGTTGCCATACCAAATCTCTTCAATTCAAGAAACCACCTTTACTGTTTTCTCTATCTTTATTTCTCTATATGAAAGAAACGAGCAAGAACCTAGAGCGTCATTCAGACATGATTCTTAAGTAAAACGAACTGACCGGAGAACGTTTCGCCAAAATCTGAACGACCAAATACCGTTGTCGAAAAAATGTGATTGCATCGAACTTTCATTATACAGCATCAACGCAAAAACACGAACGTTATATTTATCCAGTGAGAAAGAGCTTAATTCGTTTCGCAGCATTCAAAAAATCCGCCCACGTGTCGTTCTTGAGCGGATTAATGGATTTCATTGTTTAAAAAGGGACAATCAAGGCTGGTTTTCAACAAATTCAACTAAGGATTCCCATGCTTGGTTCCATTTTGGCAAGTCATGAGAAAGGTTGCAGATGATCCCGAGCTTTTTACATAATAAGAATAACGCATGATAGAGGTGATCATCGGCTACAAGTATGCCACTTGGACGCTGCGCCGTTTCTTGAATCATATTTAAAAGGAATTTTTGGGCTGTGCGCACATAAACGGACTGTTCATTTACTTGATCAGGCATCACTGAGGCATGAAGCAGCACTTGTTCGTTCGTGTGATCGACAGCGAATTCAATCCAAGGGAAAATCGGCCGCTCGTCACTTTCTTGTGCAACAGGAAACGGTGCGAAGCTGCCTCCAAGTTCCACCCATGATTTATTTTGGCGAGCCGTTTTCTTGATTCGCTGAAGATCAATGGCATTGGTCAGTGGTTCGGCATGATGCCATTCACGTTGCTTGCTCGCCGGCTCAATGGTAGCATCGACCGATTTCTCATTGTCATGATCATCCAAAACATATTTTCTAAGAAACCATTCATGATCTTGGTAAAAAGGAAACCGCGCAGCACGATCCCGATAATCAAGTGCAAGATCTGAAAGCTTCTCAATGATCTCAGCGAATAGAAGGATCTCTTCGCCGCGCGGTATCCAGTTCATATAGCCGGGTGTTTGAACACGCAGCATCGGCCAATGATCCGCATGTTCTAGATCCAAACCCAATAGACTGAACAGTGCCCGATCATCTTCCGGAAACGTTCCGCGCCTGCACAGCGAGAGATGGAACACTTTGGCAGTTAGTGTTGTGTTAAGAGAAGCATCCGATTGTGCGAAGAGGCGATGAATCATTGCCAATCCCTCATCTCCGACATAGGCAACAAGACCGAATTCATTACCCATTTGACCAAGGACGCAGCAGTACACGCATTCCGGACGGTTGCGAAGGTCAAGTACAATAACCTGATCGGAATCCAGCCATTGCCAAGGCTCAAGATCCGCAAACCTTTCCGAAGCACGCAAGAGATCGAACCAATTCTCTTCGTCTGAAGGATCAACATTAAATGGAGATAGGTCTTCCTCATCGTCATCGAGCTGATAGATGCTCAAGCATTCAGTAAGATCCTCAACAGCCTCTGCCTGATTTCTTAAAGGATCATCAAAATATGTCCCATCTTCATCCATTAATAAGTCGTTCAAATAGGGAACCATTGCCCGACTACACCCAACACAGCGAGGCACGGGCTGCTCATACTCATCCTTAATCGGTTCAAGGAGGATTTCCAGCCGTCGGCTATGATCCGGAGTGGAACAGTGGCCTTTGTCACCAGGTTCAATGAGAAAATCAGAAACCAAATAATGAGTGTCATTCAGAGCATCCGGACCAAATTCGGTCATTTGCCCATACTCCTCATCAAAGACTCCGAATACCACATCGGTTGTTGCAGAGCGGAGCGAATACCCGAGATGTTTTGGTAATTTAATAGACGACTCATTATAGTCAAAACCAAACAGTTCGTTGATATAATTATGCAGATCCGAAACGGTAATCATACTGTCCGCTTGGATCCTTGCCCAAACAGGAGGCTTACTGCCTTTTATCGAGATTTTCAATTGAATGTTCATCAGTGTGTCCTCCAAAACAGAAAGTGATAGGATGACTTTGTTAAGTTGCACCCTTTTTGCTGCACAGTCCAAGTCCTCATCGCCTTAACCCAATTATAATGAAAATAGGCGAGTTTGGACAAGTGCAGGTCATACTTACTTGCGGAACCTTCCGTTTTCCTCATTTCCTACTGATTTCTCATAAATAGGCACGAGTACTCACTTTTCTATAGATTCGACGCATAATTTAGGTATACCATAAATAGATCGATCAAATATTACAATGTGATGGTTTGAACGTAACAATCGATGGAGGTGTTGAATCATGAGTCATGATTCCGAAAATCACTTAGAAAAAGACTTAACCTTGATGTTGCTGTATTTGACCTCATGGGAAGAAAAAGAATACGGCGAAACATATCGGCGCAGCTGGAAGGGCTACGATTTTGATCTTTTAAATGAGTTGGGTGATGAGAAATTGATAAGCGGCAGTAACAAATCTAAATCTGTTTATCTCTCGGAAAAAGGAGTGGAAGCTGCGAAGAGATTGCTGAAGAACTATGGGATGAGCGGTCAAGAAGATAGATGATGGATTTCGCAATCGGCTCGTACGTGATATAAAAAAGAAAAATGTTCGTTCCTGTTAAAGCGGACGAATGCTCAAAAAGCATCAAACGGATTCAGATCCTCTTTTTTTAAGAATGCATTGATGTGAGCTACAAGTTCCTCACGTGTCTGAGTTGGGACGTATACCTGAACGAAGTCTCCTTCCAACGGATCGATGAACCAGGGTTTATTTTGGGCAATGAATTCACCTAAATACTTGCAAACAGTGGTGCATCTGGGATAATCAATCCCCTTCTCAGGTTGAATGATTTGTTCAATAAAAAGATTAAACATCATTGTACGGACATCATCTTGGTAGGTGTCATTTCCCATATATCCACAATTGGAAAAGCATTGGGTTAATGTTGCCCTTTTGTGAAACGCAGATGTATCTGAAAAAGCAACCGGATTGTCCCGGCTACTCGTGAAAAGCTTAAAATGGTGCAACCCTTTTTTTGACAGATCAAACGCTTCATCAAGATCATCTTGCAAGGTCGCCAAGGTTGTTTCCCCATCCAATTGCAGACGCATCCATATTAAAGGACTCTGGTTTTTTAAAACAATTTTTAATTGATAGATCAATGATGATCACCATCTTTTGAGTGTACGTAATTTTGTACGTGCGGATTTTCTCGCAAGAAAGGGAAGAGTGATTGATTTACCTCCTCCTCTGAACTTGATTCAACTAGTGTCGATCACTCATGATCTTTGTCTCTAGTTTATCGGGCATGTCTTCTTTTCTCCATAAACTTTCTTGCATTTAATAAACGTTCTTCTTCTGTCTGTGCAATTAAGTGATCAATCAGCGGGGAAGGGGTGACAGCAATAGGTTTACTAGTCCATTCAGAGTAAACGTTCAAAAAAGAGAATATTTGTTCTTGTTATTGCGGATTTCATGGTACACTAATTAAGACAGCAAAAGCTCATGGGCGGGTGCCGTGCCTCTCTTTTGATG
This sequence comes from Sporolactobacillus sp. BBK16-2, assembly GCF_059878335.1. Classification (NCBI taxonomy): domain Bacteria; kingdom Bacillati; phylum Bacillota; class Bacilli; order Caryophanales; family Sporolactobacillaceae; genus Sporolactobacillus; species Sporolactobacillus sp. BBK16-2. The sequence goes on from NZ_CM187611.1 coordinate 972,777, forward strand.
GAGGGAGGTGAGGCCAATGACGACATATGAAGCATGTTCACTAATGATCCAATTTGCAATGCTCGTGCTGATTATCGTGTCGTCAAAAAACAGAAAATAATCCGCCCATGACTTCCCCAAGCCAAGCGGATTATTTTCATAATTAACGTTCGGTGCGGTAGCTGCCTTTGAAGCAGTTTGTTGTCACCTTGCCGCCGATGTTCGACCATCGGCGGCTTTATTATATGCACCTTTTATTATAGTATAAACGATTCGAAATGATTTAACCATATCTGAGCTGTCATGAGATAACAATGATTCAGGCTGGAGACGATGAATCATTCGACATCTAACGAATGAAAAGAGGCGTCCAGAATGGGACAAACAATTTTTTAATTAAAACGAACGGAGGACACAATGGTCCTGATTAGCAGTAGGTGATCAGAGGTCTTCAAAGATCAATAAAGAAGTTCATTGCATTCTAAAATGCAACGCTACTTACCCCAATACCGAGTCAATCCGGGATAAGTAGTAAGAACGACAATCACCGTCAGCAGCAATGGCAGCCAGACGGCTTTTCTTTTATTCTTCACTTGTTTGATCATGAAGAGATAAATGATCATCCCATTCAGAATGAACAGGCGCGTGCCATAACTGTGGAAGAATCGTCATTAAGGCTGAGAGTACGATGATATAAAGAAAGATTTTCATAGTAAAAAAGGTACCACCAATTCGCATCTTCAATAAGATTAAGTTTACCATACAGCGAAAATCTGGCATTCGAAAATCAATGATTAATTTTTTTACCAAAAAGAAGGAAATAAGTCATATACTGACGAATAATAGGCATAAAAATCTACTGCGAAAGTTGTGATTCGATGACAGTGGCAGAACTCCATGGCAAAATCCCAACGCTCGAAGGACGGGAGGACCTGCTGACCTCTGATGTTTTTTCCGCATTTCGTTACTTACCTGTAAATCTAGCACCCATTCCATTTCTCAGAAAGGCAATCCATGCTCAGACTGCAAAACCAATTTACAATCTTTTCGAGGATTGTCTAGCAGTTGATTACATATTCTGGCCTAAGACTACCTATTACAAACGCGAACCGGATTTGATTCTCTTAATCACATGCAAGACGAAGCCGCCGATCGCCATAATAATAGAAGCAAAATATTATAGCGGCCGGCATGACGTGAACCGAGAGCAGGCTGAAAAGGAGCTTCAAGCGTTACAAGGCGACCAGTTAGCCGAGCAATACGTCGATCTGATGAAAAATGAGATAGACCTCAACAAGCAGCAAAAGCAGATGCTGCAAGAGGCCGACCATCGTTTTCTCCTGTTTGTCACCGCGCACGATGTCCTACCAAGAAAAATTACCGATGATTCAATCAACAAATTAACGAAGCAAAACTATAAGGGGGATCATCTTTACTGGATCAACTGGCAGGCGGCTTTTGATGTCGCAAACGAGGCGCTCGCGACACAAATACTTCCGGATGAACAGCGCTTCATTCTTGAAGATCTAAGAGATTTGTTGCTTCGAAAGGGACTTACATCCTTTCAAGGCTTTCATCTGCCAGCCAAGCTACTTCAACCGAAACACTACTTTTGGAGGGAAGAACAATGAGCATTGGAGAAGAAATGAAAAAAGTCTACGACGAGATGGTGATGGTGTACACAGAAACTGGCCGTCTGATTGCAGTGATCGAAGGCGAATTCGCCAAAAAAGGCTGGACAGCAGTTGGTGATCATGGAATTACATGGGATACTTCCAAAAGTTATGAGTATCCAAATTTTTGGCTCCCCTATTTCATGCAACGCGTCTACACAAAGGACAATGTTAAAAAAGGAGTGGCAATTAACATCCTCTTCGATGGACTGGACGAAGATCATCAAATCGCTTATCCCATTATTTCAGGTGCAGTTGCTGAGCGAACGGATTCACTTTCATTGGGCAAGTGTAACCCAATCACATGGGCAGGGTGGAAAAAAGATTCGCATCCGTTGAGTAATGATTATCCGAAACTGTATCAAACAGATTATACGGATATAACGATTACCAATTATCTCTTACCATTGGACAAGATCTCATGTGAAGCAAAGGTAAGAGAGTTAATTGTTGAACCGCTGATTCAGATGTATGAAGGGAAGTTTGAGGCAGTATACACCATGCTTGAAGAAGAGATCAACCTGCTTGACGAATTGAGTACACAATAAAACGTTTTGTCCAAGTATTGAATGAAGCACCAATTAAACTTGAAAATACGGACGACAGGGACAGGGGTAATTTGAGATTCTTATTTAGGAGAAATGTTGAAAATTGCTTACAATTTCTTACAGAGCGACCGATAAATATAATGTAATAGGTCCGATTACCTATTGAAGCGCAATTACTATGAATAGCTTTTGTTTTGAAAGACGGGTGACAGAATGCAGATCTCAGAGGTTAAAGATTGGGCCAAATATATACAGAGCCTGAACAATCATTTAAATGCTATTCCTGATATGCAAGAAATGGGGAGAGAAGTAGCTGATTGGCAAAATGGGCAAACGGAACGACCGCTTAATGTGATGATTATGGGTGAGGCGAAGTCAGGAAAGTCCACATTTGTGAATTCGATTTTTGGGGAACAACTGGTGGCAAGTGATATATTGCCAAAGACATCCATTGTTACGATGTTTAAGTATGCCGCTCAAAAGAAGATGGTTATTTATTTCTTGGATGGACGCATCGCAACATATGAAAATAATCAATTTGCTGATTTAAGCGACGAATCAATTGATAAAGAAATTGACTGGGTAGAAATGTATTGGCCGTTGGGTTTTCTTGAAAAAATAACCATTATCGATTCGCCAGGTCTGAACTCTCAATATGCCTATCATACGGAGAACACGGAACGTTTTTTCAATCGCGTAGATGTAGTCTTGTGGGTTGCTGATTGTCGTACCATACAGACGCAAGTGGCACATCAATACTTAGAAAAATTGATGCATAATCATCTTCCAGCAATTATGGTCATCAATCAAATAGATAATTACGATGAAGAAGAAGAGGAACAAGAATTAGAAGAATGGCTTGCTGATGAGCGAAATTCCTTTATCGATCAATACCACTTAGTTGATGTGATTGGTATTTCAGCAGCGTACATACTCAAGGGAAAGATTGAAAAGGATATTCAGCTTCTGGAAATTGGTCGTTTGCAAAGCGTTTCTAACATTTTCAATAAACTAGAAATAGAGGCCGCAAATCTGAAAGAGAGAAGTAAGTGGCGTTATTTTGTTTATCTACAACGTTGTATTTTAGCAAGAGTAAAGATGCTGACAAATAAGCTACATATTGATCAAACGTATTTATCTTTTGAAGAATTGTCTCAGTCATGGAAAATGATCCTTGATAAGAAAAATGAAATACAACACTTTATTGAGTACCATCGAGCAAAAACTCAGGAATTAGCTGAGTACATTGCGGCAAATAAATCTTTTTTATCTCTTGTATCGGATGAAGATCATGCACAGCTTTGGTTGGATACCATTGGTGCTAGGCAGTCTCCGGTCGTATTAGTAAAAATAAAAGAGTTAAAAAAACAGCTTTCAAATAAGATACAACGCATAAATTCGAAAAAAGAGAAATTGCTCCAAACGTACCAACAACTTCTAAATGACATAGATAAATTCAGAAGTTCAGGAGTCTATCAAACCTACCCTCTTTTTGAGAACACTCAACTCGATCAATTTGAAAATGAAATAAGAATATATAACGTCCAGGTCAATGAGTATAGAAAATGTCTTGAAGAAGAAAACATCAAGCAGGATGCTTTTGTTGACCAGCTTCGCACTACGATCCATTTCATTAATTATAACAATCGACAAGTTCTCCATAATAAAATAAATGCACTTAATCAATTCCTAAAAAAGAATAAAAAGGATTACCTTCAAAAAATTGGCCTTTCATTTTTTCAAAACATCAACCAGCTCTCTATGATTAGCAACGCCATTGTATCACTGAATAATAGTGTATTAACCAGCGAGAAACTTGGAGAGATAGAAGGGGAAAATTTAGAAGAACTAATTCATTGTTTTGAGCCGTTCAAGATGAATGGAAAACTAATGACGCAACAAAAAAATTTTGAAGCATTGATCGATGAACCATTACTTACAGATCGTCATATTTCAATTGACTATTCAACTTCAGAACTTTCTATGATTGATGCTTGGGAGCGTTCTCCTCTTAACGCCATTCAAACATTACCTTTGTCTCCTTTGAATCAAATAAGAGTCAACATAATAAAAATGCGTGTTTTGTTGTTTAGTTGTATTGGAATCACCATCCTTTTTTACCTATTTAAATGACAGGGGAGATATGATCTATGGTCTTTTCATTAGAACACTATGCTGAAAGGAAGAGACAATTCTTTGCAAAGGCGGAAAAAGTAATTAAAATCCTCATTACAAAAAAGGATGAAGAAACCATTCAACAGATCAATGACTTGTTAGGTGATGTTGAGAATGGAAAGTTCGTCCTTACAGTCATTGGGGAATTTTCAAAGGGGAAGTCTACCTTTTTAAACAGTTTGTTTGGCAAACGCCTGCTTCCATCAAAAGTTACCCCGACAACAGCATTGCTAAATAAAATTATCTACAAAGAACAACAAAGTATTATTGTTTCGGTCAATGGTCAAGAACACGTTATTCCAGAAGAAACGTTCAAAAAGCTGATTGCGCCAAAAGAACCGAATAGCGATGATCGTGAGGCATTTGTTGCTTATCAACAACAAATTGAAACACTCAATCAAATAGATCAAGTCACAATTGGCTATCCGCTTCCTTTTTTAAGCAACGGCATCTGTATCTATGATACTCCCGGCTTTAATGATCTTGATGAAAATAGGAGCCAACTGACCAATACAATTATTCCTCAATCAGACGCAGTGATCTTTATGCTGAATGCACGCCGTCAACTTTCGCAATCAGAACGCAGTTTTCTCGAAAACCGAGTACTCAATCAAGATCTTGGCAAATTGTTTTTCGTGATTAATTTTAAGGATCAGTTGGACTCAGAAGCTGATGTGGAAAGAGTTCGTCAGGAGATATTGAGTCATCTGCCGTCCAAAATTGAACAACCTAAACTATTTTTTATCTCTGCCAAATATGCGTTGAATTTCCGTAGAGAGCAGAATGGAGAAGTCATAAAAAGCGCTCAGTGGAAAATGAGAAACTCTGCTATTGTAAGAAATCTCGAAGAAACGGGCATACCGGCACTCGAACAAGCACTTGGTCAATTTCTGGAGGAGGAAAGAGGGTACGTCAAAATTTTTCGAGCAGATCTTCAATTGAATCATTGGATTGACAGGATGATTAATCAAGATATTCCATTAGAAATACTAAGTTTTCACCAACATATTGCTGATGCAGATCAAAAGCAGAAAGAGCTTAAGCTTAAATTGGATCATGCTCGAGCCGAAAGAGAACGATTGATGAAATCGATAAAATCCAATAGCAAGAAGGACTTGGCTGAGATAAAAAAAGCTTATCAACAAGGGCTTGAAGCAATCTCGCACGCTGCTCAAAAAGAATTTAAGAAACAAGCAGGCACTTACAAAGAAATGGCACAAGCAATTGAAAATAAGGTGTCTCCATTAGAAGGGATACTTGCTGAGGATCTTTTGAAATGGAAAGAATCGTGGGCAAACGATGTGACTCAAAAATGTGCCGCACATATGAGTGACGAGCTTTCGCAAAACTATCGCTCACTAGCAAGTTCATTCAATGTTCGAATCGAATCGAATTATGAAATTAAGCTAACGGATACGTTTGATTCACTTGCTGATGTGGTCTATAAAAAAATTATGGATCTTGCACCTCAGAAAGGTTTGCAGTGGGTTTCTATGCTAGCAAACACTGGCAAAGCAGCTGTTAAATTTATTGGATTTATTGTAGGAAAGGCAAAAGGCGTTGATGATCGAGAAATTCTGCGGGAACGCATAAAGGATCAATTTGTTAAATCAATTCCAAAAAAAGTGGAGCAGCTAGAGAAAAATTTTCAGAACATGCAAAAACAATTATTAGATAAGATTGCACTGAATATGGAAAAAGAACTCAAAAAAATGCAAGAGCTGTTTTTGAAAATGCTTAGGAATGCTGAAATAAGCCACAGCCGAGCCAATAAAGAAATCAATAAATTAAAAGAGCAACAGGACGAATTAAGAGCATGTATGGAAATAAACCCATTATCGGAACAACTGGAGGGAGCACAAAATGATTACGCAGGAACAGGCTCTGACAACCATTATTAATGAATTAAAACAGCAGGCAATAACATGCAAATTGAGTGAAACGATTCGTGAAAAGCTGATGACACTCAGCTCGGATATGAAGACGAACCAATACACTATCGTCGTGGTCGGTGAATTTAAACACGGAAAATCAACTTTTATTAACAGTCTGCTCGGGCAAGATTTACTTCCAACGGATATATTACCAACAACTGCCGTTATTCATCGGATCTTTAAAGGGGACAAGGATGAGCTCATTGTCCATAACCAAAAGGGTGAGATAGAAAATTTTGGCTTTGATAAAGATGTGATGCAGCGTTTTACAGCAGAGCACGATCAGACATCGGATCAAGTTAAGTATATTGACTTGTCCCTTTCTAAAGTTCCTTTTGATCAGAACATTGTCATCGTCGATACACCTGGAGTGAACGATCTCAATCAGCAAAGAGCAGAGGTTGCCTACGATTTTATTCCGCGTTCAGACGCTGTTTTGTTTATCCTTGACTCCGGTGCTTTTCTAAAAAGAACGGAAGAGGAATTTATCAAGGAAAAGCTTTTAAACCAAGATTTAAATAAGATTGTTTTTATCGCTAATTTTATCGACCGTTTGGATGAGGAAGAAACGGATCTTGATGAATTAGCTGAAGAATTCAAACATCGAATTACACATTCTCTTGGTTTACCTCAGCCATCACTGTATCTCTTATCATCGCTAAGCGCTTTGCAGGGACGGGTGGAACAAAATGATGAACTCATATCTTTTTCAGGAATTCTCCCGATCGAGAAAAAAATCATGGAACTGACGAAGAGCGGAACTCGAGCACAAGAAAAACAATCTGCTTATGTTTATCGTGCCATTCACATTCTCAGACAAATAAGCAATGAAATTATGACGCGTCTTGTGACAGGAAAACAATCAACTAAGGAATTAACTGCTATTCTGGAAAATCTAAATTCATGGGAACAAAAAAAGGATGAGACCCTTCAATCGGTTCATGATTATGTTCAATTAAGAGAAACGGAAATACATCACTTAATTGAAAAATCAATCAGCAACTTGAAAGAGCGTATTTTAGATGAAGGAAATCAGGCAATCAATAATTTTGACAGCTCAGATGTGAGTCAACTAACGGAAAAAATTCTGCCTCAGCTTTCAGAACGCTTTATTAAAGGCTGGCTTGAAGAATATTCCCCATACATTCTTGAACTTTTGAACAAACTCAAGCTATCCATTGAAACAGGATTAAATGAATATTTTAACAGCACGATTCAACTTGGGAATGTCAACGGGCAAAAACTATCCTCTGACGAAAAAGTGAATGTGAATATTGATTCTGGAATAGATACAATGATTACTTCAGGATTGATTGCTGGCGGCATTGCCACCGGATTAGCTGTCATTTCATTGCCACTGTTTATTCCATTGCTCGCAATGGGTGGTTTTCCTATTTTGAGAGATATTATGAAGAAGAACAAACTAGGAAAATTAAAGCCAGAGATCAGGAAAGAGTGGGCACGTATTATACCCGAGTCCATCGACAGATTCTATGAATCTATTTGTGACCAAGTGGATCAACTCATTCAAAATACCGTTACCAATACACAGAAAATCTTTAATCAGAAAGCGGCGGTTCGTCGGCAAATTATTGAAAACACACAGCAAGAGAATGCACGAGAAGCAGAGGAACTGGCAAAACGGGAACAGGTTTTGCTGGCTGCACAAAGAGATCTGGAGAAACTTGATGCCCAGCTGCAAATGCTGATTTTTAAAAGTGAACCAAAAGGAGAGAAAAACTAATGAGTTTATTTGACGGAAGCACGACGGATTCAAATGATGCCCAACATTCAACCGGGAGTGAAGCAATCCATTCCTCAGCCCATCTTTTCGGAAACGACACTGTAAATCATGGCTTTGATCCAAGCCCGCATTTTACAGCGGGAAACGAACACACGCATAGCTACCAAGACATCATGCAGCAAAATGACCCACTAAAACTGGTACATACGATGCATATGGAACCATTAGAACTAGGAAAAACATTTGTCCATCCGCATGATGTCCATGACTATTTACGCCAAGATGGGACACCAGTTCATGGATACTGGCGTGATGGGGATGGAGATACATCATTTGACAGAAACGTATCACAAGGCGGCGGGTATTTGAGAGATCTGCCGGAATGAAATAACAATAATGAATTGCCCCTGTAAAAGAGAATCATCATTTATTTCCAAAGGATTCCTAGTAAAAATTATATGAGGTGGATCATAGCATGGAAAATACTCTGACTGAGAGTAAAGTTGGAAAACTGTTGGATTGGGCATATGAAAAATCTATTAATGGTTTGCCTGGAACGGATACAGCTTATGATTTAGCGCAGAATTACTTGTCGAAACACGGCTCAGTTGATAAAGCTATTGATAAACTAATACAATGGCAAAATACAAAATCGGCTACAGCTGGTTTCCTAACGGGATTGGGAGGATTGATCACTTTGCCTGTGGCAATTCCTGCTGATGTAGCCTCTGTAACCTATGTACAAATCAGAATGGTAGCGGCAATCGCTATTATGAGAAACTATGACATTAAGGACGATCAAGTGAAAACTTTTGTTTATCTTGCCCTTACTGGTAATTCTGTTTCAGATATACTAAAAAATGTGGGTATAAAGACTGCCACACAGCTAGGAAAACAAGCAATAAGAAAGGTTCCGATTGAGATCATTAAAGCGATAAATAAGGCAGTAGGATTTCGATTGATCACTAAGTTTGGTGAAAAGGGAATTGTTAATTTAGGAAAGGCTGTACCGCTTCTTGGTGGAGTAATAGGCGGTACTATGGATGGTGTGAGTACTAATATAATTGGAAGAACCGCGAAGAAGATATTTGTGTAAGCACTAATTGTCAACTAGTCTGCAAGGAGACTCAATTTCCAAAAGCGATGGCCAAATTCACAGCGATTAGGTAGCATTCACTTTTAGCACTATCTTTTCGGTTCAATACCGAGTAGTAAAGTTGTTGCATTCGTATTCAACAGTCTTTAAATTGATCAGACGAACATCATTAGATTACTCTTCTAATCCTGACTTGTTTAGTTACGGAAAGGAAAGATGGTAAGCCACTAGATAACTTCAACGGCATAATTATCCTTCAAGTGGGAAAATATTCTTATTTGTTAAACGCTGAAACACAGAAATTTTATCAAACCTTTTATTTGAAATTCAAACTAATGGTTAACAACTATTTCTTACTGTGTTGGATGGGATCTTAAATGTGGAGGATGAATAGAAGATGCTCGTGGAGCAGTCGTTTAAGATATGGGAATACGCAGACAGTAAAGAAATTGACTATAAGAACTATCGACTAATGGTCAAGTTAACACCAGCTATTATTCAGTCGTAGGAGGATTCTGATCATGACTCAAAATAAGGATAAAATATCGTGTAATGATGATAGAATCGTAGATTGTAAAAAAAAATATAATGAGCAGTTTAATGATGATTATTCAAGATGTCAAAACGGCTCACAAAAGAAGGATAAAAAAGAAAAAGCATTGTTTGCAGCAATCGAAATTCGCAAATTTGAGATTGATCTTTATTGGAAACGTGCAACTTATTTTTGGACAATCATTGCTGTGTTATTCGCTGGATTTTTTGCTATTCTCACAAACAATGATCATTCAATACTTCATTCTAAAACAAAGCTTTTTTCTCTTTGTTTGGTTGCCATACTCGGTTTTGTAGTATCACATTGCTGGACTTTGGTTAATAAAGGAAGTAAATATTGGCAAAATAATTGGGAGCGTCATGTCGAAATGTTAGAAGATGATTTTATAGGACCACTTTATAAAATGGCGATTAATCCCAACCCTGTCATCAAGCGAAACTGGCTATCGGAGCATCCATACTCCGTTTCAAAAATTAATTTAGCACTATCACTATTTATTGAACTTTTATGGGGTGTCATTTCAATTCTATTAATCGTGTTAGTTTTAATGAAAATTTTTGGCTGGCAATGGATTATTAATAGTGGTTGGGTATTAATTTCCATAGTTTGCTTAATGATTCTTATAATATTTTTAGTTCTGACTATTAATAAAAAGTTGGAATCATCGGTTGTTAGGGTCAAGTCTTTTTTCTTGTGTAAATTCATCTCGGTTAGAACAGATCATTAACTGGGATAAATCGTCGTCACTTTACTCGATTTTTCCGATTGATGTTGCTTGGCTTTCCAACTAAAATACTCATTCATTTTCAGATAGCAGCGACTCGACCACTTCTCATTCTGCTCCATGAGCAGCGAACCCATGATTCGGAGGATTGATTCACGATTGGGAAAGATGCGAATCACCCGTTCGCGACGACGGAATTCTTCGTTGAGGCGCTCCATACCGTTTGTTGTGCGTAGACGGCGACGATAAGGTTCTGGTAGGGTGAGCACGGCGGTCACATCATCAAAAGCAGCTTCGACAAGCTCGGTTACTCGAGGGACCTTTTCTTGATACGTCTCTAGAAACGATTGGAGTAAGGTCTGAGACGTTTGGACATTGGGTGCCTGAAGGATCGCTTTCACCTGCTCGGTGCCCTCGCGCTTGAGGGACTTCGGGAGCCGATCGTGCACGTTGCGTAGAAAATGAGCCTGACACCGTTGCCAAGTGGCTCCCTGAAAGGCTTTTTGGACCGCCTTGACGAGACCGCCATGATCATCACTCACCACGACATCAACGCCTTTCAAGCCACGAGCTTTCAGCCAGTCAAAATAGTTTTTCCAAGCGTCCGTGCTTTCGCTGTCATCGATTTTCAAACCAAGAATGGTTCGATAGCCCAGATCATTGATTCCATAGCTGATCAGGACACCTCGGGAGCGAACGCGCCCATCTTCACGCACTTTGGTATAAACCGCGTCAACAATGAGAAAAGGGTAGTTTCCCTTCAGTGGACGATTGTTCCAGCCCGAGACCATCGGATCCAGATGTCCGCAAAGATCTGAAACGGTCGTTTTCGAAAACTCCGTGCCGCAAAGTTCTTCCGTAATCTGACTCACCTTGCGTGTTGAAACACCGTTGATGACCATTTCCATCAAGGAGAGGACCAGTGCCTGTTCACTGCGCTGATAGCGATTGAAAAGATCCGTTGAGAAATGACCATTACGCAGTCTGGGTACATCCAGTGTGAGCGTTCCTACACGTGTCTTCAATTGACGCGGATAAGAACCATTTCGGTAATCGGTTCGGGCATCGCTGCGTTCATATTTTTCTGCTTTAAGCTGTTCACTGGCCTGAGCTTTTAACACTTGATTTAAGATCGCCTCCAAAAGGGCGTTCATTCCTGATTTTTTCGCATCACCAAGAAATAATTGATGCAGAAGTTGTTCATTTAGAGTAATCTGTACTTGAGCCATCCCTGAGTCTCTCCTTTAGAATTTGGTTTTCGACAACTCTATTCTAACTGAGATGATGGGCTCCGGCTCATTTTCTATGAAAAAAATGAGAGAGAGAAGCGAGGAAGAAGGATCTCGCTGTTTTCCCGGAGGGGGGCCGGCCCCCCTCCGGGAAAACAGAACACCCACTCGTCATTTTTCTCTCATTTAGACCCCCCTTTTTACACAATTATACGGCCTCAACTGTTGTTAGCGAATGTGAAAAAATAAAAATAGAAGAGAGAAAAGCATTTATTAAAAGAAGTCGTTATTTAGAAAACGATAAGTAAAAAGGGAATGAGCATGGTCAAATATCGATTTTAGCTGCCGTAAGGTCAAATTTCTATTTGAATACGTGGACTGTTCCGACAGGGATGCGAAGCTCGTAGAGTTATCATTTTTCAAGAGAATGTAGGGAAAGAGAGCATATTCATCTGCTGATCTCCTTTAAGCCGAGTCTTGCACAAAGTACTGTACTATTGAAGGATGAGTTTTCAGAACTGAAAAAATGGTATTGGAGTCAGCACTTATGGTTCATAGGCTATTTTTGTGCAACGGTCGGAACGCTGACTGATGAAATCATCCGTACTTATAATGCCTACCAATCAAATAAAATCAAGAAGGATATTTTCAAGATTGATAAATGAGTTCAGCCAGAGTTCAGGGTGCTTTGAGCACAAAATCTTTCAAAAGACTTCAGTCTTGAATGTCGACTATAAGTCTTAGGCATTCATGAATGAACATCTGTAGGACGATCTCTCAATGTGTTTTTGAAAAATGAACAAGCGGATAAAGGAAAAGTGGAAGAGATGCTTAGAAAATGGTAATTCAAGCAGATAAGTATACTGTTAAAAAATATGAAAAAATACCCTAGTCTGCTAAACATCTTTTTCCTAATGACGATATATAGATTGTAAGGCGGTTGGAAAGGCGCCTTTCCGATTGCCTAAATACTATTCCACATGGACGTGGGAATTCATAATTCAGGGAGGAAACAATTTATGATTATTAATCACAATATTGCTGCGTTGAACACACTCAACAACTTGAGCAAAAACACCGCAGCAACTCAGAAGTCTCTTGAAAAACTGTCTTCAGGTCTTCGTATTAACCGTGCTGGTGACGATGCTGCTGGTCTTGCAATCTCTGAAAAAATGCGCGGTCAGATTCGTGGATTAGATATGGCAACAAAGAACTCACAAGATGGTGTATCACTGATCCAAACAGCTGAAGGTGCATTAAATGAAACGCATGACATTTTGCAACGTATGCGTGAACTGTCTGTACAATCGGCCAACGATACAAATACAACATCAGATCGTTCGGAACTGCAAAAAGAAGTCGATCAATTAGCACAGGAAATCTCACGTATTGGTAAGGATACTGAATTTAATACACAAAAATTACTTGATGGTAGTTTTTCTGGAACATTCCAAATTGGAGCGAATCAGGATCAAAATCTTAGCATTTCTGTAAGTGACATGCGTTCTTTTGCACTTGGAGTTGCCGGTACTGTTCAATACTCTTCGTCAGTTACCTATACTAAAACTGGTGCCCAAGATATTGCTGATGGAACTTACACTGTTGATGGCACAGATTTAAAGGATGCAGACGGAAATGTTGTTGCATCTACATCGGATAATTTAACGTGGACGGCAGCAATTGGCGAAGCTGATGATAAATTCGTATTTACTCAAGAAGTGGACTCTGGCACAATCACCATTGAAAATGGCAAAGCAACGGGAACATCGGAATTTACAAACAGTGGCATACAGGCTGGAAATTACACCATTAATTTTGTTTCTGGAGCATCTACTATTACGGATTCCAATGGTAAGGTTGTTGCTACATCAGATGATGATCAAAACTTTAAAACGATTGATGGTACCACTGTGCTAGCTCTTGATGCTGCTGCAACAGCAAATATGAGCATCTCTGTTGGCGGTACTGACATTTCAACACAATCAGCAGCAAATAGTGCTATTACAACGATCGACAAGGCAATCAATGCCGTATCAACACAACGTTCTGCGCTTGGTGCTTATCAGAACCGACTTGAACACACGATTAACAACTTGAGCACGTCATCGGAAAACTTGACGGCTGCTGAATCGCGTATTCGTGATGTTGACATGGCCAAAGAAATGGCAAACTTCACGAAGAACAATATTCTGAACCAAGCAGCTCAGGCTATGCTGGCTCAAGCAAATCAGCTCCCTCAGGGTGTTCTCCAACTCCTAAGATAATTGATGATGGATTGAAGTAACAATTAAAGTGATAGCAAATGTAAAGACGAATCTCTGAATCATTGGAGGTTCGTTTTTATTTTGGTAAGGATTTTTGCAAAACTTAAGAACTGTTGAAACGAAAAAATAAGTCGTCTAAACTTTTTATAAACGATACCGATATTTAAAGTAGAAGAAAAAGTTGCAGCTTTGGGAGGGCTGGACATGAACGGTGATGTTTCACTTGATGTAGCTTTGCAGAATCATGGTAATGGAGTATCCACATCACAAAGGAATATACAAACAAATCAAGCACATAATCTACCAAAAGAAAATCAGAATATAAAAGAGGAGAGAACCTATCCTTCTTTTAATAAAGAACAGCTGGAAGACTTGGTTTCGGAAGCAAATAAACTGTTAAATCCGGATTTGACAGAAATGCACTATGTACTCCATGATAAATTAAACAAGTATTATGTGCAGGTTGAGGATGTCAGAACACATCAAGTGATCCGGGAAATCCCCCCGAAGAAATTTATGGACATGTACGCGGCCATTGCTGAGAAGTTAGGATTAATTGTAAATAAAAGAGTTTGATAAAGAGGTGAGCAGCATGGCAGATTCAAGTTCAAACAGTGTATCAATCGACTCAATTAATAGTATGATTGGTGCAACAAATACAAGCCGGGTTAGTGGTCTTGCTAGCGGCATTGATGTAGATAGTATTGTCGCAAAACTTATGACTGCGGAGAGCCAACCGCTTGTGCAGATGCAGCAGAATTTACAGTTGACAGAGTGGCAACGTGATGATTATCGTTCGATGAATACGTTGCTAAGCAACCTGCAAGCAACGACACAAAAGTTGAAAATGCAAGGACCTTATTTAGCGAAAACTGCTACATCGAGTGACCCGTCTAAAGTGACAGCTACTGGTGGAGCGAATTCTGGTAATGTAGCTTATACTCTGTCAAATGTGACAATGGCGACAGCAGCACATAACCAAAGTGATGGTTCAATTGTGACGGACAAAACTAAATTTGATTCGTCTGCCAATTTATCGACACAGTCAGACTTCATCGGCAACTTAAGTAGTACGATTACTTTTACGATTACAACTTATAATGATGGAGTACCAAAAAATCATGATTTTTCATATGATTCGTCTAAAACATCGCTTGATAAGATCATGGCAGATATTACAAGCTCGGATATTGGTGTAAACGCATTTTATGACTCGGCAACGGGACAAGTTTCAATGACTAGGACAGCGACTGGAGATAACAATCCACAGAAAGTAGATGAACATGACCAACCAATTGCTAACACAGGCGCGGAAATTGAATTCAGCGAGGGTTTTCTGACTGATACATTAAATTTGAAATCGGAAAATGAGCAGGACGGTACAGATGCTAAGTTTACTTTAAATGGGCTTACTACATCTCGTCATTCGAACACCTTTACTGTTAGCGGGGTAACCTTTAATTTACAAAGCTCTTTTGAAGGATCTGCATCAATTAACATCGGGACAGATACGGATGCTGTATTTAAATCTATTTCTGACTTTGTCACTCAATACAATGACACGATCAAACAAATAAATGATAAAATATCTGAAACGAGAAATCGCTCTTATGCGCCTTTAACGGATGCTCAGAAATCAACGATGAAGGACTCAGATATCACAAACTGGACAGATAAAGCGAAATCCGGAATGCTTGCCAATGACAGCATTTTGAGTGGCGCTTTGAGTCAATTGCGTATGGATCTGTATACATCAGTTAATGGCACAAGTAATACAAAAATGAACCAATTATCTGAGATTGGCATTACAACGAGTACGGATTACCTTGATAAAGGGAAACTGGTTATTGATGAAGATAAACTAAAAGAAGCGATCAGTACCGATCCACAAGCAGTGATGGAAATGTTCTCTAATACTGGGACTACGTCCTCATCACAGGGTATTATGCAGCGCTTGAATACAACCTTGAAAAATACAATGGATCAGATTGAGGATAAAGCTGGAAACACGAATATGGTCTATACTCAGTATTCGATGGGTAAATCGATTGACGATATGAATGACCGAATTGATGCGTTCAAGTTACGGCTTCAGGATATCCAAACCCGATATTATACTCAGTTCGATGCGATGGAAGCGGCGATTCAGCAGGCTAATAGTCAAGCCTCGTATCTGTCACAGTTCACGAGTTCATGAGATTAGCCTTTTTTAGGAGGTTCAAAAAATGCAGGCAAGCGCATATAAAAGCTACCAAAAAAATTCTGTGCTCACAGCTACACCGGGTGAGTTGACCTTGATGCTCTATAATGGATGTATCAAGTTTATCAGACAGGCAAAGCTCGCTATGGCTGATAATAACTTGGAGAACAAAAACACATATCTTCAGAAAGCCCAGAACATAATTTGTGAACTCATGGTCACGCTTGATCAAAAACAGTCAGTAGCTAAGAGTATGATGCAGATGTATGACTACATGAATCGCCGCCTGATTGAAGCAAATATCAAGAATGATGCAGCGATTCTTGATGAAGTCGAAGGGTTTGTGGCTGAGTTTCGTGATACATGGAAGCAGGTTATTGAAATCACGCAGAAGAATCAACCAAAGCGGGATCGAGCTTAAGATGGTGCTTCAGGAGATTTATGAGCAGACGGTTGAGTTGGATGAATTGATCAAGGGTTATGAGCGTGAGGATCGCGATGCGTTTATCGAGAAACTGCAGCAGTTGCTTAATTCGCGAGAAACACTTCTGAAGAAATTGCCGGATCATTGCAGTGACTCGGATCGTCAAATAGAACGAAAAATTGATGAGATGAATCAACGGATCAATCAATCACTACAGTCGATTAAGCAAGAAATCACGAATGACATGAGCAAATTCCGGCACAGAAAAAAAACGGTCAATCGTTATCGCAATCCATATGGTGGCCCAACCAAAGACGGTATGTTTTTGGATAAGAGGGAGTAAGATCACTGCAGACGCGGTGATTTTTTATTTTTCACCAACCGCCCATTTTTTCATATACTAAGATCATTGATTCATTTTTGATTTTCCTTTTCGATAAACAAATCGCCCACCCGTTAGGATTAACGGATGGGCGATCGAGAAACTGGATTTATTTATTCGGCAACTACGGCAGCTTCTTCGGGTTCGTTTAGACTTGCGAGAAATTGCAAGTAGTTGTAGGTGGATTCTTTTTCATCTTCATTGAGCTTTTCGAACAATTCGATGATTTCTTCTTTTTTGACTGACATGGTCAAAACCCCTTTTATGAGATATGGTCACCGTCGCGCTTATAGCCTTTGCGTTATGAATCATATACGTGTAAAGGTGTTAGATAGTCTAACACGAATTTCTTGAGTTTATTAAGGAAAATGTTGGACAACACCGCGTGAATACGCTGTGTTATTTCTTGTTTGCGTAATCATTATATGTGCTGGAACAGGCAGCGTCAATACAATTTGGCTCTTTTGTATGCTGTGTTTCAATTGGAATATTGCATGTTATTAATACCTATTATGCATGAATGCGTTTGCGTGTTTAAATAAGCTGCTTTTGTCGAAAATATAAAAAGCAAGATGCTTTTTGTAAAAATATTTTGATGTTTGGGAAGGAATTGGGACGGGAATAGCGAATGTATATAGTATTGAAGGGAGGCTTTCTCATGGATATTATTATTCGCGGGGAAAACATCACAGTGACATCATCTTTGCAGGATTATGCAGAGAAAAGAATCGGCAAACTGGAAAAGTACTTCAACACACCGCTTGATACAAGCGCACGTGTGAATTTGCGCGTCCACAACAAAGAACAAGTGGTCGAGGTTACGATTCCGCTTCAAGGCCTTCTCCTGAGAGCTGAGGTAGGCGAGGAAGATCTTTATACAGCGATTGATTTGGCTGTTTCCAAGCTTGAGCGTCAGATCAAGAAACATAAAACGAAGCTCAATCGTAAGAGTCGTCAAGGTGTGAAACAAGCGTTTCAAAATGCAAACAGTACGGCGACGAAGACAGTTGAGGATGAGGAAGCACTTGACGTTGTCCGCAAGAAGCATTTTGTGTTCAAACCGATGACGGTTGACGAAGCGATCCTTCAGATGGATATGCTCGGCCATTCCTTCTATATTTTCAATAACGCGGAGGACAATACGACCGCAGTGGTTTACCGCCGTAAAGACGGGCGATTTGGTTTGATCGATCAGGTATAACGAATAAGTGTGTTTATATACAACTGGGGAGAGATTCGCGCACGCGAATCTCTCCCTTTCGGATTTTCGGATGTGCACATACGTAAGCCGGTACGCTGAATACGGGATCTCGCGCAGCCTATTTGCTCTAAGCTGCTTTTTTCGAAATGTTCTTCTATTTTCTTGGCATACATTTTGCCGTATAATGGAAGATGTTGTGATCTGCCTATCGACTGATGCTCGCCCTGAAAAGCGGGGCACACGGCGAATAGTTTTGTGAATGATTCCGCATTGATGCGGAGGGTTCAGTGATTCTTGTCGTGGGTAATTGTCACCGTAGGCGAATATTGTTAAAATAGAGAGCATATTGAAGAAGTGTTTTTTTTGAACGGGTTCATACGTGAACGCATGATACAAGTGATTGTTACTGATGGCGCGGGCATGTGGCGCTCAATCAGAAATCTTAAATGAGGTGTATGCAGGCATGATAGGAATGCTCAAACGAGTTTTAGGAGATACCAGTCTCCGCAAGCTCAGCAAGATGGAAAAGTTAGCGCATGTGGTTGAGACCTATGCCGACCAAATGAAGGCGCTGAGTGATGATGAGCTGCAGGCGAAGACGCCGGAATTTAAACAGCGGTTGGAGAATGGCGAGACGCTGGACGACCTGCTTCCGGAAGCTTTTGCGGTTGTTCGTGAAGCATCAACACGTATTCTTGGTATGACGCCTTATTATGTTCAGTTGATCGGTGCGATCGCACTGCATCAAGGGAACATTGCCGAAATGAAAACCGGTGAAGGTAAAACGCTCGTTGCGACGATGCCGCTGTATCTGAATGCCCTTGCCGGCGAGGGTGCACACTTGGTTACGGTCAATGATTATTTGGCTAAACGTGACGCAGAGCAAATGGGGTTGCTGTATAATTTTCTCGGTCTGTCTGTTGGCTTGAATATTAACGGCTTGAATCCTGAGGAAAAGAAAGAAGCCTATGCTGCTGATATTACGTATGGTACGAACAGTGAGTTCGGTTTTGACTATCTGCGTGACAACATGGTGCTTTATAAAGAAGAAATGGTTCAGCGTCCGCTCAGCTTTGCGATCGTCGATGAAGTGGACTCCATTTTGGTAGATGAAGCGCGTACGCCGCTGATCATTTCCGGTAATGCGGAGAAATCAACGGATCTGTATGTTCGTGCCAATCAGTTTGCACGTCTTTTGACGGAAAAACAGGACTACACGGTTGATCTGAAGACGAAGTCGGTGCAGCTGACTGAAGAAGGCATGACCAAGGCGGAAAACTTCTTTGGAATCAAAAATCTGTATGATTATTCAAACGTGACCACAAACCACTACGTCAGCGAAGCGATGAAGGCACATGCGATTATGCACCGCGACCAGGATTATGTGGTTAAAGACGGTGAGATTATCATCGTCGATCCATTTACCGGCCGCTTGATGCAGGGGCGCCGCTACAGTGAAGGCTTGCATCAGGCGATTGAGGCTAAGGAAGGTCTCGAGATCCAGAGTGAAAGCAAGACGCTGGCGACGATCACCCTGCAGAATTTCTTCCGTATGTATCACAAGCTTTCCGGTATGACCGGCACGGCGAAGACGGAAGAAGAAGAATTCCAGAGTATCTACAACATGGATGTTATTGAAATCCCAACGAATAAACCGATGATTCGTATTGATAATCCGGATCTAATCTATAAATCGCAAAAGGGCAAGTTCCATGCGGTTGTGGAAGAAATTGCGACGCTGTACCATCGTGGTCAACCGGTGCTTGTCGGTACGGTTGCCGTTGAAACATCGGAATTGATTTCGAAGCTCCTGAAAAGGCGCGGCATTCCGCATAATGTCTTGAACGCGAAAAACCATGCGCGTGAAGCAGAGATCATTGAGAATGCAGGGCAAGCAGGTTCTGTAACGATTGCTACCAACATGGCCGGTCGTGGTACCGATATCAAGCTCGGCGAGGGTGTGGCTGATCTCGGCGGTCTGTTCATTCTTGGTACGGAACGTCATGAATCCCGTCGTATTGACAACCAGTTGCGTGGTCGTTCCGGTCGTCAAGGCGATCCCGGTGAATCGCGTTTCTACCTGTCTCTTGAAGACGACTTGATGAAACGGTTCGGCTCGGATAAAATGAAGAGCTGGATGGAAAAAATCGGTATGGACGATACATCCCCGATCGAAAGCAAGCTTGTCAGCAGGTCGGTGGAAGCTGCTCAGAAACGTGTTGAAGGTAACAACTTTGATGCCCGTAAACAATTGCTTAAATTTGATGATGTCATGCGTCAACAGCGTGAAATCATTTACAAGCAGCGTATGGAAGTTCTTGAATCCAAGAATTTGCGTGAAGATATTGAAGGCATGATCAAGCTTGTCATTGAAAATATTGTGCATGCACATACTCCGGAAAAAGAAGTACCGGAAGAATGGGATCTTCAATCGGTCATTGACTATCTGAATGCGAAGATTTTCAACGAAGGCGTGCTGACTCTGAAGGACCTTGACGGCAAGGATCCGGAAGAAATGATTGAAGACTTGTATGCGAAGGCGCTTGCTCGTTATGACGAGAAAGAGGAACAATTCACGTCAGAACGTATGCGCGAATTTGAGCGCGTGATCACGCTGCGTACGGTGGATACGAAGTGGATGGATCACATCGACGCGATGGAACAGCTTCGCGAGGGTATCTATCTGCGGGCATATGGTCAGGTTGACCCGTACCGCGCATATAATATCGAAGGCTTCAAGATGTTTGAAGAAATGGTAGCAAGCATTGACGAAGAAATCGTCAACTTCCTGATGAAGGCGGAAATCCGCGAGGAACAGCCGATCCAGCGTGAGCGTGTGACTCACGGACTGCGCGTGATCTCCGGCGGTCAGGACGATGAACCGGTGAAAAAGCAGCCGATCAAGCGCAAGGTGCATGTCGGCCGTAATGATCCGTGCCCGTGCGGCAGCGGTAAAAAATATAAAAACTGCCACGGAAAATGATCTGTGGAAATTGGAAAGTAGGATGAACATGGATTTACCTGAAATGAAACACGAAATTGATGAGATGGAAACGCGTCTCAAAGAGTTTAGGGGGTCTCTTTGACTTAGATAACAAGAGGGCAAAGATCGCCGAATTGGATGAAAAAATGTCGATGCCTGGATTCTGGGACGATAACGAAAAAGCCCAGAAGGTCATTGATGAATCCAATGAATTAAAAGGCAAGGTCGACAGTCTGACCGACCTTGAATCGAAATTCGAGGATCTTCAGGTTGCCTATGAACTGGTCAAAGAAGAGGATGACGCGGATCTCAAAGCTGAGCTCGAGGAATCACTCGGCGAGGCACGGGAAGCGTTCAACAAATATGAAACACGGCTGCTCCTCAGCGGCCCGCATGACCGCAACAATGCGATTCTGGAGCTGCATCCGGGCGCAGGCGGTACCGAAGCCCAGGATTGGGCGTCGATGCTGCTGCGTATGTATACGCGTTGGGCAGAAAGCAAAGGCTTCGCTGTCGAAACACTCGACTATCTGCCGGGTGATGAGGCCGGGGTTAAGAGTGTTACCTTGCTGATCAAGGGACCGGACGCTTTCGGTTACTTGAAAGCGGAAAAAGGTATTCATCGTCTCGTGCGTATCTCACCGTTCGACGCAGCCGGACGCCGTCACACCTCGTTCGTGTCATGTGAAGTGGTGCCGGAAATCGATGATGATATTGAGATTGACATCCGACCGGAAGATTTGCGCGTCGATGTCTTCCGTTCCAGCGGTGCCGGTGGACAGCATATCAACAAAACATCGTCTGCGGTCCGTATGACGCACCTTCCAACCGGAATTGTTGTCAGCTGCCAGTCGGAACGGTCACAGTTCCAAAACCGTGATCAAGCGATGAAAATGTTGAAATCGCGCCTGTTTCAATTGGAAGAGGAGAAAAAGGAAGCCGAAATGGCTGCACTCCACGGCGAACAGAAGGAAATCGGCTGGGGCAGCCAGATCCGCTCCTATGTGTTCCACCCATACTCTATGGTTAAGGATCACCGCACCAACGTCGAAATCGGCAACGTGGACCGCGTCATGGACGGCGACATCGATCCGTTTATTGATGCATACCTGCGCTTGCATTTGTGAGCCATGAATATTAGAAGGAACCGGTAGATCCGGTTCCTTCTTTTTGTTTTCGAAGCGAAGTGACCCGCGAAATTGGACGTGATATTTTTTTACCGATCACAATAGCGGTTTTTTGCGTGCATTGACCGTTTTGTGGCGAATGCATTAGAATAAAAGCATTCGACTAATTTTGCATCGGGAAAAGGAGCTTTTGCATGAAATTTTTTAAAAAAAGGGACAAGCATGTGATCCCTAATCGGGGAAAAACAGCATTGTTCATGGATTATATACTCGTAATTATTGGCTCGTTTATTGTGGGGATCACGTTCAATGTGTTTATGCTGCCGACGCATATTGCGTCCGGCGGCGTGGCCGGGATTAGCATCGTCTTTCACTGGACGTTGGGCTGGGCGCCGTCCTACGTGCTCTGGGGCTTGAATGTACCGATTTTCGTGATCGGGTTGCTTATCCTTGGACGCAGCTTCGGGTATCTGGATTATGCAATGAAAACCTTGCTGGGGACGGTCGCGCTTCCGTTCGCTGTGTTTGTTACGGCCGGTATGCCGGCGGCGACTGAGAGTCCGTTGCTCGGAGCATTGTTTGGAGGAGTCGGTACCGGGATTGGGCTCGGTATTGTGTTCCGCGGCCGCGGGTCAACCGGCGGTACAGCACTTGCCGGTCAAATCATTCAAAAGTTCAGCGGTTTGTCGCTTGGCGTGTGCGTTTCCATTTTGGATGGACTGATTGTTTTAACTTCGGCATTTTTCTTGTCGCTTGAAGCTGCTCTCTATGCACTTATCAGCATCTACTTAACGGCGAAAATGATTGACGTGGTTCAGCTTGGTTTCAATACAGAGAAGATGGCCCTGATCATTTCGGATAAAGAGGTTGAAATGCGTCAGGCGATTCTGGATGAGATTGATCGAGGCGTGACACGCATCACCAGTCAAGGCGGCTACACCGGCGATGATCGTCCGATGTTGATGACCGTCGTTTCACAAGGCGAACTGACGCATTTGAAGCAGCTTGTCCGTTCGATTGATCCCGAATCTTTTTTCATCATTACGAACGCAACTGAGGTTTTCGGGAAAGGATTTTATCAAAGGACATAAGACAGCTTATTTTAACACGCGGGGAGACGACCCTCGCGTGTTTTTTACAGGAAAAGGAAAGTTTAGCGTTTTTCCTTGCTGATCCGACGATATGGTCATAGATGCTGATTCCCAATCTGCGCTTATCGATTAGGAGATCAGGTAGGTGCGCAATCTGATAAATAGAGGAAAAGATTACCCTTATTTAGAAAATGAACGAAAATAGAGCTTAAATAGACGGAGAAATTCCGCTTATCGAATCGAAAAATGTGAAAATGGAGGGTTCTGCTTTGCATAAGCGGAAAAATTGCCCTTATTGACCGGCGAAACAAGTGCCATGATGCAAATAACAGGAATATCTCCGCTTATTTTCACTTGTTACTTAGTGAAGGATCTTTCGCTATATGCACAGGCTCTGTACGCAATACAAAAGGCCGCTGCATCCTGCGGAAGTAAGGATCTCGCACTTTTGCCCAGTTTTTCTTACCGGCGGTCATTCGACAGCATTCGTTTCATTTCGATATCTCATTTGAAATTGAAATGTAATAATTTTCATCGGCCATTTGAAGGGTTCGGATGGTATAATGATGATTGTTTCATAGGTTACATAGGTTGGTGCAATGGGAATGCATCCGAACATGTTTTCGATGCGGGCAACCCTCCCATTCTTGTGTTTCGTGCGAATGGTTTACATAGAAATGCATAATCAGACAGATTTTTAGAGAATGTGACAAAAAAAGTGAAAAAGGATTTTGGGGGAAGGAACTTTATGGATGACGTTATTTTGATGCAAAATGTCTGGAAGGCCTACCCGAACGGGGTTATGGCGCTGAACGGCATTGATCTGTCTGTCAAACAAGGTGAATTTGTTTACATCGTCGGGCCAAGCGGCGCAGGGAAGTCGACGTTTATAAAAATGATTTTCAGAGAATTGAAGCCTACACGGGGCAAAATTTTCATTAACAATAAAAACATTGCGAATTTGAGAGAACGGCAGGTGCCTTATTTCCGCCGCAAGATCGGCGTTGTGTTCCAGGACTTCCGGCTGCTTCCGAAGCTGACCGTTTATGAAAACGTGGCTTTTGCGCTTGAGGTTATTGAAGAGCACCCGCGGCAAATTAAACGTCGTGTGATGGAAGTGCTTGATCTCGTCGGTCTGAAGCACAAGCTGCGCTCATTCCCAGATCAGCTGTCCGGCGGTGAGCAGCAGCGTGTGTCCATCGCACGTTCGATTTGTAACCGTCCGCCTGTACTGATCGCCGACGAACCGACAGGAAACCTTGATCCCGAAACGTCGTGGCAGATCATGGATGTGTTCCGGCGGATCAATGAGCAAGGGACAACGATCGTTATGGCGACCCACAACAGAGACATCGTCAACAAGATCAGGCACAGAGTATTGGCGCTTGAAGGCGGCATGATTGTGCGCGATCAGCAGGAAGGTGACTATGGCTATGAAGATTAGAACATTGCGAAGACACGTGAATGAAAGCTTTAAGAGTCTCGGTCGAAACGGGTGGATGACCTTCGCTTCGGTGAGCGCAGTTACGGTGTCGCTGGTTCTCGTCGGACTTTTCCTGATGGTGATGTTCAACTTGAATAAAATTGCCGGAGATATTGAAAGCGACGTCGAAGTGCGTGTCTATCTGGATCAATCGATGACGCAGGCAGAGCAGGACGCTTTGCAAAAAGATCTGAAGGAAGTCAAGAATGTTCAATCCGTTCGTTTCCAATCGAAAAAAGAAGGATTAGACAGCTTAATGGAGAGCCTCGGTAACGATAAGCAGAGCTTTTCGGATCTAAAAAAAGAAAATCCGCTGCCGAACGCATATATCTTAAAAACGAATAAACCGGAGCAGACGATCGCGGTCGCAAAAACGGTGAAGAGTCTTCCGAATGTCACGGATGTGCGTTATGGAAAAGGGACGGTTGAAAGGCTGTTCCGATTCATCAACATTGCGAGAAACGTCGGTATCGTCCTGATTATCGGTTTGCTGTTTACTTCTGTATTCTTGATCGCAAATACGATTAAGCTGACGATCGTAGCCCGCAGGCGGGAGATCGAGATCATGAAGCTTGTCGGTGCAACCAACGCCTTTGTTCGATGGCCGTATTTCATCGAAGGCTTGGTTATGGGCGTGCTCGGATCAATTGTTCCTGTTGTTTTAGTTATGGTTGTTTACCGATTTGCCTATTATAATCTTGGGGGCAACCTGCAGCAGATGTTCATCCGACTGATCCCTTATCACACCATGACAACGAACCTGAGCCTGCTCTTAGTGGGTATCGGCGCGTTGATCGGTGTTTGGGGCAGTATGAGTTCAGTGCGAAAATTCTTGAAAGTCTGAAGCCACCCGCTATGTCAGGTGGTTTTTTTTACATCAGGCAGCCTTGGTGCGAAGCTGTCTCCATGGTTCGAGACAATCGCGTGCCATTGTTGTATGATAGGAGCTAAGTTCATTTTGCCCAGCGAACGATTCGTTGCGGGTAAACTGTGTAATTGAGGAGGCAATTCTTTATGAAAAAGTTCAGCGGCAAAGTGGTCGCTTTGCTTATGGCGATCTCACTGATCGTGGGGGCGGCAGGCTCTTACGCGGTGTTTGGCTTTGTCCAGAATCGCAATCAGGAATCAACGGCATCAGCATCTGCAGGTTCGGCGTCGTCGGATACGGAAACTGCAAAAGTGAAGGCAATTCATGATCTGATTGAAAAGGAATATTTCCGGAAAATCAGCAGCACCGATCTGTATGACGGCGCCATAAAAGGTATGATCGAGGCGCTTAATGACCCATTCTCAAGCTATATGAGTACAAAGACAGCTTCGGACTTCAACCAATCGCTGTCCTCTTCTTTTGAGGGAATCGGCGCCGAAGTGCAGATGGTCGGCAAGCAGGTCACCATCGTCTCCCCAATTAAAGGAACACCGGCTGAAAAAGCGGGACTGAAGCCGAAAGATGTGATCGTGAAAATTAACGGAAAATCGACGGAAGGTCTTGATATTAATCAAGCGGTCAACAAAATTCGCGGGAAAAAGGGAACGGTTGTCCGCCTCGTGGTTAGCCGTCCAGGTACGAGCGGCAACTTGACCTTTAATATTAAGCGCGATACGATTCCGATCCGCACGGTTGAAAGCAAAATGCTGAAACAAGATGGTCAATCGATCGGCTACATCGCGATTACGCAGTTTAACGAAAACACGGATCAAGAATTCAGCAAAGCACTCAGCAAGCTTGAAGGCGATCAAATGAAAGGCTTGATTATCGATGTGCGCGGTAATCCGGGCGGATATCTGCAGGCAGTTGAGAAAATAGGCAATCTGCTGATTCCATCGAAGAAACCGATCGTTCAAATTGAAGATCGAGCCGGCAAAAAGCAGCCGTTCTATTCTACACTGAAAAAGAAGAAGAACTATCCGATCACAGCATTGATTGATGGCGGTTCTGCTTCGGCCTCTGAAATTCTAGCTGGTGCGCTTCATGAAGCAGGCGGATACCCGCTGATCGGTGTAAAATCGTTCGGCAAGGGTACGGTTCAGCAAGGAATTGAGCTGTCAGACAAGAGCGAACTGAAACTGACGACGGACAAATGGCTGACTCCGGATGGCAATTGGATTCATAAAAAAGGAATTAAGCCAACGATTGCGGTTAAGCAGCCGGATTACTTCTATGTCGCTCCGATCACTGTGAAAAAGGGTAAGACCTTGAAAGCAGATGAGACGAGTACAGTCATTGCAGACGCACAGAAGATGCTGAAAGCCGCGGGCCAGAATCCTGGACGCGTTGACGGCTACTTCAGCGATCAGACCGCACAGGCAGTAAAAGCGTTCCAAAAACAAAAGAAACTGCCGGTTACCGGTGAAATTGATCAGAAAACAGCCGACGCACTGCAGCAAGCAACGCTGACGGCCATCAAAAAACAGCAAAACGATCGCCAGTTAAACACGGCGCTTTCGGAAATCGAAAAAGAAATCAAAAAATAAAAAGGAAAACAGGCGCAGCTCCGGCAGTGCCTGTTTTCTGTCGTAAGAGGCGCTGAATCTGGAACGCTCGATAAATTAGCCGGTTTTAAAAAAAATCGTTCCAAAAATTTCTGCGTGAAAAATGTACATTGGGATAATTTATTTATTTTAGAACATAATATGTAGGAGTAAAATATTTGTAGGCAGAAAAATAGCCTTGATTTCCAGTTTATGGCAATCGCCGTTAACTGGAAATCAAGGACACCAAGCGGTAGCGCGGTAGGGAGTAGAAGCGATTTCTATGGAAAAGAGGGTGACTCCTTGGTAGAATCAAAGTTGACAACAACGATTCGGAAGGAGCACCCTCATGAAACAGAATACCACAGCGTACATGAATTTAAAACAACTGGAACAACTTATCTGGCGACAGGTACAGGAAACCTTTGCTCAAGTGATGAAAAAACTCTTGGAGGAAATGGATCAACAGATTGCCGACGAACGGGATAAAAAACAGTACCGGTTTGTGAGTAGACGTCGGCTTCAAATCACCAGCCTTTTCGGTGAACTCACGGTCGAACGCGCGTACTATCGCGACCGAACCAAGAATGAATATGTCTATCTCTTGGATCGATATTTGGACTTTGAAAATCCCGGCCATCTCAGCCCGATGGTTGAAGAAGCAGCGATTGAATTGGCGATTCAGGGCCCATCCTATCGCAAGGCAGCCCGGGCTCTGGAGACGTTTCTTGGCTACTCGGTCATCAGTCATGAAGCGATTAGGCGACATCTACTTGAGACGAAACCGATCCCGAAACCACAGGAAACGATCCATCATCAAGTTCTTTTTATTGAGGTCGACGGTTTGTTTGTCAAGCATCAGGGAAAAGGCGTGCGAGGCAAGGAGGAACGCGTGGCCAAGATCCATCAAGGATGGGAAAAAAACGGGAAGCGGATCCAACTGAAAGAGAAGCGTCATTTTATCCACCGAGGGAAGCAGCCATTTTGGGAAGCGCTCGAGGATTTCTTGACAGAGACCTATGATTACGACCCCACCGTGCACAAGCTAGTCATTAACGGAGACGGAGCCAGTTGGATAACGGCTTGTCGCGACTATTTCCGAGATCGCGCCTTCTTTTGTATCGACCGCTTCCACGTGATTCGGGACATTCGCCGTCTGTTTTTCGGACATCCTCGGTACAAAAACATTCGAAAAGCCTTGCGCGCCTGGGATGGCACAGCGGTGGTGACTGAACTCAATAGTGCGGTTGGCACTCTTGAAAGCGAAACACAGGAAGAACGGCTGGAGGCACTCATCCAGCAACTTGAGAACTATCCGGAAGCATTAGGCGATTATCGAAAATGGCTGGAAACATTCGCGATTAACACGGACGGGATGCGGACGATGGGCAGTGCGGAAGCGACGATGAGCCAATTGGCCAAACGCATGAAAAATGGGCGCAGTTGGGTCGAGAAAGGGAAACAGGCGATGATGAACGGCCTGGCTGCCCAGATGGATCACATGGGTCTCCAAACGCTGTTTGGTCGAATGGACCGTTGGAATGAAGTCAAGCAGGACGAGACAAAACCGCCGAAACACTACGTGGAGAAAGTCACGCATACCGTGGGTGAATGGGCACGAGGCAACCTACAGTATCTGCAAGGTAAGTCGGGCATTCCGATGCACCGGGCACTGAAGGCGATGAAAGGTTTTTAAAAGACAACAAAGATTCAACAAGGACAACCCCTAAAACAGTGAATACGCTTACTTACCTAGTCATAAAAATTTCTGCCTACAATTGCTTGACTCAACCACATAATATCGCATATATGATATAATTCGAATACAATGAAATGGAACCTGATACCTTATGAGAAACAAAATGGTGAAAAACCAGTAACTGTATATTTAAATTCACTCGACACCAAGCATCGAGTAAAAGTTCTCCGTAACCTTCAACTGTTAGAGGAATTTGGTCCGACTAAGGAAATGAGGGAAAAAATCAAGCCATTAGGTAACGGAATTTTTGAGCTCCGTACACAATTCTCTAACAACATTTTCCGAATCCTTTATTTTCATTTGGTTGATAAGAATCTTATCTTGACCAATGGATTCACAAAAAAAACTGAGAAGACACCTCCACGAGAAATTAAAAAAGCAAAGGATTACCGCGATGACTTTTTAAAAAGAAAGGGTGATCAGAGATGAGTTTTCTTGACGATTACATTAACGATCAATTGAAAGATCCGGAATTTAAGAAGGCTTGGGATGAAAGTGAAGCAAGCTATCAATTAGCAAGGCAACTTATTGACTTGAGAAAACAACGGGGATTAACGCAAAAACAGTTGGCTAAACGTGTTGAAACGCAGCAAAGTAGCATATCCAGAGCTGAAAATGGTGATCATAATCTTACGATTGGAACGATGGCCAAAATCACGAGAGGTCTTGGAGCGAGGATTGTTGTGGTTCAGGACAACGAAGAAGTGATTGTCAAAAGAAGACCAAGAACTCTTTTCAGACACCGAAATCCGGATGGAGCAAAAGTCATTCGTGCATCTAGAGTTAAGCGATAAACTTGGAAAGTTGACGGTCCCTTGGCCGTCAACTTTTTTGAAGGGAAAAGGAAATGCAGAGGGCTTTGCGTATCAGTGAACAAAGTGCACGATAAACTTGATGAATCGCTCGATAACATGTAAATCATTTTATTATCTGAAGAACTTTTCACTGATCGTGATGGAAAAGTTCTTTTTTGTGTAATGAGAGTTGCATGTGCAGTAAAAATTTTCCTAAGAAATCGGCAACGGATACGTTCGTCATGTATAATTAAATCAGAAGCGATGGGCAGGAAATGCTGCGCATCTTGTCGAAATACCAAAGAAGATCGGATTAAACGGTTATAAAATATAGCTGTTTAATCGGGGTACCAGGTGGGGGAATTGCAGATGGCGGACATCATTGGGTTTATTTTTTCAGGCATTGCCACTTTTTTTATCAATCCATTACTCTATTTACTTTTGATCGCGCTTTTTCTTTATGGAGCGCAGCGCGTGCGCCGGGAGCGACGGTCATTTCGCGTCAAGGCATACGGAATGTTTAATACAATTTTTTCCAGTATTGCGCCGAGTCTGCTTGTCGGACTTGCAGCGTCTCTTGTGTTGCTCGCCGCCGGAATCAGTCTGACGCCGGGAGTCATTGCTTTGCTTTCACTGGCATATATCATGACACTGTTCACGTTCCGGCAAAGCTTTTTGTCGCCGGCGGTGGCAGGTGGCTTGGCATTGATTGCCGCTTATTTTATGCCGGCACTGCAGACCCCGTATTCGCTCATCAACGGTTGGATTGGGGACATCCGAGCCATTGATTATGTATCATTCGGCATATTCCTAGTTGTCGCTATGCTGGCTGAGACAGCACTGGTCTATTTTTGGGGTGCACAGCAGACTTCGCCGCGCCTCATCAGCAGCAAGCGGGGCAGTTTGGTCGGAGCTCATGAAGCTTGCCAGCTTTGGATCGCGCCGCTGCTCTTCCTTATGCCGGTTCCGGGTGCGATTTCGTCCATTGGTCCCTGGCCGTTTGTTTCCGGCGGCGCTTCATTTAGCTTTGCGATTTTCCCATTGGGCATAGGAATCGCACAATTGATCACGCACGCATTACCGAAACCTGCTGTTCGTCAAACGGCAAGCTGGTTAATGGCGTCGGCTGGCATAACTGCGATCTTCATCGGTGCGGGCTATCTGCTGCATACGCCGCTTTTTGTCATGCTCGGCGGCGTTGCGGCACTCATCAGTCGATTGCTGCTCACCTGGTACCACCATCATCTGCGTGAGACGCAGCCGTTCTATTATCTTATGCCGAACAGAGGACTGCGCGTTATTGGAGCGATCCCTCACTCGCTTGGTGCGCGTATGGGCATTATTCCTGGAGAAGAAATTTTGCGGGTGAATGATTTAGAGGTCAGCAGCGTGGATGAATTCTATGAAGCACTTCAAAAGCATGCGGCTTACTGCAAGCTGGAAGTGATCGATCGTTTCGGCGAGCAGCGCTTTGAAAAGGGGCCAATTCATGAAGATGACAATTATAAGATCGGGCTACTTTTTCTTGAAGGCGATCAATGGAATTTGAAACAAAAGACAAATAGTTAAGCCTTAATTCGAATAATCTAACAGGAACAAAAATCCGCAGGAGGGACAGCGAGATTCCTTTTCTTTCCTTTTTATGGGAAGAAAGGAAGATGCTTAAGGTGACGCGCTGCCCGCAGACCTAAAAGGTGAGCAAGCTTGCTGGTCCCCTTGGCTGTTTGTTCCGTCAAAATTTACAATAATCCCAACTGTTAAAATGTGACTGATTTTGAAACTGGGTGTAGTTATGTGAGCAATTGGAATTTTTTAACCCCTGCACGAATTGTGGTGCATATTGGTGCTATAATCAAGTTAAAAGTTATGCAGATCGTAGTATAGAAAAGGCGAGAGGAGGAGCGCAAAAATGAAATCGACAGGTATTGTGCGTAAAGTTGATGAATTAGGACGTGTTGTGATTCCGATTGAACTCAGAAGGACCATGAATATTAAAGAGGGTGATCCGCTCGAAATCTTCACGGAGGATGAACGGATT
Source organism: Sporolactobacillus sp. BBK16-2 (assembly GCF_059878335.1). NCBI lineage: Bacteria > Bacillati > Bacillota > Bacilli > Caryophanales > Sporolactobacillaceae > Sporolactobacillus > Sporolactobacillus sp. BBK16-2. Next base: position 1,004,650 of record NZ_CM187611.1, read on the forward strand.
ATCTTCAAGAAATATGTGCCGAATATGGCGTGCCAGATCACGAATGAAGTGTCGCCGGATAACCTTGTTCTGGCAAACGGCAAGCTGATCCTGAGCCGCAAAGCAGCAAAAGGAATTCTAGAAGAAATTGAAAAATACATGGGTGAAGATATTAAATCGTAATTCATGTTCTCAAAAAAGACTTCTGTGGCCGAGTGCCATGGAAGTTTTTTAGTTTCATTAAGTACTAGTAAATGACTTCTCCGGTTATCCTGTGTGAGATGAGCCGAGTTTAGAATAAATGACTGAAAAACATTGGGAATATCCGTTCGCATTTTGCTGTTATTTTGCTATAAAGGTATGCTATACTTTTTTTAAGAAAGATTTTTTACTATTAATGACAAATCATGCTTTTTTCATAGAAAAACAGTAAAGATTGGAGGAGGGCGCTATGGATTTTCAACTCGCGTCCCATTTTCAACCGCAAGGCGACCAGCCGGAAGCGATTCATACATTGGTCGATGGGATCAGGAACGGTCAAAAGCATCAGACGTTGCTCGGCGCGACCGGTACCGGTAAAACATTCACGATGTCGAATGTGATTGCTCAAGTGCAGAAGCCGACGCTGGTCATTGCACATAATAAAACGCTTGCAGGGCAGCTTTATAACGAGTTTAAGGAATTTTTCCCGAATAATGCGGTCGAATATTTTGTCAGCTACTACGATTATTACCAGCCGGAAGCCTATATTCCGCAGACGGATACGTATATTGAAAAAGATTCGAGCATCAATGACGAGATTGACAAGCTGCGTCACTCGGCAACCAGCTCATTGTTTGAGCGTCGCGATGTCATTATTGTTGCCAGTGTTTCGTGTATTTACGGTTTAGGTTCTCCGGAAGAATACAGCTCACTTGTACTCTCATTGCGGCCGGGTATGGAGAAGGAGCGGGATGCGATGCTGCGTCAGCTTGTCGACATCCAGTACTCGCGTAACGATATTAATTTTACACGCGGAACTTTTCGTGTGCGCGGCGATGTGGTGGAGATTTTCCCGGCTTCACGCGATGATCACTGCATTCGCGTCGAATTCTTCGGTGATGAAATTGAACGGCTGACCGAGATGGATCCGATGACCGGAGAGATTGTCGGCGAGCGTGATCATGTCGCCATCTACCCGGCTTCCCACTTCGTTACCGGACAGGAGAAAATGAAGCGAGCAATTGTGAACATACAGAAGGAACTCGAGGATCGGCTGAAAGTGCTTAATGAGAACGGTAAACTACTTGAGGCACAACGGCTTGAGCAGCGTACGCGTTACGATTTGGAAATGATGGAGGAAGTCGGCTTTTGCTCCGGAATTGAGAACTATTCAAGGCATCTGACCTTTCGAAAACCGGGTGAATCGCCGTATACGCTCATGGACTATTTTCCAAAGGACTTTCTCATTATGGTCGATGAATCCCATGCGACACTGCCACAGATTCGGGCCATGTACAACGGCGACCAGGCGCGAAAAAACGTCCTGGTTGATCATGGTTTCCGTCTTCCTTCTGCAAAAGACAACCGGCCGCTTAAATTTGAAGAATTTGAGGAACGTGTCAATCAGATCGTGTACGTTTCGGCGACTCCGGCGGATTATGAATTGGAGCATTCCAATAAGCCGGTCGAGCAGATTATTCGACCGACCGGATTGCTGGATCCGGAAATCGAAGTCCGTCCGATCAAGGGACAGATTGATGATCTCTACGACGAGATTAATATTAGGATTAAGAAGCATGAACGTGTCCTCGTCACGACGCTGACGAAGAAGATGGCAGAGAATTTGACCGACTATCTAAAGGGCATGGGCATTAAAGTCAATTATCTTCATTCGGAAGTTAAGACGCTCGACCGGATTGAGATCATTCGCAATTTGCGACGTGGCGAATTCGATGTGCTGGTCGGGATCAACCTGCTCCGTGAAGGACTGGATATTCCTGAAGTCTCACTTGTCGCTATCCTTGACGCCGATAAGGAAGGCTTCCTTCGCTCGGAACGGTCGCTGATTCAGACGATCGGACGAGCGGCGAGAAATGCGGAAGGGCGAGTCATTCTGTATGCCGACCGAGTTACCGATTCGATGCGGTTGGCGATGGATGAAACCGCACGCCGCCGCAAAATTCAAAAGAAATTCAATGAAGTGCATCATATTACACCGACGACGATTCAAAAGGCCATTCCTGAGCTGATTAAAGCGACATACGAAGTGGAAAAACAGGATGGCTCCGGCAAGAAGAAAAAGAAGAAAATGACAAAGAGCGAGCGCAACAAGGCAATTATCGGTATTGAAAAAGAAATGAAGCAGGCGGCAAAGTCGCTTGACTTCGAGCGTGCAGCGGAACTGCGGGACGCACTCTATGAACTGAAGGCGGAGGGATAACACGCAGATGGTACTTGAAAATATTGTTGTCAAAGGAGCAAGGGAACATAATTTAAAAAATGTCAGCGTAACAATACCACGTGACAAAATGGTTGTTGTTACCGGATTGTCGGGCTCAGGCAAGTCATCGCTGGCGTTCGACACAATCTACGCCGAGGGGCAGCGCCGCTATGTTGAATCGCTGTCGGCATATGCCCGCCAATTTCTCGGCCAATCCAACAAACCGGATGTGGACGCGATTGAAGGCTTGTCGCCGGCGATTTCGATTGACCAGAAGACGACGAGTCATAACCCGCGTTCAACCGTGGGAACCGTAACGGAAATTTATGATTACATGCGTCTTCTTTTTGCCAGAATCGGGCACCCTTTTTGCCCGACGCACGGTGTTGAAATCACATCGCAGACTATTGAACAGATGGTTGACAGAATCATGGTTTATCCGGAGCGGACAAAACTGCAGATTCTGGCACCGCTGGTCTCCGGAAGAAAAGGAACACATGTCAAGACCTTGGAAGATATTAAGAAAAAGGGCTATGTCCGGGTACGTGTTGACGGTGAGATGCGTGAGGTGTCGGAAGAAATCAAGCTTGAAAAGAACAAGAAGCATAACATCGATGTTGTGATTGATCGAATTGTTGTGAAACCGAATATAGAGGGACGGCTTGCCGATTCACTTGAAGCAGCAACTAAACTGACTGACGGTCGTGTCGTTGTGGATATTATCGGTGGTGAAGAACTGCTTTTTTCCGAACAACATTCATGTCCTTATTGCGGCTTCTCAATCGGTGAACTTGAACCTCGACTCTTTTCGTTTAACAGTCCGTTCGGAGCCTGCCCAGATTGTGACGGACTGGGCTCACGCATGGAAGTTGACCCTGATTTGGTCATCCCTGATCAGACCAAATCGTTAGCCGAAGGTGCAATTATCGCCTGGGAACCGACGAGTTCACAATATTATCCACAGCTGCTTAAGGCGGCTTGTGCTCACTTTGGCATTGATATGAATTGTCCGGTCTCAGAGCTGCCGAAAGAGAAGATGAAACTCCTTCTCTACGGCTCAGGGACTGAACGCATCCATTTTCACTATGAAAATGAATTCGGCGATGTTCGGGATAAAGACATGTACTACGAAGGCGTCATGAACAATATCGGACGTAGATACCGTGAGACAAGCTCTGACTTTATTCGTGAACAAATGTCCGAGTATATGATGCAAAAGCCGTGCCCGACCTGTCACGGTCACCGGCTTCGTCCGGAAGCGTTGGCGGTGAAAATCGGCGGCAAGCACATCAGTGAAGTGACCGAAATGCCGATTCGGGAAATGCTTTCGTTCTTTAACGGGCTGGAACTCACCGAAAAGGAACAGACGATTGCTCGTTTGATTCTTCGTGAAATTACACAGCGGACTCAGTTCCTCATTGATGTAGGACTGGACTATCTAACCTTAGGCCGTGCGGCGGGTACCTTGTCAGGAGGGGAAGCACAGCGAATCCGGCTGGCAACGCAGATCGGATCGCAGCTCATGGGTGTGCTCTACATTTTGGACGAACCGTCAATCGGCTTGCATCAGCGCGATAATGACCGCTTGATTCATTCGCTGCTCGGCATGCGCGATCTGGGAAATACACTGATCGTTGTGGAACATGATGAGGATACCATGCTTGCTTCCGATTACATTATCGACGTCGGTCCGGGTGCCGGCGAGCATGGCGGACAAATCACGGCACAGGGTACTCCTGAGGAAATCATGCACAATGAAAATTCACTCACCGGGCAGTACCTGTCGGGCCGCAAATTCATTCCGATTCCTGCGAAACGGAGAAAAGCAACCAAGCGCGAGATCAAAGTGATCGGCGCGAAGGCGAACAATTTGAAGAATGTGACGGTTAGTTTCCCGCTCGGTGTGATGACGGTGGTTACCGGCGTTTCCGGCTCGGGGAAAAGTACCTTGGTCAATGAGGTGCTGTTCAAGGCACTTGCTCAGAAATTGCACGGGCGGCGCGATGCTCCCGGTGAGTATAAGCAGATCAAGGGCATAAAAGAATTGGATCGGGTCATTCAAATCGACCAGGCACCGATCGGACGCACGCCGCGTTCCAACCCGGCAACTTATACCGGAGTCTTTGACATGATTCGCGACGTGTTTGCGGCGACAAATGAGGCAAAGGTGCGCGGCTATAAAAAAGGTCGTTTCAGCTTCAATGTTAAAGGCGGACGCTGCGAAGCGTGCAGCGGCGACGGTATTATTAAAATAGAAATGCACTTCCTTCCGGATGTTTATGTGCCGTGCGAAGTATGCCATGGCAAACGTTATAATCGTGAAACGCTCGATGTGACCTATAAAGGGAAAACGATTGCCGATGTTCTGGACATGACTGTAGAGGAAGGTCTGGAATTTTTCAAAAATGTACCGCGGATCAAACGCAGACTGGAACCGCTCTATGATGTCGGCTTAGGCTATATTCGGCTCGGCCAACCGGCCACGACGCTCTCCGGCGGCGAAGCTCAGCGTGTCAAGCTCGCGTCCCAGCTTTATCGTCGTACGAAAGGCCGTGCACTTTATATCCTGGACGAACCGACGACCGGTCTGCATATGGATGACATCTCCCGGCTGCTTGTTGTGCTTCAGGCACTCGTAGACAGCGGTGACAGTGTGTTAATCATCGAGCATAATCTTGATGTAATTAAATGTGCGGACTACTTGATCGATCTTGGTCCGGAAGGCGGAAACGGCGGCGGCACGATTGTGGTTACAGGGACTCCGGAAAAAGTAGCGGATACCAAGGAATCCTATACCGGCAAGTATCTGAAGCCGGTGCTGGAACGTGACCGTGTGCGCATGGAGGAGCATCTTCATAACCAGCAGCAGGTAGCTGAATCGAGCGATCAGTTGCGCGTGTAAACCAGATTTTCCCCATAAAACGGGAAAATGTTCTTGTTACCTTGCATGATGAAAGGGTATAGTGGAATAAGATGAATGAGGCGGGAGGTTTTTTCGTGTACAAACAATTATTCCGATCAAGAGAAAACAGGGTACTTGGCGGTGTACTCGGCGGAATCGGCGACTATTTTAATATTGACCCCGTAGTTGTCAGGCTTGCCTTTGTGGTTTTGACAATCGTAACCGCCTTTTTTCCATGCTTGATTGGTTATTTTATTGCTTATCTAATTATTCCTGAAAGAGTGTGACGCTTTTGTTTAAAAACTGGTTTGCCAAAACCTTGCTTAATGTCATCATAAATATGGTGATTTTAATGACACTTGCCGGCTATCTTCATACGATGGTGCATCTTTCCGGCATTGGCGCGGCTTTTGCTGCCAGCCTGATCTTGTCATTTCTCAATCTCTTTATCCGGCCGGTTCTGTTATTATTCTCCTTACCGGCAACCGTCCTAACGCTCGGATTCTTCATTTTTGTCATCAATGCCTTGATGCTGATGCTGACGGCATCGATCATGGGCCCGGCATTTGAACTGGACGGCTTTGGAAGCGCGTTGATCGTTGCGATCATTATGGCTATTTGCCAGATGATCATCCAAAACTTTATAATCAAACCCTTGCGGCGCGAGTAATTGCGCCGTTTTTTCTGCTGTTTCCTAAGGATTTGCCCGATCATTTAAAATCATGGGATTCATTTTTTGGCGCGCGGCGAATCTATGGTAAAATAAAGAAAATGTGACTAATCATCGGGCAGTACCCCGATTTATTAAATGAACCTGAGAGAGCACCGGACCGACACCCCGGTGCACTAATAGAAAGAAATGGAGGCTGATTCTCTCTCTCAGGCGTGTACGCCTTGCCCGGCGGATTTTATGCTTCCCGAACGCCTGTCAGCCCTAACATGAGGTGCGTGATGACGGAAGAAAACGGACAGGTTCCGGCGGCAAATGAAAACATGAGCAGAGTGCGTGTGCGTGAACTTATTGAGCATTTTGATTTGAAGCTGGTAAGCGGCAAGGAAGGGTTGGATCGTGAAATTATTGTCAGCGACATTTCGAGACCCGGCTTGGAAATTGCTGGCTATTTTACTTATTATCCCAGGAGACGTCTGCAGCTGCTTGGGCGTACCGAGCTTTCTTTTTTTAATGAATTGAGCCAGGATGAGCGGTATAAACGAACCTCTCAGCTGTGCACCGCACAGACGCCGTGCATTGTGATCTCTCGTGGAATTGAAGTGCCTGAGGAATTCATCATTTCATCAAATAAACGCCATGTCCCTGTGCTTCAGTCGAAGATGCAGACGACAAGACTGAGCAGTATGATCACAAACTATTTGGAATCGCGACTCGCACCGATGACAGCCGTGCACGGCGTGCTCGTTGATGTCTATGGTGTCGGAGTTCTGATTACCGGGGACAGCGGCGTGGGGAAAAGCGAAACAGCACTCGAACTCGTGAAGCGCGGTCATCGCCTTGTGGCGGATGATTCGGTTGAAATTCGTCAGGAAGGCGAGGCTGAGCTCGTCGGCAGCGCGCCGGAATTGATTCAGCATCTTCTTGAAATTCGTGGACTCGGGATTATTAATGTAATGACCTTGTTTGGCGCCGGGGCAGTCCGCAATTATAAGACCGTTTCATTGGTCATTCATCTGGAACTGTGGGATCAGAGCAAAGTATATGATCGGCTCGGACTGGATGAAGAAAAGATTAAATTGATTGATACGGAGATTCCAAGGCTTGTTCTTCCTGTACGACCGGGGCGCAACCTTGCTGTCATTATTGAAGTAGCGGCGATGAATTATCGGTTGAAAAACATGGGTTACCATGCCGCGCAGCAATTTGCTGATCGACTGAATGACAGTTTGAATGATCGATAATCCATTTTATTTAAGTTGAGGTGTCCATCTTTATGAACGAAGCAATTGAACCGCTCAATCGAGTGGCTTTTGAATTAGGACCGCTCCATATTTATTGGTACGGCATCATTATCGCGGCAGGCGCTTTAATTGGACTGCTTATTGCGATGCGCGAGGGCAAACGTCTTGACCTCCCGCCAGATACATTTACCGATTTAATTCTCTATGCAGCGCCAATCGCGGTGATCTGCGCACGTATCTATTATGTGGCCTTTGAATGGGGTTACTACTCCAAGCATCCCGGAGAGATCATTGCTATTTGGAACGGAGGCATCGCAATTTATGGTGCCTTGATCGGTGCAGTGCTGACCGCAGTTGTCTATTGCCGGCTCCGTCATCTGCCTTTTTGGAAGGTTGCCGATGTCTGCGCACCGAGCGTTATCCTCGGTCAAGCGATCGGACGATGGGGCAATTTTATGAATCAGGAAGCGCACGGCGGTCCAACAACACGGGCGGCACTGGAACATTTGCATCTGCCTCATTTCATCATCAACCAGATGTATATTGATGGGACCTATTACATTCCGACTTTCTTGTATGAATCGGTTTGGAATATCGTCGGTTTTGTTATTCTGCTGGTTATCCGGCGTGTCGTTCGATTGAAACGCGGCGAACTTTTTATGATTTATGTAACTTGGTATGCCTTAGGCCGCTGCTATATTGAAGGGTTGCGCACAGACAGTTTGATGCTCGGGCCGCTTCGCGTATCGCAATGGCTGTCCGTTGTTTTGGTTATTGTTGGCGTAGGACTGATCATCTATTGGCGAACGGCACAGAAAAACAGACCGCTCTATAGTGAGTAGACATAAATTTAATTGATCATCGCAATTCAAGAAACAATTGCGGTGATTTTTTTCTGTATAGAGAGATTTGATGCGAATTCATTAACACTTAGTTGAGTTTTCTTTTGGGGAGATGGGCAATTTGATAAAGACGGTTTTATTTGATTTGGACGGAACACTGATTGATACAAATAATTTAATCCTGACTTCTTTTCAATATACACTGGACCACTATTATCCAGGAAAATTTACACGGAAAGATCTGATCCCGTTTATCGGTGAATCCTTGGAGACAAGCTTTAACCGGATTAGTCCGAAGCTGACAAATGAAATGATTTCCATGTACCGCGATCATAACAGCCGATTCCATGACAGGCTTGTCAAGGAGTTTCCCTACGTGCGCGAAACCTTGACCGTGTTGAAAGAAGATGGCTGCAAACTCGGCGTTGTTTCAACCAAAACGCGAGATATGGTGGAGCGCGGTCTCCATTTGACCCGAATGGCTGATTTCTTCGAAACGGTAATTACGAGCAATGATGTTACGCGGCTCAAGCCAGATCCTGAACCTGTAGTACGCGCGATGAACGACTTGGCCGCACAGAAGGAAACAACTATTATGGTTGGTGACAGCCCGGCCGATATCCTGGCAGGAGAAAATGCACATGTTCGCACCGCGGCAGTCGGTTGGTCACTCAAAGGGCGGACGATGCTGGAACGATTGAACCCGGATTATTTATTGAATAACATGAAGGATTTGCTCAGTATCGTACGGAGTACAGAAGTAACAATCTGAATTAAGAGTTTCTAGAACAACCGCCAAGAGACGGTTGTTTTTACATGTCGGCAGGTAAACTGTAATTGGCAAAGGCTTTTCAAAAATGGCGAGAGCAGTTATGCTATAATTATTTGGGATTGGAAAAAGAGGCACGGGGGCAAAAGGATTTTATGGAGGAGAGAAACTGCACGAAAAAAGCACGCGTCATCGATTTTCATTGTGACGGTGACTTTTTTTATCAGAAAGGGATCGCTTGTTTTGAAAAAGGCGATCTTGAACGCGCCAGCAAATATATGGAGCGCGCAATCAAATTCAAACCGAATGATGTCGAATACCTTTGCCAGCAAGCTGAGATTCTTGCTGAGCTGGAAAACTATGAATCATCAATTCGCTTACTAAAAAAAGTGGTTTATGAACTTGATTCGAAAATGACCGATTGTTATTTTTTTATAGCAAATAATTATGCCTATCTTGGGGAATTTCAAGAGGCACTAGATGAAGTTCAAATCTATTTGACTTTGGAACCGAACGGAACATTTAAGCATGAGGCTCAGGAATTGTTTCAAATGCTGAACTCAGAAATGAAAGAATTGGATGAAGATGAATCTGCCTATGTTACGGTTCATGAACGCGGTCGTCTGGCACTGGAACACGGCCATTTTGACGAAGCAATCCATTACTTTAAACAAGTGATTGAGGACGAGCCGGATTTTCTTGCGGCACAGAATAATCTTTCAATCGCCTATTTTTCTATGGATGATCAGGAAAATGCGCTTGCCACTGCATGCCGCGTTTTGGAAAAGGATCCGGGAAATATTCATGCTTTGTGTAATTTAGCGACTTTTTACTATCAATTGCACGATAAATCCGGGCTGGAGAAAGTGGTTGCACGTCTTGATTTGATCTATCCGCTTTACCCGGAGCATTGCGGAAAACTCGGCTCAACCTATCTTTTTATCGGCAATTACAAGCGGGCTTACTACTGGTTGCGCATTGCGGAAAAGCGAGGCGCACGGCGTGATCAGGTTTTTTACTTCTGGATGGCACTTTCTGCTTATCATTGCGGCGATGAAGAGGCGGCTAAGCAGAACTGGAGACGTGTTGACTTTTTCAGTGATAAGCCCTTCCACCCGTTTAAGTACAGCAAGATTCAGGACATGATGTTCGAACCAGGGGCGGAAAAGAACTTCATGGTTCGGGAGCTCATTCGAAAAGAAGCATGGGAAGACGTAAAATCGTTTCAAATTTTTTCTCTTTTCTATGCTGCGCGGTGTCATGATCGTTCTCTGCTTCTGGATGTGGCGAAGAAAGGCACAGATCCGGAAATCATGGGTCATGCACGCAGGCTGGTTGAAGAAATGGACAGCGGCGTGCGCGACCTAAGTATGCAAGTCATGCGCGAGGTTGAGCGGTTAGCAGGAGGCTGCAAAGAGACGTTAAAGCATCCGGAGCTTTACAGTTTCTGGGCCGTTGTCGATTCGTTCGCGCATATCCGTGAGGAGGACATCAAGGGCTGGGCTGCTGCTTTGATTTATTTGTGGAAGAAGGAGTTCGGCAAACCGGCTGCTCAGAAGGACATTGCGATGGAAGCAGGTACGACACTGTATCGATTGCGAAAACATATTCAGGAATTATCAATTGCGCTTGAAAAACAGTGGGATGATGATTGATACGAATCAAGTGTTTTTACGTATGAGCAATTTTCTGGACTTTGGTCGCGCCATTCTTTAGCATAGAATTATCAGATCAGTAGATAATAATAATTATAAAGAAGACTAGCAAATTTGCTATGGAAGGAATGGATTGACGTTGGCTGAAGAACAGAAAATTTATGATGTCATTATTGCGGGGGCAGGGCCGGCCGGAATGACGGCCGCCGTGTATGCGGCGAGAGCGAATATGTCAGTGTTGATGATTGAACGCGGAATTCCAGGTGGTCAGATGGCGAATACGGAAGCAGTCGAGAACTATCCCGGTTTTGAATCGATTCTCGGACCGGATCTGTCAAACAAGATGTTTGAGCATGCGAAAAAATTTGGAGCAGAGTATGCGTATGGCGATATTAAGAAAATCGAGGATGGTTCGGATGTCAAAACTATTGATTGCGGAAGCAAGCAATACAAGGCGCGGACGGTCATCGTAACGACGGGTGCTGAATATCGCAAGCTTGGCGTTCCCGGCGAAAAAGAATTCGCTGGCCGCGGCGTGTCCTATTGCGCGGTGTGCGATGGCGCATTCTTCAAGGAGAAGAAACTGGCGGTGATTGGCGGCGGTGATTCTGCGGTTGAAGAGGGAACTTATCTGACACGTTTTGCATCCAAGGTAACAATCGTTCACAGGCGCGACCAGCTGCGCGCACAGAAGATTCTTCAGAACCGTGCATTCAATAATGAAAAAGTTGACTTTATTTGGGATACCATTTGCACGAAGATCAATGGTGCGGACGGCAAGGTAGCCAGCCTGACGCTGAAGAATAAGAAAACCGGAGAAGAAACCGATTTTCCAGTAGACGGTGTGTTTATTTATGTCGGTATGAATCCGCTGACTGGTGCTGTGAGCGATTTAGGCATTCTTGACGATGAGGGTTATATCGTGACGAACGAAAAGATGGAGACCAGTATTCCAGGTATTTTCGCGGCAGGCGACGTGCGCCAAAAGGAGCTGCGCCAAATTGTGACAGCGACCGGAGACGGCAGCATTGCGGCAGAAAATGCACAGAAATATGTTGAGAAGCTGAAGGATGCTTCGGCAGTCAAATAAGGCCTGTGCGTCTTTAGTCATGATTCTTTAGATGAATCATTGGGCGTAATTTCATAAGTGTTTAATCATCATGTAATCATTATGAAATGAAAACACGATATGATTAAAGTATGAAATTGACCCCCCTTTTTATATAAACATTTAGTGGCATCGCAATATGGCGGTGCTGCTTTTTTTGCCTTATTTCTCTGCGCTTTGTCGCTTCCGGGCAAGGAAAATAGTTGCCAATACGCATCGCATTTTTCATAAACGCACGTCTGCTGATTATCGTTTATCTTTCTGAATGCTTCTTTTTCGAGTATACTAAAGATGAAAGAATGCCTTGATGCAGGTGTTGCGTCACAGGTGAAAAATTGATCGGTGGGGACGGATGCAGGATGAAAGATATTCAAGTAGTGATCATAACCGGAATGTCGGGCGCGGGAAAGACAGTTGCGACCCGTATTTTTGAGGACTTGGGTTACTTCTGCATCGATAATTTGCCGCCGACTTTGCTTCCAAAGTTCATTGACTTAATTGAAGATTCAGATTCGGAAAAACTGAATAAACTAGCATTAGTCATGGATCTTCGCGGCAGAACTTTTTTCGATTCGCTTTTCGCATCACTGGATGCATTCAGCAAATCCGAGAAAGTCAGGCCGAAGATTCTTTTTCTCGATGCGAAGGATGATGCACTAGTTCATCGCTACAAGGAGACACGCCGCTCACATCCGCTGTCTCCGAAAAGCCGGCCGATTGACGGTATTCGCGCCGAACGAAAAAAACTTGAAGAAGTTAAAGGACTCGCCCAATATTATATAAACACAACAGACATGAAACCAAGAGAATTACGCGATCGCATCGTTCAGGAATTTGCCAGCGAAACGGAGACATTCCGCGTTAATTTGCTGTCCTTTGGTTTTAAATACGGGCTTCCCATCGATGCTGATCTCGTTTTTGATGTACGTTTTCTGCCCAATCCTTACTACGTGAAGCATATGCGTGAGCGGACTGGACTTGATACTGATATTTCTGAGTACGTGCTGAAATGGTCGGAGACGAAGCAATTTTTGAAGAAGCTGATGGATCTGCTTCAATTCATGATTCCACAGTACAAACGTGAAGGCAAAGGGCAGCTGGTTATTGCGATCGGCTGCACAGGCGGCAAACATCGATCAGTCGCCTTGACCGAGTGGATTGCCAAAAAACTTTCCGGAGATTTCCCGACGAATGTGTCGCACCGGGATATTGAGAGAGGAAAATAATCGAATGACAGATCGAAAAAAAGTCGTTGCGATCGGCGGGGGCACAGGGCTTCCGGCGGTGCTTCGCGGTTTGAAGAAGTACCCGGTGGATATCACTGCGATTGTGACTGTTGCGGACGACGGCGGCAGCAGCGGAAAGCTGAGAAATGAGCTGCAGATTCCTCCGCCTGGCGATATCCGCAATGTACTTGTTTCGCTATCAGATATTGAACCGATGTTCGAACAATTGCTTCAGCATCGGTTCAAAACAGACAGTGGATTAAACGGCCATTCCTTAGGAAACCTGCTGATTGCCGCGCTGACATCGATAACCGGTGATTTTGTCAAAGGTGTACGCGAATTAAGCCGAATTCTCAATGTTCACGGCCAGGTGCTGCCTGCGGCGGATCAAATGATTGCACTCGGTGCAGTGATGAGCGACGGCAGTATCGTGGAAGGAGAATCGCATATTCCCGAAGTGAACAAACGGATTGAACGTGTTTTCTTAAAGCCGGCAGTTATTCAGCCGCTCCCTGAAAGCGTCCGAGCGATTCGTGACGCGGATTTAATTACGTTCGGACCCGGCAGTCTTTATACGAGCGTAATCCCTAATTTGCTTGTACCGGAACTCGCCGATGAAATTGCGCGTTCGAAGGCCAGAAAAGTGTATGTGTGTAATGTCATGACGCAAAAAGGGGAAACCGACCATTTTACGGCATCTGAACATATTAAGGCTATTCATCGCCATGTCGCACATCCTTTTATCGATACAATTATTGTGAACAGCCGGCCCATTAAAGTCGACTTGCTGAAGCGTTACGCAGCTGAAGAATCAGAGCCGGTGCAGATTGATTGGGAGCAACTGAATGATCTAGGCATTGATGTCATTCATGCACCACTGATCAAGACTGCCGGAGGCGTTGTACGCCATGATGAAGAAGTCGTCGGCCGTATGCTGATGTCTTTATTTACGGAGAAAAAAGTGTAAGGTTTGGAGGGATTGGCATGTCATTTGCCGCCGAAACCAAAAAAGAATTGACGATGCTCGAGGTAGATGACTGCTGCGCGCGTGCGGAGCTTGCTGCGCTGACACGAATGAATGGCTTCATCTCAATTCGTAACAAGAGAATTGAATTGGATATCGCAACAGAGAATGCAGCAATTTCTCGACGGATTTTCCGACTGATTAAACAAGCATACCATTATCAAATCGAGATCCTGGTACGGAGAAAGATGCGGCTGAAGAAAAATAATGTTTATATTGTTCGCCTGAAAGAAACGGCGCGTCCGTTCCTGGAAGATTTGAGAATCATTGATGACGGAGGACAGTTTACCCGTGAAATTGCCCCAGAATTAATTGAGAGCGACTGCTGCAAACGTTCTTATCTGCGCGGATCATTCTTGGCAGGTGGTTCACTGAACCATCCGGAATCCTCATATCACTTAGAAATTTTTTCGAATTATGAAGAACATACGTATTCTTTGGCTAAACTGATGAATACGTTCAATCTTAATGTTAAGATCTTGCCGAGAAAGAACGGATACATCATTTATATGAAAGAGGGCGAAAAGATCACCGATTTTCTGAGCATTATCGGCGCAAACAAGGCTCTGTTTTATTTTGAGGATATCCGTATTGTCAAGGACATGCGTAATTCAGTGAACCGGCTTGTCAATTGTGAGACGGCGAACTTGAATAAAACGGTCTCCGCTGCGATGAGACAGATGGAAAATATCCGGTTGATTGAGAAGAGTATCGGGTTGGAAGAATTGCCGGATAAATTGCGGGAAATTGCTGAGATTCGGTTGCAAAATCCGGACATTACGCTGAAAGAGCTTGGAGAAATGGTTAATGGTGAGCCAATCAGCAAATCTGGGATTAACCATCGCTTCCGAAAAATCGACGCGATTGCCAATCGGATTCGACAGGGCCAATAAATGGTTGTGCGCCTTCATTTTTATGAAAGGAGGAATGGACAACATGCTGACTAAGAAAGTGATCATCGGGCTGGAAAATGGCCTTCAGGCGCGGCCAGCCGCTCTATTTGTGCAGAATGCCAACCTTTATCAGGCAGCTATAACGCTTGAAAAAGACGGGCACGTAGCAAATGTGAAGAGCATCATGGGTGTCATGAGCATGGCACCGGCTCGCGGTGAGCAGCTCATTCTGACCGCTGAGGGTGAGGATGAACGTATGGCGCTTGAGACGCTGGCTTCTTTTATTGAAAACAAATGATAACGCTTACTAAAAGACAATAAGAAAAGCCGGAGCAGATGCTCCGGCTTTTCTTTATGGTCAATTATTTTGCTGAAACCATAATATCGTCAATCAAACCATACTTCTTCGCTTCTTCTGCGGACATGAAATTGTCACGATCCGTATCACGAGCAATCACTTCGTAAGGCTGACCGGTACGTTCAGCATAGATATGATTCAACTTTTCACGAATAGAAATGATCCGCTTTGCGTGAATTTCCATATCTGACGCCTGACCCTGCATGCCGCCAAGCGGCTGGTGAATCATAATTTCGCTATTCGGCAGTGCGTAACGCTTACCGATTTCGCCTGCAGTTAAGAGGAAGCTGCCCATTGAAGCGGCCATACCAATGCAAATGGTTGATACCTTTGGTTTAATAAACTGCATTGTATCAAAAATGGCCATTCCTGCGGTAATTGATCCGCCGGGGCTATTGATGTAAAGCGAAATATCTTTCTCCGAATCTTCTGCTGCCAGGAAAAGCAGCTGTGCGACAACCGCATTAGCTACATTGTCGTCAATTGCTGTTCCAAGCATAATGATACGGTCTTTCAATAAGCGTGAGTAGATGTCATACGCGCGTTCGCCGCGGTTTGTCTGCTCAATGACTGTTGGTATTAAAGGCATTGAACGAACCCCCTTTTTCCATTGAAGAAAGTTATTTTTCCCATTACCAACATCCATGATACATTAAAGGTCAATATAGGTCAAATTTAACGATCCACTGCTCAGCTTTTCATGAAGTTGAGGCAGTGGATCTCTCCTATAATGACAAACTGAGTGCAGAAAGCGCAAACTTCAGAGCCAATAATAGTTATCAGCTTTCAAGGTTTCAATTATTTGCTTTGGAGTGCTAATTGAATGGCCGTATCCGTAACTTGGGTCAGGCTGATGCCGGCAGCTTTCATCATTCGCGGATAGCGGCTGTAGCTGGTGAATCCGGGCATTGTATTTATTTCATTAAAGACAACTTCATGATCAGGTGTAAGGAACATGTCGACACGTGTTAATCCTGTACATCCCAGCGCACTATAAATTGCTTTAGCGGTTTGCTTGATACGTGCCTCAACGTCTGATGAAACATCGGCTGGGACGCGAATCGTTGAATTCTCGGAATCTGTTTCCGGATGTGATTCCTGATGAATGCGGAAGAAACCGTGAGACAGAACAATCTGATCAACTTCGCCGACTGTCAAGTCGTCCCCGTTTCCTAATATGGAGCAACCCACTTCACAGCCGTCGATTCCTTCTTCAATACAGATTTTGCTGTCGTAGTTCTGAGCATCAACAACTGCCGCTAAAAGACCGGCAGAATCAGCAACCTTAGTGACGCCGAACGAAGAACCGCCGTTTGCCGGTTTGACGAAAACCGGGTAACTCAAGCCGACACTAATTTTCTCTAACTGTTCCTTTGAGGACTTCCCGGTGATGGAAACTGTTTCAGGAACACGGAAGCCTGCGTCCTTCACGATACGGTGTGAAATATCCTTATCCATGCCCATTGAAGAACTCAGCACATTACAACCGACATAGGGAATTCCAGATAGTTCAAGGAGGCCCTGAATGGTTCCGTCTTCTCCGTTTTTACCATGCAAAACGGGGAAAACGACATCAAGATGTGTGCGAATAAGCTGATCATGATGCTGTTCAATCAATCCATGCAATTTTTTATCCGGTAAAATCCATGCAGGCACACAATTTTGTTCACTCCAAGTATCCGAAGGAATGGCATCTACCTGGCCTGTATATCTTTTCCATGAACCGTCCTGCGTTATGCCAATCAGTACCAACTCGTATTTTTCAGTATCCAGGCTGGTGATAATGGAGTATGCAGACTTCAGAGAGATTTTATATTCTGCCGAGTGACCTCCAAATAGAACGCCTACTGTTACTTTTGTCAATGTGTACGACTCCTTTTTATTCTGAGTATTTGTTTTCATTCCCGTTTAAGCGGAACATAATTTTCTTTAATGATTCAAAGAAAAATGAAAACACCAATTTGTACTTTATTGGTTAATCATAAAGCAAATTATAGATATTCGTCTTAATTATTTCTAAAGTTTTGCCTATAATTTGATACAAATTTCATAGACAATACGGTACAAGCACATTCATGGAATAAAAAGGGCACTTCCGAGCGTTTCTCAGAAGTGCCGTCAATACAATTACTGTATGATGCGTTCGGATTGCTGCACCATTTGATGCGCTCGAAGGGAGTCGAACCCCCGACACATGGTACCGGAAACCATTGCTCTATCCACTGAGCTACGAGCGCATAGGTAAGAAAATTCTCGCTGACATTTGTCTATTCTAAGTGATTTACTTCGCTTTTGCAAGCGTTTTTCAAAAATCAATGAGGTAATTTAGGATGATCAACACCAACAGTTTCTCATGTTATCTGCCCAAATTTAGGCGGAACGACTAAAATTAGGTGTTCTCATTAGTGCAATGGCTTTCCTCGACTCATAGGTTATTAGTGTACTTTAATTGACGAGGAGGAGCAAAATTATGGAGGTTTCACCTTATTCAAATCAGCCTGTTTCAGGCAATATGGGAAACGTCGGAAATGTAAGCAACACGGGGAATATCGGAAATTGGGGCAATGCCGGCCCAGTCAGTCCATTGCCAAGTCCGACACATGAATATAAGTCGGAAAACAAGCCGGCTTACAAACCTGAATTTAAACCGGCTTCCAAATGCTCAACAGCACCAATGGGCTTCCCAAGTAAAGGGAAAGGTAAAGGTGGTTATGCACCCTATGGAAATGTTGCCGGAGCTGGCACAGCCCCGGGAGCTGCCGCAGGAAAAACGACTGAAAATACGCTGCATTGTCCGCCAACACAAGGCGGTACAGTCTATGATCCGCAGACCGTCAATGTTCAGCATATTTACAAGCCAGTCATTGTGAAACATATTCATCAACTGCACACGATCAGAAAAACTCATTACATCTACGAACATCAGCACTACTACCCACACACGATGTCGGAGACTTGTGATGAGTGCCACTATGACGTACAATGCGGCAAACCATGTTTTCCAAAGCCGCACTGCTGAAGTAAGGTATTTACCGCACTATTAATGAAGAAGAGCCTGTCAAAGGGCTCTTTTTCTTTACCAAGTAAAGAAACATCATGACTCGTTTGAGGGGCGCTGGACACCAATGGACATGTAAATATAAGATGCTTCTATTTATGTATAAACCGTTTAGCGTTTTGCCTTGTTGGTTAGACGATAGACGTCATAAGATGCTGATCGCCCAATCTGAAATCGAAGGAAATTCTCCGCATCCTGCGGACGTATGGACCGGGCGCTTTTGCGCGTTCTTTCTAGTCCGCTTAAAAAGATGAAAAAATATTTTGTGTAACGTTTGCGATCAGTTTGTGTTCTTTTGGCACACCATGTATTATAGAACGTGGCGGTATTCGACCGCGCACGTAATCCGATGCGCGCCAAATACACAATTCCGCTGAAGGAAGTGATTGTTCGATGAGTTCTGATAGTTCGAGTCCAAAGCCTGGTCCCAGTCATCGGCAGGGGAAGCTTATATGGCATCAGACGCTCTTGGGCAAAATCACGGCAGCGGACAGATATCTGTGTAGGCTTCCTCTAAATTAAGAGGAGGTGCATCATGATTGATATTTATTTAACTGATGAGCAAGACAAATTGGTGAAAAAAGAAGAGCTGGTTAAAGGATGCTGGATAAATTTGACACGTCCATCCGAATTTGAAGTGCAGAAGGTTGTGGACGGTACCGGCATTCCATCGGACTTTATCCGAGACTCACTGGATGATGACGAACGCTCTCGTATTGAAAAGGAAGACGATTCGGTTCTGATCATCGTTGACTTTCCAGTGCTGATCCAAGATGAATCCGACTCAGCTCCTTATGATACGATTCCGCTTGGCATTATTGTTACGCCTTATTATTTTGTGACCGTTTGTTTGCAGAGTAATCCGATCATTGATGATTTTATTAATAATCGTATCCGGAACTTTTTTACTTATAAGAAAACACGCTTTACCCTGCAAATACTCTATGCGATTGCACGCTATTATCTCAAATACTTGAAAACCATTGATCGCAGAACGTCGCTGATCGAACGTGAACTGCATGAATCAATGAGAAATAAAGAACTTTTTGATTTGCTTAGTCTTGAAAAAACGCTGGTTTATTTCACAACATCATTGAAATCAAACAATATTGTTATGGAAAAAATGACCAAACAACGCTTCTTACGTATGTATGAAGATGATCAGGATCTATTGGAAGACGTTATTATTGAGATTAAGCAGGCGATTGAAATGTCGGAAGTGCACAGCAATATTTTAAGCGGCATGATGGACGCGTACGCTTCCGTGATTTCAAATAATGTGAATGTGGTTATGAAATTTTTGACCACGGTTACGATTGTGCTTTCGATCCCTACGATGGTGGCGAGTTTCTGGGGCATGAATGTCGGCTCAATTCCATGGGAACATGCACCGCATGCTTTTTGGATTCCGATCAGTCTTGCTCTGGGACTTGCCGGGATTACGGCATTATTCTTCTGGAAAAAGAAATATTTTTAAACAAAAATATTGATGAAGGGATACGGCCGGAACAGCGCTGTATCCTTTTTTTCGGTTTCCTTCTGTTTACGTGACTGAAATGATGCACTGCAGAATCATGAAAAGCAGCCCATAAATAGTGCATTATATTTATGTGGATTGGTCTAGAGCGGTCTATTGTTCGCTAAATGATCATTAAATGTGACAAATTCCGTCAATGAAAGCGTAGTCATTTTATTGATGAATTGCTATAATAATAGTAAAGGAGGTGAGCGAGATGGGATTGGCACTCGTTCAAACGCAATCGTTAAAACTGAAAATGACGCCGGCTCTATTCCAGTCGATGACCGTGCTCCAATGTAATAATGAAGAGCTTTCGCGGATGCTCCATGAAAAAGCTTTGGAAAATCCATTGCTGCATGTCGAGGATCGCGAGGATCGCAGAGATTATTCGTCCTATTCTATAGACGGTGCTGCGAAGAGCACGTCCGACGTGATCGAGGAAACTGCGGCGAATCGTGTTGATTTTCGTGAACTGCTGCATCAAGACCTGCATCAAACACGGCTTGATCACATGCTCATGGATGCTGCCGATATCCTTATTGATTCATTGAATGACAATGGATTCATTGATGAAGATCCGCAAGCCATTCTTGATCGGTTCGGGAAGTTTGATGCGGATCCGGAAGAAGCGTTGGAGGCCGTTCAAGCCTTGGACCCTGCCGGTGTCGGTGCCCGCTCGCTCATCGAATGCCTGTGTCTGCAGCTTCGCCGACTCGATCGGCGCTGCACACTTGCGGAAACAATCTTGACTGAGTATCGGGACTGCTTTATGACCGGGGACTGGGCAGAACTTGCTTCTTTACTCGATGTGGCACAAGCCGATATTGATGCGGCTGTTGAACAAATTCGTAAACTGAATCCGAATCCTGTGGCAACGATTCAGGATGATCCGCCGCAATATATTGTTCCTGATGTCGTCATTTCGAAAAGGGACGGCGGACTTGTTTGCGAATTGGAGGATCAATATCTCCCGACGATTTCTGTAAATATGAACGATTATACGCGCTATATGGAGGCAGCGGATGCGGAAACGAAACGTTATCTTCGCGAAAAGTTTGATGAAGCTGACTGGCTTCTTTCTGGTGTATCCCGGCGCCGGCAGACGCTGATGAAACTTGCGCAGATGGTGATGGAGCGTCAAAAAAATTACTTTTTGAGTGGAGATCAGGATTGTTTGCTTCCATTTACCATGAAACAAGCTGCCGAACAGCTTTCGGTCCATGAGTCAACAATCAGTCGGGCAGCTGCCGGAAAATATGTTCAAACGAATTTCGGCGTTCTTCCGATGAAAAATTTCTTTGTCCGTGCTGTGCGTGCGGAACACGGGACGGTTTCTGCTTTCCAAATTCAAAATGAGATTAAGCAGCTGGTAAAAATGGAAGATCGCAGAAAACCGCTGTCTGATCAGAATATTACCCGGCTTCTTGAAAAATCAGGGATTCGCTGTTCCAGACGAGTCGTTGCGAAGTACAGGGCAAGCTGTGGAATTGGATCGACAATTGAACGCAGAGCAGCCTACAATTAAAAAATGTTGGGACTGGTTGAGTCCCAATTTGATTGGCGTTGTAAAATTTTACAACGCTTTCTTTGTTTCCTTTTGTCGAAACAGGGTATACTTCACATGGACAAAAAAGCCGCAAGAGAAGATCCGGACAAGCATGCAATCAATCGTGCAGATGTGACATTTTTCAAAATTTGCAGATAGTTTCGATTTAACAAGCCGCATTAAATCAACATTTTTTATAATGTGACGATTCTGCGTCATTGAAATGCCTATACAAAACATTTACATGATTATGCTTGTAAACAATGGCGAAAGTTGCTATCATGAAACATGGAGCAGATGGGACATAAATTGACTGTGTGGGACATTTTGAGACCTGAACAGGTCGATCGAGGGGGACGCTGTGGAACATTTGCTTGATCTTCAAAAAAGGCTGATCCCCGATGTCTTAGACATAATGTCCAGTCGCTACCGTATTCTTCAATCTCTTCATTTTCTTCAGCCGATCGGCAGACGGAGTTTGTCATCTCATTTAGGCATGACTGAGCGGGTTCTGCGCGGCGAAGTCACGTTCCTGAGCCAGCAAGGGCTTATCCAAATGGCGTCAAGCGGCATGTATCTGACGGAAAACGGAGAAGCCATTGTTAAGGCTCTTGGCACTGTGATGAAGAATATTTCCGGATTGAAGAACATGGAGAAGCAACTGGAAGAAGTTCTCGGCGTTTCCAAAGTTGTCATTGTCTCTGGCGACAGTGATCAGTACGCGACTGTCAAGAATGAGATGGGGCTGGCCTGCGTCAAGGAAATCGAACGCGCACTAGGTGAAGTCAACATTGTTGCGGTGACCGGGGGCTCAACGCTCGCAGCCGCTGCTGAAATGATGCACCCGCTTAGAAGAGCGCACCAGGATCTCCTGTTTGTATCGGCGAGAGGCGGTCTTGGCGAGAAGGTCGAAAATCAAGCGAACACGATCTGCGCTAAAATGGCGGAAAAAGCTGAAGGGCGCTATCATCTGCTCCACGTTCCCGATCAGCTCAGTGACGAGTCCTATCACAGCTTGATGGAAGAGCCCAGTATTCATCGGGTCCTGCAGCACGTCCGTCGTGCAACCATCATCGTGCACGGCATTGGTGATGCAAAAACGATGGCAATCCGCCGTCATTCCGGTGAAGAAATTCTCAAAAGAGTCGACACGGAACATGCTGTGGCCGAGGCTTTTGGCTATTTCTTTGATCAGACGGGTCGCGTCATTCACAAAGTTCAGACCATTGGATTGCAGTGGGAAGATCTGTTTGGCGCGCACGCAGTGATTGCCGTGGCCGGGGGCAAGTCTAAGGCTGAGGCAATTCAGGCTTACTTTAAGAAAGGTCCCGATTCCGTGCTTATCACGGATGAAGGGGCAGCACAAGAGATTTTAAAAAATTTCCAAACCATTTAGGAGGTCATTATTAACATGACAGTTAAAGTTGGTATTAACGGTTTCGGACGTATCGGTCGTCTTGCTTTCAGAAGAATTCAGGATGTTCCAGAATTGGAAGTTGTTGCAGTTAACGACCTTACAGATCCAGCAATGCTCGCTAACCTGCTGAAATATGATACAACTCAAGGCCGTTTCAATGGCGAAGTTAAAGTAGAAGATGGCTACTTCGTAGTTAACGGCAAGAAAGTAAAAGTTCTCTCACAACGTGACCCTGCTGAATTGCCATGGGGCGAACTCGGCGTTGACATCGTTCTTGAATGCACAGGCTTCTTCACTTCGAAAGAAAAAGCTGAAGCACACATCAAGGGCGGCGCTAAGAAAGTCGTTATCTCTGCTCCTGCAAAGGGCGATCTGAAGACAATCGTATTCAACGTAAACAACGATTCACTCGATGGCTCAGAAACAGTTATTTCCGGTGCATCTTGCACAACGAACTCTTTGGCTCCTGTTGCTAAAGTATTGAATGACAAATTCGGCATCGAAAAAGGCTTGATGACTACGGTTCACGCTTACACAGGCGACCAAATGACTCTTGACGGCCCGCACAGAGGCGGCGACCTTCGTCGTGCACGTGCCGCTGCTGAAAACATCGTACCTGCTTCTTCAGGTGCTGCTGCAGCCGTTGCTCTTGTTATCCCTGAATTGAAAGGCAAATTCGACGGATCTGCTCAACGTGTTCCAGTTAAATCAGGTTCTGTAACGCTGCTTTACGCAACGCTTGCTAAGAACACAACTGTAGAAGAAATCAACGAATCGATCAAAGCTGCATCTAACGAAACTCTTGGCTACAACGAAGATCCAATCGTTTCTTCTGACGTCATCGGTATTACTTACGGCTCTCTGTTTGACGCAACTCAAACAAAGATTCTTGACGTAGACGGCAAGCAACTCGTTCAGGTTGTTGCATGGTATGACAACGAAATGTCTTATACTTCACAACTTGTTCGTACGCTCGAATACTTCGCAAAGCTTGCAAAATAAGTATTGCCTAACTTTTTGAATAGAACTTGAATAGCGGAAACCTTAGTTGTTTCCGCTTTTTTGATGAATACTGTTCTTATCGGCGGTGGGCACGGACTGCAGCCTTGCCCCAGTGTCCGATGAAATATAGCGAAAGAGGGTCTAGGCATGGCAAAGAAAACCATTAAAGACATTGACGTTAAAGGCAAGAAAGTTTTCTGCCGTTGCGACTTCAATGTTCCGCTTAGCGGTACGACGGTTACGGACGACACACGTATTCGTGCGGCGCTCCCTACCATCAACTATTTGATCGAAAACGGTGCAAAAGTTATTCTTGCTTCTCACCTCGGCCGTCCTACGGCTGAAGACAAGGATTCCTTCAAAATGGATCCTGTCGCAAAACGCTTGAGCGAATTGCTCGGCAAACCAGTTGCTAAAACGGACCAAGTAGTCGGACCGGAAGTTGATGCAGCTGTTGCAAAATTAAACGAAGGCGATGTTCTTCTTCTTGAAAACGTTCGTTTTGAAAAAGGCGAAAAGAAGAACGATCCTGAACTTGCAAAAGCATTCGCTGCGCTTGCAGACGTTTACGTCAACGACGCATTCGGTTCTGCACACCGTGCGCATGCATCAACAGCAGGCATCGCTGAATATCTTCCTGCAGTCGCAGGCTTCCTTCTCGAAAAGGAATTGAAGATTCTTGGTGCTTCTCTCGAAAATCCGAAACATCCGTTCACTGCCATCATTGGCGGTGCGAAAGTAACCGACAAAATCGGCGTTATCGAAAATCTGCTTGACAAAGTAGATACTTTAATCGTCGGCGGCGGACTTTCTTATACGTTTGTTAAGGCACAGGGCTACGAAATCGGCAAGTCTCTGCTCGACAAAGACAAACTTGATCTCGCTAAGAAATTCCTTGCACTTGCAAAAGAAAAAGGTGTTAATTTCTTGACTCCTGTTGATACGGTCATTGCTGATGAATTCTCCGAAACAGCTAACAAAGACGTTGTCGATATCGACAAAATGCCTGCAGGCTGGCTCGGCGTAGACATCGGACCGAAGACGGTTGCTCTGTATGCAGACGCAATCAAAAAGTCCAAACTTGTTGTTTGGAACGGACCAATGGGTATTTTCGAAATGGAACCTTATGCTAAGGGTACTGAAGCAGTTGCTAAAGCACTTGCTGAAGCAACTGATGCAACAACGATCATCGGCGGCGGCGATTCTGCAGCAGCTGTTGAGAAATTCCATCTTGCAGACAAAATGACGCACATTTCAACCGGCGGCGGCGCTTCTCTTGAACTCATGGAAGGCAAAGTACTTCCAGGCGTTGCAGCCCTTGATGACGCTGAATAATCAGGACAAGATAACTAAGAAATAACCGCAAGAAAGGGTAGGTGTTCCAACATGTCCCGTAAACCGATTATTGCCGGAAACTGGAAGATGAACAAAACAGTTAAGGAAGCACACGAATTTGTTGAGGCAGTTAAGGACAAGGTTCCTTCTGCTGAACTCGTTGATTCTGTTGTTGCCGCTCCTTTTCTCGCTTTGGACCGCATTGTTGCGGACGCAAAGGGCTCAGATCTGAAAATCAGTGCTGAGAATGTTCACTTTGAAGAATCCGGTGCATTTACCGGTGAAGTCAGCCCGGTTATGCTTGAAGATCTAGGTGTTCAATACACGATCATCGGCCACTCTGAAAGAAGAGCGATGTTCGCTGAAACGGACGAAACAGTTAACAAAAAGGTGCTTGCATCCTTTGCACATCACCTCGTTCCGATTGTCTGTGTTGGTGAAACACTAGACGAACGCGAAGGCGGCAAATGGCAATCCGTTGTCAAGAACCAAGTAACAAAAGCATTTGCAGGTGTTCCAAGCGATCAGGCTTCTGACGTTGTTGTCGCTTATGAACCAATCTGGGCGATCGGCACAGGCAAATCTGCTTCGGATGAAGATGCTAACGAAGTTTGCGCTTATATCCGCACAACAATCGCAGCTCTTTATGACGAAGCAACCGCTGCAAAAGTTAGAATTCAATACGGCGGCAGCGTAAAACCGGCAACAATCGCCGGATTGCTCGCTCAGTCTGATATCGACGGCGCACTTGTCGGCGGTGCCAGCTTGCAGCCTGAATCATTCCTTGCACTGCTTAATGCAGTAAAAGGCTGATTCAAAATCAGTTTTATTGAAAATGATGTTTGAAGTCGTTCGTTATCGTCCGGACATAACGATCGATAACCAAAGTACTGTATAAATTTATATGAGGATAAGGAGAGATATGAATGTCTCAAATCGTTGAAGTTTACGGTCGCGAAGTTCTTGACTCACGCGGCAACCCAACTGTTGAAGTTGAAGTTTATACAGAAGACGGCGGCAAAGGCCGCGCACTTGTTCCAAGTGGTGCTTCTACCGGCGAACACGAAGCCGTTGAATTGCGTGACGGCGACAAGAGCCGTTTCGGCGGCAAAGGCGTTCTGAAAGCTGTAAAGAACGTTAACGAATTAATCGCTCCTGAAGTAATCGGCATGGAAGTTCAAGACCAAGTAGCGCTTGACCAAGCAATGATCGATCTTGACGGAACGGAAAACAAAGGCAAATTAGGCGCTAACGCTATTCTTGGTGTATCTCTTGCTGCTGCTAACGCTGCTGCAGACGAACTTGGTGTTCCGCTTTACCGTTACCTCGGCGGCGTAAACTCTAAAGTTCTTCCTACACCAATGATGAACATCCTTAATGGCGGCAAGCACGCTGACAACAGCGTAGACTTCCAGGAATTCATGATCATGCCTGTAGGCGCAGATTCCATCAAGGAAGCTGTTCGCATCGGTGCTGAAGTATATCACGCTTTGAAATCGGTTCTTTCTGCTAAGGGTCACCTGACAGCTGTCGGCGACGAAGGCGGTTTTGCTCCTAACCTTAAGAACAACGAAGAAGTTCTTGACACGATTCTTGAAGCAATCGAAAAAGCAGGTTACAAACCGGGCGTTGACGTTAAGCTCGCAATCGACCCAGCTTCTTCTGAATTGTTCGAAGACGGCAAGTACAACTTCAAAGGCGAAGGCGTTGTAAGAACGACCGACGAAATGATCGAATACTACACCAAATTGGTTGAAAAATATCCGATCATCTCGATCGAAGACGGCCTCGATGAAAACGATTGGGAAGGCTGGCAAAAACTTACCAAGGCAATTGGTGACAAAGTTCAACTCGTCGGCGACGACCTGTTTGTAACGAACACTGACTACCTGAAGAAAGGTATCGACCTTGGCGTTGCCAACTCGATCCTTATCAAGGTTAACCAAATTGGTACGCTGACGGAAACGTTGAACGCGATCCAAATGGCTCAAAAGGCTGGCTACACTGCAGTTGTTTCTCACCGTTCCGGTGAAACTGAAGATACGTCAATCGCTGACATCGTTGTTGCAACGAATGCAGGCGAAATTAAGACTGGTTCTCTTGCAAGAACTGACCGTATCGCTAAGTACAACCAGTTGATCAGAATCGAAGACGATCTCGCTTCTTCTGCTGAATACCTTGGCGATGCTTCATTCTACAACATTAAGTAAGATCGATTCTAATTAAAGAATCTTAAGTCAAAGAACAGGATCCATCATTCATGGATCCTGTTCTTTTTTTGTTAAATAAATCCTCATGTGTTGGTTCTGAACATAAGTCGCATTGATAAAGAAACAAAAAAATTGACCAATCGACAGCAATCGTGCGATGATCAGAACGAATACTATGCAGTGAATTCTTATTAGGTTAAACGAAAGATGAACTAAAGAGGTGTGTGTCATGCTTCAAAACATTGGTATTCCCGGTCTTATTCTCATTCTGGTGATTGCGCTTGTCATTTTCGGACCGTCAAAGCTTCCTGAGATTGGAAAATCTTTCGGAAAGACGCTGAAGGAGTTTAAAAAAGCAACGCAAGGACTTGGCGATGATCAATCGGATCAGCGTAATAAAACGATAATTACCGAAGCGGAGAAGACAAGCAACGAAAAAAAGGGTTAAGGAACTGGTAACAGATGACTGAAAAAAATATGTCGCTCATTGAACATTTCAATGAGCTGCGAAAACGAATCATTTCTGTTTTCGTTGTCTTTGTCTTAAGCGCCGCCGCTATGCTTTTTTTTACAAAAAACTTCTATCTTTGGCTCGTTAGTGATCTGGGTGTCTCTAATAAGTTGGCTGTGCTCGGACCGACGGATATTGTCAGCGTCTATTTTTTGATCGCCGGCGTTGTTGCAATCGCTGTAACCATTCCGTTTGCGGCGTGGCAGCTTTGGCTGTTTGTAGCCCCGGCTTTAAGTAAGAACGAACGTAAATTGACGCTTTCTTACATACCGGCGATTTTCTTGCTCTTTATAGGAGGAATCGTCTTTGGCTACGAAATTGTTTTTCCGAACATCCTTCATTTTCTTCTTGGCATGAACGACGATATGTTCCAAGTGCTTTTTACAACGGATCGCTATTTTCGATTTATGATTAACGTTGTTTTACCGTTCGGAGTTTTGTTTGAAATGCCGGTGATCGTGGTGTTTTTGACCAATTTAGGTATCTTGACGCCGATACTTATGAAAAAAATGCGCAGAATTGCCTATTTTGTGCTGATCGTCATTGGCGTCGTGTTGTCGCCGCCGGATTTTGTTTCCGATACGGTCATGTCGATTCCACTTTTACTCCTCTATGAGATTTGCGTGACGGTTGCGACTATTACTTATAAACGGAAGCAGCGAAGAATGGACGGGGTTGCAGATCAAATGAACGATTGATCTGCGCGGTTAAAAATCATCCGTGGCCGGTTGCTCTTGGCACTTCGGTATGGTACATTAAAACTAATGACTGAATGAACGTTGATTCGAAGATAAGGGGTACACATCGATGCATACATTTTTATTAACGGTTATGATTATTTCAGCTGTTGTGGTCATTGCACTCGTTTTGATTCAAAGAAGTCAGGGCGACGGGTTGTCCGAAGCAATTACTGGTGGAGCTGAACAATTATTCAGCAAGCAAAAAGCGAGAGGCATTGAAGTCGGCATTAAAAGGCTGACGATTTTCTTCTCAATTGTCTTTTTTGCCTGCGCGTTTTTAATTGGCTACTATTTTAAATAATGCCAGTAAGTAAAACCGGAGCGGATACTCCGGTTTTTATTTTAATTCGAACTTGACAAGGGAACCGTCCATGCGGACTTGTCCGGCTAAAACTTCCGGTTTCCTTTAGACCTGGCAGAAGATATAGCGTATAATATATTTTGGAAGAAGATGCCTATTTCATTTCAATATGCCGTTCATTCATGCTGATCGCGATTCAACTCTTTATAGAAGCAAAGTTCGCGTGAAACAGGGATAGAGAACGTGTGGAATAAGGCAAAAGCGGATCTTTTGTTTAGGGGATGAGGGAAGGATGGAATTAAAACGTCCAAAGCCATTTTTCCTTGAATCCGGACCGCGTGCTGTACTGTTGCTGCATGGATTTACAGGCAATTCGATTGATGTCCGGCAGCTCGGACGCTACTTGAATCAGCGCGGGTACACATGCTGCGGACCGATTTATTCCGGTCATGGCGGACCACCGGAGGAATTACTCAAAACAGGACCTAAGGAGTGGTGGCAGGACGTTTGCCGTGCTGTCGAACACTTGCAGCAAACTGGGCATACTGAATTTGCGGTTTGCGGTCTTTCATTAGGCGGGGTATTTTCACTCAAATGTGGATACACTTTTTCAGTGAAGGGTCTTATTCCAATGTGCGCTCCGGCTTATTCCGCAATGCGTGACCGCTTGGTTGCCGGTACGACGGCATACGCACGTACGTACAAGCAGTATCAAGGAAAAAGCGGTGAAGAAATAACCGTCGAATTGCAAGCATTCAGACGTCGAATCCCGGTTGTTCTGGATCAATTATCCGCTCTGATTGACAATGTCAGGGAAGAAAGCCATAAAATTACGGCTCCTGCTCTGATTATTCAGGCGCAAAAGGATGAAATGATTAACCCGGAAAGCGCACACTATTATTATGATTCCATTCATTCTACAAACAAGCAATTAAAGTGGTACGAAAATTCAACACACGTGATTACGTTAGGAACAGAGAAAGTGCAACTGCACAAGGATATCTATGCGTTTCTTGAAAGCCTAGATTGGTCTGTTTCCTAAGTATAGGGAGGTTAACGACATGGCGGAAGAACGCATTCAGAAAATCCTGAATTATATGCGAGAAGAAACTTACCGGCCGATGACATTAAAAGAACTGGAAGCTGCTTTCGGAGCAGAACAGCCGGAGGACTTCACTAATTTTGTGAAAGAAATGAATGAAATGGAAGAGCAGGGACTTGTGATCCGTACACGTTCGGATCGCTACGGTCTGCCTGAAAAAATGAGCTTAATGACCGGCCGTGTACAAGCACACGCTAAGGGCTTTGCATTTATTATTCCGGAAGACGAAAAATTCGATGATGTATTTGTCAGCCCGAATGACCTCGCCGGTGCAATGAACGGGGACACCGTTGTTATTCGCGTGTCTCACAAAACATCAGGTGAACGTCCTGAAGGTACCGTCATCCGAATTCTTGAGCGAGCAATCACCAAGGTCGTCGGAACCTTCAATGCCGGGAAGCATTTCGGCTTTGTCATTCCGGACGACAACAAAATTACCGGAGACATTTTTATTCCGGAAAATGCGGAACACGGCGCAATGGAAGGCCATAAAGTCGTTGCTGAAATCACGAAATATCCGGAAGGCCGCAAGAACGCTGAGGGTATGGTCACTCAGATTCTCGGCCATAAGAATGATCCCGGTGTCGATATTCTGTCCATAATTTACAAGCATGATCTGCCGCTCGAATATCCGCCGGAAGTTCTGTCCGAAGCAGAAGCCATTCCGGATGAACTGTCGGAGAAGGATTATATTGGACGCCGCGATTTACGTGAAGAAACGATCGTGACGATCGACGGCGAGGATTCCAAGGATTTGGATGATGCGGTAACGGTTTCTCGTTTGGACAATGGCAACTATAAGTTAGGCGTACATATTGCGGACGTCAGCTACTATGTGACAGAGGGATCAGCGCTGGATGCGGAAGCATACGAACGCGGAACGAGTGTGTATCTTGTTGACCGCGTGATTCCGATGATTCCGCACCGTCTGTCGAACGGAATCTGCAGTTTGAATCCGCATGTTGACCGTTTAACGATCAGCTGCGAGATGGAGATCAATCCGCAGGGTATTGTTGTCGGCCATGATATTTTCCCGAGTGTCATTCGTTCGACAGAACGCATGACGTACAACAATGTCCGTAAGATTTTGAAACGCGAAGACGACGAAGTGCTGGAACGTTATAAAGACATGATTCCATTCTTTGATCTCATGGCAGAACTAGCCGGTATTCTTGAAAAGCATCGCCAAGATCGCGGCGCGATTGACTTCGATTTCACAGAAGCAAAGATTATTGTCGATGAACAAGGCAAGCCGGTGGATGTTGTCGTTCGTGAACGAACGATTGCTGAGCGCTTAATCGAGTCTTTCATGCTGGCGGCTAACGAAACGGTTGCTGAGCATGTAGACAAGCTACATCTACCGTTCATTTATCGTGTTCACGAAGAACCAAACCCGGAACGTTTGGAAAAGTTCTTTGATTTCGTTGTTAACTTCGGCTATGTGCTGCACGGTTCGCCGGATAAAGTACATCCGCGTACGCTGCAGTCCTTGCTTGAAAAAGCAAAAGGGCAGCCGGAAGAAGCGGTTATCAGTACCGTGATGCTGCGCTCGATGGCCAAGGCAAAATATGATGACAAATGTTTGGGACACTTCGGTTTGTCAACGGAATATTACACACACTTTACATCGCCAATCCGTCGTTATCCGGATTTGACGGTTCACCGTCTTCTGCGCAAATATCTGTTTGAGAAGAAAACGGATCCGAAGACATTGGCCTACTGGAAAGGTGAAATGCCGGAAATTGCGAAGCATACCTCCGAATGCGAACAGCATGCGGTTGAAGCGGAACGTGATACAGATGACTTGAAGAAAGCTGAGTATATGCAGGACAAGGTTGGAGAGACATTTAATGGTGTGGTCAGTGGTGTCACCAACTTCGGACTGTTTGTTGAATTACCGAACACGATCGAAGGACTTGTCCATATCAGTTATCTGACCGATGATTATTATCACTATAGTGAAGAAAACATGGCGCTGATGGGTGAGCGTACCGGCCACATGTACCGGATCGGCGACGAAATTGAAGTACGTGTTCTAGCTGTTAATTTGGATGAACACGCGGTTGATTTCGAAGTGGTCGGCATGAAACCGCAGAAGCCGCGTCAGAAAAAATCGCGTCCGACAATTATTCAAGGTAAAACCGGACCGAGCAATGGTCCAGGCAAGAAACGTTTCGGCGACAAAAATGGCGGTAGACGCTCTGATTCGCGAGGAGGAAGCCGCGGAGGCCGAGGCGGAAACAGTCGTGGATCAGGTCAAGGAAATTCCTACTCAAACAATAACAGCAAAAGTAAATAAGGGATAATAGGTGCCTCGGCATCCGGATTTTTGAATTCGGAGGTCGGGGCTTTTTGCTTTCTTAAAGAGTTTTTTTAAGTATCTGAGAAAAGCGAACGGACTGTCTGTGAATGGACAAGTATTTATCTATACAAATTGTAATATATTAAACACTTGACTATACAAATTAAAATGAAAGCGTTATACTACAAAATGTAGGAAATACCTGAGTGGTAATCTAGGTGTTGCAACGGCCGTGTAATGCTGAAATACAGCTCAATTTATAGGGAAATAAATGAAAACGTTTAATAAAATAATCTCGCACTAATTTGCAGAATCATAAAACAGGAGTGATTCGTATGGCAGTCATTAATGAAGAATCAGTTAATCAGATCATTGATACGGTCGGCGGTCGTGAAAATATCAGTGCCGCGACGCATTGCGTTACCCGGCTGCGATTAATTTTAAAGGACGAAAATAAAGTAAACAAAGAAGAACTTGATAAAATTGACCTGGTCAAAGGCTGTTTCTCAGCAAATGGTCAATTTCAGATCGTGATTGGAAATGGTACCGTTGATAAGGTATACGATATATTTGTTCGTTTAACGGGCATCGGTGAATCATCAAAACAAGAGGTAAAAGATGCGGCAGCTGAAAAAATGAATCCTTTGCAGAAGGGGATTAAAACCCTGGCAGATATTTTCATTCCTATTCTTCCCGCAATCGTAACTGCCGGCTTGCTGATGGGGATTAACAACGTGCTTGCAAATCCGGGAATTTTCTTTAAGGAATCTGTAGTGCAAGCTTATCCTCAGTGGAAGGATTTTGCTGACATTATCCTTGTCATCGCAAATACATCCTTCGTTTTTCTGCCTG
The DNA here is from genome assembly GCF_059878335.1 of Sporolactobacillus sp. BBK16-2. NCBI lineage: Bacteria > Bacillati > Bacillota > Bacilli > Caryophanales > Sporolactobacillaceae > Sporolactobacillus > Sporolactobacillus sp. BBK16-2. The sequence goes on from NZ_CM187611.1 coordinate 1,037,637, forward strand.
CACTGATCGGCTGGTCCGCAGTGAAAAAATTCGGCGGCAACCCGTTGCTTGGCATCGTACTCGGTCTTGTACTCGTTCATCCATCACTGTTGAATGCCTACAGCTTGGCAGAGGCGCAAACAAAGGGAACCGTTCCAATTTGGAATCTGTTCGGATTGCACATTGATAAAGTCGGTTATCAAGGGCAAGTGCTGCCGGTACTCGTTGCTTCTTATGTGCTTGCAAAAATTGAAGTTTACTTGAAAAAACATGTCACGGATTCCATTCAACTGCTTGTCGTTGCACCGGTTGCTTTGCTTGTCACCGGTTTGCTTTCCTTCACGATTATCGGACCTGTGACTCTGCAGCTGGCGAACTGGATCACAGCCGGCATCGTTGGTTTGTTCCATTACGTTCCGATTCTCGGCGGTTTGGTTTACGGCTTCTTCTACGGCGTTCTGGTTATCACGGGCATGCACCAGATTTTCCTTGCAGTCGACCTCCAGTTGATCGGAAGCACCGGTTCGACATTCCTATGGCCGATGCTTGCATTGTCGAACATTGCGCAAGGCGCGGCGGCTTTTGCCATTTTCCTCATGGCTCGTGACGCTAAATTGAAGGGACTCGCGATGACCTCTTCGATTTCTGCATGGCTTGGCATTACTGAACCAGCGATGTTCGGGGTTAACCTGAGATTTCGCTATCCTTTCCTTGCGGCAATCATCAGTTCGGGTATTGCCGGTGCATTCATCACCGTGTGCAACGTTAAGGCGATATCCGTCGGCATTGGCGGTATTCCTGGTTTCATGTCGATCATTCCGAAATATTGGGGACCGTTTTTCATCGGCATGCTGATTGTATTGATCCTGCCATTTATTCTGACATACATTTTTTCTAAGTTCAGCAAGAAGTCTATTGACGAAGGGTAACGCTAGATAGACCAGGGTGCAAAGTAAAAAAGAGACAGGGTGTGACCATATGAATGAAGATTGGTGGAAAAAGGCAACCGTTTATCAAATCTATCCGAAGAGTTTCATGGATACAAATGGAGACGGTATCGGCGACATTAATGGAATTATCGAGAAAATGGATTATTTAAAAAAGCTGGGCGTCGATGTCCTTTGGCTGACGCCAATGTATCGATCACCGCAAAACGATAATGGCTATGATATCAGCGACTACTACAGCCTGCAGCCAGAGTACGGAACGATGGAGGATTTGAAACGCTTATTCTCTGAGGCTCACCGGAGAGCACTGAAAATCGTTATGGATATTGTTGTCAATCATACATCAACAGAGCATCCTTGGTTCAAGGCGGCGTTGGGTGATGCCGACAGTCCGTATCGTGATTATTATATTTGGCGCGATCCATCCAAAGATGGCGGAATGCCAAACAATTGGCAGTCGAAATTCGGAGGACCGGCTTGGGAGCTGGATGAAAAAAGCGGGCAGTATTATCTGCATCTGTATGACGTCAGCCAAGCGGATTTGAATTGGGAAAACAAAGCCGTCCGTGATGATGTTTACAAGATGATGAATTTCTGGGTTGATCAGGGTGTGGATGGTTTCCGCCTCGACGTGATCAATGTCATTTCAAAGGATCAGCGTTTTCCGGATGATCATGATCCGAAATCGCCTGGAGACGGTCGGCCGTTTTATACGGACGGACCGCGAATTCATGAGTTTCTGCATGAGATGAATCAACGGGTATTCAGCAGACGTGCGGGAACCGTTACCGTTGGCGAGATGTCCTCAACAACGGTTGACAATTGTATCCATTACACGAATCCGAAGTATGAAGAGCTTAGTATGGCCTTCAATTTTCACCATTTGAAGGTCGACTATCCCAATGGCCAGAAGTGGGCGCTCGGGAAATTAAGACTTGTTGATTTGAAAAAGGTTCTGGAAGAGTGGCAAAAAGGCATGCATGACGGCGGGGGCTGGAATGCGCTCTTCTGGTGCAATCACGATCAGCCGCGGATTGTATCTCGATTCGGCGATGAGGGTGAATACCGAATTGAATCTGCGAAAATGCTCGCCACTACCTTGCATATGCTGCAAGGTACACCGTATATCTATCAAGGCGAAGAAATTGGAATGACCAACCCGAACTTCAAGCGTATTGATGACTATCGGGATGTGGAATCGCTCAACGCCTATAAACTTCTTCGGGAAGAGGGCAAGTCTGAAAAGGAAATTTTGGCGATTCTCCGGCAAAAATCGAGAGACAATGGTCGGACGCCGGTGCAATGGAATGCGAGCGAGCATGGCGGGTTTACCCTAGGCAAGCCATGGATTGATGCCGCAAATAATTATAAAGTCATAAATGCCGAAGCGGCACTGAACGATCTGAATTCTGTCTATTATCACTATCAGAAGCTGATCGCTCTTCGCAAAAGGTTCGATGTGATCGTTAACGGTGATTTCCAGCTGCTGCTTCCCGAGGATCCGCAAATTTTCGCCTATCTTCGTAACGGGGTAAGTGATCGGTTGCTTGTCGTCAGCAATTTTGCCAATGCCAACGCAAAATTCTCTGTACCTCAAGAATTAGCAGGTGCTCAAAGTGAAGTGCTGATCAGTAATTATTCTGATACCTCGGAACAGCTGCAGGATCTGAAGCTTCGTCCTTATGAATCAGTGGTTTACCATCTTGAAGGTAAATGAGGAAGTTCATTAATTTGCCTGATATGTGAAGGCTTTCATACCGAAACTTTGATATACTGATATTGGGATTATGGATAAGAGGGCAGCTTTGCCCTTTTATTTTTACTGTCTAAAAAAGTTTTTTTGATAAAATAGAAATGGGCAGTCGTTCGGCAACTGAAGGGGAAAGGTAATTATGGGCAGGAGCAAATTCATTTCAATTTATAACGATCTCAGTGAAAAAATACACAAACAAGAAATTGCGGCCGGTTCGCTGCTGCCTACTGAGAATGAGCTCGGTGAGCAGTTCAAAGCATCGCGTGAAACCATTCGGAAGGCGCTTGCAATGCTGTCGCGCAACGGGTACATTCAAAAGATTCAGGGGAAAGGTTCCATTGTTCTGGATGTAAGCAGGCAGAACTTCCCAATCTCAGGATTAACAAGCTTTCGCGAGCTTGCCAATCATTCAAAGAACAAATGGACAACGCAAGTACATCAGCTTGTATTAATGAAACCTGATGATCATTTAAAAATGATGATGAATATTCGTGACGATCAGACGGTCTGGAAAGTGATCCGATCGCGCACGGTAAATGGGGAAGCAGTCATTTTGGATAAGGATTATTTACTTCAAGGGATCGTGCCCATGCTCACTGCAGATATTTGCGAACGTTCCATGTATGATTATATTGAGAATGAACTTGGGTTAAAAATCGGCTTTGCCAAAAAGGAAATTACAGTCGAACGTGCAGGCGTTGAGGATAAACGTTATTTGACGATGAGTCAGGATACCCATGTTGTGGTGGTGCGCAGTCTGGTCTACTTAGAAAATGCTGAACTGTTTCAATTCACCGAATCGCGGCATCGGGCTGATAAATTCCGCTTTGTCGATTTTGCACGGCGAGAACATCAATAATAAACAGGAGGATCTAATGATAAAATTAATAGCAATGGATATGGATGGGACGTTGTTAAACAAGCATCGCGGGATCAGCTGGGGAAACTTAAGAGCGCTGCGTTATGCACGTTCCAAGGGTGTGACGCTGGCGATTGCTTCAGGACGTGCCTTCTTTGATATTGAAAGCAAAATGACGGAATTCGATATGGAAACGCATCTGATTGGAGCGAATGGAGCAACCATTCATTCCTCTGACGGCAAACTGCTTGGCGCGGATTTTCTGAACCGAGATGAAGCACTGGAAATTGTAAAAGAGCTTGCGGAGCAGCACTATTATTTTGGTGTCTATTCAGAACATCATATTTATGTTCCTGAAGAAGGAACAACATGGCTTCGTGAAGAACTGAAAAGGCTGGGTATTCACGAGGACCGATCCGTTGGTTTTCAAGAGGCGACACGTGCTGACTTTTATCGCTTTGTTGAAGATTGGGACATTTTTAAAAATCGAAGTACAGAATTTTCCAAGATTATTATTTTTTCCTATGATGACGAAAAGTTGAAAAAGGCTCGCGATGTGTACGAAGCCAAACATAAATACAGCATTGTTTCAAGCGGAACGGGTAACTTTGAAATCATGCCCCCTAACGTATCGAAAGGAAATGCGCTTGATCATCTAGCACATTATTTAAACATTCCGATCGATCAGGTAATGGCGATTGGTGATAATTACAACGATTTGTCGATGTTTGAGGTCGCCGGTGTGTCCGTCGCCATGGGCAATGCTCATGACGATATTAAAGCGGTTTGCGACCGCGTGACCAAGAATTACGATGAAGATGGTGTCGCACATGCAATCTACGAAGAAATCGGCTATCCGGACGGAGAGAGGGCATAAAATCATGAAAAAGATTCTCTATTATGCCGGGCTATTCGCAGCCTGCTTTGCGATTCAATGGTTTTGGTACACGCAAATTATGACAAAGTCGAATAAAACACCGCTCGACATGCTGCTGGCTTCATTCGTATTTATCGTTATTGTCATTCTTCTTGATTATGTTTCGGTAAAAAGACGGAGGTAAACGGATCAATTAGTGAAGCGCTTGCCCCACTATGTCTGCATGACCTATAATGAAACAATGAATGAAAGTCTGGCAGGTGTTTGATATGGGAAAAGGCGAAAGACGTGTGCTTGCACAAAATCGCAAGGCACATCATGATTACTTTATTGAAGAAACAGTGGAAGCGGGAATTGTGCTGCAGGGCACGGAGATTAAATCGATCCGTCGCGGCAAAGTCAGTATTCAGGATGCGTTTGCCCGTGTGGAGAACGGCGAAGCATTTGTTTATAATATGCACATCAGTCAATATGAGCAGGGCAACCGCTACAATCACGATCCGCTCCGCACTCGGAAGCTGCTGATGCATCAGAAAGAGATCAATAAACTTGGTCCGGAGGCCGATAAGACCGGCTATGCACTGATTCCGCTCAAAGTTTATATTAAGAACGGATTTGCCAAGGTTCTTGTCGGTCTCGGGCGAGGCAAAAAGATGTTCGATAAGCGGGAGTCAATGAAAAAGCAAACCGCTCAACGTGAAATGGCCCGCGCGTTTCGCGATCACCAGAAAATGTAAGTTGAAAAGCTTGCTTTCTTTTGCTATAATGACCTTACTGTGTTAGTAACAGTTACAGTTATGGATGATTCACTTTCACCGCAAGTCCCGTTGCTTTTTAAACGGGGACGTTACGGATTCGACAGGGGTAGGTCGGGTTTAAGCGGCGAGCCGAGGGGGTCGGCCTCGTAAAAACGCCAAAGCCATAACTGGCAAAACTAATAACAACCTCGCTTTAGCTGCCTAAGTAGCTTTTGCGGTCCCTCCCTCCATCGCCCATGTGGTAGGATCAGGGACTCACTCTAGTGGGATACGCTGGACGCCCGCATCCTGAGGGCTAAGGAAGAGAACAATCGGGATAGCCTCGCAAAAGCCTGTCGGCAGGCCGACGCTGGGGCGAAATGCTAATATGCCGACTACGCTCGTAGAAACTTAAATCACGATGCTTCTGGACGTGGGTTCGACTCCCACCGTCTCCATTCGGAGAATTTTATAGCTTTTTGCGAATCCTCGAAAATCGTTAATCTGATGCGGTTTTCGGGGTTTTTTCGTTACTTACTATTTTATAACTTTTTACAGTTTTTTAGAACTTTGCTGGCTAAAAACTGGCTATTTTATTTAAGCCTTCTGTTTGAGCGGGACAACCGAACTCTTTGGTTTAGTAAATAGTTCATCCATGACAGCCATTGTTGCCTGAGAATCCCTTTGTTCCATTTCATCTAGGACGTGTGCATAGATTCTTAAAGTCGTGCCAATATCCGCGTGGCCAAGTCGGCGGCTCACATAATGAATGCTAACCTTTTTATACAACAGAATTGACGCGAAGGTATGACGCAGACCGTGAAACGTGATCTCTGTACAGTCAAACTTCGTACAGGCGCGCTTGAGCGCCTTGTTTACCGCATTGTTCGAAATATGCTTCAGCTGATGGTTAATGAATACGAAGGGCGTTTTTCGCCAGGCATTTAAAAGCGTCTTATGTTTTAAGAAGTATTCACTCTGCTGCGCATGCAGCTTGTCCAGCCAGATACATGTTGTTTTATCGATCGGCAGGACGCGCCGAGACGCTTCATTTTTTGTCGGTATAAAGCGCGGGTTCTTATGATAGTCCCATGAGCGCTTAACGTTTACAGTCCCGCCCGTGGGCTCTCCGTCCTCGTTCCGATCGATCATAACATTATCCCAAGTAACTGCCAGCACTTCTCCAAAGCGGCAGCCGGTAGCTAGACAAAAGATAATCATATACCTGGATATATAATCAAAGTTGTCTAAGCGTTCTATGAAATAATTGCTGATCTTTTGGGCACCATCAAAACTAATGTATTTGAGGTCCTCGTCCTTTTCTTCTACTGTGCCTTTTACAGTCACACGAAATGTCGGATCCCGATGAATGATTCCTTCCTGTATCGCTTCTTCTAGGCAGGATTTCATATAAATATGCCGTTTGCTTACGGAATTCGTGGAGTGCCCATTCCCGTAACTATTTAAGGCTTTCTGATACATCTTGCGGTCTAGGTTCTTCAATTCAATTCCCGCAAAATGCTCTTCAGCAAAACGCACAGCCCGATCAATGTCCTCATCATTCCGCAGCGATTTCTTGCCCTTGCGAAATGTCTCGTACCAGCTCCGCATGTAAACAGGGAAGGCAATATTGCTTTTGTCGATTTTATCCCCGTGTTTAAATTGGAGCTCAGCTTCTTGCGCGGCCATGCGTGCTTCTGCTTTTGTTCTAAACCCTTTATCTCCAATCTCGTGCTGTTTTCCCTCGGAGTCATAATAAGTGATGCGGTATTTCCAACCCGATTTTAGCTTACGAAACGATGCCATTTGCTATCACCTCCTTTCATTGAGAATGTATGTTCTATGTAAGGGTTGCAAAGAGCCAAGGATGATTGGCTCATTATGTTATAAAAACTTTCTTTTCATTTCAACAACAGTACCAGCAATGCGTACAATATTCATATCAGCACCAACGAAGGTACGAGGAGCATAATTGGAGTTGGAAGATTGAAGCGTGATACTTTCATCTGTCTTATAAACGTGTTTTAATGTACCTTCCTCACCATTTACGATCGCAACGGCAATTTGACCATTATAATCAACATCACAGGTTTCTTTAACCATAACTAAATCTCCCTCGAAAATTCCATCTCCTGTCATCGAATCGCCACTTACACGAAGGACAAAATGATCTGAACGATCGTAACTACCATCAAATAATTCATAACCATCAATGTGTTGATAGGCAAGACCATCCGCACCGGCCTTAACAGTTCCGACAATCGGAAATGAAACCAACTGATCTGCAATGTTAATATCCATTTGAGAATCCTGAATATCAGACCAGCCCATTAAATAAGCAGGGGAACAATGAAGTGCTTGAGCAATTTCTAGAATTGTATCATTTTTTAAATTTTTAATGTTACCTGATTCATAACGATTGACGGTTGCTTCTGATTTTTTGATCAAATCACCAAGTTGCTTTTGGGTCAGATCACGTTTCAATCGCATCTCCTTTATTCTTTCGGAAATAGTCATCTTCATCTTTGAAATTCCTTCTCCCTATTTGATAGATTAATATTATCGCAATGTTGCATTTAATGCAAGATTAATTGTGCATAAAATAACGAAACTTGCATAATATGCTTGACCGACAGAAACAAGGATGCTAGAATAACTTACGTAAGATGCAAGTTAGGAGGTGATCATTGTGAGCGCATGTGTAAATGGTAAGAGGCTGGAAGCAAAAATGGTTCTGAAAGGTTTTAATCGTAAAAGCCTTTCTGAAGCGACAGGACTAAGTAGAAACACGATTGGTGCAATAATCAGCGGACAACAAAACCCATCTTATCGAGCGATGATTTCAATCTATGAAGTTCTGAAACTTAATCCCCAAGAAGCAACATCTATTTTTTTTAATCGCAACTTGCATAACGTGCAAGATGAAGAGGTGAGCTGAAATAGATAGGAATTCTTTTGAACTCATTTCGAAAGGCGGGTGATTTTATTGGATGACGATAAATTGTTCTGGTCTTTCAAAGACCTGGAGCATTACACCGGGTTCAAATATCTGTGGCTTACTCGCAATATTCTTTATCGGAAGGAATGGCGTCAAAAACTTGATGCGGATAATGGCGGCCCAGTTTTCTATCCGCGCCGACAAGGGCAACGGTGGAAATTCATTGCTGAACCAATGAGACGATTTTTGGAGGATAACTTCAAGGATTTGTTTCGCGAGGAGGGACAAGCATAATGACCGATCGAGAGAAGGCGCAAGACCTCATCGACGATCTGTCATGGATTATGGATCGGTTGCAGTATCAAGAATTTTTGTGGAACTATGACCGACCGTGCAAGATGAATGAAGTGGGGAGAAGGTGAAAACAAAATGAGAGCAATCGCAGCGGAAACACTGGAAAAGCTGGCAAGCCGTAAACCACAGACAAAGCCGTTTGTGTGGCTTTGCACGCCACTAATGAAGGGGCGGGACATGAAAGCGTTTGTCCGTACCGCCAAAGAGAATCTGAAAGGGGGTTAATCCATTGGTTGTTGACAAGGAGTTTAGTCCTGATCCGATCGATCAGATCGCAATGACGGCAACTGGCGGCTATTGGCATTGCCCTGGCGGGAGAAAACGTTTGGTCATGAGATTTCCGACAGCGGAACACGCACGGGCGTATGAATCGCTCCGCAAGAAAATGGCAAAGACGCATGAAAAAGATGGTGATAATCAATGATTAATCGGGTGGTCCTGGTTGGACGGTTGACGAAGAATCCGGAGCTTCGCTATACCCCGAACGGTGTAGCGGTGACGACTTTTACATTGGCTGTAAACAGACCATTTTCCAATCAAAATGGGGAACGTGAAGCGGATTTTATTCAGGTCGTTGTATGGCGAAAAGCGGCGGAAAACGCGGCAAACTTTTTGCATAAGGGAAGTTTAGCCGGTGTTGATGGACGCGTCCAGACGCGCAGCTATGAGAATAACGAAGGGCGGCGGGTGTACGTAACTGAAGTAATTGCTGAGAGTGTCCAATTTTTGGAGCCTAAGAACTTGCATTCTAGCAATCAATCAGCGAGTGCAAGCAATACTGGCGACGGTAGCCAAAACGCTGGCAAGGGGCAATCTCGAAAGCCACAGCCGGATGATCCGTTTACGGGAAGCCAACCGATCGACATATCGGATGATGATCTGCCGTTCTAGACGGATAACATCATGTAAGGAAAGGAGGGATACCATGTGGCCCGTCCTAAAAAAGAAGGATTAGACTATTTCCCTCTGGATGTAGACATTGATCAGGATGACAAAATTGCATTAGTTGAAGCAAAGTATGGCGCAGCTGGATTTGCTGTTGTAGTTAAGCTTTTCATGAAAATCTACAAAGAAGGTTACTTTTATAAATGGGGAGAAAAAGAGCACTTACTTTTCTCCAGCCGAGTAAATGTTGACATTAATACCGTTTCAGAGATAGTTAATGACTGCATTAAATGGGGACTATTTGATCAATCAATCTATGAATCTGAAAGAATACTAACGTCTGAGGGCATTCAAAAGCGCTATATAGACGCTGTTACAAGACGTAAAGAGGTTACTTTGTTAAAGAAATATTTGCTTGTTGACCCGCTTGAGTACATCGGTAACAGCAAAATCAAGGTATTCATCATTAGCGAGGACGGAAAGCGAGTAAATGTAAACATTAATGATAGTAATGGTAAACACAATGTAGACATTAATCCCCAAAGTAAAGTAAAGGAAAGTAAAGTATTTAAAAGAAAAGAGGAAGAAGCAACGAAGGATGATTCCGTTGTGGACAAACTCTTGAAAAACAATATCATCTCACCAGCGTTTATCACAGAAACACTTCGTGAGGATATTGATGATATATGCAGCAACTTTGGATTTGATGATCCTAAGGCAATCATTTTTTACGGCATAAAGGTTGCGGTACGTGGGAATGGTCGCACGTGGAAGTTTATCTATAACCGTTTGGAATATTGGCGAAAGCAAGGCATTCGCACGGTTGCCGATGCAGAGCGACTGGAAGGCGGAGAAACGTCCCGCCGCTCACATCAGAGTCAGCGGGGCAGACATGGACCGCCTCAAACTCACCAAGAGATTGTTCCTGAATGGATGGACAAGCCGCAACAAGATAAAACGCCCGAGGATCCCGAAGAGGTCAGAAAGCGCGCTGAGAAGTTAGAAAAGTACCTGGAATCGATTTGAATAGGCACATTGACAGAAAATCAAGTCACCAAGATACATACAGCAGTCAGTGTGCGAGAGAGGTGACAATTGCATGATTCTTACACGGGTTCTATTAGCTTTAATATTTTTCGTTGGCATCATGGGGGATTGGAATCAGAACGAAGATCCGGATGTCCGAATGGGATTTTCAGCAATCGCATTCGCGGCGGGACTGACGTTTGCGCTAACCCTGTGGTGGCCGGAGGTGGCGGGGTGAAAGCCATATACAATCTTGTGCGGAAGGAACTGCCTGAAGCATCTGACGCCGATTGTCGGCAAATCCTGCAACAGACAAACTATCCATTCTGCAGCTTGGAGCGATTGGAATACCAGGTCAAACGCGAGTGCATTGCATGGCGGAGAGAGGAGCGAAAGTAATGAGTGAGGATGTGTTTGTACTAAACAAAGCAATTGACCAACCGACACTTGAGATACTAAATAGCAATCGATTAGAGGATAAAATCGACGCAGAAGTATTGAGTAATGCTATAGGCGCTAATTTTTATTGGCCTGATATTGACCAGATTGAGAACTGGATCATAGCGCTGAAAAGTGGCAAGAAGATTGCTAATCCGCTGTCGGCAGAAGAGGAATTGACCGAACTATACAAGAAATCACCGCATTACAAAATTTATCCTGACAATTTCAGCAATGGTTTGAACGTTTTTAGAAATGGGGAACCGAACAAGACATGTAGCGCATGGTCCATTGATACAAGAGCAACCATTCGTAAGGTCGTGCAGATTATTGCCAAAGAGCATCCGGATGTTGGCAAATGGATTGAAAGCGGTGATTCCAATGATTAAACCGTTTATCGTAGATGGCCATCATTTTGACGGCGAATTGCTTGAAAAGATGGAGAAGAATGGGCTAAGCAAAATCAATATACAGCGGCGGGTTCACTATCAAAAATGGACACCTGAGGAAGCGGTGAGCGTTAAGAAAGGCGAGAAGCGTCCACCAAGGAAAACAAAACGCAAGGTGTTGGTCAATCCCGCCAACGGTCCAGTAAAAAGTTATGTTCTCTCAGAAACTCAACTCAAAGAATTGCACAAGAAGTATGGAAAGCCCGGGCAATTTTGCAAGGAGTACGGAGATAACAAGCAGCCAATTGCGCTTAAAGGGACGTGGCATTGATGACAGAAGATCGTTTGAAATACCTCAAGCAGACATTGGATAAGCAGAAGAATCGTCCTGCAGTCGTGATGAGACGTTCGGATGCGGAGTGGGTTGTGAACGAAGTGACACGACTAGATGCAGAAAATGAACATCTAAAAACACTGATTGAAGATGCTCTTGATGAAGCTGAAATGCTTAATGAGGATTTAAAAATGGAGCCGTGGGGTTCATTAAGCGAGGCGATAAAGCCATGACCAATTACAGAAACCGAGGAATGCAGCTCGAGCGGGAAATTGAGTCTAGCAATATATCCTATCGGTTTACCAAAACAGCTGTGATTCAGAAGATTGCTACGCCGATGAAAAAGATCAATGACAAGGCGGTTTATTCCGAAAAGAGCACAATTGATTTTCTCGGGATCCTAAGAGGACGGGGAATTGCGTTTGATGCAAAGGAAACGACAAACCCAACAAACTTCCCGCTCAACAACGTCAAAGAGCATCAGCAACTCTTCCTGCAGAACTTTAGTGTAACCGGCGGGATAGCCTTTGTATTGGTGAGGTTCGTTGCGCATCAAAAAACATTCATTCTAACCTCCATGCAGCTGGCCCAGTGGTGGAAGAACATGGCATATGGCGGACGCAAAAGCATTCCTTACACATGGTTTATTGAAAATTGCGAACAGGTAAAAAGCAGGAACGGAATCGCAATCGACTATTTGAGACCTTTTCTAGGCGGGACGGTGACGACGTGAAAGAGTCGAATCTATTCTTCCCTATCAAAAATTGGCTGATTAAAGACATCGGATGCAGCGAGGTATACGGAGAAGTAGGGCTTTGCGACATTCTCGGATTGAATGGATCAATGGACATCATCGTTGAGACCAAAACAAGATTGTCATTCAAACTGCTTGACCAAGCGCGGGACCGTTTAAATTATGCTCCGTACGTCTACATGGCAGTACCTATGCCTAAGGGCAGGAAATGGCCGGCGAGGGCAATTCGTGAGTTCATAGATCAAAACAAAATAGGTTTGCTCTATGTGGATGTGCAGGCAGATCATCATCGCATTTGTGTTTTTCAAAATGCAAAATTCAATCACCACTTCAAAAAAATGCGAAAGGTTTATTCCATTCGTAAATCAATCAGGTACTATTCATCAAAGCAGATCGGCGGTGTCAAAGGCGGCGAGGCAACCACTGATTACAGTGAAATGATCAGGATTATCAAAGGGTTCATGAGCCATAAAAATTGGGTGACTGTAGATCAGATACTTGAAGTATGCGAAACCCATTATTCAAGACCGAAGCCAAGTGTGATGGCCACGCTGCAGGCCGAGTGGAACAAGGATTGGTGTGAGACTAAAAAAGAAGGTAGACTCCGGTATTTTCGAATGAAACGAAATGCCAAAGAGGAATTCATATGAGTCGGCGCCGCTGGGTATTGCTCTTTCGAATGGAAGATCGGCAAAAGGTTTGGTGCTATGAGCCATTGCAGAAACATGATCTGAATGCACGGCGGCGGGACGGTTGGAAGCCTGTGAATGATAAGAAATGGTGAGGGGAAAAGGATATGAAGCTGAACACTGAAACTATCAACAAATTGTTTGGCATCAATGATCCATGGAAAGCGCCGGACGCACTCATGAAAATCTTATTCGACCGTAAGCGGCGGGAAAATATGTTCCGTGAATTTTTGGAAATTGAAACGGACGTCAGCTATGACTGGTTTTATATGTATTTTCAAGACGAAGCAGCGGATCGAAAAAAATTAAAGCAAGACTTCACCCCGATTAGCATTGGTCAACTGCTTTCAGAACTTACGGACAATGAACGCGGAAGAAATTACGATTGCGCTGCGGGTACGGGAGGGCTGACCATACAGAAATGGCAGCACGACCGAATACAGGAAACGCCGTTTACGTACAAGCCTTCAGAACACTTTTATACATGCGAGGATTTATCAGATCGAGCTATACCATTCCTATTATTTAATCTTTTGATCAGAGGAATGAACGCTTGTGTTGTCCACTGCGACGTGCTGACGCGTGAGGCAAAGGGCGCATTCTTTATTCAAAACGACAAGGATGACTATCTGCATTTTAGCAGTTTTAACGTGATGCCTTATACAGACTTTGCGGCCAGAGAGTTATCGGTGAAATGGACAAGCTTTCGTTATCCAAAGCACGTTGAGAGCGTTGAAATACCGCACCATATAGCTTGCTCGAAGGAGTACGAGCTTTTGACAGATAAACGAAGCGAAGGACCGGAACAGCTGAAACTTTTTTAAAAGGAGGAATTTAGATGGCGATGCAGGAATTGCAAGCGACTAACCAAGTAGGTACTTTTAAACGAATTAATCGCGACGAGCTGCGTGCTAAAGTACGCAAAATGCGGTTTTGGGAATACTTTCTATTCTTTACCCAGAATGAAAAAGTAGGAAAAGTTCGACCGGTAACGCTTGGAAAATATGATCGGGCCCTCAAATACCTCAAAGAAGTTGCACCAGAAATGTTGCTTGTTGATCTTGAAGAAAATCGAATGAACATGCAGTGGCTTCTAGATCAGTATGGAGCAACACGTCAAAAAAAGACTGTGCTTGGATTTAAGTGGGTTATTATGCAATCTCTCAATTTTGCGGTCGACGATGGGTATATTAAAGGCTTTGCCAAGCATGGAATTGAGCTTAACTCAATCGAAAAGACTTGGACGATTGAACAACGGTCGGAGAAAAAGAACAAAGTTATGACCTTTGACCTAACGCAATTTAGAAAATTTAAGTCCTACCTTGATTTTAAGCTAGACGAAATGCTGGATGAAGAACCGCTGTATCAAAAATATAGAAAGATAGAAGCGCGCATCAGCGATCAAGCTTATTTTATGATCTTCATGGTCGCCATCCACACGGGCGCACGGTTTTCGGAAGTCATTGGCTTTGAATATAAAGACGTTTCTGACAAAGGCCTGCTTATTAACAAGACTTGGAATTATAAAGAAACTGGCAATGAATCGTACGATCTAACTAAAAATGAAAGCTCCATCCGTACGATTATTATCGACGATACGATGCGGGCTCTGATAAACCGCTACTGGGCATTTAAACAAAAAAATGGGCTACATGCGGATGGAAATCCTCTTTTAATCGAAAACAATGCGGCAATGTACAATTCGACAATTAACGATAAGCTTTATGCGCTTGAGAAAAAACTTAAGCTTCCAAAAATTTCAATCCACAAATTGCGTCACACCTATGTGTCGGTTTTGATCGACCGTGGAATCAGTGAGTCCGTCATTGCTAAGCAAGTCGGGCACTCAAGTTTAGACATGATTCATCGCGTTTATGGGCACCTACTCAAAGGACGAGAAGAACGCGAGACAATGGAAATAAAAGGACTAATGGGGTGATCACATGGAAAATTCATTAGGTAGTCTCAACGATCTTCTTTTTTCAGAATTGAAACGACTAAACAATGAAAAGTTGACCGGGGAAGCGCTTGAAGAAGAAATGAGAAGAGCAAAGTCAATAACAGGAGTCGCATCGCAAATTATCGCAAATGGATCGCTCGTGTTGGAGGCGAAGAAAGCTGTTGAAGATAGCTTTAGAGCAGACTCCAAGTTGCCTAAAATGTTGGAGGGATAAACGTGAGACCACTGTTTACCCCAGAACAAGAAGCATTTATAAAAGATAACGTTTTCGGATTAGGTAATTCGGAACTGTGCGATTTTCTGAACGAAAAATTCGGGATAAACATTAAATTGTCACAAATCATGGGGTATAAGGCCAATCACCATTTAAGCAGCGGCCTTGATGGACAGTTCGGAAAGGGCCACGTTCCATTCAATAAAGGGAAAAGCGGAGTCAACGGATGGTCGTCCACACGGTTTAAAAAAGGCGAGCAGCCAATAACGCTCAAATCTGTTGGTTCAGAAAGGATTGATCCTCGTGGATATGTTTCTATAAAAGTGGCAGATCCCGACAAGTGGCGGATGAAGCATGTCGTCATTTGGGAAATGTTTAATGGCCCGATTCCAAACGGACACGTAGTGATCTTTGGAGATGGGGATAAACATAATTTCAATCCTGAAAATCTAGTGCTTGTATCGAGAAAACAACTCGCTGTAATGAATAAAACTAATCTGATTAAAAAAGATGCAGGATTGACGAAAACGGGCGTTATTATTGCTGATTTAAAGATGAAAATTGGTGAACGCCGAAAAGGTGAATGAGATGCCTGATGAATTGAAGAGCCCAATAACAGTGTTCAAATGCACCACAAAGCTATTCAAGCATCCGCGGAGAGTCGGAGATACCCTAGATTATGAAGGACATACTTATTTGATTATTGGCATTAACAACTACGTTATGTATGGACAACACCTGACTATTTGGTTCACCTGCCAGGACTTAAATCAAATGAATTATGCAGACAGCGAACGAATTTGGACACCGGTTGAATACTGGAAAGAAGTTTTCGTGCGATGTAAGTATGATGATGCTCAGTTAAAAGAATTAACAACTCTTGGACGTGTATTCCAACTTGAAGGCAGCTGGGTTAAGGCAATTGAATACTCGGACATCGAAATTGACGGTACGGATATAGAAGTCAGTTTCTTTGTTAAACCGATCTTCCCAATCAGCCGCAAAGAAGCTCGAGCAAAACTATTTGACGAGCGGCGGAAGAAGTTGCGGATTGAATTGGTATGAAATAAAGAATGAGGTGACATGAGTTGGCCAATAAATTTTATGCATGGGATTGGGACATGGGTGCATTTAGGAAGATCAATTCGGATGAACCAGTTGAAGCAATTCATACTGCTTGGAACTATGAATTTGATGTTTACGCGGCCACAGACGGCGAAAAGCATTTGATTTTTAGCGGTAACGAAGACAATGAGACGAATACGGAAATGCTCAAGCCATACGGACTGAGATTGATCGACGCAGGTGATGGTTATCGTAGACTTCAAAACATTAAGACCAGCGAAATATACAAGCCAAGTTGGGAGACCGAGTAATTCACAGTAGACAGCTAATGCGAAGGAGTGAAAAAGACTATGGAATACACCAAAGTCATTGTAATAGATGGTATGGAGTTTGGATTTTATCGAGATATGTCTCATTTCAAAGTTGTGGTATTTGACAATAAAAAGAAGGCACAACGCACACTATCTCACGAGAGCAGCGAGATAGAAGCTAGAAAATCCATCAATCACTTTATCAATACAGGATTTTCACTGTTTGGTGTTGAGTTTTCACCAAGAAATATTGAAGTAGAGAATACGGACATTGACAAAGTTAAAAGTCTTTTTGATGTTTTAAAAATTGAGTATGAAGATTTATCGGATGGGGTAATTCGTACCATACGATTAATTCCAGACAGTTTAAATGTTGATGGAATAGAAAATATACAGACTGATTTTGATTTTTCTCACGATGGTAAGTTTAGAGAGGTTGGCATTTGGAAACAGCATTAATTCGCAGTACGACACTATGGCGAAGGAGGATCCAGGATGCAGGAGATTGAAGCAAAATTGTATCTCAAGTGGAATGATCAATTTGGTGATCAGAATATGTTCATGGAAGGCAAGGACGATGATATTTTCTATGTGCAATGGGATGAGGATGGCGAACAGCATCCTTCAATGATATCTAGGGAAAAGCTGATTCGATTTGCGAAGATGCTGGAGGACAAGCACTGATAATACTGATAAAATGGGGGTAGGGATAAATTGGAAAAATCCTTGCGGATTAATAAAATCGAGGTTCCGATCATCAACGGCAAAGCCGAATTGAAAGATGATGGACTTTACATTGTGAGCGGCGGGAAGATTGTCATGTATCCGCTGCCGGAATACGGAACTGTTGAAATTAAAAGTCATGCAGGCAAAGCGGATCATCCACTATATCATGTTTTTGCCGAAAAATAAATAAGCCTAGCCTAACCGGAGAGAACGGAGGCACTTACTTAACGCATATGCGCTGAGTAAGTGCCTCTTTTTTATTTTCTGAAAAGGGAGCGATCGACAATGACTGTTCATTACAAAGGCAAAAAGCGCAACAAGAAAACGAGATATGGCAAGCCGCTGACTGAGGAAGACATCAAGCGGCTGATGAATACCGATACACCCATTTATCACAGAACCAAGGGCGGGGCATGGAAGCAAAAGTAAAGGAGATGCGGCGGGATGAGCATGCGCAAGTTGGTTTATGAATACAAGCAATCAATACGGAAGATGAAAGCAACTCATGAAGCCGCGGATCCGGAAGATAAGAAGATCATTGGCGGGATGATCAGGGACATGGAATATGCCGTGAAGTGGATGGAGTCGGGGCGGGATCCGGAGCGTAATCATATGGACGCTGATCGTACTCGGATTTATCTGACTGATCCTGCTTTGATTGACGCTGTTCAATATGATGTACTAGAGAAAGCAGAGTATAGAGAAATAAGTCAAGCAGGCAGGGAACGGATTGATGATGCACTGTGCGAATTGACGAGGCGAGAGAAAGAAGTGTACATACTGTCCACCGTAGAGCTAATGTCCTATAATAAAATAAGCGATTTATTGGGAATTGGAAAAACAAGTGTACAGTCCTACATCGAAAGATCAAAGGCTAAAATTGAAAAAAGGAAAAAGCGGAAGCATATTTTGCTGTTTGGGTGAATAAAGAGTGAAAAAACTAAATGTGATAGATTACGCTTTTGCATTATTAATATTTATTGTAATTATGATATCTTCAGTAGGGATAATGCAGGTTTTACATATATTTGACAAGCAGATATTTATTGCCTTTATTGGATTTTTTGGCTCAATCATCGGTGGGTTATTTACCTTGTTAGGCGTGAAAATGACATTCATGGAGCAAGATAAAAGGATCAGAGAGCAAAAATATACAACCATATATTTTATATCAAACGAAATCCTGCCTGAACTTGGCAATATTAACACATCATTCAAATCTATTCATGAACATAGTCGAAACAACGATTTGATGAGCCTAAGCGAATTAAGTTCTAGGGTATTAATAAATGTTAAAAAATTAATTAGTTTAGCTTATTCAGCTGATACGACAGTTTATGAATCATTAAGAAATATAGAATATTCTCTTTCGGTGTTAATAGAACAGGTCGATAGAATGGTTAAAGAAGATACTGACGAGGCAACAAGACAGCGAATATCAAAAAGTATATGGAAGGTTTTTAATGATCTCAACAGAGAGGATCAACGAATATTCACTCGTGTGCAAGATATGAGAATATCAATAAAAAAATGAGTTTTTGCCGTACGACTTGTCACTATAGTGAGGGGAAATTCATGAGCGCTTAACCGGCGCTTTATTTTTATGCAATGCATGTAGAACTAATGTTCTCTTTTTGGTATGATAATCAAAAAGGAGCTGATCTGATGTCGGGATTTTCCTTCCATGAACAAGTTATTTTCGCAAAGAAACAAATTGATGATCCTAAATGCGAAATGTTTGATGTTCCAGTTGATGGACTTATTGAAGTGTCGAAAGCAACTGTGGATGAAGGCAATGTATTTACAGAAGATATGTTTAGCGAAAATGGATTGGACATAATTAAATTTCTGGACTTGATTAGAAACATGGAAGAAAAAAGGAAGAAAAAGAATCAGTAATGTAGCGCTCTTCGGAGTGCTTTTATTATGCCCAAATTTAAGGAGGTTGTGCAGCTATGGCAGATCAGGGCAAATTGCATGACATTCGCATCGATTCTGTTTCTAGTATTCCTGATATTCTATTAGGCGGTCAGACACTACATGATGGCCGACATGGATTAATTGATTTCCGAATGCATTGGCACACGAATGAAGATGTCGTACACGAAACTGAATGGCAAGCGCTATTTGCAGAATCACAGTTTGATAAATTAGTATTAACTTTCATCAAAGGTGTTGGGGAACATGCAAAGGTCTATACTGTGCCTTCAAGTATTGAAACGTGTGAAGAAGCTGAAAGATGGTTGAATAGCCATGACCGTTAACTTCTATACCAGGTCATGTTGGAAGCACAAGCGTAAGCGAGTGTTGAGGCGTGACGGTTATCTCTGCCAAGAGTGCAAGCGATATGGTAAGTCACGTGAAGCACAGATGGTTCACCACTGTTATCCGTATGAAGATTATCCGCAATATAAGCTGGATGATTGGAACTTAATCAGCATGTGCAATGGTCATGGTGATGCAATGCACGACCGTAAGACAGGCAAACTTACACCATTGGGAGTGTACTGGAAAGAGCGTGCGACAAAGAGGAGGGCACAAGATGCAAGACGTGTATGATACAGCATTAAGTATGATGGCAGCCAGAGTAAGTGGACGGATGAATAAACGAATTAAAGAGGAAATTGATGAAGCAATCAGACAACCAACGTTGACTGATCGGCAAGAGCAATTGATTGAGAAGAAGCAAGTGTTTCGTAAGTTTGTTTGTACAAGATGAGCGAGGAGTGATCAACGTGAGTACAGTAATTAAAACAATTCAGAACCAACTTAATCGAGTGAACAACGATATTGAGTATGAAGAGCGGAGCAGACTTGGCATACTTGAAGAACTACAAGGCAATGAATCGCGTTTGAAATCTCTAAAAGAACAAAGCAATGAACTGACAACTTTCTTGGCAGAGAACGATCCCCCCCACCCTGAGCAGTGATGACCGGCGGCGTGGAGACCGGTGAGTGGAACTCTTTCCAATAGAGCGGGTTTCCAAAAACTTTTTTCCGGGAGGTGAGAGGCATGACGAAGGCAGCATCAAAAGAGACAATTAAGCGGCGAACGATCGAGGATATGAAAAAGCTCGGTGTCCACAAAACCCAGTATAATCGCTTGATTGACATCTATTCGGAACTCGTTCATCAGTATCTTGAATTAACAATTCAGTTTGAAGAAGGCGGCTATCAATTCCAGGTTGAGACCGATCAAGGCGGCGCGAAAAAATCACCTATAGTTGCAACCCTAGAGAACATAAGAAAAGACATTTTGGCATATTCGGACCGGTTGTGTCTCTCACCGAAAGCATTTGAAAACGTGACAGCGGAGACTGGCAAGAAGTCGGTACTCGCTGAAGCACTTAAAAATCTTTCATGAAGAAATTCCCTAATTATGATGCGGTCATCGAATATGCCAAAAGTGTTGCAGCCGGAAAGAAAGTCGCGTGCACTGAACTCGTTCAAGCTTGCGAACGATTTTTAAAAGACCTGGAAAATAAAAAGTGGGAGTTCAAGCCGAAGGATGCCGAGTTTGTCATTGGCATTATTGAGAAAACGTTTGTTCATGACCAAGGCGAAAAGCTGGATGGTACGCCCCTGCGCGGTAAGCCATTCTTACTTGAACCTTGGCAAAAATTTATTGTTTATAATCTGCTCGGATTTTATCAGACAGGAACAAAACTCAGACGCTTCAAAGAGGCGTTTATTTTTATACCCAGAAAAAACGGGAAGACGCGATTTGTCGGCGCGCTGTCCTGGGCCTTGTCTCTGTTGAACCGCCGCTCAGGTTCAAAGATCTATATCACATCAGCTGTCCTTGATCAGTCGTTGCAGAGTTTCAATTTCATTTTGTTTAACCTCAAGAACATGGGTGAAGAGGACAACTTTAGAGTGCTCGACAACAACCAGGAGCACAGTATTACCGGCGAACTTGGAGATGGATCACTATACGTCAAGGCGCTGGCCGCCAACCCGGATAAGCAAGATTCGCTCAATTGTAATATCGGGATTGCAGATGAAATGCATGCCTACAAAACACCGAAACAGTACAACATTATCAAGGAAGCGATGAAGGCGTACAGTAACAAGTTGATGATTGGAATCACAACTGCCGGAGATGACATGACGAGTTTCTGCTATCAGCGGTTGCAGTATTGTCTAAAAATACTTGCTGGCACGATCACCGATGATGCCTATTTCGTATTTATCACGAAGGCGGAGGAAGCAAAGAACGGCGATGTCGATTATACGAATACGGAGCAGCATGAAAAGGCCAATCCGAATTATGGCGTAACCATTCGACCGGAAGATATGATCAATGACGCACTGCAGGCGCAGAACGATCCGCAACAGCGGAAAGACTTTTTCGCCAAGTCACTGAATGTGTATACAGCCGCCGTCAAAGCTTATTTTAATATTGACGAGTTTAGAGCGAGCGATCGGCAATATGAATGGGCACTAAGCCAGCTGGCCAAAGCGCCGATTCAATGGTATGGCGGTGCGGATTTATCGAAGATGCATGACTTAACCGCAGGCGCATTGTATGGCGTATATAAAGGTGTAGACATTGCCATTACTCATGCTTGGTTTCCGATCGTTGCTGCCAAAGCCAAAGCTGAGGAAGACAACATTCCCCTGTTTGGTTGGAAGGATGATGGGTGGCTGGACATGTGCAATACACCAACGGTCAACCATTCCGACATTGTGAATTGGTTTGTCAAGATGAAGCATGCCGGATTCAAGATCAAGCAAGTTGGTTTTGACCGCAAGTTCAGCCGCGAATTCTATTTGGCCATGAAATCGAAGGGCTTTAAGATTATTGATCAGCCGCAATATTTTTACAAGAAGTCTGAAGGCTTCCGGCATATTGAAAAGAAAGCGAAAGACGGAAAACTCTATTATCTGCATTCGCAGGCTTATGAATATTGCGTGCAGAATGTGGCCGCCATTGAAAAGACGGATGATATGGTCCAATACGAGAAAGTTCTACCGACGCAGCGAATCGATTTATTCGACGCGTCGGTTTTTGCTGCAATTAGAATGCTTGAAAATATGGAAAAGAAAACAGAAGCATCAAAATGGTTGGAAGGGTGATCAGGTTGGCAAATAAAGTAACTCAAGAACAGATCAATAAAATCATGAATGAGTCTGAATATAAAGTATTTCACCGTATCTTTGGGAAGCAATGCCTCGTTGTGGCAAAGCTTCCGAATGGCTTTACGATTGTCGGTGAATCGGCTTGCGTCGATCCTAAAAATTATGATGAACAGATCGGCGAGGAGTTGGCCAAGAAACGGATTGAAGACAAGATTTGGGAACTTGAAGGATACAAACTGCAGTGCTCGCTATCTTGAAAAATTGATAACAGAAGGGAGGATGACGCGCGTTGAGTAAACGAGGAAGCAGGCGTAATCGTGGCAGACAGCGCATTCGGTCGGAACCGACAACACAACCAACTGCACTTGTGCAATGGCTTGCAGGTGAGGATTTGTCCTCGCTCGCAGTGACCGGATACACGCGATTATCCGACAATCCGGAAGTACGGATGTGTGTGAACCGCATTGCTGATCTGATCAGCAGTATGACGATTCAGCTCATGCAGAATACAGAAGATGGCGATGTCCGTGTAAAGAATGAACTGTCGCGCAAAATTGACATTAATCCATATGGGCTCATGACGCGAAAGAACTGGATGTACAGCATTGTTTACAATCTCTTGCTGGACGGAAAGGGAAACAGCGTTGTCTATCCTAAAGTGGATAGCGGCGGTTATATCGCAGATCTTCAGCCACTTCCTCCGTCGCAGGTCAGCTTCTGGGACACTCCGGATGGTTATCAAGTGCTTTATGGCGGCAATCGATACGACCATGATGAGGTGCTGCATTTTGTGATCAATCCGGATCCGGAACGCCCATGGATTGGCCAAGGATTCCGGGTAGTCCTGACGGATATTGTTGACAATCTGAAACAGGCAAGCAAAACAAAAAACGGCTTCATGTCGGATAAATGGAAGCCATCGGTAATCATTTCAGTTGATGCGATGACTGATGAACTTTCAAGCAAAGAAGGACGCGAGAAGGTACTGCAGCGGTATATTGACGATACCGGAGGCGGGAAGCCTTGGATTGTACCATCCGAACTTATAAAAGTTGATCAAGTCAAGCCGCTGTCTCTTAATGACCTTGCCATTAATGACGCGGTGCAATTGGATAAACGAACGGTAGCGGGCATCTTTGGGGTGCCAGCTTTTTTCGTTGGTGTAGGTGATTTTAAGAAGGACGAGTATAACGCTTTTATTAATTCTCGTATTCTTCCAATCGCACAAGGCATCGTACAGGAGCTGACGCGGAAACTGCTATATTCACCTGATCTTTATTTCCGCTTTAATCCGCGCTCGCTCTATGCCTATGACATTCAGCAACTGGCAACAGTCGGCGGTGACATGTATGTGCGGGGCGTTATGACAGGCAATGAGGTTCGTGATTGGCTTGGCCAGACGCCGCTTCCTGGATTGGATGAGTTGAAGATACTTGAGAACTTTATACCGGCGAGCATGATTGGTGATCAAAAGAAATTGAATCCTGGACAAGGAGGTGGAGGAAGTGGCGGATCGGAATAAAAAGCAGGTGCGCACAGCAAATCTTGGCTTTAAAACCAGAGAAGCTGAAGGGCAGGATCCAGTGATCGAAGGATATTTTGCTGTATTCGGTCAACAGACAGAACTGTTTCCAGGTGGATTTGAAGAAGTGGCTGCCGGCGCTTTTGACAATACGCTTGGCAATGACATTCGCGCATTAATTAACCATGACACAACTTTGGTGCTTGGTCGCAATAAGGCCGGCACGCTTGAACTGAGAGCCGATGCACATGGCTTATGGGGAAGTATCAAGATTAATTCAAACGATTCGGATGCAATGAATGTTTATGAGCGCGTCAAGCGTGGCGACGTATCGCAATGTTCATTCGGTTTCAACATCAATAAAGAAGACGTTGACTTTGGCGATGACGGAACTGTTAAATGGACGCTTCGGGATATTGATCTGCAAGAAGTATCCATCTGCACGTTCCCTGCCTACGAAGACACGGCGATTCAAGCCCGAAAGGCAGAAATCGAACAGCACCGCACAAAGCAACTTGAATTGAAAAAACACAATTTGAAAGAGAGGCTGAAAAAATGGCACTAAAACAAATTATGCTGGCTAAGAAAATTCAGCAGCGCAAAGCGGCACTTGAAACTCTGACAGCAGAAGAAACAACACTCAAGACACGATCGGCAGAAGTCGAGCAAGCGATTGAGGAAGCACAAACCGAAGAGGAAACCGCAGCTGTTGAAGAAGAAGTCAATAAGCTGGATACCGACAAAGCGGCATTTGACGAGAAAAAAAGCAAGCTCGAAGGCGAGATCACGCAACTTGAAACAGAACTTGAAGAACTAAACAGCAAAGAGCCGCCAAAGCAAACGCGCTCGAGCAAAAGAAGCCAGGAGGGGGCATCAGAACAGATGAACAGATATCAGGTTAGGGAACTATTGAAGACCGGTGAATATTACAAGCGAGAAGAAGTTCGCGAGTTTTATGAGAAATTCAAAAATCTACGTGCAGTATCGGGCGGAGAACTGACCATCCCTGAAGTTGTCGTCAATCGCATTATGGATATCATGGGCGATTTTACAACCCTGTATCCGTTGGTTGATCGTATCCAAGTCAAAGGTACAACGCGAATTCTGATTGACACGGATACAACTGCAGCATCTTGGATTGAAATGCCTGGCGCGATTCCGACTGGCGACGTTGGCACGATCGGTGAAGTTGACTTCGACGGCTGGAAGGTCGGTAAAGTAACATTCGTTGACAACTACCTGCTGCAAGACAGCATCATCAACTTGGATACCTATGTTACGAAAAAAATTGCACGTGCAATCGCTTTGGCGCTTGATCTTGCGATCGTTAAAGGTACCGGCGCAGCTGGCAAACAACCGGTTGGTATCATTCCGCAGATTCCGGCCGGTAATAAAGCAGACGTTGTCGCAGATGAAAAACTGCTTATCAACCTGGTTAAGAAAATCGGCTTAATTGATACAGGACTGGATGCAGTTGGCGAAATCGTTGCTGTCGTTAAACGCAGTACCTATTACAACCGTCTCGTTGAATTCAGCATTAACGTAGACTCTTCCGGTAATGTAGTTGGCAAACTGCCAAACCTTCGCAACCCAGATCTCGTTGGTTTACGAGTTGTATTCAACAACAACCTGGACGAGGACACGGTTCTCTTTGGAGACTTCTCGAAGTACACGCTGGTTGAGCGTGAAAGCATTACAATCGACAGCTCGAAAGAAGTTAAGTTTGTCGAAGATCAGACGGCATTCCGTGGCAAAGGGCGTTTTGACGGCAAGCCAGTAAAACCAGAAGCTTTTGCTCTTTTAACCATCACACCACAAGCATAAGGAGCTGATGATTGATGAAGTATGCAGTCGCACGTCAATTTGCTGATAAGACAAGCAAGAAAATCTATCATCACGGATCAACCTACGAGACGACCAGTAAGAAACGCGCCGAAGAATTGCAGAAGGCAGGTTTCCTGGCCGGCACACCACCCGCCGCGAAAGCGGGTGATCAGTGATGGATGAAGAAGTAAAGACGACTCTATTAAGCTTACTGAAGCTTGATTTAGGCATCACGCACGAATTGCGAGATGCCTATTTTAATGGATTACTTGATACATCAGAAAGCGAGATTACCCGAATGGGGGCTTCGCTAGATTTAGCGAAAGCAGACGATCAGATTCTGCTTGTCGATTATGCGGCGTGGTCTTATCGAAAGCGGTTGGAGAACGTGCCGCTTGCTCGCAGTATTCAGTTCCGCATCCACAACCGTTTGATTCAAAAGGCAGGTGCTGCAGATGCCGAGTCTGAAAGCTAGTATTGGCAACAGTAAGCATATATCGCTGGATGATGCATGTAAGCTCATTGATGTAGTCACGACAGAGGATGAACTTGGACAACCCATTGAGTTTGAAAAGCCGCGGCAAATATTTTGCTCACGAATCAGCGTTTCCCGCGCAGAATTTGCGGCTGCAGGACAGATCGGGTTGAAACCGCAGCTGATCCTCGTTGTAGATTCGGACGAGTACGATGGCGAACTAAAAATTGATTACTCTGAAAAGCGATATTCTGTTTATCGTGATTTCATGAGGACGGATGGATTTACTGAATTGTACTGTGAGGTGAAGTCCGGTGCCCATAAAAATTAATGGACTGGCCAATGAGATTGCTAAAGCGCTTGCCGAGTACAGTGATGATGTCACTGATAAGCTGGATAAAGCCAAGGATGATATCTCAAATGAAGCGGTATCCGAATTAAAAGCTACGAGCCCAAGGGAAACTGGCGATTATGCAAAAGGCTGGGCGCGAAAGAAATCGGCACAAGGTTATGTCGTCCACAATCGGACGGATTATCAACTGACGCACCTTTTGGAGCGCGGTCACATGAACCGTGATGGTAGTCGGACTTCACCACGCGTGCATATCAAGCCGGTAGAGGACAAGGTTATTGACAACTTCACCAAAGCGGCGGAAAAGGCGGTGCGCGGATGACACTAGCGGAACTGAGACAGATGCTCCTGCAGACTGGGTATCCGGTCTTTTACCACCATTGGAAAAAATCAACTCAATATCCTGAATGTCCGCCACCGCCTTTCATTTGCTACTTATCTGGTGAATCAAATCATTTTATCGCGGACGATAAGGTTTATCAGAAGGTGCCTAGTGTATCTGTTGAACTTTACACAGATAAAAAAGATTTAGCGGCAGAGGCGGCGATCGAACAGCTACTTGATGATAACAGCATTCCGTATCAGGATGCTGAAGTATGGATTGAAGATGAACAGCTATATGAAAAAATATATGATTTGGGGATGATCTGAAATGGGCAATAAAGTGAAGTATGGCCTTTCTAATGTCCGTTGGGCACCGGTCATTCAGGACTTTCCTGCAGCTATTGTCTATGGGCAGGTAAAACCATGGCCAGGAGCAGTAAACCTGTCACTCGAAGCGCAGGGCGATCCTGTCGAGTTTCGAGCAGACAACGGCGTTTATTGGGGCTATGCAGTTAATGACGGCTACAGCGGCGATCTTGAAATGGCTGAAATGCCTGATGAATTCCGTACAGAGTGTCTCGGTGAAGAAATGATTAACGGGGTATCATTCGAAAGCGGAGAGCCAAAGCCGGAGCACCTGAAAAAGTTCGCCTTGTTCTATCAATTTGAAGGGGACGTTCGAGCAACGCGCCATGTGAATTATTATTGCACGGTATCACGTCCTACGGATGAATCCGGAACGACTACAGATACCACTGAACCACAGACGACAACGGCGACGATTACATCTAAGAAGCGCCCAGACACGAAAATGGTTAAAGCGCGATGCACGACTGCCGCACCTCAAGAAATCTATGATTCTTGGTTTGATTATGTCCATGAAAAGCCGGCAGAAGTTCCGGCGACAGGCGTCACAGTGGCACCTTCTGCAGCGACACTTGGAGTTGGTGAAACGATGCAGTTGAGTGCTGTTGTCGCTCCTGCAAATGCGTCAATTAAATCTGTAACGTACGGATCAAGCGATGAAGCAATTGCTACGGTTGATGCACTCGGAAAAGTAACGGCAGTTGTGGCGGGAACCGCGACCATCACAGCGACACCGGTTGGCGGCGGTTCTGTTGATACCTGCACACTGACGGTGGCATAAGGAGGGGCTTTTATTGGAAAAGACAATTCAAATTAGTGGTCAATCGGTGCGTCTGAAAACCTCAGGCGCTTTTCCTTTGCGCTACAAAGCGCAATTTCACAAGGATTATTTCAAAGAACTCTTTCGGCTTATGCCGCTGTTGAAAGTCAATGAGAAAGTGAAATCGGAGACTAACGCAGATGCACCGAAAGAGGAAACCAAGGAAAACTTAGAAGCAGCCGAATTGCAAGGATTTATTAATAATCTGGATTTGGTTGACTTCGATATTTTCTATCAGATTGTCTGGACAATGGCCAAGACTGCGGATCCGAATATACCAGAACCAATGACCTGGCTTGACAGCTTTGAGACGTTCCCGATTATCGAAGTGATTCCTCAGATGCAGGATATGCTTGTGGCCATGATTAGTACGGAAAAAAACTCACGAGCGGGGATTCGGCCGGCGAACCTTTAACGACTGATTCCCTGCTTTTTATGGCATACAAAACTGGCCTGACTCGTGCCGATGTTGATGACATGGACATTGGACAGATCTTAGATTACATTGACGAGTACGTAAAGAACGCGAATCCGGACAAAAAGAAAGACAACGTCCGGATGGCCACACAAAAAGATTTTGATAACTATTAAGCTCCGATTTTGGGGCTTTTTTATTTTGTTTCGTCAGGGAGGTGAGAAGCAATGGCGGGAAGCAGGATTAAGGGCATCACGATTGAAATTGACGGTAATACAACCGGACTAGATAAAGCCTTACAAAGTGTCAACAAGCAGTCTCGGGACCTTCAGGGACAGCTCAATGACGTCAATCGGCTTTTGAAGTTCAATCCCGGAAACGCCACATTGCTTGCTCAAAAGCAAAAACTTCTCACCGACCAAGTGGAAGCGACCAGACAAAAACTAAATCAATTAAAGCAAGCTGAATCGCAAGTTCAGCAGCAATTTGCTGAAGGTAAAATCAGCGAGAAACAATATCAAGCATTTCAACGCGAGATTGTGGCGACTGAAGGGAAGATGGGCCATTTTGAAGCTCAGCTCTCAGAGGTTAACCAAGCGTTAAAAGCAACGGGCAGATCCGCAAGCCAACTGGGAAAAGATTTCAAAGAATCTTTTGATGAGGCAAAGCGGTCAGCAGGAAATACTTTTGATCAGTTGAAACGTTCGGGAACGGTTATCACGGGATTTGGTGCTTTACTGGCCGGAGCATTCGGAATAGGTGTTAAGGCTGCAGCAGATCAACAGCAACAGATGGCTGCCCTTGAAACAGCTTTTCGCGGTAACAAGAAAGCTGCACAAGAGTATTACAAATGGGCGCAGCAATATGGCAAAGAGACGCCGTTCGAAACAGCTGATGTGGTCGATGCGACAATCAAGCTTAAATCATACGGCATTAATGCCAAAGAAACGCTTACGGATATTGGCAATATGGCAGCCGGCATGGGGAAGCCGTTGGACCAAGCGATTGAAGCTGTTGCCGATGCGCAAACCGGCGAGGTTGAGCGTTTAAAAGAATTCGGAATCACCAAGCAGATGCTGATCAATCAAGCCGCATCAATGGGCAAAAAAGAGATTGTGAATGCACAAGGTCAAATTACCGATATAAAGGCTTTTAATGATGCGCTTTTTGCATTGATGGAGGAACGTTTCAAGGGCGGGATGGCTCGGCAATCCCAAACATTACAAGGTCAATTATCCGCTCTGCAGGACAGCATTACACAAATCCTGCAGGCAATGGGCAATGCACTAATGCCAATCATCACACCGATCGTTGCCTTCCTGCAGCAGCTGGCAGATGGTTTCAACAATCTATCACCAGGTATGCAGACAACCATTGCGGTGATCGTTGCATTAATTGCCGCGCTCGCACTAATCGTGGGGCCGCTATTACTTTTAATCGGTTTTCTGCCACAAATTGCGGCAGGTATTGCAATGATTTTTACTCCGGCTGGTGCAATCGTTGCATTAATTATCGCAATCGTTGCGGCGATAAGTGGTCTAATCCTATGGCTTACAAATTTGTATAACACGAATGCTGCATTCCGTGATAATGTACAAGCCATTTGGCAGAGTATTTCTACAGTCATTCAATCGGTTATGTCTGTTGTAATGAGCGTAGTCACGACGGTGATGAGTGCCGTGTGGTCATTTGTTAGTAGTATCGTCAGTCGGATCACAACTTTTTGGAAACAAAACGGTGATCAAATCATGGCGGCGGCCAAGAATGTTTGGACAGTTATTAGTACGGTCATTCAGGTTGCCTTGACCATCATTAAAGGCATCATGTGGCTTGTTTGGCCACTTATTAAGTCTTTAATCGTGGATACATGGAACGCCATCAAGAACGTGATTAACGGTGCCTTGACCATTATATTGAACGTCATTAAGCTTTTTGCCGCGCTGTTCACCGGTGACTGGAAAGGCGTATGGGATGCAATTAAAGGCATCCTATCCGGGGCGGTTCAAGCCCTTTGGGGATTGATCAATCTATGGTTTGTCAGCAAAATTCTTGGCGTCTTTAAAATCTTTGGACGCGGTGCATTGTCTGCGCTGCAGGCAGCTTGGGGTGCAATAAAGGGCGCAACAAGTTCAGCATTTCGCGCGGTAGTAGACTTTATCACAAAACCATTACAAGGCATAAAGCTTTTTGAGATTGGTAAGCAGATTATTGCTGGATTAATAAACGGTATTAAAGGTATGGCGGGCCAGGTATGGGATACGGTTAAAGGCATTGCTGACGGCGTCACCGGCGCATTCAAAAAGCTGTTCAAAATTCATTCGCCGTCCCATTTAATGCGCGATGAAATCGGATTCAATGTCGGTGAAGGCATGCGTGTCGGAATGCTTGATTCACTCAAGGGAATTGGACAAGCGGCGCTCAAGATGTCTCAAGCAGCAATACCTACCATAACCAGTCCTGATTCGACGACACAACAGCCATCCGGCAATACGTCCAATTTTCCTTCTTCGAATGGTCAAGATCAAGCACCAGCTGGCGTGATCCAGGGTGAGGGATTCGCCCTCGCCCTGTACATCACTAATTTTTATAACTACCGTGCTGAAGACATTAAACAATTGGTGCAGGAGATTGCGGCATACATGCAGGCGGAGAAAGCAGGTGGACTGAAGTATGAAGGATGAGAACTGGTTTGAGTTCCGAGGCGAGCGATCGACCGATTATGGATTAATCTTACGTGATGGACATTCACTTGGAAGTCCAGAAAGCAATGCTGAATTTATCGATATCCCTGGGCGAAACGGTGCTCTTATCTTGGACGATGGGACGTTTAAAAATTATGATGACACGTACAATTGTGCCTTATTTGCTAATTCAAATGTTGAGGACCAGGCGCGGCAGGTAAAGGCTTGGCTTCAGTCATCTCGTGCTTATGGATTCCTAAGAGATTGGCGTGATCCGGACTATTACAGGGAAGCGACCTGTACCAGTAAGATTGATGTCCAGCGAGCACTCGAACAGCTAGGCTATGCTGTCATCGTTTTTAATTGCAAGCCATTGAAAAAATCGCTTATTGGTCTTGATCCAGTTGAATTGTCTTCTCCGGGCATGTTGTTCAATCCGGAGGCTTACGGATCCACTCCTTATCTAAAAGTGGTGGGCAGCGGTGACATCACCATTTTTATAAATAACCGTTCCGTTGTCTTGCAAGGTGTATCGGAATTTATCGAGATTGACAGTGAAATGAAGGAAGCCTACAAGGGTGCAGGTAATGGGCAAAATGACAAGCTGCGCTCCGATTGGCCATACCTTGAACCTGGAGAAAACAACATAAGCTGGACTGGAACCGTTGATCATATTGAATTTATTCCTAGGTGGGTGACTCTAGCATCATGATACCGATTCTATATAAAAAAGATGAAACCGACTTTGGTCACCACGGGCTTGGTGATTTGGTCGATTGCCTATCGGCCCATGTCATTGAGCAGCGTAATGGTAAATATGATCTTGAATTTGTCTATCCAACAACCGGCCGGCATTTTGATGAGATCAAGGACGATATGATCGTTAAGGCGAAAGCAAATGATATTGATGATGATCAGCTGTTCCGGATCCATTTTCATTCCGCACCGATCGATTTCAAGGTGACTTTTCAAGCGCATCACATCAGTTATGACTTGATGTACAATCCGATTGAGAAAATGACGCTTTCTGGCAATACACTGCATGCGTTAAACCAGGTCAAAGAAGGAGCACTCAATCCTCATCCGTTTAATGTTTTTTCGGACAATATGGCCGAGTCTACATCTGAGATCGGTCCTTGTCATGCGAGGGAAGCCCTTGGCGGTACCGATGGCTCAATCTTGGACAATTGGGGCGGCGAGTATCACTTTGACAACTTCATGGTTGAGAACATGAAGCAGCGGGGGCGGGATATCGGGGTAACCATTGAGTATGGAAAAAACTTAACGGATTACAGCCAAGAGAAAGCGCTTGAAAGCGTATTTACATCTGTTTATCCATACGCAAACAAGCAAACGGATGACGGCGGTCAGCAGCTGATCACATTACCGGAAAAGATCATTCACTTAGCATCAGAAAATCAGTATCCGGTTAAACGGACGTTAATGCTCGATCTGTCGCAGGATGAATCGGTGACCGATACTGATTCATTACGGGCCGCTGCGCAAAAATACGCGCAAAATAATAAGATCGATCGGCCGTCCGTCAGCTGGGCAATTAAGTTTCAGGACCTCAGAAAAACGGAGGATTACAAGCATATTGCCGCTTTAGAGCAATGCGGCTTGTGTGATTTCTTGATTGTTCGTTTCGCTCGATATGGCGTATCTGAAAAAGCAGAGATCATTGAGGTTGACTATGATGTGCTCAAAGAGCAGTACATCAGCATCGATCTCGGCGATCCGGTCAGCAACTTTGTTACTGATTTTCAAGATGCGCAGAAAGAAACAAAGAAAGTAATCAGCCCGACCGGCTTTCTTCAGCAAGCAATCAACAAGGCGACCCAAGCCATTACCGGTCAATCTGGCGGCTACGTCCGCTTGAATCCTGCACTCAATCCGCAGGAGATATTGATCATGAACACGCCTGACATTGCTACAGCAACGAAGGTATGGCGCTGGAACCTGGGCGGACTCGGATACAGTAAGCACGGCTATAACGGACCGTATGAATTGGCCATGACGATGGACGGCGAGATTGTGGCCAACTTTATTACGGCAGGCGTGCTTCGCGGGATATTGATCGAAGGTACCAATATTCATGCATTGAATTCGGACAAGTCGTTTGATGCGTGGCTCAATTCGGACGGATTAAATATCTTAAAAAATGGACAGACGAAATTTAAGGTAGATGCAGATGGGAACCTGGATACCTATGGCGCATCGATCCATGGTGGGTCGATCGAGGGTTCAAGTTTTTATATTCAAAATAGTGGCCTTCAGGGATGGCTTGACGGTAATGGACTTAACTTTGTAAAAGACGGCAACCCGGTTTTCCATATTGGAACAGACGGCAGCGTAAACACTTATGGCGCTGCCCTTCATGGCGGGTCAATCGACGGATCTAATCTGCATGTACAGAATGGAGACGCTAATATATGGCTTGATGGCAATGGCTTTCACCTGCAACGAGGCGACTTTGATATATGGATTAATCAAGACGGCTTGAGAGTCGCTAAGAACGGTCAGGACAAGTTTAAAGTTGATGCTAACGGTAATCTCAATACCTACGGAGGAAAGATTCAAGGAGCGGATATTGAGGGTGCAATATTTCACGCGCCAGGAGAATTTGATTTGTCCGGAAATTCATCAATGCGCAATTACATCTCTGAATGGGAGTATGATTCGGGCGGAGGGACGTCAGAAAAGTGGCTCGGGTTGTCGTCTACCAGAGGGCTATTGCTTGTGATCCATGCGGATACGGGCAACACCTACTTGCCCAGAGTGACAATAGATGGATCCGGCACGCATATTAGAAATACACCACTGTTTTGCAATAACGAGCTGATTTTATCGACAGATGAAACGCGCAGGAACATGATTCGCGAATGGAACGATTCCGGTGAAATGAATCTTGCCATTATCGCGCAGCATAAAATAAAGCTCATGAACCGTGATGGGTCAGGAGACAGTGCGAATTATAAAACGCTCGCGCAAGTAACGAATGGTGAAACCGATCTGTGGACAGATTTAAACATGAATGGCTGGACAATCAAAAATGCGAACATTCAATCCGGATCACTAGAATCGCTGAAACAAGATATCGAGTTGATGAAAGATAGTGCACTCGACATAATCAATGCTGCGGATATTTATACATTCCGGTTAAAAGATGAGTTGAAGCGTGGCCATGATTTAAAACGATATGGTGTTGTGATTGGTGTGGGGCGGAAAACACCAAAAGAGCTCCTGGCAGACGATCAATCCGGAGTCGATTACTACAATGAGATTCACTTGTTGATGAAGGGCATACAAGAACTATCTGAGAAACTGGACAAAGTATCCGGAAAAGTAGAACAGTTGGAAGGTGAAATCCATGGCGAGAAAAACATTTAATCTGAAACTAGACTTGAACGGTCAATCCCATAATCCAAGAATTGTAGTCCGTCGCAACGACTATGAATCTAACATCTTTGCCGCCCAGATCCTGCAAAACGGAGTCCCAGTCGATCTGACCGGATGCACGGCCGCCTTCGAATGTGTTACGCCAGCAAGAAATGCAATCCGCGATGACGGATCCGAAAACGGAACCATGGCCATCGTGGACGCTGCACAAGGAAAGATCGAATATACACTGACAGATAAACTATTCGCAAGTCTCGGTGTGATTGATCTCGCTTATTTTGCGTTCGAGCAGACAGTTGATGGCAAAGTCCACCGCATGACAACCGGAAACTTTGTATTTCGAGTTGATGCAGACGCCATGACCGGCAACATCCCAGCCGAGAACTATTTTTCAGATATTGAATCAATGCTGCAGCAGATCAATCAATTAAAGAATGATTATGTAACTTTGAACCCAGCAAACTACGTTACCCAGGGGCAATTTGGACAGAATAATGATCAAGTTGCTGCGCAGTTGGCGGATATTGTACAAAAAAAACAATTGCAATCGAAAATGCTCTTGCTTAAATCTGAAAATGAAGGGATATGGTATAAATTGAAGAGACAGATTGTTTGGGGAGATAGTATTAGCCATGGAGCAGGTTCGCAAGTCGCCTTTGAAAATTCATGGGCAGGAATTATGCGGAAATTTTTAAGACAACATACTGGAGGTAATTATGGATTTGTTGGCCTTAGGCCTCCTGAAGCATCATCCGGTGTTTTTGATGAAGATGCCATTGAAGTTTCTACTGTTGGCAATTGGGAAGAAAATGCAGTTAATGGTAGCTTTATCGGAGGGTATTGGATTGGTAGCACTACACAAGGTGATACTTTAAAAATAAAAGTAAAAAAAGATAGCCAGATTGTTAGAATTTATTATCAGCAGAAACCAGGGCAAGGCTCATTTGATGTAAAAGCAAATGGGACATTACTAGGGACGGTATCGGCAGATGGTGTTGACTATCCGAGTGTCCTCAGTCAAGATTTTGACGTTTCGCAATATCCTGCTGGCTATGATTTGGAAATTGAAAAAAAAGATAATTTATGGACAGGGTTCAGCGGTATTGAGTTGATTGACGACAATAATGCACTAACCTTTGAAAATTACGCTAAATCAGGACTGAGTTTGGCTGAAGTAAATGATACGATTATGCAAAATATGTGTGATTGCAATGTTTTGTTTTTTGCACTAGGGTATAATGACTCAGATACTAATACACCATTCGGAGACAAGATCGGATCAATTATTGGTTACTTATCATCAAAGAATCCACTAGTGGTAGTTTTAGATTTTATTTGGAATCAACCGCCCACAAATTACCGGCGAACCCAGTTAAAACGTTTGAGCGACAGTATAAAAAATTCTTTCTATATTCCGTTTCCTGACATTGTTCCATTTCAATCAGCGCAAGAATCTATAGATATGGGATTAACAGTCGATGGTACCCATCCGACTCCTAAATTGCATCAAATGATTGCTGAATATGTCGCCAATAGCTTAGGGATGTCAACTACATCAAAGTATGAAATTGAGCGATATGAAAAAACGTCTTTCTCACAAATAGGAATGCGCAATTTAATATTAAACTCTGGAAACGTATGGGCAAATCCAAGCACGCCATCAACAAATTTTTCTGTTTCAGACAATACGAAGTTTTTTATCCAAGGAAGAACAGTCACGCTTGGAATTAATACTTCAATTTCTTTACCATCAATTCCAGATGGTGCTGATTATGGTATTAAGTTAGATATTATTTTCTCAGACAATACAACAATGGAATTGAGCATTAATAGAAACTCTTTTGGATTGAAACAGGGATATGGCATGCAAAATGATTTTAAAAATGGAAATTTTACAGGACAATTAAACAAAATATTTAAATTACCGAGTAAATCAATATCAAGTATTTCTGGTTACGTTTTTGTAAGTGGCATAACGAGTGGAAATGCTGGAATTACAGAACCGATTTTAACTGTTGGTGATGCACCAGTAAGTTGGATGCCAGCAATTGAAGATATGATAAATTCGTAAATTGATGGTTATCCTGTTATGCCTTTAAATGATATTATTATAGAGATTATAAAAAGTTTTTGATTGGGCGGGGTATAAATGAAAAAGTTAAAATTTTTTTTGATAATCTCAATTGTGCTTAATCTTGTCTTTATTGCTGGTGGGATTAATGTCCTAAAAAATAAGGGGGGCATGAATTATATTAATCAAAAGATAAACAAACTTATGGGTAAAAAACAACCAGACAAATTTTTCCCTTACTACTATGATCGTAAGGACTTGTTCAGTCACTTAAAAATCGATAATAAAAGCATTGTCTTTTTAGGTGACAGCCTCAGTGACTATAATGAATGGTCAGAGGCATTTGATAACCAAAATATTAAGAATAGAGGCATTGGCGGAGATCGAACTACTGGAATATTGGGCCGATTATCTGAAGTTACTAAAGGGCAACCCAAAAAAGTATTTCTATTGATTGGCATCAATGATCTCGCGAATAAAGAAAGTATTCAAGAAATATCTTCTAATTATGAAAAAATCATTAATACAATAAAAAGTGAATCGCCAAAGACACAGCTCTATGTGCAAAGCGTATTACCGGTAAATAGCAAAAAAAATACAGCTCTTCCCGATGTAACTAATGGAGATATTGTCAATCTGAATAATAGTATAAAATCCATTGCTAAAACTGATCATGTTTCTTTTATCAATTTATATCCACTGTTTGAAAAGGGCGGACAAATGAACCCATCTTTAACAACCGATGGCGTTCATTTAAAAGCCCAAGGTTATATAATTTGGGAAAATTCAATAAGAAAATATATTGAATAGTATGGGGGAAGAACAATGCTCACCGCAATAAAAAAAGATATAAAAAATTTGGAAAGAGTAATCAGAAATTACTCTTTAAGAAAAAAGCTAAAAAATAAGGATTTCTCTATTATATCCAATAATTGCTGGGGCGGTTTTTTATATCAAGACCTAGGTCTTCAATACAACACACCTTTTATAGGGCTCTTTATTTTTGCGCCGGATTATATTAAAATGCTAAGAAATATTAAAGAGTATCTAGACACTGATTTGGAGTTTATTAGTAATGAGCAATCAAAATACAAAAAAGAACTTGATCAAAATTCAGCAGTATATCCGATAGGAATATTAAATGATGTAGAAATTCATTTTTTGCATTACAAAAATAAAGAAGAAGCACGTGAAAAGTGGACAAGAAGATTAAAAAGATTAAACTGGGACAATTTATTAGTTAAATTCTGTGATAGAGATCTATGCACTCCTGAATTAATTGCAGAGTTTGATACACTTAATTTCAGAAATAAAGTTTGTTTTACCGCTCATGACTATCCATATGAAAGCACCGTTTGCCTTAAAGAATTTGGCAATAAAAAGTATGTAGAAAACGAATGGGAAGTTTATAAAAAATATATGGATATTGTTGAATTGTTAAATAATGGTCTTATAATCAGAAAATGATTGATAGTCCAGCTAATTTTTTTAGGTAAGTGATATTTAATGTCAACACAAAAAATCGTTAATATCCATCCAATTGATAAAATTAAAGCATTAAAAGCAATTGAGAAATTAAGATTGGCAGGCGTAATCTCAGATCATGAGGCTTTTTATTTAAGAAAACGTATTGACACAAAGTAGGACGCTACTGCGCAACAACTTAACTTTATCAATTTAAAATGCACTTCCCAAAAGTTTTACTGATAGAGTAATATTAAATTAGAAATTTAGTATAAGGAGATGGGGTCATTATGGTAAATGTTAAGGGCATAATATTGTACGGAGCTGACGTATTAAATTTTGATGTGGATCTACCTTATGACAGCATTGATGACAACGCAATGCCGATTTCAGAATCAAACAGCTTAATTGTTAACGCGGTTAATGAAAAATATGGTAAAAGTTTTCCTTTGAAAGAAAGCAAATTAAATAACGTTTTAATTGAAAAAACCGATAGAAAAGATCCGAATGCTAAAAATGATTGGTTCTTAGAAAGTCTGATATATTTGTCAGACAGAGGACTAGAAATAGGAATAACTCTTAATGTTAAGGGGTTAGTTATTTCAGGAATTCTAACATCTGGGTCAGTTTACTTTTCTGAACTAGCTGAGAGTTTTTCATCTGCACAAGTTGACAGTGGTATTAAAGAAGCTTTGATTAAACATTTAAAGAAAAATGCTGAAGATCTAAAAGTTCAGGAAGATAAGTCGACTGATGATATATTTGAGTCAAATTATATACATTTGAGACAGTGCCGAATTTATAACTCAAACGACCCGATTTCAGATCAAAAGCTTCTTTGGCGAGGGAAAATTGCCGAGATTGATGGTTTCACAATTGGAAATTTTAATTGATATAAGATTTTTTATAAGAGCCCTCGGGCTCTTTTTTATATACCAATAAAGGAGTTGATCCCTTTATTTCAGACCCATACCGGGTCTATTTTTTATGTCCAAATTTAAAGGAGGCATCATCATGAATTCATTGGAATTTATCTATCGTTCTGCTGCAGTTCTGCTTGGGGCAGCTGTCGGCTATCTATTTGGAGGTTGGTCCATGCTGATCAGTATTTTGGTTGCTTTCATCGTTATTGACTATGTTTCAGGGGTTGTGGCTGCGGCTTATCTTGGCAAGTTATCATCAAGTGTTGGATTTCATGGTATTGCAAAAAAGGTCATGATTATTATTGTTGTTGCGGCGGCGCATCTTGCTGATCAAGCGATGGGAACAGAACATATCGCGCGTGACGCAGTTATCTTTTTTTATCTGGCCAATGAGCTGCTCTCAATCTTGGAGAACGCCGGAAAGACTGGTTTGCCGGTACCGGATCAGATTACTAAACTCGTAGAAATATTGAAAGGTGGGAAAAAATAATGGGTGTACAAGTTATAGATTTGGCAACAAAGCTAACTGCAGAAAAGGCAAAGGAACTTTATCAAGCGGGTATCCGATTGGTGGGGCGATACATCGGCAGTCCCGACAGTTGGAAGACACTTGAAGGCGCAGAGGTTAATGCATTAAAGGCAGCGGGAATCAAAATTTATTCGATCCGACAGACTACCAATAATAGGGCGTCTTTTTTTAATTATGCAAAAGGCGTTTCTGAAGCACAGGAAGCAGATAAATGGGCACGTAGCATCAACCAACCAGAAGGAACAGTAATCTATTTTGCTGTGGATTTTGATGCGCGTGGATCTGCCTTAGATGCAGTCAAAGAATTTTTCAAAGGCGTTGCTGATACGCTTAAAAGATATAAAGTCGGCGTGTATGGATCTTACGGCGTGGTTGAGTCTTTGAGTGCCACAACCTATACGAATCATTATTTTCAAACGTATGCATGGAGCGGCGGGAAGGTCAGCAGTCATGCAGATCTGCACCAATATAAAAATGGTCAAACGATTGCCGACGTCACCGTTGATTATAACGATATTAAAGGCAATGTCGGCGAGTGGGGAGCTGCAGACCAACCGAAGCCAAGTGTAAAAAACAAGAAACAATCTGTTCCGGACACATATGTCGTTAAATCAGGTGATACATTGTCTGAAATCGGCGCTGCTTATGGCATTGATTATCATGACATTAAACGCTGGAATGATCTTAAATCAGATTTGATCTTTCCTGGTCAGAAGCTGAAAATGAAAAAGGTTGCTACTGTTAAGAGCGAGTCAACCAAGAGCGGGCCGGCAGTTGTTCCGTATCCTGGACACCTCATTAAAAAAGGCAGTACCGGAAAGGATGTCGAGCGGATCCAGCGTGCGCTAGGAATTAATGTTGACGGCATTTTTGGTAAGCAAACCGAAGCTGCGGTTAAGGCGTATCAGAAGCGACATGGCCTAGCTGTTGATGGAATTGTCGGCATTCATACCTGGAACACCTTGTTTTGACATAACAGAAAGACCACATATATCTTACCCGGCTAATCCCGGGATACATAAATGGACATAAAAAAAGCCACATAAGTGGCAAAAATAGAAAAACTGATTAATTATTTTTTTTCTTTTCTGCAAGTTGTTTCTTTGTAGCTTTGATGATGTGCAAAGCTAAAGAAGTGGAGTCATGTAATAAATAATTATTTTTATTTGACTTTAGATAAAAAGATCCCTTTAAATTATTTGATTCCTTTAAATACATTTCCATTAGGGTTCACTCCTCGATAGGTTTTCGAAATATTCAAAGTTTTTATCTTTATCGAAATAATGTTTTCGTTGTATCCAGACTAAACCGTCACCTTTAGATATAATAGCAACATCAATTGGCCCACCAACAGTTTCCTGCTGATCTGATACTTTTCTTTTAAGCGAAGTTAGATTGACTAGTGCTTGTGCCATTGAGGCTAACTCATCTTTTGGAAGTATCTGAACAACATACATTAAAGGATTTATATATCCACTTTGTATACTTTCATTGAGAGTGCTTTTGAATTGTTCTGAAAGAGCGTTACCGACTTCAGTAATTTTATTGCTAATTTTGCTGTCCAAATATATATTATCATCTAATTCTTGGCGCAGTAAAGTGGGAAACTCTTGAAAAATATCATCAATTGATGCAAAAATTTTATCAATAATGTTTGGATCAATTCCTGTGATGAATGAATGTACCATTTCTTGTTGTGCAAAAGGTTTAATTACGGCTGTAGTTGTATCATCAGTAACGGTCGGCCCAATTGATGCTGTTCCGTCGATTGAATGTCTTAAAATTCCGTTGTAAATCCCATCAACATTATATGCAATGTAAGTCGGAAAGATTTCTGTTTCTCCAAAACCGGCAATAACAATCCCAGAGCAGTTGACATCAAAAGGTGTGTTAAACAGGTCTTTGGCAATCAATAATTCCGTTAGTTCAAAAATCATATTTGATATTTCAGACTTCAAATAATCTGTTTGCAGTTGCTCATCAATAACTTGATAAATAACTGTTGAATACTCTTGAATAAACTCTTCAATTGATACATTAGAAAAACATTCAAGGTCATCATACTTGTATAAAATATCAATGAAGTCATGTATGACTATTTGAAGTTCATCGACTTTTTGTTCGTAAGTAGGCATATTTTCTGTGAATTTTTTACCTAAATTATCATCGACATGTTTTGATATAACCTTCATTGCTAACGCTAACTTTTGAATAATTGCATCGTTCTCAACAGCGGTCGATCTGTATCTTGGATCAGATAAAACATAATCCAAAAAATGTTGCGCATAGTCTCTTAGATTTGGGTATTTTTGATTGTTGTTTGACTTTCTGAATTCTTTGATAATTATTTCCCAAGGTACTCCCATCAGTTCGGCATTGCCAAAAATCATTATCCCAACGGGATTAGGTTTTGATAGTGCAAATAACTTGTTGGCACTATTGTATATTTTCCTACCACCGCCTGATGTTACTGCACTATCCGCTGCTAGTGCAATGCCTTCTTTATTCATGATTAAAATTTCTGCTGTCATATTTTCACCGTCTTTTTTTAGTTTCAAAAATAGTTTCTATGTAATTAGACCTAATTCCTTCTTTTCTAACATTTTTTTTAGATTAATAATTTTATATTAAAGTAGTACATAATGTATTGTCTTAATTAGATTCAGAACAAATTAAAAAAACTCACCCAGCTTGCATCTGAATGAGAAAATGATCTATGTGAACCCTCCTCAAGGTACACAGTAAAGCATAACTCAATTATTCTATAATTATTTATTTCTGACAATTATTGGATTAGTCTGTTTTGTGAACGATTTAGCTTGATCTCATTGAGTAACCGCTCTTTTCATTCTATCGTACATCTCCTGCACGCTTTTTGTCTGCATAATGCCTTGCAATCCATCATATTGGCGTTGGCCAATGATCCAAATAATTGGAAATACATTCTTGTTTTTTCGCTGCCAAGATAATTGTTCCCAGGTACGGCTAATTCGATATTGCTCATAACGGGCAATTTTTTTCAACATGATGTCCGAGCTGTAGTTACTTAGCTGAGCTTCGATGTAAAACGGTGTTCCATGCCAAATTGCAAATATATCCGGTTCAACCGTACCCTTGCCGCCAATTTTAGGTTCAACAAAAAAATGTCGTAAGCCACCTAGCCGCCTCATGGCTAAATATATTTTAAAGATTGCTTGAAAGTGGTCAACCTTCTGGCTGTTCGTGCTCATTTTAGAATCGATCGGGAAGTACATATAAGGCTGGACGGTTCGGTCAGCTTTTATTTTCTTTCGGTCAGACAAGCGTCTGAGTACTTTATTCGCACAGGTCACAGGTGTTCGTATGTCTGAAAAATACATGTCAATAATGTTATCCCTACTCAAGCAATGAAACCGTTCAATGTCGCGCATAATTGCGTCATCACGTTCAGTCATCGTCATCATCCTCAAGCAGTCCGAATTGTTGTCCTTGTTCCTGCTCAAGCAGATCTTTCTGCAGGATGGAAGGTGCTTGAGTAAAGAATGGTTCAAGCAATTTCTCTACTTGAGCAGCAGTAATAAACGGCGCCTGAACGACTTGAGTATCAATTGTTTTCACAATTGCTCTGCCGGGGCAGGGCAGTTTCTCAGCGCCTGCCTGATCAAGTATGATTTTAGAATTGATTTTATCTGCTTGCTTAAACGAGATCCG
The DNA here is from genome assembly GCF_059878335.1 of Sporolactobacillus sp. BBK16-2. Lineage (NCBI taxonomy): Bacteria > Bacillati > Bacillota > Bacilli > Caryophanales > Sporolactobacillaceae > Sporolactobacillus > Sporolactobacillus sp. BBK16-2. The sequence continues at coordinate 1,080,809 of NZ_CM187611.1, forward strand.
CACATTCAGATTATTTTTTAACTTTCCATCCAGGACATCGGCATCTGGTCGCTGCATCGACAAGATCAAATAGACACCCATGGCACGCCCGATCGCTGAAATGTCCTCAATCAGAGCCATCACTTCTTTTTCCTTTTTCAATAATGCAACCTCATCGATACACACCACAATATCTGCAATCCCGCCGATTTCTACAGTGGAAAGGGCACGCGCTTTTTCAAGCATCTTTCCTCGCCGTTCGAGCTCGTGTCTCACCTTTGCTAATTCAAGCGCCAAAGTAGCTGCAGATGTGCTGACCGACTCTACATGACTGTATCCCCGGAATAAAGTCATTTCAGAATACTTTAGATCACCAAGAACGAACCGCAATTCTTCCGGCGACTTATAGAGCATTAGCGTTGTAAGGATCGCTCTCAATGCACTGGACTTCCCATAGCCGGTAGCTCCAGCAACAAGCACATGCGGGTGATTTTTTAAATCAAAGGCTTGAAATGTTCCTGTTGCATCGACACCGGTCACGATAGGCAGGTTCATGCCTTCAATTGCAGGCTCAACTAAAGAACGACTATACTTAAGCGATTTCGGCATTTGTTTTTTGTAAATATGGACGGTAAACTTTTTCAACTCGCCATCTACAGCTGTATTACTGCCGAACATTTGCTTAAATGCATAGTCAACTTTTTTTACTGATTTTGGATCCATACCATTAGGCAACGTGAATGTTAAAATCACTTCTGACAGTTTGTGCTGAACGCTATGAATGAACGGCTGTACTTCATAAACAGTGCCACCTATTGTATTTTTTCGGCAAAGCCCGGCTACACGAAAACATTGTTGCAGCTTTCGGTAATACGGATCAAAACGAATGAAAAAGGACATGATCATAACCCCCAAAGTGGATTTTTCAAAACAAAGTAGATAAAGCCTGCGGCAAATCCAATCATTAGCGCGCCTTTAGCAATCCAGGGTATTTTCTCGGCAAATGGATCATCTTTCTGTGCAAGCTGCTTTTCAACTCTTGCCATAACAATGGCGAATGCGCCCACACCTACGATAATGGCCACACCAGTCGCCATCATGGGCGATAATGTTAACAATGATTTTGCTGTCACTCCGTAGACAATTCCCATCGGTTTCGGTTCGAATGCTTTCCGCCAATCTAGTTCGTAATACTCCATCACTCACACATCCTTATTTACAAAATTTCAGAATCCCATAGTATCAGGCAGGGACGAGCTGAAAACTTGAGTACGTCTACTCAAGTGGATAGGTGAGCAGCTGCTACACTAGATACTATGGTAGATTAGGCTTGTCTGTTGCCTGTCCACCTGAACAAATGTAAAGAAGGACAAGACCGTGTGGTGCAGAATACTTTAACAGAGGTGATCGCAGCCATGAATAAAATTGCAAGGTTGATTGAACAAAAGGGACTAAAGAAGACGTTCGTAGCTCAGCAAGTGGGTATCTCGAAAGGATCCTTATCCAATATTGTTTCAGGAAAAACAAAAGAGCCGTCCCTACACGTGGCCATAAAACTGGCCAAAGTGCTTGGGACGACTGTTGAGGATTTATGGGGAAATGATGATTAGATCAAGGGCAATTCATTTTTGGGATCAAGTGCAGTGATCATATTTTCGAGTGTAAGTTTCTTTTTTGATAAATACTTTAGCATTTCAGATTCTTCGTTGTCATTCACGTAATGGGCAAGATCTTCGTTCGTTTCTTTTAAGCTTAATTCAAGCGCGGAAGATATGAACGTCCATTCAGATACGTCTTCAATTTCAATAATTGATTTTTCGTAATAAGTACGATCGCGTTTTACTTTATTTTTCATGAGATACCCACACCTTCGGATTGGATTTGTCCGATGCTGGCAAAAAACTGGCACAAGTAAAATAGTGGCTTTATGAATGCCTTTGTACCAGTCATAGTTGCACGTGGTTATACGGACACCGTCTCCATTAATGGAGTATCAGAGATGGTTGAATAAACCAAGTAAAAGAGCTTTGAATCGTTGATATGACGCGGTTCAAGGCTCTTTTTGTTTTTCGGCAATCGTCAAAGATAATCAACGAAAATCAAATCATTTTGCGCTAATTTTGCATCGTTTTGGTGCTTTAAAGGTTGTTCATTGTGTTATCCAGTAATACATCCATGTGATTAGTATCATGTTCTTGTTTGGGACTACAATTGGACTTAATTGAGTATTGCGGATGGATTGAGCCAGCTGACGGCGGCCACGTCAGCGGCCCCCTTTTGCCAAAAAATAGTCCACTCAATGACAAGGAATAGGCCACCTTCTGCCATAATTTGATCCACAGGCATTTAATAATGCCTTCTGTCCGCAGCCGGTGGCAATGTCGCCATTGCAAAGATTTCGGTCATGATTATTGGTAATGGAAAAGCAGAAAAAAGTCCGACTGATATTCATCAATAGATGGCCATTTCTGCCCCTTCCCTATCCAACTACTGCGACCATTTTCTTTGAGGTTCTGACAAGGGCGACCGTAGGGAGGGCGAAGCCTTTACCCTTGCCAGGTTCTCAGAGAAAATGGATACTCTCTCGAGATAGGGAAGGGGGAGCAGCGTCAGAAACTGACGTGGCCACCGTCTACCTTTTGGCCTATTTTCTTGCAGAAGGTGGCTTCTTTTGTGGCAGAGCCTGGCCTATTTTTTGGCACGAGTGGCCTATTATGATGGCCGCCTTCACCAGCAGTGCGGAGTTTTGAGCCACTGTTGGCGGATATCTGAGCCAGTAAGTGCGGGAGGAAGAGCCACCGTTATTAAAATTACCAAAGTAATATTAAAAGCCATTGGAATCAGGTTCGTTCCAACGGCTGTTTGTACTATCTGAATCGTTTATCTCCTAATTGCTTATCAATAATCTCTATTGCCCAACGAACCAGTTCATCCTGATCTAAATTCTCTTCCTCATTCCATATGCAGGAGGGTAATAGTCTTTCCTCAACTGCCACCCTCACTTTATCCGGTAAATACATATGCATAAAATACCGTGCTATACGATTTTCAACTTCCGAGGGAATCATATAGATACCCTCAATCCATGACGTTCTCTCATCGAAACGTCGCCATCAACTAGAATCTTATAGGAATCGTGAACGATTCGGTCAAGAATCGCATCTGCTATCTGTGCCTGTCCTAGTTTCGAGTGCCATCCTTCCGGAGAAAACTGAGAACAGAAAATGGTGGATGCTTTCTTTAACCTTGCTTCAATAATTTCCAACACATGGAGTACATTATCTTCTGACAACTCTGTTAATAACCACTCATCTACGATCAATAAATCAATCTTTTTATATTTTTGAATCAACTTACGGAAACTTCCATCTGCTTCATACTTTGCTACAGCTAATTCATCCAGTAATTCTGGTAATCGAATATATTTAACTTTGTAATATTGGCGGCATGCATGAACACCAAAGGCGTTTGATATCCATGTTTTCCCGTTCCCAGAGGCTCCCATTAAAATAATGTTATGGTGGTTTTGAATGTAATTTCCTGTTGCTAACTCTAGTATTTGTTTCTTGTCTAGGTGACGATCAGGATGATATTCAATATCTTCAATAGCGGCTGTTGGATCATTAAATGTTGCCTGTTTAATTAATCTTTCTAGTCGATTAGATTTCCGTCTATCATACTCGTAATCGACTAACAGATTGAATCGATCATCAAAATCCATACTCTTGTAATCGTTATTCTGTCCTTGTTGCTTATAGAGTTCAGCCATCGCACCCATTTTCATTTCTATTAATTTACGTAACGTCTCTTGATTCATCATTTATTATCTCTCCCAAAGTATTTAGCCCCACGGATAAATCCATAATCATCAGAGGTGGTGCTACTATCTGTATTTTGTTTTTGTTTTCTTTTCTTTTCTTTTCTTCATTCTTTCCAATACACTTTTTAAAACAGAAACCGTTGGGTTTGTTGCTATTTCAAGTAATGTTTCTGTTGCTTTTTCCATGTCTGCCTTTGTGTATTTTGTTGATAGATTCCTGAGTGTACTAAGGATATTTAATGCCTTTTTCTCCACATTTTTTTCTAAGATATAAGAAACCAACTGAGTCACGGACGGTCCAATCGTTTCTGCCCACTTCCGATTATTATCAGGATTATGTTCTAGATATAATCGGTGATGATCAGGCATATGGTCCGCGTTCGTAGAAAACTGACCCATTTCACCTTTTAATCGTTTATGGGATGCAATACGGACTTCTTTGAAGTAAACTTCAATTAAGTCCGTGGTTAGTCGAATGTCGACATTCTCTCGGACATAATCATATGGAACGGAATAATACATTCGTTCAACTTGGATGTGGTAGTTCAGTTGAACTTTTGCTGTTTTCCATTCCGCAAGTTTGTACCGTGTTTGAGGAAGCGATTGAAGGTAGGATTTCTCTTCTTCCTCAAACACCTTTTTACGTGAACCAGGTCGCTTTTGAAAGTCAATGGTGTTAATTTCCTCTAGACTTTCAAAGATTTGTTGATTTAAATCTTCGATACGAAAACAATGATAGTTTCTTAGTGGAGCGATCATCTGCCGAGAAATATATCCAGCAGTCCCTTCAACGCTTGCTTTATCTCTCGGCCTGCGAACACGGCTCGGAACAATGACAGTATGGTAATAGTCTGCAAGTTCACGATAGGCTTCATTCAGAAGAGGCTCTTCTCGATGTGCTTTTGTCACCCCCGTTTTCAAATTATCGGGAACCAACGTTTCAGGAACTCCCTCGAAATACTCCAATGCATGAATGTGAGCAATCAGCCAATGAGCTGATTTCATATCTAAAAATGCTTCAACGTAGCTGAATTGACTATAAGGCAAGGTCGCAATAAAAACATAGGCTGGAATCGTTTCTCCTGTTGAACGATCAATTATTTGCAGCGTAGATCCAGCCCAATCTACCTCCATAACTTCACCTGGTTTTCTTCGAATAGGCATGGTTAACTTATACTTCTTCGCATATTTCCCATAGTTTTCACAGTAAGTACGATAGGCATAAGGAATTTTCCCACCATCACGTGCTTCTGTCGCATACTCGTGATGCAATAAAGTCAAGGTGACATTCTTTTTTTGTAACTCTTTATGGACTTTTTCCCAATTGTTATTGCTGCCTGAAAATAGCCGAAAGTTGACGGGATTGCCTGTCCAGTAGGTGCCAGCTATAATGTCCATAGGACTTTATAGCTGGCACTTATTTTACGAAAGGAAAAAGGTATCCCTTTACCGTGTAATCCTACTTACACGAGGGATACCCTTAAAACCAACAATATGGTTATTATATCAGACTATCGGCTTGTTGATAACCCATCCACAGGTGTTTTCTGTTAAGGGTGCGGAAAAGGTGCCTTGTCCTTGTTGTGGAGGAGAACTTAAAGTCATTGGAAGCCGTTTGAGAAAATACATAAAGGATTCAGGAACGTGCGTTTCACTGCGCATTCGTCGTTTGTGTTGTGGCACGTGTTCAAAAGTTCATCATGAACTCCCTGATCTGCTTATTCCTTATAAACGTTATGAGTCACGTTGCTTTGAAAAAGTTGTTTCCCAGCCTCACAAAAATGATGTCGCTGCGGACAATTCGACTCTATATCGTTGGAACCGTTGGTTCCTTGAGTATATCGATTACTGGCTGGCCTGTCTTCATTCGATCGTTCTCCGCTTTCAACAAATCAATTTAGCCCCAGTGGATCCTTCGTCCGTGGAATCACTGACCGCACTCGAAAAAATTGGACGGCTATTTGGCGATGCACCAGGTTGGCTGGCTAGAATGGCCAGACCGATTGTTAATGTTCATCTTTGGGTACAGACCCGTTCTGCATTTTTGTCCGGCTGACTCCCGTTTAAACTTCATGATGAAGGCTAAAACGAGGAGAGATGTGTGATGAGAAATTCTAAAAAGCTGGAAGAAATTGCGTCTCAACGTTTTCAACTGATCGCCCCATTGTTATCTGGCGATTTGGACACCGCCAGAGCGACTGAAGTGAAAAAACAGATCTGTGAAACAAGTGGACTCTCAGAAAGAACGATCCGACGTTATCTGGGCAGCTATCGAGAGCTCGGACTCGAGGGGCTCAAGCCCATGCGTAAACAGGCAGGCTTGATAAAAGGCGCGTTAAGAAATGAATTATTGGAAGAAGCAATCCTGCTCAGAAGAGAAGCACCCCAACGAAGTGTCCGGCAGATTATCCAAATATTGGAGTGGGAGGGACGAGCAAAACCGGGTGAAATTAAGCGATCAACACTGCAGGAAAGACTTACGGAACGAGGTTATAGCTCACGGCAAATGCGGCTCTACCAGTCAACAGCAGGAGCCGCTCGACGCTTCCAACAATCTCATCGAAATAAGCTCTGGCAGTCGGATATCAAATTTGGACCATTCCTCCCCATTGGTCAAGGCGGTATCAAGAAACAAGCCTATCTTGTTTTATTCATCGATGACGCCACTCGTTTTGTCCTTCATGGTGCTTTTTATCCCACTCTAGATCAGCGGATCGTTGAAGATGCTTTCCGCCAATCTGTTCAGAAGTATGGGAGACCGGAAGCTGTATTTTTTGATAACGGGAAGCAGTATCGCACGAAATGGATGGCTCGGACCTGTTCCAAACTGGGGACAAAGCTCCTCTATGCCCGACCGTACTCGCCTAGCTCAAAAGGCAAGGTAGAACGTCTAAACCGTGTTGTGGATGCTTTTTTGGGAGAAATCGCATTAGAAAAGCCCAAGTCACTTGATCAACTGAATGACCTCTTCAAAGTCTGGCTCAGTGAATGTTATCTGAACAAGCCTCACTCGGCCCTGGGCGAGCATGTCACACCGGAGATGGCTTACCGGAGCGATAAAAAGGTCTTACACTTTCTGGATGCGGAAACCATCCGCTTGGCTTTTCTTCATGCGGAAAAAAGAAAGGTAGATAAATCCGGATGTATCAGTTTTCAGAACCAACTGTATGAAGTGGGTACTCCATTTATCGGCACTACCGTGGATGTTATCTATGATCCATCAGATCTGTCACAAATTACTATTGAAAAAGAAGGTTATACTCCCTGGCAAGCTAAGAAACTTGAGATTGGCACACATGTCGGAAAACGACCAGAATTACCTGAAAACCTTCAACCCAAACAAACGGATGCGTCACGGCTCTTGCGTGCAGCAACTCAAAAGCACGAGGAACGGCAAGACGTGCAGAAACCGGCGGTTTCTTACAGCAAGGTGATGAGAGAAGGTGAGCACCTTGTTTGAGCCATTTTACCAGATGAAGCAGGCACCCTTCTCCCGATCAATTCCTTCAAGCAATCTCTATCACTCACAATCTATGGATGAGATTTTGGGGCGCCTGATACACGCAGCGGAACGTCAGCTCTTCGCTGTCTTAACAGGTGACTGTGGCACAGGTAAAACGACAATTGTCCGACGCTTTACACAAGAATTAGATCCAAGTCATTATAGTGTTCTCTATTTGTCCGATTCAAAGCTAACGCCACGTCATTTCTACAAGGGACTCCTGGAACAGTTGGGCTGTGAGGCTAAATTTTATCGGGGGGATGCGAAAAGACAACTGCATCATGAAATCGAACTCATGCGTGGGATTCATGGTATCCAGCCTGTCTGCGTTGTCGATGAAGCTCATCTGCTCAGTCGTGAAATGTTGGAGGAAGTTCGGTTCCTTTTGAACTTTAAAATGGATTCACAAAGTCCAATGGCTCTCATCATGGTCGGTCAAAGTGAGCTTTGGGACCGTCTGAAACTTCAAAGTTTCGCCGCTATTCGTCAGCGCATCGATCTTCAGTGCAAGATCGGTCATTATGATCGCTCAGAAACCAGTGCCTATATTGAGTGTCAACTCAAGTTTTCTGGTTGCGACCGTCCGGTATTTACAGAGGATGCCATTGAAGAAATCTACCGATTCTCTAGTGGTACACCGCGGCTGATCAATAAGGTGTGCACGCATTGCCTAATATATGGTGCTCAAAATGGTCATCCCATCATTGATGATCGGATGGTTAAGCGAGTGATTGAGGGGGAACTTTCATGAACCCACCCTATGAAATGTTCTATGATCGTGAACAGGATCGTTGGGCTGTACTATTTGAAGGTCAGTCCTACGGACTGCACTGTGGGGAAGGATTTAATCTGATTCTGGGTTACTACTACCTAAACTGCACCCTAGAATTCTGCAATTGTTGGTATATTATCACCGAAGGTGTTCGCTTCAACCTAAACGAAAAAGAAAGATATCAGGTTATTCTATAAATATCCGGTTAACTGACTGTCTTCTTTAAGATGGTCTTATTTTTTGGCGATCATTGGACAGCGTCCTCGTCAAACTGCGGTCAATAGCCACCGTCATTTTCTGGACATAAATGAGTATCAATAACACCAATCAACCGGAAAGTAACCTTTCTCTATAGCTTGTTTCTCTGGAAAAAGAAACGCTTCTAGCCATGGATTGGTCATTGTATCGTTCAAGCATTCCACATCAAGTTTCTTGGCACGTTGAACGACATCAGAAACAGTATTCCTTGAATGTCCAGTGCTAGAACTAATGGTTCTCTGACTGACTCCTTCAAAATACAGTTCCAGAATCTTGCGACAATTAAGCATAATAAAAACCTCCTGTATATTAGTGTCATGCTTGAATGCATGCAACATAATTATACAAGAGGCTTTCATGATTCTATCAATAATGGCTCTCCATTCCGCAAATGGTGGCTCTTTCTTCCGCAATGATTGGTTTTAAACTCCGCATAAGTGGCTCTTTCACACTGCAATAATCACAGTATTGAACAATATTGATATCTTCCTCTATTTGACACTTACAGACATGCACAGAATCGAAGAAATAATATAATGATTTAATCCCGGCTATTGTCGGAATATATAAAAAAGCCCCAGCTTTGGCCGGGGTGGTAACTATATAACTTGATTTACTAATTAGTTCTTACTAGAAGCATACGATTCATAAAAAGAGCTTAGAGATTGAAGACATCCGATATAAGTACCACGTAGATTATAGATACGAGTTTTTATTGATTGTCTTGTTTCAAAATTGATGTTTACTAATCTGATGCTTTGTTTTTCCATTGAACCAAGATTACTTATTAATAACTTTAGAAAATCTTTTGTCTGTGAGGTGTAATTGGTATTTTTGTTTAATAATGATTGTAAAGCTTTTTTCGTATTCTGAATGTTGGTTACCTGTTTGTTTAACTTATCTTTGCTCATATTAACTTTATTTGTTGTCAGCCATTTTTGCGATAATAGTCTTATTGTTTGTTTTGTTGTAAACTCGGTTGAATCCTTTTCGTTAAAGGAGTATTTCTTTTTAAATAGGGCTAAATCATTAGCATATTCCTTAACAACAACAGGGTCTGATTTGTATGACAGTTCCTTAGAGAGATTAAGAAAAGAAAAAGGATACATCCAAGTGACAATTAATAAAACAACAATACAAGTAATTACTGTTAGTGAAGGCATAATAAACTTCTTCAAAGAGAAACAGATCTCCCTTCTTTTTATAATTATATATACATTGTTGCTTGTGTGTTCTTCTGAATATCGAAGGAAGTTGAAGAAGCACCAGAGAAACTAAATCCAATACCTCCTAATGATATGCTGAAACCCATACTAGTGGATACATTTATTTTGGCGTGGCTATATCTTCCGTACGCATCAATTCTTGTTTCTTTACCATAACTATTTTCATCTACAGAATAGTATGCATACATTGATAATGAGGTAACAAACATCCCAAACCAATTTCCACCAGTTTTGGTACCTTCATCATTTTTTAGATTCATTTTTACTCCGTAACCACTAGAACCAAGTTGCCATTTATCACTACTGGAGGAATATGTGGCTGAATCAGTTCCGGATTTACCAGTTGTGTAGTTAACATAACCCCAACTTTGTTTGGCATATTTAGTACTATCATTATTTGGATTAAAGTGGCTAGAATTTATTGCCGCCCCTATTCCATCAATACTTCGAGTAGCAGGAAGTACATCCCATTTAACGCTGTTTTTAATTCTATATTTTCGTCCGCCCAAAGAACTTAGGTCAAGTCTTTTTTCTTGTGTAAATTCATCTCGGTTAGAACAGATCATTAACTGGGATAAATCGTCGTCACTTTACTCGATTTTTCCGATTGATGTTGCTTGGCTTTCCAACTAAAATACTCATTCATTTTCAGATAGCAGCGACTCGACCACTTCTCATTCTGCTCCATGAGCAGCGAACCCATGATTCGGAGGATTGATTCACGATTGGGAAAGATGCGAATCACCCGTTCGCGACGACGGAATTCTTCGTTGAGGCGCTCCATACCGTTTGTTGTGCGTAGACGGCGACGATAAGGTTCTGGTAGGGTGAGCACGGCGGTCACATCATCAAAAGCAGCTTCGACAAGCTCGGTTACTCGAGGGACCTTTTCTTGATACGTCTCTAGAAACGATTGGAGTAAGGTCTGAGACGTTTGGACATTGGGTGCCTGAAGGATCGCTTTCACCTGCTCGGTGCCCTCGCGCTTGAGGGACTTCGGGAGCCGATCGTGCACGTTGCGTAGAAAATGAGCCTGACACCGTTGCCAAGTGGCTCCCTGAAAGGCTTTTTGGACCGCCTTGACGAGACCGCCATGATCATCACTCACCACGACATCAACGCCTTTCAAGCCACGAGCTTTCAGCCAGTCAAAATAGTTTTTCCAAGCGTCCGTGCTTTCGCTGTCATCGATTTTCAAACCAAGAATGGTTCGATAGCCCAGATCATTGATTCCATAGCTGATCAGGACACCTCGGGAGCGAACGCGCCCATCTTCACGCACTTTGGTATAAACCGCGTCAACAATGAGAAAAGGGTAGTTTCCCTTCAGTGGACGATTGTTCCAGCCCGAGACCATCGGATCCAGATGTCCGCAAAGATCTGAAACGGTCGTTTTCGAAAACTCCGTGCCGCAAAGTTCTTCCGTAATCTGACTCACCTTGCGTGTTGAAACACCGTTGATGACCATTTCCATCAAGGAGAGGACCAGTGCCTGTTCACTGCGCTGATAGCGATTGAAAAGATCCGTTGAGAAATGACCATTACGCAGTCTGGGTACATCCAGTGTGAGCGTTCCTACACGTGTCTTCAATTGACGCGGATAAGAACCATTTCGGTAATCGGTTCGGGCATCGCTGCGTTCATATTTTTCTGCTTTAAGCTGTTCACTGGCCTGAGCTTTTAACACTTGATTTAAGATCGCCTCCAAAAGGGCGTTCATTCCTGATTTTTTCGCATCACCAAGAAATAATTGATGCAGAAGTTGTTCATTTAGAGTAATCTGTACTTGAGCCATCCCTGAGTCTCTCCTTTAGAATTTGGTTTTCGACAACTCTATTCTAACTGAGATGATGGGCTCCGGCTCATTTTCTATGAAAAAAATGAGAGAGAGAAGCGAGGAAGAAGGATCTCGCTGTTTTCCCGGAGGGGGGCCGGCCCCCCTCCGGGAAAACAGAACACCCACTCGTCATTTTTCTCTCATTTAGACCCCCCTTTTTACACAATTATACGGCCTCAACTAGAACTTATAGAGGTAGTCATAGTTTTATATGAAGTAGTTCCTGAGTCAGGGTTTGACATTGGAGTTATACCATTCGCTAAATTTTTTGTTGATGGAAGTGCTGATTTTTGCGACGCAACTTCGCTATAATATTCATCTTTTGTAAGTTCGAGGGTCTCGGTGTTTTCTTCTGTAGTTTGAGTTGGAGTTAATTGTTTATTGGTGGTAGCTTTCAAAGTTTCAGTAGAAGGTACTTCTACTGTTTTATAATATTTAGTATCGCTCGAAATTTTTTGACCGTTCAGGTCTTTATTGAGGTTATATTCTTCACTATCAATATTTTTAATTTCTTCGTCAGAAAACCCCAGATTAATTAATCGCAAATAATCTGAATTAGTAATTTTAATTTTGTGGTTATTTACAAATTTAAGTTGATTGTTATCATTAGTACTTGCATACGTTGAACTTAAAGGAATTAAGGAAAAAAGTAGAGTTGATAAAAGACAAATAATTGAGTAAAATTTAGTTCTTTTTGACATTAATAGACCTCCTGTGGATATTCGAATTTGTTGATACGAGGTAATAAACTGTGTGCTTGTTTACATAGAAGGGGAGATATCTTATGAAGTGAGAGTTAAGCACATTAGGTTCTATTGATATAAAGAAAAAGAACAAAAAATTAGCTTGTCAACCATCTAAACAGAGTAGCAATTAATTAAGCCTCCTTAGTAAATTATTAATGGTATATATAAATAATAACATTTCTCCAAAAATTATGACAACACATTTATGCATGCGGAACACCGCACGATCCCGCATTGGCCCCGCATGATCCCGCACATAAAATTGAAACATAAGCAAAAAAAGAGCATCTCACACAATAAAAAATATATAAATTGTCTCAAGTTTCGTATAATTATTTTTTTATAAACAGTGTTCGCTCAATTCCTTTCTTACCATAATACGTAACCGTCACATTAATCTTCTTAACGGGATGGTTTCATCAATCACAGCGGCATACAATTTATTGATTTTTCTCATTCCATTATGTTTGGCTTTTGACTGTGCCCAACTGATGTCGTCCCAGCCTACAGCCTCTGCGTGTAGCGTCATGATACCATCTTTAACACGATAATAAGTATTAACACGTGGTCGTCAATGATGCGAAAGATGGTGTGTTTAAGCCCTACAGGCTTTCCAAGCATGCGATAGGCAAAAACAAATCACAATAAAATGTTAAATAACACTAAAGAGAGTTTGTGTGACATTTCAATCAGCGAGCTAACTATTTTCTTTTTCTAAATTCTCAATCTCATCGACGACAGTCCAGTATGTGGAATCAGAAGTTAGATCGTAACGGTGTTCGTTTTCGTATTTTTTTAGGACAATAAGTTTGCAGTTATATTCTTCAATCATTGTTAGTGAGGGCAAAGAGAGGGCAATATCAAGTGGATATGGCAATTGTTTGCTATTATGGTGCGCTTTTTTGAGTTAGGTTATATTCCCACCATCTCCATATGGAGTAAAAAAAGCTGCAAGCCTTGATTGAAAGGTTGTGCAGCTTTTTTCGTCTGAGACCATGAGTCATAGCAAGATAAATGTATCATTTAATTATTCTAGCTTGGATTCCTGTCTTATCCACTAAGAGATGCTTCCTGTTTGGAAAAATGATACAATGAACAGTGACTTTAAAGTGATAAAAGTCACTGCTTTGTTCTGCATTGATTTATTGGTTGTAATAAAAAAGAAGTTCATGATGTCCAAAGTCCATCTTTGAACAAAAAGATCGGAGGAAGCTGGTTCATGCATATTCTGACAATTGGAGTCAACCATCGAAACACTCCGGTGAACATGAGAGAAAAATTGACGTTTCAAACGTCGGATTTAGAGCAGGCACTCCTTAAATTAAGAGAAGCAAACACTATTGTTGAAGATGTGATTTTATCTACATGCAACCGGACGGAACTCTATGTTGTCTGCGATCAGCTGCATGCAGGTCGTTATTATAGCGAAAAATTTTTTATTGAATGGTTTGGGATTGAGCCTGAACGTATTGCTCCCTATTTGATCATTAAGGAAGATCAGGAAGCTGTTCGCCATCTTTTCCGTGTGACTTGCGGATTGGAGTCCATGGTGTTGGGCGAGACGCAGATTATCGGTCAAGTAAGAAACAGTTTTTTGACAGCTCAGCAAATCGGGACAACCGGCACTTTATTCAATGAACTATTCAAGCAGGCATTGAATGTGGCAAAACGTGCCCAAGATGAGACACAAATCAATGATCATCCGGTTTCGGTAAGCTATGCGGCGGTTAAAATGCTTCAGAATACGGTTGATTCCCTTGGAAACAAATCGGTGCTGATGATTGGCGCGGGCGAGATGAGCAAGCTGGCGTTAAAGCATCTGACCAGTGTCGGCATCAGGCATTTGACGGTGATGAATCGAACGAGAGAACGAGCAGTTCAATTAGCAGCAGAGTTTCATGGTCAGGCCGCGAATCTGAGTGAATTAATTGTTCGGATGGAGCAAAATGATGTTGTTTTTGCATCCACATCAACTCCCGAATTTCTGATTACAAAGGAGACTATTCTTCCGCTTCTTGCAAGACGGGGAGGGCGTCCTTTAATTCTGGTGGATGTTGGGGTTCCGCGAAATATTGATCCGCAGATTGCGCAGCTGAATGGAGTGCGTCTGTTCGATATTGATGATTTGGATCGAATCGTCGACGACAGCCTAGAAGCACGAAGAAGTGCTGCAAGGCAGATTGAGCGATTTGTCGATCATCAACTGGTGAACTATACAGAATGGCTGCAGACGCTTGGCGTTGTGCCGGTCATCTCCGGTTTGCGTAAGAAAGCACTCTCTTTGCATGCTGAGGCAATGAAGCGTATTGAAAATAAACTACCTGGGATGACGGAACAAGAACGTAAGATCATCAGCCAGCAGACACAGAGCATGATTAATCAGCTTCTGCATGATCCAATTCATAACATTAAAGAATTGGCAGGACATGATCAAGGCATCCGTGCGGTCAAACATTTTGCCGAAATTTTTAACATAGCCGCAGACACAGAACGATCCGCTCAGGCATACCAGTGGGACCTTCTCCCGAATTCCTCCGTTAAAAGCAAGGAGAATCATCTTCCCATTCATACGGGTTAAGAAAGTTTCATTTATAAAAGCAATTCTTCTATTTGTTTCAATACATGATGGTGGCCCGTAAATGGACACGCCATTTTTTTATGCTCCTGAATTGCTGATATCAGCATCATCCGAACTTGAATCCGCAATCAATGCTATTCATTCCTTGTTTTCGTCATCTCATTCTGTTAACGCTTTCACAATCCTTTTTGTTGCTACAATTAGTGTGTGGAAAGGAAATAATCCTTCAGAAAAGCTGATTTTACAGTTTATATAACTAATTGGAGCGAAAAGAGGTCATTAACATGACAAATGAAATGAAGAGCTCAAAACAATCCCGTCTGTCCGTGCTGATTGGAACGGTTATTGCAATGATTGGTTTAGGTACCATCTATACATGGAGTTTGTTTAATCAGCCGCTTGCCGATACGTACGGCTGGAGTGTCGGTGCAGTCGCAACGACGTTCTCGATTATGAGTTTTGCTTTGTCTTTCTCGACTTTATCGGCCAGCAGCATTCAGAAGAAATTGGGGATTCGCGGTCTGCTCATTCTCAGTGGAGTAGGTATGGGTGCTGGACTTATGATTACATCGATTTCCTCATCGCTGTGGATGCTGTATAGCTTTGCCGGGATTCTTGTCGGTGCATCGAACGGTATCGGGTACATGACAACACTCTCAAATGCAATTCAGTATTTCCCTGAGAAGAAGGGTTTGATTTCGGGAATCGCAGTCGGCGCATACGGAACCGGGAGTCTGTTGTTTAAATACGTGCTCGGATTCTTTATCAACTCTGTCGGCGTTGTGCAAGCGTTCCTCTATTGGGGCATTATCATTATGCTCTTGCTCATTGCGGGTGCGTTCTTAGTCAAAGAGGCGAAGGTCGCAGTAAAGCCGCAAAGAAGCAGTGTCAAGGTTCAAAATGATTATACCTTAAAGGAAATGCTTCACACGAAGGAAGCGTATCTCTTGTTCTTTGTCCTGTTCACGGCATGCATGAGCGGCTTGTATCTGATTGGCAGCGTGGCAAATATCGGTGTCAGTCTTGCCGGGCTGAATATGGCAACAGCCGCAAATGCGGTTGCGCTTGTCGCGATTTTCAACACAACCGGACGCATTGTACTGGGCACCGCATCCGATCATTTTGAGCGGCTGAAGGTGATTGCTGTATCGCTCTTCATTACTGCGGCAGCTGCACTTGTCCTCAGTGAATTGAAACTGAATTTTGCCTTGTTCTTTATCTGTGTCTCTAGTGTCGCATTCTGCTTCGGCGGGAATATCACCATCTTCCCAACCATTGTTTCTGAATTCTTCGGATTGAAAAATCAAAGTCGGAACTATGGAATCATTTATCAAGGGTTCGGGATTGGTGGTTTAAGCGTATCCTTCATCTCAGGATTTCTGGGGGGATTTGCGCCAACGTTCAACTTCATTGCGCTGCTTTGCGCTGCTGCCTCTGTTGTTGCGCTGCTGCTCCATGTCCCAGGTACGAAACGTGCTCCTTTGTTCGCCGCACGTAAAATACAGGAAGAGAGAAGATAATAGATTTTTGAGGATGAAAAATGGGTCAAATAAATAGATGGCTCGTGAGATTTTCGCAAAGGCTTCTGCTTCAGGCATCAACGGTCGATGTTTGAGGCAGAACTTTTTGTTGTTTATAAGAAGCAGCGATACAGGTCCAGAAAAGTCTGTTAAAATGGTAATGAAATCGTTACCAGGACGAACTGAGAGCAGGTGAAATTCATTATGACATCGTTTGTGACCATGCTGTTTCAATTATTTGAGCGGGCAGCATTGCTGATTGTGTTTCTTTTTTTAATTACGAGAATTCCGCGTTTTAAAGAGATATTGCAGCGTGAAAAGCACTCGGCATCCGAGCTTGCGATTCTGACATCCATTTTTTGTTTGTTTGCCATTTTAAGTACCTATTCAGGAATTCATGTGGAAGGATCACTGGTGAATGTCCGTATTGCAACAATTGTGTCGAGCGGAATTTTATTTGGTCCGATTGTCGGTTTGATTACCGGTATCGTTTCCGGTACACACCGCTATTTGATTGATATCGGAGGCGTTTCAGCACTTCCGTGTTTTATTACCAGTTCGTTTGCCGGAGTGGTTTCGGTATGGATCCATAAAAAGGTAAAAAAATCGCAGCGTTGGATATATGGTATCGCCGGCGGGATGTTCTGCGAGCTGTTAACGATGGTGCTGATCCTTTTGATGGCCGGTTCGTTTCAACTCGGCTGGAGTATTGTTTCGCAAATTGCTCTGCCCATGATTTTGGGGGAGGTCAATATCGGTTTTATCGTCCTGCTGGTCATGAGTGTCGAAGGAGAAAAGGAAAAAATTGCTGCGATGCAGGCGAAGCTTTCCTTGGACATTGCTAATAAGACACTTCCTTATTTTCGTTCCGTTAATAAGGATTCCCTGGCAAAAATCTGCAGCATCATCAGAGAAGAAATTCATGCAGATGCTGTGGCCATGACGGATACGGAATCGGTACTGGCCTACGTTGGTTTCGGAGAGGAACGGTACACGGTTGGTAAAAACATCGTCAGCGATTTGACGAAAAAGGTGATCAGTCAGGGGCATATTACCTTCTCCAATCATTCGTCAGAGCATCATCTGCCGCAAATTCAATCGGTACTGATTATTCCGTTAAAGGAAAAGGATGAAGTTACAGGAACGCTCAAGACGTACTATCGCAAGGCGACAAAAATGACTTACTCTCAGCAGACGCTGGCGATCGGCCTCTCGCAGATGATCTCTACTTTATTGGAGATCTCCCGAATGGAACAAATAAAAGAGGCAGCGAGCAAGGCGGAGCTACGTGCGCTTCAATCAAAGATTAATCCGCATTTTCTCTTCAATGCACTCAATACCATTGCGTCTCTGACACGCAGAGATCCAGGAAAGGCGCGTGAACTGATTATTCATCTATCCGGATATATGCGTTCGAATATTGAACGCACGGACGAATTGATTGAGATGGATGAGGCAATTCAGCAGGTGAAGGACTATGTCGAAATTGAGCGTGCAAGATTCGGCCATCGATTGGAAGTAGCCTATGATCTTGATCCGGTCGATTTAAAAATTCCCAGCCTTCTGATACAACCGCTCGTGGAAAATGCGATTAAGCATGGGGCACTGAAAGCAGGGGGTCAAGGCAAGGTCACGATAAGCGTCGAGGCATTGAGCCATTGTGTTCGTATCCATGTGAGGGATAACGGGCCGGGCATTGATCAGGCAACGATTGATCGCTTGTATCAAGACCAAATGCCGGCAAAGAAAATCGGTTTGCTAAATGTTCATCAGCGCGTAAAATTAATTTATGGGAACGGTCTGATTATTCATCATTTGTCACCAGGCACTGACGTTTACTTCGACATTAAGAAGGTGGGCTAATGAAAGCAATTATCGTTGAAGATGAACAATTAGCACGTGATGAACTTGAATTTTTAATCAAAACGTACAGCTCTATAGAAATTACAAACTGCTTTGAAGACGGTCTTGACGTGTTGAAATTTTTGCAAGAAAACGAGACCGATGCGATCTTTTTAGATATCAATATTCCGTCTCTTGACGGTATGCTTTTGGCGAGCAATATCAGCAAGTTCAAACGGAAGCCGTATATTATCTTCACCACGGCCTATAAAGAGCACGCGGCAAAGGCGTTTGAACTGGAGGCTTTCGATTATATTTTAAAACCCTATGATGAAAAACGGATTGCGCCGATGCTTGCCAAGCTAGAGGCTGCCTTTCAGCGTGATCATGGAGTGACAGGCGAAGCGGCTGATCAGCGCGAGCAAGCAGTAGCTCAAGACGAAACGGTCCGTCCGCGGCGGATCAATCTGCGTCATGATGAAAAAATCATTGTCAAAGATGTTGATGACATCTATTATGCTGAAGCAAGCGAAAAGGTGACGATGGTGTACACTAATGATCAGCAGTATACGATGCCAATGAGCCTGTCCGAATTTCAGGCCATGCTGCCTCAGAAGTTGTTCTTTCGCTGTCATCGTTCTTTTTCAGTCAATCTTTCTAAAATCCGTGAAATTGTTCCATGGTTCAACCAGACCTATATGGTCCGTTTGAACGATCTTAAGGCTGAAATTCCAGTCAGCAGAAGCAAAGTGAAGGAGTTTCGGCAGCGGATGCATTTGGATACGTAATTTTTCTGCGTCTAGACTTTGTTGAACCTTTTGCCGTAAAAGAAGTTACCTGAGTCTATAATTCAAGATAACGATAAACTGAAAAAAACACAGGAAAACGTGTTAAAGAATTCTGAGATAAACAAACCGCTCAGTCGGAATAGGACTGAACGGTTTGTGATTTAATAAAGACATGTTTGTAAATAAGTCGGTTTTGATAATGGTGTTAATCGACGTTGTTCCAGATCTTTTTTGCGGTAGTGACGACGAGATCTATTTTTGCCCATTGCTGTGCTTCCGTGAGCTTATTTCCTTCTTCGGTCGATGCGAAGCCGCATTGTGTGGACAAACAGAGATTTTTTAATGGAACATACGCTGTTGCTTCTTCAATTCGTTTCTGAAGGCCGTCAACAGATTCCAGTTCGGGAAATTTAGAGGTTACAAGACCAAGGACGACTTTTTTACTGGAGCCTTCTTTGAAAATCTCTCCGAGCGGAGCAAAGTCGCCGGAACGCTCGTTGTCGTATTCGAGAAAATAACCGTCGAGATTAAGTTGAGCAAGGTATTTTGCAACCGGTCCATAACCGCCGGAGAACAGGAATGTAGACTGGAAATTTCCGCGGCAAATATGGGTCGTCACGGTCAGATCTTCAGGAAGTCCCGCTAAAGCCTTGTTAATTACGGTTACACTGTCTTCGGCAATTTGTTCATATTTTGCCTTCTCCTCAGCATTCTTGGCATTAATAATCTGATCGATTAGAAATGCCCAGGTTGTATCGTCAAGTTGAAGATAACGACAGCCAAGATCATAGAATCGCTGAATCGTTTGATGATAAGCAAGACCCAAATCTGTCAAGAATTCTTCATGTGAGTCGTAAAAATGAACGGCTTCGTCACTGCGATGGTCACGGAAATAGAGAGTCGGGCTGGGGATCGTTTGCTTGACTAGAATGCCTTCCGGTACGATGCTCTGCATAAATTTAAATGCTTCAAAAAAAGGATGTTCCGGATTATAGGAAACCTTGTCAACGAAGCGCACGTTTGTATCGCGTGTTTTTGCCCCTTTGAATTTATAACTTGCATTTTGGGCATAGCTTTCAACACCATTTAATGCGGCAAGAAAATCGAGATGCCACCAGCTGCGGCGGAATTCACCATCTGTGACAGCCTTCAATCCCAATTGGATTTGCTTCTCAACGATTTTCTTTATTTCTTCGTTCTCTACTTGAGTTAATGCTGCCTTGTCAATTTCTCCTGAGTCAAATTTTTCCCGGGCGATTTTCAATTCGGCCGGTCGTAAAAAACTTCCTACCTGATCAAATCTGAATGGTGCTTGTTTTGCAGTGGTTACGGTCACTTCTGTTTCCTCCTCAAAATAGTTTCCTGGTTTAATCATTCTGTTGCAACTGCCTGATCGGTGGTATCGTCCGGAGAGATTGCTTTGACTCAGCTTTTTTTATGCAAAAAAGCCTTCTTCAGGGAGAAGAAGGCTGCGCGTTCAAGTCTCTTCTTATCCCTCCGGCACATCTTGCCAGCTGGGATTAGCACCTTGTCGTGAAACGACGGTTGCTGAAGTGTCATCGGGCCAGTCCCTCAACTTCTCTAGATAAGAAATTATCGTTAAATTATTTGATTGATTTGTAGTTTACGACAAAATGAGATAAAATTCAAGACTTTTTATAAGTCTGTTGAAGAGTTTTAATCTGAAAATCGTATGAAATGACCCCTTCCTTACCATGGAAGTGTTCATCCATTAATTTCAAAAAAAAGCCAGCCTAATTTAGCTGGTTCATAGGACATACTTATTCGATTCGGTCACCTATCGAGTGAATTAGTCCTCATCATCTTCGTCGTCAAAATCATCATGATCGTCATCGTAATCATCATCATCTTGATCAACGGTTATTTTTCCGGTATTGGCATCGACAATGACATCCCTTGACTGGTCCTGGTTGATTACGATTTCAATGTCATAGTGGATTTGTCCGTCATCCACATCGCGGTCCATTTCAGTGGCAGTGCCGGAGTAAGCTTTTTCGGCAATATTGATGGCTTCTGAAGCTGAGATATTTGTCGGTGTCAACCCTCCGGAAGTTTGACTGGATGCGCTGCTTGATTGAGTTTGCTCGTTCGGCTGGTTCTCTTCTGCTGCCTCAGGCTGTTCGACTGTAACCGTAGCTTCGTCTGCCGAAGCCTGATTGGGTGATCCGGCAATCATTCCATAGGCGGTTCCTATTAAAACAATGGCACCGACAATGGCTGCAATGGAAAGAATTCGTTTCATATGAAAATCTCCTCCTAAAATAGATGATCTTTTGTTTACCTATTTATCTTATCCAGGGGAGATTAAGCTAAAAAAAGTGTCAGATTAAAATTTGATGAGAACGTGGAAAGAAAGGCTAAGATACTTTTATTCATCTTCATCAGGCTCATCCTCATCCTCTTCATCTTCGTCCTCGTTCTCAGAATCCCAGCTTACCGTCGCTTTTCCGCTGTACGCATTCACGTATACTTCGGCTGTGTCCTGCTTTGTTTTAATGGTCACTTTGTATTCATACTGATCCTCATTTTCTTCTAATTCTGAATGAACAATTTCTCCGTCAACCTGCTTAAGAGCGATAGAACGCGCTTCCTGTTCACTGATCACTGTTTCTAAACCGTCTTTGCTTGGCTGCTGAGTGTTCAGCACTGAACCATTAGCGGCATCAATAATGGTATGCACAGTTCCGCTTGCCGTCTGAATGGCTACAGAATACGCAGCTTTACCATTTTCAGAAACCTTTTCAATGGATTGAACGTTTCCGGGAACCTGCTTTACGGCAATCGTTTTCGCATCCTCTTCAGAAATAGTATAGCGGTCAGATGACGACGGTGCTTTAATGATCGATAGCTGAACAATTTTACCTGATTCGGCATCCATAATGACGCGGTAGCGGCCATTGTTTCTATCGAGTGTGATGACATAGCGTTTCTCCTCAAGAACTGCTGAGCTTACCTTTCCACCTAATTGATGCACGGCCAATGTTCTGATTTTATTTTTTGGGAGCAGCTGCTCGCGTTGAAGGAATTGGATGAGTGCAACGGTCAGCAGAATAAGTGCGATCATTGAAAAAAGGAGCAGCATCTTTTTTCGACGATTCATTGGCTCACCTCCAATGAAATGGGGAGTACGACCGTGACAACGGTACCCATGTGTTCAATGCTTTTCAGTTTAATTTCACCGTGATGTGCAGCGACGATTTGCCTGGCGATCGCTAATCCGAGCCCTGATCCGCCAGTTTCTCGGCTTCGTGCCTTGTCGACGCGAAAAAAGCGATGAAATACCTTTTCCTGTTCCTTTTCAGGAATACCGATGCCTCGATCCTCAAAATCAATGCAAGCAGTTTGTTTGTCCCGTCGCACATGGACCTTAATCTCTTTTTGACTGTATTTAAGTGCATTATCGAGTAAGATAATTACTAATTGCTTGATTTTTGATGCATCCATATTGAAGATGGTTTGCGGCAAGTCGGATTCAACGGTGATTTTTCGTCCATATGCTTTCTCTAACTTATGTGCCGTACTTCGACACAATTCTACGAGATCTTCACGTTTCATCACAAGTTTTTCCTCGCCACGTGCGAGAAGAAGCATCTGGCGCGTCAGTTCCTTCATACGTAAGGATTCGGAGTGAATGGCTTCGATCGATTCATCAAGCACGTCTTCTTTTTCCTTGCCCCAGCGCTTTAAAAGCTGCACATAGCTTTCAATGACGGTAAGCGGCGTTTTCAGTTCGTGAGACGCATCGGAGACAAATTGCTGCTGTTTATCAAAGTTCTCCTGAAGCTGGTCAATCATGGTGTTGAACGTGCGTGCCATTTGGTGAAGTTCATCCTTCGAGTCATGCTTCAGTTCGATCTTTTGAAAATGATTGCTCTGCTGAATCCTTTTCATAGTATGAATCATGGCAACGATCGGGTTCAAGATCAGACGGCTCAAAAGCTTCGCTGCGAAAAAAGTTGGAATCACGATCAAAAGTGAAGCGAGAACAAGAATTACTTTAAGCAGGTTCAGTGTTTGATAGACCGTATCATTTGCTTGAATTATTTGAAGATTGACAATGGTTCCGTCTCGCCAAATCATAGGTACTGTGACAAATGCATGAAGCTGATTGTTAATATCAATCATTTGCTCCAGTTCCCCTTGATAAAAATGATTTTCGTACCGGCGAAAGCGCGCGTCTGTTGCTGCGGCCAGCTTCGTTTTTCCACGCTGATCAATGATGCGGATCATACCTTCGGCCGGCAAATAACCGCGAATCATATGCTCTGGACTGACTTGAGTCGCATTTTCTGCATTTAATGCCGCCATCATCGTCGATGCCTGCTGAGAGGTACGATGAAGCTCGTTATTGAGAGTCATTTGTTTGAAAAACAGATAGACGGCACTGTTGGTCAGAAGAAGCAGGGCTACAAGCAGCGCGGTAGACAGAAGCTGAATTCGGGTCTGCAGTTTCATTGGTTTACTCCTTTAAGACATAACCCACACCTCGTACGGTACGGATTAACGGATGGGCGAAGGGGGCATCGACCTTTTTTCGCAGGTAACGAATGTAGACGTCGACGACGTTCGTATCACCATAGTAATCATATCCCCAAACCGTTGAAAGTATCTGTTCGCGCGTGAGCACATGTTTTTGATTCTGCATCAGAAACAGGAGCAGATCAAATTCACGAGCGGTAAGCTGTATGGTCTGCTTGTCGCGCTTAACCTCCCGGGACCCGGTTTGAAGCGACAAATCAAGAATCTGTAGTTTTTGGTTTTCTTGAATGTCTTCCGAATGTCGTGAGTTTCGCAGACAAGCGCGGATTCTCGCCAGAAGTTCTTCAATTTCAAACGGCTTTGTGATGTAGTCATTTGCCCCTTGATCGAGACCGCTGACCTTGTCAATCACAGAGTCACGGGCCGTGACCATAATAATCGGGGTAGAACTGCCGGCGGAGCGAATCCGACGCAATACTTCCATTCCGTTCAGTTGCGGGATCATCACATCGAGCAAAATAAGATCCCATTTTTCAGATTGTGCCTTGTCCAGTGCTTGATGCCCGGTCGCGGCCTTATCAACGATATATCCTTCATGTTCGAGTTCAAGCTCAATGACACGAGCGATTTTTTGCTCATCTTCGACAACTAAAATCTTTTCACTCATTGATACAATCCTTTCTTTGGATGTAGGTTGCCAAATATTTGGAAGCCTGCAGTCTGTGCCAAGTATCGTCATGAAGCTTTTTGTACACGAATGTTTGTATACCATTATCTCATTTCTGGATGAAAGACAGCTGAAAAAAGCATTAAAAAATGATGAGAAACAAACAACAATGATCGATTGGCTTCGCTTCTTATTACTTATACCCAATCGAAACAGCATTAAGTAGACAACTGTTTACAATTGTTTTCTATGCTCTGCATGCAGGACGAACAGATTTCGTACTTTTGAGTTGACAGGCATAACTTTTGACAACGCTGTCACTTCTTTTTTACGATAAAAGTAATCTGTAGGAAAGCTGGCGATCTGATGGAAAAGATTCAAATTGGACGGACAGAATTAACAGTTAATCCGCTCGGACTGGGAACAAATAAAATTGGTGGATACAATCTTTTTCCGAATCTTAATGATGAAACAGGCAAAAAAGTTGTTCAGACTGCGATTGATCAGGGCATTGAGATGATTGACACAGCTTTTATGTACGGGCTTGGGCATTCAGAAGAGCTGATCGGCGAGGTGCTGCAGAAAAATGATCGGCATAAGGTTATTGTAGCTACCAAAGGTGCACAGCAAGTGGCACCCGATGGCTCCGTCACTTTGAATAATACTCCGGAATTCTTGACTAAATCTGTGGATGAGAGTCTGAAACGGCTGCAAACGGACTATTTGGATATTTTTTATATTCATTTTCCGGATCAGGATACACCGAAAGCAGAAGCGGTCGGCGCATTGCAACGATTAAGAGAAGCGGGAAAGCTTCGAGCAATCGGTGTTTCCAATTTCAACTTGGATCAGGTTAAAGAAGCCGATGCAGATGGTTATGTCGATCTTGTGGAAAATCAATACAACTTGCTGCAACAAGATGCTGTCAAGGAATTGGTTCCCTATTTGAATGAGCAGCACATCTCTTTTGTGCCTTATGAACCTTTTGCTGCCGCATTGCTGACCGGTCGCTATTCTCCGGAAAATCTGCCGCACTTCGAGGAGGGAGATCATCGCTTGAACATTGATCTCTACAAACCGGATCAATTGAAAGCAAATGTTACAAAGGTTGAAAAATTGAAACCAATTGCATCAAAATATGATGCGACCGTGGCTCAGCTCGTTCTTGCATGGTACTTAAAGAATCCGGTGATTGGGCCGGTTATTCCTGGCGCGAGAACTCCTGAACAGCTGCTGGCAAACCTGCAAAGCGAAAGTCTCCAGTTGAGTGATTCTGACTATACGGCCATTGAACAAATTTTTGCATAACATTATGAAACAGCCGCTTGTGAGGCTTTCATCTCATGAACGGCTGTTTTTTTGTTCACCAGGCAAACGTGCTTTTTTCTATATACTAGTGATCTGTCTTTTTCAAAAAAAGATGGACGGACATAAGAATATAGAAAAGGAGCTGTCGAAACATGGCAAAATACAGTATTCATGCCGGACATAATACATTTGTACCCGGTGCGCATGGATATATTAAGGAAGAAGTCGTGGATCGTAAAATTAAAGATGCAGTCATCACATATCTGAGGGCTGACGGTCAAACCGTTTATGATGATACAGACAACGAGGGCAAAACGCAAAATGAAAATTTGTCTGCAATCGTGCAGCATGTGAATGCCCATACCGGTCTCGCTTTAGCCGTATCCATTCATTTGAATGCCGGTGGTGGAACCGGAATAGAGGTTTATCAGTATGACAGTAAAACCGATGCAGCGGCCACACGCGTTTTAAATAATATTTGCGCGGTAACCGGACTGAGAAGCCGTGGCATTAAGAAAAATACAAGCCTTTATGTGCTTAGGAATACCAAATCGCCGGCAATTCTCGTTGAGTGCGGGTTTGTGGATACAAAAACGGATGCAGAGATTGTTTCATCTAAAACCGATGCAATCGGAAAAGCAATTGCTGAAGGAATTGTTAATAAGACGATCACTGCAGACAATTCAGCGAATCAATCAGCAAAACCTGCATCTGCGACACAGACTGCGTCATCTAAGAAAAGCCCATTATTACAAAATAAATCAACGGGTTCTGCTGTCAAGGAACTGCAGCAGGAATTGATTAAAGCCGGTTATTCTATAGGCAAAGCGGGAGCTGACGGTATTTTCGGAACGGCTACTGAACGAGCGGTTCGTACTCTGCAAAGCGATTATAAAATTGCGGTCGATGGTGTTGTCGGACCAGATACTCGGGCGGCATTGTCAAAAGCGGTGAGTCAGAAAGCGAAGGCGACAGGATCAACAGGAACGTCGGTAGTGACTTATCCTGGAACAGCGATCAAACGAGGCAGTCAAGGAAAAAATGTGGAACGGATTCAACGTGCGTTGTCACTGACTGTTGACGGTATCTTTGGTACGAAGACGGAGTCAGCTGTTAAGGCATATCAAAAACGTCACGGGTTGACGGTGGATGGCATCGTTGGTCCGAAGACATGGAACGTGCTGTTTTAATTTAGAAACAAATCTGGGGCATGCACAAATGCATGCTTTTTTTGCGCTTGCATTCCTTTATGCGACCATGTGCTCATGAATTTCGCGGTTTCGCTTTAACGGGCACGATTGTGTCGTTCATACTTCGATGCCAATCTTTACTGTCCCATCATGACACTGAACCAAAACGTTTTTTGTACAAGTCGATTAGATTTCATCTGTTCCGTTATAATGAAAAGAGAATTTGATTGTATTCTTCTATAACATAAAGGGATGATATTCTTGAATTTTTACAGCTACCACTACATAGAAAGTCAGACGGACACAGCTGTTTATGTGCAAATTGCCTTTATGGCAGCAATTTTTCTTGCCCTGCTCTTCTTGATATTAAGATTCAGAATAAAGCGTATGCCTTATAAGTATAAAGAGATCAGTGTTCTCCTTCTTGTACTCTTAATCCTGCTTGGCGGCATCCAAGTCAATGATTGGGTAAATAAGGAGCATACACAGTCTGAATACCGCGGAGTACTGAACGAAATGAAACAGCTGGCAAAAGACCTGGACGTTCCTGTAAATCAGATTTATACCAATCATATGACTCCTGAAGAGATTATGTTATACAAAGTGGGCAAAAACTTTTTTCGATTAGAGCATAACGAGGATGATCCGGCTCATTATGTGCTGGAGCAAATTCATGTTCTAAATGGTACGGCTATTAAAATGGTCGATAAATAAAGGAGGAAAAGACATGTTTTCATACATGGATGTAGCAGTAAAGCTTGTCATCGGATTCATATGCTTGATTATTTTCATAAATATGTCGGGTAAAGGAAACTTAGCTCCGATGTCGGCAGCGGATCAAATTCAAAATTATGTATTAGGCGGGATTATCGGTGGTGTGATTTATAATCCCGATATCACGATATTGCAATTTTTGATTGTACTTCTGATTTGGTCCGGACTGATTATCACAACACGGATTCTCAAATCGAAAAACAGCGAGGTACGTAAGTGGATTGACGGAGATCCAATCATCGTTATAAATAAGGGCAAGATGATCCCGGAAAATTTTAAAAAAGCAAATCTGTCTGTCTCTGATTTTTCAACAATGCTGCGTATGCAAGATGTTTACACCATACAGGAAGTACGAAGGGCTCAAGTGGAGCAAAACGGTCATTTAACGGTTTTAAAAAAAGATAGCGACCGGCTTGGGATTATCCTTGTTGCAGAAGGATCGATTGATTATGATATGCTGGATTTGCTGGAAAAAGATGAACAGTGGCTTAAAGACCTGCTTCTGGAACAGGGGATTGACTCTGTTGATGATGTCTTTTGTGCAGAGTACTACAAAGGAACAATCAGCGTTTTCACCGACGATATGAAGAAAACAACGCGCAATATAGCAGCCGAGAGCTGAATACAAAGGGAATCCAATGCGGGTGAGACGTACTCATCAAGTAAACGATTAAATTAAGGCTTCGTTCAATTTTTTCAGTATGCTCTTTTTTCAAGAAGTTATCATCAATTACTATAGAGAAGAATGAATCCAGATTATCTGATCGGAGAGGTGAAGCATGGAGTATGTCATTAAATTTATTTACGGTTTTTTGCTGCCGCCAGGTTTATTTGTAACATTGCTTGCTGCATTTAGTTTTCAATTGTTTCGAAAAAAGCGAAAATCTGCATATCTCACAGGCGGTTTAACGCTCTTTATGTATCTTTCCTTTATTCCGCTAACCGGGATCCTGCTTGTGCATCCTCTTGAAGAACGTTATCATCCGCCGACTGTGCCAGGGGGAGATGTGATTGTCATGCTAGGAGGCGGGGCAACGCTCGACACCCCCGACATGAATGGAAGCGGGCAGCTTTCCGGAAACGCAGCGAATCGGCTGCTTACTACATACAGACTGTACAGGCAAACAAAACTGCCGATTATTTTATCAGGAGGGAAGGTTTATCCGGATAGTGGGGTTGAAGCGGAGATCGGCAAACGACAGCTGATTGCGCTTGGTGTGCCGAAGGACAAGATCATCGTGGAAAAGAAAAGCATCACGACGAAAACGAATGCCAAGAAGACGAAACAATTGCTTGAACGTTTTCATTTTCGCAGACCTATTTTAGTTACCTCTGCTTTCCATATGCCGCGCGCCGTTTTGATTTTTAATAAGCAGGGCATGCACGTCACAGCTTACCCGACTGATTACTTGGAAAGCAGAAAGGTTTTCCTGTATCCCGGGCAGTTTGTTCCATCTAACGGCGGTGTTGCGTTCACGGCATTGAAGGAATACGTGGGGATCCTTGCTTCACTTTTTTGAAGACATGAAATGCAGATGTGCAGCGAACGGCGTATGAAGATATCTGAAGTTGGGCTGTTTGATACATACATTCTGATTGTGATTGTGCAAAAAAAGAACGTCCACAGTACGGACGCTCTTTTTCAGGAGGCTATGCATTTAACTAGAGACTGCGGCATCAACAGGTGCCGGATGGATGAGTCGCTTCAGAACTCAAACGGATCAGTAACAGAATGCAGCACCAACGATAACTAACAAAATGAACAGTACAACGAGCAAAGCAAAGCCGTTGCCGATTCCGCTACCGCAGCTGGCACCGCCTTTATCTGGACAGCCCATGAAAACACCCCCTCATCAATCGGATACTGCATTATATGTATGCAGTTCCGGTTTTGGGAGGGCGAATGTACCAATTATCGATTTCAATGTCCTATCACGAATGCTTAGAAGAATGACGGAAAAAACAGATTGAAAGCGATGGAGAGGCCAAAAGCAGCACAAAAAAAGACAATCGCTTGAACGTCCAATCGAGACAGCCTGAGTACATTCATCTTTGTTCGTCCGTTCCCGCCTTGATAACAGCGACATTCAATTGCATTAGTCAATTCGAATGCACGTCTGAAGGAGGACATGAACAAAGGGAGTATGATTGGAAAATAGGCATGGATTTTTTTTATCAGGTTTCCGTTGCTGAAATCAGCACCGCGTGCTTTTTGAGCATCAATAATTCGATCAAATTCTTCCGCGATCGTCGGCAGAAAACGGAGCGTGATCGATAGAGTCATTGAAAGCTCATTAACCGGAAAATGGAATCGTTTAAGCGGAGCTAGAAGCTGTTCAAGCCCTGCAGCGAGCGCGTTCAGCGAGGTTGTGTATGTAATCAGAGAGCATCCGGCAATGAGCGCGGTTAAGCGGACAAGTAATGTAAACCCCACAAATAAACCTTTGTCGGTAATCCGAATAAATGAATAGTGAAATACAGGATCACCGTCGACGTAGAAAATATTAATCAAAGCCGTGAAGACAATGACTGGAATCATTGGTCGTACGGCTCGAAACACTTTCCTTGCCGGTACATGAGAACAGGTAATCAGAAATCCGAGCACGAAAATAAGAAAGCATAGGCTCAGCGCACTTCTGGATATGAAAACTTGAATAATAAAAACAAAGGTTAGGACAATTTTTGTCCGCGGATCAAGTCGGTGCAAGAGTGAGTGGCCGGGAAGAAATTGGCCAACAGTAATATCGCGCGTCATTCATGATCCTTCCTTTCAAATAGTCTCAAAAGCTCATGCTCCGCTTGATCCATCGTAACAGCAGAGGTGTCGACAGAGTATCCCTTCGCTTTCAAACCAAGCAGAACTTTAGTCATTTGCGGGACGTCAAGACCGAGCTGCATCAGTTCATCTGCATGAGCAAAAACTGAGGGCACCGATCCTTCAAAAGCGGTCTTTCCTTTATCAAGGACAAGCACTCGCTGCACATGTTCAGCAATATCTTCCATACTATGAGAAACCATAATAATGGCCGTATTTGTTTTCCGACGATACTGTTCTATGTGTTTAAGCAGGTTGCGGCGTCCTTCAGGGTCCAGCCCGGCCGTCGGTTCATCCAGCACTAGCACCGCCGGTTTCATCGCCATGACGCCGGCAATTGCGACACGCCGCATCTCTCCGCCCGACATTCGAAACGGATTTCGATCCAAATACGAATCGTCTAGACCGACAAAATGCAGAGCTTCAAGAACGCGCTGATTGATCGTTTCTTGATCAAGCCCCATATTCTTTGGTCCGTATGCAATATCTTGAGCGACAGTATCTTCAAAGATTTGAGTTTCCGGATATTGAAAGACAAGTCCGATCTGAAAACGAACGGAGCGAATTTGTCTTGGATTTTTCCAAATATCCTCGTTGTTTACGAGGACTTGTCCGGAATCGGGGCGGAGTAATCCGTTAAAGTGACGAATTAACGTTGATTTTCCAGAACCGGTATGACCAATGATGCCAATAAAATCACCACGGTCAACAGATAAAGAAATGTTTTGGAGCGCCTGCTTCTCAAATGGAGTGCCGGCGCCATAACGGAAACTGATTGTCCTAAGCTCAATAATGGCCATAACGTTCCTCCAAAGCAGCAGCCAAGGCGTCCACGCATTGGTCGATTTGAACCATTCGTTTGGGAATAAGGATGCCATGCTGTCGCATGCGATGGGTTAATTCGGTAATTTGCGGGACATCCAGCTTCAGCTTCTTTAAGAGTTCGATTTGCTCGAATGTATTTTCAGGCGTATCATCCGATGCAATTTGTCCCTGATCCATCAGAATCACTCGTTTCGCTCGTGCAGCTTCCTCCATGTGATGTGTGATCAGCACAATTGTGATACCCAATTCACGATTAAGTCGGCAAATGGTCTTCATCACATCGGAGCGGCCTTTTGGATCCAGCATTGATGTCGGTTCGTCAAGGACAATGCACTGTGGTCGCATCGCAAGAATTCCTGCGATTGCAACGCGCTGTTTCTGACCTCCTGATAATTTAAAAGGGGTATGCCTTTTGTAATCAAGCATATCAACAGCATCAAGTGCCCAATTTACGCGACTGCGAATTTCTGAAGGCGCTATACCAAGATTCTCCGGCGCAAAGGCTACATCTTCTTCAACAATTGTTGAAATTAATTGATTATCGGGATTTTGGAATACCATTCCGATCGTTTTTCTGATCTCGAATTGGTTTTTCTCGTCATTTGTATCCCTGCCGTTTACAAGTACCGTACCATCTGAAGGCGTCAGCAATGCGTTGAAATGCTTGGCAAGCGTTGATTTTCCGCATCCGTTTGATCCGAGAATAGCAATGAATTCTCCGTTTCGAATAGTCAAATCAATCCCGTTTAATATCCATTCGTTTTGGGATTGATGATGTAAATATTGAAAATGAAGGTTCTTCGTTTCAATCAGAGCGCTCATGTGAACTCTCCCTAAATGTAAGAATAGGTGCAGATATAAAAAAGTTCGGACCAATTAACTGTCCGAACTTAATCATACACGGTTTAATTAAATTTTGGAAACTCCTTTGTTTGAGTCGAAAACCGACAATCCTTTCTTTAATGGGAAATAGAGAGCGGTAACGATAATCACGGTTGAGACTGCATTAATCGCCGTTGCCGGCAGACTAGTAAATGCAGCAACCACTGAGGGTCCAAATGCACTTCCGAGAAGCAGTTTTTCAATCAAGCCGTGCAGGAACTCAAGTACAATTTTTGATGCACCTGCAACCAGCGCGAGAACGAAGATATTCACTGGTTTGTCAACATGCTTCAGAAGGCGGAAGGCAAAGCTTACGATGCCTGCGACTAGAAAAGCGAGGATGACGGTTACCGGTGCTGTTGACGCATAGCCGCTGAGCAGATCGAAAAGTCCGAGACCGATTGCGCCTGCAAGACCGCCGCGAAATCCTCCGAGAAGCAGGACGGCGAGTACGAGAAGCGAATTTCCGAAATGAATGAATGGTGCACCGACTGCTGCCGGAAGCGGGATTCTCAGAGCAGAGATGCCAAGGTACGTTACTGCGGCAAACAGTGCGACGAGTACAATGTCACGAACACCAAATGATTTCTTTTGATTGCTCATTGTTCGATTCTCCTTTAAAATAATGATGAATAATTTTATTAGGCCCATAAAACCCACTGATCTACAGGGGATTAAGAATGATTTTACTATTTGCCTCATGAACTGTCAATAGAATTCAGCAAATGGTTAACGAAGCTGTGGAAAGCCGATATGAATGACCGAAATGCGTTTTTTTATATGCGGAGAAACCACATTTTTGGAATGCACGCCTTGATCCGATATTATCGTCATAGATGTCTTCTACATAGAGTTCCTTCATTCCATGTTTCACTGCTCTCATTATTAATGTGCGGATGACCTGACTTCCGATTCCTTTGCCGCGATACACTGGATCGCCAATGACGATTGGCAGATCATGAGGACATAGTGTAACGTCCCCTATGGCATGAAACAATCCGTTTTCTGCACATTCAATGTAGTATAATTCGCCATGCTGCTCAAGGTAATCATACATCCGTTTTAAACGTTCTTTATCAAATGGTACGGCTTTGTTTCTGCAGACAAGCCGTAATGTTTCTTCATCTTGGTACCAAGATGAAGCTTGGGGGACGATCGTGTCGAATTTGCGGAGACGGAGATCAGGTGAGATACTGAGCATTTCCGGTTGATCTACATCAAACAGATTCATCTAAAAATCCCTCCATTATTAATGCTGTGCCTTAAGTATACATCAATTTTTCTTATATGCGATCAGTTCAATGGTCAGGAAACAGGTTGCATGACAGAATCAGTGATCATTGGTTACAATAGAAAAAAGGGAGTGAACATAATGGCTGCAAAAAAAGTATTGATGATAACAAAAAAAGTATGTCCATATTGTGATCGGGCAAAGATGGTGCTGAACCATGCGCTCGACGGAAAATACAATGATCAAATTGAAATGTTCGTGCGTGAAGATGATGAAGAACGGTTTGCGCAGCTGAAAGAAAAGTATCAATTTATGACTGTTCCGACATTCATCGATAAGAAAACCGGAAAAACGTTGAGTGATTCACAAGAACAAACGATCACGGCCTTCATGAAAGAAGCAATCGGCTGATTTTGTTTGGATACCCGAGATTCTAATCTCGGGCTTTTTTTGTTCAATGAGCCCAAAAAAGTGATGAACAACATAATCTTTTAACACAGGTTTTGTTAAGAAATTTTTAAGAGTCATTGATTAGTATTGTGAGAATGAAAATTGGGGTTTTCTAATGACAGAAAATAAGTTACGATGAAAGTTAGGTTCAAGCTTTGCCGACAGACATTTTTTATTTTTGTTTGAAACAGAAAAATCTAAGGAGACGTGTTGATGAATTCTGTATCGTGGTTTATTGATGTCTTTCTGCATATTGATCAATTTCTTACCCAAATTGTGAATCAATATGGTGCATGGACGTATGCAATCTTATTTATTGTAATTTTCATTGAAACGGGGCTGGTCATTTGTCCGTTTCTTCCGGGTGACTCGCTGCTGTTTGCTGCCGGCGCAATCGCTGCCCACAGCGGCACAGAACTCAACATTTGGCTGCTCGTGATTTTAATTGCTATTGCTGCGGTACTTGGCGATACCATTAATTATTGGATTGGTCGTGAGATTGGCCAATCGCTGGAAAGTCATAATCGTTTTCACAAACTGATCAATAGAGAAAAAATGGAGAAAGCGCAGCACTTTTTCAATAAATATGGAGGCTTTGCTGTATTTCTCGGCCGCTTTGCACCATTCATCCGCACGTTTATCCCGTTCATTGCAGGAGCAAGCCGCATGCATTACCCATTTTTTCTTTTATACAATATATTAGGCGGTGTCGTTTGGACATTGGCTGGCCTAATGGCCGGTTTCTTCTTCGGACAAATCCCGTTCATTAAGGACAATTTCTCTTTAATGATGCTGTTGATCGTATTTGTGTCGCTCTTGCCAATGCTGCTTGTCATGATTAAAAATATGTTCAAGGGAAAACGTTTTGATTAATTGTTTTGTTGATTTTTCGAATCATTAGCACCGATTTATTTGCATGCTTGAATTTAATTTCAGCTATTTAAAGCATTACGCCCCTACTTAAAAGATGAGTCTTTTGAGTAGGGGTGTATGTTTGTTTTGTCTAAAATGAATTACCGGATACACAATGGTATGTACGATAAAGAAATGTATTGTATTTTTTTTAGTTTGGTACAAAAATACTCGTCAGTATAGGCAAAGCAATTTGTTTCTGACTATTGTCTTACTCGACAGTCAAAAGTTCTAAGCTGCTAAGAAATTCGTAATTCGTCCTGTACTTCAGGTGTTTCCTGCTTTTCTCGAATTATTTGCGTTATGGTTAAACGTGGGTTTCGGGCAAACAGGCAAAAAATCGAACGGCGCAAATAGACCATAACGGTCGCTTCAGAGACAATACCTTTCGATGGCGTGCGCAAATAACGAAAAAACAGTTGTGGCACTCTCTTTGAGTAGCGTAAGGCCACCATCTGAAGAAGTCCCAGCGCGATACAACTGCACATCATGTATCCTTCCATGGCGTTCACCGCTTGTAGGATTTGTTTCCGGGCGTTCCGGTCGACCACCTGATCCACCGGCTGAGATTCATCCTTTTTAAGGTAACGTTTCAGTTTCGGCATGGATCGACTCCAAAAATGATACGTGAAGGCTCCCAACGACTGTTTCATTGTCCGAAAGGTGGTTTCGATGGTAAAACGCCGAGCATAGAGACGTATGATCGCTTCGGGAGACAAGGTCAGATCCGTGCTTACCAGAATGTCCTGCCGCCCGCACATCTTAACCAGTACAAAGCGCAGTTCGTGATACATCCCCGTACCCCAAAGCAGATCCCGACAGAGATACGACACGGGTTCTTCTTTACCATACAACGGAAGTGTGACCGCCTGAAACGCGTCGCTTCGGGAAGCAAACAGGGTGTTCAGCTTGACCTTCGCCCCTTTCTTTCTTGGCCGCCCCCTTCGCCCCGTTTGAACGGGATACTCATAGGCCGCTGCGGAAGCTTTGGCTCGGGTTACCAGATCCAGTTTCACCGTCCCTTCCTGATTCCGCAGATCGAGTCGTTGAAGCGCCGGCACCGATAAAAAATAACGATCAAGGAGAAACAGCGCATGCCCCAGAACTTTAGCTGCGGCATAGCCTTGATCGATCATCTGAACCACATGCGAATCGTCACACGCTTTGTGACCGTCCTCCCAGCTAAAGATGCTTTTGACCCCGTCTTGAAGGTTAAGGAATAAAGGTAGGCAAAGGACTTTGCCTGTGGTTCCCATCAGGACGCCGACGGCGCCCCAGAGATGACCAAAGATGAAAGCAGATTTGGACACATCCTCGGACTCTTGATAAAGCTTCTTTACGCCCGGCATGTGTCGCGCTTCTTTCGCCTGTTTGACCCCATCGCCAACGAGAATCACGGCTTCTCCTTCACGCTTAAGTGGCGCAAACTGGAGCACAATGTGCAGCCATTTCTGACGTAAATCATCCAGTGACCAAGCAGAGGAGCGAAAAAAATGAATCATCGATTCATAACCTCTAGGATTGAGGGTCAAGTCACGAATCACGGAAGTGACCCCAAGAGAATCGGAGCGAATCATCAAACCGGTAATGATCACAACAAACCATTTGAATGCGGCGAATCTATGGAAACAAGAACGGAATAACAGAAGTATAGAATCGATAAATTTTAACATGGCACTAGTCAATCGCGAAGGAACAGGATAAACTAGAAGAACGATAACCCTTGGCGATTTTTCCTCTCTATTTGTGGTGAATTAGAGGATACCATAAAATCCCATTTAAGGGTTATCCTTTTGTTTTATTTACACAGAACTTTTCACTCTCCAGTTGTCTTAGTATTGCTTTATCTTTCCGCCAAAGGATAAATGCGATCAACCATGATGTGAGTAGTAACGAAACAAGTAAATAGCCGATTGAATTCAAAGTTAACGAACGTATCAAATGCCAAAACCAACCCTTCCATTGAAAAAGGCTGGAGAATGTTTGCCCCAATTCTATAAAGCCTATAGACACGGCTGCAAAGACAGACAAACTTGTAATGATTAAATTATAAATAATCTTTCTAGCGGGATTCAGTAGCGCCATTTTGTAGGCACGTGACATCATGACAGAATCCAGCGTATCGACAATAATCATGCCTGACGCAAATAATAAAGGGATTGAAAGAATTGCCGGAACTGAAAAGAATCCCTTTGTCATTTCAGCTGATATAGCAAGTACAGCAACCTCAGTAGTTGTATCAAAGCCCAATCCAAACAAAAAGCCTATTGGATAAATGTGGTAACTACGGTTTACAAAATGAAAGAGACGATGGAAAACCCGAGTTAAAAATCCATAGGGTGCGTCTGTCATTTCTTCATTGACCATATTTGTGTCTCTTTTTCTAAATGCTCTAATTAAATTTGAGAGCGTCATTAAATTTAATGTAGCAATCAAAAGTAGAAACACCCCTGAAATAAATGGACCGAAAAAGCCGCCAATTTGACTGATGATACCAAATTGTTTTTGAGACCAGTGAACAAACAGGCTCATAAGTAAGGACATAATGATGACCACGGTTGAATGACCGAACGAAAAGAAAAAACCGACCCCGGAAGAATTCTGTTTCTGCTCAACGAGTTTGCGTACGGTATTGTCGATCGCTGCAATATGATCCGCATCAAATGCATGACGCAAGCCAAGTAGATAGGCAATGAAACCTGCTCCCATCATTGCCGGATGAAAGCCTGATACAATGAAGAAAAGAACGAAACTCATTACATTGAATAGAATACATGTCATAATGTAAACGACACTGTGCCGATGAATTTGAATAGTTGGTTTCATTGGAAAAGCCTCATTTCATGACAAAAAATAGAACATAGTATAGATGGAAATTAATAGACTCCTTTAAAAAGTAGAACAGCACAGATAGCAGCAATGATCGGCGAAACGACAGGAATCCATGAATAGTTCCAATCAGAAGTACCTTTCTGCCGCAAGGGGAAAAGGGCATGTACAATACGCGGCCCGAGATCACGTGCTGGATTTAGTCCAGGACCGGTTGGACCTCCAAGTGATGCAACAAGTGCCCATACAAGGAACCCTACCCCAAGTTGAGCGACTCCTGCTTCGTGAATCAATGCAGGTGAATGACTGATCAGCATCGCGCCAAAAACAAGAATAAATGTACCAAGGAATTCATTAATAAAGCCATCCCAATGGCTTCCTGATGCTGAAATTGTTGAGCAAGTTCCTAAGATTGCTTGAAAATTATCCGTTTGATCATAAAAGGGTTTATAAGCAAAAATTAATAAGATCTGTCCGAGCATTGCCCCGATCATTTGGGCAACAATATAGGGAAGCACGTCGGACCATGGTAAAAGTCCTCCGACAGCTGTTCCCAATGTGATTGCCGGATTAATCTGGCAGCCGCTGATCGGGCCGAACATCATGACGGGAATCATGACACCGAAACCGTAACCAACGGCAATAATCATCCAACCGTTGTGATAGCCTTTGGTCCCTTTTAATTCAACGTTTGCAACGGCACCATTTCCTAAAATGATCATAATTGCAGTGCCGATGAGTTCACTAATACAGCGAACGGCTAATGAGTAAGTCATCTTGTTATCTTTCCTTCCGTTGCAATATTCTTTAAGTTTTATTTGCACGAGTCAATTTTTGGACATCGTGCTCATGGTTTAACTTTTCTGTAATTGAAGAATGCTTTGCCTGGCTGCATCATAAATAGCAGACAGTGGAACCTGTTTTTCTTCAGCAAGATAAGCGCAATCATCAAATTCCGGTGCCCATTTCTCAACGGCATTTCGAGTGGCATGTTTGACATGAATTTGGCCATAGGGTGTTGATAACCGAATAAATTCTCGCTGCATCTTATAGCGCGGACAATGAGAAACGCGCACGCCAAGGGTAGTCGTTTCCTTGAAAATAATTTCTGAGAATTTTTCTTCATCTTCAGGTTTCGCAAGTACAGAGAGTTTAAATGCCGGCCGGTTTTTTTTCATATATATTGGTGTATAATAGACGTCCAAAGCCCCTTTACACAGTAAGTGGTTCATCGCGTAGCCAAGCATTTCACCTGTTTGGTTATCAATATTTGCTTCAAGTAGAACGACTTCATCCTGTGTATTTTTCTCTGCTCTTAATTGTTCACCGAGGATACCCCGCAGAGCATTTATTTGACCTGTATCTCGTTTGCCTGTTCCGTATCCGATTCGTTGAATATCCATCACAGGAATGGTTCCAAAATTGCTGGCGATGGTTTTAATAATGGCCATTCCGGTCGGTGTGATCAGTTCAGTTGCCACATTGTCTTGAATATAGGGAATCGTTCGGTTGCTTGACGCGAGCATTTGCGCTACGGCAGGAACCGGAACGGGCAATTGACCATGGGCGCAGGTAATGAAACCATGACCATCGTGCAGTGGCGAGGCATAAGTCTTCTTAATACCCAGTTTTTCTAAACCGATAAATGTGCCGACTATGTCAATAATACTGTCGACTGCGCCAACCTCATGGAAATGCACGTCATCAATTGATTTGCCGTGAACGTGGGCTTCTGCTTGAGCAACTTCTTCAAACACACGTACTGACATCGTCTTGACCCATTTGGATAGAGAACTTTCATTGATGATTTCACAGCAGTCTGACAAATTACGATGATGAGCATGGTGATGCTTCATATCATGGGC
Organism: Sporolactobacillus sp. BBK16-2; assembly: GCF_059878335.1. Classification (NCBI taxonomy): domain Bacteria; kingdom Bacillati; phylum Bacillota; class Bacilli; order Caryophanales; family Sporolactobacillaceae; genus Sporolactobacillus; species Sporolactobacillus sp. BBK16-2. Next base: position 1,119,925 of record NZ_CM187611.1, read on the forward strand.
ATCATGAGCAAGTACGACATCTACATCACTGCCGCAAATGGCTCCTGTTCGTTTTTTTGAATAGTGAATCGTGTAGTCGCTCATATTCATTTTTTTTAATTCTTCGGTCAGATAGGTTTCTTCAAGTCCTAAGTCAATGAACATGCCCAAAAGCATATCTCCGCTGATTCCGGAGAAACAGTCTAAGTATAAAACCTTCATGATTGACACCCATTCTTTATTTCTTTTATAATCAAGTTGGCGCTATATGCGGCACCAAAACCATTATCGATATTGACAACGCTCACGCCGCTGGAACAACTGTTCAGCATGGACAGCAGGGCAGCAAGACCGTTGAAACTGGAACCGTATCCGACACTTGTTGGAACGGCAATGACCGGATGGTCAACCAAACCTCCGACGACGCTGGCTAATGCACCTTCCATACCTGCGATGACGATAATGACATCCGCTTTTCTGATTTTATCGAGCTGAGCGAATAACCGATGAATGCCGGCAACTCCGACGTCATAGATACGTTCTACCGAGTTGCCGAATGCTTCAGCAGTTATTGCTGCTTCTTCAGCCACCCCGATGTCCGAAGTCCCGGCGGTGACAACGGCAAGATAATGCGTGTTTGACGTGTTTGTTTTCGACGGATGAATGACGATGCAGCGCGCCTCAGGGTAATATACGGCTTCAGGAACAACTTCCAATACTCCTTGATAGTCTTGTTCCGAAGCGCGTGTTGCAAGAACGGTGTTTCCTGTTCGGGCAAGCACATCGGCAATCTTCTGTGTTTGTTTCACTGTTTTTCCTTCACAATAGATGACCTCAGGAAATCCGTTGCGAAGCTTGCGATGATGGTCAATTTTGGCAAAGCCGAGATCTTCGAACGGTAATGTTTTTAAATGTCCGGCTGCTTCGTCAAGATCCATGGTTCCGTCTTTAACTTGAGACAACAAGGCTCTTAAGTTGTCTTCATACATGACTACTCATTCTCACTTTGATTTTTGTTTTATTATCTAAGGTTTCATTTAAACTGCCTCGTCGATAACCTTGCAGGTCGAGTGTTGTATAAGCAAATCCAATTTTGCGAAACTGTTCGGCCACGTGGTCCATCACTTCGGTATTAAAGAAGATCTGGCGTTCCTCCGGTGCAACTTCAATTCTTGCAATATTTCCGTGATGATAACGCACACGCAGATTACAAATATTCATTTCTTTCAAAACCCGTTCCGCTGCGCTGATTTTCTTTAATTTTTCCTCAGTAATGTGTTCTCCATATTGAACACGTGAAGCAAGACATGCGCTGGCCGGCTTGTTCCATGTCGGCAAATGATACATCTTTGAGAAGAAGCGGATATCCTCTTTTGTCATACCCGCTTCCTTGAGCGGACTGACGACACCGATCTCTTTTAGTGCACGCATGCCGGGTCGAAAATCACCTTTGTCGTCAAGATTAATTCCGGCGGCCAGCCAATGGATGCCTTGTTTTTGCGCTTCTTTGGACATACTGCTGAATTCCATCGCCTTGCAGTAATAGCAGCGATTTGCTGAGTTGTGCCGAAAGTCAGCTCTTTCAAGTTGATTCATCTGAATAATTTTGTAATTGACAGTATTGTTTTTTAGAAACGATTTAACATCTTTTAAATCGTCTTCGGTGACTGTCGGTGATTGAATGGTTAGTGCCAAGGCACCATCCTGCAATTCTTCTTGAGCTACTTTTAATAAAAAGGTACTGTCGACACCGCCGGAGAATGCAATCGCTATTTTCTTGTATCCGTGCAGCAGTGTTTTCAATTTATCTAGTTTAGAAGCTTGCGAGGGCAGCATAAGTTCAGCTCCTTTAATGGATCAATGAATGTCCGTTTCTGAAACATCCACCGTTTATTTCACAATAACCCCAAGACCATCTGGTATAACGGTTACTTTCGCATCTTTTCCCTTAAGAGCAAATGCTTTTTTCATTGCTTCGTCCAGAGTAAGGGCAAGTTCCATATGCATCGACGTAATCAGGTTCGGATCAACGAGATCAGATACAATAATAACATGGTGTCTGGAGAGAATTCGTGCTAAAATTTGCGAAGTCCATTGATCTGGAACGGTTTCCTGACGAGCCGTATGCGTGGCTTTTTCAAGAAATTCTGCCGGATCATCGACATCTGCGATATTGTGATAGAATCCTTCACCGCCATGTCCGTCAGCACAGCCCGCAACCATAATAATGATTCCGCCTTCGTTGTTTGTAGCTTCTGCTGCGGTCATTCCTTTGACTGCTTGGTAAATATTCTGATCGAGAGGATAGCCGCCATTTGTGACTACGGCAATATCACTTGGAATCTTTTTCACTTCGGCCATCTGTTCAACGAACTGACAGCCCGTTTTGTGTGCTTCTTCCAGATCCCCAGCGAAGCTTTTGATCACCTGTTTATTCTCATTTAGAACGACGTTAAGAATGAATTTTAGACCAGCCGTTCTTGCCGCATAGAGCATATCCTTATGAATCGGATTATGATGAAGATTGCCTGTACGCGCCTTGTCTGAATCAATGAATTCACCGCAGTGGTTGGCCATGATCGTTTTGTACGATGCAATGCCGGGAAGCACCGACTTGCGTCCGCCGGAGAATCCTGCAAAGAAATGCGATTCAATGAAACCTTCAGCAATCAGTAAATCAGCTTCGATTGCTGCTTTGTTCACGATACAAGGGCCGCCGGAAGGAAGGGTACCAATTTTAATCATTGATTCGTCATCGGTGGACACGTGCATCATGATTTGTTCTTCCGCAACAATACGTTCTCCATATTTATTGACAAGTTCTTCGTGAGTGGAAGGCCGATGAAATCCGGTTGCAACAAGTATTTTGATCTCTGCGTGCGGTTCAACTGAACGGATGCGGCGCAAAAGGATTGGCATTGTAATTCTTGATGGAACTGGTCGCGTGTGATCAGAGCTGATCACAACAATCTTTTTCTTGCCTTTTACCAAATTTTCCAGTTTTGGAGAACCAATCGGATGATCAAGTGAAGCTTCAACAATTTCTGATTCTGATTGATTGCCTTGATTTTTTTCGGTATCTGATTTGAGAATGCCGGCTAAATGATTTTCATCAATTGATAAATTGAGTTGTTTTTTGTCATAAGGTAATTTTATCGTTGGCATTACGTTCATCCCTCTTTAGAGTTCGCTATGGAATGCGCATTCCGTAGTTTTGCTTGACTTAAGAGCTCATAAAGAAGCATACACAGACTTTTAGGTTTTGTATAACAAATATAAAAGATGACAGTTATAAGAAAAAATGATGACAAGCTGTGAAGGAGGGTGAAAATGAGTGTATTAGAAAAGAAAATGAGAGAGTTTTTCGATGGGGGAAACTTGCAATGATCGCTGCGAAGAATCAAAAAGTGAGGTCTTGATAATGAGACAGAATTGTCATTCCATCCGAAAGGCTTTATTGAGTTTAATAACGTAATCAATAAACAGCTTCATTACTTCATATTTGGGGTTCTCTTTTTTGTATAAGAGATAGGTTTTCAAATCAAGAATCGGGTCGATTGCATATTGCATTCCCGGTTCCTTATTTTCTTGCAGAGCTGTAAGCAAGCGTTCAGGAAGCAGAGCACCCGAATTATTCTCTTTGCAATAATTCACAATGGCATAAGGCGTGGATAACTGAACTGTTGCTTTAGGTTCGGCATGGGCATTGTCGATTAGATAGTTGTCAGTAAGGCTGCTCATCAAATAATGTGTCGGGTATTTGACAAACGGGTATTGTAAAATCGTTTTGGCAGTAATTTTTTTCCCGGAAAAAGATAGATTTGGTGCGTAATAGACAATTCGATCCAATCTGAAAAAGGCTTTATCATAGGCACCTAACTGCATATCTGGCGAGAGAAATGTTGAGGCAATATCAATGCGTCCATTTTCCAAAGAATGAATCAAATTACTTTTTTCCATACTGTAAACGGTAATGAAAATATTAGAATATTTTTGATGGAAATAGGCAGCATGCTGATTCATGAGCACGTCACCCAATGAGGTCAGAACGCCAACTTTCAGTTCAAGTGGTTTTTTGCCGGTTACCTGTTGCACGTCGTAAATGGCCGATTTTAAATTCGGAAGAATTTCATTTATTTTTCGATAAAAGAATTCTCCTTCCGGAGTGAGTTTACTGCCTCGATTAGAGCGTTCAATCAACTTAACGCCTATGATTTGTTCTAGCTTTTTCATTTGAAAGCTGAACGCTGATTGAGTCACTTTAGCCTCTTTAGCTGCTAGAGAAAAATTTTTAAATCGACCGTATATCAGAAAATCCTCAAGTTCTGTAATGCTTGGCATGTCCACCATATTTTTACACCTCTAATCTGTTTGGAATTATTGCGATACATGAATAGTTTTAAATCAACTGAACAGTTTCGTTTCCGTTCACTCGAATAAGTGTACGCTGAAGATAATTTGTTTGTAAAGGTATTTCGGAAGTAGTGACATTCCAAAATTGTGAAATGAAATGTGATTCGAAAAGAACTAAATATAAGTAGAAACTCGGCTAATTGTTACAATTAAAGCACAATATTGTGAATTAATTAATAAGGAAAATGTACATTTTAAATAGCATATCTATTATTTTTTTTTTGAATCCTTGCAGATATCAGTATGCCACACATAGTAAGTATCTATTTCTGACGTTAGTAAAAAGATCGCAAGATGAGTTTTTAAATTCAGAGATTACTTGTAACAAACATTATGTTATTTAAACCGATGACATTGAAATAATCCGGATAAATAAAAAGACTGGAAGAGCATAATAGAGGACTCTTCCAGCCTTGCGATTTTTTTATTGATTATAAATTTTACAGTCCGAGGAATCCGCGAGCAAATAATGCGGCACATGCTGCTCCGAGGAATGGTGCGATACCTGGGACAATAACGCCGTATTGCCAGTCGTTGTTCGCTTTTCCACCTGGAATCGGCAGAATAGCATGAGCAATACGTGGGCCCATATCTCGAGCGAGGTTCATGGCAAATCCGGTAGGACCGCCCATACCCATGCCGATTGCCCATACAAGAAGACCGACGCCGATCGGCACGATGCCCGGAGTTTTAATCGAAGCGATTGCTAAGATTGCGGTAATAAAGATAAACGTATCAATAAATTCGACAAAGAAGTTGCGCGGTAAATTGCGCACATTTGGGTTTGTTGAAAAGATGTTGCGAATCTTTACACGGTCGAGGTCTTTGGATGCATTGAATTGATCGTAATAAGCGATAAAAACAACAATGGAACCGAAGATACCGCCGAGTACTTCTGCAATACTTAATGGGATAACGTTTGCCCATGGGATATTGCCTAATATTGCCTGTGCGACAACCATCGCAGGATTGATGCATACATCTCCGAAGATAAATAACGAGATGGTAATACCGAAACCCCATGTTGTAATGGCGAAAATGTGACCGGAGTTCTGATATTTTGATGTCTTCAGCACCTCACAGCAGTGTACACCGACACCAAAAATAATCATTAACGCCGTTCCCAAAAATTCCGCAATTAACTGATGCATTGATTCATTTTCCCCCTGCAATTTGTTTTAACAGGAAGAGTATAAAAGGAATGCAAGTCTATTTCTTTTCCATTTTTCGGATTAATTTTTTCCGTTTTTCATTGTATACGTTTACAAAATGCAAATTTGTTGACTTCTAGAATTTGGGTTGACATTTATCAAGAAAATAACTTGCTTCTAACGCGTAAACATACATTATCTGATATACTACCAAATGACAGGTTTTTTAAATGAATCAATTGATATAAAGGTATGAAAGACGGCCATTCGTCAACCGGAACAGACAAAACGATGACAGGAGGTTCAGCTCATTGGAAGACATCTATTTTTACTTTATGTCATTCAGCCAAGAACAACACTACTGCAGCACTACACATTGTAAAATTGTGATTCCAATTTATGGATATACGGCTATCGTAACTCAATCCGGCGAAAGGAGAATTAATAGTTCTCAATTTTGTTTGCTGCCTGTCGGTTTTTCTTATTCTCTCTGTTCAGCTGAGTCAAATGAAAGTCTTGTGATTGAAATTCCCGGACGTTACATCCGTGAAAATTTGCGCAATCAATTAGATGAACAAAATGAATTAATTTGGGATTTGAGCATCATCTGGCAATCAATTAAGGATTTGCTCATTCACGAAGTAATGCAGGAAAATCATGATGAGGCTGTTTTATTGCTCAATTACTGGTTTCATAAAATAGCGGAAAAGCCTGCAAGTGTATCCATAAGGTTCATTCATCAGCATTATTCAGAAAAGATTGACGTGAAGTCGCTTGCGGAGATGGAGCATTATACACCATCTTATTATTGCGATTGGTTTAAGCGCAAAATGAAGATGACTCCACTTGAATATATCCATTTTCTTCGTATTCATCGTGCGAAGGAACTGCTTGGCAATTCAAAATTGAGTGTACTGACGATCTCCTATCAATTAGGCTATGAATACAATGCTTCGTTTACTAAAATGTTTAAAAAATATGAACGGTGCTCTCCTTCGGAGTATCGTGCGGAGAAGCTTTCTTAAGGCCAAATCGAGATTTGGAAAGACGGATCGGACGCTCAGGCAAGCTCAGTTGTGGTACACTAGTTCCCAGAGAATGATTAATCGGAAATCATGGGGGCTTATGAATGATTACTACAAAACTTCCGGTACGTTTTGTCGACTGCGACGCTATGGGTCATGTTAACAATGCAGTCTACTATACTTACTTTGAAGAGGGGAAACGTGAAATCTTCCGCTGGTTTACGCCGAGCATGGATTTGAGTGACTGGCGCGTGATTGTTGCTTCGACACACTGTGATTACATTCAAGAAATCAACTATGACGAAGAAATAACCGTTTACACATGGATCAGCACGATTTCCCGATCTAGTTTTGATGTGGAACATGCAATTGCGGGACCAAGCGGTAATTGGCACGCACGAGGCCGCGTAACGCTCATCGGTTATGATTATAAAACCAAGCAAGTTGTCCCGCTGACCGAGGCGATCAAGGGAATTCTGAAGCAGCATCAAGATGCTCCTGAAGGTGTTCCTGCGTTAAGACAGATTCGTATTAACGAATAGACGAAAGAATAAATGAAATGCAATAAAATAAAAAGAGCCGAGCGATGGATTTTCCGCTCGGCTCTTTCATTGATTACAAAACAGGGGACAGCAGGCGTGAAATACTTTCTTTGAACTTGATAATAAAGGAACGATTGCGGTAATCGGACATAGTCAGTTCTTTTGACAATCGGATATCCTGCTTAAAGATCTGAGACAGCTCTTTAGCAGTTTCTTGATGGTAGATAAATGCATTGACTTCAAAATTTAGACTGAAACTACGAAAATCAAGATTCGATGTACCAACGGTTGCAATGCGATCGTCAACGATGATCGTTTTCGCATGCAAAAATCCGTTCTGATAAAGATAGACACGTGCTCCCGCTTCAAGCAGCAGTCCGACATTGGAATAGGTGGCCCAATAAACAAATGGATGATCCGGTTTGTTTGGAATCATGATACGAACATCGACATGTGAGAGTGATGCAATGAATATAGCGTTCATCAGACTTTCGTCCGGGATTAAATAGGGTGTTTGGATATAAACCGTTTCTTTTGCCGACAGGATCATTTTTATAAATGCATTTTTAATTTGTTCCCATTTCTGATCAGGACCGCTTGAGACGACTTGAATGCCAACTTCCCCATACTGCGTCTGATCATTCATTGAATAATAGGATTGAAAGGGTACTTGTTCTCCTGACGCCTGGTTCCAGTCGAGAAAGAATCGCGATTGGATGCTGTTCACGGCTTCACCGACAATACGCAAATGCGTGTCACGCCAAAAGCCGAATTTTTTGCTGAGACCAAGATATTCATCGCCAACATTGAATCCGCCGATATAACCGATTGAACTGTCAATAATAACAAGTTTACGATGATTGCGATAATTAATACGTAAATTTAAAAGCGGCAGACGACCGGGAAAAAATGTGTAAAACTTGCCGCCAGCATGAATCAGGCGACGGACAAGCTTCTTGGGCAGTCGTCTTGAACCTTCATCATCGACAAGCAGGCGGACAATCACACCTTGTTCAGCCTTTTGGATGAGTGTATCGATTAATTCATTTCCTAAAAAATCGCCACGAAAAATATAGTACTCAATATGAATGTGATGTGTTGCAGAACGGATATCCTGCAGGAGACTTTGAAACTTGGATTCTCCGCTTGTGAAAATAGACAGCTTATTATTCAAGGTAAGCGGTGCCTCATCATTATTGAGATTCATATAAATAAGACCGTGATAATCACGAAGAATCGGTTCCGAGAAGGGGGGCTCATGATTGACAATCTTGAGCATTTGTCGGCCAACCGTTTCTTTTGTTCGTTGATGAACCGTATGATCCCACTTAAAGATCTTGCGCCTGCTCAAATTTTGTCCGAAGATAATATATAAAATGAATCCGACGATTGGGAGAAAGTTGAGAATCATCAACCACGCCCAAGTAGAGCTGATGCTTTTGCGTTCAAGAAAGACGACGGTCGCACCGAGCAGAATATTGGTTCCAAGTAAAATCGTCAGTAAGATTGAAGTGATGCTCATTATGCCACATCCTTTTTCCTGCCGAGTACATGATAGTTGATTATACCCCTAAACAATCCAATCATGCTAGAGTTTGGCCGTTGCAGTGTTTTGAAAATCAGTATCAAAAGTTGTCCTCGCATGATTTTCATTGCTTCGTCTCTTATTATCAAGCTATAATTAGAATAATAACTTGTGGAAGATAGGTCCTTCACGGACTTGTGAAAAGGTGTGAAACTGTGCTAAAAAAACATTCGAACTTGATTTTCTGGACGATCGAACTCTTGGGAATAGCTCTGCTTATTTTCATACTGACAAAAATATCGTTTATTTTTGTTCCGGTTGTCACTCTGATCACAACGCTGTTTTTCCCAATTATTGTGGCCGGATTCCTTTTCTTTTTGATTAGTCCCTTCGTGGATATCTTCCAGCGAATGAAGATTCCAAGAACGCTCAGCATTTTAATTATTTACATTATATTGACCGGCTTGATCGCTTTACTTGTGGTGATTGTCGGTCCGCCGCTGACGTCGCAGGTCAAATCGTTATTTAGTCAGCTTCCGGATTATATGACAAGCTGGAGAAAAAGCATCGAACACTTGGCTGATTCTCAAGGATTTAAATGGCTGATCCACCAAGATTATTATTCTATTGATAAAATTCAGAGCAGCCTTGAGAAGATGCTTAAAGCGTTTACGGACAATGCAGGTTCAGGGCTGTCAACGTTTTTTAATGTATTAGTTAATGTGACGCTGACCGTGGTAACGGTGCCGTTTATTCTCTTCTACATGCTTAAGGATGGTAACCGTCTGCCTAGTGCGGTCACTCGTTTTTTTCCGCACAAATATCACGAAGAGGTTAATCGCATTCTCAGTGATCTGAATGATACATTATCTTCGTATATTCATGGATTGATTATTGTCGCGTCATTTGTCGGCATTACATCAAGTATCGGGTTTGCCGTGATCGGATTGCCGTACAGCCTGCTTCTCGGATTGATTGTGGGCGTAACCAACATCATTCCGTATCTTGGACCGATCTTAGGTGCAACTCCGGCACTGGTCATCGCATTGATGGATTCACCAGCGAAAGCGCTGCTCGTTCTCGCTGTCATCGTCATTGTTCAGCAGCTTGACGGCCATCTGATTTCACCGCTTGTTATGGGCAAACGACTGAACACTCATCCGCTGACAATCATCGTACTGTTGCTTGTCTCCGGCAAATGGATCGGCCCGATCGGTATGATTCTTGCCGTGCCGACTTATGCAATGATCAAGACATTTATTGCGCACATGATTCGTCTGGTGCGATTGCGCCGCAAAAGCAAGGATGACAGTTTGATAAAATGATTATGATTCTTCAATACGGATCCGCCTGGTCAGTGAGACAAACTGCTTCAGGGCCGGATTCGTATTTTTTTTCAAATAGGCAAGTGAGAGCACGGCCTTAAGCGGATAATCATCGATTTTACGATACACGACCTCCAAATTGAACAGCTTTTCTGCAGAAGCCGGTACGACACCAATTCCAATTCCGGCGGAGACGAGACCGACGACCATCTGATATTCCGTTGCTTCTTGAACAATTTTCGGTGTGAAATCGACATGTTGAAATAGAGATAGAAATTCATCGTACAGACCGGGCCAAATGTCACGTGAAACTAAGATAAATGGAACATCTTTCAGATCCTCAATCCGAATTCGTTCTTTTTTCGCCAGTGGATGATTCTTCGGAAGTGAGAGTGCGGCAAATCCACGCTTGATCGGAATGGTATCAATCAAAGAACTGCTCACCGGAGGGTGCAGTAACCCGACATCAATTCGATCACCGATTAGTGCGTTCACTTGATCCGGTGTGGAAAATTCGTGAAGACGTATCGAGACATGTGGGAAAATACTCCTGTATTCTCTGATGATCTGCGGAAGTATGTCATAGGTTGCCGATCCGACGAATCCAATCACTAAGCGTCCGAATTCGCCGCGATGCGCACGCTGAGCCGTATCTACGGCTTGATTCACCTGTGCAACAACTTCACGTGCTTCAGGTAGGAAGAGTTCTCCTGCGGTTGTCAGTTCAACATGGCGCTTATTTCGTTTAAAAAGAGCGACACCGATCTCTTCTTCGAATTGCTGAATCTGTTTACTTAATGGAGGCTGTGTCATTTGCAGCCGTGCGGCGGCTCGTCCAAAATGAAGTTCTTCTGCAACCGTGATGAAATAAATAAAATGGCGAAGTTCCATAATGTTCATAACACTCCTCGACGTACAGTTTTCAATAATAATGATCTAAAAATGATCTTTTGATTAATATACACTATGTATTACATGACGTTCAATAATATATTTCACATTGGTTAATAGACGCGGTAAAATGATATTAGTCACAGAAAACATGAAAAAAAGCGCGGACTATTTGCTGTTGCACCATTCAAAAAAAGTGCCAGCAGATAGAAGAACACTCACACATAACTAGGGAGGAAAAAAATCGTGAGCGATTTAAAAAAGGAAAAAGAAGAACAGAAACTGGCGACCGGTGCTGAGCTTGTCGTTGACTGTCTGATCAAACAAGGCGTGAAATACGTATTCGGGATACCGGGAGCAAAAATTGATGCGGTGTACGATGTTCTAAAGGATCGCGGACCGGAATTGATTGTATGTCGTCATGAACAGAATGCTGCATTTATGGCTGCGGCGATCGGACGAATCACCTGCAAACCTGGCGTTTGTCTGGTCACCTCCGGACCAGGTGCATCTAACCTTGCGACCGGCATTGTTACAGCCAATGTCGAAAACGATCCCATTGTCGCATTGGTTGGTGCGGTTCCGAGAGCAGATCGACTGAAACGTACCCATCAATCGATGGACAACGCCGCTCTGTTTCAACCAATTTCCAAATACAGCGCTGAAGTTGTTGATCCAAAGAACGTACCGGAAGTCGTCACCAATGCTTTTCGTGCTGCTGAATCAACATCGGCAGGTGCCAGTGTTGTCAGTTTTCCACAGGATGTTCTCGTTTCAAAAACAACTGTGAATGCACTGGGACCGCTCGAAAGCCCAAAACTGGGAACTGCTTCTGAAGAAGCGATCGACAAGGCAGTAGAAGCAATCAAGAATGCGAAGATGCCGGTTATACTTGCGGGTATGCGTGCGAATCGTTTTTCAGTAGTTTCTGCTGTACGCTCATTGCTTGGGAAAATTGCCTTTCCTGTTGTGGAAACGTTCCAAGCGGCCGGTCTGATTCCACGCGACATGGAGGAACACTTCTTCGGACGTATCGGTTTGTTCCGCAACCAGCCCGGCGACTTGGTGCTTGAAAAGGCGGATGTTGTGGTAACGATCGGTTACGATTCTGTTGAATACGATCCGAAATTCTGGAACAACGTCGGTGCACGTACAATCATTCATTTGGATGAAGTGCGCGCGGATATTGATCATTACTACCAGCCTTCGATTGAACTCGTAGGAGATATTCCATCGACCGTTCAGCGAATTAAGGATAAATTGACAAACCTAAATATGACACAAGAAAGTATTTCTTATCTAGAAGGCATGCGGCACAAGCTCGATGCACGCGATGAACCGCCAAAGAAAGCAAATGGTAATCTTGTACATCCATTGAGCCTGATTCATACACTGCGTCATTTGATCAGCGATGATACCACGGTTACTTGCGATGTGGGTTCGCACTATATTTGGATGGCACGTCACTTCCGTTCCTATGAGCCAAAGACCCTGTTGTTCAGCAATGGCATGCAGACGCTCGGTGTTGCACTTCCATGGGCAATGGCCGCATCCTTGGTCAATAATCACGCAAAGACGATTTCTATGTCTGGAGATGGAGGTTTCCTTTTCTCGGCAATGGAATTGGAAACAGCAGTGCGCTTGAAGCTGCCGATTGTTCATATCGTGTGGCGCGATGGTACGTATGACATGGTTGCCTTTCAGCAAAAAATGAAATATGATCGGACATCCGGTATAGATTTCGGGAAAATTGACATTGTCAAATATGCTGAGGCGTTTGGTGCGAAGGGACTGCGAGTGAATAAACCTGAAGAACTCGAAAGCGTTCTGAAAGAAGGCCTCGCCTACAACGAAGGACCGGTGATCATTGATGTGCCGGTTGATTACAGTGATAATATCGCTCTTGGCAAGAGTCTGATTCCAAACCAATTAAACTAATCAATACAGTAATGCATACTTTTAAAATGGCGCAGTGAACTTATTTATTCAGGAAAGAAGGTTTTTCCACTATGGCAAGTGAAAAAAATAGCGGTCAGTTGTTTCAGCTTTCAACGATGTCGTCATTGCTTGACGGTGTCTTTGAAGGGGCAATGAACTACGATGAATTCAAGAATTATGGAGATTTCGGTATTGGCACGTTCGAACATCTGGATGGAGAAATGATTGCTTTTGATGATGCATTCTATCGTTTGCGTGGTGACGGTACGGCTACACCGCTCAAAAGCGAAGACAGGACTCCATTTTGCTCGCTGACTTATTTCCAGCCGACGATCAAAAAAGAATTTGATCAGCCGCTCGACAAGGCAGCTTTTGAAAATGAACTGAAGAAAATAATGAAAAGTGAGAACTTATTTTACGCCTTTCGAATTGACGGGGTGTTTAAAGAAGTAAGCACACGAACCGTTGCTTATCAAGAAAAGCCGATCCCGATGACTGAGGCAGTTAAAACACAGCCGATCTTCCACTTTAAGAATGTAAAAGGAACGATCGTAGGCTTCTGGTCGCCGGCATTTACACAAGGCATTGCGGTTTCCGGTTTCCATCTTCACTTTATTGATGAAGAGCGCAAGGGAGGCGGCCATGTCTTTGATTATACGTTGGATCATGGAACGGTTCTTGTTGATAAAAAATCGCACATGAGCCTGTACACTCCTGAAACGGCAGGTTTTCTGAACGCAAATCTATCCCGTAAGGACCTTGAAAAAGAGATCAAGGTTACTGAAGGCTGATTAATATAAAAAATAAGAGAAAAAATCTGAAGGAGCCATCCCTTTGGATTTTTTTTCGTTTCTCCGCATTATTTTTTCTTTTAATCAGCGGTACTGCGCATCATTCATGAGCAGTTTCACATAGAGCAATGCTCCAATGAATTTCAAAACAGGCTTCTGCATAAAAATGAGTAGGTAGCGTTTCAGAAACAATGAAAGCAGGTGAAACTGATGGTTCAAATGATCATTATCCAAGCATTTGCAGCGTTTGGAGCGATCATGCTGCTGCTGGTATTCGTAAAGCTTTTTTTTCATGCCCATGATGTGATGCTGTTCCCGGCTGCTTTTGCTTTCGGATTGTTTTATACCGCCTTTATTGAAAGACGAACAGAACTCCTTGAAGGCGCGATTATAGGGGCCATATATGCACTTGCTGCGTATGGTTTATACATGCTTGTAAAGAAACTGTCTAAACTGTACCGTCACTCTAAGGATGGACCGTTCCATTAAGAAATTGATGAGAAACACGTTATAAATCATTTCTTGCTATCAATTTGCTCATCAAAGGACTCGTCCAAGATCAGAATGCCCGCTAGTCCGAACCATGGATTAAATCGAATGGTCTCGGACAAGATGTTCCATGTGCAGGCGTTACGTGACCACCAAGACAGGAGACAATCATTTGCTTAAGAGAGGGTTACATTGATGTGAAAATTGTATAGATGCCGATACAGATCAGCAGAATTGAAGCCGCATATTCGGATAATGTGCCCATTCGCGAACGAAGCTTCTTTAATCCTAATCGCTGCCCTGCATCTATTGAGAAGAACGAAAGAATGCCGACGGTCAGTGCCACACCGACCGGATTTAATCCGCCAATGCCTGCACCGAATGCAGTACCCATTGCGTTGAACGAGAGTGCGAAGCTCAGCCAGAACGTTTCATTAAAGGAAATCAGGTTATTCTGGTCGCGGTCAATTTGGTCTGCCTGAGGAATTGTCTTTGAAGGCGTCATTCGGTGTGTACAAGTGCTGACAAGCGACCATAGACCGATACCAAGTATGATTGCACCGCTCATCAGATTTGCAAGAAACTCTGGAATTGTGAAGCCGAGAAGCGAACCGGCAATGATTGTAATAAGTGAGGTTGCCAAAGCAACGACAGCCATAAACAAATTGGCGATCCACGTAATTTTCTTCCCCTTGATTCCAAAGGACATGCCCACCGCAAAATTATCGATGCTAGCCGCAATGCCGATTAGGAGTATCATGAACCAATGCATCTTCTCATCCCCTTACCTATCAAAAAATTGAGACCGGCAATTCAATTGTTGTGCTTTAAAAATACTCGGTCGGAAGGTATAGTATGTTAAAATAGAAAAGGTGTTCATTGCTAAAAGACGAATACCCTATCTTTTTAACCGAACTATCATCAGTTTTCGTGTGATAACGGAATGTAAGAAACGAATAGGATGAGAAACAGGTGATCAAGTGAAACAGATGATACAAACTCATGGACTTTATGACGGCGCTGCTTACTATTATCTGAAGTACCGCGGTCAGTATAGCGATCGACTGATTCAGACCTTAGCTTTGAAGTGCGGACTTGATGGAAAGGGACGGCTGCTCGATTTGGGCTGTGGAACGGGTAAACTGACTTTTCCGATGGCTAACTATTTTGATGAAACGATTGGCATTGATGTCAGTACGGATATGCTCCAATCTGCCCGCAGTCAATGTGAATTACTCGATATTCATACGATGAAATGGTTAAAGATGGCTTCTGAACAAATGAATCCGGAACTCGGTTCCTTTCGGATGATTACAGCCGGGGATGCATTTCATTGGATGGATCGCGAGCTTGTACTGAAGCTCAGTTATGATCGACTTGAACCGGGCGGTGCACTTGCGCTTGTCGGACAGGGGCATATGCTCGGCGATCGCTCTCTTGATTGGCAGAAGGCTGTTCAGCGCATTGTCGATAAATGGTTTCCTAACAGCAAACGTTTGAAACATAGTGTTCGACATGAGCAGCTCGTGGCTCAATCTTCGTTTCATTCCCTGCTTACAGGACAGATACACTCTGAACGTGAGCGTGATATTCCATCAATTATCGGCTACCTTTATTCCACATCCACCTGCCGCAAAACAACGCTTGGCAAAGATGCAGCAAATTTTGAAAAAGAATTGTATGATGAACTCAAATCAATCGACTCGTCCGGGACTTTTAAAGAACCCGTTACGGATTACTATATCATTGCGTTTAAATAAAACAGGCAGGCTATTTTTGTAGTGAAATAGAAAATGTATTTTTAATAGTCATTTGCAGCCATGAACGGGAGGAACGAACACGTGAACAACCATGATATTGACTACAAAATCGAAGGTCAGGAAATGCAATACGTGGAAATTGAATTAGATCCTCGCGAAACGGTGATTGCTGAAGCGGGAAGTTTTATGATGATGGAAGACGGCATCGGTATGGAGACGATTTTCGGCGATGGAAGCGGTCAAAACGGCGGTGTGATGGGGAAACTGTTCGGCGCGGGGAAACGTCTGCTGACCGGCGAAAGTCTGTTCATGACCGCATTTACCAATGAAGGAGCAGGAAAGAGGCATGTATCCTTTGCTTCGCCTTATCCAGGGAAGATCATTCCTCTTGATCTGAGTCTGTATGGCGGGCAGATGATTTGTCAGAAGGATTCCTTCCTGTGTGCTGCAAAAGGGGTTTCAGTTGGTATCGCTTTTCAAAAGAAGTTAGGAGCCGGATTTTTCGGCGGCGAAGGCTTTATCATGCAGAAGCTTGAAGGCGACGGACTTGCGTTTGTCCATGCAGGCGGAATGATTAAAGAGCTTGAGCTTGCTCCGGGTGAAACCCTGAAGGTCGATACGGGTTGCCTCGTGGCCATGACGAGCAGTGTTGATTATGACATTGAGTTTGTCAGAGGTGTGAAAACCGCTTTGTTCGGCGGCGAAGGTCTCTTTTTTGCGACTTTGCGGGGCCCTGGAAAGGTGCTCGTACAATCGCTTCCGTTCAGCAGACTTGCAAGTCGCGTATTCAGTGCAATGCCAGGCAATCCTGCCGGCCGCAGCAAAGATGAAGGCAGCATCACCGGAGGGCTTTTTAACTTGTTCAATGGCGACTAAATGCAAATGAGTTTTTTGGACAGCGCTGGCGCTCAAGTGGGCGACAGCGCTGTTTTGATTCATCTGTGGGCATTTTTCTAGGTTTTCGGCAAGAAATTCTTTAAACTATAGGCAATGATAGATAACGGAGTGGTACGAAGTGAAGAAAAAAAATGAAGCATCCGGTACGAAAAGTGTGTCGTGGGTTTTTTGGCTGCTCATTGCCAAAATTATTTTTATTCTCTTGCTGGCGGGGCTGACGGTATGGATTATCTATGCGGTTCATGCGTCGAATTCAACAGGAGGCGTTCGATTTACTCACGTGCTCGGTGCGGGATACAGCAAGGATGGTAAGACGCTTTGGCTTGGGACGAACAAGCGGCTGCTTACCTATAAAAAGGGTATTTGGCACTCCGAAAAGCTTAAGAACCGCGCGCATGACGACATGTTTCTAGCCATCAGTTCCGGTTTTATTCAGATGAATGAGACGGGCTATCTGCAGTGGAAGACATTGAAACAAGAGCCGCTGGGCCACCGAAAGCTGAATGAACCTCTTGGAGGGCTGTGGGCCTTCGGCTATAAGACAGGACGTATGTATCACCTTCAAACAATAGCAGGTGAAGGATCTGCATTACGTTATTCGGATGACGGCGGCGCTACATGGAAAGTCGTGAAGATAAAACATCTGGATGCGAATGCCCAGATTCTTGAAGCTTCACCGGTCGATAAACGTGTACTAGCGATTGGGACTACAAGAGGTCTATATGTCAGCACGGATCTGGGCGCTCATTTTCATCGATACTTGAAGGGCTACTCGGTTACGAGCGCTGCATTCGGTTTTAGCAAACAAAATGCACTGCTCGTTGCTGTTGCGGGAAAAGAAACTGCACTTTACCAAATCATTCCTCAACAAGAAAAATCAATAAATCTTGATATGGGTACAGTGGAAAATGACACAGTGACTCAAATCCTTCAAAATCCGGCGAATTCCGGAGAAGCTGTCATGATGACTAAGCACGGTGACTTGTATCGAACGGAGAACAGCGGACAAAACTGGACAATCATTGCGAAAAAAGGTCGCGGATTAAATGGAAATTAAATGCGGACAAAGGGTTTCCTATGATAAACTGATATAAATAACGTGAAGGTCGGTGAAGAGATGATTCAAACGGTTTTATTTGATGTCGATGGTGTATTTCTTAGCGAAGAACGCTATTTTGACGCCTCGGCACTTACTGTGCGCGAATTACTGTACAGCGAGAACTATTTAGGGCTCGGAAACGGCAAACCTTTCCAAACGGAATACAGAGACGGAGAGATTGCTGAAATCCGATCAGACATATTTCTTAATGATGATGTACTGAACTTCTTAAAATCCCGTGGAATGAATGCCAATTGGGACATGATTTATATAACGATTTCCGAACAGCTGATTCATTTAACGACTCAGCTTCCTGAAGATGTGAAGACGCAGGCAGCAGAATTGCTGAAGAAACCGATTGATCAAACCACATTGAATACGTTTCGCTCATTGTTTAAGAATTACCAGATAAAACCTGATTTCAAGCGCTTTATGGATGATTATAAAGATACCAAAGCAGTAAAACAGGAATTAATCGTTTATCTTAATGAGATTGCTTTGAAGCGGCTTGGCATTGAAACCTCAGCATTCCAGCCGAAAAGTGCTTTTTGGCATATTGGCGAGCACGCATCCCAGGAATGGTATATTGGTGATGAAAATGTTCTGGCAGCAACAGGCTTGCCCTCGGTTCAAACAGGTAAGAAAGGTTTTATGAACGAAGAAGTAACTTTGGCTGATCCGGAGTATATTCGTGGAATGTTTCACGCATTTCATGATTATGGTGTGCGCGTGGGTATTGCTACAGGCAGACCGCGATTGGAGACATTCAAACCATTTACCTATTTAAACTGGATCGGCGAGCTTGATCCGAATCATATTGTAACCGCAGACGATGTACTTGCCGCAGAAAAGAAATACGATGCGGCACCGCTTGCTAAGCCGCATCCTTTTACGTATCTCGCTTCCTTTCATGGTAAGGACAGTGATCTAAAACGCTGGAGCGCTCGTCGCCCTGAGCAGCTGCCTGATGGAGAACAAACCTTGATTGTCGGTGACTCACTCGCTGACCTGCTCTGCGCAAAGCAATTGGGCTGCCGATTTGCCGGGGTCCTCACCGGCCTTTCCGGTCAGAAAGCTCGAAGTGAATTAGAGGAACATGGTGCTGATTTTATTCTCGATTCCATTGCAGATGTAAAGGACTTGGTGCTTCATCTTCTGGGAGAATAAAAAAAATAAATTTTTTTAGGCGGGCGATGCGGGCCTGCCTCTTTTTTATCCGGACTTAATGAGGGAAGAAGGAGAATTGATGGTGAATGGTGTAACGGCAGGCATAGACGCAGGTGGAACGCTATGCAAGATTGCTATGCAGACTGAAAAGGGATGGGTATATCAATCATTTCCCACAAAGCAGATCCAGAAGTGTATTTCATGGCTGGATACGTATTGTGCACACCGCTGCCTTTGCATTACCGGCGGCAAAGCGAGCATGATTCGGGAAAAACTGAAACGGTCTGATTATACGCTCATACCTGAGTTCTCTGCATCATGCGCCGGTGCCCGAGAGCTGCTCGCCGCAGAAGGACATGCAGATCTCTCAGATTTTATCCTTACTAATGTCGGAACCGGAACGTCGATAAATCATGTTAAAGGAATGACACAGGAATGGATGGGTGGAACGGGAGTTGGAGGAGGTACGATATTAGGTCTGTCCGGACTGCTTACAGGCGTTTATAATTATTCGACATTGATTCAGTACGCTGAGCATGGAAAAAGAGATTTGATCGATCTGACAGTTGCACGTATCTATGAAGGTGAGAAACCGCCGATTCCCGGTGATTTGACCGCAAGTAATTTTGGCGCTGTGTCAGATGAAGCGGCATCGCCATCTTCGGCAGATCAGATTGCGTCAGTAATTGGACTTGTCGCAGAGACGGTCACCTCGCTTAGTGTCTTGGCAGCGCAGAAAGCCGACGTAAAGACGATCGTTTATATCGGGAGCTCCTTCGTCAATAATTCCTTGCTGCGAAAAATTGTTACTCGCTACAGTGGGCAATGGGGGTTCGTTCCAATTATTCCGCAGTATGGATCCTTTTGCGGAGCTGTAGGTGCAGCTCTTACAAAATAAAACAGCCGCCAATCGCTGAAAAGCGGAATTGGCGGCTGCTTTACTTTGGCTATGATTAATTTTCATCTTCCGGGATGTTGATTTCAACAAACTGAACATCATTAAGATCTTCAATACTGAGTAATTCATCACGAACGCTGTCCGGTACAGGTTTGTCAACAGTGAGGACCATGACCGCTTTACCGCCGATTGTTTGGCGTCCGACGTACATACTGCCAATGTTGATGCTGCCTTTTCCAAGAATTGATCCGACGTTTCCGATCATGCCGGGAACGTCCATGTGATCAATATAGAGCAAGTATTTTTCTGGTTCCATATCAAGGCGATAGCCGTTAATTGAAACAATACGGCCGCCAAACCCGGTTAAATAGGTGCAGGCAATCGTCGCTTTGTCGTCGCCATTCACGATTTCCAGTTCGATAAAATTGGTGAATCCTTTATGAGCTGCATTTTTTTGTACACTGTATGAGAGACTGTGTGCCTTAAGTACTTGCATGACGTTTACGATATTGATCGAAGAATCCAAGTAATAGGAAAGCAGTGCCTTAATCATTTGCCGTGTGAGCAGCCCTGTGTCTTCTAAAAAGAGTTCACCATAATAATTAATATTTATTTTTTTCGGTGCTTTTTTGAAGACTTGCATTAAAAATTCGGCCATTTGTTCGCTTAATGTGAGATATGGACGGATCTTCTGCTGTACCGATGCCGAAATATGCGGCAGGTTAATGGCGTGCTGCACACTTCCCGATGTAAAGATACCGACAATTTCTTCACTGACCGATTCAGCAACCTTTTCCTGTGCTTCGGCAGTTGATGCACCGAGATGCGGTGTAACAATAATGTGCGGATTCTGAGTCAGTCCGGTGTTTTCAGGGGGTTCGTGTTCGAATACGTCAATCGCTGCTCCGGCGACTTGACCGCTGTTTACAGCGTCGACAAGTGCTTGCTCATCAATAATGCCGCCACGCGCACAATTAATGATACGAACGCCCTTTTTGGTTTTGGCAAAATAGTCTGCGTTGATTAATCCGCGTGTTTCAGCAGTCAACGGGGTATGAACCGTGATGAAATCGGCTTGTTCCGCAATTTCATCCAAGCTTGCTTTAATAATTCCCAATTTCTTCGCACGATCTTCGGTTAGAAACGGATCATAGCCGAGAATGTTCATTTGGAAACCTTTCGCCCGTTTGGCAACTTCGGTGCCGATTCTGCCCATGCCGACAATGCCTAAGGTCTTTTGATAGAGCTCGACGCCTTTGAAAAGTTTGCGTTCCCATTTTCCGGAGGTAAGCGAACCGTATGCCTGAGGAATGCTGCGGGCGAGTGACAACATCATTGCCATCGTGTGTTCCGTTGCAGCGATCGTATTGCCGGCCGGCGCGTTAATGACAATAATGCCTTTTTCAGTAGCTGCCTCAATGTCAATATTATCGACGCCGACACCGGCGCGGGCGATCACCTTCAGCCGGTCCGCAGCTTGTATAATGTCGCGAGTTACTTGTGTTTGACTGCGCACGATCAGTGCGTCGTAATCCTTAATCATTTCTGTGAGAACTGTCGGTTCAAGGCCGGTGTGTTGATCAACTTGAAATTCTTGATTGCTTGTTAAAGCTTTCAAACCGCTCTCGCTGATTGGATCGGTAACAATAACCTTATACATTTTTTGCGTAGACCTCCTCAGCCTTTTTAACTGCTGCGCCGAAACGAGGCGCCTGTCCGAATTTTGCAAGTGTCAATTCGAGTGCGCTCAATACTTTAAGAATATCGAATGGCGTGCAATAACCCATATGTCCGATACGGAATATTTTTCCTTTAAGATCTTTTTGACCGCCGGCAATAGTAATTGAGAAATCTTTTTTCAATGCTTTTTGAATATCCGGAGCAGCGATACCTTCCGGCTTAACGGCTGTAACGGTTGGCGAAGCGTCTTCTTCGGTTGTCAGCAGCGGCAGCCCCAGTTCACGGAGCCCGGCTCGCATCATATCGCGCAGGAGCACATGACGCTTGATCACGTTTTCCCAGCCTTCTTCTTCGATCATGTCGCAAACAGCCTGCGCACCCTGAATGAGTGAGACAGCCGGAGTAAACGGCGTTGATTTTTGTTTTTCATAAGTGTCGACGTAGCGTTTCAGGTCGAGATAAAAACGCTTTTCCGGACATTCGCGAATTGCTTTCAATCCTCGATCGCTGAATGCGGCAAATGCAAGACCCGGAGGAAGCATCAGTGCTTTTTGTGAACTGGTGACGAGAATATCAATATGATCGCTCTCCATGTCAACAGGGACGGCGCCGATGCAGCTGACACCGTCTACGATAAATAGAGCATCGGTTTTTTCTTTGACAACTTTTCCAAGTGCGTGGATCGGATTCAGAACCCCGGTTGAGGTTTCATTGAATGTTCCAAACACCGCCTTAATGGGTGTTCCTTCAAGGGTATCGATAAATGCCTCAAGCTGTTCAGGAGAACAAGATTTGCCCCACTCGATATTTAAGCGGTGAACGGTTGCTCCATAATTTTCCGCAATCGAAGCCAGGCGGTCGCCGAACGATCCGGCAACGATCACGACTGCGTGGTCGCCTTCGTGAATTGTATTCACAACTGCTGCCTCAAGTGCCGATGTACCGCTGCTGGTTAAAATCATGACAGGATGCTTAGTTCCGAAAACAGGCTGGAGCCGTGTTGCGACATCTTCAATCAGTACGGAAAAATCTGGACTCCGATGCCCGATCATCGGGCGTGCCATTGCGGCATTGACTTGATTTGGAATAGGGGTCGGGCCGGGTGTAAACAAATACGTCTGATCTAAAAACAATGAACTCATCCTTCCTGTTTCTCTTTGATTTGCGGAAGCGGCTTTTGCTCCCTGAAAAAATAAAAACGTCCCTCGCAGCATGGTTTCATGCTGCGAGGGACGTTGATATTCGTGGTGCCACCCTCATTTACCGACAATAAAATATAAATGTCGGTCTTCATTGAATCGATAACGGCTTTAAGCCGGACCCGCATACACATTGCTGCACATGATTTCACAACAGCAATTTTCTGCCGATCTGTTTCGGAGTGCTCAACTAATTGTGAATTGTACCGGCTTCCAGCGTAATACCGGCTCTCTGTGAACAAATCCCGCAATCAATGCTGTCTCCATCATCACAATTGTCATGATTTAAATGCTTAACTTATTGTGTCCAAATTGTAACAGCTATCTGATTGTTTGTAAAGAAAAATATTTTGATTTCTTCAGAAATATCGGAAGACCTAATTATTTACTCGGTTCCGCCGAAGTTTCGAGAATCGCCTGTTCAAGAATCTGAAGAAAGAGTTTCATATCTTCCATGGTGCCAATGGTGACTCGCACGCCATCTTGAAAGGGGTTTATTAAGAATCCTTTTTGTTTGCAATACAACGCCACCTGTTTCGGCTCGGCAACTTTAATGTAAATGAAATTTGCTTGAGTATCAAAGTAGGAAATGCCCTTTTTATCAAGAAAAGCAGTGGTCATTGAAAGGACCTCGCGATTTTTGAGCACACATGCTTCTTTAAACGTATCATCCTTGAGACCGGCAAGAGCGGCAACTTGACTCAATCTCGGGTTGTTGAAAGGGGGACGGACCTTTCCAATTTCTTCAATGACGGGCAGACTTCCAATGGCATAACCGATTCGGAAAGAGGCAAGTCCATACGATTTGGAGAACGTCCGGAGCACAAGGACATTTTCCTTGCTCTCAAGGTAGTTTAATCCATTTGGAAAATCCTTTGCTGTAACAAAATCAATATAAGCTTCGTCAATGACAATTAGCACATTTTCAGGGACTGCTTGAACAAATTGATCCAGTTCGGTTTTCGTTAAATAGGTCCCAGTCGGATTGTTCGGATTGCAAATCCAAACGACCTTAGTTGTTTCATCGATAGCCTCAAGCATCGCTTTCCAGTCATGTTTTCCATTTTGGTCACAAGGTATTTTCTTTGTTGCTGCACCTTCAATTTGAGCATGACAATAATATTCATAAAAAGTCGGCCAGGCCATGACCATGCTTGTGCCCGGTTCAAGAAATGCGCGGCTGATTAAAACAATAATTTCATCCAAACCAGCGCCAAAGAGAAAACGATCCTCCCTGATACCTAATCGTCGCGAAAGTTCACGCCTCAGATCAGAATTCTGGCAGTCCGGATAAAGCTCAGGAAGCAGAGCATCCTCTATGATTGCATTACGTACATTTGGCGATGCACCGTATACATTTTCATTGGAGTCTAACTTTATCATGCGCTTCAAGCCGTACATGTCTTTTATTTCATCCACGGATGGGCCGGGATCATAAGCTCTTAAATTTTCAAGTGTTTTTTTAAACATTGTGATCACTCCTTCTGTTCCAGTTTGAATTATTTCTCCTACCACATTATTCGGACACAGGGCTTTTGCCACCTAGGTATGTCCGGTCTCATTTTCAAGAAATTTTAAATGCGGCAGATACTGGGGTCTCTTTATCCATTACATTTAATCATGGAAAAGTATAAATGTAAAGAGAATGTCAATAGAGTTAACAGCTGAAAAATAGGCGGTAAAATAAGATAAATGACTTGATGACTAGAATAGTGTCATGCGTCATTTTATTAAAAATTTGCATGAATACACGTGAAAATTGAACAAAAAGCAAAAATAGAAAACGTTTGCAGAAAATTATTTTCAAATGTAAGCGTTTGATGTACAATGGAATTATAAATGAAGGAGGGACTATGAATGGCAGAGAGTCAATGTATTGTTCGTATTCAGTCAGCCTATCCGCACTTGAGTGAAAAAGAACGCAGAATTGCTGATTATATTTTAAATAATCCGAAGGAAACAATTCACAGCAGTATTAACCAAGTCTCCGCGAGGATCAAGGTGGCGGATGCAACTGTTTTTCGTTTCTGCCGCCGATTAGATTTTAAAGGATTTCAAGAAATGAAAATAGTACTTGCTTCTGACATTGCGCGAAATAAACGCTTTGGAGAAACGACGAAGACAAGTGAAGACGATGTCTTAAGTCTAGCGGAACAAGTGTTTCAAGACAACATCCGCACATTGGAAAACACGTATCAGATTTTAAATAGCGAAGGTTTTAAAAAAGCTGTTTCTATTTTGGCACACTCAGAGCGCATTGCATTTTTCGGAAGCAGTGGTTCTGCCTTGATTGCTCAGGAAGCACATCGAAAGTTTGTACGCGCGGGAATCATGACCTACGCGCCGAGTGATGGTGAGTTTCAAATGCTGTCGGCTTCACAATTGACTGAGCGTGATGCCTCGGTATTTATTTCATACTCGGCTTCAGATAAGCATCTAGTTCAAGTTGCTAAAACGGTGAAGCAGAAACGCTGTCCGGCGATTGGGATCACAGGATTTATGAAATCGCTGCTTGCGGAACTGATGGATGTCTCACTGCACACAGTTTCTGTTCCGACTGATTTCAGATCAGAATCCTATGTGGCACGTGCCGCCCAGGTGACTTTAATTGACGCGCTTTTTGTGAGTGTCATGGAGCAACGCCAAAAGCTGCAGTTAATTGACAATCACGAGCAGGATGCGCTTTTACAGGGATGATTCTGAATTGTATTGCAAACGATTACAGAGTTGGCGCTGCAAACAATAGACGACATTTGATTATCGATCATTGGGAACGCAGGAC
This sequence comes from Sporolactobacillus sp. BBK16-2, assembly GCF_059878335.1. Taxonomy (NCBI): domain Bacteria; kingdom Bacillati; phylum Bacillota; class Bacilli; order Caryophanales; family Sporolactobacillaceae; genus Sporolactobacillus; species Sporolactobacillus sp. BBK16-2. The sequence continues at coordinate 1,145,476 of NZ_CM187611.1, forward strand.
AAGAAATAAAATATATAAACCGCCAAGAATTGCGGCAAATAAAAATATAAAGCCCCAGGCAATCTTAACTTTCATCAAAAAACCTCCTCATTTGCTCTTAGTTTGAGCAGATCAGGAGGTTTCTATTAAAAAGAAAACTGAGTGTCAGATGCCTATACTTGGAAATTATTTGGCGGATGCGATGCGTGTTTGCACACCAACGTTCACCGGCTCCAGCACGATACATTCGTAGTCTTTGAAACGCTTTTGCAGGAGACTGCACAAATTCGCACTTTTATCCTTGCTGACCAGTGACATGACTGTTGGACCTGCACCGCTTAAAAAGGTACCAAATGCTCCATTTTCACGCGCTATGTGAGTGATCTCATCCATATCAGGGATCAGCTTTGCGCGGTACGGCTGGTGAAATTTGTCGCTCTCCATCATTTTGCCCGCAGACACGCCGTCCTCACTCAGCAGAGCCGCGACGAGCACATTGCCAATACTGCTTGCTTCAATGGCTTGCTTGAAGGGCATTGTTGTAGGCAAGGCTTTGCGCGCTTCACTTGTCTTTAGTTCAAAGTTGGGAATGGTTGTCACCAAATCAAATTTCGGTGCGGGCAACCGTACACTTGTTACCCTCGTTTTCGATTGTGTAGAGATAACCAGTCCTCCGTAGAGCGAAGCCGTGACATTATCAGGATGGCCTTCGGTACGGCAAGCCATCCATGATTTATCCTCCAGGGAGAGATTAAGATCGAGCAGAACATTGGCAAGTTCAATACCTGCAATAATGGCGGATCCGCTGCTGCCCAGACCGCGTGAGAGCGGAATATCGTTAAACACATCCACAGAGTAGGCAGGCAGTGTTTTCCCATGTTCATCGGCAATTTTCCTGGCTGTAACATAAATCAGATTGTTTTCAAGAGCAGGGCGAAATGCAGGCTGATTCACATAGTGGAAGGACCATGAGTCTGCTTTGACTGCTTCTAAACGCAGATAACGGCCGACTGCCAAACCAATAGAATCGAATCCTGGCCCAAGATTAGCCGTGCTTCCCGGCACTTTTATTTGAAATGCCAGCGGCTTGCTCATTTGGTCACCTGTTGAAGATGATCGACAACAGCAGAAGCTTCGGCACCGATAATTGTCGGTTCAATCGTCAACGTATCCATTGCTGTGGTTGGATCCTTCAGACCGTTTCCAGTCAGAATACACACGATCTTCGAACCTTTTTTGATTTTGCCTGCAGCCACATGTTTCATCAGGCCCGCAACGGATGCGCAGGAAGCAGGTTCAGCAAAGACGCCTTCTGTTCGAGCGATCAGCTTGTAAGCAGCAATAATTTCTTCATCGGTTACGGAATCAATTTCTCCGCCTGATTCCTTTTCAGCAGCGACCGCAAGCTTCCAGCTGGCGGGGTTGCCGATTCGAATCGCGGTAGCAATCGTTTCGGGATTTTCAATAACTTTATTTTTGACAATGGCCGCGGATCCTTCTGCCTCGAATCCGTGAATTTCCGGCGGAGCGATCTGCTTGTTGTCGCGGAGTTCTTTGAACCCTTTCCAATAGGCAGAGATATTTCCGGCGTTGCCGACGGGGATACAAAGCACGTCCGGCGCGCTGCCGAGCTGATCAACGATTTCGTAAGCACCTGTTTTCTGTCCTTCAAGTCTGAACGGATTGATTGAGTTGACAATGGTAAAATCTGAATGTGCTCCTGTATAGCGAACAATATCCAAAGCTTGGTCAAAGTTTCCGTTGACTTCAAAGATCTTTGCTCCGTACATGACGGACTGAGCTAATTTGCCCAATGCAATTTTTCCTTTCGGAATGACGATGATGCAATCCATACCTGCACGTGCGCTGTAAGCAGCTGCCGATGCTGACGTGTTGCCGGTGGAAGCGCAGATTACACCTGTGCTTCCGCTTTCCTTTGCCTTAGCAACGGCGAGAAACATGCCGCGGTCTTTAAAACTACCTGTTGGATTCAGACCTTCGAATTTTCCATAAATCTCGCAGCCTAATTTTTCAGACAGCTTTTCAAGGGGAATGAGCGGTGTGTTTCCTTCAAGCAGCGTCAATCGCGGTGTTTTATCCGTAACCGGCAAGACATCCTTATATTGTTCCATTAAACCTTTCCAAGCCATGATTTTAGCCCCTTTCAACACGGAAGTATTTAGCATTCACAATGGCATCCAACTGTTTCAGCATTTCAAATGATTTTTCAAAAAGTACTTTGTTCGTGACGTGAGTGACAATGGCAACTTCGGCAACATCGCGTCCCGGAATCGGTTCCTGATATAGTTTTCCGAGGTTAATCTGCTGCTCCCTAAAGAGATCGGTCAGTTTTGAGAATGAGCCGGGTTCATCCTTCATATGCATCCGAACAAAGAACTGGCTCTCGACAAGATTATCCTTGCGGGCATGCAATTCTTTTTTTGGTAGAAAAATATGATTGCCGGTTACGCCAAGCGAGATATTGCGGACAACTGAGAGAAGGTCGGAAACGACGGATACCGCAGTCGGGCCTTCTCCGGCGCCTGCACCATAATACATGGTTTCTCCTAATGCAGAACTATAAACATAGATGGCGTTGTTTTCATTTTCCACCGAAGCGAGCGGATGGCCGTTAGGAAGCAGTGTCGGTTCGACGCGTACATCAATGTCGCCATTGTTGACCTCCGAGATGCCAACCAGTTTGATCGTGTATCCAAGCTTCTTAGCAAAAACGATATCTTCACGCGTCACATCAGTGATACCCTTAATTTTTACATCGTCCAGTTTCACAGGAATAGAATAGGCAAGATGACTTAAAATGACCATTTTTCGCGCGGCATCAAGTCCCTCGACATCCGATGTAGGATCGGCTTCGGCAAACCCCAACTTTTGGGCAGAAGCGAGTGCTTTTTCATACGACAAGCCTTCGCCACTCATCTTGCTCAAAATATAGTTGGTCGTTCCATTCACAATACCGATCATTTTCTGAATCCGATCAGCTGCCAGACTGTCGGTAAGTGTCCTGAGAATAGGAATTCCGCCGGCAACACTCGCTTCGTAATAGAGATCGCAATGATTGGTTCTTGCTTCTAAAAGTAATTCTTCGCCGTAGGAAGCCATGAGGTCTTTATTGGCAGTGATTACGTTTTTCTTATTTTTAAGCGCTCGCAGAATATAACGATACGCTTGATCCACGCCGCCGATCAATTCAATAATTACATTTATTTCGGGATTGTCAAGAATTTCATAGACATCTGTGGTTAAATTTCGGTTATCAATGAGTACTTTTCTCGGTCTGTTTTTGTTGCGGACGAGCACTTTTTCCAGGTGGATTTCACAACCGGTACGTTCCTCAAGTCGTTCTCTGTCTTTTGTAAGCAGCCTGACGACGCCAGTTCCGACCGTTCCGAAACCAAGCAAGCCTATGGACACCTTCTTCAATTCTCACCACTCCTCGTATGCACACGCTACTAAAAGTATACGTGATCACAGATTAAGGCGCAGGCAGTATGTTAACGCAACTGTCCGCACTTTTCTATTTTTCAGTCAAATAACGAACGACGTTATGTATCTTGCATTATAACCCGAAGATTGAGCAACAACAAGACAATTTTTCTTGACAAATGCGTATGAGTGGAAAGAGAAAACGCCATGGTGTTTTGAATAGATTTAATTCTCTTGAGCAGCGAAAAAAAGATTATCATGTAAATCAGATGAGAATGAAGCTATGGGGGTTGACCATCCGTGAAAAATACGTTAGTATAAATGCCAATCGTCAATAGTTTAATGAATTAAAGTGATGATGGGGACTTGTCATGTGGGAAATGGTTTTCAGAGAATCGGGAATGGTGAAAACCCGGTAACCGGCACATGAACATACCGCCCTTGAATGTCTGTCTGAAGAGAGTAGGACAGAACGAGTGCCGGTCACTTGTTACAAAAATGACTGATCTCAAGATTGAGTTTACAGTTGCTAAGCCGGTGTTTGTGAAAACATCGGGAAGCTGGGTGGAACGTGAAAAGCCAAACCTTTTCGCCCCTGCACATTTATTTGTGCGGGGCGGAAAGGTTTTTTGTTTCAGAGTTAATAGTTATTGAACTTCAAATCTGTGCGATGCATATACGAAATGGGTGTCTGAACGAATGAAACAGAGCATGAACGTTGAATTAATGGATCAGGAACAGCTGTATGACTGTCTCTCGAATGTGTTGGGAGGCAAGAGATCACGCGCAAAAAACGTCTCCGTGACGCGTCACGGAGAGGAAAAGGCTGTGACTTACGAATTTGCGGAGACAAAAGCATCAGGCATTGGTCATGAATGGGTACAAAACGGTCCGCAGATTGGCGAGAGAGAGCTGGTGACAATATGTTTGCCGCTCCTATCGGAAAAAGAGTTTTGCCATGTTAACCATTTGATCTCAAAGTATAGAGGTACAATCATTGACAACAGAGACTTAACCTACACCGCGACGGCTGATGCATCCGCGAAACAAGTTGATGCATTGATTTGTGAACTGCTCCCTTATGGAATGACAGCAATGTCCAGAACAGTCATTGAACAAGATATTGATGCTCCTATGTCCTTAAAGAATGAGCAGCATGAGAACTACAAAGCTTTGGCGCGTGTGATCAGATCCGGCTGCTGATCGATGTACTTATTTTCTTTTTTTTGCCGCTTGGGCCATAACCGTTTTAACAATTTCCTCGGCGTTGTTTTGAAGATCCGGACGCATGATTAGTTTGCTTGTGTCGAAATGCTTATAGCTTGGCGTTTCCTTTGCCACTCGTTTCTTTAAACGCGCAACGAGCGCACGGTAGGCAGGACTATCTCCCTGGTCGACCGCCGATTCAGCCTTATCGACTTCATTTGTTTTATCAAGGCGCATGACCCAATAAATAATGGCCGCCGTTATGTGTTCGCAAAAGGGAGCGGTTGACGTGCAGCCGCAATCGGCAGTCATTGTGCTGATTTTTGGGGGAAGTGGCGTCTTAGATTGTTTGCTATTCCAGTGAATATTGACCTGAAAAAAAGTGCTGTGAACATCTTCAACACTTGCGTGCAATCCTTGATCCGACGCATGATAATCCCATACCCGATGCTTGTCATACAACATCAGACCGCGTTCGAATGCGCTTTGCTGTGCTCTTGCTGCATAATCAGCCAGCCATCCGGCCAGTCTGGCATTACGAAACGTAAGTCTGCGTGCCATGATTACACCACTCCTTCATGTAATTGAATCAGATTTAACAGTTCCTGATCGCTCATTTCAGTCAGCCAGGACTCCCCGCCGCTGAGAATCTGTTTTTGCAAGCTCTTCTTTCGCTCGATCAACTGATCAATTCGTTCTTCAAGCGTTCCTTCACAAATTAGTTTATAGACATAGACATTGCGTTCTTGACCAATCCGGTAGGCTCTGTCGGTAGCCTGTTCTTCAACAGCCGGATTCCACCAACGATCATAGTGGATCACATATCCTGCTTCTGTCAAATTAATTCCTACTCCGCCAGCCTTGAGTGAAAGGATAAAAAGTGTCTTCTTATGATCGGGATTCTGAAATTTATCGATCATTTTCTGGCGCTGTTCGGCACTTAAGGAACCGTGAAGGAAGAAAACCTGAGCATCCGGATATTTTTGCTGTACTTCTTCAAGCAGTAGTTTCCCCATTTTTACATATTGAGTAAAAAGAAGAACCTTCTCATCCTGTTCAAAAAGTGGATCAAGTATTTGAAACAATAAATCAAGTTTACCGGACGTCTGGTCGCTGGTTGCAGACGGATCGCTGACTAATGAAGGATGGTCGCATACCTGCTTCAGTTTGGTCAGCGTCGACAAAATCAGGCCTTTTCTCTGGATTCCGCCTGTCTCCGCGACGTTCTTTTTCAATCTGTTGACTATGGATTGGTAAAGTGATGCTTGATTTTTTGTCAAGTTGCAGATCCTTTTTGCTTCAACCTTTTCCGGCAGATCACGAATAATCTTTTTATCTGTTTTTTCACGTCGAAGGAGAAAAGGACGAATCATTTGGGTGAGCTGACGTCCTTTAGATCGGTTGTTTTTCTTCTCAATCGGATGAATAAACTGAGTTCGGAAACGTTCAAGTGATCCGAGATAGCCCGGATTCAAGAAATCCATAATCGACCAAAGTTCTTCAAGACGATTTTCAATAGGCGTACCCGTCAATACAAGACGATGTGCGGTCTGAATCGGGCGTAATGCACGCGTTTTTTGAGCGTGCGGATTTTTGATCGCCTGCGCTTCATCAAGAATGACACAGCTCCAATTGTAGCCCAGCATTTCGCTGGCTTCTTTTGTGTATATTGCATAACTGGTCACGACGACATCGCATGCGCGAAGGCGCGCGTGGAACGATTTTCCGCGCAAACGATCCGTACCGTGATGAATATACAGATCAAGCTGAGGCGAAAATGTCGCGCATTCATGCTTCCAGTTCGCAACGAGCGAGGTCGGACAAATAATCAGAGCAGGTCCTTTTGGAAGGGCGGAATCAGAAAGTGAATCTTCGGAATGCTGCTTGATATAATCCAAATAGGCGATTGCTTGAACCGTTTTACCCAGTCCCATATCATCGGCAAGACATCCTCCGACATGTTGGCGGCGCAAATTAACGAGCCATGTATAGCCTCGTTTCTGGTAGGAACGCAGACTGCCGACAAATGCATCGGGCAGCTGAACGCTGCGGGCAGGCTTTTTTAATAATTGGCTCAGATAATTGCCGATTTCCGAATCAAGATGAATATTGATTCGGCCGTTTCGTTTGCGGCGGCGGGTTGCCTCAATTTTCATCGCTGCAGAAACACTCGGCTTTTTATCAAATAGGCTGAGTGCATCTTCCATTTCTTCGTAAGCCTTCATCATTTGATTAACTGGCAAATGGATCCACTGATTTCCTTGATAGATAAACGGTTGATTGGCGCGGACAAGTTGTCTGAATTCGTCGGTACTTAATTGAATGTCTCCAATTGCAATACGCCAATCATAAGTGATCAGCGAATCTAAACTGAATAGTGATGCGTCATTTCCGCTTTTTTTCTGATGAATATCCAAATCAACAGTTACTGACGGAGCATCTTGAATCGCAACATTTTCCGGAAAAACAACAAGGATGGAGGCGTCTGCAAGGATATGCTCGTATTGAAAGAGTTCCGAGAGCTCATGTATTGAGATGCAGCCGTCAGAAATGCCTTTGAACAATGAAACAATTGATTCCGGTATTTGCCCTTTTATCCGATCGAAACATTGGGACAGCCAATTTTCTTGGGTGAGCGAGACCGGACCGGCAGTCTCTTCAGGTGAACGCTCTGCAAGCCTGCCATTTTGCCAGCCGGAAATTTTGATTGTGTAGTCCCAAATGGATGACGCAGAAAACAAATTGTCTGCATTCGCAGGCTTAAGGATTATTTTCGCTGTTTCCGGAACAAAATAGGCTTCAGTTTGTTCACGTTTATAGTTCAACAGTGCCTGCTCCCATGAATCGGATTGTGCAGACGCAACAGGGCGGACCCATCCTGCAAGTTCAAATTCTAACTGATCCATTTGTTCGATCTGTTGCTGGTCATGAAGGATCATCCATGGTTTGTCTGTTCCAGTAAGAGGACTGCCGCTTTTGAATTGATTCAGAAATGAATCGTGATCACTATTCTCAAGCTCAATCAGCTGATTGCTTAAATCTGTCTTTTGATTGGAACGAATCATGGCGTTCAGCCAATAGATGACAATTAGGTAAACCCATTGCTGCACCTTCTGATCCTGCAACTCATCTATTGAGAATGCGAGGCGCGGCAACCGGCTCAGCCAATCGGCAAACAACCCGCTATCAGTGAGAACGCGGGCATCGGGTATCCATTGACAGAAATAGCATTGCTCATCTTTTCCACGCTTCAGATGATAGAAAAAGGGATAAAAAAGTCCATTTTCTAATAGACTATCTATAGTTTCTGATATTTGGCGAAACCATTGTACAGTGAGTCCGGGTAAAATGCCCTTTTGATCTTCCCGAATAACCCCGTCATGGATCAAACGAAAGACGCCAGTCATCGGCATAATAGCGCCGTCAACGTCAGCGTCGCTCTTACCATCAATAAACTTCGCTTTATAAGGGAAAAAAGGATATGAGGATGCTTCGCTCAGCCATTCGGGAACCTCCGCGTTGTCTGTGGAGCGGTTCGGAAAGGGCAGGACTTCACCATTCATGTCAGTAAACCAAATGAAAAAGTTCCATGAATTCTCAATATGAGGAATAAAAGTCATTTGAAGAAATCGATCCATCCAGTAAGATCTCCTTAAAAAGTTGGTGATGTTAAACAATCATATTGTTTATTGGCTCATTTACCACCGGGTTGATGAACGATGGGGAAAAGCTTTCATACTTCGAGCCATCAAATCGGCATATTTTTCAGCAAGCTGAAAGATGTGAAGAGCAAATTAGGCTTTTCACGAATAGGTCAATAATATAGTACGAACAACAAAATCCTGCAACAAAGCCAAAAATAAAAACTGAAATCAAAATTCTATATTATATAGAAACAACTGGCCATAGATTTAATGATTTAGACCATTGAATGCTTGCATTTGCATAAAATTACTATCCTATAAGTGTATCATAGCGATCATTAAGAAGATACTTCAATTCCTGATAATCAGCTGACGAGATGGATAGGCACATGCAATTTTATTGAATTCTTGTTATGATAAACAGAGAAGTTAATTGAGCGCTGTATAACATTATGGCACAGATGGTGATGAAACTATACTTGTAAGGTTCATAATATTGTTAGCGCTAACATTTTCTGTGTACACAGATTTAACGATGAGTTCTAATTATTGAGTGTTTTAAATAACACGGGAATGATGTGTTGGAGCCAGAAAGTAAAGGCGGGATTGCAAATGAAAGAGAAAGAGTGGTATTTTATTGATTCAGGCGTCAATTCACCGGCGTATAACATGGCACTTGATGAATATCTGCTTGAATGCGGTGCAAAGGGCAGGAAGCAGCCAGTCCTTCGTTTCTATGGCTGGAATCCTCCGGGGCTCTCCATTGGCTACTTTCAAAAGACTGATGGAAAAATTGATTGGGAAGGAACAAAGGCACATCACATTGAATGCGTACGTCGCTTGACTGGTGGGCGCGCTGTACTCCACCATAATGAACTCACTTATAGTGTCATTATTCCTGAAAATGATCCGGACATGCCGCACTCAGTTGTCGGGGCTTACAGGGTTTTGTCCAAAGGATTGCTCGAAGGATTCAGAGCGATGGGATTAAGTGCGGATCTTGCCATCCCCGAAAAAAAGCCGGGCAGTGCCCATTCACCAGTGTGCTTTGAGGAAGCATCCTGGTATGAACTGGTCGTTGAAGGACGGAAGGCTGCAGGAAGCGCACAGACAAGGCAGAAGGGAATGATCCTTCAGCATGGATCAATTCCGATCTCAGTTAATGAAGACGAACTCTTTGATTGTTTTTATTATGCAAACGCCAAGCTGAAGGAGCGGGCAAAACGGGCCTTTTCCGGTAAGGCGGTTGCACTGGAAGATCTACTGGGGCGAAGCGTTGACTTAGAGGAAGTCAAAGAGGCCTTCCATCACGGTTTTGAAGAAGGATTGGATATCAAGCTTCAGCCACTGATACTGACTGAAGACGATGAGCGAAACGTCTTGGCACTGGCAGAACAAAAGTATGAAACAGACCAATGGAATAAATCCAGGTAAGCGCAAAGCGGTCATTGAAAAACGCGAGGGGGAATAACAGTGGAAAAGCACGGATCCTATTTGAGAAAACCTGATTGGCTCAAGATACGAATCAATACGAATCAGGACTATCGCGGTATTAAACATCTGATGAGGGAAGAGAGCTTGCACACGGTTTGTGAGGAAGCAAAATGCCCAAATATTCATGAATGCTGGGCAACCCGCCGGACTGCGACATTTATGATTCTAGGTGACGTATGTACGAGAGGATGCCGTTTTTGTGCGGTCAAAACCGGCAGACCGACAGAACTGGATCTCCGCGAACCGGAACGTGTCGCAGATTCAGTATGCAAGATGCGTCTGCGTCATGTCGTTGTGACCGCAGTGGCCCGAGACGATCTCAAGGATGGCGGTGCATTTGTTTTCGCAGAAACTATTCGTGCGATCCGAAGAAAGGCACCCTATTGCACCATTGAAGTATTGCCTTCAGACATGAAAGGCGATGATGAAAGTATTCTGACGCTCATGGATGCAAAACCGGATATTTTCGATCACAATATTGAAACGGTTCGAAGACTTACGAAACGTGTTCGTGCAATCGCCACCTACGATCGCTCACTCGCGGTTTTGAAACGGGTAAAGGAACTGAGCCCAAATACACCTGTAAAATCAAGTATTATGGTCGGTCTTGGTGAAACTAAAGAAGAGATTCTTGAGGCAATGGATGATTTGCTTGCGAATCATGTGGATATCATGGTGATCGGCCAATATTTGCAGCCGACTCGAAAGCATCTGGATGTCATCCGTTACTATACACCGGAAGAATTCGATGAGCTTAAGGAAATCGCACTTGCAAAAGGTTTCAGACACTGTGAAGCGGGACCTCTGGCCCGTTCATCTTATCATGCTGATGAACAAGTTGGAGAGGATTCACGTCGCCGTCATGACGAATTGATTCGTCAATCTGAAAAAGAAACCGGAACTGAATAATAATACATCAGAGCGCCGCGTCTTGTTTACTTCAGACGCGGCACTTTATTGCCCGAAACGATGCAATCGTTCATAAAAGTCGTCAATAAAGGATGAAAAAAGCTGCTCGGAAGGAGCGAGATCACGATCGCGCGGCCGTATCACGCCAACGGAACGCGATATTTTCGGAGTGCTGAGTGCAAGAGCAGTGACGTCGTCCGGAAGATTATATGCGGCAGCATTTTCAGGCATTAAGGCAATACCGAAATTGGATGAGACTAGGCTCTTAATTGTGTCCATGTCCTCACCTTCAAAAACGATATTCGGAGTAAATCCGGCCTGTCTGCACGCATCACGGAATAATTCTTGAAGGGAAAGCTTGCTGCGAAATGTGATAAATCGTTCGTTTTTGAGTTGGCTCAGCGGAATTGATCCATGTCCGGCTTTTTTATGCTGTTTCGGCATGAGAAGAACCATTCGCTCCGTATAAAGGATGCTGCTGCGTACAACGTCATGGTGCTTCGGAACCGGCGAAGCAAAGGCAAGATCGATGCTGCCCTGTTCAATCAATTTAATTAGGTAGGGGACCGTGCCCTGATGGAGCTGGAAATCAATGCCTGGGTGTATGTCATGAAATTTTTGCAAAACAATAGGCAAGGTGTGTACCGACAAACTTGTTGAAATTCCAAGTCGGATCAAGCCCGTTTCAGGATTAAGGTATTCTTTAATCTTTTTTTGAGCTTTTTCAAATTCAATTAATCCCCGTTCCGCATGTTGCAGAAATATTTTTCCTGCTTGCGTAAGTTGAATGTTGCGCCCTTTGCGCGAAAAAAGAGCAACGCCGAGTTCGTCCTCAAGCAGCGCAATCTGACGGCTGATCGCGGATTGCGCGACATGCAAAGCTTCAGATGCTTGTGTTATATGTTCCCTTGTTGCCGCTTCTATAAAATATTGAATCTGCCTTAATTCCATTATTCGCACACCATTCATCTAAAATTGAGATTGATTTATTCTAAATTATATATTGTAAAGATTGATATTGAAAGAGTAAAATTAAATCACCATACTTTTGGCCTAATAAAGAGATAAAAAATACGTTTTCAGAAAACTCACACAGATATGATGCGTGATTGCGAACAGAAGGAAGGATGAGGTTTATGATGAGCAAAGTTCAGACGAGAGAGAAACCGGAAGGACTTTACCGCCCGGAATTTGAACATGATGCATGCGGAATCGGTATGTACGCGGATATTAAAGGGCGTGCGTCTAATGAGATTGTCAAGACTGCGCTGGAGATGCTGGCAAGGCTCGATCACAGAGCCGGTAAGGCTGCCGATGGAAAAACAGGCGACGGAGCCGGAATTTTGGTTCAAATTCCCGACCGTTATTTTCAGGAAGTATGCGATTTTGAGCTTCCCCCTGTAGGACATTATGGTGTCGGCATGTTTTTTATGCCCCAGGATCGTTCGAGCCGATTGGTTGCAATCGGCAAAATTAAAGCCTGCATTGCTGCACGAAATCTAAGAATATACGGCGAGCGCGATGTTCCAATCGACGAAAACGAAATCAGCCGTTTGGCAAGAAGCAAGGCGCCATATATGTACCAAATGTTTATCGGCACGGCGAATCAAGACGCAGGGCCGGTACTGGATTCGAAATTGTATTTGCTTAGAAAAGCCATTGAAGCAAAACTTAATGATGAAATATATGTTGCCAGCCTCTCAAGCCAAACTCTTGTTTATAAAGGTATGCTTCGGGCAAAAGAGGTTTCGGCTTTTTATACAGACTTGCAGGATGAACGCTTTGTTTCAGCGCTTGCCTTAGTCCATTCACGGTACAGCACAAATACCTTCCCAAGCTGGGAACGAGCCCACCCAAACCGGATGATTGTACACAATGGAGAAATCAATACAATTCGCGGCAATATGAGCTGGTTTAATGCCAAAGCGAAACGTTTAAATGACGGAAAACTTCCTCAGATTATTGATCCTGAGGGCAGTGATTCGGCTATTTTTGATAATGTACTCGAATTTTTAACCTATCATGGTTTTTCACTTCCACATGCGGTAATGATGATGGTACCTGAGCCTTGGGAGGGAGATAACGGACTCCCTGATTATCTGCGTGACTTCTATGAATTTCATAGCAGAACGATGGAACCATGGGACGGTCCTATGGCACTTGGATTCTGTAATGGAAAACAAATTGGAGCAATTCTCGATCGCAACGGCCTCAGACCGGCACGCTATTACATCACGAATGACGATAAAGTTGTATTCTCGTCTGAAGTAGGTGTCGCCGATCTGAAACCAGAAAACATTCGAGAACGCTGTCATCTGAAACCGGGCCAGCTGCTGCTCATCGATACCGAAAAAGGGCGTATTGTACCGAGCGATGAGTTGAAGAAAGAAATCTGTTCATCGATTCATTACGCGGATCTTCTGAAAAAATCGGTAATCAAGCTAAACGGACAGCATGGAACCGGGGTACTTCTTCCCGACAGTAAGCGTCTTTTTCAACAAAAAGTGTTTGGCTATACCTATGAAGACGCAACGAAAGCCATTCAGCCTATGGCGGAACAAGGAAAGGAACCAACCGGTTCGATGGGCAATGACACACCGCTCGCGGTCTTGTCCAATAAGTCGCAATTGTTATTTGATTACTTTAAGCAGTGGTTCTCACAAGTAACAAATCCGCCGATCGATGCCATTCGAGAGGCACGGGTGATGTCGAAAATAACATGGCTTGGCCCGCAAATCAGCTTACTTGAACCAAGCAAGCATGTGACATCGCAAATTCGGTTGAAGCACCCAATCCTTGATCGAAAGGCATTTCAGGATCTTCAACACCAAGAATTAAAAACGCGTACGGTCGCACTGACTTATCTTGCCGAAGAGGGCAAATTCGGACTTTCCAAAGCAGTGGATCAGCTGATTCTGCATGTGGACGAAATGATCCATGATGATGTGTCGTTGATTATTCTTTCGGATCGGGATGTGGATCAAAATCATTTGCCGATTCCGTCTCTTCTTGCGGTCAGTGCGTTGCATCATCATTTAATCAATCAGGGAACACGGCCGCAAATCAGTTTGATTGTTGATTCAGGCGAACCGAGAGACAGTCATCAGGTAGCCGCATTACTTGGCTATGGAGCCGATGCCATTCATCCGTATTTGGCACTTAATACCGTTCATTCTTTAATTAAATCGAATCATTTGGATCTGTCCGAGGAAAAAGCGGAGCAAAATTACATTAAAGCACTCGTTGGCGGTATCGTAAAAATCATGTCTAAAGTAGGCATTTCGTCAATTCAAAGTTATCGTGGAGCGCAGACGTTTGAAGCGCTTGGTTTGTCAAATGCTCTTATTGATAAATATTTTAAGGGCACGGTATCACAGATCGGCGGTATTGGGCTGGAAGAAATTGAGACGGAAACCTTGTTGCGCCATAAAAAGGCTGTTGAGGAATGCCTACAAGGAGAAATGAAGCCATTGGACCCAGGCAGTACAATGCAATGGCGCCAAGGCGGGGAACAGCATAAAATTGAACCGCTGATTGTGCATACGCTTCAGCAGGCAGCACGGACAAACGATTATCAATTGTATAAAGACTATAAAAAAATGGTAGACAAAGCGCCGTTCTCGACCATTCGGAGCTTGCTGACTTTTGAAAAGGATCGAAAGCCGATCTCTCTTGAAGAGGTTGAACCTGTTGAAAACATTCTGAGACGGTTTAAAACCGGTGCAATGTCCTACGGATCGATCAGCAAAGAAGCACATGAAGCAATGGCGATTGCAATGAATCGTATCGGCGGGAAAAGCAACAGTGGTGAAGGTGGCGAGGATGCCGATCGATTTACGCATGATCAGAACGGCGACTGGCGCCGCAGCGCAATAAAACAAGTAGCATCAGCACGTTTTGGGGTAACAAGCTATTACCTCTCTGAAGCAGACGAACTGCAGATTAAGATGGCACAAGGTGCAAAGCCCGGTGAAGGCGGACAGCTGCCTGCCGGCAAAGTATATCCTTGGATCGCCCGCACCCGTCATGCAACAACAGGGGTTGCTCTAATTTCACCGCCGCCGCATCATGACATCTATTCAATTGAAGATTTGGCGCAATTGATCTATGACTTGAAGTCTAGTAATCCAAAGGCGAGAATCAGCGTTAAATTGGTTGCGAAAGGCGGAGTCGGTACCATTGCTGCTGGTGTTGCTAAAGGGAAAGCTGACGTAATTCTGATCAGCGGACATGACGGCGGGACTGGCGCAGCATCCAAAACAAGTATTAAGCATGCCGGACTTCCATGGGAAATCGGACTTGCCGAAGCGCATCAAACCTTGATGAAAAACGGTCTGCGTGATCGTGTTCGTCTTGAAACTGATGGGAAATTGATGACGGGGCGCGATGTTTTGATTGCTGCTTGTCTCGGTGCGGAAGAGTTCGGTTTCGCTACGGCACCGCTTGTGGTTCTCGGTTGCCTGATGATGCGCGCGTGTCACCTTGATTCATGTCCTGTCGGCATCGCAACGCAAAATCCGGAATTGCGCAAGAATTTTATGGGCAATCCGGATCACATTGTTCATTTTATGACGTTTATTGCTCAGGATATTCGTGAACAATTGGCTGAACTGGGATATCGTTCGCTTAATGAAGTCATTGGACAGGCGCATTTGCTCAGAATTAAAAAAGAAGTACACAGTCACTGGAAAGCACGCACATTGGATCTCTCCGACCTGCTTTATCAGGCAGAAAGCGATGTTTCCAAACGCTACTTCGCCCGCGCTCAAGAGCACCACGTCGAGCGCCGTTTTGACGAACGTAATTTGGTTGCCACCTGTCTGCCGACGATTGAAAACAAGCGTCCGGTGCAACTTGTCTATAAATTAAAGAATTCCGACCGAACCGTCGGATCGACACTTGGCTATTTCATTTCACGTTCGACCGGAGGTAAGGGCTTGCCTGAAGACACTATTACTTTGTCCTTTACCGGGAGTGCCGGACAGAGTTTTGCGGCATTCATTCCGAAAGGTGTAACGATGATCTTGACGGGAGATGCCAATGATTATGTCGGCAAAGGACTGTCGGGAGGAAAAGTAGTTATTAAGTCAGAAGAGCTTGAGGGTGTTGATTCAGATTCCCAAGCAATGATGGGAAATGTTGCCTTGTTTGGCGCAACGAGCGGTGAAGCTTATGTGCGCGGTACCGCCGGCGGACGTTTTTGCGTGCGCAACAGCGGGGCTAAGGCTGTTGTCGAAGGAGTCGGCGAGAACGGTTGTGAATATATGACCGGAGGCAGGGTTGTCGTCCTTGGTGCAATCGGAAGAAATTTTGCTGCTGGAATGTCCGGCGGTGTTGCTTATGTTCTTCCTGATGGTGAACGTGATCAGCTGATTCCTCTAATTAATAAGGAATTGGTAAATATCGAACCGCTCACGGATAAGCAGGAGCAGGATGAGGTTTATCAGTTGATTAAGAATCATTTGGATCATACCGGCAGTCCGAAAGCCAAAAAAGTACTCATGAACTGGAAAGAATCCATCCAACGAATGATCAAGATTATTCCGCGCGACTACGAAGCAATACTTGAACAAATTGCGCGGTATGAATCGCAGGGATTGACCGGAGAACAAGCCAAGGAGCAAGCGTTCTACTTGAAAAAGCAAGGAAATTTAAGTGTGCGCAATTCCACTTATTTACCGGTTTGAGTTCAAGACGCCGACTTTTGCAGCGGACAAATTTTGAAAGGATGAAGTTTACCTATGGGACAATTAATGGGTTTCCTGAATATAGAGAAAAAGAATCAAAAAGAACGCAAGCCGGTTGAACGTGTGCATGACTGGGGCGAATATAAAATTCCATTGGTGGAAAAGGATGCAAAAGAGCAAGCGGCACGCTGCATGGATTGCGGTATTCCTTACTGTCAAATTGGTACCACAATAAACAGAGGTACAACCGGATGCCCCATCCACAATCTAATTCCTGAGTGGAATGACCTTGTTTATCATGGGCTTTGGAAGGAAGCTTATGACCGTCTGGCGAAAACAAATAATTTTCCTGAATTTACATCGAAAGCCTGTCCTGCTCCATGTGAAGGATCATGTACCGCAGGCTTTGTCAGTGATCCGGTTTCGATTAAATCCATAGAGCGAGCAATTATCGACCGTGCCTTTGAAGAAGGATGGGTCGTACCGAAACCGCCGAAACGGCGTACGGGCAAAAAGGTCGCTGTGATCGGATCAGGACCTGCGGGGCTCGCCTGCGCAGACCAATTAAATAAAATTGGTCATGAGGTGACTGTTTTTGAACGATCGGATCGTCCAGGCGGTTTGCTGATGTATGGTATTCCAAGCATGAAAATTGAAAAGGATGTCGTAGACCGTCGCGTTCATTTGCTTGAAGAAGAAGGTATTCTTTTTAGAACAAATGCGGATGTAGGAAACACAGTCAGCGTCGAAGCGCTAAAAGAAAACTATGATGCAGTGATTCTCTGCACAGGCGCAGGCAAGCATCGTGAGGTGTCGATCGAGGGTCGCGAATTGAAGGGTATTTCACCGGCAATGCAGTATTTGACTGCAAGCAATCGTCACCTGCTCTATGGCGAAGCGCTAAAGCCTGATTTCGATGCAAAGGGAAAACATGTGATTGTGATCGGTGGCGGAGATACAGGCGAAGATTGTGTGGCAACGGCAATTCGTCAAGAATGCAAAAGTGTTGTTCAGTTTGGCAAACACGGCAAGCTTCCAACTCAACGCATGGCCAATAATCCGTGGCCGGAGCATCCAAATGTTTTCTCGGTGGATTATGCTTATGAAGAGGCTGAAGAGGTACTTGGAAAGGATCCGCGTGAATACTATGTTGAAACGCAGAAATTTATTGGAAATTCCGATGGACATGTGCAGGAGCTGATCACCGGTTCATTTAAGAAAGATACGGATGATGCAGCTAAAAAAAGCTGGAAGGCCGATCTTGTGCTCATCGCCATTGGTTTCCAAGGCACTGAAGACAAAATATTTGAGGATTTCAAAGTAACTAAAGACGCCTCAGGCCGTGTGATCGAAACGGATTCACGCAGCTACCAGACAAGCCAGGAAGGTATCTTTGCAGCGGGCGATGTTCGCCGTGGAGCAAGCTTGATTGTATGGGCGATTGAAGAGGGGCGCAAAGCAGCGGCTGCCGTTGATCTTTATTTGGATAAGAAATTGTCTTTGCTTCACAAATAAATCATTTCATAAATAGTTCATTGTGAAATTCATCATTCATAAAAGCCGACATTTGTCGGCTTTTTTCTAATTCATGTGATGTGAAACGACTATGTTGTTTACCGTTCATGAATAAACCAATAAATTGTATGAACAACAAAATCCTTTAAAACCTAATTCAAAAATATCTGATCTTTATTTTGAAGCGACAAATTTCGCATTGTTTCGACGTAAAATTTTTGTAAATTATAGAAACGGCTCCTCATACAGAGTGAAATATACCGTATAATAAGAAATAAGTGTTTGAATTTGGAAAAAGAGATTAAGGTTATGGGGTGAGGACGGTGGCGAGACATAAACTGTTCGCATCGATCACAGTTGGGCTGCAGACGCTTGTTCTAAAAATTGCCGATCTGACCAAAATGTCGATCGTTGAGTACGTTAAAGCTGACGTTTCAATTGGCGCGGATATTTATAACCACAGGATGATTGAATTTCAAACGGTTGATCAGGCTTGCCGTCAATTGGCCGGATTTGTACAAATTTTGGATGATTACGGCGTTACCAATTATCGTGCTGTCGCAGCAAGTTCGGTTCAAGAGGCGAGAAACGCTGAATATGTAAAGGAACAAATCCGAATTAAAACCGGCCTCAATGTTGAATGGCTGGCGAATGCTGAGGAGCGTTTTCTTCATAATCAGGCTGTCGCTTATAACACGGATACGTTCAGCGACTTGATCCAACAAGGCACCATGATGATCGACATCGGATCGGGCAGCATGCAATTGACCGTGTATAATGCTGGCCATTTTATTTTTTCTCGAAATATCAAGCTTGGTCCGCTTCGTATCCGTGAATTGCTTGGTGACTTGGAAAGTAAAACCGGTGATTTTGTGGAAATTATGGAGGATTATATTCGTAGTAAAATTGATGGTTATCATCAATTTGCCCCAAAAGGAGTCGCAATTCGCAACTTTGTGCTGGTCGGTACCGATCTGCTCGCGTTTAAACAAGCGTTTATGAGCGGAAGCGACGAGATAATCAGCCGTCAACGTTTCGATGATTTATATCAGCATATCTTGACCATTCCTCCTCAGGTGTTGGCCAAGGAATTTACGTTGCCCTACGATTCAGCATCGCAGCTGCTTCCATCTGCTATGATCTTGAAGATGACACTGGAGATTACAGGAGCCGAAAGCATTATTCTTTCGGATGCCGATCTGGCCGATGGGATTATTGTTCATGAATTATTACAAATGCATAAGAATATTTTGGATCACTCGTTTACAGAGGACATCATTGTTTCTGCTCGAAATATTTCTGTACGCTATAATTGCGACACGGAGCATATTAACAGTGTTGAAAATTTTGCCCTTCACTTATTTGATCGGTTGAAACGGCTGCACGGTCTGAATAAAAGGGACAGACTTCTTTTACAGCTTGCTGCAATTTTGCAAGATACTGGGAGTTACATTGATATGAACGCCCACTATATACATTCTTACTACATTATTCAATCGTCGGAAATCATCGGCATCTCAGAAAATGAACGGGATATCATTGCTAATATCGCGCGCTATCATAGCGCGGAGACGCCGTCGAGCAACTCGTCTGCTTTTCGGAAGCTTCCTACGACAAGCAGACTGATTGCTGCAAAGCTTGCGGCGCTGTTAAGAATTGCTGATGCACTGGATGACAGCCGTCAGCAAAAGGTGGAGCGTATCGCTGTTTCATTGAAAAACGATCAAGTCACAATTACTGCCCGCTCTGATGATGACCTTTCACTGGAAAAGCAGACGTTTAAAGAAAAAGCGGCTTATTTTGAAGAAGTATTTGGATTGAAACCGATTTTAAGAGGATAGGTGGATGGCAATGGATAATTTTGATCGTGAGGAATATTTCAGCAATCGTGAGTTAAGCTGGCTGCTTTTTAACGAGCGAGTGCTTGAGGAGGCGAGAGATAAAGATAATCCGCTGCTCGAACGGATAAAATTCTTATCAATCACAGCAAGTAATTTGGACGAGTTCTTTATGGTGCGAGTCGCGTCTTTGATTGATATGGTCAACGTAGGCTATAACAAACCGGATGCCTCTGGCTTAAGGGCAGATCAGCAGTTGTCAGCGATCAGCGCCAAGGCTCATCAAATGATCAATCAACAGTATACGACTTATAATCGAATGCTGAAGAAGATGCTTAACGAGAATAAGATTCATATTCTGGATATAGACGAACTCTCCCAGAAACAGCTTGATTTTATTGACCATTATTTTAACCGAGAAGTTTATCCGGTTCTGACACCGATGGCAGTCGATTCGTCGCGTCCTTTTCCGCTGATTTTAAATAAAAGTATCAACATCGCGGCGTTTATTCATAAAAAGGACAGCAAAGCGTCTCAAAGCGAATTTGTTACTGTTCAGGTACCAAACGTGCTGCCGCGCGTTGTTAAGCTTCCGGATCGCGAAGGACATACAAGCTTTATTTTGCTTGAAAACATCATTCGAAGGCATCTTAATCAGCTCTTTGTTGGTTATGAGCTTGATGAAGCATCATGTTACCGCGTTATGCGTGATATGGATCTTGAAGTGGATGAAGAGGACACGGAGGATTTGCTGAAAGAAATTGAGAAACAGCTAAGGCTTCGTGAACGAGGCAATGTCATTCATCTTGATGTGGAGGCGGGAATCAGTGAACGCCTCGTGACCAAGCTGTTTGATCGGCTTTCAGTCAGCGCTGACAATGTATATCGGGTTAACGGTCCCATCGACCTTACCTTTTTATCAAAGCTTGCCGGACAAATCAAAGAGCCGGGCGACATGGTTTATCCGCCGCATCGTCCGTTTGTCCACTATGAATTGCTGGAGCATTCCATTTTTCATGCCATGCGTGCAGGAGATATTTTTCTCCACCATCCGTACGAATCGTTTGATCCGGTGATTGAGCTGATTCGGCAAGCCTCAAGAGATCGTCACGTGCTTGCCATTAAAATGACTCTGTACCGTGTTTCAGGAAATTCTCCAATCATTCGTTATTTGGAAAAGGCAGCTGAGAATGGCAAGCAGGTGACCGTACTCGTTGAACTGAAGGCGAGATTTGACGAAGAAAATAATATTAACTGGGCACAGAAGCTGGAGAAAACCGGCTGTCATGTTATCTATGGACTGGTCGGATTGAAAACGCATTGCAAGATGGCGCTCGTTGTGCGCAGAGAAGAAGACGGTATTAAACGTTACATGCACTTTGGAACAGGCAACTATAACGATATCACTGCTCATTTTTATACCGACATGGGCCTTTTGACTTGCAACGAGCAGATGGGTATTGATGCATCCAATGTATTCAACATGCTTTCCGGTTACTCAGAACCTCCTTATTTTCATAAATTGGTGATTGCACCTCTATGGCTGCGTAACAGTCTGCTCGATTTAATTGATACGGAAATCAAGAATGCGCAAAGCGGCAAACCTGCGTTTATTCGTGCAAAGATGAATGCATTGTCGGATGAAGGCATTATCAAAGCCTTATATCGAGCATCGGCAGCAGGCGTGGACATTCAGTTGCTTGTTCGAGGTATCTGCTGCCTTCGAACAGGTATACCAGGTGTGAGCGACCGGATAGAAGTTCATTCGATCGTTGGTCGTTATCTTGAACACAGTCGAATCTATCTATTCGGCAACGGAGGCGAGACTCTGGCCTTTCTTGCAAGCGCAGATTTGATGCCGAGAAACTTAAATCGACGTGTCGAGCTAATGTTTCCTATCGAGGATGAGCAAATTAAAACAACAATTATTGACCTGTTTGATTTAATGATGAGAGACAATGTGAAGACGCGTGTGCTTGGCAGTGACCATCGTTATGAGAAGCCGGATCGACGAGGGAAAATTCCGTTCAATGTTCAGGAGCATCTGGCAAAACTTGCAGAGCAGCGAACCATTCGTCGTGATCATTCGCTTCGAGAAAAACGAACCTTTACACCAATTAAAGGGCACACGAACGAATCAATTGATCCGGAAGATGAGTAAATAGAATAAAATAAAAAAATATCCTAAAATGTTCGAGAGGCATTTTCCCTTGTCACTGGTGCTTTTTTGCCAAACAAGATTAATGTACTCTCTTTTTCTGTGCTTTTTACGTGTTGAATCACTGAGAGACATGCCGTATGATTAAAGATATCGTTTTAAAGTAATAGATCGTTGCACTTGAAAAATAACTATATATTGTGGTATGTTATTTAACATAAACTATATGTAGTGGTTTTTGTGGCTGAAACCTTCACTGCATTGATAGAAGGAGGAGCGTTCGCTTGCGCATCTTATATGCAACAATGACAGGAAACGTCAAAAGGTTTCTCGCTAAAACAGGACTCGCTCATCAACCGATCAGCAGTGCTGATCCTATTGATGAACCTTATGTTTTGGTGACAAATACTATTGGATTTGGTGACGCTCCGGATCAAGTGAAAGACTATTTAAAAAGAAACGGAAGATATCTCATTGCTGTGGCAGCAAGCGGGAATCGAAACTGGGGTCATAATTTTGCACATGCGGCAGATGTAATTGCAGAGTTGTTCCACGTACCAGTTTTATATAAATTCGAGCTTGGTGGTACTGAGAAAGATGTCAATGAATTTCGAGAGAGGGTGAAGGCACTTGCCGAACGAAGCGATAAAGTCAAAGTCTTACACTGAATTGAACAATGAGGTGCTGACACGCGGAGATGACGGTTTTTACCGTTTAGATAAAGACAAAGAGGCTATTGAGGTCTATATGGAGGAAGTGCACGCGAAGACGATTCATTTTAATGGTATACTTGATCGGCTTCACCATTTGGTTGACGAGCACTATTATTATGACGTATTTGCTGAATACAGTGATGAGCAAATCGAACAGATTCATTCGATGGCTGTCGCCTATAAGTTCCAGTTCAAATCCTACATGGCAGTGAGTAAATTTTATCGTGACTATGCGATGAAAACCAATGACAAATCTCACTATCTTGAAAATTATGATGAACGAGTTGCCATTGTTTCTCTGTTCTTAGCGCGCGGAAATTATGATTTAGCCGTTCGCTTGATGCGTGCGATGATGGAGCAGCGCTATCAGCCGGCAACGCCAACTTTTCTTAATGCAGGAAAAGCACGCCGCGGCGAAATGGTTTCCTGCTTTTTGATCGAAGCGGATGACTCGCTCAATTCTATTAATTACATAGAGAGTACCTCTCAACAGCTGTCGAAAATCGGCGGCGGTGTTGCACTTAATCTCTCAAAGATACGTGCACGCGGTGAAGCGATTAAAGGGGTTGAGGGTGTCGCCAAAGGTGTAGTTCCGGTCGCACGCAAGCTACAACTCGGATTCTCCTATGCGGATCAGTTGGGACAGCGGCCTGGCGCGGGTGCAGCATATCTGAATATCTTTCATTGGGATGCTCCGGAATTCCTTGATACAAAGAAAGAAAATGCTGATGAAGATATTCGTCTCTCGACATTGTCGATTGGTCTGATTGTTCCGGGTAAATTCTTTGAACTTGCCGAGGCAGGCAAACCTTTTTATATGTTTGCACCTTACACCGTTTTCAAAGAATATGGAAAGCATCTTGATGATATGAATATGGATGAAATGTACGATAAGCTTGTTGCTAATCCTGCTGTTAAAAAGAAGAGCGCGGATACACGCGAATTTCTGAATTTGATTGCTCAAATGCAGATGCAATCCGGATATCCTTATATTTTCTATAAAGACAATGCAAACAAGAATCATCCGCTCCATCGTCTAGGGGATATCAAGATGTCGAACCTCTGCACTGAAATTTTTCAACTGCAGGAGACATCAACAATTAACGATTATAATGTTCCTGACGACATTCGCCGCGATGTTTCATGCATCCTCGGCTCACTTAATATTGTGAATGTAATGGAGACCGGAAAAATCCGTGATTCGGTACACGCAGGTATTGAAGCACTGACTCAGGTCAGTGAGATGACCGAAATTGCGAACGCCCCGGGAGTAAGTCTTGCCAACCGTGAACTGCACTCTGTCGGTCTCGGTGCGATGAACTTAAACGGCTATCTTGCAAAAAATCAGCTTGCCTATGAATCAGCAGAAGCTCGAGATTTTGCACGTACGTTCTTCTCGCTTGTTAATTTCTATTCAATTGAAAAATCAATGCTGATCGCGAAAGAACGCGGCAAAACATTTAAGGGCTTCGAAAAATCGGACTACGCTGATGGTACGTATTTTGCCAAATATGAGCATGAGTTCTTCGGCCCGAAAACAGAGAAAGCAGCGGAGCTCTTTAAGGGTATTCATATTCCTACTCCTGCAGAATGGACAGAACTCAAAGCAAAGGTCGGGCAATACGGCTTATACAATGCCTATCGTTTGGCAGTCGCTCCAACGCAATCGATCAGTTATGTGCAAAATGCAACGAGTTCGGTCATGCCAGTTGTGAATGTTATTGAACGGCGTAAATACGGAAACAGTGAAACAATCTATCCAATGCCGTTCTTGTCGCCGCAGACCATGTGGTATTACAAATCGGCGTATCAAACGAATCAGTTCCGCGTGATCGATATGATTGCTGAAATTCAAGCGCATGTTGACCAAGGAATATCGACTATTCTTTATGTCGACAGCATGACCAGCACGCGTCAACTGGCAAGATTGTATGTCTATGCACACAAAAAGGGATTAAAATCTCTCTACTATACTCGAACACAGCTCTTGTCGCCTGAAGAATGCACGGCTTGCTCAGTCTAAACACAATTAGCGTTCTAAGGCTTTAACGATCAAGAAGTTCAATTGAAGGATGGATTATTTACGATGAAGGCAATTAATTGGAACAGCAGCGACAATCAAATCGCAAAGGTATACTGGAAGCAAAACATTAACCAGTTTTGGACAGAGGAAGCGTTTAAGGTATCGCGTGATCTTTCAGACTGGTCGAAAATGAATGAGGATGAGCGGGCAACTTATGTTGAAGTGCTTTCCGGACTCACCGGTCTTGATCGTGAGCAAGGCGATAACGGAATGCCGCTTGTGGCCATTCACCATGACAATATGCATGAGCAAGCAGTTTTTGCTTGGATGGGGATGATGGAGCATATTCATGCAAAATCCTATTCGCATATTTTTTCAACGTTGATTTCGTCAAAGGAAACGGATTATTACTTAGGCGAGTGGGTGAACAATCAACCTGAACTTCAGGAAAAATACCGTCTGATTGCACACTGGTATAATCAGCTTTACGATAAGCGGGAAAATGTGACACCGTTTAAACGGTATATGGCGATGTGCGCCTCTGTTTTTCTTGAGAGCTTTTCCTTTTACAGCGGCTTCTTTTATCCGGTCTTCTTATCAGGACAGGGCCGCATGATCGCCAGCGGTGAAATTATCCGCAAGATTATCCAAGATGAATCGATTCACGGAAGCTTCACGGGTATGGTCGCACAACGTCTGTATCGTGAGGATCTTACAGATGAAGAGCGCCAAAAAGCTGACAATGAGAGAGAAGAGCTCCTTGACCGATTAATTGAAGTTGAGAAGATATATACAGCAAAGATCTATACGAAGATCGGGTTAACCAATGAAGTGATGGATTATGTATATTATAACGCGAACCGTGCCTTGCAGAATTTAGGCTATGATGACAAGTACGATCATCGTCCGGTGAGTCAAATCGTATTAAATGGAATCGATACAAGCACGATTAATCATGACTTCTTCTCGACAAAAGGCGATTATGTTGTTCCGCTGAACATTGAACCATTGACTAATGAAGATTTCAATTTCGATAATGTATAAAGAAAAGTTCCGATCCATTGTGTTCGGGGCTTTTTTCATATTAGAGAAAAAAATAGAAATTTCTAGTATAATAAGAACTAGGAATTGTTCGCACTGAGTTTATCTTTATGTGACTGACCTACTCGTTGTTCGGCATTCGAATAACTGAAATATAAGGTGTAGCTAAGTTTGGTTTGGAGGTTGGTTCTGTGATCCCTCAATGGATAAAAAAGAGTTTGGTCGCCTGTGTTGCGGTCTTAACCTTTGGTACGGTTATCCCAACTCTTCCTGCTCATTACCTTGATAAGGAAAATGATAAGCAAAATGTCCAAAAAGCAGGAAATGATGTTGCAGCTTCTGGTTTTGAAACCGAACTAGCAACAAAAAAAGAGAGTCATAATTCTTGGAAACTGAAAGATTCCAAAGAAGACTTGCTTGACGGATTTTCAAGCTACGCAGCACGCGAAGCTGAAAAGCAGGGTGCGACTAAATTCGGATCACGGATCACGGAACGAATTAATCGACAATACACGGAACAAATTGTTCCTGCATTTGCTCAAGCACTGCAGGAGATCGGTGATGTGCATAGCCTTGCATGGATTCGCGAACTGGATGTTACTCATGCACCTTCTCAGGGATTTGGCGAGCGGATCATGCATGTGTATAATAAGCAATCAGGCAAAGAGGTCCTGAAACTTCATGTTCGGCGCGATCATCCGCCGCTTGACGGTTATTATTTTAACTTTCATTATCACACGGCGTTGGATGATTTTCAGCAGCACCATGAGATAAAAACGATATATTGGGGCAAGAATATGCCGCCAAAATGGCGTGCATGAATCCAATGGAAAAACCGGGGCATTGCTCCGGTTTTTTGTACTATAAAAAAGTATAAGCGATCCGGGATAACGCCACGTCCTGTGGCGACCCGGATACTAGGTCTTCGCTTTTGTCAAAGTTTTGGCGAAGCCAAGTTTTCTAATGTAAATCAGCCGAAAGCAATGGATTTGTGAATGAGCAGCCGGAAAAAAAGTTATTGAAACTATTCAAAGCCCAGATTCGCGGTGATCTGTGCCATGATGCGATAACCGATTGGATTTGGATGAATGTGGTCGAAGCCGAGTAGCTGCGGTTCATGTCCTGAAAAAGCACGATATATATCGGCAACGCGAACAAACGGATAGCGTTCAAGACCAGTGAGCCGTTTAGTGTATTCCTCCAGCCAGTGATTGGTATTTGGAATGTAAAACAAGGGGTTATACAAATTCAACACACGAACGATAAATGGGCTGGGGTTGCTTGCATGGAGCGTATCAATACGTTGGATCATCTGGTCGAAATGGATCAGACTCTCCTGAGAGGCCTCAATAATGGGTGACGTATCG
Source organism: Sporolactobacillus sp. BBK16-2 (assembly GCF_059878335.1). Lineage (NCBI taxonomy): Bacteria > Bacillati > Bacillota > Bacilli > Caryophanales > Sporolactobacillaceae > Sporolactobacillus > Sporolactobacillus sp. BBK16-2. Next base: position 1,172,494 of record NZ_CM187611.1, read on the forward strand.
CCTGTTCGCATCCACATTCTTCCTGCCTTCAGAAAATCGTTGCCTCCTCCGGTCAATGTAATGAATGAAGCATTACTTACCGACTCAGCTACTTCAGGCTGAGAAAGTATATTACGAATCTCCTCAGTTGTTGCTCCATTTCTTGCATAAACACGTCGCTCAATCTGCGTCTGATAATAGGCTTCAAGTGTGCGGTGATAGAGTTTAACAAAGTTCGGTTGAAAGAAAGTTGATCCAATTCCGACAGTTAGTGAATCACCAATAGCAACGTAAAGCGGATGCAAACGCAACTTGATCACCTCCTGCTCACAAGTTGTCTTTTTGATATACAAAAAGAAAGTATAAAAGCTAATTAAGAGCAGAAATCTAATATAAGAAAAGCCAAAGTTCGACTGGCATCCGACGACTCGGCCTCGGCAAGTTTTCTTTACCAGTGTATTCATGATTTCAGAACATGTTCTGCTGGCGGATTAGGTGAAGGTAAAAAGGAGCAAAGCAAAAAGCAGCGTCCACATGTGAAACACAGTGAAACGCTGCTTTCTATTGGGATCGTTGATTATTGAATGTGGTGATAGATGTTGATTAGTTACCGATGAATTCCTGAGTCCAGTAGGAGCCGTAGGAGCCGCCCTGAACATAGCCGACACCGATTGTAGTAAAGCTTGCATTTAAAATATTTGCACGGTGGCCCGGACTGTTCATCCATCCTTGTACAACTTCTTCAGGTGTTTTTTGACCGGCGGCAATGTTTTCACCGGCAGATTTATAAGAGATACCGAATTTTTTCATCATGTCAAATGGTGAACCATAAGTTGGTGACTGGTGATCAAAGTAATTTTTATCACTCATATCTTGAGATTTGGCACGTGCCATTTTTGATAGAGTGCTATTGTCTGCCTTCAGTGGCTGAAGACCGGCTTTTGTCCGTTCCTGATTTGTCAAATCAACAACCTTCTGCTCATACGCGTTCATTTCGCTGTTTGAGGATTGGTTGTCCGAAGGTTTTTCTGAATGATCGGCTGCAGGTTTCTCAGAATTTGCCGGTGCTTCAGATTGCTGCGGTTCAGCAGGCTTCGCTTGCTCTGGTTTTTCTGCTTGAGCGTCTTCGTCCTTCTTTGGAGTTTCAGCCTTTTCAGCTGCATCTGCATCTGGTAAATTCACCAGCTGTTCCTGAATTTGGCTGAAATCCAATGTGATTCCGAGTTTCTTCAGCAGCTCTTCCAAATTCGGATTTTGCTGCTCCTTCAATTTCCATGGGTTGAGCAGGTCTGTTGCGGCAGCTTTGCAGATTTCTTCTTTTGTTTGAGTTGCCGCATGTGCCTGGCCACCTCCCATAACGAGCGGCAGGGCAAGCATCCCTGCGATGGTTAAACCAACTACTTTCTTTTTCATTGTGTAACTCCCTCCTTGGTCAATAGGTTTCGGGTTTAGGAGATTGGTAGTGGGGTAAAAGGTTGAATTACATGATGTTACCAGATTTGTGGAAGATCTACCCATGAGTTTGGTTAACCTATTTTTTGCAGACATTTTATAGAAGAAATAGTTAAGTATATAAGAAAAACCGGGCAAAAAGCGCCCGGTCCTAACATACGAAAGTTCTTACATCTCGCCTCTATTTCTATTAAGCATTCTGATCTTCATTAGTAAAATAAGCGGAAAATTTCCGGTTATATGCATCATGGCACTTGTTTCGCCGGTAAATAAGGGTAATTTTTCCGCTTATGCAAATCAAAACCCTACCATGTTTACGTTTTTCGATTCGATAAGCGGAATTTCTCCGTCTATTTAAGCTTTTTTTTCGTTCATTTTCAAATTAAGCGGAATTTCTCCGTTTATTTCTCAGATTAGGCGCTTACCTGATCGTCCAACCGAATCCTATGACGCTGATCATCATACCAGCAAGACAAAATCTTATACTTTCTTTACTTGTAAGAAAAACCGGGCACAGCCCGATCCTTACTTCCGCAGGACGCGGTGACTTTCGTGTTGCATACAGGACCTACTTTCACAGGACGTATGCGTATTTAGCGAAAGTTCCTTACACTAGCGAAAGCTCCTTCACTCCAAATGGAGCTTTGATCCATCAACCTTGTGATTTGAGCGACACTTCAGCTGCTCGCTTGTCGGGAGTTCAGGACCTCCTCAGACATGCTGATATCTGCGGGTTTCCTTTGGCCTGCGATCAACAGAGCCGCTCCGCAGGCCTCTCGCACTTACGTGTCTGAAATGAACTTAGTGCTGAAATGCCGCTAATCGTAGTGCCATCACGGCATAATTTTATACTTTTGTACGTAATCATCGTACTTTAGCACAATGGTATTTTCATTTAAGCGGTGTCCAGCACCCTTCAAGGGGGACATGAATGTTTCCTATTTGTGTAAAAAAACAACCGCCCGATGTGGATCGGACGGCTGCTTCCGATGAAGTCTTGCTAAAGGGGCAATCACTTAATGGGAGACAAAGCAATCGAATTATAGTGCTGAAACCAATCGATGATTTCTTGAAGACGAGTAAGCCGATTTCTTGGTTTTCCGCTTCGTGAAAGCTCGTGATTTTCTCCTTTTATTCGTACAAAGCGTGTTTCGACACCAAGTCGGCGCAGTGCGATATACCATTGCTCTGCTTGTTCAATCGGGCAGCGATGGTCTTGTTCACTGTGAATAATACAAGTCGGTGTTTTGACTCGATTTGTTTGTCGAATCGGCGAAAGTTGCATCAGCATTTCCTCATTGTTCCACAGATCAGCACCATTAAAATAACGAGTAAGGAAGTAATAGCCGATATCACTCGTTCCATAGAAATTATAGAGGTTGCAGATGGATCGTTGTGTGACTGCTGCACGGAAACGGTTCGTTGTCCCAACAATCGTATTCGTCATAAATCCGCCGTAGCTTCCGCCGGTTACAAATTGACGATCAGGATCGCATTCCGGAAAATTCGCTAATACGTGATCGAGTCCTTTAAGAATATCCATCTTGTCCTTTCTGCCCCAGTCACCATAACATCCGGCACAGAATTCAGCACCGTAGCCGCGGCTCCCCCGCGGATTTGTGTAGACGACGGCGAAGCCCTGCGCTGCCAAACATTGAAATTCATGGTTGAACGAGTCGCCGTAGGCAGCTGCCGGTCCGCCGTGAATTTCCAAAACAACCGGTACTTTTTCTGAAGTTCTGGCGGTTTTGGGGGGCATAAGCACCCAGCCGTCGATTTTCCAGTTGTCGGCACCGTCATATGTAAACGAAATCGGCTCATTCAAATCTAATTGTTTGAAAAGCTCTTGATTATGATTGCTGACTTGTCGAATCGTGTCGCCATTTCCCAGGAAATAGAGATCTCCTGTCGAAAGAGGTGTCGATAGAATTGCGATGATTTTGTCATTGCTCATCGAAAATGAGGTCATTACAGTTTTTTTACGCATGAATACGGTAGAGACTGCACCATTTAAAGTTATTGATTTTAATCCGCTGATTGCACCGTCTTGAACGAGATATGTTAGGGATTGACCATCTGTTGCCCATTGAATCAAATTGTGGCCGGCATCAAAACGAACGTCAGTACCAATAAAACTGCCGAGTGACAGGTGTTCGTTTTTAGTTAGATTTTTTGCTGGTCCACCAGCTGCGGGCACAAGTAGAATACTGATATTTTCCGGAGTACATTCTCCATCTTCATTTCCTGCGAGAGCAACCATTTGTCCGTCCGGTGAAACTTTTACATCCTCAATGTAACCTAGTGCTTTATAAATGCGTTCCGTTGTCCGCGTGGAAAAATCATAAGCATATAAATCCAAAAGATAATCATTTTGATCCGGATGAGAATTACCCATGCAGAAGTACAGTCGGCACCCGTCTGGTGAAAAGGCAGGAAGTTCTGCGTCGCAATGTGGGTTTGTGATCAGTTCCTTATGCTTGTCTACGATGGAGAGGAGATACAGAGCTGTTGTTCCGTCAACAAAGCCTTTGCCGTTCTGCAAATATCTGAGTCGCGTAACCACCGTGACATCCGGATTGTCAGAGCCTTTCTTATCTTTTAATGTTGTTTGACAGACAAGTTTGTGCCCGTCAGGGGAAAGTGCAAAATCATTTGTGCCATCTTCGAAATCGGTGATTTGTTCCGATTCTCCGCCCAAAAAAGGAATTCGCCACACTTGATCAGTTCCTGTTCGGTTCGAAAGATAATAGACATACATTCCATCCGAGGAGAAACAGGGACTATGATGTTTCTCTAAACCCGTTCCGTTATAGGCATGGGTCAGTGGTCTAGGGGCATGTTCTCCATCTGTACAATACAATGATGAAGAATATCCGTTTCGTTTTACATCTGTTTTCGTTACGACATAGACCGCCTGAGTTCCATCCGCTGAAAGTGCAGGAGAACCGGCAAAAGTAAATGCCGCTAAATCGTCAATCGTTATCAGTCGCTTGCTCAAATTGATTCCCCTCCTTTCATTCAATTATAGGTGATTAGCGATAAAACGACATCCTTTTTTAACAAGCTGTCAGAAGATTTCATCATAACTTTTATTTTGGTCAGCTTTTCCATGCTTGAAAAAAAGCCACCCTGAATAAGATCAGGATGGTTTGATCATGCTTTGATTAATGCTTATTTAGGAAACTGTTGTTGTGCATACTGCATAAACTGCTGCTGTGTCTGCTGGATTTTCTGTGGATCTTGCGACTCCATTTTGTACCAGCCTTTGTTGAACATCAAATTGAAGAGGTCACGTTGATGATCGCATGTCTGATCAAAAACCCCTTTGACATCCTGATACAACGATTGGTGACTGGCTTCCTGAAGCGCATGAACGTAAGAGGTACACAGATATTTTTCCGTAAGAAGTACATCATTCAGATAATCGCGATCATTCATCTGCGGTGTCTTAGGAACTTGCGTCTCTGTGTTTTGAATTGGCATGGATTGTACCGGTTGTTTTTCCATCATCGTGCCATTCCCCCTGCCATCGCAGTTGCTTGAACATGTTTACCCAAATGATTGAGGATGTTTTGATAATGACGCATGTGCAACTGACATGTTCGATTCATCGCCTGAATCACATCCTGATCCTGACACAATGAAGCGTAAGCATTTGCTTTTTTAATGATCTCGAGGTTCCAAGACAGGATGTCTTCAATGTAAAGAAAATCCTTTGTCGATAAAATCGCAGGTGGTTGTGCGAAATTCATTGGAGTCTGCCCGCTCTGTTGCTGAATGTTCATGTGTTTTTCACACTCCTATATAGTTGTGGTGGCGGTGCTCTCTGTTAGTATGTCCGGTCGGCATCAAAAAATTTGGTTGAAGCAACTGTTTTTTTGTGTTGTTTTTTGCATGGTTCATGACGGCAGGTATAATAAAAGAAGATCATTTAGGGGAAGAGAAAGGATGAGTAAAGTGCTGACCATGTATAGCTATCCGCCATGCGGAACGTGCCGAAAAGCGAAGAAATGGCTGGATGAACATTCAATTCCATATGAAGAAATCAATATTGCCGATCATCCGCCCGACTACGATGTACTGAGGCAATTGGTTGACAAAAGCGGGCTTCCGATCGGAAAATTTTTCAACACGAGCGGAAAGCACTATCGTGAAGGCGATTTTAAAAATCGTAAGAAGAATGAACCAGAAGAAAAATGGCTTGAATGGCTTGCTGAAGACGGTATGCTGATCAAACGACCGCTTGTCTATGACAAAAATAAAGCAACGGTTGGGTTCAGCGAAACACTGTTTGAAAACGAATGGATGAAACGTTGAAAATGTGAATGAAATTCATTTGTTTTATCTGCCAAATTTTACGCTATAATAGAAGTATCGTTAAGATGTAAGGAATATCCAGTACCTGAAAACGGAGGCAAAATAATGAGTGTACCTACAGATTTGCTGTATTCAAAGGATCATGAATGGGTTAAGAAAGAAGCGGATGGTAAAGTCCGTATCGGTATCACAGAGTTTGCTCAAAAAGAACTCGGAGATATTGTTTTTGTTGAACTTCCGGATATTGGTGCGGAACTTGGCTCAGGCGATTCATTCGGCAGTGTGGAATCGGTAAAAACGGTTTCTGAACTCTATGCGCCAGTAAGCGGCGTTGTTGCAGCAATTAATGAGGAACTTGAAGATTCACCGGAATTTGTTAATGAATCGCCTTATGAAAAAGCTTGGATGGTTGAACTCGAATCTGTTGATGCGTCAAGCTTTGATAATCTTCTGGATGCTGCAGCATATGAGAAATTGATCGGTTAACGAAAGGCATATGCAGGCAATAAGGCACTTATAAAGTCACTCACAAAATAGTTTAATAATCCTTGTCATCTTTTTGTTACCAGATTGTCGCTTTCTTTTCAATAGGGAAGCATGGTATAAATGAGGCAAGGGTTTTTTGCTTTTTCGACAAAATCCTCGAACAATGGGACATTAACAAAAGTTTTTGACAATAGTCCTACATTTCCATGGGACATGTTATTGTAAAAAAAAGATGGTCAACAGATTTGATTTTTACCATTTGGAATTGATCAAAGACTTAAAGACCAAAGCGAGAGGTGAGTGTTTTGATGAGCGCAAACCAGTTAACATTAGGCGGAGCGTTTAATATTTCGCTTGAAACGAATATTTTTCAGGTACAGCAAGGCGATGAATCCTTGCGAAACTCAATTATCGAATCATACCAGCCTTTTATTAAAAAGGTTGTTTCTAAAGTATGCAATCGTTTTATAGATCAGACAATGGATGAATTCAGTATCGGTTTAGTTGCGTTTAACGAAGCAATTAACCAGTACCAAAAAGGGCAGGGAAGTAAGTTTTTGACTTTTGCAGACATGGTCATTCGACGCAGAATTATTGATTTCATTCGCAAAGAATCCCGCCAAGTACGCCATATTTATTTGGATCAGACAAAACAGACCGATGAAAACACGATGGAAGAAAGTTTCATCGAACAGCAAGCTGCTATTGATCACTTTGAAGAGCAGCGGCGGATTAACGAGCGTATGGAGCAAATCGAAAGCTATCAAACACTGCTGCTCGAATACGGTATTACATTTGATGTGTTGAGCAAGCATTGCCCGAAGCATGCGGATGCGCGTGAAAATGCAAAAGTATCGGCAAAAAGGCTGGTTGAGCACAAGGAATTAGTAACTTATTTAAAGAAAAAGAAGCAGCTGCCGATAAAAGATTTGTTACAATTTGTATCGTGTAGCCGCAAAACGATTGAAAGGAATCGAAAATATATAATAGCATTGTCGCTGATCTATATTGGCGGGTTCAGTGCATTAAAGTCATATATTGAACCGGAATTAGAAACGGTTCAGTGACCGAGAAAGGTGGGGAGGAAAACTGATTAATCAGGGTGTACTCGTGTCCAAAAAGGGGAGGCGTGCTGTCATTCTGACTGATGAAGGCGACTTCAAATCGGTCAGGCTCAGACGCATGGCTGATCTTTCTATTGGACAAACGGTACGTTCCAAACACCTTGCCCGATTTAACTTTCTTCCCAAATCGATACTGACGCCGATCATCGCACTTGGATTTTCGCTGCTTTGTTTTATTCCGTTGTCGCATAGTACTTATGCGCCTCCTGGGCCGGTAGCTGCATATGTGTATTTTGATTTAAAGGCAAGTATCGAAGCGAGTGTAGATCGTAATATGCAGGTTATCTCTGTACAGCCTTTAAACAGTGAAGCAAGACAACTGCTTCAGAGTATCCCTGTCGTCCAAAAGATGCCTCTTCAGCAGTTCAGTTCAGCACTCTTCTCAAAACTGAGGAACGAAGGCGTTTCAGATAAGCGATCGCTTTGTTTAGTTACAACAGTTTTGACGAATCAAATCGGCCGCTCGCAAAAATCAGTATTTACAGAGGGCTTGACCGCATCTTTTAATCGCGGAGCAAGTCAATCCCTTCAAGCGAACGGAATTGGAATTGAGTGGCTTCAAGCATCTCTTGAACGAAAAAAGGATGCCGAAGCACGAGGCCTGTCTGTTGGAAAGTATCTGCTTTATTTGCAAGCGAATGCGTACGGCAAGACGCTCTCGCTTGAAGATGCCCAACAATTATCCACTGAGAAGATGCGCGAAGTATCAGGAGCTGTTTCACTGCCATGGCATTCGTTGATTAGAGAACGGAATAATACTCAAGGAAGCAGACCATCTACGGAGCAAGCGTCCTTTAGGGCCAATCAACTTAAACCGCTCTTTCAAAATCCTTTTCAGGTCGGTGAGGCGGCTAAAAGCAGGGAGAACAGCAGCTATAATTATTTGAACACTCGAATAGCGGGTTATGCCTGATTTTTGTCTATGAAGATCCAAGCAGAGAAACATCTGCTTGGATTTTTTAATATGCATAATCGGGTATCTGTTAAGAGAAAAAATGGTTTGACAGCTTGAGTTATGCGTGGTAAATTATTAACACTCAATTGAATAGAAAAACTCTTATCCAGAGAGGCGGAGGGACTGGCCCGATGATGCCCGGCAACCTAATTGCAGATCGTTGCAATAAAGGTGCTAATTCCTTCAGAAACAAATGTTTCTGACAGATGAGAGAGGCGAATCCCACCTCTCTCAAGGCGGGTTTTTTTATTGGTTGAAACAAAAATCGGAGAGAGGGATGCCACCAAGTAGAATACAGATTAAATGCCAAGTAAAAACGTAGGATAAGTTTTTACGACTGTAATAATTGAAAGCGGTGAACGAAGTTGATTCAATTAAGCAATGTTGAAAAAACGTTTCGGACTGATCAGGGTCCGGTGCGTGCACTATCGGATGTTAGCCTTGCTATTCAGGAAGGGGAAGTGTTCGGCATTATTGGCTATAGCGGTGCCGGCAAGAGCACACTCATTCGGATGATTAATCTGCTTGAGAAACCGACGTCAGGAACGATCACGATTGATGGTCGAAGTCTTACAGACTTGGATGAGCGCCAGCTGCGTGAAGAACGTCGGTCAATTGGAATGATCTTTCAGCATTTCAACTTGCTGTGGTCGCGGACTGTTGCTGAGAATATTGCTTTCCCATTAGAATTAACGAAGCTGAAAAAGAAACAAAGAGAAGATCGGATTGCCGAATTGATTCGGATGGTTGGACTTGAAGGCAAAGAGTCTGCGTATCCATCACAACTGAGCGGCGGTCAAAAACAGCGTGTAGGCATTGCACGAGCACTGGCTAACAATCCGAAGGTCCTTCTTTGTGATGAAGCGACATCGGCACTTGATCCAAAAACAACCGATTCAATTCTTACCCTTCTGTCGGAAATTAATAAGACGCTTGGACTGACGATCATACTGATTACTCATGAAATGACTGTAATTCGAAAAATATGCGATCGTGTGGCTGTGCTTGACGGCGGTAAAATTGTTGAGCAAGGAACAGTTGAGTCTGTGTTTTCGAATCCGCAACAAACCATTACTCAAGAATTCGTAGGCAACCATACTGGGAAAAGTACACCGATTCAAATCAAAGTTTCCGATGTGATACATACTGAGGGAACTGTAATCAGTCTTTCGGCTGCTGACCAAGCCACGTTTCAACACAGCTTATCGCGGCTGCTCGGGAACACGAACCTATCGGTAAAGGTGCTTGGATTAGCATACGGAGCGAACACTCAATCGGAGCATACAATCGTTTCCATTCAAGGGGCTTCAGAATCCATTAGAAAAGCGATCAACGTTCTGCGTTCAGAAGGCGTGAGAGTTGAGGTGACAAAGGAAAATGTTTGAGTGGTTACAAAATGTTGATTGGCCAAGTATGTGGCTGTCTACCGGTCAAACGCTCTATATGACAGCTATCTCCGGTGTGTTTACATTTTTTTTAGGAGTCGCTTTAGGGCTTTTACTTTACTTAACGGCAAAAGGCGGACTCTATGAGAATCAGATTATCTACAGGTTTATTGCTTCATTCGTCAATGTGTTTCGATCAATCCCTTTCATTATTTTGATCATTCTTTTGATCCCGCTTACGGTGATTATCATTGGGACCATGATTGGAGCGAGTGCGGCACTGCCTTCGATCATTATCGGAGCGGCACCGTTTTATGCCCGGCTGGTTGAGATCGGTTTAAGAGAAGTAGATAAGGGAGTCATTGAAGCGGCTCAGGCAATGGGTGCAACCAAGTGGCACATTGTTTGGAAAGTACTTCTTCCTGAAGCACTGCCGTCACTATCTTCCGGAATGACCGTTACGCTGATTGCACTGATTGGCAACACGGCAATGGCCGGGGTCGTTGGTGCCGGAGGACTTGGTACTATTGCTTATAATGAAGGTTTTCAAGCAAATAATAATACAATTACGTTTATCGCGACCGTGATTATTCTAGTGATTGTCTTTATTATTCAGTATGTCGGCGATCATATTACTCGCCGTGTTGACAAGAGATAGACAGCATAAAAGCTGACTTATTAAACAAATGATGGTAACTAAAATTAATCAAACAGAACTTGGGGGAGTTAATATGAAAAAATCAATCGTATTTGCTGTAGTTCTTGCTTTTGCTCTCATTCTTACCGCATGCGGACAATCAACAGGAAAGTCGGAGAAAAATCAAACATTGACTGTTGGCGCGTCGGCAGTGCCTCATGCTGAAATTCTCAAGCAAGCCGCACCATTGTTAAAAAAGAAAGGTATTACCCTGAAGGTAAAAGTATTCCAGGACTATGTGCTGCCAAACAAAGCACTCGCATCAAAACAATTGGATGCTAATTATTTCCAACATGTTCCATTCCTTGATCTTTATAATAAGCAAAACAATACGGATTTGGTTAATGCAGGAAAAATCCACATCGAACCATTTGGTATCTATTCCAAGAAATTCAAGAGTGTTGATGAAGTGAAAGACGGAGCAACGGTTCAGATCAGCAATAACAAGTCGGAACAAGGACGCATTTTACTGCTTCTTCAATCAAAAGGACTTTTGAAGATTAAATCCGGTATTGATCCAATTGCTGCTACACTTGCTCAGAAAAACGGGAACTATACGGATTTCGACAATATCAAACATCTGAAATTCTTGCAGCCGATCGATCCGGCCATTCTGCCGAAAGCTTATGAGAACAGCGCGGCAGACTTGTATGCAATTAATACAAACTATGCACTTCAAGCGAAATTGCAGCCAAAGAAAGATGCTTTGATCCTTGAAGGAGCTTCCTCTCCATATGCGAATATTATTGCCGTGCGAAAAGGCGATCAAAATAAAAAAGCGATTAAAGAACTAGTCAATGTGCTGCATTCTAAAACGATCCAAGATTTTATCAATAAGAAATATAAAGGCGCGGTTCTACCTGTTTCCGAATAAATAGATAAAGAACAATAAAAAATCGTCCAGCAGCAATTGTTGGACGATTTTTCATTTAGTTCAGGAAAAATTATATTATATATTTTATTCATTCTTCTATTATGATAATTGAAAATAGCGGTATAATACGGATACATACTTACTCGTAAATTGTGGACTATCCTTTGGGTTGCTATCTATTTACATCTGATATAATATGATAATGAGAATAGATTGAGAACGGATTTCAATCTGCAATTAGACTTTTTAAATTGGAGGTTTTGATATGACTGTACCGGAATTAAAAATAAACGATCTTCACGTTTCTGTTGAAGGCAAGTCCATTGTTAAAGGATTTAATCTGAATATGAAGGGCGGAGAAATACATGCCCTGATGGGACCGAACGGGACCGGAAAATCAACCGTTGCTTCTGCATTGATGGGACATCCGAAATATGAAGTCACCTCAGGACAGGCACATCTTGACGATCAGAACTTGTTTGATATGGCCGTTGATGAACGCGCAAGGGCAGGAATGTTTCTCGCCATGCAGTATCCGAGCGAAGTAAGCGGGGTCAGCAATGCTGATTTCTTGAGAACCGCGATCAATGGGAGACGCGGAGAGGGCAATGAAATTCCGCTGATGAAGTTCATCAAGACGATGGACAAGAAAATGCAGATGCTGGAAATGGATCAGTCTTTCGCAGAACGCTATGTCAATGAAGGATTTTCCGGCGGTGAGAAAAAACGGAATGAGATTCTGCAGCTGATGATGCTCGAACCGAAATTTGCAATACTCGATGAAATTGACTCCGGCTTGGATATCGACGCTCTGAAATGGGTGGCTAAAGGTGTTAACTCAATGCGTTCGGAAAACTTCGGGTGCTTGATTATTACACACTATCAACGGCTTCTAAATTATATTAAACCTGATTTTGTTCATATTATGATGAATGGACGTATTGTGAAAACCGGCGGACCTGAACTTGCCTTGCAACTTGAAAAAGAGGGTTATGACGGCATGAAGGCTGAACTTGGGATCACTGATGATGAAACGGTTGAGGCATAAAGTTTTCATATGTGAGGAGGGGTGACGATGTCCATGCAATTGAAAAATCTTCCATTCGACGCGGAAGAACTAACAAAATTTGCTGAAGAACGAAAAGAACCGAAATGGTTTTCAGATACACGGTTAAAAGGTTTGAGCCTAGCCGAAGAACTTCCGCTTCCAAAGCCGGAAAAAACACGAATTGCAGATTGGAATTTTACCAACTTTAATTATCAGATCGGGAGCAGTGCTGTAAATCAATTAAGCGAGCTGCCTGATAGTATTCAAAATCTGATGAAAAACGGCGAAGAAGCAGGCAATGTTCTGATTCATGTAAACAGTTCTGCTGTTTACAGCAGACTTTCAAAAGAACTGACTGATCAGGGCGTTATTTATACCGATTTGGCAACAGCAATTCGGGAACATGGCGACTTGCTTGCGAACTACTATTTTAAGACAACACCGATAGATAAACATCAACTGACAGCTTTGAATGCAGCTCTGGTTAATGGTGGTACCTTTCTTTATATTCCAAAGAATGTTGTGATCGAGCAGCCGATCCAAGCTGTTTATTATCAGGATGCCCCATCTTCCGGCCTCGTGGCACATACGGTAGTCGTTGCAGAACAGAACAGCTCGGTTACTTTTGTAGAAAGCTATCTTTCCGACAACTCAGTTGGCGAAGGTGCGGCGAACTTGGTTAATGAAGTTATTGTAGGTGAAAATGCACAGGTGAAATATGGCGCGGTCGATGAATTTACAGATCAGATTGTCACATATGTCAGCCGCCAAGCAGAAGTAGCAAAGGACGGACGTATCCAATGGGCACTTGGCCAGATGAACGACGGAAACACATTGTCGGAGAACGCAACGAATCTCGAAGGAGACGGAGCAGCTGCAGACATTAAAGCAGTAAGTATCGGAAGTGGGTCTCAAAAACAGAATTTCGATAATTATGTGCGTCATGTGGGTAAGGCAACGCAAAGCCAGCTGCTTGTCCGTGCCGCGCAAAAAGATGCATCAAATTCCATTTTTAATGCAAGAACGAAAATCGAACATGGTGCATCGGGTGCCGATGGTGAACAGACGCAGCGTGTCCTGATGCTCAGCGATGAAGCTCGCGGTGACGCGAATCCGATCCTGCTCATTGATGAATATGACGTTATCGCCGGACATGCGGCATCTGTTGGCAGAGTAGATCCGGATCAGCTTTACTATTTGATGAGCCGCGGCATTAAACAGGAGTTAGCGGAAAAACTAATCGTTGAAGGTTTTCTTGCACCGATTGTTGATTTGCTTCCTATTGAAGGTGTGCGCAAACAATTGACAACTTTAATTGAAAGGAAAGTCGGCTAATGGATATTCAATCAATTCGTCAAGATTTTCCTATCCTGAAGCAGCAAGTCAATGGACACAATTTGGTCTATTTGGATAATTCGGCGACCTCTCAGAAACCTGTCTCCGTCATTCAGACAATGGTTAATTATTACGAGACCTATAATTCCAATGTACACCGCGGCGTGCATACGTTGGGTACAATTGCAACGGACCGCTATGAGGAAGCACGGGAAAAAATCCGCCGCTTTATCAATGCGAGCAGCGAAAAAGAAATCATTTATACTACGGGTACAACTCAGAGCCTGAATTTGATTGCCTACGGATATGGTCTTGCGCGGTTGAGCGAGGGAGACGAGATTGTGATCACGCCAATGGAGCATCACGCAAATCTGATTCCTTGGCAGCAGGTTGCTAAGAAAACGGGAGCTGTACTCCGTTATTTTCCAATGGAAGCTGACGGCACTTTAGATCTTGCTAAAGTCCGCAAAACGATTACGAATCAAACAAAGATCGTATCGGTAACGGAGGTTTCCAACGTACTGGGAACTGTTAATCCTGTAAAAGAGATTGCGAAAATCGCTCATGAACATGGCGCAATTATGGTTGTAGACGGCGCGCAAAGCACGCCGCATATGACTGTGGATGTTCAAGATCTCGATGCGGATTTTTTCGCTTTTTCAGGACATAAAATGCTCGGACCAACAGGCATCGGCATTCTGTATGGCAAACAAGAATTTCTTGAAGCCATGGAACCGGTTGAGACCGGGGGAGAAATGATTGATGAAGTTGGTTTTCAGAGTGCGACCTGGGCAGAGCTTCCTTGGAAGCTTGAAGCCGGAACGCCGCATATTGCCGGAGCAATCGGACTTGGGGCGGCAATCGATTACTTACAGAGTATCGGTATGGATGCGATTCAGCATTATGAAGAACAGATAACAGCGAAGGCTTACGATATGCTTTCAGAAATTGAAGGGGTCACATTATATGGGCCAAGCGAACGCTCCGGACTCATCTCATTCAATATTGAGGGCGTACATCCTCATGACGTATCGACTGCGCTTGACTCGGAGGGCATCGCTGTTCGTGCCGGTCATCACTGTGCCCAGCCGTTGATGAGCTGCTTAAAATGCGAATCAACGGTTCGTGCAAGCTTTTATTTCTACAATTCTGAGGACGAAATTGAAGCACTAGCCAAAGGAATTAAAGAAACGAAGGAGTTCTTTGGACATGTTGTTTAATAATCTTGACCAGCTTTACCGTTCCGTTATTATGGATCACTATAAAAAACCACGAAACAAAGGTGAACTTGAGGGAAATCACTGTGTGACGGTAAACATGAATAATCCGTCATGCGGCGATAAAATTCAAGTGTCACTTGAAATAGAAGACAACAAGGTTGTCAATGTAAAATATTTAGGCTCCGGATGTGCCATTAGTCAATCCTCCGCCTCTATGATGACTGAGGCGATCAAGGGATTGGAGATTGATAAAATTCATCAGCTTACCTTTGATTTCTCTGAAATGGTTCAAGGGCGCGAGCATAATGATGATTTGGATCTCGGAGATGCTGAAGCACTTCACGGTGTTTCTCAATACCCGGCTAGAATTAAATGTGCGACCTTAGCATGGAAAGCTGTTGAGAAAGCATTACGTGAGGCGGATAAGGAAAAAAGTCGTCAATAATCAACAATTCTGTGAATTGTGGTAAACTGAATCTAAGCAATTGCTCATGCCAACTGTTGACTAAGATCAGTAAGTATCTGTGATTATAAATGGCGATACAGATGTATCGTTGAGTAAGATGAAAAAGGAGGAATATCGCGATGGCTACAGAACAGCAGCTGCCCGAAATTGAAGAATATAAGTATGGGTTCCGGGAAAAAGACGTGTCTGTGTTTCGAACAAAGCGTGGTTTGACTGAGGACATCGTACGCGAAATTTCCAAGAAAAAAAACGAACCGGAATGGATGCTTAATTATCGTTTGAAAGGACTGCATCATTTTTATAAAAGACCCATGCCGCAATGGGGCGCAGATTTAAGCGGACTGAACTTCGATGACTTGACCTATTATGTGAAGCCGGTACAAAACCAAGGCCGTTCCTGGGATGAAGTACCGAGTGAAATCAAGGATACCTTTGATAAACTGGGTATCCCGGAAGCTGAGCGCAAATACCTTGCAGGTGTTTCTGCGCAATATGAGTCCGAGGTTGTCTATCACAGTATGAAGGAAGATCTTGAAAAAGATGGTGTCATTTTCCTTGACACAGATTCCGCGCTTCAAAAGCATGAAGATTTGTTTAAACAGTACTTTGGCAAAGTGATTTCTTTTGCTGATAATAAATTTTCCGCGTTGAACGCAGCATGCTGGTCCGGCGGATCCTTCGTTTATATTCCGAAGGGTGTGGTTTGCAAGACACCGCTTCAAGCCTATTTCCGCATTAACTCAGAGAGCATGGGTCAGTTTGAACGCACGCTGATCATTGTCGATCAAGGTGCTTCTGTACATTATGTTGAAGGCTGTACTGCGCCTGTATATTCCAGCAGCTCACTGCACAGCGGTATTGTTGAAATCTATGTGTGCAAAGATGCTTACTGTCGTTATACAACGATTCAAAACTGGGCAAACAACGTGTACAATCTTGTTACCCAGCGCGCGATCTGTGAGGAACATGCGACGATGGAATGGGTAGACGGAAACATCGGTTCCGCCGTTACGATGAAGTACCCATCCGTCGTACTAAAAGGTGAAGGATCACGGGGAAGTACGCTGACAATCGCGATCGGCGGCAAGGGACAGAACCAAGATTCCGGATCAAAGATGATGCATCTGGCTCCGAACACATCATCAACGATCATCTCGAAATCCATCGCTAAGAATGGCGGTAATGTAACCTATCGAGGCAAGGTTCATTTTGCACCGAATGCGAAGAATTCCCGCGCCCATATTGAATGCGACACTTTGATCATGGATGATAAATCGACATCGGATACGATTCCTTATAATGAAGTATTGAATAAGGATATTTCGATGGAACATGAAGCGAAGGTTTCCAAGGTCTCCGAAGAACAGCTCTTCTATTTGATGAGCCGAGGGTTAACCGAACAAGAAGCGACGGAAATGATCGTTATGGGCTTCATTGAGCCGTTTACGAAAGAACTCCCGATGGAGTATGCAGTCGAAATGAACCGGCTGATTAAATATAACATGGAAGGCTCGATCGGCTAACAAGCATAGATGATCAAGTCAAGTATTGATACCTTTCAATCCGCCTTCGGACGGTTTGAAAGGTTTTGTGTTTTTTGGGTAAAGAAATTTAAAAAAGGCGACTCCTCCTTGACAGAATAAAAGCTGCAGAGGATAAAATAGATATGTCAGCTTTAAAAAGCTGCATGGTTTGTTTCTTAATGGGAGGTTTACGTTTGATCACACTCCATTTTTTACATACAAATGATATTCACAGCCATCTTGATTCGTGGGGCTGCTTGGTACGTTACTTGAATCAGGAACGAGAACGCCTTAATGAAGCTGGAGAGCCGTTTCTGACCTTAGATTTAGGCGATCATATGGACCGTGTAAATCCAATGACAGAGGGGCTGCTCGGAACAGGAAACGTAAAATTATTAAATGATGCACACTATGACTACGTGACCATTGGCAATAATGAGGGGATTACATTTACGAAAGAGCAACTCAGCATTGCGTATCTGATGAGACGTTTTAAGATTGTGCTCGCCAATCTCTATGATCAGCAAACCGGAAAGCGTCCGCAATGGTGCATGCCATACGTGATTCAGGAGATGCAGGGCGTGAAGGTTGGTCTGATCGGGTTGACAGCTGCTTTTCCTCATTTTTACAGCCAGCTTGGTTGGACCATTAAGGATCCATATTCCGAATTAACGAACCTGGTGACACAGATACGCGGCAAGGTCGATGTTCTCGTTTTATTGTCTCATGTCGGTTTGCCGTTTGATGAAAAGGTCGCACGGGAAATTGAAGGAATCGATGTTATTATCGGTGCTCATACGCATCATGTGCTTGAACAGGGAAAAATAGTAAGCGGTACGTTAATTGCCCAAACCGGAAAGTTTCTTCAATACGTCGGTCATATCGTCGTTGATTATGATGAACTAAAGAGAAAGGTTGTTTATAAAGGTGCAGATCTTGTAACGCTTCGTGAACCATCTGATCAGAGCGCGAACAATGAGGTGCGCGAACTGACTCAAAAAGGCATTGCAAATATGCAGAAGGTTATTGCCGTGCTCGATCACGATTATCCGGTCGACTGGTTTGCAAAATCAGAATTAACCGACTTAATGGCTGATGCGCTTCGCAAGTGGTGTGATGCAGATATCGGAATGGTGAATGCGGGTGTTATACTGGATCACCTGTTGAAAGGTCCTGTTACGCGATTCATGATTCATCGCATCTGTCCTCACCCGATTAATCCATGCCGCGTCGAAGTGACGGGGGAAGAAATTGTTGAAATGATTCGTCTCGGACGGAAAAAAGACTTTCAAACCTTTGAATTAAAAGGATTCGGATTTCGCGGTAAAATGCTTGGCCGGCTTGTGTTTAGCGGACTTTCGTATGAAATAATTTCAGATTCACTGGTTAATGTCCGAATACACGGGCAGCCGATTGATAACTTAAGGCGATATAGTGTCGGTACGATCGATATGTTTACCTTAGGCTCATTTCTTCCTCCGATTGTCAAAGCTGAGCAGCGCTTCTATTTGCCGGAAACATTGCGCGATCTGCTTGCATGGCGGCTCGGTCAATTGCTTAAAGAAAAATGACAATTCACCCATTGCCCACTCTCCCCATAGGATAGGTGGGGAGGGAGGCTTAATAATGATTGACGTGCAACCTTATACAATTGATGGCATTCTGTATCAAGGGATCAGTGTCTCATTACCGAAAACGACTTTGCTTGTGATTGCTGGGAAAAATGGCTACATTATGTGTGGTGCACTGGATGTGAATTTGCTTAATGATAAGCTCGCTGATCGAAACGTGCTGGCCGGAAAGGCAGTCGGTGTCCGCACTCTGGACGATCTTCTGCATGCACCACTGGCAGAAGTGACGGTCGGTGCGGAAAAGCTTGGCATTCATGCAGGTACCATTGGTTTTGACGCTTTGAAAAAAATGGCCTAATTTCTTCAATCAAAATCTGAATAGATTTTGCGGAATCATTCAGATGTATGATGTACCATGAGTTTTCCATAGAAAAAAGACTTAACCCTCCTTCACAGTCATATAAATGATGTGGAGGAGGGTTGTCATGTTTAAACCGAGCCGACGCTACAGAAGAAAGAACATGTCGATTAAGCATACGCTGTTTCTCTCACTCTTCATTTTTTTTCTGTGCGTTTCCCTAGCAATTTGGATTGTCAATGAGAAAATGAAACCCGCCGTAATGAGTATCGCACTCACACAAACGGAACAAATCAGTAATTATGCGATCAATTATGGAATTGGGCAAAATGTATTAAGCAACGTGAATGAGAAAAATGATCCTAATGAATTACCGAAAATAGATCCCTCTAAACTGATTCTCACTCACCGTACGGATGAGAATACGGTGAGTGATTTCGATCTGAATACTGAGGAAGCTAATCGTTTAAAAGGAATTATTTCTAATCGAATTCTTTGGTTTTTAAGAGCGGCTGAAAAAGGGCGTATTTCCTTAACTAATGGTCACGCCGATGATCTGGTGTACAGTAAGCATCATAATGGTGAGGCTTTGATCGCCGACATCCCTTTGGGGCAGGTACTAAATAACGCATTGCTGAGTAATTACGGACCGCGTGTTCCTGTTGAAATGGATGTGGTCAGTAACGTCGAGAGCGACATCCGTTGGAACTATAAGAATGAGGGCATCAATAACACGCTGTTTATGTTGTATCTTGATGTCAAAATTAAGGTTGATGTTATTGTTCCGTTTGAAATGAAGACGAAAACAATTGTGCAACATATACCGCTTGGCGGCAAAGGTCTCAGTCCCGGTGTTCCTTACTATTACAGCTCAAATGGATCCGGCATTTCGACCGCAGTACCGATTGAGACACCTAAAAAAGAAGAAAAAAAGAAAAGTGGTCAGTAAAACGCAACACTCGTAGTCACGCTCAAGTGTTGCGTTCTCATTTGGATTCGTTCTTATTTGCCTGCTGTTCCCATATCCTTAATGCCGGGTACGGATCAACAGAATACTCTGCATGTCCGTTATCTCTGTACAGCCCATAATGCAAATGCGGCGGAAATTTTCCCATCGTTCCTTTTGGACCGTATCCCGAGCTTCCGACATAACCAATGACTTGTCCTGGCTTCGTAATAACATTGTGATGAATTCCGGGTGCATAGCCGTTCAAGTGGGCAAAATAATGGTAGTTTCCATGCAGATCGCGTAGGCCGATCCGCCAACCACCGTATTTATTCCAGCCTATCAGTTCGATGACACCATAAGCGGTTGCACGGACTGGTGTTCCGTAATCGGCGAAGATGTCGGTTCCTTCATGAATTCGATTTCCGCCCCATCCTCGCTTTGCGCCCCATGTCGAGGCATAATCATAATTGTAATTTGTCGGGACGGGAAAAGCGTGCTGTTCCAATTTAGCTGGCGTTGCATAGTCAAAGAGTCGGGCAAAATCTTCGATAAGGTCCACGGCTTTGCCTCTGTTATAGATGTTCCACAGGCCAATTCGTATGTTTTCTTCACCTGGTCCGGATTGAACAATTTGTTCGGCAAATGTGTAGAGCCGATCCTCAGGACTTTCAAGACTTGCATGGCCGTCGCCATTCCCGTCCTTACCCACACCGCCGAATAAGGCAATGGTTTTCGGATTCTCATCATTGAGATCAGGATTGAGCAGACCTGCCCATACGCGCTTTGGAAAGGTAATGCTGATTAGTTCATTTTTATTTTTTTTCTCAAGCCGTAACGCGTTTATATTGCGTGCATATTGGTCGCATCCGGCAAGCACATTCCAAGGAACATCAGTGAGCAATGCAGTTTTTAAATACAGTGCCTTTCGCTCTTGAGCTTGTGTATCCGGCTTTACTTGTGCGTGAACGGTTTGCGATGATACAAAAAATATAATGAGTAAGCTATAGATAATTCGTGACCGCAGCGACATGATTTAACAACGATCCTTTCATCGTTCATTTTTATTAGCAAACTTGGCTTCGCCAAGCCTCTGGCGAAGGCGAAGACTACATTCCTTTAATTTTTTTCTTTCTTATTTTGTGTAAAATTGATTTGTTTTTGCACTTTTCACGAAAGCCGCGTGATCTGCTATAATGGACAGTATGCGGATATGATGCTCTGCTTTGCATCCAAAAGCGGGCAGATGCCATGATGTGCTATACGGCAATCAAGAGGGGAGGTTATCCCATTGACCGGTTCAATCGTTTCTGTTGAACACCATAAATATGAAGTTGTAGAAGATGTTCGGAACGGCTGGAATGAGGAAGCCTTTTTAAAGCGATACAGCGAAATCCTGAACAAATTCGATTACATAGTCGGCGATTGGGGTTATGAGCAGCTGAGGCTTCGCGGCTTCTATGAAAACCATAATCCGAAATCAACCTTTGATACGAAAATAAGCACACTTGTTGATTACATTGTTGAATATTGCAGCTTTGGCTGTGCCTATTTTGTACTGAAAAAAATTGATGGTAAATAAACGTATGAACCTTGTCTGTTAGTGTGCACAAAATCAGACAATTGATAAGTCTGATTTTGCTCAAAGACAAGATGCAATGTAAAACAACATGGAGGTAGAGACGGTTGGAAAAGTATGATGCATTTTTGCTTGACCTTGATGGTACCGTTTATTGGGGAAAAGAAGAAATACCGGAAGCTGTAACCTTTGTGAAGACGTTAAAAAGCAAAGGACTGCGTTATTTGTTTGTAACTAATAATTCGACGCGCACGAAAGAAGCCGTTGCCGATCAATTATCCGGGTTTGGTATTCCGTGCACGCCGGATGACGTCTTGACAACGAGCATTGCAACAGCGAGCTATATAAAAGCGCAAAAGCCTAACGCAAAAGTGCTCTACATTGGTGAGCAAGGATTGCAGCAAGCGATGCAAGCCGCTGGTTTTACCTATGAAGAGGAGCACCCTGATTTTGTCGCATTTGGTATGGATCGGCATATTACCTATGAAAAATATGCGAAGGCATGTCTGGCAGTCCGTTCCGGTGCAGCCTTTGTTTCCACAAATCCGGATGTCGCACTTCCTAATGAACGCGGTCTGGTACCGGGAAACGGAGCGCTGACATCCGTAATCACTGTGTCCACAGGTGTAAAGCCAGTATTTATCGGGAAACCGGAGCCGATTATCATCGATTTGGCGCTTGAGAAATTAGGTACAACCAAGCAGCGCACACTCATGATCGGAGATAATTATGATACAGACATTATGGCAGGAATTAATGCGGGCCTTGATACCCTCATTGTTCACACTGGCGTAACGTCTGCTGAAGTTTTGAAGACGAAGACCGTACAGCCTTCGTATGCATTAAAGTCCCTAAGTGAATGGAACTTTGAATAAGTGCCATTAATAACGACGATTATCATGATTTTTTAACAAATTCTTTAACTGAATAACCGCTTATATGGCCGCATTTTTAATGCGGTTTTTTAACAAGTAAAGAAAGTATAAGATTTTACCCCATATTTAAACGAATAAACCAGTGTCTTGACCGAGAATCAAAGCGGAGGTGCGAGACGCCTGCGGCAAGCGAGCAACCGAAGCGATGATTCAACACTGTAAAGACACAAACCAATCACACATGGCTGGAGATTAAAGACCGGGCGCTTTTTGCTCGGTTTTTCTTATGGAAATCATTGCTTGTTCGGGTGATGAAATATACTTTTGATCAATAGAATGGATAAAGTAGAAGTCTGACAATGGAGGCGGCCGTATTATGAATATGCCTGACTGGCGGTCGGTAGTGGCCAAAGATTACGATATGCAGAATACAGACGGACCCATTAGGCTTTATTTTTATCCCATAAATCAATTTTATCACCATAATTTAGAACAGCTGGCACGATGGGCGGATTATTTAGCGATCGAAGCCGGATTACCGGTCTGCCGAATGGTGCGAAACCGTGAAGGCCGCTATGATACGGAAGTGAATGGAGAGTCATGGGTCCTGATGAATTCTCCACTACAAACGGATCGGCTGGAACGATCAGCCGGGGCAATGCTTGCAGAATTTCACGCGCGGACATCAGGTGTCGATTTGGCGTCATTTCCCGAATCAACAGGGCAATCGAGAACAGAAAACTTAGAGAAACGACTTGATACATTGGAAAAAAAATATGATGTTTGTCAAAATGAAGGGCAGCGCTCGTCTTTTGAGCAAGTGTTCGTAGATCATTTTCCATACTTTTCAGGCTGTGCAGAAAATGCAATTCAGATGGCTGTTGATGAATCCATCAACTCCCCCAATGCGGAACCGCTTTGTATCGGACACGATCAATTTGTCGATTACGAACGTTTTCCTATAGATAATCCTGCTCTTTGGGTTGTTGACGATCGATCCAGGGATTTGGCGGAAGGGCTTCGCACACTTGCTTGGCAAAGCGTGCGAAGTGATCCGGAGCTGACAGCCAAAGCTTTTTTAGATGATTACGAAGCGCGCTTTCCGTTGAGTGAGCCCGCAATTGCCAAGATGTATGGACGCCTTCTCTATCCGCTTACCTTCATAGAATGCTGTGAGCGATATTTTACTGGTTCCGTAAATGCCAACGAACGTGACCTTGAATTGGTTTTGCGCCAGGGAGAAGAAAAAGTGAGGGATCAAGAGCGGCTGCTTTCATTTCTTGCAGACCGTTATAAAAATCGATTCTATGCCCCAGAATGGCTGTCCCGTCCATTATGACAAAAAAAGCACCGTTCGCAAATTCAGCAAACGGTGCTCAGCTTTATCCAGTTCTATTTAAAAGACTTGTTCAAGCTCTTTAATTCCGGGAACATTTTCAACGAGTGCTCGTTCGATGCCTGCTTTCAGCGTGAGTGTCGAACTTGGACAATTGCCGCATGCGCCGAGTAATCGGACACGTACAATGCCGTTCTCCACGTCCAACAATTCAACATCTCCGCCATCGCGCAGCAGGTAGGGACGAAGCTTCTCCAGTACCTCTTCGACTTGATTATACATACACACACTCCTCCACTGTTGCATTTAGACTCATTATAGCTTTTTTTATCTGGAAAATCTATTGATAAGTCATACCAGTTCAACAACTGAAGCGATTGTCAAAAATCAAATCAGTGACGCAGCCGTGTGAATTTGCTATATTAATTAGTAAATTACATGTGATCTTGAGGTGAACGGATTGGAACTAACAGTATACGGAGCTGAAGCCGTCTGCGCAAGCTGCGTTCAGGCACCGCCGGCAAAGGCAACTGCTGAATGGCTGGAGGCAGCTCTTTCACGTAAATTTGACGGAACGATTTCAGTCCGTTACATTGATCTTAATAAACCGGAAACAGCTGAAGACCGTGCCTATTGTGCTAAAATTCTTGACGATGACTATTTTTATCCGCTTGTGGTATCACAAGGGAAGGTGCTTGGCGAGGGATTTATCACACTCAAGCCGATTGTACACTACTTAATTGAGCACGGTATGTGTCTTCGGCAAACAAACCAATAAGCATACGCACGATCGATCAGATAAAAAGGAGGACATCATATGCTCGATTTTCATCACAGCTGGCCCTATGAGAGGGTTGCGAACGACCTCTATTTTGAAGAGTGTCCATTTTGTCATAAATCGCCGGTTTTGCTTTCGATTAAAAAAGAAGCTGTTGACGGTGCTTTCGAGGGAATTAAAGCAAATCTAATTATGCCTTGCTGTCATGAAAAAATCGTTATTGAAAC
This sequence comes from Sporolactobacillus sp. BBK16-2, assembly GCF_059878335.1. Classification (NCBI taxonomy): domain Bacteria; kingdom Bacillati; phylum Bacillota; class Bacilli; order Caryophanales; family Sporolactobacillaceae; genus Sporolactobacillus; species Sporolactobacillus sp. BBK16-2. The sequence continues at coordinate 1,197,025 of NZ_CM187611.1, forward strand.
GATGGATCGTGATTACATCTGGGCAACACAGGTATTACGCTGACGCTGACATACCGCTATCATATTGAGCGGCTTACATAGGACTGGAGTGATGAATTTGGGACAGGAAATTCAGTTTACAAAAATGCATGGCCTTGGCAATTGTTACATCTATTTGGACGGGATCACGCGGGATTTATCATCGATCACGTCCTTTCCTGAACTTTCACAGCACGTTTCCGATCCTTATAAAGGGATTGGTTCTGATGGTTTAATTCTGATTTTGCCGTCGACTGTCGCTGATGTGCAAATGCGTATCTTTAACAAGGATGGTTCCGAAGCGATGAATTGCGGGAATGGACTTCGTTGTGTCGCAAAATACGCCTATGAGCATCAACTGGTCGATTCAAAACGATTTGCAATTGAAACCCGCTCTGGCAATAAATGGGCCGTTGTACATGTGCAGAACGGTGTTGTGGATGAGGTGACCGTAGATATGGGAGAACCGATTCTTGAACGAGAGCGGATTCCTGTAGCAGGAGACAAACGCGGACAAAAGGTTATTCGCGAGCCCCTATCCGTTGAGGATAAGGGGTATACATTCACTGCCGTATCCATGGGAAATCCGCATGCCTTATTTTTTGTGGAAGATATTGCTAAGGCGCCGATTCACAAGCTTGGCGCGATGCTTGCCGATACGGATCCTCTTTTTCCAAATGGTGCTAATATCGGCTTCATTGAACCGATTACAGATCGGGAAGTGAACTACCGTGTGTGGGAACGCGGATCAGGAATCACTCAAGCATGCGGTACAGGTGCATGCGCGTGTGTTGTTGCCTCTGTTTTGGAAGAGCGTGTCGCAAAGAATGTGCCGGTAACCGTGCATCTTGAAGGCGGCGATTTACAGATTGAATGGAGAAACGATACGAATCATGTGATGATGACCGGTGAAGCAAAAACGATTTGTGAAGGGGTCTATTTTCAGGCATAAAGGATGTTTATTTGTGATTCAGGTCACATCACGATATAATGTTACTAAATCATAAAAGGAGCTGAAAGAAATGAATATTACATTGACTGATGCTGCCAGCTTTCGCGTCAAGGAAATGATTGAGAACGAACCGGGAGAAAACTTATTCCTCCGCGTTGGTGTCGGTGGCGGCGGCTGCTCCGGACTGACTTACGGAATGGGATTCGATGATAAAATGATTGACGGCGATCTCGCTTTTGAAGGCCAAGGTTTTAAGGTAGTTGTCGACCAGAACAGCGCGCCAATGCTCGACGGAGTCACCATTGATTTCAAACAAAATCTTGACGGCGGCGGATTCACAATCGATAATCCGAACGCAATTTCTTCATGCGGCTGCGGTCATTCATTTAAAACTGCAGACAACGAAGGACAGCCTGCAAAACAGTGTGACTGCTGAAAAAACAGATTACTTAGAAGCATATTTAGCAAATTTAACTATTAAATACGGTGCGACTTATCTTTTCAATTCTAAAACGTACAGCAAACTGCTTTAAAGGTTCGTGATCCCTTGAGACTTTGGCATCAAAAACTCATTCCCTTTTTACCGAGACAGCAACTGCTAGGACAACATCGAGAATGTGCAGCTCTAAGAGGAAATGGATGGGGCCGACCGCATGCGACCGTTAACTATGTTTTTAAGTATTCTCCATACAAACTTTTTCAGTTTCACATGATTGTAATTAAAGAAATGAAGAAACGTGGATATAATCCTGATATGCAATGGGCAGATCCGTTTTTTCGTGGGAAAAAATGCTTAAAATACAGTGAACTTGAATGCGTACCTTTAAAAGATCCTATTTATCCAGAGCATGATGAGGATTATTTGAAATCCTGCCTGTTAAATTTGAAAAATAAAGGTATTGAACTCTCTCTTTAACTAAAGTTTGCAAATTAAATTGTGTATCAATCAATTCCTAGTCAGCTGCTCTTTAGGTTTTCACAATGACTATTGATTTCGTTCATTTTGGAAAGCTAAAAACTCGCGGCTGTCTTTTTTTTCGAGCACCTTTTAGTGATTCATCACTAAAATGAACTGACCCCCTAAAGTTGGACGATAAAATTCAACTTTAGGGGGTTTTACTATGACCAAATACTCAACTGATTTTAAGACGAAGGTGATCGGTGAGTACCTTAAGGGGATGGGGAGCACCTCCTTGTGCCATAAGTATCAGATTCGATCTCATCAAACGCTCTTGAATTGGGTGCATCGCTACCAGACAAACGGCATTGCAGGCATTAAAAAATTGAATGAATGGCCGGAATATACCTGCAATTTTAAACTGAACGTATTAAAGTGGATGAAGGAGAACCATTCATCACTCGAACGTGCAGCCCTTCATTTCAACATCTCTTCGCCATCAACGATTTATCAATGGGATCGGCGGTTTGAATCAATGGGTGTGGATGGATTAAAAACGAAGCGAGGACGTCCACCTATGGGGAAACATGAACCTACAAAGCGTACAGCTAAAAAGAACGACAAGTTGAAAAATGTTGATCAGCCTGAACAGGAGCGGCTTAAGGATCTTGAGAAGGAAAATGAGCTGCTTCGGATTGAGAATGAGTACTTAAAAAAATTGGACACCTTAGTTCGCCAGAGAGAGCAACGCGAGCGGAACAAACGCAAGTAGTTACTGAACTAAGGCGGAACCACTCTCTGAATGACATTCTACGGGTTGTGAACCTGCCGAAAAGTGTCTATTACTATCAGAAACAGTGCGCGCAAAAAGATACTGAGGACCCTGTGATCTCTGAAATAAAGGCTGTAAAACAGAAGAATCCAGCTTATGGCTATCGTCGTGTTGTCCTGACACTTCGACGCCACCATTTAAAAGTGAATCACAAAAAGGTCCAGCGCATCATGAGAACGGAAGGCCTTCAGTCGACGGCCTATAGCAAAAGAATCCGTAAGTACAATTCGTATAAAGGTACGGTTGGCAAAGTCGCTAAGAATCATTTGAACCGTCGGTTCATGACGGATCGACCCTATCAAAAACTTGTCTCTGACGTTTCCGAATTTCGTTGGGGACATCAAACAACCAACGAACGTCTTTATCTTGAACCCGTTATGGATCTTTATTCTGATGAAATTTTATCCTTTAATATAAGTGATCATCCGACAGTAGCCTTTGCGTTAAAACCGCTTCATGAGGCTCTAGAACGCCTAACGGAACATCACTATCGCACGTACGTTCATACAGATCAAGGTTTCCAGTACCAAAATTACCTTTGGCGCAAGGAACTTAAATCGCATCGTGTTTGTCAGAGTATGTCTCGAAAGGCGACTTGTCTGGACAATGCCCAAATGGAGAGTTTCTTCCATCTCATGAAAGCCGGAACCGTATCCTCACACCACTATCAGACACATGAGGAGCTAGAAACTGCGATGCGTGTGTGGATTAAGTACTATAATGAGTCTAGAATCAAAGAAAAACTCGGGGGTCTAAGTCCGATTGAATACCGGATTTCAACCACCGAGCAAGTAGCTTAAAACTATGTCCAACTTTTGGGGTTCACATCAAAAGGTGCTTTTTTTTTAATATCGATCGTTCGAATGAAGCAGGAATTATTTCAAGTTCTGTTGAATGACTAATCATATCCTGCAAAAATGGAGATGGTAAACAATGGAACAAATAAAGCTGTCAAAAACTGAACGACTCATTTTAGCTAATCAATATATCATCTTAAGAAAATTGGATACCCATTCAACGGCAGAGTTTGATGGCATAATTGAAGCATTGATCAATGGATATCCATATATCTATAATGATTATTTTAGTTATGTAAACGATAATATAGATGAAGACATTGAGAAAAAAGTAATTAATGTCTTGAGTATGTTTCGAAGTCTGTATTCGAGCTATCAACAATTAGCTGTTGATGATCGGAATAGCATTGATGAAAGTGAAGTTGTTTTTAGTGGGTTCGATGGAAATAACGAAACTTCGCATTACGCCTTTACTGAATGCTTAATTAACAAATACGATCAATTTAATGAAGTAAAAGAGCTGATTAAAAATAAAAAATTAGAGGATTTGAATTCACATTTTCCTACATTGCCACGGTATAATCAACTCTTAGAAAGATGGTTCACGCTTAAAAAAGAAGGACAATTTAGTTCATCTGAAAATGTGTTCCTAACAGTAGATGAACTAAATTATGTCTTGGGACATAATTTCTGAACCTAGAGATCAATTTAATTATAGAAGCTGTCTGATGATTTGACGGCAACCTAACGGCATCTGTTCATTCAGGTGCTTTTATTGTATCTTAATTTGGAAATTTTCATATCCATCAATGGAGGAATTTGGATTTTTTTAGCAATACATGGATGACAATCAAATTGGTTGATGAAGTACATTTTGACGCGTATTGTTATCCGTGAGGAAGATTTGTCCATTTCGTATTATAAATATTTTTGACACAAATTATCCTTGAATTGTTAACAAAAAAGACATATTATTAAGAGGAAAACGAATCAACTTCAATTGCATTGATGGTTTGCTTGCTGGATTCAGTTCAACGAGAGTGAGCATATTAGTCGGCCGATGTTATGCATCGGCAAACCAACCTAATAACTGTATTTATATTTTTTATAAAAAGAAAAAGGTGGCTGTGAACAACCATGAGTAAGCCGAAAATCGTTATACTTGGCGCCGGATACGGCGGTATGATGGCAACCGTGCGCCTCACAAAAGAATTAAGTGTGGAAGATGCGGATATTACGCTTGTCAATAAGCATAATTATCATTATCAAACAACTTGGCTGCACGAAGCTGCAGCGGGAACGATTCACCATGATCGCACAAGAATGTTGATTAAAAATGTGATCAACACAAAACGTGTACATTTTGTGCAAGATTCTGTTCAGTCTATTGACCGTGAGAATCACAAAGTATTGCTCAAAAACGGTGAGATTGATTATGATTATCTGGTCATTTCACTCGGATTTGAGTCGAATACATTCGGTATCAAAGGATTGGAAGAAAATGCGTTTGCTATTCGCAGTGTAAACACGGCACGTAAGATTCGCGAACACATCGAGTATCGGTTTGCAAGCTACAACAGTGATCCGGATGCAAAAGACAGCGACTTGACTATTGTTGTCGGTGGTGCTGGATTGAGCGGTGTTGAATTTTTGGGAGAGCTTGTTGACCGGATTCCGGCACTTTGCAAGGAATATGATATTGATCCTAGTAAAGTACGAATTGTGGATGTTGAAGGTATGCCTTTTGTTCTGCCTCCGTTTGATCGGGAATTGGCAAATTATGCGCAAAACTATTTGGAAAGTAAAGGCGTTGAATTTAAATTAAGTACGTTTATTAAAGAAGCGACCTCCGAAGGCGTTAAGGTTCAAAAGAAGGACAGCGAAGAATTGGAAGAAATTCAGGCTGGTACCGTTGTTTGGACAGGCGGTGTCAAAGCTAACCACATTCCTGCTGAATCCGGATTTGAAACGAACCGCGGCAAAATCCAGGTAAGTGCAGATCTTCGTGCTTCAGAGGACGATCACATTTTCGCAATCGGAGATGTCGCTGTTGTCTTCCCTCCTAATGCGGAACGTCCTTATCCGCCAACGGCTCAGATTGCCATTCAAGAAGCCGAAAATTTGGCGAAAAATATGAAACATATCCTTAAGGGTGAAGCGACTGAACCGTTTGTATACAAGCCTAAGGGTACAGTGGCATCACTTGGTGAAAAACAGGCGATCGGTGTCGTGTTTGACCATAAATTGACTGGCAAGCCTGCAGCGGCAATGAAAAAGGTAATTGATGATCGCTACCTGCTCATGCTTGGCGGTGTTCCACTCGTGCTGAAGAAGGGCAAATTAAATCTTCTTTAAGCATTGTGCCGATTAAATAATTATAGTCTCTCTAGTTTGGCGGATAAGCAAATCTGCCAGCCGGAGGGACTATTATTTTTTTAAATGATGTGTTTACATAGAGTAGTTAATAGAGACCTATGAAGAAAGTCCGATTGTCTCTGGCAACACGTTTCTTGCTCATAAATTAACCATTTGTGAAGTAAAGGGATTGATTGAAGACACGAAAAATAGAGTGCAATGGTTGGGGGGCATTGAAGGGTGTATTGCATGAAAATAATGAGTTCTATTAAAATTGAAGGCATTTACGATGAGCTTCCTGTTGCTCATTTCAGCCATTTCCAAATTTGCATTAACCGATTTGCCTTTTCAGGATTCTCGTTCATTTGATCAATCAGATGGTCAAGTTCCGGAATCTTTTTGACCTTCATAAGTAATTCCTTATCTTCTTGACTGCCGTACCCTAATGCAGACTCATTTATCAAACCAGTGCGACCAAGTAAATAATCTGTAGAAACACGAAGATAATCCGCAATTTGCACAATCATTTCAGGATCTGGTTTGCGATCTCCTGATTCGTAGCGGCTCAGCTGCGCATTGGAAATATTTAATTGACGCGCCATTTCAAGCTGCGATACACTTTTTTCATCGCGCAGGAAACGGATTCTGCTGCCCAACGTGTTAACCATCAGGAGTAATCCTCCTACATTTTGCTTTATCACTAAACAAGAAAATTCTATCATGTTCCCTTTTTAATAGTGTTTTGTTTGACAAATAGGAAAAATGATTGATGATATTTAGATCTTAATGCTATAATTCTAACTAAAATTACCAATAAGGTAATGAGGAGGATCACTATGCTGACTGTTGACCTGAACAGAATGAGACAGTTAAGAGAATCAAAAATGTCATTGCAAGAAATGGCCACACGAATCGGATATCAAAGCGCCAATGGTTACTATTATCTTGAATGCGGCAGAAGTAAAATAAGTGCTGCGACACTCGCTAAAGTGGCAGTGGTACTAGATGTACCGATTCAAGAGCTCTTTACTGACCAGGCGGAAAATTGATACGATGATGGTCTCTTAAGAAGATGGGAAAGTTTACAAGTAATGAAACCAGTCAAAACTTTGAATTTGTACGAGTCAATGCTAAACTTAGTATCGGAATTATACTCGATGTTGAGACGGGGAATGTTGCTTGTGAGTCATTCACCAGCCATCTCTGAAAGGAGACTTTTTAATGTGCGGATTTTGCGGATATATCGCAAGAAATCCTCATTTGGAACCGGATAATCATGAACAAAATTCGATGACCTCACGAGCAGAGATTATTAATCACAGGGGACCCGATGATGTGGGGTATTATACGGATAATCAGGTACAGTTAGCCTTTCGCAGATTGAGTATTATTGATCTTGCAGGTGGACATCAGCCGCTTCCATATGAAAATGATCGTTACTACATTATTTTTAATGGCGAAGTTTATAATTACGTTGAATTGCGCAATGAATTAATTATGAAAGGTTTCAGTTTTGAAACGACATCGGACACGGAAGTCATTGTCGCTCTATACGCTGATCGCGGTTTAGATTGTGTCAACTATTTGCGAGGAATGTTTGCTTTTATTATTTGGGATAAGCAGGACAAAACCTTATTTGCTGCACGTGATCACTTTGGTATTAAGCCATTTTATTATATGGAGCAGGACAATGGGATTTTCTTCGCTTCCGAAATGAAAAGCCTGCTCATTAGCGACGAGACGCATCCGATCGAAGAGAAGGCTTTGCAATATTATCTCACCTTTCAATTTGTTCCTGAGCCCAATATGCTTGCGGGAAATGTAAGAAGTCTGGAGCCTGGACACTACCTTATTAAAAAAAATGGCAAGCCGTTGCAGAATAAGGCGTTTTGGCATCCAACGTTTGCTCCTGTCAATCAGTCAATTGATGATGCAAAAAAGAAAATACAGGACGTGCTTATTGATTCGGTGAAAATACACATGAGAAGCGATGTTCCGGTTGGTGCCTTCTTATCCAGCGGTATTGATTCAACATCAATTGTTGCTTTGGCTAAACGTTTTAATGAAAAGATTAAAACGTTTACAGTAGGGTTTGCAAGCAAAGGCTACAATGAGGTTGATGTTGCAAGAGACTCTGCGGAAAAGCTTGGTGTCGAAAATTACGCGCTTGAGATTACACCCGAAATGTGTATGAAAGAGATGCCGAAGATCGTTTGGCATTTGGATAACCCGCTCGCCGATCCGGCAGCAATTCCGAATTATTTTGTTGCCCGGGAGGCAAGAAAACAAGTGAAGGTTGTCCTTTCAGGAGAAGGAGCTGACGAACTGTTCGGCGGCTATAATATTTATCGAGAACCGCTTTCTCTGAAATGGTTTGACTCCGTCCCTGAACTTGGGAAAAACTTGCTTCACGCACTTGCGTCAAGACTTCCTGATACGTTAAAAGGACGTAGCTACCTGCTTAGAGGAACGACACCGCTTTCCAAACGATATGTTGGAAATGCGTTTATCTTCAATGAAGAAGAGAAGAAATATGTACTGAAGACTTTTTCTGAGAACACTTCATTTACGGATATCACGAATCCAATCTATAAAAAAGCTTCTGGGAACAACAAATTGGACCAAATGCAGCTCGTTGATATTGAAACATGGCTACGCGGAGATATTCTTGTGGTTGCTGATCGGATGACGATGGCGCATTCATTGGAGCTGCGTGTTCCATTCTTGGATACAAATGTGTTTGATGTTGCCCGCTCGCTGCCTGCCTCGCTTAAAACTGCACAGGGAACAACGAAATATGCGTTCCGTGAAGCCATGCGTGGTATTGTTCCGGATTCGATTCTATTTAGAAAAAAGCTTGGCTTCCCAGTACCGATCCGCATCTGGCTGAAGGATGAAATGCATGACTGGGCGCTTAAAATTATCCATGACAGCGATACGGATACTTATATTAATAAGTCATATGTGCTTAAATTGTTGGATGATCATTGCAGTGGGAAAATCGATAACAGTAGAAAAATTTGGACCGTTTTAATGTTCATGCTCTGGCATCAGATTTATATTGAGAAAACAGTAAGTGTGGAGCATGAGCCTGCGCTCCAATCATAAAAAATTGAAATGAAAAAAGGATCCTTGCATCTAGGGCAAGGATCCTTTTTTGTGTTGCTGAAGCTTAATGGGTTTGAGTTTCCCGTTCGCGCTCCAGACCTTCGTTTGGTCTAAATAAGATTGTTAGGCAATACAGGGCACAAATGCCGACAATCCCATACACGAGGCGTGAAAGTGCAGTTCCTGATCCACCGAATATCGCAGAGACAAGGTCAAACCGAAAAAATCCGATTAACCCCCAATTTATTCCGCCGATGATAAGTAGTACGAGACATGTTTTCTGCAAACCGCTCATAACCGTACCTCCTTTTATGTGCGTGCATGACTAGCATGGCTTTTTTTCCCACATCTATTCATAAAAATGATGATTGAATAAAATATAATTAGTGAATGATCTGTGAAATCGTTTGCAATTTGATGAAAGAAAAGGGAATCATGACTTGAATTTGCCCTCATGGTCTTGTACAGTTAAGGAGGAATTATTTTGAGTATTGGAGGCCGATGAAATGAGCAAGAAAGTTGCTTTTGATTACAGCAATGCACTTTCATTTTTTGCACAACATGAATTGGATTATCTGACAGCGCAAGTATCGACTGCTCATCAAGCAATTCATGAAAAAACCGGAGCAGGCAATGATTTTCTTGGCTGGCTTGATCTCCCAACTGCATATGATAAAGAAGAATTCTCCAGGATTAAGAAAGCAGCAGAGAAAATTAAATCAGATTCGGATGTTTTAGTAGTTATTGGTATCGGCGGATCCTATTTGGGTGCCCGCGCGGCAATTGAAACCCTTAACCACTCATTTTATAACATTCTTCCGAAAGGAGAACGCAAAACACCGCAGGTATTCTTTGCAGGCAACAGCATTAGTTCAACCTATTTGAATGAATTGTTTGATGTGCTCAAGGATAAGGATGTTTCGGTTAATGTTATTTCTAAGTCAGGAACAACGACTGAACCTGCGATCGCGTTCCGCGTATTCCGTGAATTTCTTGAAAATAAGTACGGTAAAGAAGAAGCAAAGGGCAGAATCTATGCGACCACAGATAAAGCAAAAGGTGCGTTAAAAACTCTTGCTGACAACGAAGGGTACGAATCCTTTGTTATTCCGGATGACGTCGGCGGACGCTTTTCAGTGCTGACGGCAGTCGGTCTGCTGCCAATTGCTGCTTCCGGAATTGATATTGATGAACTCATGACCGGCGCAAGAGATGCACAGAATGACTTCAGCGAACCTGATTTGAGCAAAAACGCTGCTTATCAATATGCAGCGGTTCGTAACATTCTATACAATAAGGGCAAATCGGTTGAGATGCTTGTCAACTTTGAACCGCATCTGCACTATTTCTCAGAATGGTGGAAGCAGCTCTTCGGAGAAAGTGAAGGCAAAGACTTCAAGGGATTGTACCCTTCTTCAGCTGATTTCAGTACGGATCTTCATTCACTTGGACAATTTGTACAGGAAGGCCGTCGCGTAATGTTTGAAACGGCAGTGCTTGTAGGCGAACCAAGAAAGAATGTGACGATCAAAGCAGAAAAAGGAAATTTGGACAACCTGAATTTTCTTGCTGACAAGACGATGGATTTCGTTAATAAAAAAGCTGCTGAAGGTGTGCGTCTTGCACATACGGACGGTCAAGTGCCGCAGCTCGTGGTGACCATTCCTGAACTGAATGCCTATCACTTTGGTTACCTGATTTACTTCTTCGAAAAAGCAGTTGCGATCAGCGGATATCTGCTCGGCGTGAATCCATTTAATCAACCGGGTGTTGAAGCATATAAAAAGAATATGTTTGCACTGCTCGGCAAGCCTGGCTATGAAGCAGAAAAAGCAACACTTGAAGCACGATTGAATCATTGATTTTCCAGATAATATAAGAAGCTTTGCCTCATAAAGGGGTGGAGCTTCTTTTTTTTTGGAGATATTCCGTATGTTATAGACTGTTTGTTCGTGTAAGGTGGAAAGGTGATTAACGGTTTGGGGTTTGACTAAGGTCACATTATCCCTTAACATATAGTGCAGTGATGCCTTGACGGACATGCTTTGTAAACGATTCGGAAAGGAAGGGAATAGGACACGTGAAACGAAGAAACTCTACCGGAATGTTTCCCAAATTGATCAGCATCCTTTTAACATTCGTTCAAGTTGTCATTGTTTTATATATCTTGCTGCAATTTTTCGGTGCAAATCCGACACCTTTTGTGAATCTGCTTAACAGTCTGAGTGAGCCGATACTTAAGCCTTTTCAAGGCATTTTTCATCCAATTGTCTTTAATGAGCACAGCCTCGATCTTTCTGCAGTCTTCGCTTTAATTGTGTATAGCATTATCGGATTCGGGATCCAAAAGATCTTGGCCATCCTTAAAATAAAATAAGAATAACTGCTGAAAAACGGAGCGTAGGTGCTCCGTTTTTTTACGTGCAACCTTTTGCTCGCAATTAATGATGGTTATTCAATCGTCCCATAATTATAGTGCTGTAGTAGTTGCCATCGGAAAGCTTTTTGTCTTCTCTGAGCACGCCTTCAACAGCAAATCCCATTTTTTTATACAGAGTAATGGCGTTAGTGTTGGTTTCAAGCACATTCAACATGATTCTTTTTATCCCTTGTTGATCAGCCCAGGCAAACAGTGTAACAAAAAATCCCCTTAAATAAAAGGGGATCGTATTGAAGCCGTTAATCAAATTTACGTAATGATTCAACCGGATCAAGGTTGGCTGCCTTAGAAGAAGGGGCAAGGCCGGCAATGACACTGATCAGTATGCTTATCATTAATCCGAAAAGGACAAAGCCCGGTGTCACATCAAGCAGGGACACGTGCATATGCGGACGGGCGAAATAATTGCCGATTGCGGCGGCAATAAATGCCAACCCAACTCCGATTGCTCCGCTGAATAAGCCGAGCAAACTCGCTTCCGAGAAGAAAAGATGGCGAATGTCCTTGCGCCGTGCGCCGATCGCGCGTAAGATGCCGATCTCCTTTGTCCGTTCAGAAACACTTATATACAGAACGACAATGATCATGATTGCTGAGACCAGAAGCGAAATACCGGCAATCGCAGCAAGGACATAGGATGCGATGGAAATGTAGAGTGTCAGTGAATCAAGAAATGCGCCGGCTCCGTTTGGCGTGTAGCCATGCTTTTTAAAGTAGTTCTGGACGGTCTTAACATTTTCAATTTTGTCGATCTTGACGGTTGCCATATTCGCCTTTAACGTCAGTTTCTGCTTATCGTACATATCCTGCAATGTACCATAGTCAGCTGTGAGCAGGCCCATTTGCGCGTTTCCGTTAAAAATGGCTGAGATTTTCAATTTTTTCTGCATGACGATCGGCTGTTGATTTTTGTCCGTCATGTTGACATAGAAAGTAACGGTTTTTCCAATCAGACTGTTTGGTTTTTTCGAAAGCTGCTTAGCGATGTCTTTGCTCAACCCGATTTCGTTTGCCCCTGGGATATGGCTTCCCTTAGCTAAATCTTTTTCAGGAATCGCTCCATCTACAGTCTGAAAATATTGTGGGATAGCGATTTTACTGCCTAGCTTAATGCGTGTTGAGGAGAGCCAGAGTACTTTTTCCGCTGATGTGACATGATTGATCTTTTTCATCTTCGCAAGATCGTCTTCTGAAACTGCAGCGGATTTTTTAATTTGGCTGCTCTCGCCGTCTTGCTGCGAGATTCCTTTCTTGGTGAGCTGAACGACCGTAGGATTTATATTTTTCATGATTTCGTCGTGAAGGTAGGTCTGCACACCGCTGCCCAATGCTAGCATAATGATGACACTGAATATACCAATCGATCCGCCAATCGTAACGAGCAAATTTCGTTTCAAGTTGTGGCGAATATTGTCAAGGGCCATTTTAAATGTTGCGGGCATGCTCAAATTTTTTGTTTTCGGTTCCTCGCGATGTTCAGGCAGCGGATAGGCATCTTTGAGACGGATGTCATCAGCGATCCGCCCGTCGTCAATTTTTATGATGCGTGTTCCGTAGTCTGCAACCTTTTGCGAGTGTGTGACCGTGATGACTAATTTGCCTTGCTTGGCAATTGTGTCAAGAAGCTCCATAATCTGCTCACTGTTCTTCTTGTCAAGCGCTCCTGTCGGTTCGTCAGCAAGGATAATATCCGGATTATTCGCTAGTGCGCGGGCGATCGCCACGCGTTGCTTCTGACCGCCGGAGAGCTGATTCGGCCTTTTGTGGAGATGGTCACCGAGTCCGACAGTCGTTAGTAGGTCCTTGGCGTGCGCCACGCGTTCCTTTTCCGACATCGTCGTCATTTTCAGAGTGATCAGCACGTTATTCAGAACAGTCATGTGATTGATCAGATTGAAGCTTTGGAAAATGAAACCGACATTTGTCTTACGGTAATCATCCAGCTCTTTTTCTTTCATCTGATGCAATGCCTTGCCGTTGATCAGGACATCACCAGTGTAATCCTTGTCCATACCACCGATGATATTCATCAACGTTGATTTTCCACCGCCGGATTCGCCTAGAATAGAGACAAACTCCCCACGTTCAAGTTTTAAATCGACCCCATGAAGAACGGGAAATGTCTGCTTTCCGGAAAGCTTGTACGACTTATGAATGTCTTTTAATTCAATGTAGCTCATTGGGTTCCTCCAGTTATTATCCCGCTTGAATGTTCGCGAGAGTTTCTTATTCTTATGTTTTACTGCCCATCCATAGCATAATGGATGATATGAAATGTTTAACCGTGCTGAGGCATTAAATGTTTCTAAGCCTAAAGACGTATTCTCATCGCTATTTAAGTGTAACCAATAGGAATTTGGCAAAATAGTGATGTTTATCCGAATTAGAAATGACAATTGTCATGCGTTCCACCAATTATTGAACTTCCCATAACTACTCAATGAATCAGCCGACGATTGTTTGTCCGTGATACATTAGTCCGTTGTCCTGTTCATCTTGTTATAATAGTTTAAAAAAATAATTAGGGAGTTTTGAAATGACAGGTTATGAAAACAAAGAAGCATTAATTGATGAAATTCGAAAAACATATCGACTTTTTGATCAAGAATTTGAAAATGTTCCTGAAGCGAACCGGAACATTCGCCTTGATGAAGTGGATCGAACACCACAGGAAATGCTTGCTTATCAGATTGGATGGCTGACGCTCGTGATGAGCTGGGAGGAAGATGAATTAGCTGGGAAACAGGTGATTACACCAACCCCTGATTACAAATGGAATCAACTAGGAATGCTTTATCAGCAGTTTTATCAGCACTACGCCAATGATTCATTGGAGGAGCTTCGTGCATTGTTTAGAGATAAGATTGAAACATGGTGCGGATGGGTTAATGGCTTGAGTGATGAAGAACTTTTTGTTCCGGGTATACGAAGGTGGACGGTGACTAGTGCAAATTGGCCGATGTGGAAATGGATTCATATTAATTCTGTCGCACCATTTAGGAGTTTCAGGACCAAAATCAGAAAGTGGAAAAGAAATATTTAAGTTGGCTGTTACAGAATCTGATGGAAGAATGGTCTGAGAGGATTGAAGGTGAGCAGGGAAAAAGATATACCGCCATCTAACAATGCGTCATTGATCACTGGCTTAATTAAGCGTGAATGAACGGTTAGCATGTATTCAACTGTTTCCGGATACAATAAAAGCCGTTGCACAAAAATCATGCAACGGCTCTCTAGAAAGTGGAGCATAGGGGGATCGAACCCCTGACCTCTGCCATGCGAAGGCAACGCTCTCCCAGCTGAGCTAATGCCCCATAAAAGACCACGACAAAGATTATACTGCCGAGAGAAAAATTGGTCAACCCTGTATCAAAAAAGGCGGTTATATCATTATCTGTTTGTGGATGTAAACTTTTTACTTTAGCATTTATTTTAAAATATCATGAGATTGTGTTAAATAATAAACGAAATTTAAAAATATTACCAAAATTTAAATCTTTAGTCAATAAAATATTTAAATTTTGTAATAAAATATAATCTTTTTACGTCACATTTCCTAACATTAGAGTTATAATTGTCTATGAAATTTTTTTTAATCCATATAAGAGGAGACGTTGGTAGTGAGTATTTTTAAAACAAAACCGATTGCCAGCCTGATTGCGGAAACAGAAGGTAAGCAGGGATTAAAGAAAGCGCTTGGCGCGATGGATCTTACTCTGCTCGGCATCGGAGCTGTTATCGGCACCGGCATTTTCGTCCTTACCGGTGTTGCAGCAGCAACCTACTCCGGACCGGCACTAATTATTTCATTCATTTTATCCGGATTGGCTTGTTTCTTTGCTGCTTTATGCTATGCGGAATTTGCTTCTACTGTTCCGGTTGCCGGCAGCGCATACACGTACAGCTACGCTGCACTTGGTGAAATTTGGGCATGGATTATCGGATGGGATTTAATTCTTGAGTATGCCGTTGCGATCAGTGCAGTTGCGATTGGCTGGTCAGGCTACGCAGTCACGCTGCTGAGCAGTTTAGGCATTGATTTACCAAAGGCAATTACTGCGGCACCTCTAGACGGCGGTGTAGTCAATTTGCCGGCGATGATTATCATTGCATTAATTTGCTGGCTGCTGATTTCTGGTATCCGCCAGACTTCAAATTTAAACGGCGTTATCGTTGCAATAAAGTTGATCGTTATTGCATTGTTCATTGTTCTGGCTGTTTGGCATGTGAAACCTGCAAACTGGCATCCGTTTATGCCGTTCGGCTTCAACGGAGTCGTTTCCGGCGCAGCGGTTATCTTTTTCGCCTACATTGGTTTTGATGCCGTATCTACGGCTGCTGAGGAAACAAAGAATCCTCAAAAGAACCTGCCTAAAGGTATTCTTTATTCACTATTAATCTGTACGGCATTATACATTGTTGTATCAGGAATTTTGACAGGTGTCGTTAAATACAGCTTGTTCAAGCATACAGCTGCTCCGGTTGCGTTTGCTCTGCAGCAAATTGGAATTAACTGGGGCTCGGCACTCGTTTCTGTTGGTGCGATTTGCGGCATTACATCAGTATTGCTCGTCATCACGTACGGCCAAACGCGTATCTTTTTCGCTATGGCTCGTGATGGATTGATTCCTAAAGCACTTGGCAAGGTCAGTGAGAAGCATCAGACACCGGTAACTTCAACACTTTTGGTAGCTGTCGTCACGATCATCACGGCCGGCTTTCTGCCAATCGGAATTGTTGCCGAACTCGCTAATATCGGCACGCTGTTCGCCTTTGTTATTGTCTCAATTGGCATCATTGTGCTTCGTAAAAGAAGACCTGATTTGAAACGCGGCTTTAGAACACCATTGGTACCACTTGTTCCTATTCTCGCCGTGTTGTCCTGCGGTTATCTGATTATTCACTTGCAGACAGCGACACTCTGGCGCTTTGTTATTTGGTTCATAGTTGGTATGATTGTTTATTTCTTCTATGGTCGTCGTCACAGCACGCTGCTTCGCGATACCCAATCATCCAGTCAAGAAAAAGCTTGATAAATCGGATAACATTTTAAATAAGAATAGAGAGAACAGCTTGTTTCCCTTGTGGATACAGGCTGTTTTTTCTTAACGATGAAATTATAGCAATGAACCTGTGAAAAATTTTTGTAAAATGATGTCTCATTTGTATTTTTTGCTAATGTGTAATGAGATATGGTAAAGACTACATAGTAAGGATCTAAACGGTTGATTGAAAGGTGGGGAAGACGAATGGACAGGGAGATACTGTACACGCGCTTATTCCAAATTGGTTATTTCATATTAGGCGCGGCAATCGTCGGACTTCTCTTCTATTTCTTTGTTCTTCTACTTGGCAACCATTATACAGATGATGAGAAGCTGGTGTTGAGCAGGACATCAGTAGTGGTTGACGAGCAAGGGCATGAACTCTCAAGGCTCTATGCTGAAAATCGTGATCCAGTCACCTTGAAAAAGATTCCGAAGCACGTACAGAATGCGTTCATTGTGACTGAGGATCAGCGTTTTTATAAACATTCAGGCATAGATCTTCGCGGCATCATGCGTGCATTGGTAACGGATGTTATGGCAGGTGATAAAGCAGAAGGCGCAAGTACGATTACTCAGCAGCTGGCAAGAAACGCCTATCTTTCTAATGAAAAGACATGGTTTCGAAAGTTCAAGGAAGCGGCCATAGCCGTCAGTCTTGAGCGAAAATACAGCAAGAAACAAATCTTGGAAATGTACTTAAACCAAGTTTATTTTGGTCATGGCATTTACGGTGTTCAAATGGCATCTGAGTTTTTCTTTAATAAAGATGTCAGCCAGTTAACAGAAGAAGAAGGCGCTCTTTTGGCAGCACTTCCAAAGGGACCAAATGGCTATTCACCGATTTTGCATCCAAAGAAGGCATTGGAGCGGCGCAATCTAGTCCTGTCGCTGCTTGAGAAAAATGGCTACCTGACTGCCGAACAATCGGTGCGGTTGAAAGGTAAAACGCTGGGGCTGAACATCCATAAGATTCAAACGCATCCTGAATTTGATTCTTATATGGATCTAGTCAAAGAAGAAGCGGCGAAAAAGTATCACATTGGAACGGACGACCTGATCCGCGGCGGATATAAAATAGTTGTGCCGATGAGCCGGGAGGCACAATCTGCTTCTTATAATGCATTTAAGAACAACATTTATTTTCAAGGCAGCAATCCAAATCAAACGCCAGAAGGCTCTTTTGTCCTGATGAATAAAAACGGCGGTGTGCTCGCGGCGCAAGGCGGTCGAAATTATGTTCGAGGCAGTTACAATCGAGTGAATGACAAGCGGCAGCCGGGTTCATCCTTTAAGCCGTTGGCTGTCTACGGTCCGGCACTCGATTCGGGCAAGTATCAGCCTTATTCAATGCTTCAAGATAAAAAAGTCGCTTACGGCAGCTACAAGCCGACAAATTACAGCGGCAGTTATACCGGTGAAATAACGATGTATGACGCGGTTACTGTTTCGCAAAATGCACCGGCGGTTTGGCTTCTCAACCGGATCGGTATTTCGAAAAGTAAGTCCTATTTATCGAAGATGGGTATTAATCTGCCGGACAACGGTTTGGCGATTGCGCTCGGCGGCTTATCTAAAGGTGTCTCACCGCTGCAAATGGCTTCTGCGTATACAGCTTTCGATAATGGCGGACGTCAATCTGATCCCTATTTTATTCAGGCAATTTATGATCATCAAGGGAAAAAGATCGGCGAGGCAAAACCGAAAGCAAAGAAAATATTTTCGGAACAAACGGCATGGTACATGACTCGCATGTTACAGTCGGTTATGAAAAACGGAACAGGCCAAGCAGGATACAGTCAGGCCGAGATTGCTGGAAAAACGGGATCAACAGCATACACGAAAAATGGATTGCGTGATGCATGGTTTGTCGGTTACACACCTGATGCGGTTGGTGCTGTGTGGATCGGTTATGACCAAACGAATAAAAATCAGTATTTAACGGGTTCAAGCAATGACGCGGTCAGACTATATAAATCGGTGATCAACAGTATGCCTAATGAACGCAAGCTTACGTTCGAGAAACCGAAGCATGTCAACGATCTCGATGAGCCGATTCGCTTGGCAGCGGTAACACAGCTGCAGGCAAAAGGAATTCTTGGTAAGTATGCACTTCCTGCACTGCAGCTTACTTGGAATGGAGGTTCCGATAAACGAATTGTTTATCGAGTTTATGCCGAATCGGATGGAAAGAAAATATTAAAAGGTGAAGTTAAAGGGAAAAACACCTATCGAATTGACTTTGTTAATCCGATGAGCAAAGAGAATTACTATGTCGTCCCTTACAATTCGCAGACAGGGAAAACTGGAGCAGCATCGCCTTCAGTCGAACTCAATTGGTTCTCCAAGCTTTGATAGAATAATGCAGCAAAGAAAAGTACAGTACAGTGCACTTTCTTTGCTGCTTTTCCCATTCCGTTTTCATTTGGGTTCAAAAGATAATTCAGAATGGACGACCTGTCGCGCAGATGTCCGATAAACATTTTCCATTTGGCATACAAAGCTTCTAGTCTCATTTCATGTCCATTGTCGGATTTCTCGTCATTTACCCTAAAAAGATATAAAATAGAGCATGTGAAAAAATATTCTCTATTACATCGTTCGAAGCCTCAGTGGTTGAGGCTAAAGTAATTGCCAATTCCGTAAAAAGCAATGAAAGGTTCTGTATACAATGAGTAGAAAAAAGATTGGTTTGCTTGTGATGGCTTATGGCACACCCTATAAAAAAGAAGATATTATTCCCTATTACACCGCCATTCGTCATGGCAGAAAACCGAGTGATAAACAAATAGATAATCTTGCTCGCCGTTATGAAGCGATTGGTGGCGTCTCACCGTTAGCAAGGTTGACGCGTGATCAAGCTGATGCACTAGCTGAACAATTGAACGCGGCACAAGTGGACTATGAATTTCACGCTTACCTTGGTTTGAAATATATCCATCCGTTTATTGAAGATGCCGTGACTCAGATGCGCAGTGATGGTATTGAACAAGCGGTTTCTTTGGCACTGGCGCCGCATTATTCTCGATTCAGTGTTCAATCCTATATTGATCGCGCTCAAGCTAAAGCAAGGGAGCTTGGCGGGATAACTATTGCATCGATAAAGAGCTGGTTTGATCAACCACAGTTTATCCATTTTTGGAAGCAGGCCGTGCTGAGGGCTTTTGAAGACATTTCAGAAAGTGAACGTAATCAAACCGTTGTCCTGTTTACTGCTCACAGTCTTCCAGAAAAAATTATTAAAAATGGTGATCCTTATCCGGAACAAATAAAGGAAACGGCGGAAGCAATTGTGCATGCTGCGGAGATAAAGCATTATGCTCAGGCATGGCAGAGTGCAGGAAAAACACCCGATCCATGGCTTGGACCGGATGTACTTGATCAAATCCGTGCGCTTCACAAAAAAGAAGAGTATAGGCATTTTATTTTCTGCCCGATTGGTTTTGTCGCTGAGCATTTAGAGGTACTCTATGATAATGATCAAGAATGTCGTGCACTTGTCGAATCACTTGGTGCAAACTACCATCGTCCGCAGATGCCTGACACAGATCCGCTCTTTATCGACGCATTGTCTTCAGCCGTTTTGAACGTTTGCCGGTCGCATCTGTTTCTGGCAGCAAAATGAGAATCAATGAATCCACAAAAGCTATAACACAAAAAAATGCCTTCAGGCCGTATAGCCTGAAGGCATTTTTTTTTTGCTTCTTATAGATTTTCAGTACGACCGATATAAGCGATTTTGAATACACCGTTTTCGAATACAATTTTTGTGACACTTGTATTTTCAATAGAAGAAACATGTATTTTTTCATCGGATAGCATATAAATAAGACAACTGATATAGAGACCATGGCTGACCGCTAAAATGGTTTCCTCTTCGCTGTGTGCCAGAACACTGAGAATAGCGCGTATACGTCCTTTAACATCGTCATAGCTTTCGGCCAATCCGGTTGTGTCCAATTCTTTCAGTGATTCAAGAGAATTAATTTTTATTTCATCAGGAGAGTCGCCGCGAAGTTCCGAATTGCCCAAGGCATCACTGACTGCTCCCCACATCAAGTCATTCGAATCCCCCTCAAACTTGCCAAAGCTCACTTCACGAAGATTATTCGTTTCGATTGGTACGAGTTCGGGATTTAACGAGTGATCGAGTATCAGCCTGGATGTACGCCTTGTTCTCCCCAGATCGCTTGTATAAGCAGCATCAAAAGAAATGTCCTGTGACTTAAAAAGCGCACCAAGTTCAGCAGCTTTTTGTTCACCGATGTCCGTTAACGGGGTATCCGAAATACCCTGTACTTTCCAAAGTTGATTGAATAAAGTCCGTCCATGTCTTACGAAATAAATGGTTTTCATTTATATCCTCCCATTGACAGTTTTAAAGCGATTTTATTGTCATTCTATAGAAATCAATCTATTTTAGATTATCCTAACTTGCCTATTCTTGTAAAGCGAGGTGTGAGCGATTTTTTAAGAACGAAAGAATTTGTATCTGCTTACATGATCCTGCTAGACGCGAATCACAAAGGGAATTAAGATGAAAAAGGAGAACCCAAAAAGTAAAGGGAGGTACTACACAACATGATTTATTTGAATAATCGCGATATGCTTGATCAAACGCTTAATTTCGCTCTTGAGGAATATGCATTAAAGCATTTATCAATTGATGAAACCTATTTAATGTTCTACCGAATGGCTCCAACGGTTATTGTTGGACGCAATCAGAATGCGGTGGAAGAAGTTAATATGGATTATATTACGAAGAATGAGGTCACGGTGACTCGCCGTTTGTCAGGCGGAGGTGCTGTGTACAATGATCCGGGCAACCTAAGCTTCAGCTTTATTGCGAAGGACGACGGAGACAGCTTTAATAATTATAGGAAATTTACAGAACCAGTGATTCGTGCGCTACATCATATGGGCGTCGATGCAAAGCTTGAGGGCCGCAATGACCTTACGGTTGACGGGAAAAAAATTTCGGGTAATGCACAGTTTGTCACTCAAGGACGGATTTTCAGTCATGGAACGTTGCTTTTTGATGTCGATCTGGATCATGTAACACTAGCCTTGCATCCGGACAAGGCGAAATATGAATCAAAAGGCATTAAGTCGGTGCGTAGCCGGGTGACCAATATTCGCGAGCATTTAACAAAAGATATGGATATTCACCAATTTAAAGCAGAACTGCTTCACTATATTTTTGAAGGTGAGGATCATATACCTGAATACCAGCTGACTGACGATGACTGGACAAACATCATCAATATTGCCAAACGACGCTATCGCAATTGGGACTGGGTTTATGGGAAGTCACCTGAATTCAATGTGCATAAAGCAAAGCGTTTTCCGGGTGGACGTGTGGACTTTCGTATGAATGTAAAAAAGGGTGTCATTGAACAAATCTCTGTTTTTGGCGATTTTTTCGGTGTTGGTGATGTTCGTGAATTTGAAAAATTACTGATTGGGGTAAGATATGATCAGAGTGTCCTTTCTGAAAAACTAACGTCGATTGATTGTCACCACTATTTCGGAAAGTTGGGAGAAGAGGAATTGCTCGCTGCTCTTTTCTAAATATGTTCTAAATAGACCTCACTAAGACTAAATTGATAGTAGCCCGTCCCAGTTTAAAGACGGACAATCATTAGTGTAGCAGAAGAGGAGGATCCTTCTTGAAGAGAAAAAAAGTGATAGGATGGTTTATCGCTTTATATACCGTCTATCTTCTCGTGATGGCTGCTTATTTTTTTGTCTGGTCGAAGTCAGGTATACCGGCAACTATGAAAGGGACTGCAGCTGATCCCTCCTTGTTCATGAACAGGAAACAGCTGGCGGAAAGCGGCAGTCTTAATGCTTGGCGGCATTTTCTTTCCTTTGCTTCCATACCGCTGGAGTGGGGTGTCTATCTGTTTGTTCTGATCGGCGGATTCTCATTGTGGCTGAGAAAGTGCTCAGAGCGTTTATCATCATTTTTTATTGTACAGATGTTCCTATGCTACGTCGGTTTGGCAGTTATTTCTGCATTGGTTTTCTTGCCGGTTGAATTTGCGTCTTACCAGCTCTCACTTCATTACGGGGTTTCTGTTCAGCCGCTTTCGGACTGGCTGAAAGATCAAGGGATCAGCACCGCTATTGGAACGCTGATCGGCTTTGTTGCAATGAGCGCCGTTTTTTTCTTGATTCGCCGATATCCGAAAAACTGGTGGTTTCCGGCATGGCTGCTGTCGATTCCATTCATCTTATTTATCATGTATCTGCAGCCAGTGGTCATTGATCCATTGTATAACCATTTTCAGAGTCTTCAAGATGGCGAGCTTAAGTCGGAAATTCTTCAAATGGCTTCGAAAGCAGGCATTCCCGCGCATAATGTCTACGAGGTGGACATGTCGAATGAGACCAACGCAATGAACGCCTATGTTAACGGAATCGGGTCTCACCTGCGTATTGTGCTGTGGGATACGACTGTTCATCGGCTCAGTCATGCTGAAGTCCTTTTTATCATGGCACATGAAATGGGACACTATGTGATGCATCATATCATTTGGGGCACCGCGGCGGCGTTGATTGGTTTATTGATTACATTATGGATCGCTGCTAAAGTACATTTATGGGCGAGCGCACGTTGGGGGACAAAAATGAACATTGTTCATCCCGGTGATCTTTCTGCACTGCCCATGCTGCTGTTAATTTTGTCACTTTTGTCTTTTGCAGGTGATCCGGTTCAAAATATGGTGTCTCGCCATTTTGAACACCAAGCAGATGAATATGCGATTGAAATGACTCAAAATAAAAAAGCAGCCATCTCTTCCTTTCAGAAACTGTCCGCGTCAAGTCTTAGCGAAATGGATCCACCGGCATTGGTAAAATGGATTCAGTATGATCATCCAACGATGCTTGAGCGTATTATTTATTTAGAGCATGTAAAAATCAATAAATAATCATCTGAGCCAATGAAGCCTGTATTTTTTCAAGAAAGCGTTCTTCTCCCGAGTGGATTGTGATAAACTAAGTAACTGTTGAATGGTAACGATTACATGGAATACTGCATTCTCATTACAGCTATGGAATTGAGGAATTTATGATGAAAAATGAGAAAAAGACAGTCGCAGTTTTATACGGTGGAAAGTCGACAGAACATGAAATTTCATTGCTTACGGCTTTTTCCGTAATTAATGCGATGGATAAAGAAAAGTATCGAGTGCTTCCTGTCTATATTAAGCAAAACGGAAGATGGATTGCCGGCGATGAAATCAAAGGAAAAATTGAGTACAAACATCAATTACTTCTTAAGGAAAACGCCACAGCGGAGTCATCTGCTGAGCACTGGCTTGCGCCGTCAGCACCTGCAAGCGCAGCTGTTGGACGACCGGATGTTGTCTTTCCGCTCCTCCATGGTCCAAATGGAGAGGATGGAACGGTTCAAGGTATGTTTGAACTGCTGAATATCGCCTATGTAGGTTCCGGTGTTTCAGGATCGAGCGTCACTATGGATAAAGTGATGATGAAGGATGTACTCAGCGCGCACAACATTCCCGGTCCGAATTATGAATCCATAACTCGATTTAATTGGAAAAATGATGCACCGAAAATGATTCTTAAGGTGAAAAATTCAATCGGCTATCCATGCTTTATCAAACCGGCAAACGGAGGCTCAAGCGTCGGGATCAGCAAATGCCTAAGTGAGACAGAGCTTTCAGCAGCAATTACGGAAGCATTCCTTTATGACTCAAAGGTTATTGTTGAAGAGGGAATTGCCGGGCGCGAAGTCGAAATTGGCGTAATTGGCAATCATGATTTGTCTGTCTCTGTTCCGGGCGAGATTATTACGAAGAATGCAGCATTCTATGATTATCAGTCGAAATATCATGAAGGAAACAGTACTTTAGTGATTCCAGCTGATTTGCCTGATAAAGTAAAAGCGGAGCTTGAAGAGATGGCGAAACGTGCATTTGTCGCATTGAACCTTTCGGGGCTTGCACGTGTTGACGTTTTTATCCGTGAAAAGGATCAGCGTGTCATTGTCAATGAGGTCAATACAATGCCCGGATTTACGCAATTTAGCATGTTCCCGCTGCTTTGGCAGCATACAGGGCTCCCTTATCATCAATTAATTGAAAAGCTTGTTGACTTCGGATTGGAAATATATCAGGATAAACAGCACATTCATTATCAAATTGAAAAGTAGCAGGATATCTCCAAAGCGGCAAAGGCACCGGTGAGAAAGATCACCGGTGTTTTTGATGTGCATGTACATAAAGAGATGAAATGACGATTCGGTTGAGCAGTCCATTACAGCAGCCCTGTGGCATGGCAGAAGCTCTTTCTTGTTTGCTTTTGTTTAAAAGTTGCTTAATCAGGTTGGACGAGCTGTATGGCTGTCTAAACACCTTCAGTCCACAGCCCAAAGAATACAAGGGTTATAGAAAAGGCTTGGCTGAATATGTCAGCCAAGCCTTTGAGATTCATAATATTATTGGAGAATGGTAATCGTTATGCTCCTGCGTCCAAAATTAAGCGCTTGGTCACGGGAAGCAAAATGGACATCGATCCGATTTCCTTTAATCGCGCCACCAGTGTCCCCGGCAGTATAAACACCGTAGCCCGGAATCATAACTCGAGATCCGAGAGGAATGATACTCGGATCAACGGCAATCACTTTGGCATTCGGATTGCTGCTGAAATCAATTCCTGTAGCTGAACGTCCGCCGAGCGAATAACTTGTTGCCTCAACGGTAATTGATTTACCTGATGGAGCAGATTGTTCTTGCTGCGGATTTGCCGGTTTATAGGAAGTATTAGTGACTTGCGGCTTTTTGGATGCATTTGCGCTTGCACGCTCAGCAGCGGCTTTTTTCGCGGCTTCTTTTGCCGCATCTTTAGCTGCTTGTCGAGCCGCATCTTCAGCTATTTTCCTGGCTTTTTCTTCTGCAGCCTTACGCGCGCGTTCTTTTGCATCTTTTTTTTCCTGAATTTTAATTTCAACAAGCTTTTTTTGATTTTCTTTGGATTCATCCGTATTACGGTAAACGGTGTAAAGAGCAGTTTTTGTATCTGAACCGATTATACCGTTTTCTGAATCCTGACGATTTGACTCTAAAGCATTAACGGCTTCATAGGTCTGCTCGTCGAAAACACCATCGACATCTCCGCCGTAGTAACCGAGCTGCTGCAACTCATCTTGCAGCTTCGCCACCTCCGGACCGGAATCGCCCTGTTGAAGCAAACTATTTCCGAAAATTATGTTGATCTCCTGATTGTCTGTTTGACTGCTCGGAGCGTTTGCTGCAAAACCAACTGCATGTGTTTGTTCAGAATCATTACTTTTCATGATGTGATTATCATTTGTACTGTTCGTTTTGGCGAAAACAATGGTCGTTGGTGTGAGCACACCGAGGCATACCGTTAAGCTCGTCATTGCCGTCAGCCTTTTAATGATATTCATTCAGTGAAAACCTCCTTAGGTGATCAAGCCATGGCCTGAATCCATGGCTAACATCCAAGGGCTATTCTAGACGTTGAATGTCTCAGGCATGTTTTAACAACATTACAGTTCTGTAACACAAGATCACTATTAATCATTTTGTCAATACATTTTCCGCTAATTTTTTTACTATTTTTAGTGGTAAAAGGGCCTAAGGACCTATTTAAATTGGAAATAAAGAAGAATTCTGTCCAAGTTAATGATTAGTCGCAGATCTTTCGACAGAAACTTTCATTTCTTTAAAAATAAGTGAACGCAAATAATCTTAAGAAGAGTTATGATGTATTAGAAATAGGTTTTTTATTTAAGAACGTTGATTTTTTTTGCATGGACACATTGATGACGGACATGCCTTGATCGAAGATGGCATTCCTATTATTTATGGATTATGAATGGAGGATAACGATGCAAGCGAAAAAAGCTAGAGAATCATTATCGGTAACCTCAGTACACGTACTGCCTAATGACACGAACAATCATGGTACATTTTTTGGCGGAAAGCTCATGATGTATGTGGATAATATTGCTGCAATTGCTGCAACACGTCATTCAAGAAGCCTTGTCGTTACAGCTTCAATTGATTCGGTTGATTTTCTGCGGCCGATCTATACCGGTTCATCGGTTTGTTTAGAAGCATTTGTCACCTGGAGCCACAATACATCCATGGAAGTATTCGTCAAAATAATTGATGAAAATCTTAGAACCGGGGTACGTCAATTATGCACAACGTGTTTTTTGACCTTTGTAGCACTTGATGATAAAGGAAAGCCGAATGCTGTTCCTAAAGTCATTCCTGAGAGCGAAGAAGAGCAGCTGCTATTTGAAAGTGCAGAAGGACGTTACTTGAATCGGAAAGAGCGCAGACAGCAAACGAAGAAATTCACCTCAGAGCTGACGCTGAAGAAGCCTTGGGAATAACTGTCTTGTGTCCACACCAAATGGCGTCATAAGCATAACATGTAGTGTTGAGTAAGGGACACATGCTCAATAATATATATGAAGGGGCGAGTGACGATATGGGTGCACCAAGCGGTGGATATAGCGGCAGCTTTGCGTTAATCGTTGTTCTGTTCATTTTGTTGATCATTGTGGGCACAGCCTACGTTTATTAATGACTAGAAGCAAAAGAGCACATTGAAATAATAAAACACCCGCGGAATTGATTTCCGCGGGTGTTTTATTTCTATATAATTATGCTGCGATACGTTTTTGAATAAATTTCTTTAGTCGCTGGCTGATCGGGATCATAATTAATGTCAGCACAACACCCTTAAGCAAGTTAAACGGCATGACTCCGTAAACAATCAGCGTGAGCAGGTTGTGTATGCTTCGGTTCGCAGATTGTGCCATTCCAACAGTGGCGTCGATGCTGAAACCGAGAAACAGAGCATATCCAGGGAAGATCAAGTAGTAGTTTAGGATGGACATAATCACAGTCATGACTACGGTTGCCGATATCATGCCAAGCAAGAGCGAGACAAACGTTGATTTACGGCGATAAAATGCCCAAGTTACTAAAATGAAAAGTGAGCCCGCAGTAAAATTGGCAAATTCACCGATTGGAACAACAGTAAGCGATCCGGTCAACAAGACATGCAGGATGTTTTTGATCGCTTCAATGGCGATACCTGCACCCGGTCCAAGAATAAGTGCACCGATCAATGCAGGCAGATCACTAAAGTCCATGGTTAAGAATACTGGAAACAATGGAATGGGAAAAGCGATCAACATAATCAGAAAACCAAGTGCAGAAAGTAATGAAATCAGTACCAATTTCTTCAAAGATGTGTTCATGTAATTACCCCCATAAATGTAGTATTGGGGATCATGCGCAGCATTTCTGGCTTATGCGCGGTTCGTGGTAAAAACCGTACAGCTCTTCAGGATTTTCATGTTCCAGACGCATTAAAAAGCCCAAAGGAACGTTCCTTTGGGCTCAACAAAATCGATGTGCAGAAGCACAGCGAAAAGAATGCGAAGAATACAAAAATACTGTCGCATCATCCTTCTTTCATCCAGACTCTACTGTCGGTTCCGGTTTCTCACCGGATCTGCCTTGCGGCTCGCGGACTCTGACTGTTTGTCAATACCGCCGGTCGGGAATTACACCCTGCCCTGAAGGAACTTCGTATTTAATTACACTCGTATTATACAATAATTTAACTGCTACAGCAATATAATCGACTTTAATTATCGATGCAAATCTAATAATTTGATCTCAGACTGTTTCAGATAAAGTAATCGAGAACAAGTCCGAGAGATAGGAGGATGCCGAATAAAGTTTGAAGCTGTGCAGTGGCTTTCATTGCAGGCACCATCTGGATGGCTTTCGTTTTCTTACGAAACAATTTGGTTGCTTGAATTGCCTTTGGGAGGCTGGCGAATACGAGGAGCATCCAAGCTGATTCGACACCTAGGATCATTAATCCAAAGATCCAGATATAAGAAAAGGTGAATAAACCTGCAAGCAATGTGATTGCCTTTGGCCGACCGAGTAAGATCGGAAGCGTCCGTCTGCCTTTTTGCTGATCCCCAGCGAGATCGCGTATATTGTTTGCCATATTAATTCCGCCAACCAGTATGCCAATCGGTATCGAGATCAGCACACAATTCAAAGTCAGCGTTCCGGTCTGGATAAAAAAGGAGATCCAGATGATGAATACGCCCATGAAAAGACCGGAGATTAATTCGCCGAAGGGTGTATAAGCAATCGGATAAGGACCGCCGGAATAAAGATAGCCGGTGAGAATGCATATTGAACCTGCAAGAGCGATCCACCAGCTGCTGTTTGCACAAATATAGATGCCGATAAGCATGGCAATGCAACAAAGCGTGAACGCCAGTCGAATAATGGTTTTCGGATGAAATCCATCGCGGACAATGCTTCCGCCAATTCCTACCGACTCCTCATTATCTAAACCTCGCTTAAAATCGAAATACTCATTAAATAAATTCGTTGCAATTTGAATGAGCATCGAGGCGGTCAGCATGGCAAGAAACAAAGCTAAATCAGGACTTTTTATTGGCAGTACGAGTGCGGTTCCCAGTGCAACCGGAACAAAAGAAGCGGATAATGTGTGGGGCCGAAGCATGAACCACCATTTTTTAAAGCCAGTATTTCTTTCGGGTGCTAATTCCCCCATTATAATCTCTCCCACTACAAAATTCTTACGTGTTTCCTATTTTGAACTCATTCCTTAGTTTCATAGATTCAAAGGACGAGCTTTTCTAATAATTGTCACCAATTCGACACTATTTTCTTTTTAAGTTTATGGAATAAAGTTGTTGGTGTCAATAAGATGCATCTGGAAAATGGTTCAAAATTAAGGAGTTCAACAATAAGGTTATGATGCATGAGCAAAAGAAAGATATGGGGCAGAGAGGAAGACCGCTTGGAATGAAAATAACGAAGAAAAAATTGTGTTATGATTGTGCGGCTTGACTTGTTTCCGGAGGATTTGTGAACTGAGTGTGATGTTTATTCAGCAAGCCTTTCAGCGCATCACATTCAATTCCGGTCAGCGTAATGCCGCGTCCCATTTTTTTCTTGTCGGGAGCCCAACTCCGAATATCATATTTAGCTTCGCGGGTATTCCAGCTGACAAGGTTTAATTCCTTTGTCCAGCCACTGTTTTCAGTGGCAAGTACGCCATAGTGTTCGACGATGTTGAAGGTTACTTCTGAATTTGAATCCGCCATACGACAATCACCTCTTCATTTTATTTGAACAAATGTTCTGATAATAGTTTATATGCAAACAAACGTTCTGTCAATTGCATTTATCAGATAATTATTTATGGGAATTACATTGTTCATGACTTGATCACATTTTTGGTATACTATAAGAAAATTAAATGACAATTACGGTATAGTAGTTTTATAGAAAAGATTCGCTGAAAAGGAGATACAGCTAAATGTTGAGCTACACATTAGCGTTCTTGAAATATGAAGATAAAGTGCTTATGATTAATCGTCAAAAATCACCATGGCAAGGTGCGTGGAATGGTGTCGGCGGTAAACTGGAGCAGGGTGAATCTCCGAAGGACTGTGTCATTCGTGAAGTGTGGGAAGAGACAGGCATCAAATTAACTTCACCCGTATTTCGCGGAATTGTCACATGGAATCCAGACGTTGAGCCTGCTCAAGGAATGTATGTGTTTATTGCCAATGTGTCGCGTGATGAATTGACTGATCTGCCGCGTGCGACTCGTGAAGGCATTCTTGCGTTCAAAGATGTTTCTTGGGTTTTGTCAGAAGACAATTTCGGTACCGTCCCGACTATTCGTTTTTTTATGAGACGCGTGCTTGATGTGGGGAGCAGTGATCCTGCAGATTACCATTGTACATTTGAAGGAAACGTGATTGCTAAAACCGAGATTCGACCCTTACCGGAGTTCGTTACGATTTAGGAAGCAAGAACAGGATCAGAAGCATCATACAGCCGAGAAGTCCTATAAAGTAAAGAATCCAATAATCGGCACCCATCATGACAGACAGAACGGGAGCTAAGACTGAATAAACACCGGCGAGCAGAATCATAATGCTGCTCGTCAAAATAAAACGACTCGGATTTTTTATTCGATAATGAATGATACGTGTGAAGGCTGTGTTATTTTTTAAGAAGAAAAGGAAAAATCCGCAGGCAATGAGTAATATGCCCAATACTGTCAAACGATTCATAGGACGACATCAACCTTCGTTCAATTTTCATTCACCACAGTTCATTATACATAAAGAAGTCGTAAATGGGAGATCAAATGTAAATTTTTCGAGATGAAAAAGCTTCGGAATTATATCAATTCCGAAGCTTTTTATTATTTTAATGAGAATGAATAGGCTGTTCAGTTGTCTCATCCGGAAGATCAGCTGTGCAGTTTGCACATTTTGTCGCATTAATCGGAATCGATGATAGACAATATGGACATTTTTTTGTTGTTGTCTCTTTTTTCGGTGTTGTCTTATTCAGTATCTTAATTGCAAAGAAGATGACCACTGAGATAATGAGAAAATTGATAACATTGTTAAGGAAGAGTCCATAATTAATGGTTGGAGCCCCAGCTTTCTGAGCTGCACTGAGACTGCTGTATGCATGACCGGATAAATTTAGATATAAATTGCTGAAATCAACTTTTCCAAGCAACAAGCCGATTGGCGGCATCACAATATCTTTAACAAGAGAACTGACAATTTGTCCAAAAGCAGCCCCAATAATCACTGCCACGGCAAGGTCAATCACATTACCGCGTGCCAAAAATTTTTTGAATTCATTCATTGTTTTCATAAGTGTCCTCCGGTTTCTGTGAAATTTTAGAATGACTATAAATAAAATCATAGCATTTTCGCCATTTTTTTTAAAGAAATCCCTTCTCTTCTTTATCTTCTAGAGTAAAACAGAATGAATCGGTGCATCCTACAGTTAGGAGGTCGATTCGGGTGAAGTATCGAAAATTCATATATCTGCTTTGTGCGATTGTCGCATTATCAACGATCGCTTATGAGCACTACCCCGAAATGAAAGCGAACGCTAAGGATATTCATAGCGGGAAGCTGATTGTTTCGTTAATTAATGCAAAAAATGAAGAAATGGGCACGGCAACGTTAACTGAGACACCAAAGGGCGTTCGAATTGAACTGGAGGCGGACGGATTAACACCGGGTATCCATGCGATTCACTTTCATGAATATGGCAGCTGTACACCTCCAGATTTCATGTCTGCCGGCAGTCACTTTAATCCTGAACACAAAAAACATGGGTTGAAGAATCCAATGGGACCTCATGCGGGAGATATGATGAATATCTTTGCGGACAGCCATGGTCATGTAAAAACGGTACTTTTCAATTCAATGGTAACGTTGCAAGAGGGTAAACCAAATTCGTTAAGAGATGCCGATGGTTCCGCCTTAATCATTCATGAAAGAGGCGACGATCAGATGACAGATCCTTCCGGAAACTCAGGAGACAGAATATTATGCGGTGTAATTAAATAAGAAAAAGATGAGCCGGAGATTTATCCTCCGGTTCTTTTTTGAACATTCGAATTGAACATGATGAAATTTCATTACCAACGACCGCATTTTCCGATACTTCTTATTGAGAGCAGGTGGACTGAACGTCAAACAATCGCCTGAAAGAAAACAGGCGATTGTCGACAGGGAATGTATTTGGTTTTTAAGACGTAACGCGGATTAATCCGCAAGAAGGGAAAGCCCTCCGTCGACTGTAATTGTTTGACCGCGGATCATGAATGCCGCAGGAGTACAAAGAAAATACACGGCCTCAGCGAGATCTTCAGGCTCGACAATCCGACCGGCGGGATTGCGTTTTGCTGCCTGATCGAGTAGTTCGTCGCGATTTGGAAAATGCTTCAGTGCATCTGTGTCAACAGCGCCTCCGGAAACGGTGTTCACTGTAATATTCATTGGCGCCAGCGCTACAGCCAGATAACGAGTGAGCGCTTCAACAGCCGCTTTTGAAACACCAACGACGACATAGTTCGGCAGCGCACGGACTGCGCCAAGACTTGACAGTGCGACAATATGGCCGCCGCCTGTTTTATTCATCAGTTTTGCTGCTTGCTGGGCTGCGAATAAGTAGGCCTTTGCATTGATATCCTGCGTCCAGTCCCAATGTTTTTCCTGAATGTCCATAAGAGGACGCTGAACGCCGGACGCTGCGTTGCTGATGAAGACATCGAGACGACCGAATGCAGATTCAACTGCATCAAAAAGCTGGTCAATTTGATCAAGTTCACCGACATTTGCTTTCATAATATGGACAGAGACGCCATATTGACTTTCAATCGCTTCCTTCGTTTGCTCGGCGTTCGTACTTTTACGTGCATAATTTAAAATAAGGTTGTATCCGTTCTGCGCAAATTTTTCTGCAATTGATTTTCCGATCCCGCGGGTCCCGCCCGTAATCAATGCCACTTTATTTTCCATGTTAATCTCCTTTAAAAACATCCATCCGATTTAAAATAAATCGGATTTAGTATAACAAAAGGTTCAAAAGAAGGACAAGAAAAATATTTAAAAACGAATCATCGCACCATGATCTTTTGCCTGTAATAGGGTATGATACGTTTAGAATAGTTACCGGTAACTCTGAAAGGAGCGTATTTTTAATGATTATCGTTTACCTAAGTCTTGCGCTTGTTGTTGCATCAATCATCGCATTCATTGTTTCCGCTGCTAAGACGGTTAAATTGATGAACGGATCCATTGAGAAAATTTCAAAGACCAGTGCAAAATTAGAAGATCAAACTGAAGGAATTCTGAATGAAAAAGATGAACTCACACGCAATCTTTCACGCATTCAATCGGATATCACTCAGAAAAAAGGCAAGATCCAAGATGCAGCGCGTCAGGCAAAACAATCGGTTCTTTCTGCACAAGTTGCTTTTTACAAAGGAAAAGCATTTGTGAAAAACACTCAAATTAAGATTCGCTGATAAACGTCGGTTCAACGGTGACCTTCACATTTCCTTTGACTGCTTTTGCAATGACGCAGTCCTGTTCCGCTTTATGGATGCAGGTTGTCAGATGGTCATTAAGTAACTTAGTAAGCGGCTCAGCTAAACGGATCGTCGGGTAATGGGTGACGTTCTCAAAATGCAGGCCGCCTTTTTTTGTGACCGTCGCCTTGGTATGGATATCGATACGGTGATAAGCAATCTTTTCTTTTTTTAATCGAATGCCCAGGGTGATCATGTAACAGGACGCGAGCGCGCTGATTAATAATTCATCCGGGTTTGTTCCGATGCCTTTTCCCGACATGGCCGGATCAACTGAAATCGCAGATGATAGACCGTTTGTCTGTATTTTTCCCTCGCCGTCCCAGGATCCTGTCCATGAACCGTTCAGTTCAAAATGAAAATCTGTCATAATGTTCATCCCCTTAGCTATGAATAAAAGAGAGACATGCATTGAATCTCTGTTATCGTAGCATAAATCAAACGCTCTGCAACGGATCATGCTTAAGATTAGGAGGTAGCGATTGTGGCATTGACAGAAAACGAAAAGAAATCAATCATTCCATGGTTATGGTTCAGCATGATCTGTATTTTGCTTTTTTTAATTTTGGTTATTGCGATCCGGCAACCTGCTGTTCAGGCGGCAGATCGTGCACTTGTTCAGAGCCTTAATCCAATACGAATTCCCATATTGGTCACTTTTTTTTCAGAGTTTACCGATTTTGCCTCAAGCAGACTGCTGCTTTGGATTATTGCTCTCTTCATGATTTATCTCTTCGTTTACAAACGTTTTTTTTCGTCTATTCTGCTTCCCTGCGTGTTTTTGTTTGAGCGTGAGCTGAACAGTGTACTGAAAAATTGGGTGATGCGTGATCGTCCGCCGTTCCAGCACCTTGTGCATGAAACCGGCTTTAGTTTTCCAAGCGGACATGCAATGAATGCGTCTACTGTCTATGGATTGCTCATTTTGCTTATTCTTCCGTTAATAAAAACAAAATGGATTCGAATCGCGTGGGCTGTTATCGGCCTGACGATGATTTTGCTGATTGGATTCAGCCGGCCTTTTTTACGTGTCCATTACTTTACGGATATTCTCGCGGGGTATTGCGTCGGCGGTTTTTTAGTCGGTATTTCAGCGATTGTTCTCATTTTTGTATATAATAGAAAGGTTGAGACAAAACGCGCCGATAAAAGGCGTTAGAGCGGAGGATGTTTATGAAAAAAGGTTCGATTACAATGGCAAACGGCGACGTGATCGCTATTGATTTTTTCCCGGAGGAAGCACCGAATACAGTAGCCAATTTTGAAAAGCTTGCGAACTCAGGCTTCTATGACGGGGTAACTTTTCACCGTGTGATTCCGGGTTTTGTCAGCCAGGGCGGCGATCCGACAGGAACAGGGATGGGCGATGCCGGCTACACGATTAAATGCGAGACTGACGGTAATCCGCATAAGCATGTTGCCGGTGCGCTTTCGATGGCACATGCAGGAAAGGATACCGGTTCCTGCCAATTTTTCATTGTTCACGAACCCCAGCCGCATTTGGACGGCGTGCATACTGTATTTGGACAAGTAACCAGCGGACTCGATGCAGTTCTTAAAATGCAGAACGGCGATGTCATGAAGGCTGTAAAAGTTTGGGACGAAGATTAAATCAGTGTTGAGGAGGACTTTCACATGCCAATCAGCAATGTAGGGCTCCAAATTCTTCCCTTTTCAAAAGAAAAGGACACATACGGACTGGTTGATGAAGCAATTAAAGTCATTCAGAACTCAGGTGTAAAGTATGAGGTAACAGCACTCGAAACGATTCTTGAAGGAGAACTTGACGAGCTGCTCGATGTCGTGAAAAAAACGGTATATGCAACGGTCGAAGCGGGTGCTGATGAAGTCGCGGCGGAAGTAAAAATTCATTTCCGCCCTCAAGGTACTTCGATCGAAGAAAAAGTAGGGAAATACCGGAAGTAAAGTGCAGGAATAACTGAATGAGTATAACTAAAGCCGCAGAGACGCGAATCTCTGCGGCTTTTTGTCAATGAATCTTCATTTAGCTGGTCAAGCGAATGAAAAGAACTGATGTTCTGTATATGCTATAATTATAGTAATTAACTTTCGAATTAACGATCTGTTCAGATCTATTTAGATACAATGAAACGGGGGGAGACTGATGTCTGTCCGATTTATATTGGGACGGCCGGGAACGGGTAAAACGGCGATGTGCTTATCTGAAATTCGCAGCCATCTGCGTGAACGGCCGGATGGGGAACCGCTCATTTATTTGGTTCCCGAACATATGACATTCAGCATGGAGTATGCACTGGCATCCACTGCGGGACTTGGCGGGATGACCCGATTGAATGTGTACAGCATGCCGCGTCTTGCACTGCGCGTCTTGCAGCAGGCAGGCGGAGCCACGCGAAAACACTTGAATGCGACCGGTGTGTCGATGCTGCTGCGCAAAATTGTTGAGCAGAATAAAACGAAACTTCGACTCTTTCAAAAGGCATCTCAGCAGAACGGCTTTTACGATCTGCTTGGCGATACGCTGATTGAATTTAAACGTTTTTGTCTTGAACCGGAAGCAATGATCACTGAAGCGGAACAACTTAAAGGAGACAGCGCGGAACGGCTCCTTCTGAAGGACAAGCTTCATGATTTGTCGCTCATCTATCAATCGTTCAGCCAAGCTCTGGAAGGAAAATATATTGATAGTGAGGATTATCTAAAGCTCATGGTGGAGCGAATGGATCACGCTGATTTTCTGAAACAGGCGGAAGTCTGGATTGACGGTTTTCAGACCATGACGCCGCAGGAAATGTTGGTGGTTGAACGGCTGATGGCAACATGCAGACGGGTCACCATTGCTTTAGGAACGGATCAGATCTACGATCGGGCACCGGATGAATTTTCTGTGTTTCGCCATCCCGCACTATTGTTTCTGCAGCTCAAGGAACGAGCAGAGATGAATGATCAAATGCTTGAACCCATTGTCTTTCAAACCGATGCATTACGGTATCAGTCAGTGTCTTTAAAAAATATGTGTCTGCATTTCGGACAGTATCCTTCTCAAGTAAGCCTGGAAACGGATGGAGTCACGATGACTGAAGCTGCAAATCGCCGTGAGGAAGTGGAGCAGGCGGCACGCAATATCATTCACTGTGCACGTGTCCATGGTGACCGTTTCCGTGAAATGACGGTGCTTGTCCGTAATCTGGCAGACTATCGCGATCTTGTTGAAACGATTTTCAAAGATTATCAGATTCCTTTTTTTATTGATCAAAAAAGTCCGATGAAACACCATCCTCTCATTGAATTTATTCGCTCAGTGCTGGAAACGATCCAACAAAATTGGCGTTATGAACCGATCTTCCGCTGCGTGAAAACTGATTTCTTGATTCCATTTGATTTCAATTTAAAGGAAGCCCGCGAAGGCATGGATCAGCTGGAAAACTATGTAATCGCACGCGGCTATTATGGGAAAAAGTGGACCGATGAAGATCCATGGCATTATCGGATCTACAGGGGGCTGGAGGAGCAAACGAGAGCACAATCAGAAGCTGAAGAACATGCAGAAAAGACGATCAATAAATACCGCATGCTTGTTGCACAGCCGATTGCTTCCTTGGAGCGACGATTAGGAGATGCGACGACGGTCTCCGAACAATGCGAAGCACTTTACCGTTTTCTGATCGATATGACCATTCCCGAAAAGCTCGAACGGCTGGCAAGAACAGCGGACCAACAGCAAAAGCTTTCCGAAGCAAAGGCACACGGACAGGCATGGAAAGCAGTTGTGGATCTGCTTGATCAATGTGTGGAAACAGCAGGAGACGAGCAGATGACGCTCGATCTGTTTATAAAGGTTGTCGACACGGGGCTTGATGCACTGGAATTTGCGATGGTCCCGCCGGCATTGGATCAAGTGCTGGTTGGCAGTTTAGATCGGATGCGGTCGTCAGAAATGAAGGATGTCCTCCTCCTGGGCGTTAATGAAGGGGTACTGCCGGCGAAACCAACAGATCAGGGACTGTTCTCCGGTAAGGATCGTGAACTGCTGCTCGATGAAGGCGTAACGGTGGCTGAAGGCGAATCAGAACAAATGGCTGGTGAGAATGAACTGATTTATCGCGCACTGACACTAGCAAGGAAGCGCCTTTTTATTTCTTATCCGCTCGCTTCTGAAGACGGCGAGTCGCTGAGACCCTCTCCACTCATTTCTCGACTGCGGCACTTTTACCCGGATTTGCAGGTGCAGCTGGCGCCCGCAGAACCAAGAACCCTGAAGGATGAGGAGCAGCTTGCATTCATCAATACACCAAGAAAAACGGTAAGTATTCTCTCCGCTCAAATTCGCGAATGGAAAAATGGGTATCCGATTGCCGAACTATGGTGGGATGCCTATAACTGGTTTACGGTGCATCGCGAGTGGGGCAGTGCGGCACACATGGCATTGGCCGGTCTGTTTGCACGCAATGATGAGCGTCTCAGCCCGGATTCGGCTCTTGCCTTATATGGGCAGACGATCCAGACGAGCGTTTCACGAATGGAAAAATTCAATTCCTGTCCATTTTCGCAATTTGCGTCTTATGGGCTCAATCTCAAGGAACGGGAAGCTTTTCAATTAGCCGCTCCTGATATCGGTCAGCTTTTTCATTTGGCGATTAAACAGATGACCGCTCAGATTATGAAGGAAAATCGAAGCTGGCAAGATCTATCGCCGGAGGAATGCGATCAATTGGCAGCAGGCACAGTAAATGAGCTTGCACCGAGTCTGCAGAGACAGATTCTGACCAGTTCGAACCGTTATCGATATCTGCAGCATAAGTTGGCACAGGTCGTGGCACGTGTGGCACGTGTCCTCCGCCGTCACGCATTGTCGAGTGGCTTTTCCCCAGTGAGTCTTGAGCTTCCTTTCGGTCCCGGCCGACCGCTGCCTCCGCTCAGCTTTCCTTTAAAACACGGAGCGAGAATGGATGTTGTCGGGCGAATCGATCGTGTGGATCAAGCCAAAGACGAACAGGGGCGGTTGCTTTTACGAATAATCGATTATAAATCGAGTTCGAAAACTCTTGATCTGTCAGAGATTTTTTACGGCCTTGCGCTTCAAATGCTGACCTATCTTGATGTCATCATCACGTATTCGAAACAATGGCTGGGTTCTGAAGCTGATCCTGCAGGTGTGCTTTATTTCCATGTGCATAACCCTGTATTGAATTTGGATGAAAAACTGCCGGAGGATCAGCTGGAACGTGAACTCTACAAGCACTTTAAAATGAAAGGTTTACTTCTTGAAGATGAAGACGCGCTGCTCCTGACAGATAAGACTGCAGAAGGAAAGATTTCGGATGTTGCGCCATTCGGCATTAAAAAGAACGGGGATTTCTACAAAAGTTCGTCACTCGCAGGTGTGCAGGAGTTCAAAACACTTCGACGCTACACTCGCGAGGTGATGACGGACGTCGGTTGTAAAATTATTGACGGCGATGTGTCGATCACCCCCTTTAAAATGAATGGGCAAGTCCCATGTACCTACTGCTCATTTCGTCCGGTTTGCCGTTTTGATCAATCACAACCTGGCAATCAGTATCGCTTGTTGAAAAAGATGAAGGACGAGGATGTCTTAGGCAAATTGGCGAAGTTGGAGGAGAAACCGGATGAGCACTAACCCGAAAGAAAGAAAATGGACAGAGGCACAATGGCGTGCAATAACAGAACGTGGTCATGATTTGCTTGTCGCTGCAGCAGCAGGTTCCGGAAAAACCGCAGTTCTTGTTGAACGTATCATCCAAAAAATGACGGATTTGGATCAACGTGTGAATATCGATGACTTGCTGATTGTTACCTTTACAAAAGCAGCGGCGTCTGAAATGCGCGAGCGTATTGGACAGGCAATCGAAAAGCGGTTGGTTGATGAGCCTGAAAATTTATTCTTGCGGAGGCAGCAGGGGCTGCTTGGCAAAGCGTCAATCATGACTCTGCACGCCTTTTGCATGTCGGTCGTCAAGCAATACTATTATTTTCTTGATCTTGATCCAGGCTTCCGCCTGCTTGATGAAACGGAGGCAGCGCTGATGCGTGAGGAGGTCTTGGATGATCTTCTCGAAAAGTATTATGCAGCAGACGATCCGGAATTCTATCGTTTGGTGGATCGCTATTCAAGTGACCGAAGCGATGATGCATTGAATCATTTGCTTTTACGTATTTATGAATTTTCGATGAGTCATCCCTGGCCGGAGCATTGGCTGGATCAAATGGCTGAAGCCTATCGTGTGGACAGTGCAAGGGGACTGGATCAATTCGGATGGCTGTCTGATTTGAAGAAGGCATTATGGCGCACGATTTCCGGAGCAGTCCATAGTCTTCAAGATGCGATACGGTTGTGCGGCGAACCGGGAGGTCCTGCGGCTTACGCGGAGACTTTGACTGAAGATTTGGCGGCACTGCAGCAAATTCTATCTAAGGTAGACTCAGATTGGGAGACGCTTCGTTCTGTGTGTCTGACCGTGTCATTTGGCAAGCTGAAGGCGATTCGCGGTAAAGAGGTTGACGCAGCGCTCAAGGATCAAGTAAAGAAAATACGAGATAAGATTAAGACCACAGTTGCTGAGCTGCAGCAGCAATGGTTTTCGCGCTCTTCTGAAGAATGTCTGAACGATCTAAGTGATATGGCACCTTCTGTTGATCTGATCATTGAGCTTGTAAAGGCATTCACCAAGCAGTTTAAAAAGGAAAAAAGGCGCAAAGCCGTTCTCGATTTTTCCGATCTGGAGCATGAATGTCTCACTGTTTTGCGCGGCGAAGGGTCTTCGACGAATCACGAGGTGCCGTCTGTGGTTGCCGAACAGTTCCGCGCGCAATTCAATGAAGTAATGATTGACGAATATCAAGATACCAACCGTGTTCAGGAAACGATTATTCAATTAATTACTAAAGACAGTACCCATGGAGGCAATCTCTTCATGGTTGGCGATGTAAAACAGAGTATCTATGGATTTCGATTAGCCGAACCAGGACTCTTTATTGAAAAATATAAACTGTTTTCCGCGCCGGAAAGCGATGGACAAGTTATTGATCTGTCAAACAACTTCCGCAGCAGGCAGGAAATCGTCGACGGAGCGAATTTTCTTTTTCGACAAACCATGGACGAGGCGGTCGGCGGTGTGATTTATGATGCCGCAGCAGAATTGCGCTGCGGGGCGAGCTACCCTCAGGAGAGCCGTCCAATTGATCTGGAAATGATTAATCGCGCTGGTGCTGAAGATGAAGATTCGGAGGGCGCAGACGATCTGGACTCCTCGGAACTTGAGGCGAGTGCGATCGGCGATCGAATTCAGGCGATGATCGGCGACGGAACATCCCCGTCCTACCAAGTCTTTGATCGTGATTTAGGACATATGCGTCAAATCCGCTATCGAGATATTGCGATTCTGCTGCGCTCTGCAAGCACATCCGCGGCAGTCATGAAAGATGTGCTCGGACG
This sequence comes from Sporolactobacillus sp. BBK16-2, assembly GCF_059878335.1. Lineage (NCBI taxonomy): Bacteria > Bacillati > Bacillota > Bacilli > Caryophanales > Sporolactobacillaceae > Sporolactobacillus > Sporolactobacillus sp. BBK16-2. The sequence continues at coordinate 1,237,900 of NZ_CM187611.1, forward strand.
CCGCGCTATTCCCGCTTATGCAGAGTTATCCAGAGGCTATTTTGACACGGTGGAAGTGTCGGTCATGCTCTCTGTTCTGCAAGTGATTGACAACCCGGAGCAGGATATACCGCTCGCGGCAGTTCTGCGTTCCCCGATCATCGGGTTAAACGCGGATGAATTGGCTGCCATCCGTATGTCTGATCGGGAATCAGGTTTTTATCATGCCTTAAAACGTTATACAGAAGACAATGAACAAGATTTAGCACAACGATTGAGTTTATTTCTTGAAAAGGTTGAAGAGTGGCGTGATTTTTCTAAAAATCATTCGGTTGCTGAATTAATTTGGCAAATTTATCGCGATACCGGTTATTACGACTATGTCGGCGGATTGACTGGAGGCACGCAGCGCCAGGCAAATCTGAAAGCTTTCTACGATCGCGCGCGTCAATATGAAAAAACGACATTTCGCGGACTGTTTCGGTTTCTCAGATTTATTGAAAGAATGAGAGAAAACGGCGGCGATCTTGGGGAAGCACGTGCACTTAGTGAGCAGGAAGATGTTGTTCGCATTATGACCATCCATAAAAGCAAGGGATTGGAATTCCCTGTTGTTTTCGTTGCGGGTATGAATAAACGGTTCAACATGCGTGACACCGCTGAACCAGCACTTTTGCACAAAGATTTGGGATTCGGTACGAAATGGATTAATCCCGACATGCGTACCAGTGTTCCCACGCTGCCTTATTTGGCGATCAAAGAACGAATGAAAGCGGATGCGACTGCTGAAGAATTACGTATTTTATATGTCGCGGTTACGCGGGCAAAAGAAAAACTGATTCTGATTGGAACCGTTAAAGACGCGAAAAAACAAATAGAGAAATTCAGACCTGTTCTGCAAACCAGGGAGTGGCTGCTTCCGGAAGATGCGCGTGCGTCTGCCGTAACCTTCTTTGATTGGATTCTCCCGGCAGTTGCGCGTCATCACGCAGCTGAAGCACTTCATGACTTGCTGGATGATCAGCCTGATAAGAGAGCAGTATCAATGGACCCCTCTTCATGGATCGTACAGATTATTGCTGCTTCAGGACTTACTCAAGCAGAGGATCATCGTCAGGCCGTGAATCGGGAACGTCTGCAGAGACTTCATCAAGGTAAAGCTGTCGTTTCCCATTCCGGATTTCAGGATGAGGTCGCAAAGCGTCTCGAGTGGTCGTATCCCGATTTTGCGGCCACCACATCAATGGCGAAACAGACGGTTACGGAAATTAAAGCACAGCAAGACTACTTCAGCGATGGGACCGATGATCGCCTGCTTAGCGACCCGGAACATTTTTCCTCGATCGGCAGAGACCGTCCACAATTCCTGCAGCAATCTGCACTCTCTGCAACTGAGCGAGGTACCGCACTTCACTTGTTTATGCAGCATCTAAATTTAAATAAAGTCGATGATCAGGAGCAGCTTCAGGAACAAGGCCGCGTGCTTGTAGAAAATGAAGTGATTACTGACGTGCAGGAGCAGAGTTTCGATTATGAAGCAGTATATCAATTTTTCCAGACACCGATCGGAGAAAAGATGCGAGCAGCGAGTAAAGTTGTCCGAGAATGTCCGTTCAGTCTTGCTTTATCGACAGATGATGTTTATCCAACATGGAAACGATCAAATCATCAAGAATCGGTGCTCGTTCAAGGCGTTATTGATTGCATTATTGAAGATAAAGACGGATTAATTCTTTTGGATTATAAAACCGATCACCTTTCCGGTCGTTTTCCTGATCAGGAAACTGCTGCAGCTGAACTGAAACGTCGTTATGAAGTGCAGCTCGATCTGTACAGACAAGCCATTGAACAAATTTGGAAGCAGAAAGTAGCACTTGTCGGTCTTTATGCTTTTGATATTGGCTGCTTTATCGATCTGACAAGCGGGGGGAATCAGTCATGAAACTTTTGCACACAGCCGACTGGCATCTTGGGCGCAGTCTTGAGGGCCGCTCAAGAGCAGAGGAACAGGAGCAGGTTATGGATGAAATCTGCTGCATTGCGGACGAAGAAAATGTCGACGCGATTCTGATGGCGGGCGACGTCTTTGACACGGTTAATCCTCCTGCTGCTAGCGAAGCACTTTTTTACGAAACCGCGCAGCGCTTGTCACTCGGCGGAAAACGTCCTGTTCTGATCATTGCCGGTAATCATGACAGTCCGGAGCGGCTGGAGGCTTCCAGGCCACTCGCCGGAAGGCAGGGCATAACCATTGTCGGTCGGCCAGTGCTTAAGCCCCTGGTCATCCCGATCAAAAGGACAGACGAGACACTCGTGCTCGGGTGTGTTCCTTATCCTTCCGAATCCCGCTTAAATGAATGTCTCAGTGAAATCAATGATGAAGACATGATTAAGGCTGCATATAACGAACGTCTTGCTGCGCTTTTTCGTGAGCAGGCAAAGTCGTTTAATAAGGATGCAGTGAACATTTTGATGACTCATCTTTTTGCAGCAGGAGGCAAAGAATCTGATTCTGAACGGCCGATTCAAGTAGGCGGTGCTTATACAGTCCATCCATCTGCTTTTCCTCGTTCTGCTCAATATGTTGCGCTCGGACATCTGCACCGACCGCAAAACTTATTGGACTCACCGGTTCCGGCAAGATATGCCGGATCGCCGCTTGCTTATAGTTTTTCAGAAGCCGGCAGGCCTAAATCAATTAGTATTCTTGAGGGTATGCCTGGTGCACCGCTTGCATTAAGAGAGATTGAACTTAAATCGGGTCGTCCGCTGACTCGATGGCATGCGGAGAATGGCTTAAATGAAGTGCATCAGTGGATTGATGAAGCACGTGATCCTGAAGCATGGATTGATTTGGAAATCCGGCTGGATGAAGCCATGAGCATGCATGACATTCAAGCACTACGTAAAGCACGTCCGCGGATCGTCACCATAAGACCGATATACAACAGTGTTGAAGAAGACAAAGAACGTTCTGAACGTTCTAATCTGCCTATTGATGAACTTTTTGTTCGATTTTATAAAAAGCAGACAGATGGCGCTGAGCCTGGTACCGATCTTATTCGTCTATTCATGCAGCTGATTGACGAGGATGAAGCCGCGCGTGAAGTTGCGGCGGGGAGGGTTCCGAATGAAACCGATTGAATTGACCTTAAACGGATTGAATAGTTTTCGTGAGGAACAGCATATTGACTTTGAAGCGTTGTGTGCGGACGGATTATTCGGCATTTTCGGTCCGACAGGAAGCGGAAAATCGACGATTTTGGATGGAATTACGCTCGCACTTTATGGAACGGTGGAGCGTGCGGCAAATAACACATCCGGGATCTTAAATCAGCTTGAAGAACAGATGTCGGTTGGTTTCACCTTTGAACTTTCCGGAGATAAAACGGAACGATACCGCGCGGAACGCAGCTATAAGCGCACAAAGGACGGCGGTTTGCGTCTGGCAAGCTGCCGTTTGCTGAAGCTTGACGCCGTCAATGAGGTGATTGCTGATAAAGAACGTGATTTGACGCGTTCCGTACAAGAGATTCTTGGATTGACACATGATGATTTTACAAGGGCGGTTGTGCTGCCTCAAGGTAAATTCGCTGAATTTTTGACACTCAAAGGTAATGATCGTCGCAAGATGCTCCAACGGCTCTTTCATCTTGAAAAATATGGTGATGAATTATCTGCACGTCTGAAACGAGCATTCGACGAACGGAAACAGCAGCTCCAGATTATTGTTGAGAAGCAGGCAATGCTTGGTGATGCATCTATAGAGGCGGTCAACGCGGCAATCAAACGATGCACAGAGATTGAGCATGAACTCACTTTATCGCGGACTAAGCTTGAGCACGTGGAAGCTGAGAAGCAATTATTTGAGCAGATCTACAGCATGATTGAAGACAAGGAAGCAAAGACTCAGGTACTTCAGGAGTTGATCCGGGAAAAGGACAACTATGAAACAATAAGGATCAAGCTTGATCGTAATGAGGCAGCGGATAAGTTGATGCCTTACCTAGAGGCGTTGAGCGATACAGAGTTGGAAGCGACAAAGGCAAAAAATGAACACGTGGAAGCACGACGCCGATTTGATCTTGAAAAGGCACAGCTTGAAGCGGTAAAAAAGAAACGTGAAGGCATAAAGAAAAATTTGGATGAGCAAATGCCGAAGCTTGATGAGAGTAAACAAAAATTTCTCCAAGGCGCATCGATTCAAAATCAGCTTAAGAGTGAATTGAACGCTTTGCAAGAGCTCCAAACAGAAAAAAAATCGCTCGAGCAAAAACGAGGCAAGGCGCGAACAGCACTAGAGCAAGAGCAGAAGCACTTTAATGAAATGAAGGCGAGCCTGGATAAGAAAGAGCGTGAACTGACGGCACTGGAAGTGCCAAGCGACAGACGAACGCTCATTCAACAAGCTCTGCAAGAAAAAAAAGAGATCGATACTCTAGATGTTTATCTTAGCGAGAAACGCGGTGAATGGATTCAACTGCGCGACACACTTGAAAAATGCGAACAGGAAATCAAGCATCTTGAAAGTGAGCAGGAGCAGATTAATAAAAAAGATTCATCGCTTTTCAATCAAAATCAGGAAATTTATAACCGCGCTGTTAATACAAGCAGGCTCATTCGATCTGCGCAGACATTTGTTGACATGCAAAACAAAGGAATTGAGCAAGAACGCGACCGGATCAATCGCCATAATCTGTCGTTGCAATTGGTTGCTGCACTGCGTGACGGCGAGCCGTGCCCGGTATGCGGCGCGCTTCACCATCCAACTCCGGTGGCAGGAGATGAAATGCTTTCAGAGACTGAAATTGATGCAAAGAGAACTTTTTATCAGAAAACAACTGAATTCTTAATGAATCAACTTCAGGAAACCAGAATCTGCACAGCACAATTAGAGCAGCAGGCGAAAGCCTTTCCCGCTTCTGTGCAGGCAGCATCACCGTCTAGTCGAGAAAATCATGACATGGATCAATCAGTTGATTTCGCAGAATGGGAGCGTTCCGGTATAAAGGATCTGCTCAATCGAATCACGCTCGCGATTAAAGAGGAGAAACAGGATCAGCTGCAGGTTGCGGATCAATTGGCGACGCAGCTGGACCGAGCGCGTACTATCGAATCACAACACTCGACATGTGATGCTCGATCTGCCATGTACATAGAAAAGATGTCGTCCCTTAAAGACCAAGCAATCGAAAGAAAACGGGAACGTGATCTGCGGTTAAATGAATGGAATACCCGCTTTTCTTCATTCAAAAAAGTACAGGAAGAGGCTAACGCGATCCGTGAATCTGATCAAAAGGCGGAGCACTTGCGCTTGGAGGTACAGCGGATGAAAAAAGACCTTGGCCAACTTGAACAAAAAGCTGGTCAAGATCAGGAGGCCTTAGGCAGCCTTGACGAGCAATGGAGCGAAGGGGTCGGCAGACAGGAAGCGGCAGAGAGATCGTTGCTTCAGTGGCGCGACCAATTACACGCGCTGGAATTAAGCGAAGATATGGCACTGAAACAATTGGCACTCGATGTTGAGCAGGAAATGGTCCGATTGAAACAAGAAATGGAATCTGCCGAACGCATTACTCAAGCCGCAATAGACACGTATCACCGTGTTGATAAGGACTGTACAAATGCTTCTGCACGAGAGGAACGGGCGGAAAAGACATATCAATCAGCAAGTGCAAAATGGGAGGAACGGCTCGCTGCTTCCCAATTTGAAAAGCGTGATCAAGTACAAAAGGCTCACTTAAGCGATGACGTGCGGGTCAAGCTTTCTGAAAATCTGATAAGCTATGAAGAAAAGACAACAAAGCTTTCTTCTGAAATTCAGTCAATCTCTGAAAAACTCGGTGATCAATCGGTTTCTAAAAATCAACTGGATGAATTGCGACAGCAGTGGATGGAACTGAAGGAGAAGGTGCAGTCACTGATAGAACGCGTTGGCGCCGCTTCAAAAGAACGAGAAAATCTAGAGAAAGATCATAAATTGTTCCTTAAGCTGGAATCGGAACGAAAGAAAAATCAGAAGGCTTCCGATCAGTATGAAAAATTGCAACGCGTTTTTCGCGGCAATGCATTTGTCGAATTCGTTGCGGAAGAGCAGCTTCAACAGGTTTGCGCCGCCGCATCGAAACGGCTTGGTGAACTGACACATGACCGTTATGTACTTGAAGTAGATGAGGACGGCGGTTTTGTTATTCGAGACAATGGGAACGGCGGTGTTTATCGCCCGGTTTCGTCTTTATCAGGAGGAGAAACGTTTTTAACCTCGCTTGCTCTGGCTTTGTCTCTTTCAGAACAGATCCAGCTCCGGGGCAATGTTCCGCTTCAATTCTTTTTTCTTGATGAGGGCTTTGGTTCGCTCGACCCCGAGCTTCTTGATACAGTGGTTACCGCACTCGAAAAGCTGCATATGCGGCGTTTAGCAATCGGTGTCATCAGCCACGTGCCTGAGATGCGTGAGCGACTGCCGCGACGATTAATTGTTTCGCCTGCGGTCCCATCGGGCAGAGGAAGTCGCGTGCACATGGAAATGCTCTGAAATCTAAATAAAGTGTTTTGATCAATTAAAGCCGAAAAAAGGCGGTTCAGCATTCATTAATTGAATGCTGAACCGCCTTTTTAACGATTAATGCAGCAGACCTGTATTCGCAATCATACGCAACACTGCCCAAATAAGATGTTCATTTTACTCAAAGCTGTTTGTAGTAGAAAATGGCGAGCTGGGTGCGGTCGCGCAGCGCCAACTTTTCAAGGATTGTGCTGATATAATTGCGTACCGTACCCTCGCTGAGAAAAAGGTTTTGCGCGATTTCACGGTTGGATTTGCCGTTTGCTACTTGTTTAATGATAGAAAGTTCGCGTTCGCTCAGTTTAAACTGGCTGAAATTCGGCTGTTCTTTTTGTTTCATCAATGAGGGGATTTTACTGACGATGGCATCGCCGAATACACGCTGACCACTGAAAACAGCCTTCAGAGCCGGAACGATACTCTCAAAATTCTGCTTCAAAATATAGCCTTTGGCACCTATACGAAGAGCTTCGACAATGTAATCGTCATCCGAAAAAGTGGTCAAAAAAAGAATTTTTGCTTCAGAATTCTCTCCTAGCAAGACCTTGGCCGCTTCAATCCCTGTCATTCCGTCCATCCGGATATCCATGAGTAAAATGTCGGGGGTAAGTTCGCGATAAAGGGCAACCGCTTCGGTCCCAGAGTTGCCGATTCCCGAGACATGAACCGTAGAATCCGCCTCAAGAATCGTTTTGAGCGATGAGGAGACAAGCCGATCATCATCGACAATCAGTACATTCATGATCCTTCTTCCTCCTTAGGTATCGATATGAAGAGTTCAAATCCGTTCTTTGTTTCGATATTGAGAAGACCGTTAAATGCTTCGGCACGATCTCTTATATTCTTTAAACCGATTCCGTTATTCGGATCATAGTTTCGCACCCGCCCGTTATCGGAAATGATCAATTGATAAAATGCAGGATGTTCGCGGAGCGTAATTGCCGCACGTGTGGCAGCAGAATGCCGGACGATGTTGGATAAGCCCTCTTTTACGATCGAGATCAACGCATAGGTTAACTTGCTTCCCGGCGTGTTTTGGACAGAATAATCGAAGGCTAGCGGACAAAAGGTGAATTTATGATTCAGATCAACGAGCTGAGTACGCAGATCAATGGACTCGTCATGGAGGTCGTGAACGCTTGCTCTGATGCTCGTCATCGCTTCTGAAAGGGTATCCTTCAGAGTGGAGAGTGCTTCCTTCGTTTGCGGATCCTGCTTCACAGCGAGAAAAGCGCCAATTTGCAGCAGTGCACGCGACAGCAGATGTCCCACGCTGTCATGGATTTCACGCGCAATTCGGTTGCGTTCGCCAAGCGTTGCCATTGTTAATTCGGTATCCTGTTTCTTCAGCAAATCCTGATTTTGTTTCTTTAAACGCAAAGACATTTCTTTTGTCGTATCACGCAGATTATAATAACGTTCTGCAAGTTGGTTAAATGCAATCGTTCTGTATTTTAATAGAGCGGAAAAAACAAAAAGTGCGCAGAGTGCTGTATCCGCAGCCAAAGGAGCATTCGGGAAAAAGAGTGTTAAAGGCAGCAGCGCTAGCAAGCAAAACCATTGTTTCTTTGAAAAAAGCAGATCATAGCAGACTAATGGCAGAAAAACACAAGCCCACGGCAAGAGCAGTGCGATGAACAAAAAGAATGCAGTCAGAATGATTTGCCAACGACTCTGATCAAAATAGCTGAGCAGACAGGTGAAAATGACAGCAAGCAGAATCGGGACAACATCACTATCAAACGTCCGGCCGAACAGGTATACGGCAAGACAGCAAATAAGAAGGATTAATTTATCAATAATATGATTCATAGCCACCGTCCGTCTTCGTTCATTCCTTTTATGTTTTCATTTAACCATTTTTTCTCTGTGCGCACAATTCCAAATGGGGAATGATGACAATTGTCATGAACATCGATGATGAACGGCACTTACATCGATATAACGAAGCAGCTAAACTGAATACAGATAGGAAGGGAGACACGAAAATGATGATTCATGTGAAGAATTTGGTGAAAAGGTACGGAGACCTTGTCGCTCTGGATCATTTATCTTTAGATATTAAAGAAGGAGAAATCTTCGGTCTGCTTGGTCCGAACGGTTCCGGTAAAAGCACGGCGATCAACTGCATTCTGTCATTGCTGAGCTATGACAAAGGAGAAATTGAAATTTTCGGTAAGAAAATGACGCCGGATGCTTACGCTATCAAACGCGATATCGGTATTGTTATGCAGAACGTCGCGGTATTCGACGAATTAACGGTGTATGAAAATATCAATTATTTTTGCGGCCTTTATGTTCGAGACAAGGCAGAGCGAAAGCAGCTGGTCGAAGAAGCGATTGCTTTTGTTGAGCTTGAGGATTTTCGAAAGTTTTATCCGAAGAAATTGAGCGGCGGCCTTTTGCGCCGATTGAATATCGCTTGTGGAATCGCTCATAAACCGAAGCTCATTTTCTTAGATGAACCAACTGTTGCCGTTGATCCGCAAAGTCGAAATAAAATACTTGAGGGTATCGAGAAACTAAACGCACAGGGAGCGACCATTGTTTATACCTCCCATTACATGGAGGAAGTAGAGCAGATCTGCTCAAAAATTGTCATCCTGGACAAGGGCCGGGTCATTGCCTCAGGAACTAAGGAGGAGCTGAAGGCAATGATTACGCTAGGTGAAAAGATCACCGTAGAAACGTTCTCGATTGAAGAAACGCAGCTGTGTCAATTGCGCGCGCTTCCCGGTGTTGTTTCGGTTGATAAGATTGATAAACGTTTAATCATCAAATCAGGAAAGGGAACGAACAATCTCGAGTCTGTCCTTAACTTTTTGAAAAACAATCAAATTGGATTTGGTCGTATTTATTCTGAATTGCCGACTCTGAATGATGTTTTTCTTGAAATAACCGGGAAGCAGCTTCGCGACTGAGAGGAGATGAATCAAATGTTTGCGCATGTGTTCCGTTATCGATTTAAGTGCTTAATCAGAGACAAACAGTTGGTGTTTTGGACACTCCTTTTCCCCATTCTGCTTGCTACATTTTTCTACTTAGCCTTTATGAACTTGAATGACGATGAGGCCTTTCATCCTATTGACGCAGCAGTTGTTGTCAGCGGTCACAATCAGTACGATGCCCCGTTTAAATCAGCATTGAACAGTGTTTCGAAAGGGAAAAATCGCTTGTTTAATATGAAGGCGGCGTCGAATCAGGAAGAGGCAGCTGAATGGCTGAAGCAGGGGAAGATTGACGGTTATTATACAAGCGGAAAGACGATTAAATTGACCGTAAAGGAATCCGGATTCAATCAGAGCATAATGACAACCTTTGCCGATCAATATCGTTCCAGTAACTCCGCTGTCATGCAAATCGCGTCTGATCATCCTGAAGCCTTGCAGAACGGATTGTTGAATGATGTCGGCAACCGTCAAAATTATGTCAAGGAGATTTCGGGTGGAAGCGCGGAACCGAATAATATATTGAATTATTTTTATTCCTTAATTGCGATGGCCTGTCTCTATGGAAGTTTCTGGGGCATGAAAGAGGTCAGCGATATTCAGGCGAATATCACTGACCGCGCCGCACGTGTAAATATGGCGCCGGTACACAAACTTAAGGCATTTATTGCCGGCAGTTCAGCCGCTCTGGTCATTCTTTACACAGAAATTCTCATTTTGCTTACTTATTTGCGCTTCGGATTGAACATCAGCTTCGGTCCGCGCACAGGGTATGTCTTATTGACCGCGCTCGTCGGCAGCGTGCTCGGCCTATCATTCGGGGCATTTATCAGTGCGCTCATTAAAAAAGGCGGAGGACTGAAAGTCGCTATTTTAATGGTTGTAACCATGGTCGGCTCGTTTCTCTCGGGAATGATGTTCTTAGATATGAAGTATAGAGCGACCGAGCAAGGTCGTGCCTTATAGCGGGTGGGAAGCCCGTCGGAAAAAGAGCTAGCCACTCATCCGTAGCGAGTCTTGGAGAACGAAAGGCAACTTTGGTTTTTAAGCGTAGACAGCGAGCCAGTGGGCCGTAAGCCAAGTGGTTGAAGGGATTGAGCCTCGAAAACTTATGAAATGGGAATGCCGATGGCGTTATACTTCCAGAAGGCAACACGCCAGACATCGTTAAGGCAAGAGGTCTGGGGGTTCCCCGGGGTCAGAGACCATGGCACGCTGAGCATCAATAAGGTACGGCAACTCGGGAGATCCCAGCGGGTCTTTCGAAAGAAAGTATAGCGAACCAAGCAATCAAATGTAAGGACGTTAAATGTCTGCTGGGAAGTCGGAGGAAGCACATAGTACCCATGATATCGGGTAATGCCGGTTGAGGGAAGGTGTTTTCCCTTGTTTATGAATCTTATCTGGGACACATCGGCACACACAGAGGTGACAGTAGAGATGACTACAAAACAGGTAAGAATAGCAGAGCTAGCGAAGGAAAATCCGAAGATGGCCTTCACCTCTCTGGCTCATTTATTGAGCGTAGAGGAATTGAGGGTCTGTCACCGGGAACTGCAGGGAAACAAAGCAGCGGGCATCGATCAGATGACGAAGGCAAGCTATCAAGAACATCTTGATGAACACCTTGCCGATCTGGATAAGCGCCTGAAGCAGAAAAGCTATCGGCCGCTCCCTGTCCGGCGGACATATATTGATAAACCGGGAACAAAGAAGAAACGCCCACTGGGCATCCCTGCCTATGAGGATAAAATTGTTCAGCGGGGTCTGGCGAAGATCCTTAATGCCATCTATGAGCAAGACTTTCTTAACTGTTCCTTCGGTTTCCGCCCAAATAGGAACTGCCATGATGCACTTAAAGTCCTGAATGTCTTCATTGAAAAGAAGTACACGAACTACATTGTTGATGTGGACATCAGGGGCTTTTTCGATCATGTCGACCATCAATGGATGATGCGTTTTCTCAAGCTACGGATCAAGGATCCAAGCTTTCTGAGGCTCATTGCCCGTTTTCTAAAAGCGGGTTACATGGAGAAGGAAACTTGGCACGCAAGCGAACAAGGGACGCCGCAAGGCGGACTGATCTCGCCGATCCTAGCTAACGTCTATCTGCACTATGTGATTGACCTATGGTTTACGAAAGCGGTGAAGAAACAGTGCCAGGGACAGGCTTATCTGGTGCGCTATGCCGATGACTTTGTCTGTTGTTTTCAGTATAAACAGGAAGCCCAACGATTCTATTGCGATCTGAAGCGGCGCCTAGAAAAATTTAACTTGGCGCTTGCGGAGGAGAAAGCGAGGATCATCCCTTTCGGACGATTCGCTCAGGAAAATGCCAAGAGAAATGGAAACAGGAAGCCAAAGACTTTTGACTTCCTGGGATTCACCCACTATTGTGGGCAAAGTAAAAGCGGACATTTTCGAGTCAAGAGGAAAAGCAGCCGAAAGAAAGTGGGTGCCAAACTCAAAGCCTATTCGCAGTGGCTGAAAGGCCATCGGACCCAAGAGATTGACTTCATCATGGATCGGCTCAAGAGGTCATTGACCGGCTATTACAACTACTATTGTATCACCGATAACAGTCTAAGCGTGAGCGCTTTTCGATTGCAGGTGATTCGGTTGTTGTATAAATGGTTAAACAGAAGGAGCCAGAAACGATCGTTCACATGGGAAAAATTTAATCAATTTCTCAAACGCTTCCCTCTGCCGCAACCGCGAATCAAGGTCAATATTTATCAACTTCGGTCGGAGCTGAGCTACATTCTGTGAACCATGAACAAGAAGAGCCGTGTGCGTAAATAGCGCACGCACGGTTCCGTGAGGGGACAGAAGATGTGAATCGCTGTCCTACTCGACTAATTGCCGAATACCTTCCGCCACTCGTTTGGCTGAATCCGGTAAACCTGCTGACCGACGCATTCTACGCGCTCTATTATTATGATTCTTTAAATCGGTATGCCTTGAACGTAGGCGCAATGCTCCTTTTTATCGTTCTATTCAGCGCCGCGACCTATCTGATCGTCAGGAGGCGGAAATATGCCAGTCTTTAAGCTATGTTTGAAAATTTTCCTGCACAACTGGATCTCAGTCTCTATTTATATCGTTATCTTTCTAGCCATCTCGATTGCACTGGCAACGAATGGCACGTCAGAACTAAGTAACGGTTATTCTCAAAAGAAAGCTAAAGTGGCATTCATTTCGGAGGAAAAGACCCCTCTGACTGAAGCTTTTCGCCATGAGTTGTCGCGCAGCGCTCAGTTTGTCAATTTGCCCGATCGTACGGAAGAACTCCAGGACGCCCTGTTTTTCCGTCAGGTCACTTATATTTTACGCATTCCTAAGGGCTTCACGGACAGTGTGCTGAACGGAGGATCGGCGCAAATGAAGAAAACCGTTGTGCCCGGATCGATTCAGAATGCCTATGTCGACATTAATGTCGACCAATATTGGAACTTGGCGCGACTCTACGCGAAGCATGAACCAGGTATAAGCCAAGAGGAGCTGGCAGAACGCCTCCAAGAAAATTTATCCGGCGAGACACCTGTACAGATTAAAGCACATCAGAGTGCAAAAACCTCGGGGAGTTTTTCCTTATACTATTTCAATTATTTTGCCTATGCTTTATCTGCCGTTCTTATCATGGGCATTTCGACGATCATGATTGTTTTCAACAAACAGGATTTGAGCCGCCGGCATCGCTGCTCGCCGCTTTCCGCCGGCAGCGTTAATGCTCAGCTGATTATGGCGAATCTATTGTTTGCGGCTATCGCTTGGGTCATTTTGATTGCATTTGATTTTCTGCTGGACACCGGCAGCTACAGTACACAAAATATCATTTACTTCCTAATTAATTCCTTAGTATTTACGGGTTGTATGACCAGTATGAGTTATTTGATCGGTACTTTGATGAAAAATCTTGAGGCGATGTCCGCAGTCTGCAATGTGATTACGCTTGGCCCTTGCTTTATAAGCGGGGTGTTCGTTCCACAGGAATTCTTGAATGATACGGTGCTTAAGCTTGCCAGCTTCACACCGACGTATTGGTATGTGCAGGCCAATGCTCATATCGCTAAGCTCACTCAATTTGGATGGTCTGATCTTTCATCTATTATTTATAGCATGACTGTGGTGATTGCTTTCGCTGTCGCCTTCGCTGCACTTTCTCTTGTGATCGGCAAAAGAAAACGATTAATGGACTAGCATGCGGTTCGATACAAATTGCAAGAAAGGCTGTTTTCCGGAACTATTTCGGGAAACAGTCTTTTTTTTGTATAAATTGTGCGATTTTTATCACAGCATACATAGTTGCTTGTACTTTTGAAGCGCTAAAATAGAAAAGGATTGATATAGAGATAAGTAGATTTAATAGAGGCGTGTTCTAAATACGCGATTTGATGGAGAGGAAGAGAAAATGACCAATAAAAAAACGATGGATGGCAATACGGCGGCTGCGTATGTATCCTATGCATTCACCGAAGTAGCATCCATTTATCCGATCACTCCAAGCTCGCCCATGGCCGAAATGGTCGACGAGTGGTCCGCCCAAGGCAAAAAGAATATCTTTGGAAGTCCGGTCCGTGTTGTTGAAATGCAATCTGAAGCAGGTGCGTCCGGCACGGTTCACGGTTCGTTAAAAACAGGAACGTTTACATCTACATATACATCATCGCAAGGTTTGCTGCTGATGATACCGAATATGTATAAAATTGCCGGGGAACTGCTTCCGGCTGTCTTTAATGTTGCAGCACGCGCAGTGAGCTCTAATGCGTTATGCATTTTTGGCGACCATTCGGACGTCATGGCAACACGTGCGACCGGATTTGCCATGCTCGCTGAAGGCAGTGTTCAGGAAGTTATGGATCTTTCGACAGTTGCACATCTCGCTACGGTTGAGGCATCGATTCCTTTTGTAAACTTTTTCGATGGCTTCCGTACGAGTCATGAAATTCAAAAAATTGATGTGATCGACCATGACGATTTTAAGCGATTGCTGAATCATGATGCGGTGGCTGCGTTTCGTCGGAGAGGCATGAGCCCGAATCACCCGACAGCAACCGGATCGAGCCAGAGTCCGGATCTCTTCTTTCAACAGAGGGAGGCGGTTAACAGCTATTATGACCGAGTGCCTGAAATTGTCGCTCACTATATGCAAGAAATAAATAAGTTGAGAGGCACGAATTATGATCTCGTCAATTACTATGGAGCACCGGATGCTACGCGTGTGATTGTGGCCATGGGCTCGGCAACCTCGGTGATTGAACAGGCAATTGATCATCTGACTGAACAAGGCGAGAAAGTCGGCTTGCTGTCCGTCCATTTATACCGCCCGTTTCCGACAGAAAAGCTGTTGGAAAAGCTTCCTGAAACGGTTGAAAATATTGCTGTTCTGGATCGGACAAAGGAACCGGGAGCTTCAGGAGAACCGTTGCTGCTTGATGTTCAAAGTGCTCTGTATGAAAGCGACCGCCATCCGCGAGTGATCGGCGGACGTTATGGGCTCGGTTCTAAGGACGTGACTCCGTCGGACATTTTAGCCGTATACGCACATCTTGGCAGCGCGCATCCGAAGAAACGATTTACAATCGGCATTGATGACGATGTAACACACCTGTCGCTTCCGGCTTTTCCAAGTCTGGATTTGACGCCAAAGGGTACCTTCCAAGCGAAGTTTTGGGGCTTTGGGTCTGATGGTACGGTCGGCGCAAATAAAGCGTCGATAAAATTAATCGGCGACCATACCGATCTTAATGTTCAAGGCTATTTTTCCTACGATTCGAAAAAATCCGGCGGCCTCACGGTATCGCATCTTCGTTTCGGGGATCAACCGATTAAATCGGCCTATTTGGTTGAACATGCGGATTTTATTGCCTGCCATGCATCGTCGTATTTGCGCTCCTATGATCTTCTCAAGGGTTTGAAAACAGGCGGAACTTTTCTACTGAACACGATCTGGGATGACGACCACTTGGAAGCCCATTTACCGAAGTCAATGAAGCGTTATTTAGCAAAAAATAGGATTCGCTTTTACACAATCAATGCAATCGGCCTTGCCGGTAAAATCGGGCTGGGACGCAGAATTAATACGATCATGCAAACCGCCTTTTTCAAGCTGACCAATATTGTACCGTTTGCTGACGCCATTGAGTGGCTTCGGCAATCTGCAATAAAGACCTACGGCCGCAAGTCGATGGCGATCGCACAGCTGAATGTGGACGCAATCAATCAAACGGTGGATTTGCTTCATGAGGTAACGATTCCGCAGCAATGGGGTGAAGCGGATGACAAGCCAAAACCAATGAGTATGAATTCAGTTAAAAAGCAGCCGGATTATGTCTTGAATATCTTAAAGCCGATGAACCGCGAGGAAGGCGGCAAGATTAAAGTAAGCACACTGCTGAAGGAAAATATGGCGGACGGCAGTATGCCGCTGGGCACATCTGCCTATGAAAAGCGAAACGTTGCGCTGCAGGTTCCGGAATGGGACCCGAAGTTTTGCATCAATTGCAATCAGTGTGCGTTCGTCTGTCCGCATGCAGCGATCCGGCCGTTTCTTGCCAATGGAGAAGAGATGGAGAAGGCGCCGGAAGGCTTTATTGTCCGGACGATGCGCGGTGCAGACGGACTGAACTATCGCATTCAAGTTTCCGTTGCGGATTGTACCGGATGCGGATTATGTGTTGAAGCTTGCCCGAAGGCTGGAACAGCGCTGTTTATGAAACCGGCGGAGTCACAGCAGGATCAGGCGGTCAATTGGGCGTTCGCGATGACACTTAAGGCAAAGACTAATCCGGTGAAGAAAGCGACCATTCAAGGATCACAATTCGAACAGCCGCTGCTGGAATTCTCAGGCGCATGCTCCGGATGCGGCGAAACGCCTTATATAAAACTATTAACGCAGCTCTTTGGCGACCGGATGATGATCGCAAATGCAACCGGTTGTTCCTCAATATGGGGAGCATCCAATCCCGTTGTTCCTTACACGACAAATCAACAGGGCCACGGACCTGCTTGGTCAAACTCACTCTTCGAAGATAATGCCGAGTTCGGTCTCGGTATGAAGCTTGCGCGTGATACAAGGCGTACACGGCTTGCTGATCAAATGAAGGACGTAGTGCAATGTGATGAAGTCAGTGACGGCTTAAAGGACTTGATGAACGAATGGATCGAAAAGATGACGGAAAGCGAAGCAACAAGGGATCGTGCGGAAAAACTCGAGCTCGGATTGCTTCAGGAGAAGGATCATCTGCCACTGCTTGAAACCATTTACCAAGAACGCGATCTCTTTATTAAAACAAGCCAATGGATTATTGGCGGCGATGGTTGGGCGTACGATATTGACTTTGGCGGAATCGACCATGTCATTGCCAGCGGGGCGGACGTCAACATTCTGATCACGGATAATGAAGTATACGCCAACACAGGCGGACAATCGTCAAAAGGAACCCCGGCAGCGGCTATTGCTCAGTTTGCCGCAGGCGGTAAGCGGACGGCGAAAAAGGATTTGGGCATGATGGCGATTAATTATGGCCATGTTTACGTGGCGCAAATCGCTTCGGGAGCGAACAAGATGCAGACAATCAAGGCGCTCACGGAGGCGGAACGCTATCCGGGACCTTCTGTAGTCATCGCTTATACGCCTTGTATATCACACGGTCTGCGAGGTGGATTAACCAACGCACTTGCTGAAGCGACGGATGCCGTGAAATCCGGATACTGGTCGCTTTACCGCTATGATCCCGAGCGCAAGGTCAAAGGCGAACCGCCGATGCAGCTTGATTTCAAACGACCGCAATTTGATGAATTAACTGATTTTATGATGAAACAAACACGTTTTTCTGCCTTGAAAAAGGTTAATTCTGAAATCGCTGATCGGTTATTTGAAAAAACGAAACAAGATGCAGAAAAAAGATTCTTTCACTATGCCCGCTTAACCGGACAGGAAGAAAAAATTAAAGAGAGTCTCGCCGCATTGAAAAAATAATTATTGATAGTTAACCGTCTGTTCATAGCGAACGGACGGTTTTTTATTTGTCAAATTTTAAATGAATGTAAATCTTTCAAATCAGAATTGACCGAAAGACGAATAAACAGATATAATGAAGGTAACGAACGATCGTTAGGTGATGGATATGTTAACAAAACAGAAGATATTTGCTTGTGCTCTGGAGCTTTTTTCGATGAGCGGATTCAATGGGGTATCCATGCGCGACATTGCGCAAAAAGTCGGAATCAAAGGAAGCTCGATCTATAATCATTACAACGGAAAAAAGGCAATCATGGATGATATTTGTGAAACATTTGCTCAAACACTGGATGTGTCCCGGCCACCTTTATCGCAAATTGATCAGATGCTCGATCAAATGAACGCAGTTGAACTCTTTCAATCCTTAATTAGGGCATATGGCGAGAAGATCAATAAAACTTGGACTCAGATGGCAAGAATCATTTTTTCCGAACATTTTTATAATGAAACAGCCGGGGAGGTATTTAAGAAGGAGCTCATTCAAGAAAATATCGCCTATTACGTTTCAGTTTTAACAATTATGGAGCAGAGAAAGAAAATCAAGAAATGCAGGAAAGAACTCATTGCAACGCTTTTCAACAATGAGCAGCTTATGCTCAGTATGCAATACGCGCACTGCACATCGGACACAGAACGAGCTGAACTCGCAGCCGTGATGATGGCAAGCGCCGACTATTTATTTGCTGGACTTGAAATGTACGACTAAAAATTAATTCATTGGAGGATTTATCATGACCGAAACGAACAATGGAAAGACAATTTCTTGCTTCATTTTGATCATCTTGCATTTCTTTCTTGGTGTCGGTGCAGTTTTTGGCGGTGGTGCATTAATTCTATCGCCAGATGGAACACTGCTGCATATGCCGCTTGAGTTGCTGAAATACACGGCTTTCGATTCATTTCTGATTCCGGGTATCATCCTGTTTTCTGTTCTCGGTCTCTATCCGATCTATATCGCATTCCTGCTGATCTTTGAAAAACCGATGCTTATTGGAGAACGTATCCGATTTGATTCTTCAGCTTCCGGTGCGTGGAACCATTCACTTTACATTGGGTTCCTCCTGATCGGATGGATAACGATTGAGGCCTATCTTATGCACGACATTGTGTTTATCCATGTCTTCTACATCTTTCTTGGGCTTGCCATCCAAGCGGTGACCGTGCTTCCCTCGGTGAAAAAGCATTATTCCATTAGTGGGCTGGGCAAACGGTAAACAAAAAGCATTGCAAACTCAATTAATGAATTTGCGATGCTTAAGACTCAATCTAATGGCATTTATTATCTACACGATCATCCGGTTTTGCCAAGCTTTTTGACTAGTCGGTTATTGGATTGCTGAATGTGTTGATCAATCTGTTCTAAAGCTTTGATAATTGCTGTCCGATCATTTTGTTTGACTGCGGTTTTTAACTGGCCGAATGCTTGATGGTGACCGCCAAATTTAGCATGGTGGAACAACTGTGCTATTTTTTGATGGGCATCCTCAGCTGAAATTTTTCCTTGTGCCTGATCTTTTTTTATGGCTTGGATCTTTTTTGCCTGCTTTTCACAAGTATTCTGGCAGTCTCGGTTACCTTTTTTGAAATTTGCACTTTGACGCCATTCGCTCATCAGATGATGATGTGTCTCCATATCTTTTTTCATTGTCTGTTTAAGGTCAGCAGGTGCATATTGATCGATAATCTGCGAGAGCCACTGATGCCTAAAATCATGGCCTGGCATACCCATAGGATTATGTCCGGATGCGGCATGTCCTGCTTGTGGGATGATCATAGTAAGCATCAGAATAGGCAGAATAAGCAAACGTGTCAGTTTCATAAATGAGCCTCCAAATTAAGTTTTGCTTAGTTTGTGCAGATTTTACAAAAATGATTCATAAAAAGGTTTGAGCATTGGCTGTCCATGTGTTAATTTGTTAATAATACATGGTGAATCGGCAGCTTTGTCTTGTGAACGAGATGAATATGAGCTGCCATTCTGAAAGGAACGGCGATATGAAAGTATCACTCTATCAAGAATTTAAAGTATTATTGGTCGTTATTACGGGCGCGCTGCTGAATGCGGCTGCCCTAAACCTATTTCTCATACCTGCAAAGGTTCTGGCCGGAGGAATTACTGGTATTGCTCAGCTCGTTAATTCAATGCTGGAGCCGACCTCTTTTCATATCAGTACTGGGATTTTGCTTCTCTTGATGAACATCCCGGTTATCTATGCCGGCTGGATTAAAGTCGGGCGCCGTTTTACTTTATATAGTACAATCAGTGTGGCTTTAACAACATTTTTTATGGCGGTTATCCCGCTTCATCCACTGACCAATGATATCTTACTGAATGCGGTCTTTGGAGGAGTGGTGCAGGCGATCGGTTCGGGGATTACACTGAAATTCGGTGCATCCTGCGGAGGAATGGATATCATCGCCATGATTTTGACGCGAGTCAAGGATCGACCGATCGGCTTTTACATGTTCGCACTTAATGGAGTAATTATTCTTTCCGCCGGTTTTCTGTTTGGTTGGCGGCGTGCGTTGTATACGCTTCTTCAACTCTACGTCAGCATTCGTGTTGTCGATGCCATTCACACAAGTTATGTGAAACTAACTGCCTGGGTTGTCACCGATAAGGCGAGCGAACTTCAAAAAGCGATTTCCGTTCAAATGTACCGGGGGATTACGAAAATATCGGCAAAGGGCGGCTATACGAACAAGGATAAGGACTTGCTGATGATTGTTTTCACTCGTTATGAACTGTATCGGTTGAAGCAGATCATCAAAGAAGTCGATCCGCGCGCATTTACCAATATTGTCGAGACGACGGATGTTTTCGGGTTGTTTGTGCGTAAGAAGGATGCATGATGGGAAAATGCGTGAATGAAGTGGCGAAGAAATCCGTTTCTTTTTTATGTTGGTGAATCTTCCGCTGCTGTATTAAAATCGGAAAGTGTGAACCAATCTGTGACCAAGAATGGGCTGTCATGTGAGCCAATTGGCATGTCAGTTTTGATGTGAACTAATACAGTAAATGCACAAAAAAGCGTAGATGGGATGCAAAATTCCCAATCTGCGCTTTAATACTGTGTGGATTAAACTCTGGTGAATTATCTAGACATTATGAATCGGATTCGGTTATCCTTTATGTATACGATCACTTGTTCTCTGTTATCTCCAAATTTTCTTCCTAATCCCTCTTGCACAACGACAACCATACCGCGTAAGGAGGCCTCATATGCCTACAGACCACGATCGGCGCTTCAAAGTGTTGCTTCACGAATTTTTTGATGAGTTTCTCGAAGCCTTTTTCCCAAAGATTTATCACATGCTTGATCTGTCTGAGAAAACATTCCTTTCGGAGGAGCTGTTTCCGGATCTAATCGAGGGCGACAAGAAGAGGGCGGACATCATTGCGGAAACGAAGCTTAAATCCAAAAAAGATGTCATCCTGATTGTCCATATCGAGGCGCAAAACTATTATCAAGATGATTTTTCTGAACGGATGTATCTCTACTACATCATGATCTATCTGAAATTTCGAAAACCTGTTTTACCGATTGCCATTTTCAGTTATGATGGAGTAAGAGATGAACCGGATGAATTTGTGGTAGAAGTACCTCATTTTATGATTATCAGTGAATTCCATTTTTTGAAGCTTGAGCTTGCCCAAATGAATTGGCGAAAATTTATGCGCAGCAATAATCCGGTTGCAGCCGCGCTCATGAGCAGGATGAACTACTCAAAAAAGGAACGTGTGCAGGTTCGGCTCGCCTTTATCAGGCAGATGATCGGCATGCATCTTGGAGAAGCGCGTGAAAGCATGATCAATGGATTTTTTGAAACCTATCTTCAATTAAACGAGAAAGAGGTGAATCAATTGATGGATCAAGCGAAAAAACTCCCGGAGGAAATCCGTGAAGAAGTGCTCAAGTGGCCGAACTCCTTTTATGATCGCGGAGTGGAGGACGGCATGGAAAGAGGAATTAAAAAAGGAATTGAAAAAGGTGAATTAAATGCCAAAAAGCAGTTCGCGCGAAAGTTGCTGCAAAATGGAATAAGTCATGGGCAAATCAGTGAGTGGACAGGATTAAGCAACAAAGAGATCACTGAGCTTGAGGCAAACAATGAATGAAATAAGCGAGGATATCCGTGAAGAAGTGCTCAAGTGGCCGAACTCCTTCTATGATCGCGGAATGAAAAACAGCTTTGAAAAAGGAATTGACTAGGTTATTGCGCTTAACCGATCGATCTGATAAACTTTGTGTAAAGCAGAAAAGGAGGTGGGTCTATTGTCACTATTCACGAAGTATCGCGCAACATTGGAATCATTCTTGTACACAGTTCGCGCGATTTTTGCTGCATTTTTATTCAAGGGATCAGTCTGCCCTTTTTTAAAAAACAGCATAGCTTTGTGAATGGACGCGTGACCCACTGAAGCGGAACTCAATTGTTTTTTTAATTGAATCAAGATCAAAATCATCCATGGGTAAATGAGCGCCCGTGGATTTTTTTGCATGCAAAAAATAAGGAAGTGACGAGAAAATGATGATATGTCAAGCAGATCATGTACGAAAAAATATAGCGGGAAATGAAATATTGCGGGATGTCAGTTTTTCAGTGCTGGATAATGAAAAAGTTGCGGTTGTCGGACCGAACGGAAGCGGGAAAACGACTTTGTTCAATTTACTCGCACGAATTGATACCCCGGATCAAGGCGCTATTGCGATAAAAAATGGGGCATCAATCGGTTATTTGCGCCAGCTTCCGGACGGGCAGGAAAGTACGGCGCGCGAAGTACTGATGCATGCTTTCGCGGAATGCATAAAGGTTGAGAAAAAGATGAGAGCGCTGGAAAGGGAATTGGCGGGTACGATCGAAGGACGGCTTGAAAAGCTGCTGACTGAATATGCACGTGTTCAAGAACAGTTTCAGGAAATGGGCGGCTATGAGATGGATTACAAAATTGACCAAGTCGCCGAGGGCCTTGAAATTAAGGGATTGTTGGGACGTTCATTTGCCTCGCTGAGCGGTGGTGAGCGAACAAAAGTCGGGCTTGCGCTTCAGCTCTTATCTGAACCCGATCTGCTTTTACTTGACGAACCGACGAACCATCTGGATATTCTTGCTTTAGAATGGCTGGAGCAGTACATCAAGCAATACAAAGGAACCATTTTACTTGTTTCGCATGACCGTTTTTTTCTGGATCGTACGGTGACTAAGGTGCTGGAACTGGATGAGGGCGAAATGGTTGCTTACAATGGAAATTACTCTTATTTTGTTAAGGAAAAACAAGAAAGACTGCTGAATGAATTTGCTGCTTATGAAGATCAACAGAAGAAAATCAAAAAAATGAAGGAGGCTATCAAGCGTCTGAAAGAATGGGCAAATCAGGCAAAGCCGCCAAATGCTGCCTTGCATCGACGAGCAAAGAGCATGGAAAAGGCGCTGGACAGAATTGACCGGCTGAAGCGTCCAAAAATGGAGACTGATAAAATGGCGCTCGATTTCGCACGTGGCAGCCGCACTGGAAATCGCGTGCTCAGCTGTCTTGATCTGTCCGCAGGTTTTAATCATAACCCTTTATTTGAACATGTAAGCATGGATATTCGTTATCAAGACCGAGTAGCGATCGCTGGACCAAATGGAGCCGGGAAAACCACCTTATTAAACTGTTTACTTGGAAAATTAAGGCCAAGCCACGGAAATATTCATCAAGGAACCAACTTAAATATTGGGCTATTGTCACAGCATGTGTTTGAGCAGGAAACAGAAAAGGAGCGGCGTGTGATCGATGTCTTTCGCGAGCATGCCCGTTTGACCGAAGGGGAGGCGAGACACGAACTTGCAAAGTTTATGTTTTACGGTTCGGATGTATTCCGCAAGATCGGTTCACTGAGCGGCGGTGAACGTGTACGCATTCGCCTGGCTGACTTGATGATGAAGAAGATCAATGTGCTCGTACTTGACGAGCCAACAAACCATTTAGATATTGAATCGCGCGAAGTTTTGGAAGAAGCTGTGAACCATTTTACGGGAACAGTACTTGCAGTGAGCCATGATCGTTATTTTTTGACCAAATGTTTTAGCAAAATTTACTGGCTTCAGAACGGTCGACTGACGAAGGAAGAACATTTTTCAGAATCCGCACATACTCGTTAAACCAATAGAGAAATCCCGCGAGATGAATGCCAACTCGCGGGATTCTTTTAATCCTTTTTTTTCGTTAATGCGCGTTTTTGTTTTTCATTGGTGTAGTAACGCATGACGTGTTCGACATATTTAGGATCGCCGTAGCTGCTCCAGTTGAGTTCTTTAGACTTCTCTTCTGAAAATTGGCGAGCAAGTTTTGGCGTGTATTTACCGCCGTGTGCCTCAACATAATCGACGAAGCCAAGGCCGAAATTATAGCTTTGGAGAGCAAGCTCAAGATTCCCGTTTGATCGTGTCAATGCTTTTTTAAAATAGTGCGTTCCTGCCTGAATGCTTTTTTGCGGGGAATTTATGGCATTCCTGGGCAGCCCCAAGCTTTCAGAGGCTTGCATCACGTCAGCAGCTTTTCCTTTTGACTCCTGCATGGCAATCGCCATAATGATATCTGTATATTGTCCGACACCATTCGCTTTGGCTGTTTGAGCAATAATCGGGCGATAATGTTCAACCTCAGGGCTGATGACTCGCTGGTCATTAAGAAGCGGTACATGATCTGCTTGAGGACTATACATGCTTGAAATGATATAGAGGAGCACAAAAGCAATACCGATGATCAGTGAAGAAGAGACGATTAATTTAATGATTTTGGTCATCCGTTATTCCTCTGCCTTTTCATTTCGTTCATTATATTTTTCAATGAAAATCGCATTTTTCGTCCGTCTGATTAAAAATTGAATGATTCTATCGTTTATTGACTGGTCAGATAGGCGTCAGATAATACCTGAATGGCATCATTTCTCACGTGCCCAGCAGTTCTGCATAAGATGTGTTGAGGTTAATGCCCAATGGCGGCAAGAAAGGATGACATGAAAAATGTGCGGAATCACAGGCTGGATTGACTGGCGGCAGGATTTACGCGGCGAGGGAAAGACAATGAAACGAATGGCTGAGACGATGGATCATCGTGGGCCAGACGATTTGAATACATGGCTGTCGGAGCATGCAGCGCTTGGACACGCGCGTCTGGTTGTCGTCGATCCGGAAGGCGGTTGTCAGCCAATGAAAAAAACGGTGAATCATAACGAGTATGTGCTCGTTTATAACGGTGAATTGTACAATACTGAAGAAATACGTTCGGATTTATTAAAAAAAGGGTACACCTTTCAAGGACATTCGGATACTGAGGTGCTGCTGACCGCTTACATTGAATGGCGGGAAAACTGCGTCGATCATTTTAATGGTATTTTTGCCTTTGCTATTTGGGATGCCGCCAAAGAGTCCTTGTTCGGTGCACGCGACCGCATGGGTGTTAAACCTTTTTTCTATAAGAAATCGGGAGGCAGGCTGCTGTTTGGTTCTGAATTGAAAGCGATTCTGGCACATCCCGATGTACGTCCGGAAATTGATCGCGAGGGGCTCTATGAAGTATTCGGACTCGGTCCTTCGCGAACACCGGGGCATGGTGTCTATGCAGGAATGGACGATCTGCGCCCGGCTCATGCATTCACGTATACAAAAGACGGTATGAAGATTTGGCGCTACTGGAATGTGGAGAGTCATGTTCACACTGACAGTTTGGAGGATACGATTGCCAACCTGCGTTATCTTGTTACTGACGCGGTTAAACGTCAGCTTTATGCGGATGTTCCGGTGGCAACCTTTCTGTCTGGTGGGCTGGATTCCAGCGGTATTTCGGCCATTGCTTCCGAATATTTTAAAGAACAGAAACGTCCGCCGCTTCACACTTTTTCAATTGATTATGTTGGCAATGATCACTACTTTAAAACAAGTAAATTTCAGCCAAACAGTGACGCGCCTTTTATTGAAGAGGTCTCCAAATATCTTGGTACGGTACATCATAATCTTATCATTGATAATGAACACCTTGTTTCTTATCTAAAAAAAGCGATTGTCGTTCGCGATATGCCTGGTTATGCTGATGTCGATTCTTCACTTCTCTGGCTCTGCGAAGGAATTCGCAAAGAATTTACTGTCGCACTTTCCGGAGAGTGCGCCGATGAAATCTTCGGAGGCTATCCTTGGTTTCACAGCCCGGAAACATCAGCTAAGGAAGGCTTCCCATGGATGCGTTCAATCGGTGCGCGACAGGATTTGCTCAATGACAAATGGGGAAGTAAATTAAATCTAAAAGAATACGAAATGGCACGATTTAATGAAACGATTGCCGAAACACCTAAGCTCGAGGGTGAATCGGTAATCGATGCAAAACGGCGCGAATTGTTCTATCTTAACATGAACTGGTTTATGACTGCATTGCTTGATCGAAAAGACCGTATGAGTATGGGTGCCAGCCTTGAGGTACGTGTGCCATTTGCCGATCATCGTATCGTACAATATATGTGGAATGTTCCGTGGGCGATGAAAATGCTGGACGGTCATGAGAAAGGTATTTTGCGAGCGGCACTCAAAGGCTATCTGCCCGATGATGTGCTTTATCGTAAGAAGAGCCCGTATCCAAAAACGTATCATCCAAAGTATACGGAAGCTGTCTCGGCATGGCTGCAAAAAGTTATTAATACGCCAAGTTCGCCATTACTTGAATTGGTAGACAAACAGAAATTGCAGGCGCTCATTGATACGAAAGGCGATTCATTTAAAACACCATGGTTCGGTCAGCTGATGTCCGGTCCTCAGCTGATTGCCCATATGGCGCAAATGAACGAATGGCTTAAAACATACAATGTGAATATTCTTGATCAATAACAGAATTCAAAGGAAATCCTCTAATTATTCAAAATTAGAGGATTTCTTTTTAGGGTTCGCTGGCTTGTATTGGAGAAAATCAGTGTACAGTAATGAATAAAAAAAAGACTCCACCATTGTTTGGATGAATGGTCGAGCCGTTTTTTCTAGTAAGGTATTGTTCTTTTTTTGATTATTCGCGGGTCTATTTGAAAATAGGATTAGCGCGTATAAGGATATTTAAAATGTTTCGCAAGTGAAGCGACATCAATTGTTCCGAGTCCGGTACTCTGGTTATAAATGGTTCCTTTCGTACCGGTGTAATAGAGATTGGTATTTTCCGTTCCCGTCGCATTCAGCGGATGGAACGGAGAACTCTTTTGCTTTGCGAATCGGTAGATTTGGCTGTTCCAAAATCCGATGCGACCTTTTTGATTGCTGTTCATTAATGCAGTCAGGCCGGCAAGTTGAGGGGATACGACACTTGTTCCGCCAAATGTGCTAAAACCGGAATTACTGCCTGGCGCATTAGGATCGGAGAGAAACACTTTATAACCTGTATATGGATCTGCATTAAGCGACACATCTGGCATGTTTCGACCGCTTGACGTTCCTGAAACGATTTTTGGATCACTGAGCGGAGTGACTGAACCAAAATCAGTACTTGGCTGCCATTGCTGAACGGCTGTAAATCGATTCACACCGGAAACTCCTTTTTGATAATCAGGAGTTCGGAATAGCTGGCTGAATCCTCCGCCTCCGCCGACAAAGTAATAGTTTGCCCATCCTTCCGGTGTACTGAGTCCGAGTGAATCAAAGTATGGATAAAGGTAATTCCAGCCCCAGGCACGTTCAGACGATACATTAAGCTGCACACCCGTTTTCGTTGTGTAGGACCATGGCAATGTTGTTCCGCCGGCAGCGGTAATATAAGGACTGTCGGCAGGATTGTCAACAGCTAAGTTGTAGGTGCCCATATCGCGGCTTGCATCATATGCACCGGCGTCACCGGCGGAAGCAAACATCGAGATGCCTTGTGCTGCTGCTTGTTCAAATAACTGATTAAAGACAAGTGCGTAAGCCGGATCTTCCGTTTGGTCTTTAATCGCGGCGCTGATGGCTGATTCACTGAGTCCCCAGCTTACAGAGATTTGAGAGGCTTTATTTTCGTTAATC
Organism: Sporolactobacillus sp. BBK16-2; assembly: GCF_059878335.1. Lineage (NCBI taxonomy): Bacteria > Bacillati > Bacillota > Bacilli > Caryophanales > Sporolactobacillaceae > Sporolactobacillus > Sporolactobacillus sp. BBK16-2. The sequence continues at coordinate 1,265,432 of NZ_CM187611.1, forward strand.
GCCGTAGCAAATGCGTTTACAAAGCCTGCATCTGTATTCGGTCCAACGTAGACATTAACGTCCGCCTGCGGTGCGAGTGCCCCGGATTGCTCAACGTCGAGCGATGTCTCCTCATATCCGTTCCAATCGGATCCGCCATCGACAAGAATTTTGTGAATACGGTCTGCTTTAACATCAATACCTTCTTGCTTCCAGAAACTATAGGCATCTTCAGTGTTAAAATCTGCTAAGGTAACGATGCCAATCGTCTGTCCCTTGCCTTTGGCCCCTTGATCATATAATGGACCGACATTGTACTGCTTAATTAAATCGGAAGGATCAAGATTAAGCGGCCCGCCGCTTGAATTCGGTGTCATTTTAAGCGGCCGTTTTACTGCACGAGGTGTCAGTTCGGAATAGTTGGTTAAGCCAAGAACCGCCAGTACATGAGTCGCGAGAAAGCGTGGCAGCTTTGGTCCTTTTTTGGCAGCATGGAAGCTTTTGCCTCTGAACTTTGCTTTTCGAATGGTGACGCTGAATGCTTTGTTGAAATCTCCTGCTGTCCCACTTGCGGAGACAATCAAGTTATTATCGTATACTTTTGAATGAATATGGTATTTTTTCAGATATTGAGTGAGGGCTTTAACAGTGATATCAGGTGCACCAAATGCTTTTTTAAATTGAGTGACACTCAGGTACTTGTGATAGAATGCGCTGCTAGGATCAACTGTTTTTTCTATATAGGATTGCAGCTGGCATTCATTTCCGGCTTTTAAGACAATATCTACAGAAACCGGCGTTTCATTTGGAAGATCTCCGAAATAATCAGCATTCTCCAATACGGATTGTCCGGTTCCTTGTTTTACAGATGTCAGTTCTTGATCTGCTTTACTCGATGCTGCAGCTGCAAAAGAAGGAAGTAAACTGAATACAAGCATCAATGATAGAAAAGCGGTAAAGAATAGTTTGCCCCATTTTTTTAACATTGGTAAATCATCTCCCCATGTAATCGATTTTATATAATGATGAACGATGCTCCCTTTTCTCTATTAAATAAAATTGATTATACGCTAGATTGATTGATAGATTAAGCATCTTTATTCGAAATAATTTGACAATATTCGCGATTAATTGGTAAAAACAGGAGTAAATGCCTAGTAATGAATAGGACAAACGTCACTGAAAACCTGTGGAATGTTCATAGAAAGTAAATATACACGATTAGAGTAAGAGAAAAAAAGGTACATAAGGCCCTCATGTTTACGTTTGCTGATTGTAGACGAATAGAAAAGAGAAAACCTATGATTAAGCGATCCTTAGATAGTCATTTGTCGGATTTACCAGATACGAGTAAACACGAAATTTTTGAAGTGTTAAAGGTAAGCGAAGAGGATTTAATGTATCAGAATCCATTGAGCTATACAGCCGCTACCTGCCTCGTTAACAATACTGAATTCGAATTTGCATTTGGTGCAGACATTTTTCTGTTCTATATTGTTTAATAAATGTGAAATTAAATTACATAACAAGTAAATTAATCTGACAAATAATTTGATTGAATGTCTAGACAACCCACTGCTTTTATGCAAAAATGACAGAATAGTAGATAAAATGTGACAGAGATAAAGGAGGCAAGTATTTGTTTGTGAGAAGCGATCCATCATTTTGTGGTCTATGACTTTATCTTTTTATTATTGATAACAGGGGAGAGAGATATTATGTTGGGTTTTCTTCAAAGAATAGGCAAATCGCTCATGCTTCCAATCGCTGCGCTGCCCGCAGCAGCTTTATTATTGCGTTTCGGTCAGCCTGACTTGCTCAATATACCGTTCATTGCAGCTGCAGGAAATGCGGTGTTTTCAAATCTTGCATTAATATTTGCAATTGGTATTGCCGTGGGATTTGCTAAGGATAACAATGGAGCAGCTGCTCTTGCCGGAGCAATGGGTTTTTTCGTACTCAGCGCCTGTGCGACTTCATTAAATAAGACAAGACAATAAACCTTGGTGTTCTTGGCGGTATTATTGCCGGAATCATTGCAGGCATGCTCTATAATCGTTATCACAATATTAAACTTCCTGATTGGCTTGCATTCTTTGGCGGCCGCCGATTTGTTCCTATTGTCACTTCAGGAGCAATGCTGGTTCTTGGTTTTATCTTTGGTTATGTCTGGCCTTATGTTCAGAACGGTATGTCACAACTTGCGACATGGCTTTATGACGCAGGTGTATTTGGTGCAGCTATTTATGGTCTCTTAAACCGCTTGCTCTTGCCGCTTGGACTGCACCATGTCATTAATACACTTGTTTGGTTTGAGTTTGGTACGTATAAAGGTTTCCACGGTGAAATCACCCGTTTTCTCAATGGTGATCCGCATGCCGGCCTGCTTCTTTCCGGTTTTTTCCCGATCATGATGTTCGGTCTGCCGGCTGCATGCTTTGCTATGATCGCTGCAGCAAAAAAAGAAAAACGTAAAGCGGTCACCGGGATGCTCGCAGGTATTGCGCTTACTTCCTTTGTTACTGGTGTTACAGAACCGATTGAATTTTCATTTATGTTCCTCGCACCCGTACTCTATGTTATCCATGCTTTGTTGACCGCGCTATCACTAGCGATCACCTATGCTCTAGGCATCCATGACGGGTTCAGTTTTTCAGCAGGAGCAATTGACTATATAATTAATTATCGAATTGCCCAAAAGCCGCTGTTGCTGCTGGTTGTCGGCGTTATTTTTGCTGTGATCTATTTCGTTGTTTTCTACTTTGCCATCAAATGGTTTGATCTGAAGACACCAGGTCGTGAGGATGATGACCTCGTCGAAGAAAATCCGGATCAGGCCCTTGCCCTCAATACGAATGATAAATATGAAGTGATGGCTGCTCGGTTTATTGAGGATATCGGTGGTAAAGAGAATATTACAAATGTCGATCATTGTACCACGCGCCTTCGACTAACCGTCGCGAACTCAGAGGCAGCGGACAGTGCTGCAATCAAGCATCATGGTGCGCACGGAGTAGTCAAGCTGAATAAGAAAAGCTTGCAGATTATCATAGGCACGGATGTAGAATTTGTGGCTGATGCGATGAAGAACTTGATCAAATCTTCTGCGGATCTTACGAAGGAAGAAGCGGACGGTTCATCGACAGAGTCTGGTTTAGCCACTGTATCTGTCGGGGCGGAATCTGTATGCGCACCCATTAAAGGCAAAATGCTTCCGATTACCGATGTTCCGGACAAGGTTTTTTCTGAAAAAATGATGGGCGACGGATTTGCTGTTGATCCGGATGAAGGGGTTGTTGTTTCTCCTGTCGATGGAAAGGTTAGCGGTGTGTTCCCAACAAAGCATGCGATTGGTTTGACGGGAAGCGATGGTTTAGAGATCCTGATTCACGTCGGCATTGATACGGTCAAGCTGAATGGTGATGGGTTTGTTAATTATGTGCAGGAAGGCGATACAGTTGTAAAAGGGCAGAAACTGATGTCTTTTGACCTTCCTGCACTTAAAGATAAAGTTCCATCACTGATCAGTCCTGTAATTTTTACAAACCTTGATCCTTCAAAGCATGTTGTACTTAAAAAGAGTGGTTACGTCGCACTTAACGAATCTGATATTATTACCTTTGATTAATTGATTTATTAATGAAAAAGTCTGCGCATTTATAGCACAGACTTTTTTTGTTGATTCGTTCATTGTTTTACTGAAAAATACAGCAAACATAAGGCAACCTGTACATTGAAAGAAGTATCCACCTTAAGAAGAGGTAATGGTGTCATTAGAATTTTTCGAGCGTTTCTTTGACGTGAGGAAGCAGATTTTCCCATGCGGCATCCGGAGATTTGCAGATGGTTACAAAGTCATTAAAGCCGAAAAGGCTGATGACGCCGTCTATTTCAATCAATTTTGTTAAAAATGGGGAATTTGTTTGGTCATCTTTGAAAACTTCGACTCGATTTGAAAAAAGAGGTCCTTCAGCGGTGAATTTTAATGCGTTCGGGTTTGGCGTAGAAGTCATCGTAAAGTTCATCTGTATCTTCCTTTCTGTTAATAAACGGATTCTATTGTGTCGTTTTCTTCATTATATATCATGATGGAATGGAGCGCATTGTTAGAATACTGAGGCTGTGGACAAGAGACTGTCTGAGAGATGAAATAGACCAGATATTCGGTTATACTAAACGTAACCCAAATGAGGAAGGAGGTATTTGCAGTGGCTGAGAACAGTTCTTCTGAGGAATTGAAAGACCGCATACTTGAAGCGCTGGAAGATGTTATTGATCCTGAACTCGGTGTGGATATCGTCAACCTGGGGCTCGTGTATGGCGTCGACATAGATGAAGAAAACAATGTAATTGTGACCATGACGCTGACCTTTATGGGTTGCCCATTGTCTGCGTCCCTTTCCTATGACGTTAAGCGTACGCTTGGAGAGATCGAAGAAGTAAATCAAGTAGAAGTGAATTTTGTATGGGATCCACCGTGGACGAAAGAGCGCATGTCGCGGTATGCTAGAATTGCACTTGGACTATCAGAGTAAACCATTTGCCACGTATCAGCCGGAGCAGGATGTATATCCTGCCTCGGCTTTTTGTGTTTCGAACCCAAAAGCCCCCGCAGGTGATGATCACACCATTTTTGGCATATCTTCTTTATACATATCAAAAAAATAGTACAGATCAGCAATAGTTCATGTAAGTGCAACTAAAAATTTGCTTTCAAAAATCTGATGAAATCAAGTTTTCTAACAAATAAAGAACCATTCAACCCGTTTAAGGTGGTACTGGACACTTGAATGAAAATACAATGGTGATAAAGTGCCATGTATTATGTACAAAAGTAAATAATTATTCCCAAGTAAAGGTTGTGAAGCAAACGTGCACAAGACTCCTGCAGTCGTGCTAGTTGATGCAGCTCTTGAGCATTTACCCGTTTTATATATATATTTTCTTGCGTGAGCAGGGGGGAAAATGATGGAAGAAGCAATGGTGTTTGGCGGACTCTCGTCTATTGGTTTTCTTCTTACTGAAAGACTGCTTGAGGCGGGAGTTGTCGTCTATTCAATTAGTTCGGCAGTTACTGATGAAGAGAAAGATCGTGAGGAAGAGAATGAGCTTTTTTTGGGTCGCAACGCACTTTTTCATAATGACCGAGACAAGCCGCGTTCAGTAGCAAAGCATCTTATTCTTGCTGACACTTTCCGGATGAAACAGGAAAGCAATGATGAATTGAAGAAAAAGATGGGTCATCTACTTACTGATTCGCCGCAATGTCAACGTGTGCTTTTTCTCTCTTCCCTGGAGGTATGCGGGCAGCATGTTGATAAAAACGGGAAAAGAAGAGCGGCCTGTCCGACTTCTGTTCGCGGAAGAGCTGCCAATGAAATGGAACTGTTCTTCATTAATCTTTTGCACGAAAGTAAGAGGAAAGAGGCAATTATTTTACGGACGGATTTGAATTTAATTTCCGACAAGTGCGATGGTGAAATCATAGCAGCACTAATTAACGGGTTAATGGAGCAGGAACATGAAGGACTTGATGTCGTCCATTTTAAAAAAGGACTTGATTCGAATGATGCGATAAATGAAAAACTCAGGAGCCTTTTACCGCGGAATTATGAGAAATGGCTGCAAAGAAAATCTTGATTAAACTTCTTTTTCTTTTGATCGAATTAAAAGAACTGCTGAGTGGATCTGAGTTCACCCTTGCAGTTCTTTTACTATTGCCATTTTCAATCATGGCTTTTTAAAGAAATTGAGCAGCGGAGACAATTGTTTGATCGCCGGTGCTGTCTGATTAATGACATTGACCAGCTGGGTGGCGCCATTTACCATTTTGCTCACATCAATATGTCCGTCTTGGCCGAGAAACGGTTTTAAGAATCCGGGTTGTGCAGGCTGTGTCGGTTGCACCGGCTGTACAGGCGGTACTTGCATTCCACTTGCTTGCCAGCCGCTGTTCTGATAGAATGCTTGTGGCGGTTGATAGGTTTGTGTTTGTTGCACTGGCGGGATTTGTGAACCGAACATGAGATACGTAAATGGGTCAAAGTGACTGTCTCTTGGATTTTGAGCAGGTTGAATCAAGAGTCTCCCTCCTTTACATCTGGTCTTTATCATATCTTATGCCTTTAAGTGATGAATGTGTGATTCATTCGCCTTTAGGTGATGATTTAACCGGAGACAGGTGTCCTTTTATCGGGAAGCTTGTTGGACAAATGATTTTTAGTGTATTATATTGTTACCAAGTCATTATATATACTGTTAAGATCTGAGAGGGGATTTGCGGATGTCCGCAGGAATACTGGGAATGGGCAAGTTTATTCCCGAACGTGTGGTTACGAACACTGATTTAGAGAAAGTCATGGATACTTCAGATGAATGGATTCGGACAAGAACCGGAATTGAAGAGCGGAGAATCGCCAATGATGAAACAGACACTTCGGACATGGCATTTGCCGCTGCCGAGCAGGCGATCAAAAACGCAGGTTTGACAGCTTCTGACATTGATTTGATTCTCGTTGCAACGGTTACGCCTGATCATCCTTTTCCTTCTGTTGCATGCATGCTTCAAGATCGACTGGGAGCAAGGCGGATACCTGCAATGGATATTAGTGCCGCATGCTCCGGGTTTATTTATGGAATGGTTACAGCAAAACAGTTTATTGACAACGACACTTTTCACCATGTTCTGGTTGTCGGTGTTGAAAAACTGTCAAAGATTACAAATTGGGATGATCGCGGTACCGCTGTTCTCTTTGGCGATGCAGCTGCGGCGGCAGTTCTTGGCAATGTTTCGGAAGGTCATGGAATTCTGTCCTTTGAATTAGGCGCCGACGGAAGCGGCGGCTCTTATTTGTATCAGGACGGCAAATACATTAAAATGAACGGACGGGAAGTTTTTAAATTTGCAGTTCGTCAAATGGGTGAATCGGCTGTTCATGTCGTAGAGAAAGCTGGTCTGAAAAAAGAAGATATTGATTATCTTATTCCTCATCAGGCGAATATAAGAATTATGGAAGCTTCGCGTGAGAGACTGGAAATACCTGAAGAAAAAATGATTAAGACGATTCAGAAGTACGGAAATACATCTGCCTCTTCGATTCCTCTGGCGTTAGTCGACGCTGTTGAAGAGGGGAAAGTTAAAGACGGAGATGTGCTTGTGATGGTAGGCTTCGGTGGAGGGCTCACCTGGGGCGCGCTCACGCTTAAATGGGGCAAATAATTTATAATTATATCGTATAGCTATCATTTATTGATTACCTAATGATAAAAAGGTTCCAATCCTATCAAAAGGAGAGAATTGAATGAAAAGAAGAGTCGTTGTGACCGGATTAGGAGCTGTGACGCCACTTGGCAACGATGTTGCGACAACATGGGCAAATGCAATTGCCGGCAAATCGGGCATTGGTATTGTCACACGTGTAAACCCTGACGATTTTCGCGCCAAGGTTGCCGGTGAAGTGAAAGATTTTGATCCTGAAAAATATGTTGATCGCAAGGAAGCGCTTCGCATGGACCGTTTTGCGCAATTTGCCGTAGCGGCAGCAAAAATGGCAGTCGAAGATGCTAATTATACAATAGATGAAACGAATGCTGAACGTACCGGTGTCTGGATTGGATCTGGTATTGGTGGAATGGAAACTTACGAAAAAGAACTGCGCGTCGCTTTGGAAAGAGGCTTCAGACGTGTAAGTCCGTTTTTTGTTCCGATGATGATTCCGGATATGGCGTCCGGACAAGTTTCTATTTTACTTGGAACGAAAGGAATTAACTCGTGCACGGTAACGGCTTGCGCTACTGGAACAGATTCAATCGGAAGCGCGTATAAGGCTATACAGCGTGGAGACAACGACGCAATTCTTTGCGGCGGAAGTGAAGCACCACTTACAAATATGTCCTTTGCCGGGTTTACGTCGGCGCGGGCACTTTCTACGAATCCAGATCCGAAGACGGCTTGCCGTCCGTTTGATAAAAATCGTGACGGGTTCGTCATGGGCGAAGGAGCAGGTGTGCTGCTTCTTGAATCTTTGGAATCGGCTCAAAAGCGCGGCGCACATATTTATGCCGAAATCGCAGGATACGGTGCCACGAGCGATGCTTTTCACGTGACACGTCCGGATCCTGAAGCAAAAGGTGCAATCCGTTCGATGCAAATGGCACTCGATGATGCTGGTGTGAAATCGAATCAAGTTGATTATGTAAATGCACATGGAACGAGTACAGAAGCCAATGATTCCACAGAAACGAAAGCTGTTAAGGCAGTGTTTGGAGACGGTGCCTATGATTTGGCAATCAGTTCAACGAAATCAATGACTGGTCACTTGCTTGGCGCATCAGGCGGTGTTGAAGCAATTCTTTGTATTAAAGCAATTGAAGAAGGAATTGTTCCGCCGACCATCAACTATGAGACGCCGGATGAGGCATGTGATCTGAATTATGTGCCGAATGAAGCACTGAAAAAAGAAGTTAATGTGGTACTTAGCAATTCATTTGGTTTTGGCGGTCATAATGCGACACTTGCGTTTAAAAGATACGAAGTTTAAAATTTACTTTTTTAAAGCGTCTGCGATTCATTCGCAGGCGTTTTTTTTTTTGCACAAATAAAGAGGTAAGTATGTACGCATACATCTTGTATGCAACGCGAAAGCGATCGCGTTCTGCAGAAGTTAAGGACCGGACTCTTTTTCCCCGTTTTTTCTTACAAGATAAGAAAGTATAGAGCGACCGAGCAAGGTCGTGCCTTATAGCGGGTGAGAATCCCGTCGGAAAAGAGTTAGCCACTCATCCGTAGCGAGTCTTGGAGAACTAAGGGCAACGTTAGTTTTTAAGCGTAGACAGCGAGTCAGTGGGCCGTAAGCCATGTGGTTGAAGGGAATGAGCCTCGAAAACTTATGAAAACGGGAACGCCGATGGCGTTATACTTCCAGAAGGCAACACTCCAATCATCGATAGGGTAAGAGGATTGGGGGTTCCCCGGGGTCTGAGACCATGGCACGCTGAGCATTGATAAGGGACGGCAACTCGGGAGATCCCAGCGGATCTTTCGAATGAAAGTATAGTGAACCAAGCAATCAAATGTGAGGACGCTAAATGTCTACTGGGAAGTCGGAGGAAACACATAGTACTAATGACGCTGGGTAATGCCAGTCGAGGAAAGGTGTTTCTCTTGTTCATGAATCTTATCGGGGACACATCGGCACACACGGAGGTGCAGTAAAGATGAACACAAAACAGGTAAGAATAGCAGAATTAGCGAAGGCGAATCCGGGGATGGCGTTCACGTCACTGGCGCACTTAATGGATGAAGAGGAATTGAGACAGTGTCATCGGGAGTTACAAGGCAACAAAGCAACAGGCATTGACCAAGTAACAAAAGTTGCCTATCAAGAAAACGTGGCGGATAACCTCTCCCACCTAGTCATGCGACTGAAGCAGAAAAGCTATCGGCCGCTTCCGGTGCGTCGCGTGTACATTGATAAGCCGGGTTCAACGAAGAAAAGACCGTTGGGCATTCCGGCTTATGAAGATAAAATTGTACAGCGAGGACTTGCGAAAATCCTTAATGCCATCTATGAACAGGATTTTCTTGACTGTTCCTTTGGCTTTCGTCCAAATAGAAGTTGTCATGATGCGCTCAAAGTGCTCAATGTCTCCATCGAAAAACGGTATACAAACTACATCGTTGATGTAGACATCAAAGGTTTCTTTGATCATGTTGATCACCAATGGATGATGCGTTTCTTAAATCATCGCATTAATGATCCAAGTCTACTCAGACTCATTGCGCGTTTTCTGAAGGCTGGATACATGGAGAAGGGGACGTGGTACGCAAGCGAACAAGGGACGCCGCAAGGTGGACTGATCTCGCCGATTCTAGCCAACATCTATCTTCACTATGTGATTGATCTATGGTTTATGAAAGTGGTGAAGAAGCAGTGTCAGGGACAGGCCTACTTGGTGCGCTACGCTGATGACTTTGTCTGTTGCTTTCAGTACAAACAGGAAGCGGAGCAATTCTATAGTGAACTCAAGCAGCGAATCGGTAAATTTAATTTGACGCTAGCAGAGGAAAAAGCGAGGATCATTCCTTTTGGACGTTTTGCTTGGGAAAATGCCAGACGAATTGAAAACAGGAAGCCAAAGACCTTTGACTTCCTGGGGTTCACCCACTACTGTGGGTGGAGTAAAAGTGGACACTTTCGAGTAAAACGAAAAAGCAGTCGAAAGAAAGTCTGCGCCAAGCTCAAAGCCCACGGGCAGTGGCTTAAAGCTCATCGAACGAAAGAGATAGACTCCATCATGGATCGGATCAAGCGCTCGCTGATCGGCTATTACAACTACTATTGTGTCACCGACAACATTCCAAGTGTGAATGCGTTTCGATTACAGGTGATTCGGCTGTTGTATAAATGGTTAAACAGAAGAAGCCAAAAACGATCTTATACATGGGAAAAGTTCAATCAATTTCTAAAACGATGCCCATTGCCTCAACCACGAATCAAGGTCAATATCTATCAACTTCGCCCAGAACTTAGCTATATTCTGTGAACCATGAACAAGAAGAGCCGTGTGCGTAAATAGCGCACGCACGGTTCTGTGAGGGGGACAGAGGATGTGAATCACTGCCCTACTCGACAGATTTTGCCCCGTATTTAAAAGAATAAACCAGTGTCTTAGCCGAGAATCAAAGCAGAGGTGCGAGACGCCTGCGGGATCAGCCGTGCCAGCGAGCAACCGAAGTAATGATTCAGCACCGTAAAGACACAAACCAATGACACATGACTGGAGATTAAGGACCGGACTCTTTTTGCCCGTTTTTTTCTTATATAGTATTTTTTTTTTACGAGCGCCGAGGTACGTAAATACATAGATTCATAGATTAATGCATAAAATGAACATGAGAAGATATGAGGCACAAAAAATCTGCTCGATCCGAATAAAATCTTCCAATAATGTCCATAATGTTGTCAAATCAAACAGAGGAGATGGAGCCTCATGGAAATTGTCAGTGATATCTGGGTAAATTGGTTTGAGGGTGAAGAGAACAGCTATAATGTATGCGAATTTTTCGAATGGCGTAAACATGATTTTATAGAGCTTCTCGACCAGATTCCTCTGATTAAAGTAGAAAAACCACTCCTTGACTACATTGAAAACGACTTGCAGGATCTTCCCCAAGAATTGTTGAAAGATGTTCGGAATCGAAGCGTGATCTGTAAAAACAATCAACGAGAGATTATTGAATATTGCTTTATCGCAACCGATGGAGAACGCTGTATTGTCGCCGATACCTTGGGCTATTCGATTCCTGTGCGAAAGAGTCGAATGATCCCAAGACAAGAGAGTCTGATCCTGCAGAAGGGAGCAAAAATGGATATCGACCACTATCCGCTTCCTGCCGGATGTTTTCGCAAAAAAGAATATCATATGCTCTCACTTAATCCTGAGTGTATGATGGGCTTAACAAGAAAAGAAAGACAGCTGAAGCAGCTGCTGTTTATGGCGCTTGATCAGCTCTATTCATCTGGGAATGTCGAAGAAATGCGCTATTGGTATACAGAGTGGTATCCGACTAAATATAGTGAAAGCCGCCGAATGACCTTTGATGAGGCATGGCAAGGATTGATTTTAGGAATGAAAAAGGGTTGGTCGGACAAGCATAGTGATCTTTGCGAACGGATGATCAAGGGTCAATCCTATTTCGAAAAGCTGTGGGAGTTAGAACAGGGCACGAAAGTTCAATGAGAGAAAGCTGAATAATAAGACAGACCAGGCAGAATGTTGCTGCTTGGTCTTTTTTTGCTTTATATCAAATCAGAATATCTAATTAAACTTTTTATTAATTAAATGCTCGCTTTGCTTATTGTCGTGTTATTTTTGATAAACTATAAGTAAGTTCAACTTGTGATGAGGGACGCAAAGCATTGTCCTTCTGCGAAACATACTTTATGAACTGCTTAAATTTTACTATATTAAAAAAAGGTGTGCTTATGAATCATCCTGGAGTTACATTAAGATACATCCGAAAATCAAAAAAAATGACGCTGTCGGAACTTGCACAAGGAGAAGTATCGGTTGCCTTTCTCTCCCGCTTTGAACGTGGCGACTGTGACATATCATTTACACATCTTCTTAATTTGCTTAACAAATTGAATGTGTCAATGGACGAGTTTCTCTATGTAAATAACGACTATGAAGTTACTCATTTTCAGAAATTCTTTGATGACTTGAAGGGCTACGTAATGGAAGATAATCTGCATATGCTTCAAGTCCTTCGTGATCGTACAAATAGAAAGTATTTAATAGAAGGAAAAAATTATTATCTGCATTTTTCTATCGTGGCCGAGCTGTATATACGGCGAATTTCCAAGAAAAAGCCGGATCCGAAGATGGTAAAAATTCTGAGTGAATACTTTTCTAATGTGGATGTCTGGGGATACTATGAACTTGTGATTTATACAAATTCGATGTTCAGTTTTCCGGTCGATCAAATGGTTGCACTGTCGCGCATGGCTTATGAGAAAAGTATGGATTATAATCCGCTAGGAAGAGGGGACGTCAAGAAACAAAAAATATTATTAAACACCATTGTGGCACTATTAGAAAACAATAGGCTGCCTGAAGCGAACACATTTCTAATTCTATTGGACGAATCATTGGATAAAGAAAAAGATTCATACATGAAAATTAAGCTTATGTTTTTAAAAGGAATTTACGCGATTAAGTTAGGAAATCGCCAGCGCGGAGAAAAAATAGCTTTACAAGCCATCCAAATTTTTACTGAGCTGGATAGTGCATCACAAGCCAGTACTCATGCCAAATATCTTCAGGACGTTTTGGATTCTACTATATTAAAAAATGATTAAACCTGAAACTAAACTTTTATGAATAAAAAAACAGCCGCCGAGCACATGTAATCGCTCGAGAGCTGTTTTTTGTTCCTTGTCTTAATGCTTGTTTCGTCGTCCGATTCCGAGGGCCTTCTCGGCTTTGCTTAAAGTTTTACTTGCAATAGCGTAGGCTTTTTCTGCACCCTCATCGAGGATTTCATCGAGTTCGGAAGACTCGATCAGATGATTGAATCGTTCCTGAATCGGATTCAATACTTTAACGACCGCTTCGGCAACATCGGTTTTAAATTCCCCATAGCCCTTTCCTTGATAGGAAGCGACCAGATCGTCAACGGATCGGCCTGAGCAGAGAGAGAAAATATCCAGCAGGTTGGAGACTCCCGGTTTAGCATCCCGGTCGTAGTGGATGGATGCTTCATCATCTGTAGTCGCCGATTTGATTTTTTTGATGATATCCTTTTCACTGTCTAGTGTAAAAATGGTTGCCTTGCGGTTCGCATCCGATTTGCTCATTTTCTTTTTTGGTTCAGCGAGTGACATGATTCGCGCACCAACCGGAGGAATGTAAGGTTCCGGAATCGTAAACGTTTCGCCGTATTTGTTGTTGAACCGTTCAGCAAGATCACGTGTCAATTCCATGTGCTGTTTCTGATCAGCACCAACAGGAACAAGATCTGTCTGATAGAGCAGAATATCTGCTGCCATCAGAGGCGGATAGGTGAGAAGACCTGCTGGAATTGCTTTTTTTCCTTGAGATTTGTCTTTGAATTGAGTCATACGTTCCAGTTCGCCCATGTAGCTAGTACATTGCATGATCCAGCCAAGCTGCGCGTGGCAAGGAACTTCCGATTGGATAAAAAGAATGGATTGTTTTGGATCAATTCCCATGGCCAAATAAAGCGCCGCTAGATTATGGATGTTTGTTTGGATCTCCCTCGGATCTTGAGGTACCGTAATGGCATGTTCATCGACAATACAATAGATACATTCATTGCCTTCTTGCAGTGTAACGAAATTGCGCATGGCACCAAGATAATTCCCAAGGGTCGGAATGGACGTCGGCTGAACGCCGGAAAATATTTTTGCCAAAATAAGTCACCTTCCTGATTTTATTATTTTTCTTTTAGACAATATAAAAAGGCCTATCCATCCACAAGGGACGAATAGACCGCGGTACCACCCTAATTTTTCTGCTGTGCAGAAACATCTTTCATCTGATTCTGTTCGAGAATCATTACCGTTGTAACGTACGGAAACGTCTATGCCTACTGACGGATTGAATCCCGAGGTTCGGATTGAAGCTCAGAAGTCCATTCCCAAGCAGTCCGACACTTGGTTTCCATCATACCCAAGCTCTCTAAAGACTTTCTGCAGGTACTCTTCTTCTTCATTGCTTTACTATAAGTCTGTTCAATATTGACATAATTATATATAAAACGCTAATTAAAATCAAATCTATTTAATCATAAGGACCAAGAAAGAAAAATGGAAAGAAGAAACAAAAAAAGACTGTCGAGGAGAAGCGGCCAAATAATGAATGATCTCTTTCCGTCCCGATGTCTATATTCCGCCATTGGAGCTTCAGTGTCCTCTTCCTGAAACGTCTTTTTGCGTGTTGCACGTACAAAACGTTTGAAACTATAAACGACACCGTCAAAAAAACCGCCTTGGACAATAAAAACAATGAGACCAAAGTTGAAAAATAGCAAACTGATAACGGACAAGTGATTAATAAAAGCCAAGTATGAGAGAGAAGAAAAAATTAATTGTGAAAATAGTGTTAAAACGAATTCAATAACCAAGATTAGTAAAATAAGGAAAAAACGTTTTGACTTAAAAATATTCATTGAAGCACCTCTATTATTTAGCAAAATAAGTCGCCTGTTTTGTAATCATTGTTAGAAATTATAACATAACGGCAAAAAAAAATAAGCGGAAAAATGTTGTAGCATCAATATATTCTACATTTTCTGCATCATTAAGCGGCCGAATTTTTAAAAAAAAGAATGCAAAAAAAAAAAAGAACTTGTATAATAGCATTTGTAGGTTTAAGCGGTTCTCTTTACTCGTTTTAATATGGAGGATTAAACCTAAACAAAGATAGCAAATTTAGGGGAGGTTATTACTTTATGAAGAAGAAAGCAAAATGGTCACTTGTGCTCTCTTTTATCATGGCACTGAGTCTTGTGCTTTCCGCTTGCGGAAGCTCAAGCAGTAGTGACAGTAGCAAAAAAAGCGGCGCTTCAAACAAATTAGCGTCGAAACAAGAGTTAAGATTTGCAATTACTGCTGATATCCCTACTCTTGATCCAAATCTTGCAACCGATACGACGTCAACAAATGCGATTGATATGACGCAATCCGGTCTGACAAGAATGCACAACAACAAGTTCGAATGGGATTTAGCAAAGGGTGCGCCAAAGGTAAGCGCAGATAAGAAAACTTATACGTTTACACTTCGTGATCAGAAATGGTCAGACGGCAAACCTGTAACTGCTCAGGACTTTGTTTATGGATGGCATCGTCAGAATGATCCAAAAGCAAAACCGGCTTATAACTTCTTGTTTGCATCTGTAGGAATTAAGAATGCAGCTAAAATCCAAAATCAGGATGATCCACTGTATGGCAAGTATGATCAATTAGGTATTAAAGCTCTGGATGACAAGACTTTGCAAATAACCTTGGATCAACCGGCTCCACCGTTCTTCTACAGCATTTTGTCTCAACCGCAATTCTTCCCGGTACGTGAAGATGTTGTTAAGAAAAACGGAAGCAAATACGCAACATCCGCAGATACAATGCTCTATAGTGGTCCGTTTGTACTGTCCAACTGGCAAAAAGGTACTGGCTGGACTTATAAGAAAAACAAAAACTACTGGAATGCAAAAGCAACAAAGCTTGACACTGTTGATTTCAAAGTCGTAAAAGAACAAGGTACAGCGATCAATATGTACAAAACAGGTTCGATTGACGAAGTCGGACTTTCCGCTGAATATGTTGATCAATTCAAGAAAACAAACGCAAGTGAAATGAAATCGGCTTTGGAATCCGGTACTTTCTTCCTCTACATCAACCAAAAGACAAACAAAAATTTGAAGAACCTCAATTTGCGTAAAGCACTGAACGCTGCAATTGATCGTGATGGATTAGTTAAATCAATCCTAAACAACGGTTCTGCAGGATCTAATTACATTGTTCCTAAAAACTTTGTCGCTGGTCCGGATGGCAAGGACTTCCGTTCTGCTGACCCGGATGGCTTCCCAGCTGGTTCTGCTTCCGAAGCTAAGGAATATTGGAATAAGGCAAAAAAAGAACTTGGCATTAAGACCTTGAAACTTAATTTCTTAAGCCAAGACAGCAGCTCAACACAACAACTAAACCAATATGTTGCGAACCAGATTAAGAAAAACCTTCCTGGCGTAACGGTAACAATCAATGCTCAACCTTGGGCAAACTATCTGAAACTTAATCAAGAATTCAAGTTTGACCTTGCATTCAGCGGTTGGTTCCCAGATTATCAGGATCCAATGACTTACCTGGATATGTGGACGTCTGAAAACCCACAAAATACCACAGGATGGTCAAATAAGAAATTTGACAGCCTGTTACAGTCAGCACTTACAGGTACAGCTGACCAACAGAAACGTTGGGATAATCTTCTTGCAGCTGAAAAACTGATGATGTCTGAATACCCAATTGTTCCTCTCTATCAATCCGGACATACTTGGGTGGAAAAACCTTATGTTAAGGATCTTTCATTCCCATCATACGGTCCTGAAATTGATTTTGCCCGTGCTTATGTTACACAGCACTAATTTATATAAATCAATGGATGATATGTGAGGCATTTTGAAGGAGAGTATGTGTCAGCCCTGACATGTACTCTCCTTTCCATTAATTTTATAAAACCTTTATTCATTTACTATGATAAAATATTTAATATTGAATACTAGGAAATACAAGATAGATAATTGTTATTTAGGAGGTTACGTTTTGTGGGCCGATATATTTTAAAGCGAATTGGCTATATGATTGTCACTTTTTACGTTGTGGTTACGCTGACGTTTCTGTCCATGAAGATGCTGCCTGGTACACCATTTAAGTTTGCCAATCGTCTCTCACCGGAACAGTTAAATCAGTTGAAGCATTATTATGGCCTTGATCAACCTGTTCCAGTCCAATATCTGCAGTATATGTGGAACTTTATTCATGGTGATCTCGGTGGCTCGTTTCAGTATGGGATGCAGCCGGTCACTGAATTTTTAATGCAGCGTTTCCCAGTATCGATGCAGCTTGGCATTGAATCGATGATTTTTGGAACGATATTGGGCATCCTCTTAGGGATCATTTCGGGAATTTATCGCGGCAGATTTCTTGATTGGGGTATGGTCACATTGACCGTTGTGTTTATTTCAATCCCTTCGTTTATTTTTGCGGCAATTCTGCAGTATTTCTTTTCGGTACAAATCCGAATTTTCCCTGTAATCGGATGGAGCGGCCCCATGACTCATGTACTACCGGTCATCTCTATTGGTGTCGGAGTCATGGCATCAATCGCTCGATTTATGCGGACAGAGATGGTTGAAGTCTTGAATCAAGACTACATAGTAACTGCTCAAGCAAAAGGGTTGAGCACATCTGCCGTTATTTATAAGCATGCGATTCGCAATGCAATGATTCCGATTGTTACCGTAATCGGCCCCATGACAGCAGCTGTTGTTACGGGATCGTTAGTCATTGAAAATATTTTTGCTATTCCTGGTATTGGATCTCAATTCATTGATGCGATTGTCACCAATGATTATCCGATGATTATGGGGACAACCGAACTGTATGCCGCTCTATTTATTGTTACGATTTTTATTGTTGATATTTTGTACGGCGTGATTGATCCAAGAATCCGCGTGTCTGGAGGGAAGCCATCATGACATCGTCTAATCATGACATAACCAAAGACTTATTTACTCCTGCAGACTTGGGTGATACAGCAGCTGATAAGATCGCTGGTGAAAGCGTCAGTGCATGGAAAGATGCCCTTCGACGATTCGTCACCAATAAAGGTGCCTTTATATCGATGATTATTATTGCCTTAATTGTGTTTTTTGCAATTGTTGGGCCGCATTTCTTTGGCTATGACATCGATAATCAAGATGTATCACGCGCCAACCTTCCGCCTAAAATCAGTGGTTTGGAATGGATTCCGGCTTTCAGCGGTCATGAAAATGGCGTGGATGTTTACAAAGAAAAGAATGTTAAAACCGCCTACTGGTTCGGTACTGATCAGCTTGGACGTGATCTTTGGACAAGAACCTGGCATGGAACGCAGATTTCGTTGATTATTGCCTTGATTGCGACGCTTGCAGATGTGCTCATCGGAGTTGTTTACGGTGGTATTTCCGGCTACTTTGGCGGTATGATTGATAATGTTATGCAGCGTATCATTGAAATCATCGCCGGTATTCCGAACCTTGTCTGGATCATTTTGCTTATTTTGATTATGCAGCCAGGTCTGTTTGCAATCACTGTGGCAATTTTGGCGACAAGCTGGCTATCAATGGCGCGTATTGTTCGCGGCGAAATGCTGAAACTGAAAAATCAGGAATTTGTCCTTGCTTCACGAACACTAGGTGCAAGTGATGGACGAATCATATTTAAGCATTTAATTCCAAATTCAATTGGAATGATCATCATTAATACAATGTTCTCAGTTCCGAGTGCAATCTTTTTTGAGGCATTCCTGAGCTTTATCGGATTAGGGATTCGTTCGCCGCAGTCATCGCTTGGTTCGTTAATTAATGATGGATATCAAATGCTTCAGATTCATCCTTATCAGACCCTATATCCTGGTATCATCATTTCGCTCCTGTTGATTTGTTTCAATATTATGGGAGACGGGCTTCGTGACGCATTTGATCCGAAGCTGCGTCGATAAAGGCAGGAGGTATTCATTATGAGTCATTTATTGGAAATCAATAATTTGAGTGTGAAATTTCATATATTTGGTGGAACAGTACAAGCTGTCCGCGGTATCAGTTTGAATTTAAATAAAGGGGAGACCCTGGCGATTGTTGGCGAATCCGGTTCCGGAAAATCGGTGACATCGAAAGCAATTATGGGACTGATTCCGAGTCCTCCAGGTGAAATTGCGACCGGGGATATTCTGTTTGAAGGCAATGATCTTGTTAAATATTCCAAGAAGCAGCTGCAGAAAATCCGTGGTAAGGAAATTTCAATGATTTTTCAGGATCCGATGACCGCCTTGAATCCAACGATGAAGATCGGCAAACAAATTATGGAAGGTTTGATTAAGCATCAAGGAATGACGAAGCATGATGCAAAAAAACGTGCAATTGAACTGCTGCAATTGGTAGGTATACCAAATCCGGAAAAACGTGTGGATGAATATCCACACCAATTTTCAGGCGGGATGAGACAGCGTGTTGTTATTGCCATTGCATTAGCTTGCAATCCGAAAATTCTTATCGCAGACGAACCAACAACGGCACTTGATGTGACGATTCAAGCACAGATTCTTGATCTTATGCGTGATTTGCAGAAGAAAACAGGAACAGCAATTATTTTAATTACCCATGATTTAGGTGTAGTGGCCAATTTGGCACAACGTGTTGCTGTAATGTATGGAGGAAAGATTGTAGAGACTGGTACCTTGGATGAAATATTTTATAATCCAAAGCATCCGTATACATGGGGACTGTTGTCTTCTATGCCAAAATTGCATGCCAAAACCGATAAATTATTGGCGATTCCAGGGACTCCTCCAGATCTGAGTAATCCGCCAAAGGGTTGCCCATTTGCTCCAAGATGTCCTTATGCGATGAAAGTATGCACGGATCATATGCCTGAGTACACAGAAATGTCGAGCACGCAAAGGACAGCTTGTTGGCTGCTTGATGAGCGGGCACCAAAGGTGGAACCGCCTGCAACAATTGGTGTAGGAGGATCAAATAATGACTGAACAAAGAGAGAAATTGCTTCAAGTTAAAAATTTGAAGAAATATTTCACTATTTCGCGTCAAGATATCTTAAAAGCGGTTGATGAGATTAGTTTTGATGTCTACAAAGGTGAGACCCTTGGGCTGGTTGGCGAATCAGGTTGCGGCAAGTCCACGACCGGAAGAACGATTATTCGTCTTTACGAGCCTACTGACGGCAAAGTGGTGTTTGACAACCATGATATAAGCGGCAAACTCTCTGCAAAAACAAGAAAGGAGTTAAGAAGACGCATGCAAATGATCTTTCAGGATCCGTATGCATCGCTTAACCCGAGAATGATGGTTAAAGACATCATTGCAGAAGGAATTGATATTCACCATTTAGCCAAATCACCAAAAGAACGCATGGAACGTGTTTATGAAATGCTGGAAACAGTCGGCTTGAATCGTGAACATGCTAATCGTTATCCGCATGAATTCAGCGGTGGTCAAAGGCAGCGTATTGGAATTGCAAGAGCACTTGCTGTTGATCCGGATTTTATTATTGCCGATGAACCGATTTCAGCGCTTGATGTGTCCATTCAGGCTCAGGTTGTCAATCTGTTGCAGGAATTGCAGGAAAAACAAGGCTTAACCTTCTTGTTTATCGCACATGATCTATCAATGGTAAAGCATATAAGTGATCGAGTCGGTGTGATGTATCTCGGAAATATGGCCGAGCTTGCGAGCAGCGATGAAGTGTACGAACATCCTCTTCACCCATACACTCAATCGCTTCTGTCGGCAATTCCGGTTGCTGATCCTAATATTGAACGTTCACGTGAACGGATTATATTGGAAGGTGACGTGCCAAGTCCAATTGATCCGCCCAGCGGTTGCCGTTTCAGGACGCGTTGCCCATTTGCAATGGATGTGTGCGCGAAAGTAAGACCAAAATGGCATGAGGTAGAAAAAGATCACTGGGTGGCTTGCCATCTTCATGACGAGGAAATGAAAACTGAAAAAGCTTAAAAAAATAACCCTTGCGCCTATTTATATCGGCGCAGGGTTATTTTTTTTTGTAGATACTATAGAGCTGCACAAAATAGCTGATGACAGTGATGAGCAGTAAAATAGTGATGATTGGCATAGTCAATACATGATAAAAATGATACAAAAGAATGGTCAAAACGAGCAAAAGGGTAAGAATGACTGTGATTAATCGCGCCATGACATCAACTCCTTTAGGGTAGGGTATATTTTTGAATACTTTTTGTTTTTCTCACGTATAGTATAAGAGAAAGAGGATTCAGTTGGCCATCTTCATTACAAATGTGGTTGCGATGCGCTGTTCTGTTAATACTGATGTCCAAGCTTATCACATGCATATGTGAATCTCAAGTTGTGCAAGATACATTTTCTGGACAGGTGCAAACGGAGACAAGTCGAAAAATTACCTTGACAAGCAGGCATACCGGGTTGAGAATAAAAAGAGACAGGTACACTTCTGCGTGAGTCACGGGAATAAAACTTTGTATAAATGGTTTAAGGAGGCGATTATCGGTGAAACCGAAGGAAGTAAGGCGGAGGCGCAAAAATTCAATCAGAAAATGGTTGAAGGAGACATTAGGACAGTTGCAACCTAAGTCACAAGATGCACCGTCATCAAACTTAAAATTGCCGGCGTAATGTAGTGGAACTATCCACATAGATATATTGAACAATGAGTGAGGACTTCTTGCATTTTGGGGAGTCCTTTTTGCATGGAAAATGTTTAAATAACTTCAGTGTTTCTAAAAAAGTCAAATAATTTGTAATTAGTACCTTTACATAAGACCAGGTAACATGTAGAATGATTTTTACAACTTAGTGGAAAAATAAAGAGAAAAAGTCAGATTGTCAAAATTCTGAAAAAAGAATAAATAGAATTCATTAAGTTGTGTTATTAAGGATATACAGAAGGAGATTTTAAGGATGAGGCGTTTGCTTAGCACGTTATTCAGAAGAAAGCCGATGGATTATACGATTCATCAGGCGAGCGGCAAGAGCGGGCTGCAGAAAGCAATGGGAGCTTTTGATTTGACCATGCTTGGTGTTGGAGCGGTGATCGGTACCGGAATCTTTGTTATGACAGGTATTGTTGCTGCGAACAATGCAGGGCCAGCTATTATTTTATCTTTTGTTTTATCAGGAATCGCATGTGCATTCGCAGCTTTGTGCTATGCGGAATTCGCTTCGATGATTCCGGCTTCAGGCAGTGCATATACGTACAGCTATACAGTTTTCGGTGAATTGTTCGCATGGATTCTTGGATGGGACTTAATCCTTGAGTACGGCCTTGCCTGCTCAGTTGTGGCTAGTGGATGGTCTGCTTACTTTCAAGAATTGCTGAAGGGATTCGGATTTCACTTGCCTACCGTAATAAGTGCCGCGTTTGATCCTGGTAAAGGAACTTACGTTGACGTGATGGCAACGGTGATTGTGCTTCTGTTATCGGCAATCCTGCTCAGCGGGGTTAAGGAATCAAGCCGAATTAACGATATCATGGTACTTATAAAAATAGGTGTCGTTGTGCTTTTCGTCGTTGTCGGTGCATTCTATGTGCAGCCATCTAATTGGACGCCATTTATGCCTTACGGTTTTGGCGGCGTTGTACAAGGTGCAGCAACAGCTTTTCTGGCCTACATCGGCTTCGACGCAGTGTCTTCGGCTTCTGAGGAAGTGCGGAATCCGCAGCGTGATATGCCGATCGGTATTCTGTCGTCACTTGCCGTTTGTATGGTCCTGTACATTGCTGTCTCGATCGTGTTGACAGGAATGGTTCCTTACACCAAATTAAATGTAGGCGATCCTGTTGCATTTGCTCTTCGCTTTGTTCATCAGGACTGGGTAGCAGGATTTGTTTCTCTGGGGGCTATTCTTGGTATTACTACGGTACTTTTTGTGATGATGTATGGACAGACTCGGCTGTTTTTTGCAATTAGTCGAGATGGTCTGCTGCCAAAATCAATTGCAAAGTTATCAAAAAAATCCAAGACGCCTGTATTCAGTATTCTCCTGACTTGGATTATGGCAACGATTTTTTCAGCACTTGTTCCGCTCGATGAATTGGCGCAGCTTGTAAATATTGGTACACTCTTCGCTTTTATCGTTGTTTCGATCGGTGTGGTCATACTGCGTGTGAAACGACCAGACATCAAACGGAACTTTAAGGTGCCGTTTGTTTATGTGATTCCATTCCTTGCCGTTCTTTCATGCGGGTTTCTGATGGTCAATTTATCAGGAGAGACATGGATTCGTTTCTTAATTTGGTTTGGCATTGGCCTTGTGATCTATTTACTTTTCGGTTTCAAACACAGTGAACTTGGCAAGTTGCAGAAACAGCAAAATCAGTAATAGGATTTTTAAGTGAAAATATATTTTCTTGGAAAAGAAGGCTATACTTCTTTTCCTTTTTTTATGCTATCTAAAGTTCAGTGTTGTTCGTTAATGAGCCTGTAATTCGTGTGTAATGTTTCGTAATGAGAATGAGCGGGAATAATGAAAATAATCTTATTGTCGAAAAAAGGTGAAAGAAGGCGCATATAATGATGAAATATGAAATTATTTTCACATAAAAAAGGGTATAAAATTTATAAGAATTATTATATAATAAAAGAAGCCTTAGAGAATAGAACGTTTCTATTATCCAAAGGAGGGCGAATTATGGTTACATTATATACATCACCAAGTTGTACATCGTGCAGAAAGGCAAAAGCTTGGCTGAAGGAACATGATATACCTTTTAGAGAACGAAACATTTTCTCCGAACCGTTATCGATTGAAGAAATTAAAGATATTTTGCGCATGACCGAGAATGGGACGGATGAAATTATCTCGACACGGTCAAAAGCATTTCAAGAATTGAATATTCAGTTGGAAACAATGTCGATCCAGCAGCTTTTTGAATTGATTAAAGATAATCCAGGGTTGTTGCGGAGACCGATTATGCTTGATGACAAGCGGCTGCAGGTTGGCTATAATGATGATGAAATTCGTCGTTTTCTTCCGAGAAAGGTACGTACATTCCAGCTTCAGGAAGCTCAGCGCTTGGTTAACTAAAGAAATGAGCAACAAACGGATGCCCTTGGGCATCCGTTTGTTGCCTGTTGAGAACGGCTGCTCGTTAACGTGCAGCCGTTCTCATTTGAATAAAGGTACTTTAGATATTATAATTTACCGGCGACTCGAGCTGATGAAAAAAAATTGGTCAGCCAACCGACAATAATTAATGTGCTAATAAGGATGGCTGGGAAAAAATGGGCAAAATGCTGAGAATTTTCAAACAGCCATTGCATTTTCGGTTCGCTCATAATCATTTCCGATGCAGTATAGCCAAGAACTCCGCCACCGGCATAGATCAAGATCGGGAAGTGCTCTAAAGCGATGAGAATCAGCTTACTCCCCCATACAATGATGGGAACAGAGAAGATAAGGCCGATTGCAATATAGCCGATATGGCCCTTTGAAGCACCAGCTATGGCAAGCATGTTGTCAAAACCCATGACGACGTCTGCGAATACAATGGTTTGGACAGCAGCAAACATGGACGTGCCTGCACGAACATTATGTTTTTCTTCTTTATTTGTCATCAGGCGAACGGCAATGACAATTAAGAAAATGCCTCCTGCAAGCATCAGAAACGGAATGTTGAGTAAAGACACAACGATCGCCGTCAGGCAGATCCGCACAATGACGGCAAGCCCGGTACCGAGAAAAATGGCTTCGTTCCGCTGCTTTTCTGCGAGTCGGCGGCAAGCAAGTGCAATAACGACCGCGTTGTCTCCGCCCAAAATAATATCTATAAAAATTATTTTTAGAATGAAAAACAGGGTATTGAGATCAAAAGACATGCGTTGATAGCTCCTTTCCTCTGCCTCCGTTCAAACTTATGCGGACTTGTCCCGAATCATTCCGCTAATCTGTTTGACAGACATTTGCCGTTCTATTGTTTTCTTTGCATAAATAATTTACACGATCAATAAAATGAAACAATTAAACTTATTTTGCTTGCTGAGAAGGCAAGTGCGGAATGTTTGGAATAAGGATTACTTTTTATTTCAATAGTGAACGTTTTATCATACAATAGAGGTACAGGATAGATATTGTCCATTGGCGGTTGGTCACTCCCATAACTAGTGATGAAGAAGGGAGAGATAGCGTTGAAAATCGAGCGAATTAACGAAAACACACTGAAATTCTACATCAGTTATTTGGATATTGAAGACCTTGGCTTTGACCGTGAGGAAATTTGGTATAATCGTGATCGCAGTGAAGAGCTCTTTTGGCAAATGATGGATGAGGCACATAGTCAAGAATCGTTCTCACTTGAAGGGCCGCTTTGGATTCAGGTTCAAGCGCTTGAGAAGGGCATGGAGATTATTGTAACTCGTGCTCAAATTTCGAAGGACGGTGCGAATCTCCAGTTGCCGATCTCAGAAAATAAGCATTTGGATATTCCAATTAATGATCACGAGGACCAGGACCCAGATCAATCGGACATGTCCGAAGATGATACTATGAAGGACGGCGAAGAACAGGACGATGAAACTGAGGAAGATTCACAGCCGATTTCTTTCATTATCGAATTCGATGATCTTGAGAACTTGATTTCGCTGAGCCATGCTTTTGAGACGCATGAGAATATGGATACCGTATTATATGCGTACAAAGGTTATTATTATTTAAACATCACATTCGATGATGAATTAACGGATGATTGTCAAGATGATGCCTTAAGCAAAATGCTCGAATTTGGTCTTGACACAAGTATGACGCATTATGTTCTTATGGAATATGGTAAGGAATTAATATCAGACCATGCCTTACAGACAATAAAATCTCATTTTCCTTTACTTTCATAAGTCTACTAAGCACCTACAAGAGATGATCTGAAAAGCTTGCCGATTGGCAAGCTTTTTGTTTTTTCCAGAGAGGCTGTTGAACTGCCTGTTTGTATGAGGATTGTGCGGGGATTTTCTTACACATGAGAAGGAATGACAGTCTACACTGTCGAAATCATAAAAATAGAAGGAACAGGTGGTGATTTTGTGCTCATCGCATCAACGAAAAATGCTGAACGAATTTCACTGATTGCCCGAGTATGGCCTCGTGAAACGCTGCTGCAGATGGGGAAAATCCATGGGTTTTATTGCCCTGTTTGCCAAGCACCGGTGCATCTGAAAACGGGCACAAAACGATGTTGGCATTTTGCACATCAGCCACATCATGCGTGTTTTGTCGACAGTGAACCGGAAACGTCCGCACATTTGTCAGGTAAAGAAGATCTTTTTCATTGGTGTGACGATGCGGGTCGATCGCCGCAATTGGAACATTACCTGCCCGAGCTCAGGCAGAGACCGGATTTATATTTGCCGGGAATTGAACCTGCTGTAATTGAGTATCAATGCAGCATGATCCCTGAAGAGGTGTTTGCCTCGCGTTCAATGGGATACCTCGATGCATATATCACACCGATATGGGTCATCGGCATTAATCACTATCATCGACAATGGGAGAGGATTCGTCTATCTGGTTTTACCTCCATGGCAATCCGCCAATCAAGGGTCTCTCCCGAAACACATCCGTTTTCTTCTCGTTACTATGTTTGGTTTTATGATCCGTCTACAAAGGTTATCCGCTGCGTTCATGGCCTTTCTCCACTTTCGAAGACACATTTTATTTCCCAGGAAAAGAGCGTTACGCTCTCAGTATGCAAACCTTATCAGTTAATTTCTCCGCCGCAGAAATTTTCACCAGCCCAATTTAAGCGTTATTGGCTGGAAATGAAAAAGAGAAAGCGGCAGGCAATCCCCTATCATATGACGCGCGAAGAATACATGCTGCGTGCTCAAACTTATCAATTAAACCATTATTTCGCTTGTTATCCCGCCTTTGTAGGTCTGCCGCATCATTCATTTATCCATCTTATGAATCCGCCTCTGTTATGGCAAATGTGGGTATATCTTTTTATGGGTGTTATTGAACCGAAACGCTATGTTATGCCCCGACAAATTATTGAGAAAGCTGTACAGAGGGGGATGGGGTCGCTGTATGAACTTCGGCACCTTCCGCTTTGTCCATTGAAAACTGCAAATCAACTTGTCAGAATTTATTTGGAGCAGCTGATTCGGTTGGGGATTGCTGAGAAAATGGATGATCGTTATCGGCTTGTCTATTTGCCCCCAAAAGATCTGGTGATTTCTCGATTACTGGAGGATGATCGTCGTGTTCTGGAGCGATTAGAAGAGACGCTTCTTTCAAATCCAATTAAAGAATAAGCTAAATTTTGCGTAAATGATAAAAAAGAAGTACGATATGGTTGATACATTTTTTGGAAAAGCAATGACATTGGAGGTGCCGCAATGGCTGGTGAAAAGACAACTGCGCTCCCAAAACGAGAGGATATTCCGGTTCAGGAAACATGGGATCTCGAGGCGATTTTTCCTGATGCGGATGCGTGGGAACGTGCGTTTCAAAAGGTTAAGGATTTGATCGCTGAAGCGGAACAGTTTAAAGGGAAAATAGGAGATTCTGCCGAAACATTATTTGCGTTGCTTAAGAAACAGGATGAACTGACGGAACTTTTATATAAGGTCTACGTCTATGCACACATGAAATCAGATGAAAATACGGCAAATGCGACTTTTCAAGCGCTTAATGACCGCGCCGGCAATCTTGCTGCGGTAGCAGGAAGCAAATTAGCTTTTGCTGTTCCTGAAATTTTAGCTATTGATCCGAAAACGCTGAACAGTTTTATTGACAGCAGTAAGGATCTGCAACTCTACCGCCATGCACTTGATGAAATCATTCGGACGCGTCCTCATGTGCTGGATAGTGAAAAAGAAGCACTTCTTGCGGCGGCTGAAGAGGTTACCGACGCTTCATCAACAACGTTCGGCATGCTAAACAATGCGGATTTGAAGTTCCCAACGATTAAGGGTGAGGACGGAGAAGACGTTGAAATTACACACGGGCGTTATGGCACACTCATGGAAAGTGAAAATAGGCAAGTGCGCAAAGATACATTCGAAGGCATTTATAAAACGTACGGTGCATTCAAGAATACTCTAGCTTCGACATTGAGCGGTCAAATCAAGCGCGATACGTTCTATGCAAATGTGCGTCATTATAAGTCGGCACGCGAAGCGGCTTTGTTTGGTAATGATATTCCGGAAACGGTTTATGACAATTTAATTAAAACCATTCATGACAACCTGCCGTTGATGCACCGATATGTGGCGCTGCGTAAAAAGGCGCTCAATGTTGATGAACTTCACATGTATGATCTTTATGCACCGCTCGTCCCGAATGCGAAGATCAAAGTTACTTATGATGAAGCGAAGGAAATTGTAATTAAAGCACTGGCACCGCTTGGCGAAGATTATTTGAATGTTATTCTGGATGGTTTTAAAAAGCGTTGGATTGATGTGCGTGAAACACAGAACAAGCGGAGCGGCGGTTATTCTGGCGGCAGCTATGGCACCATGCCTTACATTTTGTTGAACTGGCAGGATAATGTCGACAGCATGTTCACATTGGCACACGAGCTTGGACATTCGATGCACAGCTATTATTCCCGTACATGTCAGCCGTACCCTTATTCAGACTACTCAATCTTTGTTGCAGAAGTTGCTTCTACATGCAATGAAGCGCTGTTGAACCACTATCTGCTTAAAAATACGGATGATAAGAAGAGAAAACTGTATCTGTTGAACAATCAATTGGAGGGCTTTAAAGGAACGGTCTTCAGGCAGACGATGTTTGCAGAATTTGAGCACATCATTCATGAGAAGGCGCGTGCCGGAGAGGCGTTGACTGCAGATCTTTTGACGGAAACGTATTACAACCTGAATAAGACTTATTTTGGAACGGATATTGTCGTAGATGAAAAAATTGGTCTTGAATGGGCGCGTATTCCGCATTTCTATTACAATTACTATGTTTATCAATATGCAACAGGATTCAGCGCCGCTTCAGCTCTTTCTTCGCAAATTCTGCAGGAAGGCGCGCCGGCTGTTGAGCGCTACAAAAACTATCTGAAATCGGGAAGCTCTGATTCACCGATTGAAGTGCTTAAAAAAGCAGGCGTTGATATGACGGATCCTAAACCGGTACAACAGGCAATGGATGTCTTTGCCAAAGTTCTGGATGAAACTGAACACCTGCTGTTTAGTTGAAAAAAATACTGTTTAAAAAACGACAAGGACTGAGGATTAAATTCTCAGTCCTTGTCGTTTTCATTCATTGCTGCGCCGATGCCGTGTCACGAAGCACATCATGAAGAAAATAATTGTGAAGAGCATCGCCCCGGAAAGCAGCAGGGACTCTAAATGCAGCAATCCAAGCAGGAAATGATAAAAACAAAAAAACGTAACGGCGGTCAGAAGACAGAAAACAAAAAGTTTCATGGCATTCATCCTCTGCAGTTTCTCTAAAAACAAGCCTATGAATGTCTCGGAGTAAACATTCATCTAGAAGGTAAGAAAAGATGCTAGAGCTTGAGATAGCTGCGCACTCGTTCGTAAATCCAATCCATGGCTACACTTTTTTGATAGACGAATTCAAATAGGCGGCCCCGTACATAGACCTCATAATTGAACCAGCCGCGCTTAGTCATGCGGATGTGATTGTTGAAAATATCTTGCTTATTTCTTCGCAGATCCAGTGTTACGTGAGCAATTATGGCATCCAATAGTTCCAAATAAAGCGGTTTGAATTTAGTGTCCGCATGGACAATAGCTGTTCGATCACGTTCAAATGCCATTTTAATGAGCGGAAGCAGCATATATTCGGCGGCAATTTTCATTTCTTTTTCAGTCATTTCCGAGGCGGGCAGAAATCCTCCATGATCATTCATTTGAAATGCCCCCCGATTTTATTCGCACGTGCGCGCAACTGGCTGGACGACATAAGTGAGGTGCCATGAAAGATGGCCGTCTTTCCATATTTTTGATAAATTGTGTCGATTGCAGCACTTAATTTTGTTTTTTCTTCAATATGAGCGAAGAGATCGAGCTGATAGCTGCTTGATACTGGCTGAAGATCACTAAGGGTGACTGCAGCGGCTCGTACCGGAAGGCAGTCCCAGCTTTCTGTAAAAAGCCGATTAACCGCATGATAAATATCCATGCCAAAATTTGTCGCGAAGGGCAGCTTGATCTGGCGATGAAAACCGGTATGGCGCTCAAAAGTTCCGGAAATGCCAACGGAGACAACAAGCCCCATATAGTGTTTCACACGGGCTCGATAAGCGACCTCTTCACTCAATTCAAGAAGGATCACACGAATATCGCGCATTTCCGGGTAGTCGAAGGGCAGGGTCATGTGGTGCCCGATCGCTTTTTGTTCTGTAAAGGTGCTCATGGAGACGGGAGCACTGTCCAAGCCGTGTGAGGTTCGCCATAACAGCTCTCCGTTCACACCCCAACGCTTGCGCAGTAAAGCGAGCGGAAAACGGGCGAGATGACCGATTTGGCGAATTCCCATTCCAATGAAGTGCTGCTCCATTCGATGGCCAACGCCAAACAATTCACCAATGGGCAGGGGCCAGAGGTATTTTTTTATATTCTCAGCATTTAACTCAAAAATTCCTGCTTTGTTCTTTTTGCCATAATGATCACAAGCCATCTTGGCCATTACTTTATTGGGTCCGATTCCAATGCGGGCATAGACACCAAAGCGTTCCTGCATGCATCGTTGAATCTTCCGTGCAATGGTTGAGGGTGAACCAAAGAGCGGCAAGCTTTCGCTGACGTCAATAAACTGTTCATCAATCGAATAAGGCTCAACCAGATCGGTAAACTGTCTAAGAAATCGTGTCACGGCTGTAGATACATCAATGTAATGCTGCATGCGTGGCAGACGGATAACCGCCTGCGGACACTTAATTAACGCTTGACCAAGCGGCTCGGCCGTCAGTACGCCGAAATGCTTGGCAATCGGGCAAGCGGCAAGGACGATGCCGCTTCGCTGCCTCGGGTCACCTGCAACGATCAGAGGCTTGTTTCTGAATTCCGGGAAATCAGCCTTTTCAACAGAAGCGTAGAACGTTTGCATATCGATCAGGAAGATCACTCGATCCATGTGCGACACCTCAATTAATTGGATATGGATTTATTATACACGAACAAACGTTCTTTTAACACTGGAAATAAAAACATGTGTTCGTTATAATAGAGTTATGGAATGATTTAAGACAATGAAAAAGCCCTGCTCCTTTTTTAGGAGCAAGGCAATTATGGTTCTTGCAACATTCAAACGATCAAATGATACGGTCATTACGAATGACCGATATAGGACCAATATTCACCGCTTTTCAGAGAAACCGGTTCGATAATTTGCTGGAGCTGCAATTTGCGCAGTTCCTTTAATGCCTCTTCTTCCGTTAAGTCATAGATTACGACGACTTCCTGAGTGGTCAGAAAGCATTGTTGTTGAAAATAGTCTTTGAGCGAGATATTTGGCGCCGGGATCGGCTGCTCGCCCAGGAGTTCGGTCAAAATCTGTACATAGACGGAGTAAGGGTAATGTCCGTTTACCTTAATGGCTTCAGAGTCATTGCATGGTGCTGAGAAAACCAAGGTCGGAAGTTCGGTGATTGCCAATTCATTTGCTAATCGGCGATCACACTGAAAAGCCTTAATCGGACGACAGGAATGATAGTCATTGGAAAATTCCTGTTCATTCAGTCCGGCAAGGCGAGCGACACCCAGCAGCTCTTCAAATTTATTCAAGCCCTGTCTTCTGAGAAAAATCTGCTCACGTACGCGGCGAAGAAAAATTTGCCCGGCCGCACCTCCTTGGAATTCGGCCGCCTTAATCGCATAAGCGATCGAATAAGGAGAAGGCGGATTTTCCAGCCACACATCACTGTCGCAGCACATGCCGGTCAGGCGGGCATATTTGTCCCATTCCTCAGCAATTCTTTTTGCACGAGTGAATTGACAGCGATTTACCGTGTCATGCTTTGTCGTTAACAAGACGCGAAATGTAAAATAGTCATGGTATTGAAAAATAAATTTTTTAAGTAAAGGTTCAAAACCCCAGCATTCAGGGCAAAGCGGATCAATGAATGTTAAAATTTCGACTCGCTGGAAGGTTCGTTTCCTGCCGGTTCTTAATGTACACGACTCGTTTCCCGGTGTTCCCTCACATATAGACCCTTCCTCAAAACGTGTCATGGGATCCCACCTCTGGAAGAAATTTTAAATAGGGCGGCCTCAGAAATGGCCCCTGATTCAGATGGACTGTGCCGATAGCCGGATTGATCCATCTCATCATATCTTTATCCATTATTGATAAAGTCAACCTGCCTTTATTATATTCTTTTCAGTTTCATTCATTGAATGGTGGAAGCACAACTTTATGATTCCATCGTCCTGAAACTTTCTATATTGTAACAAGTTCCGATCATTGAGGGCAACTAATCGGCACTCAAGCTGTTTTTTGCGGCATAAATAAATGTTTGAAAAATGTGTTTAGTTTAACAAGTGAAAGTGTTGGGAAAATGTTGCCAGAGGTTGAATCCGCAAATGAAGGTGCTATAATTTGAGACCCGGGGAACTAAGAAAAAATAAAGTGAATGAAGGAAGAACGATATGTTACCTGCTTTTTCCATTGGCGAATTAATCAAAAAATCATGTATTTCAGTTTGTGCCGCTTTTTTATGTGCGCTCAGCATGAATCTTTTTCTTGTGCCGGCTCATGTCTATGCGGCAGGAATAAACGGTGCTGCCCAATTGATTTCAGATATCCTGTTTGATGGGTTGAACCTTCATCTTTCGATCGGTTTGCTGATTCTCGTTTTAAATTTGCCAATTGCCGTACTTGGATGGTATAAGGTCGGAAAGAGTTTTACCTTATTTAGTTTCATTACAGTTATGCTGACCTCATTATTTTTAACTGTTCTGCCGGTGCATCCGCTGTCTTCAGACATTCTGCTCAATTCTATATTTGGCGGAATGATCTCTGCGATCGGTGTTGGAATTGCCTTGAAATACGGTATTTCAACGGGCGGTTTGGATATCATTGCCATTTTTTTAACGCGGCGTAATCGTAATGCATCATCAGGTAAATATTTTTTGATTTTGAACGGTATTATTATTGTGATTGCCGGTGCGGTGTACGAATGGCAGTACGCACTTTATACGTTAATTTCACGTTTTGTAAATAGTTATGTGATTGATATGATTCACACAAAATATCAGAAATTGACGGTTATGACGATCACGGATCAGTCGGATCGGCTGGTTGAAGCAATCCAGGATCAATTTGACCGAGGAATGACGGTGATTCCGTCATACGGAGGGTTTACCGGCACCAAAAAGAGTACGTTAATGATGGTCATCAGTCATTATGAATTGTATAAAATGGAGCGGTTGATTAAGAGCATTGACCCGAATGCGTTTACAAATATTCTTGAAACAAATAAAATTATCGGTACGTTCCACACGGAAGAACAGCAGCGGGCAATTCAGGCCATGAAGCATGGAGAACACACCTTAAAGGTGGAGCAGACGCTGGGCTCCCAAGATTATGAACGGTTTCAGAAGTTATTCGGCACGTCGATTGTCAAGTAATTGTTTCATGGAAAAGATAAATTGAAAGAAATGGCATGAAAAAAGAGGGACGTTCACCTGAGCGCCCCTCTTTTTTCATTCTCGATAGTGGGTAAAGACAAAACGTTTGAAGTGGGTGGCAGCAGGAGACAGGGCACGGTCTTCATACCATGAGAGCCCGATCTGTCTTGAGCAGCTTGGCCACTTTACATGCAACTTGGCCACTTTACTGTCGTCGATGTCTTTTTGGTCGGGAAGCAAGGCGACGCCAAGTCCCGCCGCAACCAAACCGGCAAGTGTGGTCACTTCTTCGCCTTCAAATGTGATGTTTGGTGTGAAATTAGCTTTTCGGCAAAGCTTATCGGCAATCTTGCGCAGCTCATAGCCTTCTTTAAGCGCAATCATCGGTTCGGATTGGATTTCATCCAAGACGATGGATTCTCTGCGCGCGAGCGGATGGGTGCTCGGAAGCATCAGAAAAAGCTCTTCGTCCCAAAGCTTTTCCCATTGAATATGGGGATCATCGAAGGCATGATGCACAAGGCACAGATCAATTTCCCCCGATTGAAGCTGTTTGAGTAGTGATACATTATTGTTTTGATAAAGCTTGATTCGTGTATTGGCATGTTCTTTTTGAAAGGCACGAAGAATATTTGGAATCATGTTTACGCCGAGCGTGTGCAGAAATCCTAGGGAAACCTCACCGTATTCAGGATCAAGCAGGGATTGAATTTCCTTTTTCGTATCATCAATCTCTTTTAAGATCCGATTGACATGCTTTAAGAACACCTTGCCATACTGATTTAAGATAATACTTCTTCCTTGCCGTTCGAAAAGAGAAATGCCCAGTTCTTCTTCAAGGCGTGCAATCGACCTGCTGAGCGCGGGCTGTGAGATTGACAGAGCCTCCGCTGCCTGCGTCATATGCTGCAGCTGGGCGACCTTTTGAAAATATTCAATCTGTTGCCACTCCATAAATGATCACTCCTAAAAAGGGTGGAGAATGATAGCGAAAAAACGCTTCTCTACAGTCACTTTGTGATTAAAATGCCGTCATAAAACAGCATACGTGCTGAAGGTGTATCCTATATATTAACATAGTTATAGTGAAAAATCCCGATAATAAGGCATTTTATTGAATTGCATTACTCCGAAGAATATAACTCATAAAATAGGCAGCTGCAATGTATGTGTGCTTTGACGGGGGATCGGGTGCTCCGGTTCTAAATCCTTATGCATGAATATCATTCACATAATTTATTAGACAACGAATAGGGATTGTCATAGTATGGATGTTACAAAGAGAAACAGAGAGGATGGAATTTTCCATGGATTATATTTCACCGGAAAGTAAAGCCTTTAAAAAGACATTAGTGGCTTTGTTTCTGGGAAGCTTTATCATGTTCGCTGATCTTTATTGCACGCAGCCTGTCATTGCTGTTGTTGCCGCTCAATTTCATGTGCAGCCGGCTATGGCAAGCTTGACCTTGTCGGCGGCGACCGGCGCACTGGCTATTTTTCTATTATTTGTTTCATTTACCTCAGGCATGTATGATCGAAAGAAAGTGATGGTGCTGGCGCTTGTTTCTTCGGCGTTTCTATCCATTATTGTCGGCTTCATCCAATACTTGCCGCTTTTGATTGCCGTTCGTTTTATACAAGGTGCGCTGCTTGCCGGTTACCCGTCTATTGCGATGGCCTATATCAATGAAGAATTTGACAAAAAAGTGCTTGGCTATGTGATCGGCATCTATGTCAGCGGCAATAGCCTTGGCGGTTTGGCTGGTCGGCTGATCGTTGGAACACTCAGTGACACGTTTTCCTGGAATATGGCGATCGCCATTTTAGGATTGGTGAATCTTGTGATGGGTGCCTTATTCATCATGCTGTTACCGAAGTCCAAGCATTTTGATGCGAAACGCGGGTCGATTAAAAGAACGACTGCAGGTTTCCTTGAAAATATTGAATCACCGGCACTTGTTTTCCTCTATTTAATTGGGTTCATTCTGATGGGGAGCTTTGTGACGGTATATAATTATTTTGGTATTCCGCTTATGGAAGAACCGTATAATTTAAGTCAGACTGTGGTTGGATTTGTCTTTATCATTTTTCTTGTCGGTACATTCAGTTCGACATGGATGGGCAAGCTTTCCGATCACACCAGTCGTTCCGGAGTGATTGCACTGTGCATCATTTTGATGACTTGCGGTCTGCTGATTACGATGTCATCATTCCTAGTGCTGAAAATTTTCGGTTTGGCCATGTTTACCTTTGGTTTCTTTGGCGGACATTCGGTTGCGAGCAGCTGGGTCGGCATTTTGGCGAACAGGCGTGAGAAAGCACAATCTTCATCACTTTACCTGTTGTTCTATTATGTTGGTTCAAGCGTTATCGGACCTGTTGGTGGATTATTTCTCGAATCGTATGGCTGGGGTGGGGTCGTCACCTCGATATCTATGCTTTGTCTGATCGGCATTTTGTTATGTTACTATGTACGCAGATTGGTAACACATGGTGAATGTCATCGTTTCCGTCTCCATCACCCAAGCCATCATCATCAAAAAGTTACGGGACAGCACATTTGACTAAAATGATTATGAAGTAAACCGATGTTCAATCCGAAAGGAATGAGCATCGGTTTTTTCTATTAACGTTATGCTCCTGTAATAGGCCGCCTTCGCTATTGCTTGGCTTCACCAAGTTTTCTTTATACTCGTTAGGATGGTAAAAGGGATAAAGGATTAGAGGAAACAAGTATAAGGGCAACTAGGGTTCAGCCTTCGCTATTGCTTGGCTTCACCAAGTTTTCTTTATACTCGTTAGGATGGTAAAAGGGATAAAGGATTAGAGGAAACAAGTATAAGGGCAACTAGGGTTCAGCCTTCGGTAGGAGTAAAATATTTGTAGGCAGAAAAATAGCCTTGATTTCCAGTTTATGGCAATCGCCGTTAACTGGAAATCAAGGACACCAAGCGGTAGCGCGGTAGGGAGTAGAAGCGATTTCTATGGAAAAGAGGGTGACTCCTTGGTAGAATCAAAGTTGACAACAACGATTCGGAAGGAGCACCCTCATGAAACAGAATACCACAGCGTACATGAATTTAAAACAACTGGAACAACTTATCTGGCGACAGGTACAGGAAACCTTTGCTCAAGTGATGAAAAAACTCTTGGAGGAAATGGATCAACAGATTGCCGACGAACGGGATAAAAAACAGTACCGGTTTGTGAGTAGACGTCGGCTTCAAATCACCAGCCTTTTCGGTGAACTCACGGTCGAACGCGCGTACTATCGCGACCGAACCAAGAATGAATATGTCTATCTCTTGGATCGATATTTGGACTTTGAAAATCCCGGCCATCTCAGCCCGATGGTTGAAGAAGCAGCGATTGAATTGGCGATTCAGGGCCCATCCTATCGCAAGGCAGCCCGGGCTCTGGAGACGTTTCTTGGCTACTCGGTCATCAGTCATGAAGCGATTAGGCGACATCTACTTGAGACGAAACCGATCCCGAAACCACAGGAAACGATCCATCATCAAGTTCTTTTTATTGAGGTCGACGGTTTGTTTGTCAAGCATCAGGGAAAAGGCGTGCGAGGCAAGGAGGAACGCGTGGCCAAGATCCATCAAGGATGGGAAAAAAACGGGAAGCGGATCCAACTGAAAGAGAAGCGTCATTTTATCCACCGAGGGAAGCAGCCATTTTGGGAAGCGCTCGAGGATTTCTTGACAGAGACCTATGATTACGACCCCACCGTGCACAAGCTAGTCATTAACGGAGACGGAGCCAGTTGGATAACGGCTTGTCGCGACTATTTCCGAGATCGCGCCTTCTTTTGTATCGACCGCTTCCACGTGATTCGGGACATTCGCCGTCTGTTTTTCGGACATCCTCGGTACAAAAACATTCGAAAAGCCTTGCGCGCCTGGGATGGCACAGCGGTGGTGACTGAACTCAATAGTGCGGTTGGCACTCTTGAAAGCGAAACACAGGAAGAACGGCTGGAGGCACTCATCCAGCAACTTGAGAACTATCCGGAAGCATTAGGCGATTATCGAAAATGGCTGGAAACATTCGCGATTAACACGGACGGGATGCGGACGATGGGCAGTGCGGAAGCGACGATGAGCCAATTGGCCAAACGCATGAAAAATGGGCGCAGTTGGGTCGAGAAAGGGAAACAGGCGATGATGAACGGCCTGGCTGCCCAGATGGATCACATGGGTCTCCAAACGCTGTTTGGTCGAATGGACCGTTGGAATGAAGTCAAGCAGGACGAGACAAAACCGCCGAAACACTACGTGGAGAAAGTCACGCATACCGTGGGTGAATGGGCACGAGGCAACCTACAGTATCTGCAAGGTAAGTCGGGCATTCCGATGCACCGGGCACTGAAGGCGATGAAAGGTTTTTAAAAGACAACAAAGATTCAACAAGGACAACCCCTAAAACAGTGAATACGCTTACTTACCTAGTCATAAAAATTTCTGCCTACAATTGCTTGACTCAACCCAGCCTTCGCTCTCGCTTGGCTTCACCAAGTTTTCTTTATATAATAGTTGAGATGTGGAAAAACGAGGAAGAAAGAGAAGAAAGATTTAAAAAAGGGGTGTTTTGCAGTGACGGTTTTTGAAGATTATAAATACGAACGACCGGATGTCGCTAAATACGAAGAAGCATTCAGTAAAGCATTTGACGCATTTAAAAATGCTGAGACGCTTGA
The DNA here is from genome assembly GCF_059878335.1 of Sporolactobacillus sp. BBK16-2. Lineage (NCBI taxonomy): Bacteria > Bacillati > Bacillota > Bacilli > Caryophanales > Sporolactobacillaceae > Sporolactobacillus > Sporolactobacillus sp. BBK16-2. The sequence continues at coordinate 1,303,515 of NZ_CM187611.1, forward strand.
TAAAGCGGAACATTCTGCTGAAGAAATCAATCGCATGCGTACGCATTTGGACACAATGTTTCGACTTGTTGAAATCAGGCATACGATCAACACGGAGGATCCTTTCTATAAAGATGAGAATGATTTTGCCGATGAAACGATGCCGATATTTGAAGGGAAAACGACCGAGTTCTACAAATTGCTCCTCGCCTCTCCGTTTCGTGCGGAGCTGGAGAAGAAATGGGGCAGACAGCTTTTCGCACTTGCCGAAGCACAGCTCAAATCCTTTTCACCTGAAGTGATTCCGCTGATGCAGCAAGAAAATAAGTGGGCATCAAAGTATACTAAATTAATTGCTGCCGCGAAAATTCCGTTTCAAGGCAAGGAATGTACGCTGGCTCAGCTGGCACCATTCCAGCAATCTCCTGATCGTGAAGTGAGAAGTGCGGCGCTTAAAGCATATTTCGGCTACTTTACTGATCATGAACAAGAGTTTGACGAAATTTATGATCAATTGGTGAAAATCAGGACAGAAATGGCACATAAACTTGGATTTAAGAACTATGCTGATCTCAGCTATTATCGAATGGCTCGTATTGGCTACGACCGCGATATGGTCAAAAATTATCGTGAGCAGATTCGCAAATATGTGGTTCCTGCCGCGAACCGTCTCTATGAACGTCAACGCAGACGCATCAATGTTGATGAATTAAAATTTTACGATGTGCCGTTCCAATTCACGACTGGTAATGCAGCTCCGAAGGGAGACGCCGAATGGATCATTGATAACGGAAAGAAGATGTATTCAGAGTTGTCGGCGGAAACAGGTGAATTTTACCAGTTTATGCTTGATCATCATTTAATGGATCTGCTGGCAACTAAAGGTAAAGCCGGCGGCGGATATTGCGAATATATTTTTGACTATGAATCACCATTCATTTTTTCTAACTTTAACGGCACAGCAGGCGATATAGATGTCTTGACACACGAGGCTGGTCATGCATTTCAGGTTTATTCAACACATACTGAAATTCCTGAATATCGCTGGCCAACTTTTGAGGGTGCAGAAATCCATTCGATGAGCATGGAATTTTTTACATGGCCGTGGATGAATCTGTTCTTTAAAGAAGATGCTGATAAACGCAGATTCTCACATTTGAGCGATGCGCTCTTATTTCTGCCTTACGGCGTGAGTGTTGATGAATTTCAGCACGTCGTTTATGAACATCCGGAAATGACCCCGGCGGAACGCAAGCAGGCATGGAAGGCTATTGAGAAAAAGTACTTGCCATACCGTGATTATGACGGCATTGAATTCCTTGAGAGCGGCGGATTTTGGCAGCGTCAGGGACATATCTATGAATCACCGTTCTATTATATCGACTATACATTGGCTCAAGTATGTGCATTTGAGTTCTGGAAGAAGTCGCAGGAAGATTATGATGCTGCATGGAAAGATTATTTAAATCTGTGCAAGCAGGGCGGAAGCAGATCGTTCCTGGAATTAGTTAAGACTGCCGGTCTGGAATCACCGTTTAAAGAAGGCTGTGTCGAATCAGTTGTTCATGCCGTGACTGATTGGCTGGATCAAGTTGATGACAGCAGTTTTTAATGCTAATGGATGTGCATTGAATAGAAAAAGTTCCCGTATCCAAAAGATGCGGGAACTTTTTTTGAAAAAATTAAAAGAGGCCTTGCAAACCCCACATGATAATCGCGGCAACGGGAACTAGCACCCAAACGTTCGATCCCATCAATGGTCGCTGTTTATCTGCTTCAAGAACTTTAACCTTTTTTTCAAGAGCATCAACTTTGGCCTCAAGAGCTTTCAGCTTTTCTTCATCCATAAGAAGGTACCGCCTTTCATACGTTAGCCGTTTGGATTTTGCTCATAATTTTTTTCACGTAAGCTTGTGTTTCGGCAAATGGAGGGATTCCGCCGTATTTTTCTACATTACCTGATCCTGCGTTGTAAGCAGCCAAGGCAAGCGAATAATTTCCGTTAAAACGATCAAGCAGTTTGCGCAGATATTTAGTTCCGCCTTCAATATTTTGGACAGGATCAAAAGCATTAGTGACTCCCAGTCCTGTTGCTGTTCCGGGCATCAGCTGCATGAGTCCTTGCGCGCCAGCCGCACTGGCAGCATTCGGATTGCCGCCGGACTCAGCGTCAATAACGGATCGAATCAGGTTGGCATCAACAGAGTACTTCTTGCTCATTGCCTGAATGATTTCATTATAATCTGATGTGCCGCCGGTGGTGGAAGATGGGTTCTTCATCGACAATGGCGAGACAGAGGAAGAGAACTGCTGCCACAGCAACTGATCGGATGCTGTACTTGAATCCGTGGCAAGTGACGGATCAGAAGTCATTGCTGCTGGGCTTAAAAGATTAGTGTTCAAACTGCTCAATCCGTTGCTGCCCGATGTACTTGTGCTGTCCATATTCATCATTAATGAAAGCAATGTGCCGAACAAATTTGAGCTTTGAGTATTCATTTGTACGGACGAGGTACTGGATTGATCAGAGAAAATCTGATTGCCGGACATGACCGACATGGATAGAAGTTGGGCAAGTGTGTTTGTGTCAGTAGACATTGCCGGTTCAGCTCCTTTTTTCCTGTGTCGCTTGAAAAAGACGAATCATTTTACTTTTTGATGCCCTGCGGGGTATTGAGTGTTCAAGAAGCAATGTATTGAAGATGTCCGATCCTGAACCTTGATCTGCCGCTTCATATTCTAACTCGTAATCATTATGATCTAAGTATAAGCTGTGATCCAGAAACAATTTACCGGATTGGTAGGGGAATTGACAGCGTTTCGTTGTCAATTCGCCAATGAGCACAAGCTGATCTGCATCCACGCCTACTTTTGTGATCGCTTGTTCGATTTCACCGGGAGGAACGATCCCAAGCTGGATCATGGATCGGCTTTCTTCATCATCAAGCTCTTGATGAGTCTCAAGAATAACGCCGTTATGCGGTTGTTTTAATGTAAAGTCATGCTGTTTTCCGACTTCTCGGATACGCAGGACCGTTTTTTTATTCATCAAAGCGAAGGTGGGGGTGTCAAAATAATAATTTACTTGTTTGAAAAACGAGGTTGTTTTCAGTCCAAATACCGTACAAAGTTTGGAAAATTCATCACCTGTCAACATATTCTTATATTCAATTTCCAATTCCTGAGCCATTTGTCTTACGCCCCGCCCTCATCTATGGTGCTAAAGCAGATACTCGTAACTTCCTCTAAATTATGACATAATGGGTGTGAAGAAACAACAGACCGAAGTAAATTTTCAGGTGGACGAGCAGCATTAATGACGACACGTTGTTCTTGTCTTTGACCAGATGGAGTGATTGGAATGGAGTGGGATATATTCCTTGCGCCCTACAAGCAAGCAGTAGATGAACTTAAAGTTAAATTGCGCGGCTATCGTGATCTTTATGAGGTGACCTCGGAAAATTCACCGATTGAATTTGTTACAGGCAGAGTAAAACCGATACCGAGTATTATGGAGAAAGCGCGACGAAAAGGGATGCCGCTGGCTCAGTTGAATACACAAATGCAGGATCTTGCCGGGATACGTGTCATGTGCCAATTTGTGGATGATATACACCGGGTTGTACGACTGATTCGTGGCCGCACGGATTTAGTGGTGGTCGAAGAACGTGATTATATCAATGAGAAGAAAAAAAGCGGTTACCGTTCTTATCATGTTGTTGTTCAGTATCCTGTGCAGACAGTGAGCGGTGAGAAGAAGATCTTGGTTGAAATTCAGGTACGCACGCTGGCAATGAATTTTTGGGCGACGATTGAGCATTCATTGAACTATAAATATAATGGGAAAATACCGATTGATGTAAAAAAAAGGCTGCTCAGTGCCGCTGAGGCTGCCTTTCGTCTAGATGAGGAAATGTCCCAAATTAGAGATGAAATTCGTGTAGCCCAGCTGCGTTTTCTTCAGAAAAACGCTGATGAAGAAAAATAAGCCTTAGAGCAGGACGTAGATCCGCAATGAATAAGTTGGAAGAAGGTTATGGCGAGATGGAACAAAAACCGCGGTACATAAAGAGTGTTCCCGCTGGCAGCTTAAAAAAATTTGCGATTGAAAAAAGAGGAGATGAGCTCTCTTCTGCGTTGCGGAAGCGCATTTTTGAGCAATTGACGCTGCACAAGCTCATCTATGATGACATGGAACCGGACCTTGTTATTTCAGTTGGCGGTGACGGTACGCTGCTTCAGGCTTTTCATCGCTATTCTGATCGCTTGAGTAAAACGGCATTTGTAGGGCTGCATACCGGACATTTAGGCTTTTATGCCGATTGGACCGCTGAAGAGGTTGACGGTCTTATTCAATCAGTCATTGAAAAAAGCTTTGATATGGTTGAGTATCCGCTTCTGCGTATTGCCGTTGATTTCATGGACAGTACGCAATCGAAACATTTTTTGGCATTAAATGAATGTACGGTGCGCAGTGTTGAAGGGCTGCTTGTTGCGGATGTGATGATCAAGGGTGAAAAATTTGAGAGTTTTAGAGGAGATGGGCTGTGTTTTTCTACACCGACAGGTTCCACAGCTTACAACAAGGGACTGTCCGGAGCGATTATTCACCCCTCACTTTCTTCAATCCAGTTGACTGAGATCGCATCGATTAATAATCGGGTTTATCGAACGGTGGGCTCACCACTCATAATGCCTGAGCATCACCGTTGTCAGGTCATGCCGGTCATGGACAAATCCTTTACTCTTTCAGTGGATCATTTATCAAGTGTCCATGATCAAGTGAAACAGATTGAATTTGGCGTCGCAGAAGAAAAAATCCGCTTTGCTCGTTTTCGCCGTTTTCCATTTTGGCGCCGCGTACGTGATTCGTTTATTGGCTAGTTATCTAAGATAAGGACGTGAATGAGGAATATATGGTTCCGAATAAAATGGAGAAGCAGTGTTATACCATAGTGAAAACCATGAGTTCTGCTGAACAGGGAATGGTTATGCGCGATTATCTAAAAAAAGAAATCAAAGTATCACGGCGTGCGTTGTCCGCAATTAAATATAAAGGCGGTAAATTACTAGTTGACGGTGAGGAACGTTCCGTGCGTCATGTACTTCAGAAGGGTGAGAAGCTAACCATTGTCTTTCCACCGGAGATGCCGAGTGAGTTTCTTTCCGATGAGTCAATGCCACTCGATATTGTATACGAAGATGATGTTGTCCTCATTGTGAATAAACCGGCAGGAATACCTGTTATTCCATCTCATCAATATCCGTCCGGAACGTTAGCAAACGGCTTGCTGCGTTATTTTAAAGAAGAAAATCTTGCGTCAACCGTCCATATTATTAATCGACTGGATCGCAACACATCCGGCTTGATGTTAGTTGCCAAGCATCGCTTCAGTCATGAGCGCTTTTTTAAGATGCAGAAGAAGAAAGAAATCCATCGCAGATATCTGGCATGTGTCGAGGGAACGGTGCACCAGGATCAGGGTGTAATCGATGCACCGATCGGCCGCCGTGCGGGAAGTGCAATTGAGCGAATGGTCGATTGGCAGAATGGTCGACGGTCAATTACTCATTACAAGGTGCTTGAGCGATATAGTAACTGGACACTCGTCGCCGTGCGGCTGCAGACCGGGAGAACACATCAGATCCGTGTTCATTTCGCATCAATTGGGCATCCGCTTTTGGGTGATGATCTGTATGGTGGAACGTTAGAGCGGATTGAACGACAGGCACTGCATAGTTTTGAAGTCTCCTTTATACATCCGTTTACCGGCGAGCCGATCCATCTGCATAAACAGTGTCCAGACGATATGCAGACACTTCTAGCAAATCCAATCAATCTGGAAACGATCTGAAGCGATCCGAGATTCGCGGCATGGAGGATGGAACAGCAACCAGTTTCATTTCTGGATAGCGTAGTGCGCTCAGCATACCGCCAAACGCGCATCCGGTATCTAAGTTCAACGTATGATTTTTCCAGCGCGGTCTCACCACCGGAGTATGGCCATATACAATCAGAGGTTTACCGTGGTACTGTCTTGCCCAATCGCGCCGTTCAGGAAGTCCATTTGCATCTTTTTTTCCTGTAGTATCACCGTACAGAGCAAAGGATTTCATCGCACTCGTGAGCGGTTTAAATAAATTATTTTCCTGCACGCCTGCATGACAAACAACTAATTGCTGCTGATCGAGGTAAAGAATCAGCGGCGATTTTTTGTAGAGTGCGATAAATTGTTCCGATATCTGTTCACGATGGCGATTGTCCAATTGGTTGAGTTCTTGTACGGTTGTTTCAAGTCCGTGCGCGACCTGTACGTTTCTTCCAATCAGGAGCCGGTACAACTTATTGCAGTGATTGCCGGGAACGTACAAGGCAAGCCCTTGCTCTACTAAATTGGCAACAATTCGGATCATTTCAACGGAAGACGGACCGCGATCCGTGATATCGCCGACAAAAACAAGTGTTCTTTGCTCAGGGTGGATGGGCAGTTGATGTACCCATCGATAACCGAGTTTCTCTGTCAATTGAGTAAATTCTGTGAGACAGCCATGGATATCACCAATCACATCGTACATGTATATCATCCCTCAATTACGTATTCAATACTATTTTTCCCAACTTACTTTAAACGAATCATTGCTGATATTTCTTATCATTTTGCCGCTGACTGCTTGTAAAAAAAACAGCCGCTGACCGCGGCTGTTAGGAAAACATGAACTTTTGTGTTTGCATTCGTACGCTTTGAACAATACCGACACAGATCATGCTGGCAAGCAGCGAACTTCCTCCATAACTTAGAAAAGGCAAGGTGATCCCGGTGACGGGCATGACTTGAATGGTCATGCCGATATTTTCAAATACCTGAAACATGACCATGCCGACGATCCCGGTACAAATATAACTTCCAAATGGGTCGTGCGTTTCAACAGCTGCTTTGATTACTCGGGAAACAAACAGAAAGAACAGCAAGATGACCGTTACCGCGCCAATGAAACCGAAACTCCCGCCAATTACAGCGAATATAAAGTCATTATAGGACTCAGGCAAGGTAATTGACGAGTTAAACCGGTAATTGAAAAATTCTCCGGAACCAATGGATTTAAGAGACTGGATCAACTGGTAGCCTACATCAGAAGAATAACGCTGCGGATCCTGCCAAGCTAAAAAACGATCCTTTTGGTGCGATTTAAGGAAAATATTAATGATTTCAGGAAAGTGGAACCAGCTGATGGCGAAAAAAGCTAATCCACAGATAATCGATGCAAAAATGCCTAAAATCAGTTTCCAATTGATGCCGCTGACCGAGGTCATGGAAACGATGATACTGAACATGACGAGTGCGGTTCCAAGGTCCGGCTGAGCAAAGACCAGCATAAAAGGAGGAAAGGATACAAGCGCAATTTTGCCGAGCAGCAGCATGTCCTCCCTTAGTCCTCGAATCGAATATTCTTCATTATGTTTATCAATCGTTGTAGCTATGGATACAATCATAAATAATTTCATGAACTCGGAAGGCTGCAGCTGTCCGATACCGGGGAGCGCATACCAGCTCATGGCTCCGTGAGACTTATCGACCATTGGAATCGGCACACCCAGTTGGGCGAAGGTGAGACCTAAAAGCAGTGTCATTCCGATTCCATAAAAAATCCAGTGCATCCGTTTCAGACGATCATAATCAAAGAACATGATACCAATAGCAATGAATATGCTGACAATGTACCATGCAATTTGACGGTGAGCCATGCTTAGAGCAGGCGCACCGGATTTGAGCGGAGCCATAGAGATTGATAAATAGCTGATGCAGGCGAACAAGAAAATGATAAAAAACAACGTATAATCTATTTTTGCAAGGGAATCTCTGTTCAACATGAGTCTGTCCTTCTTCTGAAAAAAGTTTCGTGGAGGTAACTTATAGTAATACATCGGTAATACTTAATCATGATAGCGTAAAGCATGAAAAAAAGAAACATTTAGATGGATCAAGTAAAATGCAGATATACTGTATTTCTGAATGCAAGGGCTATACAAGTATTCGATTATACATTCTCTTTTTTAGCGGATTTTGAGAATCAATGACTGCAGACCTAAGCATGAAAGGACGCAGGCGTTCTTTCATGATATAATAGCCATTGGATTGACGTGATCTATAGGGAGGATTGGACATGGAATTAACGCTTAAAGGGCGTACATATGTAGTTATGGGTGTTGCTAATAAACGCAGCATCGCATGGGGTATTGCGCAGGCACTTGATCGTGCCGGAGCTAGACTCATTTTTACGTACAATAACGAACGCTTTCGCGAATCTGTGGAAAAGCTGGCGGCAACACTTGATGGGAAGGACAGTCTTTTCTATTCGTGTGACGTCACGATTGACGAAGAGATCAAAGCGACATTTGCAAAAATTAAAGAAGATGTCGGCAAAATTGACGGACTTGCTCATTGCATCGCCTTCGCCAAAAAGGAAGAACTTGACGGCGACTATATGAACACGACGCGTGACGGTTTTCTGCTTGCGCAGAATGTCAGTGCCTATTCATTAACTGCTGTGCTTAAAGAAGCAAAAGGCTTGATGACTGAGGGTGGAAGCGTTGTCACTATGACCTATCTCGGCGGCGAACGCGTTGTTAGAAACTATAATGTTATGGGTGTAGCAAAAGCCAGCTTGGATGCAAGTGTAAAGTATTTGGCAAATGATCTTGGCAAGGATAATATTCGTGTGAACGGCATTTCTGCCGGACCGATCCGTACACTTTCGGCAAAAGGAATTTCTGATTTCAATGGTGTTTTGAAGGTTATTGAGGAGAAAGCACCGCTTCGCCGTTCGATTAGTCCTGAAGATGTCGGCAATACCGCACTTTTCCTATTCAGCGATCTTTCTAAGAATATTACCGGTGAAACCATTCATGTTGATGCAGGATTCAACATCATTAGCATCTGAATAGCTTCATGACTTTGCATTGGGCGAATTCATGATTACCTTAAATTTCACTTTCTTATTTGTGGAACAGAAAAAAACGGTATCCGTTTCTCTATAGAGAGAATGGGTACCGTTTTTTCTTTCTTTAATTGTTTTTTGGCCGCCAAGTGACGTGACCGCAAGTACTGCAACTGCTTTTTCTTTTCTTCGGGGCTTCAAAAAAATCATCAGCTTTGTTTTTTTGCTGATTATCATGAATTTGTTCATCAGCTTCTTCTCTACTCACCGAACGCATCTCCTTTTTCTTTGTCCTTCATCATTTTATTCAGAATGCGGCGGATCGTATGGGCGATCATCGCTGTTAATATGGAAAGGATCAATTTCGACGGAATGCAGATCATCCTCCTCATGATGAAAAGGATGGATCGATTCACTGCTTGATTCTGGGTCTTGTTCATCAAATGCAGGGGAAATCTGGTCATCGATCTGAGGCTGTTTTTCTGCTAGCTGCTTCTGTTCTGGATGAGATGCAGTTTTTTTCTTACTCGGCCATGTCGGCCATTTTACGTGCCGAATAGAACTTAGCTTTTGCTTTTCTCCCTGAACTTCATGATTGTTATTCAAGCCGTTCACCTCCTATATTATTTAGGCGACCATCCGTACCTTTTGCTTCAAGAGAAAAATTATTACGGATGATCATCGTCACTAGTTGAACAGTTCCCTGAACTTTTCTAGTTATCCGCACAAAAAATGGGCAGTCATAATTGTGCCAATCCCCGTGCCATACCCATACTATGTAGGGAAACAACCAACCATGTTTTTTTACATTTGACAGAAAGGAAGGTTTTAAATGGGAAGTAAACTAATCTCCAAGCCAAAAAGCAGGCTTAAGGATGAATGTATCAGAGTTCCCAAGGTCTACGACTGGGTTACGGACAAAATCGGTACAAAATTAAAACTTCAGTTTACTGAAGCGCAGCTTGAAGACATTGAATGCGCTTTGGCCGACCCAAGTAGAAGACCACTGCGCGTAGTGGTTAAAACACCGAAAACTCCGCCTTTATTTCCGCTCGACAATAGTGAGGTAAAAAAAGGTGAGCATAAAGATTTCTTTTGCGAGCAGGTTGGCGGCAAACAATCTGTAGAAGGACATCTTTATGGGCAAGAAGTGAGTGCTCAGCTTGTCACTATTCTGTTCACGGCAACAATTACTGTTCTTGTTGTCGACAGAGAGGGAGAAGTGGTCACTAAACTGAAAACGGATGTCAGCGCTCTTGAGCCGTTTGCGCTTTGCTATCCGAAAGGAACGGATCTTCTTTGCAGAGTATCGAAAATCTCAGCACGCATTCTAGATAATGCGGTTATTCTCAATGGACCGTTCCCGCCATTTATTAGACTGAAAGTATTCTTCTGTGCTGATATTCAGGTTGAGGCAGAGGTTAAACTGTCTGTTCAGGCTAAATTCTGCAAACCGCGTGGCAATGATATCCGCGTAGATGATCCGGATTACGATGATCCGTGCCCGACACCTGATTTTCCAGAAGAATGCGATGATATCTTCCCAAGGAAGCATCATACGGTCAGTGCACGAGGAGAAGCATCCGGTCCCGTAACTGATGAATGTGAGTACGATGGCCGTGCAGCGATCAAAGTCGCAATTGACAGTGATGATCTTGATGAAAGCAGTCTAAAATTCAAATACAAAGACCTTGATGATGACAAGCATGATAAGGACTTTACATTTGAGGCTGACCGCTTTGATCCTTCTTCACTTGATGCTTTTGAAAAGAATGGCTATTCTATTCTAAAAATTTCCGGCGTCGGTCATGCCGATGATAAAGAAGTAGGATTTGAACTTGATCTGGCTGATGGAAACGGTCAAGATAAATTCAGTCTGAAGCTTATTAATAAAAAGAGTGGAAAAGTAACATTTGCGACTGGATTGGTCGAAGTAGACGAAGGAAATATCAAAATAAATCTCGGCTAAGCATGATTGGACGTAGGGAGTGATTTGTTCACTCTCTATTTTTTTTATTTACTTTTCTTCAAAACTGACACATTGAGTAGAAAAAAAGATGGGCAAGCAATGGACGAGCTATTCCTTCATATACTGGTTTCAGTGATGACATTTTTCGGGAGGCGCCAGTCATGACCAGCCAAAAGGACATGTTAACAATAGCTTCATTGGAAGACAGGCAGAAATTTTATCGGAATAAGGCGCTAAAATTGGAGCAAAGCATGATCTTCGCCAAGGAAGAAGTTGCACAGTTAAAAAAAGAGCTGGATGAAAAAACAGCAAAAACAAAAGCAGTTGACAAGAGTTATGAGAAGCTCAAGCACCAACTATCCAGCTTGAACAAGGATTATGAGACTCTGAAACAGCATGAACAAGAGATTCAGGAAAAGCTTGATTCCGCTGAAGCAACCATTGAAATGATGAAGCAGAATCAGCGGTCGAAATCTGATTTATCAAGTGATGAATATCATCGCCGTGTCCAAGGTTATGAACGCTTGCTTGGTGAAGTGCAAACAGAAATTAATGATAAAAACAGACGAATTGAAGCCTATGAAAAACGGCTGGCAATACTGGAACATCGGTTAAAAAACGAGCGCAAACGAACAGAGACGCTTCCCGTTCCAAATGCGGACAGTCATCATCCAGTAAAATACGGAGCTGTTTCCTATATTAATTACGTTTGGATTCTGAGCGGGAAGAAAAGTTTGATTCAAGGGGATGTGCTCATTGAAAATACAGGCTCGCTGCCTCTGGATACGCCGACAATCTGCTTCCGTTTTCATCCGGGAGATATTGCTGCACTAAAAGGGCATGTCGTTCACGAAGAAGATTTGCCTTTAGCGGAAGGCGAACAAGAAGAAAATGTTTGGGTAATTTTGGACACGGAGGATGGGAGCGAGAAGAATGAGTCTGGGGAAATATGGGTGAGGCCATCTGATTCACTCGTTATAAACCCAAAGCAATCGACGGCGTTTACTAATTTTCAAATACCTATTGATCACAGCTACTTGGATTCTGTACGCATTGAGTGCTTTGTTTTCTTTGGAGACAATGTGTATAAGGTCAGGTGCGGTAATGAAATTGTTGTGAACACATCGTTTCATGAGCAGAAAAGTGATATCGACTGAATGGCATAGGATATGATGGTCATTTGGCATTTGCAGGTGAGTCTAGAGCCAGCAAATTTTGGAATAGTTATACACCTTTTGGGGTTTAAGAATGTATCCTTTGAAGGAACAGCCCGTCCTCATTTCGCCATTCGGCGATCATGATTTGACTTGGCTCCTCAATGGAGCGTTTTTTCAGCTCGTCAATTAGCCACGCTTCTGTTTTACCGATTAAAGGCAAATTTTTCTCAATAATCGTTCCGTCACTGATTAATGTGATTGGAAGAGATACCGCTTCGTCAGCGAGTTTCAAATCTTTGCGCTTTGTTTGTTCATATTCTGATTTTCGAATAACGGAGATTTTACCGTTCGGCTCCAGTATAGCAAATTCAATTTCACGCAACGAGAAAATATCCCGATCCCGTAGAAGCATTTGCAGATGATTCATGTCGATACGGTTTTTTTTCATTATTTTCCGATCTATTTGCCCCTTATTGATTATTAAGGCGGGCTGACTCTCGAAGAAACCGCGTGATTGATGGTATTTCAATGTAATAATATCAATAAGATAAATCAAAATCCCCCAAAACAGAATCGTAAAAATAACCTTGAAAACATGAGTTTGCGGATCATAGATTGCATCGCTGACAAAATCACCAACAACGATCATTGAAATGAAGTCAAAGGGAGTCGACTCAGACATTGATGCCCGGCCCATAACTTTTGTAAGAAGAAGCAGGGCGAACAATCCGACACTTAATTCAATGCAAATGGAGATAAATTCCTTCATGGGCGCATACCACCTTCCGGATTCAGCTGTCATGCTGACAACAAAGCTCATTTAGTTTTAGAGAAAGCAACAGATTTTATACGATTACGGAAGAAAAAATGATCTCAAAATAAATAGTGCACGTGTCTTGTGAATAAAAAGAAAATCAAGGTTCTCATACAGAAATAGAGCCGTTTTTAGCTCGTCCTTGCTTGGACAGGGTGATTACGCTATGATAACGTTGCAGTCTCTCGATGAGCGAGCAAACCATTTTGACGTGCTTTTTACAACACTTTTGTGACTTTGTCAGTCTTCCGTCATTTCTTTTTGTTCTTCAGCATAAAATGAAAGAAGGCGGATTACGCAATTTTGGGCGTTCAGCAGTATAGATCAGCCTATTGCGACTGTTTTGGTGCTTTCTTTAATAATCCTAATGAATGATCTGCGCCTTATACGTTCTTTTCGGTCGTATTTTGTTTTGGAGCGGCTGAATCAGCCGTATGCAAAAATTCAATAATGAACAGAATGACGAGTCTTGATCTGTCTTTGGAAGGAGAAAAGATGAATGAATGAACAACCTTTTTCAAAAAGCATGACCTACGCACCGGGGCTGCCGAAGGGTGCTACCTTTTATTCGGCACATAAAAAAAGAGTGACGTCTCAGGCCATTGCCAATGCTGTTGAAGCAGCTTTGGCCGAGCGTGGTGTCACCGTTGAGGACATTGCTGAAATCGTTTTGGATTTACAGAAGCCATTTATGTCCGGATTGACGATTGATACATGTGTGGAGAATGTTCAAGGGGTACTTGCCAAAAGAGAGTTGCAGCATGCAATCCTCGTAGGAATAGAACTGGATCGTCTTGCCGAAAAAAAACTGTTGTCTGAACCTTTGCAGTCACTTGTTGATCAGGATGAAGGCTTGTTCGGCGTAGATGAAACGATTGCGCTTGGTGCTGTGTCCAGTTTCGGCAGTATTGCAGCTACGACTTTTGGCTATTTGGATAAAGTGAAGCCTAAAATCATCGGCCGACTGGATCTTGAAAAAGAGGGCAAAGTCAACACATTCCTTGATGATTTGATTGCAAGCATTGCAGCGGACGCTTCGAGCCGACTTGCACATCGAGTAAGAGATGACGAAGAAAAACGTGTTTCGCAATCTAATAGAAAATAAGCGGATCCGGATCTCTTGGATCCGCTTATTTGATGATATAATGTATTAAACGGATTTTTAATACAAAAAGAAAACGCAAAAGAGTAAGAAATTAGCGGGTGCCTAGTATAAGAAAAGAGAAGAAGAACTTCGAAGAAACTTCCGCTAACTGCGTGCATGTCGTTGTACATAATGTGGGAGTTCAGCCGGTGTCCAAGGACTCGGCAAGAAAATTTTTTCTTTATGAGGTAACGTAATTAACTGATGAGGTGCTGAATATGACCTGTTTTCTTGTGCTACATGGGCTTGGCGGCAGTACGAGCGGACATTGGCAAGAGTGGCTGACTAAAGAATTGAAAAAAAGGGGAGAGCGTGTCTGGTTTCCTCAATTTCCTCAGTGGGATCATCCGGTAAGAGAAAGTTGGATCAACTGTCTTGAAGAGACCATAGATGAGATTCCTAAAGATGAACCCTTGGTAGTGGTGACACATAGTCTGGGCTGTATCCTTTGGATCCATTATGCATCACAGCATAACGCAAGAAAGGTCGATCGAGTAATCATGGTCTGTCCGCCATCTGAGCATTTGGACAACCCAGAAATTCAAAACTTTTTTCCGCTTCCAAAAGATAAAGCTTCATTACCGAGCATTGCAAAGAAAACATTACTAATTTTATCAACCAATGACCGCTTTCTGCCCCAAGAGGAAATGAAACAGTATTTTGACTTTCATGTGCCTTGTTTGATTTTTCCTGAGCAAGGGCATATTAATATCCAATCAGGGTACGGACCATGGCCGTGGATACTTCGTTTTTGCTTAGAAGATGCTGCATATTGGCCATGCACAACGGTTTGAGAAAAAATAAGCCAGAGGCGGAAGCCCTCTGGCTTATTTCATATATGAGTTATCTTTCAAATACCTTTTGTAAGCAATCTCGAGCTCGGTTAAGGAGAGCTCATAGAGTTGATGATTTTTAAATTTAAAAATCCCATGATCCAGCATCTTGCCGATGAGATTATTCTTCTTCTCTTCGTAATTTTTTGTGAGTGTATCAGTCATCACCCACACCTCTTGTCTTTTATAAAAATATTCGATCACACGTGAGCAGGTAAAGAAATTTATTTATGCATTTTGGACACGCCTTAATAGTTCAAGTGCCTCATTACCGCTGACCATAATTAATTCTTCCAGTAATTCGTCACGTTTCAGATCAAGCTGAATAATGCGTTTTGCTAAACTTGCCGCTTTTTCCTGTTCCATTGAGAAGCCTCCTATAGCCATTCGTCGTACATAACCCATCTATTAGTTTAAACGGGATGAATTATTTCGTCCATTCATTTGTCATTAATTCTCACATGCCGATTGATGTATGGGAAATAATGATGTAATATTATCTTACAAAATTGTTTCGTGATTAATGAGTCATGTTGGTTGCGAAGAGAGGATGATAAATGAATGGCGACGCATTCTCCAAAAGACGCTTATTTGTACAAGAAAGTCATCACGATCGGAACTGTTTGTGAACTTACAGGTCTCAGCGAACGTCAAATCCGTTATTATGAAAAAAGAAAATTGATTTTTCCTGAACGAACAGAGCGAGGAAACCGAAAGTATTCTTTTTCAGATGTGGAAGCGCTTATGGATATAGCCAATAAAATGGAAGACGGTATGCAGACTTCCGAACTACGTAAAGAAATGCAGAAAAAAGAGAGCAAGCGTTATGATAATAAGCTGAGGGAACGCATGATCCGCGGACAATTGAATGCGTACTTTAACAAAAGAGATTAATGAATCTTGAATTAATCTGGATCCGGCAGCGATGCCGGATCTTTTTGTATTTATAAACAGAATTCCTATGGCCGGAAAGTCTTGAGAAAGCGAAAAAATTGAATTTAGGTCAGTAAGGCCAATGGATTTCATGAGCTTTGTCACAAAACAGAAAAAAATGCGCCATATTTTGTTCACAAAATTGTCATTAGCTAAGAGGGAAAGTATGCTATGGAAGTTGTAAAGTAAGAAGTGGAATGTGACATCTGTTACACTTTTGTACATTTAAACCCGATTGAAGAAGTCGGGAATGTGATTTATGTCCTATAGATAAATGGTGGCATCAATGAAAAGTCACCAACTTGAAAAGAGGAGAGAGTATGGACGTATTGAGTTTAGCGAGATTTCAGTATGCGGCAACAACAATTTTCCACTTCTTTTTTGTTCCTTTGTCCATCGGCCTCGTGCTGATTGTGTCAATTATGGAAACGATGTATGTTGTCAAGAATAATGAAATTTACAAGAAAATGACTCAATTTTGGGGGAAGTTCTTTTTAATTAACTTTGCGATTGGGGTTGTGACAGGAATTCTGCAGGAGTTCCAATTTGGAATGAACTGGTCCGAATACTCGCGATTTATGGGCGATGTCTTCGGAGCGCCTCTTGCAATTGAAGCATTGCTTGCTTTCTTTATGGAGTCAACATTTATCGGACTGTGGCTGTTCGGGTGGGACAGACTGTCGAAAAAGGTTCATCTTACCTGCATTTGGCTGGTTACGGCTGGAACGAGTTTATCAGCCCTTTGGATTCTGACTGCCAATTCATTTATGCAGCATCCGGTTGGCTTTCATATCAACAATGGAAGAGCGGAAATGAATGATTTCTTGGCACTTTTAACAAATCCTCAATTATGGGTTGAATTCCCGCATACTATTTTCGGTTCATTTGCCACCGGCGCTTTCGTTGTTGCCGGTATCAGTGCGATTGCATTGCTGAAAAGAAATCATGTGGATTTCTATTTAAAATCATTTAAAATTGCCATAATGATCGGGCTCGTGTCAGGAGTTCTGCTTGCGCTTGTCGGACATTCACAGGCACAGTATCTAGTAAAAACGCAACCAATGAAAATGGCCGCAAGTGAAGGGACCTGGCAGAATACAAGCGATCCTGCTCCGTGGACCGTTATTGCGAAGATCGATACGAAAAACCATAAAAATACAGGAGAAATAAAGATTCCTTACTTGCTGAGTTTCCTTTCGTACGGAAAATTCAGCGGAAGCGTAGAGGGGATCGAAAGTCTTCAAAAGGCATATGTGGAAAAATATGGTCCAGGGAATTATATTCCGCCTGTGAAAACAACTTTTTGGACGTTCCGCATCATGACGGTTATGGGTGGACTGCTCTGTCTGCTCGGCATTGTCGGCGCGTTCCTTGTCTGGAAAAAGAAACTCCTGAATAATAAATGGTTCTTACGCACCATGGTCGCAGCAATCGCTATCCCTTTTATCGGCAGCACAACCGGATGGCTAATGACGGAGATTGGCCGTCAGCCGTGGACTGTGTTTGGCTTTATGCAAACGGCTGCCAGTGTGTCGCCCAATGTGTCGGCAGGAGAACTGCTATTCTCGATCATTGCGTTTATGAGCATGTACTCAATTATGGCCATCGTCATGGTTTACCTGTTTGTACGCACGTTTAAAGAAGGACCTTCACTCGATAATAAAATGACGATTCAATCAAACGATCCGTTTGACGGGGAGGGATATCACGTTGTTACTGAATGAATTGTGGTTTCTTCTAATTGCTGTCTTGTTTATTGGCTTCTTTTTCCTTGAAGGCTATGATTTCGGTGTCGGCATGGCTACGCGGTTTGTCGCACGTAATGAAACAGAGCGGCGTATGTTGATTAACACGATCGGGCCGTTTTGGGACGCAAATGAAGTATGGATGATTACAGCGGGCGGTGCGATGTTCGCCGCTTTTCCGAACTGGTATGCGACCTTGTTCAGCGGATTTTATGTTCCGCTCGTTTTCCTCCTGCTGCTCTTGATTGCGCGAGGAACTGCGTTTGAGTACAGAGCGAAGGTCGCTCACCCAAAATGGTCAGGCACTTGGGATTGGGCGATCTTTATCGCCAGCCTGCTCTGCCCATTCTTATGGGGAGTCGTTTTTTCATCGCTCGTTTATGGACTTCCGATTGATAAAAATATGAATATGTATGCAACCTTTACGAGCATTGTTAATCCGTACACGGCTCTTGGCGGAGTATTGATCACACTTTTGTGCCTCTATCATGGGCTCGTCTTTATTTGCCTAAGGACGACGAATGATATTCAAGAGCGCACGCGTGACTTGGCTAAAAAAATAGTTTGGATACTGGCAGTTGCCGCAATTGTTTTTGTTGTGGTTACATTCTTTGTCACTGATCTGTTTGCGAAACGCGGTGTGTTCCTGTATCCGATCTATGCGTTGGACGTCGTTCTGCTGGTTTTGTCGGCATTTTTCTTAAGTAAGAAGCGTGACGGATGGGCATTCGGAATGAACGCTGGAGTTATTGTTCTGACAATCAGTTCATTGTTTATTGGTTTGTTCCCAAGACTGATGATCAGCAACATCAAGACTTCCTATGATTTAACCGTGTACAATTCAGCATCAGGTTCCTACTCACTAACTGTTATGACCATTGTTGCGGTTACATTGCTTCCGTTTGTTCTCGGCTATTCGATTTGGAGTTATTATGTATTTAGAAAGAGAGTTTCGAAAGAAGAACATATGGAATACTAAGAGAAAGTAAGGAAAGGATGTGGGCGCTTGGCCCTCGTGACAACGAGATTAAATGATTGCCAAGCCTGTTTATGGATCGGGAACTGTTGTCTTATAAAGGCGCCAAGCCGCTTTTCGCATTAACGGCGTTCTTGACGGTATTTCAAGGATTGTGTATTATTTTGCAAGCGATATATTTGGGCCGGAGCGTATCCGGCCTTTTTTCAGGGAAACAGATTGCGAGCATAAGCTCCGATCTGCTCCTTTTTTTCGTTGCATTGATGCTCAGATATTTACTCATCCTCATTATCAAGCAAGCTTGCTATCGTTTTGCTGATCGAACAAGCTCTGAATTGAGGAAATCATTTCTGAGGAAGCTTTTTGAAACCGGACCGCGGTCGGTGAAAAAAGAAGGGACCGGGTCCATGGTATCTCTCGCACTCGAAGGAGTGCTCCAAACTCGGAATTATCTGGAACTTTTTGTTCCTAAGATGGCAGCGAATGGAATTATTCCATTATTAATTCTCGCCTATGTTTTTTGGGCGGATCGTATGTCCGGAGTTATTTTGCTCCTGACCATGCCGATATTGATCATTTTTATGATTTTACTCGGGCTCGCTGCACAGAAAAAGATGGATGATCGCTGGGCCTCCTATCGCGTGCTGTCCAACCACTTTATTGATTCGTTAAGAGGACTGCCTACACTTTACTATCTGGGTATTAGTAAACGACATAAGCAGACGATTAATCGAGTCAGTGATAAATACAGAACGATGACAATGAGTACATTGCGCCTCGCTTTTCTGTCATCATTCGCTCTGGACTTTTTTACAATGCTGTCGATCGCTTTTGTTGCGGTGGCACTTGGTATCCGGCTTGTTGACGGACATATCTTATTGGAACCGGCGCTGACCGTGCTCATTCTTGCCCCTGAATATTTTTTGCCGGTTCGGGAACTTGGTCAGGATTACCATGCCACACTTGACGGCAAGGAAGCTGCACGAAAATTAAATGTCTATGCTAAGGAAGAAACCATTGGGAAACAGGTGGCAACAAACGAATCTCATATCGATCGATGGTCGAAACAAGCGGTTTTAGCTATTGAAAACGGATCGGTCGCTTATCAGGGTTCAAGTAAGAAAGCACTTGATCACCTGAATCTGCAGTTTTCAGGTTTCGAAAAGATAGGAATAATCGGCGTCAGTGGAGCGGGTAAATCCACAATGATCGATTTGATCGGCGGCTTTATAAACGCAAATTCAGGCACGACAACGGTAAATGGCAAAGCTGCGGTATTTACCTCGAGTGAATGGCGGCAGCAAGTGACCTACCTTCCGCAGCATCCTTATCTATTCAGTGCGTCGCTGCGTGATAATATTGCTTTTTATGCCCCGGAAGCAACGCAGCAGCAGGTCGCACATGCAGTAGATGAGGCAGGGCTGGATACGCTTGTGAGCCGTTTTCCGAATGGACTGTATGAACGTATAGGCAATGGAGGAAGGCAGCTGAGCGGAGGCCAAGAGCAGCGTGTCGCACTGGCGCGTGCCTTTTTATGCGACCGTCCGATTTTATTGCTTGATGAACCGACGGCGCATCTTGATATTGAAACAGAATACGAACTGAAAAAGCCGATGCTGCGGTTATTTGAGAATAAGCTGGTTCTGCTGGCGACGCATCGCTTGCACTGGATGGAACAGATGGATCGAATGATCGTCATTAAGGACGGTAAGATTGCTGAAATCGGAACACAGGACGAACTGATTCAAGCAAATGGTGTGTACCGTGCAATGGTTCGCTCTCAATTGGAGGGGATCTGATGAATGAGTGGCTCAAACCATCAATAAAAAAACATTGGAGAGGCTTGCTTTTTGCCGGTCTGCTCAGTTTTATGGCCATTCTTTGCGCATCAGGCTTGCTTTTTACATCCGGCTATTTAATTTCCAAAGCAGCCCTGCGTCCGGAGAATATACTGATGATTTATGTTCCAATCGTTGGTGTGCGGACCTTTGGTACCTTCCGAGCAGTATTTAATTACGCGGGAAGACTGGCAAGCCATAATACGATCTTAAAAATACTTTCTGAAATGCGCACGCATTTGTATGAAAAGCTTGAGCGATCCGCCTTGTTTATTCAGTCAAAATACAAAACAGGCGACATTTTAAGTGTTCTTTCGGAAGATATTGAGCATCTTCAAGATCTCTTCTTAAGAACCGTACTGCCCGGCGGAATTGCGCTTATTATTTACGCGTTATGGATTACAATGCTTGGACTGTTTGATTTAGGTTTCGCATGTTTTATGGCACTATATCTACTTCTCCTGCTCCTCATCTTTCCAATTGCGTCCTTAATATGGATGAGAAAAAGGCATCGCATTATTTCGCAAAGCAGGCACAGACTTTACGTACAATTAACCGATGCTGTTTTGGGTTCCGCAGATTGGATGATGTCAGGCAGACAGGAACGTTTTCTTGAAAAGTATGAGCAGCTGGAGGGGGAATCGCGGTCAGCGGAACATTCCTTACATTCTTTCAGAAAGTGGCGCGATTTTGCTGCCCAATTAATTGTCGGTCTTTGTGTCGTACTTCTGGTACTATGGTCCGGGCGTCTTGCTCATGAAGGAAGGATTGATCCGACATTAATCGCTGCATTCGCACTGGTGGTATTTACAGTTGCAGAAGCGCTTGTGCCTCTCTCAGAAGCAGTTGAACGTTTGCCGCACTACGAACGAGCACTCAATCGTCTGAACAGAATTGAAACGCCTCAAGCTCAGACGACAGAGATTCGAACTGATGGGAATTGGAAAGTAGCTGCTGAGAAGATCACCATTGATATTTGCCATGTCTCGTTTAGATATGCAAAAAATGTTGACTGGTCCGTTCATGATGTATCGCTGAAGCTGCCTCAAGGGACAAAGCTTGCGGTGATTGGACGAAGCGGGGCAGGAAAATCGACGCTCGCCCATTTAATTTACGGTACACTTGTCCCTGAAAAGGGAACGGTGACTTTAAATGGAACTCCTGCTCACCAAATTGGGTCGGATCGATCAAAACAAATATCCGTTCTCAGCCAGAATCCGCATCTATTTGATACATCTGTCCTGAACAATTTGTCGCTCGGTTGTCCTGAGGCAACGATGGATGAAATCGTCAATGCGGCAAAACAAGTGGAGTTGGATGCGCTCATTGAACAGCTCCCGCAAGGATATCATACTCAAATGCATGAAGCAGGTTCCATATTTTCCGGTGGTGAGCAAGAACGGTTGGCTCTTGCACGTATACTATTAAGAAAGACGCCGATTGTCATTTTGGACGAGCCTACTGTCGGTTTAGACCCAATTACTGAAAGGACTTTATTAAAGAAGATTTTTGATACACTTGAGGGCAGAACATTAATTTGGATCACGCATCACCTGACCGGGACAGAAAAAATGGACCAAGTTATTTTTATGGACAATGGTAAGGTGCACATGCAAGGCAGACATGATCAGCTTTTCAGTCAATCTGCACGGTACCGCAGTCTTTACGAATTGGATGTACCCCTTTATTTAAGACAGGCAATTGAAAAACAAAATCGATAGACAAAAAAGAGAAGCGCGGAACAGCGCTCCTCTTTTTTACTATTTACAAGATGCTCACTGATTAAGAATTATTTGGAACCGTTTTAACCTTAGTAATCATAATCTTTCGAATCTGATGGGCTTCCATTTTCTTAACCTCAAAAGTCACATGATCATAATTAAGGGTTGAGCCAACTTCGACATTTGGATCCTCGGCAAGAATCCATCCGCCGATTGTATCGATTCCTTCTTCTTCGATGTCAATTTGAAATTGCTGATTCACATGAGAGATCAGTAATTTGCCATCAACGAGAGCCTGATCAGGATTAATACGTTTAATTAGCGGCTCTTCGCCTTCGTCGTACTCATCTCGAATTTCTCCGACGATTTCTTCCAGAATATCTTCAACGGTGACAAGACCTGATGTGCCGCCATACTCATCAGTGAGAATGGCCATATGAATGCTTTCTTTCTGCATGCGTTCAAAAAGCGTGCGAATCGGCATCGTTTCAAGCACGGATAGAATCGGACGAATATAGTGATCCATCGGTTGAAGATCTTTGTTCAGCACATCGGTGAACATGTCCTTAATATTAATCATGCCGACGACATGGTCTTTATCTTCTTCTACAAGTGGGAAACGAGTAAACTTTTCGTTATGCAGCGTTTGAAGCGACTCTTCAAACGGATCTTCTTTGTAGATACAGACTATTTCGGTTCGCGGCACCATAATTTCTCGAGCAGTTCGTTCATCAAAATCAAAGATGCGTGTCATATAACGTAATTCGCCTTGACTGATTTCCCCGCTTTTAAAGCTGTCGGCCAGTGTAAGCCTCAATTCGCCTTCGGTCAGTGCGCTGTCATGCTGATCTTCAGGTTTAACGCCAAGCAGGCGGATAACTCCGTTTGACAATGTGTTAAGCAGCCATACAAATGGGAAGAGCAGGCGATGTATCCAAATAAGAGGATAGGCAATGTTCAGTGTAATTTGCTCCGCTTTGTGGATCGCAATTCCTTTAGGTGCTAATTCACCAAGAACCACGCTGGCAAACGTGATCAGGAAAAAGCCGGTCAGCACTGAAAGGGTATGAATTAACGCGTTATTCAAGCCAAACAACTGAAATACAGGATTAAATAGGTGGGCAACTGCCGGTTCCCCAATCCAGCCGAGGACAAGCGCAGTAACCGAAATACCGAGTTGTGTTGTTGACAGGTAAGCATTTAATTCATCTACAATTTTCTTTGAAGCAGCAGCACGCTTGTTGCCCAGCTTGATTAGTTCATTCAAGCGGGTGGGGCGAATTTTAACAATCGCAAATTCTGCAGCTACGAAAAAAGCAGTTAATATAATTAAAAAAATGACGATTAATAAGCCAATGGTATCGTCCAAATGAGCCCTGAGTATTGTCATGAATACCCAGGTTTCACCTCCAAATAAATAATCGAATTACACTATTTCAGTATACACGAAAAATGGAATGCTTTGAAAGAAGAAACACAATCTTTGCAAGTGGTTACTCATTTTATAGAAAAATGCCCGACGGTTGGATACCGTCGGGCATTTTCATAATCTGTTAATCAGCAAACAAATGCAGCGCCAACAATAATTAACAGGATGAACAATACAACGATGAGCGCAAACCCACTACCGCAGGATGTGCCACCTACAGGATAAGAAGGGTAGCCGCCACCGCAGCCGCAGCCTTCACTTGCACCACCATATGGAGCATTTGACGGATATCCGCCGAAACCAAAGTTGCCCATTCAAGTCACTCCTTTATCACGAGATATGATATTCTATGTTAACCAGGGGTATTTGGCGATGAAATAAACGCCCAATCCTTGAATCTATGCGAATGCCTATTTGTTGGTTGAACATTTATGTTCCCTTTTTTATTTTAGAAAAGGGAAAATCCGAGTTTCAAGCAGCACGCAAAGGCGCGTTGTTTCGTAAGATTTCATCGCCAGTTGCTTGACAAGAGCGTATGATTACCCCAACCTTGTGATTGAGTATGTTGTGATTTGGAGGAATAATAGATGGGAAAAATGGATGAACAAATAATTGTTGTAGGCAGATCTGATTTATTCGGAGCTGGAGACAGCAGCCTTGTTTTTCAAGGAACAGAGCGATACGAACAATCGGTTGCCACGTTAAAGAAAAGAATGTCTGACCACTTTTTGGTTATGCGACGGGGCGATGCGGAAGAGAATCCGTTATACAAGCAGCCTATTCCATATGCAGTGTTGAAGAAAGGTGAGCGCTATTTTACATATAAGCGGTTAGGCGGAGGCGGCGAAGAACGCCTTTATGGAAAATTATCGATCGGGGTCGGAGGACATATGAATGAAGTTAAGGGCGCAGATGATTTTCAGCAAGTCCTTGCTCAGAATTTGGATCGAGAAATCAATGAGGAATTAATTGTACAGAATGCCGAAACCGCAGACATGAAAACCATTGGTTTAATTAATGATGATAAATCTGAAGTCGGCAAAGTTCACATCGGAGTTCTTGTCGTCATCGTCTTGCCGAATGATGCTCAAGTCGATGTTCGTGAAAAGGACAAATTGGAAGGAAGCTGGAATACACTTGATGAATTAAGAAACCCTGATGTTTATGATCGAATGGAGAGCTGGTCCGGCTTTGCAATCGATGCACTGTCTCATGTGTGAGCGTCAAACAAACCTAATTTTGTGAAAAGAATTTCATTTTGCTTTTAGCAATCGAGTGCAGCGCTATACTAAAATGGCTGACAAATAATGGCCTGCAGATTTGTATGAATGAACATGCAAAATGGCAGGGGTGCCAAAAAGACAGGCGGATATTTATGAACGAAGAACTACTACTCTGCATTATTGTTCCTTGTTTCAATGAAGAAGCTGTACTGCCAGAAACAATAAAGGTATTGACCGGGATCCTTAATTCTTTGTCAGAGACGGGCACGATCAGCCGGAAGAGTTTTATCCTCTTTGTCGATGACGGAAGCTCGGACAAAACGTGGCAGCTTGTAAGTGCACGCGCTGAAACTGTTCCGTCAATACAAGGATTAAGGCTGAGCAGAAATTTTGGGCATCAGAATGCGCTTATTGCAGGTATTGAAACGGTGAATAAAGAAGCGGATTGTGTCATCACTATTGATGCTGATTTGCAAGATGATGCCCGAATGATTCCTGCGTTTGTTTACAAGTATCTGGAGGGATCTGATGTCGTCTACGGAGTACGGAAACGGCGTGATCAAGATACATTCTTTAAAAAAAATACTGCACGTGTTTTTTATAAACTCATGGCTAAAATGGGAGTTAACCTGGTACCGAACCATGCGGATTTTCGTTTGCTCAGCCGAAGAGCGGTACAGGAATTCATGCGCTATCAAGAAGAGAACCTCTTTATTCGAGGCATTATCCCGTTGCTCGGCTTCAAATCGTCTAAAGTGTATTATGACCGCCAAAAACGGTATGCAGGTGAATCAAAGTATCCGTTGAAGAAAATGCTTGCATTCGCAGTCGACGGCATTACTTCATTCAGCATTGTGCCAATTAAATTGGTGATGAGTATCGGCTTTCTTTTTGTATTGATTGGAGGCGCAATTGCTGCTTATGCGTTGATCAATTGGTTTCTAGATCATACAATTAGCGGCTGGACTTCACTGATTTTGTCGATCTGGATGATTGGCGGTATGCAGCTCATGGCAATCGGCGTGATTGGCGAATACATTGGCAAGATCTTCACGGAAACAAAAAAGAGACCACGGTATACTATAGAAATCAATACACTGCACAATAAAAAATTAAGTGAAAAGGATAAGTTCCATGAGTAGCCGAAGTAGAGGGCAGTACATTGATCAAAAAATAAAAAAAGATAATTTAAAATGGCGATGGATCAAACAAGCATTTATTTTTGGCTCCGTTGGCGTGAGTAACACGGCAGTTGATTTTATTGTATTTTTTGTACTGGCACATTTTTTCTCCATTTTTTATGCAGCTGCACAGGTTCTGTCGTATGGCGCCGGTATGCTGAATAGTTATATTTGGAATTCCAAAATTACGTTCTCAGAATCCAAACGGTCGCTTTCACGATTGATTCGATTTATTGTTCTGAATCTCGCTGTACTGGGCATCACTTTGCTGGCTATGCACAGCATGTTGTTTCTGCCTCTGTACATAAATAAATTAATCAGTACACTCATTGGTTTAAGTGTTAACTTTTTGTTAAGTAAATTATGGGTGTTTAGAGCCTAAATGCGGCGCACCGATTGACATTTAGGGACGCAAAATGTAGAATGCTTGTATTCATACGTGCCATTGAATTAGAGCTTATGTCGAACCATTAAAGGTGAGTGTTTGACAGGTCATATAAGCCTGTATTTTTGATTTGATAAACTGCGTTTGGGCAGAATAAATGTTGTGTAGACACTTTAGTTACTGTTATGGATTGATGGGCTTGCGCACATTGTGATTTTTAAGGAGAGCGAATTAAATTGAAAAGAATTTTAACCTACGGCACCTTTGACTTATTGCACTATGGACATATCAATTTATTGAGACGCGCGAAGGAACTTGGCGATTATCTAATTGTCGGGCTCTCGACGGATGAGTTTAATGCCGTGAAACATAAAGAGGCCTACCACAGCTATGAGAACCGCAAGTTGATTCTCGAAGCGATTCGCTATGTCGATAAGGTAATCCCTGAAAAGGATTGGGACCAGAAGATCGCCGATGTTAAAGATAATGATGTGGATATCTTTGTCATGGGTGATGACTGGAAGGGAAAATTTGATTTTCTGAAAGATTATTGTGAAGTTGTTTATCTGCCGCGTACAGTTGGTATTTCAACCACAAAGATCAAACATGATTTGTTTACTGTGAAAAATGGCTAAGGAATTTCTGATTAACTGTTATCTTGTTTTTTTTAAAGTCATTTTTACGCTCTGCAAAATTTTTAGGCTTCACAGGAAGATCGTTTTTGTCTGTTCTTATACAGACAATAATCAATTTGTCTATGATGAAATGAAGCACAGAGGATCTGAAACAGAAGTTGTTTTTCTGTGCCGAGGAAAAGCTGTTTTCACTCATTTCGGCAGCACAGGTGAAATGGTGATTCCGTTTGAAACCATGAATATATGGCAGTTTGTTCGCTCAGCTTATCATTTGGCGACAGCGAAACTGGTTGTGGTTGATAATTATTTCGGTTTTCTTTCGGTGGTCAATTTTAAAAAAGATGTATTATGCATCCAGCTTTGGCATGCATGCGGAGCTTTTAAGACGTTTGGTTTAAAAGATCATTCAGTTACCTTTAGGTCTGCGCGTGCGCGTGCGCGGTTTTCAACCGTATATCGGCACTTTGATAAGATTGTTGTCGGTTCCGATGCCATGGAGGCGATTTTTAGGCAGTCCTTCGGTTTAGGTGATGCCCATTTCATTCATTTGGGGATACCGCGAACCGATCTTTTTTTTGATTTAAAGAAGCAGGCAGAGATAAAAGATTCGTTAAACAAAATGAGTTCGGGCAAGAAAATCATCTTATATGCACCAACTTTCAGAGATCAGCCTCTGGAGGAGCTTGGACTCGATTTAAATAGGATGGAGGAAGAACTCAGCAAAGATTACGTGCTGATTCTTCGTCTGCACCCTTCTGACAGAGGAAAAATGATTAATCTCAGCTGGGATCATAAGTTTTTAATTGATGGTTCCAAATGGAACAGCGTAAACGAGTTACTGCTCGGTACGGATCTTTTAGTGACTGATTATTCATCCATTCCCTTTGAATTTGCATTGCTGAATCGTCCGATGATCTTTTTCCCATATGATTTGAATTCTTATGAAAAAAACAGGGGATTATGGGAAAATTATGAGCAAATGGTTCCAGGGCCAGTTGCGAACTCCACTGATGAAGTCATTCGGCTGATTAAGCGTGACACCTTTGACTTGCGGCAAATTGCGGCTTTTTCGGAGAAATGGAATCGCTATTCAACGGGTCAGTCGAGCAGTAAGATTGTGGATTATTTGACTGCCTGTATGAACAAATGAATGGAGTAATGGTCATAGTGGTTACAACCAATAAAAAAAACAAGAAGAGTAAAAATGAATGGATAGATCCTACTACATCTAGGAGGAGCAGGGGAAATGATCAGTGAGCAAGCCGAAAAACAGATAAAAAAATTAATAAAACCACGGATTTTAAGTTTTGAGGCGAGTCCGGGAGAATGGAACGTCACCATTCGTTTCAATCCAATGGCAGATGAAAGTTACATAAAACGCATGGAAATACACGTGTGCGATCGTTTTGGCGATGCTGCGTTTGTATTTCCTATTGAGTCTGTGAGCAAAGACGAAAATGACTATTGGGATGCAAAGATCAAAATTATGTTGCCGGCAATTCAGAATCGCTTGTTTGAACGCGACTATTGGGACTTTTTCATATCTGTACCTGTAGACCAGTCGTTATTAGATCAGGTCTATTCAAATTTGGACGAAGCTCAGACTGAAGAGATGGAGATTGTTGATCGAAGTGAGCTCGAAGAGGGTTTTCGCTTGACTATTCGCTTGCATGCACTGCGACCGCTGCAACCGCTCGATTTGTTTAGCCTCTATAATGAAGAGCAAGACAAAATGCTCATTCCTTTTTATACAAAAAAGAATGGCCTTTCACTGCGTGTTGAGGAAGTTCACGTAATGGCTCGAATTGATCGTGCGGAGATCAGCAGAACTTTTATGCTTACTCTCGAAGGACATGTTGTTTTCCCGTTTTCTGATGTGCTTTCGCAGCCTGATATCCAAAAGAAAATCATGCTTTTAAACAGCGAAGAAGAGGTCATTGCGGAATGGCGGACTGAGAATGTAGAACGTCCGGATTTAACAGAGGCTGCCGCATCTTTAAATCGTAATTATGATTGGGCAGGTTTTTCTCTTGCCATTGATCTCAAGCCCATTGCATCGCAGTTTGCTGATATCGAAGAGCCCGTTTATCTGTATTTCAGGCTGGAACTGACTCACAAAAAGAACGGGATGCTGTATTCTGAACGTCCAGTGCGTATTCTTGCCAGACATAAGGTGATCACTGGCCGCCACATCATTAAACTGAATGGATTGAAGAAGAGCCTGATTGTGAAGCGAAATCGCAATCACAGCCTTGCTTTCCGCATCGCGCCGTATACCGTGGCTGATGCACTTAAAGGGAAAGCAAGACGCGGCTTGAATCGTGTAAAGAAGAGCAGAGTATTTACATCTCTTTATCACCGAACATTTCAAGCCCTTTCTCATCTGCCGATGAAAAAGAATTTAGTGATGTTTGAGAGCTTTTTCGGTCGCCAATACAGTTGCAATCCGCGTGCGATCTATGAGTATATGCGTGAGCATTGCCCTGAATATCAATTGATCTGGAGCGCTAACGCCAAGTATACAGAATTGTTTGAACAGCATCAATTGCCGTACGTCAAGCGTTTTTCATGGAAATGGCTGATGCTCATGACCCGTGCTAATTATTGGGTGACGAATGTGCGCTTACCGCTTTGGATGTCAAAACCGAAACACACGATTTATCTTCAAACATGGCATGGAACACCATTAAAACGACTAGCTTTGGATATGGAAGAAGTACACATGCCAGGAACAAATACTGAGAAGTACAAACGGAATTTTCTGGCAGAGTCTGCTCGGTGGGATTATTTAATATCACCAAACCGGTATTCATCGGAAATTTTTGCTCGTGCGTTCGGCTTTGAGAATACAATGATCGAGTCCGGCTATCCACGCAACGATTTTCTATATCAGAAGAATAATCAAGAAACGATCGATGCAATTAAGGATCGAATTGGCTTGCCAAAAGATAAGAAAGTTATTTTATACGCACCGACATGGCGTGATAATCAATTCTATGGTAAAGGTCGTTATCGTTTTGAATTGGATCTGGATCTGCGACGCATGCAAAAGGAACTTGGAGAAGATTTCATAATCATCATGCGCATGCACTACTTGATTGCTGATAACCTTGATTTAACTGAATATGAAGGATTTGCTTATGATTATTCACATCATGAGGACATTAGTGAACTTTACATGATCTCTGATCTCTTGATTACGGACTATTCATCCGTTTTCTTTGATTTTGCGAATTTAAGACGGCCAATGATTTTCTTTACGTATGATATTGATGACTATCGTGATCACCTGCGCGGCTTTTATTTTGAATTTGAACAGAAAGCACCAGGACCGCTTGTTTTGACAACAGAGGAAGTAATTCAGGCTGTGCAGAACATTGCAGCATCCGGATTTGCCGTATCTGATCGTTTTGATGCATTTTTTGATAAGTTCTGCTCGCTTGAAAACGGGCATTCTTCGGAAAAGGTAGTGAAAACTGTATTTAAATAAAATTGATTAGTTCAAATGGAATCAAGCAATGTTAAAGAAGTTGTTCCTAAGTCGAATATTTGGCTTTGAAACAGCTTTTTTTTCGAAAATCGGAAATTTTAATCATTGTTATAAGTGTAGAAAAAATGTCATAAAATTAGGGAATTATTGTCTTAAAATACGCTTACAAATTTTGAAAGGTGGTATAGTATAGGTGTAGTAAGTTAAAGAGTTTTGGAAGGTTGGTGATGATTATGTATAAGATTCTCGTTCCTGTTGATGGTTCTGAGCCGGCAAACCGCGCTGTTCATGAAGCAGTTTCGATCGCTTCAGGAAAGAAGAATGCCGAAATTACATTACTTTATGTGAGCCCATCTCCAGTCTATTTTCCTTTCTATTCTATGGTCGGTCCATCACTGGATGCGGATGTCAAAGAGGTTGAAGAAAGAGAAGGAAATCAGATGCTCGACGACACTATCGAAAAAGCATCTAAAGATACATCTGTGACGTTCCGCAAAAAACATCTTTACGGTATTGCGGCACAAGAAATTTGTGATTATGCAAATGATACGAAGAAAGATTTAATTATTATGGGCAACCGAGGAATGGGTGCATTTGGACAGATGATCCTAGGGAGTGTCAGCAATAAAGTGCTTCAACTCGCGCAATGCCCGGTTATGATCGTCAAATAATTAATTTTTACTGATATGGTTAACAACCTTTGCAAATATCGTCATTGCAGAGGTTTTTTATTTTTTTATCCTTTATACTTGAAAGTCAAAGAAGGTCAGATTATAATATAGTCATAAGGTCAAATAAGGTCAAAAGAATCCAAATCCTAATTGACATTAAATCAAACTGAAGGAGGTTTGATCTTATGCTTTGTGATGAGTGTAAATTAAATCAAGCAGTTGTTGAAATGAATGTAATGATTAATGGACAGCAAAAACATCTTCATCTTTGTGAGGAGTGCTACGCAAAAATGAAAAATAATTTTAATATGCCTTCATTTTTTCAGGGCGGCGGGTCGCCATTTGATGATTTATTCCGCAGCTTTATTCAACCGTCAATGGCCTCCGGTGAAAATAGAGCTCAGGAAAACGGTTTGAATTTTGACGGGATGAACGGAAAGTCAGCGGGAGGTGGCGGCGGTGGTCACCGTCGTGGCGGATTTCTGGATCAAGTCGGAAGAAATCTGACCGAAGCTGCACGACAGGGAAAAATTGATCCGGTCATTGGTCGTGAGCGCGAAGTTCAATTAGTTATTGAAACGCTAAATAGAAGAAATAAAAATAATCCGGTCCTTATCGGAGAGCCAGGTGTTGGTAAGACAGCGATTGCTGAAGGACTCGCTTTAAAGATTACCGAAGGAAAGGTACCTGCAAAGCTGGCAAATAAAGAAATTTATCTGATTGATGTTGCTTCCTTAGTTGCGGGTACAGGAATCAGAGGTCAATTTGAGCAGCGAATGAAACAGTTGATGGCTGAGATTGAAAAGCGGAAGAACTGCATTGTCTTTATCGATGAAGTACACTTGCTCGTCGGAGCCGGGTCTGCAGAAGGCGGATCTATGGATGCAGGAAATATTTTGAAGCCGGCACTTGCTCGTGGCGAATTGCAAATTATCGGCGCGACGACCTTGAATGAATACCGCAAAATTGAAAAAGATGCAGCTTTGGAGCGGCGTTTCCAGCCGGTCATTGTCAATGAGCCGACTCAGGAACAGACCATTCAGATCTTAAAAGGCATTCAATCGAAGTATGAAAAGTACCATCATGTTCGGTATACGGATGAAGCAATCAAGGCATGCGTGGCGCTGTCGGCGCGATACATTCAGGATCGTTTTCTTCCGGATAAAGCAATTGACCTAATGGATGAGTCGGGGTCTAAGGTTAATTTGAATCTTACTCCTGTTGATACAGAGAGTGTTAAGAAGAAAATTGAAGAGATCTCTGCGGCTAAGGCAGAAGCGACAAAAAATGAGCAATTTGAAACTGCTGCACGTCTTCGTGATCAAGAACATGCGTATCAGAAGCAGTTGGAACAGTTGGAGAAAATCAAAGCCAATGGTTCTGAATTGCCCGTTACCGGCAAAGATGCGGTTGTTGATGATGTACTGATTCAGCAAATTGTTGAGACACGTACAGGGATTCCGGTTCGCAAATTGCAGGCTGATGAACAAAACAAAATGCGTAATTTGGCTGACCGCCTCAATGCAAAAGTAATCGGTCAAAGCGAAGCCGTCCAAAAAGTATCACGTGCCATTCGCCGCAATCGCACAGGCTTTCGCAAAACAACACGTCCAATTGGTTCGTTCTTGTTTGTAGGACCAACCGGTGTCGGAAAGACCGAGCTTGCAAAAACGCTTGCTGAAGAAATGTTTGGTGAACGCGATTCAATGATCCGTCTTGATATGAGTGAATACATGGAAAAGCACTCAGTGTCTCGTTTAATCGGAGCACCTCCGGGTTATGTAGGCCATGACGAAGCCGGACAGCTTACTGAGAAAGTTCGTCGCAAACCATACAGCATTATTTTGCTTGATGAGATTGAGAAAGCACATCCGGACGTAATGCACATCTTTCTGCAAATCTTGGATGATGGTCGCTTGACAGACAGCCAGGGAAGAACGGTAAGCTTCAAAGATACGGTTATTATCATGACAAGCAACGCCGGGATAAAGAATAAATCTGCTTCGGTCGGTTTTGGAACAACAAGCAGTCGTGAAGATATGATTAAACAGCTTGAAGATTATTTCCAGCCTGAATTTTTGAACCGTTTGGATGGAATTATCAAATTCAATGCATTGAAAAAAGAAGATTTGCTTTCCATTGTCGATCTAATGTTAGGTGATATCCGCGTGGCAGCTTCTGAACAGGGCATCGAGTTGAGTGTCACGGATGCAGCGAAAAAGAAATTGGCAGAGCTCGGTTACAATCCCGAATTTGGCGCACGACCATTGCGTCGGGTTCTTGAAGAGAAGGTTGAGGATCAAATTTCCGACTTGCTTATTGACCATGGTAATGCGAAGAAAATGAACGTTGATGAGAGTGATGGAGACATCAAAGTAACTGTTGAATAAATCAATTCGAAAAAAGCACTTGCAAAGCAGTGCTTTTTTCTTTTACTGAAGCAAATAGTTTCAATGATAAGAACGCATGAATAAGATTGTAGGATAAGTCAAAGTTTACGAATCAGTTCGTTATTGAAAATTTGACAGGAATCAAAAAAAGTGGCAGAATGACTATACATTATATAGTGAAAAACAATGACAGGAATAAGTAGCGGTCGAAACGGCTATTAAGAGAGCAGGCGGTTTGGTGCGAGCCTTGCAGCAATCGATGCAGCGAATTACCTCCTCGAGTATCTTCTGTGAACATATATTCAATTAGTAGCAGAGGACGGTTGCAGCCGTTATGAGTTAATTAAGTGACTGTTTTTTTATCAGTTAACAAGGATGGTACCGTGCGATCAGCGCTCCTTTTTAAGGAGCGCTTTTTATTTTTTTAACTTTTAGCAGTAACTTTTTTAACATGAAAGAGATTCAATTTAATTAGGAAAGGTTGAACCAATTATGGATATTATTGATGATTTAAAGTATCGAGGTTTAATTAATCAAGTATCGGATGAAACAGCATTGCGTGAGGCATTGAAGAAGCCGCTGACCTTCTATTGCGGTTTTGACCCAACTGCAAACAGTCTGCATGCAGGAAACTTACTCGTCATTGTAATCATGATGCGTCTGCAGAAAGCAGGGCATCATCCAATTGCTGTTGTCGGTGGCGGTACAGGTATGATCGGCGATCCAAGCGGTCGTTCAACGGAAAGGCAGCTGAATACAAAAGAGGTAGTGGACAGCTATGCAGAGAGCTTGAAAGGTCAATTGAATCGTTTTCTACATTTTGATGAAGGAAATGCGACCTTTGTTAATAACGCAGAATGGCTTAATTCATTGTCCGCAATTGAATTTCTACGAGATGTCGGCAAATATTTCACACTGAATTATATGCTGTCCAAAGATTCCGTGCAGACAAGGCTGGAAGCAGGTATTTCGTTTACTGAATTCTCATATATGCTGTTGCAATCTTTTGATTACCTCAACCTTTATGAGAAAAAACATTGCAGAATGCAGGTCGGAGGCAGCGATCAATGGGGCAACATCACTGCCGGTTTGGAATTAATTCGGAAGCGCGGCCATGAAGAACAAGCATTTGCCATGACCTTTCCTTTAATCACAAAGAGCGACGGTACTAAATTCGGCAAATCAATGGGCGGAGCAATCTGGTTGGATCCTGAGCGCACAACCCCGTATGAATGGTACCAATTCTGGTTCAATGCATCAGATGATGATGTCGTTAACTTCTTAAAATATTTTACGTTCTTAACGAAAGCTGAAATTGAAGCATTGGCTAAAGAGGTCAAGGAACACCCGGAAGAACGAAAGGCTCAAAAAACACTTGCTAAAGAAATGACCATTCTGGTCCATGGTGAACATGCATTGCAGCAGGCAGAACACATTTCAAAAGCGCTGTTCAGCGGCGATGTTGCACAACTGAGCGGAGAGGAAATTAAGCAGGGCTTTAAAGATGTACCGACATTTAACGCGACAACCAAAGAGGCGGTCAGGCTGCTTGATTTGCTTGTTGAAGCTGGTGTTGTATCTTCCAAACGTCAAGCACGCGAAGATATTTCTAATGGCGCAATTTATATTAACGGGGTGCGTTGCATGGATTTGAATGCACAGGTGACGAATGATGATCGAATTGACGATGAA
The DNA here is from genome assembly GCF_059878335.1 of Sporolactobacillus sp. BBK16-2. NCBI lineage: Bacteria > Bacillati > Bacillota > Bacilli > Caryophanales > Sporolactobacillaceae > Sporolactobacillus > Sporolactobacillus sp. BBK16-2. Next base: position 1,338,657 of record NZ_CM187611.1, read on the forward strand.
TATGTTATTGTCCGCCGTGGCAAGAAAAAATACACATTAATACAATTCTAATTTTTTCTAAGTTATGCAAAATAAATTGAAGTTTTAGGACGGGATTGTATCACATGGTATACTAAGTGTAGTTGATACATGCTTTAGAGCTATGGGTATTCAGCTACCAATTCAGATTGCGGTTAAGGAGGGGCTAAATAATGGCTTCAGAAAATGAAAAGTGTACATGCAGCGGTACTGGCATTAAGGAGCTGGTGCTTGGCGGAATTATTGGCGGCGCGATCGGTGCATCTATTGCTTTGCTGTTTGCTCCGAAATCAGGAGCTGAGATGCGCAAGGACCTTTCTGTAAGGGAAATCGTAGACAGCGGTGTTGACAAAGTAAAACAAGCGACAACGAGCCTGCTTCATAAAGATGACGAGCCGTTCAGCTAAGTTAGAATCATTAAGCAAATAATAAAAGAGCTCTTCAAGCAGACAGTGCAAATCTACTTGGAGAGCTCTTTTTAACATGGCCGCTGTTAGGGTTCATACCTTTAATCACTTTTATTAGCTCATTATAATTTAATAAACCGTTTTAACTAGCCGAGGAATCTCTACTAGCAAATAAATCAATTGTTTGCTTCCTATTTTACACAATAGGTCGTTTTGGAGGGAAGTTCCAAACAGTTTAATTGGCCACCGAACACGCAGCCGCCATCTATGCCGATTATATTATTCTTTCCAAAAAAAACGTCGCTCGTTTCGTGAAGATTCAACGTTGGCGTATGCCCGAAAATAACAGTCTTATCCCCCTGATAGCCCTCAAAGAATGGTGTGCGAATCCACAAAAAGGTTGTCTCATCGGTGTCCTTTAACTCTTTTTCAGGATCGACTCCTGCATGAACGAAAAAGTAATGTTCCGTTTCAGCATAAACGTTTAAGTGCTGAATCCATTCTAAATCGTCCTGGAGCTCATCCGGTAGCGAAAGCGTTCCATTCTGAACGTCCTTATAGACATTCTCAATGGATAAACCGTAACTCGACAAGGTTTGTGCGCCGCCATTTGCAGCCCAATGAGAAACAGCTTCAGTGCTTTCCCCGACAAGCGCTTTTTCCATCATATCCTCGTGATTGCCCTTTAGAGTAATCGCACCTTCTTTTTCAAGTTGGCGTGCTTTTTTTATTACTTCTTTTGGATTCTGTCCACGGTCGACATAATCCCCTAACAAGAAGAGCAGATCCTCTTCAAGTGAATAATTAACTTTATCGAGTAACGCATTAAACGCGTCGATCTGACCATGCATATCACTGATTACAAGCAAGCGTTTGACTGTCTGCAAACCAATAACCTCTCTTTCTATAACTATCATAGACAAATTACAATCTATTATGCAAGCTTTGATAGAACCAAAGAGAAATATACCTCATCATCAATAAAAATTGATACCTTTTCATTTTACCAAGTACTCACCTTTCAAAAAGTAAAAAAAAGAAAAGCCCTGTTAAGGGCTCGTTATTTTTTCGTTTGAGTGGAAGAGACACCGTAGTTTGAGTCAGGTGGAATCTTTTGATCAGTATTATAGTTGATTTTTGATACATCAGGTGCAACAAATCCTTTAGGATGATAAAAGCGCAGCAGGTCACCATAAATAACCTTGTCTGAGTAGTCAAGCATCTTTTTAGCCATATCTTCATATGGCTTTCCAAGTGAGTCCTCAACTTTCTTGCCATCGTTATTAGCATAGACATTTCCGCCGACAATTGAATATTTGTTCGTAATGACATCACCATTGCGGAAAGGAATAATTTGACGATGTTGCTTTGAAAAAAGATCTGTTCCAAACTGAATGTAGTTTTTGGTATTAATACCGAGCAGACTCATCAGTGTCGGTCTTACATCAACTTCTCCGCCATAGGTTGAAACTGTACCACCTGCTACCTTAGGAATATGAATAAACAGTGGTACTTTCTGCAACTGAGCGTTATCGAAAGGAGTTATTTCATCTTTGCCTAGTACTTTCGCCATGGCATCGTTATGATTTTCTGAGAGACCATAATGGTCACCATACATAATAATCACCGTGTTATCAAAGAGACCGGCCTTTTTTAAGTCTGTGAAAAATTGCTCAACAGCCTGATCCATGTAATTGGCAGACTGAAAATAATTATTAACAACACTGTCACCAAAGTCTCCAGGCTGAAACGTTGTGTCCTCTTTGTCCATGCCGAACGGGAAGTGATTAGACAGAAGGATTAATTTGCTGTAGAACGGCTGCTTCAGATTCGAAAGATAAGGTATTGTTTCCTTAAGAAACGGTTTATCCTTCATGCCGTAATTCTTTGTGTTTTCAGCACTCATATCATAATACTTAGAATCGAAGAAACGCTCATAACCAAGTGATTTATACATTTGATCACGATTCCAAAATGACTTGACATTACCATGAAATACCGCAGTCTCATAGCCGCGCTGATTCATAATTGCAGGAGCAGCCTGATACGTATTTAGTCCTTTCATCTGGAATACAGGTCCCTGCGAGAGAGGAAAGAGCGAATTTTCCATCATGAATTCAGCGTCGGATGTCTTACCTGAGCCGGTTTGATGATAAAAATTCTTAAAATAGGTGGTGTCATCGGCGCCTGCCGTTAGCTTGTTTAAAAAAGGCGTAACTTCTTGACCATTAGGCATTTTGTAGTTGATGGCAAAGCTCTGCAAAGATTCCAAGGATATATAAATGACATTCATTCCCTTGGCTTTTGCATAATAGTTCGGGTTCGGAGCGGCGAAATTTGATTTGGTGAAATTTTGAATATCATTAATATCGCTGCTGTCTGCCATCGCTCTCTGAGCATTTGAGCGGGCATTCTGAATGGTATCATAGATCGCAAAATTATAAGCGCCTAAATATTTTACAATATAGTTCCGATCAAATGTTCGGCTAAGCAGTTCCGGCCGGTCGGTTTCCGCAAGGCTTAAGTTAACAATGAAAACCATGACTGCGGAAACAAAGACAGTAAAGATTGCGCGAATGTTCCATCGCTCAGCAGACGGGCGAGCGATTCTAAAGAGAACGAGACTAAGAACAATTAAAGTATCGATGAAAAATAAAACGTCGTATCCATTCATCAACGACGCAATGCTTCCTCCTAAGTCACCGGCATTGCCCGTTGATTGAGTCATCGTAGAGAATGTAATGAAATCACTAAAGAAGCGGTAGTAAACAATGTTTGCATACAGCCAGAATGATAGGACAAAATTAATAATGATTAGCAGCCATTGCTGCAAGCGTCCCTTAAAAATAATAGCGATACCAAAAAATAAAAGTGCAGAACTTACCGGATTTAGAAAGAGCAGAAATTGCTGCATCTTATCGTTGACACCGAGGTTAAACTGAGTTAAGTAGACAAAGTAAGTTTTTAGCCAAAATAGGATGACTGTGAGCAAGAAGAATGCATATTTTTTTGTTAGTATACGTTGTCCGCCAGTAAATAATTGCTTCACGTTTGTTCAACCTCCTGAAATCAAGGTAAATGATTCAACTAAGGTACTATTCACATCTAAATTTAAAATCGTTATAGTCCCAAATTATATCATACGGATTAATATGAAGTTATATTAAAAATGTGTAAAAAAAAATACACGGAAAACCTTCAATAATTTTATATCATTTTAATTTAAAGTCAAGAAATGTATGCACTAAATCCTGTACCATTATTTAAATTTCAAAAGAAGAACTTGTCCAACAGCGAAATTAACATTTTATATAGGAAAGAAGTGGAATTTTGTCATAATCTTGGATTAAAAAAATCAATCTGGAACATCAGATTGATGTGTGTTGTTTGGTTGATGGATGCCGTTAACCTTTATGTGGTTATCGTGCTTCACGAAGCCGTTTTAATTTCTGCTCATTTTTTCCAACATTTTTCAGCAGTGAAGGATATCGAACCATTAGCATCGTGTAACGACCAAATAAAAATCCAGAGATAAATATGAAGTAAATAATAAAGCTCGAAGAACCATTTAATGAAGGAGTCATTGACAAGTAATGGATTGATAGGGATTTGAGCGCAAAACGAATGGGTATTGACAGCGACCAAGTTAATACCGACATGATGGATCCAGAAAGATACCATGCGCCGTCATGATTTAAAAGCGGGGTAAAACGACCTTGGATCAATCCGAGCCCGAATGAAAAACACAGAGTTGTAACGAGCATGATCCAGTCAATGAGCGGCAGTGGCTGCATAGTGGAAAGTGCACAAACCGCGCAAAATAACAATGCCAGTGGTTGCCGATAAAGACGGCCGGTTAATGGTTTTTCTCTAAACTGGTTGTAGAGAACAGTTGTCAGCAAAACCGAACCAAAGATAAGAAACATGGCATTTACCTCCGCTCATTTTGTTCTACTCAGTTAATGTATGTCACGTTCAAATTGTCCTATTCCTTTCATTTGTTGTCCCAATAAATTCTTTTTCTGAAAAATTTATTTAAATGACAAATTTATTACAAAGGATAAATGATTTAATTCGTGGGATATCGAGCTAATGTTACAATTATATTTCATTTCGACATATAAGCTTAATATCAGTTTGAAAAGGTAGGGTGCTATAATTAAAAAGTCGATAAAGAGAAAATAATAGAACCTAATAAAACGTACGGTAAAAAAAGAGAATGATTGTTTTGGGGAGGAACTAGGCCGATCATGAAAATGAATAAGAAAAAAGCAACCGTGACACTGGCACTGACGTTCGGACTGACATATACTTCGATTGCTCCATCAGTTACATACGCTTCACCATCATTAAGTGATATTAATAACAAAACTTCTGCTCAGAAATCACTGAGAGATCAGCTGACTAAGCAGCAGCAAGCCATTCAGAATGAACTTGCCGAGATGAATAAGAAACAGTTGAAATTGACAAGCGAAATCAGTGATGGACAGGCACAGATTAATCAAAATAATGATCAGATTAGTGCCTTGAAAGCTGAAATAACTGAAATCAATAAACGAATTGAAAAACGAAAAGCACTGTTAAATGATCGTTTAGTTTCGATCTATAAGAATGGCGGATCTGTAAATTACTTAGATGTCTTACTGGGTTCCAAAAATTTCGGGGATTTTATTGACCGTACCTTTGCACTAACAACGATTACGAACCAGGATCAAAAAATTATTACTGATCAAAAGAATGATCAAGTCGCTGTGAAAACAAAGAAAGCAAGTGTTGAGAGAAAACAAGCAGCCAATGTTGCACGTTTGGAAAAGCTGAAGAATACGTTAACTGAAGTTGTTGCACTTCAGGAAAAGAAGAAAATTGCTTCTAAGGCATTGGATCAAAAGCAAGCCAGTGTATCAGCTCAACTCGCTTCTTTAGCAAGTGCTGCAGAAGACCTGAAACGTGCATCGATCAAACCGGTTTCTTATAATCCATCCAGTGAATCTACTGATTCGAACAGTTCAAGCAGCTCAAGTAACTCAAGCAGTTCAACAGCTAGTGATTCTTCATCAAATAGTAGCAGTTCATCAAATGATTCAGCACAGTCTCAGCCTGTTAGTCTGTCAGCATCCGTTGCGACAGGGGGCATTTCCGGTATCCTTGGTTATGGCAATCGATTTATTGGCAGGTCGACTTACGTATTTGGTGCTTCCAATCCTGCAGCTGGTCAGTTTGACTGCTCTGGCTTCGTTCATGCTGCATTTGCGGCAAATGGCATTGGAGTCGGTCGATCAACAGGTGCACTGGTAAGTCAAGGCAGTGCGGTAAGCTTTGCCTCTGCACGTCCTGGTGATCTCGTATTCTTCGATACATATAAAACGAATGGTCATGTTGGTATTTATCTAGGTGGCGGACGCTTCATTGGTTCCCAAAGCAGCACCGGCGTTGCCATTGTAAGCATGGACAACTCATACTGGAAATCACATTTCCGCGGTGTAGTTCGTAGAATCCTTAACTAATTCATTCCCAAATATAAAATTTTTAAAACACAAGCTTAGTTGCTTGTGTTTTTTAATTTGTCATAAAATCAGCGAAATATAACAAATATGACAGCTGTCATAAAAGAAATATGATATGTGAGACTATGCGTGCTGCAAATCATTGGCTATTCTTTTTGTAGTGGTATTATTTCAATAATAAAGAAGGCTGAATGATGAACACTTTTCCGCTGGTTAAACATTTTTTGCGTGTCATGATGTATTACAAAATTAATTTGATCTTTACCCTCGGAGTGCCAATTGGATCAATCATTTATACGATGCGTCCCTTTATCTTCCATACGTCGGATCAGCAGATTGTCCAGAATCATGTGTTTTACTGGATTAGCTACATGGTTGTTCTTTATGCCATAATTAACAGCGGCCCTTCATTAGTTGTTCTAAGAGAAGATCAATTTCTAAAAATGTTTCTATTCATTTCAGGGAATGTCTGCTCGATCATTTATGCCAAATACATATCACAATTTATTTTACTCACTCTATCCGTTCTAATCTTGGATATTCTTAGCTGTTTTTTATTCGATCTGCCAATAATAAAACTGTTGATTCAATCCTTTCTGCTGATTATTCTAAGCAGTCCGCCAATATTTTTTCTCTTTCTTTTCTTTGCAGCTCTACGCTTGCGACAGGAAACAATGATCCCGTTAACTAATATACTGATTTTCTGCTTTATTTTCATGTCGGTCAATCAAATAAATCGTGTTTTATCATTCATCAACCCCATTGATTATGCCTTTCAGATCGCAAGACTTTTGTTTGATGGAACATCTATCCATGGGTTTCAGATTTGGTTTTCGATCACAATAACTTGTTTCTATTTGTTTATTGGTTTATTTTCTTTAAAAAAAATACAGTTCTTACCGATTTTTAGAAATTGAGGTGAAACGCATGAAAATAGAACATTTGAATTTTAGGTATCGGCAAAATGATCGCTTAATTTTTGACGATCTATCATTTAATCTCGTGCAAGGGAAGACGCATTTTTTACTTGGAATGAATGGAGAAGGAAAATCGACTCTTCTTGATGCCTTCGCAGGTTTGCTCAATGTTGATGCGGCTATTCTGAATCCAATCCAAAGAAATGAAATACTCTATCAGATCCAAGGAGTTCCTATTCTAAGCACGATAAAAGGTAAAGATCTTGCTGAATTGATTTTATGCGGGAGCGGTCAATACAGGAGTGGGGATTTATCACCCGAGATGTGTAGCGAACTTTTTGATGATCCGAGTGCATTAAGAAAAATCACTTATTTGTGGGATATGCAATATGGCAAGATGTCACCTGGAGAGCGTCGCTGGCTGACTATCGTTCTGTATTGTCTGATTGATAAATCCTTGTATCTTTTTGATGAGCCAACCGCCGGTGTTGATCTCTATTCCGGAATGCAAATCGCACAGTCGATTCGTCGATTGCAGGAGAGGAGAGGAAAGACAGTGGTTTATGCCACCCATCAGCTTCAAGATCTTAAATGGTTTGAAGATTACCAGGTGCATGTTCTAGATAAAGGAAAAATCATCATTGACGAAAATGAACGGCATTGGATACAAGCGTGCAGAGAAAATAAAATGCCTATTTGCGTGCGTATTATCGATGAATGGGAAATGTCATGAGATTAAGCTTCAGTTTTTTTGAAAATAATCGAATTTTTATTTAACTTGTTTACTGACTTTTTATTAACATGTATTCTAAAGAAAAGCCGCTTAGAGAGAGGGCGCGAAGATTGAAAATATTTCCAAAAGCGACAGGCCCATATCCCTATCTTTGGATACTGATTATTTTTCCTCAATTCTTTATTAATGTTTGGCAGGCCGATCATTTATCGGAAAAAGTGATTGGGTTGATTGCAGGACTTGTACTGCTTTATGTCTTTCGGCAGATGTACTGGCTTGAGTACACGACGCTACTTGTCCATTTTTTATTAGGTGTCGCTGCACTCGTCGTTGCCTCAGTAACTCTCGATTCTGCCATAATGCTCCTTTACGGCATTAGTTTTGTTTTTCTTTTCGGTTATATTGAACGTGTGAGAGACTTGGCGATTGGAATTGCGGGACTAGCCGCGGCTTACCTGTCGGTGTCGCAAATCATTGATGGTTGGCCGTTAGCTTTTATTTATCATGATCAGGTCTTTTTTTTCCTATTAGAAGCTGCCATTCCGATCGCAATTTTTCTTCACGAGCGAACAAAAAATTTGCATCATCAGCTTGCCCAGGCGAATGAACAGATTGTTGCCTTGGTTAAGGAACAAGAGCGTGGACGTCTTGCACGTGATCTTCATGATACACTGGGGCACACGTTGACGATGATTATTCTTAAAAGCGAGCTTGCCTTTCGATTGATTGATAAGGATGCGGGTCGTGCCAAATCAGAGATCGGAGAAATAGAACGAATTACTCGATCGGCTTTGGGACAAACGCGGGAGATTGTTGCGTCCATTCGTCATCATTCGCTAGCAGAGGAACTAAATGAAACGAAGTATTTTCTTGAAACAAAAGGCATTTCAGTGATTATTCATAATCCGGAAAAATGGCCGCGGCTTCAGGCAGCCGATGAGACAATGCTGAGCCTTGCGTTCCGTGAAGCAATCACTAATGTCGTCAGGCACAGTGCTGCCAAGCATTGCATCATTCAGGCGGCGATTGATGGTCATAAATTAATTCTTGAGGTTATTGATGACGGGATCGGCATTCGAAACAAGGATACAAGAGGAAACGGCTTGCACACAATGCAAGAACGAATGCATTTGATTGGGGGAGCAGTGGATGTGCGGACAAAAGATAAAGGAACGCTCCTTCGTTTTTCTCTGCCGTTAAATGAACAAAAGGTGGTTGAAGAAAAATGAAATTATTAATCGCTGAGGATCAAGGAATGCTTCGTGGCGCGCTTGCTCAGTTGCTCGAAATGGAAAAGGATTTTGAGGTTGTGGGCCAGACAGGTAATGGCAGAGAAGCATTTGAGCTCGTTCGACGGTTGAGCCCGGATCTTATGATTGCAGATATCGAAATGCCGGAGATGACTGGACTCGAGATTGCCGAAAAACTTAAGGATGCGGATACGCCGTGCAAAGCAGTCATTGTGACGACATTCGCACGCCCAGGTTACCTTGAACGCGCAATGAAAGCTGGGGTAGCAGGATACATATTAAAGGATGAACCAATTAATGAGCTTATTGCGCATTTGAGGCTCATAAACGATGGAGGCAGGTTTATTAGTCCTGAACTGGCGACAGCTTTTTATTTTTCCGTTACAAATCCATTAACGAATCGTGAACAAGAGGTACTGTGTCAAGCCTTCTCCGGTTACGAAACGAAGCAGATTGCAAGCATACTTCATTTATCAGGCGGAACCGTCCGCAACTATTTATCAACCGCCATTCAGAAGCTTAACGCGCATTCGAGGCAGGAGGCTGCCAAAAAAGCGAAAGAAAATGGCTGGATTTGAATGCAAAAATCAAAGAAACCAGTGCAAAACAGGTAGAACTTATAGTCACCTTTTCTCTTTTTTTAATTATATTGCTCTTTTAAAATGTTAGCGAACCTTAACATGTAGCGGATAACTGCGTTCTTTATAATTTCATATATCCATTAGGTACTTCACAGTGATGATGAAAACAGATCTGAGCTTTTGTCGAAAAATGTGCAAAGGCCGCTGCAGAAGTGGACATGACCGAATAGGATATAGAAAAATAGAGGGGGATGCAGTATGTTTATTCTCATCGTTGTCATGTTTATTCTCCTTGTCATCGTTGGTCTTTTCTATTAAATAGGGAAAGATTTAATGATAAACCGGTGTTCATTTAAAAATGAAATTCCGGCTTTTTTTATGCAAAATTTTTATGAGAGTATGGAAGACATGGTATCAATAAATTTTTTATGAACTGCTTCTTCCAAACTAGTGTTTAGTCGACAAAAAAACCCCGTTCAGTATTTGCGTGAAATGTGTGACAATAAAGGTATCTTATTTAAGCGAAAGGAAGTGCCAGCTGCTATGCCAAACATCGTTTCTTTCAAATTCAACCCAAGGGAACTGAAACTAAACAAATTCATTGATTTTTATGGTTATTGCGCGCAATGGAATCAAAATATTTATGTTTATGGGAAAAATGAAGCACAAAAGGTTCATCGTCTGTCAGAGCTGCTCTCCTTTATTTTGTTTTCCCATGATGAGGAGTGCCTGATCGTTATCGAAGGAAGCGGAATTGATCAAACAAAGGACTATATTACAAAACATTTAGCAGGTGTTCAGACTGCCTGAGCAAAGATTTCCTGACCAAGACGGATGCATTTGAAAATGTGACAAACTCGTGAATTATCTTTTCAATATGGTATAGTATGAGTAGTGTAAATTCATATTGAAAGGCTAGGAGTTGCATGACAACAATTGAACAGATAAGAACAGCACCGATCAGTCCTGAAAATGATCCGTGGGAAGCTTACTTTGATATGGAGCATTACGGACACTTAGAACTGACGAATGTGGAGTTTACCACGACGACGCTCTGCAACATGCGATGTGAGCATTGTGCGGTAGGATACACATTGCAGAAACGTGATCCAAATGCTCTTCCGTTAGACTTGATTTTCAAACGACTTGATGAAGCAAAGAATCTGCACGCTTTAAGTATTACAGGTGGCGAACCGATGCTGTCACTCAAGTCAGTAAAAGAATATGTGGTGCCCATCTTAAAGTATGCGCACGAACGCGGCTTGAGAACTCAGATCAATTCGAACCTGACGCTTGACCTTGCGCGGTATGAACTGATTATCCCATATCTTGACGTGCTTCATATTTCCTTTAACTATGGAAGTTTCGAAGATTATTCCAATATAGGTTTCGCAGTAATGGAGAAGAAGCCGAAAATTGAAGCACAACAATTGTTTTTTAATCGTATGATTGAAAATGCACGAGAATTGACTGCTCGCGGAGTGATTGTTTCAGCGGAAACGATGATTAATAAACGAACTCTGCCGCATCTTGAACGGATTCATGAACAAGTGGTGGCGATGGGGTGTCAACGTCACGAAGTACATCCGATGTATCCTAGCGATTTTGCCAGCGTATTACAAGTTGCTTCGCTTGATGAAATTCGATCAGGTATTCATCGTTTGCTTGATTGTCGTGATCAGAACGTATGGATGCTGTTTGGGACCTTGCCTTTTTACCCATGCAACAAAAATGAGAAAGATCTGGCGTTACTTGAACGTCTGTATCACGAGAAAAATGTGACTGTTCGTAATGACCCTGACGGCAGGTCAAGACTTAACGTCAACATTTTTGATGGAAATATTATTGTCACTGACTTTGCCGATGCACCGGCACTGGGCAACATTAAAACAACAACACTGGAAAATGCCTATCAACACTGGTTGACGACTCCACTTGCAAAATCGTTGAATTGTCACTGTCCAGCAGTAAAATGTCTTGGTCCCAATGTGCTTGTCAAAAATACTTATTATAAAGATGTTGATTTTATGAAACGGAAAGCACTTATTTCGCGGTGATTTCCGCATATATAAAAAGGTCCTCTGCATGATTTGATTGCAGAGGACCTTTTTTCTTATTGAATACCTAATACTGCTCTGAGATAAAGTCGGAGCGCATCAATCTGAGTTGGGGCACCAACCGTTTTATGCCCCAGTAGAGCTGCTTCTAAAGCAATTCCATCTGTTGTGTTAATGAAAAAGCGTGTAATGTCTTCAATAGGCTGCTGCGGAATGAACTCACCACGACGGACACCTTCTTGAAAAATGCGAGAGAAAATGTTTTGTCCCTTCAGGTAACGATTTCTTAAATACGTTTTTCGTTCTTCATTGCGCCATCCGGTGACGAAGTATTCATAGACCGCTATAGAAAAAGGAGTGCCTGCCTCATGTGATAGTGCTTCTAAATAATCTTGAACTGCATCCCACATTTTTGTGTGTTTCTGTATAAGTGAATTTATAAATTTCTCGAAATCTGTGTTGTTTTCTTCCAATAATGCGCGCATCATGGCCTCAGTGCTTGAAAAGTATTGATAAACCCCGCCGCGGCTCATCCCGGTTTCATTTACAATATCCTGCATCGTGGCCGGTTCAAAACCTTTATTGGAAAAAACAATTTGAGCGGCCTGAAGAATTTGCTTTCTTCGTTGCGCAAAATGAGCTTCACTCACCTTTGGCATCGTCACCCCTCCTGCTTTTTCAGTATATCACAATCAACTCTTTATCGATCATGAGCTTGGTGTATCACCGGCGCGAGTTTCACTCAAATTAAGGCTATATGTTCCTGTGCCAAGTTTATCTGGTTCAGGCATCTGGCGCAAGATCGGCAGAACGAGCCAATAGAGAGAAACAAATAAGAGACTTGCCCCAATACTTATGAAAATAGGACCAACACCCCATAGATGTGCTATTTGTCCTCCAAATAAAGATCCAAGCGGCATGGCACATCCGCCTGCACTGATCATTATGGTATAGATTTGTGCTAAGTGTTTTTGTGGAACAGCCTTCTGCAACGCTGAAACAAAAAGAATATTAGTCATGCCGGTTGGAATCAGACTTGCTGCATATAAGATAAGTGACAGACTGTTCAATGGTGTAAAATAAGAGATCAGCCATGAGATTCCAGATAAGAAAAAACCGAAAATAATTAGCTTTCCTAGCGAGCATTTTTTGAATAATGGCGCAGTCGCCGCGCCGATGAGTATGCCAATTGTTTCCGCCGATTGATAAAAGCCATACCATTGCGCGCCGCCGCGTTCTGCGGCATAAGCGGGCAATGTGGCGTTGAGCATTCCGAAGACCAGATTGGCAATAACGGTTGCCGGTATAAATTGGATAATAAATGAGCCGCATACCATTTTTAATCCGGAAGTGAGATTTTTCCAATACTTGTATAAATTTTTCTTCAGATCTGTTGATTTATCCGCTTCCTTTTGGATTTCCATTGTTCTTTTAATCAGAAGAAAGCAGACGATACTGCAGCAATTGAAGATAATTGACAAAAGATAGAGCGTTAAGGGTGAAATAAAGACGATCAGAATGCCAGCCAGACTAGTGAAGATGATGGAGAATGCTTGATAACTCACGTTCATCAGAGCGTTTGCTGAGGAGTATTGTCCTTCTTGAACAAATTCCGGAATTAAGGACATTTCCGCAGGATTACTGAACATACCTAAAACAGCGACGACCGGCGTGAGCACGATGAGCGCTGCTGCAGAGTGCCAAAAAACAGTAAACATAAAGTAAGTGATGACCACCGAAATGATTTGACCGAGTTCGGTCGTCCAAAGCAATCTTTTTTTATTCATCCGATCAACAAGCGGTCCGACCAGAAATTGAAACATCATGGGAGCGAGCGCAAGAAAACCGACTAAGCCAGTGTAAAAAGTGTTTTGAGTTAGGTGGTAAATGTACCAAATCAGTGAAACGTTGTACAAACTCATTCCAATTGTGCTGAGTGCACGCCCTGAAAGCAGTTTCCAAAAATTAATCGACATATCATTCATCTCCAAAAATAATAATGACACCAATGTCGCTATTATAAACGACACTTGTGTCATTTTCAATGCGTATTTAGAAATAAATTTTGTAAACGTATTATGTTGTTTTTATTTCAATGAGCAGCAAATAAGATGAAAAAATAATTCCGTGTTTTAAGATCGTTGAGAATGAAACCGCATAATTGCTGGTTAATGTGAATTTCGTCGAAAAATGTGTTAATCTTTTTTTAACAATTCGAAAACGGATTGTAAATCTATTGTGTTCTGTTAAAATGGAAATTGGGCTCTTTTTCAGTCGTGATGGCATTGAAATTGAATGTTGTAAATTTTTTTCTGTGCGACTCGTTAAAAAAATAATTTTAATTATGATATGGAGAGGTGGACTTTGTGCACTTTTTGTCGAAAAATGACAAGTTTTTGAATATGCTTTCAATCATCTCACTTAATCTAGAGGATGCAGCTAAATTTTTTGATGAAAGTAAAATTAAAAATGAAGCTGACTTACACGAGTTTTCTCAGAAAATGAAAAACTTTGAACGTAAAGGAGATTCTTACGTTCATGAACTTATCATTGCTCTAAATAAGACCTTTGTCACTCCTTTGCAACGTGAAGATATTTTGGAATTAGCAATGAAAATGGACAGTGTCCTGGATGGATTTGAAGAATGGTCAATGCGACTTGAAATATATGGGATTTCTCATGCTGATGAATATATGGTTGAGTTTGTCGGCATTTTATATGAATCCTGTAAGGAAATTAATCAGGCCATCACATTGATGAGTAAAAAGAACTTGTCAGGTATTCGAAACAGCGTCATCAAAATCAATGATTATGAAACTCAGTGCGACGATCTGCTTGTTAAATGCATTACAAATTTATTTAAGAATGAAAAAGATGCAATTAAGATCATTCAGTATAAAGAATTATACGAAATGTTGGAAAGCGTTGCCGATAGCTGTGAAGATGTTGCCGACACATTGGAAACAATCATGATGCGAAACGCATGATTCCGTCTTTGTGCCCGTTTCTTTGTGGGGAAATCTTTCCGCAATGATTACGATTGAAAATCAATGAATGACTGAGCAATTCCTGAAAACCACGCATTCATTTTTTACGAGGAAAGGGTTTTATGATCATGGAAAGTTTGTTTGCGTTGACGCTGATGATTGTGTTTTTGGCGTTTATGTTTGATTTTATTAATGGCTTTCACGATACTGCAAATACGATAGCCACCTCTGTTTCTACACGTGCTTTGCGCCCAAGGGTTGCAATTATTTTGGCAGGTACCATGAATTTCCTTGGGGCCATTACATTTACGGGTGTAGCCCAAACAATCAGCAAGGGGGTTATTGACCCATTTACCATTAAAGATGAAACGACTGGTTTAATCATTGTAATGGCGGCGCTGATCAGCTCAATTTTATGGAATCTTGCAACATGGTATTTAGGTGTGCCCAGCAGTTCGTCTCATGCAATTATCGGTTCCCTGGCGGGTGCGGGGATATCTGCGCTTGGCTTTGGCTCTTTAAACTATCAAGGATTTATTGAGATTTTCGAAGCGCTGATTTTCTCACCGATTGCGGCGTTTACAATTGGCTTTATTGTCATGAAACTTTTCACGCTCATCTTCCATAACTTTTCGTTAGTGAAGACAAATCGTCACTTTAGGATTTTTCAAATATTCACAGCGGCATTGCAATCTTTTGCTCATGGAACAAATGATGCTCAGAAAACAATGGGGATTATTACGATGGCTCTGGTGGCATCAAATTATTTGACAAAAGTTGAAATACCTATGTGGGTACGTGTTGCTGCCGGACTTGCTATGGCGATGGGAACATCGGTAGGCGGCTGGCGTATTATTCACACGGTAGGAAGTAAAATCATGAAAATTCAACCGATTAATGGAGCAGCTGCCGATCTATCTTCTGCTACAATTATTTTTGGATTTACATTTATCCATTTTCCGGTCAGTACAACGCATGTTATTACTTCTTCTATATTAGGCGTTGGTTCAGCGGAACGTGTTAGAGGCGTAAACTGGGGAATGGCATTGAACATTGTCATCACATGGGTCATTACGCTGCCTTTTACAGCGATTGTTGCTGCTGTGATTTATCGGCTATTGAATTGGATTCTTTAATTAAGTATGTTAAATCGGCTCGTTGATACGAGCTTCTTTTTTTATAAGATAAAAGAGTATATAAATAAATGGATAGTTTTTAGAATGAGCTCTGCTGAAAACATGCCGAGCGAGTAATCACAAATAATAAAATTCTTCTCATAGTGGGTTAATATTTCGTGATAGCGGTTACAAAAAGAGGCAAATAAAAAATGAATGCCGGCCAGAAGCCGGGAAGAGCTAGGGGCGAAAGGAAGTACGGTGACTCTATCTCAGACCTGTGCGCTTTGAGAAATCGCTGAACATTTTTCTTGAACTTCAACAATCATTAAATCAAGTTCTTGACTGCAAAGTAACGTTTGTTCGGCATACAGGCCATACTTTTTAGCGGTATCCAATAAATTTTTCCGCTTATTCTCAATAGCTTCAGAGTAAACGCTACTATTTTCCTGGTAAATAAGTACCTCTGATAACTCAGACATGAACAAAAAGCCCTCCTTGAGCATCAACATCTAGCAATATTAAATATATTATAGCATGTCTCTTTTGT
Source organism: Sporolactobacillus sp. BBK16-2 (assembly GCF_059878335.1). Taxonomy (NCBI): domain Bacteria; kingdom Bacillati; phylum Bacillota; class Bacilli; order Caryophanales; family Sporolactobacillaceae; genus Sporolactobacillus; species Sporolactobacillus sp. BBK16-2. Next base: position 1,354,776 of record NZ_CM187611.1, read on the forward strand.
TTGTCTACCAAATGTAGCAGGCATAATGAGAATGGGGAGGTTCAGCTAAGAGATTGATCACGTATCGTTGGAGGGAAAGACTTTGAAATTATCTGATCTTGAATTAATTACTGTATTATCGGACGAAGGAAGTATGAGAAAAGCCTCTGAACGACTTTTTGTTTCACAACCTGCATTGAGTCAGAGACTGCAGTCTATTGAGCGCCAATGGAATGCTCAATTATTCATTCGATCAAAACGAGGAGTTGTACTAACATCAGAAGGTGAGATTGTCGAACAATTTGCACGGGAAATGCTTGAACGTGCTGCAGAGACACGTGCCGAGATTCAAACTCATAAATCTGAGATTCATGGTACGTTAAAACTGGCTGTATCATCGGTCAATGGGCAGTATTGGCTTCCTGATGTGCTTAAGGCTTTTGTTGAACAGCATCCGCTTGTGAAAATCTCCTTGACGACAGGCTGGTCAAGCGAAATATTGGAGCATATGTACCGTGCGGCTTGCCATGTAGCAATTGTTCGCGGAATGCCGAAATGGGGTGGAGGAAAGCTGCACCTGTTTTCCGATCCGCTTAATTTTGTGGATTCGAAGATTTCAACGTTGGGTGAATTGAATTATGAAGAAAGACCCTATATTCAATTCCGCAGCGACTCATCCTATGATCAAGTGATCCAGAATTGGTGGCATTCACAAAACCTCAGGGTTCCGGTACGCACAATAATGGTTGATCAGATTGAGACGTGTAAACTCATGGTCACACACGGCATTGGTTATTCAGTTCTGCCGTCACTCAGTCTCACGGAACAGGACATCATTAATCGCATACCGTTGTTAGACGCCCATAGCAATCCTATTTATAGAGAGAATTGGCTGCTGTACGATCAAGAAACGCTTAGCCTTAAACAGGTGCATGCCTTTGTGAGCCTGGTAAAACATAGACTTTTCACATAAAATTCGATAATATAGCAAGTGAAACGACTAATTAGGAGGAACAAAAATGGAGCAGATGGATGCTTATGAAATTATTTCATTTTTGAAAAACAGTGTTAAGAAAACACCGGTAAAAGTTTACATAAAAGGCGATTTAGCGTCTTTATCCTTCGGTGAACAGGTTCATGCGTTTATTAGCGGACATGCAGGTACAATAATAGGCGACTGGCAGGAAATTGAGCCTGTACTCACAGCGAATAAGGACAAGATCGAAGATTATATTGTAGAAAATAATGCGCGTAACTCAGCGGTCCCGTTACTTGATCTTAAGGGAATTGAAGCACGTATTGAACCTGGAGCGTTAATTCGTGAAAAAGTTGAAATAGGCAAACAAGCAGTTATTATGATGGGAGCCGTCATAAATATTGGCGCAGTAGTCGGGGATGGCACGATGATTGATATGAACGCAGTTCTTGGCGGACGAGCAACGGTAGGAAAAAATTGTCATATTGGTGCAGGAGCAGTTCTCGCCGGTGTTGTTGAACCGCCTTCCGCACAACCTGTTGTCATCGAGGATGATGTTCTTGTCGGTGCGAATGCGGTTGTTCTTGAAGGTGTGCATATCGGCAAAGGAGCGGTTGTTGCTGCAGGAGCAATCGTAACAAAAGATGTTCCTGCAAATACCGTAGTCGTCGGTGCGCCAGCACGTGTGCTGAAAACAATTGATGAGAAGACACGTTCCAAAACAGAAATTATGCAGGACTTGCGTCAATTATAATAAATACGGGTGATTGCTCGCATAATGGGAAGGGATCAACAATGGATTATATTGCGATCAGGCGCGCGTTGCACCAGATACCGGAACTTGGATTTGAAGAAGTGGAAACGCAGGCATTCCTGCTGGATCAAATTAAGAAACTTCCGCAAGATCGAATACAAATAAAAAAGTGGAAAACCGGATTGTTTGTCCACATTTCCGGTACTGATCCTTCAAGACTCATCGGATTTCGTACTGACATTGACGCGCTCCCGGTCAAAGAAAATACTGGGTACTCGTTTCAGTCAAAGCATGAAGGAAACATGCATGCGTGTGGGCATGATTTCCATATGACCATTGCACTTGGCGCTCTGGAAAATATTGTACTTCATCCGGTTAAAGAGAATGTCTTATTTATTTTCCAGCCCGCTGAAGAAGGCCCAGGTGGAGCACTTCCGATGATGGCCAGTGAGGAATTTAAGGCGTGGAAACCGGACTTGATTTTCGCTTTACATGTGTCACCGGATTTTCCGGCTGGTACAGTTGCCACAAAGGAAGGTATTCTATTTGCTAATACATCCGAATTGTTTATCGACTTCCGTGGAAAAGGCGGACATGCAGCTAATCCGCATCTGACTCACGATACAATTGTTGCGGCGAGCCAATTTATCGTCGGACTTCAAACAATTGTTGCCCGACGAGTTAATCCGCTTCATTCAGCGGTGCTCACAATCGGGAAAATAACAGGCGGCTTTAAACAGAATATTATTGCAGAATATGCCCGCGTTGAAGGTACGATTCGAACATTAAGCCAAGACACCATGACATTGATTAAAGAGGACATTGAGCGCCATGTAAAGGCAACTGAGATTGCTTACCAATGTAAGGGCGTCATTGATTACGGAGCAAATTATTACCAAGTATTCAACCGCAAAACATATGTGGATCCATTCATCAGCTTTTGCGAAAAGAACAAATTTCCATATGTGATTTGCGATGACGCAATGACTGGAGAGGATTTTGGCTATTTCTTAAAAGAATTGCCGGGATTCATGTTTTGGCTTGGTGTTGGGCAAACGTCAAGTCTGCATTCTGCTGATTTCAAGCCTGATGAGGTAGCACTTGCCCAAGGAGTGAAGGTAGTCAGCACCTATATAAGAGATGGCGTTTAATTAAATCAGTACATTTCCAGAGCGAATTTATTTTTCGCTCTTTTTTTATTTCACCTTTAAGCGTATTAATGGGAGAACAACGTGTAACGTGTTATCATTTATCTTGAATGAATCAAAGAAAATGGGGAATCATATTATTTGATAATATTTATTTTAAATGATAATATATTTTACTGATTACATTTATTAATTATTGATACATAAGTATTTTATGCTAATTTAAATTAATTATTAATTAACATTGACTTAAAATAAAGTCCATACTATAATAATGTCATAGCCTCATTTTGAGTGAGGAAAGAAGATAATTTTCAGGAGGAATGATTAAAATATGGTAGAACGTCTTGTAAGTGCAAAGGCCCCTTTGTTTAATCTTGATAGTGTGAATGCGGATGGCTCTTTCGGCAAAGCAAATTTGGAAGAGAACATCAAAGCCGGCAAATGGACGATCTTCTTCTTTTACCCAATGGATTTCACATTTGTATGTCCGACTGAAATTACTGCCTTCAGTGATCGTTACGATGAATTCAAAGCACTGGGAGCAGATATAATTGGATGTTCCTGTGATACAATCTATACACACCAAGCATGGATGAAGACTTCAAGAAGAGAAGGCGGCATTGGTAAAATCAACTTCAGTTTAGCTGCAGACCACACACATGAAGTTGCTGAAAAATATGGCGTACTCATTCCTGAAGAAGGCGTTGCACTTCGTGGATTGTTTATTATCAGTCCTGAAGGCGATCTTCGCTACTCAGTTGTTAATGACAATAACATCGGCCGCGACGTTGATGAAACACTTCGTGTACTTCAAGCGCTTCAATCAGGCGGACTGTGCCCGGCAAATTGGCATCCCGGTGACGAAACGCTGCATGTGTGATTTCAGATATTAAAATCAATGATATAAACTGGCAGCTCATTGCTGCTCATAAAAAACAGGGTAATCGGCTTAAGATTGCCCTGTTTCTTTGCGTATAAGAGTTACTGCACTAGATTTCTCCAGGGATCGAGTTCGCTGACGGGTCAGATGTTTAACCAGCCAAGCAATTAAATTTTTATTAGTCTGAATGAAAGGCTTGGAAGGCAGGTCATTAATGAGCCTATAAAATTCATAATCAGTAGTTCCAAAGATTACAAATAAGAGCGAATGACTTGTTGTTTGCTCTCGTTCTGATAAAATTGTCGTTATTGTAAAAGATATTTATATTTTTTAACCTGCGTTTTATGCATGGGCAGGGTAGGGAGAGGAAGGCGTACATTGGAGATATTTAAAAAGCTTAAGCAATTTTATTGGCCGGATCGTCATTATTTGTTCGGCTCACTTTTATTTCTGATACTGAGCAGTGCGATTACAATTGTTTATCCGATTGTCTTGCAGCTTACAATTGATCAAGCGGTGATTCGTCAGAGATTTTCACTTGTTCCAATGTTATCTTTAGGATTTGTAATTATCATGGCTGTTAAGGGATTATCAAGCTATTTCAGCCAGTATTGGGGCGATATGTTCGGAGTGAGTTCGGTTTTTCGCTTGAGAGAAGCACTTTACAAGAAACTGCAGTATCTGCCGTATCACTACTATGACAATGCGAAAACCGGAGATTTGATGTCACGTCTGACAGCTGATGTCGAGGGCTTCCGTTTTTTTCTTTCGGCAGGATTTACTCAGCTGGTTAATTTTGTTGTTCTTGTAGGATTCAGCCTTGCTCTGATGTTTTATTATTCTTGGGAATTGGCGCTTGTTACTTTAGCAATGACGCCTTTTCTCTGTGTCAGTGTATTTCGTTTTGATAAACGTGTACATCCGGCATTTCGAAAAATTAGGCGTTCACTTGCAAGCATGAATACACGCGTTCAAGAAAATATTAGCGGCATGAATACAATTAAATCACTCGGACGAGAAAACTTTGAAATTGATCGTTTCGCTAAAAACAATCAAACATACAGAACGAGAAACCTAATAACAGCAGATATTTGGGCAAAATACTTTCCACTCATGGAACTGATTGGCAATATCAGCGTGGTTCTGCTGCTTGCTCTTGGTGGTTATTTTGTCATGAGCGGAAGACTGGCTCCCGGTGCCTTGGTTGCCTTTTTCAGTCTTGTCTGGTATATCATGGATCCGCTGATGAATCTCGGATTTATGATCAATACCTTCTCTCAGTCGAAAGCGTCGGGAGAACGGTTGCTGCAAATTCTTGATGAAAAAAGCGATATTACGTCACCTGATCACCCTTTTCAAAAAGAACATCTTGCTGGGGATGTTGCATTCCGTAATGTGTCGCTGATCTACCCGAATGAAAAAACGACAGCACTCAGTCATATAAGCTTCGAAGCGAAATCAGGAAACATTATTGGACTGATGGGAGCAACAGGTTCTGGAAAAACAAGCATTACTCAATTAATCGGCAGATTTTATGATACGACCAGCGGCGAGGTATTGGTCGATGGATGCCCGGTTAAATCGTATGATTTAAAGTGCCTTAGGAAAAATATCGGCTATGTGTTCCAAGAAAACTTTCTCTTTTCTTCAACCATTCGCGACAATATTGCTTATGGCAAACCTGATGCGACACTGGATGAAGTGATCAGAGCGGCAAAGCGTGCTGAGGCGGATGAATTTATACAAAGCCTTCCAAACGGTTATGACACCGTGCTGGGAGAAAGAGGTATGGGACTGTCCGGTGGTCAAAAACAGCGAATTTCTATTGCACGTGCGCTTCTTGTCAATCCAAGTATTTTAATTCTTGATGATGCAACAAGTGCCGTCGATATGCGGACGGAAGGATTAATTCAAAAAGCATTCAAAGAATTAATGAAAGGGAGAACAACGTTTATTATTGCCCATCGTATTTCCTCGCTTCAGATGGCAGATCAAATTCTCGTACTTGAGCATGGACGAATTAAAGAGCGCGGTACGCATAAAGAATTGGTACAGCAAGAAGGAATCTATCGGCGAATTTATAATATTCAGTACAAAGATCGCGATCTTGTGAAACAACAAGTCGTCCGAGAAGGGAGAAGTCGATGATGAAGAGCGGAACACAGAAAGAACGATTCTTTTATCCGGAAGATCGGGTCATTGAAAAGCCATTTAACTGGAAACAACTGCTTCGTCTTTTAAATTACTTGAAACCTTATTTGAAAACGCTGATTCCTAAAGCAATTGCAGCAATGATTGTCTCGACGGCTGTTCGGCTGATTATTCCGATTATCATTGGTGTTTATGCGTTTGACCGAGCGATTAACGCGAAGAACTACACCTTACTTTATTGGCTGGTTGCGATTACCGCACTACTCTATGGAATATCATTTGTGAGCAATTGGTACCGGATTCGTACAACAAATCAACTTGGTCAGTATGTGATTCATGATTTGCGTGAACGTTTATTTAATCATATTCAATATCTTTCACATCGCTTTTTTGATTCAAGGTCTGCCGGTTCAATTCTCGTCCGAGTCATAAATGACGTGAATTCAATGCAGGATTTATTTACGAACGGTGTCATTAATACATTGATGGATGTTGTTACTTTGATTGGTATCTTTGTGATCCTCTTTGTACTCAGCCCACCATTGGCAGTTGCGGTATTACTTGTTATTCCGCTGATGTTCTTCATTTCAACGAAGCTGCGACGCAGTATTCGACGTTCATGGCAAAAGGTACGTATGAAAATGTCGAAGCTGAACTCTCATTTGAATGAGAGTATTCAGGGTATACGTGTGACGCAGTCATTTACACAGGAAAGAGAGAATCGAGCATATTTCAACGGTGTGAATACGGAGAACTTTTTGGCATGGCAGGAAGCATCTAAGAAAAATGCAATGTTTCGTCCTTTTGTTGATTTGTCCAATGCAGTAGGATCGGCTATTCTCATCTGGTTTGGTGTATTTCTCATTCACAGGAACTCAATAGAAATAGGCACATTCGTTTCGTTCGCATTTTATCTCGGTATGTTCTGGGGACCGATTTCCCGACTTGGTCAGGTGTATAATCAACTGCTTGTTGCGATGGCTTCCTCAGAGCGGATTTTTGAATTTCTTGATGAAAAGCCAAGTGTGCCTAATAAAAAAAATGGAATAAGCATGAAGAACATCTATGGAACAATTGATTTTGATCAGGTAGAATTCAGGTACGATGGGTCAAGAAAAGCACTCAAGGGAATTACGTTCCATATTCCGGCGGGAGCGACTTGGGCATTGGTTGGGCATACCGGTTCGGGGAAAACAACAATTGCGAACTTGATTAGTCGCTTCTATGATGTGACGGCCGGTCAAGTGCGTTTTGATGGTGTGGATGTCCGTGACCTTGATTTGCGTGAACTGCGTGCAAGTGTCGGAACGGTGATTCAGGAAACCTATGTATTTTCCGGTACAATCATGGAAAATATTCGTTTTGGCAAGCCTGATGCATCTGACGAAGAGGTAATGCAAGCGGCAAAAGCAATTGGTGCGGATACTTTTATTCAAGGATTGCCTGAGGGATATCAGACTGAGGTTGAGGAACGTGGGAATATTCTTTCGGTCGGAGAGCGTCAGCTGCTTTCATTCGCACGTGCGCTGCTCTCAGACCCGAAAATTCTCATTCTCGATGAGGCAACAGCAAGTATTGATACGGAAACAGAAATGGTCATTCAAACGGCTCTAAAGCAACTGCTTAAGGGAAGAACATCCATTATCATTGCCCACCGATTGTCCACAATTCGCGACTCTGATCAAATTGTTGTGCTTAATGAAGGTGAAATTGTTGAAAAAGGCAACCATCAAGAACTTATGGACCTTCGAGGCAGGTATTTTGATTTGGTACTCAGTCAGTATAATGCTCTTGATGGGGTCTCTTAATTTCAAGTAAACTAAGAGCACGCAGCGATGGCCATTGGTTGTTTTTTCTACTTACGGATGGATCAAGCCGGGAACGATTTATTTCTCGTTGTTTTTAAGACGGTGAAATAAAACCGTACTTGACAAGAACAATTCACTACTGGATGAAGATTATCAATTCTTTGGTATAATGGGAAGGCAGGTGTCGAAGGATCTTTTGACCTGCGGACTGGAGTGGAAGGATCATGATGCAACAATTGATCCTGGTTGTGCTGTGGGTAGTCGTTTATGGGTATATGATTACGGCATCCATTGATTTTGGCACAGGATTCTATTTATTTTACGGTCAGAGTATTAAGCATTTGGACTATCTCTATGCACCGCTTCAAAAATGGCTGTCACCAGTATCGGAGTTAATGAATATAGGATTCGTTTTGATTTTCACGGCAATTATTGGTTTGTCTCCAGAGATGATTCTCAATTTCCAAACACCGCTCGTATTCTGCGGAGTACTGGCTATCTTTTTAACAGTACTCAAGGGAACATTCTTTGCTTTGACTGAACTGTTGCCAAAAGAGAATAGGATGCGAAGCGTTTTTTTAGCTGGAAATGGTATAACCGGTATCTTAATTCCTGCGGTTCTGAGTATCGCATTGGTGATTAGTGAAGGCGGTTTTTCCGATGTTGGTGCAAGAGGGCTGCTTCCATTTATCATACGCCTTCTTTCTAATTTCTATTTTTGGTCGGTCATGATTGTTGCGATCATCAGTATCTTTTACATAAGTGCCATGCACTTGGTTCTCTTTGCTTCGAAGATTGGAGATCATGAATTAACCGTGCATTTTAGAAATAAGGTACTTTTTCTGAGTATGCCTATGGTTTTTGCTAGCGGATTAGTTTTTCTTGGACTTGAAATGCAAAACCCTGAACATTTCTTGCGTACGTTAGACTATTCATGGATGTTCATGTTTTCGCTTATCAGTCTGCTTAGTGCTGTGACACTTGTATTCCTGAAGAAGTATCAGTGGATTTTTACACTTGTCATGCTTCAGTATTTTTTTGCGTTGTTCGGATATACGGTTTCTCACTTTCCTTATTTAATCTATCCGGATATTGTGATGGATCATCAGCTGTCTGCATGGGCACAATCACCTTGGTTTTTCTTCATCGCGTTGATCATTGCGATTGCAGCACTCATAGGAATGATCGTTTTGAGAGAGAAGCGGGTATTGCGCGAGCTTGCCATCCCAAAATATAAATAATACAAAAGCACAGCGACCCTTTATCAGGCTGCTGTGCTTTTTTGTTCTTCTGAATTTATTTACTGTTTTCGACTTGCTTATTTACCTTTTCATCGACTTCCATAATAATCGGAAGAATCATTGGTCTGCGACGTGTTCGTTCATAAAGAAACGGAGCTAAACTATCTGTAATTTCTCCTTTAATTTCCGACCACTGCAAAGACTTTCTTTGAATAACTTCTTGCAAACGAGAGGCAAGCAAGCTTTGCGCTTCATTGATCAGATCGCCGGATTCGCGCATATAAACGAAGCCTCGAGAAATAATGTCAGGCCCAGCCAGTATCTTGTGTGCCTCAATATCAGCACTGACAACAACAATGACCAGTCCTTCTTCCGAGAGAATTTTACGATCACGCAAGACGATGTTGCCGATGTCTCCAATTCCACTGCCGTCGATATAAACGGAACCTGATGTTATTTTTCCAGTGACTCTTGCTGAATTTTGGTCAAGGGCGAGCACATCACCAATATTCATAATAAACGAGTGATCATACGGAATACCGCAAGCATGAGCTGTCTCAACATGCTTTTTCAGCATTCGATATTCGCCGTGAATCGGCATGAAGAACTTTGGCTTCAGCAAACGAAGCATGAGTTTTTCTTCTTCTTGACCGCCATGCCCTGAGGTATGAATGTTGCTTAATTTACCATGAATGACGTCAGCACCTGCTCTGTAAAGCTGGTTAATTGTACGATTGATGCTGACCTTGTTCCCCGGAATCGGAGAAGAGGAGAAAATCACTGTATCGCCCGGCTGGACTTGGATCTGGCGATGTGTACCGTTCGCGATTCGAGACAAAGCAGCCATGGGCTCGCCTTGACTCCCAGTACACAAAATAGTGACCTCCTGATCAGGTAAATGATTGATTTGCTGGTGTTCAATAAACGTATCCTTTGGAGCTTGAACATAGCCGAGCTCTTCGCCGATTGTTATTGCAGCTTCCATGCTGCGCCCGAACACAGCGATTTTACGCCCCGTAGCAACCGCGGCATCGACAACTTGTTGAAGCCGATGGATATTGGACGCAAAGGTAGCGAATATAATTCGTCCGTCCACTTTGCGAAAAATATCTTTAATATTCTCGCCGACTTCCCGTTCAGTCATCGTGAATCCGGGCACTTCAGCGTTTGTGCTGTCGGACATGAGGCAGAGGACGCCTTCTTTGCCGATCTCAGCCATTTTCGTCAAGTTGGCAATTTGTCCGCCGACGGGAGTGAAATCAAATTTAAAATCACCGGTTTCAACAATATTACCCTGAGGTGTCTTCACAACAACCCCATAGGAATCGGGAATACTGTGAGTCGTTCGAAAGAAACTGACCGATGTTTTTTGAAACTTGATGACATCGTCTTCCGTGATTTCGTGGATCACGGTTTGACGTAGAAGATTATGTTCATCCAGTTTATTTCGAATTAATCCTGCCGCAAGTTTTCCGGCATAGATTGGTACATTAACCGCACGCAACAAATAAGGAACACCGCCAATATGGTCTTCATGACCATGCGTGATGAATAGTCCCTTAATTTTATCGGCGTTCTTCACCAAGTAGCTGTAGTCAGGAATCACATAATCAATACCAAGCAGTTCATCCTCGGGAAACTTGATGCCGGCATCAATAACAATGATTTCATCCTGAAATTGAACAGCATAGGTGTTCTTGCCGATTTCTCCCAGTCCGCCAAGAGAGAATACGGCAGTTTGATGGTTTTTAACAAATTTCATAGGGTTACAGCTTCTCCAATTTGAATTCAGCAGACTTTTTTTCATATTCGAGAAATTTACCTGTAAGTGGTTGAATAAATTCTACGTTATATGGTTTGTCTGCCATTTTTTTGCGAACGTCGCGAACGTCGCTTGCTTCAAGATAGAGTGTCTCTGTTTGCTCGCGTACCGGGACCTCGTCTCTTGATTCTTGATACAATACTTTATAAATCATGGTTCATACTCCTTCCAGAAAAATGTTCTACAAATCATTATATATGAAATGCTGATCTTTTTCACTGTCTAGCTCTGTTTCTGCGTGAATTCAAAAGATTTGATTGTCATTTTTGCCAGTTTGAATTTAGCTTTAACAAGCAATAAAAAATCATACCCGATTTACGAAAATAGTCCTCGGAACTGATATAATGAATTGGGAAAAAGATTCTAAATGCTGTTATGCGTGTTGGATTGGCCTAATCGTCTTATTCAACAGAAGGAGGATTATACGTTTGACGAAGCCTAAAATTGTTTTTTTTGATATTGATGATACTTTGTACGATCAGAATAAATCGGTTCCGGATTCCACAGCGGAAGCGATTAATAATTTACAAGAGCAAGGAATAATTACTGCGATTGCAACCGGTCGTTCCCCGTTCATGTTCCGAGCATTGCGTGAGCAATTAGATATTCACTCTTTTGTCAGTATTAACGGCTCCTATGTCGTTCACAATGACGTGCCGGTGTACACGAATCCATTAGCTTCTGATGTATTGGATGCACTCGTGTCACAGACTAGAGAAATTGGCTGGTCGCTGGCATTTGTAACTGAAGAATTGTTGAAAATGGATGGCGAAGCTGATAGCAAGGCACGGATAAGCATTGAAAGCTTAAAGCTCCCGATTTCCTTTCCTGAAAGTGATCCCCATTTTTTTGAACACCACGAAATATATCAAGGTTTGCTTTTTTACTCAGAGAATGATGATGCGCGCTTTCTTCAAAACGCACCGTTTAATCAGTTTCGTTATGTACGCTGGCATCAATACGGGGTGGATGTTATTCCAAAATTGGGATCAAAAGCTGAGGGGATCAAGCAGCTGTTAAACAAGCTGAATCTTACACCTGATGAAGCTTGTGCTTTTGGCGACGGTAATAATGATGTTGAGATGCTTTCTTATGTGGGTACCGGTATTGCAATGGGGAACGCAGTTGAAAAAGCTAAAAAATCTGCGGATCTTGTGACCACTCCGGTTCACCAGAACGGAATTTATAATGGATTAAAGCAGATTGGCCTGTTGTAATTTTATTAGTAAACAAAGAGGATCGCAAAACGCGATCCTCTTTGTTTGTCAAACATTTAATAAATATCTTTTTCCATGACGTGATCCGGAATTTTAAACGGATCTTCTTTATTAATCCGATCATAGAAGAGAATACCGTCCAAATGGTCAATTTCATGCTGGATTGCAATTGCAGGATAACCTTTAAGACGAAGCGTAACAGGCTTACCATCAATATCGAATGCCTTAACTTTGACTCGAGCATGACGCGGTACAAAGCCCGGCACTTCACGATCAACAGATAGGCAGCCTTCACCGCCCTCCAAATAAGTGTTTTCAATTGAATGGCTGATGACTTTCGGATTAAAGAGCATGTATTCATAATGCTTGCCGTTTTCATCATCCAAGTACAGTGCAATTATCCGTTTGCTGAGTGCAATTTGAGGGGCAGCTAACCCGATCCCCGCGCGCAGTCCATATTTTTTAGCAACTTTTTCATCCTGACTGTTTTTCAGAAATTCCAGCATCTGTCTCACTGTGTTTTTTTCTTCATCCGTTGCCGGGAGGGGAACTTCTTTCGCAACTTGTCTCAGAATGGGATTTCCTTCCCTAATTATGTCGTTCATTGTAATCATGAATTAAGTCACTCCTTCAACCAATTCAATAAAGCGTCGAAAATGTCTGTTCACTTTATTTCTAATCTGTTACTAGTGTATCATTAATAATTCCTAATGTTTACTCTCCTGTTTTGATTTGTGCTTTTATTTCTAAGAAGGTATGAAATAACCGTTAAACCGTTACGTTTGACTTCATTGAATGACATATTATAAACTAAAATTAGAAAAGAATGATGGATTGATCACATATCTACGGAGTTATTTATCCACTTTTGATTGAAGATGAATTGAAGGCGTGAATGATGAAATAGTTATGTTGAGAAATCTTTATCGCTGTAAGCGCTTAAGTGATATATGTCTCTTTTTAAGATCGCAAGAAAACACGCATACTGATGGGAAGAGGTGAGGGACTTGCCTGTGAATTATTCTGGAAAGATCGAAGACTTTTTTCCAACGTTACGTATTCTTAACGTGCAAGGGCATGTCGTAGACAATCAAAGAAAGCCTGAAATGACTAATGACCAATTACGGGAACTAATGCGGCGTATGGTCTATACGAGAATCTGGGATCAGCGTGCGCTTTCATTGAATAGACAAGGAAGGCTAGGATTTTATGCACCTGTGGCCGGTCAAGAAGCGTCAATGGTTGCCAGTCAATTTGCAATGGACAAGGGAGATTGGCTGCTCCCTTCTTATCGTGATATTCCACAGCTTGTTTGGCATGGCCTCCCGCTTTATAAAGCGTTTCTTTATTCGAAAGGACATTTTGAAGGCGGACAATATCCGAAAGAACTTAATGCAGTTATGCCCCAAATCATTATTGGAGCCCAGGCAACACAGACTGCAGGAATCGCACTTGGTTTAAAGAAACGCGGAAAATCACAAATTGCGTTTTGTTACTTTGGCGATGGCGCGACGTCGCAAGGCGATGTTTATGAAGCAATGAATTTTGCTGGCGTTTATAAGGCACCGGCTGTGTTTATCTGTCAAAATAATCGATTTGCTATTTCTGTACCAGTGGAAAAACAGACGGCAGCAGAGACGTTGGCACAGAAGGCCGTTGCTGCCGGAATCAGAGGTATTCAAGTTGACGGAATGGACCCGCTTGCTGTCTATGCTGCGGCAAAAGAAGCACGTGAGCATGCAATTGCCGGAAAAGGACCGACATTGATTGAAACACTAACCTATCGTTATGGACCACATACGATGGCCGGCGATGACCCGACACGATACCGTACAGATGAATTAACAAATGAATGGGAGAAGCAGGATCCGCTCGTTCGTTTTCGCCTATACCTTGAGCAGCAAGGGATCTGGTCGCGTGAAGATGAAGAACAAACGTCAGAGCAGGCAAAAAAAGACGTGGCAAAAGCACTGAAACAAGCGGACGGCGTTCCAAAGCAAAAAGTTACCGATTTGCTTGGCAATATGTATGAAAAGCCAACGCAAGCTATTAAAGAACAGATTGAGCAGTATAGTGCGCGGGAAGGGGATCAGCGATGACACAAATGACGATGATCCAAGCGATTACGGACGCTATGCGAACGGAACTTCGCAATGATGAGAATGTACTTGTATTTGGAGAAGACGTGGCGAAAAACGGCGGTGTTTTTCGAGCAACGGAAGGACTCTATGACGAATTCGGCGAGGAGCGTGTTTTTGACACACCTCTAGCCGAATCTGGTATTGGAGGACTTGCACTTGGGCTCGCGCTGCAAAACTATAGGCCAATCATGGAGATCCAGTTCTTTGGGTTTGTATTCGAGGCAATGGACAGTGTTGCCTCGCAGCTTGCACGTTTGAGATATCGGTCCGGCGGTATGTATCACGCGCCGGTTACGGTTCGTTCGCCATTTGGAGGAGGAGTGAAAACCCCGGAACTGCATGCGGATAACCTCGAAGGACTTTTCGCGCAATGTCCCGGTCTAAAGGTTGTTATTCCATCAAATCCTTATGATGCTAAAGGTTTGCTGATTTCTGCAATTCGCGACAACGACCCTGTTATTTTTTTGGAACATATGAAGCTTTATCGTTCGTTCAGGGAAGAAGTACCTGAAGATGCATATACAATTGAAATCGGCAAAGCCAAAATTGTCCGAGAAGGAAAAGATATCTCAATTATTACCTACGGAGCAATGGTGCGTACCGCATTCAAGGCGGCTGAGCAACTAAGCAAAGAAGGCATTGAATGCGAACTAATTGATCTTCGGACAATCAGTCCGCTGGATACGGAGACAATAACGAATTCAATTAAAAAGACAAATCGAGCAGTTGTTGTACAAGAAGCCCAAAAACAGGCGGGTATTGGGGCTCAAGTGATTGCGGAAATAAATGATCGGGCATTGCTTCACCTTGACGCACCGGTGGGAAGAGTAGCTGCTCCGGATTCCGTTTTTCCTTTCGCTGCTGCGGAGGATGTCTGGCTGCCTAACGAAAAAGATATTATAGACAAAGTGAAAGAAACAATAACCTTCTAATCCTTTTATATAAGCATCTGTCGAAATACCACATCGCGCAAGAGACGGATCTTTTCATTACTGCCGCAACGTGAATGTGCAGAGGTATTGTCTTTTAAGAAAAATGGTTACGCAGATATATTGTTCGAGGAAGCGAAAGGAGTGTGACGCCGTTGACCTACTTGTTTAAATTACCGGATATCGGTGAAGGGATTCATGAAGGCGAAATTCTTAAGTGGTTCGTAAAACCAGGCGATATGGTGCATGAGGATGATCCCTTGGCAGAGGTCCAAAACGACAAGGCAGTTGTTGAAATTCCCTCTCCGGTGAATGGAACGGTTCTGGAATTAAAGGCTGAGGAAGGCCAAGTTGTTGAAGTAGGAACAGTCGTTGTTACACTTCAATCTGATGAAGAAGGTGCTGAATCTGTTGATGAAAGCACTGCTCCTAATGAGGAAAATGTTCAACATTCAGCTGTAGAAACCGAGCGAGACGAAATAAAGGTGAATCGTTCCGGTAACACAGATGGCAGCAATCGTGTCATTGCCATGCCGTCCGTTCGAAAATATGCAAGGGACAAAAATATTGATTTGAATCAAGTAAACGGGACCGGTCGGAATGGTCGGGTACTCAAAGAAGATATTGATCAATTTCTCATTGCTCCGGAGGAAAAAGAGGAGACAACTCCATCGCTTCAAACAGAGGCCATTGACGAGAGCAGTGAGGGGCATCAGACTTCACCTGACGTTAAGAGGAGTGCTTTGGAAACCCGTGAACGATTCAGTGGTATTCGAAGGGCAATTGCGCGAGCAACAACACACTCGATGCAGAATGCGCCGCATGTCACAATTATGGACGATGTAGATGTAACGAAACTTGTTGCACATCGAAAGCAATTTAAAGAAGAGGCACAGGATCTTGGCGTAAAATTAACCTATTTACCGTATATTGTAAAGGTGCTTGTTTCCGCGCTGAGGGACTTTCCGGTGTTGAATGCCTCACTTGACGAAGAGAACCAGGAAATAATCTATAAACATTACTATAATATCGGCATTGCGACTAATACTGATGCGGGGCTGGTTGTTCCGGTGATCAAGCATGCCGAATCAAAATCGTTGTACGCGATCGCAACTGAAATTCAGCAGTTTGCAGAAAAAGCGCGTAACGGTAAATTGACTTCTGAGGATATGAATGGCGGAACCTGTACGATTTCAAATATTGGTTCAGAAGGCGGCCAGTGGTTCACTCCTGTTATTAATCAGCCCGAATCCGCTATCCTTGGGGTCGGAAGAATTTCTGAAAAAGCCATCGTTCGCGATGGGGAAATTGTTGCTGCACCTATGCTTGCTCTGTCTATGAGCTTTGATCACCGTCTCATCGATGGTGCGACTGCTCAGAGGGCAATGAACAAAATAAAAAGGCTGTTATTCGATCCGCAACGCCTTATTTTGGAGGGGTAGAGATGGTAGTAGGGGAATTTACAACAGAAGTGGATACGGTTGTCATTGGTGCTGGTCCCGGCGGTTATGTCGCGGCTATTCGAGCTGCCCAGCTGGGACAAAAAGTTATTGTCATTGAAAAAGAGCACGTTGGAGGTGTCTGCCTGAATGTCGGCTGTATCCCTTCAAAAGCATTGATATCAGCGAGCCATCGCTTTGAACAAATGAATCACTCTGAGACCTACGGCATTAAAGCTGAGCATGTAACTGTTGATTTTCTTAAGGTTCAGGAGTGGAAGGGCTCGGTCGTGGAACGGTTAACTGGTGGTGTAAAAGGCCTTTTTAAGGCACATGGTATTGAACTCGTTGAGGGCGAAGCTTTGTTTGTTGATACGGATGTTGTGCGCGTGAACCATGGCTATGAGTCTTCACGATATAAATTTAATCATTGCATTATTGCTACAGGTTCGAGTCCAATCGAAATACCTGGTTTTAAATGGAGTGACCGAGTCCTTTCATCAACTGGAGCACTTGCTTTAAAAGAAGTTCCTAAGAAAATGGTCGTTATCGGTGGCGGTTATATTGGTATTGAATTAAGCTCGGCATTTGCCGGATTTGGCACTGAAGTCGTTATTCTTGAAGGAACCCCATCCATTTTGCCGGCATTTGAAAAGCGGTTAATTGCTCCGGTGAAAAAGAAACTGAAACAAAAAGGAGTGACCATTTACACGAATGCGCTTGCCAAAGGCGTAGAAGAATCGGCAAGTGGTGTTTCAGTGACTGCGGAAGTGAAGGGCAAAGCACAAGTTTTTGATGCGGACTATGTGATGGTGACTGTTGGGCGACGTTCAAATACAAAGGACCTTGGTTTGGACTTGGCAGGCATCGAGTTGGCTGAGCGCGGATTAATCAAGGTTGATAAACAAGGCAAGACGACGAATGATAAAATTTACGCAATCGGCGATATTGTAGCAGGCTTAGCCCTGGCTCATAAGGCATCATACGAGGGAAAAATTGCTGCTGAAGCAATAAGCGGAGAGGCTTCCGAAGTTGATTATCATGCCATGCCGGCCGTCGTTTTCTCGGATCCTGAAATTGCTTCTGTTGGATTATCTGAGGAGGAGGCAGTTAAAGAAGGTTATGAAGTGAAAGCCGGACAGTTCCCGTTTGCTGCAAATGGGCGTGCACTCTCACTTGGCGAATCGGACGGTTTCTTGAAGATCGTTTCCCGTGCTTCAGACGGGTTGGTACTCGGCGCTCAGATTGTCGGTACAAACGCAAGCGATATGATTGCAGAATTCGGCTTAGCGATTGAATCAGGAATGACCGTTGAAGATATCGCGTTAACCATTCATGCACACCCGACATTAGGTGAAATTGCAATGGAGGCAGCGGATGTGGTGCTCGGACATCCGATCCATATTGCAAAATAAACAGATATAGTTTACGGCCTGGGTACTTTTGCACCCAGGCCGTTTTTCATCCAGTGTATCTTCAAGAAACCGTGACTTCGGAGCATGTTCGTGCCAATGTATAAAGCGGCTTTAATGTTTCCGTTTGTTCTTCCAAATAATCGGCTAGCTCATCAATGTTTTTCTTAATCGCTTCATTCTTTGGAATGACAACGCCGCAAAGTAATTCCGCCTTTTTTACCGTTTTCAGGCGAAGAAACATTTGACTCAGTTTTTCTTCATTAAGATCATGGTGAAGGCGATATTCATCTTTCATATGATCTGCAGACCAGGCATAATGGGCCGGTGTTTTTCTCATAAGTTCTGGGACCTTGCTGAGCAACGCTTCACCGAGGCGAGCTTTATCAGGATATTCCTCAATGACTGCCAGCCAGAAGAAGAGGTGCGTCGGCCAAATACCAAATTGGAAATGGGGATATTTTTTGTATCCGCGTTTGTCCTGCGCGAGTGCCAGCCAAGTGCTGTCCGGTGGATTAACCGTTCGGCGTGCATGACGAGCGATATGCGGATAAAAAGGCATTTCTGCATCGGCACTTTTATTCAAATACGGAATCACTCGATCGGCGATCATACTGAATTTTGGCTGCACATTTTCACGAATTGCGTGCATTCGGTTTTCCAAACCGGGCAAGCTCATAAGTTTAAATTCTTGCTCTGTAAAGCCATTTTGTGACATCATATCCACTCCTTTTGCGGGTGATCTCTTTTCATAGTGTACCACAGTCCCGCATGCAAAAATGGGTTTGTCACTTTTCAAGAACCGTCAATTTTATGGCAATACGCACGGTCTTTCAGCATAAACTAAAGAAAACAGTATCCATCGTTCAGCTAAGTACAGTATTGAAACAAAGAACCCCCTTTTTGAACTAAAAATTGAAGGGATGTGGCATCCGCCATGAAACAGATTAGTCAGACTCTGAACAGGAAGGATGCGGAAAGAAGAATTCCCCAAGTGCGTATTGCAATTGATCGGGAGCTGACACTGCTGCATAAAGCGCTGATAAAAAAGGATGACAAAACAATTCATCGATGCAAACAGAAGCTTGAAGTTCTTCGTCGGGAAATGTTGCTTCTCGAAATATAATTAATAGACAGACCTGTATTTATTGATTTAAATAATAAACAAATTCAATGACATGATCACCGCTGGCCGAAGCGGTGATTTTTCTTTTTTTTATTAAATGATGTACTATTATTTTAATGAACCAAATGCAAGCATCAGAAGAACGTGCAGGAACGGAGTGACAACAGATGGTAAATCGAGACTGGACAGTTCTTGGAGAAAAAGTGACCAGTTGGATCAAGGAAGCAGCGGATCAATTACGTGCGTCATTATCCAAACCGCTTGAAGTCAGTGAAAAAAGTGCTCATAACGATCTCGTAACGAATATGGATCGTTCGATTGAACAATTTTTGATCGGAAAAATCCGAGCGGATTATCCTAATGACAAGATTATTTCTGAAGAAGGTTACGGAGACGGGGTAAAAGATAAACGTGGTGTTTTATGGCTTCTCGATCCGATTGACGGCACCTTGAATTTCGTAATGCAGAAGCGATTTTTTGCTATATCGATTGGCATCTATGAAAATGGAAACGGAAAAGCAGCGTTCATTTATGACGTTATGGCTGATGAATTATTTCACTGCATCACTGGAAGCGGTGCCTATCAAAATACAAGAAAATTGTCTGCTCTTACAGACATTGCAATTGACGATGCGCTGATTGACCTCAGTCCGACGTGGTTGAAACCAAATCGGAGAATTCACGAAGAAATAATGACTGAGATTGTCAGGCGCAGCAGCGGAACCCGAGCATACGGTGCAGCATCTCTGGAACTCGCTTATGTTGCAGCAGGTTATTTGGATGCCTACTTCACAATGCGACTCTCACCGTGGGATTATGGGGCGGGCTTAATACTCTTGACGGAAGTCGGTGGCCTTTGCTCTAGAGCAGACGGCAGCCCTATTGATATTTTGACAAAACAATCTGTGCTTGCCGCACGTCCTGGTCTTCATCAGTATATGTCCGATCATATTCGTGAACAAGTGAATCAGGGCAGATTTATTAAAGAACCTGAATAATTTTGTATCCTGTTACTGTTTGTTTTCGTCATTTTTTTGTTGCACAGCCTTTAGCAGAAAACCGAGCCACATGAAAAGAATGACGGCAAATGCGCAAAGCAGAGTAAAAAGCGGACGTGTGAAGATCATTCCTGCAACGATTCCGACCAAACTCATAGCTACAAGAAAAATAAGCAAATATATTGATATACGGAACATGTGATCACCTCATAAAGATATGATAAAGCGTATTAGGAAAAAGCACAAAGAAAACAAATAAAATGAAATTAAATTTCGATGGCAACAGAAAAAATTGACAACTAACGGTTTCTTGTGAGAGAATAATTTGCATGTGTATGTTTCGGCTATCTCACGCGAAGCGATTGGATATTATGAGGAGAGTAAAGAATAAATGACAAAATTTAGGGAAGAATTGCGGAATATCGCGATTATCGCACACGTCGACCACGGAAAAACCACTTTGGTTGATAAATTGTTGATGCAATCGGGAACTTTCCGTAAGAATCAGCACATTAACGAACGCGCAATGGACTCGAACGCAATTGAACGGGAACGCGGCATTACAATATTGGCGAAGAACACGAGTCTTTCTTACAAAGACCATACAATAAATATTGTGGATACGCCCGGGCACGCCGATTTTGGCGGTGAAGTTGAACGAATTATGAAGATGGTAGACAGCGTTCTTTTACTTGTTGACGCTTATGAAGGATGTATGCCGCAAACACGATTTGTATTGAAGAAAGCCTTGGAAGAACATCTGAAGCCAATTGTTGTCGTCAATAAGATCGATAAGCCAATGGCAAGACCTGCTGAAGTTGTTGATGAAGTTATTGACTTGTTTATCGATCTCGGTGCTAATGAAGATCAACTGGAATTCCCTGTTGTGTATACATCAGCTGTAAATGGTGTTGCGGGTACAGATCCGGAACATGTTGATCAGGATATGAGTGTTGTTTTGGATATGATTCTGAAATATGCACCTGCTCCGGTTGATAATCGTGACGAAAGCTTGCAGTTCCAAGTTACGATGCTTGATTATAACGACTATGTTGGCCGTATCGGGATCGGCCGTATTTATCGCGGCAAGATTAAACTTGGTGAAGAAGCTGTTTTGGTTAAAGATGCTGGAAAAAGTGTTGAAAAGTTCCGAATCACTAAGTTATTCGGTTATCATGCTCTGAAAAGAACAGAAATTGAAGAAGCATGCTCCGGAGATATTATCGCGATTACCGGTGTTTCGGATATTGATATTGGTGATACGATCAATGATGTCGACAAAGTGGACCCGCTGGCCCCACTGCGTATTGACGAACCGACCTTAAAAATGACCTTTCTGCCTAACACGAGTCCATTTGCGGGTCAGGAAGGCGATCATGTAACGAGCCGGAAGATTGAAGATCGTCTGATGTCTGAAATGGAACGTGATGTCAGTCTGAAAGTTGAATCCGCATCTGACTCTCATGATTCTTGGGTAGTGTCTGGACGAGGCGAACTTCATTTGTCCATCCTGATTGAAACGATGCGTCGTGAAGGCTATGAATTGTCTGTCTCGAAACCAAGCGTTATCACAAAAGAAGTTGACGGAAAGCTATGTGAACCTTATGAAGATGTTCAAATCGACGTACCTGAAGAATATTTAGGCGCAGTCATTGAATCAATGGGCAAACGTAAAGCTGAATTGAAAGACATGAGGCAGGAACAACCAGGACAGACACGTCTGACTTTCATAATTCCTTCTCGTGGCTTGATTGGCTATAACCGTCAGTTCATGGCCGATACACGCGGTTATGGAATTCTGAACCATACGTTTGATCACTTCGCACCGTTCATCAAAGAAGAAATTGGCGGACGCCGTAATGGTGTGCTCATTTCAATGGATCAAGGTCAGACAACTGCTTATTCTCTGGCGGCTCTTGAAGATCGCGGTGAAATGTTTGTGGGTCCTGGTGTCAATGTATATGAGGGCATGATCGTTGGTGAACATAACCGCGAAAGCGATTTGACGGTAAACGTAACGAAAGCAAAACACGCATCCAACGTACGTTCTTCCAATAAGGATCAAACGGTAACGTTGAAGGAAGCACGTAAATTGTCTCTTGAAGATTCACTATCCTATTTGAATGATGATGAATATTGCGAAATTACACCGAAGAGTGTGCGTATGCGCAAAAAAATTCTGAATAAGGGTGAACGTGAACGTTTCGAAAGACGTGGAAGCAAAATTCCTAAGTTTAATGGCTGATCGAAACAAATAAAAAACGTCTGTACTCCTAACTGGAGATTGCAGACGTTTTTTTTATTTGCTCATCAAGAACGCTTTGCTTTCTTTTTGTCCTCATTTACTGGCAGGTGCAAAGTAAATTTTCCGGTTGCCCAGCGTGCTCGTGTACGTTCACTGATTCTCTTTTTGCAGGTGTCGCATAAATAAGTATGGATCGGCCGGTTTCTGAGTCGTTTCGCGATCACTGACTGATCGTCAAGCCGGCATATCTTCTCGCATAGTGCGCATTTTACTTGCATGGAAAAACCTCCTTGGACATAGTATAACAGGTTTAAACGTGCTGACGAAATCCGACTGATTCAATTTAAAATCATTTATGATCTGTAATTGTGATTAATCTTGCATTTTAGTAAAACAGAGGGTAAGATAAAAATTAGGCAAGTAAATGAGACAAGGGGGGAGCAGGATGTCAGTCGAAATAAAAATAGGCAAACGGGAAAAAGCCTATGAATTGTTGCAGGCCGACGCACAGAAAATTCTGAAGCTGATAGGGGTACAAATGGATAATTTGACTATGCCCCAATGCCCCCTGTATGAAGAAGTATTGGATACCCAAATGTTCGGTTTGTCCCGTGAAATTGATTTCGCGGTTCGCTTAGGTGTTGTGCGTGCGGACGAGGGAAGAGAACTGCTCAGTTCTCTTGAACGACAGGTTTCTGCACTTCACGAAGCATCGACACGAAAATGATTCTAATTTGCTCAAACTTGTAGCCTGTTTTCCGGCTACAGTTTGGGTTTTTTTGTCGAGCAAAGTGAGATTGCGTTGCCTTCCAGTAGAGAAATTACGTTCTGGATGGACATGAAGGTGACAAGCTTTCATACGTGTGGACCTATGAAGGTATCCCGAATATCACGATAATGGATCAGATAGGTGGATCTCATGTTGAAAAGGCTGTTGCATCATTATGATTACTCTCTGCTTGTAGTCATGCTGCTTTTAATTGGTTTCGGTTTAATCATGGTTTACAGTGCCGGTTCAGTATGGGCAAGACTTTTTTTTGAAATTCCGCAGTCGCCAAGCTATTTTTTTATTCATCAGTTAATTTGGCTTTGTCTAGCAATTCCAGCCGGCATTTTCGGCCTGATTTTTCCTTATCAGGCATATCACAAACTAGTCAAACCGCTGATTATTTTATCGCTTGGTTTACTTTTTCTGCTTTTTGCACTTGGAAATACAGTTAATAATGCACAATCATGGTTTCATCTGGGTTCATTTAATATTCAGCCGGCAGAGCTAGTGAAATTTACTGTGATTTTGTATTTAGCATCTGTTTTTTCCAATAAACAGAACGCGATCTCAGATTTCAAAACGTCTGTGCTTCCACCACTTATTGTTGTGATCGCCTTTTTTTGTATGATTGCTGCTCAGCCTGACTTTGGTACTGCCATGATTCTAATCTCCATAGCGACAGTGATGGTATTATGTGCAGGGCTTAGGGCAAAACACTTATTTGTTTTGGGCGGGATCGCTGCATTTTTCGTCTTGCTCTTTTACAAAAAGTTTTTAAGCAGTAATCAATTAGGACGTTTTGCGGCTGCATATGATCCTTTTTCGGTTGCCGATAATACAGGACGACAACTGATTAATTCATATATAGCTATTGCTTCAGGAGGCTTTGCCGGAAGAGGACTTGGGCACAGCATCGAAAAAACAGGTTTTCTTCCTGAACCGCAAACTGATTTTATTATTTCAATCATTGGAGAAGAGCTTGGTTTGTTGGGAATTTTGTTTGTGGTTTTTTGTCTTGGCTATCTTGTGTTTAAGGGCTTTGTGACTGCAATTCGATGCAAGGACGTGTTTGGCAGTCTGCTCGCAATTGGCATTTCCAGCATGCTGGCGATTCAAACAATTGTCAATCTAGGCGCTGCTACCGGATTGCTGCCGATTACAGGTGTCACATTGCCGTTTGTGAGCTACGGCGGTTCATCATTGATTATGATGGTTTTTTCTATATGTGTATTAATAAACATTTCTGCATTTGTTAATATGAAAAGGTCGAATAGCCAAGTAGAAGGGAAGAGAGAGAATGTTAAAGCAAAAAATTAAACGATTGTTGATTGCTAACCGAGGCGAAATTGCCATTAGAATTTGCCGTGCCTGCACGGAACTTGGTATTCGAACGGTTGCCATTTATTCCAAGGAAGACATTAGCTCGTATCATCGTTATAAAGCAGATGAATCTTATTTGGTCGGCCAGGGAAAAAATCCAATTGAAGCGTATTTAGATATTGAAAGTATTATTGAAGTGGCAAAAGCGCATCACGTTGATGCGATTCATCCCGGTTACGGATTTCTTTCTGAAAATGCTGACTTTGCGCGGCGTTGCGCAGAAGAAGGAATTATTTTTGTTGGTCCGAAATCGGAACATCTGACTACTTTTGGCGATAAAGCAGCGGCAAGAGAAGCAGCAGTCAGTGCAAATATTCCAGTCATTCCTGGTTCCGGCGGTCCGGTGACTTCGGTAGATGAAGTGAAAGAATTTGGAAGTACCCATGGTTATCCGATTATTATTAAAGCTGTGCTTGGCGGCGGCGGCCGTGGTATGCGAATTGTACGCAGCGCTCAGGGCGTTGAAGAAGCTTATGCAAGAGCGACCTCTGAAGCAAAGCAGACGTTCGGCAAAGAAGATGTCTACGTTGAAAAATATTTGGATCATCCACGTCATATTGAAGTACAGATTATGGCGGATCAATCCGGCGAAATTGTTCATCTCTATGAACGTGACTGTTCCGTGCAGCGACGACATCAAAAAGTTGTCGAAGTTGCTCCTAGTCGCGGACTTGGAGACAAATTGCGCCACGATATTTGTGATGCCGCTGTCCGATTAATGAAAAGTGTCAATTATTTGAACGCCGGGACTGTAGAATTTCTTGTGACACCATCAGGAGAATTTTACTTTATTGAAGTCAACCCGCGTGTTCAGGTTGAACATACAATTACAGAATTGATTACCGGTATCGATATTGTATCTTCACAGATACTTATTGCGGAAGGCTATGGATTGCACGAAGATCCTGTTCTTATTCCTGAACAGAAAGATATCCGTACTTATGGTTATGCGATACAATGTCGCGTGACAACAGAAGATCCTAGCAATCAATTTATGCCGGATACAGGGAAAATTGTTGCTTATCGAAGTGGCGGAGGTTTTGGCGTTCGACTTGATGCCGGCAATGCTTTTACAGGATCAGTTATTACGCCGTATTATGATTCGTTACTCGTGAAGCTTTCTACCTCTGCACGTACATTCAAGAGCGCTGCGGTCAAAATGCTTCGCAACTTGAAGGAATTTCGGATCAGAGGAATCAAAACAAACATTCCTTTTTTAATCAACGTTGTCCAACATCCGGATTTTCTGGAGGGTAATGTGTCTACAACCTTTATTGACACAACTCCGGAACTTTTTGTATTTGATAAAATCCTTGATCGCGGAACGAAAATGTTGTCCTATATCGGCAACATTACAATTAACGGTTATCCTGGTATTCATAAAAATAAAAAGCCGGTTTTTGATGTTCCGCCGGTACCTGATGTTAAGTTGTCCGAACCGTTTCCTGGGGGCACAAAGCAAATTTTGGAGCAGCATGGCGCACAAGGTGTAGCTGATTGGGTTAAAGCCCAAAAACAAGTACTCTTAACGGATACAACGTTTCGCGATGCACATCAAAGCCTGCTCGCCACTCGTATGCGGACTAAGGATATTGTGCGGGTCGCAGCACAAACAGCGCATCTGCTACCGAATTTATTCTCAGAAGAAGCATGGGGCGGTGCGACCTTTGATACAACCTACCGTTTTCTAAGAGAAGATCCGTGGGAACGATTGAACAAAGTAAGAGCAAAAATGCCGAATGTTCTTCTCCAGATGCTGCTGCGCGGATCCAACGCAGTGGGTTACAAGAACTATCCTGATAATTTGATTAAGGCATTTGTTAAAGAAGCAGCAAAGCATGGTGTCGATGTCTTTCGCGTGTTTGACAGCTTGAATTGGCTTGACGGTATGCGTGTCGCTCTTGATGCGGTTATTGAAAGTGGAAAAATTGCTGAAGGAACCATTTGCTATACAGGCGACATTTTGGATGCATCTCGGACAAAATATAATATGGACTACTATAAAAAAATGGCGAAAGACTTAGAAGCGGCCGGAGCCCATATTCTCGGAATCAAGGATATGGCAGGTCTTCTTAAGCCTGAAGCTGCTTATCGATTGATCTCAGAATTAAAAGATACAGTTTCACTTCCGATACATTTGCACACACATGATACGAGTGGAAATGGCATTTATACCTATGTTCGGGCAATTGAAGCCGGTGTCGATATTGTCGACGTTGCCATTGAAGCGATGGCAGGCATGACTTCTCAACCAAGTATGAATTCCTTATACTATGCGCTCGGTGCAAATGATCGGAAACCGGATGTTGATATTAATGCATTAGAATCGCTGAGCCATTATTGGGAAAAAGTTCGTCAATACTACTACCCATTTGAAAGCGGAATGAAAACATCGAATGCTGAGATTTACAAACTAGAGATGCCTGGCGGACAATATAGCAATCTTCGTCAGCAAGCAATTGCCGTTGGACTTGGCGATCGATTTGAAGAAGTAAAGGATATGTATCGCCGCGTTAATCTTTTGTTTGGCGATATTGTCAAAGTAACGCCGTCATCCAAAGTTGTCGGTGATATGACACTTTATATGGTACAGAATAATTTGAATGAAGACAGTATTTATGAAAAGGGGCAAACGCTAGATTTCCCTGATTCTGTAGTAAACTTTTTTAGTGGTGAATTGGGTCAGCCCTACCAGGGATTCCCAAGAGAATTGCAGCGTATTATTCTTAAGGGCAAGCAACCCCTGACGGATCGCCCAGGCAAACATCTTG
The DNA here is from genome assembly GCF_059878335.1 of Sporolactobacillus sp. BBK16-2. Taxonomy (NCBI): domain Bacteria; kingdom Bacillati; phylum Bacillota; class Bacilli; order Caryophanales; family Sporolactobacillaceae; genus Sporolactobacillus; species Sporolactobacillus sp. BBK16-2. Next base: position 1,381,965 of record NZ_CM187611.1, read on the forward strand.
AACCGATTAATTTTGCAGATATCCAAGCACGATTGGAAGAAAAATTTGAACGCAAGTTCAAATTTCATGAAGTTTTATCTGCGGCGCTCTATCCAAAAGTTTATACGGATTATCTGCATTTCTGCGATACTTATGGGCAAACTACTGTCTTGGGATCGCCAACATTCTTTTATGGACTCCGTCTTGGAGAAGAAGTTTCTGTTACCATTGAAGAAGGAAAAATGCTCGTTGTAAAGTTGATTTCAATTGGTCACCCGCAAAAGGATGGCACACGGACGTTGTATTATGAATTAAACGGTCAGCCACGCGAACTGTCTATAAAAGATATAAATGTCCAAGCATCCGAAGTAGCACACGCAAAAGCTGAAAAAGACAACCCAAATCAGATCGGTGCATCAATGCCGGGGACGGTTGTTAAAGTGCTGGTCTCCTCAGGCGAACGCGTAAAGAAAGGCGATCACCTGCTTGTTACAGAAGCGATGAAGATGGAGACAACCGTTCAGTCGCCAATTGACGGAACGATCAAAAAGGTGTATGTCAACGAGAACGATGTAATCGAAACAGGCGACTTAATGATTGAATTAAATTAATCCATTTTAATAAATGACAGACAAAAAGAAGAACCCAAGCGGATCAATGCTTGGGTTCTTCTTTTTACTAATGAATGATTTACTGAACGGATTCTCTGTGCGTTCTTGGTCTCCATCCAAAAAGAACAAGTATGGTCATCACTCCAAAGTAACCAGTGACAAATAGTGCGTGAAGGAGCAGAAACAACAAATTCATTTTTGTGGTTATGATGAAAATTCCCGATACTGCTTGCAGCGCGACAAAGATCAAAGAGATAAAGAGTAAATTGGACAGCAACAATTCATTCTTATATTTCTTGAGTGACACAACCAGGTTCCAAATCAGCCAAATCAGCAGAATTAGTGCGAGAACCCGGTGCAAATACTGAACACCGGCTTTGCTGATTAGCGGCTCAGGAAGCACATGCCCATTACATAGAGGAAAGTCTGTACAGCCGAGACTTGATTCCGTATGGCGAACAAAGGCACCGGAATAGATCAACACATAAGAGTAAATGCCAAGGAAAATAAAATTCCATTTCATTGGTCTACTCAAGGTGAGTCTAAACAGATGACGATCAGGTTCGATACTCTCGAAAACAAGACAAGTAAGGAGCAGCATACTTGCAAACGAAAGAAGTGATATACCGAAGTGAAGGGCAAGCACGACTGATGATTGTCCCCATACGACGGCGGCCATTCCAAGAAATGCTTGTAAAAAAATGAAGAAGACCGAGGCGATGACGAGAAAACGTCCGCTCCAGACGTGCTTAAAGCGAAACCATAGCCAGATTGCTTGAATGAGAACAAGAATGGATGCGACGCCTGAAACTGCACGGTGACTGAACTCAATCCAAGTTTGGTGAGCATGTGCATCAGGAATAACTTGACCGTTGCACAACGGCCAGTTATTCCCGCACCCGTATTCAGAACCCGTATTGGTTACAAGGGCACCCATGAGGACCACAATTAGAACCGAAAGGCATCCTGCAATACTTAAAATTATTAATAAACGATCTTTCATATGTATCACCCGATTTCAAATTTAAGCATCGCTGTTTTTATGCTAAGCTCTGCATTCCTATTCTAGCAGAATGCGGAAGGATTCTAGAATGATTCGCTCAATTTGTTCGGAAAGATCCATGAATAGACAAACAATATACACATTTGCAAGCCATATGGTATTGACAATGTGATAATTATCATTGAGTAAAACAAAAGACAAAAGCTATTTGATCGTATATAATGTTAATTGAACAGAATTGTTGCTTCAAAGTACTTCTGAAAGGCTCTGCTGGCAGTTCATGTTTTGTCATGTACGTCAACGTCAGAGCTTTGATTAAATTGGCACTATACTATGCCTCTAAGAACAACAGTTAAATGCAATACCACCCTTTTGATAAACGGTTCATGGTTGTAACAATAGAGAAAGAAGGCTGTTTAATGAGAATAATCGGATCGGATGAACAGGCATTAGAATCAATTGATGTGACTCCATGGAGAAAATTTGTTCATGATGTACTTACTACTGTAAAAATAGGCATTGTAAATTCCAATTTGATGACTGCATTTACTGGTGTATGGCTTGCTTTATTTTTTAATGGAGAAAGTATTGGGACATGGACAGGATCTGTAGTTTTTGTTTTAATGGGTACTGCACTTGTCATCGCCGGGGGTTGCTCATTAAATAATTTTATTGATCGAGACATTGATCCTCTAATGGAACGGACACATGAACGACCGTCCGCAACGGGGAAGATGAGTGGCAGAACTGTTTTGATCATGGGCTTGTCACTCTCAGTTATCGGCCTATTAGCCCTGTTTGCTGCATCGGTAACTGCAGCGGCATTTGGATTATTAGGGCTTCTTGTCTATGTACTTGTCTATACGATGTGGTTGAAAAGAAGCCATTCTATGAATACGGTTGTGGGCAGTGTTGCCGGTGCTGTACCGCCGATTATTGGTTGGGCGGCAGTGGATCCTTCACTTCAATCGCCAATACCATGGATTTTATTTCTTGTTTTGTTTTTATGGCAGCCGCCGCATTTTTTGGCTCTTGCAATCAAACGTGTTGAGGAGTATCGTCGTGCAGGTATCCCGATGCTGCCGGTTGTCGCTGGTTTCGAGATTACAAAAAGACAAATGATTTTTTATGTAGCAGCACTGGTACCAACCTCTTTGCTTCTTTACTCTCTTGGCCCTGTGTACGTTGTTAGCGCACTGCTATTAGGTTTTACATGGCTTGGACTCGCTATTTATGGATTGATGGCAAAAAATACCGTGAAGTGGGCACGGCTCATGTTCGTTTATTCCTTGAATTATATGACACTCTTATTTCTCATCATGATCGTTTCAACCTTTTTTTAATAAAATCAAACCTGAAGGTCGGAGGACTATTCTTCCGGCCTTTTTCACATCTTTTTGCCTGCTTAAAGGATTGTTCGCTTGATAAATAGAGATGAAAGTTTCTTCATTTTTTTGTCTGATGATGAGCTATTAATTGAGTTTTTTCGCATACACATCAGGGACTAACCATACATTTAGGTGATTGTTTCTTGAAGGGGGTTCAGCGGTGCTGATTTTAACGGAGGCGCACGAACAAGATGCGGAACGGCTTTTTAGATTATATTGTGACATACACGGAGTGAGGAAAGAGCTAGGTTTTGAAATTGGAAAATTGAGCACTCAAGGATTTACAGAATTATTAAGCACAGCATCTCAGAGACGAGCTGCCTATTTTATAGCACAACACGAACGAACTGATATTGGCTTTGCTGCGATTCAAGGCCACGCAGCCAGTGAGATGGCACATCTTGCTTCTTGCAGCGTCGCCTTACGAGAACAATGGCAAGGCAGAGGATTTGGCAAAAAGATACTTAAAGATCTCGAAGAATGGTCCATGGATCACGAGCTGCTTAGAATCGAGGCATGTGTCGGTTTTGATAATCGAGCAGCTCTGCTTTTGTTTGGTACAACAGGATACAGAGTAGAAGGGATTCGAAAATCAGCATTTATGAGGAACGGAAAATTAAAAGACGGTTTTTATATGGCAAAGCAACTAACCACGCAAATCGAAGAAACAAAATAAATATAAATAAGGAACCTTTTTAGATAATTATAGTAAATGTATCATACAAAGCGGTCGGATGATTCGAATGTTTAGGAGCGTGAATTTTTGGAAAGGATGGGACTGGAAGTTCAAGGAGGAATTCGATTCGATGAAACTACCAGTCTTGTTCAAAGAACATCGTTCAATAATTATTATTCTTTCAATAGGTTTCATTGCTGTTTTAGCTCTCTACATTGGAACCTGGCATCCTGCATCAGCAAAAAAAGAGACGTATGGTCAAGTTGATCGGCAAATTTCTCCAGTTAATCAGCAGGAGAGGGAACTATTTACGATCATTAAACAACAAAAAAAAGTGCATCAAGCCCTTACGGCGGACTGGAATTTGTTCCGAATTGCAAGACTAGAAGCGAGACGAATAGCGTCTGGTCATGCAAAAAGTACAGAGGATGCAAGAACGATGCTTGGTTCACTTGGATACGATGAAAACACAGCTCAAATTTTAATGCTACAATCTGGCAATCCCGATGAATCGATAAGAACACTATGGCGAAATTCGAGACAGTCTGATTCGATCAAATCAGTAAGTACTGGCAGAAGGATCGGGACTGGTTTTGCGACAGGACGAGCAGGAAAAATATGGGTGGTTCTGCTTGCCAATGAACCGAACAACAATTAACAGAATCAACAAAGAAAAACAGTGTAACAGATGAACTATCTGTCCGTTCAATACCAGGCTTGTTATAATGGAAGAAAGTTTTTGAGATTTAGAGGGGGAGAAGATGATGAGAAAAACAAATGTTATCATTTTCGCCATTGCGGTGATTGTATTTGCAGGCACATTTTTAATTAGTTTGGTAAGTCTCCCCTCAGATAGTACAACCTCTCCATCGAACAAGAATCGCCAGATGTCATTGACTGCTAATAAAGACTTTAAAGTTCCGGAGAGCGGTATACACACTTTGATGGGTAAAACGGAAAAACAAATAGTGCGTACATTAGGAAAACCTGAACGCGTTGATCCCAGTAAATTTGGTTATCGCTGGTTTGTTTACGGAAGAGCAAGTGAAAACTACTTGCAAATAGGCATCGATAATTCGACAAATCGCGTTACCACGATATACGCACTGGGAAAAAAATTGAAGACCAATCCGTTTACAATCGGTGACGAATCACAGAAAATATATGAAAAGGTGCCGATTGCGGACGAAGTCTCTTTAACTTATAAGGGAACAAAGATTGATTTTGAATTAAATGAAGAGGACATGATGGTGCGCCCGTTAATGAAATTCGGAAAAATATGGGTTCAGTTAAATTTTGACCATCTTTCTGATCGTCTAATTGGTGTTCGTTACATGAACACCGATGTTTTGGCTGTGCAGCATCCGTATTCAATGACCTATCAAGGAAATTTGCCCGAAACACCAACGCTTACCGAAGACCAATGGGCAGCCGTGAATCAAGGCGAGGATCAGGAGATCTTTGATGTCAGCAATGTACTTCGAATGAGATTCAAGAAAAAAATACTGCAATGGAACGAAGCGGCATATCAAGCTGCCTATAAGCATAGTAAAGAAATGAAAACTAAAAATTATTTTTCGCATGGATCCAAATGGTCAGGAGACCTTAAAGCACGATTAGAGCGTGAGAATATTAATTTCCAGACAGCCGGTGAAAATATAGCGGCCAAATATCCGGATGCCATTGCAGTAAGCCTTGGATGGCTAAACAGCATTGATCATCGCAAGAATTTATTAAATAACGATTTTACGGAACTCGGCGTTGGCTCTTATAAAAATTATTACACACAGGATTTCGTCAGGCCACTTATTCCCTGAATGAAACCTGTTTTTTTAATCATGATGCACACCTAGATCCACTGTTGCTTAAGATAATCTTAGGAAAACCTTTGGGGAGGTGTGCCCTTTGGCAGAAGAAAGAACAAATGCGGCAATTAAAAAATTTAAAAGCTTTTTACGCAGTCATCCGGAAATCGTTGAATATGTTCACGAAAACGGTATAAAGTGGAGCAACGTTTTTGATGACTGGGTAATCTTCGGTGAAAAAAACGATGTGTGGGAAAAATACGGCATGAACAGGGAAGAAACTGAGGAAGCTCCGGAGAAAAAAAAGAGTTCATCCTTTTCGCTTAATAAAATGCTAAAAGTGGTTGACACTATTGACACGAAACAATGGCAGGAACGCCTTGACACAATCAGCGGCGCTTTGACTGGAATTCAGTCGTTTATCGGTCAATTTCAACAAACGAATGAACAGGAAAAGCAGAATAATGGAAGTGGTCAGGATTCTGCAGGACAAACGTCAACTCAATCATCTGAAAATTCGCCCGGTCAAAATCCATTTTTCTTTTGAAAGGATTGATTTGAGATGAGAACTGAAATTCAAGAATACTTGGATAGCCGGCCTGAAGAAAAATTATTTGTGCGAATGCATCCGGAATGGTATCGGAAATTAAGCCGGGCTCCTTGGGAGTTGAGCCAGCTCAAACCGGCGGCAAATCAATTCTATGGTCGTACATTCAGTCAGCGTCTGGATCGGTTTAATCAGCGGGCAAGTATGATGTCAATGCTTGTTTCAATGGCTCAGGCCATGAGTGCACAGAAATCTAAGGATTAAGAGAACGAAATAAAATCTAGAATAATGGCGCTTTAGCTCTATTTGTTGTATATTTTAATAGAACTGGGGGTGGCAAAGTGATTGGAACGTTAGAAAATGCTTCTCTGCTGGACCACGCTGAAGAACTTGCTTCAATGGTGCTCCATTCGGATTGCTACGCATTGTATCAGGAAAGTAAGAACAATTTAGAATGCGACGAACAATCGCAGCAATTAATTAAAAATTTCTTAATGGTCAGAGACAAGTACGATGAAGTTCAGCGTTTTGGAAGATATCACCCTGATTATAAGTCGGTTATAAAAGAAATGATGGAGTGCAAACGAGATTTGGATGTCCATCCGCTTATTGCCGATTATAAGAAAAAGGAAAACCAATTGAACGAACTGTTGGGTGAGTTAAGTACAATCCTCGCGCGTTCAGTTTCATCATCGATAAAAGTACCCACCGGCGATCCGTTCTTTGATCGCTCATGTGGCACAGGTTGCGGATCTGGAGGAAAATGCGGCTGCCACACACGGTAAAGAAAACTCGTTGATTGGCAAGCACAAAGTGCAAAGACAGAGGCGTGGTTGCTCTTACACTAAATACCTTTAAATTATTTTCTTGAAAATTTGTGTAAAGAAAACTTGTCGATTGGTGAATATGCATCATTTAGTGACTTCCGCATGTGTACTGAACGTTATCATGCCTCGCGGAAGATCCTTTTACATAATTAAATAGTTGCTATGTGTTTGTCCGCAGGATGTTTGCAGACTTCTAAGTATAAACATGACGTTTTCCATAGACCTATCTGATATCTGCGATGATATGAGTCAGTGTAGATAGAGATTGAGATGTTGCACGTTTATGCAGCTTAAGGCAGCCTAGAGAAAAATAGAACGGAAACAAAAGGGGTGGTGTGTTCCGGTGGACATACAAAAAAGAGACAGTATTATTGTTTGGCTTTATAATACAAAATATTTGAGAGTACTCAGACGCTATGGATATGTGCACTATATATCAAAACGAATGAAATATGCGATTCTTTATTGTGATCATGAACAGAGTGCAGCAACGATCAGCCAGCTGCAGAAAATGAAGTTTATTAAAACAGTGGATGTTTCTCAATTGCAGCATGTTCGAACAACTTATGAAAAAGGCAAATCAAAATTTGAAGAAAAAGATGAAGTGTTTAATTAATCAGGTGACACTATAACTTTAGATATGTTTAGAAAATCTGACCACGGATGATCCATCGTCCTGCGGCCTGCAGGACACATTTTACTGGACTGCTGACACGAACTCCCTAAATAACAACTTCTTTATTTGTGTAAAAAAAAACCCGCAGACAAACTGCGGGCTGTCTTTACGCATCAGAGGATGCAAGACAATGGGAGAGGAGAAACCGGCGGAAAACTTATGGGGAAACGTAAGTATCCGCGGTTGGGCCAACATCTCAAACGATGTTGCCAGCAACTATTATGTACGAGTTGCTTGAATGCTATACATCTTTCATAACTTTTATTGCTAGATGTAGTATTCACAATGATTCAGAGCCTAGTCGGCTATTTCGACTCTTTAGAATATAAATGAGGCATGCCCTTACAAGGATATTTATCAATATGATCCATCGACGTAAAGGTTAACATCATCTATGACTATGGAGTACCTCTTCATGTAAGGAGGGACGTTTATTGAGAGTCATCTCAGGAGAAAATAGGGGACGAAAATTAAAAGCTGTCAATGGAAGAATGACAAGACCTACAACGGATAAGGTTAAAGAAACCATTTTTAATATGATTGGTCCTTTTTTTGATGGAGGATCGGTTCTTGATCTGTACGGAGGGAGCGGTGGACTGGGCATTGAGTCGCTCAGCCGAGGCATTGATAAAGCCGTATTTGTTGATCGCGCAAGTGCAGCCTGCCAAATCATTCGAGATAATACACGTCTGTGTGGCTATGAAGAGTGTACACAGATCTTGCAGCTTGAAGCAACACGAGCACTTGATAAATTGAGCGAAAATGGACAACACTTTGATCTTGTTTTTCTTGATCCGCCTTATGCGAGACAGCATATTCAAAAAGATATGGAAACATTGCTGCAGAAAAACATGCTGTCAGATCGTGCCATAATTGTTGTTGAGCATGAGGAAAACGTGAAACTTCCTGACGTTCTCGATGGCAGGCTGATTCGAGAGAAATACCGAACCTATCAAGGACAGACAGCAGTATCTATTTATTATTTCCAACCTGAACAGGGAAGTGATTCAGTTGAGTGAACGTATTGCAGTATATCCGGGCAGTTTTGATCCTGTAACTTACGGTCATTTAGATATTCTTCAGCGGGGATTATCAGTGTTTGATAAGATTATCATTGCAGTTCTGAATAATTCGTCTAAGAATCCACTCTTTACTGTTGAAGAACGTGTTGATCTGTTGAAAAAGGCTACCGCTCATCTCGATTCAGTGACCGTTGATTCATTCGAAGGGCTGCTCGTTGATTATGTACAAAGGAAAAAGGTAAGTATTGTACTAAGAGGATTGAGAGCAATTTCTGATTTTGAATATGAGTTACAGATTGCCGCAATTAACAAAAGTCTCAATCCAAAAATTGAGACATGCTTTATGATGACAAGCAATCATTACTCTTTCTTGAGTTCGAGTATGGTTAAAGAAGCCGCCATGTATGGCGGTTCAGTGCATGAACTTGTGCCTGTTTCTGTTGAAGATGCCCTGGTTAAGAAATTCGGGAAAAAATCATCTGTTTAATGGATGAGTATGTGTGTTGAAGCGTCTTAGTAGAATGAAAATAAAAACGATCAGAATGGAAAATGTGATCATTGGCCCAAATTCAGCGGTTTGATGTGTCAGTGTCTCGAAAGGTTCACCCATAGCAAATGCGGTCTGTGCGGCTGATCGGTTGCCCATTTGAAAGATATGAAAGAGAAAAAAAGCTGCTATCGATGAGAACATCATTTGAAGCAGCCGGCCGATTAAAAAGAGTCGTGAACTTAGTCCTGCCTGTGAGAGAACACTGACCGCTTGTGCTTGTATAGAAAGGCCACAAAACCCGAGCAGGCCACTCACTACAATAACACGTTCAATAAGAGGGACAATAACTAATTCACCGACCTTGTTATCTCCGATCGTCAGCTCGAACAGCCCTGGAATCACGGCGGAACCAAGCTCAGGTGAAAAGCCGATGAATTTGAAACATGCACTCAGTCCAAAGCCTAAGAAATCTACAAAGCCAATTTGAGCAAGTAATTGGTAAAGCATGGAAAACAAAGTGATAAAACCACCGATCGCCAGCAGCGTGGAAACTGAAGAGATGACTGCGTCGCCTAATTTTTTTCCAAACGGTTGATCACGTGAAATACGCTCTTGATGCATACTGTTCAGAGCATGAATGAATAGGAAGCGCGAAGGGGTGGACCTCGCTTTATTCGTTTTTTTACCAAGAAATCGAAATGTCAATCCGACACATATATTGCCGATGTAGTGAGCAAGTGCAAAAACAATGCCTAATGATGCCTGATGAAAAAATCCAACTGCGGTTACGCTAAAGAGAAAGAGCGGATTGCTGAAGTTCGTGAATCCGGCTAACCGCTCAGCTTCTGCTTTCGTAATCTTTTTTTCTCTATAGAGATCTGCTGTAATACGTGCACCGGCGGGAAAGCCAGAGACAATCCCCATCATAAAGACGAAGCCTCCTACGCCAGGCAGCCGGAAAAGCGGACGCATCAATGGTTCCATAAGGATACCGGCAAACGTGACAATCCCAAAGCCAATCATAAGTTCTGTAAGAACAAAGAATGGAAAGAGAGCGGGGAACACTTTATCCCACCAAATCTGCATTCCTGTAATTGAGCCTTTGACGGCAATATCAGGATAACGTACCATGAGATATGCAACTGCGAGTGAGCCGGAAGCCAGCAGATAAGTTAAGCTCTTTGAATGTTTCATTAATATATCTCACCTACAATTTTTCAGCCAATTGGAAGTACTTGTCCATTACTTTTACTATACGGTACTGCGACGACAGATAGACCAACAGGAATTCGAAATAAATAAGCATCAATGACATATAATCAGAAGTGTTGTGTTTTTCAATTGTAGGGGGCGATAAACTTGCGAAAAAAAGTCACTCAATGGTTGGTGATTATCATTGCGATCTTATTAATTGGATTGAACTTTTACCGAACACCCTATTACGTGCAGCGTCCTGGCAAAGCTGAATCGATGTCAGGAATGATCAAGGTTAAAGGTGCAAAAAAAATTGATGGAAACTATAGACTTGTGTACATATATCTAGGTCAGGCAAATGTCTATCAGTATCTCTGGGCGAAATTTGACGGCAATAAATATACAACCTTGGTAAAAGAAAATCAGGTGAAAATGCCTAATGAAGATGAGCAGGATTACAACCTCCGTCAGGAAAACTATATGAGCAGTGCGCAGCAATCGGCTGCGTATGTCGCTTATAAAGCTGCGGGCAAGAAACCGACGCTTTTGGAAGAGGGCGTTTTAATACTTGGTGTAATGAAATCAATGCCCAACAGCAAAATATTGAACACAGGTGATTTAATTATTGGGATGGACAATCATAAGATCGCAACTACTGAAGATATGAATCGTTTGATTAAACAAAAAAAAATTGGGGACCGATTTGTTTTGACACTTGTTCGAAAGAACAAAGTGAAACAAGTGACTGTTCAAGCTGCTCGTTTTCCTAAAGCTTATACAAGTTCAGGAAGAGGGTGGGGCATCGGCATTTATCAGGACAACCATGTTAAGGTGGATGTTGAACCAAAAGTGAAGTTTTCAATTAAGAATATAGGCGGACCGTCGGCAGGGCTCATGATGACACTTGAAATTTATGATCAGCTGGATAAGCAGAACTTAGCAAAGGGCAGGGACATTGCTGGTACAGGAACAATTGAAATGAATGGAGATGTTGGACCGATCGGAGGAATTTCCGATAAGGTGGTTGGTGCCAGCAAATCAGGTGCGGACATCTTTTTTGCTCCTGTTGCTGATCATGAATATCAAACAGCAAAAAAGACGGCCAAGGAAATTGGCACAAATATGAAAATTGTACCTGTTAAATCATTTGAGGACGCAGTGAACTATTTAAAACGATGAAGGTGCACTAACTAAAGGACGATTTTTGAATGAGAAAAGTTACTCATTCAAAAATCGTCTATTTATTTCATCATATCGAATGGGTGGATGACTCGTTTCTGTATACTTCATTTGTTTATGATCTATATTTATTAAATAATCATAGATTTGGGCGGTTTTAAGGTCGATGTTAAGCATGAGCGAGCGATGATTTCTTACTTTCGAAATAATATCAATGGATGCTCTTTTTCGAATATCAGCTAAATAGGCCTGGCCTCTGCCATTCATCCCCAGCAAACGAGTTGAATCCGGATCACTGTTAAGAGCAAGAGGTTTGGCCTCTTCTTTCAAAGTATCCGTCAGAATATGTACGGCAAGGCGCTGCAGTCTCGCCCATGTATACCGTTTTGTTTTTACTGCCGAAATGAATTCATGGAAAGTCGATGCTGTCCGGATACATTCAAGCAGTCGATGCTCGATCCCCTCTTCCATTTCATAGATCAGTTTCAGTCGATTCCCGCTGAAGGAAAGAAGCTTGTATTTTAAAAAAGGGTAAAAGCGCTCCCAATTTGCATAGCCGTTTTTCTTTTTGGCATCAATTAAGGCTTCCGCCACGTGCACGGGCAGTTTAGTGTAGATCGAATCGGCATGCCCCCCAGTCATGAGGTGCAGGCGGATGCTTGAGGCACTAGCAATCACTGCGTCGTCGTCAAAGGTTTGATCATTATGCTCTGCCTGTTTGCGCTTGATCGTTATTGGTTTCATAGTGCTGTTGCGCTGTTGGAGTGCTTTGATATATTGAAAGCCGAGACTGTTATTTGGTAGCGATAAATCAACGAGTTCTTTTCCATAACCTTGAGCAATGAAACGGTAAGCAGCTGCGTGAGCATTCGGATAGCTGATCCCTTTTGCCATTGATTCGGCTAATTGTGCTTCATAAGCCGTTTTATGATTGCTAATTAATGAGAGGCTGTTGAAAAAGGGCTCGATTCTTCCGCATTCACTGCTGAAGAAGAGTCTGTTGACCCCAAGACGATCAAGAATAGTGACAGCGCCACGAGCAAATACATCTGCTTTACCAACTGCAAAAACATAGGGAAGCTCAACTACTAAGTCAATACCTGCTTCGAGTGCCATCCGCGCTCTTGTCCATTTTGATACGATAGCCGGTTCACCGCGTTGGAGAAAATCGCCACTCATAACGACAACGACTACATCAGGGTGCACTGTCTTTTGCAATGTTTCAAGCTGATAGAAATGTCCGTTATGAAAAGGGTTATATTCAGCGATAATTCCGGCAATAATCATGACGACTACTCCTTTTTCTTTTGAAATCATGAATGGCCTTATTTTATCATATTCTTCGTTAGAAAGAGAAATTGCCAACGATTCACTTGATGTGATAATCTTTACTTAATGGCCGCGCAGCGGATTGACATTCCGTTATGCGGGGCTTATAATAACATTTGTTGTCTAGAGGTGGTTCAGTATGTCTTTATCATGGTCAGTGCCTGAACTGATGCAATTTAGGGAAGAGGGACTGAGTTTTCACGAAGAAGTTGTATTACCTCTGGAATTGTTTCGCGCGGATCCTGAAATACGAAGCATATTACCTGTTGATGTTAAGGGTGTCGTGGAATTTTCTAAACGATCGCTGACTTTTCATTTACGGATGGCGGGCAAGATGGTGTTGCCATGTGCCGTTACTTTGGAAGATGTCGATTATCCCTTTCAGATCAATACCGCAGAGACATTTTTGCTGTCGGCGGGAACTGAAAATGAGGATGAGGGAGAATTCGTTCATCAAGTAGAGAATGAGCAAATTGACTTGATCCCTTATCTTGTTGAAGCGATTTTGGTTGAGAAACCAATGCGCGTCGTCAGTGAAAAAGCTCGTGATTCAAGTCGTCTCTCAGGAAAAGGCTGGACACTTGTAAATGAGGAAACGTCGAAGCAGCAGATTGATCCAAGGTTAGAAAAACTGAAAAAGTTTTTTGACGATTAATTATTGTCCGAGGAGGTGTCAAACGTGGCAGTACCGAAAAGAAGAACGTCAACTACTCGCAAAAATAAGCGGCGTACACATTTCAAACTTGCCGTTCCAGGCATGGTAAAATGTGATAACTGTGGTGAATATAAATTAGCTCACCGGGTGTGCCCATCATGTGGCTCATACAAAGGTGAAGAAGTCGTTGAGAAATAATTGAACATTTTTTTAGAGGAGCTTGCAGCTTCTCTTTTTTTTGCATTTTTTCTCTCAAAATGGTTGAGAAATCCTTGCGTTTTATTCTATCGATCCTATCATCGGCATAAAGTTTAAAACAAGGACTGTGTTCCAATCAGATTTGAGAGAAAAGAGGGAAGAAGATGCCATCCATAAGACAAGATGCGTGGACACATGCAGAAGACGGGAAACTCGCGGAAATTGTTCTTCGGCACATTAAAGAAGGGAGCACGCAACTGGCCGGTTTTGCGGAGGCAGGCCGATTGCTCTCGCGCACATCGGCGGCATGTGGATTTCGATGGAATTCCGCAATCAGAAAAATTTATGAGCAGGCATTGAAAGAAGCAAAAGAAATACGAAAAAAGAATAGGAAAGAAAAGAAAAAAACACTGATTTTAACAGACGATTCAGGAACGGAACAGCATGCAACTGTTCCGAATACACGAACACTAGGTAAAAGGGCTGCTGAAACGGATATTGATCAAGTGATTTGTTTCCTTAATCAATTAAAGACGCAATCTGCCGCCTTGGATAACTCGGAACAGGTGAATGAGCAGCTGAGAAACTTGAAAATCGAGAATCAGTTATTGGATGAAGCCTATCAAAAACTGCAAAAAGATTATTCTAATGTAAAACGCAATTATGAGTCACTGCTTCATGTGCTGAAAGCCGTTGATGAAGCAAGAAAAGAAATACCTGCATTGAATGAATGAACATTAAAAGTATGAAAAGCGCCCAATTTGGGCGCTTTTTTTTAAGCCATAGATGTGAAATTGAGTGCTGTTATTATTTTTTCTAAATTTAAGAAGGGATGGGGACTAAAAAGAGCGAATTTAGAAAATGATGTGGTGGAAAGTGGGGGATTGTGGTAAAGTAAAACAAAAGAGGAGGCGTCTCTGATGTTTATGGGAGAATTTAATCACAGCATAGACATAAAAGGGCGTCTCATCATTCCCTCGAAGTTTCGCGATGAACTTGGCGACACATTTGTTATTACTCGCGGCCTTGATCAATGCCTTTTTGTTTATCCCATGAGCGAATGGCACAGAATAGAAGAAAAACTAAAGGCGCTTCCTTTTACGAAAAAGGATGCTCGAGCATTTACTCGGTTCTTTTTTTCGGGAGCCAGTGAATGTGCATTGGACAAGCAGGGGCGGGTATCAATTAGTAACGGTCTTCGAGACTATGCGAAATTGATGAAGGATTGTGTGGTCATCGGCGTTTCCACTCGACTTGAAATTTGGGATCAGGAAATGTGGACACGTTATTTTGCACAATCTGAAGAATCATTTAATGACATCTCAGAGAGCTTGCTTGATTTGGACCTGTAAACCCGGTGCCAAATGAATTGTTCTGTGTGACAGGAGTCGGTGTCAGTGTTTGAACATGTTACGGTTTTAAAGAAAGAAGCGATAAAAGGACTTGATCTAAGTCCTGATGGCATTTATGTGGACTGTACGCTCGGCGGTGGCGGACATAGCGAGGTCATTGCTGCACAGTTGGAAAAAGGCCATCTCTATGCATTTGATCAAGATGATGAAGCGCTGAGCGCTGCATCAGAACGATTGAAAGCATATTCTGGAAAAATAACGTTTATAAAATCAAATTTCAGGCATCTAGAACAAGAACTGCTGCAACGCGGCGTGTTCCAGGTAAACGGAATACTATTTGATCTAGGCGTATCCTCTCCACAATTCGATCATGCAGATCGAGGATTCAGCTATCAGCATAATGGTCCGCTCGACATGAGAATGGACCAGCAGCAGCAACTTACAGCTGCCGCCATTGTGAATGAATGGCCGACTGATCGTCTGGCACGAATCTTTTTTATGTATGGTGAGGAGCGTTTTTCAAGGCAGATCGCTAGAAAAATCGAGAAGTACCGCGAAAATAAGCCGATTGAAACGACGGATGAACTGGTAGAAATCATCAAGGATGCCATACCGGCACCTGCAAGAAGAAAAGGCGGGCATCCTGCAAAACGAGTTTTTCAAGCCCTTCGTGTTGCTGTGAATGACGAGCTTGGAAGCTTTGACGAAGCATTAATGCAATCGCTTCGTGTGTTGGCGATTGGCGGACGGATCGCAGTGATCACTTTTCAATCACTTGAAGATAAGCTGTGCAAGCAGTTTTTCAAAAAATACAGCGAGCCGCCGGAACTTCCTCCAGGGCTTCCAGTCGTACCGGAAGCATTTTTACCGGTGCTAAAGAAAATAGGTAGGAAACCGGTTGTTCCTTCAGAAGAAGAAGTAACGGCAAATAATCGATCCCGATCAGCAAAACTCAGGATTGCAGAAAAAGTCAGGGAAATTAAGGAGGATGAGAAGCAATGAATCAGAGTCAGCAAGCATTTAAGGTACAGAGAGAAGAGTATGTGGAGCACACAACTCAGCAAGAACAAATTGTTATTACGCGACGGATAACTAAAGGCGAGAAGGGTCTTTGGATTATGGCAGGTGTGGTCACCTTTTTGCTGGCACTCTGTATTGTTGCTAATCAAGCAAAGCTTTATATGGCCTCGCAGGATGTTGCATCGCTACAATCGAAGATAAACGACCAATCGAAAGTGACACAGCAATTAAAGGCGGAGACTGATCGTTTAAGTTCTCCTGAACGAATTGTCCGTTTTGCAGAAAAGGAATTGGGCCTAAAACTAGATATTCAAAATATAAAGGTACTTCCTTAAGGTGGTTTGTTCCCATGTTTCAACGCAAACGAAGATTAATAAGTTTTTGGGCGGGTATAGTCGGCGGTCTTTTTATGCTGGCTTTTTTTGTCATTATCGGCCGTTTCGTGTTTATTGCTCAAGGTAAAGAAATTGATAATCATCAATTATTAAAAGTTGGAGAAAAGCAATGGTCTCAATATAAAACTGTCGATGAGAAGCGCGGTACGATCTACTCTGACAACGGACGGATTCTTGCGGAAGATGTTCCCGCTTATACACTTTATGCAATCATTAGTCCTAAAAGTGATAATCATGTGAAAGACAAAAAAAAGACTGCAGCCGCTTTAGCACCTATTTTGGAAATGAAGGAGTCTGATATCCTTAAGGAACTCAATCGGAACGTTTACCAAGTGGAGTTCGGTTCGAAGGGCAAAATGCTGAGCTATGCTAAAAAGAAGCAGATTGATCGCCTAAACTTACCGGGAATCGGGTATCTTACCGAATCGAAACGCTATTATCCTGAACAGTCGAGTGCCGCTTATACCTTAGGTTTTACACAAACAAACCAAGAAAACAATCAGCAAAAGGGAGTATTTGGTGTCGAGCA
Organism: Sporolactobacillus sp. BBK16-2; assembly: GCF_059878335.1. Classification (NCBI taxonomy): domain Bacteria; kingdom Bacillati; phylum Bacillota; class Bacilli; order Caryophanales; family Sporolactobacillaceae; genus Sporolactobacillus; species Sporolactobacillus sp. BBK16-2. The sequence goes on from NZ_CM187611.1 coordinate 1,398,840, forward strand.
GTCTTTAGATAAGTATCTCACTGAAAAAGACGGATCGGTGCGCTACTATCGCAGTTTGTCCGGAGTACCCATTCCGGATGAAAAACAAAAGATTAAAAAGGCATCTCCGGGAAAAGATGTCTATTTGACGCTGAACACACGAATTCAAACGGTGCTTGATCAAGCGATGTCCAGAGTGAATGAAGACTATTCGCCGGAAAGTATGATCGGGATCGCTGCCGATCCAAAAACTGGGAAAATACTTGCCATATCCTCATATCCGACATTTAATCCCAATAAACGTGATATCAAGAATTTCAGCAATACCAGTATTTCTGAACCCTATGAACCAGGTTCGGTGATGAAAGTATTTACCGTTGCGTCTGCTATAGATGCAGGTGTTTACAAGGGATCTGACACCTATCAATCCGGGGATTATAAAACCAGCGGAGGTACAATTCATGATTGGAGACGGCAGGGCTGGGGAACGATTACGTTTGACCAAGGCTTTGAACTGTCTTCAAATGTTGGCATGTCGGTACTCACGGATAAGTATCTAGGAGTAGACAGATTCAAAAATTATTTAAAAAAGTTCGGGTTAATGGATAAGACGGGAATAGATCTTCCGGGAGAGCGTTCAAGTGTTGTCAACTGGCAATGGAAGATTGATAAATTAGAAGCTTCATTCGGTCAGGCCTCCGCCTTTACGGCAATGCAAATTGTTCAGGCGGCTACGGCCATCGGAAATGATGGAAAGATGATGCGCCCTTATATCGTTGATAAAATTGTTAACCCGGCAACAAAAAAAACGATTCTGAAGCATCAGCCTGTTGTGGCAGGCAATCCCATTTCTGCATCTGCTGCTGAACAGACGCGTGCGCTCATGCGTAAAGTAGTTACTGAAAAAAAAGTGGTAAACGGATACAGTGCAACAGGTCTTGCCTATGACCTCCCAGGTTATGATGTGATTGGAAAAACGGGAACCGCACAGATATCCCTAAACGGTCAATATATGGTTGGTAAAAACAATTATGTGTACTCATTTTTGGGGATGGCTCCGCAAAAAGATCCTAAATTAATTGTGTATGTGGCAGTCAAACAGCCGCATCTCAAAGCTACCGATCTTGGCGCGGAACCTGTGGTCGATATCGTGCGTCCGGTCATGACAAGTGCACTCCAATATCTTCAAGTTGACAAAAAAGCAAGCGAATCTAAGGAAAAATTACAGCTGCCATCACAAAAGTTTGGAGATTATACAGGTACTGATATGAATGAAACCGTTGAAAAATTAAAAGGTCAAGGAATTGTTCCGATCTCGATAGGTTCTGGAACGATTCAAAAACAGCTGCCTTATGCGGGGGAACGGCTTTACTCTGGTAATAAGGTCATTTTATCCGGAGAAGGTCAAAAAACAATGCCCGATCTTACCGGTTGGACGCTTGCCGATACGATGAAACTGGCAGATATGGAGAATCTAAAACTCAGTGCTAAAGGTGAAGGATTTGTTACAGGACAAAGCATCGCGGCTGGTGCAGTGATTAAATCAGGCAGTGATTTAATCATCACCATGCAGGCAGAAAAAACCGAAAAAACAAATTCAAATACAGGTAATTCATCGCCTGACACAAAAAATCCATAATACGCGAATAGCTCGTTCTATTATGCCTTGTCCCTTCATATGGGTAGGACAAGGAACGATGGGAGGGGCTAAACGTGCGTGTGTCGAAAGTTACCGTTAGAAGGCGGTTGTTGTTTTTCCTGTCCGCAGGGCTCATAATCTTTGCGATTTTTATTGGCAGACTGGCATATCTGCAAGTTTTTCATAATAAATGGCTGATGAATTATGCACTGAAATCTTGGAGCAGAGAGATTCCTTATGAGGCCGAACGAGGCCGTATTTTGGATAGCCGAGGAAAAGTTCTGGCGACAAATGTGAGCAGCCCGTCTGTTCTTGTCGTACCGCGACAAGTGAAAAATAAAAAGTTGACAGCGGAAAAACTGGCATCTGTTCTGAATATGAGCGAAAAAAAAGCTTACGAAAAAATTTCGAAAGTGGAATCAATCGTGCGCATAACACCTGAAGGAAGAAAAATTTCGAATGAGAAGGCAGCACAAGTTAAAGCGTTGGGCCTTCCCGGTGTATTTGTCGCTGAAGATTTTAAGCGTGATTATCCAAAAGGCAATTATTTGTCTCACGTGCTTGGGTTTGCAGGTATTGATAATCAAGGGTTGACGGGACTTGAGTCATATTATAATGATGGACTGAAAGGGAAAAACGGCCATGTTGACTTCTTTTCTGATGTGAACGGCAATCGAATGTCGGATCTGAAAGATAAATATGTTCCGCCAACCAGTGGCTCAAGCCTGAAGCTGACCATTGATTCTCGGGTGCAGTCAATTATTGAACGTGAATTAAATAATGCGGTAGCTACCTATAATCCTGACAGCGCCATGGCGATTGCAATGGACCCGAACACGGGTGCAATTCTTGGCATGTCAACGAAACCTGATTTTAACCCTGAAAATTATAAAAAAGTTTCACCAGAAGTGTATAATCATAATTTGCCGATCTGGAAGACCTATGAACCAGGATCAACCTTTAAGGTCATCACACTTGCAGCTGCTCTTCAAGAAAAGGCGGTTGATTTGAATAAGGATCATTTCTATGATTCAGGAGCGATCGAAGTTGCCGGATCGAAGCTTCATTGCTGGAAAAGAGGAGGCCATGGATCTGAAACATTTCTGCAAGTCGTGCAGAATTCATGCAACCCTGGTTTTGTAGCACTTGGGGAACGGATCGGCAAGGATAAATTATTTTCCTATATTGATAAATTTGGTTTCGGGGAGAAGACGGGCATTGATCTTCAAGGTGAAGCGAAAGGTATCTTATTTAATAAAAATAAAATCGGTCCGCTGGAAGCAGCTACAACGGCATTTGGTCAAGGTGTATCGGTAACCCCGATTCAGCAAATCACTGCAGTTTCTGCAGCGGTCAATGGCGGTTATCTCTATCAACCGCAACTGGCAAAGGCATGGATTGATACGGATACGGGCAAAACGATCAATCGGATCGAACCTGTGATGAAAAGGCGTGTTATTTCAGAAGCAACATCAAAAGAAGTTCGGAGTACTCTAGAAAGTGTCGTGGCGCAAGGTACAGGACGCAATGCCTATGTTCAGGGCTATCGGATTGGTGGGAAAACCGGAACGGCACAGAAGGTCGATCCAAAGACGGGGCGCTATATGAGTAATAACTACATTGTATCGTTTATGGGATTTGCACCGGCCAATAATCCGAAAATCGTCGTTTACGTCGCGGTTGACAATCCTAAAGGTACAGTCCAGTTCGGCGGTACAGTTTCCGCACCGATTGCCGGACGTATTATCAGCGACAGTTTGAGCGCAATGGGTGTCAAAAAACAAACGGGTGGATTAGAGAAAGAGGCTCGCTGGCCGGACCAGCCGATGATTACTATTCCGGATTTAAAAGGAATGGATAAAAATGACTTACGAAACACTTTAATTGATCTGAAGCTGAAGACTGAAGGAAGCGGCGATGTTGTTACCATGCAGTCTCCGAAAGCTGGGGTTAAGGTCAAACAAGGTTCAACAATAATGATATACTTAGGTGACAAAAAGAAAGCAGACGATTAAAATAAGCAATGGACGCAAGGGAGCCGCTGTGTTTTTAAGCTGGTTCTTGGGCATACATAAGTCCTGAGGGATGATCAGGAAATATTTGATTGCCCCTTGCCTCGCTCAGGTATCTGATGTTTGAAGAGACCAGCGGGTTATGTATGTGATTCAGATAAAGTTGAGGGACGTGTCAATCAATGAAACTTGCGGATTGCCTGACGGCGCTTGCTTTTTTTCAGCAAGAAGGAATGGGAAATCCAGAAATTAATGATCTCATTATCGATTCACGGCTTGTTAAGCCTGGATCCTTGTTTTTTTGCATCAAGGGTCATCATGTCGATGGACATCATTTTGCAGCCCAGGCAGAAAAAAGCGGTGCAGCTGCCATCATTGCTCAGGATCGTATTGATGTTTCGATTCCTGTAATTTATGTGAGTGATACACATAGAGCTTTGGCAATGGTTGCTGATCACTATTACGGACATCCGAGTCACCATCTGCACATGATCGGTGTTACAGGAACAAATGGAAAGACAACGATCACGTATCTCGTGCAATCAATTCAAGAGGCAGCGGGAATGAATACCGGTCTGATCGGTACGATGGGGATGCGTTATAAAAATGAATTTATTCCGGTACAGAATACAACGCCTGAGGTTCACCTTGTCCATAAAAATTTAGCTAAAATGAAAGCTCAAGGGGCTGTCTCCGCTGTCATGGAAACGTCATCGAACGCACTCTATGATGGAAGGGTTCACGGTTGTGATTTTAACATCGGTATTTTTACCAATTTAACAGAAGACCATTTGGACCTTCATGGAACAATGAAGGACTACATGTATGCAAAAAGCCTGCTCTTTTCACAACTTGGCAACAGCTACGGCGGTCAAAAAAAAGCCGCGGTCTTGAATGTAGACGATCCGGTATCTGATGTATACAGACATATGACGGCTGTCCATGTCATTTCATATGGTATTAATAAGGCCGCCGATTTCCGTGCGACATCGATTCAGATAAAACCATCAGGCACGGATTTTATTTTGGAGACCGCAGGAAAGTCTTATCCGGTATCGATGAAATTAATCGGTAAATTCAGTGTGTACAACGTCCTGGCGGCTCTGGCCGCTTGTTCCGTTAGCGGACTCGACATAATGGAAATGATTCACACAGTCGAACAAATAAAAGGTGTCTCCGGACGCTTCGAACCTGTTGATGCCGGTCAGAAATTCACTGTAATTGTGGACTATTCACACACACCGGACAGTCTGGAAAATGCTCTTGATACAATCAGGGAATTCGCAAAAAAACGTGTAATCGCCATTGTTGGGTGTGGGGGAGACCGTGAGCGAGGAAAGCGTCCGATCATGGCTAAAATTGCTGTAGACAAGAGCGATCTAGCCATTTTGACGTCAGACAATCCGCGCACTGAGGACCCTGATGCTATACTTGATGAAATGGAAAACGGTGTGAAAGGACGTTCTTATAAGAAGATTATTGACAGACGCAAAGCAATACAGTTTGCGATGCAACATGCCGAAAGCGGCGACATCGTACTCATTGCAGGTAAAGGTCATGAAGATTATCAGATTATCGGTACGACAAAACATCATTTTGACGATCGTGAAGAAGCGCGCTCAGCAATTCTTGAACGTAATACTATTAAATAATCGAACATCAAGTGTTCGCATGACATTAGGAGAGAGTAATCGATGAGTATTGGAGTAGATATTGTCAGAGGCCAGGCGATTCAGTCAATCGGTGATGCCGGACACATTGATCGACTGAACATCATGACCGACAGCCGCAAATCAAATGAAAGCGGCCTTTTTGTTCCTTTGGTAGGTGCAAACTTCAATGGTCACCAATTTTTAAGTCAGGCAATAGCGAATGGGGCAGTTGCTGCACTTTGGATGGAGAGAGAACCGCTGCCTGATGCATTGCCGGCAAATTTCCCTGTTTTTTTTGTTCGCGATACATTAACTTCTTTGCAAAGTATGGCAAAAAGTTATTTGAATCAAGTTCGGCCGAAAATCATTGCTGTCACTGGATCGAATGGGAAAACGACAACAAAAGATATGATCTACAGCATTCTTTCTCAGATGTTCAGAACAGTGAAAACGCAGGGGAATTTAAATAATCATATCGGTGTTCCGCTGACCATATTATCGATGTCCGAAGATACGCAAGTTCTCGTGCTTGAAATGGGAATGAACCATTTTGGTGAATTGACCTTTCTAAGTCAAATGGCAAAACCGGATATTGCAATCATCACCAACATCGGTGAATCACATATTGAGTATTTAGGAAGCAGAGAAGGAATTGCGAAAGCAAAACTCGAAATTGTCAATGGGTTAAAAAAACGAGGCACTCTGATATTGGACGGCGACGAACCGCTTCTTGCAAACATTCAGACATATGCTTATCAGATTGTGCGTTGCGGTTTTGACGTTCAAAATAATTGGTGTATTACGGACATTTCTGAATCTGTGAATGGAAGCCGTTTTTCACTGAATAGGCAGAAGGATTGCTTTAAAATCCCGGTGCTTGGCAGACATAATGTGAAAAATGCAGTTCTCAGCTTTGCTGCTGCCAGAATTTTGGGAGCAGATATTGAGACCATCCGCAATGGATTAGAACATCTACATTTGACAAAACTACGTTTTCAAAAAGTTGATGGGCTGAATGGGTCGACTCTAATTGAAGATTGTTATAATGCCAGCCCGTCCTCAATGAAAGCTTCTCTTGAAACACTGAAGAAACTGCCCGGTTTCAGACGCAGAGTGGCGGTGCTTGGCGATATGTATGAGCTTGGAAAAAATGAGGAAAATCAGCACAAAAGTATTGCTAAGTTTTTGACAGCTCCATTGACCCATGTTGTGACGATCGGTGAAAAAGGAGCTTGGATTGCGGACGGTTTGCGTGAAATTGGCGGAGATCAGGCAATAGATGTGCAATCATTTGAAACAAAAGCAGCGGCGCAAACTTACCTTGAATCGTTGCTTGATGACAAAACGGTGATGCTGTTCAAGGCATCAAGGCTTCTTAAGCTTGAAGAGTTATCAGCAGGTTTGCACGCTTAAAAATCGAATCATTTAATTTGATGACCTGATAAAGAAAACTTGCCGATGGGCAAGACTAGGCGAAATATTAACATCATCATAGAACAATTTCTTGTGTTTAGGTAATGGGCAGCGCGCATTAAAAGGAGCGAAAGGATTCATGACATTGACCTTATTATTTGGATTGGCTATATCTTTTCTAGTGACACTTGTTTTTGCACCTTTTTTCATTCCGCTTTTAAGGAGATTTCATTTCGGGCAGTATATCCGAGAAGAAGGGCCGAAGAGCCATCAAAAGAAAAGCGGGACACCGACAATGGGCGGCGTCATTTTTTTAATTGGATTACTCGCAGGTATTCTTGTAATGGGTTTAAAGTACCATGTTAACTCACAAGATACTTACATGTTGCTGTTTGTAACATTGGGGTTCGGCCTTGTGGGGCTGCTTGATGATTTTATTAAAATCTCAATGAAACGCAACATGGGCCTGACATCGAAGCAGAAAATGGCGGCGCAAATTGTCATCTCGCTTATTTTTTGGTTCATTGTTACGCGATATGACTACTCAACTTATTTGTCCTTCCCAGGGACCAACTATATGATCAATCTGCACTGGTTTTATCCGGTTTTTGTTATCTTTCTATTAATAGGTGTCCCTAACGCAACAAACTTAACTGACGGTATGGACGGACTCCTTTCCGGACTGTCCGTTATAGCCTTTGGTGCTTATGCGGTGATCGCTTGGTTTGCAATGAACCTAGGTGTGGCTGTATTTGCGACAGTTATGCTTGGTGCACTTCTAGGCTTCTTGATCTTTAATGCACATCCGGCACGCGTGTTCATGGGTGATACAGGCTCGCTTGCGATCGGCGGTGCACTTGCAGGCATGGCCATTTTAACAAATACGGAGATTTTGCTTGCCATTATTGGCGGTGTCTTTGCTATTGAAACATTATCTGTCATTATTCAAGTAATTGCCTTTAAGACGACGGGACACAGAGTATTTAAAATGAGTCCGATTCATCATCACTTTGAACTGTCAGGTTGGTCGGAGTGGAAAGTCGTAACCGTATTTTGGGTCGTTGGGCTCATGCTCGCTGTAATTGGTATCTATCTGAAGGTGGGGGTTGTCAGTTGAAAACATCGAATGAATTTACGAACAAAAAAATTCTTGTCTTAGGTTTGGGCAAGAGCGGTTATGCAGCTGCAAAACTGACCAAAAGCATGGGCGCTGATATTACGGTTAATGACCGCAGTGATTTAAGTGCAAACGATCATGCACGCGACTTGAAATCTGCTGGAATCCACGTTGTTGGAGGCGGACATCCTCTCGAACTTCTTGACGGCATTGACTTAATGATCAAAAACCCAGGCATTCCCTATACAAATCCTATGGTTCAAAGAGCCATTGAACTGAATATACCCATTGTGACTGAAGTGGAAATTGCAGGACTATTATCCGATGCACAGTTTATTGGAATAACAGGTTCAAACGGGAAAACGACAACGACGATGCTGATCGGTGAGATGATGAAGGGGTCGAAATATGAACCCATTGTCGCTGGAAACATCGGTACGGCACTGACTTCAGTTGTTCAAAAAGCAACCGAAGAAGACGTGATTGTAGCGGAACTTTCAAGTTTTCAACTTTTAGGAACAAGAAAGTTTCACCCACATACAGCTGTTGTCCTGAACATATTTGATCATCATTTGGATTATCATGGAACGGTTAAAAATTATGCTGAAGCAAAGGCGCGTATTACTACCAATCAGACTGCGGAGGATGCGCTCGTTTATAATGCCGACAGTGAGCGCGTCGTCGCTTATATCGCTGAAAAATCAAAGGCACGAAAAGTTCCTTTTTCATTGAAAACAAAGGTGGAAGATGGGGCTTATGTCTCTGAATCAGTTATTTATTTTAAAAATGAGCCAATCATGAAGGTGGATGAAATGGGTCTGCCGGGCGAGCACAATTTAATGAATGCACTTGCGGCAGTGGCTGTTGCCGGTGTATATGGGGTTCCGAAGCAGCATATGGCTGACGTGCTGCGTTCTTTTAAAGGCGCTCGTCATCGTCTGGAATATGTGGATGTCGTGCAGGGGCGAACCGTCTACAACGATTCTAAAGCAACGAATATTATTGCAACAACCAAGGCACTGCATGCTTTTCCAGGGAAAGAAATTGTTCTTCTTGCAGGCGGACTCGATCGCGGGAACACATTTGATGCGCTGATTCCTGAATTAAAGAAGGCACCGATTAAAGCAGTGCTTCTTTTCGGTCAAACGCAGAAGAAATTGCTTGATGCTTGTGAAAAAGCGTCAATTCCCGTGATCAGGGAAGTTGAGAATGTCGAGGCTGCTGTTCCGGAAGCCTTTGCTTTATCCAAACCAGGCGATGTTATTTTGCTTTCTCCAGCATGTGCAAGCTGGGATCAATATAAATCTTTTGAGCAGCGCGGTGACATTTTTATCGCAGAAGTGAATAAGTTTAGATAAGGGGACAGGCCGGTGATGATGAGCTTCGGCAATCCGTGTCCCTGATCTGAACGGAGTGATGCTCATGCGCAAGTATCGTCAATCACCTGATCTCGTGCTGCTGATCATAACTTTTGCTTTGCTCACTATAGGGTTGATGATGGTTTATAGTGCAAGTGCTGTAAAGGCGGCTAACGAATTCGGCGATTCACTGTATTTTTTGAAACGGCAGTTGCTATTTGCTTCGATCGGGGCAGCCTTGATGTTTGCTGTCATGCAGATTGATTATCACTTTTGGAGAGCATGGGCGAAAATAGGCTTGATTGGCTGCTATTTTCTGCTTGTGATTGTTTTAATTCCGGGTGTAGGTCTCGTTCGCGGCGGGGCGAGCAGCTGGCTCGGCGTCGGTGCATTTTCAATACAGCCGTCAGAATTTATCAAGGTCGCACTGATTTTATTTCTTTCGAACTATCTTTCGGAGCATCAGTCACGTCTGCCGAACTTTCGCAAGGGACTCATTCCGGCACTCATGCCGGTAATCTTAGCGTTTGGGCTGATTATGCTACAACCTGATCTTGGAACTGGGATGGTGCTGGTGCTTACCTGCGTGCTCATGATCTTTGTTGCAGGGGCGCGCATCAAGCATTTTGTTCTTATGGGCTCAGTAGGTATACTTGGTTTGGCAGGTTTAATCCTTTCTGCTCCGTATCGCTTGAAACGCTTGTCAGCATTTTTTAATCCGTGGCAAGATCCTAAGAATGGCGGCTTTCAAATCACGCAGTCCTTGCTTGCGATTGGACCAGGCGGTCTGCTTGGATTCGGATTGGGACAAAGCAGGCAAAAATATCAATATCTTCCGGAGCCGCAGACCGATTTTATTTTTTCTATTGTTTGCGAAGAACTTGGGTTTATTGGAGCAGCTTTTGTACTTCTGCTCTTTTGTCTCTTGCTCTGGCGCGGCATTTTGATCGCCATAAAGGCACCGGATCTTTTCGGAACGCTGCTCGCTGTAGGAATTACCGGCATGATTGCAATTCAAATTATGATTAACATCGCGGTTGTAACCGGGCTGATTCCTGTAACAGGGATTACCTTACCGTTCCTCAGTTACGGTGGGTCATCACTGACGCTAATGCTTGTGTCGATCGGTATTTTGTTAAATGTCAGCAGCCACATAAACTGACTGTCTACACACATCAATGGTCTAATCGCAACCCTGTTTTTCAGTAAACAGGGTTTGCTGTTTTTTTCAAAAGAAAATACAATAGAAGGTGCCGGATAAGTGAGAAATTAAATGCCCGCAGGATACCGGTTGTATTTTCAGTTCAAGGTATGCGGAGGAGAGAATGCTATGGACAAGAAGAAGGTTGTCGCGCTTGAGGATCGACTGCCCCAATTAAAGAAGGAACGAAAACGGAAAGCGAATCGGCGTTTTGCTTTTTACGCTTCTCTATTTTTTTTCTTGATACTTATTGTCGTTTATTTTCAATCTCCTCTAAGCCGAGTACACTCAATTGCTGTTGAAGGCGAGCAAATAGTGAGCAGCGATAAAGTCATAAAAGCGAGCGGCATCACGAATAAAACACATATATGGGATATCCGTAAGAAGGCTGTTGCTCAAAGCATTGAAAAATTACCAACAGTAAGAACAGCTGTGATCGAGAAGAAATTTCCAAATCAAGTTAAGATCATAGTTACCGAGTACACGCGCAAGGCCTATTTGCAAAAGGACGGCAGCTTTTATCCCATTCTTCAAAATGGCGCGATGCTGAGTAAACTTCAAAGCGGTAAACTGCCTGTCGATGCACCTGTTCTGTTTGGATTTTCAAAATCTGGTCCCCTTAAAAAAGTCGCTGAAGGGCTTTCTAAGGTTTCCAAACAGATGGCACATAATATTTCTGATATTCATTACATAGGAAAATCAGGAAGCGGAGACGATCTTGTTTTATATATGAATGACGGAAACAAAGTCATCGCCAGCACACAAACCTTTGCGCAGAACATTAAATTATATCCTGAGATCGCTGCTAATTTGCCAAAAGGGAAGCTCGGAACCATCCATTTAAGTGTTGGTACCTACTTTATTCCAGATGATTCAGATCAGGGTACGACTCAGGATGCAAACAAAAAATAAAAGCATGAAAAATCTCCTCAGTCATTTCGCAAAACAAGCAAATTAATCTTTTCTAGTACTTCAAGTTGGTGTAGACTATTAAATAGTTAAGTATTTAATAGTATTAACTTTTTTCGGCTCTTTCAAATGAATAGGTCTATATATCTATTCACTTTGTCTGAATAAATGCCGATATATTTGTGAAATACGATCAATTTAAATACGCTTTGAAATTTTAAAAGGGAATTGCTCCATTTTGTAGAATACAAACAGTACTAAGGTTTGACTCTATTTAACCGGAACAGAAAAAAGTATTGGGTTGAAAATAATGTCTCCAAAAATGAATTGCAGATATTCGTATGTTACTTGCTCGATCCAATCATCCCTGAATAGAGAAATCATCAAAGATATTCAAGAAAAAGGGGGTGCCACAGAATGAACAGTGAGGATGTTTTTGTCAGTCTGGATATCGGCACGTCCAGTATAAAGACCGTGATCGGCGAGATGGCAGGGGAACGTTTAAATGTTATTGGTGTTGGTGAAGCGTCTTCGTACGGGATAAAAAAAGGGGCGATCGTCGACATTGATGCGACGGTCCGCTCGATTGGCAATGCTGTTGAACAGGCTGAACGTATGGTTGGTATCGGCATTAAAAGTGTGATTGTCGGCATTTCCGGAAATCATATCCAGCTCAGAAGCTGTCATGGTGTTGTTGCAGTTTCCGGCGAATCTCATGAGATAGGGAATGAGGATATCGCAAGAGTAATCGATGCTGCCCAAGTGATGTCAATACCTCCGGAGCGAGAGATTATTGATGTTATCCCTGAGCAGTTCATTGTTGACGGCGTTGATGAAATTCATGATCCGAGAGGAATGATCGGTGTTCGTCTCGAAATGGAAGGAACACTGATCACAGGCTCAAAGACTTTGCTTCATAATCTTCTTCGATGTGTCGAACGTGCGGGATTAACTATTTCGGATGTTTGCCTCCAACCGCTCGCATTGGGCTCTGTCGCGTTGTCGAATGACGAGAAAAATTTAGGTGTCGCGCTTATTGATATCGGTGGCGGCTCCACAAGTGTGGCAGTATTTGACCAAGGCACATTGGTTTCGACTTTTGAACTTCCTATCGGCGGAAATCATATTACAAAGGATATATCCATTATCCAAAAAATCCCTATGGATGAAGCAGAAAATGCAAAAATAAAGCATGGCGTAGCTTATTTAGGTGCGGCTTCTGATGAAGATACGTTTACCGTATCGCAAATTGGAAGCGACAAAAAGCAATCACTGAATCAAGAAGATTTGGCTGAAATTATTCAAGCGCGTATGGAAGAACTATTTGAAATTATACGCGAGGAACTGCGGCGCATCGGTATTTACGATCTTCCCGGTGGCTATGTGTTTACCGGCGGAGTCACTGCGATGCCTGGTGTAGCAGATTTAGCAGCACATCATTTAAATTCCAGTGTGCGTATTGCCTCGCCTGATTACATTGGCGTGCGCGAGCCTAAATATACAGCTTGCATCGGTTTGATCCAATTTGCCTACCACAACGTCAAAATACAGGGGAAAGAGATTGCAGCTGCTATTGCCCCTGAGCATGAGCGTTATGAAGCTGTACAGAAACAGCACAAACAGAAAAAATCAAAACAGACCCCAAAAGAGCATGAAGGCGTCACGACCAAGGTAAAAAATTGGTTTAATCTGTTCTTTGATTGATCGGGCAGCGGAATGATTAAATGGGAGGAAATGAACAATGTATGATCACGATACGGAGATGGAACATCTAGCCAAAATAAAAGTCATTGGGGTTGGCGGCGGTGGAAATAACGCAGTTAACCGAATGATTGAAAGCGGGATTCAAGGCGTTGAATTCATTTGCGCGAATACGGATGCCCAAGCACTTAAACTTTCTAAGGCAGACGTTAAGCTTCAGCTTGGAGAAAAGCTGACGCGAGGACTAGGGGCAGGTGCTAATCCTGAAGTTGGCAAAAAAGCGGCTGAGGAAAGCCATGATCAAGTGGAAGAAGTGCTGCAGGGAGCGGATATGGTTTTTGTAACTGCTGGCATGGGTGGCGGTACAGGTACCGGTGCTGCACCTGTCATTGCTGAAGTTGCAAAAGAAGTCGGGGCACTCACTGTTGGTGTTGTTACCCGTCCGTTCACATTTGAAGGCAGAAAGCGTGCAAAGCAGGCCCAGAGCGGTATCGGCAATCTAAAGGAAAAAGTTGATACACTGATTGTGATCCCTAATGATCGGCTTCTGGAAATTGTAGACAAGAACACACCGATGCTTGATGCCTTTAGAGAAGCAGATAATGTACTTCGTCAGGGTGTTCAAGGCATCTCGGATCTTATTTCGGTTCCAGGTCTGATTAACCTTGATTTTGCCGATGTAAAGACAATTATGACTGAAGGCGGTTCGGCATTGATGGCAATCGGCGTTGCTTCAGGCGAGAATCGAGCTGCCGAAGCAGCAAAAAAGGCAATTTCCAGTCCACTGCTTGAAAAATCAATTGATGGGGCCAAAGGTGTGCTGATGAACATAACCGGAGGCACGAATTTAAGCCTTTATGAAGTCAATGAAGCGGCGGATATTGTTGCAACGGCTGCAGACGAAGAAGTGAACATGATTTTTGGTTCAGTTATTCGCGAAGAACTTGATGATGAGATTGTCGTTACAGTAATCGCCACCGGCTTTGAGGAACGCGAAAAGTCCGGAGAAGCTCAACAACAGACTGAAGGAGATCTTTTCCTTCGCAGAAGGCAAAGTACGGAAGGTTTGAACCAAACGAAACTTCGTGAGCACCATCGGGATGAAACGGCAAGCCCGGTTCAGCAACCGGTACATCGCTCACGCAGTATCGTTGACGATGAAGAGACGCTTGACATCCCGACCTTTCTGCGTAATCGCCGCAGAAAAAATGAGTAACACTGGAATTTGATCGTTGTTTCCGGTTTATTTTCTCCCAAATGATAGAAAACAAACTCGCTGTTCAGGATTGATGTCCTGACTGCGAGTTTTTTTGTGTAAGTTATAAGAATGATGTATCCACTTTTATATTCCTCAAAATAATTTTTATATTCGTTTCATAGGCGTTTCTTGTGATAATTTTTTTTCGGTAAATCGTTCATCTTGTTCAAAAATTAATTGTTCAACGGTGCGACAAAAGCAGCCAAAATAACAGTAAAATTCCACCCACAGTGTGACAGACTTTCCATACTACTGCCCGTATACTAATCCTAAACATGCGAAGAAGGTGGGACGTTGGTCGTCTATCTGGATGCAGTTTGGGCACTTAACTTATTCATTGACGCTTGTTTGCTGAAATTAACCGCACTCATGCTCAAACGGCAGACGAGCAGGCTGCGGCTTTGGTCGGGTGCCATCATTGCCTCGGCCGTCGTACTGATACTCTTTACACCTGCGGCCTTCATTGTGGATCAACCGCTTGGGAAACTGTTGTACTCTGCTTTAATCATTCTCGTTGCCTTCGGCTTTCATCGAGTTTCCATTTTTCTTCAGAATCTCGCTGCCTTTTATTTTTCGGCTTTTGCGACCGGTGGAGGATTGTTCGCCGTACACTATTTCTTTCAAGACGCTTCATTTTATGCGAGCAACCGCTTTTTAAACACAACGAATTATGGTGATCCGATCAGTTGGATCACTGTATGTATTGGGTTCCCAATTCTATGGGTTTTTTCAAAGAAGCGGATTGATCAGACTGTGGTCAGAAAGTGGAACAGCACAACGCTTACAGATGTAAGACTACGCTTTTTCGATATCTGTATTGATGCAAAAGCAATGATTGACAGCGGCAATAAATTGGTAGATCCGTTGACTCGCGCTCCAGTGATGTTTGTTGAAAAAAGTGCCTGCGGAGATCGTATTCCAAAAGTTCTTTTTCAAATGGACAGTCGGCAGTTAGTGCCACCGGAATTAAACAGCATACCGGAAGAATGGCGAAATAGGATCGCATGGATTCCATATCGAGCTGTCGACGGATCAAATCAATTGTCGCTAGCTGTACGGCCGGATCAAGTCGTCATTATGTTTGAGGGAAAGAAAATGGAATGCACGAAATCGCTCGTTGCATTTGTTGACCATTCACTAAGCTCATCCGGAGATTTCAACAGTATCTTGCACCCGGACATGCTGCTCCATGGAAATGTGATTGATACGGCTTCATGACTTTGTACAAAAATAAGGAGGTCACTCAGGATGAAAATCAGTTTTTTAAAACTTTGGCATTGGGTACTAATAAAGCTAGGTGTTAAACCTAATGAAATATACTATATCGGCGGGAGCGACGGGCTGCCTTCTCCATTGTCAAAAGAAGAGGAAGCTGAATTAATGAAAAAACTTCCCTCGGGAGATCCTCAAGTGCGAGCAACCCTTATCGAACGGAATCTCCGACTCGTTGTCTATATTGCACGCAAATTTGACAATACGCGAATTAATATTGAAGATCTCATCAGCATTGGCACAATCGGCCTAATAAAGGCTGTAAATACCTTCAATCCTGAAAAGAAGATTAAGCTCGCCACATATGCTTCGCGTTGTATCGAAAATGAGATACTCATGTATTTGCGCAGAAACAGTCGAACACGTTCCGAGGTGTCGCTTGATGAGCCTTTGAATGTCGACTGGGATGGCAATGAATTGCTTTTATCAGATGTGCTTGGTACAGAAAATGATGTCACAACGAAAAATATGGAACGTAAAGTGGAACGGACTCTGTTAAAAAAGGCGATGTTGATGCTCAACGATCGTGAAAAGGAAATTATGACGCTTCGTTTCGGATTATCTGGAGGAAAAGAGAAAACTCAGAAGGATGTCGCCGACGAATTGGGGATTTCGCAATCATATATTTCGCGGCTTGAGAAACGAATAATCAAACGGTTAAAAAAAGAATTCAGCAAAATGGCTTAGCATCAAGGGTTCTGATTTGTACTTTTTTTACCGTGCATAAAATGGGTTCCTACGGAGATACTTGACCATATAGCAGAGGTTGAATAAGTAGCTGAATATGATATTTGATGTTCGGCAATTTTCGACCAGCTATCGCAAGTTTTCGACAATGGGGGGTCATCTTCTATGGCACGGCACAAAGTGGAAATCTGCGGAGTGGACACATCAAAACTTCCGGTATTGACCAATGTGGAGATGCGAAAGCTTTTCGCTGAGCTTCAATCAGGCAAACATGAGGCTAGAGAAAAGTTGGTAAATGGGAACCTCCGACTTGTCTTAAGTGTCATCCAACGCTTCAATAATCGCGGTGAATCCGTGGACGATTTATTTCAAGTCGGTTGTATCGGATTAATGAAATCCATTGATAATTTTGATCTGGGTCAGAATGTCCGCTTTTCAACATACGCTGTTCCCATGATCATTGGTGAAATTCGTCGCTATCTGAGAGATAACAATCCTATTCGCGTTTCAAGATCACTACGAGATATGGCCTACAAAGCGCTACAGGCAAAAGAGCGTTACATAGCAAAACACTCGACAGAGCCGACAACGGCGGAACTGGCAAAGATGCTTGATCTGCCTGTAGAAGATGTTGTGTTCGCAATGGATGCCATTCAGGATCCAGTATCTTTATTTGAGCCGATCTATAGCGATGGCGGTGATCCAATATTTATTATGGATCAAATCAGTGATGATAAGCATAGAGACAGGGAATGGGTAGATAACATCTCGTTAAAAGAAGCAATGAACAAACTTCATGATCGGGAAAAGCGAATTGTTGCGATGCGCTTTTTTTATGGCAAGACGCAAATGGAGGTTGCTGAAGAAATTGGTATTTCACAGGCGCAAGTATCAAGACTTGAAAAAATGGCAATTAAAGAAATGAACCAAGAAATCGGACCCTAACACTTGCTCAAGCAAGTGTTTTTTTGTTAATTAATAATGAATAAACGACCAAACCCGAAACAACTATTTCCTAGGTAATGAAACTGTCAAAATGACTTCTCAATACCGCTGCTTGCCCATATATTAGGGACAGTAGGGGAGGAATGAGTATGCCTAGAATTTCTGATTTTCAGACAAAAGAAGTTGTTAATGTCGAGAACGGCAAACGATTAGGACATATCGGTGATCTGGATGTGAATTTATCTTCAGGAAAGATTGATAATCTGATCATTCCAGGGGCAGGAAAGATTATGGGCTTTTTTGGGAAAGAGGAAGATATTGTTGTGCCTTGGAGCAACATTGTCAGAATTGGAGCAGATGTGATTCTTGTTCGTTTCTACAATGATCACGATTCGACGATAAAACGCGAGGATTCATGAAGTGAAGAGTTTTTTTGTTGATTATGGTAGAATAAAAAGAAAAGATCTGTCACAGTGACGATGAGAGGAAGAAATGTGGTGAATGAGCCTTTTTCATTTCGAGACGGTCCGTTATTGAATCTGAGAACAGAATCAAGTGAAACCCATGAAATTTATTCAGGGATCACATTGAGGGCAGAGGGGATAAGTCAAGGCGCCTTCTCTTCTATGAATTTAGGTCTTCATGTCGGCGATAATTCTGAAGATGTCATCGTAAATCGAGGACTTGTTGCGAAAAAAATTGGATTTCCACTTGAACAATGGGTTTGCGCCGAGCAGGTACACCGTACGAAAATTGCCAAGGTTACAGGGAAATCTGCAGGAGCAGGGGCATTTTCTATTGATTCAGTTGTTCAAGGTGTGGACGGATTGTTTACGACCGAGCCGAATCTTTTGCTTGCACTTTGCTTTGCTGACTGTGTACCTATCTATTATCGTACGTATCAACCGGATGCAATTGGAATTATGCATGCAGGCTGGAGAGGAACAGTGGCCGGCGGTGCAGCCTGCATGACGGAACGCATGTGCCGTGAACTTGGCTTATCTCCATCCAAGATTCACATTGTCATTGGTCCCTCAATCGGAGTTGAAGATTACGAGGTCGATCAAAACGTGATGAATGGAGTTCAAAAGCTGGATCGCTCTGTGTGGTCAGCTTCTGTAATTGACAAGGGAGAAGGGCACTATCTGCTTAATCTGAAAACACTAAATCGATCAATTCTTGTTGCAAGCGGAGTGCCTGCGGATCAGATTCAAATGAGCAGTTACAATACTTATGCACATCCTAACTTATTTTATTCCTTTCGTCGAGACCAAGGAAAAACAGGGCGAATGATGGGCTATATTGGAATGAAGAAAAAGGAGAACATTTAATCGTGAACGTTGCGGATAATTTTAAACATGTGAAATCGACGATTCATGCCGCTTGTGAGCGTTCCGGACGGAATGCAGAAGACGTTACCGTGATTGCTGTCACTAAATATGTCTCGGCAGAACGAGCTCAGGAGGCAGTGGACAACGGGATCTTCAATCTTGCGGAAAACAGAAAGGAAGGCCTGCTCGAAAAACAGAAATTTATTCATGATGATCGGGTAACTTGGCATTTGATTGGTACCTTGCAGACGCGTAAAGTAAAAGATGTTGTGGGAAAAATCGATTATTTTCACGCTCTGGACCGTCTGAAATTAGCGAATGAATTAAATAAAAGAATAAAAGAAGGAACATTAAATTGTTTTGTCGAAATGAATATCTCTGGTGAGGAGTCTAAGCATGGTATTACTGAAGATCAGCTTGATTCATTTATTGATGCGTTAGCCAACTATGAGCATCTCCGCGTTATTGGTCTTATGACAATGGCGCCGAATACGGAAGATCTTGATGTGATACGTCACGTTTTTCATCGGCTGCGTGTTCTGCGTGACCGGATTCATGATCGCAAGATTGACTACGCTCCTTGCACAGAGCTTTCTATGGGAATGTCGCATGACTATGAGATTGCTGTTGAAGAAGGCGCAACGTTTGTGAGAATCGGAACGTCACTTGTAGGTAATGAATGAAAGGAGAAGGGAATCATGGGTCTTAAAGGCACATTTAAACGATTCTTTGATCTTGAGGAGACAGTGGAACGCTCAGAAAGCCAAATGTCCGCAGCTCATGAATCGGAAGGAAACAAACCGGTTCAAGAACAACAACGCAGAATGGAAAAGAGCGGCAGAATTGTTGCGATCCAAAATGTTCACCAGCAAAGTAAGGTCGTTCTTGTTGAGCCTAAGCGTTTTGAAGAGGTCGAAGAGATTGTCGGCTATCTGAAAAATAAGCAAACGATTATATGCAGCCTCCAAGGGACAAGTAAAGAACATGGTCAAAGAATTCTTGACTTTATGGGAGGAACTGCGTTCGCACTAAATGCTCAAATACGAAAAATCGGAAAAAACACCTTTCTTTTCGCTCCAGAACAAGTGGATATATCAGGTATGATCAGTAATTGGCCAGAAGACTAATTAAAATTTGAGGTGAATGGATTGGTAGTAGCTTATTATCTCTCGCAAGTCATTAATATTTATTCTTGGATATTAATTATATATATTTTAATGTCATGGGTTCCAAGTGTTCAGGACTCATCCATTGGTCGGCTGTTTGCCAATGTTTGCGAACCCTTTTTGTCGCCTTTTCGCAAAATAATTCCACCGATTGGCGGCGTCATCGATCTTTCACCGATTATCGCATTTTTTGTTTTACGACTTGCGACTAGGGGCATTTACTACTTAGCCTACCTTTTTGCATGAGGCGTTCATCATGTCCATATATGAGCATTTTAGACCAGAAGAACGCAGCCTGATTGATCATTTCTTAGATCTGAAAGATCGCGTTGCAGAGCAATATGTGCCTAAACGAACTGATTTTTTAGATCCAAGGCAACAGATTATTTTGAAATCGGTGATTGGAGACCAGGAGGACATTCGTCTTTCTTTTTTCGGCGGCTATGATCATGCGGAGCGCGCTCGGGCTTTAATTCTTCCCCAGTATGCTGAAGAAGAAGACAACCCCTTCCAACTCGCCTATCTGGAAGTTCGCTATCCATCAAAATTCGGCTTAATTACCCATCCTCAATTGCTTGGTTCGGTAATTGGAACGGGCGTTTCGAGGGATAAAATCGGTGACTTGCTTGTCAAAGAAGGGAACGCTCAATTTATTTGTGCAAAAGAGTTGGAGAGCTATTTTATGCTCAATCTTACTTCTGTCGGAAAAATGAGTGTTTCCTGCGAACCGATTAAAAGACAAGCACTTTTACATAGTGTTGATGAATGGCAAAATTTTGATGGAACAGTGTCTTCATGGCGACTTGACACTGTCTTGTCTGAAATTTATCATTTGCCTAGAGCAAAGACTTCGGAACTCATTACTAAAGGACTTGCAAAAGTTAATTGGGAAGTCGTAGAGAAACGCGACTTCGAAATTTGCGAAGGCGATTGTTTGTCACTTCGGGGATTCGGCCGCAGTAAAATATTATCAAGCGGTGGCTTGACAAAAAAGAACAAAATTCGTATACAATATGGTAAACTTAAATAAACGAATTGTTTGTAAAATGACTTGGAGGTGACCAGGATGCCATTGACACCCTTGGATATTCATAATAAATCGTTTTCACGCGGATTTCGCGGATATGATGAAGATGAAGTAAACGATTTTCTTGATCAGATTATCAAGGATTATGAAGCTCTGATTCGTGAAAAAAAGGATCTTGAGCAAAAAATTAAGAATTCGGATGAGAAACTGAGCCACTTCTCCAATATCGAAACGACTTTAAACAAAAGTATCCTTGTAGCTCAGGAAACGGCAGAGGAAGTTAAGCAAAACGCGAATAAAGAGGCTAAGCTGATTGTGATGGAGGCAAAGAAAAACGCAGATCGGATCATTAATGAAGCTCTGGAAAAATCGCGCAAAGTCACTTTGAATATTGAAGAATTGAAAAAAGAAGCGAATGTATATCGGACTCGTTTCCAAATGCTGATTGAGGCACAGCTTGAATTGCTTAAAAGCGACGATTGGAAGAGTATGTCCGCGGGAAATGACGACGATAACGAAGAAAATTCGCAAAAAGACGGAATGATTCAGTCACAAGCTTGACGCAAGGCATTTGATTGCATATACTGTCTTACATAAACATTGTTGAGGTCAAGAATCCTAAGATATCGTGGCAATTATATTATTGGCTATTTCTATGAGAGGGAAAGTACTCATTGCAAGGTCACAAAGCGAGCCGGGAGAAGGTGCGAGCCCAGCGCGGACGGCAATGAAGAAAATCACCCTTGAGTTTGGTTCTGAACGCACGGCACTGCCGCGTTAGTAAGATCCGACGTTGATTCGCGTTAAGATAATCATGAGTGGCAGACTTTGTCTGTTATTAGGGTGGTACCGCGGTCCTTCCGTCCCTTTGGGATGTAAGGGCCTTTTTATATAGGGTGTAAAAAAGAAAAACAGAAAGACGATGGAGGCGTTCTACATGGAATACAAGAAGACACTACTGATGCCGAAAACAAATTTCAAAATGCGCGGCAGTCTTCCGACCAAAGAGCCACAAATGCAGGAACAGTGGGATCACGATCATATTTATGAACAATCTTTAAAGGTGAACGAAGGGAAACCAACATTTATTCTGCACGATGGGCCTCCTTACGCAAACGGCAATATCCACATTGGACATGCTGAAAATAAGGTGTTGAAAGACATTATCACTCGGTTTAAGTCAATGACCGGTTATAAAGCTTATTACGTTCCCGGCTGGGATACGCACGGATTGCCGATCGAACAGCAGCTAGCCAAGAAGGGCATTGACCGCAAAAAGATGTCGGTTGCTGAACTTCGCGAAAAGTGCAAAGAATATGCGCTTGGACAGGTAGAACATCAAAAGAAGCAATTTAAAAGACTGGGTGTTCGCGGAGACTGGGATCATCCATATCTGACCTTGCATAAAGAATATGAAGCAGAACAGATCGAAGTCTTTGGTGAGATGGCAAAGAAGGGCTATATCTATAAAGATAAAAAAACTGTTTATTGGTCTCCTTCCTCTGAATCCGCGCTTGCCGAAGCTGAAATTGAATACAAGGATGTCAAATCTTATTCCATTTATGTTGCTTTTCATGTAACTGATGGAAAAGGTGTTCTGAATCCAGATGAAGAGGTCATTATCTGGACAACAACTCCATGGACGATGCCGGCAAACCTTGCTATTGCTGTCAATCCAAAATTTGAGTACAGTGTCGTTCACGTTGCGGATCATAAATATGTCGTTGCAGCTGACTTAGTTGAATCACTGACAAAGACGTTCGACTGGGAAAATCCTCAAGTGCTGCGCACGGTCAGCGGCAAGGATTTGGAAAATGTCGTTTGCCGCCATCCGTTCTATGATCGTCCTTCATTAATGATTCTCGGCGATCATGTGACCCTGGATGCAGGTACCGGCTGCGTGCATACTGCCCCAGGTTTTGGTGCTGATGACTTTTATGTCGGCAAAAAATATGGATTGGATATTCTTTGTCCTGTTGATGATCGCGGCTGCATGACTGAAGAAGCACCTGGATTTGAAGGTATGTTCTATGAGAAAGCAAATGAGCCTGTCATTGAAAAGTTAAAAGAAGTCGGCGCACTGCTCAAGGTCGGCACGTTCACTCACTCCTACCCACATGATTGGCGAACCAAAAAACCGGTCATCTGGAGAGCGACAAAACAATGGTTTGCATCAATTAAGGCTTTTCGCGACGATATTTTAAAAGCGATTCACGAAGTGCATTGGGTTCCGTCATGGGGCGATGTACGCATGACGAATATGATCAAAGACCGTGAAGACTGGTGTATCTCGCGACAGCGCGCTTGGGGCGTTCCGATCCCTGTATTCTATGGCGAAGACGGCGAACCGATCATCACTGATGAAACCACTCAGCACATTGCCGATCTGTTCCGTGAACATGGATCGAACATTTGGTTTCAATGGGATGCGAAGGAATTGCTGCCGGAAGGATTTACATCGGAACACAGCCCGAACGGCATCTTCAAGAAGGAGACAGACATCATGGATGTTTGGTTCGATTCCGGCTCATCGCACCAAGGTGTCCTGACAACGCGTGAAGGATTGCGTCGTCCTGCAGACATGTATCTTGAAGGATCCGATCAATATCGCGGCTGGTTCAATTCTTCATTGGCTACATCGGTTGCTGTTACCGGTCATGCACCTTACAAGCAAGTGCTCAGCCACGGGTTCACTCTTGATGGCAAAGGACTGAAAATGAGCAAATCCGTAGGAAACGTCATTGATCCAATGAAAGTGATGCAGCAATATGGAGCGGATATTATTCGTCTTTGGGTAGCTTCGGTTGATTATCAAGCCGATGCCAGAGTATCAAATGAGATTCTTGGTCAAGTGGCAGAAGTTTATCGCAAGATCCGCAACACCGTTCGTTTTATGCTTGGCAACCTGAGTGATTTTACCGTCGATAAAGTAGTTCCTACACAAGATATGCCGGAACTTGAGCAATATATGCTTGTAAAACTGAATCACTTTACCGAAACGTGCCTGAAAAATTATGAGGAATATCAATTCTTGAATGTGTACAAAGCTCTTCAGAATTATTGTTCGCTTGATTTGAGTGCATTTTATATGGATATCGCAAAAGACGCGCTCTACGTTCAACCTAAAGATTCGTTAGTTCGCCGTTCAGCACAAACAGTTCTTTATAAGACGGTTGTAGCGCTTACCAAATTACTGTCGCCGATCATTCCGCATACTGCGGAAGAAATCTGGCAACACATTCCTGGTGCGAATGAAGCTTCTCATTATGTACAGCTTACCGAGATGCCGAAGCTGGAGAAAATTGCTGATGCAGAAGCACTCGAACAGAAATGGGCATCGCTGGTGGCGGTGCGCGACGATGTGCTCAAATCGCTGGAAAAAGCGCGCGATGCTAAGCTGATCGGAAAATCACTGGAGGCTTCCGTAACGCTTTATGTAAAACCGGAAACAGCGTTCCTAAAAAATGTTACTGACCTTGACAAACTTCTGATCGTCTCACAGGTATCCGTTGTAGAAAATGAAACGATTCCGGAAGCAGCGGATCACTATACGCGGCTTGCTGTTCTTGTGACTGCTGCCGAAGGAGAAAAATGTGAACGCTGCTGGGCAATTTTGCCATCGGTTGGTGAAGACAAAGAACATCCGACTTTATGTAGCCATTGTGCGGAAACCGTTCGCCATGATTATGCCGGCGTAACGCTTGACTGAGTAACACTGCTCGGCTTTTGATGATCGTGTTCATGGTTCATTAAGAAAATCATTCCCAATCCACGTAAATATTACGCGGTCTAAAAATCCTCCTTTATCCCACACTAAGGAATGTGCGCGGATGCAAAGGGGGATTTTTTATAGATGTGGGGTTACAGAAAAATAAGAAAAAGATTGCTCGATCGAAAACAGGAACTGGAACAGAAGTTAAATCATGATATGGAGACTGCTGCCGAACTTGGTTCAGTTTCAGATATTGCTTCCGGAGAGCTGTCTGCTTATGACAACCACCCGGCTGAATCGGCGACGCAGCTTTATGATCGGGAAAAGGACCTGGCATTTCACAAGCTGGAGCAAAAAGAATATGAAGAGATTAATCATGCTTTAGAGAAAATCCACAATGGCACATATGGATACGACGAGAAAACCGGCGAGAAAATACCCCGCGCACGGTTAAACGCTTTACCGACAGCACGTACGGTGGCAAGCCATTCGGATGTTGTTCACAACAGATCAGTGCGTCCTGTTGAAGAATCAGTGATTATGGATTTAGAAAAACAGGGAGCAACTGATTTTGAGAGCGACGGATATAATGAGCAGAACGCCTTTGACATCGTCTCTCAATACAATGATCAGGAAGGCGTCTTTGAAGATGCGCCGTATTGCGATGACGAGGAAGGTATTGGATTTGTCGAAGAACTGGAAGCTTTTGCGGCTACAGATATTAATGGTTTTTCCGGAGACGATGAAATTCAAATTATGAAAAATCATCATTATGATGATTGGTCGGCAAAGAATGAGGATGAGGATCTGAATCCGACTGAGCGATAATTCAGATTGCAGCAGCAGACCAAAGGGTCTCTGCTGCGTACATATATCTTTTAAACAATCTATGCTAAAATTTAGGGTAAACTAGGAAAAATTTAATTCTGCACGATTGGTGCAGAAAACAACGCGTTTTGGAGGAACTTATTCATG
Organism: Sporolactobacillus sp. BBK16-2; assembly: GCF_059878335.1. Lineage (NCBI taxonomy): Bacteria > Bacillati > Bacillota > Bacilli > Caryophanales > Sporolactobacillaceae > Sporolactobacillus > Sporolactobacillus sp. BBK16-2. The sequence continues at coordinate 1,424,194 of NZ_CM187611.1, forward strand.
ATTTATTACGCACTTGCATTCATTGTTTTACTCATCGACCAGCTTTCAAAATGGCTTGTCGTACATAATATGGCAATTGGTCAAAGCACGCCGATTGTTCCCGGCTTTTTCTACCTGACGTCAATTCGTAATAACGGAGCAGCATGGAGCATTTTGGAAGGACAATTTGTTTTCTTTTTCATTATCACCATTGTTGTCTTGGCTGTCGTTGTGTACTACATGCAGAAATTGGGCAGAAAGCAGCCAATCTTAGGTACATCACTGGGATTGATTATCGGCGGGACGCTTGGAAATTTTATCGATCGGCTGTTTCGCGGTGAAGTCGTCGATTTTATTCACGTCTATATTGTCCGTTATAATTTTCCAGTTTTTAACCTTGCGGATTCCTCGCTTTTTATCGGTGTCGTTCTGCTCATCATTTACTTGTTTCTCGACGGGAAGAAGGAACATTAATGCCTGATATCATGCGGTCAGTTGAAGGAAAGGATGAAGGCAAAAGGATTGACAGTTGGGTGAGCGATGAGATTGCAAACGAATCAAGGAGCAGAATTCAGCAGCTCATCAAGGATGGGCATATAGTGGTCAATGGCAAAGCAGTCAAAACGAGTTATCGGATGAAGACAGATGACCAAGTTTCTGTACACTTGCCGGAACCTGAACCGCTTGATGTTGTGCCTGAAGACATTCCACTTGATATAGTTTATGAGGATTCTTCGGTAATTGTTGTTAACAAACCAAGAGGGATGGTCGTTCATCCGGCACCGGGGCATATGAGCGGCACTTTAGTTAACGCTCTGCTTAGTCACTGTCATGATTTATCAGGTATTAATGGCGTGATGCGTCCCGGAATTGTACACCGCATTGATATGGAGACCTCAGGGCTGTTAATGGTCGCGAAGACGGATGAGGCACACCGGTCGCTCGCTGCACAGTTAAAAGATAAGACAACAAAGCGTATGTATTTAGCAATTGTTCATGGGAGCCTTCCGCATGATGAAGGAACCATTGATGCGCCCATTGGCCGAGCTGATAAAGATCGAAAGAAAATGGCCGTAACAGATAAGAACAGCAAGCATGCAGTGACCCATTTTAAAGTACTTGAGCGATTTGCAAAATACACGTATGTCGCATGCAGACTTGAAACGGGCCGCACACACCAGATTCGTGTCCACATGGCTTACATTGGGCATCCACTTGCCGGCGATCCTAAATATGGGCCACGAAAAACGCTGCCCATTGAAGGACAAGCTCTTCATGCCGCAGAACTTGGTTTCAGCCATCCGGTCACACATGAATTCATGCTTTTTCAAGCACCGCTTCCTGGCGATATGAAGAAACTACTTGAAGATCTTCGAGCAGGCAGATATATGTAAAAAAAATATTTTCATTAAACAAAGCAAAATGCTCATTGTGCATTGACAAATCATCTCTCATTTGGCATACTTGCAATAGCTTAAATGAACTGAATGATTTCCTTTTAATTTTAGTCCCGAGAGACTAAGAAGGGTGATGATTGTCAATGACTATTGGCAACACTGCGGTCTCTTGCTCTAAACGGCAAGACTTTTTTTATGCCGTCAGCAAGAAAACATTTAAAAGCAATTTCGCGAATGACCGCACGCAGACGGCGGGTGATGAACTTTTGGAAGAGAAAGAAATATTGGACGAAAAGGCGATCGCACGAGCACTGACTCGACTTGCGCACGAAGTGATTGAACGCAATGAAGGTGTGGATTCGGTAGTTCTTGTCGGAATTAAGACAAGGGGTATTTATTTAGCCAAACGTCTAAGCGAACGCATCAAAAAAATTGAAAAAAAGGAAGTTGCCGTCGGTGAGTTGGACATTACGCTCTATCGCGACGACTTAAAGAAGAAATCAAATGATCCGGAACTGATTGGAAGCATTCTTCCGATGTCGATTGAGTCAAAGACAGTGATCTTGGTCGACGATGTCCTTTACACGGGTCGAACCATACGAGCGGCTATGGATGCTTTGATGGATCTTGGCCGTCCTCAACGCATTCAATTGGCGGTACTGATTGATCGCGGTCATCGTGAATTGCCGATTCGTCCCGATTATATTGGAAAAAATGTTCCTACTTCTAAAGAAGAAGAAATTGCAGTCCAGCTGACCGAAGTGGACAGCAAGGACACAGTAACGATTCGAGCGACAAGTTAATAATTTGAAACAGAACGTTGAACACCTTTTAAAGGCAGTCCAGAGAGACTGATAAAGAGTGATTGAGCGCAATACGGCTTTTTTTGCAAAACCTCTTTGTCAGATTTTTGATGAAGAGGTTTTTTGTATGCCTATAAGGGCTTATTGGATCAGAATTTGTTTGCAAAAAGTTTATGCAGCGCAATTAGGCGCACATTAAAGACTAGAGGGGGATTTTCAGATGGCTAATCTGCTTAGTTTGAATGATCTTTCAACAACGGAGATCAATTCAATTTTGGACCGTGCGCAGCAAATACATGAGATGAATGATGAGGGATGGGCTGCACCGAATCATACTTTGGTTGCCAATCTGTTTTACGAACCAAGCACGCGCACACGCTTCAGTTTTGAAACAGCTGAAAAGAGGCTGGGCTATCAGGTCCTTAATTTCAGCAGCAATACATCAAGCGCACTAAAAGGTGAAACCCTTTATGATACGGTACGCACGATGGAATCGCTTGGAGCAAAAGCAGTCGTTATTCGCCACCAGGAGCTGGGCTACTATAAGGCGCTTGGTAACATTGATCTCTCGATTCTTAATGCAGGAGACGGGGCAGGAGACCATCCCACACAAGCCTTGCTGGATCTTTTAACTCTGCGACAGGAATTTATGATGCTGCGAGGTTTAACCGTTGCGATCATCGGCGACTTGCGCTACAGCAGAGTTGCAAAATCGGATGCAGAAGTATTGAATCGAATGGGATGCCGAGTGCTGCTCTCCGGACCGGCTGAATGGCAGAATGAATTACTTCCGGGCACGTATGTGACAGTCGATGAAGCGATTGAAGAGGCGGATGCCGTAATCATGCTTCGCATTCAGCATGAACGTCATGAACAAGCCATGAAAATGACAAGAGAAGACTACCATGAACGATACGGACTGACTATGGAACGCACTCTGAGAATGAAACAGGGAAGCATTATCATGCACCCCGGTCCAATTAATCGCGGCGTGGAATTGGACGATGAACTGGTTGAGAGTGAACGTTCCCGGTACTTCAAACAAATCAAAAACGGTGTCTTTGCACGGATGGCTGCATTGGAATGGGCAATCAGTACTGAAGCTAAGGTGCTTGTTGAACCAGTTGCTGAAAAAATGTGATGTACTAAATTTTCGCAAACAAATGGGATTGTGCCCATTTGATATAAAGGAGTGGCAATCAATTGAAAAGACAGCTGATATTGGAAAACGGAGCAGCATTTGTCGGTGAGGGATTCGGCAGCAGCTCCGAGATGAAGGGTGAGGTCGTCTTTAATACAGGAATGACCGGTTACCAAGAATTGATTACCGATCCGTCTTATTGTGGACAAATTGTCACAATGACTTATCCGCTAATTGGAAACTATGGAATTAATCGTTCAGATAATGAATCCGGTCGTCCCAGCATTTCAGGGTTGATCGTTAAGGAAGTCGCAAAAACACCTTCTCACTGGCAAAAAGAAAAAACGCTCAGTGAATGGCTGAACGAATACGATGTTCCGGGGATCGAAGGAATTGACACACGCAAGCTCACCAAAATTATTCGTGAATACGGGACATTGCGCGGAAAGATTGTATCTGCTGATGCCGATCCGGCTAAGGTTGCTGCAGAGCTCAAGCAATGGCCGCTTCCTACCGATCAGATCAGCCGAGTATCAACGAAATCCGCTTATGTCACACCGGGTTCAGGACCGCGTGTGGTGCTGGTCGACTTTGGTGCGAAACAAGGTATTCTTCGTGAATGTATTAAAAGAAACTTTGATGTTGTCATCGTTCCTTATCAAACAACGGCAGACGATATTCTGAAACTTCGCCCGGACGGCGTCTTGCTGAGTAACGGACCTGGGGATCCTAAAGAAGTGCCAGATGCGGTAGAGGCAGTTCGGAAAATTCTCGGGAAGGTTCCTGTTTTCGGCATTTGCCTTGGTCATCAGCTATTCGCACTTGCTTCGGGAGCTAATACAGTTAAAATGCGCTTTGGACACCGCGGCGTTAATCACCCAGTGAAAAATCTAAGATCAGGAAAGTTTGTCATTACTTCACAAAATCATGGCTTCACAGTGGAAAAAGAATCACTGAACGGTACAGATCTGGAAATTACTCATGTAGCGATTAATGATGGAACAATAGAAGGTTTGCGTCACACGAAGTATCCGGCGTTCAGTGTTCAGTATCATCCGGAAGCTTCCCCGGGACCGGATGACAGTCAGGATCTTTTTGATGAATTTCTCAGCATGATGGAAACGAACAAGAAAGAGGGTGCAGAGCTTGCCTAAGCGCACAGATATTAAGAAAGTATTAGTCATCGGTTCAGGACCGATTATCATTGGTCAAGCAGCGGAATTTGATTATTCCGGCACGCAGGCTTGCCAATCCTTGCGAGAAGAAGGCTATGAAGTCGTTCTTGTCAACTCCAATCCGGCAACAATCATGACGGATACCGATATTGCAGATCGCGTATATATTGAACCTTTGACCGTTGAATTTGTCAGCAAGATTATTCGTAAAGAGCATCCGGACGGCCTGCTTGCAACATTAGGCGGTCAAACCGGCTTGAATCTTGCGGTGCAGCTGCATCAATCAGGTGTACTGGATGAGTTGAACGTTCAATTTCTTGGAACAAACCTCGATAGTATTGAACAGGCCGAGGACCGTGAGAAATTCCGTAACTTGATGATTGAACTTGGCGAGCCTGTTCCTCCAAGCGAAATTGTTACCAGTTTGGAAGAGGCGCGTACTTTTGTTAAAAAAGTGGGCTTGCCGGTTATTATTCGTCCAGCGTTCACTTTGGGCGGAACAGGCGGAGGAATTGCCTCAACGGACGAAGAACTGGACACGATAGCAGAAAATGGATTGAAGCTAAGTCCAGTAACTCAAGTATTGATTGAAAAGAGTATTGCCGGTTTCAAGGAAATTGAATTCGAAGTGATGCGTGATGCCAATGACGGCGCAATCTCAGTCTGTCACATGGAGAATATTGATCCGGTTGGCATTCACACCGGTGACTCAATCGTTACTGCTCCTTGTCAGACATTAAGTGATCGTGATCTGCAGCACCTTAGAAGTGTATCGTTGAAGATTGTGCGTGCGTTAAAGATTGAAGGCGGCTGCAATGTGCAGCTTGCTCAGGACCCGCATAGTGATCGTTATTTTATCATCGAAGTTAATCCGCGTGTCAGTCGATCATCGGCACTTGCCTCGAAAGCAACAGGGTATCCGATTGCTAAAGTAGCGGCAAAAATTGCTGTCGGTTATCATTTGGATGAAATTAAGAACGCCGTAACGGGTACAACATATGCCAGCTTCGAACCGACGCTGGATTATGTTGTAACGAAAATCCCGCGTTGGCCATTTGATAAATTCGATGATGCCAAACGGACGCTTGGTACGCAGATGAAAGCAACCGGTGAGGTTTTGGCGATGGGCCGTAATTTTGAGGAATCGATTTTAAAAGCAGTTCGCTCACTTGAGAATGGTACCTTGCACTTAGAACTTAAAGAAACTGAAGATATGAGCATGGACGATTTGTTCAATATTATTAAGAAAAAAGATGACCGTCGATTATTCTTGATTGCTGAAACATTGAGACGCGGAGCTGACATTGAAGAAATTTGGGCATGCACGCAGATCGACCGCTTCTTCTTGAACAAAATCGCAAATATCGTAGCGATTGAAGAAGAGCTTGCAGCATCACCAAATAACGAGACTATTCTTCTTAGAGCGAAAAAGCATGGCTTTAGTGACTGGAAAATTGCGCAATGCTGGAAGACAACGGAAAAAGCTGTCTCCGAGTGGCGCAAAGAGATCGGTATTCGGCCTGTTTATAAAATGGTTGATACCTGTGCAGGAGAATTCACCTCGGAAACGCCTTACTACTACAGCAGTTATGAGGATGAGAATGAATCTGTGGTCTCTGAACGTGAGAGCGTCATCGTACTGGGTTCTGGTCCAATCAGAATTGGACAAGGTGTTGAATTCGATTACGCGACCGTGCACGCTGTATGGGCAATTAAGCAACAGGGCTACGAAGCAATCATGATTAACAATAACCCGGAAACCGTGTCGACGGATTTCAGTATCTCGGATAAGCTCTATGTTGAACCATTGACGCTTGAAGATGTCATGCATGTGATCGACTTGGAGAAACCAAAGGGTGTTGTCGTTCAGTTCGGAGGTCAAACAGCAATTAATCTTGCATCAGGGCTTGCAGCAAATGGTGTCAAGATTCTTGGAACAACACTGGATGCGATGGATCAAGCGGAAGATCGTGACCGCTTTGAACAGCTGCTTCTTAAACTCAATGTTGATCATCCCGCAGGCGATACAGCTTTCTCAACGAAGGAAGCTGTAAAGATTGCCAATCGACTTGGCTATCCTGTCCTTGTTCGTCCTTCCTATGTACTCGGCGGACGCGCAATGGAGATTGTTTATAATGAAGCTTCTCTCAAGCACTATATGGATCATGCAGTTCTGATTAATCCGGATCATCCTGTGCTGGTTGACCGTTACCTGATTGGAACGGAAATCGAACTTGATGCCTTGTCTGATGGGGAGAATGTGTACATTCCAGGTATCATGGAACATATTGAACGTGCAGGCGTACATTCAGGAGACTCCATTGCGGTTTATCCGGCGCAGACTTTAAATGCTGAAGTAAAACAAGAGGTTGTCAACACGGCAATCAAAATTGCTCGAGGTCTCAAGGTTGTCGGTATGATGAATATTCAATTTATCATTCACAATAATCATGTATATGTGATTGAAGTAAATCCAAGAGCAAGCCGTACTGTTCCATTTTTGAGCAAAATCACAGGTGTTCCGATGGCAAAAGTTGCGACAAAGCTCATTCTTGGCGAAAAACTAGAAAAACTTGGTTATAAAACCGGTATTCATCCGGAACCTGAGCGCGGCGTCTATGTCAAAGTCCCGGTATTCTCATTCGCCAAACTACGCCGTGTCGATGTGACACTTGGACCGGAAATGAAATCGACCGGAGAAGTCATGGGGCAGGATGTCACGGTAGAGAAGGCACTGTACAAGGGATTACTGGCAAGCGGAATGACGATTCCGGCACATGGATCTGTACTCTTCACCATTGCTGATAAAGACAAGGAAGAGGCGCTTGCACTAGTTAAGCGGTTCTATGATATCGGCTACAATATACTGGCTACTGAAGGCACAGCTGCAATGATTGCAGAACGTAATATTTCAGTCACAACCGTTAACAAGATCGGAGGAGAATCACCGAATCTTCTCGATGTGATCCGCCACGGCGGTGCGCAATTCGTTGTCAACACATTGACAAGAGGTCAGCGTCCCGCTCGAGACGGATTCCGTATTCGCCGTGAATCGGTTGAAAACGGCGTTGTTTGTCTCACATCACTTGACACGACCGAGGCACTCCTTACCGTTCTTGAATCACTCGCTTTCCAAACCGAATGCATGCCGCAGATGGATGATCACTCGACGGTTAAGGAAGGGAGCGGCAACAAAGCAGGTGTTGCTCAATGATGCAGGAAAACATGCGGGTGCTCGCGCATGAAGAAATCGCCGACAGCGTTTACGAGTTAAAGCTGGAAGGTGAGCTGGTTCAGGCAATTACTGAGCCCGGACAGTTTGTCCACATAAGGGTTGCAGGTCGTACGCAGACCATTGCGCCGCTTTTGCGACGACCGATCAGCATTAGTTCGGCAGATTCTTCGACAAATACGATAACGTTGATTTATCGAAGCGGTGGATTAGGAACGGGTCTCTTGTCTGAGACCAAGATTGGCGAAAAGGTTGATGTACTTGGACCGCTTGGTCATGGTTTCCCTGTTGACGCGACGCCATCAGGCGGCAAAGCGTTGATGATCGGCGGCGGTGTAGGTGTGCCTCCACTTTATGGGCTTTCGCAGGCATTAATTGCACGGGGTGTACAAGTCACACATGTTCTTGGATTCCGCTCTGCAAAGGATGTCTTTTACCAAACGGAATTTAATAAAATGGGACAGACGATTGTGATGACTGAAGACGGGACAAGCGGGAAGCAGGGCAGAGTCACCGATGTGCTCGATTCAGTTGACTTTGATGTTGCATACGCATGCGGACCGATTCCGATGTTAAGAGCGCTTGAGCAAGCGATTACTGAAAAACCGCTTTTCGTTTCATTGGAACAGCGTATGGGTTGCGGCATCGGCGCATGCATGGCATGTGTTACGCATACAACTGATCCGAATGATGCAAAAGGCTATCGACGTGTTTGCTGCGATGGACCTGTTTTCAAAGCGAGGGAGGTTGAATTATGCTAGAAGTTCAATTGCCCGGGCTAGATTTAAAGAATCCGGTTATGCCGGCCTCCGGATGCTTCGCTTTCGGCGCGGAATACAGCAACTTATATGATCTAGAGGTACTTGGCGCGGTTACGATTAAAGCGGCGACTTTGGCGCCACGCTTTGGTAATCCGACACCGCGTGTTGCTGAAACTCCGGGAGGTATGCTGAATGCGATTGGTTTGCAGAATCCGGGAGTTAACGAAATCATTCGAAAAGAATTACCTCGATTTGAGGATATTAAGGTTCCGGTCATTGCCAATATTGCGGGCAGCGAGATGGATGATTATGTCTTAACTGCAGAAAAAATGTCAAAGCAATCCGTCGTCAATGCACTGGAGCTCAATATTTCATGTCCGAATGTAAAACATGGCGGAATCGCTTTTGGCACAGTTCCCGAAGTTGCTGCAGAATTGACAGCAAAGGTAAAAGCCGTTTCGGAAAAGCCGGTTTATGTAAAACTTTCGCCGAATGTCACCGATATTGTCGCTATGGCGAAGGCAGTTGAAGAGGCAGGAGCAGACGGGCTGTCGATGATCAATACGCTGCTCGGTATGCGCATCGATTTGAGAACGCAAAAACCGGTTCTGTCTAATCTAACCGGCGGACTAAGCGGTCCGGCGATCAAACCGGTTGCCATACGCATGATTTATGAAGTCAGCAAAAAAGTATCGATTCCAATCATCGGCATGGGCGGTATTCAAAACGCCGATGATGTCATTGAATTCTTCCTGGCAGGAGCGAGTGCAGTTGCAGTAGGGACGGCTAATTTCGTTGATCCTTTTGTCTGCCCGAAAATTATTAAAGAGCTGACCGAGAAACTGAATGCAATGGGAGTTTCGGATATAAATGAACTCGTTGGAAGGAGCTGGAAGAAATGAATGAAGAAAAACAGGTGATCGTTGCCTTGGATGTGGCATCAAATGATGAGATGCTGCAGATGCTCAAGAAAATCCATCGTCCCGGCTGCTATGTAAAGGTAGGCATGGAACTTTATCTTCAAAATGGTGCGGATATCGTTCGTATACTTAAATCAGAAGGCTATTCGGTTTTTCTCGATTTGAAATTGCATGACATCCCGCATACGGTTTATCGGGCAATGAAAGGGCTGGCTCGCCTTGGAGCAGATATGATTAATGTCCATGCAGCAGGTGGCGCGGAAATGATGCGCGCAGCTGCTGAAGGACTTGGCGAAGGTGCACAATCCGAACGTCCGATCTGCCTTGCGGTCACACAGTTGACGAGCACTGATCAGACAATGCTTGAAAATGAGTTGTTAATTAAACGGCCGATTGATGAGGTCATCACTCAGTATGCTTCGCTTGCTTATTCTTCCGGAATGGACGGCGTTGTCTGCTCGGCTTGGGAAGCACAAAAGATAAAAAATCAAACATCGTCCGAGTTCCTTGCGGTGACGCCGGGAATTCGATTGACCGATGATGATGCAGGAGATCAAAAGCGCGTCGCGTCTCCTGCACAAGCACGTCACCTTGGAAGCGACTATATCGTTGTCGGCAGAAGCATTACAGCCGCGGCTGATCCTGAAGAGGCTTATCAGCGGGTACTTGATGACTGGAGGAATCAAACATGGAAAACAACAAACTAATTGCACAAGATCTTTTAAAAATAAACGCCGTCGTCTTGAGTCCGGACGATCCGTTTACATGGGCATCCGGTATCAAATCTCCGGTTTATTGCGATAATCGATTAACACTTGCCTATCCCGATGTTCGCAAGGATGTCATTAACGCATTCGTTGCGCTCATTAAAAAAGATTATCCGGATGCTGAAGTCATCGCCGGAACAGCGACAGCGGGTATCCCCCATGCGGCATTGATTGCTGAGGCGATGGGACTGCCAATGGCTTATATTCGTTCATCAGCTAAATCGCATGGCCGTAAGAAACAAATCGAAGGCATTATTAATCCGGGACAGAAAGTCGTTGTTATTGACGATCTGATTTCAACAGGCGGAAGTGTATTGACTGCAGTTCACGCGGTTGAAGCAGTGGAAGCAGAAGTACTGGGTGTTGCCGCAATTTTTACATATCAATTACCGCAAGCGACAATTAATTTTGAAAAAGAAAATGTGCGATTAACTACACTTACTGATTTTGAAACACTGATTCATTTGGCGGAAGAACAAGGCAAAATCAGCGGCGCACAACTTGAACAGCTTAAACTTTGGTACGCAGATCCTACATCAGAAGATTGGCGCGCGCAAAAGAAATAAAATAAGCGGATGAAACATAGAGTTTCGAGAAAGAGCCTTCTTTGAGGAGGTTCTTTTTTTGTTACATGCGGATAATGTGCAGATACGCACGGAAAAATGCGTGATCACGCATCAAGTGTGCGGGTTTTCATCGTGAAAAATAGATTACAATGAAAGAAAAAGAACGGGAGGTACCTAGTGAAACATTTAAAACGGATCCTCATTATGGTTCTCATGCTTACCTTTTATATCTTCGCCTTAAACAACTATATTGGTCTACATTCGTTTATTGACTTTTTTAACAGCATGCTTGCTGCATCCATTATTTTTACACTCTTTTTTTTGTTAATTAACGGCCTAACAATTTACTTTTATCGATCTTGGAGGCAATGCTGGAAATGGATGATCGTCCTGATTTTATCTGCGCTTCCCTATGTTAACTGGCTTTATGTTTATCCATTGACAGCTGCTAAAACGTATCCTTATTTCGTGAATTATCTAGCAGAGCAGGGGCTTTCAACAGCAGACATCACCAGATACAGAGCATTTCCCGATCTGAAAATGGGCGGGTATAATTATGAGGCTTACTTTAAACAGGACAGCAAATATGCGTATAGTTATACCCTTGATGTACATGGATTTCTGATTTTTACTGCTTTTAAAGATAGTGACTTTAGAAATTATAAAGATGCGAAAATTCGCGAAGTCTACAATGAAAAAGAATTCATGCGATTAAAGAAGGATTCGATTACAGAGGCGAAGGATTACAGAAAATGGACAAAAGATCCGGTTTCAAACAGCGTTCAACAACAAAAACGTCGAGAGTCGCAAAAGCATCGGATTGGCTTATATCAGTCTAAGGACATCAATTGAGTGGTTGGACCAAGGAGTGAACATGGGTAAGATTAAATGGCTGCTTTTAGAACATTACGCTCCACATATACTTGCCTCTCATTTCAATGATCATTCTGGAAAGGAATCTTTTATGAAACACTATTTTGAAACGAAGAATATTAAGGTGATCGGTCTTTTTTCTGTTGCAATTTTCTTGTTCTATTTAATTGGCTTTTTGATTGTGGGATTTGATCATTAATATGATCATTGAATATCTGGCCACTTTGTTTAATCTCATTATGTTTACGCTGATTTTTTTGCTCATTACAAGGAAAATAATCATTCGCGGGATCAGTCAAACGCTGTTTTTCTTGGCTTTTCAACTATACGCGTGGATTGCGTTTTGGCTGCTACTGGGCATTGATGCACATCAGCTATGGTTCGGATTATTTGATGCTGACTATGAGCGTAATTTATCGATGATGGTCAATTTGATCCCCTTTCGTACCCTCGTAACTCAGTTTGCCAATTTTCCTTCTGCCTATTATGCGGTACATCAGATTATCGGAAATATTATCGTTCTGACTCCTCTCTGTTTTTTTCTGCTCTATTTTAGACGAATCACGTTTAAACGCGCGTTTCCCATTATGTTCGTTTATTCGCTATCGATTGAGGCACTACAATTCTTATCGGATCTCCTCTTTTTTCAGGCTCGTGCAATGGATATTGATGATGTGATCCTCAACACTTCCGGCGCTGCTCTAGGGATCTCTGGATATTTAGTATATTTAGGGCTGGCCGCACTATCCAGTCATTTCATACGAAAAAAATTGATCAGTCACTATTCATCCAAAAAATTATAGTCTGATTCCTAATTGTGATACCCCTTGGACAACTACCTTCCATTCTTCAATACTTTGACGAAGATAGCCTTGACCCGTATTGGTAATCTCATAATATTTTCTCGTCGGGCCGGAGGGTGATTCTTTCTGCGTGACACATGTGTATCCGGTGGCCTTAAGTCGCCGAAGAATGGTGTAGACGGAGCCCTCATAAACATCAGGGAACACCTGGCGCACTGATTTCATCAATTCATAGCCATAAAGTGGTTCATCCTTCAGCTTAAAAAGAATGCACATTTCTAGAATACCTTTTTTCATCTGAGTATCCATAACTGCTCTCCTTACTCGTTCGTGACGATTGTGTCTGCCAGCATATCATGGAGCGTCTTGTGTTCTTTCGTGAATAATAGAGTGAACAATGAGGCAAGCGGGATAAGCGGAATGGAATTAATCAGTACTTTTCCTAGGAATTCGCGATAAAAAATGGTCCATTTAGATGCTGGTTCTGCGGTTGCAGTGCGTACACGGATGTGCATCAGTTTCTTTCCCAAGGTCTGTCCATGCAGCAGCCAGGTACAGATCAGTGCGTAAAAAAGATAAAAAGCGACTGAAAGGTAGTTAAATGTAATCATTAGTGCGCTAGGCTTTCCGATCGTTCGATTCTCAGTTACTACGTTGTGTCCATCAAAAACTGTTGTTGATGTTTCTTGATAATAGGCAGCTGTTCCACCGTATATGGACACACCCCATGCAGGACTTGCATAGGAAAAGATAAGCATGAAAAGAACAGGGACAGCTATTTTGCTCAAAAGAGAGAATAATAAGGCAGGGAGAACTGCAATCACTGCATCAATCAAAAAGGCACATAGACGTTTGCCAGGATTGGCGATATTCTTATTAATTGTTCGTCCCTGTTGACTTTGCTCATCTCTGAGCAATTGTGCAAGATAGGATGGAGAACCAAGCTCTGCGGAAATCTCATCGTCTGCTCTGCCTTCTTCTCTGCCTGAAATGAAAAAGCTTTCGTAATCGGACAGAACTTCCCTCAAATCTTCCTCAGAGATGTTACCTTTAAGCTGAATCTCTAATTCGTGTATAAATTCGGATTGTTTCATTCTGTTCATCTCCTGCGATACTGTTCAATAAGCAATAGCGGCATCTGCATATCTATGGAACTTTTTTTCTGTGTGTACCTATCTTAAGAAATCCTTCATTTTTTCCAATTGTATTTTTTAAGAACATCCCTTTACAATAAGTACAGTAAGCTGACGTGCGGGGAGAGTAAATGATGGAAGCGTATAATGTGCTAGTTGTTGACGATGATAAAGAAATTCGTGATGTTATCGGCATTTACTTAAAAAATGAAGGGATTCATGTGCTGAAAGCAGAGGATGGGCTTGAGGCGATCGAAGTGCTGCGTTGTCACACGGTGCATCTTATCTTACTCGATGTTATGATGCCGCGTATGGACGGAATTCAGACCACGTTCAAGATTCGTGAACAGAAAAACATCCCGATTATCATGATCAGCGCGAAAAGCGAGGACATGGATAAAATACTCGGTCTGCAGGTCGGCGCGGATGATTACGTGACGAAACCTTTCAATCCGCTTGAACTCGTTGCACGTGTCAAATCACAGTTGCGAAGATACGTGACACTTGGTACATATGAGAAGAAAAATGAAGTGATTGATTTGAACGGGCTTGTTCTCGAACAGGCAGAGAAACGCGTTTCTGTGAATGGTGAACCGGTTCGCCTTACGCCAATTGAGTACCGAATTGTTGATTTACTGATGCGTCACGCCGGTCGTGTTTTCTCTATTCATGAAATTTATGAACGTGTCTGGGAGGAACCCAGCTATAACGCAGAGAACACGGTCGCCGTACATATACGTAAAATCCGAGAAAAAATTGAAATTGATCCGAAAAATCCAAGATATTTAATAAAAAGTTAAATATTTGGCTTAACAATAGGATATTTAGCATGTTCAACAGGTATTTGACCGCATTTTGACCACTGCGGTTAATTTTTTTTCTGTTTTCTCATCAATTCACCAAATTTAGAGGACATATCTTTGCGTCTATTTTTAGTCACATGTAAATAAATCTGCTCGGTAACTTTATCGCTATAATGACCAACCCGTGCTTTTATATCTTCAAGTGGTACGCCAGCTTCAGCAAGAAGTGATATGTGCGTGTGTCGCAATTTATGCGGAGTAAGCTTTTTATCAATTCCCGATCGTGTCAGTGCCAAATCAAAATAACGACTGAATGTATGTTCAAGATAACGTTCACCCATTCTCGGATTTGTTAATCGTGGGAAAATTAATTGATTATTTTCTAGTAATTTAAATCGTTTACCTAAATTATCCACCATATGTTCTTGAAATTCAATTACTTCAATCACTTCAGGTTCAATGCTTATGGTACGAATGGATGACCTCGTTTTTGGTGGTGTTGTTATATTTAAACTATTTACATGTGTTCGCGTAATAGAAATAAGACCGTTTTTTTTATCAATATCTTTGCGTTTTAATGCAAGTGCTTCACCAATTCGCATGCCTGTCCAAATAAGAAGAAAAAACAAATTGTACGCTTCAATGGGGCAAGATTCCTTTGCTGCATTCAAAAATATGCTTACTTCGTCAGATTCTAAAAAACTGTTTTCAATGTCGATTACTTCAGACACTGTGACCTCAAACACGGGTAAATCAATATCGAGTGTTGGATTATCTTCAATAAAATGATATTTTTTCCCGAATTTAAACATCAGCCGACCACAACTGTGAACTCCTTTAATTGTGCTTTTTGCGAGATTATGTTTCGTTTTAAGTTCAATGATAAATTTCTGATACATATCATGGGTAATATCGGAGGAACGTAGAAAACCAAAAGCATTTGAGATTTGAATAAATTCCTTTTTCCGTCCGTAAATAGTTTGTGGTTTATTACCGCTGGTTAATTCGTAATGAATAATAAATTTATCAAATAGATCATTGACGGTAATTTTTTTATCAATAACGTAGTCACCATTTTTTAGTTTTTCACGGAACTTGTCACACGCTCCAACAGCATCACCTTTACTTAAAAAGCCGCGACGTGTTGTGTTTTTTCGTTTCCCTGTTTTGGGATCAATTCCAGTTTCTATTTTAAAATACCACCGTATTCCTTTCTTTGTCTTGTATCGATTATAGGACGGCATATGATCGTCTCCTTTAACGAATATATGTTCTTTTCATATGTAAAAGAAAAGCCGCAAAAGCGGCAATTATCCAAACAGCCAATGCCATAATGACCAAATGACGGCCATGATGATTATTGCAGGAATTAATAAAAAGGGAATTGCTAAAACGCCAGTAAAACAGCCCATGCAGCCATCAGGTTCGTTTTTTCTCTTTGCCATAAAATCACCTCAATCAATAATAAATGGGTATTTTAATCCGTATGTTGATTCAAAATTTTCCTTGTTTAGCAGAGAAAAAGCTTCGCTTAAGACTTGGCCGATATAATCATTATTCTTGTCAAATGCGGCAAAAAGGCATTGAAAACACATTTCTTCATCAAGATAATGAAAAGGCAATTCTAATCGACATCTTGACCATGTAAATGAAAACGCGTCATGAAATTGCAATTGATCCATGTCCAAAATATTGATTAATTTATTAATTTTATTTGCGCTACTGTAATCAGGATAAATATGCTTTGGGTGGGACAAGTATATGGAGTTTGAAAGGCCACTCAACGAAATGATAAATACTCTTACATAGTGGAACAAAGCATCTTTGTACTTATGCTCTTTTTCCAATTGTTGTGCCATATTCCTAATTGTAATTGAAACTAAACCATATGAGAAGTCATGCATGTACTTATTGTATGCTTCCTGAAATAAAGCCCATGATATATCTCCGTTAGTTGGTTTGTAATTCAATTTCCGGACATAATTTATGGCTGTGGCTACATTATAAATACTATCTTTAGAATTATGTTTGTGAGCAGGTACGATATAGTAATACTCATTTAATGTTTCATTGCCTTTTTCTGTTAGATGAAGTGGGTGCGTTTTAATAAATCGAATTAATTCCTCAGATTTAAAGTTCTCAGTAATTCTTTCGATAAGTGCTTTCTTATTCCCTGAAACTTTCAATTTCTTTGATCTGAGAATTTCCTTAAGCTGATCTATTTTTAGTGAGGGTAAAGATTCAATAAGGGAAGATGATCGAAGATACCCCTCATTAGTAAGGTATAAAGATGACTTTTTATCGTCAATCCCGTATTCATATTTGAAATACCCTGGTGCGTTTTCAACCGATCGGCCATCAAGCCAATCTATAAGTACTATTTCACCGGGGTACAAACCGTTTGCTAATTTATGTAAATACGTAGGATTAATATCCGTTTTAACAATGTCAGATGAAACTCTAGATGTCTTGGATATAGATTCTGAAGAACTTAATTTAGTCTGCTTGTTTCGAAAAAAATCAAAAATACCCATTGTCGGTCACACCTTTTAAAAAAATGTGCTTTATTTTTTTTCGTTTGGATCAAACATAACTTTTACTACTTTGCCAATGATACGTGCTCGTTCATTATTAATAACTATTGGGCTATATTTTGGATTTGAAGAAAGGAGTACCACTTTACCATTTTCGAGTTTTTCAACTCGCTTTAATGTAGCATCATCGCCGTTCACATTAACTGCAGCAATTTCCCCGGATTCAATGTCATCTTGTAAGTGTATCAACACCCTATCGCCAGAATATATCCTATTGCCAATCATCGAATCGCCTTCAACGACAAGAATGATAAATTCGGAGCTTTTAAATTTATTTGAATCGATCGCAATTAGTTCATAATCGAGAATATCTTGGTTTGCAATAATAGGGGTACCTGCTGCTATTTTTCCGATAACTGGTATTTTATAAAAATCAGGATGATCATCATTCGCTGCATCTCGAAGCCTAAATTTTTTGTCCCATTTTTTAGATACTTGCACCTTCTTCTTTTCTTTTTCCTCAACTTCTTTTCTCAATAATGAATAAAATAAGCGAATATCTGAAGCTCTTCTTACTTGACCTGACATTAATAGTAGTTCGCGTAAACTAACATTATAGAAATTTGCGACATCAGCCAAAAAGTTAAGATCAATTAAATCAATTTCCCCATTTTCAACTTTTTTGGCATATGCGGGGTCTTGTCCTGTTTTATTAATAAACATATCAAACACTTCATCTGAATTTTCTCTTAAGTTTTTTAAATGATTGCCAAACTTTTTAAACACTTCTCTATCTTTGGGATCATTTGTTCTTCCGAGAAGATAATCAACTGAAACGTTGTAAAGTTCTGCCATTTTAACCAGCAATTCATTATCCGGTTCTATTCTATTATTTTCGTAATGTGAGTAGCTTGCTCTGGCGATTTCTAATTTATCTGCAATTTCTTGCTGAGTTTTTTTACCTCTAAGTTGTTTAAGACGTTCTCCAAGTGTAACAGTCAATACATTCACCGCTTTTCACTGTATCTTTTTATCATTATAGATAAATATTTTATCAATGAAAATAAAAGATAAATTATTTATCATAAAACTATTGACGATAAATATTTTATCAAATATAATAAGTCCATGGTTGATAAATAATTTATCGAAGAAGGTGATTATATGAAACGAACAAGACTTCGCTACGAAAGAGATAAATTAAACAAGACTCAAGAAGATGTGGCGAAAGAACTTGATATTTCAACCGTTTATGTTCATAAAATCGAATCAGGAGTTGTTTCTCCTGGAAGAGACTTGATGATAAAATTCGGTAAATATTACAGCGTAGACCTGGATAAACTTTTTCCAGATATTTTTTTTAGACACGATGATAAAAAACTTATCAAAGAACAGGAGGCCATCTAATTGGAACCACAAGTTGTTAATTACAAAAATCAGCGGGTTTTGATCACTGAACAACTGGCTAAAATTTATGGAACTGATGTTAATAACATCAAAAACAATTTTGCAAATAACAAATCAAATTTCACCGCAGGCAAGCACTACATTTACCTTGAAGGGGCAGAACTAAAGGCTTTCAAGAGCCAAGTCAATTTGATTGACCTGCCTATTAACAAATTCGCTTCACATCTTTACCTATGGACTCGACGTGGTGCAAGTCGTCATTGCAAATTACTTGGCACCGATAAAGCTTGGGAACAATTTGACCACCTCGAAGAAAATTATTTCAATCCTAACCAAGTGAAACTCGATGATTTAAGCCCACAAATGCAAATGTTCGGTCACATGTTCACAGCAGTAGCAAACATTGAACGAAAGCAAAGTGAACTTGAAGTAAGAATTGACGGAATCAAAAATGTTGTTGCTCTTAGCTCCATTCAGTGGCGAAAGGACTCTACCAATCTAATAAATCGAATGGCTCGCAATCTAGGAGGATATGAAGCACATCAGACAGTACGCCATGACATTTATAAAGAAGTTGAGCGTCGTGGTGGCTTTAATCTCGAAACTAGGTTAACTAATAAGCGCCGTCGTATGGCAGACGAAGGTGTCAATAAATCGAAACGAGACAAGCTTAGCAAACTCGATGTAATTGCTGATGACAAGCGGCTGATTGAAATTTATGTAGCTGTCGTCAAAGAATTTGCCATCAAATACGGTGTTTCGGTACCGAAGGCAGGTGTATCGAATGCTTAAACTCGAAACCGATCCGCAATTCACAAACGATCTCGCTAAGCAAGTAACCGAACAAGTTTTGCAAGGCATGTCTTCCAAATATGCCGTGGCTAATCAATGGCCACCAATGCTTGACTACAAAGACATCATGCGATGGTTTCGCTGTTCACAATCCAAAGCCAATGAAATCATGCATATCCGTAACTTTCCACGGATTCCGGGAGTTGGAACAAAATGTGTTCCTGTTTGGCAATTGATCGAGTGGTGTGAAAAGAACTCGAATTACATTTCAATTCTTTATCCAAAATATTCCGATGAAGCTATTTAAAAAAGCCGGATCTACCAAATCCGGCAAAAAGGGATAACCGATAACCGTGTAGCCTTACCTGACTACTATTCTATTATCTATCAAAAATTGGTCACATTGGAAGAATGTTCCTGTGAGAAAGGAGGTGATGAATATGGCAATGGGTGACGTGATAAAAGAATACCGTGAGTTAACCGGAACAACGCAATCATTTATAGCCAAGCATCTACACGTTGACCGCGCAATTGTTTCACGTGCTGAATCAGGCAAGGAGCGATTAAGTGAAGCCCATGACGCGGCGATAGCCTCCATTAACTGGCGCTTAGCACTAGAAGTTATTGATGAACGCTCAGGAGGCTACATATCCAACATAACAAGACTTGATCCAACTATCGACCTGTCGCCTGCCGGACTAAAAGAACGGCTTCAAAAAGACCTTCAGGAGGCTCTGAAAGCATTGAACAACGTCTACACATTTATGAAGGAACCGGACAAGCAAGCACTAGAAAAAGCATGGCATGAGATTACAGATGTGATTGAAGTGGCAACGGTAGCACGTGGCGTGTATGAGGAACAATTTAATTTGAATCACAGGGAATTGGTTAAAATCCACAATCAGCAACGAAAGGAGCACCGGCGATGAACACCTACACAGAGCAAGCGAAAGCCATTGTAAAGCCGATTGACCGCGAACGACTGCGCCGCGAACTTGATTGTATCTCAATCTTACAAAATCAAACAAATCTATCTCTTGCTCTTGGAAATATTGATGATGCCATTGAACACACGCTCGACACGATGAAAAGTCTCAAATCAATTAAGCAAATGGCGACAAATAAGGAACTTGCAAATGTCATGATGACCACAGAAGAATTTTTAAAGTTACAAGAGCGTCTCAAATCAATGGTCGTCGTTGGATATGGAGGGTGATGAAATGGAACTAACTGTTGGCGAGTGGGCGTGTATTGTGGGATTTGCGATCACAATCATTGCTTATGGATATTTTGAAGATTGGTATGAAAAAAGAAAATCCTCACGCCAATGAGGATCTGCACAAATCATTAGGATATATGCCCACATTATAGCACACTACGCAGTAATTGGTCACGTTGAGTTGGGAAGAATTTACTAAGCCGAAACACCGGAGCACTCCGGTGTCCATCTAGGGCGGTGCCTAGATGCTGATGAGGCAGCCACACGCCAATCCAATAAAGGAGTGGAATGACCCCCATACTTCCTATGTAGCGGCGTGGAAGTCAAATAAAACATGAATAGAGGTGAAAACCAAGCCCCTTTCTTGAAGGTTGTTTCGCTTCTTCAAAACCTAAATAAATGCGCGCTCAGGTTATGCTCACTCATTACCTAGCGCAGGACGTATTTACCTCCCCGGGTGCGTCCTGCGGTGGGCAATGAGAACACCGGAAAGGAGGTAAAGTGATGCCACTATTAATCCGGTTTAAAGAGCCAGCTGGAAAAAGCAAGATACAGCTGATTGACGAATTTGAAACGTTGTCAGGGAAACGTGACGAGATGCAGGAAAAGTTGGACGAGATGAATGATGTCTTGGACGAAATGAAAGACGAGTTAAACCACATGTGAGGAGGGGACAAGATGCGTAACTATCCATTCATGCAAGACAAGAAAGCACAGCAATTGTTGGTTGAACACGGTGGAAGTATTGGATTTGATCGTGGTGGACGGCCAGTGTTCACATTCCGTAATGCACAAAGCTATCGCACATTCATCAAAGCATTTCAGGATAGCAAAAAGACCGCTGTGTGACGACAGCAGTCTTATCAAATCAAATTCAACTATGTGCCCATTATAGCATGGGCGAAAGGAGATTTTCAAATTGGCAACCATGTACGACTTGATTGATGCGTACAATCGGCTCTTAGAAGCCGCACAGGACGTTGACAGCGACGCTTTTGAAGATACCCTACAATCTATAAAAGACAGCATTGAGGACAAGGTGCAAGGCTGTGCGGCTGTCATAACGGAACTCCAAGGCGAATCTGAAAAGCGGAAAAAAGAAATCGAACGGCTCACGAGACAAAAACAATTTATAGACAACAACATCAGACGAATTAAAGAAAACATATTCAATGGTATGGAAAAAGCAGGCAAGCAGAAAATCAAGGGACGCTATACCGTGAGCATCCGAAATAACGCACCACACGCCGTTATCACGGATGAAAATATAATCCCAATACAATTCATTAAGACGGTGGAAACAATCGATAAGAAAGGACTCACAGCATATCTAAAACAGAATGATGATGTTAGGGGTGCACACCTTGAACAAGGCAAGTCATTACAAATCAGATGAAACGAGGTGAACGAATATGCCAGAAAAGGCACTGAACATTTATCAGAAACTTGTCGAGGTACGAAAATCCGTCCCTTATCTCCAAAAGGAAAACAATGGAGGTCAGTACCAATATGTTAGTAGCAGTCAAGTGATTGCAGCTGTCCGGCAGAAGATGGATGAACTCGGATTAATGATTTTACCAGAAGTGACAGATCACGAGTTGCACAGCGATAAGGATGGAAAAGGCATTGTGGTCAATATGACCGAATTGACCTTGAAATATACAATCATAAACGCAGAAAAGCCAGAGGAAAAGATTGAGTTTCCTTTCTACGCTCAAGGCGTTGACAGAGCCGGGGAAAAAGGTGTGGGAAAAGCACTAACCTACGGAGAAAAATACTTTTTCATGAAGCTTTTCAATATTGCAACGGATAAAGACGATCCGGATTCATTTCAAAAGAAAAATGAGCAAACGATGTCAATTAGTAAAGAACAAAAAGAAGAAATTGAATCAATTTGGAAAGCCAATGCTGGTTCACTCGAGGGCATGAATGACTGGATAAATAAATACTTTAGAAAAACGATTGAAAAGCTAACTTATCTTGAAGCTGAATCTATCATTAGCAAATTAAGCAAGAACAGAAAGAAGGAAAAGGCATGATTAACCGCATCGTCCTTGTTGGAAGACTGACCAAAAATCCGGAACTCCGGTATACACCCAATGGCGTCGCCACCTGCTCATTTACATTAGCTGTCAATCGACCATTTGCCAATCAGCAGGGCGAGCACGAAGCCGACTTTATCCAAGTTGTGGTATGGAAAAAGAAAGCTGAGAACGCAGCCAATTATCTACAAAAAGGCAGTTTGGCAGGCTTAGATGGCCGGTTACAGACACGCAACTACGAGAACAACGAAGGTCGCAGAGTTTACGTGACAGAAGTGATTGCCGATTCAGTTCAGTTCTTGGAGCCGAGAAGCGGTGCTAACGGCGGTCAACAGTCAAACCGGAGCAATTATGGCAGTGGCAATAAAAACAGCGGCAGAAGCCAATCTGAGTCTAAATTTGATGATCCATTTGCAAATAGCAGTGATCCTATCAATATCTCAGATGAAGATATGCCGTTCTAGCCATGGACTATCAAATTCATATCGCACATTACATCTGGTCCATGTTTGATGATCCACAACGATTTAAGAGTTACGCAAATAATTATTTAGCGAAGAATGAACCGGACATGGTGCCAATAGTAGCTAAGCCAAAAGAGAAAATAATGATTTGCAGGAAGAGAGGGGAAACCGATGCCAGCAGTTCCAAAGCCCAACTTTAAACGCAGATTGCCAACATGGGGAGCCAGATCAGAATTTAGCAACCGTGTGCGCAACCAAATCAGAGATAGAGATAACGATGAATGCCAAATGTGCGGCAGTCACGTGGGATTGCAGATCCACCACGTGAAAAGCCGTGGACAAGGTGGCAGGGGTGTTCTGACCAACGGAGTGCTGCTGTGTTGGAAATGCCATCAAAACGTGCAGGAGCATCAAAAACTGATTAATTACTGGCAGCGTGAATTTGAAATGAGATACGGACCGGATTACTTCCGGGACGAATGGGATTGAAGGTGGTTTTGTGGATTCAAGCAATCTATTAATTAATGACAGACCACTTCAAGTTTTACCGAAACTAGCTGAGAAAATAGGACTTAACGAAGCGGTTCTAACTCAGCAAATCTATTATTGGATGTTAAAAAAGGAAAACTATCGAGACGGTAGATATTGGGTTTATGGAACTTATAAGTATTGGCAAGAACAGTTTCCATTTTGGTCAAACATAACAATTAGGCGAACTTTTACATCATTAGAAAATGCAAAAATATTGACTACTGGAAACTACAACAAAAAAGGATACGACAATACAAAGTGGTACACTGTCAATTTTGAACAGCTACACAAAATTGAAGAAGGTATGAGCAAGCCACTTGATCAAATTGAGCAAGCCACCTGTTCAAATAGAGCAAGTGGACCTGATCAAATTGAGCAAACCAATACCTTAGATTTCTCTAAGACTTCTTCTGAGATTTCTAATAAAGATATTGTCGTAGAGGTGATAAATCACCTCAATGCATCTGCAGGTACTCATTACAAATCGACAACTAAGAAAACCAAAACCTTAATTCATGCACGTCTCGCAGAAGGGTTTAAACAAGAAGATTTTATGCAAGTGATCGATAGAAAATGCCAACAGTGGAAAAAAGATAAAAAAATGAACCGGTATCTAAGGCCGGAAACACTGTTCGGGACAAAATTTGAGGGATATCTAAACGAAAGGGGAACCGATAACCATGGACCTTCAGGCGGCTTTACCAAACAAAATTCAATCTTCGATTTCTAACAGTAAAAATGTATGCCGGAAACATGAAACACCAGTGATCATGATGCATACTCCGGCCGGCGATTTCTGCCCAGTGTGTGCGCAAACGATCGTTGAGAAGGAGAGCAAACAATTGTCCCTAGATGCTTACATGATGCGCCGGTTACGGAAAACATATGGCGTACTTGAAGAACACAGTCTGATTCCTGATGGAACGCTGATCGATGCGACGTTTGGAAACTATGAAACTGCCGAACAGGAACAGATTGACAATAAAAATCTAGCAATCAAGTGCTTTCAACGGATGCTGCAAGGCGACCAGATGAATGTATGGATAGCCGGATCACCGGGTGTCGGGAAAAGTCATCTCGCCATGAGTATTCTCCGGAACATGAACGAAAAAGGCAAAGCGCGGCTGATGAAAGCTGTGAAGGATGGCAGCGATCCAGAACACGCCGGATATCAATGCTTATTCATCGACTTTGACGACATGCTGCGGACGATTCGGGACAGTTTCGGTGATCCGCGCAGACGTAACCTAGAACAGTATTATGTGGATCTTCTTTCCAACGTGGATTATCTCGTGATTGACGACATCGGCGCAGAGACAGGAGCCATTGACACGGATAAGCAAGCGTCAGATTTCGTACATCGGATTCTCCGTGCCGTTTCAACCGTGCGGCAAGATAAGACAACCATACTTACAACGAACCTCACACATACACAACTAGAGAAGATGTACGACAGCAAAGTTGTGAGCCGATTCAGCCGGAACATTGTACAGATCGTGTTTAAGACTACTAAAGACCACCGCGAAAGTAAGCTGAAATTTTAATGTACCGGATTACCGGATGAAGAAAGGGTGAACACCATGGACTATGGAGAGTTTCTACACCAGAAAGAAATAAAAATCCCTTCTTCGGGGATTGAAATTAAACGCAGCGAATTGCACGAGCGACTGTTTGACTTTCAAAAAGACATTGTGAAATGGGCGCTAAAAAAGGGGAAGGCGGCAGTATTCGCTGGAACAGGGCTAGGAAAAACGCTCATGCAGCTTGAGTGGTCACGTCAAATCTATATTAAAACGAATCATAATGTACTCATTTTGGCTCCCCTGGCTGTCTCGTCACAGACAGTCAGAGAAGCACAGAAAATGTTGAATGTGATTGTGCGTCAAGTCCGGCAAGATAGCGACGTACAATCAGGAATTAATATAGCAAACTATGAGATTATCCACAAATTAGACTTAAACAAATTCGGAGCGGTTGTACTAGATGAATCGAGCATTTTGAAGTCGTTCACCGGAAAAGTGAGAACACAGATCATTGAAGGTTTTGAGAAAATGCCTTATAAGCTCGCATGCACGGCGACGCCGGCACCTAATGACTTTATGGAGTTAGGTAATCATAGCGAATTTTTAAATGTCATGAAGCGCGTTGAAATGCTCGCTATGTTCTTTGTCCATGATGGCGGATCAACAAAAGATTGGCGGTTAAAAGGTCATGCCGTTGATAAATTTTGGGACTGGGTTTCTGAATGGGCTGTGATGATTAACAAACCGTCTGACATCGGCTATGAAGATGGGAAATACAATTTACCAGCACTGAACATGAATGAGGTTATCATCCCTGCAAAGGCGCAGGAAGGCTATTTAATACCTGTTCAGGCAGAAACACTTATGGAACGTAGAAGAGCGCGCAAACAGACCATAAAAGAGCGCTGTGAACGTGCTGTGAAACTAGCAAACAGCACAGATGAACAATTTCTTGTCTGGTGTGATTTGAACGATGAATCAAAATTGTTATCCGAACTCATTCCTGACGCGGTGGAAATTACCGGTTCGGACACGAATGAGCACAAGGCACAAGCCATGATGGATTTTTCAGATGGGAAAATAAGAGTTCTTGTCACGAAACCAAAGATAGCGGGTATGGGGATGAACTGGCAGGGGTGTCACAACATGGCATTTGTCGGTCTGTCAGACAGTTTTGAACAGGTTTATCAAGCAATTCGCCGATGCTGGCGATTTGGTCAAGAACATAGCGTTAATGTCTATCTGGTCACCTCGGAACTTGAAGGATCAACGCTCGCAAACATCAAACGCAAGCAAAAAGACTTTGAAAAAATGCAGAAAAGCATGTCCAAATACAGCAAAAAGGTATTAGAAAACGTTCAATCAACAAGAGCAGATAAAACCATCTACTCCGGATTAATTGACATGAGAATTCCGGAATGGTTGAAGGAGGAAGTAGCATGAAAGTTATTGACCAAGCTATTGGCAAAGATTACGCACTTTATAACGGAGATTGCGTTGAAGTGATTCAAGGAATACCGGATAACAGTATTGATTTTTCGATCTTTTCGCCACCATTCGCTTCTTTGTACACCTATTCAAATAGTGATCGCGATATGGGAAATAGCAAGGATGATAGCGAGTTTTTCAAGCACTTTGATTTCTTGATTCAGCAACTATATCGGGTTATCAAGCCAGGACGATTGGTCAGTTTTCACTGTATGAACCTTCCGACAAGCAAAGTTAAAGATGGATTCATTGGAATTAAAGACTTTCGCGGTGAATTAATCAAAGCATTTCAAGATGAGGGCTGGATTTACCACAGTGAAACAGTGATCTGGAAAGACCCTGTCACAGCTATGCAACGTACAAAGGCTTTAGGTCTGCTTCACAAAACCATACGAAAAGATAGCAGTATGAGCCGGTGCGGTATTCCCGATTATCTGGTGACGATGAGAAAGCCAGGAAAGAACGCCGATCCCATTTCACACAAACCGGAAGAATTTCCGGTTAGCTTATGGCAAAAGATCGCATCTCCGGTGTGGATGGACATAAACCCGTCCGACACGCTGCAGAAGGAAACAGCACGAGAAAATGGAGACGAGAAACATATATGCCCACTTCAACTTGGCGTAATCGAACGTGCGTTAATGCTTTGGAGTAAAGAAGGAGATACGGTATTCACTCCGTTCCTTGGAATTGGCAGTGAAGCGTATCAAGCGTTAAAAATGAACCGGAAAGCTATCGGAATTGAGTTGAAATCAAGTTATTTCAAAGTGGCTGAAAAGAATATACAACGTGCCATTGTGGAGCGCGGACAAACAGACATCTTTGACTTCTTGGAGGCTTGATGATGAATGTAAAACAGCTTGATATATTTCGTGAAATTATAGTAGACAATTTCGCCGGCGGAGGGGGTGCAAGCACAGGCATAGAAATGGCAACAGGTTTGAACGTAGATATAGCCATCAATCACGATCCAGATGCCATTGCAATGCACAAAGCTAATCACCATGAAACCAAGCACTATTGCGAATCGGTGTGGGATATCGATCCCAAAAAAGCCTGTGAAGGGCGCAAAGTCGGATTGTGCTGGCTGTCGCCAGATTGCAAACATTTCTCTAAGGCAAAGGGTGGTAAACCCGTCAGTAAAAACATACGTGGACTAGCATGGATCGGAATTAGATGGGCAATTTCAGTTCGGCCACGTGTCATCATGCTTGAAAATGTGGAGGAATTCAAGACCTGGGGACCGTTGATGCTTGATTCTAAAAAGCAATGGGTTCCCGATCCATCGAAAAAAGGCATGACCTTCCACTCATTTACCAAAGCACTCAAATCACTTGGCTACCAAGTTGATTATAGAGAGTTGAGGGCATGCGATTATGGGGCACCAACCAGCCGGAAACGATTTTTCTTAATTGCACGATGCGATGGCAAGCCGATCACATGGCCAGAAGCGACACACGCAGATCCAAACGAATTAACGGTTCAGGTCGGATTGAAAAAGCCATGGAGAACAGCAGCGGAGGTCATAGACTGGTCAGTCCCTTGCAAAAGCATTTTTAAACGTAAAAAGCCGTTGGTTAAAAACACGATGGTGCGGATTGCAAAAGGAATTG
Source organism: Sporolactobacillus sp. BBK16-2 (assembly GCF_059878335.1). Lineage (NCBI taxonomy): Bacteria > Bacillati > Bacillota > Bacilli > Caryophanales > Sporolactobacillaceae > Sporolactobacillus > Sporolactobacillus sp. BBK16-2. The sequence continues at coordinate 1,452,160 of NZ_CM187611.1, forward strand.
AAAAATTTATCGCAGATAATCCAAATCCTTATGTCGTCAAAAATGATCGAGTAATGGCGTCTTTTATAAGTCAATATCACAGCTACGACAGTGAAGCGCGGGGGCAGGCGCTGGATAGGCCACTGCTGACCGTAGACACATCAAATCGATATGCGCTGACCTGTGCATTTTTGACCAAGTTTTACAAAACAGGGATTGGCTCTGATGTTAGGCAACCAATGCCAACCATAACAGCGAGAGCACAGCATATCGGAGCCGTACAAGCGTTTCTGGTCAAGTATTACGGCCAGAGCATCGGGCAAAGCATAACAGATCCATTAGGTACAGTGACGTCACATGATCGGTTTGGACTTGTTCAGCTATATGGAGAGCCGTACAAAATCATTGACGTAGGCATGCGGATGCTTCAACCGCGCGAGTTATTCGATGCACAGGGATTCCCACACAACTACATCATCGACCATGATTATACAGGAAAAACTTATCCAAAGACAAAGCAAGTAGCGCGGTGTGGAAATGCAGTTCCCCCACAGTTTGTTGAAGCATTGGTAAGAGCAAACATGCCGGAACTGTGTGTTAAAAAGTATCAGTGGGCGGTGGAAGCATGAATCAAGCCCAAACAATCATGCCTGGTGTCATCCGAATAACTGGGCATGGGGAAATGGTCGAGTGCAACGATGCGGAATGGTATCAGAATCTTGAAAAAACGGTTAGGGAGAGTGTGGAGCATGGCAATGGCAGAACCGTTCAACAACATAACCGAATCACGGCTCATTAAACAGTGGATGCCGCGAGAACGTGGCGAAACCTACATTGCAGGCGAGCAATTTGATTATCAGTGGAGCGAAGACGAGGTTAAGGAGTTTATCAACCTGTGGAACTCCGGAGCATCGCTTATGAGGCTGTCAGGACACTTTAAGAGACGTCAAAACGATATAGCGGTACTTATCCTTGATTTGGCTGATAAAAGCAGAATACGGCCACGAGAGAAGGGGATTTGGGGATGACAAGAGAGATTAAGTTTCGGGCGTGGGATAACAAGTACCCCAAAATGTGCCGTGTGGCGTCTGTTGACTGGGAACATGGCACGGCTTTAATCGCAACAAGAGGGGTTATCACTTACCATAATCGAGCATTCACTGCGGAATATGACAAATTACTTGGCGACTTAGAATCGTGTGAACTAATGCAGTACACCGGCCTTCACGATAAGAACGGAAGGGACATATACGAAGGTGACATTGTTAAAACACCAGACAGATCACATGGCACTTACTTATTTAGGGAGCAGCCAACTAAATTACAGAAAGTTTATTGGCAAGAAAAAGTCGGTATATGGAGTATCGCCAAAATGTTTGGACATGATCCGGATAATTTTGAAGTCGTCGGAAACATATGGGAGGATGGCGATTTACTTGACGGTCAAAAAACAAAGAAAAATTAAATTCATCAACGACTGTGATTGCCTCGTCGATTACAAGGATTTAGAGCAAGCAATCTTATGGAAACAAACAAAGCCAGTAGTTTCGGTAAAACATATTTTTCTTTTCGGATATTACGCAGCAGTTACTGTTGATGGCAATAAAATACACATTCACAGGTTACTAATGGAATATTGGTTACAAATTAATTTACCATTTCAAGCATCTGTACATCACATAAACGAAAACAAATTGGATGATCGTAAAGAAAACTTATCAGTGATGATCAACAATGCTCACAACAGAATCCATATGAAAGGTCGATCTTTTTCCGAAGATCACAAACGGAAAATAGGGCAGGCAAATCATAAACGAGTCGGCATGAAAATGAAAAAAAGAGTAGAAATTCCTATCGACGAACTTTCAACGTATTTAGATTCTGGTTATTCAATAAAAAAGATAGCGGAAATTTATCATTGTGACTGGTCAACGGTACCGTGGAGCGAATAGATGTGTTGAAAGAGCGTTATGGCATACAGGACAAATAAAAAAAGATCGGATCCCTCCGACCATAGCTGATACAACTATCTTACCATAGTGGAGGGATAACCATGAAACTGATAACCGCTTATGAACTATTCCCAGAGATAGATATAAAAAAGACAAAGAATAAAATGGAATCCCTGCTCGAAAAGTACCAATGGATGAGATTAAGGGAACCAGACATAAGACAGCCCAAAATAACCGTGGCTTGGAGTCTAACACCGCCGTCCTACACGAATGGATTTCATTCTGATACGGAAAGCTGTGCAACTCATAATGTTGACGAGAGGGCGCGCAGTAAGGCAATAATCGAAAAGGTAGAATACGCGAAAAGCCAACTGTATCCGGAGGAACAAGAATTGATTATCGCGCGATATATGGCGCCGACCGACTGGAACGATAAGATGACGTACATCAATTTGGGCATGAGTGCATCGACGTACAAAAGAAAGAAAAAAATTATCCTTGTGAAGATGGCTGTGTCACTGAAGATGGAAGAATATCAGGAAGTGAGGGAATACGCGTGAAAATGACACTTTTTTGAACCGTTTATGGTCTCAAGTTGAGCCTTAATGGCAAGAAAAACCTGTTATGATGGTAGTAGATAAAAATATGAACGGATGAGGGCACCTATTCGGGTGTCCTTTTATTATGCACAAAGGAGGGCGCGGCATGAAAATTAAAGATCCTGATGAAGGCTGTAAAGGATGCATATGGTTGGATCGGGAAGGACTGTGCCCGTTTTTGAGATGTGTGAAGAAGAATGGATGGAAGGCGGACAGAAAAGAAAATGACACTATTAATTGTGTTCATGATATCAATAGTCTTGATTCCGTTAGGGACAGCATTAATACTTGCTCCTTTGACTGTTCAACTTGAAATATGGTTGAAGCTGACACTTATTGTAATTGGAATTTTACTGATGATCGTTGGTACAGCACTGAATATCTATTTTAATGTTGGCGTGAACAACTTGAAATAATCATCAATCCGATCATGGAGGTGTGGTGACATGTAATGCCAAGAAAAAGAGATCCACGGCGTGATGAAGCTTTTGAGATGTGGAAAGAGCATAAAGGCGAGATCACGAACCGAGAGATAGCAAAGCAGTTAGACGTAGATGAAAAGAAAGTGGCTGTGTGGAAACAGCGTGATAAATGGAATGTTGTACAACAAACAAGAAAAAAGAAAACGAAAGTTGTACAACGCAATGACAACAATCAAAAAGAAGAACAGCACGAGGAACAAAATGATAGTGAAGAACGGGCAGGGCCTTTTGAGTTATCGGATCCATTAAACGATAAACAAAGGCTTTTTTGCTTGCATTATATCAAAACGTTCAATGCAACCAATGCGGCAATAAAAGCTGGATATTCACCAGCAAGCGCGCATGTGGAAGGCTGCCGGTTGTTAAAAAATGATAAGGTCGCGGCCTACTTGCACTATCTGAAAGAACAGATTCAGCAGGAAATATTTGTGGATGCGGTTGATATCGTCAACAAGTACATCAAAATCGCTTTTGCAGATATTACTGATTATGTCCGATTCGGTAAAAAGCTGGTGCCGGTCATGACGCAATTTGGGCCGTTGATAGATAAAAAGTCAGGAAAGGCCGTGATGAAGGATGTCAACTATGTAGATTTTAATGAATCGGATTATGTAGATGGCACCATCATCGCAGAAGCCAAACAAGGCAAAGATGGCGTGTCAATCAAGCTTGAAGATCGCATGAAGGCACTGGACAAGCTTGAGAAGTATTTCAATGCTATTCCAGATACATCGAAGGATAAAAGTATCGAACTCATGCAGGCTCGCATAGAAGGCATTAAGTCGGAGATCAAGCGTAAAGATGCTGAACCGGATAAACCGGACATTCAGCCTTATCTTGAAGCACTGAAAGGCAAAGCATCGGAGGTGTGGGATGATGGCGATGAATAATAAGAATATATTCCATTTCAAACCATTCTCCCGAAAACAGCTGCAGCTTCTCACATGGTGGATGCCAGAATCTCCAGTTCATACATGTGATGGCATCATAGCCGAAGGAACCATCCGTTCCGGCAAAACACTCTCTATGATTGATTCGTTCATCACATGGAGCCAAGCAAGCTTTGAAGGACAATCCTTTATTGTCGGTGGAAAGACCGTTGCGGCGTTGACACGAAATGTCTTGGAACCCATGTTTCAGATTCTGAATGCAAAGGGTATTCCATTCCGATATGTAAGAGCAGCAGATGAACGCCATATTGTAATTGGAAGCAATACCTACTATTTATTCGGTGGCAATAATGAACGATCACAGGACGTTGTACAGGGGCTTACAGCGGCAGGCGCTTATCTCGATGAAGCGGTACTGATGCCGAAAAGTTTTGTCAATCAGGTAACTGCAAGATGTTCCATAGATGGAGCAAAATACTTTTTCAACTGTAACCCGGGGCCGCCGAAACATTGGATTAAGACGGATATTATCGACAAAAAAAGTGAACGCAATGTGGTTGTCCTTCATTTCACGATGGACGATAATCTATCACTTTCTCAAAATGTCAAAGATCGATTGGCCAGACAGTATTCTGGTGTATTCTATCGACGCTTTATTCTGGGTCAATGGGTAGCGGCGACTGGGATTGTCTATGACATGTTTGACGAGAAAAAGCACGTCAAAAGTCGCGAAACAATCCGAAACATGATTAAAAATAATGACTTTCATAGTTATATAGCTGGTGTTGACTGGGGCATCACGTCCCCGATGGTCGGCTTAATTTATGGATTGACGCGCGATCACAAAGCGATTGAAGTTGCTGAATTTTATAAAACGCATCAACAAACACAGGACTTAGTTCGGTGGTTTAAGATGCAAGAAGATGACCTTGGTAAAAAAATCAAGGTCATTTTTTGTGATTCAGCAGAAACTGACCGGATTATTGATCTGAAAAAAGAAGGCTTGCGAGCGAAAGCCGGGGCAAAGGGCATCAATGCTGGAATTAACACCTGCATGACGATGTTTAAAAATGACCGAATTTTAATCAACGAAGATTGTAAGAACACGATTAATGAATTATTAACCTATGCCTATCCGGAACCGGATGACCCGAAGGCAAAACAGGATTTACCGCTGGATGAAAACAACCACGCGATGGATGCACAGGCATATTGCCTGCGATCCTATTTTCGTGTAAGAAAGTGAGGTGAGAACATGGACGGATTTTTGAAATATATCCCGAAAATCAGAGAACAAGGTGTGACCGTGGAGCTGATCGAATCGCTTATCAGCGATCACAGCAAAGACCATAAGCGAATGGAACGGCTTTACAGGCGCTACAAGGCCGCACACGATGACGGAGTTCCTATTTTCGACCGATTGCCCGCCGACTACAAAGCAGACGACACGAAGGGCGTGTGGAGACTTGACAACAAAGTTAATAACAAGCTGAATAATAGTTTCGACTCCGATATTGTGGATACGAAAGTCGGCTACATGTACGGTCATCCGATTTCATACAGCGTCGCAGAGGGTTCTGACGCATGGAAAGAGGAAATTCGGAACTTCTTACTTCGTGGCAATACCGAAGATCAAGACGCCGAATGTGGAAAGATGGCAACGATCTGCGGATATGGTGCGCGGCTTGCCTACATCGATGCTGATGGACAGCCAAGCATTGAGTGCTTGGATCCGTGGCATGTGATCTTCATTGGTCACGATATGACACAGCCGGAATATGCACTCTATTATTACGATTTAGACGGCTATTCCTATCGGGAATTCTACGATGGCGAGAACGTTTATTTCTTCTCCAACATCAGCGGTCAACTTGCACCGTATGACTCGGATGGAAAAGGGGCTGTCAGAGCGCACATGTTTCAATATGTGCCGCTGATTGGTATTCCGAACAATAAGGAACTGATGGGCGATGCTGAACGTGTGCTGAGTCTTATTGACGCGTATGACCGCACATTGTCCGATGCCAACAACGAAATTGAGCAATACAGGCTCGCTTATCTTGTGTTGAAAGGCATTGGCATGGATGATGAGACACTAGCTAAAGTGAAAGAAAGCGGCGTTTTCGAACTTCTCGGAAACGATGAGGACATCAAGTATTTGACTAAAGATGTCAACGATGATCTGATCGAGCATCACCTAGACAGGCTTGAGCAGAATATTTTACGCTTTGCCAAGTCGGTAAACTTTGGGGATGAAGAGTTTGCCGGAAACCAAAGTGGTGTGAGCCTTAAATTCAAGATTCTTGCACTGGAAAACAAGTGTACGACAGCAGAACGAAAGTTTACCTCTGCGCTGCGCTATCAATTCAAGGTGTTATGTTCGGCATGGGCGGTTAAGGGACTATGCGGAGCAGATGATTATTTGAAGGTTAGTTTCCAATTTACACGGAACCTGCCGCCGGATATTCTTTCCGATGCACAGGCAACAGCACAATTGCAAGGCCGCGTGAGTGAGAAAACTCGGCTTTCTTTATTGCCATTTATTACGGATCCGGAAGCCGAATTGGAACAAATGCAGAAAGAGAAAGACGAATACGCGGCGAATATGCCACCGGTGAACAATCAGCCAAGTCAAAACGAGGAAGGTGAAACGTGATGGACGGTAAACTAATGACCGCTGATGAACGATTTGGCGAATCACGTAATGAAGCATTTGCACTGTTGAAAAAGCTAAATGAACACATCTGCTATGAACTAGAAAAAGAGATTCCTGCCGATGATACGGCTTCATACCTGAATGAATATACCAATCTTTATGCAACATTACATGATTCTAATTTGATTTGATGAAAGGAGGCGTGTGGCGGTGGATCAACAAAGTATTGACACAGAATTAGACAAACTAATTCAGAATGCTGAAAGCGACATTGATAAAACATTCGCCGCACGTCTCAAAACAATTCTAAATCAAGTCGCGAACATGTATCAGAAGTATTCGAATGGTGATGGACAACTTACCTGGACGGATATGAACAAGTACAGCCGGTTCCAACAGGAAATGTCGCTGATTGCGTCGCAGATGACGGAGCAATATCAATACCTGCTCACTGGCTTGCAAGGCATGATGGAGAACATCTACCTGCAGGATTTCATGAAATCGTCCTACCTGTATGAACTGGCTGCACAGTCGGCTATGTCCGCTTCCATTCCGTCATTGTCCGTTATCCAAGCAGCTGTGCAGAATCCCATTCCAAAGTTGACACTTCCATCACTGATGAACAGCCACCGGAATGACATCGTGAATCGCATTAGCTTAGAAATATCACAAAGCCTGATAGCAGGAGAAAGCTACGCGCAGATGGCAACTCGTATTCAAAAGGCAGTTGGATTCAGCAAGGCAAAGGCTCGCAATGTGGCTGTCACGGAAGGTGGTCGGGTGCAGACTCAGGCTCGCTTAGACAGCGCAGAACAGGCGAAGAAACATGCTAATTTAGTTCCTGTATGGCTTTCTACCTTGGATATGAGAACACGTCCCGATCACCGTAAATTGGATGGACAGGAAGCAGATGAGAAAGGCTATTTCCATATTCATGGGTTGAAAGCCAAAGGACCACATTTGTGGGGTGTGGCGAGTCAAGATTGCCGCTGCCGTTGTACGGTGATTATGAAGGTGAATGGCAAACTACCAGATACGCGTAATGCGAGAGACTACCAAGACGCTGCCTATCAGCAGAAACTAGCTGACCGGATAGATAAGTATATGGAAGACGGAATGACAGCCAAACAGGCTGAGAAGCAGGCAAAAAAGGAAATTAAAGCGCCAAATGTAACCATTCCTTTTAAGCCATATGATGAGTGGCTAACCGGAAAGAAGAAAGCGGCGCCGAAACAAGATGGCCCGACAATGAAGATGCCGGACGGATCCGAACGCGCGGCTGTGATTGATAATTCTTCCGGCATTCCGATCATTCAGCCAGTTGACTTGGATACCAGCCTTCAAACGCTGAGTGTTGATGATGTGAAAGAGTACATCAATCAAGTTCCAAAAGAGCATCAAGGCGTGATCAAGAAAATTCGCTTACTTGACATGTACGATCAAGAAGGCGATACAGTGTTTAACAACGCTGCCGGCGGATATGATCTCGAGACCAAAGATATCGAAATGTACCGCAATGATTGGCTGAACAAGGATACTCGAGACAAAACATTAGCCGGAATCGTTCGGCATGAGACGGCTCACGCGCTGCAGGAGACGTTAGGAGAACAGTTCTTAAAGGACTGGAAGAAAGCGGCGAAGAAAGAAAAAGCACGCATCACAGACTATGCGAAAACGGACATCTATGAAGATATAGCCGAGACGATCATGTATCACTGGAGCCCGGACAGTATCGAACGGCGAACGGTTGAAATGTTTTTCCCTGAGCGCTACTCAGTTTTGAAAAAGTATGGTATTAAGAGTGGTCATGATTTAGGCAATGACAATGAGGATGAAAAGCCTAAATTACTCGCTGACATCAGCATTGCCAAGACAGACATGAAAGAAAAAGTAGGGGAAGACAACTACAATAAGTTTGCTGAACATCTGAACAGTTTGAAAGATGATCGCCTGCGGTCTTTGTATGAAAAATACGGGGATCATGTAGACTTTAAGCAGTTGAAAAATGGGGATGCTAATGCATATTTTTCATCGGTTCAATTAGAACAAAAAAACTTTGATGGATCACAATTAGAACAACCGCTTGAAGTAGTTTATCATGAAATAGCTCACGCTTTTGATAGTGTATCTTTAAAAGCGGTAACCGGAAAAAACGTCTATGCTACTGGCAACATAGTAAAAGCTAAATTAGGTAGGAAGACGGTCGAAGTAGACGAATACATTACTCATGTTTCTGCAATGCCTAAATATAAATTAAAAGAAACAATTCAACGCGATCTATGGAAGCATGTGAATGGCGAGTATTTGCCTATGTTCGAGGATATAGGCAAAAGGCCACGAAAAAAAGCTGAAAAGCAAAAATATGATGAATTAAGAGAGGAAATATACAAAACAAGCAAAGCCAATTTTGAATCATTTGAAAAGTATATCGTTGGAAAATATGGTCAGTCAAATAAACAAACGGCTTCACTATCAGACATATACGAAGCAACACCTTTCACTTTAAAATCGTTTCCATTCGGTGCCGGTCACGGTAAATCGTATTATAAAAAGAAAGGAAATGCTGAGGCTGAATTTTTTGCGGAAATTTTAGAATCGAGAGCGGCAAATGATGAAGCTTATGATTTACTTACCGAAATATTTCCAAATGCTATAAAAACATGGGAAACTATCGTTGACGATATGTTGAAAGTGGGTGATTAAGTGTTCAGTTCCGAAGATGGTGCATGGGAAATCATAGATAAGGCTGTCAGCAATTATGAAAATCATTTTGGCTCTATTTTCCCAATTTATGAGTACAAAAACATGACTTCAGGAAATGGTTATGATTTTTCGCTGGATGGGGCAACACGTTTATCTGATTTTATCGACGATCGAATAAGGCAGGACAAGCCCGTTACAGTCCCAGATGATTATGAAAACAGATTGTATTGAGGGTGATAACAGTGAGAACAGAAACCATTTATCTTTCGATTGACGGAAAAACTGTGGTAACGGAAGAACAAGCCTATTACGTGATTCGCCGCGTCTTTGATGGCGATAAGTTGGTCAAGGAGACAAAGGGAATTGTGAGGAGAGATGTGTGATGAAAAGATTTAAACATGCGGTAGCTCGGCTATTGGGAATTCATAATGTTTCACTCACCAGTGGTAGACAAAATGGGGAAAGCCTTTGCAAAAGGATTGAAAGAAGGATTAAAAGAAGGATTAAAAGAAGATCTTATTATTTCGCAGGTGATCGTAATGGCTAATACAATTATCATTTCCGTTATTTCGGCTATTTTATGTATCCCTGCTGCTTTTATCGGTACAGCGATTGGTGAACATTACGCAACTAAAAAAGTCAATAAGAAGTGATTATGATGGCTAAGATCCATAAGATGTGCGACACACCAAAGGATGTACTAGAAAACTTTCTTGATGGTGCAGAGAATTACAGTGATGCTATTGTAATCATTCGTGATCGCAAAACAGGCAAGTTTGATGTTGGGTGGTCAACAATCCCATTGCACGAACAGCTTGGAATGCTTGAATTGGCGAAGAAATACATGTGTGAAATTTACGATGAATCATAATTTATTTTAGGAGGTGGATCACTTGTTGAAAGCCGAAATCGGGTACAGCATTATCTCACGTGTTGGGAAACTGAATACTGTCGCTTTAACAATAAATCGAAGAATTGCTGATATTCTTTGTCTTAACGCTAATCAGATTGAAACACTCGATAAGGCGATATGCCGGAAAGGTTAAAAGGTGATCCATAGTCTCGTACGAGCCTACGTTAAGGCTTATTTTTTATGTCAAAGAAGGTGCTTTGATGGTCGAAGTCATTCTAAGTGAAGAACAATTGCAGGAAAAGTTAAAGTACTGGAAGGATAAATTGAGACTGCGAGATTGGACAATTGATGCACATATCTATCGCCTAAGCAGATTTTCTGATTCTAATCACCAAGGTGAATGTGAATGGGTGGAGGAATCGAAAACAGCAAGAATAAAGATTCTTGATCCTGATGACTTCACTCATACGATATTGGTTCAGGACATGGAAGAATGCCTAGTGCATGAACTATTGCATCTTCACTTTGCTCCATTTGATGATGATGAACATTACATGGCAATTGAGCAATCCATTGAATCAATCGCTAAAGCGTTGGTTGACGTTGATCGGAAAGTTACTGATGAAGATAAGCAATTTTTAGAAAGCGCAAAAGAATGGTCTAAAGATCCTGATTAATTACTCGTCCCAAGCATGACGTTAAAAGGCTTATTAAATTTGCGTATCTAGGGAGAAATTGTTAGGTGGGCATAGGAGGATAAGAAAATGACTATTGAAGAAATCAAACAGTTCCTTGCTGAAAATAAAGATGATGAATCCGTGAAAGCGTTCGTATCTGGGCTTAATCCGTTAAGCGTGGATAGGGTACAGCAATTTGCCACAACCGACCCACAGGGCAAATCATGGCTCGATTCGGTAAAGGACAAGCATCTGAGCAAGGGATTGGAAAGTTGGAAGAACAACAACCTCAACTCGCTGATTGAAGAAGAAGTCAAAAAGCGCAATCCGGGCAAGTCTCCAGAGCAGATTGAAATCGAGAAGCTGCGGAAACAGGTTGAGGACGCCGAGAAGGCGCGCACACGTGAGAAACTCGTCAATTCGGCATTGAAGGTAGCAGATGAAAAAGGCTTGCCTAAGGGCGTTCTAGACTTCTTCATTGGTGATGACGAGGAAACAACCACGGCGAACCTTGGCAAGCTGGAAGAAACGTTCAACACGGCTGTTCAAGCAGGCATAGATGCTAAGTTTCAAGCAAGTGGACGACACGTGAACCATGGTGGTGGCAGTGGTAAGGAAGGCGAGTTCGGCAAGAAGTTGGCTGAACAGAACAAGCAGAACAATGAGCAACTACAGCAAGCACAGAAAAACTATTTCGGTGAACAATAAGGAGGTTTAACAGGATGAGCAAATTTGTTCAGACAGACTACACGAACACAAAAGAAATTCTCAAATTTCCTGATCATTATGTTGCCATTTCGGTAATGGTGGATGATGCAGGGATTACAGCAAACACGGACGGCAAGAAGATTGTTCCGGCAGGCACGATCGTCGGCGGAGGGTTTCTGGAAGATTCCACCGCAAAGGCAGTGAAGGCAACGTCAACTGGTGCTCCGCTTGTATCCAACGCAGAAGGCGTCCTGCTGACTGATGTTGATGTGACTTACGGACCGGCATCCGGTGCAGCCGTCATTCATGGCTTTATCGACAAAGCTAAACTGCCAGTCGCGCCAACCGGAGAAGAAATCGCAGCACTAAAACAGATTGCGTTTATCGCATAAGGAGGAAATGACAAATGGCTAGTATTTTTGATCTTGTCAATGCAAATGACATCGGCGCATACGTCGAATCTCAACCACAAGTACCCTATCTCGGAGCAACACTATTTCCGGCTAAAAAACAGCTTGGATTGGATCTCAGCTGGATTAAAGGCGCATCAGGTCTACCGATTGCGCTGAAACCGTCCGCTTTTGATGCAAAGGCAACAGTTCGCGACCGCATTGGACTGTCTGAAATTCAGACGGAAATGCCATTCTTCAAAGAATCCATGACCGTCAAGGAGCGTCTGCGCCAAGAACTGCTGAAGTTCGCACAGAATCAAAACAGTCCGGCAGTCAACGCAATCATCACACAAATTTTTGATGATGCAGGTAACCTCGTCAAAGGTGCCAATGTACAGCCGGAACGCATGATCATGCAGCTTCTGTCTACTGGTAAAATTGCCATCTCGGCAAACGGACAAGCCCTTGATTACGACTACAAAATGTCGGACGAACACAAAGAAACGCTGACCGACACCGCTAGATGGAGCGACACTGAAAACTCTACACCGATCCAAGACATCATTGCTTGGCAAGATACGATTGAAGATGATACTGGTGTGCGTCCGGCTCGTGCGATCGTATCCCGGAAAACATGGGGCTATCTGATGGCGAACAAAAGCATTCGCTTGGATATGAATCCGATCGGTGGTCAGAACATCATTGTGACGAACAGTATGCTACAGCAATATCTGTCGAACAAACTCACCATGACATTCGCGGTGTATAACAACAAATTCATCGATGAAGCAGGCGCGAAAAAGAACTTCTTCCCGGACGATGTAATTTCACTGATCCCGGCCGGTAATCTTGGTGGAACATACTATGGATCAACCCCAGAAGAAGCTGACCTCTTATCAGGATCAACATCGGCACAGGTACGTATCGTGAACACTGGTGTAGCAATCACAACTTTTGATGAAGCAGATCCGGTGAACAAAATAACTAAGGTTTCGGAGATCGTGCTCCCATCCTTTGAAACGATCGACCAGATTTTTGCGGCTACTGTAGCTTAAGGAGGTTTTTACCATGGCTGAAGAAGTTAAAACAGAAACGGAGCAAACTGCTCCGGAAGAAAGTAAGCCGAAGCGTAAAAAGGTCACATTCACTAAAAATGTGAAATGTGGCAATGGCAAGCGATACAAGAAAGGCGAATCGGCACTGGTCGATATTGATCTTGTCGAGGACTACGAAAAACAAAAAGTAATTGAGTGAGGTGGTCAGCATGGCCGTGCCTTCCGAACTGCTCGATAAAATAAAAGTCATGATCGGCATCACAGGCAATACGAAAGATGACTATCTAAATACCATGATTCCGCTGATTGTCGATGATGTTCAGGAACAGTGCAACAACACATTTGACATAAGCAATCTACCATCGGGAATCATTCGTTACTTGGCTAAGGCTTTGGAATTCGATATGGGCGATTCTCGGCTTAAATCACGGTCTTTAGGCAATGTCTCGTATTCTTTTAACACGGAACTTCCGGACAGCGTAGTGAAGCTTCTGAAACCGTATAAAAAGGTGCGATTCCGATGCTTATGAACCGGATGAATTTCAGCCCATATGACGAGTTCCCACACAAGATCATTTTTCAAAAGCAGGGACTCGTGTCAGACGGTGCCGGCGGTTGGATTGATGGTGGATGGACGAATATTGACGGTGATCCCGGCACTTATCCGGCGCTCGTTACAGACATTTCTAGTTCGGAAAGTCAGCAGGCTGGCCAGACAGTCAATCCAATTCAGAAAGAAATCTATTTTCCGTACCGGACAGACATTAAACCAAACATGCGTGTTTTGCTTGAAGATGGGTCCGTTGTCGCAATCAAGACACGACCCCTTGACCAAGGTGGGCAGCATGAGAAAATGCTTATCCAAGTGACTGGGGATGAGTTGAATGGCTGAAGGACGTGTCACATATGGAGATAAAGGCTTTGAATTGGCGATTAAGGACTATGAAAAGATGGTCATCAAAGATGTCAAACGGATTGTCGCTGAGACAGCTGAATTAATAGTTTCCAATGCCAAAGCAAATGCTCCGGTTGATACTAGCCACTTGAGAGATTCTATACACGTGGACTATTCGAGTGATGGACTGACGGCTACTGTTCATGTGGACGCTTCATATGCGATTTTCGTAAATTTCGGCACCGGCGTGTATGCTTCAGGACCAGGTGGATCATCTGCCAAAAAGATACCATGGGTATACTACAGTGAAGAACTTGGCAGGTGGGTGATGACACGTGGAATGCGTGCTACTCACTTCTTCGATAAGGCTGTTGCGTCCGGATCAATGCACTTTTCAAATGCCATGAACAAATTGGGGTGATGCCTATGAGAACGGCTTTGTTTTCTTTGCAGAAAGCAATTTTTCAGAAACTAACAAGCTATCAACCGTTGATGAGTAAGGTTGTCGGCGTTTTCGATGATGTGCCTCAGGAGTACATTGATGCCATGGGAAACGCAAAGCCAACGGTGTTTCCCTATGTGCAAATCGATCTGTCAACTAACAATGAATTTGACACAAAAACATCGTTCGGTGAAAACATCACCATGACATTAAACACCTACAGCAGGTATGCAGGGCACAAGGAAACATATGACCTGATGAACTTAATTTTTGAAGCTTTGAAAACGCCACTCTCACTTGAGGGTGGCTTTACTATTGCCCGATTTGTTCCGGGACGGCCGGACGCAATAACGGACATTGATGGGAAGTCGAAGCACGGAATCCTATCAATAAATTATTGGATTTTATGAGGAGGTAAACGATATGCCAGTAAGCGGTAAAAAAATCATCTTTTTATTTCAAGACACATCAGCACCAGTTGGATCTGATGCGTTGTTTCCCGGATTTCAAACGGATGGATCACACGATTACGCCGGAGATCTAGCGGATGAACAAACAAAAAATGGTCGTGTTCTTGAATACGCACAGGACGAAGAAAGCGCAGATATGACGTTCTTCATGGCTACTGAAGACGGTGGTCAGAAGCTGCTGAAAGATGCGCGGAAAAATCATAAGAAATTGAAAATGTGGGAAGTCAACGTTGATACTAATGCTAATGGGAAACACGATGCAACATTTGCCTATGTGTTGATTGAAGAATTCAACCCTAGTTTCCCGTCTGATGGATTTGCAGAATGTGATGTGTCTATTCAGGTTCAGGGTCAATCTCAAGATGGTGAAATGGATTTGGATCCGGAAGTTGTTGAACTCGCTCAGTACGCATTTGAAACTCCAGGAGAGACAGGAGCAATTGCAGTCACAGGATTAACTGTGGCACCGACGACAGCATCACTTACAGTCGGTGGTACACAACAGCTTACACCGTCCGTATCGCCTTCTGATGCTACAGACAAGACAGTATCCTATGTATCTAGTGCTCCGGCTATTGCAACGGTATCTAGCAGCGGTCTTGTAACTGCGGTAGCTGCTGGAACGGCTACGATCACAGTGAAATCTAACGCCGATCAAACCAAAACTGCAACTTGTGAAGTAACAGTAACTGCTTAATGAATGGGGAGAAATCCCCTATTTTTTATTATTGGAGGAACAAACATGCCAACATTAAATATTGGAAAGAAACAATATGAAGCTAAACTTGCTTTTGCCTTTGACAAAAGAGCAAATGAAAAATATGCGCCAAAGGATAAAAAAGAAGGAAACACAGGTCTTGAAAAAATCTATGAAGATCTGCTGAACTATCGGACACGCGGTCTATCGGCTTTTTGGGATTGTGCACTCGCTTATCTGAAAAAAGATCAACCAATTTGTGATGAAATCAACGATGCCATTGAAGAAGTGGTTGAAGTAGAAGGGACAGACCGACTTTTTAAAGAGTCGTTCAAGGCGATCGATGAATCGGGTTTTTTCAAACTACAGCTTCGCGAATATTGGAAAAACGTGAACGTGATCGACAAAATGGTAGACGAGGAGAAGAAGGCCGAAGTGAAGCAAGCGAAACTGGCCAAGAAACTGTTAACGGATCAGAGAAAAGAACTTCTCGCGTAACTGATTATCAACAGATTTTCTCCGACGCGGCACGCCTGCTAAAAGTTTATGATCCTGACCTAATCATGTCTTGGACTCCGAATGAGTTCAAGGCTTTTTGTCGTGGTTCCCAACATGCTCAGGCTGATGATTACGACCGAATGGCAGCGATGGCTATGTTTAATCGTTATGCTGCCAATGCAAAGCATGCAAGAAAAAGAAAAATGTTTGACGAGAAAGAAGCACACAAGAGGATTGACCGTCAGATGAGTAATTGGAAGGAATCGTCAGGAAGACCGGTGCTTAATCAAGATATGTATCAGCGACTGAAGAAGGCTTTAAATCGATCATCATTCCAAAAGAAAGGAGGATGAACATGAACAAGAATTTGACGGCATTTGTCGGGGCTAAGATCAGTGAGTTTAAAGCAAAGATGGCTGAAGTCAACAAGATCATGCATAGTACGGCGACAGGAACGGAGATCCCGATTGATGGAAATATAAAACCTGCAAGCACAAAAATAACCGAAATAAAAGCGAAATTGAAATCCATACGAGACAAAACAGTTGAAATCCATATGGACATTGATAAACGCTGGGACAATTTTGCCATGGAAATCGACATGATGGCTAATCGCATGCGGGCATTTGGAACGGTTGGCCAAAGCATGATGGCAGGATTTGCAACATCTATCAGTTCAGCAGGCATCCCGGCTGTCGCCAGTCTGATCGCTGCTATCGGATCTATTGGTCCAGTTATTGGTGTTGCAGCTGGCGGAGCACTTGGATTAAGCACAGCATTTGCAGCAGCTGGCGCAGGAGTTGGTGCTTTTGCAGCTGTTGCTATTGCTAATTTAAGTGGAGTTTTTGAAGCAAACAAAAAAATCAGCGACTTGCAAACAAAAATGTCGCAAACGACTGACTTAAAACAGCGGAATAAACTATTGCAGCAGCAGAAAGCCATCTTGGAAAGTATGAGTGGACCACAACGGGAAGCCTACACAGCCATACAACAGTTAAAGGCAGCATGGACGGGCATCACGAAGCCGTTGGAAGCACAAACGGTTAATGTCTTTACTCAAGCATTGCAAGGACTGACAACGGTTGTAGAGTATCTCAAACCGTCATTTGCGGGTGCGGTTGGTGCAATGGATACTTTGACAAACTCCATGAATAAAGTGCTTCAGTCATCGGATGTGGTCAATTTCTTCCGGACACTTGGTAATACAATCGGGCCATCGCTTGAAACGCTTGGCAAAGCTGGAATTAATGTCATGGTCGGACTTATGAATCTGTTCACGGCTTTTGTCCCACTTGGCCAGAAAATGAACAACGGGTTACTTGGCATGTCTCAGTCGTTCTTGAAATGGTCGCAAACAGTCAGCCAGTCTACTGGTTTTCAAAGCTTTATCCAATACGTGCAGACAAACGGTCCGAAATTATTACAAATCATCGGTAATGTAGGGTCCGGACTGATTGGCATGTTTACTGCATTCGCACCAACGGCTAGCAATATGCTCACTGGATTGGTTAAGTTAACTAATCAGTTTAAGGTATGGGGCCAGACTTTAGGATCAAATCAACAGTTTCAACAATTTATCAGTTATGTTCAAGCCAACGCGCCTGCAGTCATAGCTGTGATAGGTAATGTGGTACAGATTATTGGCGCACTAGCAGTTGGATTTGCTCCGGTTGGCTCAGCAGTACTTAAATTTCTTGTCCCTTTCACGCAAATGCTTGGATCGTTTCTTCAAGCACACCCGATTATTGCAAGCATTGTTGCAGTGATCGTTTCGGTAATCGGCGTGTTTGTTGCACTTGCTCCGACCATCATGGCTGTTACTTCTGTAATAGGTGCTTTGATTCCGGTTATTGGTGCAATAGCTGGAACTGTAGGAGGATTCTTAGCTTTTCTCGTATCTTGGCCGGTTTTGATTGCGGTGGCAGCAGCAGCTCTTGTCGCTATCATCATCAACAATTGGAGTTCAATATGGTCGTTTTTAAAGGGACTATGGAACACTATTGTGAGCGCCGGAGCAGCTTTATGGAATGGATTTGTATCCATGATGTCTGGTGTATGGAGTGCCATTTCGTCTGCCGCATCTTCAGCATGGAACGGCATTAAATCATTTTTGTCTGGGCTGTGGAATGGAATCAAATCAATTGCGTCAACAGTATGGAATGCGTTAAAAGCATACTTTGTTGGTGAATTAAATGCATACAAAACAATATTTACAACCGTTTGGAATGGGATAAAAAGTGTCTTATCCACAATATGGAATGGTATTAAATCTGTGGCATCGACTGTATGGAACGCTTTAAAAGCGTATTTCGTTGGTCAGTTAAACGCTTATAAGACTTTGTTTTCAACGGTGTGGAATGTGATTAAAACAGTCATCGTTGCCGTTTGGAATGGAATAAAAGCAGCGGCATCTGCTGTATGGAATGGTATTAAGAGTGTGATTATTGGTGTTGCGAATGCCCTAAAAAGCGGACTTTCTGCAGCATGGAATGCGATTCGATCAGCAGCGAGTGCTGTTTGGGGGGCAATCAGAGGAGTTGCATCATCCGTATGGGGTGGAATAAAAGGTACTGTAATAGGACTTGTTAACGGCATGCGAAGTGGTATTTCAAGCGCGTGGAACGCTATTAAATCAGCGACAAGTTCAGCTTTTCATGCGGTGGTCGGATTCATAAAAAATCCGTTGAAATCTATCAATTTATTCAGCATTGGAAAAAACATCATCCAAGGATTAATTAATGGCATCGGATCGCTCGCAAAAGCCGTTGGAAGCAAAATCATGTCAATCGCTGGAGGAATCAAAGATAAGATCCAAGGTGCCCTCGGCATCCACTCGCCATCACGATTTATGGCGTGGGTTGGTCAAATGACCGGTCAAGGTTTAGTAAACGGTATTGCCGGTATGCAAAACAAAGTAGCATCCGCATCACAGGGCATGGCTCAAGCGGCTCAGATTGCACCACAACAGACAGACTTTAGTTATAGCAGCCAAGTATCTACGAGCGGATTAGACAGCGTACAACAAGAGGTAACAGCAAGCATGGATCAGACGGAATTGAGTAAGAAGCCGGCGATTATCAATCTGCAAGTCGGATCAAAAACGATAGCAAAGGCGATCATCGACGATGTAAATAGACTGCAAGACAAGCAGGTGAATCAACGTGCAGTATTCAGCTGATTTTAAAGAGTTGACGGGCGCTAATGACACAACTTTGATATTGGAACGAGAAGGGCAGGATCCGGTTCGCTTAGACGAAACACAGGACCTTGTCTTTTTAAGTTTTGACGTGGATTCACCAACGCCGATTAATAATACAGGTGGTTCTATTCCTGGGGCAGATGGCGTGCAGGACCGTGGAGGAACCACTTATGGTTCTCGAAATATGGTGGCACGGTTCATGCTCGTTGAAGAAACCAAGTACAATCTAGCGCTCCTAAAAACGAATGTGCTACGCCTATTCGACAGCAAGAATACATTCAACATCATAGATGAGGACAACCCCGGCAGACGATGGAAGGATTTGCGACTGTCTGACCGGATCACATTCGATGATAAAGGGCCGTCTGTTTCGATCGCTACAATTCCAATGATCACCTATATGCCGTATGCCTTCTCAATTGGTTCTTTGACGGATCCGTTTACGATTGAATCTGATCTATGGCAGTTTAGCCAAAACATCCCGTTTGAGGATGCAGAAGGCAATTTGATTGATTTCAGTTATGAGCACACAGAAACAGAGTTCTCAATTTGGAATTTAGGCGATGCTGTGATTGATCCACGTTTCCTTGATATCGTGATCGTCTTTAAAGGAGCATCAGAAAACCTGCAGATTGAAAATATAACAACCGGTGATGTTTGGGAGTACGCAGGATCTACCGAAGCCGATGACATCATTACACTTGACGGTGTATTTAGCCGGAAAAATGGAGCATCGATCTTTGGGGATACGAATCACAAGCTGATCACGTTGGCACCTGGAGAAAATAAGTTTAAATTAACAGGTACACAGGGAAATATCGAGACATCATTCGACTTCCCTTTTTTGTACCTGTAAGGAGGTACAATAATGACCGAACCGATTAGAACAAACAAAATTGGATTGGAAATTAAAAAGCGTCTCGAAGCAATCGACAATCAGCAAAAGCAAATTGATCAGTTGGTTATTGATGGGGACAGCAGCCCCGAATCTGCACAAGCACGGGTCGATGGAAGTGGAAACACCTACACGACATTGAAAAATCGTTTGGACACAAAAGACGCTGAAATCAACGAAAAAGTTGACCAGAATCAGCAAGACACTGCTGAGCAGTTGGCGGATATGGAGACGCAAGCAAATCACCAAGCTGACAAAGATTACCTTGAAAATATGATTAATACTGCGTTCAGTGGTATGGGTGAACCATATGATACCCTATCTGGATTACAAGCAGCATATCCAGACGGAAACCAGACACCTACAGGCGGTTATCTAAAGCCCCATGTCGTCACTGCTGATGGTAATTGGTATTTTTATAGTACTATTGCATCGGCATGGACATCCGGTGGTGTTTTTCAAGCTATTCAAATTGCCAACATGTCAGTTTCATTTCAAAAGCTTAAACTCGTTAAAATCGGATATGTTACGTCCGGTTCCATAAATATTGACACAATAAATAAAACTATTATGCTCACCCCTTATTCTACGATATCTGTAATTAATGGGGACTTTTACCAAAATCAAGGTCAGGAAATAAGCTTAAATGCAAGTCAAAGCGACTTTAGTGTAATGCAATTTATTTATTTTCACGTTCCAGATCATACATTGGTTTGTAATAGGTATGATAATCAATTGGCTGATGATCCTGATTATATTTACATTGGGGCTATCATAGATAATAAGATAGTAGGAACATTTACTAATTTTTGGACAGTAGATGGTATTCCTAACGGAGGTTTTGGATTTAAAGATCCATCTCTAGCACAGTTTGGGTATTACACTGACGGTGCAATTGAACTGGATAGTGTTAATCAAAAAATAAGATTGACAAAAGCAGCTTATATTTTTTTTAATGGAGGAGGTCAAAATGTTCAGCCATTTGAGTGGGCAAATTGGGATGTAGCAGGATCAACAAAAGTAAAAATGTGCTATTTTTCTCTTTATGACGGTAAGCTTCATGTTTGCGATTATGATAGTCAGCAAGATGGAACCTTTGTCATTTTATTTCGTTTTCAGCTTTCTTCAGGAATTATAAGCTATTCAGATACAACGTCAAACTCATTTAGGATAATTTTGGATGGGGAACTGGTAAGAATTGGTATAGGAACGAAGAAAGATATTGGCAATTTACTTGTGATTGGTGACAGTTATAGCGAGCAGCATAGATGGGTCGATCAGTTGCAAAATTTAGTTAATGTTGATGGGATGGTTAATCTTGGCAGATCAAATGCAACATTAAAAGATAACTATGCCGATAGAGCGACTTATCCTTATACTTCCAGACCAACAACAGATTATAAAATAGGAAACAATAATACATTTTCGTGTCAGATCGAAAAGTTAAAAAGACTTATGGCCGGAACAGATTTAGATGCTGGTGAAACACAAATTTATGTAAATGAAATCGAATACCCCGATGTTATTTTAATTGAAGGTGGAACAAATGACGATGTTGATACTAATACAAGCACTTATCCTGCTCAACTTTATGCAAAATTTGATAATGTCTACGTATCAACATACGGGAGTGTGGCGACATTAGGTTCAGCCTATCTAAAACCAGATATTAACACCATCGACAGAACTAATTTTATGGGTGCTATGCGTTATCTTTATGAAAGTTTACATGGTCTTTTTCCAAATGCAAAAATATATTTTATTACCCCCGCAGGTTTGAGTTACGGAAATGGAAATAATTTAAATTATCTCGATAAAGGGAATCAGATTAAACAAGCCGCTGGATATCTTTCGATTCCGGTTATTGACTGGGGAGTTGAAGGACGTCTTAACTATATGGATAATATAGTCACCGGATCAGGCACTCAGGAAGATCCATATTTGCTTACACAGCCAGGGGAATATTCAATCGATGCATTGCACCCTAATGACCAAGGCGCGGCAATGCTTGCCAAAATAGTTGCAGATAATCTATAATTTAAGGATTAAAACTAATGGCAAAAGGGACACTGTAAAATATGAGTAAACAATTTTTGATCTATCACCAAGATGATAATAGTGACTTTCACCTTGTTATCATGGCCAATAATAAGTCAGAAGCAATAGACAAATTTTGTGAAATAATGTCAAAAAATGAAAATTTTAAAATGATTTGTCACCAAATGGTTTATGATGGATCTCTTTTTGATTATTTTCATGAAGACATAGACAAGCATATTAGAGAATATTTCAGCGATAACTTGGATGCTGCACGTTCACTAATAAATGTTTATCACAATGAAACAAAAGTAGAGAACTATGATGATCTGTTCTATTTTGCTTCGTTTAAAATTCTATTTAAAGAAAAAGGATTTATGCCGGCATTTATCAAGGAAATACAGTTTGATAACGATGGAATATTTAATGCTTAAATATCCATGATTCAAAGTAGGACGCTACTGCGCAACAAGAAAGGTTTGTTAAAACGGTATTAAATCAGAATGCTTGTTCTCTTTTTATTGAAAATCAGTTTGTGTTATGATATTTTGGAAGCAGGTAGACGGGACTGATCATCTTGTCGATAGCGTACCGAGAGGCGCGCCTGCTTCTTTTATTATGGCGCGATCCTCTAAAAACGACTTTCCTACTCTCGGGGGAATGACAATTGGATACGGTAGAATTTTCTGCAGGTGAATAGATGCTGTCGGAGTTTGTCGGTGTGCTTACGGATCTCATCCCAGGACTTGATTTACGCTTGATTAAGGACCGGTTTTCACAGGTCATGACAAAGTATCGCATTACGCGCTCGCCGGAGAATATTTTTCATCCGGATGTCGAAGAAAAGATGAAGCTTTTCCTAAGCGCTAAGAAACTGGAGGGCATGGCTGAATCGACGATAGACGGGTACAAGCGTGAATTGATCGCCTTTGCTGAGCACGTCAAAAAGCGTGTAGTCGATATCACGACCGCGGATCTGCGTGTGTTTCTGGCCAGTCACGATCACGTGATGATGAGTACAATCGCTAAGAAACTGTTCGTCTTGAGATCGTTTTTCGGTTGGCTGACTGATGAAGAAATTATCACAAGGGATCCAGCCAAGAAGATTAAGGCGCCAAAGATGCCAAAGATGCTGCCAAAGGCTTTGGATATCGAAGGGTTAGAAATGCTTCGTGAAGCCTGCGAAACTGAACGGCAGCGGGCTCTCCTTGAATTCTTTTACTCGACGGGTTGCAGGCTCTCAGAGGTTCAGCGGCTGAATATCGAGGACATTGATGTACAGAACATGAGTACAAAGGTGTTTGGAAAGGGCAGCAAGGAGCGTATCGTGTACCTTAGTTTCCGGGCTCTGTACCACTTGAAAAAATACCTGAAGAGCCGTGAAGATGATTGTGAAGCCCTATTTGTTACGGAGCGAAAACCAGCACGGCGCATGGGGCGCCGAACCATCGAACGAGAAATCAATATGATTGCGTCACGTACCGACATCAGCAAGAAAGTGACGCCGCACGTGATGCGGCACACGTTCGCCACACTGATGCTTAATAACGGAGCTGACTTGGCCGGAGTTCAACAGTTGCTTGGTCACTCCAGTCCGGATACAACACAACGATATGCCACCGTTACAGAAGAAAACAAACATAATCAGCATCGGAAATATCTGGTGCAATAAATATAAGAGTCCTTCGGGGCTCTTTTTTAATGTTCAAAGAAGGTGATTACATGCTTATTTTGCATTCCCTATCCGGCGAAATAGAGCCACTCACAAGCGTATATGACTGTGTTCGTAAGCGATCAGTAGACGGCGAGTATTCGCTGTCTTTTTCCATTGATCGAACAGATCGTAATGCTGCGCAATTTGATGAACTCAATAATAAATCACGCATCGAATGTGACGGTGAACTGTATGTCGTTGATGATTGCGAACGCGATCCAGACGGGTTATCCGTTACTAAGCAAATCACTGCTAATCATGATATGTATGATCGTATGAAAGCACAAACAGTTGAACAAACCTATACTGCTCAAAAACCTTTATCCGATTGGCTCGATATTGTATTGGCTGGTACTGGTCTAACATATGAGATTATCGGTGACTTTGGATCCGAACAATTCGATAATTTTGGCATGGATAACTCGATTAATCTGTACAAACAATTACGTGATCGCTATGGATTTGAGTATCGGCCAATCGGTACACATCTTGTTATTGCGGTGATGATTGGTACCGTAACCGATGCTCAATTCAGGCATGGCCACAACCTCCGGACTTTTTCGGATGAGTATGATACAAGCGATCTCGTGACACAAGTAATGATGTTTGGCGAACTAGATGAAAACGGAAACCCGACAACATCAGTAACCGTCAAATCGCCTAATATCAATTCGTTTGACCGTGTCTATAAGCTTGTCAAGAAGGATGAGCGTTACAGTAATGCTGGAAATTTGGAGGACTATGCCAAAACGTTCCTGAATGATGGCAAATACAGTGCAAAGGTCGAATATGAGGAGCTCGTTAAGAATGGATTGAAACTGCATAACTTTACCTATGGTGACTTTGTGTGGTGCATTTATGATCTTAATGGCATGGATATTGATCTGCAGCCAAGAATCATGAGCATTGAAGATTATCCGGAAGATCAGACAAAGTCTCCGGTTGTGGAACTTGGCAATTATCAAAGAGACATCACGCGAAGCATAGCAACGATTAAGGCAACGACTCAAATAGTAAACAAGGTCATTGATCCGGTAACAAATACTATCAATCCTGAGTCGCTTGGAGATGGTCCTACAGCTGCTATTACTAAGATCAACGACTTAACTACGGGCAGTGGTAAACTAGACCTGACAAAGTCTGAGGGGCGTATTTTGGCTGATCAAGCTAGTATCGGACTGGGAACGCAATTTTCACCCGGATATGATCCGACAAAGATTGATATACCGGAATATGGACTAGCAACGCATAGTTCAAATGGATTAATGAGCGCTTATGATAAAACAAAACTTGACGGGATGGATGATCAAGACATATCTTTAGCATCAAATACACAAGATGGTTTAATGAGCAAAGAGAAACACCAAATACTATCCTCTATTCCATCTAGCGGTGTATTGGACGGTCAGGGCAATACAACCTACGAAGCTATTGTGTCTGATGCTGAATGGGGAGGGTTAATGTCTCCAGAAGACGTTAAAAAGGTTCATTCGCTTCCCAAAAATGCAGATGGAAGCGTCGCAGAAGCAACCGAAAGTGATGATGGACTGCTTGGGTTTAATGATAAACAGTCTTTAAACAAATTGACGCCATGGATCGGGTATGGATCTACCGGTGATATTTTTGATCCTAATGTTCAAGATCCACACAATTCTGGTACTGATGCTTTATTATCTGCAGTCTTAACTAATATAGAAAGCCGTTTGAGAGCTCTTGAAGGTGGTGGTGCTTAACCATTACTGGATAGGCTTTTTTATTTTTGCTTAAAAATACTGGTAAAAGTTGGTGAGGGGATGGATTCAAGTACACTTCAATATTTCATCACACAGGGGCCGTTTGCGGTCCTTTTTGTATGGTTGCTTTACAGCTACAGAAAAGAAGCGCATGACCGCGAGGAGCGGTTGAACAAGGTCATAAACGATCAAAGCCAAGTACTCAGCGAGTTTTCGCAGAAATATGATTTGATCGTTAATAAATTGGATGGGATTGAGGAGCGTCTGCACTAAGCGGGCGCTTTACTTATACATAAATCGGGAGGAGGTGAAATAAAAATGGGAAAATATCATAATAAAAATCGGAGGAAGCGATCATATATGAAAAAACTATTTGCTTTAGCGTCGGCCGTTGTGCTGGCGTTTTCTTTTTGTCTGCCGGCAACTGCTGCTACACCGGACAAAGATTTCGTTGACGTGTCTCACTGGAATAATGAAGGAGGACTGCCACTGTCCTTTTACCAAACCATTAAAGCCGGCGGTTACAAGGCGGCAGTGGTTAAAGTGTCAGACGCATCTAACTATCTTGATCGCACAGCAAGCGTCAACATTGCCAACGCGCATGCTGCAGGGTTGAAGGTGCATGCGTATCACTTCGCACGGCTGACATCAACCGCAGACGCGAAGGCAGAAGCGGACTGGTTTGCGGCATGCCTGAAAAACGTTGGTTTTAAGTCCAGCTATGGAATGGCCGTGGCAGACGTGGAACTGGCAACCGCAAGCCGATCGGCGCTGACGAGCTACACCAACACATTCCTTCAGGCAATGCGTGATAAAGGTTATCAGGTCGATCTCTACACCGGATCAAGTTTTTATAAATCGCACTTGGATGCGGACAAACTGAGTGTCAAAGATCCTTGGCTTGCGCGCTATAATAATGGATCTGCTGAGCCAGCATGGCACAACGGCAAAAAGGGTGCTTGGCAATGGACATCTTCGGAGCGAATTAATGGACAGAACTTCGATGTCAGTCAGGACTTCGCCGGCAAGTACACGGTTGGAGTAAGCAACTCTGTAGGGCAGATCAAGTCTATCAGCCTTGTAAACTATCTTAAGTCTAAAGGTCAGCCGTGGTCGTACAGCGCCCGTGAGAAGCTAGCAAAGTCTTACAGTATTGCGAATTACACCGGCACAGCCGCCCAGAACTTGGCGCTTGTCGCAAAACTCAAGGCAGGAATTAAGCCGGCGGAAAAGCCGAAAGCAGCTGTCAACAAAGCAAAAACCTATACGGTCAAACGTGGCGACACGCTCGGCAAGATCGCTAGTAAGCACAAGACAACGGTATTCAAACTAGCCAAGATCAACGGCATCAGAAACGTTAACTTTATCCGCGTTGGGCAAAAGATCAAGCTTAGCGCAAATGTGACGGTTGCGGCATCGTCTAGCAAGACATACACCGTCAAACGCGGGGATACGCTGTGGGAAATTTCGAGAGCGAAGAAAACGACTGTGAAGGCTCTCAAAAGCAAGAACGGTCTCAAATCTGACACAATTTATCCGGGTCAGAAATTAAAATACTGAAGGTGATCTTATGGACACATTTTTAAAAGATGTTGTGGATCCGGCCATTATCACATTGGTGACCGCGGCAGTTGCATATGGTTTAAAAGTCGGCTTTCCCAAGCTGATTGATGTTTTGCTCAAAAGCAAGGCGGCAGCGCTCGTCAAGGCGGCAGAGGGCTTGTTCCCGGGCACCGGAACCGGTACACAAAAGTATCAATGGGTTGCTGATCAGCTAGCCACGTACGCGCGTAAGCTACTGTATTTTATCAAGGACGATCATCTACGGGCATACGTCGAAGCTGCTGTGACGGAGTTGCATGCAGAGTTACCTGCGTCGCTTGGTGCGGCTGAAAAGCAGATCGAAGATGCAAAATAACATAATGCTTCATACCCGGCTATGCCGGGATACATAAATAATGGGGGATTGCTATTCGGCGGTTCCCCATTTTCTTTTTTACATAATAAAGCCCCGGCGTTGACCGGGGCATCTTGGCACAACAACGCATTTGCAGCGCGTAAAAAAAATCCGTCTTCAATGACGGATCAATAAATCATATAATCTTTTCCATCTTCGTAGATGGGGATATTCATCTTTTCGGAAAAATTTTTAAGTTGCTCATTGACCGTTCCGTCATTTTCCGAGAAAAACAATGTTTCTCCAATTTCTTCAGCGTCAGTTCCTAGGCGTAGGCCGTTATTCGTATTAACTTTGCAGATATACATTTTTTATTCCTCCAATTTTTTTCACAGCGTTATAAATCTGATTGTTTATCTGAAATCCATTGCTCTAATTCGTCAAGTTCATCTTTTCCTGCAAATTTATTGATATATCGTTTTGCTTGCCTCCGAGCAGCATCATGAGCGGCCTTTTCTTTATTACGATCCTCCCACTTTCGAGAAGCATTGACTTGAGCATCAGTAACTTTTTTACGATCCATAAAAAACACCACTTTCTACATAATAAATTCCCCCTGTATTATAACATAACGTTATTAAAATCCAAATTAAACACCGTAGCATTCTTTCAAGTCTTTATTTATTATGCTTATTCCTCCGTCTGCTTCGATCTCTTTCCATGTCATGTCAAATTCATCCACAGGTTTGTAAGTAATGTCAGCGAATCCCTCTTCATCAATTTTGTCATACATCGCTTTGATAACATAATGATTGATTCCTTTACTACCATCAACATCAACAAACAACACATTTTTAATAAATTCTAGTTTCATTTTGATCTTCTCCTTTTGCCATCATCTCTTAACCACACTTATATTATATAACGTAACGTTATATATGTAAAGCGTTTTTGTATAGATTTTCACTAGCGTTGCATAAATATTGACGAACTATTCAGAATTTGTATTTTTTCTACCAAAGCCAAAAAAGTTAATGTCCACCTAAAAGGTGACTCGATCCATTTTACAATTTTATCCAGTTAATCAGTGTCCAAGTGTCAACAGCCTTTAAGGTGCCTTTAGGTTACTCGTTTCCTTTTATTCATTTGAAAACGAATACGGCGGAACCATTGCTCACAGGATTTCCAAAGCACAGCTTTGAACCATCGGTTCAGTTGAAGTACTGAACTCGTCGTTTTAAGTTTCTGCTGAATCAAAACGAATAGACTGTAATGAATCAACGCCAAAAGTAGTTGATTCTGGACAGCCTTCTCACTTTGTCCGTAAAATGTTTGGATCCGAACATGTTGCTTCAGCCATTTGAAAAAAAGTTCGATGGCCCATCGATGACGATAGACATCACTGATTTCTGTCGCCGACAAGTCAAAACGATTGGTGATGATCCGAATGTTCTTCCCCTGATCGTCTTGCGCCACGATGAGACGGAAGGCATTTTCCGTTTGGTTTTGAATGCTGCCCAGCAGGATCATTTGATCCGATAAAAGAGAACTTTTCTCGGGGACTTTATAGTTGTGCAGGACATGGATAACGGCATTCTTTTTTAAACGGGAAGCAAAGAACATCCCCTCTTCGGAAAAACGATCAAAGGCCTGGTAATCCACATAGCCTCGATCAAAGACATACATGGCTTCTTTCTCGTCAACGAGCACATCGAGTTGCGAGCGGTCATTGACTTGAGCGGATGTAAGGACTGCTTTTTCCGGAAACACTTGCCCTTTTCCCATAAAGACAAGGCGAAGGTGCAGCTTGACGCCGGCTTTGGTTTTGCGAAAGTGAGCCCATGGATAGCGCTGAGCATTCAGGGATATCGTCGTCGAATCCACAACCCTAAGCTGTTCATCCATTTGGGGTGCTCGTTTGCCTTTAATCTTGGCGACCAGATCAAGAAAGAGCATCATCAACAGTTGCGGGTCAACCGAGTTATTTTTTCTTGAGAGTTGTGAGGCGCTGATCGACGAGAGACCCGTTGCTTTCTGAAGCTCTTCACTTAAGACGCAGTCCGAAATCGAACGCAGACTGTCTTCTTTCTGGAGATGAGCATACAGAAAAAGGGTCATATAAGCCTTTGTCGTCAGCTTTTTCACGTACTTGTCACCGCCGGTTTGTCCGAGGGTTTCGTCAAGCTGTTTAAAGTTTATCTGATTTAACCATTGCGAAAATGAAGAGAGATGTGTATTCTTATCCATGCGTGAATCCTTTTCTTTGGATTTGGATAGAATCACCTATCCTTCCATTGTAAAGGATTTTTTTGTTGGCTAGCCTCTTTAAATTCGACTATTCCTAGTATTTTGAATCATCAGTTTTGATTACTGCAACGCTAGTGATAGATTTTATAAAAAATACCCATCCACTCCTCAATGGACGGGTATTTTCTATGTTAAACCCTCAGCCACCCCACAAGACCATTATCTATAATGTATCTAAATTGAGCAAATCGCATTTTTATCAAAAATAGCGGTTACATAGAAATAAAATGATTATTTTTACTCGTTTTTACATCGTACTATGATAAATTCAGCTGATTTTTTCTATTTTACTATCCTACCTGTCCTTTTTGTTACTTTTAGTCATAAGACAACCATTTATGACAATAAGTTTAAACCAGGTTAAACCTAAACGGCTATTTTTATCCTTGTGGCATGGATAGGTTTTACCTAGATTAAATCTAGGGAGTGAGGACATGGAAATTATGGGCATAGACGGTGGAAATGCCAACGTAAAAGTAGCATGTCAGCGCGGTGTTTATCTATTTTCTAGCGCGATTGGTGAGTACAGGGAACGGCATCTGTATAGCCAGTTTGGTGCAGATGATATGGTATGGGAATACAACGGCAAGCGAGGATTTGCCGGAACGCTTGCGAAGATGGAATCTGAACTGTCCGGCAGCCGGAAGGGCATCAGCAAAGCACATGAAGAAGCAAAGCTGCGTATCTTACTCGCTATCCATCAATACGCCATCGATCAGTATGTGAGCATCGTAGTTGGTCAGCCGGTTGAAACCCACACTCCAGAGGAAAAGCAGAAGATTAAAGATATGCTGCTCGGGTCACATACATTGACCGTGAACGGTGTGCAAAAATCGTTTGTCATCAACAAGTGCGAAGTTGGCGCAGAAGGTGGTTCTGCTTCTTTGTCGGATCCACGGATGGGTCTGCATCGGTATATAGATATTGGCTCCGGGTCCATCAACTTTGCCACGACCTACAATATGGCATTGGTTGACCGGGACAGCTTTACAGAAGGATTTGGTATGGAAACACTCCGAACATCCGATATAAACAGCATCACGCGCCGTATCTACGTCCGTGCACTTGAAAAGTGGCAAGAATATGATTCTGTTCATGTGCTCGGTGGTGGCGCAGAAACGCTTTTAGAGGGCATAAAAGCTTACTTTCCGAATGCCGAATTGTTACGCCCAAAGATTACCATTGGAAGCCAGCTGCAGATTGTGAAACCGATTTTTGCCAATGCCATCGGAAATTATGAGATTGGTCGAAAAGTCTATGCGCCCACTCATTAAAAAGACGGTTGGTGTCAGCTTCAATTTGGCGGATCCATATCAGCAGACACTGTATAAGCGATTGTCAGAGCATACCAATATGAGTGCCTACATTAAGCGACTGATTGACCACGACATGCATGGTGTTAATGTGCAGCGTACAGAGCCAAAACAAGAGGTCAATGCAGATCAAGCAGCATCTTTCATTTAAACCCAAAAATCATCGTAGCCCTTGTCATATCCTAACTTCTTCAATCCTCTTTTAAGTTTTGCGAACGTCGTGTATTTTGGACTGTAATCCTTATCATTACACATCCGGCTAACCGTTCTTCTACTCAATCTGCTCATTTCTTCTACATCGATCTGATCTATTCCTTTTCGATCAATCCACTTGCCGAATTTAGTACGTGGTTTGCCTAATCCAAACATCAAATCACTCCTTTTTTCGTAGCATGTCCGGATTGGGCAAATGTTAAACGTGCGGAAAAAAGTAACATAATGATCAAGCTGTCGATCATAGTCATTTATTGCTTAACGGATTTCCTCTTGCTTTTCCCGGCAGGAAATTTAATAAGTAAAGATATTTTCTCGTTGCAGAGCTGTTTTTCCTTGTCCAAAATGTTACTTTTCGACAGGAACTATCCTACGGATACTCAACAATTTTAGGTGGTGGTGCTGATGTTATTTGAAATTGTTTCAACAGCTGCGGTTGCCGGAATTGGTGGCTATGCTTTTTGCAAAAATGCTGGCCTATCCCCTTCACTCAACGATGCAGCGAAGATTCAGCGAATCTTTGAAAATGCCAAACTAGGCGTGACCGAGGAAGGGCGAAAGAAAACAATTCGGCTGCATCGAAAACGAGTGATTGACGGCGGCACAGAGTACGTTTATCAGATGCCATTGGGAATGAGTTTTAAAGACGTGGAAAGCCATAAAGATGTGATCGAAGATGGGCTTAATGTGCAGACAGCAGGGCTATCTGTCAGCCTGTCAGACATCAGACAGTTAAAGTTAAATAGAAGCATAGTCAAGCAGATTAAAAGGCTGCTAACGAAGCACAAGAAGGCACGAAAAGAGGTTGAATTAGGTTTTGATGGCATGCTCCGGATCCGTGTTTATGATGAGCCATTGCCGTCGATTGTGAAATGGTCAGGGCAGAAAATAAGTGGCTGGAAGGTGCCGGCTGGACTGTCGCGACACGGAATGATCGAACATGATTTTGAAGTGCAGCCGCATTTGATTGTTGCCGGCTCAACCGGATTCGGGAAGTCTGTATTTCTCAAACAATTGATTACCATATTGGCAATATCAAACCCGGACGATTTGGAGTTGACACTTATTGATTTAAAGGACGGATCCGCATTCCGTCGTTTTGAAAATCTTAAACAAACGATGCACTTTGCAACGGATCCGGATAGTGCGGTTACAGCACTAAAACAAGCACAGGAACTAATGAACAAAATGCTAAGAGAGTACACAGAGAAAGGCTATGAGGACGTACAAGAAGCAGGCATACCCAAGCGCCATTTTATCGTGATCGATGAAGCGGCCGACCTTGGAAAAGAAGCGTTAGAGATCGTGAAGGACATTGCTCGGCGTGGGCGTGGCCCCGGCTTTCGGCTTGTCTACGCTACACAATACCCGACAACGGAGACCATACCAAGCCAGGTTAAGCGTAACATTCCGGCACGGTTATGCTTTGTCTTAGACAGCACCACAGCTTCGATGGCGGCGATTGATATGCCCGGAGCGGAGAACTTACCGGAGATCAAAGGACGCGGCATTTATAAGCGTGTGAAACCTGTGATTGTCCAAACACCATTTATCAGCAATTTGGAGATTAAAAAGCAGATTGCACCACACATTAATATTCGGCCACGAAAGGAGCAGAGCAATGAACAGTCAACGAATGGAGAAGGAAGAAGCGATACTTTTGTCTTTAGCGAAACTTGATTATTTATCTAGGTCTCAGCTGCAACGGCTGCACAATCTAAAAAGCGACCGCAACGCTAACCACTTTTTAAAGTCCATGTCCGATTATCTATGCAGTTTCAGGGACGGTGAGAATGTTTATTATCTGTCCGCTGCCGGCCGGGAACGTGTAGGTTGCGAAAAAGTGAGAAAACGAACAATGCAAGCCGATCACTTTTTATTGCGCAATCAACTTTACCTTGCTTATGGCCGGCCATCAAATTGGAAAAATGAAATCAAGATTGAAGCGAATGGCGTTTGCGTCGTTGCTGATGCTGTCTTTAAGCGAAATAGCCTATTTTATTTTGTCGAAATCGACATTACACAAAAGATGAATGAAAATGCCCGAAAGATCGCACGATACCGCCAATTGTACGCAGTGAAGCCATTTAAATTGATTTTTGCTACAGCAACAGAGTATCGGAGAAAACGTCTATTGAAGCTATGCAAGGGAATTGATGTGGAAATCTATACACGGGAGGAATTGAAATGAATGAGATATGGCATGCATTTTTAGAACACGGGAAACCGTTTGAATACCAAGGACCGACAATTTGGGAAGTGATTTTTAATCAGTTAGGTGGATGGCAGGTTATTTCTATTATTGGAACGCTGGCGCTTATGGCTTATATCAAGCCGACACGGCCGTATATCATTGCCGGTGTCATTGCATTCATCTTCATTTAATGGGAGGGATTTTGATGCGCACAGAAACACTAGACTTTCGATCGTTTGTCCGGAATGAGCCACAAATAAAAAAAGTCGCAACAACTGGACTGTTAGCAGCGTCCGGTATCGCGGCAGGATCATTTATTTTATCACATCCTACATTAACTTTTGCAAAAGAAGCGATTAGCGAATCAACCAAAGAACAGGTTGTTCATGCGTTTGACCCTCTTGTAAGTATGATCGTCGCTATATCTACACCAATGGCCGGTGTGATCATTGCAGGAGCTTCTCTCGCAGTTATGGTCGGGTTTAAAGATAAAGGTTATCAATATATTATGAACGCCTCATTAGGCTACGTGCTCGTGCACATGCTACCACTGTTTATATCCCTGCTTACTGGTGTAGGGGCAGCGATTGGATGATTTTGACCACTGACCTCTAAATGACCGCAACATTTAATATTGTTAAAAACATGAGAAGTATTTTAATAGATTAATAGGATCAAATTTTTTCAAACATATCGCTGACTACCTTCAGTTTACACCACGTATAGGTTGCAAACAATCCAAGATATTTGAAGGTGGTGTGGGGCATTGGCTATAAAATTGAAAAATAAAAAAGCAGGGTATCTGTTCACCTGGCTTACGATATTCGGTCTCTCGCTGCTTCTGCTTGTAATCACGGTATACAGGCCGATGATGTTTGGCACTTTTGAGAATTTCAGTGGTTTTAAGAGTGCATATGAGCAATTTAAATATGAGCTGGCGATGACGAAACTCATTCATCCATTACCTAGCCAGATAAAGACCCTCCCCATCACAAAGGATGATATTCACGAATTTCGTTATCGTTACGGCGACCTGCCCAAGCAGTTATCAAATGTCCGCAGTCAGTACTCGGATGTGATTGCAAAAGCGGAGAAAGCCGAAGATAAAAAAGCTGTATCCTATTATAAAAAAGAACGAGATAAGAAAATCAGTGCGATCGAGAAGAACTTTAAGAATGATGCTCATGTGATCGAACAGATACGCGACGAGCGATTAGCACTGATGAAAAAGTTTAAGGCAACCTCACTTTCCAATGAACAAGAGAGTTTTAATCAATTAGCAAAGGTCTTTAAGTATCGTTTTGAAAATAAAAAAACCGGCGGCGTTTTTTCAAATGCGACAGATGCTCAAGGAACAGATAAGCAGTCGGAAAAGCGCTTTGAAAAACGTTTTAAAAACTTTTATCCTGATCATTATTTGAGTACTGGGGATAAACGCATTACTCGAATCTTAACGCTTTGGAACGCTGATTATTCCGGAGAGATTTATATTAATAAAAATGCCCAGATGGATCAATTGAATTCTAATTATCGCGCTTATGTTCAAAGTAAGCTATTTGGCTATGTTTTACTTATACTGTCGATTGCCATGATTGGTTATGCGTTGTTTCTTGTTTGGAAACAGAGGGTATTTTCACTCGTTGGGTTTCAAATAACAAGTCGGTTGTATCGTCGTATTCCAATTGAATTGCGGTTTATGTTTCTTGCACTGGAACTCTTTATTTTTTTGGCTGTTCTTATCAACATTGGATCAACTGCAAATGGATTGGATTATGGATATGCGTATGCATTTTTCGGCAGTTTCGGAGATTTAAGCGCATTTGCTCTTTACAGTGTTGGCATTCTATGTGCGATGACAACCGTCCTTTTCCAAATTCAATGGCTCTGGCAGATGATACGTGACCCTGAGCAAAGAGCGGAGTGCCGAAAGGGGAGCATCGTCTCGCAGTCAAGAGAGATTATTAATGCCTTTTTCATTGCACCCTTTACCGGCTTGAAAGTTATGTTTTTCGTTGCGGCAATCTTTTTCCTTGGCATGTCGGCTCCACTTTTTTCTATTAGTGGCAGCGTTGCCGCAGCATTCTTATTTTTGATTTTTACTGCACTGCCTCTGCTGTGGTTCTCATTGAAACGTGCCACACAGTTCAATCGCATTTTTAATCAAATGAATGCCTTGGCGGCAGGAGAGGAGCAGCCTGATCTGCCCGTACATGGAAGGAGCAATATTAGCCGGTTGTCTCAATCATTAAACACATTAAAACATGGCGTGAAGTCATCACGGAACGCGCAGTTGAAAAGCGAACGGCTGAAGACGGAGCTCATTACCAATGTCAGTCATGACCTGCGTACGCCGCTGACTTCAATCATTACCTATAATGATCTGTTAAGAAAATCGGATGTGAGCGATGAGGAACGGCAGGACTACCTAGCCATCATTGATCGAAAAGCGAAGCGTTTGAAGCGGCTGATTGATGATTTATTTGACGCCTCTAAAATGGCAAGCGGTGCAATTGAATTGCACAAGACCAAGGTTAATTTGAATGAGTTGCTGACTCAAGCACTTGCTGAATATGATGAAGCCATTCAACAATCAAAGCTTAACTTTCGTATAAAAACTCCGGATGAAGGGATTCCGGTTATTGTCGACGGTCAGAAATTATGGCGTGTTTTTGATAATATGATTGGAAACATTCTTAAATATTCAATGGAAGGAACGCGCGTGTATATCACACTCGAAGTGAAAAACGGCGAGGCGATGGCGACGTTCAAAAATATTACTAAGTACGAACTTGGCGACAATGTTGATGAATTATTTGAACGCTTTAAACGCGGGGATGCGTCACGCCATACGGAAGGCTCAGGGCTTGGACTAGCGATTGCTAAGTCGATCATCGATCTCCATGGCGGCATTTTTGAAATTGACTTGGATGGCGATCTATTTAAGGTTGTCATCAGACTCCCAACAAACTGAGACCTTTCTTGACTCGGAAGCGCGCCAAGTGAGACAATAGAGTTCGGTATTTAATCGGAAGTTGAAAAGCGAGCAGCGAATGCCCGCTTTTTTTGGAAGTGAGGAATGCGCCATGTCTTATGACGGTATTGTTACTCATGCTGCTGTTCAAAGTCTGCAAGATTTTACAGGTGGCAGGGTAGCTAAAATATATCAGCCAACTCCTACGGATCTTATTTTTCATCTGCGCGCACGCGGGGTACGCGGAAAATTGCTCATTTCTATTAATGCAGCATTTGCACGCATGCATTTGACAGAGCAATCGGAAGGTAACCCTCAGGAGCCGCCGATGTTCTGTATGCTTCTGCGCAAATATCTTGAGGGAAGCGTCATTGAGCGGATCGAGCAGCTAGGCTTCGAGCGTATCGTACACATTGATCTTCGTTCACGCAATGAATTGGGTGATCTTACAGAAAAAGAATTGATTATTGAGCTCATGGGCAGACACAGCAATGTAATTCTGATTGATAAAGAGAGCAAGCGAATTATTGATTCAATGAAACATTTGACTCCTGCGGTCAATCGTTTCCGTACGGTGTTACCCGGTGAAACTTATGTTCTGCCGCCGGATCAGGGGAAGCTTAATCCGCTTGAGATGAGTGTGCAGGATTTAATCGGCCGGATTGAATGGAATGCCGGACGCATTGATCGCCAGATTGTAGGTATGGTCAGCGGATTTTCACCGCAGATTGGTGCTGAAATTGTTCATCGCGCCGGACTCCCTCACCAAGAAGCGATTGCACAAGCTTTTCTTGAGATTCAGACAGAAATACGAAATCATGATTATCATCCGATGATTGTTTTTAATGATAAGGGAAAAGATGACTTTCATGTGTTGCGGCTGACCCATGAATCAGGGAAAACGGAAAACTTCACCACTGTTCACCAGATGCTTGATCGTTTTTACGCGGTTAAAGCACAGACTGACGCGGTCAGACAGAAGGCAGGAGATCTCAGTCATTTTATCAGCCTTGAATTGAAGAAAAACAAGACAAAGCTCAAGAAATTGGAAAAAACACTGCGGGACGCTGAAGATGCGGATAAGTATCGTTTATATGGAGAATTGCTAACGGCAAGCATGCATGTCTTTAAACGCGGCGACTTGCACGTAGATGTGATTAATTATTATGATCCTGATCAGAAACGAGTGACGATCAGCCTTAATCCAAATCGGACTCCTTCGGAGAACGCACAAGCTTATTTCAAAAAGTATAATAAAGCAAAGACAGCAAAAAAAGTTGTTACAGAACAAGTTCGGCAAACGAATAGCGAGATCGTATATTTTGAAGGACTGACGCAGCAGGTTGAATCCGCTTCAATGAAGGATATCGAAGAAATTCGCGAGGAACTAGTCGAAGGCGGTTATTTAAGAAAGAAGCGCTCAGTTAAAGATCGGAAGAGAAAGAATAAACCGGTCATAGATCAGTATTTTGCCTCGGATGGTACATTGATTCTCGTTGGGAAGAACAATAAACAGAATGATTACTTGACAACGAAAGAAGCGGCACGCGAAGAGATTTGGCTGCACACAAAGAATATTCCCGGATCGCATGTTGTGATTCGATCGCAGAACCCAAGTGAAGATGTGCTGAAGGAAGCGGCTAATCTTGCAGCTTTTTACAGTAAATCACGCATGGGCAGCGGTGTTCCGGTTGACTATACCAAAGTGAAATATGTCAAAAAACCAAGCGGTGCCAAACCTGGTTTTGTTATCTATACGGATCAAAAAACGCTCTATGTAACACCAGATGAATCGCAGGTTCTGAACATGCGTGAAAAGCCAAAATCTGAGACAAAATAACGGACTTGGCAGTTCATCTCAATTTATTTATCGTCAGTACTTGCGACAACTCGATAAAAATGTTTAAAATGAGATAGTGGAAGTGATCGGATGATTAAAAGTATGACAGGCTTTGGTATGTGCGATCAAACCCAAGACGACACACAGGTACACGTTGAGCTTAAATCAGTCAATCATCGATTCTTCGAGCTTACTTTCAACGGGCCGAGATCACTCGTCTATCTTGAAGATAAACTGAGGGAGATTGTTCATTCTTTTGTGAAGCGAGGCTCGCTCAACTTATATCTCTCAGTTGAAGGTAATCAAGCGAACGAGCCACATTTGAAAACGAATTGGTCGCTCGTTGATCAGTATATGAGTGCTGCTAAAGAAATGCAGCGGCGCAGCGGATTCCAGCTGAACGATCTCAATGCGATTCTACAGCTTCCCGGTATCTTTTCATTAAACGATGGAGACAATTGTGATGCAAAATCAGTGGAACCACTGGTGCTTGAATCCGTTCGCTATGCAGCAGAACATCTTATTGCGATGCGTGAAAAGGAAGGCGAAGCACTGAGAATTGATCTTTTAGATAAAATTCAGGGGATCCAATCCGAGGTTGACCAGCTTGAGGCGTTTATGCCTGAAGTTCGTGCCCAGTATAAGCTGAGGCTTCATGCCGCGATCACCGATTTTCTTGGGCAGAATCGAGGAATTGACGAGGATCGTTTCATGAACGAAATGGCCGTATTCGTCAATAAGACGGCCATTGATGAAGAAGTGACGCGCTTGAAAAGCCACTTAAATCAATGCAAAGTCTTATTGGAGGAGCATTCGGACATGCCCGTTGGTCGTCGTTTCGACTTTCTCATTCAAGAAATGAATCGTGAAGTGAATACGATTGGCTCAAAGGGCAATCATGCTGAAGTAAGCCGCTTTGTTGTGTCCTTGAAAACCGAGATTGAAAAATTACGTGAACAAGTGCAAAATATAGAATAGATGAATGGTTGATGTGCAACGGTTGGAGGCAAAGTGATGAGCTTTAAAGAAAAAGGGTTGCTGGTGGTTCTTTCCGGACCTTCCGGTGTTGGCAAGGGGACCGTGTGCAAAGCGCTGCGCAAGCGCGGCACACAATTAAAATATTCCATTTCAGCGACGACGAGAAAGCCAAGAGAAGGCGAGATCGACGGCGTCCATTATTTTTTTAAAACACGGGAGCAATTTGAGCAGATGATCAAACAAGAGAAGCTTCTGGAATGGGCAGAATACGTGGGCAATTGTTACGGCACACCTGTTGATTACGTCCGAGAATCGCTTGAATGCGGTGAAGATGTCATCTTGGAGATTGAAGTTCAAGGCGCACTTCAAGTGAAGAAGAAGTTTCCGGAAGCACTGTTCATTTTTCTCGCTCCGCCTGATTTGGATGAACTGAAAAATCGAATTGTCGGGCGCGGCACAGAAACCGCGGATCTGATTGAAAGTCGAATGAGTGTGGCAAAATCAGAAATGGAATTAATGCAGAATTACAATTATGTTGTGGAAAACGATCAAGTTGAAAAGGCCTGTGATCGAATAGAAGCCATTGTGCTTGCCGAACATTGCAGGGTAGATCGGCTGATTGAGAAATATATTGAAAATGGAAGGGGATGACGGAATATGATGATCTATCCGTCTATTGACAGTTTGCTTGAAAAAGTGAATTCTACTTATACATTGGTGACACTCTCCGCGAAACGTGCGCGCCAGCTTCAGGATGGTTCCGGACATTTACTCGTTGAACACCCGCGTTCTGTAAAAGAAGTCGGTCAAGCATTGGAAGAAATCAATGCTGGACTTCTCAATTACAAACGTTAACATGCACCGCCAAACGGCAAGGCAACAACCTTTATCAGGTTGTTGCCTTTTATATAGGTTTTAGCCTGGAATTTAAGATATCGGCAATTTGCTCGGCAGCATTTTCTTGATAATGGGATGCCAACGACCAAGAAGTAATTTTGTAAGACAGTAGTCAGATATTGATAAGGAAGTGTTTTCATGACTCTTCAAGGGAAAAAAATCGTGCTTGGTGTAACTGGAGGAATCGCTGCATACAAGGCAGCGGACTTGACGAGCCGGCTGGTTAAATCAGGAGCAGATGTTCATGTTTTGATGACGGAATCTGCAAAGCACTTTGTCGGATCAGTTACTTTTCAAGCGCTCACAAGGCATACCGTTTATGATCGCGTCATCTTGGATGAAAAGGAGGGACAAATTGCTCATATTGACATAGCGGATGATGCCGATGCATTTATTGTAGCACCGGCAACCGCCAATACCATTGCCAAAATGGCGTCGGGTATCGCTGACGATATGCTTACTGCGGCGGCACTCGCTTCAAAGGCGCCGTTATGGATCGCTCCGGCTATGAACGTCAATATGTATGCACATCCCGCTGTTCAGAAAAATTTGCACGTCCTTCAAAGTTACGGTTATCACTTAATTGGTCCGGAGAAAGGAAGATTGGCGTGCGGATGGACAGGTTCAGGAAGAATGACTGAGCCTGAAGATATTGTCCGTGAAATCGACGACTTTTTTACTCGTAAGTCACTTGTTGGGAAAAAAATTCTCGTTACCGCCGGCGCAACAAAAGAATCGCTTGATCCGATCCGCTTTTTCAGCAACCGTTCCAGTGGGAAGATGGGCTATGCGATTGCTGAAGCTGCAAATCAGGCGGGTGCTGAGGTGACGCTTATTGCCGGAACTGACCTGGCTGTTTCTCCTGAAATCAAAAGAATTAAGGTAACCTCTGCACGTGATATGTATCGCGAGGTCATGAAACGTTATCCTGATGCGGATGCAGTAATAAAGGCAGCCGCTGTCGCGGATTATCGCCCAGAGCAGGTGAGCGAGACAAAAATTAAGAAATCAGAAGGTCCGCTGACGGTCACCATGGTCAGAAATCCGGACATACTGAAAGAGTTGGGCGAAAAGAAACAGAATCAATTACTCATTGGCTTTGCGGCTGAAACCGATCATTTGGAAGCAAATGCACTCAAGAAACTTGAAGCGAAACATTTGGATCTGCTCGTCGCCAATCATGCGTCCGACAGCTTTGGAGAAGATACAAACAAAGTAACGTTCTTTTTTGCGAGCGGGAAGCAGCAGGAGTTTGATACGATGCATAAACAGCAAGTTGCATCAACTATTTGTGATGCCCTTGCCGAATTGTTTGAAATGAGTGAAACGAAGTGATTGCTGAGGTTTATATTGATATTCCGGCAAATCCGGTGAATAAGCCGTTTGATTACCAAGTTCCGGAGCCGTTCAGCGATATTTTAGCACCAGGAATGCGTGTAACCGTACCTTTTGGGCGAATGCACCGTCTTGGCTTTGTGACGGCACTCAAGGAAAGTTCGGAATTTACTCGATTAAAGTCGATTGATACAGTTGAAGATCATCTGCCTGTCCTAACAACGGAACTCTTAAAATTGGGCCGCTGGCTGGCGGACACGACGGTCTGTGCGACTGTAGCGGCTTATCAAGCAATGCTTCCAGCAGCGATGAAAGCTGATTATAAAAAAGTGATTAAAGTTGAGGACCCAGAGCAGTTAGAAAATGATGATCCGAATTTGGCTGAATTTTTCAGATCGAAGAGACAAGCGCTTTGGTCGGAAGTAGTAAGAAACGATTCGGAATTATTAAATCCGATTAATCGAGCATTACGAAGGGGCAGCCTTTCCATTCATCAGCTGGTACGCAACCAAGCGACTGCGAAACAAGTGGCTGCTGTTTCAGTTGCTGTTTCTAAAGAACGATTGAACCTTGAACTTTTACAACTTAATGATCGAGCCAAACGCCAAAAAGAAGCACTTAACTATTTTATTCGGCAATCCGATTCCGCAGCATTCCATCCGACAATGCGTGCTCTCATTGATGAAGGCTTAAGCAGAGATGCAATTTTGAAACTTGCGGAAAAAAGGTTGCTCCGCATCGATCAGATCGAACAATTACGCAATCCCTATAAACGATCAATTGAACACACCGAACCGCTAAAATTAACTGATGAGCAAGCGAATGCACTTGCACCTATTTTGCACTCAATGGATAAGCCGGAGCATCGCGTGTTTTTATGCCATGGTGTCACAGGGAGCGGAAAAACGGAAATCTATCTTCAATCCATTCAGCATGTGCTTGAGAAAAAGCAGCAAGCCATCGTTCTTGTTCCGGAAATTTCATTGACTCCGCAAATGGTTTTACGATTCAAAGGCCGCTTTGGCGATCATGTGGCTGTGATGCACAGCGGATTGAGTCGAGGAGAAAAATATGACGAATGGCGAAAAATTCGTGAAGAAAAGGTGCAGGTTGTTGTCGGTGCTCGATCGGCAATTTTTGCACCTTTCAATAATCTAGGATTAATTATTATTGATGAGGAGCATGAATCCAGTTATAAGCAGGAAGACATGCCGCGCTACCATGCACGCGACATTGCTATTCACCGAGCGCAAGGCCACCAGTGTCCGGTCGTCCTTGGGAGTGCAACACCTTCGCTCGAATCTTTTGCGCGTGCACGTAAACAGGTTTTCACACTACTTTCTTTGAAAGAGCGCGTCAATCACCGTCCGCTTCCTTCTGTTCATATTGTTGATCTCCGAGAAGAAATGCGGCAGGGAAACCACTCGGTATTCTCTAAGGAACTGCTTGAGAAAGTGAAGGATCGACTTCAAAAGAAGGAGCAAACGGTGCTCTTTTTAAATCGACGCGGGTATTCGACTTTCGTTATGTGCCGATCATGCGGGACCGTTGTCGAGTGTCCTCATTGCGATATATCCTTGACTTACCATCGCGCGCAGCATCTATTAAAGTGCCACTATTGCGGGTTTGAGCAAAAAGTCCCTGACACCTGCCCAACCTGTGGCAGCGATGCGATGCGCTTCTTTGGGACGGGGACACAAAAAGTTGAGGCAGAACTTAACAGGCTGATTCCTGAAGCGCGCGTTATCCGTATGGATGTAGATACAACACGGAAAAAAGGAAGCCATGAAAACTTGTTACGGCAGTTCGGTGAAGAGAAAGCGGATATACTGCTCGGGACGCAAATGATAGCGAAGGGATTGGATTTTCCAAAGGTGACGCTCGTAGGGGTACTGGCAGCAGATTCATTACTGCATCTTGCGGATTTTCGTGCATCGGAAAAAACATTTCAGCTTGTTACTCAGGTGGCCGGACGTGCAGGAAGACATTCATTACCGGGCGAAGTTGTCATTCAGAGCTATAGTCCAGATCATTATGCGGTGTTAGATGCTGCACATCATGATTATGAAGGCTTTTACAATCAAGAAATGGCGCTCCGTCATCGAGGAGGTTATCCTCCGTTTTTCTATTTGGCAATGGTTCGACTCACCCATCCGGAACCTGCAAAGGTAGCGGAAGCGGCCGAACGAATTGCAATGATTTTGAAAAAACAGCTGTCCGGTTCTTCTCAGATATACGGTCCGGTCGTGCCGGCTGTCTCAAAGATAAAGGATAGATATCGTTACCAGTGCATGGTAAAATACAAAAGGGAACCTGCTCTTCTGCCTGTGTTGCATCAGATCATGCAGCATTTTCAAGAGAGCGGAAAGAACGGTTTGCAAGTGTCTATTGACCTTAATCCTGTTGCACTTATGTAGAAGAACGTGTTCGAATACCGGGAAGAATGGCTTCCCGGCTTTCGAATAGGCTCTAAACCAGGATTTAATTTTGCTGAAGAGGATGATTCAATGAAAATAACATTTATGGGAACGCCGGATTTTGCGGTACCCGTCCTGAAACATTTACTGGAAGATACGGCTTACGATGTGGTCTGCGTTGTAACGCAACCGGACCGTCCCAAAGGCCGAAAGCATAAATTAACTCCTCCTCCGATCAAGGTGCTCGCTGAGAGCTACGCTGTGCCGGTTCTGCAGCCGGAGAAAGTACGCAAAGCGGAGGCGGTTAAAGAAATTCTAGACTTCGATGCGGATTTATTGGTTACCGCTGCGTACGGGCAAATACTGCCTGAGTCCCTGCTCAAGGGCCCACGGCTGGGGTGCGTGAATGTTCATGCCTCATTACTGCCCGCTTATCGCGGAGCAGCTCCGATTCAGCAGTCGATCATTGACGGACAGAAAGAAAGCGGCGTTACGATCATGTATATGGTGAAGCAGTTGGATGCGGGGGATATCTTATCACAAGTGCGAGTGCCTATTGAGGATCAGGATACATTTGGAACTTTGCACGATAAATTAAGTGCCGCC
Source organism: Sporolactobacillus sp. BBK16-2 (assembly GCF_059878335.1). NCBI lineage: Bacteria > Bacillati > Bacillota > Bacilli > Caryophanales > Sporolactobacillaceae > Sporolactobacillus > Sporolactobacillus sp. BBK16-2. The sequence continues at coordinate 1,496,654 of NZ_CM187611.1, forward strand.
GGAAGCACCCTGCTTATGGAAACCTTGCCGAAACTTGCGGCAGGCTCGCTGAAACCCCAGAAGCAGGATGAAAACAAAGTCACATTTGCGCCGAGCATCCAACATGAAGACGAGGAAATTGTATGGGAGAAATCCGCTCCGGCGGTACGCAACCTGATTCGCGGACTGAATCCGTTTCCAGGGGCGTTCACCCGACTTGGAGGTTCCGTATTTAAAATCTTTGCTGCTGAGTTAACAGATCTTAGGTCAGCTGAAAAACCAGGCACTGTAATCAGATGCGACTCGGATGGACTTTTTGTTGCAACAGGCGATGGTCAAGCTGTACAAATTGTTGAGTGCCAACCTGCGGGGAAAAAAAGAATGAAGACTGCTGATTTTCTTAGAGGCACACGTGTAGAGACCGGCACTATACTTGGAGTGAAATTATGAGCAAACCGACAGCTCGTGAGACCGCATTAGATTTGCTGCTTGCAATAACAAAAAAGCATGCGTACAGTCAAATAGTTTTGAACGAGACACTTAACGCCGGACACTTATCGGATAAAGATAAAGGATTGGTTACTACTCTCGTTTATGGAGTATTGCAGCAAAAATTGACATTGGATTATTATTTATCATCTTTTGTGGAAAAGAAAAGAAAAATAGATGATTGGGTGGAACAGCTGCTTCTTATTTCAATTTACCAAAAAGCATTTCTCGATCGCATTCCAGACCATGCACTTGTGAATGAAGCTGTTACGATTGCAAAGAAGCGGGGGCATCGGGGGATATCCGGATTTGTCAATGGGGTACTTCGTCGGATTCTGCGTGAAGGTTTGCCTGACCTGTCACAAATTGAACCGGAAAGAAAAAGGAATGCAATTATGTATAGCCATCCAGAATGGCTGATGGATCTTTGGGAAGCACAGTGGGACCGTGAAACAGCAGTTAAAATTGCTGAAGCCGACAATCTTCCGCCCAATGTTTCCATTCGAGTGAATCGTTTTAAGGCTACAAGGCAGGAGCTGGCAGATCAATTAGCGGCAGAAAATATAGAAACGCTTCCTGGAATACTCTCTCCGGATGCTTTGATTGTCAAGAGCGGAAATGCTGTTCAGTCGCAAGCATTTCGAGAGGGCTATTTTACCATTCAGGATGAAAGCTCGATGCTGGTAGCAGATGCAGCAGCACCTAAGGAGGGCATGCTTGTTCTCGATGCATGTGCGGGACCTGGGGGAAAAACAACCCACTTAGCTGAACGAATGGCTAATCGCGGCCGAATTGTTGCGCTTGATTTGCATCCGCACAAGGCACAATTAATAGATCATGCGGCCGAACGGCTTGGTTTAACCAATATTGAGACTCACGCTATGGATGCAAGATCGGCACGAAGCAAACTTGGCGAAGCATGTTTTGATCGTGTTGTGCTCGATGTTCCATGTTCCGGTTTAGGGGTGATCAGGCGGAAACCTGAGATTAAGTGGACCAAATCGGCAGATGAGATCAAGGGACTGATTCCCATTCAGCAAATGATTTTGGAAGAAGCCGCTTTACTCGTAAAACCTGGCGGCTGGTTAATTTACAGCACATGCACGATTCATAAAGATGAAAATGAAAAACAAATGGCCGTTTTTTTGGCGAATCATCCAAACTTTTGTGCGGAAAAGTCCTTTGCAAAACGAATGCCAAAGGCCATGATTGATACACGTGACGGCATGTTGCAGATTATGCCTTATATGTTTCAAACCGATGGCTTTTTCATTTGCTGTCTTGAACGCTTAAAAGATGGACTTTCTTAAAGGAGTGAACTGCGTGAAGGCCGAGTGGTGTACAAGTTCCGGGAACGTACGAGAACAAAATGAGGATAGTTTGGATGTGCTTTATGGCGACGACTGCCTGCTCGGGATCGTTGCTGATGGTATGGGAGGACATGCCGCAGGCGAAATTGCCAGTAAAATGGCTTTGGAGCTGACATCCGCCAAGTGGTCGGAGCATTCAGGTGTTTTTACTAAAGAAGAAGCAGAGACATGGCTGAATCATTTAGTTCGCAGTGTGAACCTGCGCTTATATGAATATGCGGAGACTCATGATGCATGCCGAGGTATGGGAACAACCTTCGCCGTCGCACTTTGTACGAAAGAATTTATCGCCGTTTCATCTGTTGGAGACAGCAGGATATACATATGGAAACAGAATTGCATTGTCAAACAGATTACAGAAGATCATACATTCGTTAATGAATTGCTGAAATCCGGGCAAATAACAAAAGAAGAGGCTGAAGATCACCCAAAAAGAAATATTTTGATGCGTTCTTTAGGAACTGAACCGACAATCGCTCTCGATACGTCAGTTATTGATTGGGCGAACTGTTCTCATCTTTTGATTTGTTCCGATGGATTAACAAACAAGCTGTCTGATGAGACATTGAGTGAAATTATGGAGGGTACAATGAATTTACGAGAGAAAACAGAAATGATGATCAGTGAGGCAAATCATGCCGGCGGAGAGGACAATAGTTCAGTGATCATTATTTCCAAAGATGGTGATGGTGAAAAGCTATGATAGGAAAACGAGTTGGCGGAAGATACCAAATTCTATCCCGTCTTGGTGAAGGCGGAATGGCGATCGTATATAAGGCGAAAGACTTAATTTTGGAACGCTTTGTTGCGGTAAAAACACTACGTCCCGAATTGTCCGGAGATGAGGAATTCGTCCGCCGCTTTCATCGCGAGGCAGAATCGGTCGCCAGTCTTTCTCATCCGAATATTGTTGCGATTTATGATATCGGTGAAGAGGACTGCTATTACATTGTCATGGAATATATCGAAGGAATGACACTTAAAGAATTCATAAAAGATTATTCGCCTATATCTATTGATGAATCAATCTATATCATGAAGCAGATTTTACTTGCCATTACGCATGCACACCAGCATGGCATTGTACATCGAGATATAAAGCCTCAAAATATATTAATCAATGAATCCGAGCGGGTGAAGGTAACTGATTTCGGAATCGCTCTTGCTGTCAGCGGGGCTACCATTACCTATACTCATTCGATCATGGGATCAGCACATTATCTTTCTCCGGAACAGGCACGAGGCGGGAAAGCCACAATCAAATCGGATATTTATGCAATCGGAATTGTAATGTTTGAATTATTGACAGGAAAATTGCCTTTTCCCGGGACTTCTCCTGTCTCTGTTGCATTGAAACATCTCAGCTCGCCTATGCCTTATCCGCGTGATTTTCGATCGGATATTCCTCAATCCATTGAAAATGTGATGATTCGCGCTCTCGCAAAAAATCCGTCTGATCGCTATGACCAAGTAACGGATATGTATAACGATTTAATCACTGCGCTTGATCCGGAACGTGCCAATGAACAAAGACTGATTCTTGATGAACCTGTTCCGGAAGAGGAGAACGAAGATCTGGAAAAAACGATCAAAATGGCGCCGATCAAAAACCAGTCTAACAAAAGTCAAGAAGCGACAGCGGAAAAAAATGTTCCTGCACCATCTCAAACAGGCGGAAAAAAGAAAAAATCAAAAGCTAAGAAATGGCTAACGATTTCAGGTATTCTCATCTTGTTAATCGCAGCAGGATTAGTGCTCGGAACGACACTTTTACCTAAGTTGTTCTATGTCTCCAATGTTCGGGTCCCTGATGTATCAGGAATGACGTATCAAAAAGCCCAAAAGACATTGTCTAATCAGAAGCTGAAGACTATCCGAACGGATCGCGTAAGCAATTCCGTCGCAAAAGGAAAAGTTATCAGTCAGAATCCTGAGGCAGGCGCAGAAGTGAAAGAAAATGCGCAGGTATCGCTTGTCGTAAGCAAGGGTTCTAAAACAGTGGCACTGGACAACTATGTCGGTTACAGTCGGGATACGGTTTCTGATGTAATCAAGGATGCCGGCTATAAAGATGTGGTTTGGCATGAAGAACAGTCGGCATCAATACCTGAAGACCAGATTATACGTCAAAATCCGGCTGCAGGAGAAAAAGTTGTCCCATCGAAGACAATTTTGGAACTCACCTACAGCACAGGAAATCCGCAGGCAACTGTTCCCAATCTGAAGGGGAAAACAAAAAATGAGGCAAGTAAACTGCTTAAAAGTCAGGGGTTGACAGCTGATTTTTCTGTTGGTGATTATTCTGACGATATTGAAAAGGGCAGTGTGCTTGATCAAGATCCTGCTGCCGGGAGCCAAGTGGACAAGGATTCATCAGTCATCGTCACATTGTCGAAAGGAAGCGAAGCAAAACCAAAGGAGATTGATCAGCCGATCAAAGTGGTGTATCCGGGAACAAGCGGTGACAGCACATCCTCCGATTCAGGGGAAGGCACACCGATTCACGTACAAATATATTATACCGATGCCAACCACGACAACTCTGTATTTACCGATGAACAAATAACTGAAACGAAAACATATACGATACCATTTACGATCAATCCGAATGAGAAAGGTTCTTACAGGGTATTAATTGATAATGTCGAAAGAAAAACAGGTACGGTTGATTATCCAAATTAACAGAGAACATTTTTCTTAACGAATAAGGAGTCTTGATATGCCTGAAGGTACAATAATTAAAGCATTAAGCGGATTTTATTATGTGAAAAATGGTGATCAGCTGGTTCAATGCCGAGCAAGAGGGGTGTTTCGAAAGCGCGGTGTGAGCCCTCTTGTTGGCGATCATGTTGTTTACGAGGCGGCAAAGCCGACAGACGGTTATATTTTATCGATCAGTAAGCGTAAGAATGTATTGAAACGTCCCCCGATCGCCAACATTGATCAGGCTATTTTGGTGTTTTCCGTCGCGGAACCAGCTTTGGATTGTCAGCTTCTTGACCGTTTTCTTATTTCAATGGAAGCTCATAGAATCGATCCGGTTATTTGCTTCACAAAATGGGATCTCTTGTCTGAAAAAGATATTGAAACATTTCGTTCGCAAATGAGTGTTTATGAAAAGATCGGCTATCCTATTTTGTTTACCTCCAGTCTGAAAAAAGAAGGACTCGCTGAACTCAAGCAGCGCATGGAGAATCGAATCAGTGTTGTCACCGGACAATCCGGTGTCGGTAAATCGACACTTTTAAACTATTTGGGCGATTCCTTAAACATTGAGACTCAAGCGATTTCGCATGCTTTAGGCCGTGGAAAGCACACGACCAGACATGTTGAATTATTGCCGATTTCAATAAATGGCTATGTGGCAGACACTCCGGGATTCAGTTCGTTGGAACTTCCAGATATAGCCCCTTCCGATTTGGAACAATGCTTTCCTGAATTTGACGAATTTAGAGAAGGCTGTCGTTTCAGAGGCTGCATGCATTTGGCCGAACCTGATTGCATGGTAAAGGATGCGGTTTCCAAAGGTAAGATTGATCGCTCGCGGTACGAGCATTATCAAATTTTCTTAGCAGAACTCAATGAGCGTGAACGAACAAAGTATTAACGGTCAAAGTTAATAAGTAAAGAACGGAGGCAGCTGTAATGAAGCTGGCAATTGTTGCAGGAGGTCCGGAATCACTTCTGCCCGATCTGAATGCTCCTGAATATGAGGATTTTGAATGGATCGGCGCTGATCATGGGACAATCGTTTTGTTAAAAAATAGGATTCGACCAATTCGCGCATTTGGTGATTTTGATTCGTTGACTGCAGAAGAACGAACAAAGATTGACAAGGACGGGTTCGAACTTTGTTCCTATCCTCCTGAAAAGGATAAAACAGATTTAGAGCTGGCACTTGACTGGGCGCTTAGTCTGAATCCAGAGCAATGTTATCTGTTCGGGGTGACTGGCGGAAGGATGGATCACGCGCTTGCAAGTATACAATTGCTGATGAAATCGACTGACACTTCTTCTGAACTCGCTATTATTGATAAAAAAAATTGGATCACTTTATTGACTCCAGGCGCATATCCTATAAAGAACAATCCATCATACCGTTATCTTTCATTTCTTGCTTTGACTGAAAAAGTAACCGGGTTGAGTTTGTCATGTGTTAAGTATCCGCTTAATGATGCAGAGCTTCGTCTAGGATCAAGTCTCTGTATCAGCAATGAAACGCATGCTGCCGTTTTTCACGTTTCCTTTTCGCATGGCCTTCTATTGATGATGCGCTGCAGTGATTAACTTGTCTAACGAAACGGTCATAGTTTTCATAATCGCTTCATATATTCTAGAAGCACGTGATAAAGGATGACGGCGCTTGTGACAAGGAGGAGCAGTATAATGAAATTTTATACGATTAAGCTGCCGAAATTTCTGGCAAGTATTGTGAGAGCCCTCCTCGGTTCCTTTAAGAAGGGGTAAATAAACTCACATCATCAAAAAGGGCATCTACAAAGATGTCTTTTTTGATTGGCAAACAAAAAAGCCAATTCCCTAAAAGGGCTTGGCTTTTTTGTTTCGGTTTCGTGCGAATTAAGTGGTTGATCATGCATTAAGCACGTTCAACTTTACCTGCTTTAAGCGCTTTTGCAGATACATAAACGCGTTTTGGTTTTCCGTCAACAAGGATACGGACTTTTTGCAGATTCGCTTTAAATGTTCTTTTCGATTTATTTTCAGCAAATGAACGGTTCTGACCGAACTTCGTTGTTTTGCCGGTAACAAAGCATCGACGTCCCATATAGATGACCTCCTTGACCATGCAATTCATTAACGCAATAACTCTATACTAACACGTACGAACGTGACACGCAACTAGAGATCGCAGAAAATTGATTGGGTCAAATGGTACATGCACATGCATGACTTTAAAATTAGGGAAAGCTAGTGTAAAATAACGATAAGTCGAATAAGATTACGGATAGAAGAGAAGAAGAATAAGATTGACTGTCCCTATAAAAAAATTAATAGAATTTCACTTGGGAGGTTTTACAAATGACTGTATCTATAACGAACACCTATGGACAAATTGATATTTCAATCGATGTTATTGCAAAAATTGTCGGTGGTGCTGCAATGGATTGCTTTGGTATCGTGGGCATGGCTTCTAAAAATCAATTGAAGGACGGTTTTACCGAGCTGTTGAAGAAAGAGAACTTCAGCCGCGGCGTTGTTGTTCGCTTTGATGAAGATCAGAATTTGCTTATTGATATGTATATCATCGTGAGTTATGGCACCCGTATTTCAGAGGTAGCAGGAAGTGTTCAAACAAAGGTTAAAGAAACTTTAAATGAAATGCTTGGATTGAATGCCGCTTCAATCAATATCTTTGTACAAGGTGTTCGCCTTACGGATGAAGAAGCGTTACCTGAAGATCAATCATTACAAGCATAAGGGGAGTCATGCGACATGAAGTATCGAAGTGTTTTTGATATTATTGGTCCGGTTATGGTTGGACCATCAAGTTCGCATACTGCCGGTGCGGCGAAAATTGGGCGAATGGCCAGAAAACTGCTCGGTGTCATGCCGGAGCATGTGAAAATAACTTTGTACGGTTCCTTTGCTGAAACATACAAGGGCCACGGAACGGATGTGGCAATTGTTGCCGGATTGCTGGATTTTAATGAAAGTAATGCAAATTTGCCTGATTCAATTAAAATTGCGCAGCAAAAGGGAATGGACGTGCAATTTAGTGTGGATAAGGAAACACAGGTGGAGCAGCCGAACACAGCGCGAATTCATTTATCAGCAGGTGATCAAAGCCTTGAATTAGTCGGCGTTTCCATAGGCGGCGGGAAAATTGAGATTACAGAAGTCAACGGCTTTTCTATTTCTCTATCCGGAAGCAATCCTGCACTCCTTATCCTTCATCATGACAAATATGGGGCTGTTGCTGAGGTTGCTGTGCTGATTGCCAAATACGAGCTGAACATTTCCTATATGGAGGTTTCACGACAGGAAAAGGGACAGCTTGCGCTTATGGTGATTCAAACCGATGAAGAAATCAGCGATGGGCTTGCTGCAGAAATTTCAGGACTTCCTAATATACTCAATGTTGCAGTATTAGCTTAATCAAGTATCTTCCGGAAAAGAGGTGTCTTTATGTTTCAATCAATTGAAGAGTTAGTAAACATCGCGAACAGCCGCAATTTGCCTATCTATGAAGTAATGATTCAAACGGAGATAGAAACGACGGGTAACAAGCGTGATCAGATTATTGAAAAAATGTCTGGCCAGTTGAACGTCATGGAACAGGCTGTCCAAAGAGGAATTCATGAAGACATTAAGTCACGCTCGGGACTATCGGGAGGAGATGCCCGTCTTCTGCAGAGTTATTTGGAAAATGGTGACACATTATCAGGTTCGGTACTGCTTGACGCTGTAAGTAAAGCAATGGCGACGAATGAAGTAAACGCAGCAATGGGGACAATTTGCGCGACACCGACGGCAGGATCTGCCGGCGTGGTTCCCGGCGTACTGTTTGGTTTGAAGCATAAACTGAAACCGAGCAGAGAAGAGATGATTCACTTCCTTTTCACAGCCGGTGCATTTGGCTTCGTTATTGCTAATAATGCTTCCATTTCCGGGGCAGCAGGTGGCTGTCAAGCAGAAGTTGGATCTGCTACCGGTATGGCTGCAGCGGCGGCAGTTGAAATGGCAGGCGGCACTCCTGAACAGTCGGCGCATGCAATGGCGATGGCGCTGGGCAACATGCTTGGCTTGATTTGTGACCCCGTTGCCGGGCTGGTTGAAGCTCCTTGCGTGAAACGTAATGCAATTGGCGCTTCAAGCGCACTTGTTGCTGCTGACATGGCCCTTGCCGGAATTAAGAGTATCATTCCTTGTGACGAGGTTATCGATGCAATGTATCGAGTGGGACGCATGATGCCTCCTGCTTTAAGAGAGACCGCGCTCGGCGGACTTGCTGATACTAAGACTGGACGTGAGCTGAAAAAACGAATATTTGGAACGGATGATCAATTGTCCGTGACTGAAGAAAAATGATGAACACTACTTTGCGTTTTCCAATTACGGAACTAAGAGGCGTTGGCCCGAAGCTGGCAGAGGACTTGGAGCAGCTTGGAATAACAACCATTGACGACCTTTTTGCCCATTATCCATATCGTTATGAGAACTATGAGTTAAGAGACTTGGCGAGTGCTCAGGACCAGGAACAGGTTACAATTATGGGGAAAGTGCAAAGTGAGCCGTTACTTAATTATTACGGGAAGAAAAAGTCACGCTTGACTGTGCGTGTGCTGTCCGGCAGTTATTTAATAACCGTTATATTATTCAATCGGCCTTATTTAAAACGAAGTTTGAAACTTGGCGACATCGTTACGGTAACAGGAAAGTGGGATCGAAATCGTGCAACGTTGACTTCAACTGATTTTCATAAAGGACAGCCGGATCAAGAAGCACAATGGGCACCGGTTTATTCTGTGTGCGCAGGTGTTTCGGTTAGAAAACTTAGGAGCCTGATCAATCAGGCATTTAATCGTTTTCCCAATTATATAGAAGAAGATCTACCCCATGAATTGCTTTCGGCTTACAAACTCGTTGGCAAAAGACAAGCGGTTTATACAATACATATTCCGAAAGATCAGGCTCAACTTCATCAAGCGAGAAGACGGCTTGTTTATGAAGAATTCTTAAATTATCAATTAAAATTGCAAGCTTATAAGCAAATAAGACGTTCATCGTCCAAAGGAATCCGAATTTCTGCGGATCGTGAAAACGTCCGACGGTTTATTAGCTTGCTTCCTTTTTCATTGACACAAGCACAAAATCGAGTAGTCGACGAAATTTTAACAGACATGGATTCTGACTCGCCAATGAACCGACTTCTTCAAGGTGATGTTGGCTCCGGAAAAACGGTGATTGCGGCGATTGCGTTGTACACGGCAGTAAGCGCCGGCTATCAAGGTGCGCTGATGGCTCCTACAGAAATACTTGCGCAGCAGCATGCTGAAAATCTTGATGAATTATTTCGCCCTTTTAATATATCTGTCGGATTGCTGACTGGAAGCGTGCGTGGTACTAAAAGAAAGATATTGCTTGATCAGCTGCTTCATGGTCATATTCAAATTCTGATTGGTACCCACGCTTTGATTCAACCTGAAGTTGAGTTTAAACAACTCGGGCTGGTGGTAACCGATGAACAGCATCGTTTTGGCGTTCGTCAGCGTGGTGCGTTGCGGTTGAAAGGAAAAGAGCCGGATGTATTGTATATGACCGCTACTCCGATTCCGCGCACCTTGGCACTTTCTGTTTTTGGAGATATGGATGTGTCTACAATTGACGAACTTCCTGGCGGCAGAAAGAAAATTAAGACCTATTGGGTACAGGAAAATGCGATTGGCCGTATCATAACTTTTATGAGAAAAGAACTTGATCAAGGAAGACAAGCCTATGTCATTTGTCCTTTGATTGAGGAATCTGAACAGCTTGACGTTCAAAATGCTCTTGATGTTCACGCGCAGCTTTCTCAAGCACTTCCCGGTTACAAGGTCGCCTTGATGCATGGCAAATTAACTCCTGAAGAGAAAGATCAGGTTATGGATTCTTTTAAAAGGAGAGAGGCCCAAGTACTTGTATCAACCACAGTTGTTGAGGTAGGTGTCAACGTTCCTAATGCATCGTTGATGATCATTTACGATGCAGATCGATTCGGCTTGTCCCAGCTGCATCAACTGCGTGGTCGTGTAGGAAGAGGCAGCGATCAATCTTATTGTGTTCTTCTTGCAGATGCCAAGTCGGAAACGAGCAGAGAAAAAATGCGAATGATGACAGAGACCACGGATGGTTTTAAATTGTCTGGATACGATCTTAAGCTTCGCGGACCCGGAGACTTTTTTGGTAAAAAGCAAAGCGGTTTGCCCACTTTTAAGCTCGCTGACATGATTCATGATTACCGAACATTAGCTACTGCGCGAGACGATGCGGCACGGCTTGTTCGGGATCCGCAATTCTGGCGTGACGAACGTTACACAGGACTGCGCGAGCCATTAACAGAATCAGGATTGACTAAGCTCCTTCATTTAGATTGAAATGAAACCAAAAAACTTGCGCCGCGTATGTTATGAGTCGATGATTTAGCACCTTGTTTTGTCTGTGCGCCTCTGCCCTACCCGCGATAGATAAGTTATGATATACTAACTATTATTACCTAGTCTTAAAAAGAAGATGTTTAGTATTCATGATGAACATAAAACGGCGGTGTCCAGTTTATGAGAAAAAGCAAAAAAGACAGACAAGCATCTCTGAAACAAACGATCGACGATAATCCGTTTATTACGGATGACGAACTGGCAAAGAAATTCACGGTTAGTGTTCAGACGATTCGACTTGATCGTTTGGAATTATCTATTCCGGAGTTGCGAGAACGGATCAAACATGTGGCAAAGAGGCAATTTGATGACGTCAAAGCCCTTCACAAAGAAGAAGTGATTGGTGATATTCTTGATCTTCAGTTGGATATCAGTGCAATTTCTATCCTAGAAATAACACCGGATTTTGTTTTTTCAAGGACAGGAATTGCTCGCGGGCATCACTTGTTTGCACAAGCGAATTCGCTCGCTGTAGCCGTAATCAACGATGATCTCGCTCTGACTTCGAAAGCTGAGATCCAATTCATCCGGCCTGTCAAGTCAGGTGAACGAGTGGTCGCAAAAGCAAAGGTTTTGCGCAAGGAGCGTGTACGTACCGTCGTTGAAGTGGATAGTTATTCAGGGCATGATCATGTTTTTAAGGGCGTATTTACCATGTACCGTGCTCATGGAGGAAAAGATAAATCAGAAGTGTAAACGGCGGCAGAAAGCCGTCTGATTTGCTTCAAACAGTGGTAATTCGATATGTTGCGGAGGTTGATGTATTTTGAGTAAGATTGCATTTGTTTTCCCCGGACAAGGTTCTCAAACAGTCGGCATGGGTGCTGATCTGATTGCTACCTATCCTGAAGCCAAAAAAATGTTCGAAACGGCGGACAATCGCTTGTCATTCTCCTTGACCGAACTGGTTATGAACGGTCCAGAGGAAGTACTAAAAAAAACAGAAAACACGCAGCCTGCGCTTTTGACAGTAAGTGCCGTGCTCTGTGCGTTGCTGGAAAAACAAGGGGTTAAGCCGGATTATTTGGCTGGCCACAGTCTTGGTGAATATAGTGCATTATATGCGGCGGGTGTCCTCGGATTTGAGGATGCCGTTTACGCAGTTCGTGAACGAGGCTTGCTCATGGAGGCTGCCGTTCCGGCAGGAAAAGGAACGATGGCAGCTGTCCTTGGATTGGATGCAGATCAATTGAAGGAAATTTGCACTGCCATTTCAGAACAGGGCGAATCCGTGCAAACGGCAAACATTAATTGCCCGGGACAAATTGTTATTTCTGGAACCGTTGAAGGTGTTGAGAAAGCTTCAAAACGTGCAGAGGAAGCGGGAGCACGACGTGTCGTACCCCTTTCTGTGAGCGGACCATTTCATTCTTCATTGATGAAACCCGCGGCTGAAAAAATGCGGGAAGTTCTTGATGCACTGCCCGTTAAAAATGCCGTTGTTCCTATAATTGCCAACAGCACGGCGCAAGAAGAAGCAACCGCTGAAGACATTCGTGATCATCTAATTGAACAGCTGTATTCACCGGTTCGTTGGACTGAATCTGTGGAACGGCTGACGCAGCTTGGTGTAGACACTTTTGTTGAAGTTGGTCCAGGAAAGGTGCTCTCGGGATTAATTCGAAAGATTAATCGCAAGCTAACGGTTTATCAAGTTAATGATGCGAAGAGTCTGCTTGATGTGTCTGAAAAACTGAAGGGGCGTGTATAATAGAATGGGACTGGATGGAAAAACAGCATTGGTTACCGGTGCTTCCAGAGGAATCGGCCGCGCTATTGCCATTAAACTGGCTCGGCTTGGCGCATCCGTGATCGTCAACTATTCAGGCAATAAAACGCGTGCGGAGGATACAGTTGCAGAAATTGAATCTGCGGGCGGCAAAGCGCTTATCTGGCAATGTGATGTTTCAGACGAAACTGCAGTGCAAGCCATGATTAAAAAATCGATTGAGCAGTTTGGCCATATTGACATTGTTGTCAACAATGCAGGAATTACGCGTGACGGACTGCTCATGCGTATGAAAGAAGAGGACTGGGACGCAGTTCTGAATACAAACCTTAAAGGAGTCTTTTTAGTTACCAAAGCTGCGCTTCGTCCAATGATGCGTCAGAAGGCAGGCAGAATCATTAATGTGGCATCGGTAGTCGGTCTTTTGGGCAACTCTGGACAAGCGAATTATGTAGCTGCCAAAGCTGGAGTGATTGGACTAACGAAGGCTACCGCCCGGGAAGTTGCATCTCGGGGGATAACCGTTAACGCTGTTGCTCCGGGATTTATTATTACTGATATGACCGACCAGCTTTCGGAAGAAATTAAGGATAAAATGAAACAAGATATTCCACTTGGACAATTAGGTGCACCAGATGACGTAGCAAATGCTGTTGCATTCCTTGCTTCTGACGATAGCAAGTACATGACCGGACAAACATTAAGTATTGACGGCGGAATGTCAATGCAATAAAATGATTGAGGTACGCTTAAAGAGAGTTTCATTAAGTGAGACGGGTAGTTCATCAGTTTCTCACTGCGAAAGCTTTTCAGGGCGTTGTGCCCACTCCTTTTACGGAGAGCTAAAAAAATGTAAATGCCCTCGAGAGGAGGTGACGACATGGCAGATGAAGATGTTTTGACACGTGTCAAGAAAATCGTTGTCGACCGATTAGGCGTAGATGAAGCAGACGTTAAACTGGAAGCTTCATTTAAAGAAGATTTGGACGCAGATTCTCTTGATATTGTAGAACTTGTCATGGAACTTGAAGACGAATTTAATTTGGAAATCTCCGATGAAGATGCGGAAAAGATTCAAAGCGTTGGTGACGTCGTATCTTACATAGAGAGCCATAAATCCTGACATTCTAACCATGAGTCCCGTTTTTATAAATCCGTTTATAAGGACGGGGCTTCTTATTATTTTCGGAAGTTATGGAAAAAATGGATTTTGGTTTCTTAGTTAGCGGAGGTGAAACGTGTGCCAAGTTCAAAAAAGATGCAAGATCAGGAAAAAGAAGTAACTGAAAGGCTTCATCATTTTCTTGATGATTTTTCATTCTCATTTCAAAATGAAGACTTATTAAAGCAAGCATTTACCCATTCATCTTATGTGAATGAGCACCGTCGTGCGTCACAAGACGATTATGAGCGACTTGAATTTCTTGGGGATGCTGTTCTTGAGTTATTGATCTCTCAATATCTTTTCAAACATTATCCGGATCTTACTGAGGGAGACATGACAAAGCTGCGTGCGGCCATTGTGTGTGAAGGCGGATTATTTCAATTTGCGTCATCGCTGTCTTTCGAGGATAAGATTTTTCTTGGACGCGGGGAAGAGGTAACCGGCGGACGAAAGCGTCCATCGCTTCTAGCGGATGTCTTTGAAGCGTTTATCGGCGCTCTGTATCTCGATCAGGGATTGACTGAAGTCGAGCGATTCCTAAAAATAGTTGTTTATCCGAGAATTAACGACGGCACTTTTTCCCATGTGATGGATTACAAAAGCCAATTGCAAGAGACAATTCAGAGGAGAAATCTGGGTGAACTGGATTATGAGCTGTTGTCCGAAAAAGGACCGGCACATCATCGCGAGTTTACGTCAAATGTATTGCTGAATGGTGAAATCGTCGGTATGGGCAAAGGACATTCGAAAAAAGATTCGGAGCAAAGTGCGGCATGCAAAGCGCTTAAGAATCTTGCCGAGTAACAAAAGCAGCCGGGCGCTCTCGGCTGTTTTTGTTACTCGTTTTGTGGTTTATTCATGATGTGCAAAATCAGGCTTAACCATGAATTTAATCAAGGTGAATTATAGAAGGGTAAGAAACGGAGGGATCGGGATGTTCCTCAAGCGATTGGATGTCTCAGGCTTTAAATCATTTGCCAACAAAACATCTGTTGAATTTGTTCCGGGAGTTACTGCGGTTGTCGGTCCGAACGGAAGCGGTAAAAGCAATATCACAGAAGCTATTCGCTGGGTACTCGGGGAACAATCGGCCAAATCGCTGCGCGGATCCAAGATGGAAGATATTATTTTCTCGGGAAGTGATGCGAAAAAGGCAGTCAATATGGCTGAAGTGACGCTCACGCTGGACAACAGCGATCACTACATATCAATGGATTTCAGCGAAATCAGCGTCACACGACGTGTGTTTCGTTCCGGGGAAAGCGAATTCCAACTCAATAAACAAAACTGTCGGTTAAAAGATATCGTTGATTTGTTTATGGATTCCGGACTGGGCAAAGAGGCATATTCGGTTATTGGTCAGGGAAAAATCGATGAGATTCTGAATAGTAAAGCAGAAGATAAACGGAAAATTTTTGAGGAAGCATCAGGTGTCCTCAAATATAAATTACGCAAGCAGGCTGCTGAAAAGCAGCTGAATGATTCCGAAGACAGCTTAAATCGTGTTGAAGATATTCTGCATGAGTTGGACGATCGGCTTGAGCCGCTTGAGAAGCAGGCGTCAATTGCCAAAGATTTTTTAGAGAAAAAAAGCGAACTAGAGGAAGTGGACATTGCACTGCTTGCTCATGATATCGATGAAGTTCATAGTCAATGGGAGCTTGCGAAAAATCAGGTAGATGAACTGAACCAATTAAAAATAGAATTATCCGATAAAGTGAATACCAGTGAGCATGATTATCGGCAACATCGTTCAGCACTTGAAGAATTGGACCATTTAATTGAAAAAAGGCAGACTGAATGGGCAGAATCTGCTGAGAAACTGGAAAAATTGTTAGGCAGAAAGCAAGTCATAGAGGAACGACACAAGCATGCACAAAGCAGTGCTGATGAACTGAGAGAACGTATCGCACACTTGGAACATCAATTGAACGAGGAACGGCAAGTACTTGATCAGGCACTTGCCAACAGTAAATCGGAGCGTATCTTTTTGACGCAATTGCAGCAGAATCTAGTGAAAAAACAAAATGAGTATCATAGTTTTGAACAGAATTTAGATGAACTGATTGAAAAGCTTAAAGGCGAATACATCGAGATCTTAAATCAACAAGCCTCCATGCGCAACGAGCAGCATTATCTATCTGATCAGGCAAAAACCTTGGAATTGAAGAAAACGCGCATTCAATCAAACACAGTAGAAATACAGACATCTGCAGAAGAGGCCGGCAAGAGAAAGCAAATACTTACGGCTAAATTGGAAGCGCTGGCTAGTGAAGGCAAACGTCTGAAGGACCGCTATGATAAGCTCCGTACCCGATTGGAAGAGGGAAGAGAACGCTATACTAAAGAAAAAGATGCTGTAAATAAAATCAGCAATTATATTGAACAAGCGCGATCAAGAAAAGAATTGCTGGAATCTCTTAAAGAAGATTATGCCGGCTATTATCAAGGCGTTAAGGTTATTTTAAAAAATCGAAAAAGACTGTCCGGAATTCACGGTGCGGTCGCTGAACTCATTCAGGTGAATAAAGAGTACGGCACGGCAATTGAAACAGCTCTTGGCGCCTCTTCCCAGCATGTGATTGTTTCTGATGAATCTGCCGGCAGGCAGGCGATTCAATTTTTACGGCAAAACAAAGCCGGTCGCGCAACTTTCCTGCCCATTTCTGTTATTCGGCCGAAGGCAATTGCTTCATCAGAACGCAATCGTCTTCAATCAAATTCAGCTTTTATTGGTGCAGGATCTGAATTACTGACATGCGATCCTCATTATAAACCCATAGTTGATTTTTTACTGGGTTCTGTGATCATTGCAAAGAATTTGGAGGGTGCAAATGAACTTGCACGTCAAGTGAACTATCGGTATCGAATCGTTACTTTAGCAGGAGATGTTGTAGCTCCTGGTGGTGCCATGACTGGAGGCAGCACGAAGCAGCAGCAAACAAGTCTGATCAGCCGAAGTACCGAAATTGAAGAATTGAGCCGGCAAATCGACGAGATGCAAGAAAAAAGAAAGCAGCTGCAAATCGATTTCTCCAATTTAAAGAATCAGATTGCAGCAGACGAGTTGGAATCCGATTCAGCACGCAAATCTGTGGAGGAGGCGCTTAATCAGTACCGCAGCATCGAAACACAAAAAAGAGATGCAGAAACTGAAGAAAAAGCAAGTCTTGATAAGTATCATTTATTGACAAGGGAAAATGGTGATTTCAGCACAGAGCAGAAAAAAATTGCAGAACGGTTGCGGATTATCGATGCTGATGTTTCGAAGAATGAAGAACGCGGTAAAGCTCTGACAGATCAAATTGAAAGCTTAACGAAAAATCGAAAAGATATCGATTCTTCAAAACAAGAGATTCAGTCGGAGATAACAGCACTTAAGGTCCAAATCGCAGAACAGAGCCAGATTACTGCGCATCAACAAGAAAAAGCAGATCAATCAAAACGACGGGTCGGTGAACTAAAAGAATCACTCGATACGCTTCGTTCTTCTGCTGACGGGATCGGCTTTGAGATTGAGAACCAGAATGATAATGCGGAGAAGCTGGATCAGCTCATTGAAGAAGCAAAGACGTATAAAGAAACGACTATGACGGAATTGATGAAAATGCGTGATTCCCGGCGAAATAAGCAAAAGGCCTTGGCGGAGGAAGAGACACTCATGTCACAAGACCGTACAGAATTAACCAGGATCAGCAACTTGTATCAAGAGAAAAACGTTCTTCTTGGGCGAATGGATGTTCAGCTCGATCATCTTTTAGACACACTAAGAGAAGACTATGAACTGACCATTGAAGCGGCAAGAGACAAGTACAAACTAAATATGGATGTTGACGAAGCACGAAAAAAAGTCAAATTAATAAAATTGGCTATCGAAGAACTCGGGACCGTTAATGTAGGCGCAATTGAAGAATATGAAAATGTTCTTGAACGCGAACAATTTCTCTCTGCACAGCGGGCAGATTTGTTAAAAGCACGCGAAACACTTAACCATGTTATGTCGGAAATGGATCAAGTGGTCGAGCAGCGATTTACTGAGACATTCAATAAAATAAGAACCCATTTTCAAACGGTTTTTCAAGAACTGTTCGGTGGGGGACGTGCCGATTTGCAGCTCATTGAACCAGATGACATGCTCACGAGTGGTGTAGATATTCTTGCAGAACCGCCCGGAAAGAAGCTTCAGCGGCTCTCTCTTCTATCCGGCGGAGAGCGTGCGCTGACGGCGATCGCACTGCTCTTTGCTATTCTGAAAGTGCGCCCAGTTCCATTTTGCGTCCTTGATGAAGTGGAAGCTGCTCTTGATGACGCAAATGTTGACCGTTACGCGGCCTTCTTGAAAAAATTCAGCCTTGATACGCAATTTATTGTTGTGACTCACAGGCATGGAACTATGGAACGATCTGACGTCCTTTATGGGGTCACCATGCAGGAATCAGGAGTTTCCCGCCTTGTGTCTGTGAGACTGGAAGAGACGGAAGATTTATTGACCGCAGGTAACGTTTAATAAGCAGCAATCTAAAGAATAATTTACAGACAAGTCTTGTGGTATTAAGTCAAGACCTAGTTGAGATTTATTTCCGTGCTTTTCAATGATGATTTAAAAATGAGACAACACTAACCTAGGCCTTCAATAATTACCAAAATTTTGAAGGCGGTAAGGAGGCGGATCTTTACTGATTATCGGCGATTTCACCTCCCTTCGGAGTGTAAATCAGGTGGTCGCGAAGCAGCACGTCCACCAACCGAACCAGTTTTCTTGCTGTCAGTACGAGTGCGCGTTTATGACGAAACTTAGGAACTTCGTTGAATTTCTTTTGGTAATAGGCCCGATAAACCGGGTCACATCGCTTTACTGAATTGGCAGCTTCAATCAAGTAGTAGCGAAGATACTCGTTACCGGTATGCGTTCGTGGCGTGCGTTCTGCCTGAAAATTTCCGGATTGGGAGACTTTCCAGTAGAGACCGGCATATTTAGCAAGCTGAGCCTCATTGTCAAATCGATCAATCTGACCGATCTCGGCAATCAGACCGGCTGTGTATACCGGACCGATTCCTGGAACACTCATGAGACTCTGCGCCTCCGGGATGATTGCGTACAGGGACTCAATACTCTTGTCCAGCGTCTGAATTTGTTTCTTCAACCCGTCGATAATGCGGGCGTAACTGGCGAGAACAACGTCAATAGAATCCTGAAGGACTTTGCCAATACGATAGGAGTCACGAATCGCTTTTTGAATGGCTTTGGCCAGCTTTTCCGGATCACTGAAACGTCCTTTTCCGGCCTTGTTTAGGTGTTCAGCGAGGTCTTCCAACTTCATCTGGGAAATCTCGTCTAAAGACAGTGCATCGCTTAGGATGTCCATGATCGACGCGCTGAACACAGAAGTCGGAATTTCCTGAGTCAGGGTGTTGCACTTGTAGTATAGATTTTCTAAGAAGTGCTGTTTACATTCGGTCATTTGATGAATCAGCTGATAACGAGTTCGTGTCAGGCGCTGGAGCGCGACATACTTCTCTTCTTTGATCACCGGTACTTGATAGCGTTCAATGCGCAGGAAATCCGCAATACGGAACGCATCGATCGTGTCGGTCTTGTCCTCGTCAAACAGCCCTTTATAACGATGAATCATCGTTGGGTTGAGGGTCACGACATCCAAAGGCAGCTCCTTCAAGCTCGCGTCTTCATGAAAAAACACCGCCGGGTGAAAGCTGTAGATGGACGTGGACTCCATGCCGATCACCACCCGTTGATAGTGAACGGCTGAGTGGAACTTTAACACAAGTTCCTTAATGGCAGCGGCACCGATAAGATTGTTCGCTAAGGATTTTTGGATCAGCTTATTTTGGTCACTATCCAAAAAGCAAACGTCCAGTTTTTGTGAACTCACATCAATACCAACAAACAGTTTCATTGGGAAGGACCTCCTTTCCTGATCAATTTTGGAATAAGCTCGGATACTCTGTGATGTCCCCTAATTACAACTGCATGAACGCGACCTCGCGATCAGTAGACACTGGCTGCGCCTTCAAAGCTGCCTCATCCTGCTTCTGATGAGTTGAGCCGCGGCCGCTACATCTTGTGCGTCAGCATATCTGGCAGTTGCCTGGGCGGCAGACTTGAAACGTAGTAAAACTACAGGGGGAAAAAGCCTAGTCCAGTTGGATCCATTCCAATGAACAACTAGAGGATATCACGCAGTACCCGAGCTGAACAGGGATGACTATTAACTTCGAAACTTATTATACGAGGAGGAAACACCATGAATTTTTTTAATAAGCTGAAGAACCGTATCACCGGCAGCACGACTGCGGTTACTGATAAATTCAAAGACGGCTTGTCCAAAACAAGACAGTCATTTGCAGAGGGCATGAACAATTTGGTCAAGCGCTACCGGAAGGTTGACGAAGATTTTTTTGATGAATTGGAAGAACTGCTGATTGAATCTGATGTTGGAATGACCACCGTAATGGATCTGGTTGATCGGTTAAAAGATGAATCGCGTACGAGAAACATTAAGGATACGGCAATGTTAAAAGACGTGATTGTTGAGGTTCTTTCTGAATTTCTTACTAAAAGCAAGGAAGAAACAAAACTTAATATAAATCCTTCCGGACTTACCGTTATTCTTATGGTTGGTGTAAATGGTGCGGGTAAAACGACGACCATAGGAAAACTCGCCGGTAGACTTAAAAATGAAGGAAAGACAGTACTGCTTGCAGCGGCAGACACATTCAGAGCAGGCGCGATTGATCAGCTGCAGGTTTGGGGCGATCGTACGGGTGTTGATGTGATTAAGCATCAAGAAGGATCAGATCCTGCTTCAGTCGTCTTTGATGCCATGCAAGCTGCAAAGTCGCGCAAGGTGGATGTTCTGCTTTGTGACACAGCAGGAAGGCTTCAAAATAAAGTTAATTTAATGAAAGAACTTGAGAAAATCAAACGTGTGATCACTCGCGAATGTCCGGGTGCGCCGCAGGAGGTTTTGCTAGTTCTGGATGCAACGACAGGACAGAATGCGCTTAACCAAGCGAAATTATTTCGGCAAGCGTCAGAGGTTACAGGTATTGTTCTTACAAAACTGGATGGAACGGCGAAAGGCGGTATTGTGCTTGGTATCCGCAATGAACTGAACATTCCTGTTAAATTTGTTGGACTGGGTGAACAATTGAATGATCTTCAGGCTTTTGATGCGGATGCATTTATTTATGGACTGTTTTCTGAACTTTTTCAGGCCGACGATGAAGCGTCCCAATCGGAATAAAATGTGTATAGCACGGACTAACATTCGTTGCTAAGGAAAAAACTTGACACACAAAGAAAAAAAAAGTAATATTTAATCTGTAAAGTAAAATGCCTTTACAGCCAAGGGGATTTGCTATGCTTGAGAAGGTTTTGAGAGTTAACGCCCTATACGATTTTTATCAGCTGCTTCTCACCCCAAAACAGCAAGAGTATCTGAATCTTTACTATCTTAATGATTTTTCTCTTGGTGAAATTGCGGAAAGAAAACAAGTTACAAGACAAGCTGTTTATGATAACCTCAAACGTGCTGAGAACGCTCTTGAAGCGTTTGAAGAAAGGTTAGGGCTTTTTCGTAAATATGAAGTCAGGCTTTCTGTTATTTCGAAAATGAGGGAATTGGCTGGTCATTTGAATAGTAAAGAAAGCCAAAAACTAGATTCTTTTATTGATGAATTAGAGAATTTAGATTAGGAAGTGAGAAGTATGGCATTTGAAAGTCTGTCGGACAGATTACAGGCGACGATGAAAAAGATTCGCGGCAGAGGCAAGGTGACTGAGGCCGATGTCAAACAGATGACGCGAGAGATTCGCTTGGCACTGCTTGAAGCGGATGTTAATTTTAAAGTCGTAAAATCGTTTGTTAAAAGCGTTCAGGAACGTGCAGTTGGTCAGGAAGTTCTAAAAAGCCTTACTCCCGGACAGCAGATTATTAAGGTTGTTCAGGAAGAATTGACTGAGCTGATGGGTGGAGAGCAAACAAAACTTAATCTCGCTCTGAAGCCGCCGACCGTTTTGCTGTTTGTCGGGTTGCAGGGCGCTGGTAAAACAACGTCTGCTGCAAAACTTGCCAATTATATTCGAAAAACCCATAATAAGAATCCACTGATGATTGCTGCGGATATTTATCGTCCTGCTGCAATTAAACAGTTGCAAACTTTGGGCGGACAACTGAATATACCCGTTTTTTCACTTGGTGATCAGGTCAGTCCGGTGGAAATTGTGCGTCAGGGACTGGAGCAGGCGAAGACGGATCATCACGATTTAGTATTGATTGACACCGCAGGTCGGCTTCATATTGATGAAGGACTGATGGACGAACTTGATCAGATCAAAGCAGTCAGTCATCCGGACGAGATCTTTTTGGTTGTTGACGCAATGACCGGACAGGATGCAGTCAATGTCGCAACTGCGTTTAATGATCGACTGGATTTGACCGGTGTTATCATGACCAAGCTCGATGGCGACACAAGAGGCGGCGCTGCATTGTCTGTTCGTTCCGTAACGGGAACACCTATTAAATTCGTCGGCATGGGCGAGAAGATGGATGCCCTTGAGCCATTCCATCCGGATCGCATGGCTTCGAGAATTTTAGGAATGGGTGATGTACTTTCTCTGATTGAGAAAGCACAAGCAACAATTGATGAAGAGAAAGCGCGTGATATGCAGCAAAAGTTGCTTTCCGTCAGCTTTACTCTTGATGATTTTCTGGATCAAATCGGTCAGATTCGAAGTATGGGTCCACTCGAAGATTTACTTGCAATGATGCCTGGAGCGAACAAGTTCAAGGGCATGAAAAATATGCAAATCGACGAGAAGAAAATTGGCCAGACCGAAGCGATCATTCGATCGATGACTTCCCAGGAAAAAACGGATCCGGATGTCATTAATGCAAGTAGAAAGAAGCGCATTGCTCTTGGCAGCGGGACATCGGTCGCCGACGTCAACCGGTTGCTGAAACAGTTCAAGGACATGAAAAAAATGATGAAACAGTTTATGGGCAAGGCAAAAGGCAAAAAGCGAAATCCATTTAATTTACCATTTATGTAAAATCATTAAAAAAGTAGGAGTTGTTTTATTATGTCAGTTAAAATTCGTCTAAAACGTATGGGTGCAAAGAAACGTCCATTTTACAGAGTAGTTGTTGCTGATTCACACGCACCTCGCGATGGCCGTTTCATTGAAGAAATCGGCACATACAATCCGGTTGTCACACCAAAAACATTCACAGTTGACGAAGAAAAAGCGCTTGATTGGCTGCAAAAGGGTGCTCAACCTTCAGATACCGTACGCAACCTGTTCTCCAAGGAAGGCATTATGGAGAAGTTCCATCTTGCTAAACTGCAAAAATAATGACGAGGGGCGGCAGATAAATGGAAGAGTTAATCAAAGCCATTGTATTTCCGCTCGTTGACGATCATACGCATGTTATGATTGAGAAACAAGAAGAATCTGATCATGTGACTTATATACTTGTCGTAGATAAAAAGGATATGGGAAAAGTGATTGGCAGACATGGTCAGGTTGCTGAAGCTGTACGGACGATTGTGTCCGCTGTCGGAAGCGCTGGCGGTGTGCCGACACGATTCTTAATTCGTGAATAATAAAGAAAAAGAGAAGGGGGAGAGATCAGCCCTTCTCTTTTTCACCGTACATAGAGATTTTTTACAGATTGCCAAATGGTAAGGAGGCTGCATAATGACTGAGCAATGGTTTTATGTTGGAAAGATAGTCAATACCCAAGGAATCAAGGGTGAAGTACGTGTTGTCAGCATTACCGATTTTCCGGAAGAACGCTATGCGATTGGCGCAACCTTGTACGTGCGAAACCCAGAGACAGGCACGCACGACCTGCTGAAAGTAAAAACGTATCGCCGTCACAAGCAATTTGACTGCTTGAGTTTTGAGAATTATCCTTCGATTAATGATATAGAAAAATATAAGGGCTGTTCGCTATTTATTCCAAAAGAACAGCTGTCGGAACTGGAACAAGGCGACTTTTATTATCATGAAATCATCGGATTAAAGGTAATCACAGATACTGGACGCGAACTGGGTGAAGTGAAGGAAATCCTGTCTCCCGGTGCGAATGATGTTTGGGTCGTTGATACGGGAGTAAAGGATATCTTAATCCCGTATATTAACGATGTAGTGAAAAATGTCGATGTTGCGCAAAAAAAAGTGATCGTTCACTTGATTCCGGGGTTGGTGGACGATGAAGATTAATATTCTTTCCCTTTTTCCTGAAATGTTTGATGGCGTTCTAAACAGTTCTATTTTGGGGAAGGCAGCCGAGAAAGACGTTGTTTCCTTTAAAATTACGAATTTTAGGGATTTTACGACCAACAAACATAATAAAGTTGATGATTATCCATTTGGAGGCGGAGCCGGAATGGTTCTGATGCCTCAGCCCCTTTTTGATGCGGTTGATGCGGTGCGTCATGAAGAACATACCAAACCGCGTGTTATTTTGACTTCACCGCAAGGAAAGCCCTTTAAGCAGCATGATGCGGAAATGCTCTCCAAAGAAAAAGAACTCATTTTTATTTGTGGGCATTATGAAGGATTTGACGAACGTGTTCCTGAGTTCCTTGTTACGGACGAATATTCCATTGGCGACTTTGTCATGACAGGCGGAGAATTGGCAGCGATGGCAATGATCGACAGCATCGTGCGACTGCTTCCTGGTGTGCTCGGCAATGATACATCGGCAGTGACCGATTCTTTTTCCACAGGATTGCTGGAGCATCCGCATTACACGCGGCCAGCGGATTTTCGTGGCATGAAAGTACCGGAAGTATTGCTTTCGGGAAACCACGAGAAAATCGCTGAATGGCGCCTGAAGGAATCACTCAGGCGTACCTATGAACGTAGGCCTGATTTGTTAAACGGTTATAAATTGACCGAGCAGGAAAAAAGATGGATCAAACAATTTGAGCAAGAAAGTTAACCCTATTAAGCAATTCTTCACTTATTTAAATGCTTGCATGAACACTTTCGATTGTGATATGATAGTCGTTGTGGCAAATGCCAGTGAATACGATGTTCCGCTGCTTTCTTCGGGAAGGTAAGAGCATTTGTACGGAAGGAGGCCATTTTGTTATGTCTAACATTCTTGATGAAATTACTAAAGAACAGTTGCGAACGGATATTCCGGAATTCAGACCTGGTGATACGTTGAAAGTGCACGTGAAGATTACTGAAGGTACACACGAACGTATTCAGGTGTTTGAAGGTGTTGTGATTAAACGTCACGGCAGCGGTATCAGTGCAACCTTTACGGTACGAAAGATTTCTTATGGTGTCGGTGTTGAACGTGCATTCCCGGTTAACTCGCCGAAGATCGACAAGATCGAAGTGGTACGTTACGGTAAAGTTCGTCGCGCGAAACTTTATTATCTGCGTGCTCTGCGTGGTAAGAAAGCACGTATTAAGAGCAGATAATCATAATTGGAAATTGAATGTACACAGCAATGAAGAGGAGGGGCTTGGGATGACCAAGCCTCTCCGATTTTTTATACTATAAGAAAGTTTAAAATTCAGCGGAGTATAGTATAAGCGGTCCGGCAAAACGCCGCGTCCTGCGGCTCACCGGACACTAGGCCATCCATGGCCGTCGCAACTAAGTCTTCGCCTTTTCCGGAGGCTTGGCGAAGCCAAGTTTTCTAATACAAAAAGAAAGAATAAGAGATTAGCGGTCCCTAGTACAAAGAAGACTAAGTTTTTTTGAATACGTTCGAACAAGATAAAGTGAATCAACTCTTAGATTGAAAAAGAAGGGGACAGGAATTATGACCATCCAATGGTATCCGGGACATATGGCGAAAGCAAAGCGCCAAATGATCGAGAAAATTAAGCAAATTGATGTTGTAATTGAGCTTGTGGACAGCAGAATTCCCGCATCGTCAAGAAACCCGCTTGTTGAAGAAATATCATCCGGCAAGCCGAGGCTTCTTGTCATGAATAAAATAGATATGGCAGATCGTCAGGCAACAGCAGAGTGGAAAGACACATTTGAGAACGAGGGTGTAAAAGTCCATCTTGTTAACAGCCAAACTGGACAAGGGGTCTCAACATTACCTGATGCTGTTCATCAATTAACTGCAGATCGACGAAAAAAATTGGAGAGTAAGGGTTTTCGACCTCATGCTGATCGCGCATTAATCTTAGGTATTCCTAATGTCGGCAAATCAACGCTAATTAATCGTTTGGCCGGAAAAAAAATTGCAAAAATCGGTGATCGTCCGGGAGTAACTAAAGCGCAACAATGGATCAAAGTCGGAACAACGATGGAATTGTTGGATACGCCAGGCATACTTTGGCCGAAATTTGATGATCCGCGTGTCGGCCTTTGCCTTGCCGCAACGGGAGCGATTAAAGAAGAATTGCTTGATTTTCAAGAAATCGCGTTGTTTCTATTAAAAACCATGCTGCAGCACTACCGAAATTCGCTGACTAAGCGCTATCAAATAGAGGAACTCCCTGAGTTAAAAGGAACAGAAGAGGATCAACAAATGCTGATCAGTCTTTTTGATGAAATTGGCAAGAAGAGGGGTTGCTTGATGAGCGGCGGATTCATTGATTATGATCGCGTGTCGGAAATCATTATTCGTGATTATCGTAGTCAGAAACTAGGTCCGCTTACTCTTGAATGGCCGCAATGATTTGAATTTAATGCGAAAGTAAAAATAAATTGGACTCTGCCGATATAGATAATAACAGGGGAAATAGATGATGAAACGAACCACAATTGCAGAAATTAAAGAGCGATTATCTGAAACAACTGAGCTGTCTGAGCAAGAAATGCAGCAGCTTAAATCGGATACGCGAATCGGTGTTCGATCCTTGCTTCGTAAATGGGAAGAGCGGAAAGCCCATTTTCAAGAACTTGTCGTTAAATATCATCAAATGAATCGCTTCGAAGATGAACTCAAAAGCGAGGGTGCGCAATGTATCGCAGGCATTGATGAGGCAGGAAGAGGCCCACTGGCAGGACCTGTTGTTGCAGCATGTGTTGTATTGAAGTCGAATGCGATTATTCCCGGAATCAATGATTCCAAGCAATTATCGGCCGGAAAACGCGATTACCTTTACAACCGCATATGCGAGTCAGCGGCTGCATTTGGTGTGGGTATCGTTTCGGCCCATGAAATTGATCAGATCAATATCTATCAAGCTGCTAAAAAAGCAATGGTTCTTGCGGTCGAAAAAATGGAGATGGTTCCAGATCATCTGTTGATTGACGCAATGGAACTACCACTTGATATGCCTCAAACCTCCCTTATTAAAGGAGACGCGCGCAGCAATTCAATTGCCGCTGCGTCTATTCTGGCAAAAGTGACTCGTGATCGGCTGATGTGTGATTTAGATCGGGAGTACCCAGGCTATGATTTTGCCAAACACAAAGGTTATGGAACTCAGGCACATTTGCGGGCAATCGAGCGCTTGGGTACCTGCCCGGAACATCGCATGACATTTGCGCCACTAAAACCCTTAGAAGATGCATGAGAAGGTGATCCTGTGAACTTCCAACCTTATGCGATCAATCAGAGTCAAATGATCGGTACTTATGCACCAGAACAGATTTTGCGGGGCAAGGTCCTGGATTTGCTCCCGGATCGTACTGCTCTTGTTCGCCTTGGTGCAAAGCAAGTCGTTGCTAAAGTTGCTTCTGCTGATCCACCATTGAAAGTTGGTCAAGATTATTTATTTCAGATTAAGC
The DNA here is from genome assembly GCF_059878335.1 of Sporolactobacillus sp. BBK16-2. Classification (NCBI taxonomy): domain Bacteria; kingdom Bacillati; phylum Bacillota; class Bacilli; order Caryophanales; family Sporolactobacillaceae; genus Sporolactobacillus; species Sporolactobacillus sp. BBK16-2. The sequence goes on from NZ_CM187611.1 coordinate 1,524,286, forward strand.
AAGGTACGAGTCCGCTTATTGCAAAACTTATTGAACGACAACAGGCAAATCGTTCATCCAATATGATCGACGATGTCTTTAATACGCTTCAATTAAAAGAAGACTCATTAACAAGACAAATTGTTCAAACTTTTCTTGATCGTGGTGATCCGCTCACGCGTGAGTCAGTCCTTCAAGCAAAAGCATTGTTAAAAATGAGCGGCAATTTTACTGGAGATATGCAAACGATTCGATGGATGATGAACCGACAGATTCCGTTGGATGAATCATTATTTAACATTGCAAAAGGGTTGCAAGATTCCGAATCGATCAGTTCAAAACTTGATGCAATGTCCAAAGAGATTCAGCGTTCAGGTGTTCAAACTGCTTCCGTAGACCAATTGAAAAATGCACTAAGTAGTTTTTCAATACTGAAAGACGGAAATCGTTTTGCTCAACTTTATCATGAGATTGGAGATAACAAAGGAGATAAACTGCTCACATCATTTTTGGCTGATCAGACATCTCTTCATTCTAATGCTGCTCAAAAAGCAGTTAAAGAATTTATGGCAAGTCCGATGGCGCTAAATGATATGACTCATTTAATGAAGGAATTGAAAATAAACCAACCCATTAAGACGTTTATTAGTGCATTCCGTAGTTTTGCGCTCGAACAGATTCCGAATTTGACTGATCAATTAGTCGGGTCGTCGGACAATAAAAATCTTCTGTTTGATGTTTTAAAACAATTAGGATTTGATTATGAATTCCAAATCAGTGAATGGATGACAAAAGATTCAAGTGCAGAAAGACAACAACCGGAAACGTTAAAAGGGCACTTGCTTGCCGTTATTCAGGATCAGGATGCTCCTTATGCATTGAGAAAGGCAGCACAAGAAATTGTTCAGAAAATTACAGGTGAACAGTTGCAGATGGTGTCTGCTGACCCATTTGTTGCTCAATTTTCACTGCAGATCCCCATTCCATATAAAAGAGATTTCACCAATGTTTCTGTATACTGGGAAGGAAAGCGAGATAGAAAAGGGGCGATCGATCCGGATTCCTGTACAATTGTCCTTTGGCTTGATTTGACTCATTTAAAGGAGACGTTAGTGACCATCCATGTGCAAAATCGTTCTGTGACCTTAAATGTGCAGAACGGTGAGGCCGATCTGCGTTCTCTGCTTGCTTCCGGAGAGCCTGCATTGAGGGATCAGCTATCGAAAGCGGGCTATCAGTTGCTCTCGCTTACGCAAACGGAGAAGATTGATCCTCATCTAATGAAAAAAGTCACGGACCCGCTTACCCAAACAAATTACAGGATGGATGTGAAAGTGTAATCATGACTTCTGAGCAAAGAAAAAAAGCAGTTGCTTTAACATATGTCAGTGGTTCTGATCAAGCCCCTCGTGTTTCAGCAAAAGGCGAAGGGGAAATTGCACAGCGTATTATTGACCAGGCAAAGCTGCATGATATACCCATTCAAGAAGATCCGGCACTGGTCTCAATGCTGGGTAAACTTGACCTAAACCAAATGATTCCTCAGGAACTCTATCAAACTGTTGCAGAAATTTTTGCATTTATCTATACTATTGATGAGCAGGCAGGTAAAAAAAACTCATAAGAAAGCTCAGCTTTATTGCAATATCTTTTTAGATGGCTCAGTTTTAATGAAATTATTTTTTACTGTTTTTGAAACCTAACCATTATTATCATTTATTTGTGAAACACTCATACCTCATTCGCTTTAAACGAACATGATGGCTAGAAATGTAACCTCCCTTCTTTTATCTTTTATTCCATTACCTAAGATGCTTATCCTATCCTAACTACTCAATTAAATATGCTGAAGAAGGTGCGCCGATGGATCCTCTCACACTTAAATTAGTACTGCTCAATCATTGCCGAGGCATTGGAAGAAGAACGGTATGGCAAATGATTCGGATAGATCCGGATCTGAATAGGATACACGCTTATTCTCTGAACGAGCTGCAATCATTGTTTCGGCTCTCCTCAGCTAAGGCAAGGCTTTTTATTGAGGATCGCCATGCGATAAACCCAAGGAACCTAGTAGAGTTATATCAAGATGAACAGATCACGCCGATCCCTTTTTATCATCCGCATTATCCCCGTTTACTAAAAAATGTGTACGATCTTCCTTACTTAATCTACGGAAAGGGCAACCTCTCACTTTTGAATGAAAAGAAATTGTTAAGCGTTGTGGGCACGAGACATCCGAGCAGTGAAGCTGGTAGGATTACGAAACAAATTATTGAACCTTTGAATCAGCATGGTTGGACGATCGTCAGCGGCATGGCAATGGGTATCGACGGCATGGCCCACCGGCTTGCATTGGGCGGACGAACGATTGCCGTCCTAGGATCCGGATTGCAGTGCCCCTATCCCCATCAACATCATGGGCTGTATCAGCAATTGTGCCAAGCACAGCTGGTTATAAGTGAATATCCGCCTTCAGCTCTGCCTGAACGATGGCGTTTTCCAGAACGAAATCGAATCATCAGCGGTATGACCTTGGGAACGCTGGTTGTTGAAGCGAAGGAAAGAAGCGGATCATTGATCACTGCGGATCAGGCGTTAGAACAAGGACGCGAGGTGTTCGCAATCCCCGGCTCAATTTTAAAGGGTACAAGCAGCGGGACAAATCGTCTCATACAACAAGGCGCGAAACTGGTGTGTGATTGGCAGGACATTGTTCAGGAATTAAATTTGGTTCAATAATGAACGTACTTATGACTTGATGTGGATACAAGCACGGCATTCACATCTAGAAAAACGCATTAATGAATGCGAATTTTATACACAGACAAAAAAATAATTCGTTTTTATGAGAGGAAACACCCCAAAAAAGCAAATCATTTTTCGGAAATTATATTGATTAAGTTTGACAAAGCTCTAATCAATCATTAAGATTAGTGAAGATTTGAATATTCACAGAAAGGGGGAGAAAACAACATGAATGATTATTTGGTCATTGTGGAATCTCCCGCTAAAGCAAAAACAATAAAACGTTATCTTGGTCCTAAATTTGAAGTTAAAGCATCAATGGGGCATGTTCGTGATCTGCCTAAAAGTCAGATGGGTATTGATGTTGAAGATGAATTTAAACCTCGTTATATTACAATTCGAGGAAAAGGTCCCGTTTTGAAAGAATTAAAGAGCGCGGCCAAAAAGGCAAAAAAAGTATATCTCGCAGCTGACCCCGATCGTGAAGGGGAGGCAATTGCCTGGCATTTGGCCCATAGCCTTGATATCGATGATCACTCGGCTTGTCGAGTCGTATTTAATGAAATTACGAAACCAGCGATAAAAGAAGCGTTCAAGACGCCAAGAAAAATCAATATGGATTTAGTCGATGCACAACAAGCAAGACGTGTTCTTGATCGGCTTGTCGGTTACAACATTAGTCCGCTCTTATGGAAAAAAGTTAAAAAGGGATTAAGTGCCGGCAGGGTTCAGTCAGTTGCACTTCGGATGATTATTGAACGTGAAAAAGAAATAAAAGCGTTCACTCCTGAGGAATATTGGACAATCAGCAGTAAATTTCACGTTGATGATGCAAGCTTTGAAGCTGCATTTTATGGAGTTGGCGGAAAAAAGCAAGCGCTTAAGAATGAGGCAGATGTTAAGGCAGTACTTGAAAAACTCAGCAGTGATCGTTTTGACGTAAAAAATGTACAAAAGAAAGAGCGTCTGAGATATCCTGTCGTTCCGTTTATTACGTCCTCACTGCAACAGGAAGCTGCACGAAAACTGAATTTCAGGGCAAGAAAAACAATGATGATTGCGCAGCAGCTTTATGAAGGAATAGCACTGGGTAAGCACGGAAGTACTGGATTAATTACTTATATGAGAACGGACTCAACACGAATTTCGGATGTTGCCCGAGCAGAAGCTAAGGACTTTATTGTTGAAAATTATGGCGAAAATTATTACAATAACCATCCGCAAAAGGCAAAAAAATCAGAAACAACACAAGATGCCCATGAAGGTGTTCGACCGACATCTGTATTGCGGCAACCTAAAGAAATTAAAGACTATTTGAGCCGTGATCAATATAAACTCTATAAACTTATTTGGGAACGATTTGTCGCGAGCCAAATGGCTCCGGCAGTACTCGACACGGTGCGTGCAGATCTGGAGCAGAATTCAGTTGTATTTCGCGCATCTGGTTCAAAAATTAAGTTTCAAGGTTTTATGAAAGTTTATATTGAAGGAAGCGACGATCAAAAGAAGGCAGATGCGGGGTCGAAAGAAAATTATCTGCCCGATCTTGAGAATGGAATGACCGCAATTCAAGATCAAACGGATCCGAAGCAGCACTTTACGCAGCCGCCGCCACGGTACACTGAAGCAACACTTGTGAAATCGATGGAGGAAATCGGCATCGGGCGTCCTTCAACCTATGCGCCGACAATTGATACAATTCAACGACGCAACTATGTCACCATGGATGCGAAACGTTTCATACCAACCGAACTCGGTGAAGTGGTTCTGAAACTGATTGTTGAATTCTTTCCGGAAATAATTAATATTGACTTTACTGCACAAATGGAAACTGATTTGGATGAAGTTGAAGAAGGAAAGAGAAATTGGATCACTTTAATCGATCATTTCTATCAGGATTTTTCGAAGCGACTGTCTAAAGCGGAAAAGGAAATGGAATCTGTATCAATTAAGGATGAACCAGCAGGTATAAAATGTGAAAAATGCGGTCATGAAATGGTGTATAAGATGGGAAGATTCGGCAAATTTCTGGCTTGCTCCAATTTTCCTGAATGCCGCAACACAAAGCCAATCTTAAAAAAGACTGGCGTACCATGTCCAAAATGCGGTAAAGGAGAGGTCGTTGAGCGGCGCAGCAAGAAACGTCGTGTCTTCTATGGCTGTGATCGGTATCCTGAGTGTGACTTTGTATCTTGGGATAAGCCTATTCAACGTCAATGTCCGAAGTGCAATTCTTATCTTGTAGAGAAGAAATCAAAGAACGGCAAAACAGTTGAATGTCCGAAATGCGATTATAAAGAAGTGACACAATAAAACGTTATTGAATGAAAGAAATGAGGAAAAGTAATGGCGAGACAGGCGATAAATGTCATTGGGGCAGGACTTGCTGGTAGCGAGGCAGCCTGGCAAATTGCTAAACGCGGGATAGAAGTAAATTTGTATGAGATGCGCCCAAAAAAACAAACGGCTGCGCATCATACAGACCAATTTGCAGAACTGGTGTGCACCAACTCGCTTCGTTCCAACAGCTTGACTAATGCCGTTGGAATTTTGAAGGAAGAGATGCGTCATCTGGATTCATTAGTCATGAAAGCTGCGGATACTGCATCCGTTCCTGCAGGAGGTGCGCTTGCAGTTGATCGACATGATTTTTCAGAAATTATAACAAAGACGCTTAAAGAAATGCCAAATGTTACTGTTGTGGGAGAAGAGGCCGCGACAATTCCTGAGGGACTCACGATTATTGCAACCGGCCCGCTGACATCCGATAAATTGTCAGCAAGCCTTAAACAGTTAACGGGTGAAGAGTATTTTTATTTCTATGATGCAGCTGCTCCAATCATTTCGGAAGAAACGATTGACCGTGAAAAAGTATATTTGAAGTCTCGATATGACAAAGGCGATGCCGCTTACTTGAATTGTCCGATGGAGAAGGATGAATTTGATGCCTTTTTTCATGCATTGACGACGGCAGAGACTGCTCCACTGAAGGAATTTGAAAAAGAAAAATATTTTAGCGGCTGTATGCCGATTGAAATAATGGCGCGCCAAGGTGCAAAGACACTATTGTTCGGGCCATTAAAACCGGTTGGACTTGAAGATCCGCGCACCGGAAAAAGACCGTATGCTGTGGTGCAGCTTCGCCAAGACAATACAGCGGGTTCGCTTTTCAATATTGTAGGCTTCCAAACCCATTTAAAATGGGGAGAGCAGAAAAGAGTATTCCAAATGATTCCTGGATTGGAACATGCGGAGATCATTCGTTATGGAGTGATGCATCGCAATACCTTTTTGAATTCACCATTGCTGCTTGAGCCTACTTATCAAACAAAAGCGAGACATGATCTGTTTTTTGCTGGGCAGATGACCGGTGTTGAGGGGTATGTTGAGTCTGCTGCATCGGGGTTGATCGCCGGAATAAATGCAGCTAAGCTTTATTTAGGAAAGGAACCGATAATATTCCCAGATGAAACAGTAATCGGTAGTATGGCTCATTATATTACAAGTACAAACGCAAAAAATTTTCAACCGATGAACGCCAATTTTGGTCTTCTACCGCCACTTGCTGAACGAGTTAAAGACAAAAAGCAACGAGCGGAACATTATGCGTCAAGAGCTTTGGAATCAATCCGGAATGTTATTATAAAATTGTAAATATTATTGCTAATTCAAAAGCCTTGTGCTAACATGAATAGGCAGGAATTGTCAGCATTCATGAAACAATGAATGAAAACAATCGTTCTGATGTTTGATTTACAAATAGTTAAGCACATCATTATTGTTTTACCAATAAACATTGAGAAGGCTCAATACGATGCTGGTCAATCGTATTGCGGCTTTATTTTATGAATGTGTATAAAGATTTAATATTCTGACGAAACTGCAAATGACTGACACGACTTTTTAAGTGTCCATGCAATATTAGATAACATTGGTACGAGAAGGTTACATACAATTTTGGGAAAATTGTTTTATGGTGCCCGTTCGAAGCAATCGACTGCTTTTTTATACTATGTCTTGCCGAAATTGTGAACAATAGAATCTCTGATCATTGTACAAGCCATAATCTCAACCAGTTTATTAATAAACCAGAATCTACGTTACCTAGGAGGAATAATGATGACTCTATTAGAAAAAACAAGAAAAATTAATCAACTGCTTCAAGGAACAAAAACACAGGTCGATTTTAATGAAATGGCACAAACACTACGTGACGTCATTCAAACAAATACATTTGTGGTAAGTCGTCGTGGTAAAATACTTGGACTTTCATTGAAACTTGAATTTGAGAATGAACGCATGCAAAAGATGTTTGAAAGCAGGCAGCTTCCAGACACATATACACAAAATCTTTTTATGGTAGCACAAACATCCCCGAACTTGGATGTCAACAGTGAATTTAGTGTGTTCCCTGATGAAAACAAAGATCTGTTTGAAAGTGGATTGACAACGGTTGTGCCGATTGTGGGTGGAGGAGAAAGACTCGGCACCTTGATCCTTTCTCGACTTAACGAAACGTTCACAGATGAAGATCTGATACTTGCAGAATACGGGGCAACGGTTGTCGGTATGGAAATTTTGAGAGAAAAAACAGATGAAGTAGAAGAAGAAGCTCGTGAAAAAGCTATTGTTCAAATGGCAATTGGCTCGTTGTCTTATAGTGAACTTGAAGCTATTGAACATATTTTTGAAGAATTGGACGGCAAAGAAGGATTGCTGGTTGCCAGCAAAATTGCTGATCGCGTCGGTATCACACGTTCGGTTATTGTCAATGCGCTGAGAAAATTGGAAAGTGCAGGAGTTATTGAATCACGTTCTCTCGGAATGAAAGGTACTTACATTAAAGTACTTAACGATAAATTTCTTTATGAGTTAAATCGCATCAAGGGAGAATAAGTTTTCAAGATTTGAAATGAATTATTAGGTAAAACAATGGGACTTATGGTCACTGGACTTTGTGACCATAAGTCCTTTTTTGTGACATTTTTTTCACATGTAGTCGTCATGAATACAATATAGTGCTCATGGCCTGTTTTTTGATTGCAAAAGAATAATAATTACGCTTACATTAAGTGTTTATTAATAAACATGAAATATAATAGTGAAATATATAAGACTATATGACTATTATCGATCCTGAAATAAAGGTTGAATAAAGTCGAATCGTATACATTCACGTAGACAATGGTCAAAAAGTTGATAAAATAGACATAGGTACTCTAACTGATCTAGGCTATATTGAAATAAGGAGGATATTGAACGATGTTTTCAGTCACTCCACTAAACGCAATTGAACGGGCATTGAACGGATCAATGGCGGAGCAGAATGCAATTGCACAAAATATCGCTAATGTTGATACGCCTAATTACAAAGCACAAAAAGTTACTTTTAACGATGTATTGCAGACTAAGCTAAAAGCAAATCGCACCGATGAGTCGCAGATCGATTTCTCATCCTCCGAAGACTCAGGATACAGAACGGTGACTGACAATTATGGATCAGTTCAAAATAATGGTAATAATGTTGATCTTGATCATGAGATGTCTGAATTGGCTCAAAATCAATTGCTTTATCAGACGCTTAGCCAAGCTGCCAGCGACCAATTTAAAAAATTTAATATTGTATTAGGAGGCTCTTGAAAATATGGGAATGTTCAGCGGCCTTGATATTTCTGCCTCAGGTCTTACAGCACAGCGGTTTCGTATGGATGTTGTTTCTGCAAATATTGCTAATCAGGATACAACACGTGGACGCTATGTCGATGGAAAGTGGCAGCCTTATACGAGGAAAGTAGTGAACTTAAAAACGATAGGATCCAATACCTTCAACTCTATGCTGCAATCTTCTCTTGGAAGTTCGGCGGGTGGTGTTGAAGTTTCGTCGGTCAGCGAAGATCCTACTGCTTACCCAGTTAAATATGATCCGGAAAATCCTGATGCTGATCAAAACGGCTATGTACAAGAACCCAATGTTGATCCACTTAAAGAAATGGTCGACTTAATGGATGCTAATCGTTCTTATGAAGCCGGAGTTACAGTGATGAATGCGAATAAAAACATGCTTACGCATGCGTTAGATATAGGAAGGTAGGTTTTAGACAGTGAACATTACACCTATCAGTATCAATTCAACAGCGGATACTGCAGCATCGTCCGGGAAGCAGACAGCTGCTCAAGCCCAGCAAGGATTTGCAGGAGCGCTTGAAAATGCGCTCGGCTCAGTGAACGCGTCGCAGCAGTCTGCCAATCAAATGGTTACCGATTTGGCGAATGGAAGTACCGATGTTGATTTACATAATGTAATGATTGCCATGCAGAAGGCTGATGTCATGCTTAAGACAACCGTACAGGTTCGCGATCGAGTGATCGAAGCATACCAAGAAATCATGAGAATGCAGGTTTGATTGATACTGGTATTCAAGCATCCGGCGCGAAGATGAACGGAGGAAGAAGACATGAAAGAACGATTGTCGGCATGGATTCATCGATTAAGAAATTTTTGGATCGAATTGCCGAGAAAAAACAAGATTTGGATCATTGGCGGCACTTCAGCAATCATATTTGCGATTATTGTACTGTTGCTTTTGACTAATATAAAACATTACACACCATTGTACAGCGATCTTTCAGAGAGCGAAGCAGGTCAAATTACGGATACTCTTGATAGTAAGAAGATTCCTTACAAGCTTTCGGACGGTGGAACGACGATCAGTGTTCCGAAGGATCAGGTCGATCAGCTCAAGGTTGATCTCGCTTCAGAAGGTCTTCCTAAAACGGGACAGATCGACTACTCGTTCTTTAGTCAGAATGCGGGCTTTGGAATGACAGATAAGCAATTTGACGTTGTTCAGCGCGCTGCGATGCAAACGGAATTAGCTAATTTAATTTCGAATACAAAAGGTGTTAAATCCGCAAAGGTAATGATTACGCTGCCGCAGAATGATGTTTGGGTAAGTGACCAGAACAATGAGAGCAAGGCATCAGCATCAATAGTATTGAACCTTGCAACAGGGAGTCAGCTAAGTTCGGATCAGGTAAATGGGTTGTACCATCTGGTTTCGAAGAGTGTTCCTAACCTGCCTACTGATAATATCGTCATAATGGATCAATATTTTAACTATTATGATCTAAAAAATAATACATCCAGCGGATCGGTTACATCCACCTACGATCAACAGCAGTCAATCATTCGCGATGTTGAAAGCAATGTACAGCGACGAGTGACACAGATGTTGACGATGATGATGGGCGAAGGCAAAGTGATGGTAAATGTTACTGCCAACGTTGATTTTACCCAGTCGAAGGAAAAACAGGATCTTGTTGAGCCTGTAAACCAACAGACAATGGAAGGCCTTCAGACCAGTACGGAACACATTACGGAGACCTATACCGGTCAAGGCGCTGAAGGGCAAGCAGGAACAGGTACGAATGATGTGCCGACGTATCAAAATGGTGAGAGCGGGAATGGAAGCTATCAGAAAGTCGAAGATCGAGTAAATAATGTATTTAATAAAATACATCGTGACGTGGTCAATAGTCCTTATAAGGTTACGGATCTCGGTATTCAGGTTATGATCGAGCCTCCGACAGCCGGCAACAATAATTCTTTGTCAGCTCAGAGGATTAATGATGTCCGCTCCATCCTTAATTCGATTATAAAAACGTCTGTCTCAGATTCGCAGGGTCAGGAACTATCTAATAATCAAATCACTCAAAAGACATCGGTCACTGTTGGCCGGTTTAATGGAAAAGCTGCAACACAAACACAAAACAGTGGATTAAATTGGTTCTATGTCATCGGAGGAATTGTTCTAGCGTTAGTTGTCGGTCTTATCCTTTGGCTCGTATTGCGCCGGAGAAGAATGACTGAGGATGTAGCTGTTGATCAGACTGTTGTACAGGATATACCTCAACAGGAAGATTATGAAGCTATGTTGAACAAGGAAAATCCGGAAAAGAAGAAGTACAACGAGCTTGAAAAGATGGCAAGACAGAAACCAGATCAATTTGTCAAACTGCTTAGAAGCTGGATGGCTGAGGACAAATAAAGGAGAGTTGGCCGTTATGCCTGAACGAAAAACAAAATTAACCGGAAAACAAAAAGCGGCTATTCTGATGATTGCGCTGGGAACGGATGTCTCTGCCACTATTTTTAAGCAGTTCACGGAACAAGAAATTGAAGATATGACATTAGAAATTTCTAATGCACGAAAAATAGATGCAGACACCAAAGCACAAGTGATCGACGAATTTTTCCAGACCGCTCTTGCACAAGAATACATATCTCAAGGCGGCATCGGTTACGCAAAACAAATTTTAGAGAAGGCACTTGGTTCTGATGAGGCAAACAAGGTCATTCAAAGACTGACCTCGACACTGCAAGTCAAACCCTTTGACTTTATGCGTAAAAGTGATCCGCAGCAAATATTAAATTTTATCCAAAACGAACATCCGCAAACTATTGCGCTTGTTCTTTCTTATTTAGATCCTGACCAGGCAGGCGCAGTTTTATCTGCCTTATCTGTTGAACAGCAAGCAAATGTTGCTCGGAGAATTGCGCAAATGGATCGTACATCGCCGGAGACGATTACACAAGTTGAGCGGATTCTCGAGAAGAAGATCTCTAACTCGTCAGTAAATGAAGATTATACTCAGACAGGAGGAATTTCCTCGATTGTCAGTGTTTTAAACGGAGTTGATCGGACAACTGAACGCAATATATTGGAAAAATTGGAGACTCATGATCCGGATCTGGCAGAAGAAATTAAAAAGCGTATGTTCGTCTTTGAAGATATTGTTGTGTTAGATGATCGTGCCATTCAGCGTGTCATTCGCGAAAGTGAGAATGAGGATTTGATTCTTGCGATGCGAACAGCCAGCGACGAAGTTAAAGATTTGCTGTTTAAAAATATGTCTGAACGAATGGCTGCCAGCTTCAAAGAAGAAATGGAATATATGGGCCCAGTTAGACTGCATGATGTTGAAGAAGCGCAAACCAAAATTGTCAACACAATTCGTAAGCTTGAAGATGCTGGAGAGATTGTGATCGCTCGTGGCAAGGGGGATGACGTGATTGTCTAATTTGATCAAACAGGCTCGCTCTGAGGGAAAAGCAAAAGTCGTTCATATTTCTGCTGTCATCGATCCTCACTTAGATTCATTAAATGCCGAAATGGATCAAGACGCAATTGAAAAAACACTGAGTGAAAAGATTGATGAGACAAAGCGAGAAGCCAATCGTTTGATTAAAGAGGCAGAATCAAAGGCAGATAAAATTAGACAGCAGATTGCTCAGGATGAAGAATCAGCAAAGCGCAGCCAAGCAGAAGCGTATGAGCAGAAACTGAAAGAAGGCTACGCAGTCGGGTTCAGCAATGGAACAAAAGCGGCAAAAGAACAATTCGCTTCACTTGTGGATCAGGGCAACCAATTTGTTGATCAAGCAAAAAATTTTTTTAATGAATCCATAAAAGAAGCTCAACCTGAAATTTTGAAATTGTCAATTGCTGTTGCTGAAAAAATAATCGGTACTTCAGTGGCTCTTGATGAAGACAAATGGTTTGCTCTAGTTGCTAAAGCGGTTCGAGAAGTCCGAGAGCAAGAAACAATAAAAATAACCGTTTCCCCGAAACATTTTGATCATCTCAATCAAAATAGATGGGAATTCGATAAGATCGTGCAAGATGCAAAAGTGTACGTCTATGCTGACAGCGACTTTTCAGATGATGCATGCACGATTGAAACCTCTTTCGGAAAAATTGATGCCAGTGTTGATAGTCAGCTTCAGGTTATTAAAGAAAAACTTGCTGAATTGATGGAGGAGAAAGGCTGATGAATGTAGACCATCTGATTGACGAGCTCGCAACCATTGACAGCTATCGGCGATATGGGAAAATCAATCGGGTTGTTGGGCTGCTGATTGAATCCAAAGGGCCCTCAGCATCAGTTGGTGATGTTTGTTTAATACATATCCAGTCAGGTCGAAGAAAAATAATGGCAGAGGTTGTTGGATTCAAAGATGAAAACATTTTATTGATGCCGTATACATCGGTCGCTCAGATCGCACCTGGCTGTTTGGTAGAAGCAACGGACAAACCTCTTGAAGTAAAAGTGAATGAAGAACTCCTCGGACAGGTTTGCGACAGCTTGGGACGACCGGTCTCTGGCATGACATTCTCAAAACCGGTTGATAGTGTACCGACGAATCAAGAACCGCCTGACCCAATGACGCGGCCACGTATTACGACACCGATCGAATTGGGTATTCGATCAATCAATGGTTTGCTTACGGTTGGGAAAGGGCAGCGCGTTGGCATTTTCGCCGGGAGCGGTGTTGGGAAAAGCACGTTGATGGGGATGATTGCCAGAAACACATCAGCTGACTTGAATGTTATTGCTTTGATTGGTGAACGGGGAAGAGAGGTGCGAGAATTTCTTGAAAAGGATCTTGGACCGGAGGGTATGAAGCATTCCATTGTCATTGTTGCGACCAGTGATCAACCTGCATTAATGAGAATCAAAGGTGCCTTTGTCGCAACGGCAATTGCCGAATATTTTCGTGCAAAAGGGAAAGACGTTCTGCTCATGATGGATTCCCTGACTCGTGTTGCCATGAGCCAGCGTGAAATCGGTCTTGCAATCGGTGAACCGCCTACGACAAAAGGATATCCGCCATCGGTGTTTGCTTTGCTTCCAAAATTATTAGAACGGGCAGGTACCAATGCAAATGGAACAATTACTGCATTCTATACGGTCTTAGTTGATGGGGACGATCTTGATGAACCTATCTCTGATACAGCACGCGGTATTTTGGACGGGCATATTGTACTCGATCGTGCGCTCGCACAAAAGGGGCAATATCCGGCTGTCAATCTATTAAAAAGTGTCAGCCGTGTCATGAACGAGATCTGTTCACAAGAACATTTGCAGGCAGCACAAAAATTTCGAACGCTGCTTTCTCAGTATACTGAATCAGAAGACCTTATTAATATTGGAGCATATAAGCAGGGCAGTTCTTCAGCGATTGATGAAGCCATTCACTTTCATCAGAAGGTGCTGGACTATTTACGTCAATCAGAGAAGGTTCGTGTGACGCTCAAAGATTCAGTCAACCAATTGTTTCATGATTTCGGGCAGGAGATGAGCACCAATGGCATTTGAGTATCGCTTTGAACGTGTGATGAAGCTGGCAGAGAGTGAAAAGCAAAATCTTGAAGCTCAATATAAACGACTGTTTGACGATTTCGAACGTCTAGCTCGAAAATTAATTGAGTTAATGGACCTTAAGGAAAAAGCACAAACGGATCTTCAGAAGCAAATGAGTCAGGCGATTACAATCGATCAGATGAAGATAGGAATAACGGATGTTAACACGATGGATTCCCTTATTGATGTTACAAATAAACGATACATAAGAGCAAAAGTCAGATTAGAAGACTTTCAAACAAGATTACAGGAGAAAGCAATGGAAGTAAAAAAATATGAAAAGATGAAGGAAAAGCAGCAAATGATTTATCGGCGGTTGATGCAAAAGGCAGAAATGAAACAGATGGATGAAATTGCAAGTCAACGTACGGTAAGTCGGTGAGGAGGTACTGAAGAATGGAAGAAACGAAACATACGAGTTTTGGACTGAAATTAATAAAAGTAGTTTCAGCAATTCTAGTTCCTATCATTTTTTTATTGCTGCTTGCGGCCTTATTCTTAAAATTATCCGGCCTTAATCCAGTCGATGAAGCCAAAAATTTGATTTTTCGTAATAACAACAATGCCGTTCAGCAAACGACATCTGCGGACGCTTCACAAACTGCACAGTTAAAAACGGATAATACTGCTCAGCGATCAACCATTAAGAAATTGCAAAGTGACAAAAATAAATTGACGGATCAAATTGCAGAGCTGAAAAATCAATTAAAACAGGCGCAAAGCGAGGCAAATGCAACAAATAAACAAACAAAAAGTCAGGCGTCCTTAGCGCGTCAGGCAGTGTATGCTCAGACGTACAAGTCCATGGATCCGGCAAAAGCAGCGGCTATTTTTAATAAGCTGTCGGTCAAACAAGCCGCTGAATATATTAATCTCCTTGATGACAAAACGAAGGCTGCGATACTTGAAAATATGGACGTAACAAAAGCCGCTGCACTGACACCGTTATTAAAAGCAAACACAACCAGTACAGATTCTTCATCGTCGGCAGCAGCGACTACAAGTACGACACCATAAAAATTAGAACTCTTTGAAAGGAGGTGAAACTATGAATGCGAATGTGATCGATATCAAAGATGAAAAATCAGAGGCATTGTCTACCGTAAAAAGAAAGAAAAAAAATTCTAAAAACGCGGAGCATTCCTTTCTTTCAATCATGCATCTTTTTCAGCAAGCCGGGATTGCTGAAATCAGTGGTAAGGCGGCTCAATCTGATTCTTCACGTGCGCAGCTTGAAAAAGATAAATCTCAATCATCTGAAACAGCTTCAGCAGCAAAAAATACGCAAAAAGATAACTTATTATTGAAATCTGTACCTGCTAAGAAAAAAAGTTTGGAGCAGAAAACAGCTGTGCATGGGTTAGCTAAGGAAAATGTGACTAAAAAATTTGGCTCCATTCACAAGAATGATGACCTTCAAGGAGTACATGTAACGAGTTCGACTCATCCGTCGGATCCGACTCATCATTTAAGCATAAAGAGCAATGGATTATTAATACCCGAGTCTGCAGATCTAAAACAACAGCAGGTAAAGACAAACTCTATCGGTGATGCTCAGTTAAGCAAAAGTGATCAGAACCATGCAAATGCTGAACAACAAATTGTGAATCATTCCTTTGTTACAGATAAACAGCAACACAGCATGCAAGGCAACCATCAACAGAATGTTGAAACAGCTGCTTTAATTGCAACAAAACAGCATTCACAGCAACAAAACAGTCAGTTAAAAGATCATGTGAAAGATGGAAAGATTTTGAACGGTAGTCAACACGGGTCATTGAACAGTCAAAAAAAAGAATCTTCCAATGAAAATAATCAAATCTCATTGAAAAAAGTCAATGCAAATGATGAACAAGGACAAGCGGATCATTCAAGAAATCAAAGCCGATTAGAACACCATCGCGCTGCTTCAGGACAAATGAGCAAGTTAGAGCTGTGGACTGCTTTCCAGTCAGGAAAAAGTGTGGAAAACGAAAAATCTGTTCATGATCAAGTCGCGGATCATCTCAGTGAATGGCTCGGAAAATCATCGTTCAAGCTCGAAAAAAATGGCATGCAGTCCTATACAGTCACTTTGTATCCTGAACATCTTGGTAAACTGGTTATTTCTGTCAGTCGTGGTGAGCAGGGCCTGACAGCGCAATTAACTGCTGAAACGCAGAAAACGAAAGAACTGCTTGAGAGCGGTCTGGGACAGCTGAAGCATGATTGTGCCGGTCGAGGAATCAATTTGGCACAAATTGATGTAAATCGGCAGCTCTATCAAACTTCCGCTGAGAATGCCTCAAACCAAGGGCAGCAACATGACTCATCCCAGCAACATGATGATTCTCAAGGGGAAAATCAGGAACAGCATAAACAAAGAAATCATACAGACATGGAAGCGGATCAGAATGATCATTTATTTCTTGATTACATGATGGGAGGAGGGATTTGAAATGAGTACTGGTACGACAGTAAACGGGACAACAGCAACAACGAGTACCCAATCGTCAACATCGAGTGTCAATAGTGCTCTTGATAAAAATTCTTTTTTAAAGCTTTTGATTGCGCAGTTAACCAATCAAGATCCGACGTCACCTATGGATACGTCGCAATTTGTGTCACAGATGGCGGAATTCACGACACTTGAACAGACACAGAATATGAGTGATGCGATTGACAAGCTGGTAGCAACGCAATCGAATCAATCATTATCTGAACAAGCATCGATGATTGGCAAACAAATTAGCTGGAACGAAACAACTACGGACAGCGACGGAAATCCGGTGACTGATTCATTAAGTGGAATTGTACAAGCCGTGACCTTAAAAGACGGCTCAGTTTCCTACCTGACAAGCGATGGGGATCAAGTTGATCCGGATTCGATATCGGAAATCAGCAATGTAGGAGAAGGCGTTTAAGGTGACTAAAGTAAATACTTTTACCTACAGTCCGCTTCCGCTTTCAACGTCTGTTCATACACAATCAAAAACGGATACAAAACAAAATCAAACGTTCTCGAAAAGCCTTGAAACCGAATGTGAACGATTGCCCGTAAAATTGTCAAAGCATGCGCGTGAACGGATGGATTTACGTAATATTCATATTTCAACGACTGAATGGCAGCTCATCCATTCTAAAATGCAGGAAGCAAGAAAAATGGGCATCAATGATTCACTTGTTCTGACAAAAGATGCGGCATTAGTTGTCAATACATCAAATCAGACTGTTATTACAGCAATGGGACTTGATGAAGCAAACACTCGAATTTTTTCGAACATTAACGGAACGATTGTCATTAACCAATAAGACAGCTGGACCTTTTTAAGGAGAGCTGAGACTGCCGACTGACTGAAGCAGTCAAAAAAAGGGAGGAATTCATTATGTTATTAAGATCATTAGGAACAGGTGTGACGGGACTTAAGAATTTTCAAACGTATCTTGACGTTGTAGGCAACAATATTGCAAACGTCAGTACGACAGGATTCAAAAAAGGACGCATTAATTTTGAAGATGTGTTCAGTTCGAATCTGCAAGGGGCAACTCAAAATAAAAACGCCATCCAGGTCGGACTTGGTTCAGAGTCCAGCTCAATTGATAATATCCTGACCGGAGGGACCGTAAATTCAACGGGGAATCCATATGACCTTGCTATCAATGGGGAAGGCTATTTTCAAGTAACAGACGGCAATAATACTTACTATACAAGAGCAGGCGATTTTAAACTCAATTCTGAGGGTAATGGACTTGTCAATTCGCAAGGCATGACGCTTTCTATTACTGGCGCTGTTGACTCATTTGCAGACGTGTCTTCTTTTACCGTAAATGACTCCGGGCATATTACCGGTGTTCGAACAGATAACGGTGCCGCTGCAAACTTGGGAAATATAAATCTATATGTATTTTCGAATCCAGCCGGTTTGGAAAAAGCAGGTAATTCATTGTATCAACAAACAACAGGATCTGGTAATGCAACGCTAGTGACTGCTGATAATGGACTTGGATCATCCACAAAAATCCAGCAAAATGCTCTTGAAGGCTCTAATGTTGATTTGACGGATGAAATGACGGCTCTCATTGAAGCGCAGCGTGCGTACCAGGCTAATGCGCGCACCATAACGACTGCCGATCAAATTCTTCAAGAATTAGTGCAATTGAAACGATAAATAAATGAAGGAGATGATGCGCTGGGCTTTTTTGTGCCCGGCACATTTTGTTACGAGAATGATTCAGTTAACTCATTTTAACAACCAATCGTTTATGCTTAATCCTTTTTTAATTGAGCAAGTGGAATCACTTCCGGATACGACCATTACTTTGACCAATGGGAAGAAGCTTATTGTTAGAGAATCTCCGGAAGAAGTCAGCAGGATTATGATTCAGTTTCTTAAGCAAATTTCACTAGTGTCGGGCTTGTCTGCGGAAGAAGGTGTGCTTAAATGTTCAAAAGCCGAGGAATGAACATACTTTTTATCTTTATGGTTCTCGTGATCATCGGAACGGTTGCAGCCTTTTTCATTATGTCGAATATGAGTCATAATGGTGAGACGGAGAAAGATCCGGATATAGATGAAATTGTGAAAAATCTAACCGTTGCAACCGGTGAAATCACGACGAACATAAAAGGCGATCACTTTATTAAACTCGATTTTAACATTCAAGTTTCAAGTAAAGATACGAAAGAAGAACTTGAAAAAAGGTCTTTTCAAGTAAAAAATGCAGTCATTTATACGGTATCCGGAATGACTCCGGATGATTTGCAGGATCAGAAAGGTATAGCAAATCTAGAAGATTTGGTAAAGAAGAGAATTAATGGTTTCCTAAAGAACGGTACCGTGACACATGTATACACAACAGAAAAGATTGTGCAATAATCCTAGGCAAAGGCGGAGGTGGTGAAAAAATGGCCGATATACTTTCACAATCTGAGATAGACGCATTGCTTTCCGCACTCTCAACAGGAGAAATGAATGCAGAAGAATTAAAGGATGAAGAAAAAAAATCAAAAGTTCGCGTTTACGATTTTAAACGTGCGCTTCGCTTTTCGAAGGACCAGATTCGGAGTTTGACACGTATTCATGAAAATTATGCACGGCTGCTCACTTCCTTTTTTTCCGCACAATTGAGAACCTATGTTCAAATATCCGTTGCATCGGTTGATCAATTGCCGTATGAGGAATTTATTCGTTCAATACCGTCAGCGACAGTCTTGAATATTATCGAAGCACCACCGCTAGAAGGACACTTAATTATTGAGGTGAACCCGAACATTGCCTATGCGATGCTTGACCGGCTGCTTGGCGGCAGTGGTGAGAGCATGAACAAGATTGAGAATTTGACTGAGATTGAAACGGATTTAATGAAAGGATTGTTTGAAGGCAGTCTTCCTGCTCTAAAAGAAGCCTGGACTTCTGTCGAACATGATATTAATCCCTTTCTTGTTGAACTTGAGACGAATCCGCAATTTCTTCAGCTCGTATCACCAAACGAAACAGTTATTGTCATTTCGCTGTCAGCAATGATTGGGAAATCAAGCGGTATGATTAATCTCTGTTTGCCTCATGTGGTGTTAGAGCCGATCATTCCAAAATTATCGATGCACTACTGGATGAGCGAGAAGAAAAACGATGCGACAACTGAAGAGTACCATGCACTGAAAAAAAGTGTTGAACATTCGTATGTTAATGTGACTGCTAATCTTGGTCAATCGCAAATAACGGTAAATGAGCTATTGAACTTGAATATCGGGGACGTCATCAAATTGGATCAGCATTTGGAACAGCCGATGATTGTTGAGGTCGGCGGCCTCCCGAAGTTTACCGCCCAAGCAGGTAAACGCGAGAAGCGAATTGCTGTCCAAATAATAAAAAAATTAACAGAGGAGGATGACGTCGATGAGTGACGGACAACTTTCACAAGAAGAAATTGATGCCCTTCTTGGAAAACAAGCGGAATCAAATTCAGGATCATCCGTAGATGGTCAGCCAGAACAACAAAATGGAAAAATAGAAGATGATATGTCCGATTTAGATGAAGATGTACTTGGTGAGATTGGAAACATCTCATTTGGCAGCGCAGCAACGGCATTATCCACTATTTTAAATAAGAAAGTCGAAATTACGACACCAGAAGTACATTTAGTTAATCGAAATAACCTTTCGGAGGAGTTTCCGGTCCCTCATGTTTCTGTTCTTGTTAATTATACGGAAGGTTTTCAAGGTTCATGCATGCTTGTCATTAAAACACATGACGCAAGCGTTATTGCTAATTTAATGATGGGTGGAGATGGAACCAATATCACTGATCAAATCAGTGATATGGAAATGAGTGCGGTGCAGGAAGCAATGAATCAGATGATGGGCTCATCATCGACTGCAATGTCGACTGTTTTTAATCGTCGGATCGATATATCGCCACCAAAGCTGACTCTTATGGATGTGAAAGCAAAGCAGGGGATTGACTATCTTCCAAAAGATGAGACTATGTTTGAAATTTCATTTCAGTTGAAAATCGGCGATCTAGTTGACTCACACATTATGCAGTTGATTCCGATAAACTTTGGTAAACAGCTTGTGAATTTGTTAGTTGCAGAGACCGGTGGGCAGAATACATCGGAGTCATCGGAAACAGCAGTGCAGGAACAAAAAACAAGCGGAACGCAGAACACTTTGCATGGTACGGCACATGATGAAGCGGCCGCAACAATGACCCCGGAAGCTGCGGCTTACCAAAATGTTAATGAGCATGCAGTACCTAAAGAAGATGTTCGGCCTGTACAGTTTTCTGATTTTGAAGAGCAAGCTCCTTCCCAGGATCAAGTAATGCCGAGAAACATGAATTTGCTTATGGACATACCACTTGATGTCAGTGTTGAACTCGGACACACAAAAAAAACGATTAAAGAGGTATTGGAGCTTGGCCCGGGATCAATCATTGAACTGGATAAACTCGCGGGTGAAGCTATTGATATTCTGGTTAATCAAAAATATATCGCAAAAGGCGAAGTTGTTGTTGTTGATGAGAACTTCGGCATTCGTATTACGGAGATTCTTGATCAAAGTGATCGCTTGAAAAATCTATGAATCTCTATTTACAAGAGTTGATTGGTTTTTCTCCTGATAGTTTCGCTTTTATGCACTGTCAGATATACTATATTTCATATGAATGTAACTGGAGGGATTGACGTGGCAGGACGCATACTTGTTGTTGATGATGCTGCTTTTATGAGAATGATGTTGAAAGATATCTTGACAAAGAATGGTTATGAGGTTTGCGGTGAAGGCGCAAACGGTAACGAAGCGGTAGCAAAATATGAGGAATATAAACCTGATTTAGTAACACTTGACATAACGATGCCTGAAATGGACGGAATTAATGCATTGAAGAAAATTAAGAGTGTTGATCCCAATTGCAAAGTGATTATGTGCTCCGCCATGGGACAACAGTCCATGGTCATTGATGCAATTCAGGCCGGGGCAAAGGATTTTATTGTGAAACCATTTCAACCGGATCGTGTTATCGAGGCAATAAAGAAAGCGATTGGATGAGTATCTGTGAAGAAGTCTCATTGGTATAAAATAATTATTACGCTCTTTATTCTATTATTTTTCTGCATCGGTCATAGTTCCATTTCTTATGCGGATTCCGGGAATGGTACCGTTAAGGATTGGATTGAAAACGGACAGAAAGAACAAAAAACATCGACGAAAAGCGGCAGCACACAAAAAACAAAATCAGTGAATGATACCGGTACGAATTTATTCGTTACTTTTATTAAATTGTTTTTCGCTTTATTGATTGTGTTAGCACTGATTTATTTGCTGTATCATTTCGTCGCGAAGCGTTCAGGAAGATTTGCTCAAGTTACAGCTCTGAAAAACATGGGCGGCGTCTCACTAGGCACAAACCGCTCCCTGCAATTGATTCGTGTCGGAGATGAGGTCCTTGTAGTCGGTGTTGGCGAAACCGTTCAACTGCTCAAAGAAATTAATGACCCACAAGTCATTGAAACACTGACACAGAAAAAGGACGCTCCTGATCCTCTTGAAGAAAATGTGATGAAAGCCTTAAAATGGACGACGGATCACACGCTTCGCCGTCCAGTAGAGAGGTCAGAAAAAAAAGGAGAATCGACTGCCAGCGACGAGGATCTTCATCAGCAGCTGGTTTCGATAAATGAAGAACGTTCAAAGAAATTAAGCGCTCTGATTCGGGAGGTCGTGAAAAAATGAACAGCATACCCGGTATATCCGCCGATTTTTTCACGAATCAGCCTCAGGATGTTGCAACAACCTTACAGTTGCTGCTTGTCTTGACCGTGCTCTCGCTTGCTCCGGCTATTTTAGTACTGATGACATGTTTTACACGGATCATCATTGTCCTTTCATTCGTCAGGACGTCGCTTTCAACTCAGCAGATGCCGCCGAATCAGGTTTTAGTTGGTCTTGCATTGTTTCTTACATTTTTTGTTATGGCTCCTGTTTATGGACAAATCAATACGGACGCTGTACAGCCCTATATGAAGAAAGAAATCACGCAGCAACAGGCATTGACAAGAGCTCAAATTCCTATAAAGGAATTCATGGCAAAAGAAACGCGAGAAAAGGATTTGCAGCTGTTCCTTGATTATGGGAAGTACAAGCAGCCGAAAAAGGTAAGCGCCATTCCGCTTACTGCATTGGTTCCTGCTTTTACAATCAGTGAATTGAAAACGGCTTTCCAAATGGGGTTCATGATTTTTATTCCTTTTCTGGTCATTGATATGGTAGTGGCAAGTATTTTGATGGCAATGGGCATGATGATGCTCCCGCCGGTCATGATTTCGCTGCCCTTTAAAATTCTGCTCTTTATCATGGTGGACGGCTGGTATCTGATCGTCGAATCATTGCTTAAGAGTTTCTAAGAAAGGTGAGGCACGATGAGTTCTGAAATGATCCTTTCTATTGCCGATCAGAGCGTCATGGCGATTTTAATGATCGGTGGTCCGATTCTCATTCTTTCACTCGTGGTTGGCTTGATTGTCAGCATTTTTCAAGCGGCAACTCAAATTCAAGAGCAGACACTGGCATTTATTCCTAAAATTGTCTCAGTTCTGTTCGGCCTAATCTTGTTCGGGCCATGGATGCTTTCGAAAATGCTCGCATTCGCTCAAAATATTTTTGCAAATCTACCGAACTTCATTCGATAGAAAAGGAATTGAGAAATCTTGTCATTAGTTAATGCGATCCCACTATTTTTATTAATCTTAGCGCGAATGACAAGTTTTATTGTCACGATGCCTATTTTTTCATATCGGACGATTCCTGCGCCGGTGAAAATCGGACTTGCAGCGGTACTTGCACTGCTCGTCGATGTGACCCTGCTTAATGGCCAGTCTGTTCCGCTTGATGGGCGTTTCATTTTGCTTTTGTTGAAAGAAGTGTTAGTCGGATTAACGATGGGATTTGTTGCCGGGATCATTACCTATGCAGTACAGCTCGCCGGTGCATTTATTGATATGCAGATTGGATTTGCGATTGCAAATGTCATCAGCCCGGAGAGCGGTGTACCTACACCTCTGACCGGTCAGTTCCTTTATGTTTTGCAGCTGCTTTTCTTTCT
This sequence comes from Sporolactobacillus sp. BBK16-2, assembly GCF_059878335.1. NCBI lineage: Bacteria > Bacillati > Bacillota > Bacilli > Caryophanales > Sporolactobacillaceae > Sporolactobacillus > Sporolactobacillus sp. BBK16-2. Next base: position 1,547,797 of record NZ_CM187611.1, read on the forward strand.
TGGCGTTAATGCACATCATATGCTGATTAACGGTGTTCTTTACAGCTTTCAATTGATTCCGGTGAATGAGCTTGGTGTTGCGTTTGGCAGCGGCTCAACCGCTGAATTCGTTTCACGTGTTACAGCACAAATGTTTCTGATCTCAGCACAGCTCGCAATACCTATTGTCGGATGCCTTTTTCTTGTGGATGTAGCCGTTGGACTGGTTGCACGGACTGTACCGCAAATTAATGTTTTCGTTGTCGGACTGCCGCTTAAATTGCTGGTTGGATTTGCAGTGATGCTGGTTGTTTTTCCGGCACTGATCGGGCTGTTTCAAATTATTTTTGAATCGATGACATCAATATTTAGTGATTTTATGCGCCTTTTAGGGAGTTAGAAGGATGATGAAACTGCGCTATTCGGTAGACCTGCAGTATTTTGCTGGTGAGAAAACTGAAAAAGCAACGCCGCATAAACGTGAAGAGGGCAGAAAAAAAGGACAAGTTTTTAAAAGCGCTGATTTGTGTACGGCAGTTAGTCTGCTTGCCTTTTTCTTATACTTTCGATTTGCCGGCGGTGGAGTCATTGAGCAGCTCGCAAAAATGATGGGGCAATTCTTTAATGTAAACTTGTGTATGTCCGTAACTGAGCAGAATTTACACAAGATGTTCACTGATCTTTCAATCCAGGTATTGAAACTGCTTTTGCCAATTCTGATCATTGCGTTGGTTGTCGGTGCGGCATCACAAATTTTTCAAGTGGGCTTCCTTTTTCTTCCCGAGTCATTAATGTTTAAAGGTGAACGGATCAGCCTGCCCAAGGGACTTAAAAGAACTTATTCACTTCGTGCGATTGTTGAATTACTTAAGTCAATGCTTAAGATTGTTTTCGTCGGTATAATCGCATTTGCTATCCTGTGGATGAATCGTCAGTCAATAGTCCAATCGGTCAGTCAGCCGCTTCTGGAGAGTGTCCGTTCCTTGTCGCAAATCATGTTGAACATGGGAATTGCTGTTTCAATAGCGCTGATTGCATTGTCGCTGCTCGATTATCTCTATCAGAAATATGATTATGAGAAAAACATGCGTATGTCCAAACAAGATATTAAGGACGAATTCAAAACTATTGAAGGAAACCCGCAAATAAAATCAAAGATTAAGGAACGGCAAAGGCAGATGGCACTCAACCGTATGATGCAGGAAGTGCCGAACGCGGATGTTATTATTACAAATCCAACACACTTCGCCGTTGCACTGCAGTATGACGCAGAAGAAATGACTGCGCCGAAAGTGATCGCAAAAGGAGCGGATCTTATCGCTTTGCGGATCAAGGAAATAGCCAAAGAGAATCAAATTGTTATTGTTGAAAAAAAGCCGCTTGCACGGGCACTTTACCATCATCTTGAGATAGGCGACAGCATACCTGAAGAATTCTTCAAAGCGGTTGCTGAGATCCTTGCCTATGTATACCGTTTAAAAGGCAAAGCCTGATCGGAAAGGAGGAAAAACGATGAAAACGAGAGATTATATTGTGATGATCGGTGTCGTGTTAATCGTGATGATGCTGATCATTCCATTACCGTCATCTTTATTGAGTTTCTTAATTATCATAAATATTTCCCTTGCACTTGTTGTTCTTCTTGTCACACTTAATGTAACGGAATCTCTCGATTTCTCGGTGTTTCCTTCACTATTGTTGATTATGACTTTGTTCCGGATCGCCCTTAACGTGTCAACGACTCGCTTAATCCTTACTGAGGGTGATGCCGGCCGTGTTATCGAAGCGTTCGGGCAATTTGTTGTAGAGGGAAACATCATTGTTGGCCTCGTCGTTTTCTTGATTCTTATTATTGTCCAATTCATCGTCATTACAAAAGGTGCCGAACGTGTGGCAGAAGTAGCCGCCCGTTTTACATTGGACGCAATGCCTGGAAAACAGATGAGCATTGATGCTGACATGAACGCGGGACTGATTAACGATCAAGAAGCCAAACGTCGCCGAGAAAAAATTACACGTGAAGCCGATTTCTACGGGGCGATGGACGGAGCCAGTAAATTTGTCAAGGGCGATGCAATTGCCAGTATGATCATTGTGGCCATTAACCTGATTGTCGGCATGATCATTGGTGTCATGCAGCAAGGAATGAGTCTCGCCGATGCGGCGCAAAATTTCAGCTTGTTGTCGGTTGGCGATGGAATCGTCAGCCAAATCCCTGCTCTTCTGATTTCGACGGCCACTGGTATTATTGTGACACGTTCGTCTTCTGAGAACAATATGGGAAAAGAAGTGTCAGACCAGCTGATGGCCTACCCGATCATGCTGATTATTGCTGGTTGCGTGATTTTCATTCTTGGTTTGACTCCAATTGGTCTGTTGTCCACGCTTCCAATCGCGTTAATTCTTGTCATCTCAGGTCTGCTTATTCGCAGACGCAGGGTCAATGTCGAGCAGGACGCGACTGCTGAAGAAGACAAGAAAGCTGAAGAAACATTTAAAAGTCAAGAAAATGTGATGAATCTTTTACATATGGATCCTGTCGAATTCGAGTTTGGCTATGCACTTGTGCCCCTTGCCGATAGTTCACAGGGCGGGGATTTGCTTGATCGAATCGTCATGATCAGACGTCAATTAGCGCTGGAGCTTGGGTTCGTGCTGCCAGTTGTTCGAATTCGTGATAATATACAGCTTGAACCAAGCAGCTACCGAATTAAAATTAACGGCAGTGAGGTTGCAAAAGGCGAATTGCTTCCTGATCACTATCTTGCAATGAGTCCGGGAATTGAAGATGAGTCGATCAAGGGTATTGAGACCCTCGAGCCTGCCTTTGGGCTTAAAGCACTTTGGATTGATGAGCAAACGAAGGAACAGGCGGAGCTGTCAGGTTATACTGTAGTTGATCCTCCATCTGTTGTATCTACTCATTTAACTGAAGTTATGAGAAAGCATGCTTATGAACTCGTTGGTCGGCAAGAGACGCAGCAGCTCGTTGATCATTTGAAAGAGCAATACCCAGCTTTAGTTGATGCCGTGATTCCTGATCCTTTATCGGTTGGTGATGTACAGAAGGTCTTAGTTAATTTATTGAAGGAAAATTTGTCAATTCGAAACTTGCCGATTATCTTTGAGACGCTGGCGGATTACGGACAGATGACTAAAGAGACAGGACTGTTGACAGAATATGTACGGCAGTCCTTGTCACGACAAATTACGGAACAGTTCACTAGTCAAGGAGAAACACTAAAGGTACTGACACTCAGTCCTGATCTTGAACGAAAAGTGTCTGATTCTGTACAGAAGACGGAGCATGGAAATTTTCTTGCATTAGATGGATCGACAACGTCACAATTACTGAAGAACTTGTCTGCCTCCATTGAAAAATGGGCGGATTTGGAAAGTGATCCGGTTATACTCTGTTCACCAGCCGTACGTATGTATGTCCATCAATTAACCGAACGATATTTTCCAAATGTTCGAGTCCTATCTTACAACGAACTAGAGACGAATGTTGAAGTTCAAAGTATTGGGGTGCTGAGCGCAGCATGAAAATGAAAAAGATTATTGCACCGACCATGGCACAAGCAATTGAAAAAGTAAAACAAGAATTGGGCAGCGATGCAGTTATTTTCCACACAAAAAAGGTGACCACAGGAAAGTTTTTCAATTTGTTCAAAAAGGAAAACGTTGAAGTGTTGGCTGCCAGTGATTCAGAAATGGATGTGCCGATTAATAAACCAAGAAAAATAACCGATGTAAGAGATAAGGAAGTTATGCCTCATCATCGTTCAGCAGCAGATAGCGGAATGCCATTTAGACGCGTAAGTGAAAAAGTGGACCGACTTTTTACTGCACCTGATTTAATTGAAGAACTGCGCGGCAAACTTTTAGATCAAGGAGTAATTAGCAGTGATCTAGATGCATTAACTCAGGTGTTGATCAAAAAATGGTATCAGAGTGACGAGCGTATGACTCGAGAAGAAATGATCCAAGTAATAAAGGGCCGATTGGTTCAAAATCTTGATCCCACACGCTTTCAAACATCTGTACTTAGTAATCGCTATATTATGCTCGTCGGGCCAACCGGTGTTGGCAAGACGACAACCTTGGCGAAACTTGCCAGTCGTGCAGTTTTGGACGAGGGGAAAAAAATAGCTTTTATAACTACGGATACGTACAGAATTGCAGCTATTGACCAATTAAAGATGTATGCAAATATTCTCGGCGCACCAATTGAAATTGCATACACAGATCATGATTTTCATGAGTTGATGCAAAAATTAGCCCACTATGATCAGATTTTTATTGACACTGCAGGGCGCAACTTTAAAAATGGCGCCTATATAAACGATTTGATCCGCTTGATTCAAGATGAGTCTCAAATTGGCATGTTTTTAGTCCTCTCGGCGACTATGAAACTTGAGGATATGAATATGGTCATTCAACAGTTTGATCCATTACATCTTTCACAGTTAATTCTCTCTAAAATGGACGAGACTTTATCTTATGGTGCGATAATCAGCATGCTCTTGAAGCATCGGCAGTTAAACGTTTCATACATAACAAACGGACAAGATGTACCTGATGATTTAAGTAATCCGAATCTTCGAGAATTGATTAATCTATTATTGGGTGATTCAAATGATAAATGATCAGGCAGAGAAATTAAGAATGCGCATTTCCCAAGAAAAAGATACAATTCAGACCGCGCCAATCATTGGTATTGCCAGTGGTAAAGGCGGAGTTGGAAAGTCTGTTTTTTGTGTCAATTTTGCTTTAGCACTTGGAGAATTGGGCAAAAAAGTTTTGATTATTGATCTGGATATTGGAATGGGAAATATTGAACAAATAATAGGCAGAAATGCAAATACTAATATTGTGGACGCGATAAAAAGCGAATGGCCATTCCAGCAGGTTCAGGTGGGTGTAACCCCAAATTTTTCATTCATCGCTGGCGGTTCTGGACTTTCCAACTTGTTTCATATGAATCAAAATTATTTAACTTTCTTTGTTGAACAACTTGAATTAGTGAAACGCCAATTTGACTTTATTCTTTTCGATTTTGGAGCGGGTGCGTCTGAGGATATGCTTCATTTTATGCTCGCAGTAAATCGCTTGATTCTCATTACAACGCCTGAACCACCGGCAATGGCAGACAGCTACTCATTAATGAAAATGGTGTACGGCTTGAAGAAAGACTTGGAGATCTCATGTGTTGTCAATCAAATTTTTAATCGCAGAGAAGGCATGGATTCGTGGCAGCGGCTGTCATCAGTCGCTGAGCGGTTCTTAGGTAATTCGCCGACATGGCTTGCTTCTTTGCCAAAAGACCATAATCTTTTGATGTCCGTACGAGAACAAGTTCCGTGCATGCTCAGCAGGCCGCGTGCCCACTACTGTGTTAACATGAGGCTGCTTGCTCGGTCCTTTCTTGTTCAGTGCATTGGGCAGGCGGAGCATAAAAAAACGGGATCATTTACGGATAAAGTCAGAACTTATTTTGGGTTGCTAAGGAGGAACGAGCGATGAATCAGATTAAGGTGCTCGTTGTTGATGATTCTGCATTTATGAGGCAAACGATTAAAGCAATGATTGAAGAAGACCCTATGTTGCAAGTGGTGGCGACGGCAAGGGACGGCAAGGACGCTCTTGAAAAATTGTTTCATTATCATCCTGATGTGATCACCCTTGATATTATCTTGCCAGGAGACAAGGATGGGCTTGGGGTTTTAAATGATATTATGGGGCTGCAGCCTACACCGACAATTATGGTCAGCGGAGCTTCAGATGAAAATGCAAATTATGTTATTGAAGCAATGAGCAGAGGCGCTTTCGACTTTATATTTAAGCCATCTGGGAAGCTTTCTGATATGGAACATATTGAGCATGAACTGCAGGCCAAAATCAGACAGGCGGCAGTATCAAGGATTAGAGTGGGAGAACCTGTACGGATTAGTGAAAAGAAGGACGTATTAGAGATATCTCGAAAACGTTCGTTGAGCAACTCAATAAAAAGCTCTCCCATTGTACTCATTGGTACTTCTACCGGCGGACCAAAGGCATTACAGTCTGTTGTGCCTAGACTGAACAGCAACTTGCCGGCGCCAATACTTATTGTGCAGCATATGCCGCCTCGATTTACAAAATCGCTTGCTGATCGGCTCAATCGAATGTCACCTCTTTCTGTAACTGAGGCTGCAGAAGGAGAACTGCTTGAAAATGGGCATGCATACGTTGCACCCGGCGGTTTGCATTTGCTGATTGAAGAAGACGAACAAAAACGCCTTAAAGTGCGTCTGTCCGATTCACCGCCTGTAAATGGTGTGCGTCCATCTATAGATGTTACACTGCAATCACTTGCAGCATTGCATGGTTATTCCTATGTTGTCTCGATACTGACTGGAATGGGTAAAGACGGTGCTAAAGGAATTACCGAACTATGTGCCGCGGGAAATGATGTGCACGCCATCGCTGAGTCCGAAGAGACATGTACAGTGTTTGGCATGCCAAAAGCAATGATTGAGACAGGACAGGTAAATGAAATTCAGCCTTTATACCATATTTCCGAAGCGATCTGCAGTCAATTCGGATTACAGGGAGATGAATAATCATGGATATGAGTCAATATTTAGGCGTGTTTCTTGACGAGGCAAGAGAACATTTGCAAAACTTGAATGATAAACTGATGACACTGGAGCAGAATGCGGACGATCCTGAACTGATTAATAGTATTTTCAGATCTGCACATACATTAAAAGGCAGCTCCGGACAAATGGGCTTTCAAAACATGATGGAACTGACGCACATCATGGAAAATGTATTCGATGCACTTCGTCATCAAAGTATTCGTGTCAATTCAGAGATGATCGATGTTCTTTTTGAAGGAATGGATCATCTTGAAGCAATGGCCGACTCAATTGAGCAGAGCGGCAGTGATGCATGTGATGTAGCCGCTACCGTACAGAAGCTTCAAGCCATCACTTCGGGTGGACAGACCAATTCGAAACAAGCAGAAAAGAAAACGGAAACGAGTAGTTCCAATGCATCCATTCATGGAGAAACTATAAATCTAACGGATTATGAAAAAGAAGTTATTTCTCAAGTCCAGGAACAAAAAATGCAAGTGTTTGAAACAGTTGTCGTGCTAAATAAAGATTGCGTGCTCAAAGCGGCAAGAGCGTTAATGATCTCCAATGCTATAGAAGAGATTGGGACAATCATTGGCACACGTCCTTCAACAGAAGAAATTGAGAAAGAAGCATTTGATCAGCAACTGGGCTTTCTAATTGCAACGGATACTGAAGAACAGCAAGTTCTGGAAAAAATAAATGGAGTTTCAGAAATTGCAAAAGTTACAGTAACCCCTATAACTACTGTAGAAGAAAAGCAGCCAGTTGAACAGAGTCCGCTGGCACAGGAGATTGGTTCGAAGAAACAGGAAAAACAAGCAAAGGCTCCTAATAAATCGGCGAGTGCTCATCAGCCGGTTGCCGTAGCTAAAACGATTCGTGTAAATCTTGATCGAATTGACCAGTTGTTGAATCTATTTGAAGAATTAATTATTGATCGCGGACGGCTTGAAAAAATAGCTTCCGAAATTGATAGTGGAGATCTTAAAGACACGGTTGGTACAATTAAACGCGTGTCAAATCAGCTTCAGGAAACCATTCTCAATTTGCGTATGGAGCCGATTGAACAAGTATTCAACAGGTTTCCAAGAATGGTTCGCAGTCTGTCTAAGGAACTGAATAAGAATGTAAACTTTGTCATAAAAGGCGCTGAAACTGAACTGGACCGCACAGTAATCGAAGAATTAGGCGACCCACTCATGCATATGATTCGAAATTCAATGGATCATGGCATTGAAACACCGGAAATTAGGATAGAAAAAGGAAAAGACCCTCAAGGAACGCTGTCGCTCAGTGCTTTCTATAGCGGAAATCATGTTTTTGTAGAAATTGAGGACGACGGTGCAGGGATTAATCGAGAAAAAGTACTTTCTAAAGCGATTGAGAAAAATGTCGTCACGAAAGAAGCTGCGAAAAAATTGACTGACAAAGATGTATATCATTTACTTTTCGCTTCCGGCTTCAGTACTGCGGACAAAATTTCAGACATTTCAGGTCGAGGTGTTGGTCTCGATGTAGTTGAAAGCAAGATCCACTCATTAAGCGGCACCGTTGAAGTAGATTCTGCACCCGGAATTGGATCAAAATTCACGGTGAAATTACCATTGACTTTATCGATTATAAATGCACTGCTTGTGCAATGCCATGAAGAAATTTATGCAATTCCTATCTCATCGATTGCTGAAACAGCACTAAAACGAAATATTGAGATGCTGACAATCCATGATCAGGACGTTATGGAATACCATGAACAAATTGTACCGATTGTTAATCTTGATGAGTATTTATCAATTCGCTCTGAAGTTAAAGAGGGCAGTCAAGAGGACAACCAGAGAGGTTCATCTGTAGTAATGGTTCATCATGGCAATAAGCATGTTGCCTTGACTGCAGACAAATTACTTGGCTATCAGGATATTGTCGTGAAACCGCTTGGCAAGTATCTGAAAAATGTGTCGGGTTTTTCAGGCGCAACGATACTCGGCGACGGCAAGGTTGCCTTGATTATTGATTGCCAGGCAATCATCGCAAAACAGAAGAAAAAGTACTTGAAAGAACAAGCTTGAGGAGGGTGTCACATGGCAGATCAGGATGAAATCATGAAGGTAATACTGTTTGAAATGAATGCTGAAACGTACGGAGTACCGGTAGAACAAGTATTGTCCATTGAAAAAGTAGATACCATTACACGTCTTCCAAATGCAGCTTCATTCATTGAAGGTGTGATGAATTTGCGCGGATTAATCATACCCATTGTTGACGTTCGCCGGCGCTTTCAAATGGGTGAATCTGAAGTAACAAAAGAAAGCCGAATCATCGTTGTTGACGTAGAGGAAATGAAAGTCGGGTTGCTTGTTGATACTTCTAAAGAGGTCTTAGATATTGAAAAAGGTAAGATTGAAAAGGCACCGGAAATTATCGGCGGACCGTCTGCGACCTATTTAAATGGCGTCGCTCAAATTGGAGAAAACAAATTGCTGCTCCTCCTGAATCTTGATCAAGTGCTTAATCGAGATGACGTTGCAGCTCTGCAGAAAATAGAGGGCTGATTCATGCACAACTTAAATGAATTGCGAACCCCGCATCTTGATTTGCTTAAGGAATCAGGGAACATCGGTGCTGCACATGCTGCTTCATCTTTGTCCGTTCTATTAAATAAACCGATTGACATGAGAATCCCGTCTGTTCACGTGATGCCCATTGCCGATTTAATTGATAACGACGCTGAAAAACATGTCGCTGCCTCTTACATTCAAGTGGATGGCGGATTTAGGGGCTTTTTCTTCATGATGTTTGCTGTTGATCAGGCGAATATGCTGATAGAAGAACTTGTTCCTGGCAGCAATGTACTTGACGATGCCATGGGCAAATCAGCGTTTTGCGAAATCAGCAACATTCTTTGCGGCTCCTACTTGTCAGCGTTGGCATCTTTTCTCAACATTCCTCTTACCCAGTCACCGCCGGTTTATGCAGTGGATATGGCGGGAGCAATTCTGAGTGAGGGCTTAGTTGAATTATCACTATATGATGAATCTGCACTGCTTATTGATGCTGTTCTCTTTGATCGACAGAGAGGAAGCAGACTGAATGGCGAATTCTTATTTCTGCCCTTTCCTGATTCTTTGGATGCGATTTTTGACATCGCAGAAGGGAAGTATTCCAAGTGATCCACGTCGGTCTGTCTGAGATTAAATTTGCCGAATGCCCGGAGACACTGAAAACACTTGGCCTTGGGTCATGTGTTGGCGTCGTGATTTACCATGATCAGAAACAAGTTGCCGGAATGGCCCATGTTATGCTGCCTGATTCATCGCTCGCTCGAACAACGACGTATCCACTTGGAAAATATGCGGACACTGCTGTCCCTGCATTACTAAAAAAGATGACGGAGTATTATGATTGCCCAATTTCTCAGTTGAAAGCAAAAATTGCCGGTGGTGCAGAGATGTTTAAAACGACGAAATTGCTTTCGATGGGGAGTATTGGAAGCAGAAATGTTGAAGCAGTTAGGAATCAACTCTCTGCGCATCATATTCCGGTAGTTGCAGAAGAAACAGGTGCTGATTATGGACGAACTGTTGAGTTTTTGACGGAAACCTGTAACTTGACGATTCATGCTATATTTAAGGGGAAACGTATCATTTAAGTAAACAAAGGAGGGAAGACAATTGGGAAAGCCCGAAACCATGGAATCAAAGTATTGGGACCGCTGGATTCAGTCCCATGATGCAGAGGCCGCAAATTGTCTTCTTGAACTCTATATGCCCCTTGTTAATTACCACGTACAGCGGATCGGGTCCGGATTGCCGCGAAATATCGACCGTGGCGAACTTCAAAGTTTCGGTTTGCTTGGACTTTACGATGCCCTGGAAAAATTTGATCGTCAGAGAGACTTAAAATTTGATACATACGCATCGTTTCGAATTCGTGGAGCAATTTTAGATGGATTGCGCAAAGAAGATTGGATGCCGCGATCAACACGTGAGAAAAGCAAAAGAATTGAAAAGGCAGCGGAGCAAATTGAACAAGCCAAAATGCGATCTGCAAAACTTGAAGAGGTAGCTGATGTTTGTGGCCTGTCTCCAGAAGAAGTGTCGCAGGTCTTATCCGAGAGCTTGCTGTCCAATCTAATTTCACTTGATGACAGCTCCTCAGGAAAAGGAGGCGAAGGTTCGTCGTCTTCTATTGAAGATAATCATGCGGTGCTTCCGGAAAAACGTTTGGTAGATCAGGAGGACCGGGCACAGCTTGCAAAAGAAATTGACAAACTCAGTGAGAAAGAACGGTTAGTTGTTTCTCTCTTTTATTTTGAAGAACTTACGCTAACTGAAATTGGGCAGATTTTAAATCTATCGACTTCACGTATCTCACAAATTCATAGTAAAGCGCTTTTCAAACTGCGCCAATATCTTAGTGCAAATGAAATGAAAACTACATAAATAATGTGAGGTGAATGCATTGACAGCTTTTTGGGTAACACTTAATTTTGTTTTACTGCTTTTAGCTCTATATCTCATTTTGCATCTCTATCAAAGAATCAGAATTCTGCAGCAAGACCTGTCGTCGCAAAACATTGAAGAAGCCAAAAAAACCTTTGCCGAGCACATTGAGGCAGTTCGCGTGGAAAATGAGCAATTTCTTTCAGAAGTAAGGGCACTGCTAACGAAACATGCTGCTGAACAAGCAAGCGTATCTAAAACTAAGCGTACAAGAAAAACAAATTCAAGAGCGAAAACAGCTGCGTCGAAACAGAAAGAATCTGATACAGAAGGATCAGATCAATCTTTTGCCAAAACGCTAAATAATGCTGAATTGGTGCAATCCATGAGGGAATCAACGAGCAAAAAAACAGACCCATCTGTTAATCTTGAGCAAAGTAACGAAGGATGGATGCCCCCGATCGAGGATATTAAGGACCAAGTAGAAGAATCTCCGTATCTGAAAGCAATGAAATTAAAAAATAAAGGCTATTCAAATACGGAAATTGCTAAAGAAATGAATCGTGGAACCGGCGAGATCGAACTGCTGCTTAAATTGCAAGGAAAAGTTCAATCCTAATCTTGCTATGTTGTTTAGAGTATGGTATAGTTACGTTTGGTGTCAATCACACACGTCTGTTGATTTATGCGCGGGTGCTGAAGCGATTCAGCCGCACACGAAAATGATGCAGACGGAGGAATAAAACCATATTAGGAGGAATTTTTTTCATGTCAGTTATTTCAATGAAACAATTACTTGAATCCGGTGTGCATTTCGGTCATCAGACACGCCGCTGGAACCCGAAAATGAAGCCGTATATTTTTACGGAAAGAAACGGTATCTACATCATTGACTTGCAGAAAACGGTTAAGAAAGTTGAAGAAGCCTATAATTTCGTTAGAGATATTGCTGCTGACGGAGGAAAGATTCTGTTCGTCGGCACAAAAAAACAAGCTCAGGATTCTGTTAAGGCTGAAGCGGAACGTTCAGGTCAATTCTTTGTAAATCAACGCTGGTTAGGCGGAACACTTACTAACTTTGAAACGATTCGCAAGAGAATCAGACGTCTGAAAGATATTGAAAAAATGGAAGCAGACGGCACTTTTGATGTGCTGCCAAAGAAAGAAGTCGTTGGATTAAAGAAAGAATGGGCTCGTCTTGAAAAATTCTTGGGCGGTATCAAGAATATGGAGAGTATTCCGCAGGCACTGTTTGTCATTGATCCGCGCAAAGAGCGCATTGCGATTGCTGAAGCACATAAATTGAATATTCCGATCATCGCAATTGTTGATACAAACTGCGATCCAGATGAAATCGACGTTATCATCCCAGGAAATGATGACGCGATCCGTGCTGTGAAACTGCTGACCGGTAAGATGGCAGACGCAGTTTTGGAAGCAAACCAAGGCGAAGAAACAGAAGAAGCCGCTGCTCAACCAGTGCCGGCTGAAGCTGCTGCTGAGGAACCTGTTAAAGCAGAATAATTAAAGTTAAAGCATTTAGTGGGGTGATAAGGGGCTAGCCCTTTATCACTCTTTTCACGAAAACTTAGGGAAGACAAAAAAGGAGGACTCTCATTGGCTGCAATTAGTGCAAAACAAGTAAAAGAATTACGTGAACTGACAGGCGCAGGAATTATGGATTGCAAACGTGCGCTTGCTGATGCAGAAGGCGACATTAAGAAAGCGATCGATGTGCTTCGCGAAAAAGGCATGGCTAAGGCTGCAAAGAAATCCGGACGTATCGCTGCTGAAGGCTTGGCAGAAATCAAAATAGACGGCAATAAAGCCGTTGCTCTTGAAGTGAACTCTGAAACGGACTTTGTTGCGAAAAACGCAGAGTTTAAGGCACTTATTGATGTGCTTGCTCAGCATCTGCTTGACAATGAACCTGCTACTGTAGAAGAGGCACTTACTCAGAAGACGGCAGCAGGTGAAACGGTAGCCGATACGATTACGGCTGCGATTTCTAAAATTGGTGAAAAAATTTCTTTGCGCCGCTTTTCAATTGTGGAAAAGACTGATGCTGAAGTATTCGGCTCCTATCTGCATATGGGCGGACGCATCGCGGCCTTGACAAAGGTTGCAGGCGCTGATGAAGCCGTTGCAAAAGACATCGCCATGCATGTGGCAGCCATTCGCCCACAATATCTTAAGGAAGATGAAATTCCTGCTGATGTTGTTGCCCATGAAAAAGAAGTGCTGACACAAGAAGCGCTTGGCGAAGGAAAACCGGCAAATATCGTGGAAAAAATGGTTGTCGGCAGAATCAAAAAATTCTTCAAGGAAATTTGCCTTGTTGATCAACCGTTTGTTAAAGACGGTGACGTCACTGTAAAGGAATATCTGAAGAGCAAAAATGCCGACGTCCTTGCCTTTGTACGTTATGAAGTAGGCGAAGGGATCGAGAAAAAAGAAGATAACTTTGTTGATGAAGTAAAAGCACAAATGAAACAATAATTGCGCCTGTAAGGTGACTGTTGAACGACGATATCTATAGCAACCGTCAAATAACCGTTTTGCGGTTTTCAACACCCGATGAAACAGAGCAAGGGATTACAATGGGGCACGGGTTACGTGCCCCTTTTTTTAAAATTATCCAATGAGAGGTGCAATGAAGATGCCGGAAAAGGCGAGATATAAGCGGGTCATTTTAAAACTAAGTGGAGAAGCGCTGGCAGGTGCAAACGGATTTGGTATTGAACCGAGCATAATCCGTTCGATTACTAAGCAAGTCAAAGACGTTGTCGAATTGGGTGTTGAAGTAGCCATCGTTTGCGGCGCCGGAAACATTTGGAGAGGCAAGGCAGGCAGTGAAATGGGCATGGATCGCGCACAGGCGGATTATATGGGCATGCTGGCTACCGTCCTCAATGCGCTCGCTCTCCAAGATTGCCTTGAAGGTATCGGGGTGGAAACACGTGTTCAAACATCTATTGAAATGAGACAAGTAGCAGAACCGTATATTCGCAGAAGAGCGATTCGTCACTTGGAAAAGGGACGTGTCGTTATCTTTGCTGCTGGTACGGGCAATCCTTATTTCTCTACAGACACAACTGCTGCTCTGCGTGCTGCAGAAATTGAAGCTGATGTGATTTTGATGGCGAAAAATAACGTGGACGGCGTTTACTCTGCTGATCCTAAAGTTGATAAAACTGCAAAAAAATATAAAGAAATTTCATACTTGCGTGTTCTTAATGAAGGACTGCAGGTTATGGATTCTACCGCTTCTTCACTAAGTATGGATAACGATATTCCTTTGATTGTCTTTTCACTTTCTGAAGAAGGAAATATTAAGCGTGCCGTTTTGGGAGAAGACATCGGCACAGTCGTAAAGGGGCGATAATTAATGGCTCAATCGGAACTATTTAAAAATGCAGAAGAACGTATGGAAAAAGCTGTTAAGGCATTTCAACGTGAATTGGTTACAGTTCGCGCAGGCAGGGCGAATCCGTCATTGCTCAATAAAGTAACTGTTGAATATTACGGAGCTGAGACACCTTTGAATCAAGTGGCGTCAATTACAGTTCCTGAAGCACGTTTGCTGCTTGTGCAGCCATATGATCGTACGGCATTGGCAAATATTGAAAAAGGAATCATGAAATCTGATCTCGGTATTACGCCGACAAATGACGGCAATGTGATCAGAATTGCTATTCCTCCGTTGACTGAAGAAAGGCGCGCGGAACTTGTGAAACTTGTACGCAAAATGGCTGAAGAAGCCAAGATTGCCATTCGCAACGTTCGACGCGATGCAAATGATCAAATTAAAAAAATGGCAAAAAATAATGAACTAACAAAAGATGATGTCAGAGAAGCTGAAGATGATGTTCAAAAGTTGACCAATGACACCATCAAGACGATTGATCAAGTTGCAACAGAAAAAGAAAAAGAAATGATGGACATTTAAGGTAAGAAATAAGCCAAACTGACACCATACACTATTCCAAGGTACATTGTTTGTTTTCAAATAAACTGCGCTCTGGATGTTCAGTATCAGTAATGGGGGAAAATCAATGTTTGAGAAATTTTCCTTACATAGGGAAAAAACGGAGAGTCCGCAGCATGTGAAGGAATCTGGCAGAATGCCGGAGCACGTTGCAATTATTATGGACGGAAACGGGCGTTGGGCAAAAAAAAGAGGACTGCCAAGAATTGCCGGACATCGCGAAGCAATGAAAACGATAAAAAGAGTTACAAGAGAGGCAGATCGGCTTGGCGTAAAGGTTCTCACCCTTTTTGCTTTTTCAACGGAAAATTGGAAACGGCCAAAAGCGGAAGTAGAATTTTTGATGAAACTGCCACAACAATTTTTAAATACCTATTTGACTGAATTAGTAGAACAAAATGTTCAAGTTCAGGCAATGGGTGATTTGTCACGCCTTCCGACATATACGCTGCACGCGATTAAAAGTGCAATTGAGCGTACAAAAGACAACACTGGTTTAATCTTGAACTTTGCACTTAATTATGGCAGCCATGCTGAGATTGTTCATGCCGTGCAGGATATTATTCAAGAAGTGAGCAACCATCATCTCAGTCTTGAAGATGTAACCGAACAGAAGATTGCAGAACATATGATGAGCCCTGCCCTGCCGGATCCTGATCTGTTGATTCGTACTGGAGGAGAGATCAGGCTAAGCAATTTTATGCTTTGGCAGCTTGCCTATACTGAACTCTACTTTTCAGAAGAATTTTGGCCTGATTTTAACGAACGCAGTCTGCAAGAAGCTGTGCATGTTTTTGCAACGAGACAGCGCAGATATGGCGGCTTAAAGGAAGGAAGCGAAAACGATTGAAACAGAGAGTTATTACAGGTATTTTGGCAGGTGCCTTCTATCTAGCTTTACTGTGGATCGGCTCCGTTCCTTTTGCCCTTCTTGCAGCGGCCATAGCAGTAATTAGTTATCTTGAACTTGCTGAAATGAATAAAATGCCTGCCTATTCGCCGGAGGTCCTTATCGGTGCATTAGCGGTTGCAATCATTGTCAGCGGTGAGTGGATATCTCCGCTCATCTTTCATTCGATTTGGCCAAAGCTGGTTGTGCTTTTGGTTCTTCTGCTTGTAAGTTTAAATGTCGTGACTAAAAATCGTTTTTCATTTGCACACTCTGCTTATCTGTTTCTTGCTGTTTTTTACATAAGCATCCCTTTCCAATTACTTGTTCGCATTCGGCTTGACAGCCTCGCTCTTGTATTTTTTGTTCAAATCATTATTTGGACTACGGACAGCGGAGCCTACTTTGTGGGGCGCAAGCTGGGCAAAAATAAACTTGCACCGTATATCAGCCCAAACAAAACGCGAGAAGGCTCAATTGGGGCTATAATCGCGGCTTTAGTTGTCGCAGCACTGTTTCAGCTGATTATCGGGTATCCTTTATTTGGGTCATGGCCGATGCTGTTTATGGTTGCTTTACTCATTTCAGTATTTGGACAGCTTGGGGATTTGGTGGAATCTGCGATTAAACGGTTTTATGGTGTAAAAGATTCGGGTACAATCCTACCAGGACACGGCGGTCTGTTGGATCGATTTGACAGTTTAATCTTTGTACTTCCATTATTATATGTATTGGGATTCATCGGATAAGGGGGTCGCATTTTGAAGAAAATCAGCTTGCTAGGGGCAACGGGATCAGTTGGCATTCAAACTTTAAGGGTTGTTCGTGAACACTCGGATCAATTTTCAGTTGCCGCATTGGCATTCGGTCAGAATATTGATGCAGCACTGCCGATTATTCATGAATTCAAACCTCAATTAGTATCGGTTAAGGATAAGCAAGTTGCAGATAAATTGCGGATCCAACTCGACGATGGGATCAAACTTGTTTATGGTATTGAGGGAATGATTGAAGTGGCAGTTTTCTCGGAGGCAGATTTTTTGGTTAATGCTGTGCTCGGAAGTGTGGGACTTGAACCCACACTTGCTGCGATCGAAGCAGGGAAAACCATTGGTCTTGCGAACAAGGAAACGCTGGTTACGGCAGGGCATATCGTGATGAAACGGGCAAAAGATTCTGGTGTGCGTATCCTCACGCTTGACAGTGAGCATTCGGCAATTTTTCAATCCATGCAGGGTCAAGACCGCTCAGCTGTGTCACGCATAATCATTACCGCGTCTGGCGGCAGTTTCAGAGACAAGAATCGCGATGAACTTGCTGGAGTTACGGTTAAAGATGCTCTTAATCACCCAAACTGGTCAATGGGTGCAAAGATCACAATTGATTCGGCTACCATGATGAATAAAGGTTTAGAAGTAATTGAAGCGCATTGGCTGTTTGATCTGCCCTATGAAAAAATTGATACGGTTATTCACCGGGAGAGTATTGTTCACTCGTTAGTTGAATATGCTGATCATAGTGTCATTGCGCAGCTAGGATGCCCCAGTATGCTCGTTCCGATTCAATATGCACTTACCTATCCTTCTCGGCTGGCACTCAAGCAAACGAGAACACTGAATTTATGTGAAATCGGCAGTTTGCATTTTCAAAAAATGGACATGCAACGTTTTCCATGTGTATCATTAGCTTATCAAGCTGGCAAAGCCGGGGGTTCGATGCCAACTGTATTAAATGCAGCAAATGAAGTTGCGGTTCAAGCATTTCTGTCGGAAAAAATTGCGTTTCTTGATATTGAACGCTATGTTGAACAGGCACTTGGGCACCATCAACTTATTAAAGCACCTGATTTAAGGACTATTGAGGCTGTTGATAAGGAAACCCGAGCTTATGTCATGAATCAAATAAATTAAAAGGCAGAGGTGTCTCGCTCGTGGAAACTTTGATTATCGTTATTATCATTTTCGGACTGCTCGTCTCAATTCATGAATTCGGGCATTTGATCGTCGCTAAACGCTCCGGTATTATGTGCCGAGAATACGCGATCGGTTTCGGCCCGAAATTATTTGCGATCAAAAAGGGCGAAACAGTTTATACATTGAGGCTGCTTCCAATCGGTGGCTATGTGCGTATGGCGGGTGAGGATCCGGAAAAAATAGAAATTAAGCCCGGACAGCATATTGCCTTTTTCTTGAATGAACACAACCGTGTATCACGGATCGTGTGCGATCATCTTGAAAAATATCCGGATGCTCGTTTCATTACTGTTGAACATTGCGATTTGGAAAATGAACTTTGTCTCACTGGCTATGAAGAAGAAGAGGGACCGATCGCCCGTTACGCTATTGAGCGAGATGCGACCTATGTATCCGATAATCAAGAATTTCAAATTGCGCCGCGCGACCGCCAATTCGCTTCGCAACCTCTGCTGGCTCGTTTTTTAACTATTTTTGCCGGCCCTTTTATGAATCTGATTTTAGCGGTTGTTATCTTTGTTATTTATTTCAGCATTCAAGGAGTCCCTTCTGATACGCCGCAGCTTGGCAAAGTGATCCAAGGTTATCCTGCTGAGAAGTCTGGCCTGATGGCAGGTGACCATATTATAAAGATCGACGGAAAACAGACAAACAGCTGGGAAAATATCGTTAGCTATGTAAGTAAACATCCTAAAGAAAAAATAAATATTACGATTAAACGTGATGGGCAGCAGAAGCAAATTGATCTGATTACCGGGCAGCGCAAGGGTGAGAATGGCAAGGCGGAAGGTGTTATAGGTGTCTACCAACCGACGCACCATTCCTTTATCGAATCGGTCGGAGCCGGTTTCACACAAACCTATTATTGGATTAAAATGGAATTTGCCGGTTTGAAGATGCTGGTTACCGGTGGTTTCAATTTGAATAATCTTGCGGGACCTGTTGGCATTTATCACGCAACAGGTGAAGTAGTATCACAGGGCTTGTTTTTTGTGTTAAACTGGACTGCTTTTCTCAGCGTGAATTTAGCTGTCATCAACCTGCTTCCGCTTCCTGCTCTTGATGGCGGTCGACTTTTGTTTCTTATTGTAGAAGCTCTGCGCGGCAAGCCTGTTGAGCCTCAAAAAGAAGCACTGGTTCATTTTATCGGATTTGCATTTCTCATGCTGTTGATGCTGCTTGTGACTTGGAATGATCTGCAGAACCTTTTTACGCGTTAGATAATTGATGGAACAAAGAAATGATTTCAACGATTTGAGGTGGTCATTAATGAAACAAAGCCAGATGTTCATTCCTACGATGAAGGAGACACCGGCTGACGCTGAATCTGCGAGCCATCGGCTTCTGCTTCGTGGAGGCTTTATTCGTCAGAATGCGGCAGGCATTTATTCTTATTTACCGCTCGGTTATAAAATTATTAAAAAAATTGAAACCATTATTCGCGAGGAGATGGACGGTGCAGGTTCTCAAGAATTATTAATGCCGGCCATGCAGCCCGCAGAATTATGGCATGAAACAGGACGATGGGATGTATACGGTCCTGAATTAATGAGACTTAAAGACCGCCACGGTCGCTATTTTGCACTAGGTGCGACAGGCGAAGAGTTGATTACGAGTTTAGTTCGCGATTTCCTCAATTCCTATAAGAAATTACCTATGAATGTGTATCAAATTCAAACGAAATTTCGGGATGAAAAGAGACCACGTTTCGGCCTGCTCCGTGGGCGCGAATTTATCATGAAGGATGCCTATACATTCCATGATTCTGCAGAAAGCTTGGACAAGGCTTATTGGGATATGTATCACGCGTATTGCAGAATCTTTGAACGGTGCGGATTGAAATTCCGTGCGGTATTGGCAGATTCCGGGGCGATCGGTGGTAAGGATACGCATGAATTTCAGGCGCTTGCCGATATTGGCGAAGACACGATTGCTTATTCCGACAACTCCGATTATGCGGCTAATTTAGAAATGGCTGAGGTGCTTGACACGGATGCATCTGAAAAAAGCGATTCATTGCCCCTAGAAAAAGTTGACGGAAATCAAGAAATTGACGGAGAGATTAAGATTGCTGCACATTGGTTTAAAACTCGAACGGAGACAGTCGTTGTATTCATAAAAGCTGAAGATGAAATCAATGATGTCAAAGTTAAAAATGTGCTTAACACGGATTTGATTGAACCGCTTGAAGAGGTAGATCCGGACGCAATCAATCCTGAAAAAGGTGTTCTTATTTTCGCAGATAATGCGCTAAAACATCTGTCTTCTACTGTATTTTACAATGCAGCTGAGAATACGACTTATTTTCATCTTGATCCTGATCGTGACTTGGCAATTCAGCAGTATGGTGATTTGCGTTTCATTAAAGAAGGTGATCCGTCACCAGACGGACAAGGCAATATCAAATTTGCACGAGGCATTGAAATTGGTCAAGTGTTCAAACTCGGGACAAAATATTCTGAAGCCATGAACGCAACATATTTAGATGCCAATGGTAAGGCGAAACCACTTATTATGGGTTGCTATGGAATTGGTGTTTCCAGGACACTTTCGGCTGTATGTGAACAATATCATGATGATAACGGAATGATTTGGCCGAAATCATTAGCACCGTTTACTATTCATTTGATTACAGTCAATCCGAAAAATGATGAACAGTTTAAGTTATCCGATGACCTGTATCAGCAGCTTATTAATCAGGGCTATGATGTACTTTGGGATGATCGGAAAGAACGTCCCGGTGTTAAATTTGCCGATAGTGAACTGATTGGCTGCCCGGCTCAGGTGATTGTTGGGAAAAAGGCGTCTGAAAACATCATTGAACTTGCTTCACGCAGGGAAAAAGAACGTGTCGAGACGCCGGTCAGCGAGTTGCCATCAGCAATTAGCAACTTGCTGCAAACACTCGATTAATTTTTGAAATTCTAAGGAGCCGTCTGCGCTCCTTTTTTTATTCAATTAGGAAGTAACGGTTCGTCAATAGCAATCTCTTGAATGTTTTAGTAGAATTATAGAGAAAGGAGTTGGGACGATGTCCGACGCAACATCCAAAACGGAGCGCTTTGCAATGCTCCTTAATCATATTGAAACGCCACAGGAATGGATTGATCGCTACTTTGAACAGGGTGAAATTGAGAAACTCTCGGTATTTCGCACAGAGAAGCGATGGCATTTTGAATTTCAGCTTGATGATATTCTGCCATACCAGGTGTATGAATGGCTGGCAGCCAATCTTCAAAAGCATTTTCAAACCGTTGTTCCCAATGTCACTTTCACCATTCAGTCACGAAAATCTGAGGGTGCTGATCCGAACTTTGCTGATTATTGGAAGCCGATCAGTCAGCAGCTGAGTCAGGAGTTTCCTGCATTAAAGATGTGCTTGTGCAGGCAACAGCCTGAACTTCATGACCGCCAACTTATCTTTGCTGCAAACAGTGAAACGGAAGCGGGACTGCTAAAACGAAAAATACCCAAGGCACTAAATGAAAAAATTCGCGTTTTTGGATTCCCTCCAATTTCGCTGGATATAAAAATAAATTCTGAAGATCGTTCAAAAGCTTTTGATACATTTGTTAAACAACGTGAGGCTGAAGATCAGCAAAAAGTAGTAGAAGCGATGGTTGAACGGCAAAAGAAAAAGGATGCAGAGGATACATCAGGCGGTGTTGATTCAGGGCCGTTTAAAATTGGCTATGATATTCGTGATGAGCCTGTGTCCATAGAAACAATTCAGGATGAGGAGCGCAGAATAACCATTCAAGGCTATGTCTTTGATTCGGAAATTCGAGAATTGCGGAGCGGTCGTACTTTACTCCTTTTTAAAGTAACCGATTATACTGATTCGCTTATGGTCAAGGTTTTTTCGCGAGACAAAGAGGACGCGGCAAAATTTGGCACTATGCAAAAAGGTATGTGGGTTAAAGTGCGCGGCGGTGTGCAAAATGACAGCTTTGTCAGAGACTTGGTCATGATCGCAAATGATATTGAAGAAATTACGCCAAATAAAAAAGAAGACACGGCACCGGAAGGACATAAGCGTGTGGAATTGCATGCACATACTGTGATGAGCCAAATGGATGCCGTAGTTACTGCTTCAGCATTAATCAAACGCGCGAAGCAGTGGGGACATCGCGCTATTGCCATTACGGACCATGGTGTTGCTCAATCTTATCCAGAAGCCTATTCTGCCGGACAAAAGAACGGTATAAAGATAATATACGGAGTTGAAGCAAACCTGATCGATGACGGTGTGCCGATTGCTTATAACATGGCACATCGCCTTCTCTCAGATGATACATACGTTGTATTTGACGTGGAAACGACAGGTTTATCCGCAGTCTACGACACAATTATTGAACTTGCGGCCGTTAAAATAAAAAATGGCGAGGTATTGGAGAAATTTGATCAATTTGCTAACCCGCATCATCCACTACCGCAGAAAATTATTGAGTTGACCAGTATTACAGATCAGATGTTAGCGGATGCCCCTGATGCGGATCAAGTGGTTGAAGAATTCAAAGCGTTTGCCGGAGATGCAATTCTTGTTGCACATAATGCTACTTTTGATATGGGATTCCTGAATACTGCCTACCAAAAATTAGGACATGAAAAGGCGGATAATCCGGTCATTGACACTCTTGAACTTGGGCGCTTTCTTTACCCTGAGTTTAAAAATCATAAACTGGATACGTTATGTAAGGCTTTCAACATCGAACTGACCCATCACCACCGTGCGATTTATGATACAGAGGCAACAGGCTATCTTGCCTGGAAGATGTTGAAGGATGCTGCTGAAAAAGGAATGATCTATCATGATCAGCTTAATGATAATCTAGGTAAGGGAAACATGGATCGCATCCGTCCTTCTCACATCATTCTGCTTGTGAAGAATCAGACGGGACTTAAAAATTTGTACAAATTAATATCAATTGCACACGTTAAATACTTCTTTCGAGTACCAAGAATTCCGCGTTCCGTGTTAAGCAAATACCGTGAAGGATTGCTCATCGGATCAGGTTGTGACAAAGGTGAGTTGTTCGAGACGATGATGCAGAAGTCAGCTGAACTTGCCGAGAAGGTCGCAGAATTCTATGATTATATCGAGATTCAGCCTCCGTCCAACTATCAGCACCTTGTTGAAAAGGGCATTGTTCGCGATGAACTTGCACTTAAAGATGTCATGATTAAATTGGTGAAACTTGGCGAAAAAATGAACAAGCCGGTTGTTGCAACAGGTGATGTACACTATCTTGATGAGCATGATAAGATTTACCGGAAGATCCTGATCACTTCCCAAGCTGCCAATCCGCTTAATCGTCAAACTCAGCCGGATGTACATTTTCGGACAACGGATGAAATGCTCGACTGCATGAGTTTCTTAGGAGAAGAGAAGGCCGAACAGGTTGTTGTGGACAATCCAAACGCGATTGCTGATCAAATTGAAGATGTGTTGCCTGTCAAAGATAAACTTTATACGCCGACCATCGACGGTGCTGAAGATGAAGTTAAAGAAAAAACGTATAGCCGAGCACATGCGCTTTACGGAGAACACCTTCCGGAACTCATGGAAAAGCGGCTGAATAAAGAACTGAAAAGCATTATTGGTCACGGTTTTTCAGTCATTTATCTCATTGCGCACAAGCTTGTGAAAAAATCGCTTTCCGACGGCTATCTGGTTGGATCACGAGGATCCGTCGGATCGTCGCTTGTTGCGACGATGCTGGAGATTACTGAGGTCAATCCGCTGCCGCCGCATTACCTGTGTCCGTCATGTCATCATGTTGAATTTTTCACAGACGGCTCAGTTGCCTGCGGTTTTGATTTGCCGGATAAGGCGTGTCCTGAATGCGGCACGGCAATGACAAAAGAAGGCCATGATATACCTTTTGAAACGTTTCTCGGATTTAAGGGTGACAAAGTGCCCGATATTGATTTGAACTTTTCAGGTGATTATCAACCCGTTGCACATAACTACACAAAGGTACTTTTTGGTGAGGACAAAGTATTCCGTGCCGGTACAATTGGTACCATTGCCGATAAAACGGCTTACGGTTATGTCAAGGGTTATGAAGAAGATACTGGTGCAAGCTTCAGAGGTGCAGAACGTGACAGACTCGCGGCAGGCTGCACAGGAGCAAAACGCACAACCGGTCAGCACCCCGGCGGAATCGTCGTTGTTCCGCGTGATATGGAAATTTTCGATTTTACACCTGTTCAATTTCCAGCGGATGATAAGACAGCAGAATGGAAAACAACGCACTTCGATTTTCATTCGATTCACGATAATATACTGAAACTTGACATTCTCGGACACGACGATCCGACCGTGATTCGTATGCTTCAGGATTTGAGCGGCATTGATCCAAAGACCATACCGACGGATGATAAGGAAGTCATGAAGATTTTTAGTACAACTGAATCGCTTGGTGTTACTGGTGAACAAATTCGCTGTAAGACAGGAACGCTCGGCATTCCGGAATTCGGCACACGATTTGTGCGCCAGATGCTTGAGGACACTAAGCCGACGACTTTCGCCGAACTAGTCCAGATCTCAGGTTTGTCACACGGAACCGATGTATGGCTGGGCAATGCTCAAGTACTAATTGAAGACGGAACTTGCGTCCTTCGTGACGTTATTTCCTGTCGTGATGATATCATGATTGATTTGATGCACCAGGGACTTGAACCGTCGCATGCATTCAAAATCATGGAGTCCGTGCGAAAGGGCAAAGGACTAAATGATGAATGGATAGACGAAATGAAGGAGAATAACGTACCAAGCTGGTATATGGATTCATGTCTTAAGATCAAATACATGTTTCCAAAGGCGCATGCGACCGCTTATGTTTTAATGGCAATCCGGATTTCCTATTTTAAGGTACATTATCCTGTCTTATTCTATGCAACCTATTTCACTGTTCGGGCTGATGATTTTGACGTGGATGTTATGAAGCGCGGATCTGATGCGATTCGACTCAAGATGGATGAAATTGAGAAAAAGGGCAATGACGTGCTTCCTAAAGAGAAGAGCTTGTTAACCGTCCTGGAAGTTGCACTGGAAATGTGTGAACGCGGACTCAGTTTTCAATCAGTTGATCTATACCGTTCAGATGCGACGCGTTTTCTTGTCGAAGGAGATACACTCATTCCACCTTTTAATGCGATTCCGGGCGTCGGTACGAACGCTGCAAAAGCGATCGCCAAAGCACGAGAAGACGGAGAGTTTTTGTCGAAAGAGGACTTGCAGAGAAGAGCGAAAATATCGAAGACAGTTCTTGAATTTCTTGATGGTCAAGGCTGTTTGGAAGGTATGCCGGATGCGAACCAGCTGTCTCTGTTCTGACATTATGGTTTTCTTGCCTTGAGCAGATGGGTATGATATAGTGTTTATGGAAATACTGGAAATAGTTCGTCTGCAAAGAGTGGGAAATTCCCACTCTTTCATTTTCAAAAGGAGGCTGAAAATGGCTAGCGTTGTTGCGAAGATGACAGATGACTTGATTTCCCCGATTTTGCGCGAAATGAATCTGGAACTCGTTGATATCGAGTACGTCAAAGAGGGCAAAAACCGTTTTTTGCGCGTTTTTATTGATACTCCTCAAGGCGGCGTCGATCTGGATACGTGTGCGGCTGTCAGCGAAAAACTGAGTGAAGTTCTCGATGAGAAAGATCCGATAAAAGAAGCTTACTTTCTTGAAGTGTCTTCACCAGGTGCAGAACGCCCGTTGAAGAAGTTCGGAGACTTCGAGAAAGCTGTGGGAAAAGATGTCCATCTGACCACCTATGAACCTATTGATGGTGCCAAAGTATTCGAGGGCAACCTGACTGAAGTGAACAAGGATTATGTTGTACTCGCAATCAAGAACAAAACGAGAGTGAATCATGTAACTCTTCCCTTTGACAAGATTGCGAGCAGCAGACTTGCGATCATTTTTTAGTATAGAACTGCCGAGAAAAAGGGGAGAACAAAATGAGCAGTGATTTATTAGAAGCGCTCACCGCACTGGAAAAAGATAAAGGGATCAGCAAAGAAGTTCTGCTGGATGCTTTAGAAGCTGCACTTATTTCCGCGTATAAACGAAATTTTGATCAGGCGCAGAATGTGCGGGTGGATATTAATGAGGGTTTGGGACAGATCAAGGTATATGCCCGAAAAGAAATCGTTGAGGCAGTTGAGAACAATAACCTGCAAATTTCACTAGAGCAGGCAAAAGGCTTGAATCCTCATTATCAAGTCGGCGATACTGTAGAGATTGAAGTGACCCCGCGCAATTTTGGGCGTATTGCTGCACAAACAGCAAAACAGGTCGTCACTCAGCGCGTGCGAGAAGCTGAGCGCGGCGTGATTTTTTCTGAATTTATTGATCGTGAAGATGATATTATGACGGGAATTGTTCAAAGAATCGATCATCGATTTATTTACGTCGATTTGGGTCGTGTTGAAGCGCTGCTTCCACAGACAGAACAAATGCCGAATGAAACCTATCATCCGCACGACCGCATCAAAGTCTACCTGACGAAGGTAGAAGACGCGAAAAAAGGACCGATGATTACGGTGTCTCGGACTCATCCGGGTCTGCTTAAGCGTTTATTTGAATTGGAAGTTCCGGAAATTTATGATGGAACAGTTGAAATTAAATCAATCTCTCGAGAAGCTGGCGATCGCTCGAAAATTGCAGTACATGCAGCGGATCCTGCAGTGGATGCTGTCGGTGCATGTGTTGGGCAGAAAGGTGCTCGCGTACAAACCATTGTTAATGAACTGAAAGGCGAAAAAATTGATATTGTTCGCTGGTCAGAAGATCCGGTAACGTATGTCGCGAATGCACTGAGTCCTTCAAAAGTGGTAAAAGTGATTGTAGATGAAAAGGAAAAGGCGACAACGGTCGTTGTTCCTGATTATCAGCTTTCGCTTGCCATTGGCAAACGTGGACAGAATGCCCGTTTGGCAGCAAAATTGACCGGATGGAAAATTGACATAAAGAGTGAGTCCGAAGCAGAAGAGATCGGTCTCTTTGATGATGAAACTGTTTCAGAGACCGGCGAAGTTCAGTCTGAAGACTTGATTGATACATCTGCGGATTCTGAGGATTCACCTGAAAACGAGCAAGGCTAAGGAGGCTATTTCAATGCCGAAACAGCGAAAGATTCCGTTGCGAAAGTGCATTGCCTGCCAGGAATCAACCGAAAAAAAAGGCCTTTTCCGTATCGTTCGTTCTCCTGAGGGAGAAGTATCTCTTGATTTGACGGGGAAGAAAAACGGACGTGGCGCATACCTCTCCAAAAAAACAGAATGTGTTCAGAAAGCGAAAAATAAAAACCTGCTCTCCAGGCAATTAGGCGTTCCTGTGCCTGAACATGTTTTTGATGAAATGCTTGACTATTTGGAGACACATACGGCCGATGTCCAATAAAGAATGGATGCAATTTCTGGGACTCGCACAGAGGGCGGGAAAAGTAAGCTCCGGAGAGGAAACCGTTCTGCGTTTGATTCGCCAAAACAAGGCTGAGGCGGTGCTTTTATCGGCCGATGCTTCTGAGCGAACTAAAAAGACAATTGGAAATAAGTGCAGCTACTATCATGTTCCGCTTTTGACCGTACCGGATAGAGAGGTGCTCGGCCAAGCGATCGGTCAGCCTTCGCGCGTGATCATAGCGGTCACGGACAGTGGTTTCGCAGGCCGGCTGATCGAAAGGATCGGACCATCAACACGGGGGTGAATATATGAGTAAAATGCGCGTATATGAATATGCTAAAGAACATCATGTATCGAGCAAGGTTATTATATCGAAATTAGAAGAATTGGGATTTGACGTTAAGAGTCATATGTCTATTATTGCAGAAAATGCAATGAATCAGTTGAATCGAAAAATGAACGGAGGCGCAGTTTCTTCTGCACAGAAAGTGACTGCGAAACCGAATAAAAACAAAGCAGAGGGTCCAGTGAATCAAACAAAAACAAAAGAAAAGAAGCCAAGCCAGACAGAGTCGACATTCAGGAACAAGGATAAAAGTTCAAGACCGGTGAACGGACGGCCTAACGGAGCCGGCAGTAATCAAAAATCTGCTGGCAGCAACCGTAATAATAATGAGCGCAATCGTTTCGGGGGAAACGGCAATAGCAACAACAATAATAACTATGGCGGTGGACGACGAAACGGGAACAGATTTCGGAATAACAGGCGTAAAGGCGGAGCTCAGCAAGCCAATCGTCAACGCCTTGAAATCAAATTGCCGGAAAAAATTACGTTGTCCGGATCTCTAACTGTCGGTCAATTTGCTGAGAAGCTGGGACGGCCGTCCACTGATATTATTAAAAAATTGATGGCCCTTGGTGTCATGGCAACGAAAAATCAAGACTTGGACAAGGATACGATCGAACTCCTTGCCAGCGATTACGGTGTTGCGGTTGAAGAAGAGGTTATTATCGATGAAGCAAGTTTTGAAGATGACGGACTTGAAATCGATGAAAAAACCGCAATTATCCGCCCGCCTGTTGTCACAATTATGGGTCACGTCGATCATGGGAAAACAACCCTGCTCGATTCGATCCGTCATACGAAAGTAACCGCAGGCGAAGCAGGCGGTATTACACAGCATATCGGTGCCTATCAAGTCATGCATAACGGCAAAAAAATCACTTTCCTTGACACACCTGGCCATGCCGCATTTACTACGATGCGTGCACGTGGAGCGGAAATTACAGATATCACGGTATTGGTTGTTGCTGCGGATGACGGAGTGATGCCTCAAACAATAGAGGCCATTCATCACGCACGTGCAGCAAAAGTTCCGATTATTGTCGCGGTTAATAAGATTGATAAGCCAAATGCAAATCCTGATCACGTCATGCAGGAACTCTCCGATCAAGGTCTTATTCCTGAAGATTGGGGCGGAGATACCATTTTTGTGAAAATTTCTGCTAAAAAGGGTACGGGGATTGATGATCTGCTTGAAATGATCCTGCTCGTTGCAGAAGTTGAGGAATTTAAAGCGAATCCTGATAAATCAGCAAGAGGGGCAGTCATTGAGGCTGAATTGGATAAGGGAAAAGGGCCGGTTGCGACTTTGCTCGTCCAAAATGGTTCGCTTCATATCGGCGATCCTATTGTTGTCGGAAACACATACGGACGTGTACGTGCGATGGTCAATGATATTGGCAGGCGCGTGAAAAAAGCAACGCCGTCAACTCCTGTTGAAATTACAGGATTGAATAATGTACCGCAAGCCGGCGATCAATTTATTGTATTTGATGATGAGAAGAAGGCACGTCAAATCGGAGAAATTCGTGCAGAACGTGCGCTCATCACAGAGCGAAAGGAAACAACAAGCAAAGTAAGCCTCGACGATCTGTTCGAAAAGATCAAGGAAGGCGAAATGAAGGAAATTAATCTTGTTATTAAAGCAGATGTACAAGGATCCGTCGAAGCTCTGTCCGGTTCGTTAAAGAAGATCGATGTCGACGGAGTAAAAGTGAATATTATACATGCCGGTGCCGGCGGAATCAGCGAATCGGATATTATTCTTGCATCAGCTTCTAACGCAATTATCATCGGGTTCAATGTTCGTCCGGATAATCATGCTCAAAAAGTTGCTGAAGAAGAAAAAGTGGACATTCGCTTATACCGTGTTATTTATGATGCTATTGATGAAATGGAAGCCGCTATGAAAGGAATGCTTGATCCTGAATTTAAGGAAAAAGTTGTCGGTCAGCTGGAAGTCCGTACGACTTTCAAAGTATCCAAAATCGGTACCATTGCCGGTTGCTATGTTACCGACGGCTTGATTTCCCGCGATGCAGGCATTCGGCTTGTGCGCAACGGTGTCGTTATTTATGAAGGTCATGTCGACACATTGAAACGATTTAAAGATGACGCTAAAGAAGTTAAAGCCGGTTTTGAATGCGGCGTAACATTGGAAAACTTCAATGACATCAAGGAAGGCGACACAATGGAAGCCTATGTAATGGAAGAGGTCAAGCCTAAGTGATCGTCGGCATTGTACGTTGTGAATGCATGCTCTTCAGTGCGCACTCGTTGAAGGAAAAACGTTCGGTTATTCAGAGCATTTTGAGAAAAGCAGTAAACGGACATAATCTTTCAGCCAGCGAAGTGGATTTTCAGGATACATGGCAACGCACAGAGCTTGCCTTTGCTTGTATCGGAACTTCGAAGACAGCTGTTGAGCGTGAATTGGCACGTGCGCTTTCATTAATTGATTTCAAAACAGAAATAGAGCGAACGAATACAATTTACGAATGGTTCTAAAAAGGAGGCTGACTCCATGGCCAATTTAAGGGTTCATCGCGTCGCCGAACAGATGAAAAAGGAAATGACTGATATTATCGGCAACAGAATTAAAGACCCGCGTGTTGGTTTCGTGACTGTAACCGGAGTTGATGTGACAGGCGATCTTCAAGAAGCGACGGTTTACATCAGTATATTCGGCGATGATGAGAAAAAGAAAGCATCTCTCGAAGGCTTGAACAAAGCGAAAGGTTTTGTTCGGACAGAAATCGGGAAGCGAATCCGCTTGCGTAAAACGCCGGAAATTTCTTTTAAGGTTGACGAGTCTGTGGAATATGGCAGTCACATCGATCAATTGATTAATAAATTGCATCATAAAGATTAACAAATGTTTATAAACGTGCCTTTCAACCACGATGTTTTTAGTGTTTGAAGGGCACGTGATTTGGGAGGAAAAATGATGCCAGAGTACAACGGCTTGTTGCCTCTCTTCAAACCGAGGGGCATGACTTCTCATGACTGTGTCTTTCGGTTAAGGAAAATGCTGGGGTTTCGAAAAATAGGTCATACAGGAACGCTTGATCCTGAGGTCGACGGTGTTTTAGTTCTATGTCTTGGCAGAGCAACAAAAATTGCTCAATATTTATTAGATTTCAGCAAGGCGTATCAAGGCGTGATCCGATTAGGTACTTCGACCACAACGGAGGATGCAAGCGGCGATGTTATTGCACATAGGCCAGTAGAAAGACGCTTTGATAGGACTGAGATCGAACAAGTCATGCACTCTTTTCTTGGTGAGATTGAGCAATCTGCACCGATGTACAGTGCGGTAAAAGTAAATGGCAAAAAGTTGTATGAATATGCGCGTGCGGGTATTGACGTAACACCGCCTGTTCGAAAAGTGACCATTTATCAGTTTGAAGTGGACAGCGAAGAGGCATCGTTTTCAACAGATCTTCCATTTAAAGTAATGAGCAGCAAAGGAACCTATATTCGAACCTTGGCTGTTGCTGTTGGTGAGAAATTGGGTTATCCTGCGCATTTGCATCGGATGACACGTAGTCAAGCCGGACCATTTTCGATCGATGATTGTTTAACGTTTGAGCAAATTGAACAACTGCTTGAGGGAAAAAAGTTTAACGAAGCATTGAGACCGCTAGAGCATGGATTGAGCCTAATGAACCGCTGGGTCGTTGATGAAAAACTGTCCGCAAAGATTGCTCACGGTGCGGTGCTGAAGGCACCTGCCGATTTTGGAGAGGGCCCGCATGCTGTTTTCAATGAGCAGAATGAATGTCTGGCAATCTATCGTTTGCATCCGGAAAAACCGGGCATGATTAAGCCCGATAAAGTGCTTGCAAACGACGCGATGGTATGAATATACCGATCAAAGTATGAGTTTACAAGAATTGAAGGTGCTTATTATGGAGCGCGTTTTTTTAGACGGTCGGCCTTTTATTGAAGAAATGGACAATCAAGAGAAAGTGATCGCGTTAGGGTATTTTGACGGGGTGCATCTTGGTCATCAAAAGGTGATTAAAACGGCTGTCAAGATTGCTGCAGAAAAAGGTCTGGAAGCAGCGGTCATGACGTTCTACCCCCATCCGTCCGTTGTACTGAGTCCGGAATCAAAAAGAGACACTGAATTGACTCCTAACGGAATGAAAGCTGAACTGATAGAAGAGCTAGGCGTGGATATTCTTTATTTTGTTAAATTTGATCGCAGTCTTAGTCAATTGTCGCCGCAGAATTTTGTTGATGAATACTTGATTCGACTACATGCCAAGCATGTAGTCGCAGGATATGATTTCACGTTCGGCCGAAAAGCGATGGGGAACATGAGCAATATCGGTGAATTCTCTAGAAGTATGTTTAGTTATTCAATGGTTCCTAAGGTTGAATTGTTCGGAGCTAAAATCAGCACAACCCATATTCGCTCTTTAATTGAGCAGGGAAATTTGGAGGAAGCTGCGAAATTGTTGGATCATCCATATCGAACAACCGGAATTGTGGTCCATGGCGACCAGCGCGGACGCACTTTAGGTTTTCCAACTGCTAATGTTGACGAAGACGAGGCGTTTCTTTTGCCGCCAAACGGGGTTTATGCGGTACAATTGATCGTAGACAATGAACCATTGAATGGCGTTTGCAGTGTCGGTCTCCGTCCCACTTTCTACAAAAAAGATGAGGCAGTAAAAACTGTTGAAGTCTATGTGCTCGACTTCAAAGGTAATCTTTATGATGAAAAAGTGGGAATCAATTGGTATAAACGTTTGAGGCCTGAATTAAAGTTTGACAGTGCTGAAGCTTTGATTGAACAAATGGAGACAGATAAGGAAGATACACGTAACTATTTTTTGTCTAAATAACGTCTTTTATTTATTTTGTTTCAGTTTCGCTTGAAATACAGGTTGTAAACATGTATTATTAACCAGTACGATTTAATCGTACAAGAACCCTTGCTTGGCTGTTTGCTCCACCGGCGACAGCGATGCATGCGGGGATTCGAGTTCAGGAGGTGAACATAAGTGGCATTATCAAAAGAAGAAAAAACGAACCTGATTCACGAGTTCGCAACTCATGAAAACGATACGGGTTCACCCGAAGTACAGATCGCTGTACTGACGAAGCAAATCAACGCGTTAAACGATCACTTGAAGCAGCATAAGAAAGATCATCATTCACGCCGAGGCCTTCTGAAAATGGTCGGCAAACGCCGTAACCTTCTCACATACCTTCGTGAAAATGATGTCAAGAGATATCGCGAGCTCATCACTAAATTGGGCCTGCGCCGATAAGTAAGTCAAAAAGCGGGAGCATTCCCGCTTTTTTATATAAGAGAAATTGCGCAAACAATCCGATTGAAAGAATAATCTGGGTACGCGCGATAAGGATGGGGAAAGAGGTGTTACGATAATGCAAACCGGTAAAAAAGTGTATTCGTTTGATTGGGCAGGTCGGCCTCTGCGCGTTGAAATCGGAGAAGTTGCAAAACAAGCAAATGGTGCAGCTCTTGTTTATTACGGGGATACAGTCATTCTATCCACGGTCACCGCATCAAAAGAACCTAAAGAAGGATCATTTTTTCCGCTGACGGTAAATTATGATGAACGTACATATGCTGTGGGAAAGATACCGGGTGGATTTATAAAAAGAGAGGGACGGCCGAGTGATATGGCAACTCTTTCCGCCCGTATGATTGATCGTCCGCTTCGACCGCTGTTTCCTGAAGGGTTCAGGAATGAGGTGCTGATTGGAAACATGGTGCTTAGTTTAGATCTGGACTGCAGCGCGCAGATGGCTGCGATGCTTGGTTCGTCTTTGGCACTTTCACTTTCAAACGTACCATTTGACGGACCGATTGCCGGTGTAATTATCGGTAGGGTAGACGGCGAATTTATTGTTAACCCAACTGTTGAACAAGCAAAAAAGAGCGATTTGCATTTGACCGTTGCCGGAACGAAAGCTGCCATTAATATGGTGGAGGCCGGGGCAGATCAGATTCCCGAGGAAACGATGCTCGACGCCATTTTGTTTGCACACGAACAAATCAAAAATATAATTGCATTCGAAGAACACATTGTTGCTGAGAACGGCAAAGAAAAGATGGACGTCAAACTCTATAAAGCAGCAGATGATTTGGAAAAGCGCATTCGTTCCATGGTAGGGGATCGACTAAATCAGGCGATGCGTACAGAAGAAAAGCAAGCGCGAGATGCTGCTATTCGAGCAGTGAATACGTCGATTATTTCTATTTTCGAAGCCGAGAATGGGGATGCGGAAGTTCCGGTTGATTTAGAACTTGTTGAAGACGTTTTACATACGGTTCTCAAAGAAGCGGTTCGACGAATGATTGTTGTGGAACACCTGCGACCGGATGGGCGCGCAATTGACGAGATCAGACCGCTTTCAGCACGCGTCGGACTGCTTCCACGTGCTCATGGATCAGGATTATTTACGCGCGGACAGACACAGGCATTGAGTGTGTGCACACTTGCCCCGCTTGGAGAGGCGCAAACTTTGGATGATTTCGAAGCAGGAGAGACGAAACGCTTCATCCATCACTATAATTTTCCGGGATTCAGTACAGGTGAAGCCAGGGCATCACGCTCACCAGGACGAAGAGAGATCGGCCACGGAGCGCTCGGAGAACGGGCTCTTGCTCCGGTCATTCCCGACGAGCAGGACTTTCCTTATATGATCCGGTGCGTCTCTGAAGTGCTTGAATCAAACGGATCATCCTCACAGGCAAGTATTTGCGGAAGTACTTTGGCATTAATGGATGCCGGTGTTCCAATCAAAGCACCAGTCGCAGGGATTGCAATGGGACTCGTAAAGCATGGCGATGACGTGGTTATTCTTACAGATATTCAGGGTATGGAAGACTCTCTTGGCGATATGGACTTTAAATGTGCGGGAACAGAAAAAGGTGTTACCGCTTTGCAGATGGATATTAAAATTTCCGGTGTGACACGTGACATTTTGAGCAAAGCGCTGGAGCAGGCAAGAGAGGGACGCATGAAAATTATGGCGACCATTTTGGAAACTATAGCTGCTCCGCGCGAACACTTGGCAGCTTTTGCTCCCAAACTGATTAAAATGACCATTAATCCTGATAAAATAAGGGATGTTATCGGTCCAAGCGGAAAAATGATTAATAAGATTATTGATCAGACCGGCGTTAAAATTGATATTGAACAAGACGGGTCAATCATGATTTTTTCGATTAGCGAGGAAAATGGGAAAAAGGCAAAAGAAATCATCGAAGACTTGGTGCGTGTCGCACATGTAGGTGACATCTTTGTCGGTAAGGTGAAACGAATTGAAAAATTTGGAGCTTTCGTTTCGCTATTTGGTCATACAGACGGGCTCGTTCATATATCCGAACTCGATACAAATCGTGTGGGAAACGTTGAAGATGTAGTTAAAGTTGGCGATGAACTTCGCGTAAAGGTGATTGATGTCGACCGTCAGGGTCGTGTTAAACTCTCACGCAAAGTATTACTTGAACAAAAAAAAGAAGCTGCAGAACAGGTAAAAAGCACGACACAGCCGTAACTTATCATTTTTTGGCATGACAGGATTACCTGTCTTTTTTTTTTTGCCGAAAAACAGGCAGATTCTCTCATTGATGTATTTTTCAGATTTTCAATCATATAATTTTATTTATGAACTCATCAGTTTGGAAATAAACACCTAATGTTGGAAAAAGTCGAATCTATTTGTCTGCTTATTTTCATCGTGATATAGTAGTATAAAATAATAGATTAGCGGATTGATAAGGTTACAGGGGGATTAGTTAGTGGTTATTAAAAAGAAATTGTCAAACGGTGTGCGTCTATTGCTGGAGAATATTCCTACTGTGCGCTCGGTAAGTATCGGCATATGGGTTGGAACAGGATCCAGATATGAAAATGAATCGAATAATGGTATCTCGCACTTTATTGAGCATATGTTGTTTAAAGGTACCCAGACGCGAAACTCACGTGAAATTGCCGAAGCGTTCGACAAAATCGGCGGTCAGGTGAATGCGTTCACCTCGAAAGAAAGCACATGTTACTACGCGAAAGTGATGGACAAAGACGCAGGCTACGCGATGCGTGTGCTTGCGGATATGTTCTTCCATTCTCGTTTTGATAAAGACGATATGGAAAAAGAAAAACAAGTGATCGGTGAAGAAATCAAAATGTATGAGGATACGCCGGATGATTTGGTTCACGATCTGCTCAGTGCAACGAGTTTTGCTCATCATCCGCTCGGGTATCCGATTCTCGGTACACAAAAGACGTTATCTGATTTCGGACCGGATGATTTAAGAGCTCAT
Organism: Sporolactobacillus sp. BBK16-2; assembly: GCF_059878335.1. Taxonomy (NCBI): domain Bacteria; kingdom Bacillati; phylum Bacillota; class Bacilli; order Caryophanales; family Sporolactobacillaceae; genus Sporolactobacillus; species Sporolactobacillus sp. BBK16-2. The sequence goes on from NZ_CM187611.1 coordinate 1,583,758, forward strand.
ATGCAAATGCATTACACACCTGACAATATTGTGATCTCAGTGGCGGGCAATGTGCCTGTAGAATTTCTCAATGAAATCGAAGATATTTTTTCATTATATGAAATACCAGATGCGGATGAGCGCCAACCGGCACCGTCGTTCAATCCCGGCAAAATTGCACGCAAAAAGGAAACGGAGCAGGCACATATCTGTCTCGGATTCTCGGGATACAGCAGTCGTGATCGTTCGATGGCACCTCTGATGGTTATGAACAACACACTTGGAGGCGGTATGAGCAGCAGACTTTTTCAAGAAGTGCGCGAGGAACGCGGACTTGCTTATTCTGTTTTTTCATTCCATACTGCGTTCAAAGACAGCGGCCTGCTCACCATTTACGGAGGAACTGGCGCAAATCAAATTGAAGATTTGGGGAAAACAATACTTGAATCCATTCATCGTTTGACGGATCATGGTATTTCAGATAAGGAACTTGAGAGCAGTAAGGCACAAATTAAGGGCAACCTGATTTTCGGATTGGAAAGTACAAACGGCAGGATGGGCAGAAATGCTAAGAATGAACTCATTCTCGGTAGAGAGCGATCCATTGACGAAACCATTGCATTAATTGATGCGGTTACGTTAGGTGATGTGCATCGCGTGGCACAAGAAGTATTTGAGAAACCATACTCCTGTTCCGTGGTCAGTCCGACAGGTGACTTGCCCGTGGCACTTTAAGTCCTTTTAATACATTAAGCTTACTCTATATTTATTGCTGATCAACACACGGTCCAGTAATCGAATACGCAAAATGATCTAGACTCTTTCAGGTTCGGAATCAAACGATTCCGAACCTTTTTCGCGTGCCCAAGAATTTCACACTACCGGGTCTTTGTCATACCATAAAGTGTTGGAAGAAAAAACGGCTATGCACGAAAAACGGAGGGAAATAGCCGAGCGGAGGGAATGTCGATGCTGACAAACAGACATATCGTGATCATGGGAGGGGACGCCCGGCAGATTGAAGTCATCAATAAATTGACTGCGCTTGATGCTCATCTGTCGCTTGTCGGTTTTGATCAGCTGGATCGAAATTTTAACGGAGCATCCAAAGTTACTATGGATGAGATTAATGCTAAAGAAGTAGACAGCATTATTCTGCCCGTAAGCGGGACTGATCATGAAGGCAACGTAGAGACCACGTTCTCGAATGAAACGGTGAACCTTTCAAAAGAATGGCTTGCTGAAACACCGGAATATTGCACCATTTATTCGGGTATTTCGACACCTTATCTCAATAAAGTCTCTGAAGATACGCAACGTGAAGTTGTGAAATTGTTTGCCAGAGACGATGTGGCAATTTACAACTCAATACCAACCGTTGAAGGAACATTAATGATGGTTATTCAGAACACGGATATTACCATTCACCAAGCAAATGTTATTGTACTTGGGCTCGGCCGAACCGGAATGAGTATCGCCCGTACGTTTCATGCACTTGGTGCACACGTAAAAGTTGGATCGCGGAATCCGGAACAGATTGCCCGCGCCGTAGAAATGGGTGTTAAAGCCTTTTATTTAAAGGAATTAGAAAAAGAAGTGGAAGACAATGAAATATGCATTAACACGATACCTGCTCTGGTATTGACAAGTAAAGTACTGTCAAAAATGCCGGCAAGCAGCTTTATCATTGATATTGCGTCACTTCCGGGAGGAACGGATTTTCGCTATGCCAAAAAAAGAGGCATTAAAGCAATGATTACACCGGGGTTGCCGGGGATGGTGGCGCCGAAAACTGCGGGCAGAATTATCGCTAATGTGCTTACGGAATTATTACTTCAAAAGTTCTCAGAGGAGGATGAGTCATGAATCTGAAGGGAAAACACATTGGATTTGGCATCACAGGGTCTCACTGTACGTATAGTCAAGTTGTTCCTCAGATTGAAAAGCTGGTTGAGGCCGGGTGCAAGGTGTCTGTATTTGTTACGTATACTGTGAAAACGACCGATACCCGTTTCGGCAAAGCAAGTGACTGGATCAGCAAAGTGGAGGAAATAAGTGGGCAGAAGGTTGTCGATTCCATTGTTGATGCTGAGCCCTACGGACCGAAAAAACCACTTGACTGTATGGTCATCGCGCCTTTGACAGGGAATTCAATGAGCAAGTTTGCTAATGCGCAGACAGACAGCCCGGTTCTTATGGCAGCAAAAGCGACGCTTCGAAACGAAAGCCCGGTTGTTCTCGGCGTATCTACCAATGACGGATTGGGGTTGAATCTGCAAAACATTGCCAAATTGATTGTTTCGAAAAACATTTATTTTATTCCATTCGGTCAGGATGATCCGATTCATAAACCGAATTCGCTTGTCTCTCATATGAATCTCTTGATTGATACCGTGGAAGATGCAATACTTGGTAGGCAAAAGCAGCCGATTCTCCTCGAAAAATAAAGTGACGTTATCTTTTGATTTGGTTTATTGGATACTCATCTTCCCATGTTGTTTCAATAAAATTTGTGAATTGATCAGCTGGCTGAAGGTCACGAATGCTGGGGCTTTTTAATGCCCCCTCATAAGCTGATCATGAACATGATACGTAAATAAAGCTAAAAATAAAAAAAATAAATGGGTCTCTGCTTCTCTCTTGAATAAATTATGATAAAATTAAACTGTATTTTTCGGTGAAAAAGGACATTTTTTGATTTGTCCTTTTCTTTAAGCCATTATTAATTATATAATAATAGGAAAAAACAGTTAGGAAAATAGAGGAGAGATGGGTTTGCTTAAATCAGAAGGCTTGAATGTGGCAGTTGTCGGTGTCACCGGTGCTGTCGGTACGCGTATGCTCAAAATGCTTGAAAGTTCTCCTTTGCCGGTTAAATCGCTTTATCCGCTGGCTTCAGCACGTTCAGCAGGGAAAAAGGTATCATTTGGCGGCACAGAATGGACAATAAATGAAGCAAAACCCGAATCATTTGAGAACATAGACATAGCATTGTTCAGCGCAGGCGGATCAGTATCCAAACAACTTGCACCGGAAGCTGCAAAACGCGGTGCGATTGTTGTTGACAATACAAGTGCATTTCGTATGGATAAAGACGTGCCGCTTGTTGTACCAGAAGTTAATGAAAAAGCGCTGTTTGAGCATCATGGAATTATCGCCAATCCGAATTGCTCAACGATTCAAATGGTTGCAGCATTGGAACCGATTCGTCAGGCATATGGTTTGAATCGAATTATTGTCTCTACGTATCAAGCGGTTTCCGGCGCGGGAGCTAAAGCGATCGCTGAGCTCGAGGATCAATCCAGAGCAGTTTTGAATGACGAGCCACCGGTAACGGCGATTATGCCTGTTAAGGGCGATAAGAAACATTATCAGATGGCATTTAATGCTATTCCGCAGATTGATCTGTTTCAACCAAATGATTATACTTTTGAAGAAATGAAAATGATAAACGAGACCAAAAAAATCATGGACGATCAGGAAATCAAAGTGTCGGCGACTTGCGTGCGGGTACCGGTAAGTATCAGCCATGGTGAGTCTGTATACATTGAGATCGACAAAACAGATGTTGAAGCATCGGACCTGAAAGATCTTCTGAAAAATGCTCCGGGTGTTGTTCTTGAAGACGACCCGGAACATCAAGTTTATCCAATGCCGTCCAACGCATCGGGCAAAAAAGAAGTGTTTGTCGGTCGTATTAGGCGCGATCCTGACGTAGCAAACGGTTTTCATATGTGGATTGTCTCTGACAATTTACTTAAGGGTGCTGCATGGAATTCGGTACAAATTGCAGAAAGCCTTCTCAAGCTTGGCTTGGTTAAGGTCTGAACATTGTGTCTGAACAATCGCCGCGAAGCTGATCGATGAATCCTGCTCCATGTTGATCTCCCTTACGCGAAAGGGTGGAATAATTTGAAGATCATTGTGCAAAAGTTTGGCGGAACGTCGGTCCAAACAGAAGAAATGAGAACTCGCGCAGTTGAGCATGTCGCGAGAGCAGTTAAAAAAGGTTATAAGGTTGTTGTTGTCGTCTCTGCAATGGGGCGCTCAGGTGATCCATATGCGACCGATACGCTGCTTGCACTCGTTCGTGATGGTAAAAGTTCCGCACGCGAAAAAGATATTCTAATGTCATGCGGCGAAACAATATCCATGGTCGTTTTTTCAAATTTGTTAAAGCAGGCAGGTATTCGTTCAGAGGCCATGACTGGAGCTCAGGCGGGTTTTCGTACAAACGGCGCTTTCAATGAAGCTAAAATCATTGAAATGAAAGTCACCCCGCTCTTAAATCGTCTGGAGGATTGCGATGCAATTGTTGTTGCTGGATTCCAAGGCCAAACGAGAGATGGTGAGATCACGACATTAGGGCGCGGAGGCAGCGATACCTCGGCTGCTGCACTCGGTGCGGCAGTTGATGCCGAATGGATTGATATTTTTACAGACGTGAATGGGGTCATGACTGCCGATCCGCGTATCGTCAGTGACGCGCGCAGATTGTCAATGCTTACGTACAATGAAGTATGCAATCTGGCTTATCAAGGAGCAAAGGTCATTCATCCACGAGCAGTAGAAATTGCCATGACAGCGAAGATCCCGATTCATATTCGCTCGACCATGTCTGACAGCTTAGGGACAATTGTTACAACGATGGACCGCTCAGGCAGAGGTCAGGATTTAGTAGAACGTCCGGTCACTGGGATTACTTATGTGCGAGATGTCACCCAAATAAGGGTACGTGCCGGAAAAAATGAATTTGATTTACAGGCAAAAGTGTTCAAGGCAATGGCTGAACAAGGAATTAGCGTAGATTTAATTAATATTAGTCCAAATGGTGTTGTTTATACGGTTAGTCAGCAGTCTGCCGAAAAGGCGATAGCCATTTTGGAGGCGAGAGGATATGCTCCCGAGGTTCAAAAGAATTGTGCCAAGGTGTCTGCAGTCGGTGCGGGTATGGCAGGTGTTCCTGGGGTGGCTTCGAAAATCGTCAATGCTTTAACAGAACAGGGAATCCGGATTTTACAATCTGCTGATTCTCACAACACCATTTGGGTTCTTGTCGAACAAGATAAAATGAAGGATGCAGTAAATGCGCTGCATAAAGCCTTTCATCTTGAGGCAGAACACGATGAATCAATCTTGGAACATCCTAAACAGGAGTGAGAAAAATGGATTTTGGGCGATTGTTAACTGCCATGGTCACGCCTTTTGATGAAAAGGGTAAAGTAAGTTTAGAACGAACCACCGACCTGATTGAACATTTGATCAAAACAGGTTCGGATGGCGTTGTGGTTGCGGGAACTACCGGCGAATCACCCACGTTATCACATGAAGAAAAACTGATGCTTTTTGAACATGTGGTTCGTGTCGTCGACGGAAGAATTAAGGTTATTGTCGGAACAGGCAATAACAATACGAAACTATCAGTTGATTTTTCAAAGGAAGCGGCAAAGCTTGGCGTAGACGCAGTCATGGCCGTGGCTCCGTACTACAATAAGCCGAATCAAGCTGGCTTGTACGCACATTATAAAGCTATAGCAGAACATGTGGATGTTCCGGTTATCATTTACAATATTCCGAGCCGTTCAAAGGTCAATATCTCAGCGGAAACGATTATTCGTTTGTCGCAGATCGACAACATAGTCGCTGTTAAAGAAGCAAGTGGGAACTTGGATCAGATGGCCACCATTATTAATGGAACAAAAGATGATTTTCATCTGTACAGCGGTGACGACGGACTGACGCTGCCGATCTTGTCGATTGGCGGTCACGGAGTGATTTCCGTTTCGTCTCATGTCATTGCTCCGGAAATGAAACAAATGATCAGTGCTTTTCTTGACGGTCGTGTTTCAGAAAGTGCGGAGCAGCACCGAAACATGCTCCCGTTTATGCGCGAGCTGTTTGCAGCGCCGAGCCCTGCGCCAGTGAAAGCGCTTCTTAATAAGCTGGGCATTAATGTTGGAAGCGTTCGCTTGCCTATGGTCGACCTTACTGAGCAAGAACTTGGTTCGTTGGTTAATATCTATCGGGAATTCAAGAAAACTGCAGATATAAGAATTGGCAAATAAATGAAAGATAAAAGATGAATCAGAGCAACCATTTGATTCATCTTTTTATTTGATCTTAATGGAGGAATCGGAGATGAGAGTGTTATTAAGCGGCTTTGCGCCGTTTGGGGGAAGTAAGCTGAATCCTTCATGGGAAGCTGTGAGACGATTGGACGGGGTGCAGGCAACGGATACCGTTGAACTTTTTGCAACGAAACTCCCAGTTTCCTATAGAGAAGCTGCGGATCGCTTATTTGCATCAGTACGCGTTATTTGTCCCGATGTCATTATTGCAGTCGGACAAGCTGGCGGACGTAAGGCAATTACTCCAGAACTGTTTGCGATGAATAAAAGCAACTCGGAAAATCCTGATAATGAAGGCGTCGTCCTCAATGATCAAAGCATCGTGGAAGACGGACCGGAAAAATATAAGTCCGCGTTGCCTGTTCATGAGATCATCCGTGCCATTCAAGAATTGGGCATTCCGGTTGAATTATCTGAAAACGCAGGATCATTTGTCTGCAACCATGTTTTTTATAGATTGATGCATGAACTCAGAAAAACTGAAAAGCCGAAAATCGGGGGATTCATACATGTTCCTTTTCTACCTGAACAGATCTCAAAAAACGGCGCACCAAGCGTGGCCATTGATCAGTTGACCGAAGCACTTAAACAGGCGGCTATTGTCTCTGCGGCGGCTTTTTCTGAGAAAGTTACTGTATGATAAGATTCCGGGTGTTGCCTGTTGCAATGATGAATTAATACTGTTGAGGGCAGCGGTGCACGCATACTGAGAAAAATAGGGGTGAAGGAACACACGGTTGATCTGAATTACAAGGCTTGGATTGCTCCTCCAAAATCAATGAGAAAAAATTGTACTTTGCGATAGGGATTGGGTATAATAAAACCAATGATTAGTTCGGGTCAATAGCGATGACTGCTCAACTTAATAGGAGGAATGCCCATTGACACATGCAAAGAAAGACAGCGTGAAAATTTATGCAATGGGCGGCGTTGGCGAAATTGGTAATAATATGACAGTCATTGAAGTAAATCATGACATTTATATTATTGATGCGGGATTAATGCATCCCCACGAAGATATGCTCGGAGTTGATACAGTAATTCCCGATGTCTCTTATTTAGCTGATCGCCGCGATCAGATCAAAGGTATATTTCTGACGCACGGCCATCAAGCGAATATTGGAGGCTTGCCTTACCTGATGAGAGATCTGAAGGTTCCTGTCTACGGAACACGTTTGACACTAGCCTTTGTGTGGGAAAGTCTCAGAAGAGTAGGTGTCAGTTTTCCAAAAGATTTATTTAATACCATTAATCCGGATAAGCGTTTAAAAATCGGGCAATGCATCATTGACTGTTTCAGAACCTATCACAGTGTTCCGGATTCTGTCGGTTATGCGATCCAAACAGCACAGGGTTATGTTGTTCATACAGGGGATTACAAATTCGACTTTACTCCGGTCGGAGGAGTCCGTACGGATGTCAGCAAAATTTCAGAAATAGGGGATAAAGGTGTTCTTTGTCTGTTGTCTGACAGCAAGCATGCAGAACTTCCTGGTAAAGCGCCAACCGATGCACTCATTGGCGATCGTTTCAATCATATTCTCTATTCCGCGGAAGGACGAGTAATCGTCTCCATCCATGCGACCAATATTCACCGTATACAGCAATTTTTTAATGCATGTGCGGAACATGATCGCAAGGTAGCCATTGATGGGAAGTATTTGGACCGCATCATCTCGATCGCTTCCAAAGAAGGCTTTCTCGACATTCCTGAAAGTATCATAATCAATTGGGAAAAATCGACAAAACAGCCGGCACAGGAGCTTGCCATATTGACAAGCGGTGCAGATGGAGATCCGTTAACCCCATTAACGAGTCTTGCTAATCATCTTCATAAGAAGCTGAGATTAAAGGAAAAAGATCTGATTATCTATGCGGCATCCTTAACGCCAAGTAATGAGAAAACAGTGACGAATGCGATCGATCAGCTTATGAGCGAAGGTGCTGAAGTTGTGTTTGGCAAGGATGTTCATATCTCGGGTCACGGTTCTGAAGAGGACATTAAATTAATGCTCCAATTAACTCGGCCAAAGTATGTTGTTCCGATTGATGGTGAATTCAAAATGATGAAAGCACATCAAGAGATTGCAGAATCTATGGGAATTCCCGCTAGCCGCACATTTTTGTTGGACAAGGGCGATGTTGTGGAATTCACAAACGGTGAAGCGAGATCGTCGGACTCAGTTCCCGCCGGGCAGCTGCTTGTTGACGGACTTGGTGTCGGCGATGTGGGTAATATTGTGTTAAGAGATCGCCGCTTGCTGTCTCAGGATGGTACGGTCATTGTTGTCGTAACTCTGGGACGCAGGACGAAGAAGATCCTTGCAGGTCCTGAAATCATCACACGCGGATTCGTTTATGTTCGTGAATCGGAAGATCTTTTAGATCAAGCTAATCATATCGTTTCCGATGTGCTGTCGAAATCACTGACACAGCACGTATCTGAGTGGTCATCGCTAAAAAGTGGAATTAGAGATTCGCTAGGTCGATACTTTTTTGACAAAACCAAACGCCGTCCAATGATATTGCCAATTATCATGGAATTTTAAAAACCGGGTCAATGCTCGGTTTTTTTATTTGCTCTCTGTTGAATTGGTCAAGAAGGAGGATCAGTAATCCTTTGCCAAAAACAGGTATTTAGAGTAAATTAAAGACAGAAGAGCTTTAGGACAAGCATGTATGTAACAAGAAATAAATGAGGTGCACGTGAATTATGGCAAAGAAAAAAAGGAAGCGCACACGCGCAAGTATTGGCTGGAAAGAGACCCTGATCTATGAAGTAGGCGGTCTCTGCATGTTTGCGCTTACCTGTATTGGTATCAGTAATTTAGGCGTTGCCGGAGAAGTGATTAAAGAAGCAGCGCGGTTGTTCACCGGAAATTGGTGGGTCCTTCTTCTCCTCTATTTTCTTGTTCTTTCGGTATATTACATTCTGTTTCGAAAACAGCCGGAATTTTTTACACGAAGGCTTTCAGGTATTTATTTACTTACATTTACATTACTCTTGGTCAGTCATGTTCGGTTATTTGAGGCGTTGTCTTCCGTAAATGTGTGGCAGAATCGGTCGGTCATTTTGAATACGTTCCTGCTTTTTCGCGGTGAATTGTCAGGATCAATTCCAAGTCAAGGACTTGGGGGCGGAATGATCGGTTCTATTGGGTTCGCTTTTTTTTATTACCTCTTTTCTACGACCGGGACCTATTTTATGACAGGCTTTCTCTTCCTTGTGTCCATTATTCTGATCACCGGTCACTCACTTCGCGATATCATAAAGAAATTGTTTGGCGGCTTGTTCCGATCAATGAAAAAGAGTGCTGCTCATTTTAAGAACGGAATGACTAATTTTTTTGCGAGAGAACGCAAACCGAAACAAAAGAAGGAATCACGACGTGAGGCTGAGCATGAATTGCCAATTATTGAAGACGCGCATGAGGAGAGATCATCAGAACCTGAAATTCATGATTTTAATGAAACATCCATGGATATGCAGGATCCGGTCACCACGGACAGCAAACAGATGTCGGCAGAAGATTATGAAGATGGACCGGCAGAAGATGTTACTCCTGATTTCTCGCAAATGCCGGTCGAGAATGCAGATTATCAATTACCGCCTTTATCTTTACTGAGAGCGCCAGGGAAAAATGCACAGAATAATGAACGCACTCATATTGCGGAGAATGTACGTACTCTGGAACGGACCTTTGAAAGTTTCGGCGTACGTGCAACTGTTAAGGAAGTTCATCTCGGGCCAGCCGTTACTCGTTATGAAGTGTACCCCGAAGCAGGGGTGAAGGTCAGCCGAATTCTCAGTTTGAGCGACGACCTTGCGCTTGCTCTAGCCGCCAAGGATATTCGTATCGAAGCGCCTATTCCCGGAAAATCAGCCGTTGGCATTGAAGTGCCGAATCAGGAAGTCGCTATGGTATGTCTCAGAGAAGTGCTTGAATCCAAGAATGCAAAACGTGCGTCATCAAAACTCACCATTGGGCTTGGACGCGACATCTCCGGGGAACCGATTCTTGCTGATTTAAATCGGATGCCTCACCTGCTTGTTGCCGGGGCGACAGGCAGCGGAAAAAGTGTCTGTATTAACGGAATCATCATTACACTTCTTATGCGGACGAAACCGAGTGAAGTTAAACTGTTTATGATTGATCCGAAAATGGTTGAACTGAACGTATATAATGGAATTCCGCATCTGTTGACGCCTGTTGTGACTGACCCTGCAAAAGCGGCACTTGGACTCAAAAATGTGCTTGGAGAAATGGAAAGACGTTACGAACTTTTCTCACAGAGCGGCACACGTAATTTGGAGAGCTACAATGAAGCGGTTCGAAAATTTAATCACGAGCACGAAGAAAAGCAGCCGCTGATGCCTTATATTGTAGTCATTATTGATGAACTTGCTGACTTAATGATGGTTGCTTCTAAGGATGTTGAAGAGACAGTGACTCGCCTTGCACAAATGGCACGTGCTGCCGGAATCCACCTGATTATTGCGACACAGCGGCCGTCAGTGGATATTATTACAGGAGTCATCAAGGCAAATATCCCATCTCGGATCGCATTCAGTGTTTCATCGATGATGGATTCAAGAACGATTTTGGATTCAGGCGGAGCGGAAAAACTGCTTGGAAAAGGTGATATGTTGTTTCTACCGATTGGTGCTTCAAAACCTGTCCGCATTCAAGGTGCTTTTCTGTCAGACGAAGAAGTCGAAGCGGTCGTCAATCATGTGATTAGTCAACAGAAAGCAAGTTACCGTCAAGATATGATACCGGCAGAACTGCCGGAACAGCATCAAGAGAAAGTCGAAGATGAATTATTTGACGATGCCGTACAGCTTGTCACCTCTAGGCAGACGGCGAGTGTCTCGATGCTGCAGCGCAAGTTCAAAATCGGTTACAATCGGGCTGCGCGATTGATCGATGCAATGGAGGAAAATCATATTGTCGGTCCTTATGAAGGCAGTAAACCACGTGCTGTGCTTGTGCCGAAGCAAAGCGATGAAGTCAGTGGAAGATAGGCAGTGAATCATGAAAACGGCGATGGAGTGGACAGAATGAAGAAAATTTTGATTACTGGCGCCAGCGGGGCAATCGGTGGCGCAGCTGCGCGAGCGCTGGCAGGTTCCGGGGCTTCACTTTTTTTGCATTATCATGAAGCTGAGGCGGCAGTTCAGAGTCTGGCCGCTGCATTGAGCAAAAATTATCCGGAACAGGATTTCACGTGTATTCAAGCGGATCTCTCTGAAGCAGATGGACCCGATATGCTGCTTAAGCAGCTGAACACACCAATTAACGGCGTTGTCTACGCCAGTGGCAACAGCGATATTAACCTCTTCCAGGATATAAAAGAAGAAACGATTCAGAAAACGATTCAATTGCAACTCACCAGTCCATTTCGCATTCTACAACAGCTTGTTCAGCCGATGATCCATGAGAAAACTGGGAAGATTGTGCTCGTTTCCTCGATTTGGGGATTGGAAGGTGCGGCGACTGAAGTCCTTTACTCTATGGTAAAAGGCGGACAAAACACCTTTGTTAAAGCACTCGCAAAAGAAGTTGCCCCAAGCGGCATTACTGTGAATGCAGTCGCTCCTGGTGCAGTCGACACGCCGATGATGAGCAAATTCAGTCAAGAAGATATTGAGTTAGTGAAGGAAGAAATTCCTATGGGCCGTTTGGCCGCACCCGAAGAAGTGGGCACATTAATCCAATTTTTAATGAGTCCTTCAGCGTCATACATTAATGGTCAAGTGATCTCAATAAACGGCGCCTGGTATTGTTGAATGCTCCTTATGAATAAGGTTGTGTACCTTTAGGAATTCTAAAGAGGATCACAAATAAGGAGGAGATCAGCATGTCAATTTTGGATAACTGGCAACATTGGAAAGACTTTCTTGGTGATCGGGTGGAACAGGCGGAAAACATGGGTGTCAGTGATGATACGATTGCATCATTTGCAAAGAAGATCGGTGATTATCTGAGCGAACATGTGGATCCGAAGAACGATCAAGATCGGGTGCTTAAAGACTTATGGACAGTAGCAGGTGAGTCAGAACGCGCAATACTTGCTCGACTGATCATGAAAATGGTTACTTCGGACTCATTAAACGTGCATCAATCTGTCTAATACCGGGTTTTTTTTAAGAGGCGTATTTGTACGTCTCTTTTTTCAGTGTCTGTATCGTTAAAATAATGAAGTTATGATAATATTAGTAGTGTACTTTACAATAATTGAACTGTGAATTTTGGCATCTGAACTTTTTCGAACATGTTCTGAAGAAGGGTCTTTGGAACAGTCTCTAATGGTGTTATGATACAGTAAGGGAACTGAGACTCCGAACAGTGAACCGATGGAGGAAACTTTATGTCCGACGGTAAAGAATGGTATATGGAGTACGAAATACATAAGAACAGGCCTGGATTACTTGGAGAAGTTTCTTCGCTGCTTGGTGTTCTCGGAATTAATATCCTGACCATCAATGGGGTGGATCATGAACGTCGCGGACTTCTGGTTAAATCTCAGAACGACGAACAAATCAAACAATTTTTAGCTGCAATCGAAAAGATGGAGACTATTCATCTGACCAAGATACGGCAGCCGACACTTGGTGATCGAATTGCTGTCCGTCATGGCCGATACATAGAGAGAGATACAGGAGATCGTAGAACATTCCGCTTTTCGCGTGATGAGATCGGCTTATTGGTTGATTTTATGGCAGAATTGTTTAAGATGCCGACACACCCCCTGCTCGGCATTCGTGGGTTGCCGCGAGTAGGCAAGTCGGAGTCGATTGTCGCAGCAAGTGTATCTGCAAATAAACGCTGGCAATTTATTTCATCAACACTTTTGAAACAGACGATTCGAACAAGACTTTCTGAAGAGGAGCGGTCTCGTGATCATATTTTCGTCATTGACGGAGCTGTTTCGCAAAGATCCGGTTCGGAAAGCCATTGGAGTCTGATTCGTGAATTGATGCGGCTCCCTGTTACTAAAGTAATTGAGCATCCGGATATTTTTATCAAGGAAACAGAGTTTTCGATGGACACTTTTGATTATATCATTGAACTTCGAAGCCATCGCGAAGAGGAAATGACAAACGAAGTGTCATAGGACTCCTTGTTTTTCATGGCATTATTTTAATTCATAATGGCAGGTGTTAGGATTGAGTGAACTTGGTCAAGCGCTGAAGGAAGCCCGGGAACAGAAAAATCTGTCACTGGACGATCTTCAAGAAGAAACAAAAATTCAAAGGCGTTATCTGAAAGCCATTGAAGATGGCGATTACAGCCAGCTTCCCGGTGACTTCTATACTCGTGCTTTTATTAAAAGCTATGCAGAGGCAGTCGGACTGGATTTTAAAAATCTGACGGAACAGTATTCCAGTGATATGCCAAAGCTTGAACGCCAGCATGTGGAAACACGTATCACACCTCCTGATGGAAGTGAAAATGAACGATCACCGAAAAAACTACGTACAAATGCAATCCGATCAAAAAACTGGTCATCATTTGTTAACAAAGCAATTGTGGTTGTTTTTATCTTGATCGCGCTGATGATTGTTTATATTCTTGTGACACATATTGCAGGAAACGGATCCAAACAATCAGCAGATCAGAGCAGCAGCAATTCCGTTCAATTCAAAGGCGACAGCACGCCTCCGAATAGTTCGTCATCCAGTAGTTCCTCTGATTCGGCGAGTAATTCGGATTCTTCTTCTGAACAAGTCCTGAAGAAGGAAAAAGAGGAAGGATCAACAACAACATATACGCTTTCTGGGACCTCGACTTTTGATGTTACAGTTTCAGCTAAATCAGATTCCCCCGCTTGGTTTGAAGCGGTAGACAACACAACAAATAAACAAATTGCTCAAGGAACTGCGGCAAGCACCGGAAAGAAATCCTATCATTTTGATGCATCAGATGTGCAGACGCTGCGGCTCAAATTTGGTAATGTGCCTGGAACGGAATTGAAAATTAACGGCCATAATGTTGATTTTTCAAATTCAAGTACAGTACAAACCCTTCTAATTAATTTCAGCAAGTGAACAAATTCATTTTATTGGAGCCAGCCCGCTGAGGCGGCTCACTTTTTTTGGTTACTGAACGGATTGATCCTTTATCAGAGGTATCGTCACCGTTTACCCGATCATTTATTTGTAGGAGGACTTCTCAATGAATATTGCCAATAAATTAACTGTTGCACGCATGTTCATGATTCCGCTTTTTTTAGTTCTGCTTTTGGCACCGATTCAACTCGGCAATCTTGGCGGGGAAGGTTATCAGCTTCCTGTTTCTCAACTGCTTGCTGCTATTATTTTTGTTCTCGCTTCTTTTACTGACTGGCTCGATGGAAAGTTGGCACGCAAGTATCACTTGGTTACAAATTTTGGAAAACTGCTTGACCCTTTGGCGGATAAGTTGCTCGTGATGAGTGCTTTTGTGGCTTTTGTGGGATTGGGAAGAATGGCATCATGGCTTGTGATCCTGATCCTTGCACGTGAATTTGCCGTCACCGGCTTGCGCTTAGTTGCTGTTGAAGAAGGGGAAGTCATTGCAGCAAGCAAGATTGCTAAATGGAAAACATTTTCACAAATGGTGGCGATCATCTTATTCTTGTTTAATAATGCACCTTTTGGCTTGAACGGATTCCCTCTTGATCAGATTATTCTCTGGATCGCGGTTGTTCTTACAGTGCTTTCAGGAACGGACTATTTTTATAAGAACCGCGAGATTATTTTCCGATCCAAATAAGCGGGCAGACTTGCACTACGAGTTCGAGTGCCCGATAATAAATGAGAGAATAATAGGTTTGAAAACGGATGATAGGAGTTCTTGCACATGAATGCGGAAATCATCGCGGTTGGTTCGGAACTTTTACTTGGGCAGATTGCCAATACGAATGCTCAGTTCATTTCCGAGCATTTAGCTGCGTTAGGTATTGATGTCTATTTTCACACCGTTTGCGGCGACAACGAAGCTCGTATGATTGATGTGATTAAGAATGCGGAAGCTCGAGCAGATTTGTTGATCTTCACCGGCGGACTTGGCCCTACAAAAGATGATTTGACAAAAGAGACAGTTGCTCATGTGTTAGGAAAACAGTTGGTAACTGATCAAGAAGCAATGGATAGCATCTTAAATTATTTTAAGGTGACCGGAAGGGAAATGACTGAGAATAATAAGAAGCAAGCGCTGGTGATTGAAGGAAGTCACGTACTGCCCAACCATCATGGAATGGCTCCAGGGATGATTGTAGATATGAAGAAGCATCTTTATTTGCTAATGCCCGGTGTCCCGTCAGAGATGAAGCCAATGTTTCTTGATTTCGCTCAACGCTATCTAGCTCGCCGAAATGAAGAACATATCCAATCACGCGTCCTTCGTTTTTTCGGAATCGGCGAATCTCAACTGGAGACGAAAATCATTGATCTGATCGATGCCCAGTCCAATCCGACCATTGCACCGCTCGCAAAAGAGAGCGAGGTTACCTTGCGATTGACTGCAAAGCATGAACGGTCGGATCAAGCTGAAGCAATGCTTGACGCGGTCGAGGCAAAAATTGATGCACGAGTCGGCCAGTATTTATATGGATATGATGAAACATCCCTTTCTGAGCTTGTGTTCAAGCTGTTGCGCGAAAAGAAGAAGACGATTGCGTTTGCAGAAAGTCTTACAGGTGGTATGGCGGCTGATTGGATGGCAGGCTTTCCGGGTGCATCTTCAGTTTTGAATGGCGGCATTGTTTGTTATACCAATCATGTGAAGCATCATGTACTTCACATTCCTGAAGAAGTGCTTCAAACAGACGGGGCCGTAAGCGCGATGTGCGCTAAACTATTGGCTGAGTCGGTCCGTAAACTGTGTGGCTCTGATTTTGGCGTTTCGTTTACAGGTGTCGCAGGTCCCGATAAAAGCGAAGGAAAGGCAGTCGGAACCGTTTATATTGGTTTTGCTGATAAAAGCGGCTCGAAAAGCTACCCATTTCAATTTAACGGAACCCGCCGAAAAATCAGGATTCAGTCGACAAAAACAGGATATGACATAGTCAGAAGATATTTAAAAGGTCTTCCGGTCCTTGCAAAACAACAATAGCGAATAAACATTCGCAGAACACTTGTGCTTATCGATAAAAAAAGGTATGATTAAAAAAAGAATGTTGAAGGAGATGAACCACTATCATGGCTGAAAAAAACGAACGAAAAGCAGCATTAGACAGCGCTCTTCGCCAAATCGAGAAACAGTTTGGCAAAGGTTCAATTATGCGATTGGGAGAACGGCCGGAACAGCGTGTATCCACAGTATCAAGCGGTTCACTGGCTTTAGATATAGCAATGGGTGTCGGCGGTTATCCGCGCGGGCGCATTATCGAAATTTACGGACCTGAATCCTCAGGTAAAACAACGGTTGCTCTTCATGCAATTGCCGAGGCTCAGCAAGGCGGCGGACAGGCGGCATTTATTGATGCTGAACATGCACTTGATCCGGTTTATGCCGAACATTTAGGTGTTAACATTGATGAGCTGCTTCTCTCTCAACCGGATACTGGTGAGCAAGCGCTTGAAATAGCTGAAGCACTTGTACGAAGCGGTGCAGTTGATATTATTGTTATTGATTCGGTGGCAGCCTTGGTCCCGAAAGCCGAAATTGAAGGTGAGATGGGCGATGCACATGTCGGTCTTCAGGCACGTTTGATGTCCCAAGCGCTTCGAAAGCTTTCGGGAGCAATTAGCAAGTCAAAGACAACCGCTATTTTTATCAATCAGATTCGTGAGAAAGTAGGGGTTATGTTTGGTAACCCTGAGACAACGCCAGGCGGCCGCGCACTTAAATTTTATGCTTCGGTACGATTGGAAGTACGCCGCGCAGAAACGCTCAAAATCGGCAATGACATTGTCGGAAATCGAGCGAGAATTAAAGTAGTCAAGAACAAGGTTGCTCCGCCATTTAAACAGGCAGAAGTAGATATTATGTACGGACAAGGGATTTCCCAAGAAGGTGAAATCCTCGATATCGGTGCTGATCTGGATATTGTTGAAAAAAGCGGTTCATGGTACTCCTACAATAATGAACGCTTAGGTCAAGGCCGTGAGAACTCGAAACTCTATTTAAAGGAAAATGAACCAGTAAAAGAGGAAATTAAACAAAAGATTCGTGAACATTATCAGTTGGACGGGGTACCGGAAGAAAGCCCTGAGGCAGAAACCGAACCGCTTCCAAATAACGAATGAGTTTGGTAATAAATCAAGTGTGAAGATGCGGTCTCTTAGTCATTAGTCGACTTTTGAGACCGTTTCTTTTTTAACTTAATATTGGAAAGCATACATGAAGAGTCAAATATGATCCGCCTTTTCGATAAGTGAACATATTGACAATTTTCTGACA
Organism: Sporolactobacillus sp. BBK16-2; assembly: GCF_059878335.1. NCBI lineage: Bacteria > Bacillati > Bacillota > Bacilli > Caryophanales > Sporolactobacillaceae > Sporolactobacillus > Sporolactobacillus sp. BBK16-2. The sequence goes on from NZ_CM187611.1 coordinate 1,601,255, forward strand.
GTGAAGCGTTCGATAACTATTTGAATTATTTGAATAATAGACGGTGTCAAAATACAATCCAAAGGCCGTGAGGTTGACAACCCAAATAGGCAATTATACAATAAACTTGTAACTGCAAAGTTATTGATTACATGATTATGTAAACTTTTCGCATGAGAATGCTTATAAAGGCGACAGAATGGTGAAAGAAGCTGCCATGTTCCTTTCATGCGACCTACTGCATAAGGGCAATAGAATAGGAACATCTAGTTAAAACACTATTCCTACCTATCGTATCTTTGTTAAGCATCATTCAAAAGGTAAATGCAACTGTTTTACTTATTGACGATATGGAAAAGCAAGGAGGTGAAATGATGATAATCATTATTTTGATCATCTCCATTGTGCTTGTCTCTGTAGTTTGTCTGTTTGTTGGCTATTACATCCGAAAGAAATTTGCTGAGGCGAAAATTTCATCAGCTGAAACCGCGGCACATCAGATTGTTGAAGATGCGCATCGAGACGCAGAAGCATTGAAAAAAGAAGCTCTCTTAGAAGCAAAGGACGAAATTCATACGCTCCGTTCTCAAGCAGAGAATGAGGCGCGTGAACGGCGAAATGAACTTCAAAGACAAGAAAATCGCCTTTTGCAGAAAGAGGATTTACTCGATCGAAAAAGCGAATCTCTCGATAATAAAGAGAGTTCATTGGAAAAAAGGGAGGAAACTCTTAGCAAGAAACGTCGACAAATTGAAGAGATGGAAAGCAAAGTGGAGGAAACGTTGCGAAAGCAGCAGTCGGAGCTTGAACGCATTTCCGGATTAACGAATGACGAGGCGAAGGAATTAATTCTGAACCAAGTCAGACAGGAAACGGCTCATGAGGCTGCTCAAATCGCAAAGGATATCGAGTCAAGAGCGAAGGAAGATGCGGAAAAGAAAGCCAAAAGCATCCTTTCACTAGTAATCCAACGTTGTGCGGCAGATCACGTAACGGAGACTACTGTTTCAGTTGTCAACTTGCCAAATGACGAAATGAAAGGCCGCATCATCGGGCGAGAAGGACGAAATATTCGGACGCTTGAGACACTTACGGGTATTGATCTCATTATTGATGATACGCCGGAAGCCGTTATTCTGTCAGGATTTGATCCGATCCGCCGAGAGGTTGCTCGCCTTGCTCTTGAGAAGCTTGTTCAAGATGGGCGCATTCATCCAGCTCGTATTGAAGAAATGGTTGAAAAATCGCGGCATGAAGTTGATGAAAAGATCCGCGATTATGGTGAACAAACCATTTTTGAAGTCGGTATTCACAGCTTGCACCCGGACCTTATCAAGATCCTGGGTCGACTCCACTTCAGAACAAGTTATGGCCAGAATGTACTGAAACATTCTATGGAAGTCGCATTCTTAGCCGGAATGATGGCTGCTGAGCTTGGAGAAGACGAGAATTTGGCGAGAAGAGCAGGATTGCTGCATGATATCGGCAAAGCGATCGACCACGAGGTTGAAGGAAGCCACGTGGAAATCGGTGTTGAATTGGCAACAAAGTATAAAGAGCACCCGGTTGTCATTAACAGCATTGCTTCTCACCATGGAGATACAGAGGCTACTTCTGTAATCTCTGTTCTGGTCGCCGCAGCAGATGCATTATCTGCCGCAAGGCCAGGTGCACGTCGCGAAACACTCGAAACCTATATTCATCGGCTGGAAAAGCTGGAAGAAATTTCCGAATCCTTTGAAGGAGTCGAAAAATCGTATGCGATACAAGCTGGGCGAGAAATTCGTATTATTGTTCAGCCGGATATCGTTGACGATGCAAAATCTTTCCAGTTGGCACGTGAGATTACTAAGAAAATTGAAAATGAACTGGACTATCCAGGAAATATCAAGGTTACAGTAATTCGTGAAACACGAGCTGTAGAATATGCGAAATAAAAAAGGCGGCAAAGTGGCCGCCTTTTTTATTACCTTGATTGAATCAAGTGATGAGAAAAGAGCGTGAACAATGAAAATCTTATTTGTCGGTGATGTCTACGGACGCACGGGTCGAGAAATGATTGAAGGTTACTTGCAAAAGTTAAAAAGCAAGTATCAGCCCACAGTAACCATCGTTAATGCGGAAAATGCAGCACATGGAAAAGGACTGACCAAAAAAATCTACCGGCAACTGCTTGAAGCAGGAGCAGATATGCTTACCATGGGAAACCACACATGGGATAATCGGGAACTCTTTGAGTTTATTGACGATGCAAGTCAGCTTGTGCGCCCAGCAAACTTTCCTGAAGGTACCCCGGGAACAGGAATTCGCTACATCACACTGCCGCACAATGTGCAGGTGGCCGTAATCAATATTCAGGGACGTGTTTTTTTGCCGCCGTTGGACGACCCTTTCCGGATTGTCAAACAGCTTGTTGATGAAGCGCGCCAAAGAACGTCGATCATATTTGTCGATGTTCATGCAGAAACGACAAGTGAAAAACTTGCGTTAGGATGGTATTTGGATGGTAGTGTTTCTGCGGTAGTCGGGACGCATACGCATGTTCAAACAGCTGATGAACGCATTCTGCCGCAGGGAACTGCATATCTGACGGATGTCGGAATGACCGGACCTTATAACGGAATCATTGGGGTCAAGAGAGCTGCAGTAACAAAAAGATTTCTGACCTCAATGCCTGTTCGTTTTGAGAGTGAAGAAGGTCCCGGCCAGCTTGGTGCTGTGCTTATCCAAATTGATGATAAGACTGGTAAAGCAACGAAAATCAATCGTATTTTAATTAATGATGATCACATGTTTTTCGATTGAACAACAGGTCTATATCGCAGTGACGTCAATTAAAAAAACCTCACGTGAATCCGGTGAGGTACGAAGGGATAAAAGGGCACGCCTTGTTGCGTGTTTTTTTATTAGGAGTTAAGACGGCATACTTTGTCATCACCTTTTATTTCAAATTAACTTAAAATGAACTCATTTTTTCATCTAGGCTCGACGATGAGTTTCATCGCCGTACGCTCCTCACCGTCAATAATAATATCTGTAAAAGCGGGGATGCAAATGAGATCAAGACCGCTAGGCGCGACAAAGCCTCTGGCGATGGCAACCGCTTTTACTGCTTGGTTGAGAGCGCCGGCTCCAATTGCTTGTATTTCCGCTGTTTTTTGTTCTCTCATTGCGTGAGCGAGGGCTCCGGCAACAGAGTTAGGTACAGATCTTGCTGAAACTTTTAATACATCCATTTCCGTGTGTCATCTCCTTATGAGGATTGCCCATAAATTACTATATTCTTCAAGAAGATGACTATGCCTATTTTAAAATGCAGGAAGAGACGAGAGTGAAGTAATCCTGATCCTATTCTGTTCATCTTTCGGGGCCAACTAATAATACAAATAAAGATACGAAACAAAATAGACACAAAATAGCGTATTAATTATCAGATAATATGATATCATAATAATATATAAAAGAAATGTAGATGATATGAGGAGGAGTATTTGTGACGGAGCAAAACGCATGGAAAATGAATGGATTTCTTGGGATTTTGGCAATGCTGATTATGATTGGCGCAGGTGTGGCAGGCATAATTAAAACGATACCGTTTTTAGTGATTGCATCTTGGCTCATTGCTTTCATATTAATGACGGGACTGACAATCGTACCACCGAATAAAACAAAGGTGGTCACATTTTTTGGCAAATATGTCGGCAGTTTACGTGATAATGGAATCTATTTGACAATACCGTTTTCAACAAAAAAAACTGTATCTATGCGCGTGCGCAACTTCAACAGCCAGAAACTTAAAGTCAACGATGTTGAGGGCAATCCGATCGAAATTGCTGCAGTTGTTGTTTTCAAGGTTGTTGATTCTGCTAAAGCACTTTTTGATGTCGACGATTATAGTCAGTTTGTTGAAATTCAGAGTGAGACTGCCGTTCGCCATATCGCCTCTCAATATCCCTATGATAATTTTAATGAAGAGGGATTGTCTTTAAGAAGTAATTCTGTAGAAATCTCGACGATGTTGAAGACTGAATTGCAGGAGCGGCTCGCGCTTGCAGGCGTGGAGGTTATTGAAACACGGTTGACTCATCTCGCCTATTCAACTGAGGTTGCGCAAGCAATGCTGCAGCGTCAGCAGGCGTCGGCAATTGTTTCAGCAAGGCAAAAAATTGTTGAAGGTGCGGTTGGGATGGCTCAAATGGCCATTCAGCGCTTGCAGGACGAACATGTTGTTGAACTTGACGAAGAACGAAAAGTAAATATGATCAACAATTTGATGGTAGCCATCGTTTCAGATAAAGGATCACAGCCGGTGATTAACACAGGAAGTCTCTATTAAGCGGGTTTTTACAATGGCAAAGAAGAAAAGCTTTTTACTCAGAATCGATCCGGAATTATATGATCAAGTGCAGAGATGGGCCGATGATGAATTTCGCAGTGTCAATGGACAAATTGAATTCTTGCTTCGCGATGCATTAAGAAAATCGGGAAGAAAAAGCGGGAAGAAGAATGATACATCGGATTGATAGAGATAAACATTTAAACGCTTTCTTTAAGGTGGTATAATTAAGAGAGAGGAAACTTGGTCAAACCAAGGAGGCGTTTGCTGATGCGTGTTGAACAACTAATGCTGAGAAATGTTGTGACTGTTCGCGAGAATGATTCGGTTAAGACATTAATCAAGATCATGATTGAACACAAAATAGGCGGCGCTCCAGTAGTTGATGATGACAATCGATTAATTGGTTATATCAGCGATGGGGACCTTTTACGAGCTATTTCACCGAAACAACAAACGATCTATGATCTATACTCATTAATTTCTGCAATTACGATTGAGCTGTCAAAAGATAAATTAAAAGATTTGTTAACGAAACAAGTCGGCGAGATCATGAAGAAAAGAAGATTGCAGACAGCAGAAAAGGATAATGAGCTGGATACCATTTTAAAAATGCTCTCACACTACCATATTAAAAGAGTTCCAGTCGTCGATGAGGATCGGCATGTTGTCGGTTTAGTGACGAGAAGTCATATCATTCGCCATATTGGCGAGCAGCTGCTAAATGAATAAAAAGGAACTACAAAACAGAATGGCTTTCTGGGTCATGCTGTTTTTTGCAATCAGAGCAAATGATCATTTCAATAGCTGTTATCTACAACAAATGAATCGTGTTCGTACCTGCTCCATCTAATGTAACAAAGATGACGAAACGAAAAATCAGACGGAGGTCTGAGAATAACGCTCCACCAAAGGATGATTTTAAAGAATGAAACAAAAAAGTGCATGATCGATTTCATGCACTTTTTTTGTTCTTTATTCATTTTTCAAACATGTTCCCGTACGGTGTCCGCTTCCGATTGAAAACCATACGACTCCGGATTAACTTCACCTGCAGCAGGTAATTGACGCAAGATTGGCATGAGTGCAACGTAGCCTGCGTAAAACAGGAATCCGCAGCTAGCGGCAATGAAGATAACTTTCGGACCATACGCGGCACTAAGTGCGCCACCGACGAGCGAACCAAGCGGCATAATGCAAGTAGCCAAACTTGCAACAAGTGACATAGCACGAGCAAGCATGTTCCGAGGCACAACGTTTTGGATCAGAGTGAAATTAAGCACATTGTTGCAGCCTGGGAAAATCATACTTGCCGAAAATAAGATGATTGTGAGTATCGAAAACGGAGCAGAGGCAGCAGCAATCCAAAACAGAAAACCGATAAAGTAACCGATCATGAGCATCTTTCCAATGGGTTTCCGTTCAAATTGCCGTGCAGCTAAAGCCCCCAGCAATGTTCCGATCGCCATTCCTGCCATCATCAGACCATACATTCCGGATCCGCCTAATTGATCAGAGTATGCCGGCAAAATGGCCACCAGTGCACCTAGAGCAAAGTTTGTCATCAGCGATCCGACCATCATTTTTCCAATTAGGGAGTGAATGACGATGTGAAACCCCTCGTTTAAATCAGAGAAATAGCGTGTGCATTGTGCTTTCATTGATAGACTTGTATGAGATGGGTTTACATGAGTTAATTGAAGCATTGAGAACATAATGACAGCAATAAAAAAAGAAACAATATCTGCGCTGAACAGAAATAGAGCACCGACTGCTGTAACGAGTACACCGCCGATTGCTTGAAATGCCGCTTCTGTACCCTGATAAGCAAGAGTCATCAATCCATTTGCTTGAACACGTTGATCTTTATCCAAAATTTGAGGAATAAGCGCGCTTTCCGCCGGAAAAGAAAATTGATTAAAAAAGGATACAATGGGCATGACGACAAGTACAAGTGATACAGATAGGACATTAAAAAGTGCAGCTGCAGGAATTGAAATGAGGAGAACAGCTTGAGCGATCTGAGTGATAATGATCAGTCGCTTGATTGAATAGCGGTCGAGAATAGGTCCAATGATAAACTGCACGGCTCGAGGCATCATGGTCAAAAACCCGGCTAATCCAGAATAAAAAGAGGATCCGCTCATCTCGTATACAAGCCACATGGCCGCGATAAAATAGATGCTGTCTCCGACATTTGTGATCATACGTGCGGAAATCAAGAGACGAAAATTCTTATTTTGTTTTAATAAGTTCATCTTTCATAAATGCCTCCATATTATTAATGGATCGATCATAGCATAAATGGATCAGAATTTTTTAAAATGTAGACTATGTTATACACTGATAGATTTTGAATTTTGAAACACTATTGAGAACAAGAATTCAGCCTAACGAAGCCCATTCTTTCATATCATGAATGAGTTTGCTATAATTTAGGGATGAGATTTGAAAGGGAGGTTGCCTTGTGGCTGAGAAAACAATCAGCAACGTTGATTTTTCAAAGTATTTCCAGCCGCCATCTCTGAAAGATGCGCGCAGGCGCCGCAGAGACGCGGTTCAAATTATAAATGATTTCAGTATTCCGGAAGACATGGAAACGATCGGTCATGGGAAGAACTACTTGATTGAAACATACGGCTGCCAGATGAATGAGCATGATACAGAAGTCATGGCAGGTATTCTCGAAAAAATGGGTTACCAAGAGACGGAAGAGCCGAAAAATGCGGATGTCATTTTGATCAATACATGTGCGATTCGTGAGAACGCAGAAAATAAAGTATTCGGCCATATCGGCACGCTGAAAACATTGAAACTGGAGAACCCCGGATTAATTTTAGGGGTGTGCGGCTGCATGGCGCAAGAAGAAGTTGTTGTTAATAAGATTCTTGCTAAGCACCCACAGGTTGACCTCATCTTTGGTACACATAATATTCACCGCTTGCCTCAGCTTCTGAAAGAAGCACTGTTCAGCAAGGAAATGGTCGTTGAAGTGTGGTCAAAAGAAGGCGACATCGTAGAGAATCTCCCGCAATCGCGACGCGGACATTTTCAAGCGTGGGTCAACATTATGTACGGCTGCGATAAATTCTGTACCTATTGTATCGTTCCATATACACGAGGAAAAGAGCGGAGCCGTCATCCTCAGGAAATCATTGATGAAGTGCGTGAACTCGCGCGTAAAGGATACAAGGAGATCACACTGCTTGGACAAAATGTAAATGCCTACGGCAAAGATCTTCCTAATATGGAAAACTATGGGCTCGGAAATCTTATGGATGAGATGCGCAAAATTGGTATTCCGCGTGTCCGGTTCACAACAAGCCACCCGAAGGATTTTGATGATCATCTGATCGAAGTCCTCGGCAAGGGAGGAAACCTTTGCGAGCATATTCACTTGCCGGTCCAATCGGGCAGCTCAGAGATACTCAAGATCATGGGACGAGGTTATACTCGGGAACGATATCTCGATCTTTTTCACAAGATCAAAAATACGGTTCCAAATGCTTCATTTACAACGGATATCATCGTTGGTTTTCCAAATGAAACAGAGGAACAGTTTGAAGAGACAATGTCACTTGTGCGCGAATGCCAATTTGACGGTGGATTTACGTTTATTTATTCACCGCGTGCGGGTACCCCAGCTGCGCGTATGAAGGATAATGTACCGATGGAAGCGAAGAAGGAACGCTTGCAACGCTTGAATAAACTAATGGATGAATTGTCTGCAAAGAGCAATGCCAAATATCAGGACAAAATGGTTGAGGTGCTTGTCGAAGGTGAAAGCCGCAAGAATCCAGATGTGCTCTCCGGACATACGCGGACGAATAAGGTTGTGAATTTTCGCGGACCCAAGTCACTTATCGGCCAATTAGTGACCGTTAAAATTACTGATGCCAAGAAATGGTCTCTTGACGGGGAGTGGCAAAAAGAAGCTGAGGTATTGAACAGATGACGGATCATCAGTATTCAAAAGAAGAAATTATTGCCAAGGCGGAAAAAATAGCAGAACAGCTTTCCGAAACGAGTCAAGTCCGCTTTTACAAACAGGCGGAAGCAAAGATAAGCGCGAATAAAAAAGTGCAGCGTCTCGTCGATGAAATTAAGCATTATCAAAAAGAATCAGTAAATCTGCAGCATTTTGGAAAAACGGAAGCCTACCATCAAAATGAAGCAATCATTAACCGATTGCAAGCAGAGCTTGATGCAATTCCTGTGGTACAGGAGTTCAAGCAATCTCAAGCTGATGTTAACGATTTTCTTCAATTGATGACTAAGATTGTGTCACAGAACGTCGCAAATGAAAATGATCGCTGATCGCCTGATTTAAATAGAGGCAAAAAAACTTCTCATACGAGGAGTTTTTTTGTTTGTCTAAGCCTTTAATTTGTTTCACACGTGTCATTCGCCCTGCATAACATGATGATGAAGAAGGTAAAGGAGGTTTGGACTTTTGGCAGAGAATGCGTATAGGGAAATTATCACCAAGGCGATTTGCGGAAAAGGCAAGAAATTCAGCCAGTCAGCGCATACGGTGACACCGACTCATAAACCGACGAACATCCTTGGATGCTGGGTCATCAATCATAAATACAAAACCACCTATCATAAGGATGCAGTTATTGTCGATGGAACGTATGACATCAACACATGGTATTCGTTTAATAATAATTCGAAGACCGAGGTTGTGTGCGAAACCGTAAGCTACCATGATCGTGTGCCGCTAACACTCCGCGACAAACAAGTTATTTCTGATCAGGTCGATGTCACATGCCGAGCACTGCAAGAACCGAATTGTTTGGAGGCAAAGATTTCTCCAAATGGCAACAAAGTAGTCGCTCAAGTCGAACGTGAATTTCTCGTTGAGGTCATCGGAGAAACAAAGGTTAAAGTCCAGGTGGATGATGACGGATTAATCAGAGCAGAAGCCTCTGATGATGACGAAGATTTAGATAAGGAATTAGACGGGCTGGATTCTGAATTTCTGACAGATGATGACAAAGAGGAAGACTGAGAAGAGGCAGGTGTCTCTTCTTTTTTTGCGTGCAACTAAAAAAGCCATGATCCGAAACAGGATCACGGCTTTTGTCTTAATCAGAAATTTATTTTTCAATAACGATACGGTTCCTATAGACAAGCAATAAAGAAAAAGCAAGAAACAGCAGCAGGGCCGATAGGAAAAAGACAGATCGTATACCAAACAGATCAGCGATAGTACCGAAGATCAAGCTGCCGATTCCGAACAGAATGGATTGGACAGCATCCTGAGCTGCAAACACGTTTGCGAGCACATCCGGACGTGCTGCATTTTGTTCAACCGTAAGAAAAATAAGCGATTTGAACTGAAGTGCTGTTCCATAAAGAGCGGTAAGGATGAGTGCGACCCAAGGCACCGAATTCATTGCAAATAACAATGTGATTAAGGAGGCAACGATCAAACCCCAAAGTGCGGTTGAGGATGCATGCTTTTTAAGCTGCGTACCCCAACGCATGCCATAAAAACTGGTAGGCAGCAGTCCAGCAAAAAAACTGAAATTAATATAGCCCCACCATGAGGCATCCACATGGAGTGCCTGCGCAACGAAGACGTAAATGATGGCAGCAATCCAAACGACATCAGCAAATACGCATAGTGAATCAGTAATAAAGATGGTGCGCAGCGCAGGCACTTGCCAGATTGTGATCCAACCCGTTTTCAGAATTGTCCACTTGCTTTGTTCTTGCTGTTTCTTAATGCCCTCTTCAGTAACACAGATCAGTATCATCAGCACTGCTGCGACGATGTAAAGAACAAGCGCTGATGAAATTAAAGTAATGCCGCCGAATCGAGCTGCAATTATTCCGCCCAGTGCCCAGCCTCCCATGGAAATTGATTGATCCAATAGAGACAGGAAACTATTTGTCGAGATCCACTTATCTCTTGAAACAAGCAGTGGTACAAGCGCTCCGCGTGCAGGAGTTGCCCATCCATCAAAAAAACTGACGAGTATGACCGTGGCAAAGATAATCCCTAAGCGCTCGCCGGCAAATGAAAAGAAGGCGGAGCAGAAAAAGACAAACAGCAGAAGGGTTTTGCCGACTTGAGAAATAACAAGGCTTGTCTTTAGTCCCATCCATTCAAGAAAGATAGGTGCAACAAGTGCACTCAAAAATCGGGATACTGTACTGAAAAACGGTACAAACGCCATAAATACAGCAGATCCGGTAAAGTGGTAGAGGTAGGACATCAATCCGACGATGTAAAGTACATCACCGAGATTTGCCAATGACTGTCCCATCCAAAGAAAGCGAAATCCACGTTGTTTCATGACACATTCTCTCCTATTCAATTGGTATTGAGTTGGAATTGAACGTGTCAATCACATATTTGGATGTTCTTCCCTTCCGATTGATAATTCTATACTATCATAATTTGCTGTCTTCGGAATCAACACTTTGCTTCATGCTGTTTAATTGCTGCTTCGCCTCATCAATTGCTCGAAAAAATGTTTTGTTCTCCATATCCGTGAGCTCAACGCCACCGTATCGAACTTTTTCGTAAGAAGAAATCAATATATCCGAATGAGTTAGTTTCAGTCGTCTTAGCCATTCAGCCAGAGATTCAGATGAACGTCTACCAAGCTTCTGTTTTGTGGCGTGCTTTTGAAGTTTATAGATGGCACGGCGCACAGGATTTTTTGGCGAAAATAGAGGCCGCCTGCTCTGACTTGGCTCGTGAACAAGGTTCGTGATTTTCTTTTGCGTCAATTTGGTATTCAATTTATCTTGCGTTGCACTGTTTCGCTTGATTTTCCTCAACCGCCAAAAAACAATAAAGAGCAATGCGGCAGCAATGATGATGCCGAAGATTAGGCCAAAATTAAAAGCGGGATGAAGGTCGGGTGGTGGCGTATTTACCGACGGCTTCTTTTCTATATTTGATCCTTGCAGCGCATTTTGAATTCGTCTTCCGGTCTGCTTCGAAGAAAAGTGATTCAACCAACCGAAAATGACCGATACAGTTCCATATGTGATTGGTCGGATGATAACGTTGAAAAGAAAGTTATAAATCACTGTAACTACCGGTTTTAAGAAGCTAGTGATAAGAGCAAGTAGGATTGCTGCTGCAGCAAACGATGCTGCAATGATTGAAAGCCAGCGTTTGTTCAATTCGCTCTTAAAGCTGATCCACATGCCAGCCGCGGCTAATTCGACAAAAAGGAGAAGAAATAAAGCGCCACGTCGGCTAATTGGCGCAAACAGAGTATAGGCAACAACGACGACCGCAAACAGAAGCATCAGCCGCCAGAGTCGTTCCGGGCTCCTGCCTTCGTCATCCTGAAGTGAAAAATAAGTGAGCAGGGCGGACAATAGAGCAGATGCAAAAAGGCTCATATGCAGAACAAGCCACGCAAGCAAGCCGATTATGACGGCAACGAAGAGAAAACCTGCTAAACTGGAATGTCTGCTCCTCTGTAGTACACTAAGCAGCAGACTATGAATAATTGCGAGTGCAATAAAAGGAAACAACATCGCCCATTGGCCTGGCATGATCGGCAGAAGAACAAGAAAACAAAATAACCATTCGCAACTAAAAAAAAGTGTGAAAGAAATGCTCTCTTTTAATCTAACCAATGGCGATCGCTCCCTTCTCAACTGGTTCTAAAATGCAGGTATTCTCGGAAATACAAAGCTGAAATATAAGATGGCCGTTCTTTAACCATTTCGATAGAAACGGAGCAGCCAATTCGGGTTGGTCCAGATCCATGAGGATCAGAACGCTCGGGTGACTTAGTTTCTTATCAATAATCTGCATCGCTTGAGGAATTGGTGTTTTGATTTGCCACTTTTGCATAAAAGCGAGTAGTTCCCAAACCCTCCTTAAATGGTTTCCGCCTTGTTCAGGTTCAATACCCAATATTTTTTGCCCAATTGTCTTCGTGTTGCTGTACATGGAAAACTCAATGCCGCGTTTCCTTGCATCGCGCGCCAGCCATGCTGCTGCAGAAATACGTTTTTCAAAGTCACTGGAACGTTCATGGCTTAAATGATTTGATGCATTCAGAAACAAAAATGTCCAACTCTGATGGGCGACACGCTCAAATGTTTTCGTTTGAAGACGTCCAGTGCGAGCGCTGGCTTTCCAGTGAATATGCTTGAACGGGTCTGAAGACGCATAGTTTCTAATACCGGAAGACGCTGTGTAGTCTTGAAAGAGCGAATGAGCGGACGGAACTTCACCTAAGTGCTGCGGCGGAGCAAGATTCAAATGACTCACAGCTTTTGGTTGAGGGTAGATAATGAGATGACTCTTCAGCATTTCATTAAAATGAATCCCGCAGCTGACTAAATGAAGCGGATCCGAACATGTCAATTCAAAAGTTCGAATACGCGCCGTGCCTCTTTCCATGGCTTTAACCGGACAATGAACAGACAGCTTTTTTTGTGCCGGTACCGTCACTGAAAATTGATAGATTGGATTGGGATTCGAATGATTACCGGTTGAAAAAGAAACGATTGGATCAGAAACGATGCGTCCTCTTAATGAAAACAAGGGAAGCTTGGATGAATTAAGAAAAGTGACGATCAGTTCACCTTCGTCACCAGCAGAAAGACGAAGACTGCGGTCCGTGTTCTCAATAGATAAGGTGCGAATCATATGTACTAAATACCATTTTGACAGAAAAGCGAAAACGATAAAAATCAATCCTGTTATTGAAAGCAGGAATGTATTTCTAAGAAACCCAATCAGAAATACGATGAAACCGAACAGATAAAAGAGAGATTGGTTGCGGGTTTGCCAATCGGCCGCATATCCTTTCATTCTTGCTGTGCTCCTGCCTCAACCGGAACGTCGATATGTTCGAGGACGTCCGCAATGACTTGTTCCTTAGTTGCATGGAGCTCGCCTTCCATCGACAGCACGAGCCGATGGGCGAGTACGGAGGTGGCTATCGATTTCACGTCTTCAGGAACCACGAAATCACGTCCATTAAGAAGTGCCTTTGCCTGTACTCCGCGCATGAATGCCAACGTGCCTCGGGGACTGACGCCGCTCGCAACCCAGTCATGCGCACGGGTGGCGCGAACAACTTCCAACAAGTAATTCTCGACACTTTCACTGATTTTCGTCTTTTTAACCTGTTCCTGCAGCTGAGCAATTTCATCTTTCTCAATGACTGGTTCAATTTGAGCAAGCGGATTCGTTAACCGATGGAGGTGAAGCATTTCTCGTTCTTCGTCAAAAGTCGGATAGCCGGAAGAGATTTGCATGAAGAAGCGATCCATTTGCGCTTCCGGAAGTGCGAAGGTGCCTTGCGATTCAATCGGGTTTTGTGTTGCGATAACGAGAAAAGGCTTATCGATTGCAAATGTCTCGCCCTCAATGGTCACCTGGCGCTCCTCCATAACTTCAAGAAGGCTGGACTGTGCACGTGGCGTTGCACGGTTAATCTCATCGGCAAGCAGAATGTTAGTCATCACCGGACCCATCATCAGCTCGAAACTTTGTGACTTCGGATTAAAAAATTTAATTCCGGTAATATCTGACGGCAGTAAGTCGGGTGTAAATTGCACGCGGCGGAATGTTCCCTTAATTGACTTTGCAATTATTTTTGCCATCATTGTTTTTCCGGTCCCTGGAACATCTTCCAAAAGCAGATGGCCTTCGCAAATCATTGCGATAAATATGAGTTCCACCATGTCATCTTTTCCTGTTAATACAGTTCTAACATTGCTTTTTAAAGATTCTAAACTTTTATTCATTTTGATCGAATCCTTTCAACCATTATTTTGTCTATTATAGCATTGCACCGCATGATTCAATAACCCGAACATAGGTTACCCTGTGTTATAATAATAGAATAATAAATTGTACACAGGCAAGGTGGAGTCGACAGATCATGAGTTTTACACCAATGATTCAGCAATACTTGGCGATAAAAGCCCAGTACCAGGATGCGTTTCTTTTCTTCAGACTTGGCGATTTCTATGAGATGTTCTTTGAGGATGCTAAAAAAGCGTCGAAGGAACTGGAGATAGCGCTGACGTCACGAAACGGTGGAAAAGACGAATACATACCTATGTGTGGTATTCCGTATCATGCAGCAAAACAATATATCAAGGTATTGGTTGATAAAGGATACAAAATTGCGATTTGCGAACAAATGGAAGATCCGAAGCTGGCGAAGGGTATGGTTCACCGTGAAGTGATTCAATTGATTACACCTGGAACCATTATGGAGGATGAATCGCTGCAGCCGAAAAAGAATAACTTTTTGGCAGCGTTGAGTGCTTTTTCTGACGGCTCTTATGGGTTCGCCATGAGTGACTTAACGACTGGAGAAACGCGCGTCACATTGATTTCCAATTGGGACGGCGTGATTCAAGAAATGGATGCAAATGATGTACGTGAACTTGTTCTTGCGCCGGATTTCGATGCGGGCAAGAAAGAGGAACTGGTTGAACGGCTGAATACAACATTCTCCGAAAGCGAAGGGGATGCGATTCCGGATCAGTTGAAAAGCATTACTGAAGGTATTGATCAGGAAAAACTGATGCGGCCGCTGGGCAGACTGCTGAATTATTTAGTGAACACGCAGAAACGATCTCTCGATCACTTGCAGCCTGCAGATGTCTACCATATTAATGAATACATGATGATCGATCAGCATTCCCGGCGCAATTTGGAGCTTACGCAAACGAACCGCGAGAAGAAAACGTACGGATCACTGCTGTGGCTGCTTGACGATGTCAAAACGGCAATGGGCGGTAGGCGGCTGAAACAATGGATCGAGAAACCGCTATTAAATCAGAAGCTGATTGAGAAACGTATGGATGCTGCAGCAGCATTAAAAGAGCATCTTTTGGAACGCGAATCGTTGCGTTCTTTGCTTGGCAACGTTTATGATTTGGAACGCCTCGTCGGTCGCGTCTCATTCGGCAATGTTAATCCGCGTGAAGTTGTGCAACTCAGGCGTTCGCTCGAACAAATTCCTCAAATAAAACAGACTTTGGCTGAACTTGGAGAAGTTTCACTATCTCAGTATGAACAGGAGATGGATCCATGTGCTGAGACTCGTGATTTGATTGATCGAGCGATTGTTGATGATCCGCCTTTCTCAACCTCAGATGGCGGAATGATCAAGGCTGGTTACAACGAAACACTCGATCAATACAGAGATGCATCGAAAAATGGAAAACGCTGGATCGCTGAACTAGAAGCCAAAGAACGAGAAGCGACCGGTATTAAATCATTGAAAATTGGCTATAACCGTGTATTCGGTTATTATATAGAAGTTTCCCGGCCAAATCTGAAGCTGATTCCTGAAGGAAAATATGAGCGCCGCCAGACATTGTCGAACGCCGAACGTTTTATTACACCTGAACTGAAGGAAAAAGAACGTGTTATTTTAGAAGCAGAAGAGAAACGCGTCGGTCTTGAATTCCAACTGTTCGGTGATGTGCGACTGCAAATTAAAGAACAGGCTGCGCGTCTGCAGAAGCTAGCACGCCTTGTGAGCAGTCTGGATGTGTTACAGAGCTTTGCCTCGGTCAGTGATCGAAATGGCTATGTTCGCCCGAATTTTTCAAAGGATCGTGCTTTATCGATTAAAAACAGCAGACATCCGGTCATTGAACGCGTAATGCGGCGCGGGACATTTGTTGCCAACGATTTTAACATGGACAAGACATGCGATTTGTTAATGATTACCGGACCGAATATGGGCGGGAAGAGTACGTACATGCGCCAGGCCGCGCTTACGGCGATTATGGCGCAAATCGGCTGCTTTGTCCCGGCAGATCAGGCAACCCTGCCAATTTTTGATCAAATCTTTACTCGTATCGGTGCCGCCGATGATCTTGTTTCCGGACAAAGTACGTTCATGGTAGAAATGGACGAAGCTAATTATGCATTGAGTCATGCTACCCAAAACAGTCTCATCTTGCTCGACGAAATCGGTCGCGGCACCTCAACGTATGATGGAATTGCGATTGCTCAGGCCATTGTCGAATATATTCATGACCATATTGCAGCCAAAACCTTTTTCTCCACACACTATCATGAGCTTACCTTTCTTGAGAAAAAGCTCGATCGATTGAAGAATATTCATGTCGGTGCAATGGAAGAGAACGGGACCGTTGTTTTCCTTCATAAAGTGCTTGACGGCAAAGCGGACAAAAGCTACGGCATTCATGTTGCGAAACTGGCCGGCCTGCCAGATAATCTGATCGAACGTGCGGATGAAATTCTGCGCGGACTCGAACAGTCTCCTGAACAATCTCCTGCTTCTGAAACGTTTCCGAAGCGTGAAGCAGCGGCGGCAGCTGAAGTTGCCCGAGAAGAGCCGGAACAGCTGGTGCTTTTTGCTGAACCGAAAAAGGAGACCGGGTCTTCGGAACTGGGCAAGCACGAACGAAAAGTGCTGCATGATCTGAGCAAAATTGAATTGCTGGCTATGACACCGATGGATGCCATGAACACGTTGTATCAGCTGCAAAAGGAATTGAAGAAGTAAAGCACGTTTTGCGAAAGGAGAGACTCAGGTGGGTGTTATAAAGAGGCTAAGTGAGACGCTGGCTAATAAAATTGCTGCAGGAGAAGTCGTCGAACGCCCGGCTTCTGTCGTGAAAGAACTTGTGGAAAATGCGATTGATGCTGAAGCTTCCTCCGTTTTGATCGAGGTTGAGGAAGGCGGCCTGAAATCAATTAAGGTCACGGACGACGGTCGCGGTTTCGCACCTGAAGACTGCCAAATTGCTTTCGAGAGGCATGCAACGAGCAAAATTCGTCAGGATTCCGACCTTTTCCACATTGCGACGCTCGGCTTTCGCGGCGAAGCGTTGCCAAGTATTGCTGCAGTTTCCCATCTTGAATTGACAACATCAGATGGTGAACATCCCGGTACGCATCTTGTTCTTCAAGGTGGTCATATAATATCTACCGGTCTTGCTCAAAGCAGGAAGGGCACCGAAATCAATGTGGAACGGCTTTTTTACAACACGCCGGCTCGATTAAAATATCTTAAAAGTATACACACCGAGCTTGGAAAAATAACTGATGTCGTTAATCGCATGGCGCTTGCTTACCCGAACGTGCGGTTTACATTGATTCATGAAGAAAAGACCGTTTTTCAAACAAATGGAAGTGGAAATTTGAGCCATGTTCTGGCTGCTATTTATGGTGTGCGAACGGCGAAGGCTGGCTTTCATTTTTCAGGAGAATCACTCGATTTTAAAGTGGAAGGCCTTGCGGTACATCCGCAGATTTCCAGAGCAGGCAGACAATATGTCTACATTTTTATCAACAATCGGTTTATTAAAAACTATCCGATTTTCAACAGCATCATGGACGGCTACCACACGTTGATGATGATCGGCCGTTATCCGATCTGTGTACTTCATATTCAAATGGATCCGTCGCTTGTTGACGTCAACGTTCATCCGGCAAAGCTGGAAGCACGAATCAGCAAGGAGAAGGAGCTCTGCGCACTAATCAGCGAAACAATTCGATCAGCTTTTCATCGTGAACGGCTCATTCCCTCGGTATCAGGCAAGCCGCATATGCAGGCTGATAAGCCAAAGAATGAACAGCAGAAGCTTGACTTTTCACCGGCAGCCGTTACAGGACCTGATCTATCAGATCCGCAAGAGACACAACAAAATGAACCATTTGCTGAACCAACGTTCACGGAACAAGTACATGAGACGGAAAACGAAGGATTTTCAACGACAAGATCAGATTTTGATCAAATCGCGGCAGCTTTTCAAGGAGAGGTGCATGATACAGGCGTCGAAGTATCACCTGAGGATGATGAACCAAAAAGGCGCATGCCAAAGCTCTATCCGATCGGTCAGATGCACGGCACCTATATTTTTGCTCAGAACGAGGAAGGTCTCTATATTATTGACCAGCATGCTGCTCAGGAACGAATTAAATATGAATTCTTTCGTGAAAAGGTTGGCGAAACAGCACGTGAAGTACAGGAACTGCTTGTGCCCATGACCTTTGACTTCAGCACGGCTGAATATGAGACGGTCATGGAATATCTGGACTACTTGCGCGATATCGGGTTGAATTTTGAAGTGTTCGGAGCGCGCAGCTTGATCATCCGCTCCTGCCCAACTTGGATCCCGAAGGGCAAGGAAGAGGAAATGATCAATGACATCATCCATCAATTAATTGAAACAGGCAAAGTTTCGATCAAAAAGCTGCGCGAGAAGCTCGCAATGATGATGTCCTGCAAGCGCTCGATCAAAGCCAATCACTATCTGCGCCAGGATGAAATCCAGGCATTGCTCGACACACTCAGTAAAGCCAAGGATCCGTTCACCTGTCCACATGGCCGTCCGGTGCTCGTACACTTCACGCCGTACGAAATGGAAAAGATGTTCAAACGCGTGCAGTAAAGATAAATATAATGAAGGTGTCTCAATAGTCCATTTTTGACTTTGAGACACCTTTTTAAATGTATTTTCTCCCACAGATTTAATAAGTGAGATACAATTAAAGATTGTTGATCAATCCCGTTTCGAGATTCTGCGTGAAGTGCACAAAAACATTGGTGGTGAATTTGGCGGTTCTCCGTTTTCTTTAAACCCCACACTCTCGCATGGGAAAATTTTGAAGCTTAAGTCATAGCTTCTTAGATTACATGTTGATGAAAGTTGGTTAAAAATCATTTTTAGGTACTGTGAAAATCAATTTAGATTTATCGCCGCTATGCAGAGATACATTTAAGTAAACATAGTCTCCCTTTAATTGAATCCCTTCAGTTTCAACTTGATTAACTGCTGGATTGCTTAAGGCACCACCTTCAATAGTAACAGCGTATGGAATGAAATAAGTTGTGCCCCAATTGCCTTTTTGAATAACTGGTGTTTTACCGGTGCCACCACTTGAAATATAAATAGCTTGTCCGTCAGAAAACTCAATCCCTTGAACAGATTGATACTTAACTGCATTGTAAAAATCACTTGATTGATATGAACTTACACATAGACTGACAACAGAAGGGTCACCAGCTGAAATATACTTTGAAGCTTGAGCTTCCTGCTCATCTAAAATATCATTTAGTCCCTCAGCATTGTAATAAGCAAATTGAACCGTATTGGACGTATTCATTGACCAGATCAATAAATGGACACGAGAGCTACTTAAAGCTGCTTCACAACGCTTCAATGTACCAAAAGATGTACCTAAATTATTGGCACGATTGATGCTTGAGAAACGAGGAACATCCGTGTAGTCAACAGAAGCGCCAGCTTGATATTGAATCCGTGCAATTTGTGTTCCCCAGTCGAAACCAGAAGCCGTTGGATTATCGACCCGTGTTGCCTTTGCAACTACCCAGAAATAATCTTTTCCATTGTGGTCAAACCACTGTAACGTCTCACCATGTCCAAATCGCCCGAGAGTCATGTAATCTTGCGCTTTTAGTGATGAACCGTTCAATGGAAAACGTGTGATTATTTGATAGGCTCCCTCACTATTATCAACTTGTTGAGTGGTGTAAAGGTATGAAGTTCCTACATAGGCACTTTGGACAACATGTTCGGAGTATAAATCATGTAATGAATAAACTTGACTACCAGTTGCCGCCTGAGAGGAAATAGTTATTTTTTGTTGATGACTTGCTGATATTTCTTCTTTATATGCGTCATAGGCCTGATGAGGGGCTTCAGGGTGATCCTTAAAGTAGTGCTCCATGGCTTCGTCGGAATCAAAATCGTCTCGGTTCATAACCAATTGGTCAGTCGGAACAGGTTTACCAGCGTCAAATTGCTCATCTAATTGGCCGGCTTTATCATTTCCACTCATAACAAATTCCTCCTGTCTAAAAATTCGGTTTGCAATAATATTCTCATTATTGCAAACCTATTTTATTATAACACTATTGTGGATTGTTGTAAGTGATGTAAGCTTTTCTTTAAGAAAAAGGAAAACCGCAAAGGCGTTTAGTCTATGCGTTACGTTATGTTATAATGAAGTAAAATAAGAGGATCATCACGCAGTCCCTGAGCTGAACTGGGCGTTACGATTAAGTCCAAAACGTATTAGACAAGGGGGATTTAGATATGAATAAATGGACAAAATTATTCATGGTTTCAGTCCTTGCTGTAGCGAGCTTACTGACTATAACATCATGCAATACATCCAATACATCCAATAAACCCAATAAAACCGTTAAAACCAATACGGCAACAATTAAAGTGGGCTACACGCCTTTAAAGACAGCCGGATCCACCCGTAACGTGGTTGCTACAGGTAAATACGCCCTTTATACGAAACCCGGCACGGTAAAAGGGGCTAAACTAGTAGCTTCTAAGAGCAAGATGGCAAAATTTGCTTCTTATACTCATGCAGATGCTGATTATTACTATGGTAGTCTGAGAAACCACGCTTATAAGGGTTCAACTTATTATTTCCGTGCCTACGGTTATAAGGTCACCAACACCGGTTCCGTTTATTATCGTGTCGTGACGATGAATGGTAAATATCGGGGTTACGTCTATGGGGGCAAAAAAGTCGGCTCATTTGCTGGCGGAGTTAAAAAAGCAATGACTACCCAGCCCACAACAATTCCTGCTATCTACAAGGACCACGTCGTCGGGGTTGCCACTCCAGGTGTTATTTGGAATTATCCTCCTTACACGCAATACAAGACTAAGAGATTGGCTCAAAAATCTGATTTTATAGGCTCAACAATTCCAAGTAAGTCTGAATTTAAGGTCACTAAGGCTGTAAAACGGACTCGGGAACAGGATACTTACTACTACCTTAAATCTCAAAAGAGCTCCGTACCTTCAGGTTGGGTAAGCGCCATGCGCATTCTTTCTTATTTTGAGATTCAGTGAAATTGAAAGCAACGAAGGCATTATTCACAATTGATCGCTCTAACGCGTCATTCATATTCGATCAACGATCAATAAAAAAGAGGTTGCTCCGTATACAGTTTCTCATCAAAAAATGGTTCATGAAATCCCGAGGATTTTCATGAGCTATTTTTAGTCAACGGCAATAAAAAATCCCCCACCCTCGCATGGGGGTGGGGAAATATTAGGCCATCTTGCAATACTCTCTCTATCAACTTATTTAAGCATCAATCAGATCTTTTTTTGCTTTTTCAAGCCAATCAATATCACGGCAAACCGCATAATAAACAGCACGGTTGTTTAAGTCATTCTGGTGTTCATCTTCGTACTTTCTTAAATCAGAGATTTTCCCATCAATCGCTTCAATTATGGCATCAATTAATATTCAATTGAACAAATTCAGTGATGATCTAAAACGGTGTTATTCTTTCTTGAGGGTAGTGTATTCTTATTCATTTGTTTGATTCTTATTCGTGGGATTGGATTGATTCACTTATCCTTCCATTTTAAAGGCTTATCTTGTTGGATAATCACTATAAATTCGAACATTTCTAGTATTTTAAATCGTCGCATTCATTTAGTGCAATGTTACTGTTTGAGATTATAAAAATCTAAAAATGATCCGGTATTAGATTTGGTCATTCAGCATGATCTGAGAACATTTGAAATTAATCTAACTGCACACGTCTTTTTTAGCTGATGTTCGCTACGAGTTAATTCGCTTATGAATAACTAATGAAGTATGATTGTATGTAAAAAGATGCGTTTCATTTAAATAAAGTAAGTTCAGGAATTGAGGAGATTACCAAGTGAAGAAACTGAAACATCCGAATCTAGTTATATTTATACTTATGTTCATTGGCGCTTCATTCAGCAGCGGGTTCCAACAGATGGCGTACTGGTCACCAAAGGTATTCTGGTATTGGGCAGGTGCAGGAATTGCTTATATGTCTACAGCTGCAGCGCTCATTTTAATAGTGTATTTAAATAAATCAAAAAAAGAAGGCGGCTTGGTTCGGTCCACCAAGCTGATCGGTATCATTATTTGTTCGCTGATTCTCTTGTGGACGACGTTTGTGATGATCGCCGGACAGTCAGGGATGTAAACACTAGAATAGTAGAGAAGAGTTGATGTTAATGGATGAAGGCAAGCAAAAGCCTACCGACAATTTTGACCGTCTGTTTATTGGGAAACCAGGTTGCATGTCCATTATTGTGATTCTAGCGGCACTTTTTATAATCTATGCGATTTTTATTGCAAAGTAATAAAATGGCAATGAATAAAACACTTTATCTTAAGCGTTTCTTAAGGATCTAAAGTTATTATAGACTCATGAAAGCAATATCTCCCCCCTTTTTATTCGAGCACTTAGTTGCTCGTTTTTTTTTGTTCAGAATCTGTTCAGTTTACTGTGCTATCTTTTATTTACCGTACATTGTTATTTTGTGGGCCTGAAAAGGCCCATTTTTTTTGCACTTTTTTCTTATCTCTGTCTTGAGGCGGATGACAGAAGGCGACACACACGTTATGATTTTGATAGATTCATTGATTTTTCAAGGGACAGGGGAGAAAGTTTCGTGACAAAGAAAATAAAAATTGGACTTATAGCTGCTTTACTGGCTTTATCGATTGTCGTACTCAGCGGCTGCCAGGTATTGGATTTTTTCACAACGCAGGTTGAGGGAAGCTTAAGAGGCCTAAATGTGACGATGCAGACTTATGACGCGGACGGACAGCCGATTGATACGATAAAAGGAATTTCGGGATCGATTACCCGGGATAATAAATTCGATCGCACAAATGATAAGGGCGAGACAACCAAAGAATCATCAGTTTTGAATATTACTATTGGCGGAAAGCAAGTCGTTCATGTGGGCAGTACATTGATCATGTATGAAAAAGGTCTACAGGATGTCATGAATAAACTGCCGCAGAAGGTGTTGGTTGAAAACCAAGAACGCAGTGTACCATTTGTTAATCGGATTGTTAATAACTATCATAATTATTTTGACGGACATTCGAAAGTCATTTTGATTCGTTCGCAGCTGGGAAAACCAATCGCTACCTTTGCAGGCAATCATGTTTCTTATTTTGCGACAGAAGTTCCGAATTCAACCGGATTGATCATTGATGGAAAATATCTATTTATTTATCGGTGCGATTTCACCATGTACGACACAGAGCTCCTTAAAAAGGATTAAATAAATGGTCTTGTCTCGATCAATATTGGTTATAATAGATTCTACTTGCATAAAAGAACACACGTTCGTTATAATTACTGTGTAAATGATGTGCTCGTGGGAAGAGGTGAGATCATCGAGCTGATTGATCCAGGTTCGCAAACGCGTGTGCAGACGTCATTTGGTGTGGTTTAAGGTAAACGATTTATGTACTATTCGCGTGGGGTTGTCACGTAATGCCGCTGCATAGATAGGTTTATCTATGCGGTGACAAAGTGATTTGTGTTATACTGTACCCACCTTTTTACTTTTTACATGGGAGTTCATGAGTACAAGATGAAAAATAGGATGCAAACAACGATTGTCATTGTCGGGCCAACTGCAGTCGGAAAAACAAAACTCAGTATTGCGCTCGCAAAGCGGTTTAACAGCGAGATCGTGAATGGGGACGCATTTCAAGTGTATCGCGGCATGGATATTGGTACAGCAAAGGTAACTGAAGAGGAAGCAGATGGTGTAACCCATCACTTAATTAATATTTGTGAACCTAGCGAACCTTATACGGCAGCCGATTATCAGCATGATGCGAGGAAAGTACTTGAAAGTGTGTCTTCTGAAGGAAAAATGCCGATTTTAGTCGGCGGTACCGGTTTTTATATCAAGGCTGCACTTTACGATTACCAATTTGCTTCAATCGGGGCGAATCCGGAATATCGGCGTGAATTAACACGTATGGCGCAAGAAGAAGGCGGAGAAGCGCTGTTCGCATTATTAAAGCATGTTGATCCTGTTGCAGCAGAACGGATTCATCCTAACAATTTGGTGCGTGTCATACGCGCTTTAGAAGTTTTCCATGAAACCGGGAAACGCTTCAGTGATCACGTGCAAGATGAAACTGTTCGCCCGCTCTATCCGTATTTATGTATTGGATTAACCATGGAGCGCTCAATACTGTATGCACGCATTGATATGCGTGTTGACCAAATGATCGATGAAGGTCTCCTTGAGGAGGCACAGCTATTATATAAACGAGGCTTGAGAAATGCGCAGGCGATGCAGGCGATCGGTTACAAGGAGTTCATCCCGTTTTTTGATGGCTTATGTTCGCTTGATCACGCTGTGAACCAGTTGAAGAAAAATTCGCGTCATTATGCGAAAAGACAATTGACATGGTTCAAAAGACAAATGCCGATTCAATGGTTCGATATGACGGATGCACTGCAAGACTTTTCAAGAAAAGCTGAAGAAATTTACAGTTTTATCGAAGAACATCAGGCAAAAAGCGAGCGATCGTGAACTTTTATCACATTTATTGTCTTGTTTCATAAACGATCTTTGCAAATGATGGAAATTTAAAATATAATCTTAATTGTAGATCTTTCTGACTGGACATTGAATTCCTTCTCAGAGAAAAAAGATCAGACAAAAGAGGTTTTCTTGCAGGTAATTTTCACATTAAATCGAAGTAGTTTTATTTAGAGAGAAAAGAGGAGGAATAAAATGAAACAGTCAATCAATATCCAGGATACATTTTTGAATCAGTTGCGAAAAGAAGGAACGTTTGTGACCGTCTTTCTGGTCAGCGGTTTTCAATTGAAGGGCAAGGTTAAGGGGTTCGATAATTTTACAGTGCTTCTGGACAGCGAGGGCAAGCAGCAATTAATCTTTAAACATGCGATTTCGACGTTTACTCCTTCAAAGCCTGTGAATTGGACCAGTCAGGACGAGTCATAATAGATTCTGGAAGGGCAGCGGTTACGCTGTCTTTCTTTTATTTTGGTAAGGCTTTTTGCTCGCTTTGCAAGTGACGGATCTTTGGCTCTTCGCACTTCTGAATAGGGTACCGACGACATAGGATAGAGCAGTCCAATCATTTTTCATAATGTCCCGAAGTAATGGGCATTTGTCACGGAAACGATCAAGCCGGCGTATACATAACAACGCAGGCCAAGAGCGGTGCTTGATCCAATGAATAGCGAGGTGATCGAATCGTGCGAGAAGCCTATACATTTACAAAAAAAAGTCAGATCAATGTGGTCTTTAACCAGAAAACCGAGAAACATGAGGCTGCGCCTTTTCCAGTTGATGAGCGTGTGACCCATGAACCGCTTGAAAAACTGGAGGCAAAGCTTGACCGACTGGTGGGAATGGATCAGATAAAACATATGGTACGCGAACTTTATGCGTGGCTTTATATTTATCGCAAGCGTGAAGAAACTAATTTGAAGGTACAAAAACAGTCCTTCCACATGTTGTTTAAGGGGAATCCAGGAACCGGCAAGACGACAGTTGCACGTCTTCTGAGTGACTTGTTCCGTGAGATGGGAATACTGCCGAAGGGCCATTTGATCGAAGCTGAACGAGCTGATCTTGTTGGCGAATACATTGGACAGACAGCGCAAAAAACAAGAGAACTTGTAAAACGTTCTTTAGGCGGTGTTTTGTTTATTGATGAAGCGTACTCGCTGTCACGTGGTGGAGAAAAGGATTTCGGAAAAGAAGCGATTGATACATTAGTGAAACAGATGGAAGACCATAAAGATGAGTTTATTTTGATTCTTGCTGGCTATTCCGATGAAATGGATGAATTTCTCAGAATGAATCCCGGCCTGCCATCTCGTTTTCCAATGATCATGTCTTTTCCGGATTATTCCGGTGCAGAATTGCTCGAAATTGCGAAGCAAATGATCCGTGATCGTGAGTATACGATGACTGCGGAGGCACAAAAAAAACTATTCCGCCATCTTCATCAGAAAATTGTTGAGAATGAACCGCATTTCAGTAATGGACGTTATGTACGCAATCATGTGGAAAAAATGATACGTCAGCAAGCAGTTCGTTTAGTTAGGGAAAACAGCTTTGATCGTGACGCGCTGATGACGATCCGTGCCTGTGATTTGACACTGGATAATCATTTAATGATCGCGCCAGCAGACGAAGCTTAATGCATCAATTAAAGAGAGGTATCTTATGGAAAGTGTGATACTCGTTGCCTGTCAGCTTCCTTCTCAAAGTGACGATCATTTTGAATCGTCACTTGAAGAGTTGGAGGCTTTGACGAAGACGGCCGGTGGACAAGTAGTTGCCGTCGTAACCCAAAAAAGACAAAAGATTGACTCCGCTACCTACATTGGAAGCGGTAAATTACAAGAACTTGATGCCCTTGAAAAAGAATTAGGCGCCGGGACTGTGATCTTTAATGGTGAACTGTCTCCCTCTCAGCAGGGACGGCTTGGAGCGCTGCTTTATGCAAAAGTGTTGGATCGGACACAGCTCATTTTAGATATTTTCGCGATGCGGGCGCGTTCGCGAGAAGGCAAACTTCAAGTAGAACTTGCCCAGCTCCAGTATCTCCTGCCACGCTTGAGCGGGATGGGAGATTCATTGTCGCGTCTCGGAGGAGGAATTGGGACACGCGGTCCCGGTGAAACCAAGCTTGAATCCGATCGACGCTATATTCGCAGCAGAATGAAGGATATCAGCAATCAGTTGAAAACCGTTGTACAGCATCGCAAACGCTATCGTGACCATCGTCAGTCAAATAATCAATGCCAAGTGGTCATTGTCGGCTACACGAATGCGGGAAAATCCACGCTGTTCAACCAATTAACCGCTGCAGGAACTTATGCTGAAAACCAGCTTTTCGCAACTCTTGATCCCTTGACACGAAAAATGAATCTTCCTGGTGGTTTCATGGCTCTATTGTCCGATACCGTTGGTTTCATTCAAGAACTACCAACACAGCTAGTAGCTGCTTTCCGCTCAACGCTTGAGGAAGTGAGTGGCGCACAATTGATTTTGCATGTACTTGATGCTTCGGATCCGGATTTGATTACACATGAAGAAACCGTTCGCCATTTACTGTCTGAACTCGGTGTAGACGACCTGCCTATACTCACGATTTATAACAAGAAAGATCTGTTACAGACATCATTCATCGTTCCGAAAGGATCTCTTCTCGTTTCGGCAAGGGACATTAAGGACCGTGATCGAATTCTTGCTGAAATACTGGCACAAATTGAAGCGCAAATGGTGGACTATCACACACAGCTCCCAGCCGATGAAGGAAAATTACTTAATGAACTAAAGCGGAACACAATATTGAAAAGACAAGAATATGACGAAGCGTCACAGGCTTACGAAGTTGAAGGATTTGTTTTTCCCGATGCACCAATCGCCTCGAAACTGATTCACGATCCGTCGTCAACGAATAAGGAGTTTTGAAAAATGTTTGAAGCACTTGCCTATGGAGAGAAGTTAAGAAAAATTGCTGCAGCAGTTGAAGCGCAAATTGCAGAACGTTTAAAAGCGGTTGATGCTGTTTCACTAGAAAATCAGTACCGTGTTTTATCCAGTTTTAAAAAAAATAAGATTAGTGATGCCCATTTTAGCGGAACAACAGGGTACGGATATGATGATTTCGGTCGTGAGGGCATTGAAGCAGTTTACGCAAATTGTTTCGGAGCTGAAGCTGGTCTTGTCCGGTCACAAATGATCTCCGGAACACATGCGATTACGACTGCACTCTTTGGTGTGCTTCGTCCGGGTGATGAATTAATGTACATAACCGGTAAGCCGTATGACACCTTGGAAGGTGTCATTGGTATAACAAGCGGCAGTCATGGATCATTAAAAGATTTTGGTATTGGATTTCGCGATGTTGCGCTCAACAATGGCAAAATTGATATTGAGACAGTAAATCGAGAAATTGCGCAGAACACAAAGCTAATTGCGATTCAGCGTTCTTGCGGCTACGATCAGCGCCCGTCGATTCCGATTGCCCAAATTGGGGAAGCAATTGCTGCAATTAAAAAAGCACATCCTCATATTCTTGTTTTTGTCGACAATTGTTACGGCGAATTTACCGAAACATTGGAACCCTGCCACGTCGGCGCCGATCTAATGGCCGGATCGTTAATCAAAAATCCTGGAGGAGGATTAGCGAAGGTAGGAGGCTACATCGTCGGGCGCGAGGATCTCGTTTCAATGTGTTCGGAACGTCTGACAGCTCCAGGACTGGGAAAAGAAGTTGGTCCGTCATTAGGCGAACTAAAGGATCAATATCAGGGCTTTTTTCTTTCACCACATATGGTTGCTCAAGCAGTTAAAGGAGCCATATTCACATCTGCCTTCATGGAGAAGCTTGGCATGGAAACATCGCCTTCTTGGGAAAAGGCGCGTACGGACTTGATTCAAAGCATTACCTTTCATGACCCCGATCAGATGATCGCATTCTGCCAAGCGATCCAAATGGCTTCGCCAATTAATGCTCATGTTCTTCCATATCCGAGCCCAATGCCTGGTTACACGAGTGACGTTATCATGGCAGCCGGAACATTTGTTCAGGGGGCAAGTCTGGAGTTGACAGCAGACGGCCCAATTCGTCCCCCGTTCACTTTGTATGTTCAAGGCGGATTGACATTTGAACACGTTAAAGCTGCTTTGATGATTGCAGTAAATCACTTATTTGAGAAAAACTTACTTGATCCTGAAAAGATCAAATTGTGACAATTTATTTAAATCTGTGTCATAAGCTGTGAGATAAGCTAACATCGTTTGACAACTTAAGGGCTGCCCGTTATAATTATGTTTAAGAAAGGGGCGTGAGGCGAAATGGCTGACAACGTACGCCGTTCAATGCCTTTGTTCTCAATGGGCATTGTTCAGAAATTAACTGGGCTGACGGCTAGGCAGATACGCTACTACGAAGAAAATGACTTGATTAATCCGGAACGTAGTGAGGGGAATCGCCGCGTCTTTTCTTTCAATGATGTTGATCGTTTGCTCGACATCAAGTCTTTGCTTGACGAAGGTGTGAATCTTGCCGGCATAAGGCGTGTGCTTAGTGAAAAGCCGGTGGAAGCAAATCGGCCGGCTGAAGCAAAGAAAGCTATGTCTGATGCTGAGCTCATGAAATTTTTGAAATCCGAACTCGTTCAAGCGGGCAAGTTCGGTAAGGCTTCGTTAATACAAGGGGAGTTGTCCCGATTCTTTCGGTGACTGCTACCTATGTATATAAAATTTTTTGAAAACAGAAACTTATTTTTGGGGAGGATCTTGAATGGCAAAGTTTACGAAAGAAGACATCATTTCTAAGGTAAATGAAGCAAACGTAAAGTTCATTCGTTTGCAGTTCACTGACTTGCTCGGAATTATCAAAAATGTAGAGATTCCTGTAAGTCAACTCGAAAAAGCACTAGATAACGATATTATGTTTGACGGTTCTTCAATCGAAGGATTTGTTAGGATTGAAGAATCGGACATGCTTCTTTATCCAGATTATGACAGTTTCGTTATATTCCCTTGGACTGCTGAAAAGGGTAAAGTTGCTCGCTTCATTTGCGATATTTATAAACCTGATCGTACGCCATTCCCGGGGGATCCTCGTTCGGTTCTGAAGGCTCAATTGGCTGAAATGGAGAAACTAGGTTTCACTAATTTCAACATTGGACCTGAACCGGAATTCTTCCTCTTCAAATTAGATGAATCTGGCAATCCAACTCTTGACCTGAATGATAAAGGCGGCTATTTTGACTTGGCACCAACAGATCTTGGTGAAAATTGTCGTCGCGATATCGTGCTTGAACTTGAAGACATGGGCTTTGAAATTGAAGCATCACACCATGAAGTAGCTCCTGGTCAGCACGAAATTGACTTTAAATATGCAGATGCTGTAAAAACTTGTGATAACATTCAAACATTTAAGCTTGTTGTGAAAACGATCGCTCGCAAACATGGCTTGCATGCAACGTTCATGCCAAAACCGTTGTTTGGTGTAAACGGCTCAGGTATGCACTCGAACATGTCATTGTTCAAGGGCAAAGAAAATGCGTTCTTTGATGCTGACACTGAAGACAAACTCAGTGCAACGGCTAAATCATTTATTGCCGGCGTTTTGGAACATGCACGCGCATTTACTGCCATCACTAACCCAATCGTTAACTCATTCAAACGTTTGGTTCCGGGTTATGAAGCACCAAGCTATATCGCATGGTCATTGAGCAACCGAAGCGCTTTGATCCGTATTCCTGCGGCTCGTGGATTGAGCACACGTATTGAAGTGCGCAGTGTAGACCCTGCTACCAACCCATACCTTGGCATGGCTGTATTGCTTGCTGCCGGACTGGATGGTATCAAGAAAGGTTTGACTCCACCTGCTTCCGTTGACCGCAGCATCTACGTTATGAATGATCAAGAACGTGAAGAACTTGGGATTCATGAACTTCCTGCATCTCTTAAAGAAGCAGTTGATGCATTCAATGCAGATGAAGTTATCACAGCTGCACTTGGCGAACATACAGTTTCTCACTTCAACGACGCTAAGGAAATTGAATGGGATATGTTCCGCACTCAAGTACACCCATGGGAACGCGACCAATACATGGAACAATATTAATCAAAAAGAAATGCTGAAACCCCTTGAGCCGTATGGCTTTGAGGGGTTTTTGTTTTGCCCAAAAATAACGTGTCAATATCACATATTTAAGGGGCGAATGTTTAAAAATATTTTGAGTATACTTTGCAGCTGTTTTTTCCTCGATATCTTTCTACCTTAAAAGCAGATGTCTCAGATCCGTTGCTGGCAAACAATCGGAGTGAAAGTAGGGATGAGTTTGATTTTAGACAATAGACCAAAGACGGCCCAAGTGTGGGCCAGGTTGCCATAAAAGATATAGAACGTTGCCGGAGGTTGAAATCCTTAATCTATGTGATTCACTATACATCATCAAAAAGAGAACTAAGCGGCATTTGACATGATGATCGATGATCATATTTTGAGTTACTACAAGTGCTGAACAAGCATCTTGGCCCTGTAGTTTAAATGGCTATCATCATCCGTTGTACAATGAAATGCTGCCGAACTGGAAGATGGAAAAATTTTAGACGATAGGCAATGCTAAGCGGACAGGGACTTGTGGATTACCCCTGTGGGGCAGTACAGACAATATTTTATCAGGAATCGCTGTGTTGGTTGTGTTTCTTAACTTTATTCCAGTCAATGATATCAACAATCATTACGAGGAACAAATATGCCAAAATATAATAGGTGATCCAGTCATCATATTTGTCAGGGGCAAAAATTAGCCACAAGGCTCCAAAAAAGATATATGGAGCTTCCAAAAATAAAAAACGTTTTGATTTATAATGGTGTTTTATTCTGTTGAGCAACTTGTTGAACATCGGATTAGCCCCTTGATTCGGATTTTGAATTGATTATAATGCAAAGCAATATATAACGATTACAAATAATGTGCATTTCTCAGTAGACAGCAAAGTTAAAAGAAGTAGAGAATGATCTTGGATTTAATGAAGTTGGAATAATGTTGACGGAACAAAAAATTTTCAAACCGATTTTGATTTTGTTTCAAAAGGTAAATTTGGTGAGGTCAGAATTTGGAGATAGAACTGATTTACAGTTCGACACTATTGTTTCTTTCGCTCTTTCCTTTTGTGCACGAAATTAACTAGTTCACGAATAACGCCAGGAATGGTAATAAGAATAACTGCCCATAGTCTAAGATCTGCAGGACCGAATAAAGTTATCAAAATAAAGGCAGATACAAATGGTATTGCCAATATTAGGTATTGCTTATAACTCATAATGGCTGCATCCCCTTATTAAAAAATCGGGATCTCATTCGATCAACCGATACTTCATTTTACCATATCAGGAGCGGTTCCTATGCGATTGAAATGAAGATAAATCCTGCCGCAATGAAGCTGAATATTGATATAATGGAAACAGATAACAATGTGATTGTGATCGTAACAGGAAGCTAAAAATGATAAATCTGCTGGAGTTTGGAGAGACAACGCACGTGTTAAAACAAAGTGGGAAGGGCGTGAAGGATAAGAGTTTTAATATGAGTCAGGGAGTTGAAACGATGAAAAATGATGTGATCCATTGTGGCGGCACACTAACTTGGCGTGAATTTAAAAAGTATAATTTTTATGTAAGAAAAAAGTTATTTACAGTAACAAGCATTTCATTTTTTATCATCTTACTTTTGATAAATTTGATCCTGTTTCAAAAGTTACTGATTTCATTTACAATGGCAGCAGCTTTTACGGTCGTATTCTGTTTATTATTAATGATTATTTTTCCTCTTAGAATAAGAAATGAATATTCGAGTAATCAATTAATCAAACAAGAAATTCAGTATGAGGTCAATCAAAATGAAATTGTGCAAACTCGTGGAAAATCAAAGACTTTTTTCAAGTGGGAAGATTTTGTTTCTGCATATGAACATAAAGATATGTTTCGGATTCATGTATCAAAGAATCAAGCAGTAGTTCTACCCAAACAATTTTTCAAAAATGTTGATGAAATAAACGATTTTCGGAGATTAATCAGCACTTTGATGCCGGAAAAGAAAGTACATTTAAGCAAGCAATAGTGAAGTGGCATAAAGAGCAGGAGTTTTGATTTGGGTTGAGATTAAGCGGCCTGACACCGAAAGAGTACCGGTGTCAGGCTGTTAAAAATGTAAAAATATCTCATCAGGCATTTTTTTAATAGTCATCAGATCAAATTTAATGTATCGACTCAATCTGTTTAATATCATATCAAATACGTCTACTTGACTCGTATTCATGATATTTTTTCAGATTGAGTTTTTTTCTTATCAAGCAAGAAATGATGAGGATAATCTTCTGTTTAAATGGAGATAACAATATAAGTAAATCCAAATTAAAAAAAGGATGATTAGGTGATTTACATATATAATGACTTTGGCGGGACACATACGACTGCATTAGCAGCAGCGTATCATTTGAAAAAAATATCTGCTGATCACAAATTGACAAGGGCAGAAATTTTAGCTGTGCCTTTTTTTAATAAGCTAAACAGCTCGGATATGGGTAAAATCATTTATCACGGAATTGATGATGAAGGAAATTCGGTTTATACGGTGGGGCGTGGTACGTCTAAACACCTGCTTCCGGCGTTGAATAATTTAAGTTTACTATTGCAGCAGAAATATAAGGGCAATGAAAAGATCATTTTTTCAAACACGTCACCGACCGTGCCATTTGCGATGACGATCGGTGGCTTATGTTCCAGATGGATGAAAATAGATTTTATTGGTGTACCGCTGCTTGTACTTGGAGCAAAGCAATGCTGTCAGGATATCATTCGTCTTGTCGCGTACACCAAAAAGGCAGCAAGAACAAGCGAGAAAAAGGTTACTGTTTTACAAAATAATTCGTTTAAATAGGCATAACCGGTTATGGTCATGTCGAATGAGGAGGATGATTGTTAATCATCTGTAGGATCATAACTTTGTCGCGGTCGCAATTTTGAATGGATTGTTGGGTTTGTGATTCAAATTGTTTTTGGTTTGTCACCAAACCTTATGTTTAAGAATATCAAATAATGACCAGGCTATTTAGGTGGCTCCTTTCCCGCATTCTGCCCTAAAGGATGGATGTTAATGAAACAACCTGTACGTACGCAAATTGAGCGACCGATGTGGAAGCAGAGATTGAGGATCATCAGGCTGTTCGTGAATATTTATCGTAATAACCACAAGCGGCAGCCAGTCCTTCGCTCAACATACATTGCGTTCATTTATTGTCATTTGATTTGGAAGGATATGGGCTATTGGTAAATAATGCTTCATATTTAAATAAAAATGATCCTTAGCAGAATGGTGCCAAGGATCATTTTTTTGTAAGAGATCCATTAGGTGCGGACCTTTAATTTTCATTTAAAATCTTCAACATGTCCAAGAAATGATTTTCATCTATAATGGAAATAGATTGTCCGGAGGCTGCAAGATGTTCTGCTTTAAGCACTTTGCTGCTTTTCGAATGCATCATTGTTCGTCGATCTGGTTTGCCAATAACAAGTAACGTTGTTTTCTTTGTCACGCCGTTGCCGTTGGCCCCGCCGCAATCAGCAACTTTCTGACACGCCTCTTCACGGGACATCGATTGAAGCACGCCTGTAAACACCACGGTTTGATGAAACAAAGGGTGTTGGTTATCAAAAGATGTTTTCTTAG
Source organism: Sporolactobacillus sp. BBK16-2 (assembly GCF_059878335.1). Lineage (NCBI taxonomy): Bacteria > Bacillati > Bacillota > Bacilli > Caryophanales > Sporolactobacillaceae > Sporolactobacillus > Sporolactobacillus sp. BBK16-2. The sequence goes on from NZ_CM187611.1 coordinate 1,635,611, forward strand.
AAGTAATGTCTGAAGGCCTGAATGCAGCCTCTCGACGTGTTCTGACGGATGAAAAGGGTGCATAGGAATGTTTATGTAATCTGCCTAACTTATAATTGATCGCCTTCTGCATCTGATCGAGCGTCTCAATATGAAACTCCTGCATCATTTGCCGAACGATCTCAGCACAAACCAAGGCATCATCGGAAGCTTGGTGATGATGGAAGGAGATTCGGTAATGGGAAGCAACGCGATCTAAACGGTATGAAGGCAGCGTGAGCAACTTTTTTGCAAGGATATAAGAACAGAAGTAATTGACTTCCGGATAAGGCAGCCGATATTTATCCAATGTAAAACGCAGAACACTCATATCAAAGCTGGCATTGTGAGCAACCAGTGGAAGCCCCTCAATAAATGGAAGCAGTTTAGGATAAAGCTCATCCATAGTTGGTGCCTGGACGACATCATCTTCATGAATCCCATGAATCTGCGTATTATAAGGATCAAAGAATTCTTCAGGGTTAATCAAAGAGTAGAAGGAGTCGATAACTTGTCCTTGAATAACTTTTGTTAATCCGACAGAACACGGGGAAGTGCGTCGCGAATTTGCAGTTTCGAAGTCGATCGCCACATAAGATAGTTCCGGCATCCTCAGTCTCTCCATTCTAAATAGCTTTTTCAATCTATTACTATAATAACACGAGATTTGCAAATCATAATCTGCAAGATTTTTTTAAGGCATTTTTAAGTTTTATGTGCTAACTTTGTTTAATCAAAAGCTTATTGGCTTGGAGGACGGATTCATTGGTTAAACACCTGAAGTGCAATATCTGTTTCGTTTTAATGTGTATCAGTATTTTGCTGCTTTTCGGTTGTTCTAAAAGTATTTTCGGACAAACTGAACAAGAAAAACAGGTCATTATAAATGTACAGAATGTAGCGAAGACGATTCAATTGGGAGATGACTTTGATTCTAAGAAAAACGTTGTCGTGACCAATAAGGAGGGAAAGAAGCTCACTATAAAAAAATTAACCATTTCCGGGCATGTTGATCCTAATACAACAGGAATATATAAGCTTACCTATACATATAAGTCTAACGGGAACAGTACAACTATTTCCACAGCGATTCATGTTATCTATGAAAAAAAAGAGATTATTGCATACAAAACACTAACCATCAAGAAGAAATCCCTATTTCGAGGAGATCACCAGGTGCACCAAGCGGGAAAAAATGGCTCCGTCCTCGTAGGTTATCAAGCAAAACGAACGAACGGCAAACTTGTGCTTGGAAAAGTACAGTCACATAAGGTGATCAAACAAGCGCGTTCAGAGATTGTGTATACGGGAACCAAAATCCCTAACAGTTATCGAATGAATGTTGGCGTCATTAGTCAATTACCGGAGTTGCCAACCGGGTGCGAGATTACGGCCGTGACAATGATGCTGCGCTACAAAGGAGCGAATGTGACTAAGGATAAACTTGCGGAGGAGATGCCACGAGCAACGAACGGTGATCCCAACACAGGATTTATCGGCAGTCCCTACTCAAAGTCCGGGGCAACCATCTATCCGCCTGCGTTAATGAAGCTGGTTAAGCACTATGCTGGCAGTGCAATTAATCTAACTGGGGCCTCAACAGATAAATTGAAGGACTATCTTAGCAGCGATCATCCAGTTGTAATTTGGGGAACATATGATGGGTTTACTTATCATGCGCTAACCTTGACTGGATATTCAAAAAACGGATTTTATTATAATGATCCATGGACAGGGACGAAACGCTGGATGAATAATAAGCAGATGATGGTTCACTGGAATGCTTTAGAGCAGCGAGCACTTTCATATTGAGTTGAGATATTTGGTGAATTGAGACGAATCGTGCGTGATTATGCGTGATCCCGCATAAAGAATGCGGGGTTGCGCATCATAAATACGTTGTTCATGCGGATGAAAACAAGATAAGATAATAGTGGTAAAACAATTCAATGTTTTATCGGTCGGATTTGAGGTGAATCCAGGTTATGCCTCCAGCAAATCTTGCCCCAAATACTTAATTTATTCCAGCGCACTTAGAAAACGAGTTGCGTCTGGCAGTACAATGCTTGCCTCATTAACTTTCCCATCCTTTAAGTTTAAGATTTGCATGCATGCCATGTTCACCTTAAATTCTTTTTTTATTTTTAAGACCTTAGACGTAGATGCAAATCACGCTAAAGTTTGATGTTGATTGTTCCACATTATGTTACATTCATTATGTAAGTATTTAAGCAATAACTCCCAAAACAATCGTTACTTGAACCCCTTAACCAGGGGTTCTTTTTTTGCTTTGTTCAAGCATTTCATTGTTACTCTCCCCATTGGATATGAGCTCATTATTTTGAAATAAAATGGTTATTCTTGCTGTATCGCAAGCCTTTACATGAATGAACACTCGGACATAAATTATAGATAAAGAAGTTATGAGGTGATGAAGTTGTGACAAAATATGAATTTATCTATAGGAGTATTGCAGCAATCTTTGGTGCAGTGTCGGGTTATTTATACGGTGAATGGACACCATTAATTGCAGTATTGGTCGCTTTTGTGATCATTGATTATGTTTCCGGACTTCTCGCAGCCGCCTATGTCAGTGCTTTGTCTAGTAAAATTGGTTTCAAAGGCATTGCCAAAAAAGTGATGATTTTCGCTATTGTGGCTGTCAGTCATCTATGTGATCAAATTATTGGTTCGAAAAATATTATCATGGATGCAACCATCTATTTTTATTTAGCAAACGAACTCTTGTCCATTTTAGAAAACGCCGGCAGGACGGGTCTGCCTGTGCCGAAGCAGATCAAGCAATTAATCGGTATTCTGAAAGATAAAGAAGGGAAGCAGTGAACGATTTAATATGCATAAATTCAATAAAGAAAATGGCAATGACTCCTTTAAATAATAGGGATTCATTGTCTTTTAATTTAGCACCTATTTTGTTATAGACATCGCAAGATGTCCGGAATTTGACGGGAACTGTTGTCCAAGAATTGACGAAATCTCTGGCCAATTCATGCATTGCTAGAAATAATGACCAATCTGAAAAAGGATGGCTAGAAATCACCATCCTTTTTCACTATTTTTAGTGTTTATTATGACAGTTCGCCTTCAATGACTCGCTTAATCATTCGATCATCAATGACGGTGTGCCCATTTTGGGCACCATATAAAAGACAATGCGTACATACTTTATTTATCAATCGAGCAGCGCCACTGGAAAAACGGTAAATTTCTTCAATGGCACTTTCAGTGAATAACGGCCGATCGCAGCCGGCATAGGTTAAATGACGTTCAATATAAGCCGTAGTCTCAGATTGATCATAATGGCCCAACTTACACTGTAGATCGATCCGTTGCCGGATCGCAGAAAATGATTGAAGACGTAGTCGATCCCACAGTTCACTTTGACCCACGAGAATTAACGCCATCGGGCTCTGGGCATCCATCTTGAAATTCAAAAGAAAGCGAACTTCTTCTAACATCTCGCGATCCAATAAATGCGCTTCATCAATAATGCATACAGGCTGAAGGCCATGAATACCGCGCATTAATTCGATTTCGTGGTGCAGTTGGCGCTTTGCATCACCTCTATAGAATTTTGCTTCACAGCCCAGCTGTTCAAGTAACCCTTTATAAAAATGACGGGGAGTCAACTTAGAATCTGATAGATAAAGCACTCGATAATGAGTATGATCCAGTTCTTGAGAAAATCGCCTAATAGTCGTTGTTTTTCCGGTGCCGCAATCACCAGTTAGAACAGCGAATAATTGACGTTCTGCCGCGTAGGTGAGGCGCCCTAGAATTTCATCCATGGAAAGAGATTCATAGAGTTTGTCTGCTGGTATCGCACGAGAAAATGGTGTACTCGTCATGTGATAAAACGACTCAAACATGGCGACCACCTTCTTTCAGTGCCTTCCGATAAGAAACCGCCGGTTTCTGAATTTCTTGACGTTCTTCATGTTTTTGAGCTGCTGCACGCAGGAGACGTGAAGAATCAACGGGTTGCGGCTGTAGTGTTTCTGGTAGATCCGGACGCTTTTCGACACGTTCTCCAATCTCAAGAGGCTTAGCTTGCCAAGAGGGATAACCTTCTTTTTCAATGGTTAACTGTGAAAGATCTGATGGATCATAAACCACATCAACATGGGTTCCAATAAAATTCAGTCCAACTTCATAGAGTTTGTTCTGAAAACTGATGCATCCGGATTTATCTACCTTTCTTGATTCCGCATGAAGAAAAGCGAGACCGATGGTCTCCGGATCTAGAAAATGAAGTGCCTTTTTGTCACTGCGATAAGCCATCATAGGAGTCACATGATCTCCAAGTGCTGAATGTGGTTTGTTCAGATAACATTCACTGAGCCAAACTTGGAAGTGTTTGTTCAACTGATCGAGCGATTGAGGCTTCTCTAAAGCAACCTCTCCAAGAAAGCCATCAATCACTCTGTTCATTCGCTCAATTTTCCCTTTGGATTCTGGCGAGTAGGGCTTGGCATAGAGGAGTCTCGTCCCTAATTTAGAACAGGTCCGAGCCATCCACTTCGTTCGATACTGCTTTCCATTATCAAAAAAAACGGCTTCAGGCCTTCCATATTTTTGAACCGACTGACGGAAAGCATCCTCTACAATACGTTGATCCAACGTAGGATAAAAAGCACCATGGAGAATAAAACGTGTAGCGTCATCAATAAACAGTACAAGATAAACTTGTTTTTTGGAACCATTTGGACCAATGGGAAGGAAGGGTCCAAACTTAATATCTGACTGCCATAATTTATTTCGATGAGTTTTTTGAAAACGTCTGACAGCGCCGGCCGTTGACTGATAGAGCCGCATTTGCCTCGAACTATAGCCTCGTGCGGTTAGCCTTTCCTGAAGCGTGGAACGCTTGATCTCACCCGGTTTCGCTTTTCCTTCCCACTCGAGAATTTGAATGATTTGACGGACACTGCGATGAGGCGCTTCTCTTCTTAAAAGAATAGCCTGTTCCAATAGATCTCCGTTTAGGTTCTTTTCCTGATTCGCAGCCTTTTTATTAGGCTTTAGTCCCTCAAACCCGTTGGATCGATAACTGGCTAAATAACGCCGGATCGTTCGGTCAGACAATCCACTTTTTTCGCAAATCTGTTTCTTCATTTCCGCTACTTTAGCTGCGTCTAAGTCCTCCGATAGCAGGGGTGCAATCAATTGAAAGCGATTCGCGGCAACTTCATCCCACTTTCCAGATTTCTTCATGATTTTTCCTCTCCTTTTTAGGTCTTCATCATGAAGTTTAATCACGGGTCAGTCGGACAAAAATGCGGAACGGGTCTGTAGCCACAAATTCACATTTACAATCGGTTTGGTCATTTGCGACAGCCAACCTGGTCCATCGCCAAAGATCCGTCCAACACGTTCGAGTACGGTCAAAGAATCCTGGGACGGCGAATTCTCTGGGTCTATATCCAATTGAAAGCGAAGGTCAATGGAACGAAGACAAGCCAACCAATACTCAATAAAATCAAGGAACCAACGGTTCCAACGAAACAGAGTCGAATTATCCACAGCAACATCTACTGGATCAGATTGTGAAACTACCCTTTCAAAACAGCTGACTTCATAACGCTTATAAGGAAGCAGTAAATCAGGGAGTTCATGATGAATTGTGCAGCAGTCTGTGCAACGAAGGCGCCGGATCATTAGCGTTTTTTCGTCTCCGGTATCTCTTATGTATTTTCTTGGTCTACTGCCAATAACTTTAGTTCGTCCTCCGCAACAGGGACAAGGAGCCGTCACAGTACTCTTAACTGAAAACACCTGTTGAGTGCTTATCAACAAGCTTATAGTCTGATATAATGATCATATGGTTGATTTGTGGGGACATCTCTCGTGTAAGTGGTATTACACGGCTAAAGAGATGTCCTCTTTCCTTTCCAAAAAATAAATACCAGATCGATGTCCTACGGACATTATATCTGGCAATTATTGGACAGGCAATACCGTCAACTTTCGGCTATATTCAGGCATCAATAACACCTATTTCATTAAATTTCCGGTCCATAAGGTGCATCAATGAAATAGAGGAACTCCTTTTTATTACACTATTCTATTTTGATTACACCAGTTAATAACAGAAAAATATTATGTAAACAAACGATTGTCTCTGCTGCCTGTATCATTTTTCTTGTCATGCTTTCATTAAGCCTATCTTGCTAGATTGAAAAAACCAACTATAATTCATAGTAGGCTAATGATCAAGATCAATAAAAATACTCAATCAAGTTGAAGAAGGAGCAAGTTATGAAAAACGGGGGTCAAAATCAAACATATCGCTTAGTTCTCCTAAGTGTATTTACGGCAATTATCCTTTTGCAAAATTTTGTGCCTTTTCTTGGTTATATTCCGATTGGTGCTTTAAGTTTAACCATTATTCATTTAACCGTCATTGTTGTCGCCATTGTTCTGGGGCCGATTGAAGGAGCGATCATTGGCGGGGTATGGGGAATGACTACTTTTATACGTGCATTCACTTTTCCAAGTAGTCCAATTGCACCGATTGTATTCACTAATCCTTTAATTTCAGTGATACCGCGAATTCTTGTCGGCTTTGTTGCCGGATATCTTTTTATTTTATTGAAAAGAACGAAGCTCCCGCGCATTGTTTGTATGTCCATAGCTGCTTTATTTGGATCCATTACCAATACAGTGCTTGTTCTTGGCCTTATCTATATTTTTTATCGAGTACCCTATGCAAATTATCTGCAAATCGATGTGAGCAGACTGCTGCCTGCTCTGCTCGTTGTTGTAGCAACTAATGGAATTGCTGAAGCGCTCGCCGCGTGCTTTATCTCGCCAATGATTGCAAATCCGCTTATGATAATCAGGAAAAAACTGGGCAGCTGAGTCTTTCCCTTTTGACTATAGTTCAATCATTTATCCCGTTATTGAATAGGATAAAGTATTGAGGTTCGTGTGACGGGTGGGAACAATGATGAATAGAGAAGAACTGTCCAAAAACATAGCGTTTACATCCATAGCAATTGGAAAAGTGATGAATTCCATCGGACAGACGCCAATAAAAAATTTGGATCGTGAAACACAAGATCAATTGGTTTTTCTAGGCAGTTTAATCCAGGTTGGCGCCGGCGCTCTTTTTGCGGAATTCATATCCGAGGATCCATTAGCGCAATTAAGCGTTGCTCTGACGATCATTGGTTATGGCTCTTTTGCTATTCAATTCATTAATGATGAAGACGACGACCGAAAATTGCTTGTGCAAGCCATGTCGTCGAATTTGAAAGAAGTACTGGCAAACATGATTCTTTTTACTGATCGGACTGTTTGGAAGAAAATGTACTCATTCGTTGGAATCGCAATGCTTTGTTTAGGTAATTTTATGCAGGCACAGGGAAGAAAGAGGTTATTGGATGAAGAGGATGATTATACACTGTTCGATCCAACGGTAACGGCAGGAACGTGGATTGAAACAGGCGGGGCCATCGCAATTATGCTCGGTAACCTTGCCGAAACAGCTTAATAAGTAATATTAGAAAACTTAGCTTCGCAAAGTCTCTGGTAAAAGTGAAGCAATAGTTGCACTTACACTAATTCCTCTAATTAATATTTTTTCTTATTTGTGTTAGAAAACTAGGCTTCGAAAAGCCACTGGTGAAAGCGAAGTTTGAATTTCTTATTGTACAATAAAAACGCCTCTCTGTAATGTGTGATACAACATGTTGAAGAGGCGTCTTTTTCATTTGGATGACTGTAGATTTTATTTTAATAATAGTAAGGGTACGGATAGAAAAATGGTGGCGCAAAGAAAATAAAAGGAAACAGAAAACGGTTAAATCGTCTGAATCTTGGTCTTGGACCGCCTGGCCCTTGATAAAAACGCTCATTTTCATTCACATTTTCGGGAACGAGCATGACAACGCCTTGTTCGTTCACTTCTTCGATAATACCATCCATTTTTGACCCATCAGCCATTTGTGCAATAACGTGGAAGTTCATTAATTTAGTGCACATATCGTGGATGGCTTGGTTATTGCTTTCCGGTTGCTGCGCAGCTCGTTCCTCCATCATCTGCGGGACAAAGAGCTGCTGCTCGGGTGCATCATAAATATCCGACATATTCATCGCTCCTTTTCGCCTTAGTGTATTCACCCAGGTTTCGACTGGTGACAACACCTATGCAGTACAAGCCTCGATGAAGATGGATAATCTCAGAGTTGTTTCGATTGATTCTGTGCTTGCAGGCGCTTTTGGCGATATTGCGACCATTGAAAGTGAATGTAGCATCCCACGCAAAAACCGAGGATAGCGATAAAAGCTGCAAGACCAACGATTATTGAAAAGATGATGGAGACAATGGTCCAATGCAGAAGAAAGCTAATGAATGCAATGAAAAGACAGGACACTGCGATTGTCTGATTGAATTTTTGCTGTTGTTTATCTTCCGGAATATAGGTACTAAGCAGTTTTCTCAAGAATGGTTTTGCTAATGCCATTACAGGGTTGTAGTGAAAGAAGAGCCCTGAGAGTCCTGAGAGTAAAGGAATCAAAAGCAGCCAGTACTGGTGTGTAATCATCGATACGACAACGCTTAGTACAATGACCCATTGATTCGTTCTCACGAGCGGTCGAGGAATTGATGGAGTAGCAGCATCATTCATATTAATCGTACCTTTCATATAGGAATAAATTTATTATACGTTTTAAGGCTTAATATCTCCATTGATATACATTATTTGAAAGATCATATCTATCCTCAATATCGATATCTATCCTCAATGATATTATGAAGCATTGAGGAGTTATGTACTGTGGTATAATGATGCAATACGTGTTAAGGAATGAAGGTCGAGTTAAATCATGAATAAACGAATACATTGCGCCGAACAATTGCATTTAAATAGAGATATGTTCCGATGTCCTGTCTGCGGTGCTGATATGGATAGTGTTGCTCAAAAAAGTTTGATGTGCAAGCAAGGACATACGTTTGACATCGCCAAGCAAGGCTATGTAAACCTGGTAACGAAACCGGTCCATACGCATTATGAAAAAGTACTTTTTGAGGCACGCAGAAGAGTCATTGTTGATCACCGATTCTTTGACCCACTGATTGCGGCTCTTGCTGAACAAATAAAAAATCTAAAGAATGAGTCTGTTCGTATTCTTGATCTCGGCTGCGGAGAGGGTTCACATCTTGCCAAGATCTGTCAGCTTCTTGCAATCGCCTCGTCAAATAACATACAGGGGTATGGTATTGATCTGGCAAAAGAGGGCATTCAATCAGCTGCTAAGAATTATCCGGATCAAAATTGGTTTGTAGCTGATCTGGCCCATTCACCTTTTAACGAGCACTTATTTGATGTTGTTTTAAACATACTTTCACCATCCAATTACCACACCTTTGATCGAATGCTCAAGCCTGGTGGATCAATAATAAAAGTCATTCCGGGTAGTGATTATCTTAAGGAACTCCGACGTTCATTACTTGGCGCAGAAAAATCACACTATTCTAATGCGGACACATTCAGTTTATTTCAACAGCATTATCCAAACGCATCCGTGCAAAAGATAAGTTATACAGTTCAATTGGATCAGGATGGAATCAGAGACTTGATGAAGATGACGCCGCTCGCGTGGAATGCTTCTGAAGCAATACAGAAACAGTGGTTTGAAAAATCCTCCGCAATAATTACGGTTGAGTTTGAAATTCTTATCGGCAGCAGAGCGTACTAATCAGAATCGTTCAACTTTAATCATTAGTAATCGCGATAAATTGTAAGCGCTGAACTTTTTTGAAGCAAATTGATTGATTTTGGCTGAAAGTGTGGTAGAATATTTTTTGTGGAGGAATGAGTATGTTGGCTGAAGAAAGGCAACAATTGATCCTGAAAATTTTAACAGACACTTCTGTTGTTAAAATGCAGGAACTGGTTCAAATGTTGGCTGCCTCCGAATCAACGATCCGCAGAGACTTACAGGAATTGGAAAACCGTCACTTGCTTCGTCGTATTCATGGTGGTGCGTCTTTATTGCGAAAGCTCAATGAAGAGCCTGACATGGAAACTAAGACGCTTAAGAATGTTCAGCAGAAGAAGTCGATCGCTAAGCTGGCTGCTCAGAAAATAAAGGATAACGATTGTATTTATCTTGACGCAGGGACCACGACACTTGAAATCATTCCTTTTATTAGGGCAGCAAATGTAACCGTTGTCACTAACGGTCCTGCTCATGCTGAATTACTTGTTCGCAAAAGAATATTGTGTTATTTGCTAGGCGGTCTAATGAAACCGAATACAAAGGCAGTCGTTGGCAGCATTGCAATGCAGAATATTAATCTATTTCGTTTTGATACCGCATTTATTGGCGTTAACGGAATTGATTCGTCGATGGGCTATACAACCCCTGATCCGGAAGAAGCAGCATTGAAGCGATGTGCACATCAGCTTGCATCCAGTTCTTATGTCGTTTCAGACAGCAGTAAGTTCTCTGAAATATCTTTTTGCAAGATGTTTGATTTGGATAAGGCAGCCATTATTACGGATCAAATACCGGAAAGATGCCAATCCTTAATGACAGAGAAAACCGTAGTTTATATTGCAGACCGTTCAGCTGACTCTTAATGGAAAAGAGAGTCGAAGATTGATCCTACAATGAAAGTGCTTGCCAAACGACCAATTTTCATGAAATTTATTATATGGAATTGTTCCGTTAAAGACGGTATTTCAGAAAAATCTTGTTGCTCTACAGAAACTGAAAAAGGAGTTGCACAACAATGAAAATTACAGATCTAATGATTGAACGCGCCATGGTTCTGGATATGCAAGCCACGACTAAAGAAGGCGCAATTGATGAACTGATTGCTAGTTTGGAACGAAACGGAAGAATTAACGATCCGAAATTATTTAAAGAAATGATATTAAAAAGGGAAGCACAATCAAGCACTGGGATTGGTGACGGAATTGCCATGCCCCATGCAAAAACAAAGGCAGTTAATGAAGCAACGGTTGTCTTCGGTCGAAGTAAACAAGGCATTGATTATCAAGCACTGGATGGACAGCCTTCCGATTTGTTCTTCATGATCGCCGCACCAGAAGGCGCAGCAGATGTGCATCTTCAGACGCTTGCTGCGTTATCGCGCTTATTAATTGATCATGATTTTGTTGAGCAGGTAAAAAAAGCGAAAACGACCGGTGAAGTCGCACAACTTTTTAATGACAAACAAGCTGAGCATGATGCTGAAGAAGCGAAAGAAGAAGCTGCAAAATCAACGCAAACTCCGTCTCCATCAACTGAAGAGAAATTTGTTGTTGCCGTTACAGCCTGCCCAACGGGAATTGCACATACGTATATGGCAGAAGATGCATTGAAAAAGAAAGCAAAAGAAATGGGCGTAGCAATACGCGTTGAAACGAATGGTTCTGAAGGTGCAAAACATGTGCTGACAAAAGATGAAATCAAGCGCGCTTCCGGTGTTATTGTTGCGGCGGATAAGAAAATTGAAATGGCACGTTTTGATGGAAAAAAGGTACTTCAGACACCGGTCAGTGACGGAATTCGCAAGCCGGAAGAGTTAATTAATAAAGCACTCAAGGGACAGGCACCGGTTTATCACGCTGAAGGCGGAGCCTCTGAAAACGATGCTCCGGAGGCAAATGCATCGATTTGGAGCAGAATTTACAAAGACTTGATGAATGGTATTTCACACATGCTTCCTTTTGTTGTCGGTGGCGGTATTTTGCTTGCTATATCGTTCTTATTTGAAAGACTTGGTAAAGACAATACCATTTTCCAAATGTTGAGTGCGATCGCAGGAGGTGACACCGGTGCGTTTCACTTCCTAATTGCTATTCTGGCTGGTTATATTGCAATGAGCATAGGTGATCGTCCTGCGTTGATGCCAGGTATGGTCGGCGGTTTTCTTGCAGCCTCTTCGAACGCCGGTTTCCTTGGAGGTCTGGCAGCCGGATTTCTTGCAGGTTGGGTAATCATCTTATTGAAGAAAGCATTCAGCGGTCTTCCGCGTACGTTAGACGGTTTGAAACCGATTCTTCTCTATCCTGTATTTGGTCTATTGATTACTGGCGGATTAATGTATTATATTCTTGATCCGATTTTCAAATGGGTGAACACGGGATTGATTGGCGCTCTTGATCACTTAGGCACTGGAAATGCTGTTGTGCTTGGTATAGTACTCGGCGGTATGATGGCTGTTGACATGGGCGGCCCTGTTAACAAAGCCGCATATACATTTGCTATTGGTGTCTTCACGAGCAGCGGTAATACAAATGGACTTATGATGGCAGCCGTTATGGCAGGCGGAATGGTACCGCCGCTCGCAATTGCCTTGGCAACATCTATCTTTAAGCATAAATTTACTGAAGATGAACGAAAAGCAGGTATTACTAACTATATTCTTGGTCTTTCCTTTATTACTGAAGGTGCGATTCCATTTGCAGCATCTGATCCACTGCGTGTGATTGGGTCAAGTGTTATCGGGGCTGCAATTGCCGGAGGTTTGACTCAGTTTTGGAACATTAATATCCCTGCACCGCATGGCGGAATTTTCGTTGTCCTGCTCGGCAATCACGCAATCTTGTTCTTGATTTCAATAATTGTCGGCGCAGTCATTTCAGGATTGATTCTGGGATTATGGAAAAAGCCTGTAACCCAAAAATAAAAGTGTTATAAATAGATGTATTGAAGAACGGTCGATTATGTATCGACCGTTTTTTTGTGTGTCAAGTATATGATTTTGCCCGTATTTAAACGAATAAACCAGTGTCTTGGCCGAGAATCAAAGTAGATGCGCGATACCAGGCAGATTTCTGCTTGTCTGAGGAGACTCTCAGACTGTCCGTGGTCGTGCTCAGTTGATGCGAGCAACCGGAGCGATGATTCAGCACTACAAAGACACAAACCCATGCTAAAAAAGGAACTCTCTCAAGTATCAAAGGAGCTGTCGCTAAATACGCATACGTCCTGTATGCAACCGCGAAAGTCATCACATCCTGTGAAAGTACGTCCTGTATGTAACGCGAAAGCCACCGCGTCCTGCAGAAGTAAGGACCAGGCGCTTTTTGCCCGGTTTTTCTTTTACCTATAAAAAGGTAAAAGTAACCTGACGTAACAAGATTCTTACTGAAATGATGCAGGTGGAAAGTGAATATTATTTTGCTCATATTGTAATAAATGTGAGCAGTTTAACAAATACTGAATGAGAAAAATGGAATTATTACCCGGATGTGAATCGGATTGCTGTTCCTAAAACATAGATTGATACGACTATTTTGCATTGGTTTTGCACTTTTTGCAGGACTTTTTTTCCTTATGAGCGTGCTTGGTCCCATATTTATGAATTCACGTAGTTATTACGGAAAAATTGCTTTTTCATCATTTGACTTATCCTTTATGCTGCTTTTTTACGTTGCGATTATTTTTCTTTTTTTTCTTTCATTTAATCATTTTCTAACATCCTGTTCAGAACGGAATGTAAAAAAAATCATTATTTTGCTGTTTAGTTTTATTGGACTTTTTGAGTGCTTTGTTTTTGTTGCCTTTGCAGACATTCAACCCCCGGAAATTGATGGTGGCCATGTCTTTATGAAAGCTTTTGATTTGCTCCAAAATAACGGTTCTCTCAGTGAAGACAGCATTTATTTTCAAATTTATCCTAATAACATCCCCATTATGCTTTTTCGATACATCATCTACTATCTTTTGCCCATTCATTCAAACAAAGAGTTGTTCATCGTTGATCATGCGGTGTGTTTGGCAATACTCAATATTGGCATTTTCTATTCTTGGAAGGTCGTTTCTCTGCTCCTTGGACGAAGGATGAGTGCGATCTTTCTGCTTCTTGTTTTGTCATGTGCGCCAATTTTCTTTTACACACTTTACTTTTACTCGGATACATTGATGATTATGATGCCTCCGCTACTTCTCTACGTTTGGCTCCGATATGAACAGAGAAGAAGACCAATTGATGCAATCCTTTTTTGCTTTCTTTTAGCAGTCGGTTGCGTTCTTCGTCAAAATCTGATTTTATTTCTTCCAGCAATTATTTTGTATTTAATTCTCAGATCAAAATTGAAAACGGCGTGCATAATCGGAACGAGCGTAATCATTTTATTAATATTGATGCAGCTGGCGACTGGCAACTTGGCCGAAAAAGTTCACATTAAAGCAATGCCGCAATACAAGATGCCGACCACACACTGGGTCATGCTGGGACTGTCAGAACAGGGACGTTATAATATCCGCGATTTCAAGAAAACTCTTGGGCAGCCTACGCAGGCGCAAAAAAAAGAAATAAATTTGCGCGAAATTAAGAAAAGATTAACAACAAGATCAGTAAGTGAATTGTCTTATTTGTGGCTATTGAAAGCATTTCGCGTTTACGCGGACGGTTCCATGGGCTACTACTGGTATATGGGCAATACTTCGAATCATTCTCTTATCTATGATTATTTTTTCGGTGGCCAGAAGCAACTTGTCTTGTTCATTGTTCAAATATTTCATTGTTTCCATTTTATGCTGCTTTTTTGTTCAGTTATGCGTTTTTTCAGACTTAAAAAAGTAGACGTAAGTTTATTGATCCAAATCATGCTTTTTGGAAACTATCTCTTTTACATCTTTATTTGGGAAGCCGAGCCAAGATACGCTTTACTTTTTCTGTTTCCGATGCTGATCGGATGTTGCTATGGGCTGAAAGAGCTGACGAGACTTATGCAAAAAGTGCGAAACCATGTATCCCTTAAGCTTCCTTGGATAAATACACAGCGAGGAGCTCATCTTTTCTTTATTGTCTTGATCTGCCTCGCTGCGATTCATTTGAAGCCGATTACTCAGGATTCAGATGTGCAGTATCGCTACTCAGTTAACCAAAGTCAGAGAAAGGGTGGTATCTATGCACATGTTTCTGAACAAAATGTAGTACGACAAACGTTTTATGCGGATCGTGATTTTGATCATATTGCTTTAGGAAAAGCTGGGTCTATCGGCAAAGCAAATTATCAGTTGACCATTCATCCGTTATCCGGAAAAAAACAAAAAACAAAAAAGATTATTTCAGCGGATGATATGGAGAAGGACAGGTTGTCGGAACTAGTTCTCGATCATACGCTTCAAGGGAAAATGGACTATCAATTGACAATCTCTAAAATTACGGGACAAAAGGATGCCTTTCTGGACTTATCAATCCATGGAAAAGGCTTATTCGAACAGAGAGATTTGTACTTGGAAGGGGTTTTATTTCAAGATGCACATTTGGTCATGAACAAGGATCTTCAATTCCGTGTCTATAAAAAAGTATACAAACCATATCTGAGTGTTGCAATGTATTTCTTCTTATTGAGTTTAGCATTAGCCATGCTTATCTTTTTTGCAGATGTATATCGCAAGCCGGAACCAAATCCGATGCATCTTCATCCTGACCCCGTGTAATGATCCATCTATGGGCATCTTAAAGGTCGGCGTAATCATTTTTCTGATAAAATGGCTTGATCAAAACGAAAAACATGTTAAACAGGCATTAGCTGGAAACGGAACTTCTGACTACTTTTGTATGGAAAAAATAAAGCTGTAGGAGAAGCAGAACAAGACCGACAAATGAAAGCAGGGGAGCGGTTAATGCTAAGTATCTAAGCGGTAGAAATTGAACGGATAACCCTCCAAAAAATGCTCCTGCAGCGTTTCCAATATTCATTGCTGACTGATTCAATGTGCTGGACATTAATGGTGCATCTTGTGACAGCACAAGGCTCCTGTATTGAAGAATAGGTGATTGGGCGAATGCGAGAATTCCAAACAATAAGACGGCAGCTACCATTAAAACCGCGTTTGATTGAACGAAGAACAAAATGACAAACAACAGTTCAAGAGAAATGAGCAATCCAATTAAGGATTCATTGAGACGCCAATCCGCCAGTTTTCCACCAACTAAGTTACCAATTGTGACTCCGATACCGAAAACCACCAAAGTGAAGTCGACAGCATGATCACCGAAGCTTGTCATATGTTGCAGAACAGGTGTGATATACGTAAAAAATGCAAAAACACTGCCGAAGCTAAACAACGAGATTAACAAGGTGACCCACAGTTTTCCGCTTTTCAAAACAGTTAATTCGCTTAGTAACGATGATTTTTTGCTGCTTTCTTTGTTGGGAACAAGAGCAAATAATCCTATGACAGCGATTAAGCCGATAATGCCGATTACAAGGAAACTGCTTCTCCAACCTAAGCGTTGCCCGATCAATGTGCCGAAGGGAACACCTACTATATTAGCAACAGTTAATCCAGAAAACATGAGCGCCATTGCAGAGGCTTGTTTATTTTTGGGAACAAGGCTTGCAGCCATGATGGCACCAAGTCCAAAAAAGGAGCCATGCGCGATTGCGGTGACGACACGACTGAGCATTAATAATCCGTAGTTAATTGAGATAGAGGCAAAGAAGTTCCCAATACTGAAAATGGCCATGAGGAGCATAAGCACATTTTTTCTTGCCATCTTATAGGTTGCGATGACAATAATTGGGCCGCCTATAGCAACACTGACTGCATATCCGGTAATCAGCTGACCTGCAGCTGCGGTGGAGACATGGAGGTCTTGTGCAACATTGGGAAGTAAGCCCATGATTACAAATTCAGTCATTCCGATTGCAAATGCGCCAATCACCAAAGTCCAGAGTGAAAGCGGGTATGTTTTCATCGAAAACCCTCCTTTGGAATGTAACAAGAAAATCGTAGCAGATTGCTTTTTGGATGTGAAATATTTTGCCTGTACTTAGAAAATAAATTTGTTTCATAAAAAAATTGATTTGGATAAGCCGCTTGTATGGGTTAAACTAAGATTGGAGCGACTTAAATAATTGATAAATTAGGTGATTGAATTGCAAATCGGTTTAATTGGTTTAGGAAAGATGGGTTATAATCTTGCCATGAATATGTCTGAGCATGGTTTTGAAGTGAAGGCTTTTGACCTGTCAAAAGAAGCGGTAACGAAAGCGCAGGAATCGAAAGGCATTGATGGATTTACTTCGCTTGATGCGCTTGTTGGCGCACTTGAGAAACCACGTGTGTTTTGGATGATGGTTCCAGCTGGAGTTCCTACCGAGCAGACCCTTTTAAGTCTGCTGCCGCAGCTTGATAAGGGAGATATAATCCTTGATGGAGGAAACTCTCGATATACCGATTCTGTTCGACGTTATGAGCTGTGCAAGGAAAAAGGTGTGTCATTTATGGATGTCGGTACCTCTGGTGGCATGAGCGGTGCGCGTCATGGCGCATGTGTCATGGTTGGCGGAGATAAACAGACTTTTAGTTATTTGGAGCCACTATTCAAATCACTTTCGGTCGAGGACGGATATCTTTATACGGGTAAGGCAGGCAGTGGCCACTTCTTGAAAATGGTGCACAATGGCGTCGAATACGGTATGATGCAATCATTAGCAGAGGGTTTCGAAGTTCTGCAAAAGAGCGACTTTGACTATGATAATCAAGCTGTCGCAAAAGTATGGAACCATGGTTCTGTCATTCGCAGTTGGCTGGTTGAACTTCTCGAGGATGCCTTTTCGAAAGACGGGAATCTAGAAAAATTGAGCGGTGTCATGGCATCTTCAGGTGAGGGAAAATGGACGTTGGAGACTGCACTGGATATGCAAGTGCCAACTCCGGTCATCGCGCTTTCGCTGCTCATGCGTTATCGTTCACTTGAGAGCGATACATTTTCGGGAAAAGTAGTTGCTGCTTTGCGCAATGAATTCGGCGGACATGCCGTTGTAAAAAAATAAATGTTTGCACAATAAAGGATCTGCCGTTTATAAGTGGCAGATCTTTTTTCACGTTTATCTGAGAAAATCATTAAATACTGATTTAATATAAAAAAAACGTTTGTTTGGGCTAATTCCCAAACAAACGTTTTTTGCTCTCAAATGATTATAAGAATCTCCGTACAACAGTTTTCATTGGAGGCATTTTTTCTAATTTATGATTTTCAGCAATCGACTTAGCAGTGAAACGAGCATAGCCTTTTGCTTCGTCCATAACAATTTTTCCTGGAAGCGGAGCAGCATCAACATCGACGGCTACATCTAAAATGACCGGAACATTTGAAGCTTTTGCTTGTTCGAGCGCAGGCTTGAGGTCGTCGTACTTCTCAACACGGAAACCTTTTCCGCCGCATGCCTCAGCAAATTTAGCGTAGTCAATATCTCCAAAGTCAACAGCATATTTTAGCTGACCGGCAGATTGTTGTTCATATTTAATGAATGCCAGTTGCTTGTTGTTAAGAACAATAACGATAATTGGCAGTTTGTAGTGAACAGCAGTGGCAAAGTCCTGCATAACCATAGCGAATGCACCGTCTCCGCTGATCGCAATCGCTTGACGATCAGGGAATGCTTGTTTAGCAGCAATTGCGCCGGGAAGACCGCAACCCATTGTTCCCAGCCATGCTGACACAATGAAATCCTGCTTTTCTGAGACTTTGAGATAACGTGTTGACCAAACAGTTGACGTACCGACATCCACAGAATAGATGGTGTCATCCTCTGAAATCGATTCAATCGCTGACATAAGTGCTTCAGGAGCAATCGGTGTTTGTTTCTTCTCTTGATCCTCATCCATCCACTTCCACCATGTGGCCATCTTGCTTTGGCAGGTTTTCAAGAACGGACGATCATCAACAGGAGTAACATGCTCATTTAAATAGGCAAGGGCTTCAGCCGCATCGCCAACAACACCAACATTTACAGAATAACGTTTGCCGATCTTAATTGGATCAATATCAATTTGAACACATTTCGCGCCTTCCGGCAGATAAGCTGCATATGGATAATCCGTTCCGATCATAATCAGCAGATCGGAACTCTTCATCGCTTCATATGCTGGTTTAGTACCAATTTTGCCGATATTTCCAATAAAGTTCGGATGACTATCGGAAAGGGCACCTTTACCCGGCAGTGTCACGGCAACTGGAGCGGAAATGCGTTCAGCAAAGGCCTTTAATTCTTTCTTTGCACTTTTTGCACCAACTCCTGCTAAAATAACGGGATTGTTTGCGCTGTTGATTAATGCTACGGCATCATTCAAATCGTTCTGAACGAGTCCGGGTATCTTCTTTTCAAATACAGTAGAGAGCTGCGGAGCGTTATCCGAAATTTCACCCATTGCAATATCGTCCGGGATTGACAATACAGCCACGCCGCGTTCCTGGTAAGCCGTACGAATAGCTTGGTTGACAACTGCCGGGAAGCTTTCCGCACTGGTAATCTTCTTGTTATATACAGCGACATCTTTGAATAATTCAACCGTATCAACTTCTTGAAAATAATCGGTACCGGTTAAACGTGCAGGGATATGTCCGACCAGAACCAGCATCGGCACATGATCCATTTTTGCGTCATACATGCCATTCAGCAGGTGAATGGCTCCAGGGCCGCCGATAGCAAGTGAAACACCGATTTTTCCGGTGAGCTTAGAATATGCTGCAGCTGCCAATGACGCAACTTCTTCGTGACGCACGGTATAAAATTTGATTTTGCTTTCCTCTTTACGCAACGCTTCAACCATCGAATCGATTGAATCGCCTGGGATTCCATAAATATGATCGATACCCCAGTTTTCTAAAAGCTTTACTACTGCCTCACTAGCTTTTACTTTTCCCATAATGGGTTCCTCCTCAGAATCAAGCTGTTTTCTTGAACCATGATTTACATCATTTTTCAAGAGTTCTATTTATAT
Source organism: Sporolactobacillus sp. BBK16-2 (assembly GCF_059878335.1). Classification (NCBI taxonomy): domain Bacteria; kingdom Bacillati; phylum Bacillota; class Bacilli; order Caryophanales; family Sporolactobacillaceae; genus Sporolactobacillus; species Sporolactobacillus sp. BBK16-2. Next base: position 1,655,360 of record NZ_CM187611.1, read on the forward strand.
AAATGTGACAACAAACTGAACCTTATGGGTACATTTTATGACTTTTGGCGAAAAATGCAAATTTATCTGCTCATATCCATTGAAACAATTTTAGTTGAACCCACTTTTTAAAATTTTTTAAAGACCCTATAATAAAAGGAAGCGAGAAGAGGGGTAATTATGAGTTTTGTTTCAATTATTGCTACTGATCAATGGATATCTGCTGTAAGTGATGGTACTTTGGTGGAAGTCATTGAGAAGGGAAAAATAAAGCGGTGTTTAGGAAATAAACCGAGTTTCCTTCGAATTTCAAAAAGGCAATTTATCGCTTGCACAGGAAGTGCGGCCCTTTTAAATAGGGTAAAGAACGATATGCCATTTAATTCGCAACCCTATGTCATTAATCAAGCAATGCTTTCTCGACTTGAGCACGGAGTAAAAAGTATTTCGGCTGAATGGCAGGATGTACTGCTTGTTGTCGCAGACCTCACAAAGAAGAGCGTTTGCCGAATGATTTCCAATCAAAAAGATGCTGATTGGGTCACTGTTGTGCCGCAATACGGTAGAGCGGGTACACTTTTTCTTGCTGGAAAAGGGATTGATAATCAAAAAATCAAACTTATTTATGAGGAATGCAGCCGTATGCTTGGAGACAAGCAGAATGATTTAAAAAGTGTAATTATAGCTCAAAATAAATTGAATCGATTGGCAGCGAAGTTTGACCCGTCAATCGGTTCACGTTTGTTTCATCTATCCATCAAGGCTGAGGTAAAATCCGACGGAGGTCTGAACGGAAACCCAACATCAGATTGAATCTTTTTCTAATCATTTATTTTATCATTTGTTCATGGAGTTAATAAATGACTTGGAAATGAGTGGAATCTAATGAAATCTGTGTTGGCTATTTTTAAAAACAAGACTTATTCAATGTTGTTTGCTGCATCTGTTACATCACAGCTTGGGAGTGTCATAGGCATGACAGCTCTCGTTTTCTTCTTCCTTGATCGATTCAGTCATCAGCCTTATCTAGCCTCATTGAATGAGTTGATGTTTTCACTTCCGTCACTTCTTGTTTTTTGGCTTGTCGGTGTTGCCGCGGATCGAATGGATCGGCAAAAAATCGCATCAAATTGTGATTGGCTCAGTGCTCTTTTGTCGATTGTTTTGTTTGCCGTGGTGATGCTCGGCCAATTTAGTTTAATTTTCCCAATTATCTTTTTGCGCGCTGCTGTCGCAAAATTTTTTGCTCCTGCTGAACAAGCAATTCTACAAGGGATCTTAAGAAAAGGGGATTACGCAGTTGCTGCAGGTCTCAATCAAATGGTGAGCAGTGTTTTTATGATTTTCGGAAATGGGCTTGGAGCACTTGTCTATTGGAATCTTGGTCTGCAGGGAGCGATTGTTATTGATGCGCTATCTTTTGTTCTGTCAGCACTATTGATTCGTCACCCTTATATTAAAAGCGACGTTCGTTTGCCTAATGGTGTCCACGATTGGCAGAAAACAAAATTCCGCTCAATTATTTCCGATTTTAATCAGGGTATGCATTATATCATTAAAGATAAACTGCTGACTTCGCTCGTTGCCAGTTTTGCAATTTTCGGTATCATTAATGGCGGATGCAGCGTTATGCTCATTTTTATTTTGAAATATAAGCTTGTTCCCGATTCTTACGAGTTATTTTCCGTGTGGACCGGAGTAATTGCAGGATTAGGTATTTTAATTGGAAGTCTCATTGCCGCCTTGTGTGCAGGAAAATGCCGCTTTCGTTCGATGATCATTGCCGGATTGCTTGTCAGCGGTGTGTTTATGATCGGCGCAGGATACGTGCCGACTGTATATATGTTTTTAATTATGATCTTTCTTGCAACCCTGTTGATTCCTTTGGTCAATGTTGCGATCGGCGGATGGATGCCGCATCTGGTGAATCCAAAAATGATGGGGAGAGTGGAAAGCTGGAGTACGCCGATTTTAATGCTTTCTCAATCACTGACACTTGGATTGATCACATTATCTTTTCCGGTTTATTTGTCTGTTGAATCTCTATTTTTGATTGTCGGTGCCGTGACCATATTATCCGCTTTCTACTATTTATTTTTTGTACCGGCAGATACTCTAGAAGAACGCTCAAATGATCAATTTATGGAACAGAAGCACTTAGAAACGGCCGGAACGAAAAATTGACAAAAGAACGATCATAAACATGAAAAGCACAATGGTTACTGCAATGCCGATAATGGGCACATTTGTGATTAATGAACGCGACCCGAACGTTTCGCCAAGAATAATGCTTGCCAAAATGATACTGAGTGAGAGCAGCATAATACTGAACGAAATCCGGTTTGCGGCGCGATCCAGTTTGGCCAGCAGAACTTCCAGTTGCGGCAGTTTCATTTCGACACGTGTTTTGCCTTTATATAAATGCGTTAAGGTTTTTCGTAAAAGGGAAGGCAGACGCATACTGTTTTCAACAACATCGTAACCATTCATCAATAACTTTTTTGAAAGTTCAGTAGGATCAAGTCTTCTTATTAACAGACGATGCCCATAAGGTTCCGCAAGCTCGAGAATGTTCGTGTCGTGATCCAGAGTGGTGATCAAGCCTTCCAGAGTGATTAGGGCCTTGCCAAGGAGCGTGTAATTTTTGGGTATACCGATATGATGCTTTTTGGTAACAGCGAAAACATCAGAAATGACTTTGCCGATGTGAACTTCTTTAAATGGCAGACGATAATATTTCTCGCGCAGAGTTTCCAAATCGTCTTTCAACTGACGCTCATTCAAGTCATCCGGCATGACGGTCATCGTGGAAATAGTGCGGAAAAGCAGTTCGGTATTTCCTTTCATCAGACCGATAATTAAATTGCCGAAGTCGCGCTTCATCGATTCGTTTAAATGTCCAACTTGTCCAAAATCAATATACCCGATTTTATTATCGGGGAAGAAAAAAAGGTTGCCAGGATGCGGATCGCCATGAAAGATGCCACAGATTAAGGCTTGATCAAGAAATGACCGGACAAGCCGTTCACAGATAATTTTGTTGGACACATCTTTTGGCGGACTCTTAATCAATTCTTCATATTTATACCCATGAACATAGTCAAGGGTAAGCACTTTAGCTGTCGAATAATCTCGATAGATTTTGGGAATGATCACATTCACATCATTCTTGAAAAAATCAAACAGTTTTTCAGTTGTTCGCGCCTCCATAGCGTAATCAAGTTCGCTGCGGATTGCCAGTGAAAATTCTTCAACCAAATCGATAATTTGATATGTCCTAGCCCATTCATAGCGTTTCTCAACGAGAGAAGCAAGATCCCATAGAATTTCAATATCGTTCTCCACCACGTATTCAATATCCGGACGCCGTATCTTAACAGCAACTTCTTCGCCGGATTTTAACTTTGCATGATGTGCTTGAGCAATGGAGGCAGCGGCAATACATTGTTCATCAAATTGAGCAAAAACTTCAGCAACTGGTTTACCGAATTCTTGTTGAATGATCTGTTTGACGGATTGGGCATCGATCGGAGTGACACGATCCTGGAGTCCGCGCATTGCCTCTGCAATTTGCTCTGGTAAAATGTCAGTTCTCAGGCTGAGCAGCTGGCCAAGCTTAATAAAGGTTGGTCCTAATTCTTCAAGCATTAAACGGATACGCTGTCCAAGAGACTTCTGATCATTCCCATTTCCAGAGAAGTCTGATGCAATCTGTTTCGGTAATGAAAGTAAATGAAATAGACCGACATCTTTAACAATATAGCCAAAGCCATATTTTACGAGAACGGAAACAATTTCTTGATATCTTTTAATATGGCGTATATGTTTTCCAATCATAGCATTCACCTAGTGTGCAGGTTAGTCTTCGCTGCTTTCTCTCTTAGATACTTTTTGCCTTAATTCTGTGAGTTCAGCTTCTAAAAGCGTCACTTTTTCTTTAAGACTCCCGTACTCTTCCTGTGATACAAAGCCGAGATCCTTAATTGCATCAACAATGTCTTTGTGAAACTCTGCGCGCCACTTGTCCGTGTTTTCTTTCCCTTTTTCATTGAAAGATTCTAGAAGCGATTTTGCTTCATCTGCTGCTGCACCGCCGCTTTTTGACAGGTCATTCAGAAATTTTTCTGCCTTATCTTTGCTGGTGATGGTCGCGCCGAGCCCTATGAGAAAACTTTTCTTCAGGAAATCGTTCATAGATTTATCCCTCCTTGTGCTTTTCTTCATTTTAACCGACTCAGTGGGTCATGTATACGAATTCGCCATTTCTAATTGTGAATACTTCAATAATCAATTGAAAAAGGGCACGAAGGAACAGATGTTCTTTCGTACCCTAAGGCTTCAGAATCATTCATACACTTGGCAGTTGAGATCACTTAATCGAACGGAAAACACCAATTACTTTACCAAGAATGACACAATTATCAAGCAAGATGGGATCCATTGAAGGATTTTCCGGTTGGAGCCTTATATGATTGTTTTCTTTAAAAAAACGTTTAACCGTAGCTTCGTCCTCATCGGTCATAGCAACGACAATTTCACCGTTCTCTGCAGTCCGCTGCTGACGGACGATGACTTTGTCACCATCAAGAATGCCGGCATTAACCATACTTTCACCGGAGACATTGAGAATAAATGCATCTTCATCCTCGACCATTGAACTTGGAACAGGGAAATATTCTTCAATATTTTCAACAGCACTAATAGGAAGTCCTGCCGTTACTTTACCGATTACAGGAACACTTACTGTCTTTTCTGTATAGATGTCTCCATCATGATCGAGCACTTCAATTGCTCTAGGTTTTGTAGGATCACGCCTAATAAACCCTTTTTTCTCAAGCCTTTCAAGATGACCGTGTACCGTTGAGCTGGATGCTAACCCCACAGCGTCACATATTTCGCGGACCGATGGCGGATATCCTTTAATCGCAACTTCATGCTTAATAAAATCGAGTATAGATTGCTGCCGAGTTGAGAGTTTCATGATACTTCTCCTTTTCCTTATCTTGTCAATAGTATATCATCTGGGAAATTCAGATGCAAACATTTGTTCTAAAATAAGCATTGACACAAATGTACGTTCGTATTAAAATGAAGAAAACAAACGAACAAGCGTTCTTGAGAACAAATATTCCTAGCGGAGGTAAAACAAGATGAATACTCATGCACATAATAAAACAAAGGGAATTTCATTTATTGTATTATTTTGTATTATGACAGTCATTCTTTTCTTTACTTTAACAAATACGGTTGCTGCCGATCAGAATAATTATGTCAAAATTACAGTGAAATCCGGTGACTCGTTGTGGTCAATTGCTACAACATACCATGCTAATAATCCTAAGCTCACGAAACATGCATTTGTTACCTGGGTTAAAGACAATAATGGTCTAGTTCGAAATCATATTGTTCCGAATCAAAAGTTGATTATCCCGATAACAGATAATCAATTAAAGAATCGTTAAAAATCTTAGCCGCAGAATTGGCAAAAAAAGTGTTTTGTGATATACTGTTATATAACAAAGGGAATGATTTGACAATGTACTGCTACAATTGTCTTTTCCTTTTTGCTTTTTAATTTGTGATTGCAAAGTTCTATTCCATTAATGATTATTTATCATTAATGGCCATTTTTCATCCTCCTTCAGAAGAAAGCATTTCTTAATTTATAAGAACACGCTTTCTTTTTTTTGTCTTCCAGCCGAAAATGTGCGGAAAAGGCTATGTTTCATGGGTATGAGGTTGACCTGAATTCGCGTGATAGTGTAAACTGAACTATGGACATTTGACACAAGGAGGAAGCAGACGCATGCTCTGGTTATACATACTCGTGGGCGTGATTTGCCTAGCAGCCGGATTGATCCTCGGCTTTTTAATCGCCCGTAGATATATGATGAATTACCTAAAAAAGAATCCGCCGATTAATGAAAACATGTTGCGTGTCATGATGGCTCAAATGGGTCAGCAACCGTCGCAAAAGAAGATTAATCAGATGATGAAAGCGATCAATCATCAAATGAAATGAGTAATGAACCCCTATGAATTAGCTATTCATGGGGGTTTTTACAATAGAAAAAAGTGAGTACTAATAAATTTCAGTCAGGGGGGTGTTCAATGCTCAAAGTAAGTGTTATTGGGATCGGTTCAATTGCTGCAAAAGCATATTTGCCGATTTATTTTAAAATGGCACAGGTTGATTTTTATTTCTGTGCACGAAATGTGAGAACATTGGACAATTCAAGTTGCATTTGTCCATGCAGCTACTTCGGTTCATCAGGACATTATTAAGTGTTTATTTTTGAATGGAATGGCAGTTTATACTGATGTAATGCTTATGAATAATTATGAAAGCGCTATATTTATTTGGTGGAATTAGTCTCAGAGCTTTTTCAGAGCGGAAATATACGGGCTTCGGAGGACACCTATAAAAACGAGGGGTTAAACTAATGATCAAAGCCTTTAGTCACGCTATCCACTATCCACACAAAGAGAGATGATTGAGAAGAAGAAGGATCCCTCGTTTATGCGAATGAACAATGACAGAAAAGATCGTGATTTAAGAAAGCAATGAAAATAATTTTTAACGTATAGATGTCTAGACAAGTAATTCTAATGAGTGATAAAATAAAAGAAAAAAGGAAGCGATCGTATGACGACTAAAATTGAAGGATGTTCTATTTACAGTCAAAATGAATGGTTAGAAAAAAGCAGTCTTCTGATCGATAAGGACAAAATTGTCAGTATTGGATCAAATGAAAATCAGACGGCGGACCGGACATTGCAATTTCCTTCAACTTACAAGTGTTTACCGGGCATGATTGATATGCACATTCATGGTGCAAACGGTGCAGATACAATGGATGCAACTCCCGAGGCATTGAGTACGATAGCTACTGCTCTTGCTAAAGAAGGGACAACATCATTTTTAGCGACAACGATCACGCAGTCAGTTCCTCTAATAGAAAAAGCCTTAGTCAATGCTGGTGAATTGATCGGTCATCAGAAACGTGGAGAAGCGGAAATCATCGGAATTCATTTGGAAGGTCCGTTTATTAATAAGGAAAAGACCGGAGCACAGCCTGAAGAGTATATTCTTGAACCAGACTGTGATTTATTCGACCATTGGCAGCAACTCTGTGGGGACCGTATTAAGGAAGTAACGATGGCGCCAGAAGTTAAAGGCGGATTAGATTTTATCCGTCATTTAAAAAAACAAAAGGTTGTCGCGTCAATCGGTCATACGAACGGTATTGATGAGGATGTTATTCGGGCGATTGATGCAGGGGCAACACAAGTTACCCACCTGTACAATGGAATGAGAGGTATGCACCATCGCGAGCCGGGAATTCTTGGAGGAGCATTATTGCACCATGATTTATACACTGAGTTGATTTGCGACGGACATCATGTGTGTCAAGGAATGGTGAATCTAGCCTATAAACTAAAGGGCAGTGATCGAATGATTCTGATCACCGATTCCATGCGTGCAAAATGTCTGAATAAAGGCGTTTACGATCTTGGTGGTCAGGATGTGTTTGTTGATAATGGACTTGCCTTGCTTAAAGACGGTACGATCGCAGGCAGTGTATTGAAAATGAAGGATTCGTTGCGAAATATCCTTGCTTTTACTGATGCAACACTGAGCGATGTTGTACAAATGGGTGCGATTAATCCGGCACTGCAATGCGGCGTTTTTGATCATAAGGGATCGATTGAGAACGGAAAAGATGCTGATTTGATTGTTCTAAATGAACAAAACGAACTCGTTTTGACGATCTGCCGGGGAACAATTGCCTATCAAAAGAAAGAGGTGCATTAAGATGAAAATTATTGCTGTTAAGGATAAAAATGAGATGAGCAGGAAGGCTGCTGAATTAATCATAGAAACTGTTCGCAAGAAACCGAATGCTGTGCTTGGGCTTGCGACTGGGGGGACACCTGAAGGGACATACAGAGAACTTGTTGCCGATCATCGTCAAAACGGAACAAGCTATCAACAGATTACGACAGTAAATCTTGATGAGTATGCCGGTATTGATCCAAAGGATCCCAATAGTTATCATGCCTATATGGCAAGTCATTTTTTTAATCATGTTGATCTTCCGGAGAATCAGAGCTATCTTCCAAGTAGCTCAGATCTTTCAGAGGAAGAGTCCAAGCACTATGATGATTTGATTGCCAGTCTTGGAGGTATCGATCTTCAACTGCTTGGAATAGGTCGAAACGGTCATATCGGATTTAATGAACCGGGAACGCCTTTAACGATTGGCACACATGTAGTACAATTAACGGAATCAACGCGTAAAGCCAACGCTCGTTATTTCAGGAGTCTTTCGGATGTTCCTGAACGAGCAGTTACTATGGGCATCGGAACCATTTTAAAGAGCAAAAGAATTCTTTTGATTGCATCCGGGGAGGAAAAAGCTGAGGCAATGAGCAAGCTGATCCACGCGTCTTTGCCTGACAGCAGCTTTCCTGCTTCTGCCCTTACACAGCATCCGGATGTTACCGTGATTGCCGATGAACCTGCATTATCTCTAATATCGATGAGCAAGGATTGATGAAATGATTGACCGTAAATCTCCGGTACCGATGTATTATCAAATTGAACAATACATTGAGCAGTTAATTGAAAACAGGAATTTGAAATCCGGTGATCAAATCCCATCCGAACGAGAATTTACCGATCAGTTTCATGTGTCGAGAATGACTGTGCGACAGGCTGTTATGAATTTGGTACATTCGGGGGTACTTATACGTATTAAAGGAAAAGGTACGTTTGTTTCGGATCAGAACAAAATTGAGAAATCTCTGCTTGGATTAAACGGATTCTCAGAGGATATGATCAGCCGTGGGATGAAACCTGGCAGTATTATGATGAGTTTCACACGTGTGTGTGCTTCTGTCAAAGTAGCGGATCATCTCGCATTAGACGAGCATGATGATGTATTTGAAATCAAGCGAACACGTCTTGCTGATGATGAGCCGATGGCAATCGAAACCTCATATATTCCAGTTAAAATGGTACCTAATCTCACTGAGGAACAAGTCAGTCCGTCACTTTATCAATATATTGAGAGGCAGTGCGGGCTTCCTTTTGATCATGCCATTCAATCGATTGAGGCATCTGTTGTTACAGCCGAGGAAGCGAAGGTTCTGGATATTCCAAAGGGTTCTCCGATTTTATTAATCGAACGTTGCTCCTATTTGAAAAATGGATGTCCAATCGAATTGACAAAGTCATTATTCCGGGCTGATCGCTATAAATTTATGGCGACACTTCCTAGAGAATAAGCATTTAATTATGCTTATTCTCTTTTTTATTTTTTAATACTTCGTTTAAGGAGATAATAGCCAATGAGGATGGCTTTAAAAACTATTCATGATAAGAAAAACTTATTAATTAGATTTAATTAAATAAAATTTACTTAATTAAAAAATTCCCTTATGATTAGAGTAGAGAAAAGTGTAAAAACAGACGGGATGGTGAAACAATGGTGGCAGCTGCAGAAACAAGGGCAGTGAAAAAAAATGATTTTTTCAATGCTCGAAACACGTTTAAAAGCAATGGGAAAACCATAAGTTTTTATCAATTAACCGCTTTGTCGGAATATGGTGACGTCGAGAGATTGCCTTATTCAATAAAGGTGTTATTGGAAGCCGTTCTGCGACAATGCGATGGAAAAGTGATCAAAAGAGAGCATGTAGAAAATTTGGCCAAGTGGGGAACTGCAAATCTTGATAAGAACATTGACGTTCCGTTTAACCCTTCACGAATTATTCTTCAGGACTTTACGGGAGTGCCCGCAGTCGTGGATTTAGCTTCTTTGCGTAAGGCTATGGCCGATTTAGGCGGAGATCCGGAAAAGATTAATCCGGAAAAACCGGTCGATCTTGTTGTCGATCACTCGGTTCAAGTTGATCGATTCGGATCGAACCAAGCGCTTCTTTTTAATATGGAGCGGGAATTTGAGCGAAACGAAGAACGGTATAAATTTTTGAAATGGGCGCAATCCTCATTTGAAAATTTTCGAGCAGTACCTCCTGCTACCGGCATTGTTCATCAAGTGAATCTTGAATATTTGGCTTCTGTAGTTCATGCAGTGGACGAGGGCAATGGAGATCTGCTGGCTTTTCCGGATACATTAGTCGGAACGGATTCGCATACGACCATGATCAATGGGTTAGGCGTTCTCGGATGGGGCGTCGGAGGTATTGAAGCCGAAGCAGGTATGCTTGGGCAGCCTTCCTATTTTCCTGTACCTGACGTGATCGGTGTTCGGATTGTCGGCAGCCTCCCTAATGGAGCAACTGCTACAGATTTAGCACTTCGAGTGACACAGCTCCTGCGCGAGGAAAGTGTTGTCGGAAAATTTGTTGAATTTTTCGGACCAAGTCTTTCACACATGTCGCTTGCTGATCGTGCAACGGTTTCCAACATGTCACCGGAAAACGGAGCAACTGCAACTTTCTTCCCGGTAGACCAGGTCACTTTAGATTACTTGCGCCTGACCGGACGTACGGAAGAACAGGTTCAGCTCGTTGAAGATTATTGCAAAGCAAATGGAATGTTCTATACACCGGAGGCAATGGATCCTCACTTTACAAAGGTCTTAGAGATGGATCTGTCAGAAGTCCAATCGTCATTGGCGGGACCAAAACGTCCGCAGGATCGAATTGCGTTAACAGGAATGAAAAATGAATTTGAATCCTCGCTAACACGTCCTGCAGGGAATCGCGGCTTTGGCTTTGACAAAGAGGAATTGACGAAATCAGCTGAAGTCGCATATGAAGACGGATCAAAAGAAAAGTTAAGTACCGGTGCTGTGGTCATTGCGGCAATTACGAGTTGTACGAATACAAGTAATCCGAGCGTCATGATTGGAGCTGGATTAGTTGCAAAAAAAGCGGTTGAAAAGGGATTGACAGTTCCTGCGTATGTCAAGACAAGCCTGGCTCCAGGCTCTAAAGTAGTAACCGACTACTTGGAGAAGGCAGGACTTATTCCTTACCTCGAAAAATTAGGATTTAATGTGGTTGGTTACGGATGCACCACATGTATTGGAAATTCCGGACCGCTTCCGCAAGCAGTAGAAAAAGCAATAACTGATCAGGATCTTACTGTATCTGCTGTTCTATCCGGTAATCGCAACTTCGAAGGACGTATCCATCCGCTGATTCGTGCCAACTATCTTGCTTCTCCGCCGCTTGTTGTGGCATACGCATTGGCAGGGACGGTTGATTTTGATATGGATCATGAGTCATTTGGAAAAGATCCTCAGGGGAATGATGTCTACTTTAAAGACATCTGGCCGTCAAGCGACGAAATCGAAGAAGTCATGAACCGTTCTGTTGGCCCTGAGAGCTTTAAGAAGGAATATGAGCGTGTTTTTGTTGAAAATGAGCGCTGGAATGCCATTCAGACAAGCGAAGGCGAACTGTATGATTGGGATGAAGCTTCTACTTATATTCAAAATCCGCCTTTCTTTGAAAGTCTTTCTGCAGAATTAAATGAAATTAAACCTCTTGAATCCATGCGAGTTATTGGGAAATTCGGCGATTCGGTGACAACCGATCATATTTCACCGGCCGGTTCAATTGCTCCAAAAAGTCCTGCAGGACAGTATCTGCTTGAGAAAGGCGTTAAGACCTACGATTTCAACTCGTATGGTTCCAGACGCGGCAACCATGAAGTCATGATGCGCGGAACGTTTGCTAATGTTCGGATCCGCAACCAAATTGCACCAGGTACTGAAGGCGGATTTACCACCTATTGGCCGACTCATGAATTGATGCCGATCTATGATGCTGCGATGAATTACAAAAAGAACGGTACGGATTTGATCGTCTTGGCAGGCAAAGATTACGGTATGGGGAGTTCAAGAGACTGGGCTGCAAAAGGAACCAATTTATTAGGAATTAAAGCGGTCATTGCACAAAGCTATGAACGAATTCATCGAAGTAATTTGGTGATGATGGGTGTGCTTCCTTTACAATTCTGTGAAGGACAAAGTGCTGATTTACTTGGACTAACCGGAGAAGAAGCTATTACTGTCTCAATAGACGAAAATGTAAAGCCCGGTGATTCAGTTCAGGCAGAAGCAGCGTCCTCTGATGGCCGGAAAATTCAATTTGAAGTGACTGTTCGTTTCGACAGTGAAGTGGAGATTGATTATTATCGCAATGGCGGTATCCTTCAAACTGTTCTCAGAAGAAAACTTGCTGAATAATTTTTTCAACTAAATGTATTATTTATGTTTAAGTGGGCATGATAATGAACGAAGGAGTTCATTTAGTGCCTTCAAACATTCGGATTGTTTTCTAGGGAGTGGGTTCCGTTGGAAAGGTCTATGATTGATCCTATGGTTGTCACAAAGTTCTTTTTTTAAAGGATTTCCAGAAAAGATTCGATTTGGATGAAAAAACTTCATATGACTTCTTCAACAAAAAAGAGGCTGTCCTTTAAAAAGGACAGCCTCTTTCAAATGATTAATTCATTTGCTTCGGTAGATCAAATAGGAAAGCAATCAGTGCGCACATGCCGCGGTCAAAATTCTGCAGATGAAAGTGCTCATTCGGCGCATGAAAGTTTTCACTGTCCAGCCCAAATCCCATAAGTATGGGAGCAAGACCAAGCTTGTCATGAAATGTATTAACGATTGGAACCGATCCGCCCTGACGAGAAAGAATCGCCTTCGTGTGAAACGCTTCTTCGAGGGCATTATGTGCAGCTTTGAGAGCCGGATGATCCACGGGCATGCTGAATGGTTCCGCATGATCCATCAGCTCAACGTCCAGCTTCACACCGGCAGGAAGTTGTTCTCTAAGATGTTTTTTAAGAAGTGCACCAATGAGTGCAGGATCCTGATCAGGAACGAGTCGGCATGTAATTTTTGCTGTTGCTGTCGAAGGAATAACTGTTTTTAAACCTTCCCCTTGAAATCCGCCAAAGAGGCCGTTTATTTCTAATGTCGGCCGCGACCATATACGTGCGACAGTAGAATAACCTTCTTCACCATATAATGAAGAAACATCAAGTTCCTTTTTCAATGCTTCGTCATTAGACAATTTCGTGCACGTGATCCGCTCCTCATCGGTAAGTGGTATCACTTGGTCGTAAAAGCCGTCCACCGTAACATGTCCTTTTTTATCATGCAAGGTTGCCAGCAACTCAACCATTGCATGGAGGGTATTTTGCACAGCACCGCCGTAGACGCCTGAATGCAGATCGCCCTTTGGACCCTGAAGACGAACCTCAAGCCCGCAGAGTCCTCGAAGTGCATAGCTTACAGCCGGCTGATCCATACTCAGCATGGTCGTATCTGATACAAGCAGTACATCCGCTTTAAGCAGATCAAGATGATCATCAACAAAATCGTCCAGATGTGCACTGCCGATCTCTTCCTCGCCTTCGAAACAAAATTTAATGTTAACCGGCAGTTCACCGGTTGCCTCAAGAATTACCTCTGCCATTTTTGCCAGCATAAATACCTGCCCTTTATCATCACTGGTTCCCCGGCCGTATATAATATTGTCCTTAATAACCGGTTTAAATGGATCGGTGTTCCATTTGTCGATCGGATCCACCGGTTGTACGTCATAATGGCCGTAGCATAGAACAGTCGGCTTGCCTGCGGCTTTAAGATAATCTGCATAGATGACAGGATGTCCCGCCGTTTCCAAAATCTGCACATGCTCCAGTCCTCCGTTTGCTAAATCATCGGCAAGCCATTGTGCAGCCTTTCTTACGTCTGCTTTGTGCGTAGAATCGGAACTGATGCTCGGAATAGAAAGAAATTCAATCATTTGTTTTAAATATCGATCACGATTTTTTTCAAGTATGTTGTTGATTTGATTATCCATGGAAAAGCCTCCTGTATTAAAATAACCTCTCTATTGTAACAGATTGATTTAGCGTAAGACAAAGTGGTGATCTGAGGTTTGAAAAAAGAAGTTGCGGGTAATACTACGTATATAACGAAAAATTCACATAATTTACGCTTATTCAAAAAAAACAGGTAAACTAATTAAAATGGTGGATAAGCAGAAAGGTGGTCTTGTAATGAGAAAACGTGACAGTATTAAAGAATTGATTCAAAAAAACAAGTCAGAAATTCTCAGAGATGAGAAGCTTTTGGAAAAAATCGAAGTTAAAATCGACGATAGGCATGCAGTAAAATAAATCGCGAGAAAATGATAACGGATTCAAGATAGCGGCAACTAAAAAACAGCGTTCATCGCTGTTTTTTGGTTTTTACTTAGTATACATATGTTAAACTGATTACAGTTCTTTGTATGCAGTTCAGAGGTGAATAAAAATGGCACAAAAAGAAATTGAAGTTGTTCCCTATAATGAGGATTGGATTAACGAATATAAAAGAGAAGCTGCACGTATCGCACATATTATGGGAACAAATTTGCAGGCAATTCATCATATTGGAAGTACGGCAATTCCAGGATTAGCTGCCAAACCGACAATTGATATTCTTGCTGAAGTACAAAGCTTGGAGGATACTGATCTCATTCAAGCTGAATTTTCAAAATTAGGTTATGAATCATTTGGCGAGCACGGTATTCACGGACGCCGTTATTTTGTAAAAAAAGACGGATTGGGAAATCACTTGATTCATCTTCATATCTTTGAAGCAGATTCAGAGAATGTCATCAGGCATTTGGCATTTCGCGATTATTTGCGAACACATGATGATGATGCGGCTTTTTACAGCCAATTGAAGATCCAATTGGCAGAGCAATTTCCTGATGATCGTGAGGACTATTCAGCAGGTAAAAATGAAGCTTGCAAGCGAATTGAAGAAATTGCATTACAATGGTGGTATGAGGCATAACGCAAGGTAAGAGGGGTGCGAGTTATTAAAAAGAAAGTTATTTACAGTGCTATTGCACTACTAGCGGTCATTGCGGTATCCATTCTTATATTTCTGCACTTTGGGAAAAGTGCCGCACCAAAAAAAGAACCGAAACTATTGAACTATAAAATTGTTGCACTTGGCGATTCATTGACAGAAGGGGTAGGAGATCTTGAAAATCAAGGCTATGTGGGAGCAACGTATAAAGCACTCAAGGTAAAGAAAAATGTTAAGAATGTATCCATACGGGATTTGGGACATCGGGGCGATACATCCTCAGATCTGTTAAAGAAATTACAGCAGCCTAAATTTATTGAATCGATAAAGGAATCAAATACGGTATTCCTGACGATCGGCGGTAATGATATTGTTGCTGTTTTACACCAACATTTTCTCGATCTGCATCAAAGTGATTTTACAAAGCGCCGAAAGGTTTTTTCATCGAATTTAAACAAAATATTGTCTGAAATACGCGGGTTGAATCCGAAAGCACATATCTATTTTTTTGGTCTGTATAATCCGTTCGAGGATTATTTGGGTAAAGCGAATAAAGATTTTGTCCCGATCCTGAATGAGTGGAATACAAACAGCAAAAGAATCAGTGAAAGCTATGCTCCTATCTCTTTTGTGCCGACCAGTGATCTGTTCCAGGGGAAAACCGACAGTTTGCTCTATGATGATCATTTTCATCCCAATAAAGAAGGCTATGCAAAAATGTCTCATCGTCTGCTTCAGTATATTAAAAACAGTAACGTGAATAAACAACACTGACCGATCTGTTTCTGTGGAGAATGCATCGAATCAGGGATTGTCGGTTTTACGGTAGGGGCATATAATCAGACTATAAAGGATTGAGGGGGAACCGTCAGTGGCAATTGTATTATATCAGGATCAGTTTATTGATCGCAGCAAGGCAAAAGTTGACATTGAAGACAGAGGCTATCAGTTTGGAGACGGCATTTACGAAGCGATGATGGTTTACAGCGGTCGTATTTTTTTATTAGATCCTCATATGAAGCGTCTTGAGCGCAGCGCACGCGAACTCAACTTAACATTACCATACAGTGCCGATCATATTGTTGATAATATAAAAAAATTAGTTGAACTGAATCATCTTGATGACGGCGTCGTTTATTTTCAAATCACACGAGGTGCGGCTCCTCGCCAGCATTTTTTCCCAGACAATACACCCACAGTCATTACCGGCTCGGTCTCAAGCAAGATACGTGATGTTTCTAAAAGACCTCAGGGAATTAAAGCGGTTCTCGCTGATGATATTCGCTGGCTGCGCTGTGATATTAAAACACTCAATTTGCTGGGCAACGTGCTTGCAAAGCAGAAAGCGCATGTGTCAGGTGCAGGTGAAGCCATTCTGCATCGCGGCTCAACAGTTACTGAAGGTTCCTCAAGCAATGTGTTTATCATTAAAGATGGAACACTAATAACACATCCCGCCGATCATCTTATTCTGAATGGAATTACACGGCTCTTTGTATTTGATCTCGCAAAAAAGTTGAATATACCGCTTGTTCAGCGAGAGTTCACCGTTGATGAACTGCTTGACGCCGATGAAGTATTCATTACAAGTACAAGCAACGAGGTGAATCCGGTGCTTCAGATTGATGATCACTTGATCAATGGCGGGGAACAGGGCCCAATCGAAAAGAAACTGATTGATGCCTACGATGCAGAGGTAGAGAGGATTCGAGCCGTTCCGCTCGCATAAATCATTTGTATCAGGGGCGTTAATAGAATAAGATGTCAAAATAAAAAGCGCGTTTCGCATTTAGCGAGACGCGCTTTTTATTTGCCCTTCATTCCATATGCATGATTGGCCACCAATGATGTCCATTCTTTTCAAGCAACTCATCCGCAGAAGCCGGTCCCATGGATCCAGCTTCATAATAGTCAACGGGAACTCGGCGTTTTTTCCAAGAATCAACGATTGAATCAATAATTTCCCACGAATAGGCAACTTCGTCCCATCGCGTGAAATTTGTAGAATCGCCTTTAATGCAATCAGCCATGAGCCTCTCATAGGCGTCTTGCATATTTTCCATCGCGAGTTCATTGTTACGAAATTTGAGCGAAATGGGAATCGTATTACCTGTTTCCCCAGTTTCTTTTACATTTAACTTAAGCGAAAGACCTTCATCTGGTGAGATATAAATCACGAGCAAATTTGGACCCACGTGATTGACATTATGGAAGTAAGGGTTCTTTGGCAATTTCTTAAACTGAATAACAATTTGAGTAGACTTTTCAGCCAGACATTTACCTGTACGGATATAAAAGGGTACCCCTTGCCAACGATAATTATCAATTAAAAACTTAGCAGCAACAAAGGTTTCGGTATCCGAATCGCTTCTAATATTGTCTTCATCCAAATAGGCTCTTAATTTTTTTCGATCTGGCGTTATCCCTCTGGAATACTGTCCGCGAACGATTTGTTCGACAACGTTGTTAATATGCATAGGACGTATTGCTTTTAAAACCTTGACCTTTTCGTAACGCACATCATTTGTTTCGAATCGGGCAGGCGGTTCCATTGCGATGAGTGTCAAAAGCTGCATAATATGATTTTGAACCATGTCTAGTAACGCGCCGGTTTGATCGTAATAATTAGCACGATCTCCGACACCAAGAGTTTCACTGAGCGTTATTTGAACGTTTGAGATATAACGGCGATTCCATATTGCCTCAAAAATAGGATTTGCAAACCGCAATACTTCAATATTTTGAACCATCTCTTTGCCGAGATAGTGATCAATTCGGTAGATCTCTTTTTCATTAAATGCATGAAGCAGACTTTCATTTAATTCTTTTGATGAATCAAAGTTATGTCCAAATGGTTTCTCAATAATTAAACGTTTCCATCCCGGAGTCGTTGATAATCCGGATTTTTTCAAATTTTGTGCGGCCTGTGCAAAATAGCACGGAGCAAGGGAAAGGTAGAATATCCGATTTCCATGCAGTTGGTAGCGTTCGTCAAGTTCATCACAAAAACTTTTTAATGCAACAAAATTTTCCGGACGTGTGATATCAAGTCGACGATAATAAAAACGTGATAGAAAATGCTTGCGCGGCCCAGCTTCTGAAGGCAGCGAGTCGTTAATCAAATCCCGAAATGATTCATCAGTGTGTGCACGGCGAGCTAAGCCGATTACTGCAAATTCTTGATCCCTGGTATAAAGTCGATAAAGAGCTGAATAAAGTTTTCTTCTGGCTAAATCGCCTGTTGCTCCAAAAAGAAAAATTAATACTGGCTCTTTTGACGTTTCGATCATTATTGATTTCCCTCGTTCCTCGTTCATTATGCTTAAATGTTATCACACTTTTTAGCTAATGTGTTACACTTTATTCCTAATTCGTATGAAATGAATGTGAACAATGACCATTATTGACGGAATATAAAGGTTTCAATCTGTTTTTAAAAGTTGCGTCCATTGCATTTCATGTCTGTACATGTTAAGGTGAATTTATGTGTTTAGGTAATCATAGGGATGGAAGAGGTTTACTTTTGAAAACAATGATGAAATCTCGTTCAATGTTTAGTAGGCATTTTCCGTCCGCCGCGGGGAATGCCTAATCATTTGTTTGATAAAACTAAACAGGATAAAAGGAGATAGTATAGCTTAATGAAATTTGCAGAACTTAAAATTAGTGAAGAAATCAAAAAGGCGACCGAAAGAATGGGATTTACAGATATGACTCCTATTCAAGAGCAGGCGATTCCGGTTGCTGAAACAGGTGTAGATTTAATTGGTCAAGCACAAACCGGCACAGGAAAAACAACTGCTTTCGGTATTCCAATGATCGAGGCGGCGGATCCTCAGGATACGGATATTCAAGGCGTGGTGATTACACCTACGCGTGAACTTGCGATTCAGAATGCTCAGGAGCTTAGTGCTCTAGGCTTTTATAAAAAGGTTAGAACAGTCGCAATTTACGGTGGACAGGATATTCAAAGACAGATCCGCGATTTAAAAAGGCGTCCGAGCATCATTTCCGCAACACCAGGCCGTTTACTCGACCATATTAAAAGAAGGACAATCCGTTTAGATCAAATTAAGATGATTGTTCTTGATGAAGCAGATGAAATGCTGAACATGGGTTTTATTGAAGATATCCATGAAATTTTGGAAAGCACTCCGCAAAATCGTCAGACGCTTCTGTTCTCAGCAACAATGCCGAGACCAATTCAGCTGCTTGCAGAAAAGTTTATGCACGAACCGCAAAAGGTTCAAGTTAAAGCAAAAACGCTGACAGTATCATTAATTGAACAAAATTATGTAAAGGTTAGAGAAGCAGAAAAGTTTGATGCTCTGACTCGCTTCCTGGACATTCAAACACCTGAACGTGCAATCGTCTTTGGACGCACAAAACGTCGGGTTGATGAATTAATGAGAGCATTGCAAAAACGCGGTTATGAAGCGGAAGGAATCCACGGTGATTTAACACAATCAAAGCGTGACCTTGTGCTTCGCCGTTTTAAACAAAATGAAGTCAAACTTCTGATTGCAACAGATGTCGCTGCTCGCGGTCTGGACATCAGCAATGTGACACATGTCTACAATTTTGATCTTCCACAAGATCCGGAAAGCTATGTACACAGAATCGGACGTACCGGACGTGCCGGCAAAACCGGTATGGCACTTACGTTTATTACACCGAGCGAATTTCCACATCTTCGTTCCATCGAACGCTTGACAAAGCAACCGATGAAGCAAATTAATGCACCGAGCTATGAAGAAGCACTAGCCGGTCAACAAAAATTGGCAATTGATAATTTAAAGGAGACACTCGAATCCGGAAATTATCATGCTTACGCCTCAAAAGCGCAAGGACTGCTTGACGATTTTGATGCGGCTGATCTTGTAGCTGCTGCGTTAAAGCTTATTACCAAAGAACCAGATACGACTCCAGTGCGTCTGACACGTGAGCAACCGTTGATGGTAAAGCGTTCTTCTGGTCGTCAACAACGAGGCGGAAAAGGAAGAAATTCTTACCATTCACGGGAACGTGATCACCGCCAAGGTAATAATAATAGGGGAAGAAGTAAACAAAAATCGCAACGTTATTAATCAATAATGTTGATCATTCTGAAGAAGCCGTATAGGCTTCTTCTTTTTTATTGTTTGATTTTGTTTTAACTGTTAAATATAACCAAATTAATCAAAATAATTAGAAAAAAAGAAAGAAAATTAATCTAAATGGTTGTAACTTTCAGAAAAGTAGTGTAGAATAATAAAAAGTGCAAAGGGGGCAATAAAGATGAACAATGATCACTCTTTCCAGGATAATACGAAGGCGCTTGTTGTATACAAAGAACAGCAGGCGAAGGTCTCAGTTGTCGAAATGTATGCCCAGATGATCCTTGATGAAATGGAATTCAATCAAAAAGTGAAGAATTTACGAGAGAAGATTGATGAAAGTTTGGATTCAAGGAACGAAGCACTTTTTATGAAGCTCACTACGGAATATACGGCATTAACCCGCTGATACTCTATATATGCGCGGGTTTAATAGAAGGAAACGAATGGTGGTTGTCAGTCAAGGGTGAACGATTCATCTTTTTTCCCCACGTCATTCATTTGTTTTCACAGGTTATTAAAAAACGGACTCGATTAATGCGAGTCCGTTTTTTATATGCTCCAACCAGTTGATTTGTTAAGCCCTAGTGCTGCTTTTCAATCGTTTGTCCGCCAGTAGGCCATTCAGCAAGGAGCATACCGAGCAGAATAAGCAGCGATCCGGTTAATTCGCTTGGACCAAAACGAGCATTTTGGAACAGAACAGAAGTCCATGCAGCAAATACAGGTTCCATAATATAAATGATCCCGACATGGGTTGCAGGCGTTTCCTTTTGCAGAGCTGTCTGAAGAAGAAAGGCAAATGCCGTTGCAAAGAGTGCCATAAATAGAACGACGATAATCACATCACCCTGGAATAAGATATGTAAATTAAATGCCTCTCCGCCTTCGAAAATATAACCTGTAATAAAAGCGAATAGGGCAACAAAAGCAAGTTGAACGATGGTTAATGATAGGCTGTTGAATTGTTCGGTAACTTTTGCTGTGAAAATAATATGCAGAGCAAATGTGACAGCACTGACCAAGACGATGACATCACCTTTGTTGAGAGAAAACTGACCTCTTGTGGTTAAAAAGAACAGTCCGACAGCGGCGAAAATCACACCAATGACCGCTGCTTTATGCGGTGCGTTTCGTAATAAAATTGCTGAAAAAATGGGGACAAGTACGACACTTAATCCGGTAATGAATGCGGCATTGGATGCGGATGTATAAAGAAGACCAATCGTTTGGCACACATAACCTGCAAACAAAAAACCGCCAAGAAGCGCTCCAGAACCAATTAATTTCCAACTGTAGAGGACATTCGCAGACTTACGTTTCTTAGAAGTGAAAAATTGCCATGAGATAAGGAAAAGGGCAGCGAAAAAAAATCTCCAGGCATTGAAGGTCAACGGTGTTAGTTGGTTAAGAATATTTTGCACAATAATGAATGTTGTGCCCCATACAAATGTAATTCCAAGTAAAGCAGAATCGGCGAAGAGTACACGTTTAAGAGTCATGAATCAGCCTCCTTTTTTTGTTTTGCACGCATTTGTTTTTGGATTGCGAGTCGAGCGAGCGCATCAGCATTTTTATTTTGTTTATCGGGAATCCATTTGCAGAAGAACAGGTCGAAGCGATCAACTAAGGGCAACGCTTCATTAAGATAAGGAATAAACTGCTCGTTTTTAACATGGCGTTTTTCTATGGCTTCGTTGACGAGTTGCGAATCGGTACGAAACGAGACTGTTCTATAACCCATTTCAAGGGCATAATGCATCGCAGCGACACAAGCGGCGAACTCCGCCTCATGATTGCTAGTAAGTACGCCGAATGGCAGCGAACGACGAATTTCCTTTCCGTTTCCTTCATTTATATAGATCCCGCCTCCTGCAAGGCCAGGATTGCTGATCGCAGCACCATCAAATGAGATTTCAATCACATCAGTCACGTCCTCTACTTCGTACAAACTTAATTTTGTCACGTGAAATCGTAACCTGTCGTTTTAGCTTCGCTCACATTATGTTATCATAATAAAGGAAAAAATGGCTGGACAATTTTATTATTGGATGGGTGATAAAAAGAATGTCAGAAACGTCAAAAACGGTGAAATCAGATATTGAGATAGCCCAAAATGCAATGCTTAAACCGATTGGAGACATTGCTGATCAGCTGGGCTTGGATGAGAGTGACTGGGAACCTTACGGACGCTACAAGGCAAAGGTATCCGCGGATACGCTGAATAAAATGAGTGGTTATCCTGAAGGAAAAGTTATTTTAGTAACCTCTATCAATCCGACGCCAGCCGGAGAAGGAAAATCCACAGTTACAGTTGGACTGGGACAAGCATTGAATAAAATCGGTCGAAAGACGGTAATTGCACTACGTGAACCATCGCTTGGTCCGACAATGGGTGTGAAAGGCGGGGCAGCTGGCGGAGGTTATGCACAGGTCGTGCCAATGGAAGATATAAATCTTCATTTTACTGGTGATTTTCATGCAATTACTACGGCTCACAATGCCTTAGCGGCTTTTCTGGATAATCATATTCATCAAGGGAATGCGCTCAATATTGATACGCGCCGAATCGTTTGGAAACGTGTACTTGACTTAAATGATCGTGCACTCAGACATGTGATCGTTGGGCTTGGCGGCGTTACAAATGGTGTACCGCGCGAGGACGGCTTTGACATAACAGTTGCTTCCGAAATCATGGCAATTCTCTGCCTATCAGTGAATCTTGAAGATTTGAAAAAAAGGCTCGGCAGCATGCTGATCGCCTACACTTACGAAAGAAAACCAGTATTTGTCAGAGACTTAAAAGTTGAGGGTGCATTGACATTACTGCTTAAAGATGCTATTCATCCAAACCTCGTCCAAACCTTGGAAAATACACCGGCATTCGTTCATGGCGGTCCATTTGCCAATATCGCTCATGGTTGTAACAGTGTACTCGCTACGAAAATGGGTGCAAAACTTGGCGATTATGTGGTTACAGAAGCTGGATTTGGTGCAGATTTAGGTGCAGAAAAGTTTCTGGACATTACGACACGTGCAGGACATTTCAAGCCGAGCACTGTTGTTATTGTGGCGACGATTCGCGCGCTAAAGATGCATGGCGGATTGACCAAGGACGAATTGAAGCACGAGGATGTCGATGCACTTGCACGCGGAATGGAAAATCTCGCTTGCCATATTGACACGATTAAATCATTTGGTTTGCCCTATGTTGTGGCAATCAATCACTTCATTTTTGATACGGATCGCGAAGTTGCTTATGTTGAAAATTGGTGCCGTACAAATAACCATCCTGTTGCCTTGGCGAATGTTTGGGAATGTGGCGGAGAAGGCGGTAAAGAGCTTGCACAATTGGTTGTCAATACTATTGAAAACCAAGAAAACCATTTTAAACCGCTGTACAATTTAACGGACTCTATTGAGAAAAAAATTCAAACGGTTGTTACGAAGGTGTATGGCGGAAAAGATGTTGAATTTTCCTCGAAAGCAAAGAAACAAATAAAAGCATTCATTAAAAACGGCTGGGATCAATTTCCTGTCTGCATAGCAAAAACACAATATTCACTATCTGATAATCCGAAATTACTTGGAAGGCCAAAAGATTTCACCATCCATGTTCGTGAACTTAAAGTGTCAGTCGGTGCAGGATTTATTGTTGTCATGACAGGAAATGTATTGACCATGCCTGGTTTGCCAAAACAGCCCGCAGCTCTAAATATGGATATTGATCAAAATGGAAAAGTAATCGGTTTATTCTAATTGGATTGACGATCAATAAGAAATTTAAACAAACCAGTGCCAAAATAGGCACTGGTTTGTTTGATTTGGTGAATTCTATTAACAAGATATCATTAAAGTTCAGAAACGCGTTCTGCTGCAGCTGTCCCAGCTGCATGACCGGTGACAAATGCAGAGGTAATATTATAACCGCCAGTATAGCCATGAATATCGAGAATCTCCCCGCAAAAATACAAACCGGGCATTTTTTTTGATTCCATAGTTTTGGGGTTGACTTCTTTAAGCGAGACACCGCCACCCGTAATAAATGCTTTCTCAATGGATAAAGTACCTGAAATATGGATAGGAAATTGTTTTAATGCTTCTGCCATTTTTCGAATATCTTCTTTAGCTAGCTCGTGAAAATTCAAATCCGGTGATAGATGAATCTGTTCAAAAAGAAACATCAAGTAGCGTTCAGGGATGATACCTTTCCAAACATTTTTAAGCGCTTTTTTCGGATTGGATTCAGTTAGGTTCAGCAGCAGGCTGCGTAACATGTCGCTGTTCAGATCAGGTTTGCTGTCAATGGTAACGATAACATCCGGTGTCTTAAACTTTTTTAATGCTTTAACAACAAATTGGCTTAGTCGCAAAATTGCTGGTCCTGACAGACCAAAATGAGTAAAAATCATATCCCAACGGTGAGTTTGTATGGCCTTTCCCTTGGGGTTAACTAAAGTCACGGCAACATCAGTTAAAGATAGACCCTGAAGTGTTTTTTGTTGAATAAACGGTTCGTTCGAGGTAAGCGGTACCTCAGTAGGATAGAGTTCAGTAATCGTATGTCCGGCCGCTTTTGCCCAAGCATAGCCATCTCCAGTACTACCGGTTTGAGGCACTGACTTTCCTCCGACAGCAACAATGACCGAATCCGATGAGTACTTTTTGCCGTCCAATGTTTTAACACCTTCGACATGGTCGGAATAAAGAACGGCTTGAATCGGCGTGTGTATGTTTAGCGTGATCTTCAAATCGTCCATGCGTTTTAAGAGCGCATCGACGACTGATTTCGCGTTATTGGAAATTGGAAACATGCGTCCATGGTCTTCCTCCTTCAGTCCAACGCCAAGCTGTTCAAAAAAACGGATAATATCCTGATTATCAAATGACGAGAAGGCACTGTACAAAAATCGGCCATTGCCGGGAATATGCTTAATCAATTCATCTATGGGCATAGCGTTTGTTACATTGCAGCGGCCGCCGCCAGAAATCGCCAACTTTCTTCCTAACTTGTCTCCTTTATCGAGCAGCATGACACGGGCACCGTGCTCTGCAGCGGTAATTGCCGCCATTAATCCTGATGGCCCGCCGCCAACAACAATCACATCATAATCCATTACTATTTCCTCACCTTTACTTTTTCCTATCGTAACCTTAACAGAATACACATAACATTTCACCTTCAAAATAATACTGCCCGTGTTTTTTGGGACTGTATGCCGCTATGATGGCGATCAACAGGTGAATTTTGTGTGAGTCCGGGAATTATTAGTGGTGTGATAATTGTCACAGTTAATTAAATCTGATAGGATATACAAAGAAAAACTTGGCTTTGAATGGTAAAAAGCCGTTGATTATAAATGAGGTGAACCAATTGACTGAAAGAAGACCATATCGTGTACTGCTCTATTACCACTATGTCACAATTGAAGATCCGAAATTGTTTGCAGAGGAACATTTACATTTTTGCAAAGAGCTTGGGTTGAAAGGGCGTATCCTAGTCGGCAAGGAGGGCCTGAATGGGACAGTGTCCGGAACAGTAGAGCAAACACAAACATATATGGATACGCTTCATCAGGATCCGCGTTTTAAAGATATGCCCTTTAAAATTGATGAGACAGATGGACATGTGTTTAAAAAAATGCACGTGCGGCCACGCAAAGAAATTGTTGCGTTGAAGTTAGATGATGATATAGACCCGCATAAGATGACTGGAAAACACTTAAAGCCAAAAGAATTTTACAAAGAAATGCAAAATGAAGATGTGCTCCTTATTGATGCACGGAATGATTATGAAACGCAAATCGGCCATTTTCATGATGCAATATTGCCGAATATTCGCAACTTCAGGGATCTTCCTAATTGGATTGAAAAAAACTTATCAGATTATAAAGATAAAAAAGTGCTGACCTATTGCACCGGCGGTATCCGTTGTGAAAAATTCAGTGGCTATTTGCTGCGTGCCGGGTTCACAGATGTCAGTCAGCTGGATGGCGGCATTGTCGAATACGGAAAGGACCCTGAAGTTCAAGGGAAGAGCTATGACGGGAAATGCTATGTATTTGACCAGCGTATTTCTGTCCCCGTTAATCGAACCGATGAGGACGTAATCGTCGGTCATTGCGCACATTGCGGCAAGTCCTGTGATCGAATTGTCAATTGTGCCAATCCGGAATGTAACAAACAGTTTATCTGCTGCGAGGAATGCGAGAAGACGCATCATCGTTCGTGCAGCGATGCTTGCGATCACCATCCGAGAAATCGCTATACTGTTCAACATACGCATGAACCGCATCCAGCAACGATAATATAAGATGAATGATTGCATAAAAAACCGGACAAACTGCCCGGTTTTTTTAATAAAATCTTTCTTTAAAGATTATGCAGTTCGCCGATGTGAAATCACTTCCCAAAAATAATACGTATTGACTATGTATTTTACACGTGCGAAATACGTGTTATAATTTATTTGAGGTGATCAATGTGAGTAAAGATCAATATATTTATCCGGCGGTATTTACAAATAACGGAGAACAGTTGACAATAACTTTTCCGGATTTACCCGGCTGCTCGGCAGAAGCAAAGAGTGTCGAAGAAGGATTTGCGAACGGAAAAGAAGCACTTGCGTTATTTATTTATGCACTTGAGGAAAAAGGGGAGCAACCTCCTGTTCCCTCAGAGGTTGCCGCTATTCACAGCGGCCAAGGTCAACTTGTAACGCTTATTGAAACATGGATGCCGCCATTTCGAAAAAAGATGGAAAACCAAGCAGTGAAAAAGACGCTGACGATACCTAAATGGCTGGACGATGCTGCGAAGGAAGCGGATCTGAATTATTCACGAATTTTGCAAGATGCTTTAAAAGAAGAGCTAAACTTGGATGAGAGTGATCATTCATTTTCCGTTCAAGATAAATTAAATAGGCAATTAAAGAAAGTGAAGAAGAGTTTGAAAGATTTATCAAAAATACGTGTGCATGTCAATATGGCAAACGATGATGAGCAGACCAATGAGGAGCCTGTCACAGAAACGGTTAAGAAGGAAATTGAGCATGTGAAACAAGAATTGAATGAAGCTGCCGATCGTTTGAAGAGTTCTGAAGAATATCAGCGATTAAACGAAAAGATAAATCGAATTCTAGAAAAATTAAATAGGTGAAGTATTTTTACTCAGTTGAAAAGAGCCTGTATAGGTTCTTTTTTTGTCTTAGAAAAGAAATGTTTATTTGGAAATCTTAAATTGCGCTATTTGCTCTCATATTTTACAATGGAATGATCTGATTCTCAGTAAGGAGATTCAAAGGAGGACGTTATGGGCAAGAGGGAAACAAATAAAAATGTGGTACTTGCCGGATTAATGATCGGTACCCTTCTGACAGCCATTGAGGGAACAATAGTCAGCACGGCGATGCCCAAAATAATTGGTGATTTACAAGGAATACGCTTTATGGATTGGGTCTTTTCCATTTTCATGCTCACATCTGCAGTTACTGTGCCGCTATTTGGGAAGTTGTCAGATCTTTTCGGCAGAAAGAAGATTTTTTTCATTGGTACGCTTCTTTTCTTAATTGGCTCTGTCCTGTGCGGATTTGCTTGGAACATGCAAGGATTAATTGTCTTCCGCGGAATTCAAGGCATTGGCGCCGGTGCTGTAATGACACTCAGCACGACCATAATCGGAGATATATATCCTGTAGAAAAACGAGCAAAAATGTTCGGAATGATGGGGATGATCTGGGGTGTGGCAGGAATCTTGGGTCCTCTCGTAGGCGGATTCTTCGTCGACATTTTATCCTGGCATTGGATTTTCTTTATTAATCTGCCTTTCGGCGCATTAACAATTCTTCTTGTGCAATTCGGTCTTCACGAAGATTGGAATCACGAACGCAAGTCGGTTGACTTTGTCGGGGCGGGGGTGTTCGCAATGAGCATGATCCTGCTGCTTATTGCGCTGCAGCGCATCGGAGAGAACGGTCTAAATGATTTCATAAATATTATGTTTATCTGCTTATCGGTTGTGCTGATTGGATTGTTCTTGTTTATTGAAAAGCATGCAGAAGATCCAATGATTCCACTCACACTTTTAAGAATGCCGGTCGTGTTCTTTACCAATCTAATTGCACTGATTGCAAGCGCAATCCTTATTGGCAACGATATCTATATGCCAATGTGGCTTCAAGGATTACTTGGATATAGTGCAACAGCATCCGGATTTGTATTGACACCTATGTCCCTTGCTTGGATGTCCGGATCCTTTTTATGCGGTCGGCTGATGCCAAAATTCGGACTGCGGAAAAGCGTGAGTGTCGGTGCTCTATTTCTTCTCATCGGCACTGTTTGGCTGACAACGCTTCGTTTTGGAAGCGAGCCGTTTGTACTCTATATAATTACTGCGATACTTGGGTTAGGTTTTGGCATCACTTTAACACTGACAACGATTGCCGCACAGTCTGCCGCAGGAAAAAAGATGCGCGGTGCGGTTACGGCATCGAATCAATTTTTTCGCAGTATTGGGCAAACAATCGGTGCTGCTTTTTTTGGCATGTATTTTAATGCCCAGGCAGCTCGTGCAATTTCTGAAAAAGGCGAATCTGAGTATTCGGTTGATCAATTAAATCAACTTGTCCATCCTCAGGGTCACGAACAGCTGCAATTAACTGTGCTGCACGTGCTTCGTGAAATTCTCATGCTTGGCATCCATCATCTGTTTATGGTGTTCATGGTCTTGGCATTGATCGTGCTTTGTATTACATTACTGCTGCCAAGGCAGCTGTACACTCATCAAAAGGAGTAAAACGAAGTTCCGGCAGCAATTCGAATTCCATCCATCTGCGTGCCATCTGCGAGTGCGGACAATGATAAATAGTTAGGTCGTGTCGCATTGCTCATAAGAAATGCAGAGGTAACAGCACCGGGACGCCGATATTGATTTAATTCGGCAATCATTTGACTTGCCGGCAAGATACCAACCCCATGACCGAAATACATTTCATCTGATAGATCAACGACATTTTCACCTTGCCATTGAGGTGTTTGCGGACTGACATCTGGATTTTTAAAATAGCGTACATCACCCGGAATCCCTCCTCCGACACGCGGTATGTTTCTTAGTGGGAAGAAGGGATGATTTTGCCAATCCCATAAATAGAGGTGTTGAAAGACCTCGTTGAATCGCTCGGCTGGAATTGTATCGATTAATGCTTTATAAAAAATAATCATCATTGCTGTTGCACATTCGAATGCATAGGCTTCACCGTTAACAAAAATGTCATTAACAGCTTGTGATGCCGGTACTCCAGGCTTCAATTCAAATCCGCCGTCTCCTGTTAATGTCCAGTAGTAATCATTGCACTCCGAGTAATAGAAAGTCGCAAAGGATGCGCGGCTTGCAAGGAGGGCATGCGCGGCTTCAATGGTCTCATTTCTGAGTTTGATTTCAAAATTCAGTTCATGACGTGACGGATAAGCAAACCACTCATGCGATTCCGCCATGGCTCTGAATATGACTGGTGCGAATCGGCCGTTTGAGGCGAAACTTCCATAATCGTCGGCTGAGAGTTGCTGGTTTGCCGCAATGATCATAGATAATACCCCCCATGTGCAGCAGTGTTGATGGATTGAAGCTGATCTTTCAGCGGTTGAACCACCCAGGATCGCCAAATTTTCGGCTGCTGTTTTCTTAAACGTATGGAATAGGCTGACAAACTCGTTTGCAGGCGGGGCTGTAATTTAAGAAAGTCGAAATAGTTCTTTTTTTCGTTAGGCAAAAGTGCCTGAATAGGTTCACCACTGCGGGAGGAAACTGATTTTCCAAGATATTTTGCACTATAATGGATCCTGTATGGACGTCCTCCGGGAACAGCATCATTTGTTTCACCCGTATAAACTAAATAGTGGGCGTTTTCTTCATACCAGGTTTCAAAGGCGAGCAGTGCCGATTGATTATCAAGGGAATGACGGACTTCCGGAATAAAGGCAAGCATTTTACGCGCGTAATTGCTTTCAACGGATTGATCGGATAAGAAGTAGTTTGATAGATAGACAAGACATAGAGGATTTGCCGTCTCCCACATGGCACTGATTAAATAATGGCGCTGGCTTTTATTTTTATAACGATAAATGACCAGATCAACCATTCCCTTTAGCCAATTTTCATGATACGTATGCAAAAGATTAATTGCCGTTTGGTCAATAACTTGTGTGTAGTCGGTCGACACAATGTTTTTCCATCCGGTATTCAGTATCCAGTACATGGATTCGACTACTTCATCATGCTGGTCTGCAAATGAGGCAGGATGGTTGTTTCCTAAATCTGCACCATGGAGCACATTACGTATTTGCGCCAAAGCGATACGAGCACGAGGGGTTAACGCATTACCGCGCGTTTCTACTTGGTCTCTAAGCATAAAAAGAACCGGAAACTCCAATCCGGGATCATTAATCATGGTGAATGCCTGCTCTTGATCGGTTTGGCAGATGTGATTCCATTCATCGATGAGGGCGTCAGGCTGCTGACGCCTCAACTGGTTTAATGGATTGTTCTGCTGCTTTTCAGCGCTCATCGCAATTACCTCCAATGTAGTAAACCTTGTATCAAGCTTATGTGCGTATCAATGAATTATTCGTGCGTCTCAACGGGCATTCCATTCAGATCCGTCTAATGATTCGACAATAGGAACAAGAAAAACATTCACTGTTATTTCTGAAAAGAAATGATTATGTTAAACTGAGAATTAGTAATCGAAAAGCGGGGGATCATCTGTGGAACAATATTTAAATCTTTGCCGTAAAATACTGTCTGAAGGTCATGAAAAAAGTGATCGGACCGGCACCGGAACAATCAGCATCTTTGGCTATCAGATGCGTTTCAATCTGCAGGACGGATTTCCATTAATGACGACAAAGAAACTGCACTATAAATCAATCATTTATGAACTACTGTGGTTTCTAAAGGGAGATACGAATATCAAGTATCTTCAGGAACACGGCGTTCGGATATGGAATGAATGGGCAGATGAACATGGCGATCTCGGCCCGGTTTACGGTCATCAGTGGCGATCTTGGCCAGGAAAAAATGGCGAAACCATTGATCAGATAACAAATGTAATCAATGAAATTAAAAAAAACCCGGATTCCCGTCGATTGATTGTCACGGCATGGAATCCTTTAGACATACCTAATATGGCGCTGCCGCCTTGCCATTGCTTGTTTCAATTCTATGTTAATGACGGACGGCTGAGCTGTCAGCTTTATCAGCGCAGTGCGGATCTGTTCCTTGGTGTGCCGTTTAACATTGCTTCCTATGCATTGTTAACGCATATGATTGCTCATGTTACAGGGCTAGAGGTTGGCGAGTTCGTACATACTTTTGGGGATGCTCATATTTATCTTAATCATCTCGATCAAGTAAAAACACAGCTTGAACGTAAGCCAAGAGCGCTTCCTAAGCTAGCAATCAACCGTAAAGTTTCATCTATTTTTGATTTCGACTATGATGATTTCCAGTTTCTCGGCTATGATCCATATCCTGCAATTAAAGGCAAGGTGTCAGTATGATTTCCTTTTTAGTTGCTATGGATCAAAATCAGCTGATCGGAAGAGAGAATCAGTTGCCGTGGCATCTGCCGGACGATCTGCGCTATTTTAAGCAGACGACGATGGGTCACCCGATCATCATGGGAAGGAAGACGTATGATTCCATAGGGAAACCGCTTCCCGGACGGGAGAATATCGTTTTAACGCACAATCCGGAGTTTAATCAGAATCAAGTTAAGTGCTTTTCGTCGGTAGAGAGCTTTTTAAAAAGCGGTACGGCATTTGGGCGTGAATGCTTTATTATTGGCGGTGCGGGTATTTTTAAAGCTTTCTTGCCTTATGCAGATCGCCTTTATATCACTCATATTGACGCAGAATTTGAGGGCGACACATATTTTTCTGGTTTTCAAAAGCAAAATTGGCGGTTATTACGAAGTACGGAAGGGGTTATGGATCGTAACAATCGATTTCCCCACACGTTCTGTATCTATGAACGCGCGTGATTAAGAAGTTCATGTAATTATCAGCTTTCACTTCTTTTTTCAGTATGCATAAACTGTTAAAAAGAGTGACGGAGTTGATAAAAATGATCATTTCATGGCTGCATCTTTTGCTTTCTTATGGATTAATCGGATTGATCATGGGTTCCCTGCTTGGCCTGCTCCCGTTCTGGCGTGCGTGGCAAATCAAACATTTTGCCGCCTTTTTTATTTTTTTGATCGCATGGCTTCCAATTATTGTTCTGGCATTAATTTGTGCCCCGCTGGCAAACCGATATCGTTTCCTGCAAGGCAGTGACTGCTGAAGGGAGGCTCCTAATGGAGGAGCCTCCTGTTTTACTTATTTGTATTCTGAACAGTCATTAAGAAAAAACATAGCTTGGCAATCAGCCCAACAGAGTTCTGAGTTCGTGATGCTATTCTCTATTCAGATTGGATCTTGTTACATATTCATGGCAAAGCAGTTCAAACTATTTGTTAATCATATTCGTTTTCTGATTTTGAAAAGATATTTTTGTAAATGGCCCATTGAAATTCGACCTGCAAATTTAATGAAGAATTGCATAAATAAGATTGTTTTGTGCGTTCAAGTAAATTTATTTTCTTGACAAATATATGAAATTGCTTTAAATACTTATAATAAACATGTAAGATAAATCTAATGCATGTTTTTTGAATGAACGGATCATACCGACAGTGAGCAGAAGATTGGAAATTATGAACTTTTCATGCGAAAATGAAACTGTTAAAAGATGAGTACTCATTGAAAATCTTATTGTTTTGCTGTAATGGGTGAACGAAAATAATTGTCAATTTGAGCACTTGTTTTGACGTAATTTTTTTACGGCATATATGACAATGGCGATAAAGAAAAAAGTTGACAAAAAAAGGAGAATGAACAGGTATGGCTTCTAATGTATCAGAATTGACCACCTACATGGCGTACCTCAATGGTGAATGGAAAAAAAGTTCATCCGGCGAGACGATTGCCATTCAATCCCCTTACCTGAGAGAAACGATCGGTTATGTTCAAGCGGTCACACAGGATGAAGTGGATGAAGCAATAACTGCAGCACATGCTGCACAAAAAGACTGGGCGAAGCTGACGCAGAGTGAACGCGGTGCTTACCTTGACCAATGGGCCGATGAGTTGGTAAAGAATAGTGAAGAAATTGCCAAAGCAGTAATGCAGGAAGTAGGTAAGGGATTTAAGGATGCTCAGAAAGAAGTTGTACGTACAGCAGACTTGATCCGTTACACTGTACAGGAAGCATTGCACATGCATGGTGAAAGCTTGAAGGGCGATGGATTCCCAGGCGGCGATCAAAAGAAAATCGGAATCGTTGAAAGAGCGCCATTAGGTGTAGTGCTGGCCATCGCTCCGTTTAACTATCCCGTTAACCTTGCAGCCTCCAAAATTGCTCCAGCATTAATGACCGGTAATGCTGTTATTTTTAAACCGGCTACTCAAGGCTCAATCAGCGGTATTAAGATGATTGAGGCACTAGATAAAACGGGCCTTCCAAAAGGACTCCTTAGCTTGACGACCGGCCGTGGATCGGTTATTGGCGATTATTTAGTTGAACATAAAGGAATTAACATGATCAGTTTTACAGGCGGTTCAGCAACCGGCCGCCATCTGTCAAAACAAACAGCAATGATTCCGCTTGTACTTGAACTTGGCGGAAAGGACCCGGCACTTGTTTGTGATGACGCAGATATGGATGTAGCTGTCAAAAGCATTATGAATGGTGCTTTTTCGTACTCAGGTCAACGATGCACGGCAATCAAGCGCGTGCTCGTAAACGAAAAAGTTGCCGATGAACTTGTTTCGCGGCTGAAAGCGGAAATTGAAAAGCTGACTGTCGGTTCTCCGGAAAAAGACAGCACGATCGTTCCGCTGATCGATGACAAGTCTGCAGACTTCGTTCAAGGTCTGATCGATGATGCGCTCGCAAAAAAAGCCACTCTCGTAATCGGCAATGAGCGCAAGGAAAATCTGATTTATCCTACACTTTTGGATAACGTCACCGAAGATATGGATATCGCTTGGATCGAACCTTTTGGTCCTGTATTACCGATTATTCGTGTAAAATCTGATGAGGAAGCAATTGAAATTGCAAACAAATCGGAATTTGGTCTACAAGCAAGTATTTTTTCACAGGATATCGACCGTGCTCTTGCAGTGGCTCGGCAAGTTGAAGCTGGAACGGTTCAGATTAATGGACGTACGGAACGTGGCCCGGATCACTTCCCATTCCTTGGAGTAAAGGCATCCGGCATGGGTGTTCAGGGAATCCACCACAGTCTCTTGTCTATGTCTCGTGAACGTGTCACTGTTTTAAACTTGAAGTAATTTATGCAATAGTAAGATGGGAATCGGCATCAGCCGATTCTCTTTTTGTTTGTTTTCAAAGAAAAAGCACACCGCCAATTGGGTGTGCGAAACTGGATAGGGCAGTGATTAATAGAAAAACGGTCCTGGTCCCGGTCCATAGAATCCGCCGCCATATGGGGGACGAGGACCTGGTCCCGGTCCATAAAATGGTCTTGGAGGGCAGTAAGGGCAAGGCCGAACACCGATAATTGAACTGAGCCCGACACCGAGCAATCCGCCGGCAAAGCCTCCCAGAAACGCCTGAGGGCCAAAACCGAAGAACCTTTCATCACCGTTTCGCGTTTCGTCAGGTCGTTCATTTGGCGTCTGCTGATCATTGGTCAGGGGCTTTAAATATACATTGTCCTGGTCAAACGATTCAATAATTCCAACGTGAACTGATCCGTCATTGCACTGTATTTCTACAGGTTGATTGACCAGATTTTCCCAATAGCTTGGATATGACATGTTCGTTCCTCCTATAATCAATTCCTTGCCGGCAAAGTAATTCCGCGCAAAGTATAGTAAAACAATGGCCTATATCTAAACTATGCAGATACCGTGAAAATGGGTAGGCAAATGCCTTAAAATGGGCACATGATCAATTTTTTTGAGTCAGTACTATTGGAAAGTCAAGGAGATGAAGACTTGTACATTCAAATAAGAAAGATTGAAAAAAAGGACAGAACAGAAGTTAAAAATCTTCTCGCAAAATATTGGAATGGGCCCGCGATGGCCATTCACGGTGAATTAATTGATATGCTGACATTGCCGGGCCTATTGGCTTTTGCCAACGACCAAGTCGCAGGTATGCTGACATACAGACAAGATGCGAAAGGAATAGAAATCATCTCTTTGAACAGTTTTATTGAGAATCAAGGTATTGGTTCAGCGCTGATCAATGAGATGGTGCAGTTAACCAAAAACGAATGTTCGCTTAGGGTGACAACAACGAACGATAATATACATGCGTTGTTTTTTTATCAAAAGATGGGATTCACACTGTCATCACTTCATCTGGGTGCGGTGTCTAAAGCAAGAATATTGAAGCCGTCAATTCCTGCTGCAAACGAAGAGGGTATTCCCATTGAACATGAGATTGAACTTGTTTTGCGTCAGTGACGAATTGCTTTTCATCAAAATTAGGTATAAAATGAAAAAGTATTTACAAGGGGAGTGGAAATATCAATGATTTTATCTGATTGTCTGCAACTTAAATTGGCTTGATACGGGTGAGGTCTGTGCTCATCGAATGTTAAAAAGGCCAATTGGTTGTGACAATAGATAAGGGATGTTTCTGTTTCTGACGGTTGAAAGTCGAACTAAAAGGGGCGAAGCGTCAATGCTTCGCTCCTTTTTATGCGGATCGAAAAATATCCTGTCTATCTGCTCGCTTCTTGATCGGCCGCAAATCAGAGGAGTGAACTTATGTTACTTATTGAAGCGAAGGATGTCGCTTTTTCTTATGGAGACAAATTGATTTATCAAGATATGAATTTCAGGCTGATGGAGGGCGAACATATCGCACTGGTCGGTCATAATGGTGCCGGAAAATCTACCTTTCTTAAATTGCTGCTTGGTGAATTATTGCCGGATAATGGAGGCATCAGCAAGAGGAAGGACTTAAAAATCGGTGTTATTGAGCAACATCTAAATTTTGGCAAAGGAAAGAGCATTTATGAAAGCCTGCAAGATGCGTTTAAAGAACTGTTTGACGCAGAACGCACGATGAATGAACTTGCTGTCAAAATGCAGGAACCTAATGCGGATCCTTCCTATATTGACGAATACGGCCAGCTACAGGAGCTTTTACTGGCAAACGATTTTTACACTATCGACGCAAAGATTCATGAGATGGCTGATGGGTTAGGATTATCGGCAATCGGACTTGAAAAAGACGTAACACAATTGAGCGGAGGTCAGTTGACCAAATTGTGTCTTGCAAAGTTACTGCTTGAAAACCCGGATGTACTGCTGCTTGACGAACCGACGAACTATCTCGATGTTGTTCATATTAATTGGCTGACAAATTATCTCAACGCCTATTCACATGCTTTCATTGTGATTTCCCACGACACGCAATTTCTGAATCAAATTGCCCAATATGTCTATCACTTGGAAAACCAGCAATTGATTCGTTATGTTGGCAATTATCAATCCTATCTTAAGCAGCATGAAGCGCGGCAGGAACAGCAAGAGATTGCGTTCCGTCAGCAACAACGAGAAATTAAAAAACTGGAAACCTATATTCAGAAAAACAAGGTGCGTACGGCTACGGCAAAGCAAGCGAAGAGCAGGGAAAAACAGTTAGACAAAATTGAGCGACTTGATCCACCTTCACAGTTGCGAAAGCCGCATTTCCATTTTAAAGTGGATCGTCAGCCGGTACGAATGATTTTCGCAGCGGAGAATCTTGATGTCGGCTATGATCGCCCCTTATTTCCACGCGTTAATGAAAAAATTATGCGCGGCGAGAAGATTGCTATTATCGGACATAATGGCATTGGAAAGACCACGCTTCTCCGAACGCTGCTTGGCGAGTTGAAGCCGATATCAGGATGTGCCGAACAAGGGGAGCGTGTGATGCCCGGCTACTTTTCACAACTCTCGGCGCCGCCTCATTTAACGCCACTGGAATGGATGATGGAACAATTTCCGGAGACTCCTGAAAAAGTTCTGCGTCAGCATCTGGCTCAATGCGGAGTATTTGCCGAACATATGCGGCAACCGATGGATACATTGAGCGGCGGTGAGGAAACAAAGGTCCGAATTGGAAGACTGATGCTGCAGAAAAGCAATGTCCTGATTTTTGATGAACCGACAAACCACCTTGATGTATTCGCAAAGGAAGCATTGAGTAAGGCGCTTGAGGTTTATGACGGCACTGTTTTAGTAGTAAGCCATGAACCTTCGTTCTATGAAAAATGGATCACAAGGGTTTGGGACATTGAACAATGGTCAAAAAAGAAGAAAAAGTAAGCCATGATTGTGCAATGAAATGGATCAATAGACAGATCTGTTCAGAATCTGCTAAGGTAGTCACATGAAATGTTTCGATTAGGATGATCATGATGAGTGATAAAACACCGGTTGATTTAGATAATAAAACATTGGCTACAGTGGCCCAAATTTTTAAAGCAGTGTCTGAACCGACGCGTGTTCGGATTCTCTATTTGCTTTCGCAGCGCGAGTGTTCTGTTTCGGAGATTTCCGATCTTTTAGCTCTGCAGCAATCAACTGTTTCTCATCAGCTTAGTTTTTTAAAACAACTGCATCTGGTTAAATCACGTCGCGAGGGAAAAGTCATTTTTTACTCCGAGGAAGACGAACACGTCATGAATCTGCTTGCACAGACGATTGACCATACGAGGCACCGGTACATCAAGAAATAGGTGAGAACGGGCGGGGGAATGATGATGAATGCCGCCGCTCCAAGCGCTTCTTAGACATACAGTATTAGAGAATAACCAGTGAATGGGAGGGAATGAAAGTGCCCAATCAATCGATTTATTCTCAGTGCTGTGGTCTAGTGAATCAGCCGGTTGAAATCCGTTGCCATGATGGCTCAGTCCATCGAGGCATGCTGACACGTGTTGACGAACGGACTGCATATTTGCAACCTGCTGGAAGTGTTTTATCAAACAGTCCTGGTTTGTTCCTCTGGGGAAGCGGAGGATGGGGATATCCAATCGCACTAGCATCAATCGCAGCTATTTTGGCAATTGGATTTTTTTGGTGAAGAAATGGATAGGGAGTTTCTCCAAGTGGGAAGCTCTTTTTTCGTGGGAAACGAATATTATGCTTTTTTAGTGAAAAATGGTATGCTGTGTTGTAAAGGATCAAGAATGATTTGCTACAAAAGAGGTGATTCTCATTGAATAAACGAGAAGCCATGGTTTTATTAAAAAACAAAGGGTACAAACATACAGATAAACGAGAGGATATATTGGATTTATTTGATCGCAAAGGTGGATATCTTTCAGCAAAGGACATTCAGATTGCGTTAAAAGATGATTATCCGGGGATCAGCTTCGATACAATTTATCGTAATTTATCGCTGTTTCAAGATTTAATGATTCTTGAAGAAACGGAGCTTGACGGTGAAAAAATGTATCAGTTCCATTGTAAGGAGCATCATCATCACCATCTTATTTGTCTTC
Source organism: Sporolactobacillus sp. BBK16-2 (assembly GCF_059878335.1). Classification (NCBI taxonomy): domain Bacteria; kingdom Bacillati; phylum Bacillota; class Bacilli; order Caryophanales; family Sporolactobacillaceae; genus Sporolactobacillus; species Sporolactobacillus sp. BBK16-2. The sequence continues at coordinate 1,693,867 of NZ_CM187611.1, forward strand.
GTTGCGGTAAAACGAGAACCATTGATGTGTGCCCAATGCAGGACTTGTCACAAATTGATCCCGAATTTCAAGTGACCGGACATAAATTTGAAATTTACGGATATTGTAAAAATTGCCGCGAAAAAATAGAAAAAGATGAAAAATCAACTCATGATTCAATAACGGTAAGCCCAATGACTTGATGGGTTTCCGCTATTTTTTTTATTAAAGATTCCTTCTCGCTGGTGCAGTCAATCGAAACGAGTATGTAGGTATGCGGCTTTTGTTTCAATACTTTTGTATAACAGCAATCAATAATAAAACCGAGTAAAAAACCGAAGACGCTTGAGGCAATTCCCCAGATGATCGGACCAAGCGGCAGTAGAAAACCTACACTTGCGCCAATGACTCCGAAAATAGTTGCGAAAATAAATCCCAAATCTGCCAAACTTGTTGTTTCAGTAGGATCTTTATAACCTGATTTTGGTTTTGATTGAGTTGGCGCTTTCAAAACAAAGCAGGAAATATCGCTTTTTTTAATTTTATTTCTTTGAAGTTCGGTCAATAATAGTTCAACTGAAAGTGATGGATGAAATAGGCAGATGATGTTGCTCATTGATCTTTGCCCCCTTTCTCAGATATTCAGTCGTGATCGATTTGCTCCCCACTCTCGACGTAAATAGGTGCTGAGTTCTTCCTCGAAAAGGCGATTACTTTCACTTGTTTTCGAATATGCGTCGTAAGCACTGCCCCAAATAAGCGAAGGAATAAAAAGAAACCATTCAGCATCAAGTAACTGAATCGACTCGTTGAATTCTGCATGGTCAATAATGAACAGTTGAATGCTCTGAAGTTCATGGCAATTAACATAAATAGCCACCGACCACGCCAAAAGTGAAATTGCGGGAATAAGACGACGTGTATAAAGTTGTCCCAATCCGGGAAGTAAAAGTGACCAAATAGAAGCTGCCCAGGGCAGACGCTTATCTAAAAAACAAGTTTCTATTGAACGTAAATCAAGCACGTCCATTTCTACTGGCTGGTTTTTAACTAATGTATATAAGAGATTCAATTTTGTAGCCGTACGATAGCTGTCCCAAATACAATAAAAATAAAAAGGAATGTAGATGAGTACCCATTGCGTATTGAGAACATTTGTTGCATGTTCGTAATCACCTACGAAGGAATAAACCATTGCTAAGTTTAATTTTGAATTGAAGTTGATAATGATCTCAAAAAGAAATAAGACATTCCCTTTAATATGCATATCCAAAAGCATATGACCAAAACCTGGAAATGCTGCTGACCACCAAGCGACCACCGCCGGACGATGATGGGACAAACTTGCGGATCCGAAGCAGTCTAAAATTGCTCTCTTTCTTCTTACCATTTTTAAACTCCAATCTAAACATTAGGATTGATGGTGGATGTACACTACATCATTAAGCATTTTTCTTGTTAGTTTTCCTCTAAGCATGTAATTCATACATGACAAATTGGCGACTCAATTATTATGATCAAAGATCACTTTTGTTCTCATTAATAAGTACTTTCCCAATTCATCCCATCGTCGGTTCTTAGCACAATTTTTAAAATATTGACAAAGTAAATGAGTCCTAATATACTTATTTTGTTCCTATAAATTTTCATGATTTTAGTCATCTGCGGTATTCCTGCCGTTAGTCTTTTGTGGTACTTGATTGTGGCTGAGGAAGGACACTAAGGTAATGACTCATTATAACAATTCGAATTATTTATTTTTCAATGAAAAGCCGACACGGATCAATCAGATCGCTTTACAATTCAACTCATTTTTTTGGGGTATTGTGGTGTGTGAAGCAAATGGCAGAAGTGTTGATTATTTTGTGACGATTCAGTTGACTATGCAATGTGTTTGCTCTGTTTTATTGGGAGTACTGATAAATAATCTTCTAATTGTTCTTGATATTCAGCAAAGATATATTGGTTCTTGCCAAAAAGCGTTAATGGCGGCTTTTAGTGATGCGCTCAAGGAAAACAAACGCAAAAAAGAAGCCTATAGGCTTTGTCTATATCGTCCTCGAAAAAATCCAGTTCAAAATGATTTTGAACTGGATTTTGTGGTGTTTGGGCATGAAAGGAGAAACGTCAATGATTATTCCAAGGCGATTATATGAGGGAGATACAATAGGTGTGATCAGCCCTGCCGGTTCCCCGGACATGCAGCGACTTGAGAAGGGATGTGAATGGTTAAAACAGCTTGGTTTCCGGGTTCGTTTGGGCAAAAATATAGATAAGAAATACGGTTATTTGGCTGGATCCGATGAAGAACGGTTGGCTGATTTCCATGAGATGTTTGCTGATGATACGGTACGTGCGATTATTTGTTCAAGAGGCGGTTATGGTACTGCACGATTCGCAGATCGAATTGATTTTGACTTGATCCGAAAGCATCCGAAAGTTTTCTGGGGATATAGCGATATTACTTATTTACATACGGCAATTAGGCAGCAAACCGATTTGATAACCTTTCACGGACCTATGCTTGCTTCGGATCTCAGTGCTCCCGATGTTCCGCTGCTCTCAAAACAGTTGTTTTCCCAGCTATTTCAACCCATGTCATTGCGCTATGATGAACATTTGTCTCCGCTCTCCACGTTACATGGCGGTACTGCTGAAGGAAAGCTAGTCGGTGGCAATTTATCACTTTTAGTCAGCTCAATTGGTACACCATTTGAGATTAACATGAAAAATAAACTGGTCTTAATTGAAGATATCGGAGAAGCACCCTATCGGATTGACAGTATGCTTAATCAATTGAGACTAACAGGAAAATTAGATCAAGCAGCCGGATTTATCATCGGCGATATTCACCAAAATCTACCGGACGATAAAAAGGATACGCTCACATACCAAGAAGTTATCCGGACTTATTTAGGATCTCTGGGAAAGCCTGTGGTCAGCGGCTTTTTCATTGGACATTGTGCTCCGAATTTTTCCGTTCCACTCGGCGTTGACGCCATGCTCGATGCCGATCGGAAACAGCTGTGGATTCAGCCGGGCGTGATGTAACCGATTTTTGACTTAATGAAATCCTGAAAGGGCGAATAGGATGAAAATCGTTGATGTACAAACAAAAAGACTGGCGATACCACTGGTCAAACCATTTAAAACCGCACTTCGAACGGTGAATACAGCTGAAAGTACAGTCGTGTTTATCACCTGTGATGATGGAACAACAGGAATTGGTGAGGCTCCTCCGACACATGTGATTACCGGTGAAAGTCTTGCAAGTATTGAATACGCTGTAATGGAAGTTATTCGTCCGAAAATTATCGGACTTGAAATTGAACAAAAAGAACGGATTAATCATGCGGTAGATCAAGCGATTTTGCATAATTCAAGTGCAAAAGCGGCTATCGATATTGCTGTGTATGATTGCTTGGCAAAAAGATCAGGGCTTCCGCTTTATCAGCTGCTCGGAGGCAATGACAATAAACTTGAAACGGATTTCACTGTAAGTGTTAATCCTGTAGATGAAATGATTCAAGATGCAATTGGCTACGTTAAAAAAGGATTTACAACACTGAAAATAAAAGTAGGCAATTCGACAGTAAAAGAAGATCTTGAACGCGTTCAAGGTCTCAGACGGGCTGTAGGTTCTCATATAAAATTAAGACTCGATGCGAACCAGGGGTGGAACGCCAAATCTGCCGTTGCCATTATTCATAAAATGGAGGATATGGATTTAAATATTGAGTTAATTGAACAGCCTGTACCTGCATGGGATTTTGAAGGAATGAGATATGTTACGGAACATGTAGACACATTAATTATGGCTGACGAAAGCATTTTTAGTCCTGCGGACGCAGCGAGGCTTCTGGCAATGCATGGATGCGACATTGTGAATATTAAATTGATGAAGGCAGGCGGCATTTATGGTGCTGAGAAAATCAATAACCTTGCGGAAGCGTATGGCGTTGAATGCATGGTCGGCTGTATGGTTGAGTCAAATGTTGCGGTTACGGCAGCTTGTCACTTTGCTGCTGCAAAAGCAAATGTGACGCGCTGTGATCTTGATACACCACTCATGTTTGCATCCAATCCGGTCATTGGCGGTGCCATTTACAACTATAGTTGCATCTCACTGCCTGATACACCTGGATTAGGTATCCAACGGGTTCAAATCAATTGAGGGAGAAGATTCAATTGAAAAGAAGGAGAGTATCTGTTCCAGTGGCGACGATCTGGACAAATCCGGAATCAGTTCGGACTATTGATGCGGCCGTTGTTAATGACCGACCTGACATGGCTGCATGGTTACGGTCAATGACGCGTGATGAAACCATTGCATTGTGCAAGGAAAAAAGGCTCCAAACTCAAGTACTGTTCGGTAATGAACTAATTATTGACGAAATAAAGGGGGCATGGGCAAAAGTTCACGTTCCCAGCCAACCGTCGACTAAAGATAAACGTGGATATCCGGGTTGGATGCCGATCCGTCATTCTATTGAAACTGACATGAGTACAAATTGCGCGTTGGTCATGGTTCAGAGTAAAATGGCAACATTCTTTACGACTCAAAAAGAACCGGTGTTTGATTTAAGTTTCGGAACATTTTTGCCTGTTCTCGAAACAGGGGACATCGATCTTATGGTAGACAGCCCTATCGGCCCAGGCTTTATCCACAAAAAGGATGTTCTTCTTCCTGAACAGCAGCATCTTCTTTCCGGCTCTGAAATAGTAAGAAATGCTGAACGATTTTTGAACCTTCCTTACCTATGGTCCGGAATGAGTGCATATGGTTATGATTGTTCCGGATTCAGTTATTCGATGTTTTATGCAGGCGGTTATTTAATTCCACGGGATGCAGATGATCAATCGATTCTAGGCAAGGCTGTTTCATTTGAGAATGCGCTACCGGGAGACTTGCTTTTTTTTGCTTATGAGAGAGGGAAGGGTTATGTCCACCATGTCGGCATTTATGTTGGAAACGGTAAAATGATCCACTCTCCAACGCCTGGTGCAATTATCAGTATTACAGAACTTAAAGAATCAAAGTATGAAGAAGAATTGTGCACGATTCGTCGTTACTGGAAGGAATGAATCGGGTTCAGTTTTAAATTAAGATATAGATGATGAACGAGGTGAGAAGATTGGTTGATTTAAATAAGAAATTGTACAATGATATTAAGGCAATCGTACTTCCTCTTGGTGAGAAAATTGAGATTGAAGCAGCGGGATCAGATGGCTTTTTCTTATCTTATCAAGCAAATATTCCAATGGTGGCTGCAAGCTTGATTAAGCTTCCGATTTTACTGTATACATATGAACAATTAACGATCAGATCCACTATTCTTGAAAAAATGATTCATTTGGATGAAAAGCAAATCGTCAGTGGGTCCGGTGTTCTACAGGTCTTATCTCGTCGCGATTGGACGATCAAAGACTTGCTCGCTTTGATGATTAATGTATCGGATAACACTGCGACGAATGTGCTTATGGATTTCTTAGGTATCGACAACATTCAGTCATGGGTGGAAGAACAGGGTCTGGCAGAGACAAGAATTGAGCGAAGGATGATGGACGAACGTGCGCAGCAGGAAGGGCGCACCAACTGGATAAGTGCTCATGATGCGAATTGGATGATTAGACGAATATTTTCCGAGCATGATCCGTTGCCAGATGAGGCAAAATCATGGATGCTTCACCAACAATTTAGAGACAAGCTGCCAGGACTGTTTAATGAAAAAGATCAGCCGGTGACGGTTTACAATAAAACCGGTGAAATGAACGAAATTGATCATGATGCCGCCTTTTTTGTTTGCGGCGGACATTCCGTTGCCGTGAGTGTACTGACAAGTGATTTTGAAAACCGCCAGTCTGCCTTGGCTGCGATACAAAATATTGGTCAACGGATTGCTGATTATTTAGTTGAAATTGCTCAATCAGTTGGTTGACGTTAATATCCATACATTGACATTTTTTTGAAGCGGCATTAGAATAAAGTTAATTTGATTTATGCAGTGCAAGATTGTAAGTTAATAAAACAATGATGCTGTTGCTTATGCCTCTCCGGAACTGGGAGGCTTTTTGTTTAACGGTGCATTGTTGGTTCCGGTTTTAGGGATAATGTATATCGTAGGCATTTTTAAGTCTGCCTGATCGGAGGTTTAAGTATTGAATTCAATGAATTTTATCCGCTTGGCTGCTGCTTGTCCGGTAACTCAAGTCGCGAATGTTGATTCGAATGTAAGAAACATTAAAAAATGTGTTGATCAAGCTGTTGGAGAACATGCAAAACTCGTTGTTTTTCCGGAATTGTGCGTAACATCCTACACATGTGCCGATTTGTTCCTGCAGAAACAATTACTTGATCAAGCAGCTTTGGGCGTAAAGGAATTATGTGCCTACAGTGCCGGAAAAGATATACTGATTGCTGTTGGTGCCCCACTCTATGCAGAGACAGTGGTCTATAATTGTGCGTATATTTTATTTGATGGAAACGTGCTGGGCATTGTTCCTAAGAGTTACATACCGAATTATGAAGAGTTCTACGAAAGACGCTGGTTCTCATCAGGAAGAGAAATTATCGGTCATACGGTTGATTTATCTTTTCAAAAATCAATACCATTTGGCATTGATCTTCTCTTCCAAAGCGGGCCGTTTCAAATTGGATTTGAAATTTGCGAGGATTTGTGGAGCGTTGTGCCACCAAGCAGTTATTTGAGCCTTGCTGGCGCGCAGTTGATCGGAAATCTGTCCGCATCAAATGAAGTGGTCAGCAAAGCTGACTACAGAAAAGCGCTTGTTGCCGCGCAAAGTGCAAAATGCATGGCTTCTTACATATACGCCGGTGCAGGTACGGGTGAATCATCCACCGATGTTGTTTTTGGAGGAGAACTATTAATTGCTGAAAACGGAAATATGCTGACTAAGAATAAACGTTTTCAAAGGGAGAACCAAGTCGTTACATCAATTGTTGACATTGATCGGCTGAATCTGCAACGAATCAAAAACATTAGCTTTAGAGAAGCATCATCAACGGTTCCTTGGAAGGCGAGAAAAATTCCTTTCTCCTTTAAAAACACGGAATTTGGAATCTTTGATCGAGCAATTGACAAACATCCGTTTGTTCCTTCTGATGCAAAGCAAAGAGAACAACGTTGTAGCGAAATTTTCAATATTCAGGCTGCAGCACTAGCCAAACGAATGGAACATACTGGATTAAAAAAAGCGGTCATCGGTATTTCCGGTGGACTTGATTCCACCTTGGCATTGCTCGTTATTGCAAAGACTTATGACCTACTTAATTACGATCGGAAAGATATCATCACTGTAACGCTTCCTGGTTTCGGTACGACTGATCGCACGTATCAAAATGCCGTATCTCTGTGCAAGAAACTTGAAACTGATTTTCGAGAAGTTAATATTGTAGCGGCGTGCCTGCAGCACTTTAAAGATATCGGGCATGATCCGGCAATTCATGATGTAACTTATGAAAATGTTCAAGCACGTGAACGTACGCAGATCTTGATGGACATTGCCAATAAAGAAGGCGGGCTTGTTATTGGAACCGGTGATTTGTCTGAGCTCGCGCTTGGTTGGAGTACCTATAATGGCGATCATATGTCGATGTACGCTGTCAATTGTTCTGTTCCGAAAACCCTTGTCCGTTATCTTGTCCGTTATGTTGCCGAAGAAGAGACAAGCAAAGAGATCAGTACTATTCTTCTTGACGTTCTTGATACTCCGGTGACCCCTGAATTGCTGCCGAAAGACGGTGAAGGGAAAATTGCACAGAAAACCGAAGATATTGTAGGTCCTTATGAATTACATGATTTTTTCCTATACTATTTTGTTCGCAGTGCATTTACTCCAGCAAAAATACTCTTTTTGGCAAAATCAGCATTTGCAGGCTCTTATGATGATGCGACCATTCGAAAATGGCTGACTGTTTTTATTCGACGCTTTTTCTCAATGCAGTTCAAACGTTCGGCAATTCCGGATGGGCCAAAAGTCGGGACAGTCAGCTTGTCGCCGAGAGGTGACTGGCGAATGCCTTCTGATGCCAGCCGTGATCTTTGGCTGAATGAACTATAAATCAAACGAAAGTGAGGCGAGCATGTGATCCGCTCATTTTTCGCTTATTATAAACCCTATAAAAAACTATTTTTCCTCGACTTTTTCTGTGCAGTACTGCTTGCCTTGCTCGAACTTGTTTTCCCTGTAGCAGTTAATCAAGTCATCGATCGACTGCTACCTGGAAAGGATTGGTCTATTATTATGCTTGCTTCAGCTGGTCTGCTCCTTTTTTATGTGATTAATACAGTCACTCATTATGTTGTGACCTATTGGGGGCATATGCTGGGAATCAAGATTGAAACGGATATTCGCCAGGAACTGTTCGAACATATTCAAAGGCAATCGTTTCATTTTTTCGATAATAACAAAACAGGACATATGATGTCGCGTCTCACTACCGATCTTTTTGATATTGGCGAGACCGCGCATCACGGACCGGAAGATATATTTATTGCCTTGATGTCTTTGTTCGGAGCATTTTTCTTAATGCTGACGATTAATTGGAAATTGGCGTGCATCACGTTTATTCTTGTCCCGATTCTTGGAACGTTTATCATTGTGTTCAACATGAAAATGACTCGAGCAACTGACCAAATTTATCAGGATATTGCCGTATTTAACGCCAATGTTGAGAATGCGGTTGGCGGAATTCGTGTGGTACAAGCATTTTCGAATGAAAACTACGAACGAAAACAGTTCCGAGAAAATAATAAATTATATCAGAGAGCGAAACTATTTTCCTATAAGATTATGGCTACAAGTGTGACAACCAACTACTTTTTCATGAGGCTGATCACTCTATTTACATTAATCAGTGGCTCCTGGTTTGTCATTCACGGTGAATTAAGCAGCGGACAATTTGTTGCCTTTTTGTTGCTTTCCAATATTTTTGTTCAGCCGATTGAAAAATTTAATGCGATTATTGAACTGTATCCTAAAGGGATTGCCGGTTTCAAACGATTTATGAACCTAAAAAGTCTTGCACCGGAAATCGTAGATAAAGAGGGTGCACTTGAAGTGGATTCCGTGAAAGGCGGGATTGACTACTGCGATGTCAGCTTTGGGTACGAAGGAAAGAAACAGGTGCTGAATCACATTGATTTGCACATTCATGCCGGAGAAACAGTTGCATTTGTCGGTCCGACAGGTGCTGGCAAGACGACTCTGTGCAGTCTGCTTCCTCGATTTTACGATGTGACCGAAGGCAGGATTATGATTGACGGTATTGATATTCATGACTTTAAACTTTCCTCATTGCGCCATCACATCGGTTTAGTACAACAAGATGTCTTCCTTTTTTCTGGAACGCTACGTGAAAATGTAGCGTACGGGAAACTAGATGCAACCGATGATGATATTTGGCGTGTAATCCGGCTCGCGCAATTAGAAGATACAGTGGCGAATATGCCCAACGGTTTAGACACGGTTATTGGTGAACGAGGTGTCAAATTATCCGGCGGCCAAAAACAACGCCTTTCGATCGCACGTATGTTCCTTAAGGATCCGTCAATTTTAATTCTTGACGAAGCGACTTCCGCGTTGGATACTGAGACAGAGGTCGCAATTCAGCAGTCGCTTGAATTATTGTCCAAAGGACGCACAACGCTGATTATTGCTCACCGTCTGGCAACAATCAAAAATGCAGATCGAATTATTGTCGTTACTAGTGACGGAATTACTGAGCAAGGCACTCATGATCAACTGATCAGTCAAGACGGTGTTTATCGTCGCTTGTACGAATCACAGTTCTCATTGACAATGTAATGGTTTAAGGCAATTAATCGTTGACAGGACTTCCGGCAAAAACTTTGCCGGTTTTTTATTAACTTCTTTTAAAGTGCAGTTGAATGGAGGCTGATTTATGTTAACTTTAGAAAAAGGAGACAAAATAGGCATTTTTTCACCATCATCCCCAATAACGGCAACTTCGCCTTTGCGTTTTGCACGTGCAAAACGGTTCCTTGAATCAAAGGGATTTCAAATTGTTGAAGGATGCTTAACGGGAAAGCAAGATTTTTATCGCTCCGGTACGATTCTTGAGCGAGCAGAAGAATTGAATGCACTAATTCATGATGAAAACATAAAAATGATTATGTCAACTATTGGTGGAACAAATTCAAATTCTTTGCTGCCCTATATCGATTATCAAGCATTTAAAAGAAATCCAAAAATAATGATAGGCTATTCCGATACGACCGCTATTCTTCTTGCCATCTACGCGCAAACGGGCTGTTCTGTTTTATATGGGCCGGCTCTAGTCTCTTCTTTTGGTGAATTTCCGCCTTTTGTGGATCAAACATACAAGTATTTTGAACAAATAGCTGAAAAGACAAATGATTATCCGCTCCAACTCACTTCTCCGGACTATTGGACTGACGAAGCGGTGAATTGGGAGGTAAAGACCAAGGAAAAGGTAAAGTACAGAAATCGTTGGATCGGGATTAATGGTGCTAAGGCTTCCGGGCGGCTCATTGGCGGTAACCTAAATACCATGAATGGATTTTGGGGAAGTCCCTATATGCCTGAAGTAGAAAAAGGCGATATCCTGCTCATTGAGGATTCGATGAAAAATGCGTCACAGGTAGAGAAGAATTTTTCATTACTTAAAGTTAATGGCGTCTTTGAACGGATCGGCGGTATTTTGCTTGGCAAACATGAACGATTTGATGATGAAGGTTCAGGACGGAGTCCGATGGATCTGCTTTTGGAAGTCTTAAATGGTAAGAAATTGCCGATCATCGCTGATTTTGACTGCTGTCATACACATCCGATGATGACAATGCCAATCGGCGCGGAGGTTACGATTGATGCGTGTGAAAGACATCCATCGGTGCAGATCAATAAGCGTTTATAAAGGAGACGGCACGAAGTGAATAAGATTTGCAAAAGCTATTGGAATCATTTTTTGCGAGATAAAAAAGAAGAAAATTCAGTTACAGCATGGAAATTCGGAAGTGACTCTGACAAATTGGCTGATCTGGTCGCAAGAGGCATAAAAACGGCAACCTGTTCAGCTTATGTGTTCTATGAATTAGAACATGAAAAATTACCCCAGAAGGGTGAATACAACATTATTCTTAATAGTCATGACGAGCCAGTTTGTATCACAAGAACCAATGAAGTGGCAATTATTCCGATGGATGAAGTGTCTGAGGAGCACGCTCAGGCAGAAGGGGAAGGGGATTGCACTTATCAATACTGGTGGACGGTGCATCAGGAATTTTTCACGCGAGAACTTGCATCACTGGGGCAATCATTTAGAAAAGACATGCCTCTTGTTTGTGAACGATTTACATTGGTCGATGTGCGAACGCAAAAAAGTACCTCTCTGAGTAGAGAGGTAAATGATTTATAATAAGAGCCGCAAAATTACTAAATGAATTAAGGGTTAAGCAATGCCATTACAATTCTGAAAATCAGACTTCAGCTGCTGCTTTAAGCAATTCCTTAGCACACTTGTATTCCAAGCCATGTGCATCGGCAACTGCTTTAAATGTTACGAAGCCGTCTAAAGTGTTCAATCCTTTGAGCAGTGCTTCATCTTCGAGACATGCTTTGGCATAGCCTTTGCTGGCGATTTTCGCAGCGTAAGGAATTGTAACATTAGTTAGTGCAAGAGTCGATGTATTTGGAACAGCACCAGGCATGTTTGCTACCGCATAATGGATGACACCGTGCTTCGTATACGTTGGATCATCATGAGTTGTGCTGTGATCGGATGTTTCAACAACGCCGCCTTGATCGATAGCAACGTCTACGATCACAGAATTTTCCTTCATGTTCGCAACCATTTCTTCAGTAACTAGTTTAGGAGCTTTTGCGCCGGGAATCAGTACGGCACCGACAACAAGGTCAGCCTCTTTAACTGATTCAGCAATGTTGTAAGGATTCGACATGACTGTATTCAGTGAATTGCCGAAAATATCATCAAGGTCACGTAATCTGTCAGCACTTATGTCAAGAATTGTGACATCGGCTCCGAGTCCAACTGCAATTTTCGCAGCATTCGTACCAACAATACCACCGCCGATAATGGTTACTTTGCCACGTGAGACACCTGGTACTCCGCCGAGCAAGATACCTTTTCCGGCTTCGTCGCTGAATTTTTCAAGATATTGAGCCCCGATTTGAACGGCCATTCTTCCGGCAACTTCACTCATTGGCTGGAGGAGAGGCAATACGCGATCTGCACGTTGAACCGTTTCATAAGCGATGGATACAACCTTGTTTGCAACAAGCGCTTTTGTCAATTCAGCACCGACTGCAGGAGCGAGGTGAAGATAGGTAAAGAGAATCAATCCTTCATGGAAGAAATGATATTCTTCTGGTTCCGGTTCCTTTACCTTGATCACCATTTCAGCTGACCATGCTTTTTCAGCAGATGTAATAACCGCGCCAGCTTCTTCATACTGTTGATCGGAGAATCCTGCACCTGCACCCGACAGAGTTTCAACATAAACAACATTGCCTTCTTGAACCAAATGGTACGTACCTGCAGGGGTGATGGCGACACGACGTTCGTTGTTCTTCAATTCTTTCGGAATACCGATAATCATGAATGAATTCCTCCCAGTTATTATGTCTTTTCAAAAGATTGAATAATCAGACACCGTAATCTGAGCACCACAACCATTTTTCAACTAATCATGGCGGTTCATACAGTCTGTGTTATTCCTTACCTAGAATGTTACAAACAATAAGGAGTCATTTCATCATACGTTTTGTCTAGTCTTTTGGTATAAAACTTGACATTTAGCGTCTGTGTCAGATATTATGACATTAAAATGAACTATAACACAACATATATGGAGGGCTGAGGCAAATGGATGAAATGCCTTTTTGTGTGAATGATGTGCTTGAACGCCCACTTTTTCAAAGAGCGGCATTGATTGCAGGTGCTCATGGCTTGTTTCGAGAAGTCCGTTGGGTACATATACTTGAAATTACGCATGCTGCCCCTTATGTCAGTAAGCATGACTTGATTCTTACAACCGGTCTGTGGTTAAAACGTTCCGCAAAATCAGGATTGGAGTATATGCGTCAGATTATTGATCACGGCACCTCCGGACTTTGTATTGAGTTTGGAACGACGATTGATGAAATACCGGATAAGATCATTGCCCTATGCGATGATCATGATTTTCCACTCATACTGTTTCGTCAACCGATTCGCTTTGAAGAAATCACACAGGACATCCATTCGTTTTTAATCAACCAACACTTTGGTCTGTTGAAAAATTTGGAGCAATTTTCTCAAAAACAGCAACAGCTGATTTTGCAGAGTACGGACATTCCCGCAATTCTGCGCCTTTTACAGAGTTACTCTGATCGGCAAATTGTCTACTTATCGACTATTGAATCCAATAAATTTTACCCAACTGTATCGGAGGAAACCGCCCATACCATTAACACGTTTTGCAATGAGAAAAAGAAAAATTTTGACCGAATTCAGGAGACGGAAATTTGGAAAATGGACGAAACACGTTTTTTACTCATTCAGCCGGTCGTCTGCTTCGGTCAAGTGTTCTCCTGCGTCGGTATGCTCCTTCATCAAGCACATCCAACTGAGTATATGAAGCTGCTGATCGATTATACTGCAAAAGCAGTGGCGACGGTATTGCTGCGTACTCAATTTCTTGAAGAAAAAATATTGAGCAATCAGAATGAACTTATTCAGGATATTCTCAGCAAACGGATCGAAAATGAAGACCAAGCACAGATGAGAATGGGACTTCCATCACCAAACGGTGAAAAATATATCTTTGTCGGCGGCATTATTGAATTTGAACATAATGTGATTGAGGACGGACCTGAGCGCATGGAAGCCCGCAACCAAGATATTCTGGTTCTCACTCGATCCTTATTAAAACGATACCAAATGCATCACCTGCTGATGATGAAAAATAATCAAGTCTATTTCATTTGCGCTAAGGAACGCGTGACCTCGGAGTCACTCGCAGGATTGTATAAAAATATACAAGGTTTGATTAACGGATTGGATAAATATATAAATCAAGCGCTGCCCAGTTTGAAATTCCATGTCGGTATTGGAAAATCGCGAACACGATTATCGGAAGTGTGGATGAGCTTTAAAGAAGCCTATCAGGTAATCGAGATTTCTCAAACAGTTCCTGCAATGGGAAAATGTAATTTTTATGGAAATCTTGGCGTTTATCAGCTGCTTAATGCTGTTCCTGAGCCTATACTGAATGAGTTTATTCACGATCAACTCGGGCAAATCATTGATTATGATCAAAAGCATCATCTTAATTTAGTAGAGACGCTGTCCATGTACTTTAAATGTATGGGATCAAAAGGAGAGACAGCGAAGAAACTGTTTATTCACCGGCAGACCTTATACAATCGTCTGGAAAAAATTCGAGACATTCTAGGTGATGACTTCTTTGAACCAGAGCGACGCCACTGTCTGGAAATGGCGCTGCTTGGCTATCCTCTGCAGGCTATTGAAGAGCAATAATTGAATTGTACAATGTTCAGTGGCGTCCTAATTACAAGGACGTTTTTTTACTGCTATACTGAAAGTATTCACCTTTGGCTGAGACAGAAAGAGGGTTTTTCATGGGCTATCTGACTATTTACTGGAGAAGATACAGAATCAGGTTCTTATTTGCAATTTTATTTCTGTCGCTCGAAGCTCTGGCAGATTTGCTGCAGCCGGCATTGATGGCGCAAATTGTCGATCAAGGCATTGCACAGATGGACATGCCTCAGATTGAACGATACGGACTTCTGATGCTTTTGATTACAGCAATCGGAGCAGTTTGTGCGAGTATGCGCAACATACTTTCGGGTATTGTATCCCAACGATTTGCCCAAGATTTGCGTCAAGATTTGTACATAAAAATCCAAAATCTGCCGCAATCCGGAATTGATCAATTTGGCGGTGCTTCGTTGATTACTCGGCTTACAAACGATGTAACTCGGGTTCAAACTTTTGCCAATGGTCTCATGCGTATTATGGTCAAAGCGCCTCTTGTCGGTATCGGCAGTCTGATCATGGCTGTTCATCTGAATGCAAAACTCTCACTGGTTTTGCTTGGGATTGCACCGATTATTGCACTGCTGATTGTTTTAAATATGAAGATCAGTTATCCGTTTTTTCGAAATGTGCAACTTGCGCTTGACCGGGTCAATCGATCAATGCAGGATTACTTATCTGGTATCCGTGTAATAAAAGTTTTTAATCGTTCTGCTTATGAACAGAAACGGTTTCAAATAAATAATCAAAAACTCGGTCATCTTTCTTCTTCTGCTTCAAAGGTAGGAAGTGTATTCAGTCCCATGATCAATCTGACTGTAAACACGGGGATTCTAGCCATTCTATGGTTTGGAGGAATCGGTGTGGATCATGGAACAATGCAGGTCGGTTCAATCATTGCCTTTACTAATTATATGATGCAGCTCCTGTTCGCAATTATGATGGTGAACAACGCCTTTAATATGCTTGTGCGTGCAAGAGCTTCAGCGGAACGCATCGGCGATGTTATGAATCACAAGTCGGATGAGCGGTTTCCCAAAAATACAAATCAGAAATTGGGCCAGGAAAATAGAGGAGCCCTTCATTTTCAACATGTAACTTTCTCATTTCATAAAAATCAAGGACCTGTATTAAAAGATATTCATTTTCAGGTCAAACCAGGAGAAACACTCGGAATTATTGGCCCGATCGCATCAGGAAAGTCGACGCTTGCTCAATTGATTCTTCGCTTTTATGATCCCGATCAAGGGGAAATTCTTTTTAACGGACATGATATCAAAAAATATACGGAAGAAGAACTGCGGAAGAAAATAGCCATTGTGCCTCAGCAGCCATTGCTTTTCAGCGGTTCAGTCATTGAAAATATTCGCTGGGGGGACGATCAGGCGAGCAATGAATCGGTCTATCAAGCCGCAAAGATTGCGGATGCAGATCGCTTTATTCGCCGATTCCCGCACGGCTATGAATCATTGATTGGCCAGGGAGGCGTTAATTTATCCGGCGGACAGAAACAGCGCATTTCTATTGCACGTGCACTCGTCCGTAAACCAGATCTTCTTATATTGGATGATGCAACAAGTGCTGTCGATGCGCATACGGATAAAACAATTCGCAGTCAATTAAGACAGTCATTAAGAAACCTGACCTGTATTATTATCTCGCAAAAAGTGTCTTCAATAAAAGACGCTGATCAAATCGTGGTTCTTAATGAAGGCCGCATTGAGGCCATTGGAAAACACGATGATTTATTATCACGTTCATCATTTTATCGAGAGGTTTACACGACTCAGCTGAGCGAAGGAGGAGTCCAGCATGGATGACAAAAAATCCGGTGCGAGTCGAGCGAATACTGCAATTCCGGGAAGAGGCGGCAGAAAAAGAGGCCCGGCTCGGTTTGCTCCAGTTGAAAAACCAAAGCAAATGCGAGAGACGCTGCATCGTTTAGGCATTTATTTTGCTCAGGAGAGGCGTGCATTGTGTATCGTGTTTGGTTTAGTCCTTCTCGATTCAATTGTCACCTTGCTGATTCCCTACTTTATCGGAGTGGCTATTAATCAAATCGGTGTTCACACAGGTTCTGTTCATTTTTCAATGCTGATTAAGCTATTGCTTGTTTTGGCTGTCTTTTATTTGTCTGATGGCATATTGACTTTCATTCAGGGATGGCTCATGGCCTCGGCAGGGCAACGTATGGTTGTCGCACTTCGACAAAGTCTTTTTGGAAAATTGCAGAAGCTTCCTATCTCATTTTTTGATCGGCATAATCATGGCGAAATCATGAGCAGGCTGACCAATGACATTGAAAATATTGATGTAACGATTTCTCAGTCTACGGTGCAATTAATGAATGATGTGATCATGATTGTCGGTTCACTTGTAATGATGATCTGGATCAGCCCGTCATTAACCCTTGCTAGTCTGATTATGGTCCCACTTGTTATTATCCTGACAAAAACAATTGCTGTTCGCACTTCTAAGTTGTTTGTGGAGCAGCAGAAGGAATTGGGAACTTTGAACGGGCATATTGAGGAATCTATATCCGGACTATCAGTCATTAAAGCATTCAGCCATGAACGGAAGGAGATCGACCGTTTTACACAAATGAATCAACGACTGACCGATGTCGGCATGCACGCACAAATTTGGTCCGGGTATTTAATGCCGCTTATGAACGTCATCAATAATCTTGGCTTTGCCGCGGTCGCGTCGGTTGGCGGCTTTTTAGCTGTTAAAAATATGATCACCATTGGCATGATTGCGAGCTTTCTTACGTATTCGCGGCAATTTTCAAGGCCGTTAAATGATGTCGCCAGCATTTTCAACACATTGTTATCTGCAATTGCCGGTGCAGAACGTGTTTTCGATATCATGGATCAAAAAGAGGAAGTTCCGGACCATATCAATGCTCGACCAATAAGCAGCAAAAACTGCAAGGGTGACATTGATTTTCATAATGTCTCATTTGGTTACAATCCGAGCAGAATGATTGTGAAGCAGGTTTCATTTCATGCGCATGCCGGTGAAACCATTGCGCTGGTTGGGCCAACAGGTGCAGGCAAGACGACGCTTGTAAACCTGCTGACGCGCTTTTATGAGCCGAATGGCGGCAGTATTCGTGTCGACGGCGTTCCGATCACCGATTATCGACGCGCGGATTACAGAAGCTTATTTGGCATGGTGCTTCAGGATACCTATCTTTTTCACGGCAGTTTTACAGACAATTTGCGTTACGGACGACTTGACGCAACGGATGAAGAAATCAAAAACGCCGCCATTGCGGCACATGCGGATTCATTCATTATGGCGACAGAACATGGGTATGATACGATTCTTCAAGGCAATGGAGAAAATCTGAGTGAAGGACAGAAGCAGCTGCTTACGATTGCTCGTGCTTTGCTCTCTGATCCGGCGATTTTGATTATGGATGAAGCAACGAGCCATGTCGACACACAAACCGAACATGAAATTCAAGAAGGCATGTTGCGGCTGATGCACGGAAGGACAAGCGTAATCATTGCGCATCGACTTTCTACCATTCGTCATGCGGATATAATTCTTGTTGTTGAGGATGGGATGATTGCCGAACAGGGGAGTCATGAAGAATTATTGAAGAAGAAAGGAATCTATTTTTCGATGTACAGCGACCAGTTTTCTGTCTAATTGCAATCAATCTTGCGGTAGTGGTTTGGTTATATTGCGTCAAAACGTGTAAAACTGGGTTGTTGTTCATTACGGTTAAATTGGTGAGATGAACTGTCCGCACCGTTAAAATTAATGGTGAGAGCGAATAGGCAAGCAACGATGGATCTCTTTTACCATCGTTGCTTTTTTATGTTTGTATCAAAGTCTAAATGAGTGATTACGTTAAAAATAAGAGTAAAGAAACAGTAAACAATAAAGATATAGCATGCGGAAAGTAAAGAAAAACCGATTGAGAATGAGGTGAAATGACCGGATAGATAGGCGACGAATCGTTTCGGGTAAAAGACATCCCAGGAATTGAGACGCAGAAAACGCCCGATGTACATCGCAAATCCGCTTAAGATGAAAATGGACAACATTATAAAATTGGAAATCGGGTATACGTATTTTCTTAGAAATCGATGATCGATGATCCATAGTGAAAGCATACCTGCACATGTGCCGGTAAAAATACCGGCACCGATCTGAATAAGACTTAGCCAGGATAAGAAATCAGTTGAATAAATGATCGCTTGTTGTGCCGAAGCATAGAATGAAATGCGTTGCAGATGAATGAAGTCTGTAACCAGATAGGGTGCATTGGGAAAGAAAATGAGCCACAACAAACCTAGCAGCCATGTTCGGAGCCAGTCATGCACATCATCGGCAAGACACATGCAGATTGCGAAGAACAACGGAAGAAGTGACAAGAACAGGTTCCAGAGCATCATGACATTTATTGTCCGTTTGGTGAGCGCATATAAAAGCAAGCTGATAAGAATATAGAAAACAACACAATAGATGATTGGGTTTGGCGTATGGCGTCTTTTACGGAACATATGATCGAAATCCTTTCAATGAAGGTTGCCGGTTCTTAGGATTATATTAAGCTCGGACAAGTTTTACTCATGTTCCTCTTGTTAAGTGCCATTACTTTGAAATTGACATGAATAATTGAGAAGGGTTATCTTTAAAAAAGACATAAATTGTTCACATTGGTAACGAGATCAGACATCAGGTGATAAAGTGACGCGAACAAATCAGATGAATATATATCATGCAATTTGCTCTGCAATTGATATGGCTAAAACACTAGGTGGGAAACATGTGGTCAGTGAAATAAAAGAAATTGAATCAATAGATCCCATCCGATTTTATCATGCCGCTGAAAAACAATTTTGCGGGAAACGCTTTTTTTGGGAGAACCAGACGGACGGAACGATCTTAATCGGAGCAGGTATTGCTGCTTCAATCACCACAGAACGTCGCGAGAATTACGAGATGATACGAAAAAATTGCGATGATTTGTTAAAAAGGGCGCATGTCCTGGGTTCCTGCGGAGCAGAGGCAACTGGCCCTCTTTTGGTGGGCGGATTTGCTTTCGAAGCTGAAAAGCAGCCTTCGGAGGACTGGAAACCTTTTGGCTCAGGCTACTTCTTTCTGCCTGCATTTTTACTAACGATTCAAAAGGGCTGCTGCTACCTGACACGGTCGGTTGTCTGCACGTCCCATGATGATGCTGATCAATTAACTCAGCAACTTGTGCATGAAGAAAAAGAGTTATTCAGTCTTCTAAATGCTGATTTCTCTGATCTTAACGTGTTGAACTCGCTGGTTAAACAAATCGATCAGGATATAAAAGCTTGGAATCATCTTGTGGGAGAAGCGATTCGAACCATGGGAGGGACTGAATTAAAAAAGGTCGTACTTGCGCGCTCCCGAAGGCTGAAATACCAGCACAAGCTTTCGAGTGAATTATTGATTCATGCTTTGCGCACGCAACAAGACCAAACCTGTGTGTTTTGTCTTGAGAAAGGCTCTTCGGCTTTTGTTGGAGCGACTCCGGAACGATTGATCAAGAAACAGGGCAGAACCATTTATTCTGCATGCCTTGCTGGATCTGCAGCACGTGGAAGTACAGATGAAGAAGATGCAAGCCTTGGGAAATGGTTGCTGAATGATCGTAAAAACCGTCTTGAACATCAATATGTCGTCTCTACGGTCCGGCACTCTCTCAATGAACTATGTGAACAGCTGACGATTCCGGAGCAGCCTAGACTTATGAAGAACAAGAATATTCAGCACCTGTATACACCGGTTAAGGGGTACTGCAATGAATCGGCTTCACTTTTTGACTTCATTGAGTGCTTGCATCCGACACCTGCGCTTGGCGGATTTCCACGAGCACAAGCCCTATCTTGGATCAGCAAGCATGAGCCAATTGATCGCGGTTATTATGCCGCACCAATCGGCTGGTGCGACGCGCGCAATAACGGAGAATTTCATGTCGGAATACGTTCAGCACTGATTCATGAAGATGAAGCGGTTTTATTCGCCGGATGCGGTGTGCTGAAGGACTCAATACCAGACCAGGAATATAAAGAAACAGCCATTAAGTTTCGTCCAATGCTCAATGCGCTTTCAAGGAGGCACTTATGAATCATCAAGAGTTAGTGACGCACTATCTTTCTTCATTTGTTCATACATTATCACGGCAGCATGTAAATACAGCTGTAATCAGCCCGGGTTCTCGATCAACACCTCTTGCTATTCTCTTTGAGGAGCATCCGGCGATTCGAACCTACCTGGACATTGATGAACGTTCAGCAGGCTTTTTGGCACTCGGATTAGCAAAAGCATCGAAACATCCTGTCGTATTAATCTGCACATCCGGAACTGCAGCCGCAAATTACTACCCGGCAATCATTGAGGCTTATTTTTCACATGTGCCGCTGCTTGTTATTACTTCGGACAGGCCATATGAGCTACAGCATGTTGCAGCACCGCAAACAGTGGATCAGCAGGGAATGTATGGTAGTCATGTGAAACAGTATTTTCAACTTGAACTTTCTGAGCTTGATCTGGGCTTGCTTTCCTATAACCAGGCTCTGACGAGTCGGGCCGTCGCTATTGCGAACGGTCTCCCAAAAGGACCAGTACACCTAAATGTCCCTCTCAGAGAGCCACTCGTCCCATGCAGTCTGAGTGAAACGTCAAAACTGAACATAAATGCTCGTTCTGCAATACCAGTGAAAAGAGGAGTGCTTGCGCTTGACACGTTGCAGCTTGCGGATCTATCGGAACGTATTAATCATTCAAAACAAGGCGTAATTATCTGCGGAGATATGGGATCTGATCTGTCACTACCCGTGATCACGGAATTCGCTGAACGATCAGGTTTTCCAATTCTTGCGGATCCGCTTTCTCAGCTGCGCCGAGGATCCCATTCTATGGATGCCGTTATTGAGACCTATGACACTTTTCTTCGCAATGAACAGATTGCATCCGTATTCAAACCGGATCTAATTATTCGTTTTGGTGCTCCGCCGGTCTCTAAGGCACTCAAATTGTGGATGGAACGTCAAGTTTGTACTTATTTTGTTATTGACAGTGGAATGGAGTGGAGAGATCCGTCGGGCAAGGCTACAGAGATGATTTATTGTAATGAACAGCGTTTTTGTGAGGATTTGAGTCCGCTAATCCAAAAAAAGGGCGAATGCAAATGGCTTGGCTTTTGGCAGACAATTAATAATAAAACGAAATCAGTACTCCTGAGTATACATGACGAACAGACACTGAGTGAGGAGAAAATTTTCTTGAAACTGGCTGAGTGGCTTCCGGAGCAAGCAAATCTGTTTGTCGGAAACAGCATGCCGATTAGAGAATTAGACAGCTTTCTGTTCAATCGTCCGCAGTCCGCCCACATATTTGCCAATCGCGGCGCGAACGGGATCGATGGTGTGGTGTCGACTGCAGTCGGTGTTGCTTTGGCCAAACATCGTGCAATTCTCGTGATTGGTGATCTCAGCTTTTTCCATGATATGAACGGTTTGCTGGCTGCCAAACAATATCACGCGAACTTGACGATCATTCTGATCAATAATGATGGCGGAGGTATTTTCTCGTTTCTTCCTCAGGCATCTGATAAAACACACTTTGAAACCCTCTTCGGTACCCCGCATGGGTTGGATTTTTCACACGCTGCACAGTTATACGGTGCGCATTATACGAAAATCAGCAATTGGGAAATGCTTGATCAGCTGCTGACTGCATCTGAAGACGCAGAAGGGTTGAACATTATTGAGATCCCGACAAAACGAGCTGAGAATGTTGAGAAGCATCACTCACTGCAAAAGTGTCTAGATGAACAATTAAGGCGAGAAACAGCTTATGAAAGCTGAACTTCGTGGTGTAGTGTATCATTATGAACTAAAGGGAAGCGGGGTACCGCTGCTTCTGCTGCATGGCTTTACCGGAAGCGTGGAGACGTGGCGTTTCCTAGAAGATGTGATGCTTAAGGATTATCAACTGATTCTTGTCGATATTATCGGTCACGGACAAACTGGTTGTCCTAAGGATGCGCAACGATATTCAATTACTGAGACTGCCAAAGACATGAATGCATTGCTTGAACTGCTGGAATTTGAACGTGTACATGTTCTCGGTTATTCTATGGGCGGGCGACTTGCACTCAGTTTCGCATGTCTTTTCCCTGAACGTATCTCAAGTTTAATTTTGGAAAGCTCTTCACCGGGACTGAAAACGGAGGTAGAACGGCGTGAGCGGCGTTTGCATGATAAGGAATTGGCAGATTCCATCCGTAAGCATGGCATTCCCGCATTCGTCAGTCGTTGGGAACAGCTTGCTCTGTTTGATTCGCAAAGAAAGCTTTCACAACGAAAACGTGCTGTACTCCGTGCTCAGAGACTATCGAATCAACCAATCGGACTTTCGAACAGCCTCATTGGTATGGGCACGGGAGCGCAGCCCTCGTGGTGGGGACATTTGTCTTCATTGCGTTTTCCCATTTTATTGATTACCGGATCCATTGACAATAAATTTTGTATGATCGCATCTGAGATGCATGATCGCATGCCGAATGCTGAATGGCAGGTTGTTCCAAACGCCGGTCATGCCGTTCATCTAGAACAGCCGTTCCTTTTTAGTCAATATGTACATATCTTTGTGCAGAATCATACATCGGACTTTAAGAGAGGGGGAAGAAAATGAACCTTCATTCCATTACCGTACGTGTGATTTCATCCACTTTGAATGCGCCGTTTATGACACATCTTCAGCGAGTGACGCGCAGAGAGGCATTGATCATTGAAGTGATGGATACGGATGGGCGTGTCGGTTATGGTGAAGCGGATCCCTTTTCGAGTCCCTGGTATTCGGAAGAGACCATTCAAACATGCAGGCTTATGCTTAAAGAGTTTTTGATTCCTATTCTACTTGCTAATCGTTCGCTTCAACCTGAAAAATTGGACCAAATTTGGGCAGGGGTCCGCGGCAATCATATGGCTAAATCTGGACTCAGCCAAGCAATTTGGGATCTGTACGCAAAACAACAAGGTGTGTATCTAGGAAAACTGTTTGGTTCAACAAAGTCGACTGTTGAAGCTGGCGCGGTCATCGCTGCAAATGATCCGGAGCGTGCAGTTGATCAAATCGAAACCCTTGAAAAAACGGGTCATTACAAACGCTACAAAATAAAGATTTCACGTAAAAATGATTTTGAATTATTGACGAAAATACGACATCATTTTCCCGACCTCCCTTTAATGGCAGATGCAAATTCTGATTATAGTCTTGCGGATGCAGATCATCTGTGTCATTTGGATCAATTTCACTTAATGATGCTTGAACAGCCGCTTGCTTATAATGATTTAACGGATCATGCAATTCTTCAAAAGATAATTAAAACACCCATATGCCTGGATGAAAGCATCGGTTCTTATCAGGATGCTGCCAATGCAATTCAACTTCAAAGCGGACAAGTAGTCACCATTAAAATGGGACGTGTCGGCGGCTGGTCTCAGGCCGTGCGCATTCTCAACCTGTGTGTGACTCATTCGATTCCTGTTTGGTGCGGGGGAATGATTGAATTCGGTATTGCTAAGGCGCATAATATAGCGCTCGCTTCATTGGACGGTTTTTCACTGCCAGGAGATTTATTTGCTTCCCATCATTACTGGAAGCAGGATATTGTCACCCCAGCGATTGCCATTGATCAAGGTATGGTCATGGTTCCCAATGAACCGGGGATTGGCTTTGTCGTTGATCGTCCGGCACTTGATGCTTTGACTGATCATCACGAAGTTTATTGCAAAAAAGTAAAATAATGAAAGTAATGTTAAAATGGCTCAAATGTCTTTGACAAACTAAATAGATAAATAGGATACTAGTATATGGTTGTATTAAGTGATTAGGAAGCTGGGGGAGGAACACAATGGAACTGCGAAACGTGCTCTTTGATTTTGACGGAACGCTTGCAAACACCTTGCCGCTGACGGTTTACGCGATGCAAAAGGTGTTTAAGAACTATGACGGACAGTCATACGACGCTCATGAAATTGTAGCTATGTTTGGTCCGCCGGAAGAGGGAATGATTAAGAAAAACCTCAAGAACCAATCGGCTGCTGCAGAAGCGATTGAGCTTTACTTTAATTTGTATGAGAAAGAACATGAAAACTATGTTAAAAAGAATGCCGAAATTTTTGATATGCTGCATCTTCTGAAAGACAAGGGAATAAGGATCGGATTGATCACAGGCAAGGCACGTCGTTCCTATATAATTTCTGAAGAAAAGCTTGGATTTAAAGGCATATTTGACAGTGTCATTACAGGTGATGACGTCATGAATCCGAAACCGGACCCTGAAGGAATCAAACAGACGCTGATTAAATTTGAAGCCGATCCCGCTAAATCCATCTATATTGGCGATGCGAACGGAGATACTTTAGCTGGAAAGGCAGCTGGCATTCATACTGCAGCTGTACAATGGCTTGAAATGTCGCAATCGGACACTTACCCGGCAAATCCAGAATTTTATTGGACAAAAGTAAGCCAATTTGTCAACCTTCTGAAAAGCAGTAATTAATCTATGATCGTGGAATCTGCATCAAAATTCGCAAAATTAACCTTACAAAACTGATCAATTGCATCCATGTGCAGAGCGGGTCGATCGTTGATAAGAAGTGTCGGCACACCGAATTCTTCTGCGTATTCCGGAAGAAAATTGATCGGAGCGACTCCTAGTGAGGTTCCAAGTACCAGCAGACGATCTGCATGATTGACTGCCTGCTCCACGGCACGAAGGTCACGCACGGCTTCGCCGAACAGTACAATGTCCGGCTTCAATACAGTTCCGCATGTTTTGCCATCCTTAGAAAGGGCAGAACAATGCGGAATTTTTTGATTCAGCAGCGATTGAGTTGGATAAAGTGTCCCGCATTTCGGGCAAATGCAACGATTGAATGCTCCATGGACTTCAATAATCTTTGAGCTTGCTGCTTTCGCATGCAAACCGTCAATATTTTGCGTAATAATTGTGACTTCACATGTCTGCTCAAGATTTTTCAGCCAAAGATGGACGGAATTCGGCTTGGCGTTGAGTAATAACGGAGCATCAAACAATGACCAGTAGAAGGCCCAAAATTCATCGGGATGCGCCTGGAAGTATTGCAAAGTTAAGCACCGTTCTACATCTTTATTTTGATACAGGCCGTTTTTGCCGCGAAACGGAGGGATACCCGAAGGTACACTGATTCCTGCTCCGGTTAAAACGGCAATTTTATGATCGTTTTGAATCCATTCATTGAGTGTTGACATAGATAACCCTCCATGATTTTTAAATGAATAGCGAACATTCATTCGTTATGCTATAATGATGAACAAATGAAACTGAATGTTGCCATATGATGACTGATGAATTTGAGGTGGCATAAATGATTGGACGTAAAACAATCGACGACCTTCTAAGCCAGCTGAAGAGCGATCCAAATGTCGTACACTGGCATACTATTCCCAAGAAAGAGGCTCATTACGCACCTTTTCCGCAAACGCTGGACGAGCGAATAAAAACGGCACTTATTAACCGCGGTGTTGGTTCGCTCTACACGCATCAAGCAGATGCTTATCATGCGGTTATGGATGGAAAAGATGTGGTTTTAGTGACTCCGACTGCATCTGGGAAAACACTTTGCTACAATCTTCCGGTACTTGAAACCATGATTGAGCATCCTGAAAAACGAGCACTCTATTTTTTTCCGACGAAAGCACTTGCCCAAGATCAAAAAAACGAGATGGCTGAACTCATTAATACAATTGGTGTCCCTATTAAGAGCCATACATATGACGGAGATACTGCAGGATCCATACGTCAAAAAATTCGTCAGGCAGGTCAGATTGTAATGACTAATCCCGATATGCTCCATGCTTCCATTTTACCTCATCACACGAAGTGGGTCTCACTGTTTGAGAATCTTCAATTCGTTGTTATCGATGAATTGCATACTTATCGAGGCGTATTCGGCAGTCATGTAGCGAACGTCATTCGGCGGTTAAAGAGAATTTGCCGTTACTATGGCAGCAGTCCGCAATTTATTTGTACTTCGGCGACAATCGCCAACCCGCGAGAACACGCCGATGCATTAACGGGGCGAAAAATGTTCTTAATTGATCGTAACGGCGCACCGAGTGTACGAAAACATTTTCTGATTTACAATCCGCCGGTAACAAATAAGCAGCTGAATGTACGTGAAGACGAAAGTTATGCTGTTACGAGATTGGCCACTAATTTTTTGAAAAATAAAATTCAAACCATTGTCTTTGCAAGAAGCAAGCTGAAAGTTGAGCTTCTGGTGAGTCAGCTGCAAAAAATAAACAGCGGACGTCAGGATCGTGCTGCAATTTGTGCCTATCGAGGCGGCTATCTTCCTCTCGAACGGCGCAGGATAGAAAAGGGACTTCGCAGCGGTGAGATTATCGGCGTGGTCAGCACGAATGCTCTTGAATTAGGCGTGGACATCGGGCAACTTCAGGTATGTATTTTGACCGGATACCCTGGGAATATGGCAAGTGTTTGGCAGCAGGCGGGCAGAGCAGGAAGAAGACAAGAGGATGCAGTCATTATCATGGTGGCATCATCCAATCCGCTCGATCAATATATGGCCGGTCATGCAGATTATTTTTTCGCTCGGCAGCCTGAGGATGTGCGCATTAATCCTGATAATATCATGATTCTGATGGAGCATATTAAATGCTCCGCATATGAGCTTCCCTTTCAAAGAGGAGAGCTTTTTGGCGGCGAAAATGTGGACGAGCTATGCGAGTATCTTACTGATGAGGATGTGCTCCACTTTCAACGAGGAAAATGGTATTGGATGAGCGACGGTTTTCCGGCAAACAATGTCAATCTGAGATCAGCCGCGCAGGATTCATTTGCCATAGTGGACATTACCGATCGTGGACATGCAAAAGTGATTGGGGAAATGGATCGCTTCGGAGCGATGACAATGTTGTATGAGGATGCCATTTATATTCATCAGGGCATTCAATATCACGTTGATGACCTGGATCTGGAGGAGCGGAAGGCATACGTACGCAAAGTCAATGTCAACTATTACACCGATTCAGATCTGGCTGTTCAACTTGACGTTCTTGAGGAAGACAAACATGCCGATTTCGATGGCGGTAAAATCGAGAAAGGTTATGGCGACGTGTCTGTACGAGCATTACCGACGGTTTTTAAGAAAATTCGCTTCGAAACCTATGAAAACATCGGATGGGGAAAGATTCATCTTCCGGAATTGGAAATGCATACGAATGCGGCTTGGATCAGCTTCGAACCGGCATTATTTGATGTATTTGGAAAAGATGTCTTTCAAGGGGCACTTGTCGGACTGAGCCACTTGTTGCGCCATGCTGCGCCGCTTTTTGTTATGTGTGACCAGTCGGATCTTTCTGTGGTACCGAAAATAAAAGCACCGCATAATGAGAAGCCTTCAGTATTTTTGTATGATAAGTATCCCGGCGGAATCGGATTAAGCGAGAAATTGTATCAGGAGCTGCCTCTTTTGCTTGATAAAGCGAGTGAAATGATTAATAATTGCAGCTGTGAATCCGGCTGCCCATCTTGTATCGGCTTTGTTAATGAGGGCAAGGCAGCGAAGACGGCATTGCGCCGTTTATTAAAGGAACGATGATTGTGTCATTAACGAAAAAACTGCAATTATACAGAAAACAGCTGCATGATCAAAATGCTGCTTCTAGACAGCAAGCAGCTCAACATCTAAACTCAGCCGAACACGAGTCAGAGACAGATCAAGAAATACAAAAAGCTGCAAAACAACTCGGTGCTGAACTATGCCGTTTTGAAGATCAATACGTCCTTGTTCATTCAGAGCTGCTGCCGATCAATTTGAAAATAGGGCCATATTTAATACGTGACCTTTTTCCATTGGTGAATGCCTGGCAGTCAGCTTGTGAAAAGCACCCTCTGTCAGCAAAGGGGTTGCACGCAGAGGATCTGCTTTTTTTTGACACGGAAACAACTGGTCTTGGCTCGGGCACTGGTCAAATGATCTTTTTAATCGGCATGGCACGATTGACACGTAACGGACTGGAATTGAGTCAATACCTCCTGCCTGGTCCTGGTCATGAAGCAGCGTTCTATGATGCATTCCTGACTGACTGCCGTTCATTGAAAAATTTAGTCACATTTAACGGGAAGGCGTTTGACTGGCCACGAGTAAAGACCCGTCATCAATTTGTTCGTGATCAGGTTCCGAAGCTCCCTTCATTCGGACATTTCGATCTGCTTCATGCTTCAAGGAGACTATGGAAAAAAAGACTGGAATCCGTACGTCTTCAAACAGTAGAAAATGAAATTCTTTCTATGGGCAGAAAAGCAGATGTTCCAGGGAAAATGGCGCCGTTTCTTTATTTTCAGTTCCTGAAACATCCGGATGCGGATTTAGTGAAAGGGATTATGGAACATAATCGAGAGGATGTTCTTACTTTGATCAGCTTGTATATTCATCTCTCGAATAAAATCTTGAACAGAGTCGAAGCGGATCCCGAGGAACAATATGAGATTGCTCGTTGGGATGAACAGATTGGCGATCGGGAACATGCTCAGAAGCTATGGAAAGAACTCATTCCAAAAAAATCACCCTATCAAAGTAAGGCCAAATGGCGGCTTGCGGAATTATATAAGCGAGAAGGGGAGTACTTGACTTCGTTAGATTTATTTAAATCTGCTCTCTGTGATTCAGGTGATGATCAAGTGCCATTATGCATTGAAACTGCGAAATTACTTGAGCATCAGTTTAAAGACTATACCCATGCGCTTTATTATACAAAGCAAGCACTTGAATATTTTTATCAAAGGCATCCAAACGATTTAGATTCAGTAAGAAAAAAAGAAGTTGAATATTTGAAACGTTTAAATCGTCTTGACCAGCGGATTGGAAATAATTCATGAAGGAAATGAGTATTACCCGGGCAAGCGCAAATAGTGCCTTAAATCGTCACAAATCACCTGCATTTTCAATGAGTTTGAAACTTTTCGACAAATTAGGTGTTGATGTGAATGATGCATACTTTAAATGAATTGACTGGAGGCGGGATGATGCGTGAAAACGGATCGGCCATTTTAGTTACCGGATACAAAGCTCATGAACTTGGCATTTTTTCGAGGGATCATCCAGGTATTCAAGTCATTCGTTACGCGTTAAAGAAAAAGATGCGTGAATACGTTGAGGACGGAGCACAATGGTTTGTCATAAGCGGCCAGACGGGGGTTGAATTATGGGCTGGGCAGGCATGTCTTGAATTACGCGATTCCGATCAATTGAATGTAAATCTTGCGGTTTTGATGCCTTTTCTTAATCAAGAAGAGCACTATAAGGAGTGGCAGCAGGAAATTTATGCCCAGATTCTTGAGGGGGCAGATTACACGGGATATATAAGCAAACGCCCCTATGAAAGTCCGGTTCAGCTGAGGCAGAAAAATGAATTTCTGGTTGCAAAAACGGATGCAATGTTGATTATTTATGATGAGGAATCGCCCGGCTCTCCAAATTATTCCCTGAGTGTCGCGAAAAGAAAAGCACGAAGCACGGCTTACCCGATTCAAGCCATAAATCGTTTTGACTTAGATTTTGCTGCTGAAGATCTATTGCAGCAAAATCCTGATTACTGGACAAATAATGATGCTTAACAAGTAAAATACAGGTTATTAAAATGTATCTTTTGATTAGCTTATTAACCAAACAATGCGCATAATAAAAAAATAAAGAAAACCGTAATGAATAAGCGATTGACACAATAGACTAAATTTGAAAAAATAAGACGAGATACTTAGCTTGGAGTGAATGGAAATGGCAGACCAGAAGACGATCAGATTAACAAAAAATGAAATTCTCCATAAAGAATTTAAAACGGGCTTTCATGGCTATCAGCAGGACGAGGTTGATCAATTTTTAGATATCGTGATCAGTGATTACGATATTTTCAACGCAGAGATCCTGCGCCTGCGCGAAGAAAACAAACGGCTTAAAGGTCAACTGACAGATGAAGAAGGACAGCGGACTGCTACACCGGTTGAAAATCAAGGGTTGACAAACTATGACATTTTAAAACGGCTGTCTAATCTTGAAAAGCATGTTTTCGGCAGCAGGCTCGGTGAATAATAACGAAAAAGGGTTGCTTCTTTAATTAAATTGGATTATAATGTGTAGCTGTGACATTGTTCGTGTTCGGGTGATCGCTGTATCCCTTGCGGATATAGAGGAAAGTCCATGCTCGCACGGTCTGTGATGACCGTAGTGTTCGTGCCTGGCGAAGTCATAAGCCAGGGTAGTTCGGAGCAATCTGAGCTAACGGCGGGAGAGAAACCTGTGTTCCTTCGGGAATATGGTTTGCCATCCCATAAAGTGCCATAGTGACGATGTCTTTTGGAAACAAAAGAAGTGGAACGCGGTAAACCCCTCGAGCGGGAAACTCAAACTTGGTAGAGGAACCCTTTGGAAGGAATCAAACGGAAAAAGGGACAGATGATTCTGTAGATAGATGATTGCCGCTTTCGTACGAGGAGCGTGCAGCTCCGTTTGAGTGCGAAGGTACAGAACATGGCTTACAGAACATGAATAATGCATTTTAATGAAGAAAAAGCCCGTTAAGGGCTTTTTTTGTTGCAATCTTGTGATTACGGTTTATTTTGATAAATGTGTCAATCAGCTATAGAACCAAGAATTCCTGAGAAGGGAACATGGACATGAGTGAAAAGTGGACATTGATTGCTACAACAGCGATGGGGCTCGAATCAGTTGCGGCGAGAGAACTAAAGGATTTAGGTTATGACGATTTAAAAGTGGAAAACGGAAGAATCCTGTTCACCGGAGGGCCTTTAGATATTTGCCGATGCAATCTTTGGCTCCGTACCGCAGATCGCATCAGACTTCAAATCGGAGCGTTCCGGGCAGATACTTTTGACAGTCTCTTTGAACAGACAAAAGCGCTTCCTTGGACGGACTTTCTGCCGGCAAACGCGCTTTTCCCGGTAATCGGGAAATCTCACAAATCAACACTGCACAGTGTACCGGACTGCCAGGCAATCGTTAAAAAAGCAATCGTTGAATCCATGAAGCAGCATTACCACCAGGAATGGTTTCAAGAAGACGGTCCTATGTTTAAAATTCAGGTTGCTCTTGAAAAAGACTGGGTGACCCTTGCGCTCGATACATCGGGGGAAGGACTTCATAAAAGAGGCTACAGACAGCTGCACAACCTGGCTCCTCTCAAGGAAACCTTAGCCAGCGCGTTAATCTTGCTCAGTCGCTGGAAGCCCGATCAACCGTTTGTGGATCCTTTCTGCGGATCAGGAACACTGCCGATTGAAGCTGCCATGATTGGCCAAAATATTGCTCCTGGATTCAATCGGGATTTTATCTCTGAATCATGGCCACTCATTGCGAAAAAATATTGGGATCGAGCGCGTGAGGAAGTAGAAAATAAGGCAAACTATGACCAGCCCTTAATGATTATGGGCAGCGACATTGATCACAAAATGATTGAACTGTCCGAGCATAATGCACTCGAAGCCGGCTTTGGGGGACTCATTACCTTTAAGCAAATGCAGGTCGCTGATTTTACAACGAAGGATGAGAACGGATGCATGATAGGAAATCCGCCATATGGAGAACGAATGGGCGACCAGGAGCAGATTCAAACGATTTGCAGTGACCTTGGAGAACTGTTCAAAACTTATAAATCATGGTCCTTTTACTTCATCTCATCTTTTGAAAAATTCGAAAATTATTTTGGACGTTCGGCAAGCAAAAAAAGAAAACTGTATAATGGACGGATTCGGACCGACTTTTATCAATATTTTGGCAAAAAGTATTCGGATTAACGAAAAAACAGGCAAATCGGACCGCTTCACGAGCTCATCAAGCGAATGATTCTTCTTAGAGAAAGAAGGACATTACATTGAATACAGAGAAAAGAATGAAATAAGAACTTCCTGCATTTACTATCGTAAAAGGGGCGTAATCAATGGCGATTACTGAAATTGTGGATTCTTATAATAAATATGTGAAAAAAATTATGGACTTTAACGAGGCCATTGCACTTGCAGAATGGGATATGCGGACTGGTGCGCCGATAAAAGGAATTAAGCAGCGTTCAGAGGTCGTTGGAACGCTCTCTGATGAAGTTTTTAAACGGTCGACTTCTGACGAAATGAAAGGATACATAGATGCATTAACCGATCCAGCGGTTCATGATCAATTAGACTTGGTTACGAGAAGAATGGTTGAAGAATCGCAAAAAACATATGAACGCTTCATCAATATTCCATCTGAAGAAAATAAAGCCTATGTGATTCTCCAATCCGAAGCACAGAGCGTATGGAAAGAAGCAAAGAAAAACAGTGATTTCGAGATGCTCCAACCTTATTTGGAAAAAATGGTTGCGTTTAAGCGGAAGTTTATTGAGTACTGGGGCGTTAAAACAAATAAATATGATGCATTGCTCGATCTGTATGAACCTGGATTGACTGTTGAAACCATTGATCATGTGTTTGGCAAACTTCGCAAGGGGCTAATTCCATTAGTTGAAGCAGTTACAGCATCCAAAGACCAACCCCAAAACGCTTTTCTAACCGCTTCATTTCCTGTTGAAAAGCAAAAGGCGCTCTGTCTCCATTTACTTAAAGAAATCGGATATGATTTTGACGCCGGACGTCTTGATGAAACAGAACATCCCTTTGAAATCACCCTCAATCCCGGCGATGTGCGTGTGACAACGAATTACCAGGAGAATGATTTTATATCAACGGTTCTAGGAACGATTCACGAAGGCGGTCATGCTTTGTACGAACAGCGTATATCTCGTGAATTAGTCGGAACGCCGCTATGTGAAGGGACCTCCATGGGGATTCATGAGTCACAATCGCTTTTCTTTGAAAATTTTATCGGTAGAAGCAAAGCGTTCTGGTCTTGTCATTATGAAGAGTTGAAAAAGTATGCAAACGGCCAGTTTGACGATGTATCTCTCGATGAT
This sequence comes from Sporolactobacillus sp. BBK16-2, assembly GCF_059878335.1. Lineage (NCBI taxonomy): Bacteria > Bacillati > Bacillota > Bacilli > Caryophanales > Sporolactobacillaceae > Sporolactobacillus > Sporolactobacillus sp. BBK16-2. The sequence goes on from NZ_CM187611.1 coordinate 1,727,441, forward strand.
TTCTATCGAGCCATCAACGTTTCCCGCCCATCCTTTATTCGTACCTTGGCTGATGAATTAACCTATCCGCTTCATATTATGGTACGCTATGATATTGAAAAAGGATTGTTTAATGGTGATTTGAGTGTGAAGGACCTTCCAAGTGTATGGAACGAAAAAATGAACGAATATCTTGGTATCACTCCCACAAATGACCGTGAGGGAGTGCTTCAAGATATTCACTGGCCAGGCGGCGATTTCGGCTACTTTCCATCTTATGCGCTAGGCTATGTTTATGCTGCTCAATTTAAGAACACGATGATTAAAGATGTACCTGATTTCGATGCGCGCGTCAGCTCCGGTGATCTAGAAGTGGTCACAGAGTGGCTCAGCAAACATATTCATCAGTTTGGCCGCTTAAAAAAGCCACTTGAAATTCTTAATGATACGACTGGAGAAGGACCCAATCCAGATTATTTATTGAATGAACTGTCGAAAAAATACAGTGACATCTATCGTCTTTAATCCATATGATTCAAAGTAACAACCTGAACGTCAGAGATAGATCAGATTGCATCCTGTTCCTTGTTGAATAGGATGATGGAGAAAGGGGTTCTTTATTTGGCAAGACAAGTATCAGCTTATGATGATGACACGATACAAATACTCGAAGGCTTGGAAGCTGTACGAAAACGCCCGGGCATGTATATTGGTTCTACAGATTCAAGAGGGCTGCATCACCTTGTTTATGAAATTGTTGATAATGCAGTAGACGAAGCGCTCGCCGGCTATGGAAATGAAATTCTTGTTCGCATTCATAAAGACGGAAGCGTGAGTGTTCGTGACTTTGGACGCGGGATGCCAACCGGAATGCATCGAACGGGGAAACCGACAGTCGAAGTCATCTTTACCATTTTGCATGCGGGAGGCAAATTCGGACAAAGCGGCGGTTATAAAACGAGCGGTGGATTGCATGGCGTCGGCTCTTCTGTCGTCAATGCGCTCTCAGAATGGCTGGAAGTAACCATTTGGCGTGACGGAAAGATTTTCAAGCAGCGCTTTGAACACGGCGGTCATCCGGCGACAACACTTGAGGAGATCGGCACAACGCGTGAGACCGGATCATTGATCCATTTTAAACCGGATGCGACGATTTTCAGTACAACTGCTTACCAGTTTGACATCTTAAGTGAACGGCTCCGCGAATCAGCATTTCTTCAAAAAGGAATGAAAATTGTACTTACTGATGAACGAAGCGACCGTGAAGACGTTTATCACTATGAAGAGGGAATTAAAGAATTTGTCGCTTATTTGAATGAAGACAAGGACGTCCTTCATCCTGTTGTTGCCTTTGAGGGTACAGCCAATGAGATGGAGGTTGAAGTTGCGTTTCAATATAATGACGGCTATTCGGAAAATTTAATCTCTTTCGTAAATCATGTGCGTACCAAGGATGGCGGCACGCATGAATCTGGATTTCGTACTGCGCTGACGCGTGTATTCAACGACTACGCGCGAAAGAGCGGTATTTTGAAGGAAAAAGAGAAAAATCTGGACGGTACGGATATTCGTGAAGGGTTCATGGGAATTGTCTCAATTCGTGTTCCAGAGCATTTGCTGCAATTTGAAGGACAGACCAAGGAAAAGCTGGGAACAAGTGAAGCGCGATCAGCCGTAGATACAGTTGTATCGGAACAGCTTGCTTATTTTCTTGAAGAGAATCCCCAGACGAGTGAAAAATTAATACGAAAAGCGACACGTGCACGGCAAGCACGTATCGCGGCACGAAAAGCCAGAGAAGATGCCAGAAACGGGAAAAAGTCGAAACGTAAGGAAACGATGCTGAGCGGTAAGCTGACTCCGGCATCTTCTAAAAATGCAGAACGCAACGAGCTGTACCTTGTCGAAGGTGATTCGGCAGGTGGTTCAGCAAAGCAAGGGCGTGATCGTAAATTTCAAGCTGTTTTGCCGCTTCGAGGCAAGGTCATTAATACCCAAAAAGCCCGGCTCGAAGAAATTATGAAAAACGAAGAAATCAACACGATTATTTATGCAATTGGCGCAGGGGTAGGTTCGGATTTTTCTATTAAAGACAGTAATTACGATAAAATTATTATCATGACAGATGCCGATAACGATGGTGCACACATTCAAGTGCTTCTGCTTACCTTCTTTTATCGATACATGCGGCCACTAATTGAGGCGGGTAAAGTGTATATAGCGCTGCCCCCTCTTTATAAAGTCAGCAAAGGGATCGGGAAAAAAGAAACACTTGAGTATGCCTGGGATGATAATGGACTTAAAGAAGCGATTAAAACAATTGGTAAAGGCTATACCATTCAACGTTACAAAGGCTTGGGTGAAATGAATGCCGATCAGCTTTGGGAAACAACGATGAATCCTGAATCGAGAACCTTAATTAAGGTTCATATCGAAGATAAAGCCTATGCCGAGCGTAGAGTGAGTACACTTATGGGTGATAAAGTGGAACCGCGGCGCAAATGGATTGAATCTCATGTGGCATTTGGTCTAGAAGAAGAAGCAAGTGAAGGATTGACCGCTGTGAAAGGTGCTGACTAAGTGTGGTAAATAGAGAAAAATTAGTGAATCGGACGCTCGAAGAAGTGATGGGCGACCGATTTGGCATTTATAGCAAATATATTATTCAGGAGCGTGCACTCCCCGATGTTCGGGACGGATTGAAGCCGGTGCAGCGCCGAATCCTCTATGCGATGCTTCGTGACGGGAATACGAACGACAAACCGTTCCGCAAGTCGGCAAAAACGGTCGGCAACGTAATCGGCAACTACCATCCGCATGGTGATTCCTCGGTCTATGAAGCAATGGTACGAATGAGTCAGGATTGGAAAGTGCGGATGCCGCTTATTGAAATGCACGGGAACAACGGTAGTCTTGACGGTGATCCGCCGGCAGCGATGCGTTACACTGAAGCTCGATTGTCGAAGATATCTGCTGAACTGCTTCGTGATATTGACGCGAAGACTGTCGACTACGTGCTTAATTTTGATGACACAACGGAGGAACCAACTGTTTTTCCATCGAAATTCCCAAATTTGCTGGTTAACGGTTCAACGGGAATTTCAGCGGGCTATGCAACAGAAATTCCACCACATTGCTTGTCTGAAATCATCGACGCAACGATTATGCTGATGGAAAATCCAAAAGCCACAGTCGATGATTTAATGACCTATGTTAAGGGTCCGGATTTTCCATCGGGTGGAATTGTTCAAGGATTGGACGGAATTAAGAAAGCATACAAAACCGGAAAAGGCAGAATTGTGTTGCGCGCCCGTACGGAAATTGACACCTTACGTACAGGAAGAAAGCAGATTATCATTACTGAGCTGCCCTATGAGGTTAATAAGGCGATGCTCGTGAAAAAGATGGACGAACTTCGCCTTGATCACAAGGTTGAAGGCGTTTCAGAAGTACGTGACGAGACAGACCGCAGCGGCATGCGTGTCATTATTGAGTTAAAGAAGGATGCAGATCCAAACGGCATTTTAAATTTCTATTTTAAAAATACCGATCTGCAGATTTCTTATAACTTTAATATGGTAGCGATTGATCATAAAGCTCCAAGACAGCTAGGGATTAAGGAAATCCTCGAAGCCTATATTGAACACCAAAAAGAAGTAGTTACTCGTCGATCACAATATGAACTTCAAAAAAGTATTGACCGCCAACACATCGTTCGTGGATTAATCAAGGCAATCTCAATACTTGACGAAGTTATTCGTGTGATCCGAAGTTCTAAAGATAAAAAGAGCGCAAAGCAGAATCTTTGTGATTCATTTGGTTTTACTGAAATCCAAGCAGAAGCAATTGTGAACTTACAATTGTATCGTTTAACGAATACGGATATTGTTACACTTCAAGAAGAAGAACATCAGCTGGATATAACGATTGCCCGATTACAGGGGATCCTTAATTCGAGTAAAAAACTGATAGGGGTTATTAAAAAGGAATTAATGGACGTTCGAAAAAAATATGCGGACGCAAGAAGAACGACTATTGAAGCGGAAATTGAAGAAATCAAGATTGATCTTGAAGTCATGGTTGCTTCCGAAGAGGTTATGGTCTCCCTTACAAAACATGGCTACGTAAAGCGTTCAAGTCTTCGTTCGTATACTGCAAGCGGCGATGATGCAGTGGCGATGAAGGAAACGGATCATCCACTATTCCAACAACAGATGAACACAACCGATACTTTACTTGTGTTTACGGACAAAGGCCGATATGTTTATTTGCCTGTCCATGAAATCCAGGATCGTCGCTGGAAAGAACTTGGCCAGCATATTGCCAGCATTGTTCCGATTGATCCGGATGAAGTTATTATCTCTGCTGTTCCTGTGAATGATTTTGAACACACAGAATTGTATATGACTTTCTTTACCAAACTTGGCATGGTCAAACGAACAAAATTGCTTGAGTATAAAGCACAGCGACGTTCAAAGCCTTTGACCGCTTTAAAATTGAAAAAGGATGACTCATGTATTGTGGCAATGGCAACCGATGGTTCTTCAGATTTGATCCTTGCGACTTATATGGGCTACGGATTACGTTTCGCTGAACAAGAGGCTGGAGAAGTCGGTCAGCGCGCAGCAGGTGTAAAAGCGGTTCAGTTAAAAAATGGTGATACAGTGGCAGGTGCCGTTGCATTTACAAAACAATCAGATACCCGCTTACTAATTGTTACTGATCGTGGTGCAGTCAAGAAAATGAAAATAGAAGGACAAATCGAACAAACCGGTCGACCGAGACGCGGCGTACAGCTGTTGCGTGAATTAAAGACACGACCGCATCATATTGTCGGATTGACACTTGTCGACAATAATGATCGAATCAATATAAGCTCAGATAAGGGCAAAGTGTTTACGCTGCAATCAGAGGATATTCGAGTATCTGATCGGTACAGCAATGGTTCATTCTTTTTAGATCAGGATGAGGACGGAACGGTCAGCGAAATTTGGTCCGATACCATTCAACTCAAAAAGGACGAAGGCTGAATGGCTATCTTCGGATAAAGAAAAGCTTGGCGAGGCCAAGTCCTTGACGCCGGCGGAGCCTTAGCTTTTCTTATACTAGATACCGCTGATCTTTAATTTTTATACATTCCTTTTGTATAAAATAGTGATAATAAACCATGGTCGCTGTGAGTACAATCAGATAGATCGGTAACGAGAAGAACAATTGATATCCGTTTTTATAATGGTACACGCCGACATGCCATGCCAATGCTTCAGCTATCATCGAAATCAGTGCCCAAATCGTAATATAGAAAAAATAGGTTGTTCGATTTTTTCTAATCACGACATAAAAGTAAATAAAAAAATAGGCGAACGGACCAAACATAACAAACGAGAGCATGTCCCAAAAATCAGTGAAGGGTGTATCATTTACATTATAGTAATTGAACGGGTTGATACACACTGTATTATCAAAAAAGGTGCTGATAAAAGCACCGATTAAAAGCATGGTGATTGTCTGCTGACGGTTGAACCGCTTGGGAAGAAGAAGCATAGCCGTATAAGCAGTTACTCCGGTGATCAAAATGAAAAGTTCATTTGAATTGAAAACTGTACCTTTAGGTATCATGTGAATCTCCTTTTTGATTTATTGGTCGCTTGACTGTTGTTTTTGGCTCAGGAGCTGAAATCCTTTTAGAAGGACCAGCATGAGTGTGTAAAAACAAATAAAGTAGATAAACAGTGTAACCGTGTTGATTGAAGAGACAATAGTATGTTTTTCTTCAAGTTTGCAAAAAAGTATAAATACACAAAAGCTCGCTGAAAACGTGATTAGTTTTTTCCATAAACCTTTGTCTTGTACTAAATTGATGGAGATTAGTGTGAGCACTGGGAAAATAATGTTCCGATTAAAAAGAAATGCCAGCGTACCATCAATACTGTAGTTAAATCCTGGATCACCAAAATACATGCGCTTCGCAGGCAATAAGAGTGAAAGCATAATGGTGATTGAGCAAGTGAGAAATAGAAATAGATTTTCTTCACGCGAAAGCCGCTTAGGCAAAAGAATGAAGAGATTCACGATGATCCAAATGAGACATAGAGTGACGGCTAGAACCATTTTTTTCCCTCCTTTTTGGCGGTAAGAGATCAAGGTGCTGATTTCAAATTAGGCCGATAGTACCATCCATTATTTTGAGCGTTTATTCGGAAATTCATTCTGATCCTTGCATATCTTTATATTTATCATTCGATTGTTTACACTAAGCGTTCTAATAGCATTGATCAGAAAAATCACTTAGAATAAAATATGATGAAAAACGAATCATTTTTTATGGTATTTGGAGGGATTGTATTGACTGAAGAAGAACAAGAACTTTTTGATATAACGATAATAGGCGGCGGTCCAACGGGACTTTTCACCGCTTTTTATGCCGGCATGCGGCAAATGAAAGTGAAAATTATTGAGAGTCTTCCGCAACTAGGCGGACAGCTCAGCACCCTTTATCCTGAAAAGGAAATCTTCGATGTTGCTGGATTTCCAAAGATCAAAGCAAAGGATTTAGTTAAAAATCTGATTGTACAAGCCGAGCAGTTTCATCCTGAAGTCGTTCTTGATGAAGCGATTAGTTCTTTGGTAAGGCATGATGATGGAGTTATTGAACTGATCGGAGCATCCGGTTGCGTTCATCGCACGAAAACAGTTGTGATTACTGCCGGAGTAGGAGCGTTTGCACCTCGCCCATTAAAGGTCGATCAGAGTGTGGAAAACTTTACGAATATACATTATTATGTTCAGGATATAACGATCTTTAAAGACAAACGAGTCGTCATTTTAGGCGGCGGAGATTCAGCGGTTGATTGGGCAAACACATTGGCTTCAATTGCAAGAAGTGTGACCATTATTCATCGCCGAGACCAATTCAGGGCACATGAAACAAGTGTTGAAGCGATGAAAAAAGCGTCTGTACAAGTTAAAACACCCTTTATTGCGAAATCTGTTTCAGGTACTAAAGATCATATTGAACAATTAACGATACAAATGGTGAAAGGTGAAACAGAGGAAACATTGCCATTGGACGATTTGATTGTGAACTATGGTTTTGTATCCGCATTAGGACCGATTAAGGACTGGGGCATTGAACTGGAAAAGAATTCAATTCTCGTGAACAGCAAAATGGAAACCAATATTCCAGGCGTTTATGCTGCGGGCGATATTGCATCATATCCCGGCAAAATAAAACTAATAGCAACGGGACTGGGAGAAGCACCGACTGCTGTCAATAATGCCAAACATTATATTGATCCGAAATCGCGCACACAACCTGTACACAGTTCAAGCGCGGGGGAACTCTTTGAAAAGTGATACACATAAATTTTCTTGAAGCCTGAGATGTTCAGGCTTCTTTACATAAATTAGAAAAACAAATAGGCTAATGTCCTGTTATTCGAAATAAGATAAAATGATTGGAGCCCTAAAATGATCATTAAATCCATCTGCCGACTCAATGCAGAAATTAAAAAGGAAATTCGCCAATTGGAACAGTTTTGTTCACAGGTTGACGGTGTTCAATATGAGACCAATTTAGACGGTACTCTTAATTTCCATAAAGAAATGAAGTACACATTTCTTTGCTATGAGAATCATAAACTCATCGCTTTTCTGCATGTGTTTGCACCGATGCGTTCAGAAGCAGAAATTTCGGGGCTGACTTCGCCAGACTGCCGAGAAAAGGGTTATTTTACTGCCTTGCTGCTTCGAACAATAGAAGAACTGAACGCATTTCAAATTGCCGATGTGCTTTTTGTGTCCCAGTCGTCCTACCCAAATAATCAAGTGATTGATCATTTCGGTGCTTGTTATGAGTTCTCAGAGCATGTTATGTCGCTTGAGCGAAAAAACCACATGATACAGATTCCAGAACAGCCATTGTCGTTGACTTATCAAAGAATTGAGCATATGGAGCAATTAATCGAAGTCAGCGTAAACAGCTTTCATGATAGCCGTGAGGAGGCACGACGCTTAATTGAAATGGCATTGATGTCTGCAAATCGACAAGGTTATATGGCTGTTTTCGATGATCAAATTATTGGTATCTGTTTTGCACGATTTGAGGGTTCAGAAGCATTTTTATTTGGATTAGGAATACAAACTGAGTACCAGGGCAAGGGATTTGGCGGCTCTTTTCTTAATCGGATTCTAAGCGAATTGTTTTCAGGAACGGTTACGAAAGTGAAATTGGAAGTTGAATCTCGAAACGTTCACGCAATGCATTTATATACAAAAACAGGATTTGTATCTGATAACACGGTTGATTATTATCGTGTGCCAATTAAGAATCTGCTAGGAGCCTAACATGAACACACAACAAAAAAAAGAACAATATTGGCGATCAACGCTTTTAGAAGCCTGGCGTTTAATTGCGGCTGAAGGAATTTCTGCGACTGTAGAGGGAACAGCTGCATTGAAATTACAAGGTTGCACGATACATGATGATTTTTCCATCACCATTTCCATACAATGGGATGCGCTGGAGCAATTTTATCAAACAGTGAAAGACTGTTCAGCGAGCGGACTTAAAAAAGAAAACAATTGCTGTTTCTTTACCTTTCAGTTAAACGGGTATTCTATTCGTATCGATGGACATTTAGGAACGGTAGTTCGTACTGACCCCGATCGAATACTTATTGCTATTGAATCCTATCAAGTAGCAGTTAAATCGTTCGGTTATTTTTTGCGTACATTGCCAAAATCTGATCCGCTACGTGATAGGGTTAAAAAATGTTTAAGGAGTCTCCAAAATTCAGACGCTGATCAAAATGGTCATGCCTGGAATAGTGAGGCCTATCAAGCATGGGTTAATCGTTTCGGAACGCCTGAACAAGCAGCTGAGAAAATTAAAGAAAACCCCATAGCTAAGCTGGGTTCTCTTGCTCCCTACCTAAACGATATTCAGGGTAAAACGGTTATCAATCTACTCGGCTCTCATGGGAGTAAGGCACTCGCACTGGCGTTGATGGGAGCCCAAATAACTGTGGTCGACATTTCCTCTGAAAATGCTGCTTATGCCAAGAATGTAGCAGCAGCTCTCAACGTACCGCTAAATTATATAATTTCTGATGTTCTGCAATTACCTATTGATCAACATAAGGAAAAGTATGATAAGGTACTTATGGAGCTTGGGATCTTGCATTATTTTATTGATCTCGAACCGCTTGCTGAACTTGTATTTTCGATTTTAAAACCGGGCGGTCAATTTCTTATTCAGGAATTTCACCCCGTGTCAACGAAATTGGTTACTACACGAGGAAAAAGACAAATTGTCTTCGGCAACTATTTCGATCAATCATTGCACACACGTCAAGTGGCTTTTTCTAAACACCTTTCTCATCGGGAAAATGAAAATGAAGCACCACGCACTGTATTCTTAAGAGAGTGGACGCTTGGGGAGATCGTGACCGCATTTGCTCAAGCAGGTCTCGTTGTGCAGCGTTTGGATGAAGCACCGAATATGAAAATTAACGACATCGGTTTGCCTAAGTTATTTACTCTTGTTTGTTTAAAACCATAAATGTTTTCTAAAGAAATAAGAGCAGCCGTGGCTGCTCTTATTTTATTTCATATAAGATTGTATAGAGCGACCGAGCAAGGTCGTGCCTTATAGCGGGTGGGAAGCCCGTCGGAAAAGAGCTAGCCACTCATCCGTAGCGAGTCTTGGAGAACGAAAGGCAACTTTGGTTTTTAAGCGTAGACAGCGAGCCAGTGGGCCGTAAGCCAAGTGGTTGAAGGGATTGAGCCTCGAAAACTTATGAAATGGGAATGCCGATGGCGTTATACTTCCAGAAGGCAACACGCCAGACATCGTTAAGGCAAGAGGTCTGGGGGTTCCCCGGGGTCAGAGACCATGGCACGCTGAGCATCAATAAGGTACGGCAACTCGGGAGATCCCAGCGGGTCTTTCGAAAGAAAGTATAGCGAACCAAGCAATCAAATGTAAGGACGTTAAATGTCTGCTGGGAAGTCGGAGGAAGCACATAGTACCCATGATATCGGGTAATGCCGGTTGAGGGAAGGTGTTTTCCCTTGTTTATGAATCTTATCTGGGACACATCGGCACACACAGAGGTGACAGTAGAGATGACTACAAAACAGGTAAGAATAGCAGAGCTAGCGAAGGAAAATCCGAAGATGGCCTTCACCTCTCTGGCTCATTTATTGAGCGTAGAGGAATTGAGGGTCTGTCACCGGGAACTGCAGGGAAACAAAGCAGCGGGCATCGATCAGATGACGAAGGCAAGCTATCAAGAACATCTTGATGAACACCTTGCCGATCTGGATAAGCGCCTGAAGCAGAAAAGCTATCGGCCGCTCCCTGTCCGGCGGACATATATTGATAAACCGGGAACAAAGAAGAAACGCCCACTGGGCATCCCTGCCTATGAGGATAAAATTGTTCAGCGGGGTCTGGCGAAGATCCTTAATGCCATCTATGAGCAAGACTTTCTTAACTGTTCCTTCGGTTTCCGCCCAAATAGGAACTGCCATGATGCACTTAAAGTCCTGAATGTCTTCATTGAAAAGAAGTACACGAACTACATTGTTGATGTGGACATCAGGGGCTTTTTCGATCATGTCGACCATCAATGGATGATGCGTTTTCTCAAGCTACGGATCAAGGATCCAAGCTTTCTGAGGCTCATTGCCCGTTTTCTAAAAGCGGGTTACATGGAGAAGGAAACTTGGCACGCAAGCGAACAAGGGACGCCGCAAGGCGGACTGATCTCGCCGATCCTAGCTAACGTCTATCTGCACTATGTGATTGACCTATGGTTTACGAAAGCGGTGAAGAAACAGTGCCAGGGACAGGCTTATCTGGTGCGCTATGCCGATGACTTTGTCTGTTGTTTTCAGTATAAACAGGAAGCCCAACGATTCTATTGCGATCTGAAGCGGCGCCTAGAAAAATTTAACTTGGCGCTTGCGGAGGAGAAAGCGAGGATCATCCCTTTCGGACGATTCGCTCAGGAAAATGCCAAGAGAAATGGAAACAGGAAGCCAAAGACTTTTGACTTCCTGGGATTCACCCACTATTGTGGGCAAAGTAAAAGCGGACATTTTCGAGTCAAGAGGAAAAGCAGCCGAAAGAAAGTGGGTGCCAAACTCAAAGCCTATTCGCAGTGGCTGAAAGGCCATCGGACCCAAGAGATTGACTTCATCATGGATCGGCTCAAGAGGTCATTGACCGGCTATTACAACTACTATTGTATCACCGATAACAGTCTAAGCGTGAGCGCTTTTCGATTGCAGGTGATTCGGTTGTTGTATAAATGGTTAAACAGAAGGAGCCAGAAACGATCGTTCACATGGGAAAAATTTAATCAATTTCTCAAACGCTTCCCTCTGCCGCAACCGCGAATCAAGGTCAATATTTATCAACTTCGGTCGGAGCTGAGCTACATTCTGTGAACCATGAACAAGAAGAGCCGTGTGCGTAAATAGCGCACGCACGGTTCCGTGAGGGGACAGAAGATGTGAATCGCTGTCCTACTCGACTATATCATGTTGGATCAAACTTTTTTCTTTAGTCCTGCCTTGCGAAAAAACAACTCCAGTTCTTCAAGTGATTTCCCCTTAGTCTCAGGTAAGAAGAACTTCACAAATGTGAATGCAGCTATTCCGCAGAAAAAGAAGATGAAGTAGGTCAATCCCAGACCGATCCAGGAAAGTAAGACTGGAAATAGGAAGCTGACGAGAAAGTTCGTCGTCCAAAGACAAAATACAGTGACCCCCATACCTAACCCACGCAATTTCTGGGGAAAGATTTCAGAAAGCATCAGCCAGGTTACCGGCGAAATCGTTGCTTGCTGAAATGCAAGAAACATTACAGTCATGCTGAGAACTAGAAAGGGAAGAAAGGGTGTTCCATGCAGAGTCATTGAAAAAATGCCGGTCAACAATAAGGAAATTGAGGTACCTGTTAATCCAATGAGCAGCATCGGTTTGTGTTTTGCTCTTCCAAGCAGCCACATGCCGAAGAAAGTCGCTGCTACTGATATAATTCCGTTTGCTATATTTGCAACGAGAGCGACATCTGTATTGAATCCGGCATCTTGAAGAATATGTGTTCCATAGTACATGATTGAATTAACACCGGTGATTTGCTGGACAACAGCAATGCCGATTCCCAAAAAGACGATTCTTCTGATCCATGGCGTTTGAAGATCACGAAAAGTCGCTTTTTCGCTCGTCCGTTCCTTTTGGACTGCCTTTTTAATGGATACTAATTCCAGCCTGGCGCGTTTTGGATGGCGAATCAAATGAAGCACGCGCAATGCACTTTTTAATTTTCCTTTAGACGCATACCATCTTGGACTTTCAGGTACGAAGAACATACCGATCCAGAGCAAGATTGCCGGAAGTGTTGCAATAACGAGCATATAACGCCATACATGGGTTGAACCGCCAGAGTAATTCGCAATGACTGCATTAAATACATAAGCGAGCAGTTGGCCACTGACAATCATTAATTCATTTTGCGTTACCACCTGACCTCGAGTCTCAGACGGTGATATTTCAGCTAGGAATGTTGGCACAGTGACAGAAGCGCCACCTACAGCCAGCCCTAACAGAATACGGAAGAAAATCATAATTGCAGCATTAGGTGCAAATGCACACCCAAGAGTGGTGATCAAGAAGACGATGGAGAGATACATAATGACCGTCTTGCGTCCTTTATGGTCGGCCAATCGTCCGCTGAATACTGCTCCAAATGCTGCGCCTAAAAGCAAAGAACTAGCAACTAAACCTTCGGTAAATGAAGTAAGATTTAACTGGTCCGGTCTTGCCATAAACGGAAGTGCGCCATTTATTACACCTGTGTCGTAACCAAAAAGAAGGCCTCCGAAGGTTGATACGAGTGTAATTAATTTTAAAAACTTTTTGGGGCTTCGTTTATGGGCGCCATCATCAGAAAGTGCTGCATCCTACATCGATTCTAAAGGTTTGTTAATACTGATAGTGAATCTCCTCCTATAAAATGGAAAATACATAAATCTAAGTCTAGAAGATGTGTGCTGATTGAAATGAAAATAGTGTTAAAAATAGTACAAGGAAAATAATCCTATGTAAATCGAGGATAACCTGCTAAAGTTGACAGTATGAAATGAGTCAAATTGTTATCAATTAAATACCCTATTGAGAGCATCTAAAACCAAGATTCAATCAACTTATTATTAGTTTAGCATTAAACTGACAATTAGTCAAAAAAGGTGAAAATAATTGAAAATAAGCACAATAGATAATTTATCAGATATGCCGATTGAAAAAAGCATTCTTTTGTGGTTTTACCTTTCGAGGGCCTATCACATCCAACTTAAGCGCTACAGCCAATTTTTAAAGACATGGACGTTGACTATCTCACAATATGAAGTACTTGAGAAAATTGGGGAAAGCGGAAGAATGTCTCAAAAAGAATTGGCTGAGAAGATGTTTCTTACTAAAGGGAACATCACACAATTAATTATTAAAATGGAAAAGGAGGGCTTCATTTCTCGGGAGCAAGAGTGGAAAACGAAATACATTTTATTGACTGAAAAAGGAAATGAACTACTTAATCAAGTTCTTCCGGAACGAAAGAAGTATTTCGCTCAGCAAGTTCAGGGGCTAACATCAAAAGAACAAAAACAATTCATTAAGCTAATCAAAAAATTAAATGAAGCACAGATTGAGGCGGATAATAAATAACATTACATGCAAAGATGAGAGAACAGAGATATTAAACATACGTTTAATTAATTATTATGTTTGTACCTGTGATTAATAATTCGTACTTCCTTTGCTAAATGACCACCGGCTAATGCAGCAGGGTTCAGATATAAATGACTACGAATTCATTTCGTCACCTAAGATGAAATCTACTAAAAGTCCTTTTCTTAGCTCTTTGCAGAATCGTGATTCCTCTGGTGTCACAACCCTGCGAATCAGTTTCTGCAACCGGAAAACAACCTAACCCCTCATCACTCTATAGTAATATTTTGTCACCCATTCCACATGGTACTTTATATCATAGACCACGTGACCACTTTTATGATAACCATCCATACTTTTCACATCTGTAAAAAATAGGGCTGAAAGCGGTCCACACCTTTTACGGAATTTTTATCGTTACTACAAACTATATCGTCGATAATGGTACTCGAACTCTTGAAAAGGAGAGTTGAATATGACTACCAAAAAGATCACTCAATCCCCATATAGAGTGACTCCCTGATAGCTAATAATCTTCCCAAATTATATCCAATATTTGCAAAACAAAGATCTTATAAAGAGTGCCTAGCATCTGCATGAATCGTAATCAACAAGAGATTAATGTGATTCAACTTGAGATGAAGGAATCTAAAGTTCGTATGTTTTGCATTACTAAATGAGAAGGGGACGTTTGAAGACATAGGCATGACTCTTAAAAGATCGTGCCATTTCATTTTGTAAAAAGCACAGAGTTGTTAAGTAAATAGCAATAAACTCTTTCGTTTCATAAGATACGGATTTTTAATTCTAAAAGCTATCTAACCTGATGGCATCCATTCGTTATCATTTTATTTAGTTTAGAAATTGAAGCACATAAAGGTGTTGTTTAATAAAAATTTATTACAAATAGCATTTGATATAAATATATTATGCGTATGTATCAAACAATTTATATGTAGAAAATATGTAGAATATGCTTTATTATCTACGTATAAACGTGTATATTTATATGTATAAAGTAAATAGATTAATTATCGAAGGAGATCATTATGCCGAATAAAACCATTTATGTTCCAGATGCTGATTTAGAAGTGTTTGATCAAGCTCAAGAAGTCTCCGGTAAAAACTTATCTGCTACGATTGTGCAAGCACTCAGATTTTACACAAAAATTGGTGAAGGAAAAGGATTCGAGCATATTGAAATTTCTGAAGGTGAAAATGGATTTTATAAGAGAAAACGATTTATTGGCAGAGAGTTGGCTTCCGCAAGCGTTCATGACGAGGATCACTCGTTGCTGACGACCTATGTTGTCTACGAAACAACACATGGCCGCTATGCAGTGTTTATTCGTGAACAGAAGAGAATACCTCTGGAGCAGTCGATTGAGAATGAGTTAAAGAAACGAATCATGGAAAAATTTGCAGGGGAAAACATGAACAAAGTTCCTTTTCAAAAGGAATCGGAGGATGAGGCTCCGGATTTACGAAAACTGGAAGTTTTCAATTCCATTGACGACTTGGTCGGTCATGTACCTTCGGATTTATATCGATCCTTGCACGAAATTAAGGACGGCGAATTTCTCGATATATAACTCGACATCACAACCATGAAAAAGGAGCTTCTTGATTAATGATACGTATTCTCGCTCAAGACAAAAATGATCAAATCACATCACAGTTAGATTTTACCCAATTAGACGCTCAAGCACTTAATCATTATTGGTTAGATTTGAGTGCACCTGACGATGACGAACGAAAACAGTTAAAAGATTTTCTTCCTTCTTTTCATCGTCTCGCAAAAGAAAACGAACACCATTCAAGCAGACCGCAGTTAAAGCTGTTTAAGAATTATTATTTTGTTTCCCTTCAAGTGATTAGTCCGAACACTTTGAAAACACATGAACTCTATCTATATGTTGGGAAAAATTCACTCGTCACCTTTCACACGAGCAACTTAAAGGCAGTGAATGATGTGTGGCATGGCTGCAGATCAGATGAGCATTTTTTCAAAGAGGATATTCCGGATGAAATTCTGCGACGACTGATGAGCCGATTGATTGAACAATATATTATGGCTGCAAATGATCTCGAAGATAAAATTGATGATTTGGATTTGAATGCAAAGCGCGAATCAATCAATAAGATGAATCGCCGTGTCTTTCAGTTACGCAGTGAATTGCTTAGTTTTCGCCGTGTCATCGCACCACTCATGGATATTACGAATCGGATGATCGGCTCATCGTCTATTGAGAAAAGCGAAGAGCATGAATTTTTTCTGCGTAATTTAAATGATAATTTAAGCAGAATCACACACATGATTGAATCGAATTTGGAAATAACGTCTGACATCCGCGACAGTTACCTGTCGCTGACTACATATCGCATGAATCGAGTCATGCAAACATTGACCGTCATTACTACTATTTTTATGCCATTGACTTTTATCGTCGGTATTTACGGAATGAATTTCGCATATATGCCTGAGCTTAACTGGAAATACGGTTATTTCTTCGTTCTCGGACTCATGGGGCTGATCGCGATCATTATGTATTATTGGTTCCGAAAGAAAGGCTGGTTTGACAAGTAAACAAGGGGTCACTCTATGTGATTATTCACCATGCGTGTATTTAAATAAACAAGCAGAAAATCATTCAATATTCTCTACAGGAATAGATATCACAGAACAAAGTGAAAGAATTGCTTCGGGCTAGTGCAGGCGGCGAATCCAGTGTATACTTTGTAAAAAGATGCTCTGCATTGATTTAATGATAGAGGAAAGGAAGATCCCATTCACAATGGAAGAATTAAAACAACGCATTCGTGAGGAAGGAATTGTGATCGATTCCAACATTTTAAAGGTTGACCGATTCTTGAATCATCAGATCGATCCAGGGTTGATGAAAAAGATCGGTGAGCGATTTGCCCATACTTTTGCGGATACGGGTGTTTCAAAAGTTTTGACGATTGAGTCTTCAGGAATAGCGCCGGCATTAATGACTGGACTGGCATTGAATGTCCCGGTTCTTTTTGCACGCAAAAAAAAGCCGTCAACGCTTAACGAAGATTCGTTAGTTACGAACATTCAATCTTATACGAAAAGCACAAATAATTTGGTTTATCTTGAGAAAATAATGCTTTCGGCAGATGATCGAATTCTAATTGTTGATGATTTTCTCGCTAATGGTGAAGCTTCGCTCGGATTGACACGTTTAGTCGAAATGGCTGGAGCAACTGTTGCAGGAGTATGTATTGTCATTGAAAAATCATTCCAATTAGGCAGATCTCGGCTTGATCATGCCGGTTATCCGGTTTATTCACTTGCTCGAATTTCATCGCTTGCCAACAATAAAATAACTTTTCTTGATGACTAATTAAGAATGAGAGGATACTAATGTCACACTATACATCTCTATTTTTTGATGTCGATGATACGCTGCTTGATTTCGGTGCTGCAGAAGAGTCGGCACTTCACAAGCTATTCGATGACCAACAAATTATCTTGACACCTGAAATAAAAAACTACTATAAAGTGATGAATAAGGGATTATGGAGGGATTTCGAAAACGGAAAAATTAAGCGTGATGAATTAGTAAACACGCGATTTTCCAAATTGTTTAAAGCCTTCGGTAAGGATGTCGATGGTGTTGCAATGGAGCAAAACTATCGTCGCTTTCTGCGCGAAGGTCACCAGCTTGTCAATGGTGCGAGTCAATTATTGCTACGTTTAAAAGAGCGTTTTGATTTATATATTGTAACAAATGGTGTCGCTGAAACGCAGCGCAAAAGGCTGAGAGATTCCGGGTTGACTCCTTTTTTTAAGCAGATTTTTGTTTCGGAGGATACAGGATACCATAAGCCTGACAAACGATTTTTTGATTATGCGTTTGAACACATTCCTTATTTTAAAGCAGATCAAGGCCTAATCATTGGCGACTCTTTAATTTCTGATATCCAGGGCGGCAGTCGAGCGGGGCTTGAAACATGCTGGTTCAATGCCAAACATTTAAACATTGATCTTAATGTGAAACCGAATTACGAGATACATAATCTTGACGAGCTTTGCACTATTTTACTTTGAATAGACAATTAAGAGCCTCATTGACCGCAGCACGATTCAGGACATGAGGCTCTCATAAATGACTGAATAATATTTATGTAAACTAATTGGCTGACGATTCATTCGTGATCCTGTGATTCATCAAAGTGATCGTCCATATGATCCACCGCACGCTTCAATTCGTCGTTTGACAGATGAGTATAAATCATTGTTGTTTGGATCGCCGAATGACCAAGTTGACGACGCAGTTTTGGAATATCGTTATTTTCTGCTTGATAACGCGTTGCAAACGAATGGCGCAGTTTATGAACAGACAGTGATGGTTTTCCGAATGCGATGGCATATTTTTTTACAAGATTTTCAATGGATCGGGCACTAAGCCTGCGCGTTGTACCTTTCGGCCCCATAGTTGCAGAGACGAAAAGCGCTTGATTCGTACGCGGCAGATTGTACCTTTTTGTACGTACGGTAATATAATCTTCAAGATCGAGTCCTGCTTGTTCACTAAAGAAGACATATTGTTCTTTATTTCCTTTTCGAATGACGCGCACCATTCGTTTTTGAAAATCAACATCGTGCAGATCCAATCCGACTACTTCTGATAAACGAAGTCCGGAGCCGAGAATCAATGAGATAATGGCAGTATCACGTTCTGCATTTAGTGAGTGGAAATTGAGCAGCTTCTTATTATCCTTCACCATTTCACGGTAATCTTGAGCAACAAATTGGCGAAAGGCCTCATATTCATCATTCCAAAGGATTTTCCCCGCCATTTTCTGTGCAACGGTCTCTTGATCTTCTTTTATTTTATTGAATGCGATTTTCGCCATTACATTGCGTACGAGATAAGGCTTGAGATCATCAGTCTCAGCAACATTTTGTAAATAATTGAAGAGGGACTTCAATGAAGACAGCTTGCGATTAATGGTGAACTTGTCATTACGTAGGCGAAATTGGAGATAGGAAAGAAAATTTTCAATCGACTGAGGCGTTAACTTTTCAAGACAATCTAGTGAAATATCACTACGATTTCCTTGATAAAAGCCTTCGGAAATCAGCCAGTCGAAAAAAATCAAATAATCATGACAATAATTTAGTAATGAACGAGGGGACATCACTCGCATTTTCTTATCTACATATTCACGAACGTACCATGGGAGCTGTGCTGTTTTCTCATCAATCCGGTCATAAAGATGTGTTGTTCGTTCATCAGCCATAAAGAAAACTCCAATCAAATGGTATTATTTTACAATTTAAGTGTAACACAGAGCGAGACAAATAACAATATTTTACGAAGTAAACAAGACGAAAGAGATGAAAGACACATTGACTTGAAGAAAGCATCCCACCATGTCTATGACATATATCATTTATCTATGAAATATATTTTATTTTTATATCATTCATGTTATATTGTTAAAGATGAGATGTCCGTTATTAAATTGAATAAATCGTGTGTAACTGGCGTAGCATGGGAAAACCATGAGGGAGCACATGAGGATCTGAACAAGCCGTACGCCTGGGCAAAGTATTTGGAAACCATTTTCGGTCGATATCCAGATGCTTTTTTTATTTGCTTACGGAGGTATAACCAATGGGAAAACTACTGCAAACAAAAGGCATGGCAAAACAGATCTCTGAACACTTAGTCTTAGAAGTTAAACGTATGAAAGAAAAGGGAATTGATCCTACAATCGCTGTGCTCATCGTTCAAGGAGACCCCGCATCTGAATGTTACGCCAAAGCAAAACAAAGAATCGCTCGAAAACTCGGCATTCGTTATTTGCTTACATCTGTACACCCTCAAATTACTGAAACTGAACTGCTGGCCAAAATTAAATGGTTGAATCGCTGTCCATCGATTCACGGCATTATTCTTGAATTGCCGCTACCAAAACATCTTGACGCCAAAAAAATGGTTTCTGCCATTGCTCCTGAAAAAGACGTTGATGGTCTATCTCCGGCAAATAAATTAGCATGTTTTACTGGCGATGACGGATTGTATCCAGCCACACCGCAATCGTGTATCCGAATTCTTGATTATTTCGGTTATCCCTTAAAAGGAAAAAACGTTGTATTGATCGGCTGTGGTGAAACGGTTGGTAAACCGCTTGTTCATCTCTTGTTACGCGCGAACGCAACACTGACAATCTGTCATGAATATACCAATAATCTGCAAAAGCAAATTGAGAAAGCAGATATTTTAATCTCTGCGGTGGGGAAAGCTAATTTAGTGACAACAGACATGGTTCACCGTGATCTGGTGATCGTTGATGCAGGCATTAATGAATTAAAAGGCGGTATTGTTGGTGATGTTCAGCCCGAAGTTTTAGAAATCGTCCAGGCGGCAACCCCGGTACCAGGCGGAGTAGGTAAGGTAACAACAATGATTTTATTTGAAAATCTCTTAAAAGCGGTTCGTCTTCAAATAACCAAAAGCCAAGAGGAGGTACGACAACGTGAAAGTCTTTGATCAGAAGATCAGCCAGTTTATTGAATCAGCCAGTTCTTCTGCACCAACACCCGGGGGAGGCAGTATTGCTGCACTATGTGCTGCATTAGGCGCATCCATGGGCTCTATGGTTGCAAATTTGTCAACGGGACCAAAATTTGCCCATGTACAAACAAGAATGCATGAAATGGCTGCAGATCTTCAAAAAGTAATAGACGGCTTTGAATACTTTGCCCAGCAAGATATGGATTCGTTTAACCGATTTATGATTGCGCTGAGATTGCCAAAAGAAACTGCTGATGAACGTCGTGAACGTACGACTCAGCTGCAAAACGCTGCAGTTCAGGCAGCGGATGTTCCGCTTCAATTAATGAAAAGCTGTCGTGATGTAATGAGTATTTTAGAGAATGCTTCGGATCAATTCAATAAAAACGTGATCTCGGATCTCGGTGTTGCAGTCATTTCATTGGATGCAGCCATTCAATCCGCATGGCTGACAGTAAAAATTAATTTGGCCACCATTAAAAATGAAGCGGTTAAACAGGACTATCAGGAACAAGGGAAAAAACTATTGAGTGATTCGCAAAAACTCAAACAGAAAGTCATGGATACGGTGCTGGCAAAAATCAGCCCATAAAGGTAATTTCATAAATGTATTTTTACATTACTTCGTCAAAATTATATTTTACGTAGTAATGTAAAAGTAATAAATTCTACTCTACTCTTAAGATTTATTTGCTCACTGGTAATAAAATCATCGCTCCTTCCTTTCAATTTTTGGAAACATTTCTCCTATATACTTGGCAAACAACTTATGCACTCCATCAATATTCTTTATTCTTTCTTATGCAAACTACAAAAATTTATTGTTAATTAATTTTGTACTGTTTGATTAGCGTGTGCTCAATAAAAACATCATGCTTTTTTTCACTTCACGAAAGCTAAATGATTGATCATGTTTTACTGTTCGTTTTATAAGTTGGCGACACAACAAGTTATGCCCTTTCAAATCCATTTGATCAACCTCTGCCTCGTTGTTCTGACAAAACAACGAGAGTTTCAATCTAACCCTTACCGCAATTTTCAAAAATAGTGCAGCCTACCAATATTTTTTCATCATTTTAATGCTTCCCTCATTTGTTTTTATAAGTGACCAATTGTTTAGCGCTCTTATGAGTTAAAAATAAATTTGGGATGAAGATTATAGCAAGAACAATTACAGAAACGAAGAACCCTGCATGGTAACCCTTTAAGCCATTGGCGATCGTAGGCTGTAATCCTTGTACAACAGTCGCAACAACAGTTGCAATAACAGCCGAACCGAAGCTGGAACCAAGATTTTCAATGATATTAATACCGACACCTGCTTCCGGAAGTTGTTTACTGTCAAGTCCGGTATAAGCATCACTCGTCAATGGGAGCATAATTCCTCCAAAACTCGTACCTCGGATGAATAATGCAAAGGAGATCCAAATCATACTTGTTCTGTCAGTAATAAAGATCAGCGGAATGGATCCGATCAGTGAAAGAACAAGACTGACCATCACCACATATTTTGCCCCGATTTTATCAATCATTTTACCAATTATAGGTCGAGTAATGAGCATCCCAATACCTTGAGGGATTAACGCTAGTGCTGCTTCAATTGCCGTGAACTGACGAAAGTTTTGGAAAAATAGAGGAAGAATCAACATTGGACCCATGATAGAAACGTTTGCTAAGAACAAACCAATGCTTGATGCCAAGAAGCTCTTGTGTGCAAACAAATTCATCGGAAGCACGGTTTGATTCTTTCTAATTCGATTATAAACGAGATATATTATGCCTAAGGTGAGGCCAATGCCCCCCCAGAGGATTGTTTCACTATTGTTAAATGCTGCATGATCCGCCGCCTTTGTAATACCATAAATCATTGCAGCACTCATTAAGGATAAATCTATTATTCCAAAAGCATCGAGCTTACTCTTTTTGTTGAATGGTTCAAAATCTGGAATAGTTTTCATCATAAGCGGTGCGGCAATTAAAACGATGAACACGTTGATGAAGAAAATCCAGTGCCAGGATGCGCCTTGAACGATTAAGCCTCCAATGACGGGACCTAAAATTGGACCAAAGATCATAGGTGTGCTGACGATTGCCATAACTTTACCTATATTTTCTGGACCAGCTGTTTTAACTAAGAGTGTTGACATAAGCGGAGTAATAATCCCCGCGCTGAATCCTTGAAGCAAACGGAAAAAGATGAAACTGGAAATGTTCCAACTCATTCCAGCAAAAACAGAAATGACGCCAAAGGCGATAACTGCACCGATAAAAATTTTCTTTCCATTAAATTTGTTCATAAACCATCCGGATACCGGATACCGGAACTGCAATCGCAAGGGCTAAAACGTAACCTGTAATGGCCCATTGAATGGTGTCCAATGTTGTGTTGAAATCCTTAGTAAGTTCATTGATCGCAATATTTACCATGGTTGAATCAAGCATTGGAGCAATTGCTCCAAGTGCTATAGCCCAGGAAGCAGTAAGAGTTTCTTTTGGGAACCCTGATTTTTTTGTTTTATCTCTAGTCATATGATTCTCTCCCTTAAATAGCAGCCATATTGTTGACAAGGAAACAATATCACCGTTTTGTTTCCTTGTCAACAATTATAAATGAATAAAAAACAGCCCGTTCACAATAGAATCGGGCCTCCCCATAGTTTTTATCCAACTTAATGAATCTCAATCCCCTGTTTTTTTATTTCTGCATCCAAATGCTTACTGTACTTTTCCATGAAGCTAATCATACTGTCAAATTGTTCTTCAGTTACCTGTTCAAATACAACTTTATCCCGCTCTTGGAATTCCTTATGCAGTTCCTCATGGATTTTATAAACAACTTTCCCTTGATTAGTAAGCCTAAAATATATTTCTTTCTTATTATCCCGTTTCTGATAGCTTTCAATAAGATCTTTCTTTATAAGTTTTTTCGTTAATTTACTTATGGCACCTCTAGTCATATATAAGGACTCCGCAAGTTTTGTCACGTTAGGATCAACATTTTTTCCAATGCATTCAATACAATGAACTTCAGCAGACTTAAATCCCTTTAGATTTTCTTCCATCTTATTTTTATTTAGCCAAGCCATTTTATTAAATAATTTTCTAAAATTTATTACAACTAGTTCTTCCTTATTCATCGTCGGTCCTCCTTCCTTTGGTGCACTAACAAGAGTATATTCATTTTTTGTTTCCATTGCAACAATATAGATCAACTACCACGAACACTAAAACAACGATATATTTAGGATAAACAGCTGTTTCAAGAAGATTAAAAATTCAAGTACACAAGACATCTTATGATTAATAAATGGTAAACTAAATAATAGTAAATTTTAAGGAGGGATTCCATTAAATGTGGATATCCAGAATTAAAGAAGACGCGCGGACAGCGTTGCAAGGTCATTCCGTTTCAAGTGGACTGTTTATCCTGCTCTATTTCTTAATCGCTGAGCTCCCGCCGACAATCATCGATATCATACTGTCCGGTGGTTTTGATAACTGGACAAATCAATTGCACTCTCCACCACTGTCCTATCTAATTCAACTGCTCTATTACATTTTAAGTATTCCGATGCAAGTTGCTGTTTACTGGTACTTCATGAATCTGATTCGAGAACAGGATCTGAATTTCTCATTCTTATTTAAGGTTTATGAACATGGAAAGCTAGTATTTAAGCTCATTTGGACTAATATTTTTATGGGTATTTTCCTTGTTCTATGGTCCATCTTGTTCGTTATCCCCGGGATCATAAAGGCATTATCCTACTCTCAGGTCTACTTTGTCCTAAAAGATCACCCTGACTATTCAGCCAGTAAAGCGGTTAAAGAAAGCAAGCATTTAATGATCGGCTTTAAATGGAAATTCTTTCTGCTCAATCTAAGCTTTATCGGTTGGTGGATTTTATCAATCATACCATTAATTGTCGGAATAATAGCAGCAGGAGCCATTAGCTTGTTGATCAATGACGTTGTTTCTTACTTGCTGATTGCTATCGGAATACTCGGCAGCGCCTGGATGTATCTTTGGCTGCTTCCCTACTTTTATACTTCTCTGGCCATGTTTTACGAGCGTCTGCTTATTCATCAACCTTCTGAGATAAAGGAATAAACAAAGAATCGCCTATAAATAGGCGATTCTTTGTTTTAGTTACACCGCGAGCTCAAACTTGATTCCTGATGGATCTTTAGTGAATAGTCGATCACCCACCTTATCAATTGAAGCACCTAGTTTCGTAATCCGTTCGATGACTTCTGCACGTACCTGGTCTCCGGGAAAGACAAGCCGATAATAATTCAAACCAACATGTGTGCCCTCTTGAACAGGTACACCTCTGCTGTTCCATACATTCAGTCCAATATGATGATGGTAGCCGCCGGTTGATATGAAGTCTGCATAAGGTCCATATGCAGCAACAAGGTTAAAACCGAGCCCATCGAGATAAAATTGCTCTGTTTCTTTAAGATTAGCAACCTGCAAATGAAGATGCCCCATAATCGTTTCTTTTGAAAGTCCGCTCCAAGGCTCACCTTCTAATTCATCAAGTAAATGTTCATCCATGGCTTCGGTTGGCATGAATACTCGACCATTTTCCCACTCCCACTCTTCAGATGGACGGTCACGGTAAATTTCAATCCCGTTGCCATCCGGGTCCTCCAGATAAAGAGCTTCACTAACCGCATGATCTGCGCCTCCGACGAGCGGATATTCTTCCTTCATTAGATGAGCGGTTACAGCTGCTAAATCCTTTCGAGTCGGTACAAGCAACGCAAAATGATAAAGTCCTGCACTTCTTCTGATCTGAGGAAGCACATCGACTGGCTGTTCCACGGTTATAAGTGGATCAGATCCATTCGCTGAAAATGTGACCATGTTTTTTGCCTCTCTTAACACACTTAACCCAAGTACGCCGGAATAAAAGTCTTTTGAGCGTTCTGTATTCTTTACATACAAATTAACTTGATCTACATACGTATTCGGTGCTCTGTGAAAATTCATGTAAACCCCTCCGATTGTTATCTATGTTTCTATATCAAGAATAAATTAATTACTTTATGTAAGTTAGTATAAAATAATTAGTTTTAGATGTCCATTGATCTTTCTCTATTCTCAGATGATCGAATAGCTCTGCAGGCTGGGTTTGTGTTTCGTGAACATACTTTATCAGTTTGCGTTGGCCGCCTATGGTAAAATAAGAAACATTAAAGTGAATTGGGGGATGAATATGGATCAGCGTTTATTAAGAAATCAGGTACCGATCGAAGAAACATGGAATTTGGCCGATCTCTTTCCCACACATCAAGCTTTTCAATATGAACGAGATACACTGCTTAAGGAGTCAGATGAATTAGCAAAGTTGAAGGGCAACCTCGCAACAAATGGCCCTTCCCTCCTGCACGCTCTCAATCAATACTTTGACTTCTCCGCACGATTATGGCGGCTATCGGCTTACGTAAGTCTGAAGCAATCCGCAGACAGTACCGATCCTGAAAATCAAGCAGACGCGTCGCGCGTCGATGCACTAAATGCGCAAATCGAGACGACCTTATCTTTCTTTGAAGATGAATTAATGGATTTAGATGACAAGCAATGGAACCTTTTGGTAAATGAAGAATCCGCTCTTCAAGAATACCAGCCATATTTTCAAAAACTGTTCGCTCGAAAATCATACCGTCTTCATCCTGAGGCGGAAAGAACGATTAAATCATTATCTGAGATTTTGGAAGCCCCTTATACCATCTACACACGCAGCAAGCTCGCAGATATGCAGTTCAGATCTGTTACGGATGGCAATGGAACAACAGTGCCTATGTCCTTCACTTTATATGAAAACAGATATGCATCGACAAGAGATACTGAGCTGAGAAGAAATGCGTATGAATCATTCACGCAATCATTGGACGCATATAAGAATACATTCGCCTCTGTCTACGCTGCTGAAGTAGCGAAGACCGTTGCTATTGCGAAACTGCGCGGATATGACTCAGCTACTGACTATTTGCTCCAGCGTCAATTGGTCAGCGAAACGATGTACAACAATCAATTGGACATTATTTTTAAAGAGCTTGCACCGCATATGCAGCGCTATGCAGAATTGAAAAAGCAATCCCTTGGATTAAAGCAAATGAAGTATGCCGACCTTCTTGCGCCAATTGATCAATCGAGCCCGCAGACAACTTTTGAAGAAAGCAAACAATCAATTCTTGAAGCATTGAAAATCATGGGCCCGGAATATCATAACATCATAAAAGAAGGGTTTAACAATCGATGGGTCGACTATGGTGATAATATCGGTAAATCAACAGGAGGGTTCTGTGCGTCGCCATATGGCGTCCATTCTTATATTTTAATGACTTGGACCGGAGATATACGCAACATTTTGACACTTGCGCATGAATTTGGTCATGCAGGTCATTTTATGCTGGCACAAAAATATCAAAAATTGGCCAATTACCGTCCATCACTCTTTTTTATTGAAGCACCGTCTACAATGAACGAGTTGATTCTTGCACAATATCTGAAGAAGAATGCAGAATCAAAACAAATGAAACGCTCGGTGACCGAACGCCTGTTGAGTACTTACTACCACAACTTTGTAACACACTTACTGGAAGGTGTATATCAACGCAAAGTATTCCGTCTTGCCGAAACCGGTGAAGCGCTCACTGCTTCAAAATTAACTGAATTGTTCTATGAAACACTGCAAGGGTTTTGGGGGAATTCTGTTGAACTTGATGAACGGGACGGATTAACTTGGATGCGCCAGCCTCACTACTATTCAGGTTTATACTCGTATACGTATTCTGCGGGACTGACTGTCGCCACTGCGGTCGCCGGGCAAATCGAAAATGAAGGCAAGCCGGCGGTCGATCGCTGGCTGTCGGTGCTCAAGGAAGGTGGACGTCTCACAGCGCAGCAACTAATTGAGAAAGCGCATGTGGATATTCTAAATCCTGATACAATCCGCCAAGCCGTTGCCTATGTCGGATCATTAATCGACGATCTTCAAACAGCACCTGTTAAATAAAATTCTTATAGTCAAAAAGAGCGAATCCATTCGGTTCCGCTCTTTTTGACTATTTTTTTTAGTTGAGGACATTAACCTTGCCTCAAATTTTAAAGCGTTTCATCAATTGATCAAAATGGTCCGCTGTTTCTGCTAACTTATTGGACTCGCTTGCTACAGCACGCATTGTTTTCTCAATCCGGTTCATTGATTGATTAACATTGGCAACTCGTGCGGATGATTCTTGTGAAACAGCGGCAACCGCATCAATTGATTGTTTCATTTGATAGCCAATTTGATTTACTTCATTGAGTCTAATTGTTAACTTATCCATACTATCCCCTATATTCTGTGCCTCCGAATTAATAGACATCAGAGCTTTTCCGGTACTTGTGATCTGTTCTACTCCTGATCGTGCCTGTTCCCCACTGATGACCAGTGACTGTTCAACGGCCTCTGAACCATTATGAATACCTTGCAACATATTGCCCATACCTTTTGCAGACTCCGTCGTCTGGATCGAGAGTTTCCGGATTGAATCGGCGATGACTGTAAATCCCTTTCCGTATTCACCTGCCCGTGCTGATTCAATCGTTGCATTCAGGGCCAGCAGATTGGTTTGACCAGCAATCTGTTCAATCATTTCAACTAAGTGATTTAAGTCTTTAAGCTGAATTTTAAAATGAACCATTTCATCCCTTGCCTTAAGGACACTTGACTCAATTTGTTTCATTTGTTCTTGAGATCGATTAATAAGCTTTGTTCCTTCTTCAGTCAACTTAGAGGCATTAAGTGCTTTATTCAAAACCATTGACAGCGTGCCGACTTCTTGATCGAGTTTATTTATGAATTCTTCGGTGAATTGAGCAATATTACTCGTATTCGTTGCTTGACTTTCCAATCCTGCCGAAATTTCATTCGTTGCGTCTGCCATCTCTCTGCTTTCCTCAGACACCGATTTCGTCGAAATAATCAATGTCTTGCCGCTGTTTTTTGTATTGAGCGCTGCTTCACTAATTGTTTGAATCATATCAAGTAAGTTGTGTTTCATCTTTTCAATAGAGTCTGCGATTAGACCAAGTTCATCTTTATGGTTATGTATGTTTGCTTCCTGATTCTCTCGTAAATCGCCTGAGGCTATTTTATTCGTTGATGCAATGACGCGTGTAAATGATGCTTTTGTTTGTCTGCTGATCCACCAAGTAACTGCTAAACTAAGAATTATAGTAAAAAGTACACTAATTACAAGAAAAATCATTGATCCGATCACTTGTTTTCGGATATTTTCCATTGCGACTTCTTCTTCTGTCAGCACAGATTCACGCAATTTATTGACATTACTGATAATCTGACTCTGAATCTTGGTTTGTTCTTTGTGAACCTGTGCCGTTTTTTGCTGATCGTTCATTAGGACTGCCGGAACAAATTCACTTTGAAATAAATTAAAGGTACGCGCATCCGCACTCATAATTTGTGAGAACCAGTGCTTCTGTTCATCAGTGTTCATGTACGGCTCAAGCTTTTTTTCCGCCTTTGTAAGTTTCATCTGATCCTGAGAATAGAGTTTTACCGCTGCATCACCCGGGTTCAGTACATAATCAACAACTCTGGCATCTTTCGCGCGAAACAGTGAACCAATTTCCGTAATTTGTGCTGCTCGCTCACTTGCTCTTTGGGCATCCTCTGCCTTTTGCATGGTTTGATAAAGCTGAAACCCAGACACTACCGCTGAACTAAGCATGAGTATCAATACAATCCATAAACCGATTGAAAATTTCATGCCGATGGTCAGTTGAAACCGAAACCATGTCAGTTTATTTATTTTAAAGAAGTTCTTCAAATCAATCCCTCCACCTTCGCATCTTTCTCTCTACTATATTAGTATTTATGGAATTGCCCTTTGGAAAAAGCCTTTTATTGTAAATTTAATGTAAAAATCAATTTACAAACACTCTATAAAGCACTATTTACATAAAAAAAGAAAAAATACGTCTATCTTTTCCCCCATCTTTCATAGATTAATAGAGCAGCTTGGATGAAATAGAAGATGGGGAGGGACACCATTGAAAAAACTCAATCAGCCCAATATGATGCATCAATCAATCGCTACTAACTACGTTTACCATTATTTTTTTGTCCTGATCCTGATTTACAGTCTTGCCGTTATTGTCGGCTTAAGTCAAATCAAGATTAGTTTTATAGAAGACGCGATGCAAAAGGCAGACTGGCCGGCGCAAGTTTTACTCACAGAAACATTTGGAAGTGAAAATATAGTCTATAATCATGCAATTAAGGAACAAGATCGTCCAAAAACGGTCTATCATCTCTTATTTGAGGCAATGACCGAACTTCATTTTGACGATAATCGCAGTCTTTTTGGTTCAGAGCTTCCAGGATTCACTATTTATAACACACGTATTTTCGTGGCTGGAAAAGGCTTGAATTATACGAATCTGCCTAAAGATAATCCGCCTCCACCGGAAATTAATATTAAGACACCTTCGTCGAAGGAATCCGAGCCAGATAACACAAATAAGTCAAATGAAAAACTCAAAAAGACCGTGTTGATCTACCACACTCATCCATGGGAATCATATAATCCGATTAACAACGGACAAGTAACGACAACGAATCCGGATAAAAGTGTTGCGCTTGACGGTAACGAAATAGAAAAGATTTTGAATCAAAATGGCATTGGCTCCGTGCATCTGATCAAACAAGGATGGGGTTATAATGTGGCTTATCAAAGCTCCAGAGCGATGGTTCAGAAAGCCTTGAAGAAAACACCGAGCCTTAACTACTTGATCGACATTCACCGTGATTCTTCGGGCCGCAATTTAACAACGATGAAAATAAAAGATACATCCTATGCACGAATAAGTATCATTATCGGCGAAGCAAATCCAAACTACTCGGCTAATCTTTATTTGGCGAAAAAAATTAAGAATGAACTGGACAAGAATTATCCGGATCTGGTCAGGGGCATTGTCGGAAAAACAAAATTAACCGGAAATGGCGTTTACAATCAGGATCTGTCCAAGAACGCAATTCTTGTGGAAATCGGCGGTGTTGATAATAATTTGCAGGAAATCACACGCAGTTCAAAAGCTTTCGGCGAAGCACTTGCTCAAATTATAAAAAAGAATCAATGAAAATAGTTGTAATATTTAGCACCTGGTATTAATATTAAGGTATAAAATTGATCTTGAGTTCTCTCAAGAGATAAAATTCAGAGAGTTGAGTGATCGCATATGGAATTGACAGATCTTATTGCACCGCAGAAATATAATTTAATCAGTGAGATTGACCGGTTTGATTCCGACCGAATTGCGCTGCTTTGGGAAAGCGAAACCGGCGAAAAACGATCAGTCACCTATCATGAACTGATTCAAAAAGGCAAACGTTTTGCAAATGCACTGAACAAATTAGGGATTAAAAAAGGCGACAAAGTCATGACTATTGTGCCGAGAATTATTGATGCCTATGTCATTTATTTAGGTGCTCTTAGAGCTGGAATTGCTGTCATCCCTGGTTCCGAAATGTTGCGCTCCGGGGATATTAGCTTCCGGATTAATCAAGGCGAGGCAAAGGCGATCATTACGTATAAAGACTTCACAGAGCAAGTAGATAATATTCAGGAAACAATGCCTTCTCTGAAGTATAAAATTTCTGTTGCCGGTGAAACAGACGGATGGCTCTCAATGGACAGTCTGATGGACGAAGTACCTGATTCATATGTAACGGTTGATACGGATAAAGATGATATGGCATTTCTTACCTATACCTCTGGGACATCAGGCACACCAAAAGGTGTTGTTCATACACATGCGTGGGCTTATGCACATCTAAGAATTGCGCCGAAGCGCTGGCTCAACATCAAGGATGGCGATACCGTATGGGCAACTGCAGGCCCAGGATGGCAAAAATGGATTTGGACACCTTTTCTTTCGATACTTGGAAAAGGTGTCACTGGTTTGGTCTATTTCGGCCGCTTCCATCCGGAAAAGCAACTGAAGCTGCTTCAGGATTATAAAGTCAATGTGCTTTGCTGCACGCCTACCGAGTATCGTCTAATGTCAAAAGTGGATCATTTGGCTGACTATGATCTATCGCGGCTTCATACAGCATGCTCTGCAGGCGAGGCATTGAATCGAGGAGTTATTGATATCTTCAAGGAAACCTTTGATATTCAGCTGAAAGACGGCTATGGTCAAACAGAGAGCACGTTACTTATTGGTACTCTAGTAGGCAAAGAAGTGCGAATCGGATCTATGGGTCAGCCGATTCTCGAAGAATTTATTACTATTATTGATGAAGAAGGTAATCAAGTGCCAGCAGGCGTTGTCGGCAACATCGCGGTTCGCCGTGACTTCCCTGCCCTCTTTAAAACCTACTATCAACAGCCTGACCGCTATCAAGCAGCAGTCATTGGAGACTATTTTCTGACTGGGGATCGAGCATCACGTGATAAAGATAATTACTTCTGGTTCCAAGGCAGGCGGGATGATGTAATCATCAGCTCCGGATATACGATTGGACCTGCCGAGGTTGAAGATGCTTTATTAAAACACGAATCTGTTAAAGACTGTGCGGTTGTCGCAAGCCCAGATACGATTCGAGGCAACATTGTTAAAGCCTTTGTTGTTTTGAAAGACGGTTACGCTGAAGATCAGACATTGATTCCACAGCTGCAAAAGTTCGTGAAAAAGCTGACTGCGCCATACAAATATCCAAGAGCAATCGAATTTGTATCCGAATTGCCTAAGACTGTTTCTGGTAAAATCATGCGCTCGACCCTTCGTGATCTTGAAGTACGTCGTGCAGCTGAAAAACAAAATAATTAACCCTACAGATAGTAAAACCCCCGAAAGGTCAGAGATTCCTGATCCTTTCGGGGGTTTTCTTATTTAGTTTTTTTCGATCCGGTGACCATTCGTACGGTTTTTGCTCCCCAGGCTCTCGGAAGCAGCTTTGCAGCAAGTGCACCGACATAATTAAGGCGACCGGTGATGATCACTCGTTTCCCTTTCATCAGTGCTCGATAGGCGGCTGATGCGACATCAGAGACATTCATCGTGCGACTGAACATTTTGATGTTCTCAGCATGGGCTACCGCTCCGAACTGTGTATGCGTCGGACCCGGGCAAAGCGCAGTAACTGTAACTCCGCTTCCGTTCAGTTCTTCAGAGAGCGCTTCAGAAAATGACAGAACATAGGCCTTACTCGCAAAGTAAACGGCCATAAACGGACCTGGCTGATAAGCAGCAGTACTTGCCACGTTCATGATTTTACCTGATCTACTTCGAAGATCAGGCAGAAAATAGGACGTCAGTTCAGTCAGTGCTGTGCAATTCAATTGAATCATGTTGCTTTGTTGTTCAATCGGCAACGATTGAAAAGCACCGACGAGACCAAAACCAGCATTGTTGATGAGCAGATCAACGACTAAACCGGCCCGTTTTACCTCATCGTACACCTCTTTTGCAGCACCTTGTTTACTTAAATCTTTCGTGATTACTTTAACTGAAAGATCGGGCCAGGCTGCTTTCATTGCATCCAGCTTCTCTTTGCTTCGCGCGATAAGAATTAAATCATAATGGTCAGCTGCTAACCGTTCGGCCAAGGCGTATCCAATTCCACTCGACGCACCGGTCACTAAGGCAGTTTTATTCATTAGCACCTCACTCCAATCTAACCTTTATGATGCGCTTTGATTCCCTATTGATCAAGCACATTCGTATACGGAGTAAGTGGAAAATAGGAAGAAAAAACAAATCCCAAAGAAACGGTAAATAACAGGATGATAACAAAGTAAACATCATCTCTGCTCCATCCGATTTCATAAAAATACGTTCGCTTTCCAGTCATTGTAAACCGCTTGGCTTCCATGGCAATAGCTGTCCGCTGAGCACGGCGAATAGACTGAGCAAGCATTGTGATCGTATAACGGGTCATTCGCTCACAAAATGCCTTGACCCCTTTTTGACGCGTCATACCTCGAACACGCATCGCCTGACGAATATGCATGAATTCTTCTGCCATAATCGGAATCATTCGAAATGCAGCTAAGCATCCGTAGGCATAGCGTACAGGGACTTTCAATTGCTGCATTAGTGAGTAGAAAAAAGGAACCGGAAGTGTTGTTGTTGCGAAAATCATTCCAATTAAACTGAACGTGAACGTTCTGAGACCAAGCAGTACCCCTCGAGCCAAGCTTTCCTGTGTGATCAGAATAAGTGATTGATGATAGATAATGTGGCTTCCTTTGCCAAATAAAATCATTGCCGACGCACTGAAAAGCGAAACAATTAATGTAATCAGTACAAACCAAAACGACCATTTTCCTGAAAGCCCACTGACAAAATAATAGAGAATTAAAAAGAACAGGGATGCCCAAATCATCGTATTTAAATTTTGAACAAACAGATACACAATGAACAGCGAAGAAATGAGAATAAACTTCAGACTGGGATTGATTTTAAAAAATAACGTGTTCGTGTTCGTCAAAACCGTATCCAAAACGTTTCTCCTCCTTGCTGCTTTCATTTAGCGTATCTTTAACCAGCCTTCCTTGGTCAATAGTGAGCGTACGTGTCGCAAAACGGCTGACAATCTCCATTTCATGGGTCACCATGATGATCGTTGTCCCCTCCTGCCTCAATTGTTGAAACAGGTCCAGTAGTGCAAATGTATTTCGCGCGTCTTGACCAAACGTCGGTTCGTCCAAAATCAGAACGTCCGGATGATTAATCATCGCGGAGGCGACACTGAGCCTTCGTTTTTGACCGATAGAAAGTTGAAACGGATGCTGCAACCGCTGTTCTTTAAGTGCATAGCGTTCCAGAGACTGATCCACTCTTCGCGCGATTTCATCCTCATTCATTTTTTTAATACGGAGACTAAAAGCGAGCTCATCCTCGACACTATCCGTAACAAACTGATACTCAGGATTTTGAAAAACAAACTGTACATGATCTTCGGGATGCGGAAATGTCCAACTCAGTTTTCCTTTAGTATGCAGAAGTCCCATTATTCCTTCAATCATGGTACTCTTGCCTGCGCCGTTTTCACCAATGATTGCGATCCATTCGCCTCGATGGATCATGAGCTCTTCAATAAAGAGTTTCACACGCTTCTGATGCAGAACCTCAAAATGATTCAACTCAAGAATAAGCTCTCCAAATGTGTCGTCACTCTTGTCGAGTTGTTTCTCTTCATATCCCTTCCAAACGCCTGGATGCCAAATACCGAAATCATCGAGCTTTTCACGATAGCGTGCCAAAGTTGTTACTTTCGGACCATCCGCAAAAATTTCACCTTTGTGATTGAACAAGACAACACGATCAATAAAATCAAGTACATGATCGATTTTATGCTCGACTATAATTAATGTGCGGTCGTTTCCAATACGCCGAACCGTTTGCCAAAGCTGCACCGTACCCCTCGGATCGAGCAGAGCAGTAGGCTCATCTAGAAAGAGTACATCAGGTTCAAGTGCCAGCACACTGGCAATTGCTAGACGCTGTTTCATACCGCCCGAAAGCGTTCGAATCAATTGATGGCTGTTCTCTAATTTAAGATCGACCATATCCAAATAGTGATGGATTAATTGAGACATCCGGTTACGTGAAATGCTTCGATTTTCAAGTACAAATGCAATTTCTTCATCGACATAAGGCATGCAAAATTGCGTATCCGGATCTTGAAAGATAAATCCCCAATTATCCGGTACTGCATGCCGGTCAGCACGCATGGGCAATTCAACACTGTCAGGAACAAGACCAGAAAGCACCTGCAAGAGTGTTGATTTTCCGCAACCGGAAGGACCAAGCAATAGAATCTTTTCACCTTTTTGATAATCCAAGGAAAGGTCTTTAAAAAGCATCGATTTCTTTTTCGGAAATGCGAGACGAAGATTTGTGACGCCCCAGCTTTCCCGATCATTTAAGGACATTGTAATCTTCCTTGGTCACCGGCCGAAGCGATTGAGTAACACCAGTTTTTTCCAGACCTTTCACCAATGCGTATGGAAATAATCCGGAAAAAAGTACGGATCCAATGACACGAAATACCAAGTACAGAATTAAGTTCCATCCTGCAAGAAGTGGAAGATAGGCATAACCTGCATCCAAGATGATTGACGCGATCAGCGCTGCAAATGCGGATAAAGAAGCGATGCCAAGCGAGAATTTCTTATAACGCCAAGCAGCAAAAACCGCTTCTGAAAATGCACCTTGGAGTAAACCATAATAAAGATTGATGACACCTCCGCTCCCGGCAAAAAGCATTTCAGCAAGTGCTGCTGCTGTTTCAGCAAGAAATGCAACACCAGGCTTGCGAATGAGCAGCGCTGCAAATGGCGCGGCGATAAACCAAATACCGTAAAGCAGTGCGTCTAAGTGCAAACCGAATGGTTTTACCAAGTCATAAACCGGTCCCAGCAGTCGAAAAACCAAACCGAAAACTAATGCGATAACAATGGTTACAAGAATGTCAGATAAATTAAGCCTTAAATTAGTGTTTTTTCCCTTACTCATGGTACGTTTCCCCCTCATTAATCATTTTTTTGGTTCATCCATTCCCTAAAGAAAAGGTCGATGAAAACGCAAAAAACCGCTTTCATCGATAGTGAAAGCGGATCTAAATTCATCATGAACCACTTTCCTACGCTGGTATTACCCAGATCAGGTCCAAGGGTCAGGACGAATCCCTCTCAGCAAAAGCACCCCTAGTGGACGAACTATTCAATTATTTAATTTGCAAATTAACAATACTACATCCTTAAGTATTCATCAAGAAATAAGGCTGCTGATTTCATTTGGATAGTCAAAAGCATTATCCCGAAATGAATAGAATTCGATTTACCTTGTCAAGCTAAGAAAAAAGTAAAAGTATTGGAGTTCTGCACATGCTTCGGATGACACATCAACATTTAACAACTCTGATTATTGTTCTGCTGCTCTTTTTTCTTCACCCAGTGGCAACCCATGCCGCCAATATCAACCAGCTCATAAAAGCTGAACCTTTTACGAGTAGCACATTAATGAAGCAGGAATCAGATCTGATTATTTTCACGCATCTGGATCAAAACGTGAGAAAATGGGACACCGGTCGTCGATTGTCTTCTGGTGCACGCTTTATCAATGCAGAACAAACACTCCAAATCCATGATGTATTAAAAGGTCAGGCACCTTCACCAGCTTTGCTGCTGACCACTGGCATTGATCCCCTGCCTGGCCCGCACGATCCGATCAATGAGCAATATACAGGAGCGCTTGCAGACGGAGATTACGTTTTATTTCTCAAACGTTTTCACAATTCACAGCGTTTCATTTTGAGCGGTGGTTTCTGTGCTGTTTATCCGATTGTCTCCGGGAAAATCATCGCACTGGATGAAGGATTTAAACAATTCTCCGGAATGACAGTTTCTGAATTAGAGCAATGGCTTTCATCCCATTAATTCAACTATTTTTTGCCGATCTCCGATTCAAGGAATAATTTGACCGGACAAGCCATATAGTCTATCAAAAGCAATTGATTAGGGGGAACCGGCAGTGGAAAAAACAAGCACAGCATCATTCCTAAAAAAGCAAACACAATTCTCAGATCGGATGCAACAACTTTCTAAGAAAGTCGATCAGTTTTCTGCTGAAGAATGTCTTGATTGGATTACAAAGGTCATGTACCGTGCCATTTTATTTTTAGGCATCCCCTATTTTCTCTACGTTCTTGTTTCATTTATTCGGATGGCAAGTTAATGCTCCGATCGTTCCTGATCCAACTGATCCAATATATTGGTGAGCACATAGTCAATTGATTTAATCGTTTCATAAAATCTTCTTCTTCTCGTGTCCTTTTGAAAAGCAGTGACACAAATAATAGAGAGATTATCATAGGTATCCTTAATCTGGATTGGAAACACATACCTTGGCTTGGCAGTTCTCACCCATGTATCGGCTAGCGGCCGCCAAGCATCAAGCACGTGCTGCATTATATCTGCAAATGGTTTTACTTCACCATAAAAATCCGGCTGATAACGCTCAGTTTGTGTTCGTTCTGAAAATTGTCGATAGGCATTTTGATTTAATACCTGTAATTGACTTGTTGTATCTATTAATTTTTTTTCTGCTCGTTCGTGCAAAGTTCACTCACTCCATTAATTCATTTCTACCACTAGTGTACCATGATTGAACGGAGACGCTCTCGCCACTGCTCATGATGCATGTTGTGGCAGAAAGGTATTAACCCAGCAATCGTTTTGTTTGCGCTTGCCACGGCTTGCTGCTTTCGTTAGCTGACGGCTTCTTCTCCGTCGCTGTCCCAAATAGAACATTTTCCAGTTGGAGCGAGTAATAGATACCTGTGCCTCTGGCAGCCTTAGTTAATAATTGATCGACTTTGCGTATTTTCTTCTCAGATTTTGCGAGTTTTTCTCTGCAAAAATCGAGATGTCCGCCAATGATCGCTTCATTTTTGCGGATGATCTTGTTTTCAATCTGATCGAGCTGCATCGTTAAATAATCAACTGTAAAGTCCATTTTCTTAATTGAAATTCCCTTCTGTTCGTCCATAAGGATTCCTTCTCTCAATGAGTGTCATGAGAAGGATTTCCCTGTGTCATTCAGATTCCCTGCATGATCGACAAAACTAGAACCAATCCTGCAAAACTAGTGAAATAGTGCGTTTTGTTGTGCAGACTCGCGTAAAAAACGAGAAAACTAACCTCTTTCATGCGGACTTTGGTATACTGTTCTAAGAACTTAACTGTCATAAACCAGCTAATCTACGAAAATACCAGAAGGGAGCGTTTCCAGCTCATGACCGTCTTTTATCCGAATGGACAACCTTATAGAGGCCAAGAACGATCATTTGATAAAAAGACGGATTCCGAAGTCGCTTATGGACATCGCGGCATGACTTTGGAAGAAGATCTGAATGTTACGAACCGCTATTATATCGAGACCGACCAGGCAGTGATTTACAAAAAACCAACGCCGATTCAAATTGTTCATGTGGACTATCCAAAACGAAGCGCTGCGAAGATTACCGAAGCCTATTTTCGCCGAGCATCGACCACTGACTACAATGGTATATATAGAGGAAAATACATAGATTTTGAAGCTAAGGAAACCACACACGCCCACTACATTCCTTTAAAGAATTTTCATGCCCATCAAGTTGAGCATATGAAACGAATTAAGCGCCATGGAGGAATCGGTTTTATTATCGTTAAATTTACGCAGAGTTCAGAGACATTCCTGCTCGATGCCGATTTTCTGGCAGCCTATTGGGATGCCTCCTTAATCGGCGGCAGAAAGTCAATTCCAAAACTGTTATTTCAGGATCATGGTCACCTGATTCCCCAAAACTATCTTCCTCGAATTGATTACCTTCGGGTCGTGAAAAAGGTATATTTTTGAGCTGGTCATAATCTATGGGAACAATCGAATACTATGAAACGTAAACCATGGGACAGGTTTTTTTGGAAAGGTAGGATCAATCATGGTTGAATACCATACACGAATGGAAAAACGGCGTGCAGCCGAACAAGAGAAACAAAAAAGCAATAACAAAGCTCCGAAGAATAAAAAGAAAAGCGGCGGTAAAAAGCACTGGGTAAAACGGATTTTTATCATCCTTCTTCTCACATTTTTATTTTTAATTCTTGCTGGAATAATCTTTGTTCTCGCAGTTATTAAAGATGCGCCAAAGTTAAATGAAAATGCACTGCATAATTCAATATCGTCTGTTATGTATGATCAAAATGGGAAAAAGGCGACTACTGTCGACTCGGGGCAGCATAAAACATATGCGAGTATTGATTCAATTCCTTTGACGGTGCAAGACGCTTATATTTCTACAGAAGACGTACGTTTTTACAAGCATATTGGAATTGATCCGATCCGAATCTTTGGTGCCGGCATCGCTCAGTTTACGAAAGGATATAAATCAGAAGGCGCCAGCACGATCACACAGCAGGTGGTTCGCAATGCGATGCTGACTCAAAACAAGACCTTTACGCGTAAGATTCAGGAAATGTATCTTGCCATTCAACTGGAGAAAAAATATACAAAAAAACAAATACTGGAAATGTATTTAAATCAGATTTATTTAGGAAGCGGCCCTACTTATGGCGTTGCCGCAGCCTCCGAACGCTATTTTGGCAAGAACATTAAAAATGTGACACTGGAACAGGCTGCAATGCTGGCTGCAATGACCCGAAATCCCGGTTATTACGATCCGATTAAACATCCGGAACAAGCTAAAGAACGACGCGATTTAGTTTTAGATTTGATGGTTCAAAATAAAGCAATTACAGCAGATGAAGCAGCGAAAGCTAAGGCTGTGAGCATGAAGCAAATGACCAAAGGCCACCGCACTGTTCCAGTGAGCAACAGAAAATACGGTGCATTTCTTGATTATGTGCGTCATGAACTCGTTGATGTTAAGAAAGTGATCACTGAGCAAGAATTCAACTCCGGCGGCCTGAAAATCTACACAACGCTGGATCCTGAAATTCAAACTCAGACACAAGATGTACTGAATAACAAACAAAACTATCCAAATGTACAGAACAATTTCAATGCCAGTGTTTCAGTAATTGATACGCAAACTGGCGCAATTCGCGCACTTGGCGGCGGAAGAAATTATAAATATTTATATACAAACTGGTCCTATAAAGGAAAAAGAAATATTGGATCAACAGCGAAACCGATCATGGATTACGGCCCTGCTATTGAGTATTTAAAGTGGCCGACTGACTATGAGGTCAATGACTCAAAGGATATTAAATATAGTTGGGGCAAGGAAATTAACGATTGGGACGGAAAAACACTTGGGAAAATGACCATTCGCAAAGCGCTGTATCTGTCTCGAAATATTCCGGCTCTGCAAACCTTTCAGGAAGTGGATCAAGCTCTTGGAGGTACAAAAAGTATCCGTACATTTGCTGAAAAGCTTGGATTTACCAACAGTGTACTTAAAGATTTGGGTGAAAGCTACTCAATTGGCGGCGGATCTTTCACTTCTAATCCGTTACAAATGTCTGCTGCTTATGCAGCATATGGAAATAACGGTATTTACAATCAGCCTTATGCGGTTCGAAAAATTGTCAAACCTGACGGTGAAGTCATTCAACTTGATCATAAGCGCCATGTTGCGATGCATGATTACACAGCATTTATGATTTCCGACATGCTCAAAGATACGATGACAAAAGGCACCGGTATCAGTGCCAATATTCCCGGAGCAAACCTTGCCGGGAAAACAGGGACAACAAATATTCCGAGCGACTATGCTGATCAGTTTAAAATCAATGGTAATGGACGATCAAGAGGTGCTTTGGATTCCTGGTTTGTCGGCTATAATACACGATTGACTACGGCCGTATGGACAGGTTATAACGCGGACAAAACCAAAATAGGCGACAAAAACTACGGATCATATTTAGGACCGAATGAACAGGGCTATGCCAAGAGTATCTTTAAGGCGATTATGACTCAATACATGGTTGGTGCTCCGGACTTCACTAGACCGAATTCGGTTACCAATCTTAGTAATGGAGAACTGGCTGTTAAGAATTCGACAATTACGAATCACTATAATAAAGCGGAAAGTAAACCAGAAGATGCCAGCAGCCCTGATTCATCAAGCAGTAGTGAAAGCAGTTCATCCGTACTTCCTGAGAGCAGCAGTTCAAGTGTACCGCCTGAAAGCAGCAGTGAAAGCAGTTCATCATCGATGCCTGAATCATCAGCACCTCCGGAATCGTCTTCTGAACAGCCTGCTTCATCAGCTCCGGAAAGTTCTGCAGTAAGCACAGCACCAAGCACAACACCGTAAAAAAAGGATCCATCGAAAAAATCGATGGGTCCTTTTTTTAACTTTTTTTAATTGACTTATCAAAATTTTAATCTTAATCACGATTGATTTGATTCATGCCGTCTTAAATAAGAAGAACGCTTCTTTGTAAATTCCTGTTCCAATTCATCGAGTTGGACAAACGAAAGATATCGATCCGGTTGACTAAGCAGATAGCTAAGTCTCTCCTCAATGTTTAATGGCGCGAAAGGCAGCAACTGAATGCCCAGAAACAACTGCTGACTGTTCAATGTATTAACTGAATGTCCAGTTGACCAGAACAATTGGTCAATAAAGGCAGAGATAGATAGCAGCATGGGATCTTTTGCCTTTTTCTGCTCTCGAATATGAAACAGCTCTCGAATAGATTCTCTTTGCTTCATCCAATACTCATGAAAGTAATTTTCTTCTTTATTCCATGGCCAAACTGGAAGAATTTGCGGATTTGCATAATAACAAAGATCATACAGGAACGGTATTTGAAACGTAACCTCTTCTTCTATAAAAGCGGACTCAATCAGCTGCTGATTCTTATAAAAAGGTGATACACGAAAAGGCTCCGGGATTTCAAGTTTCTGTAGTGATTTTTCCAAAGTCTCCCTCTCCTCTTTTCATCCTTTTCCTTCCTTCACGGCATACATCTAATAATGGACATTCAGGACAATTAGGATGCTGTGCTTTGCAGTGGTATCTGCCAAAAAAAATAAGCCGATGATGCGTTTCCGACCATTTTTCTCGAGGCAAGCGGCGCATTAACGTTTTTTCCACTTCAAGAACACTGTCTTTCCAGCGACAAATACCAAGCCGTTTCGTCACTCTTTCAACATGCGTATCGACGGCGAGTGCTGGCTCTCCAAAAGCGACTGACACAATCACATTCGCGGTCTTTCTCCCGATACCGGGCAGTTTTATGAGTTCATCACGAGTCCTCGGCAAAACACCACCGTAATCTTCAATGAGCATTTGGCACATTTGTCGGAGATGCTTTGCTTTATTTCGGTAGAGACCAATTGAACGAATATCGTGTTGAAGTTCTTCAACTGAAACAGCGAGATAATCTTCAGGCTCATGGTATTTTTGAAACAGTGATGGGGTTACACGATTGACCAGTGCATCAGTGCACTGTGCGGACAGCATGACCGCAATGGCAAGTTCAAAAGAATTGCTGTGATTCAATTCACAATGCGCGTTGGGGAACATGTCCGCAATCGTCTTCATGATGAAGTCAAATTGAGTCTGATTCAGCACAGGTCCCTCCTTACTCGCGTTTTTCCAGCCAATTATAGGTTGGCATTTTCGGCACATCATTAATATTGCGTGCAGTATTCGTCGAATGCTGCTGATGACTACGTATCTTGTCGCCGTGTGCTTTTGCTTGATCAAGTGTTTTAATTCCGTTCTTTTTCCAATCAAATAAAATTCGATCGATATATCGGAAATTCAGCTTTCCCGAAACAACGGCTTCCCGCAGCGCTCCTTTAATCAACGCAGGTGAATGGCGATCTTGATCCATCCACATCGCAAGTGTCTCACACTCAATCGGCGATAAAGGTCGTCCGAATTCTGATTCAAACAAAGTATACAATGTATCTTCGCCGTTTTTTGTCGGAGAATCAATTGTCTTTCCATAGGCAGACCGCAGCAGCTTCTCCCATAGTGGGTGAAGCGAATAGGCCTCTGCATACAGCTGCTGATCATTTTTTTGTACAATAGATAAGAAGCCCCCTTGGATGAGACTTCTGAGCAAATCAGCACAGGCTGTTTCATTTAACGTCATACGCCTCGACAAATCATCAAAGGTAGGGAAATCATCACCTTTAGAAATAAAAGAATGCACTTGAATCAGCATCATACATTCTTGTTCGTTTAAACCTATGTCATGATAATGTTCAATCAGCAAGGATGGTACATTAACACTCCCGGTTTCGACTAGTTTCAGCATGAATTCCATATCCATTAGCGACACCTCATGGTTCATTATAGCATGGATCAGTATTGATTGATGAATCACGTCATTGATCAATGAAATGTTTGCATTCAATGCCAAAGACAGCAAAAAAGGCCAGGAAATGGATCTCCAAGCCTCTTAACAAATAAATAATTTATTCACCATTGAATCAAGGATAAATCCGGTTTAGTAACCTTGGGAACGGAATCGTTTCACGAATATGATCCAGTCCGCAAATCCATGCGATTGCTCGTTCAAGACCTAAACCAAAACCAGAATGCGGCACAGAACCATATTGACGCAGTTCCAGATACCATT
The DNA here is from genome assembly GCF_059878335.1 of Sporolactobacillus sp. BBK16-2. Taxonomy (NCBI): domain Bacteria; kingdom Bacillati; phylum Bacillota; class Bacilli; order Caryophanales; family Sporolactobacillaceae; genus Sporolactobacillus; species Sporolactobacillus sp. BBK16-2. The sequence goes on from NZ_CM187611.1 coordinate 1,770,841, forward strand.
TGTATGATGGATCTGTCAGATGGAAATCTTCATAGCGCTTTTTCATTAACTCCAGATCATCGATACGCTGGCTTCCCCCGATAATCTCTCCATATCCTTCCGGTGCAAGCAGATCCGCACAGAGAACCACGTCATCGCGGTTCGGATCTGGCTTCATATAAAAGGCTTTAACTTTGGTTGGATATTCAGTAACGAATACGGGCACATCAAAGTGTTCGGCAATGGCTGTTTCATGAGGTGATCCGAAATCGTCGCCCCATTCAATATCTTCGAAACCCTCTTTTTTTAGAAAATCAATGGCATCATCATAGGAAATCCGTGGAAATGGAGCTTTAATTTTTTCAAGCTTGGTCGTATCACGGCCAATTGCCTTTAATTCCGACTGGCAATTTTTTAATACTTCTTGAACAAGATAAGCGACATAGTTTTCTTGAACTTTCAAGTTTTCTTCGTGGTCACAGAACGCCATTTCCGGTTCAATCATCCAAAATTCAATGAGATGCCGTCTTGTCTTCGATTTCTCTGCTCGAAATGCAGGACCGAATGAAAATACTTTACCGAAAGCCATTGCAGCTGCTTCCATATATAACTGACCGCTTTGTGAGAGATAAGCATCACGATCAAAGTATTTAGTATGGAATAAATCCGTAGTTCCTTCAGCAGAGCTACCCGTTAAAATCGGCGGATCCACTTTAATAAACCCATGATCATGGAAAAAATCATATGTCGCTTTAATAACTTCATCGCGAATGCGTAAAATTGCATGCTGCCGACTTGAACGCAGCCATAGATGACGATGGTCCATTAAAAACTCTACGCCATGTTCCTTTGGCGTGATTGGATACTCTTGAGCAATTTGGATGGTCTCTAGGGAAGTGACTGTGAGCTCAAAACCGCTTGGTGCACGTTTGTCTTCACGTACTGTACCAGTGACATAAAGGGAACTTTCTTGAGTCAGTTCTTTTGCTTGTTCCCAGTCTTCGTCACTAACCTCATTCTTTAAGACAACGCCTTGAATAAATCCAGTTCCGTCACGAAGTTCCAGAAATTGGATTTTGCCACTGGAACGCTTATTAGCAAGCCAGGATCCAATCGTCACTTCTTTACCAATATAATTTTTCACTTCAGAAATTGTTGCTTTCATTTTCTCTCGTGACCCCCGTTCAACTCTGCACGATTACTTTGTATGTTTTTTTATAAATAGTTCAATGCGTTTAAGCGCATTTTCAAGATTCTCTAATGAAGTCGCGTAGGAAAGGCGGATGTAGTCCGGCATTCCGAAACCCGCACCGGGTACAACGGCCACCTTTTGTTCATCCAAAAGCGCCGCAGACCAATCACTAACACTTGCGAATCCGCACGCATCACTTGTTTTACGAATATTTGCAAACAAGTAGAATGCCCCCTGAGGCTTGACGCAGGATACCCCGGGAAGTGCCGCAAGCCGCGGATACACAATGTTCAAGCGTTTTTCAAATGCTTGGCGCATGGTCTCAATGCTTTCCTGCGGTCCATTATACGCAGCGATCGCAGCATATTGTGATATTGAAGTCGGATTAGACGTACTGTGGCTAGCAACATTTGTCATGGCTTTAATTAATTTTGCATCTGCTGCAGCATAGCCGATTCGCCAACCGGTCATGGAATGAGATTTAGAAACACCATTGATGATAACAGTGTTACTTTTTACCGCGTCAGACAACTGCGCGATTGAATAAAATGTATTGCCGTTATAAACAAGCTTTTCATAGATTTCATCCGAAACAATTAAAATGTCATGCTCCAGACAATAGTCTGCAATTGGTTTTAGTTCTTCTTTCGAGTAGATCATACCTGTTGGATTACTAGGCGTATTTAAAATCAAAGCTTTGGTTTTTGCTGTTGCTGCTTTATCCAAATCTTCCGCTGTAATTTTAAAATGTTTTTCTTCTGTAGTCGCAATGGCTACCGGAACCCCTCCGGCAAGTTTTACTTGTTCCGGATAACTTACCCAATAAGGAGCAGGAATAATCACTTCATCTCCTGGATTGAGCAATGCTTGGAATAGCAAGTAAAGGACATGCTTCGCACCATTTCCGACGATAATTTGTGATGGGTTGTAATCAAAGTCTTGATCACGTTTTAACTTGCCGATAATTGCTTCTTTTAGCGCAGGTAGGCCGCCCGTCGGCGTATATTTTGTATGTCCAGCCTTTGCTGCCTCCATTGCCGCATCAATAATAAATTCCGGAGTATTAAAATCAGGTTGTCCTGCCCCCAGGCCAATCACATCATACCCTTGAGCCTTAAGTTCCCCTGCCTTTGCTGTGATGGCTAAGGTGCTTGATGGGGTAATCGTTTCTACTCGCTTTGCAAGCTGCATCTTCGTTGTTCCTCCCTTGACTGCTCACAAATTTATGAATGCCCTTTTACAGACTCAAAATTCGTTGCGCTTCTTTGCCGTTATCAAAATAAAAAGATACATAATTATAGCTATTCTTTGAATTTAGGAAGGTAATTTCCCAAACAGGATTGCCTTTAATCGCACCGAGACGTACTGAAATGATTTTCTTTACATCGAGTCGCTGATCGGCCAATTTCTGCATCGCTTGTTTTTCAGTTATCCCCGAGCTGGCCGCTCGCTCGATGAACGGAGCTTTTTTCGGATGATCGGGTACCCAAATATACATCTTATTTCCATTTCTTTTTGCCTGAATGACTTGATAGGCATCGGTACCGTTAAATGACGTTACCGATTTAACATGGTCAAAAATGTACGACTGCTTTGCTTTTTTTAATGCGGTTGCAGCCGCTTGATTTTGATAGACGGTATTGCTTGAATAAAGTTTCCAGGCACCAATGCCGACGATGATCAGAATCGCAATTAATACAGTTATCAATACAGTTTTTACCGTTCTCAAAACATCACCTGAATCAGTTTATGTATCAGGCGGAGCCTGCATATGTGTAGTCTCCGCTTTAGTATAACGCCAGGAATATACTGTTCTCTCTTATCAAATTAAAGGGAGAAATATACTCCTCATTTAGCTACATGCATATCTTTTTGAAAAAACAGTTTTAAAGGACTTTTCAACTGTTTTCACAGCAAATTAATCGTATCTATTCTTCCAATGAAATGCAAGCAAATTTATCTTGCTTAATGCTTTATTTTATAAAACTTCCATCGATTTTTCTTCATTTAATATTCTTTCAATTCGATTTTTTTTATCAAGCACAGCAACGATCGGCTTGAGCCTTTTCATTTCAGCGTCATTCATATATGCATAAGCCATAATAATCAAAACATCGCCTTTTTGTGCATGCCGCGCCGCTGCTCCGTTCAAGCAAATGATGCCTGAATTTCTCGGACCGGGAATGACGTAGGTTTCAAGACGGGCACCGTTATTATTATTCACAACCTGAACTTTTTCATAAGGAAGCAAGTCAACTGACTGAAGAAGTGTCTCATCAATGGTAATGCTGCCTACATAATTTAGATTTGCATCTGTGACTGTGGCACGATGTAATTTGCAGCGTAAAAAAGGACGCATCATCACTTTACGCCTCGCTTTCATCATGACCGCAGTCGATGGTTACGTTATCAATTAATCGAGCATTCGAGTAGCGCACAGCGATAGCAATAATGATTCTGCCATACATTTTATCCTTAACACGTGTCAACTCAGGATAATTCAGAACCTCAATATAATCGATTACTCCTAATTGCACATGTAATTCATAGTATCTGCGGACAGAAGCAATGATTTGGTCGAAATTTCTTTCGCCGTTACGAATTTTTTCTGACCCAACCTGAAGTCCCTTATATAATTCAGGTGCTTCTCTGCGCTCATTAGGGAGCAGCCGCACATTACGCGAACTTTTTGCGAGTCCATCCGTTTCGCGAATGATCGGGCAGGCTATTAATTTTATTGGAAAATGAAAGGATTTGATGAGACTGTGGACAATGGCTACTTGTTGTGCATCCTTCATGCCGAAATAAACATAATTCGGCTCAACGATTGTAAATAGCTTCGTAAGCACGGTGGCAACTCCATCAAAATGACCGGGTCTGCTTTTGCCACATAGAACATCCGTTTTGTCATTGACTTTAACCGTAACTTGCTGTTCATTGGGATAAATGGTCTCCACTTCTGGGAGAAAAAGCACATTCACCCCGCAGGATTCAGCAAGCCGCACGTCTCTTTTATTGTCCTTTGGATAGTTATCGTAGTCATCGTTCTCGCCGAATTGTGTGGGGTTGACAAACGAGCTTGCAATCACAACATCCGATGTCTCTGCCGCTTTTTTAAAAAGTGAAGCATGTCCTTCATGCAGATACCCCATCGTCGGGACAAATCCGATCGTTTTTCCCAGCTTCTTCTGATTCCTCACAAATTCTCTTAATGCCGCAGAATCGGCGAGCTGCAGCATTGAATGTGCTACATTCATTTTCGTTTCCTCCTCTTGTCCTTGAGGAGGCTTGGGTACGGAATTGAAAAAGGTAAACCCGCACCTCCGTCCATGTCCTTAATTGGATCATGGCAGACGTAATTAATCGATACTCGAACAGCCATGATCTACGTGCTGCTTTCTAAGAAATGCAGCCAGAATAAGATCCAACCGTCCGGCTCTATCATTATAGCAAAAAACTGATCGACTTTCGCCGATCGGTTCTGTTTTACTCATTCCCATTCAATGTCCGCAGAGTATACTTTTGCTAAGGTTCCATCCTTTTTCCGCAGAAGCAGTACACCCTCATTATTTATTCCGCTCGCTATTCCCTCTAATATGCGTCCTCCAGGTTGACGCACTTTAATTAATTTTCCCAAATTCAAAGCACGCTGCTCCCAGAGCGGGCGAATACTTTGAAACCCATTCTGAAGGTAAGTAGTATACAGCGTTTCAAAGGACTCAAAAAAATTTTGAATGAGTGGAGCAAGTTCATACCTTTTTCCCGTAATTGATTGGAGTGATCCGGCAACATGCTGCAATGGTTCCGGAAGGCTTGACGGATCGCCGTTTACATTGATGCCAATCCCAATGACGACCGCTTTTACATAGGTTGCTTCTGCCTGCAGCTCCGTTAAAATGCCCACAAGCTTTTTTCCATCATAAAGAATATCGTTCGGCCATTTAATACCGCAAGCGAGCCCAGTCACCTTTTCAATCACATCGGCTGCAGCAACAGCGGTGAGCAATGTTAACTGAGGTGTTTCTTCAATGGGAAGCCCAGGTCTCAGAATCATGCTCATTGCAATGTTTGTATTACGCTGAGATTGCCAAGTATGGCCAAGTCGTCCGCGCCCGTTCGTTTGTTCATTAGTCAAAACGACCGTTCCATCTTCAGCGCCTTCGTCGGCAAGCCGCAGTGCTTCCTTCTGTGTCGATCCTATGGATTCATAAAAACAGATCGTTCGGCCGAGCCGATTCGTTTTAAGACCCGCGGCGACCTCAGCCTCATTCAGTCCATCCGGAGATTGCATGAGCTTGTATCCCTTTTTTTGTACGGATTCAATGAGAAAGCCCTCTTCGAGAAGTGATTGAATATGCTTCCATACCGCAGTTCGGGAACAACCGATCAATTCTGATATCTTTTGACCGGATAAAAACTCCTCCTGGTGTTCATATAATAGAGTCAAGATTGCTTTTTTTGAGTGATTTGTCGGTTGTCGAACCAAGATCGAATCGCCTCCAACTCGTTATTAATGCGGCCGTTTACGACATCTCGCTCCAGATCTTGGATTGTTTTGGCAAGCCATGGTCCTGGTTTCGCTCCTGACCAGTCTATGAAATGATTGCCCGTTGCTGCAAGGCCTGCACGTGAATGAATGGGACAATTCTGCCACAGTGTTTCTGCCTTACACTGTTGATTGTCGAGTTCTTGCTCATCAACCTCACCCAATGCGACCATTATACGATTGACTGCCCTTGCATCACGGATACCTGCAAAATAAATGGATTCTTCATTCCATTCCTTATGCATCCGATGTTTTGTCCATTTGATCAATTGAAAAACATGACGTCTTTCATCATTTGACCACTTCCAATATTTAGAAAATGCCGGAACATCCTCAATACCTTGGCTGATCAAAAATGCTGCCCAACGCTCCTCATTTGTTTGAAGCGCCAAATAATGGACACGTGTAGCTTTTTCTTCGTCAGCATGATGAAGCATGGGCAGCACGTAAATACAATCTGTTTCGAAAAGGAGCCCAAGTGCCTGTATGACGCCTTTGCCCGCAAGCAATCGCGCCATTTCTTGATTGATCCGTTCAATTGAGATTTTCTTCAAGAGATCTGCTTTTTCACGAAAAGCTTGACGTTCTGTTTGGCCAAGCGTAAAACTGAGTTCAGAAGCAAATCGTATGCCGCGCATCATACGGAGCGGATCCTCAGTAATCCGTTCCTCCGCACGTCCAACAGTTCGAATCCGTTTCAATTCGATATCTTTCTTTCCTTCGAAAAGATCAATGATTTCACCATTTTGATCCATTGCCAAAGCATTAATCGTAAAATCACGCCGCATAAGATCTTTTTCAAGAGAAAGAACAAAATCAACTTGATTCGGGTGACGATAATCATCATAATCGGACTCCGAGCGAAAAGTTGTCACCTCGTAACTGCGACCATTGTGCAAAACTGCGACCGTCCCGTGGTCGATACCAATTGGAACCGTTCGTTTAAATAAAGAGACAACGTCAGCGGGATGCGCCGACGTTGCTACATCAACATCATGAATAGGACGGTTGAGCAGGTAATCACGCACTGCGCCGCCGACAACATAAGCTTCAAATCCATGATCTTGTAAGCGATCAAGAATAAAAGCTGCATCATTAAAAGGAAAAGTCAAAGGGGACACCCCATTTAATTAGTAGAATCAGCAAACTAGAATTATTTGTCATCCTGTTGCTGATGGATTAATTCACGCCAATGCATTTCTCCGCGCTTAAGCGCATGCATAAGCAGTTCAGCTGAAGCAAGATTAGTTGCTAAAGGAATTCGATAAACATCACTCAGCCTCAAGAGTGCGTTCACATCAGGTTCATGCGGCTGGGCAGTCAGGGGATCACGCAGAAAAATGACCATGTCCATATTATTGGCGGCAATCATTGCGCCGATCTGTTGGTCTCCGCCTAGCGGGCCAGACTGGAAGCGATGTACCTTTAATCCAGTGGCTTCCATAATCTTTAATCCGGTTGTTCCCGTAGCATACAATTGATGCTGTCCAAGCAAAAACGAATAAGCAGTTGTAAATTCCACCATTTCGGGCTTCTTTTTGTCATGTGCAATTAATGCAATGTTCATGATTCTGCTCACTCCTTAACCGTTTCATGGTTGGTTTAGTCGAGAATATTTTCGAGTCCATAGACAAGCGTTTCGAGATCCATGACCGTTGTTGCGGCGTAATGCACACCAGTCATAAACGATGCTCGATCCATAGAATCATGGCGTAATGTCAATAATTCTCCCTTTCCTCCGAAAAGTACTTCTTGATGTGCAATTAATCCGGGCAGTCGTACACTGTGGATGCGCATGCCTTCATAGTCCGCACCGCGTGCGCCGGGAAGTGTTTCTTTCTCATCTGGTGCACCCTGTTTCTTAGCCGTACGCGTCTTTGTCATTAATTCGGCTGTTTTAATTGCGGTACCTGAAGGCGCGTCTTTTTTCTTGTCGTGATGCAGTTCAATAATCTCTGCATCTGGAAAATATTTTGCCGCCATTTGGCTAAATTTCATGACCAGAACAGCACCAATGGCAAAATTAGGTGCTATGATGCCGCCAAGTTTTTTCTCATCCATCTGTCTTCGATAGCTTTCTACCTCATCATTTGTAAATCCAGAAGTGCCGATCACCGGACGAACGCCATAGTCGATTGCTTTTTGCAAATTATGTTTGCCCGATTCCGGATTCGTAAAGTCGATCAGTACATCAATATTCTCATTAGAGAAACATGCATCAATATCCGTATACACACGGCCCTCCAATCCGACAATTCCTGTTACATCTGCAACTTGCTCTCCATCATGGCCGTGGTCAACAGCAGCCACCAATTTAAGTTCTGAAGCCTGAACAATCATACGAATCGTTTCCGAACCCATGCGGCCTCTCGGTCCGGCAACAGCCACTCGAATTTCTTTTTTTTCTGTCACTGTTCATTCATCCCTTCGTCCGTTTTTCTCGTCCACCGGTCTTTATCCCTGGTTTGAAATTTATCCAATACAGTTGTTAAAGCCTGTCCTAAATCAATATGTAAGCTGTTCGCCATGCAGATCACAACAAACAGAAGATCACCAAGTTCCTCTTCCACCGTCTTTTCTGCTTCGGTCGGTTTTTTCTTTTTCTCACCATAATAATGATTGACTTCTCTTGCCAGCTCACCCAATTCCTCAGTGAGACGTGCCGTTAATGCAAGCGGAGAAAAATAGCCTTCTTTGAATTGCCCAATATACGCATCAACTTCTTTTTGTAAGTTTTCCAAAGTCTTTTGTTCGCTCAAATGTATTCACCCCTGCTTCTCTTTTCCTATTTTAACGGAATTTCGGCAAGAAGCCAAAATCTAAAACGAATTTCAGTTGGATTATACCATTGTTTTCCTGTTGAGAAAATGGGGAGCATATGATGTTCACTGTTTTGTACACGGAGACATATTGAAGTATCACCAAGTAAACCGTATGATATAGATTGCGATGTAATACAGAAAGGTTGTGTGCATGATGAAACTGAATCTTAAAACAAAGAATATATTATTTATTTTACTTGGCGCAGCCATCTATGCTTTTGGGCTTGTCAACTTTAATATGAAAAATATGCTGGCTGAAGGCGGCGTTACTGGTCTGACCCTTATATTATATAATTTGATGTCCATCGATCCGGCAATTAGCAATATTGTATTAAATATTCCGTTGTTCTTCGCGGGTTGGCGATTCTTCAGGCGTAACGAATTCATCTATACGCTGATAGGTACATTCTCGCTCTCATTCTTTCTTTTGGTATTTCAGCATTGGATAACGTTTGACTTCTCGTTGCGTCACGATTTATTTCTTGCCGCACTCTTTGCTGGTGCTTTTATCGGCGGAGGACTCGGTATTATTTTTAGGTATGGAGGAACAACCGGAGGTTCCGATATTGTTGCACGTATTACGCATAAAAAATTTGGATGGGCAATGAGTAAGACAATGCTCGTCATCGATGCAGCAGTAATCGTACTTTCACTTTGCTATTTAGATTACAGGCAAATGATGTACACCTTAGTCGGCGTTTTCGTTGGAGCAAAAATGATTGATATGATTCAAAAGGGGGCTTATTCAGCGAAAGCAATCATGATTTTTTCTAAGAAGAGCGATCTTCTGGCCAGCCAAATTATCAAATTGCTTGACCGAAGTGTAACCCTTATGGATGGAAAAGGCGGCTATACCGGAAGAAAAATGAACGTGCTCTACTGCGTTGTCAGTCGGAATGAGGTCTTCCGCCTTAAGAGCTTGATACATGAGTTCGACCCGGATGCATTTGTTACAGTTAACGATGTCCACGAAGTGTTTGGCGAAGGATTCGCGCAAAATGATGTTGGACCGGCAAAATTCACAGAGAAACTGCCGATAGAAGATAAGATAGACAATCCATAAGTAATTAGGTTAGGGTTATCTATTTCTCATTTGAGCAGACCTCTAGTCAACAACGAAAAAAGTCGATAAAATATAAAGATGCTTTGTTAGGTGTGCATGATGATCTGAATTATTTTAGAAGGGAAGTGAGGGTTCAGCAATAGCTTCGGCTTTCTGCTCAACAATTTTATGAATAATCGAGAAACTAAGATAGGCGCCATTTACACGTTATCGGCATATTTCATGTGGGGGCTGTTTCCTTTGTATTGGATACCCATCCACCAAATACCTGCTTTAGAAATTTTAGCACACCGCATTTTCTGGTCTTTGATCTTCATGCTCTTATTGCTCGCTGTTACACATTCATTTGGACGTTTTAAGATACAACTTAGGAAGCTATCCGTAAATCCTAAACTATTGCTCTTTGTTTTTGTCGCTTCTGTGTTGATTACGATTAATTGGCTTGTCTATATATGGGCTGTAAATAATGGTCATGTCATTGAATCCAGCATGGGGTATTACATTAATCCATTGATCAGCATCCTTCTCGGTATTATTTTCCTTAAAGAAAGACTGACTATATGGCAATTAGTCGCTTTTTTACTCGCTGCTGCAGGTGTGGTGATTCAGACAGCAAATTTTGGCCAAGTTCCTTGGATTGCCTTAACACTGGCTTTATCATTCGGTTTTTATGGACTCGCAAAAAAAATGATTCATATTGCACCATCATTGGAATTGACGTTCGAAACCCTGTTCATCGTTCCGGCAGCACTCATCTATCTTGTTTATCTTCAACAATCCGGATCGGCTGCCTTTGGCACTGGAACATGGCTGACGACTGCTCTTCTAATTGGAACCGGTATTGTAACAGCCGTACCGCTTCTTTTCTTTGCAGAAGGCGCTCAGCGAATATCATTAACCATGGTAGGATTCTTTCAATACATTACACCAACGATGCAATTAATTATTGGTGTCGTAGTGTATAAAGAGTCATTTCATTTTATTCAGTTTCTATCGTTTTCATTCATTTGGCTCGGATTACTTGTTTTTACAGTATCAGCAACACTCCATGCTCGGAGATCACCTGTACTTCTGCAAACATCTTCAGCAAAAAGATAAATTCGGAGAATCAAAAAACATCGCCGCTCAATCTCATGGCGATATTTTTTTCATCTACTAATTTATTTTCTTTGGATCCGCGACTACTTATAGAGAAGGTAAAAATATTGAAGCCAGGCTGCATGTCGTTGTTCATCAAGTGCAGCACTGTAAAAACGTGTGCGCAGATCTGCATCTGAGATTGTATCGCCTGCTTTTCTATAGAATTCAGCATTATTCAATTCTTGTTCAATACAATGACGCAATCCTTCAAGATAAGTAGTTGGCTGCCGATCTCCGGTACCCCATTCAATCTGCGGCTTTTCACCGCTCAATAATTCATAGATTGTACAAAATCCTTCTTCGATTCTCACTTCATCATTTTGAAGCGTGAGCAGTTCCTGGCGCTCTCGTTTTGTTTTCGCCTCGTCCAAAAGCACTTTAATGCAAGAACCCATAAAATGAGCGCGTTGAACTGCTGAACGCACCTGATTCATCGTTTGCATGCCTTCTCCCTTTGACATAACATAACCTCCTCATCCAGCCCACTTATGTATATTCGCGAATAAAAAAAAGGTGCCCAATAAAAATCGAGCACCTGTGCGGACATAAATTTCAAAGGTTTTGCCTGCCAATTATAACGTTGGTTTCACGCGATGTTGCGTTGCCTGTTCAAATGAAAAAGCGAGTTCAATTAATCTCGGTTCACTATACGCCATACCGACAAAGGTAATACCTATCGGTTCGCCTTTTGCTGTATAGCCCGCTGGGACCGTGATGGATGGGTAACCGGCTTTTGCTGCAATATCCGATCCTTGATAATCAGCAAAAATCAGTGCGTCCAATTTCCGTGTTTTAACCACTGCATCAATGCCTTCCTTGCGTGAAAGGCGCAAATCCTCCGCACGATCAGACAGATACTGACGTTCTCCTAAATCACCACTGAGTTCGTCTGCTCTTTCAAGTATTGTTTGCCCATACTTCAATGCCTCATCTGAATGTTCATTATTATATGCAATGAGTTCAGAGATGCTATGAACGGGTACGTCATCGGCAAGCTTCTCAAGATATTGATTCATGTCATAGGCGAATTCTCGAATCATGACTGAAGATTTGCGTTCTTCTAGTGTGTCTGTTGCTGGAATAATCGCCGGATCAACAATTACTGCTCCTTTTTCACGCATTAAGTCAAGGGCATTATTTATAATTTCTGCCTTTTCGTCGCTAACCGAATCCAAATAACGTCGATCAATCCCTAATCGAGCATTCTTCAATTCACCTCGTTTCAAGAATACTGAATAATCCTTCGCAACATCACCTTGACTCCAGATTGTTTCCTCATCTTCTTCATCGATGCCTGTAATGACATTTAGGAGAAGTACAGCATCTTGAACGGTCCTTGCTATGGGACCGGCCGTATCCTGACTGTGAGAGATCGGCACAATTCCGCTGCGACTGACAAGACCAATCGTTGGTTTAATTCCGACCACCGAATTATAGGCGGCAGGACAAATAATTGAACCTGATGTCTCTGTACCTATACCGACTGCTGCCAAATTTGCGGCAACTGCCGAGGCTGTCCCGCTGCTCGAACCTCCTACATCAAAAGCAGCACCATAAGGATTTCGGACTTGTCCACCTAAAGAGCTGTAGCCGTTAGGCATGCCTTCAGTAATGAAGTTAGCAAACTCAGTCAAATTTGCCTTTCCGAGAATAATGGCACCAGCTTTTTTCAACTGTTTAATAACAAAGGCATCCTCTGAAGCATGATTTGTTTTAAGCGCAACAGAACCTGCCGTTGTGTGCATTTTCCCTGAAGTACTCACATTGTCCTTAACGATGACCGGGATTCCAAATAATGGTCCGACGTCAGGAGTTACCGTTCTTTTGACGTCGCATGCCTCAGCTTCGTGCAAGGCGTCCGAATTCAATTCTAATACTGAATTAAGCATCGGCCCTTTCTTATCAAACAGATCAATGCGGTCAAGATACATTTGGACAAGATCCTTAGAAGTAACTTGTCCCAGTTTCAACGCTTTTTGCATTCCTGTTAAAGTCATTTCTTCAATTTCAAATGGCTTACGCTTCGCTGCTTCCTGCCGCAAGTACATACCTGCAGTAACTGCAGCGGCGGCAGCTCCTGTCAGTGCGGCGGCAAATGCAAATTTCTTTTTTTTAGACATTAGATTCACTCCATTGATCAAATTCGTTGCAATGATGCAAATTGTGGCGACAAATTTAATCTAATCTTACCGTTTAGAAAAGAAACATGCAAATAGCTTAATGGTTCATCTAATAACGCGTTTTTAACATAGTAATCATGTAATAGCGTCAATTGTTTTTCAAACAAAAAAAAACGAACTTAAGAAAATCTTAAGCTCGCCATGAAACATTATAAACATTACTCTGATCAAACTGGGCGATTTCCACATCCGCAGCTGTCATTGTCATCATCGTTGTCATCAAAATCAAAACGTGGACCAAATGATTTAACTGCGACAACGTCGTCCAGACAAATATCTATTGTGGAAATCTTATGTTTCCCACAATCAAATAGCGTCAGAACATTTTTTGAAACACCTGCAAAGAAACCTTCTACTGGACGAGAGCTCTTCAAAAACACCTTGATAAAGTCATTTTTAGAGACACCTTCCAGCAAATCTTGACCATTGCACCCTCTGTCATACTGATTGCCAGAGTTGTTGCTTCCATTACTACAACCGCAACTGGATTGCTGACCATAAACAAAATTGTTCCAACCCATCAATAACTCCTCCTTGATTGTTTATTGAGCTTACATGAATAGCGTATGAAATAGAGCTCTTATGGTCATGGACAGAGTATCCGGTTCATGTGTACATTTTTCTAATGAATGGATGGTCAAAAATAAAGAGTTAGATTCTGCATCCGTTCCATTTGATAAACCGTTTACATTTGTGTTTAAATGAAAAAGAGGATCATTTAGATTACATGCAGTTAGGATGACTTGTGAAGTGATCACAATAGAAATAGAATCGAGGAATGATTATGGAATTAAAAGAGGGAAAAAATCGCTTTTACATGGTTGACAGCAATGACGAAATTGGTGAAGTGACTTTTACTGAGGATTATCCTTCCGTGTTATTGATACTCATTTATGTCCAGAAAATGACGGTGGCTATTGACCGCAGTTTGACGAGGACGCTGTCCAATGATCGCCAAAAAATAAGACCATCTTAAAGAAGACAGTCAATTAACCGGATATTTATAGAATAACCTGATATCTTTCTTTTTCGTTTAGGTTGAAGCGAACACCTTCGGTGATAATATACCAACAATTGCAGAATTCTAGGGTGCAGTTTAGGTAGTAGTAACCCAGAATCAGATTAAATCCTTCCCCACAGTGCAGTCCGTAGGACTGACCTTCAAATAGTACAGCCCAACGATCCTGTTCACGATCATAGAACATTTCATAGGGTGGGTTCATGAAAGTTCCCCCTCAATCACTCGCTTAACCATCCGATCATCAATGATGGGATGACCATTTTGAGCACCATATATTAGGCAATGCGTGCACACCTTATTGATCAGCCGCGGTGTACCACTAGAGAATCGGTAGATTTCTTCAATGGCATCCTCTGTAAATACCGGACGGTCGCAACCAGAAAACTTGAGTTGACACTCAATATAGGCACTGGTTTCTGAGCGATCATAATGACCGATCTTGCACTGAAGATCGATGCGCTGACGAATAGCGGCGAAACTTTGAAGTTTCAGACGGTCCCAAAGCTCACTTTGACCGACCATGATGAGAGCCATTGGACTTTGTGAATCCATTTTAAAGTTCAAAAGGAACCGAACTTCCTCCAACATTTCACGACTGAGCAGATGAGCTTCATCGACAACGCAGACAGGCTGGATACCATGAATCCCACGCATGAGTTCGATTTCATGATGCAGTTGTCTTTTCGCATCCCCCCGATAAAATTTAGCCTCACAGCCCAACTGTTCCAGGAGTCCCTTGTAGAAATGACGTGGCGTTAGCTTTGAATCGGACAAATAGAGAACACTATAATGACTTGGATCTAATTCTTGTGTAAAGCGTCGGACAATTGTCGTTTTACCTGTGCCACAGTCACCTGTTAAGACAGCGAAGAGCTGACGTTCCGCTGCGTGTATCAGGCGCCCCAAAATCTCATCCATAGATTGTGAGTGATAGAGATTGCTTGAAGGAATTGATCGGGAGAAGGGTGCCTGCTTCATCTGGTAAAATGGCTCAAACAAGGTGCTCACCTTCTCTCATCACCTTGCTGTAAGAAACCGCCGGTTTCTGCACGTCTTGCCGTTCCTCGTGCTTTTGAGTTGCTGCACGCAAGAGCCGTGACGCATCCGTTTGTTTGGGTTGAAGGTTTTCAGGTAATTCTGGTCGTTTTCCGACATGTGTGCCAATCTCAAGTTTCTTAGCTTGCCAGGGAGTATAACCTTCTTTTTCAATAGTAATTTGTGACAGATCTGATGGATCATAGATAACATCCACGGTAGTGCCGATAAATGGAGTACCCACTTCATACAGTTGGTTCTGAAAACTGATACATCCGGATTTATCTACCTTTCTTTTTTCCGCATGAAGAAAAGCCAAGCGGATGGTTTCCGCATCCAGAAAGTGTAAGACCTTTTTATCGCTCCGGTAAGCCATCTCCGGTGTGACATGCTCGCCCAGGGCCGAGTGAGGCTTGTTCAGATAACATTCACTGAGCCAGACTTTGAAGAGGTCATTCAGTTGATCAAGTGACTTGGGCTTTTCTAATGCGATTTCTCCCAAAAAAGCATCCACAACACGGTTTAGACGTTCTACCTTGCCTTTTGAGCTAGGCGAGTACGGTCGGGCATAGAGGAGCTTTGTCCCCAGTTTGGAACAGGTCCGAGCCATCCATTTCGTGCGATACTGCTTCCCGTTATCAAAAAATACAGCTTCCGGTCTCCCATACTTCTGAACAGATTGGCGGAAAGCATCTTCAACGATCCGCTGATCTAGAGTGGGATAAAAAGCACCATGAAGGACAAAACGAGTGGCGTCATCGATGAATAAAACAAGATAGGCTTGTTTCTTGATACCGCCTTGACCAATGGGGAGGAATGGTCCAAATTTGATATCCGACTGCCAGAGCTTATTTCGATGAGATTGTTGGAAGCGTCGAGCGGCTCCTGCTGTTGACTGGTAGAGCCGCATTTGCCGTGAGCTATAACCTCGTTCCGTAAGTCTTTCCTGCAGTGTTGATCGCTTAATTTCACCCGGTTTTGCTCGTCCCTCCCACTCCAATATTTGGATAATCTGCCGGACACTTCGTTGGGGTGCTTCTCTTCTGAGCAGGATTGCTTCTTCCAATAATTCATTTCTTAACGCGCCTTTTATCAAGCCTGCCTGTTTACGCATGGGCTTGAGCCCCTCGAGTCCGAGCTCTCGATAGCTGCCCAGATAACGTCGGATCGTTCTTTCTGAGAGTCCACTTGTTTCACAGATCTGTTTTTTCACTTCAGTCGCTCTGGCGGTGTCCAAATCGCCAGATAACAATGGGGCGATCAGTTGAAAACGTTGAGACGCAATTTCTTCCAGCTTTTTAGAATTTCTCATCACACATCTCTCCTCGTTTTAGCCTTCATCATGAAGTTTAAACGGGAGTCAGCCGGACAAAAATGCAGAACGGGTCTGTACCCAAAGATGAACATTAACAATCGGTCTGGCCATTCTAGCCAGCCAACCTGGTGCATCGCCAAATAGCCGTCCAATTTTTTCGAGTGCGGTCAGTGATTCCACGGACGAAGGATCCACTGGGGCTAAATTGATTTGTTGAAAGCGGAGAACGATCGAATGAAGACAGGCCAGCCAGTAATCGATATACTCAAGGAACCAACGGTTCCAACGATATAGAGTCGAATTGTCCGCAGCGACATCATTTTTGTGAGGCTGGGAAACAACTTTTTCAAAGCAACGTGACTCATAACGTTTATAAGGAATAAGCAGATCAGGGAGTTCATGATGAACTTTTGAACACGTGCCACAACACAAACGACGAATGCGCAGTGAAACGCACGTTCCTGAATCCTTTATGTATTTTCTCAAACGGCTTCCAATGACTTTAAGTTCTCCTCCACAACAAGGACAAGGCACCTTTTCCGCACCCTTAACAGAAAACACCTGTGGATGGGTTATCAACAAGCCGATAGTCTGATATAATAACCATATTGTTGGTTTTAAGGGTATCCCTCGTGTAAGTAGGATTACACGGTAAAGGGATACCTTTTTCCTTTCGTAAAATAAGTGCCAGCTATAAAGTCCTATGGACATTATAGCTGGCACCTACTGGACAGGCAATCCCGTCAACTTTCGGCTATTTTCAGGCAGCAATAACACTTCCGTTCTAAGCATTAACCATACGTTTGTTAACCCGAAATACAGAGGACAACACATTGCGAAACAGTTGATCCAAGCCGTTGTCGATCGGGCAGTTTCTGAACACAAATTGATTTTGCCAATTTGTTCGTATGCTAAGGCTTCATTTGAGCGAAATCCAGAGTACCAAAAAATTCAATATAGGCCTTAATAAATCAAAAATAGGTGAAATTCCTCATTTAATGACGTGTATAAAAAGGCAGATGTGCATGTTGCACATCTGCCTTTTTCAATTAATAGCCGAGCAGTTTCGCTACCAAACCCTTTTTATGTCTCTTTGCTTCAGTAGCTTCCCTCAATCGCATCATCAGTTGTTTATCTCGAAGTTCTATCCTTCTCTCAAACTCACTACCGAAATTTTCTATAACTCGATCAGCAGCTTGTTTTGCTGCAGAAGCTGCGACTTCTTCGATCATTGCATGCATCTCGTCAGAAGCTAAGGTAACTACATCATGTTCCGAAACGAGATCATGCGCAACATTAGCAGGAAGATGGGACAAATCTTTTTTACCGCAAATCGTTTGAGCTGCATCATCAATCGTAAGACCATTTTTCACCTGTTCCAGCAATTGTTTTATCGTACCTAGATCCTCTTGAAAATAGATTCTTTGATTACTTTTATTTCTCGTGAATAAATATCCATATTTCTCCAGAGCCATTGTCAAATGTCTGAGTTTGTTCTTCGTAATCTCCAATTTCTCAGAGGCTAGCTTTGTAAAATAACCGATTGAGTCTTCGTCCGCACGCATGGGAAGTCCCTCCGAATCTTTGTAAGTATAAGCTACTTATACATACCTTACACATTCATAGGGCAGATTCCTACTTAATAAAAAAATTTCGATCAAATACTTATCGACGACTTTTACTTATAGAAGCCAATATTGGACAAAAATCGAGACCACAGCAAGCACAAACCAGCAAATCAGACCCAGTAGAATAGGGCGGATTCCATTTTTAAGCAGTTTCACCAAATTTGTATTTAACCCGATACATACCATGGCCATAACGATCATGTATTTACCCACGTTTACAAGCAAATGAAACAATGCCTGCGGAAATGGTATAAACGTGCTGATTACTGAAGCAACAGCAAACCAAATAACAAACCATGGGAAAATTTTTGAAAATCGATAGGTACCTGATTGCCCCTTTCCATTGCGTGCAAAGATAAAAGCAAGTGCCAATGTTACAGGTATAATCATCAATGTGCGTGTCAACTTAACAATGACCGCGAGATTTCCTGCTTCATGACTGAATGTGTATCCGGCGGCAACGACAGATGATGTATCATTGATGGCCGTACCCGCCCAAAGACCAAATTGATGATCACTCATTCCAAACAAATGACCCAGAAATGGAAATAGAAACGCAGCAATTACATTGAATAAAAAGATCGTCGAAATCGAGTGTGCAACTTCTTCGTCTTTTGCGTGAATAACCGGAGCAGTTGCAGCGATCGCGGAACCGCCACATATCGCTGTTCCGACGCCGATCAATGTTGTTGTTCTACTCTCCGTTTTCAACAATTTTCCGGCGATATATGCCGTTAAAAAAGCCGCTGTTAAAGTAAAAATCATTAAGAGCAGCGTTTGTCCGCCTGCTCTGATAATATTGAAGAGATTCAGACCAAAGCCCATCAAAATGATCGAATATTGTAGAACTTTCTTGCCCGTAAATGCAACACCTGTATTTAATAAGACAGGTTTTTTCCAAAATGAAAGAATGATTCCGAGCAAAATACCCAGTACCGGACTCCCGATAATGGGCAGATAAAGACCGACCAGCCAAGCTGGGAGAGCAAGAATTGCCGCGAGTGCAATTCCCGGCAATTTGGATGTAAATGAATTCAAAACAGTTCCTCCTCATGTTTCTGCTTCACATTAAATAATCTTTATGTAGAACATCCGACTTGCACGATTGAGCAGATAATCAGCATTAAGTTTACATAAATTTATTTCTGTTTTTTTGCTGCAAGTATCATCTACTTTATCTAAGCAAGAGAACAATTTCATTATTTTACATTTTTCCATGCGATCTGTAAACTTCTTACATCACATTACAATGACTTACTTTATTTCATTAATCATAAGCACAAAATGTTATTGTTTCTTAACTGAAAAATATCAAAGAAATAAAGTATTTTGTTAAATTATCAAACGATCGGTGCAATAACGATCAAAAAAATTGCAATAATAATCAAAGTACGTGTTTGCCACTCTGGAAGACTGCGACGCTGCCTGCCAAGGAAAAATCCATTGAATTGAAGCCTATTTCGATACAGGACAAAGATAAACATTAATGTCGCCAAGAATACGAGCAGATAGCCCCAACCGCCAACCGATAAATGCATCAAATGATAAATCAAGACGATGCCGGACGAAACCAGTGAACCGAAAATAGCAACGAGCAGAAGAACACGGAATAATTCTAAAGGGCCTCTTATCATGTACCTCATCCTCTTTTATCAAGTTGAATATTTAATTCAACTTTCGATTTGTTTTACGGATAGAGTAAGCCAATCTAAACGCCTGTGAATACGCAATACACGCAGGGTCCTAAATGGAGTCGCCTTCTCCCGCCAGTCTGCATCTTTCGGCTTGTTTCATTTTATTAATCTTTATTCAAACTATTACCTAACCTTTATGTCGGTTTTAAAATTATACTTATTTTCTTATTTGCCTTTTTGAGAATCGGTTAATAATGTAATCTTTTGTAAACAGCAACGTGGCAAAGAGCAGCAAAAAAGCCCCCGCTTTGGTACGTATATGTATATAAAGCATAGGTGGTCTCGTATGGAGCATTCTTACAAAATAGAATAAAAAAATAGAGAAAAAGAGGATTATCAATGAATCAAGTACTTTCTTCAATCCTTGTGCCCTTTTTTTTAGCATATAAATGCCTCCCGAATTAAATTAATTATAGTACTTTAAGTGGCACAAAAATGCAGTTATAAATAAAGTTTCATTTATTTAACGAAAAATAAAACAGATGATTTAGTGCATGCTATGAATGAAAAAATGATTAAAATCTCAGAAAAAGAGGGAGAATTTATGGTTCAAACAGTCGTTGAAGATCCTACGAAAGAATACACGTCGAGCACTTATCCTAAGCAAGAACAGCCTGCCCCCGGACTGCAGTCGCGAATGAATCCAGTGCCAGACTGTGGTGAGAAAACCTACAAGGGAGCCGGCAGGTTACAAGGAAGAAAAGCGCTCATTACAGGTGGAGATTCGGGAATTGCCCGAGCAGCTGCAATTGCCTACGCACGGGAAGGCGCAGATGTCGCAATCAATTATTTGCCTTATGAGCAATCGGACGCTGAAGATGTCAAAAAGTTGGTTGAGGATGCGGGGAAAAAAGCAGTGCTGATTCCCGGTGATTTAACCAACGAAGCATTCTGCAAGCAAATGGTTGATAAAGCATTCCAAGAACTTGGCGGTCTAGACACGCTCACCCTCGTTGCTGGCATGCAGCAAGCTTATAAAAATATTACCGAAATTCCAACAGATGTTTTGCGCAAATCCTTTGAAACAAATGTTTTTTCACTTTATTGGATCGTAAAAGCAGCCTTGCCTCATCTACCAAAAGGCTCTTCAATCATTACTACAAGTTCCGTTCAAGCATATAATCCAAGTCCGGAACTGCTGAGTTACTCGCCGACAAAAAGTGCGATTGCCACATTTACTAAAGGACTTGCAAAGCAATTGATTTCAAAAGGAATTCGCGTCAATTCTGTCGCGCCTGGGCCGATATGGACACCGCTTCAAGTATGCGGGGGACAAATTCAAAGCGACATTCCAAAGTTTGGACAGTCTTCTCTATATAAACGTGCCGGACAGCCTGCAGAACTTGCCGGAGTTTATGTCCTGCTCGCATCCGATGAATCCAGCTATATAACCGGACAAATTTACGGCGTTACCGGCGGATTGCCGATTGCCTGATTAAGCCAATAGATTTGATGAAACAGCTCTTGTAACACAGAGAACTGTTTTATTATTTTTGAACATAATACCGCATCATTCGTTTCCATTTCGAACGCCTCACTGTTTCTCTAAAACCGGCTTTCTCAAAAACAGAAGGAATCCCTTTCCATAAAAAAGCTGCTGGCTCATTAAAATTATAAGGAATCTCTGGGTAGGCTTCAATGACTGCCGCTCCATTTTGTATGCAAAAATTAACAGCAGCCTGGATCAATTCTGCTGATAGCCCTTGCCTTCGAAACGGTTTGGCAATAAAAAAGCAGGTGATCGACCATACGGGCAGATCATCAACTCGCTTGAAGACCCGTGAGCGTTCTAAACGACCATATTGATTGCGGGGCGATGCGGCGCACCATCCTGCTGGCTGATCGTTTATGTAAAGCAATATGCCAACAGATTCGTCATTTTCAACGAGTTGATACATCGCCTGCTTATTTTTCTCCCCTTTTTGTGCTTCAAAGTCTGCTTTTTTCAAACGCCAGTTCATACACCAGCATCCCCCGCATGCTCCTCGTTCGCCGAATAGCACAGTGAAATCATCCCAATGTTCGCAATCCAATGCATAAGCCTTTATTTTTTTTGATTTATTTTCATAGACGAGCAAGGTCTCACCTCTTTCTAATTATATTGAAAACAGTTTAAGTCATATAGAATGATTTTTTCTTTTTAATATAGCTCATTATGTCTAAGCTGTCTCGGCATCATTGTATTTTTTTTACATTTATTTTGTACCAGATTTACAACATACAGAACAAACTTAACGATCTCTAATTAAACTAAAAGAGTGATCATGAATTTCTTTTCACGAAACGAAAATGCTCTTGGCCATTGACCGTCCGATAAAATGGGGAGGCTCATCGATGAAAATTGCTATTTTTACAGATACCTATACTCCACAGATTAACGGCGTTGCGAAAACTCTGGATCGCCTAACAAGCTATTTTGATCGTAAGCGAATAAGTTATACGGTATTCGCACCGATAAATGTAAATGACGAAAATACAAATAATTATGTACAAAAATTAAAAAGTATTCCATTTGCGGTTTATCCGGAATGCCGCCTTGCTGTGCCAAATCATCATCTTATTAAGAAAAAACTGCTGCATTTCCAGCCGGATCTCATTCATGTAGCAACGCCTTTTACAATGGGTCTGCTCGGAAAATATTACGCGAACAAGTTTAACATTCCGCTTGTGGGTTCCTATCACACTGACTTCGACGCTTACTTAACCTATTATAAGATGGAATTTCTCTCCCCAATATTATGGAATTACCTTCGCTGGTTTCACAATTCACTGCAAAAAAACTTTGTACCGTCTCATGAAACACTTAAGCAGTTGGAGAAAAGACAGTTTCAGCATCTAAGCATTTGGAGCAGAGGTGTAGACTGTGACTTGTTTCATCCAGTTGAGCATCCAAACGACATTCGAAGAAAATATTCAATTACTGCAAAACACTTGATCTGTTTTGCAGGACGATTAGCTCCAGAAAAAGATATTGACACGCTGCAATCAATTATAGGCATGGTAAATGATAAGTATGGAACCAGTATCCAGTGGCTGATTGCGGGCGATGGTCCGCTTGCGAAGGACATGAAGTCCAGTGCCGCCAAAAATGTTCAATTTACCGGATACTTAACACCAGACCAATTAGCAGAGGTTTATGCCGCTTCTGATTTGATGGTATTTCCTTCATCAACTGAAACCTTCGGTAATGTTGTATTGGAATCAATGGCATGTGGAACACCTGTAATCGGCGCAAATGCCGGCGGAGTGAAAAATATTATCACTGATAATCTAAACGGCAAACTATGTACTCCAAAATGTACTCGTGAATTTGCAGATGCACTTTTCACTTTGCTTAAGGATTCAACCATACGTCATGAAATGAGCCAAAGCGCCAGATCCTATGCCTTGTCACAAAGATGGGACCGCATTTTCGCACAACTCCTCAATGACTATACCGAGCTGTTTGATCATAGCTCTTCAAACCTATTGCGAGTAGATATGTAGATCGAACATGATGAACATTGGCGTTATGCATGCAATAATAAACTGCTTCATATGGCTACATTCTTTGATGGAGTTTACATTTATGATTTTTACCATTAAACGACCAAGACAAACTTTTCACCGGATTTATCTGTGTTATAATTTTATAATATGTTAAGTTTTTTCAAGAAATAAAGGATTACCGGAAGTGAGTTTTTGATATGAAAGATGATGAAAAACGATTGCCTATCGGCATTAAAATAGTTGTCGGAATATTAATTGGATCGATTATCATTGGGGCACTGCTGATTTCTCTTGGTGCAATCTTTTTCGGTTTTATCGGCATGTTCAATTTACTTGGTATCTTCTACGATAATTTTAGCACTTTATTCGCATTTACAATTTTTTATTGTGCTTTAGCTCTGTTCAGCAATGTCCCTTTCAAAGGCTGTATTTTCATGGTGAACTTTTATAAGACTCATCTAGGGCAAGCCAAGTGGGGCATTCTTTTTCTTATTGCTCTGTCGATTAACTTCATTTTAATTTCTTTTCTGGATGATCAAATGACTGGCATTTTTATTGGTCCTCGGACAAAAATTGTTGCTTCAGCATTTCTGGCAGCACTTGACCTTGTTGTTAATTCTGAACGAATTCGCTAGAATCAGCCCCCGTGCTTTTATTATTGATTGTGTTGGTACCCAGACAGAAATTCAATTCAAGTCGTACGCAAAAAAAAGAAGCAGTGATTCCTGATGTGAACCTCCAAAGTTGGATTTTTATTGTCCAACTTTAGGAGTTCAATTCATCCATTAATCGGTCAGGACTGTTTCTTTTCATGGAAGTTACATTCATAAAAGTTAATCAACACGGTAGAAAGTCTTCCCGAAGATTATTTTATCTCCTGCACTCGGCCAACAATGCCACTTTCTAACATGACCTTAATGCCGCGATGATGTACGGCTGAATTCGTCAAAATACGTTTTACAATACCTTCAGTTAACTTGCCCGTCCTCTGATCCTGCTTTTGCACTACCATCACCGTTGCTCCAATTTGAATATCCGCACGTCTTGTACCGTCCATTTTAATCGTCCTCTTTTCTGTTCCCATTGCTACTTTACCTTTATTTCACTCAACCCGCCAATCTAGGCTTGGAGTGAGCTTTCAGCACTATTCAAGGCCCAACCACCATTCATTAAGGAGCGGCCACCATTCCGAGCTTCTTTTAATTGTATCTACATGATTAGATGATGATCCATGTATGTAGGTTAGTTCAATACGTTTTGCAGCCTGAGGAGATAACTCAAATAACTGCTTGCGAAATCGCTCCGCATTTTCCGGTGGGATATGATTATCCTTCTCACCAAGGATCATTTTCATCGGAGGACAGTTGATATATCGGCTCAAATGCGTTATCGGATTCAATTGATCGTAAAAGAATTGAGCGTAACTGTCGGGCTTCCCAGGATCAAGTAATTGCTTGGGATTGAATAAGTTGTGCATACCCGGACGTAGCCAGTCCGGCGTAGTGACTACAGGTGCCACGCGAACAATGCGCGAATCAATTCCTGCCGCAGCAACTGATATATCCCCGCCCATCGAGATTCCACCCATATAGATTTGCGGCACTACATCCAGATTTGCGATCGCCCAATCGATTACTTTTTCTGTATCTAAAGCCGTCTGCCCTAGAATTGGCCAGCCAAATCGACGCATATTGGAAAATACACGTTCTGTTATCTCTGACCCGCTCTCTGTCCCCCGTTCACCATGTTGGTAATTGTCAAAAGCTAATCCAATAAATCCTTTACGCGCAATGTCAGATAAATAAGGTACAAGGTCTTCCTTAGTGCCGCCTAAGCCGCTTAAAAAGATCGCTAATTTTCTTTTACTGAGGGTTTCCTCCGGTTTGATATAGATCACCGGTATATGATCAACTAAAGTCTTTTGTACAGGTATGCCATTAATTTTCATAAGAACCTCCTTACTACCTTTAGGTTAACATTAATACAATTTGTTCACTAGTCAACACATTCTTACAAGAACACTTTGGCCATGCAGAGGAAGACAGTGGTTACTTATCATGTCGATAATCATATTTTTGGCTTTCATCCTTCACATTGAATTCGTGATTACCTATGGCAACTGTTGTATTATTGATCCATTTAACCTGGGGGTTCTGTCTTAGGACATAATACATAGCCCGCTCTTTGTTCGTTACGTTATCTCTTATTACACCAAGAACTTCATCTTCTGCAAGTCCATTAGAATTGAAATACACGATCGCTGTATATTGCTTATTTGGTGATGCGTAATGGTCATGAAACTCTCCATGAGGAATCATGTTCAAATTAAATTCCCAATTATATCCGTATATGGAAAGAAAGCCAATAATAATTAATGTAGAGATCAATAGATGTTTGCTTTTTTGTATGTTACGCCATGCAAATAGTCGAACAATAAATATGATTAAGTTAACGATTAGGACCACAGTCAGAATACATGCGAGCACTAATAAAAGATAATAAAGATTAGAATTCAGATTCCCCTCACTCCAATGTCATTAAAAAAGTCAATTTCGTAAGTACTATTGATTACCTGTGCTTCTTCTATTTCATCTTTTTGAAAGAGTTGATTTTAAATTAAAATTACTATTTAAAAATGATTTGTTTTGTAATTCAAAATTGCCAAGTCTAAAAAAATCAGTATTAAGGACGGATTTGCAAGTTGTCCGAGACCAGACTGAGACCGCCGTCAACGATCGTATACACTTTGTCACAGTATTTTGTTAAGCGGTTATCATGTGTTACCATAATGGTCGCTTTGTTTTTTTCTTTAGTTTCTTGAGCCAGCATCTTGATTACTTCGAATGCTCGATTCGAGTCCAGAGATGCCGTCGGCTCATCTGCCAATATAAGGCTGGGATTAGTGTACAGCGCTTTGGCAATTGCTACCCTTTGCTTTTCACCGCCTGAGAGATCAGCAGGATATTTCTTTGTTAAGTCTTCAATGCCTAACTGTTTTAAGAGTTGTGCTTTTTCCTGTTGATTCATATTGCCTTTTTTCACTTTATCAAGCAAACGAAACTGGTTGTCAACACTCAAATAAGGGACCAGATTAGAAGCTTGCAGGATAAAGCCAACTTCCTTAAGGCGAATCATTGACCGTTTTCTCTCACCTAGCTTTGTGACCTCTTGCCCATTTATCAAGACAGATCCTTTTGTTGGGTTTTGCAATCCGCCTGCAATGGTCAAAAAGGTACTTTTCCCGGATCCCGAAGGACCAATAACAGCAATCAGTTCACCTTTTTCAGCCGAGAATTGAGTGGTTTTTAAAGCGGTTACTTGTGTATGTCCACTGCCATAAGTCTTTGATGCGTTTTGAATGTTTAAGATGCTCATTGGTTTAACCTCCGATCGCTTGAACAGGATCAATTTTCACAATCGTTTGAACGGAAAACAAACTGCCAAGGGCAGCGACGAAAATAAAAATTGCTCCGTAGCCAATAAGTGCCGGAATGTCTAATTGGATCGGAACAGCAGACGGTAAGAAAGCACCTGTGACTACTGTTAAGATAAATCCGGCACAAACACCAAAAAGTGCTAACAGAAATGTTTGCGCGATTACAGAACGAATCAGAAAGAGCGATGAAATCCCCTGTGCCTTCATCACTCCGAAAATACTGACTTTCTGTATGGTCAGCACATAGAGAAAAATACCGATCGTTACCGATACAATGACAAATAAGAAATAAATCATGAAATCCAAGCTGATTTTTTGTGGTGTGTATCCAGGCATATGCTCAATAAACGGCTCAATTGTTGTCAGCTTAAGCCTAGAAGGTACTTTGATCTTAGTGAAATGAGGATCGCGTATGACTACTCCATTAATTAAGCCTATGTCACTCGTATCCGCCTTGCCGTATTTTATTTTTTGTACGGTTGCAATGGTTGTGTAGAGAACAGGAGCGGCATTGAATTTTGCTTTTTTAGTAAACCCAACAATGACCAATTTTTGTTCGGATGTTGAAATCGTCAGATGATCCCCAAGCTTTAATCCATCAGCCTTTAACGAATCATCGGCAATGACTTCATTATCACCTCTAAAGGAACGACCTTCCGACACCTTTGGCATGAGAAATTGGTCCTTGTGGATACCTGTGATGGCCACACTTTCTTTAATTTTTGTTCCGCTTTTTCTTGCTACGGCGAGAATTTGTGCGATTTCAGCCTTATGTTCCGCTGAGATACGTTGATCCTCATGAAGGGTCATACTGGATTGAGAAAGATTCATATCAGATTCATCGGTTAAAACAATGGCATCTGCCTTCCATTGATCGACCGCCTCCCGATTCATTTCCGCGAGTCCGTTTGCTAGACCAGATAAAAGAAAAACCAAATAAGTCATTAGAGTCAAAACACCGATGATTAATAAGAAACGAAGCTTGGCGCTTTTCATTTCATTCCAGGCTAAGAACACAATGACCACTCCTCGTTTGTTTAGACATCTAATCCTCACATCACAATCCACTTATCAGTCGATAAGCGAAACTGCATAAAAAAAATTTTGCCTAATACAAAATACTTTACTAGTTTAACAGTCCATGGAGTAAAAAATCAATGATTGCGCTCAGTCGGTCTGATAGTGAAGGTTCTGCTTCGTTTTCAACATGAGTGGAGGTCAGCGGGACTATTGAAGACAAACAAAAACGTGCTGCTGCGTCACTATTTATCTGTTCCCTAAGTATTCCTTGTTTTTCCCATTTCGCAAATAATTCTTTAAATGGATTTAGGTAAGTTTGCTGCCAGAGTTCATAAAGCATGTGCTGATTCTCCTGATTCATTTCATTTACAATATCCTGAATCATCATCATTATATTTGTCGGATGTTTTTGTATTAATACCATCAGCATTTTCTTTAATGCAATCTCCGGACGATCCGTATCTCTTTTTAGATTTTTAAATTCTTGTCGAATATCCGCTGTAACATACCGAAGTGCCGCTAAGTAGATGCTTTCCTTGTCTGGGAAATGGTGATAGAGTGCAGGTTGAGTCAAGCTGCACTGTTTTGCAATTTCACGTGTGGACACAGCATTATAACCTTTATCCATAAACAGTTTATTTGCGGTCTGAATAATTTTTTGTCTTGTGCGTTTGTATTCTTCTGCCCTTGTCAACTTTTTCCCCCTCATTCTAACTCTCAATAACTACTCAGTTAAAGATGTTGATCTTCGTTCGTATTCCCATAAGCTTTTAACAACTTTATTGTCTCATTAGTTGGACATAAATACATTAATATTGCAAGTTATTTTGCTCAAACTTACCAGCATAAATCGTTAAATCATATGGTTTCTAAACATAGTGTGACAAAAAGTGCTGTTCCCTGTTAAAGAGTGCTATAATTCCTACAGCAGATAACCAAGGGAGCAGTCGATTATGACGCAAACACAAGAAAATCTTAATCTACTTAGTAGAGCAGTAGATAAAAATTTAGCAATAATCAGCTTTAATACACAACATAAAGTGATTTATGTCAATTCAAATTTTGCGCATACACTTAATTACACACAGGATGAAATGATTGGAATGGATCATTCATCACTGTGCTTTCCTTCCTTTGCAAATAGTCCAGAGTATCTGACCTTTTGGAAAGACCTATTGAACGGCAAAAGTTATCAGGATAAAATTGAGCGTAAGAGTAAGCAGGGTGAATCTATATGGCTTGAAGCAACCTATATGCCTATTTATGATGCGAACGATGAAAATGTCATTGGGGTCCTGAAGGTCGCAACCGATATAACAGAGCGAGAGAAACAAATCAGAACCTTCACACGAGAACTTAGTGAGATGGCAGCTGAATTAAATGCGCAATCTACAGAAGGCAATAGTAAAAACAACGAATTATTAAATGAAATTGACAAAATTGAAACCTATTCGAATGAAAATGCCGAAAAATTGACGTCCCTTCAAACACAGGCAAAACAAATTCGAGGCATTGTTGATGTCATCAAACAAATTTCAGATCAGACCAACATTTTGGCAATTAATGCTGCCATTGAAGGTGCACATGCTGGTGATTCCGGACGGGGATTTGTTGTTGTAGCAAAGGAATTACAAAGACTTTCAGACCAAGTGAAGCATTCGATTAAAGAAGTAGAGAAACAGGCTTCCTCAATAATTTCAAGTGTTAACGAGATGACACTTGGAACACAAACAGTACAGAAAAATGTTCATGAGAGCCGTGAAAATGTTGCGTCGGCAGTTCAATCTTTTAAAGATATCGCCAATGCTGCGAACGCCTTGGATAAACATTCCAATCAATATCAGGAGATTCTCTAATTAAGGCCATAGATTCGCTAATTAATAAATAATCAGCATACCGGAAGCTGGCACTGTGGTGATGCCGGCTATTTTTATTTTTCTAGACGCACTTTCTTTGCAGATTATACGAGCTCGAACTAGACTATAGATAACACAAACGAACTCAGAAAGAAGGATAACTGATGACGATCTATGATTATTCATTTTCGAAGCTTACGGGAAGCGAGACGGTCCCTTTGTCTCATTATCGAAACCAAGTGCTTCTTATTGTCAATACCGCGAGCAAATGCGGCTTCACACCTCAATATGAAGGATTGGAAAAACTGTATAAAGGATACAAGGATCAAGGCTTTACGGTGCTCGGCTTTCCAAGTGACAGTTTTTTGAATCAAGAATTTGCCGACGGCGAAAAAACCGCCGAGTTCTGCAAGCTGAATTATGGTGTCACCTTTCCTCTCTTTCAAAAATCAAAAATGAAAGGTAAAGAAATGAACCCGCTCTTCCATGAATTGTTGGAAGAATCAGGTGAGAAAAAAATCACTTGGAATTTCAACAAATTCCTCGTTGATCGCGGTGGCAAAGTCGTGCACTATTACGGCTCACGAACAAAACCGGAAGCAATTGAAAGCGAAATTCAGGCGCTGCTAAAGAAGTGAAGTTCCTCTGTATGGCTGCATAATCAATAAATCAACAGATTGGCCTTGAATTTATATAAAATAAAAGCTGCTTATCTCCTGTTGTTTTGGAGATAAGCAGCTTTTTTCTAAGATGAATCAGCCCATTAATTCACAAATATTATTCGAGAACGCAACCGGATCTGATACCGGGAGACCTTCGATAAGAAGGGCTTGATTGTAAAGCAGGTTCGTATAAAGATCAACTTTTGTTTGGTCGTTGAGATCAAAGGCAGCTTTAAGTGCTTTGAACACGTTATGGTTGGTGTTAATCTCGAGAATCTTGTCTGCCTTGACATTTTCATTGTTCGGCATTTGATTGAGCACTTTTTCCATCTCAATGGATACTTCGCCTTCTGTCGCGAAGCAAACTGGGTAGGACTTCAGACGTTTGGAAGCACGCACGCCTTTTACTTTGTCTGAAAGCACATCTTTCATTTTATCAAATAAGCCCTTGTTCGCCTTTTCGTCGGCTTCGTCTTGCTTCTTGTCCTTCTCGTCCTCAATACCAAGGTCACTGCTTGATACAGACTTGAATTCTTTTTCCTTATATTTCTGAAGCATCTTGATCGCGAATTCATCAATATCTTCGGTGAAATAAAGAATCTCATAGCCTTTATCGGCGACAAGTTCGGTTTGCGGGAGCTTATCAAGCTTGTCATTCGTTTCACCGACTGCATAATAGATGTATTTCTGTTCTTCAGGCATACGTGAAACATATTCGTCCAGCGTGACCATTTTCTTTTCTTTCGATGAATAGAACATCAAAAGATCCTGAAGATCGTCCTTGTGCTGACCGTAATCCGAATAAACGCCATATTTCAGTTGACGTCCAAAGGCTTTATAGAATGTTTCATATTTCTCGCGATCTTCCTTAAGCAGCTTTTCGAGTTCTTTCCTGATTTTATGATTAATATTCTTAGCAATCAGTTTAAGCTGCTTGTCCTGCTGAAGAATTTCACGCGAAATATTCAGTGACAGATCCTCGGAATCCACCATGCCTTTAACAAAGCTGAAATAATCCGGGAGCAAATCCGCACATTTCTCCATAATCATGACGCCGTTCGAATACAGCTCAAGACCTTTTTCATATTCCTTGGAATAATAATCGAACGGAATGCTTTCCGGGATGTAGAGGATCGCGTGGTAGCGGATCATTCCGTCGGCCTGAATATTGATATAGCGAAGCGGCTTGTCAAATCCGTAATGCTTCTCCATATAGAAGTTTTCGTAATCTTCATCCTTCAGCTCCGACTTGTTCTTGCGCCAAATAGGAACCATGCTGTTAATCGTTTGAACTTCTTTTACTTCTTCAAATTCTTTCTCATTGTCTTTCTTTGGACGACTTTCCGTCACTTCCATTTTAATTGGGTAGCGGATGAAATCCGAATACTTTTTGATGATCTGACGCAAGCGATATTCCTCAAGATACTCACTGTACTTCTCATCCTCGGTATCTTCTTTCAATTCCAGGATGATATCTGTACCTACTGAATCCTTTTCAACAGGAGTTATCGTGTATCCGTCCGCACCCTCAGATTCCCACTTGTACGCTTGGTCACTATCGAGTGCCTTGCTAATGACGGTGACCTTGTCGGCAACCATAAATGAAGAATAGAAACCAACACCGAATTGACCAATGATGTCATGGTTATCCTTGGATTCATTTTCCGATTTAAATTTGAGAGAACCACTCTGAGCAATCGTTCCAAGGTTATCTTCCAACTCTTCCTCGGTCATACCGATTCCGGTATCGGAAATCGTCAACGTGCGCTTATCCTTGTCCGGAGTAATTTCAATGTAGTAGTTGTCCTTATCAAAATCAATCTTGTCGTCGGTCAGCGCGCGATAGTAGATTTTATCCATCGCATCACTCGAGTTGGAGATGATTTCTCTTAGAAAAATTTCCTTCTGTGAATAAATCGAGTGGATCATCATATCCAACAATTTTTTGGATTCTGCCTTAAATTCTTTCGTAGCCATCGGTAATCCCCTTTCTCGTGCATCTCTATAATAATCAGTTGTTTACGTAACGATTAGCACTCATCCAATCGGAGTGCTAATACTATTTTTATAGCTCATACAGCGTTATTTGTCAAATATGAGCAAGCAATAATTGGCATGAATAAGCTTTCCTTCGCTGATATCAATACTGAACTATATATGGTGCTAGTTTAAACAGTTAACCGTTTACATAAATTACAGTGCATGATACGATGAAAGAAATTGATAGTATAAATTAAAGTGATCAGGTGAAAAAATGAAAACAATTTATATTGTTCGTCATGGAGAAACACTGCTTAATCTGCTTAATCGCTCTCAAGGCTGGGCGGACTCACCGTTAACCAAAAAAGGCGTTCAACAGGCAATTGATTTAGGAGACAAACTCAGAAAACAATCTCTCACTTTCGACGCTGCTTTTTCGAGTGATACCGGAAGAGCACGCCAAACTGCCCAAGTTATTCTCGATCATTCGGGAAATGGTGAAACACCAATTAAAGAACTTTTTGAATTAAGAGAAGCATCATTCGGTCTTTTTGAAGGTGCCGATAATGATGTGATGTGGGAAGAAGGCGGAAAAGCAGTCGGTGAACCAGGTATGAGCCGTAAATCGCCGATTGATCTGAAAATCAAAGCACTCACCGGTATCAAACAGCTCGATACGATCGATTATGCAGAAGATTATCAGGACTTGAAAACGCGCATTCTCGCATTGAAAGAAAAGCTGCTCAAGTCGGATGCTTCGACAATCCTGATTGTTACCCACTCACTATACATTTGCTGCATGCTTTATGCACTCGTGGGTGAAGACTTAACCATTGGCAAGGTACCCAACTGCAGTGTAACGAAACTGCAACTGGACGGACAAAACTTCAAGCTTGACTATATTGGCAGAACAGAAGAACTGTAAAAAAAAAGAGGTTGCCCCAAAAGGGTATTCTCAAACAACTCCATGATTAAACATGGTCGATAAATTAAGAGTTTGCATAATCAAAGAGGGTGTATCATTGTCAAAAAGTGACTTTTGATACCCCCTCTTTTTTGATTATTGATTATCTGGCAGAAATGCATAAGTGATCGTGTCATGCGCAACACCATTTTGATAAATATAGTTTCTTAAAAGGCCTTCTTTTTTGAAGCCTAATTTCATTAACAACCTGTTTGATGCAGTATTTTCAGTAAAGACGACAGCGCCAATGCGTGTCAGGTGAAGGTCACTAAACCCATAGGATATAACTTCCGTAACAGCTTCTTTGGCGTATCCCTTATGCCAATAGTGAGGATGAAGCTCGTAGCCGATTTCAGCTCTTCTGTGTTTTGATGACCATGCATTAAACCCGATCGTTCCGATAAGTCCCGGCTGCTCTTTCCGTTCAATACTCCATCGGATGCCGCGCTTTTCACTGTAATTCCGAGAAAAAAAGGCAACAAATTGCTGTGCCTGTTCAATACTTGTTAAATTATCCTGACCATAATAACGTGTCACATTGTCATTTGAAAAGCAATCAAAAATACTTTGCGCATCTTCATAAACGATTTCTCTTAAAATCAGTCTTTCGGTTTCAAGTAACGGGACCACTTGCTCACCTCTTCGTAGAAAACTATTCACAGATAAGCCACTATAATGGTTGACTTACAATTTATCCACAAATCGGCGCATACGCTTCATTGCTTCCTGAAGCTGGCTCATCGAAGTGGCATAGGAACAACGCACATGGCCCTCTCCACTGTCGCCGAACGCATTGCCGGGAACCACGACAACGCGCTCCTCCTGCAACAAGCGAGTTGCAAAGGTTTCGGAGTTCATGCCGGTCGCTTCAATGCTAGGGAATGTATAGAACGCGCCTTCTGGTTTGTAACACGGCAATCCCATCTCATTCAGTGATTGTACAATGTAGTTTCTTCTTTGGCGATAGCTTTTACGCATATCTGCCATATCCGAGCGTCCGTTACGCAACCCTTCCAGTCCCGCATGCTGCGCCATGGTCGACGCGCACATGATCGCGTACTGATGAATTTTTAGCATGCCCTGCGAAATATCCCGTGGCGCGCAAACAAATCCCAAACGCCAACCGGTCATCGCCAGATCTTTTGAAAAGCCGCTGACAAGAATAGTTTGATCCTTCATCCCATCAATTGCGGCGAAGCTTGTGTATAGCTCATCGTAAACAAGCTCTGCATAGATCTCGTCGGAAAGAATCAGCAAGTCATGCTTTTTGGCAACTTCTGCAATACGTTCCATTTCAATTTTGCTGAGCATGGAACCGGTCGGGTTGTTCGGCGAGCAGATCATTATTGCTTTTGTTCGTTCAGTTACCGCGGTTTCAAGTTGCTCCGGTTGCACTTTGAAATCATTTTCTTTTTTTGATTCAACGATGACTGGAACTCCTCCAGCCAATGTCACGAGCGGTGCATAGGATACAAAACAAGGCTCGACAACGAGAACTTCGTCCCCAGGATCAAGAATGGCGCGCAACGCGATATCAATAGCTTCACTGGCGCCGACAGTCACTGTGACTTCATGTTCCGGATCATAGGAGACACAGTAATAGTCATCCACGTATTTCGCAATCGCTTCGCGCAATTCAAGCAATCCAGCATTCGCTGTATACGATGTATATCCGTCTTCAAGTGAAAGAATCGCAGCCTCGCGGACATTCCAAGGTGTGACAAAATCCGGTTCACCAACACCAAGTGAAATCACATCGGTCATGCCCGCCGTCGCGTCAAAAAACTTACGAATTCCCGAAGGCTTCAATGTCCGGACATGCTTTGCTAAGTACGAAGTTTTAATTGGCATCACGGGGACACCACAATTCGTTTATCCCGATCATCCGAATCGTACACAGTCCCATCATGCTTAAACTTTTTCAAAACAAAATGGGTTGTCGTCGAGATCACTCCATCGATCGTGGACAATTTCTGACTGACAAAGTGTGCTACTTCGTTTACTGACTGACCTTCGACCTGCACTGAAAGATCATAGGTTCCGGACATAAGATAGACCGATTTGACTTCCTTGTGACGGTAGATTCGCTCAGCAACATCATTGAAACCTACATCGCGTTTCGGAGTCACTTTAACATCAATCATCGCGGTGACTCCCTGATGACCATCGATTTTCGTCCAATCGACAAGCGAAACGTAACGGACAATAACTTTTTCATCTTCTAGTTTTTTAACCATTTGATGAATTTGATCTACACTTAAGTTCATCATTTTTGCAAGTTCATCATTCGTAAGCCGCGCATCTTTTTCCAGTATTTCTGCGACTTCAATTTCTGTTGCAGTAAGTTTCATACTCATCATTCCCCTCTTGCATTTGTAACTTACAGACATTATATAACGGTACAAGATCTCTAACCACTATTTTCAAGTAAAAAGTCGAAACATATACTTGCTTCTTTACAATTCAAGTATACGACGCTGATTGTTGATTCAAGACGCAATTGGAAAAATGTTTTCAATACAGTATACTAAAAATGACACTATTTAATCAGTGCGCATACGGAGGTATCATGATGAAATTAGTTATTGTGCGACATGGGGAAAGCGCATTTAACGAATCCAACCTCTTTTCTGGGTGGGAAGATGTAGATCTTACAGCAAAAGGAATAGAAGAAGCAAAAAAAGCTGGGACTAAGCTTGCTCAGCAACAAATTATATTTGACCATGCATTTACATCAGTATTGAAACGATCCATTCGATCACTAAATTATATTTTACAAGAAATGAATCAGGAATGGCTGCCGGTACAAAAAACATGGCGGCTTAATGAACGGAGTTACGGTGCACTGCAGAGACTGAACAAAGCAGAAACTGCAGAAAAGCAAGGCAAAGAACTTGTTAACCGTTGGCGGAAAAGTTATGATGCACTGCCCCCGATGCTTGACTTGTCTGATCCGAGGCATCCGATTCACGACCCGCGTTATCATGATGTCGATCCGCGGCTGCTACCTGGCGGAGAAAGCCTGAAAACAACACAGGAACGTGTCCTGCCCTTCTGGTCTGACAACATTGCGCCTTTATTAATAGAAGGAAAAAATGTTCTTGTCGTCAGCCATCGTAATACGCTGCGCGCCCTTGTTAAGTTTCTTGAACATATATCCGATGATGCAATTGTTCACTTTGATGTTCCTACCGGGATTCCGGTTGTCTATGAATTCGATAAAAACTTGAACATCGTGTCAAAAAAGGAACTAACTGGGCAGGCAACTGTGGGCACGATCAATGCAGATATGAACTAAAGGTTGTGTAAAACGACTTGAATGCTGTATTAAAGAAGAAAACCAGCAAGGTACTTGCTTTAGCAATCCCCGCAATGGTCGAGAGTTTGCTGCAAACCGTTGTTGGGTTTGTCGACACATTATTTGTTGCACGGTTAGGATTAGCTGAAGTAACTGCAGTCGGTGTTGCTAATACATTACTAGCCGTCTATATTGCTGTATTTATGGCCATTGGTATTGGAACTTCATCAATTATTGCAAAACATATCGGTGCAGGAGATTCAGAGGGAGCACGAGAAGCGGCTCGACAATCAACGTGGATTACGCTGGTTGCCGGTCTTCTTTTTGGTCTGCTTACCCTATGTTTTGCTGAACAGCTTCTTCGTATGATGGGTGCCAGTGATGAAGTGCTCAGTCAAGGAGCACTTTATTTTCGTATTGTCGGCACACCAGCATTTGTTATTTCATTAATGATTAATTTTGGAAATGTTCTGCGCGCATCCGGAAATACAGTCTCTCCAATGATGATCAGTTTTTGGATGAATTTAATTCATATTGTGCTTGATTATGTGCTGATCTT
Source organism: Sporolactobacillus sp. BBK16-2 (assembly GCF_059878335.1). Classification (NCBI taxonomy): domain Bacteria; kingdom Bacillati; phylum Bacillota; class Bacilli; order Caryophanales; family Sporolactobacillaceae; genus Sporolactobacillus; species Sporolactobacillus sp. BBK16-2. The sequence continues at coordinate 1,807,720 of NZ_CM187611.1, forward strand.
TGGTATCTTCCAATTTACCGGCTTTGGCGTTGGCGGAGCTGCCGCAGCAACTGTACTCACAAGAATTATCGGCGTTATCATGCTTCATGCAGCAATTCGTCATTCTCCAGTGCATTTTTCATTAAGAAGGCAAAGGAAAAATCGCAATAAGCGTCTTATGTGGGAAATTATCCGATTATCCACTCCGGCTACCGGGGAACGACTAATCATGCGTCTCGGTCAAGTGGTCTATCTTGGCTTAATCGTCCACATGGGAACAGAAATATATGCAGCAAATACAATTGCGGAAAATATTGAAACGTTCGCATATCTTCCCGGACTGGGATTGAGTGTTGCAGCAACCGTGCTCGTGGGAAAAGAGCTTGGTGCAAAAAGATACAAGGAAGCATATTCTTACGGGTTGCTGACTGCAATCATTTCAGTTGTTATTATGTGTATTACAGGCATTCTGCTGTTCTTTATGACTCCATTTTTTGCAGCATGGTTTACAGATCAGGTCAGCACTGCTGAAATGATAACGCTCGCCATGAGAATTGATGCATTTTTTATGCCGCCCCTCGCGATCGGTTTAGTACTTGCGGGAGCACTTCAAGGTGCAGGCGATACAAAAACACCGATGTATAGTACAGCAATCGGAATGTGGGGCATTCGCGTTGTTTTTATCTATTTGCTTGGCGTACGTGGAACGATGGGGATTGCAGGAATTTGGATTGCACAAGGCATTGATCTCACGGTTAAAGCACTCTTTCTCTACTTCTGTTACCGGAAAATGTTTAAGCATTCACTAAACAAGAAGGTTGTCTCATGACCATGTACCTAATCACCTTAGATTCAACAAAAAATAGGGTCAGTAGTCACTTTTCTATAGTGTATAAGTGACTATACTTAGTTTTAAACTATATGATCCGGGAGTGAATTCTGATGCAGGTGCCTCAGGTTCGGACAGTTATTACGACAGGGCAGTCAATGAAAAACACATTTAATCAGCTCTCTGCCTTAGAGCAAGAAAAAAGAGCGCTGCAATACCATGCTGACCAGATCCATTTTCAATCTAATTCCAGTGGGACTAAAGATAACCTGACGAAAATTGAAACCAGCATTACCGGGTTGGATCGACAAATTCAACAAGTACGGAACGAACAGATGACCTCTTCTTCAGATCAAATAACCATAAGTCGAGAAGCCTACCAGCTCTATAAACAAATAGTCTAAGAAACAAAAAGGAAACCAAGATGCGGTTTCCTTTTTGTTTCTTACTGGTGCGGCAAGAATTCGATCATTCGATTAACAAATCTTTCAAGAAATGTTCTGTCCTGATCTGTTCCATGAAAATTTGTACAAAAAGTCATTTTTTTTCTAAATGTGGTCACCGCAATTTGAAAATAAGGGGCGTATTTAATCGAACCGGATATAAAAACATCACGTATGACAAGACCAGCAAAAGCCAACTTGTTTTCATCAATGATACCTATATTTGTCATGCCATTAACAGGAATGCTATAAATGCTTGGAAAAATTCGTTTTGCTTCTGAAAGTGAATGTGTTTGATAGGCTTCTTCCAAGTCCCAGTAGACACGAAGCGGCTCAAGACTGCTTTTCTCTGCATCCATAGCTTTCTTTACGCTAAGCAGCGCCTCTTCAAAGGTCGTTCCAACATGACTTGGAACGACACATGTAATATTCGAGGTTAAATTGCAAAAGCCTGGATGCGTTTCTGGCGGTAAATAGGCGCGCAAATTAACCGGACAATCCAAAACAATAGGATCAGCCCGTACAACATCGGATAACGCACAGACATAAGCTGCAAACAATGCGTCATTAATGGTTGCTCCCTTGCTTTTTGCATCATTCTTTATAGAGTCAAAACGTGCTGCATTCGTCTCATGAGTAATAATAAACGGTTGATTTTCATCACCGCTAAGTGGAAGATGATCTTTTTCACTTTGCACATAATTTGTTAACTGTGCGTTCTTGATTTGATCTAATTGCTGATCATTCATCGTGTCAAAAATTTGATAAATACTGCGTGCTGTTGGATCAGGAAGATACGGATCGTCCAATAACGATTCGCCACTTGCAATACGCGAATAACAGGAACTCAACAAATATAAATACTCTTTGAATCCTCCACCATCGCAAATCATATGATTCAAGACAATCGCAAGCGAATCCTTTTTATTTTTTCTAATTACAGAAATTCGCAACTGCGGACCTTTTTTTTCATTCAGTTTCACCGTTAAATTTTTTTGAATTGCCGATTCCCGATCATCAGTTTCTTCAACATGCACCATAGTCTGTGCTTTCCAACCTGTTTCTTCCCAATACGCCTTATCATTCTGTTCAACATAGCGACATGAAAGAAGGGGCAATGATGACAAAGTCGCCTGAATTGCTTGAATCAGAACATTTTCATCAATCATTCCATCAAAATGAATAACGGCATGTAAATAGTGATCGTTCTTCTTCTTTTCTCCCGAAACAAAGTGCTTTATATCTGCACTTTCAGCCGAGTATGTTTTTTGTTGCACGGCCATTCATGATCACCCTTTCTTTTACTTCACTTTTCTATAAGCCCTTCGCTCCGCGTAAGTACTGCAAGCAGGACAAATATTTATTTGATTGCCATGATCATCTACATATTTTCTCATTCCCGGAACATGCTGATGGCAGAGTGCACATTTATTACTAGACAACAGTCTCTTCAAGGAATGGAACAACGTTCTTCGCAGCCCATTCATGAATGAATGCCCCCTTTAAATCAATAGATGATATTTATTATTATACGTGTTGCAAGAACGACTGATCAAATATTAGACACTGGTTTAATTATAGAAACAGATATAAAGACAGCTGGATTAACAAAAAGTTAATCCAGCTGTCTAAAGTTAAATAGATGTGAAAACATAAATCCGTTCAAGCAAGATAGGCTTCTCGAACCTGTTCGTTTTTCATCAATTCGTCCCCTTCGCCATGAAGCACAATTTGCCCGGTTTGGATAACGTAACCTCTATCGGCAATTTGCAATGCTTGGTACGCATTTTGTTCAACAAGCAGGATGGTCATTCCTTCTTTATTCATTTCTTGGATAATATCGAAAATTTGTTCAACTATGATTGGTGCAAGCCCCATTGACGGTTCGTCAAGCATTAACAACTTTGGCTTCATCATCAGTGCACGCCCGATCGCAAGCATCTGCTGCTCGCCGCCACTCATTGTTCCGCCTTTTTGGTTTAATCGTTCTTTTAATCGCGGAAAATAAGTAAAAACACGTTCCATTCGTTCAGTAATCACGCTTTTATCTTTAACAGAAAATGCACCGATTTGCAGATTTTCCCGCACGGAAAGTCGTGGGAAAATACGACGTCCCTCAGGAACCTGAGCAATGCCAAGCAATGCGGTTTGATGCGCTTGATATTTCGTTATTTCCTTGCCGTCAAAAATAATTGAACCGCTCTTAGGACGGACTTGCCCGCTAATGGATTTCAATGTTGTTGATTTCCCAGCACCATTGCTCCCGATCAAGGTCACTATTTCTCCTTTATCTATAAACAAGTCAATGCCGTTAAGTGCTTGAATTTGACTGTAAAAACTATCAATTTTTTTTACTTCAAGAAAATGATTTGAAAGTGTTTCAGCCATTTGCGATCGCCCCCTTGCCGAGGTATGCTTCAATAACTCTCTTGTTGTTTCTGATCTCGTCGGGTTTCCCAGAGGCAATGAGTTCACCATGGTCCAGCACATAAATAAAGTCGGATATTTTCATAACCAGCTTCATGTCGTGTTCAATAAGGATAATCGTTACATCAAGCTTGGACCGTAAATCGTAGATCAAATTTGTCAAACGTTCGGTTTCTTTAGGATTCATTCCTGCTGCCGGTTCATCCAAAAGCAGTACTTTCGGTTTTGCAGCCATAGCACGCCCGATCTCCAATCGACGCTGTGCACCGTATGCGAGATTACCGGCGTTTTCATTAACATAATCCTCTAACCCAACATATTTCAAGATATCATAGGCTTCAACTTTTGCCTTCTCTTCCATCTTCCGAATATGTGGTAATTGAAGCAGCGTGCCTACCCAATGAGCTTTAAGATTTTGATGCATCCCCACCATCACATTTTCCAGAACCGTCATATCATTAAATAAGCGGATGTTCTGAAAGGTTCGTGTAATTCCATAGTGTGATACCTGGTGAGGCTTCAGACCAACCAGTGATTTCCCATTGAGCAGAATATCGCCTGCTGTCGGTTTATAAACAGCGGTAATCATGTTGAAGAAAGTCGTTTTGCCGGCACCGTTTGGCCCGATAACAGCAGTAATTGAATTTTTTTCAACATTCATATTAATATTAGAGGTTGCCGTCAAACCCCCGAATTGTTTGGTAAGATTTTTCACTTCCAAAATATTCACGATTCGGTACCTCCTGATGTTGCTTTTTCACGAGCTAATGCCGCTTTTTCGGATTCTTTTTTCAGTAGTTCAACGTCTACCTTCCTATTTTTGTGCGGTATCAACCCCTGTGTACGATATAAGGCGAAGATGATGAGCAAAAGGCCAAAAATAAGCAGCTGCATTTTCTCGGGTGAAAGTGCCGGCGGAATCGAAATGCCGTAATCCGTACTCATTGATGATAACCAGTTCGAAATGTTCGTCAGCACTTGAGTTCTTAGGATAATAACAACCGCTGCACCTAGAATGACGCCTGGAACACTTCCCATGCCTCCGAGAATAACCATAACCAGAACCATTGTTGATTCCAGATATGTAAAGCTGGTTGCATCGACAAACATTTGCTTTGCTGCAAAGACAACACCCATCATACCTGAGAAGGAAGCGCCAATTGCAAAAGCAGCAAGTTTTGTTTTCACAAGCGGAATACCCATCGCTTGGGCAGCAATTTCATTGTCACGAACTGCCTTCCATGATCTGCCCAGCTTTGAATTTTCTAACTTGCGGACTACATAGATGACCACCAGAAAAATACCGAAGGCAATATAGTAAAACTGACTGGAGCTCCCGATACTTATTCCAAAGAAGTTTGGTGGAGTAATCGAAGCAATACCCATCGAACCGTTTGTAATATTGATCGGGTGATCCATATTGTTAAGCAAGATTCTAATAATTTCCCCGAAGCCTAGCGTAACAATAGCAAGATAGTCACCGCGAACACGCAATACCGGTATACCAAGGAGAATACCGAAAATTGCTGCAACGCACGCCCCTACAATAATAAAGATCCAAAATGTGCCCCCGGGAAGCGGGTAGTGACCAAAAGGCATAAACTTTGATGCCTGACCGCTGGCAAATATTGCATAGGAATATGCACCGACTGCAAAAAAGGCAATGAACCCAAGATCAAGCAATCCGGCAAAACCGACTACGATGTTTAGTCCTAATGCCATCGCACAATAAATACCAACGAGTGTACCAACTTCCATGTATGTTTGGTAGGAATCACTGTGACTTGCAATAAAAGGAACAATAGCCGCCAGAATGACAATTCCTGTGACCCATTTGGCTCTAAGATTGAAATTAAGGTAATACAAAATCAAAATCGAGAAAAGCAACAGCAAGAACGCGATCGTTGAATCAGGAAGAAGGAAAAGCCCTGCTCCTGTTAGGAAGACGTACGCAATGAACAAGATGATCTGATTCTTTTTGCTTTGCGTTAATTTTTCAAACAATGCACTCACACTTGTCACCTACACTTTCTCTACGACGGCTTTGCCAAACAAGCCTTCTGGTTTAAAGATAAGTACCAGAATCAATATGATGAAAGCAAACACGTCTTTGTATTCGGCGCCCATTGCACCATGAGTAATAATTGAAAGATTAGCCGCTGCAAACATTTCAAGCAGTCCAAGCATAACACCACCAAACATTGCACCGCGGATATTTCCAATTCCTCCAAGGACAGCAGCCGTAAATGCCTTTATTCCCAAAATGAAACCGATATAAGGATCAATGGTTCCATATTGAATCATAAACAATACACCGGTTGCACCACCGAGAGCAGACCCTATAAAGAATGTGACCGAGATAACACGGTTAACGTTGATTGTCATCAATGAAGCAGTATCACGATCTTGGGCAACGGCACGCATTGCCATGCCCCATTTCGTTTTGTTTACAAACAAATCAAGTGAAACCAGCATAACGATTGTTACAATCAGAACAACCAAGAATGAGCCCTGAAATGTCGCATTATTAAAATAAGGAATCACATGATGGATATCAATATTGAACTTATGATTAAACATTGACGGAGCCGTAACAATATAGTTTCCAGTTTTGAGTTCCGCGATAAACCGAACCGCATCCTCAAGTACAAACGAGATGCCAATGGATGTAATCAGCGCGATCAGTTTCGGCGCGTTTTTCCGTCGTAAAGGTCGATACGCAACACGCTCGATACCAACGCCGAGCAATCCTGTTGCGATCGCCGCGATAACAATCACAATTAAGAAAACGATTAGAGCAGGCATTGCCGATAAAAAACCTAACCCCATCATAATAAAGAGCACAACTGCTCCCATAAAAGCACCTGTCATGAATACGTCGCCATGAGCGAAGTTAATCAATTCCAGAATCCCGTAAACCATTGTATAGCCTATTGCGACGACTGCATAGACAACGCCTAGCGTCAGACCATCAATGAGTACTTGGGGCAAGTTCTGAAGAATATGTGCGAGCATTATCTCACCACTTTCCTTACGAGTTGTTAATATGGATGTATTTGTAAAGTGCAGATCATTTTCCGACTTGTACTATGTGATATCTTTCTAAAAAAATCCTAAAAGGGTATAGCCTTAGTGCTCCATACCCTTTTAGTCCACATCAGTTATTCATAAATGTCATTAAGACACTCAAATCTTTGAGAGCAGGCTATTATTGGCTGATTTCAGCTTTTTGTACCGGCGGGTATTTCGCTTGTTCAAAGTTGTAGATGTAAACTTTAGCGAATTTGTTGTCGCCTTTATTATCAAAGCTTACTTTCGTTGTTACACCGTCATAGTCTTGGACTGCACGGATCGCTTTCATAACTTGTTCACGAGATGGCTTTTTGCCGTCATTGTCGTTAATCGCGTTCATAAGTCCTTTAAGAATAACGCCGGCAGCATCATAGCCGTATGCTGAATAAGATTCAACATTCTTGCCGAACTTTTCTTTATATTTCTTGGCAAATGCCTGACCTTTTTCCGTTTTTGAAACATCTCCGGCAACAGAAGTCAGGTATACACCTTTAACTGCGTCTCCAGCGATTTGTACGGTTGATGAGGAGTCAAGACCATCACCGCCCATGATCGGTCCGGTAAATCCTTTTTGACGTGCTTGTTTGATGATCAAGCCGCCTTCAGCATAAACACCGCCAAAATAGATAAGGTCAGGTTTCTTTGTCATTGCCTGGCTGATAACACCATTGAAGTCTTTTTCACCTACAGTAATACCTTCGTAACCGACAATATCAGCACCAAGTTTCTTTGCTTGATCTCTGAATTGTTCTGCAAGACCAGAACCGTAAGCAGTTTTATCTTGGATGATAAAAATTTTCTTAGCTTTCAAAGTCTTAACTGCATAGTTCGCACCGGCTGGGCCTTGGAAGTCGTCACGCGCACAGATACGGTTAACAGTTTTTAGTCCACGGTCTGTGACAACCGTTGCTGTTGTAGCCGGAGAAACCATAGCCAGGTTATTCTTTTCATAAACTTCCGAAGAAGGAATCGCAACGCCTGAGTTTAAGTGACCGACAAGAGCGAGTACGTTCTTGTCAGAAGCAAGAATTTGGGCATTGGCAACACCTTTTTTAGGATCGCCCTGATCATCCAAATCCTTCAGCTTAATCGTAAAACCCTTCTTAGCAAATGCTGCTTGTTGGTCATCAATTGCTAATTCAGCACCGAGACGAATCGCATCGCCAAGTGTCGCACTACCGCCTGAAAGCGGTGATTGACTTCCGATTTCAATTACAGTCTTACCATTAGAACCACCTGATTTTGAAGAGCAACCGCCAATAACTCCTAATAATAATACTACTGCAGCCAATAATGGGATAATTTTTCTAAAATTCATTTTAACCCTCCTTTTTATAAAAACGGAACAACTCTAAAAACTCAGATAGTTTTATGTAGGACTCACCCCCGCAATTTATTTCTACTGTTTCTCTCTTTTTTAATGCGGCTCTTTAAAAACATAATAATTTATTATAAGACTATAGTCATTATCTATGTCATAATATCTGACAATGTATTTGAATAATCTCTTTTTTCTTGCATTTCAAAAAGCTGATTGTACCGATACGTTAACCGCTTTCTTTTAAGGCTGCTAGTAACTTAAAAATATTTGATTAAAAAGTACCATTTTTTCGATAAATGCAATAAATAAAATAAACCAATCAAAAAATGACTGGTTTATTAAAAAAAGCTTATACAGTTTTGAATGAGGTTACCATTTCTTGCAGCTGATTCGATGTATAATCCAAATTATCTGTGATTTGATTCAAGCGACTAATCTCTTCATTTACAGAGCGCAGCTTGTCAATTGATGCCTCGCTGCTTGATGCATCTTGTGCGGTTTTCATTTTAATCTCGTCTGCAGAGCGATTTATTGACTGAACGATTCCATCCAGATCCCTGCTCTCTTTTGTTGTTATTTCCAGCAATTGATCCGTTTTTTTAGAAATGTCGCCAACATTATTTGTAATATTATTAAAAGTTTCGATGGTCGATTTTATTTGCGCTGTCGATTGATTTACTTTATCGTTCGTATTCCTTATATCAATTAGGGTTCGTTTTGTTTCATCTTGAATGTTACGTACGAGATTGCCAACCGATTGTGTCGCTTCTTCAGTTTGTTCGGCCAGTTTTGACACTTCTTTAGCGACAACTGCAAATCCCTTTCCGGCTTCACCGGCACGAGCGGCCTCGATTGCAGCGTTCAGCGCAAGGAGCTGAGTCTGTTCACTAATGTCTTTAATTACGATTACTGCTTTGGTAATCATTTCAGAGTGCGTATGTAATTGATCAATGCGCTTCATTGTTCCGCTCATTTCGTGTTCGAGATCATTTACCAATTCAAGTGCATACGTTGATGCCTTATTTGCTCTGATCGTGTGCTCCTTTGTATCATCGGTATTCGCGCTTACTACATGGATCAGCGATCCCATTTCTTGTATGGAAGCAGAAAGACCGTTAAAATGATCCCGCGCGTTCTGGAACACATTATTTTGCATCTTTGCAGTTGTAATCAGCTCATCTACAGTACTGCCTACAAGATCCATTCCTCCGGCAATACTTTTTGTCATCTTGGAGACTGTTGTCACGACATTTTTCGATGAATTTGCTGATATACCGACACGCTTAATCATCATCATTTGGCTATTGATAAATTTATTGAACCAGCGAGATAATTCGCCAATTTCATCATAAGAATTTTTATCCAGCCTTTTCGTTAAATCGCCTTCTCCTTCAGCAATTTCATGAAGAATGTTTACTGTTTTTTTAATTGGAGAGGTCACCATACGCCTCGTTGAAAGAAGAACCGACAAAATAAGTGCAATCCAAGTGGCTAGCGTACACCAGATTCCGATTTGGAATGAAAGATAAAAACCGATACCATTTAATGCTAGAGCAAGTGCGCTTCCGACTGAAAAATAAAGCGGTATTCTGAAATTTAAACTTTTAAAATCATAAATTTCCGAAATATCCCCTTCGCACATCATCCCCCAGATCTCATTAGAGTGCGGCGGTCGTATCAACGTTCCTTTCCCTCCAACCATGATATGCCGATAATCCGGATATCCCGGCCATGTATCTAAATTATTTCCATTTTCAATTGTATTTTTAACACCAGGATGCAGTTCTTTGGTTTTAGGATCTGTAAAGCGAATCTCGAATTCGGTATGTTTCTCTATTTGAACTTTACCCCATTTTGCTGTGCGAACGCCGTCCTTCAAATTATCGCCAAGCGTAAACGTATCATCTTCAAATCGACTGCGTGAAATCGCTGTTCCCGGGAGTATATCCCGATCGGTTTTCACCATAAAAAGATAGTTGTCTCCAGAATCTTTATAAACATGAGTATCCTCATCTTGAATAACATTGCTCATTCGGTCATTCAAAACGCGTCCCATAAATACCCTTGGGACACCTTTGCCATTAGCAACTGGCAAAGAAAACATTAAGGTCACTTCGTCCGCGAAATGATAATCACTTAAGTCAATATCCAATGTACGTGCGTCCGAATAGGGTCCGTACATAAGTTTTTGATGATCCATCGCTTGTATGTAATTCGGAAGTTCAGCCAATTGCATTCCAAAATGCTTGTCGCAGGTTGTTACGATAACCTTTCCGTTCTCATCAAGGAGCATAAATTCAATAAAGTCATTGCTTTGCGCTATTTGTTTTTTCATTATGTCGATAACTTTCTTGCCACGTTCATCATAACTGTAAGCAATTTGATTAGCATTTTCCAATTCAACCCAGCGGTCACGAAACCAGTCGTCCAACGCTTTTTTTCGTCCTCTGGATATTCCTTCAAACACTTTTTCGGATTCGTTACCAATCTCTCTATTTAACGCATGCATCAGACGCAATTGCAGCATTAAAGACCCTCCCCTGACGAGTATAATATCTTTTTTTCTATCATTTATGATAATATAATAAAATTGAAACTTTACTCTAACTTCATGCGAAGCTTAAATTCTGTATCATTCACCCGCTTCCACAATTTCTGTGCCAAATGGACTATATCTTTATTCTCGACATTCTTCGTCATTTTCTTTAGCACAGATTTTCTCAAACAAACTAGAAGCATTATTTAAAAAAGATTATAATAATAATGCCAAGTATACCATGAGGAGAACTGATGTTATGCCAATAAAAATACCTAAATTGCTTCCTGCGAGGGAGGTTTTGGAAAATGAAAACATCTTCGTCATGGATGAAGATCGAGCAACCACTCAGGACATCCGTCCGCTTAATATATTAATTTTGAATTTAATGCCGGAAAAGGAAATGGAAGAAACTCAGCTGCTTCGCCATCTTGGCAATACGCCGCTTCAAGTTAATATCTCTTTCATGAAAACGGCTTCTCATCAATCAAAAAATACAAGTCATCTTCACCTTGATCAGTTTTACACTGTTTTTGATGAAGTAAGAGAAAAAAAATTCGACGGTATGATCATTACCGGTGCACCTGTAGAACGGCTGCCTTTTACTGAAGTGGATTATTGGGCAGAACTGAAAGAAATTATGCATTGGTCGAAGAGTCACGTCACCTCAACCCTGCATATTTGTTGGGGAGCTCAAGCTGCTTTGTACTATCATTTTGGCATTAATAAAGTGCCATATCTTGAAAAGTTGTCAGGCGTATTCAGCCATTCTCTTTGTGATCCTAAGGAAAAATTGCTGCGTGGATTTGATGATGTTTTTTTTGCACCTCATTCGCGCTACACAGATGTTGATCGCTTAGCACTCGCGAAACATCCGGAAATTCATGTACTTGCACGTTCCGAAGAAGCAGGGCCGTTCATAATGATGGCAAACAAAGGAAAACAGATCATGATCACAGGTCATCTGGAATATGATACGGGAACACTTGCAAAAGAATATCATCGTGATTTAAATAAAAACATGACACCAAATTTGCCAAAGCACTACTTTCCAAATGATAATTCTGAAAAACAACCGATAAATAATTGGCGGTCTCATGCGCATCTTTTATTTTCAAACTGGCTGAACTATTACGTCTACCAAGAAACGCCTTATCAGTGGGATTAGTAACATTAGAAAACTTGACTTCGTCAAGCCTCTGACGAAAACTTAGTTGCGACGGTTATGAATGACCAAGTATCCACGTCGCCAAAGGATATGGCGTTATCCCGGATCATTTATACTATTTTCCTTAAAAATTTGTATACTTACTTATAGTACAAAAAAGCTCGGGCATATGCCCGAGCTTTTTTTGTTTCCTTATATTATGCTTTGCTGTTCATCCAGTCATATTGTTTGTCATGAAAAGTGTGTTCGATTGTACCGACAACATCTTCTTTAATCAAAAGCTGTGCCTGCTTAATCGCAGTATAGACAGCTTCGCTCTTTGCCGCACCATGCACTTTAATGATTGGAGCTGCTAAGCCAAAGAGCAAAGCGCCACCGTATGCTGATGTATCCATGTGCTGCTTTACCGATTTTAATTTACCATACATAAGACCGGTGAGTACTTTGGTATATAAGGAACCGCCTAGTGTTTCCTTAAGCAGTTTCATCAATGACATTGCCGTTCCCTCAATGCTTTTGAGTACCATATTACCGGAAAATCCATCGGCAACAATTACATCCGCCGGACCTTCAAGCAATTCACGCGATTCAACGTTGCCAACAAAGTTTATCGGTGCATTGCTCAATAATTTGTACGCTTCTTTGACTAATTCGTTGCCCTTGCCCGGTTCTTCGCCTATATTCAGCAAACCAATTCTCGGATTGGGCCGATGCATTACTTTCTCAGCGTAGATTGCACCCATAATTGCATACTGCAACATGTTTTCAGGCTTTGTCTCCGCATTGGCACCCACATCGAGGAACAAAAACCCTTTATTTTGATGAATGGTGGGTAAAGTCGGTGCAAGTGCAGGACGATCGATTCCTTTAATGCGGCCGACACCAAATAAACCGGAAGCCATCAAAGCACCGGTATTTCCGGCAGAAATCGCTGCATCGCATCGTTTTTCCCGAACCTCTTGAACAGCCAGTACCATCGACGCTTGTTTTTTTCGCCGAACGGCTTGAACGGGTGCATCCGTACCTTCAATTTTCTCTGTAGTGTGAAGAATCTCAATGCGATCCTGTTTGCCTACCAAATTAACCAGTTTATCCTGATCGCCTACAAGTGTGATCTGCAGTTCAGGGAATTCATTTAGTGCCTTTAACGTCCCTTCAACGATTGCTTCCGGTGCATGATCTCCACCCATAGCATCAATTGCCAACTTCATCATTTATTCTCTCCTTTATAAAAAAAACTTTCCAAGCCAAGCCGTACATGAAAGTTTCTCAATTCATCCTTATCGTTGTTTGATTCTCGATTCACTGTATCACTTAATACGTATTCTGTCCAAACTATGTTTCAAAAAAAGTGTTTATGTTTCAATCTGTTTTCCTTTTGCCGGACATTTCACGAAATAATATACAGAAAGCGGCCACCAGAAAATAACAAATGCGGGATAAACAGCCCATAATTGATTTGGAGATAGAAGTGTGTTGATGGCTGAAAAATAAATGATAGTCATTGATGCGCCGAGAACAGCATATTGAAAAGGCTTTTTGGCTAAAAAGACACTGAGTGGCCACCAAAGGACAGCAAAAATTGGATGAATAGCCCAAAAAATTTCGAGTGTTGTGATCAGATTCAATGTGAAAAAAAATAAAATGATCCAACCTGCACCAAGGACACTGAATATGCGCACTTTTTTCCCAAAAGTCATGCTCATTGGCCACCAGACAAGCCCAAAAATTATAAAAATACTCCAAAAAAACCTTGGTTCAAAGAATAGGTTAAGCATCACATAAAAAATAATAACAGAAAAACTGATGATATAAGATGCGGTCCTTGTCCAAGCTGTCCGACCTAAGCTAACAAGTATGGGAAACGCCACAGACAGCGGAATGATAAAGACATACCAGAGATATTGTGGTGTCTCAATTAAATTCTGGATCGTGCAAGCAGCCAAGAACAATAGGGAAACAATAAACGCTCCAATTTTTTTATTTTCAATGAACAGCCAGATTAGCGGGCAAAACAGTGATGCCAATGGATAGATCGCCCAGAAATGTCCCACATCTGTGAAGATATTGACCAAAAGTAAAAATACACCAGTCATAATGCAACCAGAGGCAACGAATCCTTGCAAATCTTTCCTCATGGTCTGTTCTCCAGTTTCTTGCGATGAAGATGATAAAACATCGCCAGCGGCCACCAGGCAATGCCAAACGAAGGGTAAATGAACCAGATAATATGCGGTGTATAGTAAAAATTTACAAAAACAACCAATGCAATGATAAGAAAGCTTCCCCATAAGGAAAAACCAAAATTTAGGCGTGCTAATTCTTGTTTACGATTTTGTGGAGTTTGTGGCAAATCCATTTCACGTTTAATTTCTTCAATATCACCAAATTCGACCATTACTTTATTGATAGCATCTTCCTCGGTTTTGCCGTCCTCAATTAAATCCGACACTTTTTCTTCCAAGTCGCAGAGAATTTCTTCTTTAACTTTTTCTGTTTCTACTCCTTCCGTCATGTCTTCAAATAATTTATTCGTGTATGCAGTCAAGCGTTTCATCAATCAATCTCCTCCATAAATAAATTAACAATTTCTTTAACCTCGCGCCATTCATCAACCATTTCACGAAAATATGCCTTTCCCAATGTTGTAATGCGATAATACTTTCGTTTTCCTCCATGAGATCGTTCTCCATAATAGGACTCAATCAACTGTTTTTTTTCGAGTCTTTGGAAGATGGCATAAAGCGTGGCTTCCTTAATTTCAAATCTTCCATCTGTTTTCTTACTAATTTTCTTGGATAATTCGTAACCATATGAATCCTCATCCTTGAGCAACCGAAGGATAATTGAATCCAAATGTCCTCTTAGAATATCGCTTCGAATAGTATCACCTCATCTCAGTCTGAATTACTCCATCTGATAAAGTAATAATAGTGCCAACTACTCTATCTGTCAAAGTAATTTTCCGCTTAAAAACTGACATGAACCATTGACTTAATGGTATTGAACCACTTTCGGTAAATGTGTTTGCTATTCTCAAAGAAAAAAGACCGAAAGCATACTCCTTCCGATCTGCCTTCAGTCTCTTTGTGCTGTTTATTTGGAAAGCTGAATTGCCTGTTTGATTTTCTTGATGAACGAACCGTTTGTGTACGTGAGCACTGACCCACGATAGAAACGCAAACTGAAAATAAAGAGTCCGACAATGGTTAAACCAAGAAGCACCAATGAAAGGAAACCTTGCCATAAGCTCATGTCTGTTGCACCAATACGCATGGGCATAATCATTGATGCGGTAAAAGGAATAAAAGAGAAAATTTTGATCAGCAAAGTATCCGGATTGCTCATTCCGCTGATCGCAATAAAGAATCCGACCATGAGCACCATCGTTACCGGCATAACCGCTTGACCTACATCCTGTACTTTGTTAACGAGTGATCCGAGCACAGCTCCTAACAGCGTGTAAAGAACGCACGCAAAGAAAAAGAAGAGAATAGCGAAAACAGTATAGCCTGCGGTGAGCGATGAAAATAAATCACTAATCAGGTGCCAGTACTTTCCGGATTGAAGGACGCGGGCCATGATTAAAGCTGCTCCGATTAGAACAGTGAATTGAGTCATTGCAAGGGCTAATACCCCGCAGACTCGAGAGAGCAAATGCACAATAGGCGACGTACTGGAAATAATGATTTCCATAATCCTTGAATCTTTTTCGGCAGCAATTTCAGATGAAATAATCGACAGATAGGAGAGAACAAATAAATAGATAATCAACGCGACTGCATACGAAACAATGGTAGCAGTCGTTTTTTGCTGGCTGCTCTTCCCCTTATCCGCGGTAGGAGAAATCACTTTTTGATTCAGGTTTGTTTTTTGATCGATGATCCGCTGTGCCTGATCCGCAGTCAATTTAAGTTGTTGAATGGTAAACAGCTGACCTGCAGACCGTACCTGTTCCTCAAGCATTTGCTGGGTATTTAATTCGAAAGGTTTCTTTGTTCGAAGCTGAGCGTCTAATTGGCTCCCTGATTTTAACGATAAAATAAGCAGTGCATCTACTTTGCCCGTCACTACTCGATGTTCTTCTTGCTTTACACTTTGCTTTGCCGGTTTAAAGATGATTTTTTTATTGTTCTTAAAATAGGAAATTGCGCTGCCCTTTGTCTGATCAGCGACTGTAATTGTCACTGGTTTTTCGTTTGAAGAAAACCACCCGCTAATTGTCGGCCACATAAAAAAGGCAGTGATCCCTAAGAGCATAATTAGTGTCGTGATGTAAAAGGACTTGGTTTTCAATTTACTAATGTATGATTGTTCAAACAGCAGCAGAAATTTAGACAAGTGTGCTCGCCACCTTTCGTTTAAAGAGCTCTTCAAGTGACAAATAGTCTAAACTGAACCGCTCGATGAACCCATCTGTGGTAAGCATCTGAAAGATCGGCCGTGCGTCG
Source organism: Sporolactobacillus sp. BBK16-2 (assembly GCF_059878335.1). Lineage (NCBI taxonomy): Bacteria > Bacillati > Bacillota > Bacilli > Caryophanales > Sporolactobacillaceae > Sporolactobacillus > Sporolactobacillus sp. BBK16-2. Next base: position 1,823,946 of record NZ_CM187611.1, read on the forward strand.
TTTTCGTGGGATAAAAGCAACCGATACATGTCTTTGTCTTTCGCAACGGAAACGACTCCTGGAATTTTCGAAAGCTCCATCTCATCAAACGGTCCACGAATGGTTAAATTAATTTTGCCAAACTGTTTCTTTAAATCAATTATTGCTCCTGTGAACAAGGATTTTCCTCTTTTCAGCAGGCAGATGTGATCGCATAGCTCTTCCACATGATCCATTCTATGGCTGGAAAAAATGATCACGGTTCCCTGCTTCTTGAGCGAAACAATAGCATCCTTAAGCAAACCGGCGTTAACCGGATCAAGTCCGCTAAAAGGTTCATCTAGAATAAGTAACCGCGGTTTGTGAATCAAACTCGCAATCAATTGCACCTTTTGTTGATTACCCTTGGAAAGTGTTTCTGTCAGTACCTTTCTTTTGTCAGACAAATAGAAACGTTCCAGCCAATCATCAATCTCCGCTTTCAATGCAGCCTTTGAGCATCCGCGCAACCGACCAAAAAACATGAGCTGATCTTCGACCGGCATTTTAGGATACAAACCGCGTTCTTCCGGGAGATAGCCAATCATATCACGATTCAATGTGTGAACCGATGCATCAGCCCACTTGATCGTTCCAGAAGAAGGAGCTAGTAAATTCAAAATCATGCGGAATGTCGTTGTCTTCCCCGCACCGTTTTGACCAATCAAGCCAAATATTTCACCTTGCTCTGCGACAAAATTAAGATTATCAACAGCATGAAAATCTTGAAATCGTTTCGTCAAGTGTTCAATGGTTAAAGTCATCGTTTCCCTCGCTTTTCTCGATAGTTTTCCGATTCCTCACTTGCTTCCCGATGTAATTGTAACAAGAGCAGTACAAGCAGCGCAAATCTCTATCCATTTCTCTTGATCACGATATAATAATAGAGAATGATACATAAGACGGGAGATTCTGTTCATGAAAAAATTATACAATGCAGCACTTATTTACATGATCATGGGGCTTGTTTCAGGTATTTACTATCGTGAACTGACGAAAGCCCTTCATTTTCAAGGGGACTCTATGCTTTCAATTTTGCATACCCATTTGCTCATTCTCGGCATGTTTTTCTTTTTAATTCTTATTGCTTTGGATAAACAGTTTTCTATCACCCATAACAAACGGTTTTCATTGTTTTTTTGGACATACAATGTCGGCGTTGTTTGGACCATCGCTGTCATGGCTGTTCATGGAACACGAGATGTTCTCAGTGCTCCGTCCGGTGCAGCTATCGCCGGAATGGCGGGAATGGGACATATTGTGTTGACGATCGGTCTAATCCTATTTTTTATCATTCTCAAAGATGCTCTTTTTCCCAATAAAAGATTCAAAAAAAAGAGGTAAGATTAAGACGATAAACTCAGACTGTTCATGCCTGAGTTTATCGTCTCTTTCATTTCCTCTCTTTTTCGTTACTTTCTATCCGCAAGAGATGATTTGATTATTTATCGTAAACTGGTGTGCAGGATTCGGCATATTTCGGATTCTTGCCAACAGTTAAACCAAAAAACAGTTGCTTGATTTGTTTACAGACTTCGCCTTCATGTCCGGTTCCGATTGTACGGTGGTCGACTTCAACAATAGGAGTGACTTCCATCGCAGTCCCGCTGAAGAATACTTCATCCGCAACATAGAGTTCAGATCTTGAGATGCTGCGTTCTACTACTTCAAGTCCCAAATCTTCTTTTGCGAGTTTCATAACGAGTTCACGAGTGATGCCCTCGAGAATATTATCGGAAGTCGGCGGAGTAATCAGCTTACCTTTACGGAACATAAAGATATTTTCGCCGGAGCCTTCACAAACATGATCGCCGTCAGTGAGAAAAATAGCTTCGTCAAAACCGGCACGTTTTGTTTCCAGTGCGGCCAGTGCTGAGTTCATATAGGCTGCAGTTGCTTTCGTACGCGGCGGAAGCTGATTGTTTGAGATTCTCTTCCAAGAAGTGACCCCGACACTCAGTTCCGACTTGCCGGCGTATTTATTTAGCGGTTGCGTATAAATAACAACCTTTACATCTTTTACATCCAGCGTTGGTCCAATATCAAGCGCGTCATTATAAACAATCGGGCGAAGATATGTAGTGGTCCGACAGTTATTCGCTTTCAGAAGTTCAACCGTCCCTTTGATAAGATCATCAACGGACAGATCAAAATCCAAATTAACCGTCTTAGCAGATTCCTTGAGCCTTTCATAGTGTTCTTTAAGTTTGAACCCGTAAAGCTGCTGTGCATCGTCATCCCAATAAGCGCGAATGCCTTCAAAGACGCCTAAGCCATAATTAAATGCTTTACTGCGGACGCTGATCTTTACATCGTCCTCTTTAACAATTTTACCTTGATAATACGCATACACTTCTGACAATGTAAACTCCTCCTTGTGTTTCTGATATTAGCAGAAATTTCAGTCGACTTTTTGTCGGCTGTTCCAGGTTTTATATTAGTTCTACTCAATTTCTGCCTTTATTTGTGTACGTATATAATAACATAAATCGTCAGAAATATTTTCTAAAATGAACTATTTTAAAGAAAAAAATGGCGAATGGTCAATATTCAGTACAGTCCTATATTTAATTGAACGGAATAAATAGATTGAACTCAAATTAATTTTGATTCCTTTGATAAATCAAGAACGATTGAGCATTTACCTTTTTCTCTGTTTGAAGGATCATTTTTAGACAATGATGAATCAGCTCACCTCTCGTCTCGTCAATCAACTGATCGAGGTTCAAAACAATAGATTCTAAAGTAGGATTTACCAGGAGAAGTGTATATTTGTCTTTTGATTGGATGCGCAAGCAACCAAAGATCAATCCAACTGAGAAAGAGTAGAAATCTCCGATTTGAAGATTTACATCCGTACGACGTACCTTAATTGCTTCTCGAAACATGGCTAAAATGTTCTGATTTTCTCTGCCCCAAGGATAAAAGCGACGATTATCCGGATCTGTGCCTCCAATAACACCGGCCTCGTCACCATAGTAAATGCAAGGAACACCAGGCAGCACCATTAGCAGCCAAATTGCAAGTCTCATTTTTCTTTCATTTTCACTTAACTGGGTAAAAATACGCTCTGTATCGTGAGTACCTATATTATTCATATTTGCAAGTAAAGCATCCGGAGGATAATTAGATTTGATCGTAAAACTCATCCTGGCTGCTTGTCGTGCATTTATTTTTCTATTGATTAAGTCAATAATCAACGTGCGGAAGGGATAGTTCATGACACCATGAAGCATGCCGCCATTAAGATAATGCCGCCTCTTTCCATAAGAAATTTTATTTGATGCGTCTTCCCAAACCTCGCCAATTAATACTTTGCCGTTATCTTTTTCATCATGTCGATCGACTGCTTTGCGAATACCTGCAATAAATTCGTCGCTCAACTCATCAGCCACATCAAGCCGCCATCCCCCGATGCCGGCAGCAGTCCATGTGTCAACGACACTATTATCGGAACCAAAAATAAAATCTTGATAGGATTTTTTCTCTTTGTTCACCGTCGGCAGATCTGCTATATTCCACCAACACTCATAGTGATCGTGATCCCCATGGAAAGTGAACCAATCATGATACTTGGATGACAGGTCCTGATAAGCACCACTGTTACCATAGTGACCAAAGCGATTAAAATAGTTGCTGTCGGCACCGACATGATTAAATACGCCGTCGAGAATGATACGAATACCCATACGCCGTGCTTTAGCAATTAATTTATCAAAGGTTTTTCGATCACCGAACATTGAATCGATCTGAAGATAGTTTGCGGTATCATATTTATGATTGCTGCTCGCCTCAAAAATCGGACTGAGATAGAGAATTGTTACACCTAATTTTTTCAAGTCATTTAATTTATCTATAATTCCAATCAAATTTCCACCGTAAAAATCCCACCGAACAATGTCACCGTTTTTATCGCGAATATAATAAGGCAAATCCTCTGTTGTTGCATAAATAAATGTATTTTTTTTCGGATGCAAGACGCGCTGGTACCGATCACCATTAAAGAATCGATCGACAAAAATATGATAGATGACACCGTGAACATACCAGTCTGGTGCAGGGTCACGATGATCAAAACAGGTAATTTGGTACTGCTCAATTTGAGCAGGATCTGTAACGACGCGACCTTCTCCTCCATAATTATCAACTTCTTTTCCAAAAAACACAGTTATTTCACGCTGATCCTCCAAATAAGAAATTTGAAAATGGTAGAAATAGAGTCCAGCTTTTCCTTCAGTTGTAAATTTTAAATAGTACATTGAATCATTTTCAGAAGATCTGGCCATATGCTGCACTTGAGTCTGCTCACCGTCTTTTTGAATCATTAAATCAACTTTGGTGATATTACTGCCGATTGCGCGAATTGAGAAATAGATCGCACTGCCGATTCTAACCGCTCCGAACGGTCTTCTGAATGACTCTGACCATGAGTTAAAATATACATTTGGAATGCCCATAAGCAACTCCTTCTTCCTCGTTCCTTACATGACTTAGATTGGATGAACCTTTGACGACACATCCCAAATCTGGCTGGCATATTGCTGTACCGTATAGTCTGATGAGAAAATACCGGCACCGGCAATATTAATGAGTGCCATTCTCTGCCATTTGAGCGTGTCACGATAAAGTCGATCAATTCGTTCTTGCGCAGCAACATAGGAGTCAAAATCTCTTAAAACGAAATATTCATCCCCATATTGAACCAACGAATCAAAGATTGAGTGCCCTTCTGCCTCTGCCCCCGGTATTGTGCCGTCAATGAGTGCATCAAGTATACGGTGAAGGACTGGATTGTGTTCATAGTAATTTCGCGAATGATAGGAGCCGTCTTGATAATACTGATAGACTTCCTCCTCGCGCAATCCGAAAATCACGATATTCTGATCACCAACGCGGTCCCTGATTTCAACATTGGCACCGTCAAGCGTAGCCAGTGTGATGGCTCCGTTCAACATGAGCTTCATATTGCTTGTTCCCGAAGCCTCCTTTGATGCTAGAGAGATCTGCTCACTTACATCTGCCGCAGGTATAATTTTCTCAGCGAGTGAGACCCCATAATTCTCAACAAAAACAATTTTTATTTTGTTCTCAATCTCGGGATCCTGATTAATAAGATCGGCAACCGAATTAATAAGCTTGATGATTTGTTTTGCGTACGTATAACTTGGTGCTGCTTTTGCACCAAAAATAAAAACACGCGGCTGAATGTCAGCCTGCGGATCGTCCTTGATTTTAAAATATAGGCTCAGAATATGCAGTAAATTAAGCAATTGCCTTTTATATGCATGTAATCTCTTAATCTGGACGTCAAAAATAGCATCCGTATTTATTTTCAGATGCATTGCTTTATCGACATACTCAGCAAAGCGTTCTTTATTCAATCGCTTGATTTGTGCCAATTCAAGTAAGGTACCCTTATCATCACGAAATGCTTTTAACATATTCAATTCAGTAGGTGTTGTTTCCCATTCATTGCCGATTTTTCGCCGAATCAGATCTCTAAGCGGTTCATTCGCAAGCATTAACCAGCGCCGTTGCGTGATCCCGTTGGTCTTGTTGTTAAACTTGGACGGATAGATCAAAAAGAAATCGTGAAGCACTTTCTCTTTAAGAATTGTTGTGTGAAGCTGTGCCACACCATTGATGCTGTGACTTCCAATGATCGCCAGATGTGCCATCTTAACATTTCCGCCTTCGATAATACGTGTCCTTTCAACAATAGCAGGTTCAAATAATGTACTCATTTTCATGGTGAATCGCCGATCAATTTCTTGAATAATTTGATCGATGCGAGGCAAAAGTGAACGCATCATATCGATCGGCCATTTTTCCAATGCTTCGGACATAATTGTATGATTTGTGTAGCTCATCACATTGATCGTCACATTCCAGGCGTGATCCCAGTCCATGTGCTCTTCATCAAGCAAAAGACGCATCAACTCAGGAACGCAGAGCGCAGGATGTGTATCATTTATATGAATCGCTACTTTTTCTGCAAGGTGATTCATGTGCAGATGCATTTTCTTATAATGACGAAGGATACTTTGTATGCCTGCAGAAACAAAAAAATACTCTTGTTTTAGTCGAAGCAAACGTCCTTCATAGTTCGAATCATCAGGGTAAAGCACTTCCGAGATGCTTTCGATTTGATCCCGTTGATGAATATACGACCAATAATCGGTGATATCATCCTTGGGAGGAACCTCTGCCGACCAAAGGCGCAAGGTATTAACAGTACTATTATTGTATCCGATCACCGCACTGTCATAAGGAACAGCCAAGACTTCTTGAGTATCTGAATAATGCGGTTCAAGAACGCCTTCTGCATTTTGTTCGAGCCATACTTTCCCGTAAAAACGCACGGTTACCGCAGCATGCATTTTTCGTGTTTCCCAAACATTTCCGTTTTGAAGCCAATTTTCCGGGAGTTCAACCTGATAACCATTAACAAATTTCTGTTCAAATAAACCATATTTAAAGCGAATGCCATTTCCATGTGCGGGAATTTCGCTTGTTGCCATCGAATCGATGAAACAAGCGGCTAAGCGGCCAAGCCCTCCATTACCAAGTCCGGGATCAGGCTCAACAGTTATAAGATGCTCGAGATCAATCCCAAGATCTTGCAAACCGTTCCGAACTGTATCCAGAATGCCTAAATTGAGTAGATTACTTTTCAGCATACGTCCGAGGAGAAATTCCATCGAAAAGTAATAGGCTTGTTTCTTTTGCTTTTCAATGTATTGCTGATTTGTACGGCTCCAATTCTTTGATAAATACGAACGCAGCACGTTTCCTAATGTAAAAAACTGTTCTGTTGATTCAGATTCCTTGATATCCATTGAATAAACTTCAGTCAGCATTTTTTTAAAATCTTCTTTAAATTTTCGTTTTGATAGATCCATATCTTGACCATCCTTAGTTCATCTTTAGTAAGACCTGCTACATTAGAAAAAAAGCAATCAAAAACAGCCGTGAATTTGCCTGAACAAGCAGCACTGATTGTAAACAAACAATCATTTCTATTACATACAACTGCTTATTCTGTCCGGCTGTTTCAGAATGCAACTATCTTGGATGACTGACGGACGCGGCTTTTTATTTCTGCTATTAACCTATCATTCCCGGAAACAACAGACTTTAAAAGCCGCTGTAAAATTTATTTGATAAAGCATTTGAATCTGCCAATTTTTTACGAAGGAAAGTGCATAAGAAACCTATTATTTGCGTGAAAAAAGCGTCTCAATATTTGGTGTATTAATCGTGTTCTCTTGATTTTTCAACGGTGCAGTATCTGTAGTTAGCCCCTCGGCAATTCTGCTGATTACTGAATTCTTTTCAATGACAATGGGTTTATTCTTCGTTCCAACCAATTTCGTGTTCGGCTCAATTCGAACTTGTTTATCTAAGATTACATAGTGCAGTTCTGCCCCGCTGCCGATTGAACTGCCTTGCATTATAATCGAGCTGTTCACAACGGTATTCTTCTCAATAGTCACATTGCGAAAGATCACTGAATGCGAAACTTCACCATGAATCATGCAACCATTAGCAATCAATGAATCTTCCACGTCGGAGGATCGGGAATAGTAGGTTGGTGCCTCATTCTTCACTTTTGTATGAATACTTTGACTGCCCTTCAGCAGTGCTGTCATATTCCGATCCTCAAGCATATCCATATTTGCTTGATAATAAGCTTCAACAGAATCTATATTTTTTAAATATCCGGTGTATTCAAAGCCGTTGGATGGCAGATTAACGATCGCTTGATGAAGAACATCGTTTAAATTACAATGTTCACTTTCAGCAACTGCATTGCGGATCAGCTTTGTTAATAATTCTGTTTTTAAAATATAGATATCCATATTAATAAATAATTGGCCCATATTTTCGCTCATACTGCATGATCTGAGACCGCGCACATGACCATCCTCGTCTATTGTCAGACATGATTCATTTTTGTCCTCATTATTCTGAACCTCAGTTGACTTATAGACCACCGTTATTTCCGCACCTTGTTCAATATGATGGCGCAATACTGCTTTGACATCAATATTGCAAAGCATTCGCGTTCCCATAATAACTGTATATTCAGATTCGGATTTGTCGAAGAAGGCTATATTATTAAAATAATTGAAGATATCTCCTTCATGACTGACTCCATTACGGCCACCATCCGCACCTGGATCAGAAAAGAAAAACAACCCGCCGTGCAAACTATCTAGTCCCCATTCCTTGCCACTGCGTACATGATCGTAAATTGAGCGCAAATTATCATGGGTAAAAACACCGATGGTCTCAACACCGGCTGTGGTTAAATTCGTCAAGGGTAAATCAATCAGCCTATATCTGCTGCAGAAAGGCAGGCTGGCAATCGGACGATGACGCGTCAATGGATACGTCGCCAGCCTCGATTCTGTCAAATTGAGAATCCCGCACATTTTATTCCGCCTCATCATTAAGCCCCCCTACAATTTCATTGTAACCAACCACTTCAATTGACTGGTCCCCGACTATCTGAGCATTATTTGCAAATACAGCATGCTCACCGACGATCGCATGATCAATGGTCACATTTTTTCCAATCACTGTATTTGCCATGACAATAGAGTCTTTAATGACACTATTAGCCCCTATTTTCACATTTTGTGAGATAATGGAGTGATTAATTTCGCCACTGATGTAACAGCCGTCAACGATCAGTGATTCCTTAACTTTTGCTCCGGATGCAAGATAATGCGGAGGGGCAACCGGATTCTTTGAATAGATACGCCAGCTTTTATCGCGAATGTTTAACTCGTGATCAGGATTAATGAATGCCATGTTCGCTTCCCATAGGCTTTCAATGGTACCAACGTCTTTCCAATATCCATTGAATGAATAAGCAAATACGTTCTCTCCATTGGCAAGAAAGGAAGGGATCACATTTTTTCCAAAATCGTCCATATTTTGACCCGTTGCATGACTTTCTACCAAGTAGCGGCGTAGGACTTCCCAAGTAAAAATATAAATACCCATTGATGCCAAATTGCTTTTCGGCTTAGCCGGTTTTTCTTCAAAATCTATAATTCGATCTGTATTATCAGTATTCATGATTCCAAATCGCGATGCATCAGTAAGTGGTACATGAATAACAGCTACGGTTGCTGATGCTTTCTTCCGTTTATGAAAATGAAGCATATGCTCATAATCCATTTTGTATATATGATCTCCGGATAGGATCAATAAGTAAGTCGGATTATGGCTGTCGATATAACTAATGTTTTGATAAATCGCGTGAGCAGTCCCCTCGAACCATTTTTCACCGTCGAGGCTGGAATGGGGCTGCAAAATGGTCACACCGCCGTCCTTATGATCAAGGCCCCAATGCGAACCGTTGCCTATGTGACTGTTTAGTTCGAGCGGCTGATACTGGGTGACAACACCAATCGTTCGGATACCTGAATTGGAACAATTGCTTAAAGAAAAATCAATAATTCGATATTTACCGCCAAAAGGCACCGCTGGTTTTGCAATGGTTCGTGTAAGTTTTCCTAAGCGGGATCCTTGACCACCTGCCAAAATCATTGCAATCATTTCATTTTTCATCATTCTGGAAAAAGAATGGCGAGACCACCCTCTTCCGCACACCTCCTTTACTCACTAAAGTTCCATTAATACATCATATGAAGGGTAACTTAAAAACATATGCAGAAAGTTATTTTGAAATAAAAAATGATCTTTGACCGGCACAATCGCGTAAACGTTTACACTTGTTTTTTTGCAGCGAAACGTAACCGTAAGAATTTTGGAAGTTTTTTCAATAAACACCTGAAAAATGCAAATTGTGTCTGAAGTCAGTAGCATTGTATTTCTAAAACTATTATATAACAGATTTAAGAAATTGAGATCTAATTTGTTGATAAAGTTCTGAATTTTTACAGAATCTAAAAACAATTTTTATTTTGTGAGCTTTTGATACAACTGAATATATTCCTTTGCTGATTGCGACCACCCGAAATCTAAATGCATTGCTCGATTTACCAATTGATGAAATTTTAGTTGCTGATCTTTGAAAAGCCGAACAGCACGTTCGACCGTATACAACATGTCGTGTGCATTGTAATTCGTGAAACTAAAGCCGTTTCCCTCACCAGTGAATTCATTATAAGGAAGAACCGTATCTTTCAGACCTCCTGTTTCTCTTACAATAGGAAGACTGCCGTAACGCATAGCAAGCAGCTGACCAATGCCGCATGGTTCAAAGTTTGAGGGCATCAGAAATAGATCAGACCCTGCATAAATTTTACGCGCCAGTCCGTCGTCAAAAAAGATATTTGAAGAAACTGTATCCGGATATTGTTCGGCTAACCATCGGAATGCGTCTTCATCTCCTCGTTCTCCGGTACCAAGCAAAACAAATTGAACGTCAAGTTGCATGATTTCGTGAAATACACGAAGTACAAGATCAATTCCCTTTTGTCCAGTCAGCCTCGTGATCATCGCAATCATAGGTATCTCCGAATCAACATTGAGGTTGAGCCGCTTTTGAAGTTCTGTTTTGTTCGCTCGCTTTCCCTCAGCCTCATCGTAGTTAGCAAATAACTGTTTATCAGTTTCAGGATTATAGCTCTCATGATCAATACCATTCACGATCCCCCGAAGCTTGCCGCTCCTCCAGCGAAGAAATCCATCGAGTTTTTCTCCATAATATGGCATCTGAATTTCACGTGCATACGTACGGCTGACGGTTGTCAGAAAATCTGAATAAGCCAATCCTGCTTTCATGTAGCTTACATGATCATAAAATTCGAGTCCGTCTTTATGAAAATATGAAAAATCAAGATCGAGAAGATCACTTAATACCGATTTTGAAAATACGCCTTGATAACGCAGATTGTGAATGGTAAACACAGTGCGAATATCCTTGTAGAACATTTGATTTCTAAAATGAGCATCTAATAAAACACTTACTGGACCTGTTTGCCAATCATGACAGTGAATCACATCCGGTTTATCGAATAGATGCGGAAGAATTTCCAAAACAGCACGAGAGAAGAAAGCAAAACGCTCTCCATCATCATCGTATCCATAGCAGCCCGAACGTCCAAAATAATACTCATTATCCAAAAAGTAATAATGGATTCCTGATTGTTCGAGGTGGAAAATTCCGCAATACTGATTTCTCCATCCAACCGGAATAAAGATATATTTCATGTAAGTCATTTGTTTCAGATAAACAGGATTTAGATCTTGATATTTAGGAAGAACAACACTGACTTGGACATCCTCTTTCTTTAACGCTTTCGGCAATGCACCGACTACATCCCCCAATCCCCCTGTCTTAATGAACGGAACACATTCAGATGCGGCAAACAGTACATTCATCCTTCTCTCTCCTTTTTCACTGGCACACAGCCTACATTTTCTCAAGCTTGGTCATAGGTCATCATTGTTTTTCTTTTTTTTGTCTCCTTCATAAGAATACTCATTCCTAACGGAGGAATCGTCAGTTCAACATGGTGCGGCTGATTATGAAACGGCTCGTCTATCGATTCAATGGGTTTGCGATTACATTGTCCGGATCCGCCGAAAGTTTCTGAATCACTATTAAACATCTCTAGATACTTGCCGCTTGCCGGCACACCAAGCTTAAAATGTTGATAAACGTTTGGTGTAAAATTACATATGACAATGCAATAATCGCCTTTTCGTTTTCCTTTTCTAAAAAAGCTGATCATACTTTGATCAGCGTTGTCGGCATCAATCCATTCAAATCCTTCCTGCTCGTGATCTAGCCGCCACAGGCAGGTCATTGTTTGATAGAAATGATTCAACGCAACGGTGTAATGATGGAAAGCGCGATGCATCGGAAAATCAAGCAAATTCCAGTCCAGTTGCTCCAAGTCCTTCCATTCATCAAACTGAGCGAATTCACTGCCCATGAATAGTAGCTTCTTCCCCGGGTGGGTCATAAAATAGCCATATAAGACACGTAAGTTAGCAAATCGCTGCCATTCATCGCCTGGCATTTTGTTCAATAAAGACCGCTTTCCGTAAACGAGTTCGTCATGTGAGAAAGAAAGAATAAAATTTTCCGAATAGGCATAAAGCATTGAAAAAGTAATCAAGTTGTGATGATGCTGCCGCTCGTTGGGATCAAAGGTCATATACTTCAAAATATCATGGACCCAGCCCATATTCCATTTGAAATTAAAACCAAGCCCGCCTTTATCGGTCGGCCCGGTGACCATCGGATAATCAGTTGCTTCTTCAGCAATCATTAATGCAGAAGGAAATTTAATGTATACAGCTTCATTTAGTTTTTTAATAAAATCAATGGCTTCCAAATTTTCATGACCGCCATATTTGTTCTTCAATTCAAAGGGGAGATCGTTATTATGGTTTAAATAAATCATTGACGATACAGCATCAATGCGAAAGCCTTCGACATGGTAGACATCCATCCAAAAGCGTGCATTGGAGATCAGAAAGCTGACTACCTCATTTTTACTGAAATCAAAGTTATATGTCCCCCATTGAGGGCGATCAGCTAATTTAGGATCACATGGCTCATAAAGTGGAGTACCATCAAATTTACCGAGACCATGAGTATCGCGGCAAAAATGTGCTGGCGTCCAATCAAGGATCACGCCTATGCCCCGGCGATGACAAGCATCGACAAAATACATGAAATCATCTGGGCTGCCGAAGCGGCTTGTCGGCGCAAAATAGCCGGTAATCTGGTATCCCCAAGAACGGTCGTAAGGGTGTTCCATAATTGGCATGAGTTCAACATGTGTAAAACCGTTTTCAAGAACATAGTTAACAAGCTCATCAGCAAGTTCTTTGTACGTCATCAGTCGATTGTTATCCTTTTTTCTCCACGAACCAAGATGGCATTCATAAATTTCCATTGGGCGATGGTAATCATCAACCTTGTCCCTCTGTCTCATCCATTTAGCATCATGCCATTCGAACTGATCAAGACGGCAAGTCAAAGAAGCAGTGTTTGGTCTTGTCTCAGCATAGAAAGCATATGGATCTGCCTTCAAAACAATTGATCCGGAAGGAGTTTCAACCGCGTATTTATAACGTTCCACAACCCCAATGCCTTCAATAAAGGTTGTCCAAACTCCCGATTGTTTCACCGGGTTCATCTTGTGTCTGCCCACTTCCCAATCATTAAAGTCGCCGACAATAGAGACCGCGCGTGCGTTGGGAGCCCACACCGTGAACCGAAAACCGTCGTTGCCGCCAATTTGTATATAATGAGCACCGAATACTTTGTATCCCTCATGCAAAGTACCTTCGTGAAAGAGATACAGATCAACATCATTAGGGGATAACTGCGGCTCATTTTCAATCGTTAACATTGATCCACGCCCTTTTATTATTATTATGGATTGGACGATTTTCTCGTGTTCTTTTAACATGCTTCTTTTCATGCGAGAGAATCATTGCAATCACTGTTCTTTTAAAGTTTATAGTTAAACATTCAACGGAAATCGTTAAATTCCTTCATCAATAGACGACTATTTTTTGTCAAAATAGAGAAAATAGTAAAATTATTTACGATAAAAAAAAGCAAGATCAGTTCTCTGATCTCCTCTATTTTAGATTTCAATTAATTATCCAATTTGTTTTATGGTCTATTTACTTACTAAATGCAAGCGCAATCTCATTTCATAATTCATGAGTTAATATAAAAGGTACTGCTTTTGAAGGCTATTCATTAGCCAAAAATACAGAATTCGGACCTTCCTGATTCCATCTTTGTTTCACCAGGTCATATTTTACTAACCGCATCCCGAGCTGATCTACTTTCTCTATGAATGAATCAGTGACTCCTGAATAACCGGCACTCTCCAAGTCTATCGAAACCGGTGCATGACAATTAATTTCTGCCAATCGGCGTGAGAGATGAAGCATATCTATATCCATGCTGATTTTCTTCTGCTGTCCATTTGGCAGCATGTCCAGATGATCGATTATTGAGTCAATGCTTCCGAACTGTTTAATCAACTTAATGGCAGTTTTTTCGCCGATACCGCGAACACCTGGATAACCATCGCTTGAATCACCCATTAGCGCTTTCACTTCAATGAATTGACGAGGTGTCACACCATAATGATCATAGAAGGTTTCTTCATTAAAACTACGGTAATTGCCGTAGCCTTTTTGAAGAATATCTACATGAATGCGCCGATCCAGAAGCTGCAGCAAATCTCTGTCCCCTGTAACAATAGAAACATCGAGTTCATCTTGAGCTTTCTTGGCGAGAGTGCCGATACAATCGTCTGCTTCAAATCCGGACACACCGATATTAGGAACGCCGAATGCATCAATCATTTCCTTTGCCAGATCAAATTGAGGTACCATTTCAACAGGCGGTGCGGCTCGGTTTGCTTTATATCCGTCGAATAATTCATTGCGAAAGGTTTTTGATCCCATATCCCAACAAACCGCCAGATGCGTTGGCTTTCTGCTTTGGATCGCCATCAAGAGATGGCGTAAAAACCCCTGAACACCATTAGTTGGAATTCCTTGATCGTTGAACATAAATTGGCCCGTAGGGGCCGTTGCATAGAATGCCCGAAAAAGCAATGCCATTCCGTCAACAAGTAATAATTGCGGTTGATTTGCCAAAAAAAAGCCTCTCTTCATTTAAGCTTTCTTCATTATATCATGAACTTTATCTGAAACTGGAACAAAAAGACGGTTTTAAAAATCTGCCATTTGCGATAAGCTATAAAAAGCGATCCACAAACGGATCGATAATTGGAGTGTTTTTTATGAAAGTAAGTCATGTTATTTCCCTTTTCATCGCCGTTGCATTAATCTCAGTGAGCTTTTATTTCTTTTTCGGAAAAGCAGACATGAATCAATTGAAAATCGCTGATTCATCGGTAAAAACATCCGCAACTCAAACAAATAAACAGCAGATTCCTACCGTGTTCATTCACGGATGGAAAGGCTCGGAACGATCGTTTCGCACGATGTTTCAGCGTTTACAAACGAATTACGATGGACCGGAACGAGCAATTGTAATAACTGTCGAACCGAACGGTGTTATTAAATCAAGTGGAAAAATCACGAATCAAAAAATCCCTTTGATCCAAGTCATTTTTGCAAGCAATCACGAATCCATGGAACAGCAGGCTGACTGGCTGAAGAATGTCTTCTTAGTTTTGAAACGTGATTATGGACTTAAGCAAGTAAATGTCGTATCTCATTCAATGGGAGGAAAAGCTTTTACTTGTTATCTTGAACAGATAAAAGATCCTTCTGACTACCCCTCGATAAAGAAGTATGTAGCAATCGCTGCCCCGTTTGATTGGATTAATGGTCCACTGAATGACAAAGACTATACTCTTGAAGCACTTAAACGGGAAAGTTATTTATTTCAGCACCGCAGCCGCTTGCCGCAGAATCTGAATGTATTGGCGATCGCCGGAGAGATGCGAAATGCTGTGGAAGGTGATGGCGTTGTTTCATGTCAGAGCGCTTTTTTCGGTCAGTATTTTTTTAATCGGGCTCATTATCAAGAAAAAACAGTATATGGTCCGAATGCACAGCATAGTATGCTCCACGAAAATCCTCAGGTTGACCAATTGATTGCGAAATTTCTGTGGAGTATTCATCCGAAATAAGAAAAACAACTGTGGTCCGTCGTACTGGTGCGCGAACATCCCACGCTTTTCACTATTTAGGCTTGAAATGAACGGCTTTCTTCGCAAGAGCATTATGACAAGGATTATGTCGTTCGCCAATTACTTAGCAAAAAAACATCCGAGTGATTATCGGATGCTTTTTTTGTTTTTATTCAAATCAATTTTTCAAATGGAATACGGCGGCTGATCGCATACATAATCGGAGCACCAATTAACATTACGGCACACTCGCCAATTGCAACCGTAAGCCATGTCCATAGAAACGGCAAATGAAATACGATTGACAGTTCCCATGCAATAAGGCACATGGTTAGTGTAAACACACCCGTATTGACCAGCATTCGCGCCCAAATATTCTTTACAAATTTGGAAACGACAATTGTAATTAAAAGCGCTAAAATCGATTGTCCCGTGCCGAAGATCAAGTCGTATGGGAGCAGCGGAGAAAAAAATAAATTACCGATGAATACACCGCAAATAATTCCCCAAAAGTACTTCTTGTTAAACACGATGAAATGGTTCAGCATCTCAGCGATTCTGAATTGAACAGCAGAGAAACTGATCGGCTGCAGAAAAAAAGTAAGCACGATATACAACGCTGCTAAAATGGCATTAACTGCCAACATTCTAATTGTCTTCAAACAAAAACTCCTCCTTAGTTTTTTGATAAACGTGGGATGGTTTCGAACCACGTGAGCATACGCTCAAACTACTCTATTGTAATATAAAACAATCCTTTGTCAATTTTATTTTCTCGTACTTTAGAAAAACGCAAAAAAACCGCGGCCTCATTAAAGGCGGCGGCCAATCATTTATTCGTTTACTTAATGTATTTACTCTTCGCGATTAGACATTGTAATCATCAGAATGAAACGAATGAGTTCCATCAAAGATACCAGTGCCGCGGCGACATAAGTCATAGCCGCTGCTGAAAGAACTTTTTTCGCTTGTTTTTGTTCATCCTCTTGAACGATGCCTAATGAAACAATCTGTTTCAAAGCCCGCCCGGATGCATCAAATTCAACCGGAAGCGTAACCAACTGGAAGAGAACTGCAGCAGCAAAGAATAGAACACCGATCGAAGCCAGCTGCATCATACCGAGGAATACGCCTGCCAAGATAAGAATATAGGACAAATTCGATCCTAAGTTGGCAACAGGAACAAGTGCACTGCGAACCCGCATAAATGTATAGTCCTTAGCATCTTGAATCGCGTGTCCCACTTCATGGGCGGCCACAGCCGTTCCGGCTATTGAAGCACCATGATAGATATCTGTTGATAAATTAACCGACTTGTCTCGCGGATCATAGTGATCCGTCAAGGAACCGGCAACCTCTCTTACCGTTACATCGTAAAGACCATTGGCATCTAAAATGCGTCTTGCCGTTTCAGCTCCGGTCATACCGGTTGAATTACCGACTTCAGAATAACGTGAGTACGTCGAACGGACACGCATCTGCGCCCAAATAGGGATCAGCATTAACACGCCTAAATAAATCAGGTATTGAATCATGCTCATTCCTCCAAAACTGATCATTTGAGAATGTTCAGAACCGAGACAACATACCAAAACATGCGCAATCAACCTTTCAACGCAATCATTAAGCCGTTGTCGATTTCGATGAACAAACTTCTTTATAGTCAATTTTAGTCAAACTTTGATTGTTTGTCAAAAAATTAAACCTTATTACCTCACATGTTCCCGGCGCAAATGTTCTCCCATATAACGGCGCCATGACGCATAGGCAAGCACACAAACAATAATCCCGCCAATAATTGTGGCTAATCCCACCATACTTTCCTCGTGATTCTGCGAAGATTGATCAAATACATTATTCAATTCGCGATCAATCCCATTCAATTGTCGAATTCTAGTGCTCGTTTTTAAGCTTTTCTCCCGTTGATCACTGAATGAATTGATTTGCTTATTGACTAGATTTACCACATCTGTTTGGCCGTTGATAACCATCGCCGGATAAACAACCGCATATTTATCTAGAAATTCGTTAAGATAATATTGAAAACGTTCATTATCCTTATTATTAAGTGCGGATTTCATTTTAGACACCGGTGCAGTAACTGCAGAATGCAAATTTTTCCATAAAGGTTTTCCATCCGGCGCAAGAGCATCAAAAACCAGTCGAAGTGAGACTGCAGCATCGGTAATTTCACGTTGATTTTCACCTGAATTGGCCATCAGAACCTTTAATTTGGCAATAGCTGTGTTTATAACTCGCTGATCTTTTTCTGAATAGTTCTGCGGTGAACGATTCCATTCCTTACTTAATTCATTGAGCAAACTGTACGCTGCAGTATCTTGATTTGCATCTGTATACTGAAATACGCGATCAGATAAATTGATTAAGTCTTCTGTATGATTTTTAGCAGCTTTTGTGTCATTTTCTGATCGTCCTTGTACAGGAAAACCGATAAAAAGAATGAAGGAAATAAATATGGCAACCAGCTTCGCATTCATTGCTTGTCCTCCTTTTAACTCCTAGTAATGACTATATGAGTCTTGGGACAAGAGTAGACCGCTAAAGCTGCTTGCCAACAAATTTTTCATTTGACAATTTGCTTACCTTTGATATTTTTGCAATTGGTTTAATTGTTTGGACAACAGATAAAATTGATCTTGGTTCCCCTGATCAAGCGCCTCATTAATTGCCTTATTCAACCGATCGGCAATAAAATTTCGTTCCGCTTCAACAGCCGCGCAATTTGCCATTTCCCCATATTTTTCATGTACATCTACAGGGTTATTCGGGTTTTCTTCCAAAACGGAAAAATAGATTGGAGAGCGGCGTACCGTTTCAATGTCCAGCTCCATGTAAATATCTTCTTCTTGGTTCATACGCAAATCATGAAACGCTTTCTCAGGATCATTGGTTTCAACAGTTGTTTTTACATAACGAAATATAGGGCGTCCATTATCAGGACATCCAATCGTGATCGAGCGGCTGACACGCGCCACTTCATCAACAATATGGATCAAACCAAGCAATTTATCGTTGCTCATCAGATAATGAAGCAGCCAAATAATTTCTCGGTTAGTTAGCAAATGACGATCTAAAATCCAACGAAGAAACGTTTTCTTCTGTCCATTTGATACCGTCTGTTCCATTTTGCCGTACCCTCCTGTCCCGCTTTCGCATTCATCAGTCTTTATAATGGATATATTCGCTGTTTAACCTAATTCATCCTGCTTAATTCGCTCAACAAATGAAGCGAGATCTTGGTTTTCCGGACTTAACTGTGACGCCTTTTCTAACAAAGCCAAACCCTCCCGCTGCTTACCTGTCTCTCTTAAGAATTCGCCGTACTCCTGCAGAAACTCGGGATTGTTCGAAAAAGCTGTTTGACACCTTTTGTATAGATCAGCCGCTTTTTTTATGTCATCGGTTTGATTATATGCTGTGGCAAGGAACCAGATGAGTGTTGGATCATCACTTTCAACAGATGAAAGCAAATCGATAACCGCATCATAATCCTCTGCCTGCACATTTAATTCTGCCAGATGCGTTAATGCGTCCATATTTTCCGGATTCTGCTCCAGACACTTTCTGAAGTATTCCGCCGCTTTTTCTTTTTCATGCATTTTAGCTGCTAATATTCCTGCGGATTCATACAATCTTTCATTATATTCATCCTGTTCAATGCCCGCCTCAATAGACTCCATTGCCTTATCCAGCTGTCCCTCATGCTCATAGGCCTCTGCCAGCACCGTATAAAGTGTACTGTAACCCGGATCCATTGTCTTTAAAGTCTCCAGTGCTTTGATGGCCTTACGATGCTTGTGAATCTGCATTGCTGTAATGGCCAGCCCAAATAAACCATCGAGTGTTTTCTCCTTCTTTAACCCAAGCTCGTACTCCCGTATGGACGATTCAAAATTGCCGCTCAAACTCAGTGCTTCCGCAAGTTTCAAATGAACATTCTGATCCGAAAGCTCCTTATTATCCTTTACCTCGATGAAGCAATCCACTGCCTTGCTTGCCTCGCCAATCGATAAATAAAGTTCACCAAGAGCGAGAATCAGAATCGGCTGATGCGGTGAAAATTTTAGCGCACCGAGAAGCTTGTGTTCTGCAACCTCATCAAGACCTTCAAGTTGATAAAGGTCGGCAAGCATCACCTGCGCACTCAAAAAATTTTCATCTAATGGATGAATTCGCTGCAAATATTGAATGGCCGTCGATTCGTCATTTTTATCAATCAAGAGTTCGGAAAGCTGCAAAATAAGTTCGCTATCATTCGGATAGCGCTTAAGCAGTCCCTCATACGTTTTCTGAGCATCATCCAAAAATCCGTATTGCTGAAAAACTGACGCTGCACCAAATTGTGTTCGATCGTCTCCATTTAAAACAAGATCATGAAGCAGCTTAATTCCTTCTTCAGTTTGTCCACTATCTAATAATGCGGTCGCTGTTTCTAAAGTACGCATGCTTTAATTCCTCCCCAAAAAACCGAACAATAACCTACTTTAGCCATCATAATCAACTTTCATGCCGACTTCAAGAAGGACTAACTGTGATTGCACATTTTCATATATATAAGGTCAGAGGAAGAAAGGATAATTAGAGTAAAAAAACCTTGACAGCTTCATGCAGTCAAGGCTTGAATTCTTCCTCAAATCATTTATTTACAGGCACAAACAGTTTCTCACAAAGCAGCCTGCGTATTTGATCAACAGCACTGGAACGAGTACCTGAGTCGGCTAATTCTATCGTATACCGCCCAATTAACGTTACAATTGCGCTTCCTACGATAAAACCATCGGCATGATTTTTGAGTTCTTCTACCTGCTCAGAAGATGAAATACCAAAACCAACAGCAATGGGCAGCTCGCTTACCTTTTTCACACGTTTGAGAAATGGAAACACATCCGGATGAAAGCTTTTTCTCATCCCGGTAACGCCGAGTGATGACACGCAGTAAATAAAGCCTTGCGCCTCATTACAAATCATGCTCAGCCTGCGATCAGATGTTGTTGGTGCGACAAGCGAGATCAGGCTCATATCTTGCTTGCGGCATGTATCCGCAAGCAGCCGGCTCTCCTCATAAGGGAGATCAGGAACAAGCAGCCCGTCAACTCCAATAGTTTTTGCCTGTTGAAAAAAGACATCAACCCCGAATTGCAGGAGTACATTGGCATAGGTGAAAATGATAACCGGAATTTTTAGTCCTTGTCGGCGCATCATTTTAACGAGTGCCATTGCATCAAACAGTGTTTCGCCGTGGCTGAGTGCGCGTTTTGAGGCTTCCTGAATTACAGGCCCATCCGCCAAGGGATCTGAGTAAGGAATACCAAGCTCAAGTGCGTTCGCTCCGATTGATTGAAGCATGAGCGCAATCTGAACGGTTGATTCATTATCAGGATCTCCGGCGGTGATAAATGGAATGAACAGCATGCCTTTATCTTTCTTTATATACTCACGCATCCTGGCTGTCATTGGTGGTCACCACCGTTTTCTTCATCCATCACATGCAGTATTGTCTGCACATCCTTATCTCCGCGTCCGGAAAGACAGACAAGTACATTTTGATCGTGTTTCATTGCTTTTGCTCGTTTCATTGCCAAAGCGAGCCCATGTGCACTTTCTAGTGCGGGCAGAATGCCTTCGAATTTAGATAATTTAATGAGTGCGTCAACCGCTTCGTCATCTGTGATCGCCTCATAGGTCACACGTCCTGATTGATATAGATAGGCGTGTTCAGGACCAATACCCGGGTAGTCCAATCCAGCCGAAATAGAATAGGGCTCGGTAATCTGCCCATTTTGATCCTGAAGAAGATATGTTTTCATGCCATGAACAATACCGATGCTTCCCTTAGTCAGTGTAGCCGCATGGGCATCGGTATTAATCCCCTTGCCTCCTGCCTCTGCACCAAATAATTGAACAGAATCTTTGAGAAAAGCGGTGAATAATCCCATAGCATTGCTTCCTCCGCCGACACAGGCAAAAGCGGCGTCAGGCAGTTTGCCAATTTTATCGATCATCTGGGACCTTGCTTCATCGCCGATTATTCTCTGAAAATCGCGGACAATCATTGGATAAGGATGGGGTCCGACAACCGATCCGTCAATGTAAGCTGTGTCCTCAACGTTTGCTGCCCAATAACGAAGCACTTCATTGACCGCATCCTTCAACGTTCCATTTCCCGAATGAACGGGAACAACTTCTGCACCCAGCAGTTTCATCCGGAATACATTAAGCGCCTGACGTTCCACATCGACAGCACCCATAAAAACCGTGCAGGGCATTCCGAAATACGCGGCAACCGTAGCAGAGGCTACCCCATGCTGACCGGCACCGGTCTCTGCGATTATCTTCTTTTTCCCCATTCTGCGCGCGAGTAATGCCTGCCCAACAGCATTATTGATTTTATGAGCCCCGGTGTGATTCAAATCCTCCCGTTTCAAAAAAATACGAGCTCCACCGATTAGATTGCTCAATCGTTCACAATAGGTCACGGGTGTCGGTCTGCCGGAATACTCATGGAGAATCCGATGGTAATCGTTTAAAAATGAGGGGTCATCAATTGCTTCTTTAAAGCCTTGTTCAAGTTCCAAAACTGCGTGCATCAATGTCTCTGGGACATATCGTCCGCCAAACATTCCATAGCGCCCATTTTCATCAGTTCTGTATTTTTCCTCCAACTGCGGCTGTCTAATCACCGTAACACACCTTCTCTTCAATTTTTCGTATTAATGCTCTGTCTTTACGATGCTCACGTTCAATACCTGATGCGATATCAATCCCAATTGGATGATAGGTCAACAGTTCAGAAATATTTTCTGAGGTAACTCCCCCAGCGACAAAGCATGGGACATGCTGATGATCTGCTTCACGCATATATTCCGGTATGCTCGCCCAATCAAACGATAAACCGGTGCCGCCAAGCTGCCCCTTTACTTTCGTATCAATAACAAATCCATCGACAATATTCTGGTAGCATCGCATCATGTAACCTGTCATTTTATCGTGATGAAGGGCCATCCATATCGGCAGCTTTATTACACTTTTAATCGAAGCGACTTGTTCAGGCGATTCCTGCCCGTGAAGCTGGATAAGATCTAGTGGAACTTCCTGCAGGACCAAATTCATCTTTTCAAGTGAATCATCAGCAAAAACGCCGACTAATTTCTTGCCGATCGTAGGTCCAAACCGTTTAATCCAATGCGCAACCGATTTTGGACTTACTGTTCTGTTACTCCTGTCCGTAAAAATAAATCCAATAAAATCTGCTTGGCTTTCAACAGCTGCCTGCATATCTTCGAAAGATTGATTTCCACAAAATTTAAGTAAGGGACGCGTCATGCGAAACACCCTCACCAAATAGTTCCCTGATTTTCACTTCCGGCGAATCAGAACAGATCAGTGCTTCACCGACGAGTGCGGCATGTGCACCTTGCTCTAGAAGATAACAAACATCCTGCGCACTACGGACTCCGGATTCGCTGATCATGACCGCTCCCTTTGGAACAGCAGCAGCTACCTCTTTCGTGACAGACAACCTAGTCTCAAATGTCCTTAAATTCCGATTATTGATGCCGATGATCTCCGGAGTAAATATTTTGAGAATAGGATCTAATTCGCTCATACTGTGCACCTCCACCAATGATTCCATGCCGCGTTCTTCGGCCGCCAAATAAAACTCATGGAGTTTCACGGGATCAAGTGCAGCGGCAATCAAAAGAATGGCATCAGCGCCGCAGCGAGCGGCTTCCTCAATCTGCCTCTCATCTATGATAAAATCTTTACGTAGAACCGGCAGTTGAACCTTCGCCTTTACAGCTTTTAAGTCCTCAATTGAGCCATGAAAATAGGTATGGTCAGTGAGTACACTGATCGCGTCAGCACCTGCGTGAGCATAGACTTCGGCAACATCTTCTGCCACAATACGGCGCGCAAAAACACCTTTCGATGGTGATGCCTGCTTCACTTCAGCAATTAACCCCAATTTGTGATTTGGATGCGTCAGAGCTGTTTTCAGAGAATAATGAATGGCTGAATTTGTATTTTTTTCCGGCATCGAAAAAACGGCGAGTTCTTCCGTCTTTGTCTTCACTATTTTATCGAGAATAGATTCAGGCATGAGCTGCCTCCGTCGTTTGCTGACGCATCAGATTCAGCTGATCGAGCGCTGCACCAGAATTAATCGCTTCCTGAGCTTCATGAACACCTTCGGCAATTGAACGTGTTTTGCCTGAGACATAAAGTCCTGCGCCGGCATTTAGCAAGACAGCATCAGCTGCCGTTTGATTTTTCCTGCTGCCTGCAAATATCGTTTCAATTAATTCCGCACTTTCTTTCGGATTTTTGACTCGGATATCCGCAACACTTCCGGCAGAGAGACCAACATCTTCCGGCGTCAAAGAAAAGGTTCGAATCGTTCCGTTTTCAATAAGAAACGCATTCGTACGTCCGGCAATGGTCAGTTCATCCATCCCATCTTCGCCGGTTACTACCAGCGTCCGCTGTGTTCCTAGCTTCACTATAGTCTGGGCATAGCGTTCGGCAAGGTCTCCGCTATATACCCCGAGAAGCTGACATTCAGCGCCAGCCGGATTCGTCAATGGTCCGAGTTGATTAAAAATGGTTCGGAAACCAAGTGCCTTGCGAGGTTCAATGGCATATTTCATTGATGCATGATAGAGCGGTGCAAATAAAAAGCACATATGTGTTTGATCAAGCAGTTCAGACGCGTATTCTGGCGTTGATCGGATATCAATCCCCAACGCTTCCAATGCATCGGCAGCTCCGCTGGTCGAGGAAACAGATCGGTTACCATGTTTGGCAACATAGATACCAAGAGAAGAAAGCACGAGTGCAGCCGCTGTTGAAATATTAAAGGTTGCGGAACCGTCTCCCCCTGTTCCAACGATGTCAATGAGCGGTTGCTTATAGTGAAGCGGTTTGGCATGGGCACGCATGCTGCGCACTGAACCCGCCAATTCATCAACGGTCTCTCCTCTCATACTGAGAAGGGATAAATAAGCGGCTATTTGGCTTGAAGAAGCCTTTCCTTCCATGATTTCATCCATCATTTCTGCGGCTTCCTGTTCTGAAAGCTGCTTTCCTGTTACTAAATCCTTCAATGTTTCTTTGAACATGGGCTCCACTCCTCTTTTTGAGGAATGAGCGGGTGTGAGTTGCTTAGAGGGGAATGGATATAAAAAAATCCAAGGAAAAACAATAAACCCCACAGGAAGCCCTGTAGGGTGTGGCAGCAATAGTTATAAACCCTCAGCTCTTCTCAACTGTGCTCATTCTCTTTTCTCATCTCAAAAACCTTGGCCGATCGCGCCCTCCGGCTCAATCCGACCTTTACAAATTAATAACTTCATAACGTAAATTCATCATAGTCAACTTGTTTGTAACTGTCAACTGTAAATAAATAATAAATTTGAATAATCAACGTTCATTTGCTGTTTTTTGATAAAAAAAGGTTTCTGTCGAACGCAAATGATATGCAGCGGGGCTGAATATTTGTTCTGTACTTCCAACAAACAGAGTACCATCTGGCTTTAAGGAGTTGCTCAACTTTTGATAGATCGTCTTTTTACCTTCTTCAGTGAAATAAATGAGCACATTTCGACAAACAATGATATCAAATTGACCAGGGCTCGGGTCTAAGAGCAGGTCGTGCTTCATAAAGGACACCGTCTGTTTCAGATCGTCCTCCACTTCAAAGAGCAGACCTTTTTTTGAAAAATGCCGTCGTTCATCATCAGTTAAGGCCTCAATTGCCTGCTCCAAATATGTGCCTTGACTCGCCGTGTTTAAAACTTTCTGATCTATATCCGTGGCAATAATTGAAAATGTATTCTTAGACATATATTTGCTGCAAAGAATCGCCAATGAATATGGCTCTTCTCCTGTCGAACATGCAGCACTCCAAACACTCAGTTGTTTCTTTTCAGATGCTAGATTGCGAATTTTATTTTCGAGAATGTCCCATCTAGAACGGTTTCTGAAAAATTCGGTCACATTGATCGTCATCCGGCTCAGTATCTCGTCAAGCAGTTGCTTATTCTCCCTCAATTGATGTGCATAGGCCACAAAGGAAGGAATCTCTCTTCTTAATCGAAGCGAATTCAGACGGCGTTTCATTTGTTCTTCTTTATATAGAGACAAATTGATACCTGTGAGCTGAAAAAACAAGCTTTTAAACTGCTCGTAATCTTGCTCTACTACCTCGCTCATTGTTTAATCTCCTCAATCAAACCCTGATTCATTTTTCCACTTATTCATGACTTACAAATTCATCCGCTTGAAAAAAGAGATTAATTTCTCGATCTGCATTTTCAGGTGAATCTGATCCATGAATAACATTTCGATTCATACGTGTGGCATAATCTCCACGAATTGTTCCTGGTGCTGCCTTTTCAGGATCAGTGGAACCCATCATGAATCGCGAGAGCTTAATAATGTCCTCACCTTGCCAAACCATAGCAAACACCGGACCGGAAGTCATAAATGTCGTCAGGTCTGTGTAATACGGCCTTCCTTCATGTTCATAATAATGCTTCTTGACCAATTCGTCGGATATAACCATGAGTTTGCCGGCAATCATTTTAAAGCCTTTTGCCTCAAACCGTGCAATAATATTTCCAATCAATCCTCTTCTAACAGCATCTGGTTTAATCATTAAAAATGTGCGTTCCATTATCATCAGGCTCCCTAAACTTAGAATTAGCATCGCAATCGCATGAACCGTTGTGCATCAAAATGTTACAAATGCAGACTCACTTGCAGCTTATTTGATTAATAGTTTCTTGTCCCAATATAATCCGCTATTTCTTTTAATGAGTGAGTCACACGCAATTGCGGCAACTGTTCCAAGATTGCTCTTGCTTTGCTTAAATAAGCATCACTCAAATGCTCCGAATCTTGTATCGCTCCGCAATTGCGAATGGAATATATGACTGAATCCCATTCTGACTGCTCCGGATTTTCTCTCTCCAGAACATGCAAAATAGCGTCTCGCATTCCATATTTATGCAACGCAAAGAATGTAGGCAATGTGATATTCCCGTTCCGCAAATCACCGCCCGCCGGTTTTCCCAATTGTTTCTCAGTCCCAACGATATCAAGAATATCATCAGTCATTTGGTAGCTCATTCCTAAATAATAGCCAAAATAGTAGAGGCTTAATCCTACCTTCGAAGAGCATCCCGAAGCTAGGGCTCCTAACTGGCAGCTGAGCGCCATCAGCAAAGCAGTTTTTCTTTTGATTCTTCTGAGATAAATGCGCAAATTTTGTTTCCAGTTATACAATTCTTTAATTTGATCGATTTCACCAAGGCTTAAATCACGAATGACTCGCGATATACTCAAATGAATTTCATGATTATCAAAATCAGAAATTAATTCAATCGCTTTAGCAAAAATAAAATCTCCGGTAAACATCGCCACTCGATTATCCCATTGTGCTTTAACCGTTGGTTTTCCGCGTCGAAGATCCGAATCATCAACGACATCATCATGAACGAGAGAAGCCATATGAATCAATTCAAGCATGACAGCCGAGTTCATCACTTCTTCACGTGAAGGATCGCCGTATTGCGCGCAGAGCAGTGTCAGTAACGGGCGAATACGCTTCCCCCCTGCTCTGAGCAAGTCAAGTGAAGCTTCGTTCAGAATGGGATGAGGTGCCATAAGCACCGATTCCAATCGACCTTCAATCTGTTTTAAGTTACTTTTCTGTTCCTTGTAAATTCGGGTCAGGGTCATCTCTTTCACCTTTCGTTACCGCTCATTATGCAAACAAATTATTGCTAAAAAAAGCAATTACTCGTGATCCAGTGGTTTGGTTCCCTTATGGATTGCAGCAATGCCACCCATTAATGAGCATACCGATATATTTTCAAAACCGGCTTTTCGGAAGAGTTCAGTTAATGTTTTCTGATCAGGGAATTTTGATGCAGACTCATTTAGCCACGCATATTCTTTATAGCTACCGGCAAATATTTTTCCAAGAAGCGGCATAATAAATCGAAAATAAAAAAAGTACAGCTGCCTGTATATCGGTATTTTAGTTTGTGATGTTTCGAGGCAGACAAGACTGCCGCCAGGACGCAAAACACGATTGATCTCCTTTAACACAGTCAAATAATCGGGAACATTTCTGAGACCGAATCCGATCGTTGCTCGATCAAATGATGCATTTTCATAAGGGATAGCCATCGCATCGCCATTTACAAGTTTGACGTTCTCAAGTTGACTTGATTCTTTTTTATGCTCGGCAATTTGCAACATATTATCGCTGAAATCAAGACCGACAACGCTTCCTTGAGATCCCACTATCTTTGCCATTGAGATCGCCCAGTCGCCGGTCCCACAACAAACATCAATAACTCGATCTCCTTCATTTGCTGCGACAATCCGATCCGCTTTTTGCCGCCACACCTTATGACGATTAAAACTAATTAATGAATTCATCGCGTCATAGTTCTTATAGATCTTTTGAAAGACACGGTGAACCTTCTCATGTTTCTCTTCCTGCTCCATCATCATTAATAAGTCCCTTCTCCAACACCTTCAGCCATTCGGCTGAGTTGATCGCGCAAATAATCAATGATCTGCATCAGCCATTCTGAATGATTTTCCTGCCTGTCCAGAGCATGAATCAAATGTGCCGCTTTATTCTTAATTTCTTGATCAAGCTTGACGGTCAGTGTCTCGACACTGCCTAGAACGGCTTGCGAAAAATAGCTGGTTCGTTCGCAATTCCCATGCGCTTTTCTTTCAATGACAAGCCTTTTTATTAAAAAAAAGGCATTTAAGTAAGGAATAATAGGCGCTTGACCGAGTTGGCGGGCAATCTTCTCTACAAGAGCGCTCTCAATTTTCATCACAGCTTCCAATGTTTCAGACCAATTCAGACGTGTTTTTGAATAAAAAAACGCACATTTATGTATATTGAACGTTTGGATCGCCTGCGCCACCCATTTGACAACCTCCATATTCGATTGGCGCGCAAGTGAATAATAATATAGTGCACTGTAAAAATCTCCGGATAGTACAGTCAGTTGTCTCTTCTTTGTTGCTTTTATGTCAGAACATTTTTCAATCGTCATCGTCTCATGGGTGTTCAAGCCAATTTCCGCTACCATAACGCTCTTAGCATGGGCACCGGCGTTCAGCGTTGATTCTTGTTGGCGAAACAACAAATAATAAATCATGAGTTTATCCCGATCAATTATCGGTTCCGGTAAAATTGTTTTTACGTAATCATGATTTAATTCGTTTCGAAGTTGATGATAGATTAGGTCTAGCTCCTCATTTAGCGACAATTCAGTACCCCCCATGCAAATAATCACCACAAGATTTGTCCTCACTCCAAATGGTGATGACCTTGTTGATCATTCCGATGTGATTGTGCCGTGCTTTGTTTGTATGGTTGCTTTACCGTGTACTTTAATTGCCGAAGTGTGCTCTGTAAATTGTGCGATCATTACTTCACCTTTGTCGAGCTTTTCCGTATGAAAAAACCGTGTTTCCGCACCGCGAGTCAGCCCAATGACATTGACACCGTCTGCTTCTGCTTTAATAACAAAATAATCGCCCAATACTTCTTCATTCCTTAGTTCCATGATCCATTCCTCACTTTTTCATTTGGAATTAATGGTTAATTAATGACATCGCTTCTGCTCGAGCGGTTGAATCCTTTTGGAAAACGCCGCGCACAGCCGAAGTAATCGTTCGTGCCCCAGGCTTTTTTACTCCCCGCATCGTCATGCACATATGTTCCGCTTCAATGACAACAATAACGCCATAAGGACGAAGCGTTTCCACGATACTGTTTGCTACTTCTGTTGTCAGCCTCTCTTGAAGCTGTGGGCGTTTCGCAACTGCTTCAACTGCTCTGGCAAGCTTGCTCAGCCCGGTCACTCGTCCGCCTCTTGGTATGTATCCCACATGAGCCTTACCGAAAAAAGGAACCAAATGATGCTCGCACATTGAATAGAAGGGAATATCCTTCACTAAAACGAGTTCTTCATGAGCTTCATCAAATGTTTTCGATAAGTATTCTTTCGGATCCTGCTGCAATCCTTGAAAAATTTCTTCGTACATGCGCGCCACTCGTTGAGGCGTCTCAATAAGACCGCTCCGATCCGGATTCTCGCCAATTGCTTCAAGAATCATTCGCACAGCCTTCTCTATTTTTTCATGATCCACGTTCACTGAAATTTGCCTCCCAATCTATCCTGCCCGTCGCACCTAATCATAAACTAAACGCCTCTTGATGCTTTCACCATAGAATCATAAAGCCGTTTTGTATTAGTAAAGTTTACAAAAAAAGAAACAGTGGAGACACAGCATAATCAACTTCAACATTCCTGTAGTGTATCCGCTTCTGCCTTTGTTCATGTTCGCCTGTGTCAGAATTCCTAAGTAAACATAAATCACTTGTCCTAGTAAAAAATTTTAGCATAGGCAAACATAAAAATAAAGGAAAGTCGTCCTTACTTGATCTTATTTATTCTCATTTAACCGTGAATGTTTTATGCGGCTCCATTCATTTTTTATCCCTTTCAACACGAAGAGGTCCTGTTAACTTCTGCAGAATCATGTAAAGTTAGCATCTTGTGTAGCAAAAAGAGCCATCCAAAACGGATGGCTCTTTCGTACTTACGTCCTATGTATCGTCTCAGATCATTGGACGGCTTCTTTCAATGCTTTACCAGGCTTAAATGCTGGAACTTTGCTTGCACTGATTTCGATCTCTTCGCCCGTTTGAGGATTGCGGCCTTTGCGAGCAGAACGTTCGCGAACCTCAAAGTTGCCAAATCCGATTAATTGAACCTTGCTTCCACTTTTCAAAGCATCGGCAATCGTTGACAGGACAGAATCAACCGCTTTTGTAGCATCTTTTTTGGATAATTCAGCAGATTCTGCAACCGCAGTAATCAATTCAGTCTTATTCAACACTTTCACCTCCTTAAAAAGGAATAACTCCTTTTTGCGCTGGATGAAACATCAACAACGCTTATAATATACGATGTGATGGAAGAATTCAACAGCTTTTATAAAAATATTGCCATATTCACGCGTTTTTAACCGTTTCTTGAAGAAAAAAGAGCATTTTTGCTTCTTATTCGCTTATTGAAAATAAAATCCGTCAAAAGTCAATAGATTCGCGCCTTCCAGCCCGTAAATAAACAAAAAGAAAAAGACCCCATTTGGGATCTAGAATTTCACTCATTTCGGAAAGGATCTCACAAAATGATGGCGATTAAGCCCCCGGATCCTTCGTTAATGATGCGTTCCAACGTTTCTTTTAATTTGTATCGAGCATTCTCAGGCATCAATGCCAGCTTCGCTGAGATGCCTTCACGGACGATGGAATTCAATGAGCGGCCGAAAATATCGGAATTCCAAATCGAGAGCGGATCATCCTCAAAATCTTGCATGAGATAGCGTACCAATTCTTCACTCTGTTTTTCAGTACCAATAATCGGCGCAAATTCAGACTCTACATCGACTTTGATCATATGAATTGAAGGCGCAACCGCCTTGAGCCGAACTCCAAAACGTGATCCCTGTTTAATAATCTCAGGCTCATCAAGACTCATATCGCTGATTGATGGTGCCGCAATACCGTAACCGGTCTGTTTCACCATCTTCAACGCATCGGCTACTTGATCATACTCTCGTTTTGCATGGGCAAAATCCTGCATCAGTTGAAGCAAGTGATCTTTCCCACGAATTTCGACGCCAACGACCTCTTTCAGCACCTGATCATAGAGATTATCCGGAGCAAACAAATCAATCTCGGCGGTTCCTTTCCCCATTTCAATCCCTGATAGCTGAGCGTTCTCAATGAAATCATATTGTCCGAAAGTTCCAACGACACGATCAACGTCGCGCAAACGCTTAATATCTTTAACGGTTTCTTTAACCGCGTCCTCATAGCTCTTGCGCAGCCAGTGTTCATCATTCAGAACCATAACCCAGCTCGGCAGATTTACGTTGACTTCCAGAACTGGAAATTCAAACAATGCTTCGCGCAAAATGTTATTGATATCGTGTTCCGTCATGTTCTCAACACTTTGAGCAAGCACGGGGATATCATACTTCTCCGAAAGTTCCTTGCGCAATGCTTCTGTCTCCGGATGATAAGGGTGCGTTGAGTTGACGATGAGAATAAATGGTTTACCCACTTCTTTCAATTCATCAACAATACGTTCCTCAGATTCAACATAATCCTCACGTCCGATTTCACCGATTGAACCGTCAGTTGTAACGACAACGCCCAAAGTAGAATGTTCCTGAATGACTTTGCGCGTCCCAATTTCTGCCGCCTCTTGAAATGGAATCGGTTCATCATACCATGGTGTGTGTACCATGCGTGGGCCGTTTTCATCTTCGAACCCCTTTGCTCCTTTAACCGCGTAGCCAACGCAGTCAACCACACGAATGTTGACGTCAAGTCCGTCTTCCACACTCACTTTAACTGCATGATTAGGAATAAATTTGGGCTCGGTCGTCATGATTTGCTTTCCTGCGGCACTTTGAGGCAATTCATCTTTTGCACGAACGCGATCTGCCTCATCCTCAATATTCGGCAAAACAACGAGCTCCATAAATTTCTTAATAAATGTAGATTTTCCTGTTCGGACGGCTCCGACAACACCTAAATAAATGTCTCCCCCGGTACGTTCAGCAATGTCTTTGAAAATGTCTACTCGTTCAAGTTTTTCCAAAGTTGGCACCCTCCCGCTCCTCCTTCTGCAATAAACTACCTCGGTGATCGTTCTAAACATATGACTTTGTCCATTGATTATGCCAATAAAAATTTGATCTTCCGAAGCGATCTGTTGAAAAATGGGCCGGCAGCGCAAGTGTTTCGGCTGCCTATCTATACTAAACTATTGTCCAATAATTTTTTTATGCCATTTATGGATAAAAAAATGGAGAGAAAACGTTGCCGTTTTCTCTCCACATGACTAATTCCTTCCACGCCCTTTGCGCTCTTGCAGAATGATTGACGCACCTATACATTATGCTATTCCTACTTCGTTTGCCGCTGGCGACGGCCCAATACTTATCGTTTTGGGCCGAAAATTTTTGACAGCGATGTAAGATTGCTCGGCATATTACCCGAAGTAATGGCTTTCACAATAGCCTCTTCCTTTTCCTTTGAAACGGGTACGCCTGCTGTACTCCCAATGCGAGCAATGAGTTCTCTGACGACCTTAGGATCGCTGAAATTAGCGTTTGAAACTGAGTTGGCTATCTCCAGGATATCCTCTTTCTTCACGTTCGTCTTCTTTTCAATGTTATCAAAAAAAGGATTATTAGAATCCAATGAACGTCCTCCTTTACCCTGCATTCTTTACATAGTATGCAAGGAGGGAGTAACGTGCCACCTATTGTTCCCGTGCTATTTTTTCAGCCAGGCTTTGAGAAAGCGGCTCAATTTCATCCTTCTTATCACGATTCATCAATTCGTCAACCGCTTCTTTTGGATGCTTATCTTCAAATAATACCTGATAGATTGCAGTCGTGATCGGCATTTCTATGTTCATCTTTTTAGCTAAGGCATAAGCAGCTTCTGCTGTCCGGACACCCTCTACAACCATCCCCATCTGTTGTAATACAGTATCAAGCTTCTCACCTTTACCAAGCAAATTTCCTGCTCGCCAGTTTCTGCTGTGCACACTCGTACAGGTAACGATTAAATCACCCATGCCGGTCAGCCCTATAAATGTCAATGGATGTGCACCCATTTTCGTCCCAAGTCGGGATATCTCCGCGAGCCCACGAGTAATCAACGCAGCCTTTGCATTATCTCCGTACCCGAGTCCGTCAAGCAAGCCTGCACCAAGTGCAATAATGTTTTTTAATGCACCGCCTATTTCTACGCCTACTGTATCTTCATTGGTATACACACGAAAATAATGATTAAAAAAGAGATCCTGTGCTTCTTGAGCAGCATTAATATTAGACGATGCAACGGCAACCGTTGTAGGATGTCTCAAGGCAACCTCTTCAGCATGGCTGGGTCCTGAAAGAACCACAACTGCTGTTCGAAGCGATGCAGGGATCTCTTCCTCAATAACCTCAGACATCCGTTTAAACGATCCCGGTTCAATACCTTTCACACCATGAACGAACAAGATTGGCTGTTCAATAATGGTACGAATCTGCTTCAATACATCACGCATTGCCTTTGCTGGAACAACAAGAAGCACAGCGGATGCATGACTAAGAGCCTCACTCAAACTATTTGTACCGCTAATTAGATCAGACAGCACAACCCCTGGCAGATACTTTTGATTTGTATGCTCGTGCAAAATTTCGTTTGCCTGCTCTTTTCTGTGGCTCCAAAGCGAAACTGTGAAACCATTATCCGCGAGTACCATCGAAAGCGCAGTACCCCAGCTTCCAGCTCCCAAAACTGCTATTTTCTTCATTGCTCTGCCTCCTCGATTCAAAGTTTACAGCGAACAACAGAAAATTCTTAAGCCTGAGCTTTCTTGTGGCCGAGTTTATTTTCCTTACCTTGAATTAACCGAACGATGTTCGCCCGATGCTGATAAAAGGCCAGGACCGTAATTAAAAAGGCCACAACTAAGACGCCTGCGGAATAGCCATGAATGATCCATCCCAATATTGGCGTAAACAAAAGGAAAAACAAAGATCCTAGCGAAACAAAACGTGTGACCGCGATAATCAAGATGGTAATGACACCTGCAATTAACGCAAAAAGCGGCATAATCATAAAAAAGACGCCAATAGTTGTTGCAACGCCCTTGCCGCCTTTAAAACCGTAATAAATAGGGAAATCATGTCCGATTATTGCCGCTAAACCGGACAGTGCCACCGCCCAGTCGGGTAAGCCAAGTAAATTGGCCATCAAAATGCAAACAACCCCTTTTAGAACGTCCAAAATCAATACCCCAACGGCAGGTCCTGTTCCCAGCACACGCATCGTATTTGTTGCGCCTGCGTTGCCGCTGCCTGTTTGGCGGATGTCAATCTTTTTAATCTTCTTTGTAATTAAGTAGCTGAAGCTGATTGATCCGATAAGATAAGAAATAATTATAGAAAACGCGATCAGCATGATTCAAACCTCTCCTCTTACTTCTCATTCTTTTTTCTTGATAATATTTTTATCGGTGTACCAATGAATCCAAAAGTCTCACGAAGCCTGTTTTCAATATGGCGCACATAAGAAAAATGCAGAAGCTCCGGATCATTGACAAACAATACGAATACTGGCGGACGAACGGCTACTTGAGTACCATAATAAATTTTCAATCGCTTACCTTTATCTGACGGTGGCGGCGTCATAGCTACCGTATCCATAATACAATCATTCAACAAACTTGTCTGCACACGCAGGCTATGGTTTTCAGCTACCTGCTCAATAACCGGCAGAATTTGATCAACACGGCTTCCGGTTAACGCAGATAGGAAAACGATCGGTGCATAGTCAATAAATTGAAACTGTTCACGAATTTTCTTCTTGAACTTGTCCATGGTCTTCCCGTCTTTTTCAACTGCATCCCATTTATTAACTACAATAACAATCGCTCGTCCTGCATCGTGCGCGTAACCGGCAATTTTTTTGTCCTGTTCGATTATTCCTTCTTCTCCGTTTATCAAAACCAAAACCACATCGGACTCTTCAATGGAACGCTGCGCTCGAAGCACGCTGTATTTTTCCGTCTTTTCATAGACACGTCCCCGGCGGCGGATACCTGCTGTGTCGACAATAACAAAATTTTGACCGTTGCGTGTAAATGGAGAGTCGATCGCATCACGTGTCGTTCCCGCAATATCACTAACAATCACACGTTCCTTGCCGAGTATTGTGTTGACGAGAGACGACTTGCCCACATTAGGACGGCCGATCAAAGCAAAGCGAATAGCGCCGTCCTCTTCCGGGTTAGGCTCAGATTTCGGAAATTTATCAATCACTGCATCGAGCAAATCGCCTATGCCTTGTCCATGTGCGCATGAAATCGCATAAGGATCCCCAAGTCCTACAGAGTAGAACTCGTACATCAATTCTTTCTGCTTAAAATTATCTAACTTATTTACACCAAGAACAACAGGCTTCTTGGATCTTCTTAATAATTGGGCAACTGCTTCGTCGGCATCCGTTAATCCTGTTCGTCCATCGACCAGAAACAAGATCACATCAGATTCATCAACGGCAATTTCAGCTTGGGCTCGCATTTGCGCGAGCAGCGGCTCATCGCCAAGATCAATACCACCGGTGTCGATGACATGGAATTCATTGGTCAGCCAAGATCCGTTTCCATACAGCCTGTCTCTTGTAACGCCCGGTTTATCCTCAACAATGGCCATGCGGCCACCGACAATACGGTTGAACAGGGTAGATTTTCCGACATTAGGACGGCCGACTATAGCAATCGTAGGTTTAGACATAATGTTCCTCCTTCAAAAACTGATCATGATCGAGGTT
This sequence comes from Sporolactobacillus sp. BBK16-2, assembly GCF_059878335.1. Taxonomy (NCBI): domain Bacteria; kingdom Bacillati; phylum Bacillota; class Bacilli; order Caryophanales; family Sporolactobacillaceae; genus Sporolactobacillus; species Sporolactobacillus sp. BBK16-2. Next base: position 1,860,066 of record NZ_CM187611.1, read on the forward strand.
TACTTAGGGGCAAATTTCCCCCTGGTTCCTCTGTTCTATCATCATCAATTTGTTACTCATCATAATGCTTACGTATCAGTGATGATCTAGCAAGGGTTCTTCATCTTTCACTGATCACTTCATCAAATATTAATGAACAAAGCTAATCATAAAAGAAACCTTTCCTTTAACAGGAGAGGTCCAAAAATTAAACGTTCTCGAATTGTATATCTCATTTATTGCCCATGCAGCAATAACCTATGCAAATCAGTATTAAGATTCCATCACAGCCTTGAAAAAGCGGAAAAAGCAGGGAGCAGGTAAGCTTCCAAACATTTTCCGCCTCTTTCATGTTCACGCATTAAATTATTTATATTTTTTTAACTGATCGCCAATCATGTCACCAAGGGAAAAACCTGTTGTTGCTTCTTCAATCTCAGGTGTTTCAGCAGGCTGTTCTGCATGATTTTCTGCTTTTGGTTCTTCAAGTGCTTTGATGCTCAACGATACACGTTGTTCATCAAAATTCACATCCAGAACTTTCACCTTGATTTGCTGGTTCTCTGAAAGCACTTCTTCAGGAGTTCCAATATGATCATGTGAAATTTCGGAGATATGAACTAAGCCTTCAACACCTGGGAGCAATTCAACAAATGCACCGAATGGAACTAGTCTTTTCACTGTTCCTTCAAGAACATCACCGGCGTTGATCTTCGATTTTGCCGTTTCCCAAGGTCCAGGCTGAGTTGCTTTAATTGACAGTGAGATCCGTTCATTAGCAGGATCTACCGATAAAACTTTGACCTTGACTTTATCCCCTTCGGAGACGACTTCTGAAGGAGTTTCCACATGATAATGAGCAAGTTGAGAAATGTGAACAAGTCCATCAACTCCGCCAATATCTACAAATGCGCCGAAATCAGTCAGCCGTTGAACGGTCCCTTCAAGGACGGAACCTTCTTTAATCCCTTGAAGCGTCTCAATTTTTTTCTGATCCGCTTCTTCGTCCAAAACCGCACGATGGGAAAGGATAACTTTCCTCTTTTCACGATCTAATTCGACGATTTTAACATCAAGTGGTTTGCCTTTATAGTCACTGAAATCTTCAACAAAATGACGTTCAACAAGAGAAGCTGGAATAAACCCGCGAACACCTAAGTCAACAACCAAACCGCCTTTAACAACATCAGCAATTTCAACGGAAAATGTAGTTTTTTCGTTGAATTTAGCCTCGAGATCACCCCATGCTCTGTCTGCGTCAACTTCACGTTTCGACAGGACGAGTTCATCATCTTCCAGCTTTGTTACCTTTACACTGATCTCGTCACCTTCATGAAGCATATCCGAGACTTTTTCAACGTGAAGGCTTGAAAGCTCGCTGATTGGCAGAATGCCGTCCACTTTATATCCAACATCAACTAACGCATGTTTTTCTTCAACTTTTGTTACTTTTCCATTAACTACATCGCCTACACCAATCGCATCAAAAGATGCCATTTCATGATTTACTTCTTCAACCATTCTCCGGGACCTCCTTTAATTAACCAACCGAGAAAATATCCTACTCATAACTTCTTACAAATAGACGCTTTTGTCAAGCAGTTGGCTCTGTGTATTCATCAAGCAATGCCTGAATATGTTTCATGATGATTGCGCTTGCCTCTGAAGATTTCATCTTTAATTCTTTCATTTCTTTCGTGTTAATCGGTTTGCCAAAAATGATTTTCATCTTGCTTCTGAATTTATAGTTGCCAATTATTGCACAAGGAACGACAACCGCATCCGTCTGCAGTGCAAAGAATCCTGCTCCTGAAAGGCCTTTCTTCAATGGCGTATGTTCCAGATTCCTGTGTCCTTCAGGAAAAATAAGCAATGCATGTCCTTCTCGGATAAGCTTCACTGCTACTCTGAGTGCGCCACGATCTCCGGTGCCGCGCTTTATTGGAAAAGCATTTAAGTGGCTGAGCAGCCGACCAAAGCCCGGGATATTGAAGAGCTCAGATTTAGCAACAAAACTTAATGGTCTCGCAAGACTGATACCGATCATCGGTGGATCAAAATTAGAAAGGTGGTTGCTGCAGATCAGTGTACCGCCCTGCTCAGGAACGTTTTCCCGCCCTATAACCTGGATTCTAAAAGTTAGTTTATAAAACACTTTAACTAATGTTTTTCCAAAAGAATAGAGATTCAAGATGGCTGTTTCTCCTTTACAAAATGCAGAATTTTCTCAACCACTTCCTCAATGCTAAGCGAAGTGGTGTCAAGTGCCACTGCATCTGCTGCTTTAACAAGTGGGGAAACATCTCTTTCCATATCCTTTTTGTCTCTGAGTGCAATGGATTCCTTCAGTGTTTCCATGGACGGATGTCTGCCTTTTTGCAGTTCTTCCCGATATCTGCGAACTGCTCGTTCTTCAACTGAAGCAATTAAAAATATTTTAACCTGCGCATTCGGAAGAACATGTGTTCCAATATCTCGTCCGTCCATGACAACACTGCACGATTGTGCTAATTTGCGCTGACGGTCCACCATCTCAGCTCGCACAGCCTCGTAAGAAGAAACCAGTGAGACATGTTCGGAGACCTCAGGATAGCGAATAAGGTCAGTCACATCGTCTCCGTCCACGTACACCTTCTGTCCCCTGACACCTTGTACCAGTTTAATTTCTGTTGAATCCAACAATTCTTTCAACGCTTGCCCATTATTTAAATTGACTTTCTCTTTAAGTGCTTTATACGTGAGCGATCGATACATCGCTCCTGTATCAATATAAACAAACCCCAATGTTTTTGCAGCAATTTTGGCAACTGTACTTTTTCCTGCAGCTGCCGGTCCGTCAATTGCTACTTGAAATAAATTCTCCATAATACCTGCTTACTCCCATCTGTCTTGACTGATTGTTTGACTATTTAAAAACATTTTGCTGTCTATCAGCCTTTATGTCTGCGCGATTCCATTTCGAGCAGTTTTTTCCTTGCTTCCAGCTGCTTTTCAAAGCAAAAGCGTATAATCGGCTGGCGTTCTCTCTCTGACTGCAACAAAAATTTAATGGTCGCCCTTTTCCCATTTGTGTGTTTATCAGTAAAAATTCTAATGACTCTCGATTGCACCTTGATATATTGATCAGCACCTGAAGTCATTGGAAGAACAATCCAGGATACAATCGAATCTTCTTCTTCAATTGGAAAATCATCGGGCAAGTTGATTAATGATCCACCGCCGCCAATATCACTGGTCATCGTTGTAAATGGGCGAAATGCCCCCTCACTTGAATGGATCGCAATATCCAAGTTCGCTTCCACACGGACATAGTTTCGACGCTGAATCTCTTCCATGCTGTCCTCACCGTCAAAACTCATGAGCATCAAAGGAACCTGACCAGAAATTCGTTGAATAAACGTTGTCGGAAAACGAAAGACTTGACTGTCATTAATATATATAGCCGTAAATACAGTTCCATTCAGAAGCACTGGTGTTTTTCCTGTTTTTTCTTCAATCGGATAATCAATCAGCAATGCATTGTCTTTAACTTCGGCAAGCTTGCATCGATAGCGCACACTTTGTGCATGATTGTTCATTTGTTCTAAGACCAGTGTTCCGCCAACCTTCAGTTTCATGATCGTCTCCTCCGCATTTTCAATCAACCATGAATTCATCTTTTGCCAAATTACTCCAAAAGTCTTGCACCTTGTGTTCATTATACAGTAGAATCCTCGGTTCAGCCAAGCCCCTTGGAAACAGATCTAACCAGCATCCATCTGCTATTCCTTCAAAAGTTCTATTTTTTCCTGATCTCCATTCTCAGCATTCAGCATGACACGATAGGTATCATTTGCTCGCGTCGCAAAAAATTCATAGCAAAGCACATTTTTCAACATCGCGTTCTGAAAAACAGCGAGATCCGATTCCTGTACCTTTAGATTGGGATTCAGTTGTTTCCGAGCTTCACTCTCTGAGAGTTTAGGCTGAAGCGGAACATCGTCATACTTATTAAATAAATAGTCTGTTTGATCAAATGCAAGTATTTCACCATTATCAAGCGCAACTTTTATTCTCATCGATGCGGGATAGACACGAACACCGTTTTTCTGAAGCACATAAGTTAGTACGGCAACATGATTATATTTGTTACGTTTTGTTAAAATCATATCCTTTACTTGACGCTGTTTCAGAAAAGTTTCTGACCTTTTTGAGGCATCATATAGATTTATGGTCTCTTTTTCAACCGGACGTTCAAAAAGAAACCAAGCAATATGGCCACCTTTTTTTGTTACCGATGCGTTCAACGATCTTCCTTTATCCTTCATAGCAATTTCGTAGGCAGGAACATTTGACCCTTTGCCAGTCTGAGTAACTTTGCGTGTTTGTGCGTGCGGTTTATTGACCCACTTCTTTAAATTATCAACCGCTTGACTGCTTTTTATCTGTGCTCCTTTCATCGGATTAATCTTCTTTTTTTCAAGAACAACATTACGCGGGTTTTCAGGGCTGAAGCTTTGCGTATAATCGGTCGCTTGCCCGTCCACCCGCTTCATTCCATCAATGACTTGATTATCCTGATTTTGTTTTTTACTTTTAAGAGCTTGTTCAACATCCATCCAACGCAGGTGCTGCGACATTACCTTCGATTGAACATCTCTTAATTCGTCTCGTATTGTCATGGATTCTGTATAAAGTTTTGCAAGATTTTTGGATTCTTTATTACTTAATGGGCGATCATTAATCGTTTTAACACCCGTATTATAGGTGAATTCACCGACATGCGCGAGAAATTCATTGGTTCTGTTGAACGGCAAAAAGGTAAGCGGAAGTTCATTGGCTGCCGCATGAGCAAGTGCACTTAATCGCCAAGTTTCCACGAGTTGCGGACGCATTGATTCTCGTGACTGCATGGCAAGCGCCGTCCCAAGAGATTCTTCTAAAGAATCAACATAATAAGTCAGTTCATGAAAAGCTTGCTGGTAGTGATTTTCCGCGTTTATCATCACTGTCTTCTTCATTTGGTGCTCCTGATAGCCCCAAACGCCAAGACCGATCAGCAGAGCGACCGCGATGACAGACAAACCGGCAATCCAATAACGGCGTTTCATATGCGTCCCCCCTATTTACAAAAAATGTGTTTGCCAATTTTCCCAATCTGAGGTCTAGTCCAGATCCACGCAGATGTTGCTGTGTCCGGATTAAAATAGTAGAGAGCCCCATTCGAAGGATCCCACCCGTTAATTGCATCCATTACTGCTTTCTTAGCCGACTCATTCGGTGTCAGCCATATTTGTCCGTCGGAGACCGCTGTAAATGCACCCGGCTGAAAAATGACATCGGATATATTATTGGGAAAGCGTGGGTCTGCCACTCGGTTGATAATCACCGCAGAAACAGCAACTTGGCCTATATATGGCTCACCACGTGATTCTCCATAAACCGCATTTGCCATCAGATTCACATCTGATTTAGAGTAACCTTGAGGCAAGTTATCCATTGTGTAGTTGCCGCCTTGCTGCGGTGTATTCCCACCTCCGGACTGATTGTTCGCATTGCCTGAATTGCCACCCGATGACTGAGTATTTCTCTTCTTCACTTGCTGATTAAGCGGGACTCCTCCATAATAAGTGAATTCATTTCCTTCTCTTATGTTGCGATTGACAAAGGCTTGGTCATATTGAGAAGCTTTTATTAATTTTTGCTTGGTCGTGCTTCCCACCATACCGTCAACGGTCAAACCAAATTGGGACTGAAAATTACGCAATGCCCAATAGGTTCCATAGCCAAATGAACCGTCAATTTTTCCCTTATAGAAGCTAATGTACTGAAGACGCGCCTGAAGTTCGACGACATCTTCTCCCGTATCACCGCGCATAATGACTCGATTTGAGAATGCATCGGCTTCAAAAGTATGAGACAACAGGAGCGATGCAAGAATAGCAGCACATATGCCTCGAATCAGTCGTTTTCTCAATGACTTAATCCTCCCCGGAGTGTACATAGAGCCACTCAATAGTTCATATGATTTCCTTGAAACTCTGAAATCAGCTTTATGTTTCCAAGAAAAGATGGTTTTATGCATTGAGGAACAGCACAAAAAAAACGATTATGGATACACCATAACCGTTTAAAGCTATCATTATTTCTTTCTCATCCATTCATTTAAATCCAACCGCGCACACGTGCAGACTCTGCAAGTGTGTAAACCCCAGCAAAACAAGACGCTGCCTTCAATGAAATACCGCGTTCCTCAGCTATATTATGTACGCGAGTAAAAGCATCAGCTAAAATTTGCCGAACCCGACGTTCTCCCTCTTCTTTGCTCCAGATCAATCCTTGTCTGTTCTGAGCCCATTCAATATAAGAAGAGGTCATATCACCTGAGCTTGTCAAAATTTCAGGGATAAAAAGGATTCCATTCTGTGTCATCCAATTGGCTGCCTCATCGGTCACTGCTCCATCCGCTGCCTCAACCACAAGTTTACTCTTGATTTTAAGAACATTATTATCTGTAATTTGATTTGCAACCGCAGCAAGCACCATAATATCACAAGGCTTCTCAACAAGTTGCTGACTTGTCAAGGTGTGCTTATAAAGTTTTGTAATGGTTCCGAAACTGTCCCGACATTCAATCAATGTATTCATGTCTAATCCCGATGAACGATAAACCGCTCCATAGGCATCTGAAAGTCCGGTAATAGTGACTCCCGAGTCGGCCAGCGATTTAGCAACATAGCTTCCGAGTGACCCGAATCCTTGCACAATCGCGGTCGAATGCTGCAAATCAATGCCTTTCTTTTTCGCTGCTTCAGAAATGAATAAAACGATACCGCGACCAGCCGAATGTTCACGGCTCTTCAAGCCTCCCAGAACAATTGGTTTACCGGTTATAAATCCGGCAGACTGATCCGGGCATAATTTACTGTACTCATCCATCATCCAGGCCATCACTTGGGAATTGGTAAAAATATCTGGCGCAGGTATATCTTGATAAGGGCCGATAACTGAACGAATTGCTTGTATGTATCCTCTACTTAGAAGTTCAAGCTCATGAAAAGACAGTTCCCTCGGTTCGCAGATGACACCGCCTTTTGCACCGCCAAAAGGAATGTTGAGTAAACCGTTTTTAAGGCTGTTCATCAAAGATAGGCCTTTCATTAAAGGCTCCGAAACCTCAGGATGAAATAAGACACCGCCTTTGGTGGGGCCAATTGAAAAGCTGTGTTGAACCCTGTAACCTGAAAAAACGCGAACTTGTCCGTTATCCATTTTAACAGGTATCCGGACAGCAAGGATTTGCTGCGGCTCTTTCAATAGTTCAAATACATCCTGCGAATAGCCAAGTTCAGCAAGCGATTCTTTAATCATCGCTTGAGCCGATGCTAAGACGCGTTTGTGCTTCGTTAAAAGATCCCGTTGATCAACCGACACCAAAATCTTCCTTTCTTATTTTCTGCACACCATTGTCTCTGTCTTCTTTCCTTTGACGCAACAATTGATTCATCAAGCGGCGTGCGGGTGCATAAAGTTTAATAAACCAGTCATCCCGTCTTCTCCATAACGATGACAAAGTAAAAGCAATGAAAAACTCCGCGTGATCAAGAATGCGGAGCTTTAATAAAATAGCGATATAACTCGGATACAGCAATATCTTTTATCAGACATTTACCATATTCCTCAAGTCTGTAAATGGTAATGGTTGATGTATTTCCATACTCCGCAAGGATAGCGACAAGCGTTTCGATATCGAATGCGTCCGATAAATGCTGTTCATTAAAATGTATATAATATTTGTTTTCAAATAGAAATAGGCTTCCTGTTCGAATTCCTAAATCATGAAGTGTTTTCGATAGTGAAATCACATCATCAAATTGCTCAAACTGGTAAAGTACGTCCTGACTTTCATCCAATGTCACCTGCATTTGAATGAAATCTTCGTCATCTTCAAAGTCATCGTCGGATTCATCATCACGATCTTTTCTTCCTCTTGACACAATGACAACCATTCCTTGCGCCGGGAGGGAGAATACTTCAACGTCGATGGGACCGGATGCTTCGAAACCCAATTCGTCATCCGCCTCAAGCATCATATCCCGAAATAATTTCTCGACTCTCGGCAAGTCGTGCCACATATCTTCTTTTGTAATGCCTCGTTCTTTGAGATCGTCAAAAGTCAGGAATATTTTAATCCTGTCGCCATTTAAACGTTCCAGTCGCATCGCAAATGTCCTCCTTGCCGTCCAGCCTAATCTCTTTAGTGTAGTGTCGCAAACTTATACTATAGTTATATGATCTTGACGAATTTCGGTGTCTCTTGCCTGGACATGCATCCAAACGACGAGAGACAAGAACAAATTCGCCGACCAATAGTCGAACGAGAGACTTGAGTGTAGTATACAACGCAAAGACATAATTGTACATGCTTTTACACATTTCCAATTCATCTCTGCTTGAAAGTAAGCATTAATGCATCAGGCTTTGCACCTAAACGCAAAGGCAGTTTAGTGGTCCCGTAACCGCTACTGATTATTAGTGTTCCAAACGGCAGTTCTTTTACCCCTGCCTTCTCTTTTAAAGTAAATCCGAATAAGTTAATTTGTCCGCTGTGCGTATGTCCTGAAATGCAGTAAGCAATGCCCATCTGTGGTGTCAGCGCTTTCTTAATATCTGGATTATGACTGAAAAGAATCGTCGGCACTCCGCTTTTTCTCGCTGCAAGTGTTTTATTTAAATTTGCGTGGTGATGCAGCAAATCATTTAATCCCGAAAAATTGAGTGCTGCACCACTTTTAGTTACAGTATATGTCGTGTTATTTAAAATCGAAACGCCGCTTTCATCAAGCAGTTTTTTTAAACGATCATATCCGGAATCCCAATCATGATTTCCCCAAATGAAAAAAACAGGGCCGAGATTCAACAGCAATTGAATATTTGTGCGCACTCTCGAAAGAGGCACTCCTTTTTCCGTCAGGTCTCCTCCAATAAGAATGTAGTCTGGGGAATCCTTAAACGACTCCAGCCACTTTTTTGAAATCGTGCGCCGATGAATATCCGAGATAAAAAATAACTTCTCACCAATAAAAGGTTCGGGCAAATCATCAATCTCAAGATTGATGGAGATTAATCGATTCATATGCGCCTCACAAAACATGTAAGTAATTAAAATCACAAAAAGGATTATTGCCACAGCCAATAAATCAACAGTCATTGGAAATCACTCCGTATCATAAGGCATATGAATAGTGCCAATGTTAAAAGATTCGAACGAACGTGTGCTTATACGTTCTCGTTTAAAAAAATCGATGAAATCATTGGGTCTATGTACGAGCTGGGATAGCATATAAAGAAATGATGAATAGAAAAATGATTTCAAGAAGGGAGGCGCTGATTTGTCTACATCCAGAAAATGGTACACTCCATACGTCAGTCCAAATGATCCATGTCCACCGCTCGGACCCATTTCTTATGAGACACCCGTGCAGCTCTATCTAGGTTTTCAGCCGCGGGGCATGGAGCAGTTTTCACCATTTGAAGCATTGACACACGGCACATTATGGCCGGGATTATTTACACCATATACCAATCCATATCTCTCAAAAAGAGAGGAGCTGAACACAGATGGATGAACCGATACAAGTACCGGACAGCTATTACTCGGATCTGAAGGCACTCCAAGCTGTTGATTTTACTCTTGTTGAACTGACTCTTTATTTAGACACTCATCCTAATGACCTTGAAGCACTTAAGCAGTTCAATTCAACCGCTAAGAAAAGTGCCGAACTTCGTGACGGATTTGAAGCACGGTACGGCCCATTAAGACAATTTGGGCACAGTCTATCCGCTTATCCATGGCAATGGAAGGATACACCCTGGCCATGGCAAGTATAAACGATGACCGAGGAGGCCGATATTTGTGTGGTATTACGAAAAAAAATTGCAGTATCCGGTGCGTGTCGGCATCTGTAATCCAAGAATGGCAAAATTTCTGATTGAACAATACGGCGGCGCTGACGGCGAACTGGCCGCTGCCCTTCGCTATTTAAATCAGAGATACACAATACCTAGCCGCGTTATGGGCTTACTCAATGACATCGGAACCGAGGAATTTGCCCATTTGGAAATGATCGCCACTATGGTGTATAAACTAACTAAAGATGCGACACCTGAACAGTTAAAGGAAGCCGGTTTAGGTGAACATTATGTTGATCATGGTAAATCAATCTATTATCATAATGCTGCCGGGCAAAACTTTAACATGGGCATCCAATCAAAAGGAGATCCAATCGCTGATCTTTATGAAGACATTGCAGCAGAGGAAAAGGCGCGTTCCAGTTATCAATGGATCATTAATGTCTCCGATGACCCCCAAATTAATGATTCTTTAGGCTTTTTACGCGAACGTGAAATCGTTCACTCACAGAGATTTCGTGAAGCAGTTGAATTACTAAAAGAGGAACAATCAAAAAAAAGAGTATTTTAACGAATAAAAACAGGCAATTTAACGGCTGCTTCTCATGCCTAATAGAAGCGGTCGTTTTTGTAATTATTTATAAAATAAATTGATATCAAATTCCTTCTTCAAATGTCGAAGAATTCCGTAACGGGCCGTATTTCCAAGCTGATCCGGCTGATCATTCATCCATAGTTCTTCCGTGCGATCAATGATCTCTTCCCGTAAATCGTCATAATCATCCTCAGCATCTTCGCGCTCACCATGACAATAAGTAAAGAATAACAGAAACACAGCGCAAATCATCAAGAAAATCCAGCTCGCCGGACGGCTGATCAACATACGTAAATCGCGCATTGATTCGAGCATACCGGGATGAATGAAAAAAGTATAGCCGATTCCAATACCTGCAAATAAGGTAAGACAAAGACCAAAGATTGCTTCTCTATGCTTCCATTTGTCTTTTTCTTTTTTTCTTTTAATGAGCTCTGTTAAAATAGTTAACGTAATTCCAGAAATCCGACCGTTATCGTGATACTCTTGAAGCGACATGTCCTTCACCTCTCTCACATTCATAACTATGAGTGTGACCATGAAATTAGGACAATCACAGGTTACAAATCGTTAATCAAGCACATCATAGACGACCCTTTTTCAAATAATTAAGCGCAATAGGCAACGTATTAATTGTGAAATGTGCTGTGATTGGTGTCAGCAAACTACCCGTTTGAACGAATAGAAAACCGAGACCAAAACTTAGAACAAGGGTTATTCCTAAAAGCGCCGGCTTCGTCACATAACGAATATGTAAAAAGACAAAAATAAGACTGGCAGCAACATATCCTAGTAAGTGCTGAAGAATACCTCTGAATAGAGTCTCTTCAATTAACGAAACAGCAGCCATAATGAGTACAAGCGCTGACAGAGGAAATGCGCGTAACAGATGCTCATTTATTCCTTTGTCATCAAACCATGCATTTGGCAAGACATGCTCGGCAATAGCTTGGATGGAAACCATACCCACTCCGAAACTAAAACCGATCATAAGTTCTAACCCGTTGACTTTGTACCAAGTCGCGAGAGGAAATGACAAGTTGAACAGTTTAATAAGTGTCATTGAAAGCAGCAAAAGCAGGCCTTGAGAGAAATAAAGAGCTCGACGCATCTCAGAATCGGATAAATGAAGATCAGTTCGGCTCATTGTTTCGACCTTTCGCTTTCTTTAAAAATATAGGACAGCCTTTCTTCCCAACTCATCAACTGCTTTCGATTAATCACTGTATCTTCAAAGTTCACCGAATCAAAATCGGCAAGATTGATCCCGCATTGATCGCAGCAATAAACGGGCTTCTCATGTGAATCTTCATGATAAACCTTTAAATAATAGGCTCTTCTGCATTCTGTAGCCGTTAAATAATTTTTCATGATAGAGAGATCGTTCAATAATACCCGTCGGCGCTGCTCGATCATCGACTTGCTTCGTTTAAAAATCGAGTGAAAGGATTGATAGGCAGGCTTTTCCCGTATCCGTTCATAAATGAACCGAGCTGCGGTTTCGCTTGATCCTCGCTCCTGTAAATCGTTCAAAAATTGATCTTTGTTTTTTATTGTGAGGACTCCTTCATCTAACTCATGTAACGTATGGAGCAAAAAGGCATCCTCGGGAAAATTGCTGTCTATAAAGCCTTCCGGATATTGATTATCTTGCGGTGAATAATAAAGAACGGCAAGACCTTGCTGTCCGTCACGCGAAGCACGGCCGATTTCCTGAAGGTATGCATTCATTGTTGCCGGAAAATGAAAATGGACGACCAGTCGAATGTCTGGTTTGTTAATTCCCATACCAAATGCATTGGTACAGCAAAGCAGATCTAATTGATTATCCAAAAATTGGTTTTGTATTTTTCTCCGATCTATTGACTCCATTCCACCATGATAAAAAGCTGCACGAAGTCCGAGTTGTCGTCGTACCAGTTCAGCCAGTCTCTCAGTCCAGTCGCGGCTTGCACAATAAACAATTCCCGGAAGACGTGTGGTACGGAGCAGCTTGCACAATTGTTCCATTTTTTCATCGTCATTGGAAACGTTCCGAACAACAAGTGCAATATTCGTCCTGTCAACGCTCATGATCGTCTGAGCAACCTCATGCAACTCCAAAGATCGAATGATATCTTCTCGCACACGTTCATCCGCTGTTGCAGTCACGGCGAGGCAGGCTGGATGTCCAAGCTGTTCTCTGATACGGGCAAGCTGCAGATAGTCCGGTCTGAATTCATGTCCCCATTGAGATACACAATGTGCTTCATCAACGACAAAAAGCGAAATAGTTATTTTTGCCAAAGCTTCACGTATGTCAGAACGGCAAAGCATCTCCGGGGAAATATAGAGAAAACGCAGCTCTTCCAAATGACGAAGCACGCGGATGCGTTCTTGTGCGTGCATCATTCCGTTCAATGCTCGGGCATGCCTTTCACCTGCGGCGCGCAATGCGTTAATCTGATCTTCCATTAACGACAAAAGCGGTGAAACAATCAATACGGTGCCATTAAGTAAGTAACCGGGAATTTGATAACACAGCGATTTACCGCTTCCCGTCGGCATCATCGCAAATACATCCCTGCCATTTAAAACATCTTGTATGATTTTTTGCTGCCCGGAGCGAAACTGATGATAGCCGAATTTTTCTTTTAAAATTATCTTAGCTTCGCGCAGCAAGTCTTCTTCACGTAAATTATTCAGGCTACCCATTATGTTCCTCTCCTTTATCGAACCGTATTTTTTGCAAGAGCCAGGCGGATTTGGAAATAGGAAACACCTTCTTGAAGAGCTTTTTTAATCGTTTTAAGTTGACGTGTGTTTAAACGGTTTGCATGATCCATTATGCGATGCTCCAGCTCATCGGTAAGATATTCGGACAAGTCAAATGTTGGATCTTTCAATGCAATTTCTACTAAGTGATCTTCAATTGTTCCGATGGACAAATTTCTACGATGAGCCGCTTCCTGTGCTGACAATCCAGATTTCAAGAAACGAAGTGACACTCCGGCAGTAGTTGAAAGTCCGCTCACTCCAGGGCTCATTAATAAAGCAGTAAAAGGGTAGCGTGATTTATTTTTTGATAGTTCCTGCATGATTCTTCTGAGCGCCGCCTTAAAAAAGGTTCGGCATTCAAACAGATCCTTCCCGGATTCATCGGAAATTTGTCTCAAAGTAAGTCCTGTCATATGATATCCGGAAAACTGAGATGCAAATATATTCGCTTCGAGGATGGGGATACTCGTCAATAATCGGCGAATTTCTTGATAAAATTGATGAACTAATTGATTGCGGCTTAGTGAACTTTCCATTATTATGCGGCGAACTGCCTCTGTCACTGCCGGAAACTTCGTAATTGGCAAGAAAGCGGTCTGTTGATAACGAAGTGCCGATAGCGTTTGAATGAGCAATTGCAGTCTTAGCCAGAATTGCTTTTCAGTCGTGACGTAATTTGTTATCCTCAACCCATCCGGAATCATACGTTCAATTTTGAACATGCTTAGCTTATCCATTCCCTTTTCAGTGAGGATGACGCGCGTCTGTTCTGAGTTCACATATTTTATCCACTCATGATCGCCCAGATGCTCGATTAATTTTTGAAACGATTGACGTTCCAGATCATCACATAGATGATAAAACGGCTCCACCCGAAACAGAAAACTGTCCTGTATGCTTTGAGACGATTTTTTGCCTTTTAATAAATGGTATATTCCTGATAGGGTCCTTTCCCCGTTAAACTGCTTGATCAGGAATAGAAGAAGTGTTTCGCTGAACATGAGGGCATCATCCCCAATTCGTACTTTTTCTGTCATGTTTTGTTTCCTTTTATTTTACCCTTTTCCAAGACATGTTTCGACAAATGTTCATTAATTCAATCGATGAATTCTATTGAAAAGATTCAGCTGCTTCATTAAAATGAAAGTGATATAGTAAATCGTTGAAATTGTTATGGAAAGGAAAATGATGATGGCTGAAAAATATACAATTGTAGATAAAGAAACATGTATTGCTTGCGGCGCATGTGCGGCAACTGCGCCTGATCTGTATGATTACGATGATGAAGGAATTGCCTTTGCACTTCTTGATGACAACAAGGGGAACACAGCTGTTCCTGAAGAATTACTTGAAGATCTGGTCGATGCTTATGAAGGTTGCCCGACGGAGTCTATCCGCATATCAGATGCTCCATTTAACGGAAAGCCCGATCATGCTGTCGGCATTTAACCATCTGATCAATGTTCATGCATATAAAAAGAGGGTTGAAGCAAACAAACTGCTTCAACCCTCTTTTTATCATTGATTGTTATTAGAGCATGCCATTGCTTAAGATCAACTAATTAAACATGATCACGTCTCAGCGTAAATTGAAATGTGGTTCCTTCTCCCTTTATGCTGTTAACGCTTATTTCTCCGCCATGCGCCTCAACAATATGCTTTGCGATGGCCAGACCCAGTCCAGTGCCGGCCTTTCCTCTTGTTCTCGCTTTATCTGCTTTATAAAAGCGCTCAAAAACGAATGGGATATCTTCTTTGGCAATACCTACTCCGGAATCACGAACAAAGACATAAAGTAAATCATTCTCGATACGCGCTGCAACACATACCGTGCCGCCTTTTCTTGTGTGCCGCACCGCATTGTCAATGAGATTCGTCATAACCTGCTCCACACGATCAGGATCCAATAAAAATGATTGACCGTTGACTTCTGATAATTCGGATTTCATTTGAATCCCTGTGTCTTTTGCTATTTTGTTGAATTTCACAATAATATGTTGAAAAAATTCATCAAGCGAGATTTCACGGCGAACAAGTTGAAAGTGCCCAGTCTCAAGCTTAGCTAAATCGAGCAACTCATTAACCAAACGGCCCATTCGCTTCGATTCATCCAGTATGATTTGTGCCATATCTTTTTTTTCTTGAGCACTTTCAGCAATATCATCAATGATCGCTTCACTGTAACCCTGCATCATCGCGATCGGTGTTCTCAATTCATGACTCACATTGGCTACAAAACTTTTAATCATTTGATCATTATGTCTTTCCTCGGTCATATCGCGCAGTACAGCCACAGCACCTCGTATTTTTTCTTTATCATAGAGGGGCTTCATAATCACTACCCAAACACGTCCCTGGACGCCTAGTTCTCGTACTTTTTGTGCACCGTCTTCAGCTACATCGAGAAATAGTACCTTTAAAAGATCCGGGGTATTCCTTTCATTTGGATCTATGTTGTGTTCATAGTTCCAAGAATAAATAAAATGATCTGCTGGCGGGTTACTGGCAGCTATTTGGGCATTCATGTTCATTAAGAGAACACCATCTGCCATGTTCTGCAAAATTCCGGAAAGCTGCTCTTTTTCCTGATTCAGTGCATTCAAATTCATTTTCAGTTTTTTTCTCATATTATTAAAAGCAACAGCCAGATCGCCGACTTCATCACGCGTGATCACGGGAACATTGATATCAAAATTTCCGAGCGCAACTTGCAGTGCCGCTTTCCTCATCTTTCGCAACGGAGAGCCGATTCGTGTTGAGAGAAAAAAGGCAAAAAATGTAGTCAGCAGGATAGAAAATCCGGCACAAATAAAAATCAGCTTTCTTGATTGATCCAGTGCGCTTTGCGCAATCTGAACAGGCTGAATAATATATACAGCTCCATGAACGCTCGCATCTTTTTGTATCGGGACACCGACAATCAGCAAACGTCGGCTTACCTTTTTATTCCCCTTTTGTACCTGAAAAGAACCAACTTTGCTCACTGTTTTCTTTCCATTGAGGGCAGCCTTCAATACTGCATCCTTTTCAAAAAAACTGCGCGTCAAATCAGGGTTGGAGCTCCCCTTAGGACCGCTGCGCACCTGATCATTCATAATCAGTACATAGCCCGCATTATATACATCCGCAATATCATCTATTGATTTGAGTGTCTCATTAACAGAGAGGCCCGATGGACTTGCGAGTAAATGCGCTGACTTTACACCGATTTTTTCCATTTGCTGTTCCGCTTGCTGAATATTACTGTTTTCAAAGAATTGTAATAAAAACAAAGTCAAGAACAGAAGTACGATTGTAACAATCGCTATGATGGTTGCCCAAAGTTTGCCGATAATACTACGCCAAATCATGTTGCAGAATCGACCTCAATTTTATAGCCGACACCCCATACAGTTATAATCATTTCTGCTGCTTTTTCAGAAACCTTATTCAGTTTTTCTCGCAATCGCTTCACATGCGTATCCACAGTTCTAAGATCACCGAAGAACTCGTAATTCCAAACGTCCTTAAGCAACTGTTCTCTTGAAAAAACTTTATCTGGATTTTGTGCAAGGTAATAGAGAAGCTCGTATTCCTTAGGTGTCAAATTCACTTCATGTTGATCAACCTTTACACGATGCGCGTCATGATCAATCATTAGGTGAGGAAATACAATCACGTTTGTCGCTGTCGTTTCCGTCTCCAAAAATTTCGTTTTTGAGGAGCGACGCAATAAGGCCTTTACTCGAAGTACAACCTCTCGCGGACTAAACGGTTTGACAATGTAATCATCTGTACCGACTTCAAACCCTTGAACTCGATTTGCTTCTTCGCCTTTTGCGGTCAGCATAATCACCGGTGTGGCTTTATATTCGCGCAGTTTCTCGCACACCTCTTCGCCATCCATTCCTGGCAGCATGAGATCAAGAAGAATTAGATCATAGTCTTTGTCCAATGCTTTTTGAAGCGCTGTTTCTCCGTCTCCCGCTTCATCAATTACATAGTTCTCACGTTCAAGATACATTTTTAAAAGCTTACGGATTCTCTCTTCATCATCAACAAGCAGAATCGCCGCTTCCTTCTCTTCCATTCAGATCCTCCCTTTTCCACCCAAATCCTTATCTCTTTTCTTTATCGCTCGCTAACCTCAGAAATGGTATTTATGAGGCAACCCCTCTAGATAAACAACACAATACGTTGTCCGATAAATATTTCAAAAAATTTTTTTAAAATACAAAAGCTAACTATGTTGTATTTGTGTCAATCCTATGTCTTATTTTAAACAATTTCTTTAAAAAATACAGTATTATTTATGAATGTCGCGTTATATGCATTAATGTTTTCACTTCATGCGGTTTTAATGCGCGGCTTTCACCCGGATGCAATCCAGTCAATCCAAGAAATCCGTAACGTTCACGCTTCAATTTGCGAACATGAAGATGCAGTGCAGAGAACATGCGGCGAATTTGACGGTTTCTCCCCTCATGTATCGTGAGCTGAACCGAGGCTGTCCCGTTCTCTTTATCGGAAGCAAGCAACTGAACGCGAGCCTTCGCGGTCATGCCGTCCTCCAGGCGAATTCCTGAAGCGAGTTGACGTAATTGATCATTAGTCGGGATTGGATTGACATGAGCTATGTACGTCTTATCAAATTCAAAACTTGGGTGCATTAATTTGTTTGCGAGCTCACCGTCATTCGTCATTAAAAGAGCCCCTGATGTATCATAATCCAATCTGCCTACTGGAAAAATACGTTCAGGCACCTGTTTAAAAAAATCAACAACCGTGGTCCGATTGCGGTCATCCTTTACGGTCGTGATCACACCGGTCGGTTTGTAAAATAAAAAATAGACAAGTCGTTCCTTGTCAAGCGGTACACCATTAACGGTCACCTTATCGTTTACCGATACCTTTGTGCCAAGTTCCGTAATGGTATCTCCATTGACTTGCACTTTACCTTCTACTATCAGTTGTTCCGCTTTGCGCCGCGATGCGACACCTGCTTGGGCAATAACTTTTTGTAATCGTTCCATCCTTCCACCTCAGAAACATCATAACGCGAAGAAAATGTTTTCTCAAGTTTCATCATTTATTCACTTTCCATTCACATTCAAGACAAAAGAAAAGAGCCGTCGGAGTTCAACGCACTCACTCATTCATAATCTCAGCCAAACATTAAAGTTACGATCCATACAGCACAAATGACACCGACAAGATCCGCCAGCAGCCCGACTTTAAGTGCATCTCCTATTTGATGAATACCCACTGCGCCAAAATAAACCGTAACGACATAAAAAGTCGTATCCGTACTCCCTTGCATCACAGAAGCCAGACGTCCGATAAAGGAATCAGCACCATAAGTATGAATAAGATCAGCCATTAGTCCTAGAGCACCTGTTCCTGATAGAGGGCGCATCAAGGCAAGCGGAAGGACTTGCGGCGGCATTCCGACAGCCGAAAGCAGTGGCGCAATAAGATGGATCAACGCTTCCATAGCACCAGAAGCACGAAACACACTGATGGCCACCAGCATTCCAACCAAAAATGGCATCACCGATATGGCTAGGGAGAAGCCTTCTTTCCCTCCTTCAACAAAAGCATCATATGAGGGAACTTTCTTAAACGTCCCATAGAGCAAAACAATCGCGATCAGACAAGGAACAAGCCAGGTTGAAAACGTTGTGATTAGCCCCATCATTTTCTCCCCTTTCGCTTCCTCCGATGATAGAAATAGCGGTCAATACAGAGAGCGGCTGCAGTTGTGCAACACGTAGCAATTAAAGTCGGACCAACAATATCAGTCGGTACTTCTGCCCCATACTTCATACGGATCGCAATCACCGTCGTCGGAATTAATGTCAATCCCGATGTGTTTAATGCAAGGAGCGTGATCATGGATCGGCTTGGCGTCTTCTTCCCTCTATTAAGCTGCTTGAGCTCCTCCATTGCTTTAATCCCCATTGGTGTCGCCGCATTTCCGAGTCCAAACATATTTGCAATGGTATTTGACAGGATGTAGCCCATCGCAGGATGGTCCGGGGGTACCTCAGGAAAAATCTTTTTCATCACCGGCTTGAATAAATGACTCAGCTTATCCAATAATCCTGATTTCTCTGCTATTTTCATTAATCCAAGCCAAAAAATCAAAACACTGATCAGGCCGAAACAAATCTGCACAGCATCGCTTGCTGAAGTGAACAATGCTTTATTAACATCATCCATTGTTCCATTAACGGCAGCATAACCCATACCGATGAGAAACAGGGCAACCCAAATTATATTGATCATAGGCTCATCGCCCATCCCCAGTGACAATTGCATGAAGAAAGCCACTAAAACGCGACCAAAATCCCTTCTTCTCCTTATAATTTGAATGATAATAGACAGGCAGCGAAGCCAATTTCTTCTGTTCCACATACAGATTCAATCGTCCTGCAGGCGATGCAGGCTTCCAATGTTTATCTTTCTTTGGCTTTATAAGTAATAAATTCTTTTTTAATTGTTTTTTTTCATTGTTCGTCAAAGGTACTGTTACAGAGCGCTGAACATAGAGTTTATTTTGATAAAAAGTGTGGACATGTGCGTTCAGTTTTCCTTTTTTTATGACTTGAATTGCTTTGTAGCGTGCAAAGGCCCACTCGAACATACCTTGATGATCCTGCCAATCATCACCATCATTTAAGGTGACCGCAATTAAATTAAGATGATTCTTTGACGCTGTTGAAATCAGTGTTCTTCTCGCTTTTTTGGTGAATCCTGTTTTTCCCCCGGTCGAATATTTATACAAGCGAAGCATTTTATTTTTATTTTTCCATGCGCGAGCAACTTCCTTATTTGTAGCTGGAACCCGATGAATTCTTGTTCCGACGACCTTGCGAAATTGAGCATTGTCCATTGCATAGCGCATGAGCAGTGCCATGTCATATGCGGTTGAATAATGATCCGGATTTTCAAGGCCGTTAGGATTGGTAAAATGGGAATTAGTCATGCCCAAAACATGTGCCTTTTCGTTCATCATTAGAACAAAACCAGATTCGCTTCCGCCTACTGCTTCAGCAATCGCACGTGATGCATCGTTTCCTGAACGAAGCATGAGCCCGTACACCATATCTTTAAGCTTCATTTTCTCTCCGGCTTTCAAATAAATCGACGATCCTTCTGTACGAAGCGCCTCTTGACTCACTGTAAAGGTCTTATTCATTTTGCCGGATTCAATGGCTAGAATTGCCGTCATTACCTTGGTAATGCTGGCAATGGGTAATTTCTCATTGCTGTTGTACTTAAATAAAACGCGTCCAGACGTTTGGTCCATAAGCACAGCAGATTGTGCGGATACTTTGGGTTCCGCAGCCTTTGATTGATGCGGGAAGAAGGCAAAAATAAAAATGAAACAAAAAAGATAAAATAAAACTCTCTTTAACATGATCCCCACAATTTTCATCCCCTGTCCTGATCCAAATCGGACTCATATTAAAGGGGCAAAACGAACCGGGAAGATCAGGCAAAGAGAGCCTGGCCAGATTGATTGTTGTATTAATCACTTGTTCCCGGATTTTTTTGGACACCCTTGGTAACAAGTTATGCCGGGACAAGCAGAATATGAATTTTTATTCGTTCAACTATAAAACTTCACAACCTGGAAAATGATAAACCATAGGATGAGACATGCACCTGAAAAGACACACCAAAAGACTGTGGTCCTCCGTGGCCAAGCAGTGGAAATCAAAAGCAGGAACAATGGAAGAACTGCAAAAAGTGAAAGAAATAAAACTTCAAGCAGAGAATGAAAAAGAAGTGATAAAAAACTTCCGTGGATCATAGTCACTGCTGTCAATGCAGGAACAGCAACAAGTACCGGTGCAAACAAGGCGAAAACGATAATCTGTCCGCGATTTTCTTCAACAAATGGATGCCAATAGTTTTTTAAGCGTCCATACATCATTGACGACCTCCCTAAATAAGCCGACTGTTGAGAACATGGGTGTTAAAAATCCGGGCTTTTTTACAATTCTTTAATCGTTTCTTTATAATGATCATAGAATAAATCATAGGCGTCAATCTGCTCATTCTGGTGCTTCATCATTTCAGAAAGAGGCGGAAGTTCACTTAAATCATGCAGGCCGAAATAATCGAGAAAAACTGGAGTAATACCATAAAGAATCGCACGGCCACTGCCCTCTGCCCTTCCAACTTCTTTGATAAGTCCTTTGACTACCAACGTCTGCAGTGCCCGTTCGGATTTAACACCGCGTATTTCTTCGATATCTATGCGCGATACCGGTTGTTTGTATGCAACAATTGCGACCGTTTCAAGTGCTGCCTGAGAAAGCGGTGCAGTTTTCGGTATGGCTGCAAATAATTCCGTATAGTTCGCCATAAATGGTTTTGTCGTCAGACGATAGCCATTCGGCTGATCTATGATCATCAATCCGCTTGCTTCATTTGCTTCATAATCTTTTTTCATTTGTTCTACGTGATTCATTATTTCTTGAATGGTGCATTCTGGAAGTACCTTATTTATTTGTTCGATCAAACACCCTTCTTCTCCTGTCAGATAAAGAAGTCCCTCAATAATCGAACGGATTTTCGCTGGCTTCAAAGTCATCTGCTCCTTCTCCGAGATTAATCAATATATCATCGAAATTCTCACTCTGCATGCACGTAACGGCGTTCATCTTCATCAGTTCAAGCAGAGCAAGAAAAGTAACGATAAGGTGCGTCCGATCTGGATAAGAGAAAATGGATTGGAAGGATAAACCGTGATCCGATGCTTTTAATTTCTGCAAAACCAAATTCATCTGCTGACCAATCGGCAATACCTGACGGTCAATTTTTGTGTTCAGCGGCTGCTCCAGCTTTTTCTTCAGCATTAAACGTCGAAACGCACGAAGCATATCATGCACCGTTGCTCTTCCCGTCAGCGGTATTGTCGTTAAATCATTATTCTCATAGCGAGTAAGGTCAGACGGCGGTTTAGCAAACAGCTGCAGACGTTCCTTCTCACTATCTTTTAAAGTTTCCGCAGCTTCCTTAAAGCGACGATAATCGAGAAGCTGCTGCATAAGTGTTTCACGTGTCATTTCCGGATCCTCATAGGAATCACCATCTTCATCATTTGACAGCTCGGGCTTTGGCAGCAGCATCCTGCTCTTCATTGCAATTAATGTTGCTGCCATCAGCAAGTACTCACTGGCAATATTCAATTCAAGTTTTTGCATATGATGAATAAAATCCAAATACTGATCCGTGATCTCAGCGACTGGTATATCATAGATATCAATTTCGAGTTTTTTAATCAGATGCAGAAGCAAATCAAGAGGGCCTTCGAAAGCATCGATTTTCACCTTGTATTCCAAGCCTTATCCCCCTGATCCCAAACTTAATGCCATAATCATAGCACAGAACATGTATTCCGTGAATTCTTCTTTGGCTTTGTTAAACGATTGTGTTGTCTGTCACTAGATAATCATTCATTCGTGAAAAGCCAAGCTTATAACATTAGTGCTGCAGGCAAAAAAAAGAAACCAGTTTATGAATTGGTTTCCTTTTCATTACCTTCTTCAAAGCATTTGTCAAAATATGACTTGATGGCCTGAGAAGGGGTCAATTGAACGTGTTCACCAATCATTTTACCCAGCGCCAGGATCATTTTCTTGCCAACGCCTTCTGCACGGTAAGATGGATTGACACTAATATGCTCAACAACTGCTTCTTGGTCGGAAATCATCTGAATTCCAATCACGCCCAGTATGTCTTCATCATCTTTCCATAAGAACAACTGCCAGCTCTCTTCATCTTCATAACGTTTAATGGTTTGCAGCAGCAGCTTTATCTCTTTCTCAGACGGGACAAAAGACAGCAGACCCATGGCTATCTTTTCATAACTCTTCTTATAGCGAATCAGCATTTTGAACCCCTCATAACTATGAGATAACGAAATCTTCACAAAATCTTTAGGAACTTTGTTCACTTTTTATATTATAACCAAAAGAATAGACCTGTGCATCAATTCGATGGAACAAGCAAGAAAAAGGCGTGTAATACGCCACTGATTCCATTCTTTTATTCGCAGTCACTTGTTTCGCGATAAATCTTTGAGTGCAATATCCTGACGAATTAAGTCCTCATACGTTTCTCGGCGTACAACCAGCGAAGCTTCCCCGTCTTCGACGAATACAACTGCAGGATTTGAAATACGATTATAATGACTGGCCATGGAATAACCATATGCCCCTGTTGAAAACACGGCAATGAGATCGCCGCTTGTACATGACTCCGGCAAAAATGCCTCCTTAATCAGAACGTCACCGGACTCGCAGCATTTCCCTGCGAGGGCAACCTGGCTTTGAGCAGCTTCAGAGGCTTTATTTGCACAGATTGCATGATACTGTGCTTGATAGAGTGATGGCCTAATATTGTCCGACATGCCTCCGTCAACAGCCAAATACTTGCGTATACCGGGAATGTCTTTCGATGAACCCACTGTATACAGCGTGGTACCTGCTTCACCGACAATCGAACGTCCGGGCTCAACCCATAGCGACGGCATTGATAAATTATGTTCAGCGCATTCTTTCTCCGCGGTAGTCACAATGGTATCGATATAGCGCTCAATGGGCAGAGGACGATCGCCATCCGTATAATGGATACCAAACCCGCCGCCGACATTGAGTACCTGAAGCTGGAAGGCAAAATTTTTCGTCCATTCACTAACATGCTGCATCATTATTTTGATCGCACCAGCAAATCCGTCCGTTTCAAAAATCTGAGAACCTATATGAGAATGGATGCCTATCAGATTAAGATGCGGCGATTGAAGTGCTTGTTTCACCGCTCGCTCTGCCATTCCATTATCCAAATTAAATCCAAATTTTGAGTCGTCCTGACCCGTCATGATGAATTCATGTGTATGTGCCTCTACGCCCGGCGTAACGCGGAGCAAGATATCCATCTCTTGATTGCGATCTGCGCACATTTTTTCAAGAAGATCTAATTCAAAAAAATTATCTACAATAACGGCACCGATTTTTGCGTCTAAAGCCATAGTTAGTTCCGCATACGATTTGTTGTTTCCATGAAAGTGAATCCTCTTCGGATTCATGCCTGCCTTCAATGCAGTAAACAGTTCTCCGCCAGATACGACATCCAAAGAAAGACCCTGTTCATCAATCAGTTGAATCATAGCGATCGATGAAAATGCCTTGCTGGCATAGGCAATCTGCCAACTTAAGCCGGCATGCCGTGCAAATGCTTGCTTAAATTCATTTATCTTATTTTTAATCAATGCCGTATCATAGACATAGAGCGGTGTACCGTATTCTTTGGCAAGCACGGTCGTATCGATACCGCCTATGCATAAATGTCCCCGGCCATTAATCGCCTGTGTTCCGAACACTGAATTACCTCCCCCATCGAAAGACAAATCCTCGATCAGCCTGAAGATTCCCCATCTATCAGTTTTAACTATAACAATAAGTTTATGACTGCGCTGCAACGTGCCACATTCAACTCATCAGCGCTGTTTCAAAAAAAGAATACGTTCAAAATTTTAGTGCTAGTGTATCATGATTTACTTGAGAAGACAAGATTACTTCGTCTTGCCTTTAGCTGGTTGGCGATATTTATCAAGAGGACGCACAATGCTCGGACGCACAACCGATGTTGGGAGTGCACGGCGAATCATAATATTATATAGCCCCGTTGGATTGAATGGAATAAACGGCCAAAGATACGGCGTATTCAAATTTATGACATGCGACAAATAAATGATGATCAGCGTCGTAGCGATCATAAACCCTGGTATGTGAAATAGTCCTACAGACAAGATTAAGAAGATTCGAACCATTTTATTTGCTAATTGAAGTTCATAACTAGGTGTTGCAAATCCGCCTATTGCGGCCACACATGTGTAGAGAATGACCTCATTGACAAAAATTCCGGCTTCGATTGCAATTTGCCCAACCAGCACAGCTGCAATGAGTCCAAGCGCTGTGGATAACGAGGTTGGTGTATGAATGGCAGCTAGACGCAATGTTTCAATACCCACTTCAGCAATTAAGATTTGAAGCAGTAACGGGACATTGAAGTCCTTATTATTTGGACCAATAAAATTGAGAAAATCAGGCAGCAAATGGTCCTCAACAAGCAGAAGCCATAATGGAACAAGAAAAACAGACGCCAAAATCGCCATAAAACGGAACCAGCGAAGCAATGCGCCTGAAGCGGTGACTTGGCGATATTCTTCCGCATGCTGCACATGGTGAAAGAGCGTCGTCGGCAAAATCATAACACTTGGTGATGTATCGGTAATGATCACCACATGACCTTCAAGCAAATGTACAGCAGCCACATCTGGGCGACCGGTATAACGAACAAGAGGAAACGGATTCCATCCTTGTTTTAAAATAAATTCTTCAAGCGCGTTATCTGCCATCGGTATACCATCTACGTTTATAGCTTTTAACTCTTTTCTAATCGTTTTAATCAATCCTGGATTCGCCACGTCTTTCAAATAGCAAAGGCACACATCAGTTTTTGAGCGCACACCGATTTGTGTTAGTTCACAACGAAAACGAGGATCCCTGATACGTCTTCTGATCAAGCCGGAATTTTCAATAATATTTTCTGTGAATCCATCCTTAGAACCGCGTACAACCTTTTCCACGTCAGGCTCTTGCGGCTGCCTTCCGGGGTAGTGACGCAAATCAATACATAATGCTTTTGTTTCACCATCAATAAACACAACTATTCGTCCGGTCAGCATTTTGTCTACAGCATCATTAATTGTATTGATTTCTTCGACCTGCTGGTGGACAAGATGCTGCTTGATTTCCTTAAACACATCAACATTTTTTGTGTTTTCATTGGAGAAACGCATAAATTCGCGCATCATCACAACGAGAATGCTGGAATCCACTAAGCTGTTTGTATAATATATTCGGCATTCACGACCAAGCAACCTGATTTCTCTTAAACCAATATCAAAATTATGTGGTCCGAAATCAAGAGTTTTCTGCATGGTATCCGCATTTTCAGAAATTTTCTCATCAATTGGCAACTGTTCTTTTTGATTTTCCATAATTATGACTCCTCCATAATGCTTGCTGATCAACCCTTTGGTTTAAAAAACAAAGCGATCAAAAAACCAAATAAAATCGCCGATGTTATACCAGCCGAAGTCAGCTTGAAAATCCCCATTGCAATACCGAGATAGCCATGTTCATGACCCTCCGACATGGCGCCGTGCAGCAGTGAATGACCGAAACTGGTAATGGGTACTGTAGCTCCTGCACCAGCAAATTCAATTAAATGGTCATAAATACCGAATACATCGAGCAATGCGCCTAAAACGACAAAAGTTGCGACAACGTGAGCCGGTGTCAATTTGAAGACATCCATTAAGATTTGTCCGACGACACAAATAGCACCGCCGACTAGAAATGCATACACAAAAATCACAGTTGTTCCTCCTTTGCTGATTCAAGCAAGACTGCATGTGCAATGCATGGAATCGTTTCTTTCTCTTTCGGGGTCGAACTATTGAGCAGTGCACCTGTTGCAACAACAAGAACGCGCCTCAGTGATCCCTCAGCAAGCCGATTGCACAAATAACCATAGGTAACCACGGCAGAGCAAGCACAACCACTTCCCCCGGCATTTACCGGTTGATCCGATGTATAAACCATCGTTCCGCAATCTTGATGAACATTCGTGATATCCAAACCCTTT
This sequence comes from Sporolactobacillus sp. BBK16-2, assembly GCF_059878335.1. Lineage (NCBI taxonomy): Bacteria > Bacillati > Bacillota > Bacilli > Caryophanales > Sporolactobacillaceae > Sporolactobacillus > Sporolactobacillus sp. BBK16-2. The sequence continues at coordinate 1,886,995 of NZ_CM187611.1, forward strand.
TCAAGAAGAATCTCATCAAGAATCGGAGACCCGACACTGGAAAGATCACCGGTAACGATCATGTCATAATCCTCAGGGCTGCGACCTGTGTCCTGAAAATGATTCCAAATAGTATCTGCAGCAGCCGGTGCCATTGCAGTACCAAGATTGCTCGCGTCGTCAATGCCCCAGTCAATTACTCTTCCTATTGTCGCTTCTCGGACCCTTACTTTTCCAGGTTCTTTGGTAACAATCGCTGCACCTGCGCCAGTTACAGTAAAGGTTTGTGTCAATTTTGTCGGGCCGCCATATTCTGTGGGATAACGAAATTGCCGCTCCGCAGTTGCATTATGGCTGCTGACCGCGCACAAAACATGATCTGCGAAGCCACTATCGACAAGTTGTGCGCTTGTCGCTAACGTTTCCATTGACGTGGAGCAAGCTCCAAACATACCGAGAAAGGGAATTCGGTTCTCGCGGGCTATAAAATTTGACGTCACACTTTGATCCATTAGATCACCTGCTAAAAACAAATCGATATCACCTTCTGCTTTTCCGGCCTTCGCCAAGCAAAAAGAAATTGCTCGTCGCATGAGCGCTCGTTCCGACTTTGCCCATGTTTTTTCACCGCAATCCAAATGTTCGTACTCCTTATCAAAGTTCCCTGATAATGGTCCCCTTGCCTCTAAGGGACCTACAGCTGTTCCTGTAGCTGCTAAATAAATCGGATGATTAAATCTCCATGTCTGTTTTTTTACCTTACTCACTTCACCACTCCTCCTTAGAACGCATGTTCAATGAACAACCGAATGATGCCAAGCACCGCTGCTGACACAACACCGAATACAATAACTTCTCCTGCAAGTTGAAACAGATTCGTTGCAATTCCAAGTACCACGCCTTCACTTTTATGCTCCAATGCACTACTTGTAATTGAATTGGCAAAACCGGTAACAGGTACAATCGTTCCCGCACCTGCGAACCTTGCAATCTTGTCGTAAACCCCGAATCCGGTCATAAGCGCCGCTATTAGTATGAGTGTCGCCACTGTCGGGTTTCCTGCTGTCTGTTTTGAGAAGTGGAAAAAATACATATAAAAGGTTTGTATTCCTTGACCGATTATGCAAATAATTCCGCCAACCAAAAAGGCCTTTAAACAATTCATAAAATACGGTATTTTAGGCTGATAGGCCTTGACGTTTTCTTTATAGTTCTTGGGATCATTCAACATAAGAAGATACTCCCTCCAAATTTGTGCTGAAGGTTAGTATTTGCCAAGTTCGGGAAATTATGCTTAAATGCAGGCTTAATTGAATTGGTGATGGAGATGAAAAACACTATCCTTTAACGAAGCCTTAAAAATTAATTAATGACAAGCAATGTAAGAAAATTTGTTTTCTCCATGTCTTGTTGCAAATGAAGGAACTGCCGCGTTTGCCTGACCGTTTATGGTGAATTCCGCTTATCATTGTACAAAAAAGCCAGATGACCGTTTACTCGGCCATCTGGCTTTTGATCTCTTCAAGAATTTTCTTTTCAAGTCGCGACACTTGTACCTGTGAAATACCAAGCCGTTGCGCAACCTCTGTTTGCGTTTGATCCTTAAAATAACGCAGATACACAATCAGTTTTTCACGATCATTCAGCTGTTCCACTGCCTCTCGAACAACCAGTTTGTCAAACCACTTCCCACTGTCATTGTCCGAAATTTGATCCAGAATAGTGATTGGATCGCCATCGTTTTCAAAAACAGTTTCATGAATTGACGACGGTGCGCGAATCGCTTCTTGAGACAGAACAATGTCTTCAGGCGACAGCTCCATCGCTTCGGCGAGTTCTCCAATTGTCGGATTTCTGCCTAATTGTTTTGATAACATGTCCTTTTTTTTCCGAACTTTAATACCTGTTTCCTTCAATGAGCGGCTGACTTTAACCGCACCGTCATCGCGTATAAAGCGCTGAATCTCGCCGATGATCATCGGCACGGCATAGGTAGAGAACCGAACATCATAGGAAAGGTCGAATTTATCAACAGATTTAAGCAATCCGATACAGCCAATCTGGAAGAGGTCATCTGGTTCGTATCCTCGATTAATAAAGCGCTGAACTACCGACCAAACAAGACGCATGTTCTTCTGAACAAGGCGGTCGCGTGCTTCATGATCACCTGCTTGACTCTGCTTTATCAATCGCTTTACTTCATCATCATCCAGCAACGGTTCTTTCGACGCTGTTTTGCGATCAAGCTCCATGTGCATGTCTCCCTACTTGCATACCGCTCGGTTTCGGGCGATTTCCTTGGTCATGATGATCGTCGTTCCCTTTCCTTCCTCCGTTTCAATCGTGACGTGATCCATAAAGTTTTCCATGATTGTGAAACCCATCCCTGATCGTTCAAGCTCAGGTTTAGTCGTGAAAAGCGGTTGCTTTGCCTGTTCAACATTTTTTATGCCCACACCGTCATCATGAATGTTTACGGTCACAACTCCATCTTCAAGTGAAGCATTGATCATCACCTTGCCCACGCCACTATTTTCATAGCCATGAATAATACAATTCGTTACCGCTTCGGAGACAACCGTTTTTATTTCTGTCAATTCATCAAGTGTCGGATCCAATTGAGCAACGAATGCAGCCACCGTCACTCGAGCAAATGATTCATTTTCACTGACTGCTGAGAACGTTAATGTCATCTCGTTTCTCATTCAGGCCACCCCCAGAGTGTGAAGCGCATAGTCTTCATCCGTTTCCAGACGGATAATTTTAAACATGCCACTTAACTCAAATAAGCGTCGTACAGCTGGAGAAATGGAACAAACGACCATTTCTCCCCCGAGTCCGGAAATTCTCTTGTAGCGGCCAAGAATCACGCCAAGACCTGAACTATCCATAAAACTGAGTCTGCCAAGGTTCAACAAAATATGATGAACCGGTTCATCGTCCATGACATGGTTTACCTTTTCTCTCAACTCATCTGCGGTATGATGATCAAGTTCACCCTCAAGCCGGATACACAGCACGCCGTACTTTACTTCCAAATCCATTTTTAAACTCAATGCTGCTTCCTCCCTCCCTGAACGGAAATTGTATCTTTTCCAAGTTCATTCCGATCCTTTACGATCGACTCATCATCGAATCTTGATGACTTATGATACTACTTTCTCTCTTTTTCTCTTTGACTCCTGCCTGCCGACAGAACTAGTGCAAATTCAACAAAACAAGATCATCATTGTCACGAATCAAGCTACATTTCGTCAATGTGTCATAATAGTGCCGGCGCTTCTCTTAAATAACTGCCACCACGATGCACGCTTCACATTGTCCTTGACCATTAGAGGTGTTTGGGAAATCACTTTGCCCTTCTTTTTCACAATAAAATGTCCGACAACAGTGCCTGATTTTAATGGTGCCTGAAGTGATTTATCTATTTTCACTGATTTCTTCAGCCCTTTGGTACTTTCTCCTTTTTTCAAAAGCAGAACAGCCGGATGCTGCGTTACGATCGGAACTTGTGCATGGTCGCCTTTATTCACTTTCGCCATCGCTACCGTTTTATTTTGATCTAACAATGGTTTCGTTACGTAAGCAGCAAAGGCATGATCCATTAAACCTGCAATTTCTTTATTTCGCTCCTTAGGTGATGGTGCGCCCATAACCACTGCTACAACACGCATACCGTTCCGCTTTGCTGTTGCCGTCAGACAATATTTTGCTTGATTCGTGAAGCCGGTTTTTAAGCCATCTGCACCAGGATACGTTTTAATCAATTTATTCGTATTTACAAGCCAGAATTTCTTATCTGTATTCTCTCTCAAGTAATCTTCATATTTTGATGTGTAGTGAAGCACTTGAGGATACATTAAAAGCGCCCGCGCCATCACCGCCATATCATGAGCGGTTGTGTAATGATTGTCGGTTGGAAGACCGGTAGGGTTAACAAAATGTGTGTGTGTCATCCCAAGCTTCTTTGCTTCCTTGTTCATTTGGGCCACAAATGCTTTCTCAGAACCTGAGATATGCTCTGCCATCGCAACTGATGCATCATTTGCGGAGGCAATACAAATTGCTCTCAGCATTTCGTCCACCGTCATAGATTCACCAGGTTCAAGAAAAACTTGAGATCCCCCCATAGACGCCGCGTGCTCACTCACATTCACCTTATCTTTCAATGAAATTTGATGGTTTTTCAGCGCCTTGAAAATTAGGAGAAGCGTCATTACCTTCGTCATACTCGCGGGCGGAAGCTCTTTATTTTCGTTTTGTTTAAATAGAATCTTCCCCGTATCCTGCTCGATAACGATTGCTGATTTAAGTTTGCCAGTCTCCGTATCTGCGTTTCCCTTCGTTTTGGCAAATGCCGATGCCGACGGAACGAAAGTCGCAAAAAGGAGTGTGGCACAAGCCATCCACATAGAAAATGCCTTCATGAAAAAACCTCCTCACTATGATCCTTATCATTCTGTCCACGAGCAATTCTTTTATACGGATCAATAGAGAAATTCCAAGCATTTTGAGAGCGATTACTACATGAATCATTGATTTTTTATTGACAGGTTACTAGGCGATCTCTATAATACTTAATAATTTTGCAAAATTAACTATTTGATTCGCCGAATAGCGAATCAAACATAGTGGGAGCATGGCCATGTTCGCGCACCTTGAATAATGGATCAGAAAACATGTTCAGGCTGTTTATTCACCCTACCGTGAATTACTGACCAGCCTGCATGTCTTGAACAAACCGCAGCACCATCTTGATCGCCTTGAATGGGCAAATCGCACCCGGCAATCACTTTCAGCCGAGATGCTTAATACTCTATCATTTTTTGGAAACGTGACGGATGAATGGATGTTTATTATGGATTGTGAACAGGCGTCTGGATTCGAAAATCGCTATGTGGAAGATTCGATTGAACAATGGAACCATATTGATTGCGAGGCGTTTACTTCATTTATTTTAGGTACGCGTCACAAACTTGATCACGCTCATTTAAACCCTGAAGAGCGCGAAATTCTTCGCCGTCCGAAAAAAATATCAGAAAATGTTCTATCACTTTCTTCATGACTATCACACGATGGTTTTCGCGCGCGAGCTCTATCATATTGAACCTTGGATGATTCGCTCGGTGAACCAGTTTAACGAAGAGGTGCAAAAAGATCCGGTCGGAGCATTACACTCGGTTCATCCACGATTTATTGTCGGCGATCAATCGGTCCAATTTCTCAAAGCGAGGACATACACGCGCTATTATGAGGATTTGAAATCAATAACAATTATTCCATCGACATTTATCGCACCGCATCTATTAATTGACGTTGACACGCCTGATCTTTTTATAGCAAAGCAGCTGCTTGTTCCCTCTTCGGGTATAGAGGACGGCGTCCCAACAGACTTGACTGAAAAGCTTCCTATGGCCGGTCATTCAGTTCATCAATGCTTACTTCGCATTCAAACCGTTTAATCTTGGACAAAACAGCCCGCTTTCTCGGTTTGTTCCAGTTGAAAAGCTCGGACTCTTTTTAATAACCGGCTGCCTCGCCTATATCTTCTTCTGGAGTCTCGTACAATCAGCATGGATGATGGGCTATGAACGTCAGCAAGGAACTTTGGAACTGATCCTGCTCACCCCTGCCTCTCGAACATTGGTGATGTTCAGCCGTGCCGCCGCAAATTTAGTAGAAGCTGTATGGATGTTTTCAATTTTTGCCATACTTACCATTCTGTTTATGGGCGGACTCCATGTCGCACATTGGTGGCTCCTTCCGTTCGCTGTCATGGTGCTTCTCCTATCGGCTATTGTTTGGGGTGGATTTTTAAATACAATTTTTCTCTTTTCACGCGACGCTGGCTTTCTCGATACTATTTTTGAGGCGCCAATGGAATTTTTCTCCGGTGTGCGCATGCCACTCATGGCATTTCCAATTTGGGCAAAAGTAATCTCCTTTCTTTTCCCATTAACCTTTGTCTTGAATATTCTTCGTGCCATTGTGATGGAAGGGAAGACATTGGGCAGCATATGTAACCCCTTAATCGAATTAGCCAGCATCTTGATTGTGCTGACAGCTGCCTCATTTATTCTCGTTCGTTACGCGGAAAAACACGCAAAGGACACCGGCAATCTGACAATGTTTTAAATGCATGGTGTTCATATGGCAATTGACTAACTTAAAGTTCGAATAAATAAAAAAAAGAACCGAATTTTTTCCGGTTCTTTTTCTGTTTATTGAAATTGATTTCAGATTGAACGAATAATTGACTTAATCAGAGCTGTAAAATCTGATTTAACTCGATCAGCCGTCTCAATCACTTCTTTATGAGAAAGCGGCTGATCCAGTATACCGCACGCCATATTGGTTATGCATGAAATGCCGAGCACATCCAGCCGTAGGTGGCTGGCAGCAATCACTTCAGGAACCGTTGACATACCTACCGCGTCCGCCCCCATTACGCGCATCATTCGTATCTCAGCAGGTGTTTCATATTGAGGCCCATGAGTAGCCAAATAAACGCCTTTTTGAACTTGAATGCTGAGTGTTTCAGCTGCTCTCTCAGCCTTTTGAATGAGATCCGGGCTGTACGCGTGTGACATGTCGGGAAAACGTGGTCCTATTTCGTCATCATTTGGTCCAATAAGCGGACTATCGCCGAGCATGTTGATATGATCGGTGATCAACATCAAATCCCCTGGAGCAAAATCCGTATTGATTCCCCCGCAAGCATTGGTCACAATTAACTTTTCAATACCCATCGCCTGCATGACATAAACAGGAAAAGCGACTTGTACAAGCGAATAGCCCTCATAATGATGATACCTTCCTTGCATCGCAACAACCGTCTTTCCCTCAAGCTCGCCGATGACAAATTGGCCTTTATGCCCTTTAACCGTAGACTCGGGAAAATGAGGGAGGGATCGATAAGGAATCTGTACTGCATTTGTTAGTTCGTCGGCTAGATCACCGAGTCCGGATCCAAGAATTAATCCGATCTCCGGCCTTCGTGCAGTCTGCTTCCTGAGTTTTTCCATTACTTCTTCAATCGGTTTCATATTTTATCGCTCCAGTCGTTATGTACGAGTTTTCTTATTTTAATTTTACACGCGGATGATACATTGCGTAAACTTTTTTTAAAGGTAATCGATTTGGACGCGGATATTGCATCGTAGCAGAAGTATGCTGACGCCCCATCAATTCATCGATGAATTCGAGTGGTGCACCATTTTGCAACAGATGCGCTGTAAGCGACTTTCTCAACGTTTCCGGTGAAATAGACACAGAGATGTCTGCCTGATCAGCATAATGTTTGAGAATCTTCCAGATTCCCTGCCGTGTTAAGCGTTTATTCATGCGGTTCATGAAAAGCGGTTGGTTTAAATCTATTTTTTCTCCATCTTGAATAAGTGATTCTATGTACATACGGAGTGCAGAAATGGCCAGGGAATCAAGCGGCAATATCCGTTCGTTTCCTTTCTTACCCAAACAGCGAATAAATTCCAAATCAAGATTCACGTGTGCGGCATCAAGACGAATGCATTCGGAAACACGCATTCCTGTAGCATAAAGAACCTCAAGTAAGGCCCGGTCGCGTTTTCCGATCTTCGTTCGCAGGTCCGGTGCATCCAAAAGTTGTTTCACTTGATTAGTTGTCAATAATGGTGGCAGCGGATTTCGCTGAATCTTAGGCAATTCCAAAGAATAGGCGGGGTCAGCAGTCGTTTGCTTACTTATGAGCAGATAGCGATGCAGACCGCGGATGGCTGCAGCTTTTCGTGCAATTGTCGACGGCGCGCAGCCTGAATCTTTAAGGAAATACATATAATTAAGCACGATTACCTCAGTGACATCCTGCCATACGCTGCATTGCTTCTTAGAGATTAAATAATCAGTATATTGTGTCAGATCGCCTCGATAGGCTTCGATTGTATTTGAAGACAAACCGCGTTCCTTATTAAGTAAATCCAAAAAATGGTCTACCAGTTTCCTCAATTGTTTATTCACCATCTCTCAAAAACTCAAAAAACCGTGAAAAATCAAGAGTATGTGTCACTTTGACATTCCCTGATTGCTCATGGCGAATCACTGCTACTGCACCCGACCCTGGTTCATCATACCGATGAACTTGACCCAAAAAATGGTCCATCCACATCATACCGAAATAAAAAACAGCGGTTAATAAAACAAACAGACAGCATATTTTTATAAAATTTACTCCGACATGGAAAATATCTCTCATTTGTTCATCCCGCCTGTCCATATAAAGTTGCTCTCTTATTATTATGAAACAGGCGGATAAATCATATCAAAAGTAGAAACTTAAAATAGATAAATTCCGAATAAATGAAAAAACAGTCTGAAAGTTTCAGGCTGCCGAATTGAGAACAGTCACACCTTTTCCGGTTCCTGTTCTGATTCTTTTTCTTTATTTAAACGATTTTCTTCTTCACGTTTTTCCAAGCAACGATGGCAGATCCCATGGAAAGTCAAGCGGTGATCTTTAACTTTGAAATGCCATTTTCGCTCAACCACTTTTTCAACTTCCCCAAGCAAATCTTCTTGTATTTCATCCACAGATCCGCATTCGATACAAACAAGATGATGATGAAAATGGCTTGCACCTTCTCTACGCAAATCATAACGTGAAACGCCATCACCAAAATTAATTTTGTCGACGATTTTCAGTTCTGCTAACAATTCAAGAGTTCGATATACTGTAGCAAGTCCGATTTCTGGTGCTTTCTCTTTCACAAGGAGATACACATCTTCAGCGCTGAGGTGATCTTGTTCATTCTCCAACAAGACCCTTACAGTCGCTTCTCGCTGAGGCGTCAGCTTATACTTCTGCCCATGAAGCTGCTTCTTAATTCGATTAATTCTGCCTTCCATACAAGCCCCCCCTTTGCAAGAACGATGCATAAAACAGATTAGCGGCCATTATGAAATGACGGTCGATCCGATCCGCTACCCGCACCAATGCGGAATGACCCGCAAATAACTACTGGTTTTTACAGGAAAATTATAATCCTTATTGAGAATGGTGTCAATTAAATATAATAACTTTTAAATTATAATTATTTTATTTATAATTACCTTTTGCTAGCAATCGATCACGCTATAAAAAGGCGTATTAAAGCAGGTGACACATACGCTTCATATCCAGAGGCAATTGCTGCTATTAATACTGTACTTGCTAAAACAAGACCATAATTGATAAATTGCGGCAGCATTGGCTGATTTCTCGTTTTCATCAAGAGTTGACGAATCATTTTCAATGAAAAGGCAACGGACAGAACGGCAATAAACAAGTAGTTAGGTATGATCAGCAAATTTTGCGGAAAAATGCTGACAAGAATAGCCATCAGTCCTTTCATTCCCATTTGACTGACTAAAAAGCCGACAGTAAAGCCGAGAAAAATTCCTTTGACAAAAATGAGCAAAAAGATGAGCGGAAGTCCGATCACGGAAAGACCAAGCACCCAAATTAAAATAAGATACTGTAAATCGTGAAATAGGCTGTCTTTAAAAAGTGCCCTCGGATCAGCAACCTGATTCTTTGCTAGTTCACCGAAAAATTGCTGCAAATAGTGGAGCAGATCGTTTTTGGATTCATAGGGCAGGCAGTTTACCACAATGGCCCCAAATATGATCCCCATGAGCAGCAGCCCTGTAACAAAGGTATAAAGTGATAAGTAATCGCTAATATGCTGATGAAGCACCTTTTTTAGACGTTCTGCAATCATTTTTGTCAACCTCCCGGCATTTCGATCATATGAAATCTATAATTTCATTCTATGATTACAACGGATAACTATGATCGAATTGAGAGATTTTACGACTCTAGGCTATTATTTTATTTTAAATGTAGCTGCATATATTGAACGGCATAAACTGATTTTGCATCATAAATACGGTGATCTTTAACCATTTGAACCGCCTCATCAAGATTTACTGCACACACTTCCAGAAATTCATCCTGATCAAGATGCTGTTTTCCTTCGATAAGCGAATCAGTAAAATAGACATGAAGCAACTCATCAGAGAATCCTGGCGATGAATAAAATGAAGCAATTTTCTCCATTTTTTTACAACGATAACCGGTTTCCTCTTCAAGTTCCCTTAATGCCGAATCATCAGGGTTCTCGTCAGGTTCTAGTTTTCCCGCTGGAATTTCATAGATGATCCCGTTCAACGGATAACGATATTGTCGCACGAGCAATAGTTTTCCTTCTTTATTAACAGCAATTACAGCGACTGCACCGGGATGCTTTACAACCTCTCGCGTTGAGGTTTCCCCGTTAGGCAGTTCCACTTGATCAACAAACAAATGAACAATTCTTCCTTTGAAGATTTCTTTTGAGTCTTTCTTTATTTCGGTAAGACCATCCATGAAACACACATCCTTCATCATTTTATACTTTCTCAGCAGAGTGGTATTGTTGCAGTATTCTTGTTCCGATCTCATTTTAACATAGCAGATCATTCTGCTTGAATGATCTGTTGTTCATTTTTTCACCGCCGCTTCATTCTTTTCAGGTTAATCCCTAACAATAAGACTCATTCGCTGATGACTTATAAGTAATTTTGCTTTATAGTGATTAAGGTTGTTAAAAAGCGCTGTTTTTTGAGGTGAAAACAATGAGTCCTGAACATACTGCAACGCCTACCAAACATAATGTCCCGCATTTTTTTCTGCCAATTTATCAATCACGGGCATTTAGAGCATTGTGGATCGGAAATACGCTCTCTGTGTTTGGTTCATCGATTACAGGCATTATTATTCCCATACTCGTTTATTCACTGACACAGTCAACGCTTGCGATGGGATTTGTTATGACTGCCTATATGCTTCCCAATGTCATTATCTTGCCCTTTGCCGGAATTATTGTAGATAAAGTGAATCGAGCAAAACTGATGCGTTTGACTGACATCGTTCGCTGCTCGATGGCATTCACAATCATGGGTATGGGATTAAACGGATCGTTAACCATTCACCTATTGTCAATGTTTGCAATTATACTTGGAATTATGGATGGACTTTTTCAACCCGCCTTTTCAGCAATGAGAGCTACCGTCTTCACACCTGAAATCCGCACCTCTGCAAATGCCCTGAATCAATTAAGCATTCAAGGCATGCGATTGCTCGGACCGGCATTAGGCGGATTAATCGTCACCGTGTGGTCTGCACCCATCGGATTTGGTATTGATGGGGTTACTTTTCTTGTCTCTTTTACCTGTCTGCTCTATTTGACCAAAGAAGGAAAAATAAGAAAAGCAGCTTTAGAAGCGAAAAAAACTTCCTTTATACACGACTGTTTCGGCGGCATCGAGATCATTAAGCAAAATACATGGCTGTGGGTAACCATCATGGCTTTTTGCTTTATCAATATCTGCACAACAGGGATTACCGTCATCATCATTCCTTGGCTGATGAATGTGCATCATCACTTTCCTTCCTACGTTTACGGCCTTGTTATGTCAGGGCAGGCAATTGGAGCTGCATTGGCTGCCTTTATTTTCGGCATGCGCAAAACATGGCATCATCGCGGTATCATTGCCTATCTTGGGATTGCTCTCGGCGGACTCGCGTTCATTGCCATGCCATTCGTATATAATATCGTCCTTCTCATCGTACTCATGATTTTTGAAGGTTTAGGGAGCATGGCTTTCGGATTAATCTGGGAAACAAGTCTTCAAGATCTTGTCGCTCCTGAAGCGTTTGGGCGCGTCGCGAGTATTGACATGCTCGGATCATTTGCACTTATTCCGGTCGGTTATATGTTCACAGGCTGGTTTGCCAATGTACTTGGAGGCGTTTCTGCAATGCTCGTGCTCAGCTCGCTGACACTTCTGCTGATCGCACTGAGCCTGTGTATTCCGGCCATTCGAAATTTCGATTAGTTATTCATTGCTATTTCCTGATTCGATCAATTCACTCTTAGCTGTGCCCGTTAATTCTCGGAAACAGAAACAATCAGTTAAATGGTCATTAACCATTCCTGTCGCTTGCATAAACGCGTAACAGATTGTCGGGCCAACAAATTTGAAACCTCTTTTTTTCAGATCTTTACTCATCAGAATTGATTCTTCAGTTAATGCGGGGATGGTTTTTGCTTCCTTATAATGATGAATAATTGGCTGTCCTTCTACAAAGGACCATAGGTACTTGTTAAAGGGTTGTTCTTTTTCAACTTCAAAAAAATTGCGTGCATTTGTAACAATGGCATTAATCTTGAGCTTGTTCCTGATAATCCCTGAGTTGTTCATTAACTGTTCAATTTTATCATCAGAAAAAGCCGAGATGGATTGAGGATCGAAACCATCAAATGCCTCCCGATATGCTTCACGTCGTTTTAAAATCGTAATCCAGCTCAATCCGGCCTGCATTCCTTCTAAGCAGAGCATCTCGAACAATTTGAGTGAATCATACTGGGGACGCCCCCACTCATGATCATGATAAGCTAAATAGACAGGGTCTGTTGTGTTCCAAGCGCAACGCCTGATCTTCTGGTCATGTATGTTTTCCAACTCGCTTTTCCTCCCCTAATCCGTAAGTGTTGTTTTGAATATCGCCTTCATATGGTCAAGAAATAAGTCATGCTGATTTGTGAAGGTCGCCATTCCTTTTCGATGCGCGACCGTCTTGTATCCTCTTGAATACGCACCATATGCAGTCAGAAAGTCACAGATATCCGTGCATACTCCTGTTAAGTGGACCGTGTCGATGCGATGCTCTTTTAGCTGCTGATCAAGGTCCGTTCGGATAAAAGCATCATACTCAGACTTAGGAATGAAGATGACATTTGAGTCCTTCTCATGTGTTTGAAACCATTCTCCGAGCCGTCCATACAATTGAGCGCCCCATGTACCTTTTACATTATGCGGCGGCCAAAGCTGGAAATGTGGATCATTCGGTTCATGTGCGTCCATACAGAAAAAAATTGGTTTCTTCTCGCTTAAAAACCTGTCAGCAAGTTTCACAATATAAGGAACAATGCTCTGCGCTGGTTTCCCCGCTGTCAGTCCACCTCGATCATCAACGAAATCATTGCTCATATCAATAACTAGAAGAGCTTCATTACCCATCTGAACATCCTCCAATCTGCTGTAGACACCGATTTTTAATGGGTCTCATAATCTTATCTTTAAGTCTGTTCGCTCATATTGATCACAACTCAATCAATTGAAATGTGACCATCCAGCTGTGTCCCCCCGTTCTCTTCCAAAAGAAAAGACAGCTTTAAATTAATTATAGAACATTTGTTTTCATTTAACTATAAATAAGTAATTCATTCATCACTTTGGCATGGCAACAATTGCTTGCAACAATCGTGCACATTGAAAAAGCGGAAGCCGCGTATTCGTGTTACCTACGCCTGCTTCCGCTCTGTTTGATACCGACACATTATCCATGCCGTTGATGTGCGCAATCAGAATGACAGCTTTGAAAATTGACACTTTCGATTTGAATCGTTGAGTGTTCCAGATGATAGCCATCAAGCACTTGTTCGACTTGTCTCAGCATGTCATCATGGTTGATACCCTCTTCGACTGTCAGATGACAGCTTAACGAAAAAAATCCCGAAGTGATCGTCCAAATGTGGAGATCATGGATTCCGTTAACACCTTCCAATGCTGTAATCCGACTGCGAATTTCATCCAGATCAAGATTATCGGGCTTAGCTTCCATTAAGACGTTAATCGAGTCGCGTGTGACACTCCATCCGCTTTTCAATATAATTACAGATACAATCATGCTGGCAATCGGATCGGCAAGTCCCCAACCGAAAAACATAATTAGTGCCGATGCGGTAACAGCCCCAACAGAGCCAAGCAAATCGCCAAGCACATGTAAAAATGCACTTCGTACATTCAAATTGTCATCTTTTTCGCCTTGCATTAGAATTTTTGCCACAATAATATTTACGAGAAGTCCTATGAATGCAATCATCATCATTTCGCCGCTCGCAATGGTGACAGGCTGCGCAATTCTTGTGATCGCCTCTATGATAATCCAAATTGAAATAAGGAGAAGCAGAATTCCATTAAATAGAGCTGCCAATATCTCAAATCGCTTGTATCCGAACGTTTTCCGATTATTTACAGAAATTTTGCTTCCAATCACCATTGCAGTAAAACTCAAGCCCAGAGAAACAGCATCACTAAGCATATGTCCTGCATCCGACATCAGCGTTAAGCTTCCGCTTAAATAACCGCCGACGGCTTCAACGATCATGAATCCGAAAATAATCAAAAAACTGATAAGCAGTGCCTTTTGATTCGCTGTATGGTGGTGATGCGTGTGACCGTGCGCAACTTCATGATTATGCATTGAATGATTTGCCAAATTTTGTTCACTTCTTTCCTCGATAAGGGCCAAAAACATATGACTAACCGTTCATATGTATAGTATCCGTTTTTTTTAATTAACTGTCAATGGTCTCTTGTTTATGCTCTCAAACCTGCTCACGTTGTATTTTTGATATACTTTAAAATAAGTAAATCGTTTTTTTGAATACTTTGCTTCTAGCAAGTTTGCTGTTCCAGTGTACAGATCATGCAAATTACGCCGTTCTGACGTGAACAGCGAGCAGCATTTATATAAAATAAGGCCAATGAAAAAAGGTGGGAAACTATGGATTTTAAAGGCATTCATCACTGTGCAATCATCTGTTCCAATTATGAACGTTCAAAACATTTCTATGTAGATCTGTTAGGACTTTCCGTTATTAACGAAATCTACAGGGAAGACCGAAACTCCTATAAACTGGATCTTGCAATCGGAAATGGCAACTGCGGCCAAATCGAACTTTTTTCATTTACAAATCCTCCTCAGCGATCAACACATCCAGAGGCATGTGGACTCAGGCATCTCGCCTTATCTGTTGATGACTTGGAGAAAACTGTTACTGAACTAAACGACAAAGAGATAGAGACAGAACCCATACGTGTAGATCCGATTACGGGAAAAAAATTCACGTTCTTCAGGGATCCTGATGATCTGCCGCTTGAGCTCTACCAAAATTAATTTAACCAGCTCAATGTTTGCGTGATAAAATAGGTAAGACTTGTTCAATTTGAGGGAGGAACTATAAAATGAGTATTCATATTGAAGCAAAACCAGGTGAAATTGCGGAACGCATTTTGCTCCCTGGTGATCCATTACGTGCGAAATATATTGCCGAGACCTACTTAAAAGAAGTTACCCAGTACAATAATGTGCGTGGAATGCTTGGATTTACGGGTACATATAAAGGGGAACGCATTTCGGTTCAAGGTACTGGAATGGGAATTCCCTCAATATCGATCTATGTTAATGAATTGATTCGTGACTACGGTGTCAAGAAATTGATTCGTGTCGGTACCTGCGGCGGCGTTCAAAACGGAATTCATGTTCGAGATGTTATATTGGCTATGTCTGCAACAACGGATTCCTCCGTTAATCACGGTGTTTTTCCAACTATTGATTATGCACCTACCGCTGACTTTAGGCTTCTCCAAAAGGCATATAATATCGGCACAAAGTTAGGCGTTTCATTAAGAGCCGGCAACGTTTTATCTGCCGATGTTTTCTATCGTGACAGTATGGATATCGTGAAAAAATTAGGTGAGTATGGTGTATTAGCAGTAGAAATGGAGACTTCAGCGCTATACACATTAGCGGCCAAATATGGAGCCCAAGCATTAACTGTTCTGACGGTCAGTGATCACATTTTCTCAGACGAGCCGGATACGACAGCCGCCGAACGTCAGACAACATTCAACGACATGATTAACATTGCCCTTGATACCGTAATTAGCGAATGAATCCCATATTATATTCCCTTAGGTAGAAAAGCACTGATCCAAGGAGTATTGGATCAGTGCTTTTCTTTATACATGCTTTTGCTTTTGTAGCGCAAAATATTCATCAAGAATTCTTTTCTGGTTCTTCAGAATAAAATCCGGAAGATCTTCTTGTGTTCGGAACTCAAACCGCTCTGACTCTGTTTTATCAATTCGCCAATCGCCTTCAAACATATCTGCCTCATAGGCAATTGTTACGGGATAATATTGATCTCCGTTTTCCGCTACAGCTGGCGTCTTCACGCCAGAATATACCTGAAACAGATGAAGCCCATGAACCATTAAGCCGGTCTCTTCACGAATTTCTCGACTCGCCGTTTCCTCTGCCGTTTCGCCAAGCTCCATCAGGCCACCCGGAAGTCCCCAGCTTCCTTCTGGATATTTGCGTTTCTGAAGGAGCACTGCTCCTCGGTGGTCATGAATGATTGCGACTGCGCCAACCAGAATAATTGGCTCGTGTCCAATCTTGCTCCTCAGATTCTCTATGTACCCCATACTAATCTCTCCCTCAACTAATTTTATTGCTTGCGCAATTGGATTAATTGGTACACACGCGTCACAATTACCTTGCACACAGCATAGAAGGGAATGGCAAGCAGCATGCCGATAATACCGGCCAAGTTTCCTGCAACAAGCAGAATACAGATGATCGTCAGCGGGTGAATATCTAATTTTCTTCCCATGACAAGCGGTGAGATCACATTGCCTTCAATTTGCTGAACGACGGTAACTCCGATGATAACATAAAGTGCGAGAATCGGTGATTGAATAAACGCAACAATGACAGCCGGTATGGTTGCAATAAATGAGCCGATAAACGGGATGACATTTGTAAACAAAATGACTAAGGCGAGTACCAGCGAGTAGTGGAGTCCGATAATCAGATACCAAATATAAATGAAGACAAAATCAAAGAGTAAAACAATCATCTGCCCCTGAATATATCCGCTCAACGTTTGATCCATGTCCCTAAGTATCTCTCCCGCTTTTTCGCGATGCTCGGCAGGAATGAATTTTATAATTCCTTGAGACATGCGATCACCATCTTTTAAAAGATAGAAAAGGATAAAGGGAACGATGGCAATAATGAGCACAGTACCTGTAATCGATTGGATAATGGATAGAATATTATTTCCAAATGTAGTCGCCATTGCAGATAGAGATTTTGAAAAACGGTTGGCGAAATCAAGATATGGAATTTCATCCAAATGCATCTTTGAAAAAATTTCACTCTGTTGAAAGTTGACCAGTTGTTCGCCAAGCTGCTGTACCAAGCCCGGCATGCTTGTAATTAAGGAAAGAAACTGATTATATAAGAGCGGGCCAAAATTAAAGAGAAGCAAGGTGATTAATCCGATGACAACGAGATAAATAATGATTATAGCAACAACTCTTGGAATTTTAAGCCTTACTAATCCACGAACAAGAGGACGCAATAAATAAAAGAGCAATCCGGAAATAATGAGAGGAGCCGCAAGTGATGTAAATAGAACACCAATCGGCTGTAAAATAAAGGTAAGTTTCGAACCTACCATAAGTATTATTAATATCAGAAGCACCCAAACTGCAAATCGAAAGTATTTAGATTTCGGCATGACCATTCCCCAATCTTTCAAAAATGCCGATAATACGGCTAACATTCACTATTCCATTGTACCCTATTTCACAATCACTAATCCAATATAATCCAAATCTAACATCAAACTCGAGCACCATTGACTTTAAAAAATTTGTACTAAATGATCCTCTTCCTTGTGAGTTCTGCAAAAAAAAAGGAAGCAGCCGTCGTTTACCCGGATCTGTTTCCTGCATAACATGACTCGTTTATTCTATTAAACTTATCTTATTTAATAAAAATCTCTTTACGCAAAAATTTAGAGTACCAATTTGAATGGTGCTTCTAGATTTTGTTTAACCGTAGCTAAAAATGCGGCTGCCGGCGCTCCGTCAACTGCTCGATGATCAAAGGTCAAACTGAGCGGCATCATACTGCGTTTCTTTAGTTCATCGCCAAAGTAAACAGGCTGTTCACTTATCGTACCTACACCAAGTATACCTACTTCAGGAGGATTGATCACCGGTGTGAAGAAGCCGACGCCATAGGTTCCTAGTGAAGTAATGGTAAACGTTGATCCGCTTAACTGAAGCTGATTCAATTCCGAACCGCGTGCTTGCTTGCTCGCTTTGCGAATCTCGCGTGATATAGAACTCAATGATTTTTTGTCCGCGTCTTGAATGACCGGTACAACGAGTCCTTCATTAAGCGCTACCGCCACGCCAAGGTGAACGGCATCAAAAGTTGTAATCGTATCCCCTTCATAGATGCTGTTCATCGCTTTGTGTTCAAGCAAGGCGTTAATTGCTGCCTTGGCAATGAAATCAGTGATCGTTAAACGCACTTCATCATTAATTTGATACGCTTCACGCGCTTTTTTCTGGAAAGCTATCAGTTCTGTGACATCGACAGTGGTCTGCAGAGTCAATTGTGCTGTTGTCTGCAAACTGTTGAACATTCGATCTGAGATCACTTTACGCATTCCAGTAACTTTCTTTGCCGTTCCTATACTAAGTGATGATGGTGCAGGTGTTGGAGCAGGCTTAGATGCTTCAGCCGGCTGCTGAGCTTTTTTTGTCTGAGCCGCAGCAACATCGGCTTTTGTAATTCGTCCCATTGGCCCCGTGCCGGTAACGGTAGCTAAATCTATATTTTCGATTTTTGCTAAACGGCGAGCCGCAGGAGAAACACGAAGTCTCGGTTCTTCACCCTTCGCCGGTTCTGGAGCAGATTCTGCTGCAGGTGCAGGGGCTTCAGCAGCAACTGGAACATCTTGTTTCTTTTCCGGTGCTGGTGCAGATGCTTCTTCTGAATTAACTGTTTCCCCTGGAGCACCAATATATCCTAACGGGTGACCAATTGGAACAACATCGTCAACATCTGCTTCAATATCAATAAGGACGCCTTCTTCCGGCGCTTCCAGTTCTTTTTCAATCTTATCTGAACTAATTGAGACAACAGATTCGCCTTTTTTTACCGAATCCCCTTTTTGTTTCAACCATTCGACAACCGTTCCTTCTTCCATGCCCATGCCCATTTTCGGCATAATGATTTCTACCGCCATTTTTTCCTCGCTCCTTTCGGATAAACTCAGAAGGGATACTGAGATCAATTACGGAGCATCCCATTACTATAATTGCTGATTACTTTACACAGCTGAGAAAACTTTATCGCCTACCATAACACTGAATGCATCGATAATTTTCTCAGGTGTCGGCATATACAACTTCTCAAGCGGCGGAGAAAATGGTACTGGTGCATGAGGAGCAGTCACACGCTTAATTGGCGCATCCAGATAATCAAAGGCTTTATCACCGACGATCGCTGCGATATCCGTAGCTGCACTGCAACGAGGATAAGCTTCATCTACAATAATTAGTCGTCCCGTCTTCTTCACCGAATTGATAATCGTATCTTCATCAAGAGGTGATAAAGTTCTAGGATCAATAACTTCTGCTTCGAAACCTTTCTTCGCCAATTTGTCTGCAGCTTTTAAAGCGGTATATACTTGTTTTCCGAGGCCGACAATCGTCAAATCATTCCCAGCACGTTTGATTTCAGCTTTTCCGAATGGAATTGTATAGAAACCCTCGCCGACCTCGCCTTTCATTCCATAAAGAGTCTTATCTTCAAATACCACGACAGGGTCGTCATCAAAGATTGCGCTGAGCAGCAGTCCCTTCATATCATATGGATTGCTTGGTATGACTACTTTGATACCCGGAATATGTGTGAACAATGCGTAGAGGCTTTGCGAGTGCTGAGCCGCAGCGTTGAATCCGGCGCCGTCAATGGTTCGAATGGTCAGCGGTACCTTTGCTTTTCCTCCGAACATATAATGAAATTTTGCCGCTTGATTCATGACTTCATCTAGACAGCTGCCGATAAAGTCATTGAACATCAGTTCTGAAATAGGTCGTAATCCAGTTGCCGCTGCGGAAACAGCCGCGCCCATATATCCGGATTCAGCAATTGGCGTATCAATTACACGATCACGGCCGAATTCCTCTACAATTCCTTTTGTAACTCCGAAAACACCGCCCCATGCGCCTTGATCCTGCAAATGATCAACTTCCGCACCGCCTGCGACATCTTCGCCGATTAAGATAACATCATCATCTTTACGCATTGCAACTCGAATTGCGTCATTAATTGCTTCTGAATAACTCATTTTAACTGCCATTGCGAGCACCTCCAGATTTATCCAATCGATTTAATATGAGACATAGACATCGGTGGTGACTTCTTTATCATCAGGGAATGGACTTTCCTCACTAAATCGAACCGCCTCATCGATGGCTGCCTTGACTGAATCATCAAGTCCCTTGATTTCTTCAGCCGACAAAATTTTGTTTTTCTTTAAGTAGCCCTGAAATCTGAGAATAGCGTCGTCATCAGTAACTGCCTTTTGTTGTTTTTCTTTATCTTTATATGATTGCGTATCGCCTTCAAAATGTCCGAAATCGCGATAGGTCATGCATTCAAGAATCGTCGGGCCTTCACCTTTGCGTGCGCGTGCAACTGCCTTTCCTGCAGCGTCATACACGGCAGTCAGATCTTTTCCGTCCACCGTTTCTCCTGCAATTTTATATACCTTGGCAAAATTTGCAATTGAATCAGCTGCTGCTGCGTATTCAAATGTAGAAGCTTCACCGAATCCGTTATTTTCGCATACGAAAATAACGGGAAGTTTCCAGATGGCAGCCATATTCACTGCTTCGTGGAACGTTCCGTGGTTGCTTGCTCCATCGCCGAAGAAGCAGACGGCAACATCATTCGTTTTCTTTACTTTGGCTGTTAGTCCCGCACCGACCGCCAGCGGCAGTCCCGCGCCTACAATACCATTGGCACCGAGCATGCCTTTTGATACGTCCGCAATATGCATGGAACCTCCCTTACCCTTGCAGAGACCGGTTGCTCGTCCGTAGATCTCAGCCATCATTCCGTTCAAATCACAACCTTTTGCGATACAATGTCCATGTCCGCGGTGGGTACTTGTGATACTGTCATTGTCTGTCAGGTGAGCACAGACTCCGACAGCAACGGCTTCTTCGCCTGCATACAAGTGAACAAAACCCGGTATCTCACCCTTAGCGAAGATTTCATGTACAGCAGTTTCAAATTGGCGAATCTCTTGCATTTTCGTATAAATCCATTTTGCTTTCTCAACGGTCATGTCTTTAGCGGATGCTTGTGTTTCAGTTTGCATTCTGACTCCTCCCGTCATTTAGCGCTTACAAAATTGAACGCGCAATAATGTAAGCGTTTTCTTACAAATCAATAATACACTTTTTGCACGTAATATGCAAAATATATAGATTGTCACTGAAAAAAATGCCTACTTCATATTAATAATACGTCCGAAAATCTTCTCAAATACTCCGGGCATTAACTGATACAGCTTTGCACCTATACCCATATACCAAGGAAGATTAATTTCCCGCTTATTTTTTTCAATTCCTCTAATCACTTTTTCCGCTACGGTACGTGCATCAAGCATAAAACATCCTGCATTTTTCAAATAATGTCCTGAAGGATCCGCAATATTTAAAAACGGCGTACGAATCGGTCCGGGATTCACAACAATTACGCGTATGCCTTCTTTCGCTGATTCCATCCTCAATCCATTTGAGAAACCGATGACCGCATGCTTTGTTGCACCATAGACGACCGATTTTGATGTCGTAATGATTCCTGCAAGTGATGCAATATTAACGATACATCCGTGTTTTTGCCGAACCATTGATGGAAGAGCAGCCTGTGTACAGTGAATGAGTCCATGTACATTGACCGCAAGCATTTGATCAATCACGTCGCTTCCCATTTCCGAAAAAAATTGAAATTTTCCAACTCCGGCGCAGTTAATCAGTATGTCAATATGTTGGAAACGCAAAACAATTTTTTCAAAAATCAAGCGAATCGAATTGATGTCAGTTATATCCAATGAATAGTAATCAGCCGAACCGCCTTCAATATTAATTTGTCTCTGCAATTCAGCTAGTTTTTCTACATTGCGAGCAAGCAGCACAACCTGAGCTCCCTTTGAAGCAAATAAACAGGCAAGTTCACGTCCAACCCCACTTGAAGCACCAGTAATAACAATTATTTTCTTTTGAAACATGATGAATACTCCCTTAATGTCGAATCCTCATTTATTACAAATACTATTATAAATAATAGTACATTCAATAGATAACAAATGTTAGCCCCGTCTTATCGCCTAGATCAATTTAATCATTATAAATCACCTAAAGTGAAGCAAAATATGTCGAACTTCGCAGAATTATAGGAAAAAGGGCTTGCAAAATAGTAACAAAAATGCCGAAATTGAAAAGGCTTACATAAATAAATGAATATTTTTAATATTTAGTTGTAACTTTTACTGACATGATATGTTATAATTACTTCATCATAAAAAAGGGGGCATCAACTTAATGAAAGCAACAGATGCTATAACAGTAAGTTTGGATTCTTTATGGGTAATGGTTGCAGCAATTTTAGTTCTCCTTATGCAAGCCGGATTCGCATTTCTTGAAGCAGGATCACTGCGAAGCAAGAATGCGGGCCACATTACAGGAAAGCAGATTATTACACTCGGCGTTTCCTCAATTGTTTTCTGGGCAGTAGGTTATGGGGTCGCTTTTGGCGATGGTAATGCATTTATCGGTACTTCTAAATTTTTCTTGAGCGGCATCCCGAGCGGCGCTGATTCAATTTTCTTCCTCTTCCAGCTCGCATTCGCCGCTGTATCGCTGGCAATTGCTTGGGGCGGTTTTGCAGAACGTGCCAAGTTGTCTGTGTACTTCGTATTCGGAACGATTTTCGTTGCGATCATTTATCCGGTAGTTGGTCACTGGGTATGGGGCGGCGGCTGGCTGTCCACTCTTGGCATGCAGGATTTCGCTGGATCAACAGTCGTTCACCTTCAAGGTGCAACGGCAGCATTAGTTGGTACATTGCTTCTCGGACCTAGAATCGGCAAGTTTGTCGATGGAAAAGCAAAAACAATTCCGGCACACAGTATTCCATTTGTATATCTTGGTACATTTATTCTTTGGATTGGCTGGTTTGGATTCAACGCCGGCAGTACCGTTTCAACAGGTGTAGCAACATCTGGTTATGGTCAATTCTTCGGTTATGTAGCTTTGACAACGAACCTAGCAGCAGCAGCTGGCGCACTTGGTGCTCTGTTCGCAGCAATGCTTATTTCTAAAAAGGCAGATATCGGTGCAATGTGCAACGGTGTTCTTGCCGCACTCGTTGCGATCACAGCAT
Organism: Sporolactobacillus sp. BBK16-2; assembly: GCF_059878335.1. Classification (NCBI taxonomy): domain Bacteria; kingdom Bacillati; phylum Bacillota; class Bacilli; order Caryophanales; family Sporolactobacillaceae; genus Sporolactobacillus; species Sporolactobacillus sp. BBK16-2. The sequence continues at coordinate 1,910,141 of NZ_CM187611.1, forward strand.
CTTGTGCGTTTGTTGAGCCTTGGGCAGCAATTGTCATTGGCGCAGTTGCCGGTGCATTCACTTACTGGACTTCAATCTTCCTTGAAAGCAAAGGTCTTGATGATCCGATCTATGCCTTCTCTGTACACGGCATCTCTGGTGTTATCGGTACTCTTTCAACTGGTTTCTTCGCAGCTCCTAAGCTTGTTGCACTCGCTGGTGTTGGTAAAGCCGGACTCTTCTATGGCGGCGGTTTCCACCAATTAGGCGTTCAAGCACTCGGCGTTATCGCAGCATTCGCTTTTGTTGCTGTTGCTTCGCTGATTGTACTCTCAATCATGAAAGCAACCATGGGTCTCCGCGTATCTGCTGAGGCTGAAAAAGCAGGTCTTGATATCAGCGAACACGGTGCATATGGTTACGGTGAAACAGAAGCAAAGTAATCTGTTTACTTAATGAACGATCAACGTACATGAAAAATAAGGCTCCCATATTTGGGAGCCTTATTTTTGCTTATAAAAAAGGACAAGAAACAAATAACAAACGCAGCAATGAAAACGGATGTCATCATTATATCCTCAACCTCACCGACTTGTGTGAAATTCTTCAACACATCGAGTAAGATTTTTGAATGATCAATGCCGTGATGGGTGCTTTAATTCATAAGTCCACAAATCATGAGCGAGAAAAGTTAATGGAAAAACTGCTTTTGCTTCATTAAGCAGTGCTGATTGTTCCCTTTTTTGATATCTTGAACTTAAATGAGAGAGAATCAGAGCTTTTGCCTCCGCTTTATTTGCCGTTTCAGCAGCTTGCAGTGACGTAGAATGGTGATAATCATGAGCAAGCTGATCACAATCTCCACTAAACGTCGCTTCATGAATAAGCAAATCAGCATTTTTCGCAAGAAGCAAAGACGTCTCACAGGGCCTCGTGTCGCCTAAGATGGTAATCGTTCGCCCTTTACGTTGTTTTCCGATGAAATCAGCTGTATCTAGAACTTTTCCATCCGGTAGCATAACATTCTCTTGTTCCTTTATCTGCTTATAAATAGGACCCGGACGCACGCCTATATCGATCAGCTTGTCCACCAGCAACTCTCCGGGCTGATCTTTTTCAGTGATCCGATAACCGTATGTTTTGATGCCGTGATCCAGTTCGCCTGCATCCACAATAAAATGATCATTTTCATACACTATGTTTTCTGAATTAATTTCATGTACAGTAACCGGATAATAGAGATGCGTTCCGGAAACACGAAGTGATGTTTCAACATATTCCTTCAATCCCTTCGGACCGATGAGTGTCAACGGCGTAAGCGCTCCCTGAAAAGACCGACTGCCAAGAATTCCCGGCAACCCGAAGAGATGATCTCCATGCAAGTGGGTGACGAAGATAACTGACAGCTTTGTTAATTTAACAGAGGTATAAAGAATTTGCCGCTGGGTCCCCTCACCACAATCAAAAAGCCATAAATCTCCATCATATTCTGGAAAACTGACAGCGAGCGACGTAACATTTCGTTCTTTCGCCGGCATTCCCGCACCTGTTCCTAAAAATGTAAACCTCATTCTATCCAATCCACCTTTTATACCCTTACTACACTAAATTTTCCAACGATAATACTCTTAATTTCCAAATGAATCTCCCATTCGTTTCTTATCAAGTAGGCGCGTTGCCGGCAGCAACGTTTCTTCTCCAAATTGGTCGTTGATTTGATCAATTAAATTGACAAGCTGCTCTGATTGGGCATCTTTCTGGTATGAAAACAGATCAAGTTGTTTCGTTGAGTCACTGACTGACTGAAAAGAAGCAAGCGTGATACCAAGCAGTCGAACATCATTGCCTTTCCAATTTGAACGAAAGACTGAGAACGCAAGGTTCTCAATTTCTTCCAAGCTCCTCAACGGTTGTACTGTTGTTTTATGTCGCGTAACCGTTGTCCAATCATGATAACGTATCATCAAAATAAGTTCATAGCTTGCCACATGCTCTTTTTTTAATTGAAGCGCTAGCTTAGTCGAAAGCTGATGCAAGGTATCTTGAATAATTTTCATTGATCGTGTGTCCTGAGACAGCGTGACAGAATGTCCGATGCTTTTATAACGATCCCAAGCTTCTGGATCGACAAGACGATCGTCTTGTCCATTTGCTAATTCAAAAAGTCTGCGTCCATTCGTTCCAAAATGCCGTTCAACTAGAACCGAATCATGATTTGCAAGATCACCAATTGTCAGTATGCCTTCTGAGTTAAATTTTTGTTCTGTTTTCGGTCCGACACCATGCATTTTACCAATAGGCAACGGCCATAATAGATCCGCCAACTGTCGCTTTCTGATAACTGTTATGCCCATGGGTTTCTTCATATTAGACGCCATTTTTGCGAGAAATTTATTAGGTGCAATACCAATACTGCATGGCAAACGAAGCTCATCGCCAATCCTGTTTTGAATCGTGCCGGCAAGCTTCAATGGATGTATTTTATTCAAAGCACTCACATCAAGGTAACCTTCATCAATGGATGCTTTTTCAACTAATGGAGTATATTCTTTAAGCATTTCGAATAATTGATCCGAAGTTCGTCGATACAAGGAAAAATCAGGATGACGTACAATGAGGTCAGGACACAGCTTTCGTGCTTCACGAACTGTCATGGTCGTCCGCACCCCTCTTTTTCTTGCCTCATAGCTGCTCGTTACAATGATACCATGCCGCTCCTCCGTTTTACCGGCGATGGCGAGCGGCTTTTTTTTAAGTTCCGGATGGTTGGCAATTTCAACTGAGGCATAAAAACTGTTCATATCGATATGAAAGATAATCCTTGCACTTGCCATCGCCATTTATCGCCTCTTCGTACGTCATTCTTTCTTAAGATTAATCTTTTTCAATTGCTTGATCAACTAGAGCAATGACAAGCTCAGCTGTCTTTATGAGTTCCTTAATTGCTATTTTCTCTTTGACTGTGTGAATGTTTTCATAGCCGACACCCAAGTTTATCGTTGGTATTCCTTTACCGCAAAGTACATTAGCATCGCTTCCTCCGCCGCTTTGGAGCATATGCGGTGTTCTGCCAACTGCTTCAATCGCCTTTGATGCGAGCTGGACCACTGCATCCTCACTGCCGAATTTGTATCCCGGATACATGAATTCAGCATGAACCTCTGCTTTTCCTCCCATTTTCATGGCGGTATCTTTGAAAGCCTCAGTCATTTTTATAATCTGATTATCCATTTTTTCTTTGACAAGTGATCGAGTTTCTGCAATCACCTTCACGTAATCACAGACAATATTTGTCGCTTTACCGCCTTCAAAACTGCCGATATTCGCTGTTGTGTCATTGTCGATCCGACCGAGCGGCATTTTAGCAATGGCTTTAGCTGCCAATGTAATTGCCGATACTCCTTTTTCAGGTTCAATGCCGGCGTGTGCAGTCTTCCCATATAAATCAACGATGAATTTCGTTTGAAATGGAGCTGCCACTACCACATCTCCTACCGGTCCGTCACTGTCCAATGCAAAGCCATAATCAGCATGGACCAGAGACATGTCAAGCGCTTTTGCTCCGAGCAAGCCGGATTCCTCGCCAATCGTAATGATGAACTGAACATCGGCATGTTCGTGCTGCTCCTCGATCATTACTTGAATTGCCTCCAGAATCGCTGCTATACCGGCTTTATCATCCGATCCGAGAATCGTTGTCCCATCTGAGGTGATGTAACCATTTTCAATTAATGGTTTAACACCTTTTCCCGGAAGAACCGTATCCATATGTGTACCAATGAAAATGGGAGTACCTGTTTTCGTTCCATGCAACGTGCAAATGAGATTATTTGCTCCATGACCCGTTGTCTTTTGTGCCTGGTCTTCCTTAACATCGAGTCCGAGTTCAAGAAGTTTTTTTTTCAGAACCTCATAGATTTTCCCTTCAAATCCAGTTTCCGAATCAATGCTGACTAATTCACAAAAATTCGTGATCAGACGTTCTTCATTAATCAATCCACTCACTCATTTCATCATTATTTCTGTAAAAATTACCTTTATTTCGTTTTGCCTGTTTCTCTTTTGTTATAATAACATACTGTTCATTCAATTTTGCTCAGTCGATTGAAAAGTCTGCTTATGATCAACTATAATGGACAAGAACTCACTAGGAAAGGAACGGTCATATCTATGTCGAAGAAATTATTTAAAGTCGTTGTCTATCTCATGATCGGCGCACTCGTCCTATCAAGCATTTCCGTTTTTATCATTGCACTTGTCAATTAATTAGTGCTTTGGGACTTTGTTTCTGCCTTTTCCAACCATATAGAAAAAGTAGTCCCCTTTCCATAGTCGCTGCTTACACGAATTTCTCCTTGATGAACATCTATAATTTTTTTCACGATAGAAAGGCCTAAACCACTGCCGCCTTCACGACTGGTTCGCGAGCGGTTTCCTTTATAGAATCGTTCGAAAAGATGAACAAAATCCTCTTTTTTAATGCCCATTCCTGTGTCTGACAATTGGAAGAGAATACGACCACTCTGCTCTTTTAATAAAACACTGATCTTCCCTTCAATGGGAGTGAATTTAATACTATTTTGAATTAAATTCATCCAAACCTGATTCATTAGTTCACTATCTGCATGAATCATAACCGGTTCTAATTTAATATCTAGATTCAATTTCTTACTGCTCCATTGAGGTTCAAGTGCGAGCAGGCATGATCTTATTTGTCGATCCGGATGATAATCAGTCATGTACATCGGGTGCTTCTCATTTTCAAGTGCTGTCAATTTTAATAAATTATCGCTTAATTTCGAGAGACGATCTGTTTCTGTTTGAATGATCTTTAAGTAATGATCTTTCTTTTCCTTCGGCAGCTGATCATTCTCCAATGCACGTGCGAATCCTTTAATCGAGGTCAGCGGCGATTGAATCTCGTGGGAGACATTTGAAATAAACTCTTGCCGCACACGTTCCAGCTGTCCCAGTTCCTTCGCCATATAATGAACGCTGTCTACAAGCTGGACAAAAGGATTATGTCGATTTTTTTCTTCCGTAGGAAGCGGAATGTTAAGCTCTATTTCGAAATTTCCCTTCGCCATCTGTCTGATCGCTTGGGAAATCGTCTGAAAGTAATTAAATCTTTTTGGCTTAATGTACTTTCCAACCTGAGTCATCACAAAGCCCATTAAAACGACACCAAGGAGTCCGCTCACAACATGAATAAGAAGCGGATGGACATGAATTTCAAAATGATTCGTCACCGAATCAATCAACAGATAAAAAAGAATCCAGAACAGACTCAGTACTAATAAGAACAAAATGCCAAAACAGTGCACTTTGAATTTATTCCAAGGGTATCTTTTCATAATAACTCTTCCAATCGATATCCGAGTCCACGTACTGTTTTTATTTCAAATCCGCATTTATCAGTGACAAAACGTTCACGAAGTCGTTTCACATGAACATCAATCGTGCGTTCATCCCCCTCGTAATCATAACCCCAAATATTTTCAATGAGGTCATCTCGAGTGAACGTTCGACCTGGCGCTCCAGCAAGCATAAACAGCAATTCAAATTCCTTCATTGGGATCATAATTGAATCGTTTCCATTAATAATGGTATACGATTTTCGATCTAAAACCAGTTTTCCTATGCGCAGGGTTTGCGAGACGGATACCTGATAGCGCCTCAGCAAAGCTTTCACACGCATAACAAGCTCAATCGGTTCAAATGGTTTTACGAGATAATCATCAGCTCCAAGCTCAAAACCCTTAACTTTCTGCATTGTCTCTCCCTTTGCTGTAAGCATTAAAATCGGAGTTTTTTTGGACTTGCGCACTTCACGGCAGAATGCCCATCCGTCCATCTCAGGCATCATAATATCCAATATAATGAGCACAACAGAATCATCATCAAGTATTCTTAGCGCTTCTCTTCCATTTTCTGCTTCAATGCAGGGCAAATTTTCACTTTCAAGAAACACAGTCACTAGCTCGCGAATATGCGGATCGTCATCAATAACGAGAATTTTGTTCATTGGTTTTTCGACTCCTTTTCACACAACATTCTTCTCAAATAGTGTGCATGTGAACTATGAACAGAAAATGAATCGATTGATATGTACGATGATAAAAATTATAATGCATAGTTGTTCCAAATGCATCCCGCAAATCGTGCGCCTGCCTATTTTGCCTAAACAATTACTTATCAGGACGGCTGTGCTTTTTAAACAGAGAGACAGCAAACCATGCACGAGGCATTTTGCGATCATTACCAATTTTGATTTCCATGATGACGATACTAAGTAAAACAAGCACGGCTCCGATAGATGCCTGAACAGATAACCGTTCTCCGACAAACAAATAGGCAAACAGCGCCGCAAATACGGGCTCTAATGAAAAAATAAGCCCTGCGTGGAGATCCGAAGTAAACTTTTGTGCTATGTTTTGCAGCAAATAACCGACTGCACTGCATAGAATGGCCAGACCAAGAACAGAAGTCCATGCCGCCAGGGTTGCAGGCAGCTGAAACGGCTCTAAGATCAGGGCAAGCAGTAAGGACAGAACGCCGGTGAACCCCATCTGCCAGATACTGAACGCAAGTGCGGGCACTTGCTTACCGACATGTCCGGCAAGAATAATATAGCCTGCATTGAATAACGCACCAATAATACAGAACAAATCACCACTGCTGAGCATGAGTGAGGAGGTACCTGTTAAAAGAAAAATACCAATTAACGAGACACCTGCTCCCGTCATCACGCGTCTTGGTGGCAGATGTCGCGTGATCAGCGCATGAAGAATCGGAACAAAGATGACCGTAAGACTATTCAAGAATCCCGCCTTTGACGCGGATGTTGTTAGCATTCCGAACATGAGAAATGCAAAAACGCCGAGAAGCATCAGACTTTGCAGCAAGCTATAAACCAGTGTTCTGAAATCTGTATGAAAAAGTGCACGATGGAAAAATAAAGCCATGATGACAAAAGCAATGAAAAAACGCAGTGCAATAAAAGTAAAGACCCCCAAATCATCCAGCCCGGTTTTCATAAACAAATAAGAAGTGCCCCAAAGAACGGTAACAAGGACAAGCATCCAGTCTGCTTTTTTTTGATTCATGCCTCTTCACCTCGATTCGATCATTTTCTTCATCAGTATAAAGGACGTATTGTCATTAATAAAATGAATCTTTATAATATAACAAATGAAATATTTTCATCATGAGGTGATGTCTCACATGGTTTATAAACAAACATGAGGAGGAGCACGAATGAGTCTCATTAAATATCAAATTTTTTCCAAAGTGGCTCAGCTGCACAGTTTTACGCGAGCGGCTGAACAGCTCGGATTGACGCAATCAGCGGTTAGCCACGCCATTTCCGGGCTTGAGCAGACCTTTGGTTTTTCATTGATCCATAGAGGGCGTTCTGCCATCACCTTAACTCGCGAAGGCAACCTGATGCTTCCGAATATCAATGCCGTATTGCAGTTGGATGAAGGTGTTCGCCAGGAAGCTTCATCCATTCTCGGTGTCATAAAGGGAACTGTGTCTGTGGGCAGTTTCAATAGTGTCTCCATTCATATCCTGCCACAAGTGATTCAGCAGATGGAGACGCATTATCCATTAATAAAAATCCGCCTTTTCGATGGGAATTATGAAGAAATTGAACAGGCACTGTTACGCGGTGAACTTGACTGCGGATTTGTAACAAAAATGGAAATTAAATCTGTCCGGGTCACACCAATTAAAAAAGATCGTATACTTTGCATTGTGTCGCCGAAAAGTCCGCTCTATAATCAAAAGACAGTCGCTTTTAAGCAGATTGAAGACGAACCCTTTATCATGCCGGCGTACGGTGGATATCACGAAATTAAACGTTTGTTATCTGAGCACCATTGCTCACCTAATGTTCGGTTTGAACTTATGGAAGAGAATGCAATACTCGCCATGGTCGCACATCATCTCGGGATTAGTATCCTTCCGGAACTTGTTCTTCCAGAAAACATTGAGCCGCTTCGAGCAATTCCATTTACTGTTGACAGTTTTCGAACAATCAGGCTTGCTTCTCGAGTTCCCACATCACCAGCTGCCAAATGTTTCGCAGATATTGTCCTTGAAGTCATAAAAGACAATGAATCTGCAAATCGATAGAATAAAACATTACATGAAAACAAGTCTTTATTGACAGATATTTTTGAAGCACTTAAAATTTATTTTAATTGATTCTCATTCAAATAAAGAATGAACACTTATCCTTTAAAGAGAGTTACCTCTCTTTTTTGTTTTTAAAGAATTAAAAGCGATTATCGCCGGCCCCAATGATCAATGAAAATAGTTAGGGAGATAAACATTGATGCATATTTCAGCAGATTCACTCAATGGTACTGTTGTTGTCCCACCTTCGAAAAGCTACGCACACCGAGCAATCATGGCAGCCTCACTGGCTCAAGGCACAAGTTTGATTCAAAATGTCGGACTATCCGAAGATATTACGGCTACTATAAATGCAATGCAGGCTTTTGGGGCACGAATCAGTTCCCCCCCTTTGTATAAGGAAAGAACTTCACTGACAATTACCGGAATTTCATCTCAATTTAATGGCACGGTTCCCACAATTGATTGTCATGAATCAGGATCAACGTTACGCTTTGTTCTTCCTGTAGCGCTTGCGTTATGCGGAGAAGCACTTGTTACAGGCAGCGATCGATTAGCACAACGTTCACTGACGCCCTATCAATCGCTCTTCGCTGAGAAAAAAATACGATGGCAGCAGATACCCAAGCAGTTTCCAATACATTTAAAAGGAGCATTGCATCCAGGCGACTTTCCCATCTCAGGAAGTGTCAGTTCTCAGCTTATTTCGGGATTAATGTTCGCACTTCCCTTACTTGATCACCCATCAGTAATTCGTATTACCGACTCATTGGAATCAAGCGGGTATGTGACCATCACTCGGGATGTACTCAGTCAATTCGGCATAGCAATTAAAGAAGACGGACGTTCCTTTTTAATAAATTCAGAACCCTACCGATCGAACACCTATACTATTGAAGGAGACTGGTCTCAGGCTGCTTTTCTTCTGCTAATGGGCGTGCTTGGCGGTCGGATTACCATACGCGGCTTAAACCGGGACAGTAAGCAAGGGGACCGCGCCATTAAGTCGATCCTCACGTCAATGAATGGACAGATTTATTGGAACGACGATGAATTAATTGCTGAGAAATCAAAATTAACAGCAACAACAGTGGACGTCGCACAATGTCCTGATCTTGCACCAGTAATAGCAGGAGCTATGGCATTAGCCGATGGAAAAAGTGTCATAAAAGGCGGAAAACGTCTTCGCGACAAAGAATCGGATCGAATCACTAGTGTAGCAAATGCATTGAATTCGTTGGGAGCAGATGTCACGGAGACTGAAGACGGTATGATTATTCGCGGTGTTCCCTTCCTTCGGGGAGGATCCGTTTCATCTCACAACGATCATCGACTTGCCATGCTTCTTACATCTCTTTCAGTGATCGTACACGGTCGGATTCATTTGCAAGAAGCACATGCCGTCGCAAAATCATGGCCGGATTTTTATCACGTATTTCAAACAATTGGAGGGTGCTGTAATGAGTAGTTGTTGGGGAAATCTAATGAAATTAACTATTTTCGGTGAATCACACGGACCTGCTATCGGCGGTGTGATTGATGGCCTCCCCTCTGGAATATCAATTGATTTTGATCAAGTAAATTTCCATATGAAGCGCCGTGCACCGGGCCTTCATCGGTGGTCAACACAGCGACATGAAACGGACACTTGGGAAATACTCAGTGGTATGTTTCAGGGTCGGACAACAGGTACCCCGCTCGCCTTTCTCATTCGCAATCATGACCAAAAGTCTAAAGCGTACGCGGAATTAAATATTATTCCGCGTCCAAGTCATGCAGATTATACAGGAAACGTACGCTATCACGGCTTCCAAGATTATCGAGGCGGCGGTCATTTTTCCGGTCGACTGACTGCCCCTTTGGTCTTTGCGGGATCTATTGCTCGTCAGTTGTTGGAAAATCAAGGAATTCATATCGGTGCTCATATTCGTTCAATTGGCAAAATAAATGACTCTCCTTTTGATCCGATTCATCCTTCAAGCGAGTTGATGAAGGAAGTGGCGAAAAAACAGTTTCCAGTCATTAATGATTCTTCAGGAGAGAAAATGAAAGCACTGATTGAAAAGGCTCGAATGGATTGTGATTCTGTCGGCGGTGTAATTGAAGCAGCAGCAAGCGGAGTCCCCGCAGGTATCGGCTCACCGATCTTTGATGCACTGGAAAGTGTACTTTCCTCAATTCTGTTTGCCATTCCCGCAGTGAAGGGTGTCTCTTTCGGAGACGGTTTCGGAATCAGCAACCTGCGTGGCAGTGAAGCAAATGATCCATACGAGAAGATGAACAAGGACGGTAAACTTGTTACAAGCAGTAATCACAACGGAGGAATATTAGGCGGCATTACGAGCGGTATGCCTTTATTGCTGAATGTAGCGGTGAAACCCACCGCTTCGATTGCCAAACCGCAACAATCAATTAACATGGACAACGGGGAACAAACCGAATTGAACATCAAAGGCAGACATGATCCATGCATTGTCCCGCGTGCGGTCCCAGTTGTCGAAGCGGCAACTGCCTTTGCCTTACTCGACACAATGATTCAAAACAGAGGATTGGAGCACTGGCTATGACCGATATGCAAAGACTTCGCCAGGAAATTGATAAAATCGACGAACAGTTAAGCTGTCTCCTTAATCGGCGTATGATGATTGCACGATCCGTTGCTCAATATAAAATAGATCATAATTGCTGCGTACTTGATACGGAGCGTGAAAATGAAATTATTCACAAAGCATGTGAACGAAGTGCGTGTGATGAACTAAAGCCCTATCAGGAACTTTTTTTCAAACAGTTGATGACACTCAGCCGAGATTACCAGAAAACATTTATCAAACTACAAAAGCAAATAAAAAAATAAAATAAGTAAAATCCCCTTGTCTTTGTTCCGAAACAAAGACAAGGGGATTTTCAATACATATTTATTTTAATTATCAATATATAGGTGTGTTCTCTGGGTTAATATTTTCCAGCAATTCTTTCACTCGTGCAAGGAAACGGCCGGTAATCAGTCCATCCAGTACGCGATGATCGATGGAAATACAGAGATTGACCATGTCTCGGATCGCGATCATGTTATTGACAACAACCGGTCGTTTGACGATGGATTCAATCGAGAGAATCGCTGCCTGCGGATAATTAATAATCGGCTGTGACTGAATTGAACCAAATGATCCCGTATTATTGACCGTAAATGTTCCTCCTTGCATGTCATCAGGAGATAATCGATTTTCACGAACATTAGCAGCAAGTTCATCTACCGCAAATGCAAGGCCTTTAATACTTTTTTCATCGGCATTCTTAATCACAGGCACATAGAGCGCCTCATCTGCTGCAACGGCAAGTGAAATATTTACTGCCTTTTTTTCTATAATCTTGTCGCCGGCCCATGTACTGTTAATGCGTGGGAATTCTTTCAGTGCAGCGACGATTGCTTTGATAAAAAAGGGCAGATAGGTCAATTTATGACCCTCTTTCTTAAGAAAAGCACCTTTGATCTGATTTCGGTAGTTCACCAAATTCGTAACATCCACTTCAATCATCGTCCATGCATGCGGAATTTCGTGCTTGCTTCGAAGCATGTTCGATGCAATTGCTCGGCGAACGCCTGTCAAAGCGACAACATGATCTCCCGCTTCGTTTTCAAAAGTTTTTGGAGCATGAACTGCAGGTTTTGCAGCTTCCTTAGCGACTGCTTCGGAAAAACACCCTGCTGCAGACGGCTGAGGAACATGCATATCAGATGGAGATTCACTTGTGTGTTCTTCAGGGACGGATGCGATATAGAGTTCAACATCCTTACGTGTAATTCGTCCGCTTCTGCCCGTTCCGGCTATCTGATCCAAATCCAGATCATGTTCCTGAGCGAGTCTCAAAACAGCAGGTGAATAACGTCTCTTCATTGATGTATCCTGTTGTTCCTCTTTTTGAGCAGCTTTTCCTGCCGTATTCTTGACCAGCTTTTCAACGGCCGGTTCTGCTCCTTCGACTTCGATGGTACAAATTGGCTCGCCAACGGGCAATGTATCTCCTTCACCCACAAGAAGCTCCGTAATTTTCCCGGAAAAACTTGATGGAATTTCCGCATTGACTTTGTCTGTTGTTACTTCTGCAATCGGATCATACTTGTTTACCGTATCTCCGACTGAAATCAGCCATTGGCTAATCGTACCTTCAGTCACACTTTCTCCTAACTGAGGCATCGCCATTTGTTCGACACTCATTCTGCTGCCCCCATCCTGTTAAAATTCAGCTAAATCTCGGATTTCATTTTCCACTTGTTCAGGTTTAACCATAAATGCTTGTTCCAAAGGTCCGGCATAAGGCATGGCCGGTGCATCTGGGGCAGCCAGTCGTCTGATCGGCGCATCTAAGTCGAACAAGCAGTTTTCAGCAATAATTGCCGCTGCCTCGCTGATCACACTGCCTTCCTTTGTGTCTTCAGTAAGAAGCAATACTTTACCGGTTTTTCGCGCTGCATCAATGATTGCTTCCTTATCCAAAGGATAGACAGTACGAAGATCCAGGATATGTGTTGAAATACCTTCAACAGCAAGCTTATCAGCAGCCTGCATTGCATAATGCACCATCAGGCCATAGGTGATCACCGTGACATCGGTACCGTCGCGTTTTACATCTGCCTTACCAAGCGGAATCGTATAATCATCAACCGGAACCTCGCCTTTAATCAGCCGATATGCACGTTTATGTTCAAAGAAGATCACCGGATCATTATCACGAATCGATGCCTTCAGGAGTCCTTTGACATCATAAGGTGTTGACGGAATCACAATTTTAAGTCCCGGAACATTGGCAAAAATCGCTTCCATTGATTGTGAATGATAAAGACCGCCATGCACACCGCCGCCAAATGGAGCACGAATCGTCATCGGAACAGACCAATCATTGTTTGAACGATAGCGCGTTTTCGCCGCTTCGGAAATGATTTGATTCGCTGCCGGGAGCATAAAGTCGGAAAACTGCATTTCAGCAACAGGACGCATACCATACATTGCTGCTCCGATTCCGACCCCGGCAATTGCTGATTCGGCAAGCGGTGTATCGATCACGCGATTCTCTCCATATTTGTCATATAAACCCTTCGTAGCTTGGAACACTCCGCCGCGTTTTCCAACGTCCTCACCAAGAACGAACACATTTTCATCTCGACTCATTTCTTCATCTAACGCCTGAGTCACGGCTTCAATATACGAAAGTACAGGCATATGCTCTCTTCCCTTCAGTTCTTTTCCTCATATACGTACCGCAAAACAGAATCAGGATCAGCGAACGGCGCATTTTCTGCATAATCAGTCGCTTCGTCAATTTCCTTGCGTACCTGATCTTCCATTTGTTTTTCTCGTTCTTCTGTAAGGACACCGACAGATCGCAAATAAGCGGCAAAAGTAAGAACACCGTCATGTTTCTTTGCTTCATCAACTTCTTGCTTCGTCCGATAGGTCATGTCATTATCATCACTGGTATGCGGCATTAAACGATAGCAGTTTGCTTCAAGCAGAGTCGGTCCTTCTCCACGGTGAGCGCGATCAGCTGCTTCTTTGACCGCCGCGTATGCAGCGAGCGGGTCATTGCCATCAAACGACTTTCCAAACATGCCATAACCGACCGCGCGATCAGAGACATGAGCACATGCCAATTGATGCTTTAACCCCACAGAAATCGCATATTGATTATTTTCACACATGAAAATAACCGGCAGTTTATGAACGGCCGCAAAATTAGCTGCTTCATGAAAATCACCTTGGTTTGATGAGCCTTCACCAAAATCAACAAAGCTGACAAGATCGTCTCCTTTAATTTTAGCCGCGAGTGCTATTCCGACTGCGTGAGGATTCTGAGTTGTCACCGGTGACGAATGACTGAGCATCCGCAGCTTTCGATAGCTGAAATGACCCGGCATCTGGCGTCCTGCAGAACTCGGATCTTCTGCTTTGGCAAAGTTATTGAGCATCATTTCTTTGACCGTCATTCCCCAAGCAAAAACAAAACCAAAATCACGATAATACGGTGCAACATAATCCTTCTCACGGTTCAAGCCGAATGCAGCGCCAACCTGGGCCGCTTCCTGTCCTTGGCATGACACAACAAACGGAATCTTCCCGGCTCGATTAAGCAGCCAAAGCCGTTCGTCCACTCTTCTTGCTTTCAGCATACTCTCATACATTGACAAAACAACTTCATCGGATAGTCCTAAATTTTGATGACGGTTTTTCACTAACGTATCTCCACTTTTTGCTTTAATCATATATGAATCGCCCTCCCGTCTACCGCTAATGCGGCTTCTCCGATCACTTCTGTTAATGTTGGGTGCGGATGGATCGCTTCTGATAATTCCCATGGTGTCGCATCAAGTAATTTTGCTACAGCAGCTTCTCCGATCAAGTCCGTCGCATGCGGCCCGTAAATATGAATACCTAAAAGATCATTAGTCGTTTTGTCGGCAATAATTTTTGCAAAGCCATCGGATTCACCGTAAACAAGCGCTTTTCCAATTGCTCCGAACGGTACCTTTCCAACCTTGACAACGTGTTCCTTCTTCGCTTGTGCCTCTGTCAATCCGATCGAAGCAATTTCCGGATGCGTGTAAATGCAACGCGGTACAAGTTCCGGATGAAGCGGCTCAACTGAAAGTCCTGCTAAATGTTCAACAGCCTTTATACCCTCATGTGAAGCAACGTGTGCAAGCTGCAGTCCGCCGATCACATCACCGATGGCATAGATATGCGATTCCTTCGTTTGGCCGAAGGCATTTGTCTTAATATAACCATGATCCGTTTCAATTGATGTATTCGCTAGACCAATATCCTCGGTATTTGGCATCCTGCCTACAGACACGAGCATTTTCTCAGCTGTAAAGGTTTCGAGTTGGTCGCCAATTTCTGCACTGATTGTTACTCTATCCGTTTTCTTCAATGTTTCAGGAAGTACCTTTGCTGCAGTCACAACCTTAATGCCACGCTTCTTCAAGCCTCGTGCAAGCGTGATTGAAAGTGTTTTGTCTTCTGTAGGAATGATTCGGTCGCTGTACTCAACGATCGTCACCTCTGCGCCGAAGTCTGCCAGCATTGAAGCCCACTCAACTCCGATGACCCCGCCGCCGACTATCAAGATTGAGGCTGGACATGCCTGCAGCTGCAACGCTTCATCCGATGTCAGTATTTGTTTTCCGTCAATGTCTAGTCCTTTTAATGAGCGGGGCCTTGATCCCGTTGCAATAATTACATTTTTCGACGTTAAAATTTCATTTTCCTTTCCATCGGCAAATTCAACAGATATTGAACCGGGAAGTGGTGAAAAAATCGAGGGTCCAAGCATCCGCCCCAGTCCGTTATAGACATCAATTTTCCCCTTTTTCATCAAATGCTGAATGCCGTGGTGCAGCTTTTCTACAATTGCTTGCTTTCGTTCTTGAATTTTTTCGAAACGGAGTGCAACTTCAGAAACATCAATACCGAATGAACTGCTTTTCTTGATTTCATCGTACACTTCAGCGCTTCTGAGCAGCGCCTTCGTCGGGATGCATCCTTTATGGAGGCATGTGCCGCCAAGTGCATCTTTTTCGACAATGGCGGTTTTTAATCCAAGCTGGCTGGCGCGGATCGCCGCAACATAGCCGCCTGTTCCACCACCTAATAGGACCAGGTCATAATTTTGGGCCATAAAAAAAGTCACTCCTTATTCTTGCATGACCTATCTACGTTCAGATTTTAAAAAGGTTTCATTCATCATGACTTTATAAAAACAGTGACAGCAACTTGCATGTACTTTCTTTTCTAACGATTATTTTACTCTTGTTTCAAGATAGGTACAAATAATACGATATTGAGGAATTAAATAGTCTCCCCAAGAAACAGCAAAGATGCCATTGGCGTTTCTCAAGTACTCCAGACATTTTTATAATTAATTTCCGCTGTTTGATGCGGCGGCTGCACTTGTAGATGCGGCAATAGCTGCGGCGCTAGCCGCTTGTTGAGCACGAATCACCATCTCGGTCATGACAAGCAAACTTGGATCAATTGATTTTTGTTTTTCCTCACCGTTCAACACTTCATTTACAAATAGACTAGCCGCTGTTTGAAAGTAAAGATCTTTGCCGACAAACAGAGTAAGCTTCTTGTTTCTTATTTGTTGATAGAATTCAATCACTTGTCCAGCTGCTTCGTTTTCATTGGCAAGCAAAGCAAGCACACCATACATCGGAAAACAGCTGGCTCTAAGACGCATGCCTTGATCTTCCATTGCCGACTTGATTTGTGCAGCTTTCCGAGCGAGTCTTAAGCTGCTTCCCTCAGAAATATAGGCAAGGAGACAAGCGAGCGTCTGGAGGTCATCGCATTTTCTAAATCCATTCTCATTCAAATGGGTATAAATCCGTTCCTCTTTTTCAACAAGTTCATTCGTGTCCTCTTCAAGCTGGGCAAGAAGCACAATAAGTGATACATCATTTTTATTTGTTAAGAACGGATGCTTTTTCTTTAATAATTTGTACAATGAAAAAGCCTTTTCCGAAATTTGAAACGCCTTGGAGGGATCCATTCCGGCAAGTATGGCTGCCGCTATGTAAGTCTGTTGCTGACGAGTAAATCCTGCTTTAACGAGATAGCCATAAATTACCCGAACAAAATCAGGTTCTGCTTGTTTTTGAATGAGCATGGCATTAATACAATAACGAATTTCACGACTAAGCACGGTGAACCACCCGGTCGCACCTTTCATTTGTTCATCGACACGGTAAAATGCCGCCGTATCAAAACGAACACCTGAAGCCGTATAAATCGATGCGAGGATTAGCCGCGTATTCGCCGAAGTCATTTTTAACTGTTTTGTCAGTAAATCCATATTTTTTTCGAGCAGGTTTAATTTATCGTCAAGCATCAGATTCATTTCATCACGCTCCAGTACACATTTAACAGTACATATATGGTACCATATTTTTATAATGAACATCATGTTATGGCTTTTCGATTGATACAATCCCCTCAATAATCTTTTAGAACATGCTGTATAAACTTGGTCACATTTTTTCGTCATTTCTTAATTTTGAATGAACGTAGATGATAAATTCCATGCTATGATAGAAATAAAAAAGATTTTCGGAGTGAATAAAGTGGAACAACTGAACTGGATACTTAAAATAACATGGCTGGACGGGCTCATTTCAATAGGGATTTTTCTTGTCTTCTTCTTTGCCCGCGAGCTTTTTTCTAAATATTTTCTTAAACTCGTTACGCGGCTCTCAAAATTGAGCAAAACCCCCGTTGACGATGCACTGATCGGCGCATTCCGCAGGCCCGTTGCTTTTATTCTTTTCTTTGCTGGTATTTATTTGGCACTTATGTACTTGCCGATGCCGCATCAATGGAAATCCATTGCTACACTGCTTTTTAAGTCATCGGCAATCTTTTCGATTGGCTGGGGCTTTTTCATTTTTTCAGATGCGATTGGGATCTTCTTCCATCATATGGGAGATCGCTATGATCTTCAGTTCAATACAATTGTCATTCCATTTCTTGCCAAAATCATGAAATTCATTGTCGTTGTCTTCACGATTGTAATGATTCTTGATCAGTGGAATTATCATGTAACCGGGTTGATCACCGGCCTTGGAATCGGTGGACTCGCGATCGCCATGGCAGCAAAAGATACATTAAGCAATTTATTCGGAGGATTTGTGATCATCACCGATGCCCCATTCACAATCGGCGATTTAATTCAAATGGGTTCAATCGAAGGATTTGTTGAAGATATTAATTTCAGATCAACCCGAATTCGAACAATGGATCAGGCAATTGTCACGGTTCCAAATTCTACACTTGCTAATTCACCGATTACCAATTTGTCTAAAATGGATAAACGGCGGATATCATTTAATTTACCGCTCGATCTTGAAACAACGAATGAACAAATTAAGCGATGCCTTGGACAAATCAGACAAATGCTGCTAAACGATTCTGAGGTGTATGAAGATCGCAAACTGATTTATCTCGATAAAATTACGTCAAGCAGCATGAATCTGCTCGTTGATTTCTATATCAAGTCGATCGATGCAGAGGAATGGCTGAAGGAGAAGGAAAAATATACGTATGCAATATTAGAGATTCTGCAAAACGAAGGGGTAGAACTGGCAACAACGCGCTCTCTAATGGTTGTTCCGTCACAAAATAATCAAGAACAGCCTGATACACACAGAGATGACAAAAATCAAACTGAACGTGAACAAAGATCTCGCTCGCGTGAATAGTTGCAAGCATTTAACGTTATTTTTCGAAACTCAGTCCGACATTTCTTTCTTTTGAACAATCGGCGGCTTTGGTGTAATACTGTCTGACTTGCCTGCCATGGCAGCAATTCCTGTAATGACAAGAATGATACCGGCCGGAAGCCCTGTACCAAAGAGTATTAAGCTGTTCAAACTTCCTGAAATGAGAAAACATAGGCCTGGAATTGTGTGCCAGCGTTTTTTAATAAAAAAGTATAAGGCTGTACCTGAAATGATAGAACATAATAAACCTGCGAAAAAGGCATGAATGCTGAATGCGTTTAAACTGTAAATGGCACCCGCGGAAGTTATTTGATCGGTATTCAGCCGCAATTCATCAATCATTCCGCTGTCGAAGTGGGCCGCTATATATGAAAATCCTCCAAAAATAAATTGGATCACCGTCAAGATTGTTCCTAGTATACCTGCTACACAAGCGGTAATACGCCTAAACATAACCCTCGCTCCTCATATGTCCGAATCAATGATCTTGATTCAATAGTATGCTTGGCCAACACGCGAGATGCATGGTCTTTGGTTTTTTGCTTACAAAGAGGAGCAGGACGATCAAGGTTTTGTCGTCCTGCTCCTCTTTGATACACCATTTATTTATCAATTAACTTCAGACGGTTTATCATAACTTAGCCATGTCGATACAAGCCAGGATTTACTCGCGCATTCTCTCGAGCAAGCTGAATAGTATCCATGATTTTCTGATGCAACGATTGTGCATCCTCGCCTTCAAGTACAAGTAAAATCTCTTTTTTTTGCACGGACGAAAGATAGGTCATCGTTTGTGGTAAATTTTTCATCGGGAAAGTTGAGCCATTGTTCGAAAAGTATGCTTTGCAACGGCACTTTCTTATGGTCTCAAACAGCCTGATCGCACGTTTTAAGGTAATGCCGCCACCTGGAGTAAGCGGAATTTTAATTGAAACAATTTGTTTTTCCATGATTAAAAATCACCTCTAAATCCATTTCTCGGACACTCCAGCTACATCTATTATTATATGTCATCTTTCCACACTTTCGAAACAATAGGCATGCTGCTTGGTTGAATATGAAAAAAGAAGCCCGATATTAAAGGACTCCTCATTAATGATCATTAAATAAAAATCGTTTTTTCACTGTGCTGAAGACACTTCACCTGCGCCTTTTCCATGCTGTAATTGGTACATATTAAAGTACAGACCACCTTTTTGAAGCAGTTCTTGATGTGTTCCGCGTTCAACAATTTCGCCTCTATGGAGCACCAAGATTTGATCAGCGTCCTGAATTGTTGACAGTCGATGGGCAATCGCAATTGTCGTTCTGCCCTTTCTCATTTTAGACAAGGCTGTTTGAATTGCTTCCTCTGTCTCTGTGTCTACGCTCGCTGTCGCTTCATCAAGGACAAGTATTTTCGGGTCTTGAGCCATCGTTCGAGCGAAGGACAGCAACTGCCTCTGACCGCTTGAGAAGGTCGCTCCGCGCTCCCCAACTGGCTCATGGTATTGTTTCGGTAGCTTCGTTATGAAGTGATCCGCCTGGACAAATTCTGCCGCTTTCCTTACCTGTTCATCAGTTAGCTTCTCGTGACTCAGTCGAATATTATCAGCTACATCGCCCACAAACATAAAGGAGTCTTGGAGAACCAGACCGATACGTTTTCGTAGTTCGCCATCAGAAAATGCGGTTAGCGGCTGTCCGTCAATGAAGACAGTGCCTTGTTCAATCGGATAGAAACGCATGAGCAGATTAATAATCGAACTCTTTCCGCTCCCTGTATGACCAACAAGCGCAATGGTTTCGCCCGGATTTGCTGTGAAAGAAATATTCTTCAAAACCGGGTTCTTGCCATCGTAAGCGAACGTGACATTGCGAAATTCCACTCGTCCTTCCTGTACTGCCGGATTCACATCGCCCTGCTGAACAGGTGCCATGCGCTGATCATCAAGCAACCCGAATACCCGTTCAGCGGAAACCATCGCCTGCTGGAAGATGGTCAACTGCTGCATAATTTGGTTGATCGGATCAAAAAATCGGTCAAGATAATTGATAAACGCATACAAAACACCAATTTTGACTGCATTGTCAAATGACTGGATACCAAAAAAGCTCAAGATCATCATTAAACCAATGAGGTAAACAGAGTAAACGGCCGAACGGAGCATGAGACTGTTTAACCGTACACTTTTTAGCAGTGCCTTTTTATGATCATTATTGATTTTGCCAAATTCCCGCCTCAACCGTTTCTGTTGCCGCATTGCCTGAATCATTGACATTCCTTGCAGCGACTCGTTCAGTTTCGCATTTAGCTGGCTGAGTTTCACTCGTGTAACCCGGTATACTTTCGAGCTCAATGTACGATACACCCACATCAGAACCAGAAGAAAAGGCATCAGAATGAAACAAATAAGTGCCAGACGAGAATCAAGGAAAAACATGCCCGCGAAAATACCGATCATCATAATTGTGCTGTTCACAATTGTCGACAATACCGTGACATACAGATCCTTGATGGTTTCGGTATCATTTGTGATTCGAGACACCAGACTTCCTCCCGGCGTCTGGTCAAAAAAGCGTAAACCGAGATGCTGTACCTTAGAAAACACTTCTACCCGCATGATTTGGATAATGTTCAGTGCAATTTTCTGAAACGATATGACTTGATAATAATTAAATAAAGCAGAAATTGCATACAAACCGATGAATAAAGCGCCAAGCAAAATCAGCGGCTGAACCGGAAATACACGCGGTGTCAGATAATCATCAATAAACACCTTCATCACGATCGGTCCAAGAACATCCGCGCCGGTAGCAATCAATAACACAATGAATGTAATGATTACTTTTTTCTTAAAGTATTTAAGATAAGACAGCAGCCGTCTCATAACTCGACGTCCTGAGAGCTGCGCGAGATTCTGTTCCTCGTTCACGCCTTTGTGCCTCCTTCCGAAACAAGCGATTCAAGTTGTTGGTGCGCGTACATCTCCGCGTACCATCCTTCTGCTTGAATAAGATCTTCATGCGTTCCCCGTTCGATAATTTTGCCATCGCCCATGACAATGATGAGGTCGGCGTGTTCAACTGCACTTAAACGATGTGCAGATATCAGCGTTGTTTTATTTCGACGTTCATGTTTGAGCGCATGAAGTATGGAAACCTCAGTACGAGCATCAACTGCAGAAAGCGAATCATCGAAAATCAACAGTTCAGGATCGGCAAGCAGCGCCCGGGCAATTGAAATACGTTGTTTCTGCCCCCCTGATAATGTAACGCCTCGTTCCCCGACAACCGTCTCGTACCCTTCTTTAAAATGAAGAATATCTTCATGAATACTTGCTAACTTAGCAACGCGTTCAACTTCTTCTTGGGATGCTTCCGGTTTTGCAAACGCAATATTCTCAGCAATGGTTGCTGAAAATAAGATATGATCCTGTGGGACATAGCCAATGGCACTTCGAAGCGCATCAAGTGTGACTGCCTGTATTGCGGT
Organism: Sporolactobacillus sp. BBK16-2; assembly: GCF_059878335.1. Taxonomy (NCBI): domain Bacteria; kingdom Bacillati; phylum Bacillota; class Bacilli; order Caryophanales; family Sporolactobacillaceae; genus Sporolactobacillus; species Sporolactobacillus sp. BBK16-2. The sequence goes on from NZ_CM187611.1 coordinate 1,932,013, forward strand.
TCCGCCTATACTTATCTGACCATCCTTGATGTCAAATTCACGCAGAAGCAACCGCAGCAATGTGGTTTTTCCTGCACCCGTTTTCCCCACAATACCTAATGTTTGTCCTTGGTTAACTTGAAAACGGATATCAGTCAACGCATCAGAATCACTTCCCGGATAGCGGAAACTCCGTATTGAAAAATCAATCGATCCGCTCGGCACTTGATCAGAAGCACCCTTCTGATCTGTAATTTCCGGTTTTATTGCTAATAGCCGCCGAATCCGATCATAGGAAGCACTGCCACGTTCGACAATATTGAATAGAAAACCGAATGCGAGCATTGGCCAAACAAGCTGACCGAGATACAGAGTAAAACTTGTTAATCCGCCAAGCGTCATTGACCCGCCAACCACATAAACTGATCCGAAGATGAGTGCAAGAAAATAACAAAAGGCAACGATGAACGTTATGGTTGGATCAAACAATGAGTCTACTTTTGCAACCGCAATATTTTTATTGACCACATCTTGTGATGCCTTTCGAAACATAGTGATCTGTGCGTCTTCTTCACCAAACGCCTTGATCACTCGAACGCCGGATACGTTTTCCTGCACTTTATCATTGAGATCGGAAAAAGCGGCTTGTGCTTTTCCAAAACGTTTATGCAATAGTGATCCATAATACATGGTGAGTATAACCATAATTGGCATAGGCAGCAGCGTAATTAAAGTCAGTTTCCAGCTGATAAACACGGACATGGTCACGATAACCATGCCGCCGAGTGTTATTGAATCAAATAAAGTGAGAATACCTTCACCAGCAGCACCTTGAACTGCATTAATATCATTGGTCGCATGCGCCATTAAGTCGCCGATCCGTCTTTTTTGAAAAAAGTTGGGTGACAGTTTCGTGAAGTGTTTATATAAATCATTTCTTAACTGATTCGCTAAAATAATGGACGATCCAAAAATTAATTGGCGCCAAATATAGCCTGTAAAATAATAAATGATCCCAATGATTACTAGAAATGCAATCCATTTTCCTAAAGTTAACGGAGTTAAACTTCTTGTTCTGATATCGTCAACTAAAATACCGACAACATAAGGAGGAATCATCGATAAAAAACTTGAAAGCATGAGAAAGATGACACCAAAAGAATATTTCAATCGTTCTTGCTTAAAAAACCACCATAAATCAATAAAAATACGCACCAGACAACCCCCTCGTCAAACAACCTTATCTTTAAAAACACAAAAAAGCCACAAGAGAACAGAGTTCCTTTCTCCTGTGGCTTCATAGACAAAAACCGTAAAAAATACCGATTATTATGTCAACAATACCGAAGGAAAGAGGTAAGTGTCACAAAATCAACAACAGAATGTACAAATGAATACTTAACTCCATTTACCATCTTCTGAGTATTCTTCATGACGCTCACCTCCTTCCCTATTTGAATCAATGTAGCAATTATATAATTTTTTCCAAATGAAGTAAACCATCAATTTAAAGTATTTATTATAATTGCTCTGTTAAATAATGGTCAATTCTTGGCGGATCATTCAACCGACATGTTACCGGCAAAACATAATTAAAGTAAACCTGAAAACTATATGTATAAAAAAGGATGTCTCATGAAAAGTTAATTTCTTAACTTAGAGACATCCTTTTTCGTTTTATTGTTCAAATTTCTAACATTCTAGTTTTGTCAGCTTCTCACTCATTTAGAGCTGATATTCATTTAATTTATAGTAATTTCCTTACGATCACGTTTGCTTTCTTCCTTTTTAGGCAAGGTAATTTGAAGCACTCCGTCCTTAAACGCGGCTTTAATTCCATCCTCTTTAACGTTGTCAAACATAAAATGACGTGTATAAGAACCGGACGCACGCTCTTTTCTAATGAAGCTGCCGTCTTCTGCTTTTTCACTTGTTTGCTGATCACGTGTTGCATCAACAGTCAGAACACCGCGATCAAAATCAAGATGGATACTGTCTTTACTGAAGCCAGGCAGATCCAGTTTTACACTGTAAGCATCATCACGTTCTTGAACATCTGCAGCGAATGTCTGCAATCCACTATTGTGAAAGAAGTTGTGCCCCCATTCATCAAACCAGGAAGGCAAGAAATCAAAGAATCCGTCACGGTCTTTTTTCGTTGGATAAAGATTTGCCATCATAAATTCCTCCTCATTAATTTAAGGCTGTCCAAAAGTTACGTCTGTCTTTTCACGTTGCTTTGACACGTAATGTCTAAGAACTATGAAATTACATGACTGCTCGCTCCTTTTAAACGTGTTTGATTTTTTAATTCGGGGTTTGAATTTCATCTCTTCTAACCCTTACAACTGTATTATAACCGTTTGGTCAGTAAAGGTCAAATGTTTTTGACCTTTACTGATCTTTTTTCAAGAACCTGAAATTATGCGTGTATTCCGTTATAATAGGCTGTATCAGTCAATAGGTTTTATAAGAGAAAGGAATTTCCGTATATGTCAAAATCACTCGTTTTAGCTGAAAAACCCAGCGTTGCTCGTGAAATTGCGCGTGTTCTGGACTGCAAGAAGACGAACCGCAGCTTCATTGAAGGAGAACGCTATATTGTTACCTGGGCACTTGGTCATCTTATCGAATTAAAAATGCCTGAAGAGTACGATAATAAATACAAAACCTGGCGGCTTGAAGATCTCCCGATTATTCCAAAACAGATGGAAACTAAGCCGATTAAACAAACGCGTGCACAATTTCAAGCGATTGCCAAGCTAGCTAAGCGATCGGATATCAGTGAATTGATTATCGCGACTGATGCGGGACGCGAAGGTGAACTAGTGGCGCGGTGGATCCTTGAAAAAATCAATTGGCGCAAGCCAGTCAAAAGACTTTGGATTTCATCGCAAACTGACAAAGCCATTCGTACCGGCTTCAAACAACTTAAACCTTCGAAAGAATATGACGACCTGTTTCAATCTGCTGTTTGCCGCTCAGAAGCAGACTGGCTGATTGGGCTCAACATTTCACGGGCCCTTACGACAAAATACAATGATTCGCTCTCTGCCGGACGTGTACAAACACCGACGCTTGCCATGATTTTAGAACGTGAACAAACCATTCAATCCTTCCAGCCCAAGCCCTACTGGAATCTTTCTGTTGATTTAAATGGCGGTACCGCTTCTTGGAAAAACGGTGATCGAACACGCATTGCAACAAGAGATGAAGCCGCTGCGTTGAAGAACAAGGTGTCTGGCCATCAAGCTGTGGTTCGCAGTGTCGTCATTAAAGAAAAGCGGGAGAAGCAGCCGCTTCCCTATGATTTGACCGAACTGCAACGTGATGCGAATAGAAAGCTTGGCTTCTCAGCAAAAAAAACACTCAATGTTCTTCAGAACCTTTATGAGCGTTATAAAATTGTTACGTACCCGCGTACGGATTCGCGTTACCTCACCAAGGATATTGCTGCGACGATGCCCGAGCGGCTTCGCGCCATTTCTTCCGTCTACGGTGATGAAGTTCGTGCGATTCTGCACAAGCAAAATGGCAAGGTAAAAGCTGCTTATGTATATAATGACTTAAAGGTTAGTGATCACCACGCCTTGATTCCAACGGAAGAACCTGTCTATATTCATGATTTGTCCGATGATGAACGTCGACTGTACGATTTAATCGTTCGAAGATTTTTAGCCCTCTTCTACCCTGAGTACACATTCCAGAGCATGCGTGCGGAGTTAGAAATTAATGGGGAAACGTTCGTATTGAAAGAAACAAAAGAACTGGATTTGGGATTTAAACGTTTGAACGAATCATCCGGCAAACAAGTGAGTGAGGACAGCCTTAATGTGACAAAAGGGCAAAAATTGCCAGTACATCAGGTTCTGCTGGATGAAAAAATGACAGAGCCGCCTGCACGTTTCTCAGAAGCTGACTTATTAACAAAAATGGAGACATTTGGTTTAGGAACACCAGCCACCCGAGCAGATATTATTGAGAAAATACTGCTCGCCGAATCTGTTGAGCGTGTAAATGGGCGTTTGCGCCCTACCGGCAAAGGCAAACAATTGATTGACCTTGTAAGCACGGATCTGAAATCTCCAAAGCTTACTGCAGAATGGGAACGGCAATTAGAAAATATCGCAAAAGGCAGTGGGAATGCGAATCAGTTTATGGCAGAAATTCGCAAACGCACCTTAGAACTGGTGCGCGAAGTCAGAAACAGTCAGCAAGACTATAAAATTCAGAATTTAACCGGATCTAAATGTCCGGAATGCGGCTCGCCAATGAAAGAAGTTAGAGACCGTGATGGCGGACGGGTTCTTGTTTGCATTAATCGTGCCTGTGGACTACGAAAGCGTAAAGATCCGAAATTATCGAATAAGCGCTGTCCGACCTGCCATAAAAAGATGGAAATGCATAAAGGAAAAGCGGGATTGTATTTTCAGTGCCGCACTTGTGGAATCATTGAAAAGGCAGATCAAATTAAGAAAAAAGCGGATAAAAAAGAAACTCGGAGGCTGCTCAATAAACTGAATAACAACAGTGACCCGATCGGAAACAGTCTTGCAGATGCCTTAAAAGCAGCGATAAAAGAAAAAAATGAGTAAGAAAAGCCTTTTGGCTTTACTTACTCATTTTTTAGTACTTTTGTTACACAGCATGCATTTCCGTGACACTTTTTCTGAGTTCAGGCACGAACCCAGACACAATCTCAGCTAACGCTTTATATCCCTGGGCTGTCGGATGCAAGCCGTCTTCATTAATCAACGCCTTCAAATCGCCTTTCAGTTTAAACGCGGAACGGACATCAATAAGCGTTGCACCACTCTTTTTACACAGATCTTTGAGTGCGCGATTGTACATCCCGTGCCAATGCTCAATACCGCCGCACATACCGATCCAATGACCAATCGAGTGACTGTAGTGACTCATCAGCGACTGATAATATCTGGCAGGATCAAGCGGCAGCAAACTTAAGATTACGGGCAGAGCTCCTGTCGCCGAAATACGATCAATCATAAGCTTTATGTTGGACAAATAGCGATCGATCGGAACAATCGGTACATGTTCCGAATCCGGAAGCTTTGCAACTTGATCCCAAGGAAAATTGCAATCATTTCCGCCTACATTAATGAGCACAAGATCCGGATGCTCGTCTAGCACATCATGATCAAGTCTTTGTACAAGAAGATCTGAGTTGTCGTTAAAGACGCCTTTGTTGATGACCTCATCCCCATCGCCAAGGAAGCGTTGCAGTAATGCAGGATAATTTTCACGAATGATCTTAAATCTTCCGCGTACAAATGTAATACCCCGTGTCACACTATCGCCAAAACAGATCAATTTCATAACCGCTCACCTCTCAAAATAACCGGATGTACATAATTCTTTCATTCGGTCTGTTTCATTTGCATTTATAGTAACAAATTACCTAATTAATTTACAGTTTATTTCGAGAAATGTTTCACTTTTTTTGAAAGAAAAAGTCCAGCTGCCATTTTATTTGATGCATGATGCTTCATTTTTTCGAAAATTTGATAAAACACTTCTGCCAAAATCAATCCCATTGCAATCGCTCCGGACAAAACAAATACCTTCTCAGCAAAATAAATAGCAACATCATAATTGTTATCCACCGCACGGCTCATTACCGAATAAGTGAGCCCTCCGGGAACAAGTGGAATAATACCCGATACACTATATAGAATGACCGGATTTTTGCATAGCCGTGCAAAGATCTGACTCATGAGCGCAATGACAAATGATGCGGCAAAGGTGGCAACAAAATCATTGCCGCTATAGTGAAACAGGAAGAAGTAGATCAGCCAAGCAATCATTCCAATCAAACCACCATGGATCAGCGGTTTAAATGGAATATTGAATATAATACCAAACGCACATGTGGCAAGATAACTAGTAATCGATTGAATGGTAATGACGACAAATAAGTGCATGAACTCACCTCAACCGAGCACAATTGCGGCCGTCACGCCAATGCCAATGGCAAAGGCTGTCAGGCCTGCTTCTGCGCTTTTCGATAGTCCGGCGACCAAGTCGCCGGCCATGATATCTCTCACAGCGTTTGTGATTGGCACTCCGGGAACGAGCGGCATCACAGCACCGATGATAATTTTATTCATTTCGACACCGAATCCCAACTTTACACTGACTAATGCAATCATTCCGATAAAAATCGATGACATAAATTCAGAAAAGAACTTAACTTTCGCGAGCCGATGCAGATAAATCATTCCGGCTTGACCAGCACCGCCTGCGATAAATGCCGGCAGCAAATCTTGCCATTTACCCAAGAACATGAGTAAAAAACAGCTGCTGGCAATCGCAGCTGCAAGAATCTGCAAGCTGTTCGAATACATGACTGTAGAACGATCGATCTGGATTAAATCACGGTGCAGATCCTTCAGACTGACTTCGCCATGAGCAACTCTTCTTGACAAGGTGTTTACTTGCGTGACCTTACGCAGATTAGTTCCTCGATTCTTGATTCTCACAAGCTGCGTGACATCGTGGTCTTCAATGGAGAAGATGATTCCGGTTGGCGTAACAAAACTCTGCGCATCATGCACAGAAAAGCTGTTAGCGATTCGATTCATTGTATCCTCAACCCGATATGTCTCTGCCCCGTTCTGCAGCAGAATTTTTCCCGTTAATACGCAAACAGCCGCAACTTCATGCACAAATCCTTCCTTGCTGTCCTTCCTCTTATATGACCCTAAGAAACCATTCATTTTCACGACTTCTCTCTCTTTTTTTGAGTAAGATCATTATAATATGAGCATTGGCTGATAACAATACTTTCACATTGTTTTAAAAGATGAAAATGTCAAAGATAAAAAAGCATGTTATAATTAATTGATGAAAAATCACTGTTTCGTCATTCTATGCCGCTTGACGCGAGTGATTTGAGTAAAATGGCTTCATCACGTCGATACTTTTAATGCATGCTGCCCGTGCATAAAACGTGACTGATACACCATCGTTCACGATTCGGGTAAGCATTAATTATCGAATGTGCAAATTTGAGAGGAGTGTTTCACACTAATGATCAAACTCGTATTGATCAGGCACGGTCAAAGTGCTTGGAACCTTGAAAACCGTTTTACTGGTTGGACTGACGTAGACCTTACGGAAAAAGGTGAACAAGAAGCAACAGAAGCAGGAGAAATTCTGAAGAAAAACGGCTACACATTTGACCAAGCCTATACTTCCGTGCTCACAAGAGCAAACCACACCTTATGGAATGTGCTCCACGAACTCAACCTTACTTGGATTCCTGTAGAACATTCATGGCGCTTGAATGAACGCCATTATGGTGCTCTTCAAGGATTGAACAAGGCAAAAACTGCTGAAAAATACGGTGCTGAACAGGTACATATCTGGAGACGTTCCGCTGACATTAAGCCGCCGGCTCTTGAAAAAGACGACGAACGTTTTGTTGCTCAGCTGAATGATCCGAGATACGCTAATCTTCCTGAATCGGAACAACCGCTTACGGAAGACCTTCTTGATACGGTTGACCGCGTACTTGTTTATTGGAACAATGAAATTGCTCCGCAAATCAAGGAAGGCAAAAAGGTTATTATCGCAGCACACGGCAACTCACTGCGTGCGCTTGTTAAACACCTTGACAACGTGGATGCAGGTACAATTGTTGGTCTGAACATTCCTACAGGCACACCGCTTGTTTATGAATTAGACGATAATCTGAAGCCGCTCAATCGCTACTACTTGACCGCTGACGGTCCTAGCGATAAAGAAGTACTTCCTTCTGCAGAAACAAAATAATTTAACTTTGAAAAGCACTCCGTACGGAGTGCTTTTTTATACCAATTTTGATGGAGACAGATATAAAATAAAAAAAAATCCCTTGAAAATTCAAGGGATTAATTATGGATAAAATCCGTTCAAATCCTGATGCATTGATCGTGATGGGCAATCCGACCAATATAAGAATTTAACGCATCCATATAAAATAACTGGGTAACCATGCAAGGTGCAAAGTATTATGATGGGCATTTAACAACTCATAACAAAGATATTGTAAACCCTTTCTTCAAAAATGTAAAGGCTGTCATTCTTTTTACAGTGCATGATTCATTTTTTATAATAAGACCTATTTTAGTTGATATTATTTAATTGGTCACCTGATGGTGTATGATTCCCTATAATCCTCATGACTGTATAACCTGCCTCAGATACGATACGTCGCAGATCCTTTTCCGGCAGAGGTTGTCGCATGTGAACCGTAGCCGTCCGCGTATCCAAACTAGCCTTGGCCAAGATACCATCCAATCTATTAAAAGCATTTTCAATGTGGATGACACAGTTATGACAAGTCATTCCATCGATTAGCAACGTCGCTACATAAGGATAATGTGCCATATCTCGATCATGAACTTTTATTTTCTTTTCAGGCGCTTCACTGGATCCGCAGCATCCTGAACGCATTTTCTTCCTTGTACTTTGTAAAGCAAATCCAGCAAGTATGACGAGTAGTGCAAAAATGAGAAACGTCGCCATTTAATCAGGTCCTTCCACAAAATTAATAATATGGCTTACTTACGAATCATCGCACGCAATTCAGTTGCTGTCGGCTTTTGGATCGATGCGGCTGCAATCGAACATGGCTTTTGGTGAGCATTCCGCTTCAGATTTTCAATGGGACATGATCCACTCAAACCACAGTCCGTACACACGCTTTTGTTTCTCTTTACATAACGCAACGCCAAGAAATACATTGAACTGACAAGAACAAAAATAAGAAGTGTTGACAGATTCAAAATCAGGTCCCCCCTCATTAGGTCGCTTTAGTCGTTCAAGCTCGCGCACTTGTGCTTCGCAAATCGACGGTATGTGACCGCGGAGCGGGCCGCAGGAGCAGATATAGGACAAATGCAATAATAATCAAGGCGAGAATCGGCCCAAGCCCAAAGTTCTTCCCAAGGAAGAATACACTGCCGAGCTGATAAACAACAAAGGCAATACTATAACCGAGCAACGTTTGATAACCAAGCGCAATAAACGTCCATTTACTACTGCCCATCTCTCTGCTCGTCGCCCCGATCGCAGCAAAGCAAGGTGGATTGAAGAGATTAAATAGCATGAAAGATAAGGCACTGACACCTGTGAACATTGAACCAACACCAGCAATAAGCGCTTGCGTATTCGCTTCATCGGAAACACCACTTAAAACTGCCAAAGTGCCTATCGCATTTTCTTTCGCAACAAGCGCACTGATTGTCGCCACTGCACCTTTCCATGTACCGAAGCCTAACGGAATAAAGATCCAACTGATCAATTGACCAAGAGTAGCGAGTATACTCCGATCAATGTCGTCAACCATTCGCATATTCCATCCAAATGAGGAGAGGAACCAAATCAATCCGCAAGCAATAAAAATTATTGTACCAGCCTTCACAATAAAATGTTTGCCGCGCTCCCACATGTGAATCAGAACGCCTTTGAGTGAAGGCAACCGGTAAGACGGAAGTTCCATAACGAACGGTGCCGGCTCCCCAGCAAACAGTCTTGTTTTCTTTAAGATGATTCCGGAGACAGCGATCATCGTCAGTCCTAGAAAATACATTGCCGGTGCGATCCAGGTGGAACCAGGAAAGAAAGTTGTGACAATCATCGTAATAATTGTCAGCTTCGCACCACAGGGAATAAATGTCGTAAGCATAATTGTCATTTTCCGGTCTTTCTCGTTTTCAATTGTCCGTGTTGCCATAATGCCTGGAACACCACATCCAGAACTGATCAGTATTGGAATGAATGACTTTCCTGATAAGCCGAAGCGACGGAAAATTCGATCCATTATAAAAGCGACGCGAGCCATATACCCAGAATCCTCTAAAATAGAGAGGAAGAAAAAGAGAATCAGCATCTGCGGAACAAAACCAAGAACTGTACCTACGCCTCCGATAATGCCGTCAACAATCAAACCATTCAGCCAATCTGCTGTACCGATTGTTTCAAGAAAATGCGTTGCGGCTTCTGTTATCCAGCCGCCAAATAAGGTATCATTTGTCCAATCGGTCACTAACGTTCCAAGCGTTGTTACCGAAATATAGTAAACGAGCCATATAATACCCGCAAAAATAGGCAGTGAAAGAAAGCGATTTGTAACAATCCGATCAATCTTGTCAGAAGCAGTCAACTTTCTACCTTTTTTATGTAATGTATCTTCAAGAACGTTCTCAATATAATCATAACGTTCATTCGTAATAATCGATTCACTATCATCCTCAAATTCTTTTTCGACCCGAGCTACGACTGTGTTCAGCTTTGTTCGCAGTTGTTCGGATAATGTTACTGATGCCAGCACTTTCTCATCGCGTTCAAAAAACTTAACTGAGTACCAACGCAAACGTTCCGGTTCTGCATGTTCCTTTACAAGTTCAGAAATTGATGCAATCGATGCCTCAACTTCTTTACTGAATACTGGTTTTGCAGGAATGGCTGTCTTGGAAGTTGCCAATTCAATAGCTTTTTCCGCAGCCGTCATTGACCCTATCCCCTTAACTGCTGAGGTTTCAACCACGGGACAGCCGAGTTTATCTGCGAGTTTCTTCACATTTATTTTATCGCCGGATTTCTTAATGATATCGATCATGTTTAAAGCAATGATCACTGGTATGCCTAATTCAACGACTTGAGTCGTCAAATACAAATTACGTTCCAAATTTGTGCCGTCAACCAGATTAATAATTGCATCCGGACACTCATGAATCAGATAGTTACGGCTGACCACTTCCTCAAGTGTATAGGGTGAAAGTGAATAAATACCCGGGAGATCGGTAATAATCACATCTTTATGACCTTTAAGACGGCCTTCCTTTTTCTCAACCGTTACACCTGGCCAATTACCGACATATTGACTGCTGCCAGTTAGATCATTAAACATTGTAGTCTTCCCGCAGTTCGGATTCCCGACTAAAGCAATTTTCATTGTCATTGTCCTTTCCAATTTAATCATTGATTATGGCTTTCATTTAGATAAGTTCGATATTTTCAGCCTCCACTTTACGAATGGACAGTTCATAACCGCGTACTTGAATCTCGATCGGATCTCCAAGTGGTGCAATCTTTCGAATAAAGAGCTTTGTCCCCTTTGTAATTCCCATATCCATAATCCGTCTTTTTAATGCGCCTTCTCCATGGATTTTGGCTACAGTCACCGTTTCACCCGGTTGCATTTCTTTTAAAGTTTTCATAGTCACAAACCCTCTCCCAACGTTTAAACGGTCATAACACGTCTGGCCATCGCTTTGCTGACAGCCAATCTAGTTCCTTTTATTGACACGATAACATTACCATCCATTTCGGCAATGATCGTAACCTCTGTATTCTCCACAAATCCAAGGTTCCCGAGAAGACGACGTGTCTCATCTTTACCGCAAACACATGCCACATGTACTTGCGCACCAGCACGAGCCAGGCTCAGTGGTATTGCAGGTTTGCATCGAGACTCTGACACGATCCGGTGGCATTTCATTTCATCAAGTATTGATTGATTCATATTTTTCATATATGTTCTCCTTCCGTAAAGCAACAGTCGGGATTACTAACAAGGCAATCATGAAAACCTATCTCGACTGTTCGGAAATTTCTTTGATAATGATAATTGTTTTCAATTAAATTTTAATGGAATCCTACTTGTTTAACAATCCTCAATTGTGAACTTATCGTGACACCTGCGAAATACGGAACAAGCATTCGCTTATTTCGACTTTTCATATTGTTTTTCAACAATATAAAACAATAAGAAGAAATATTTGCTAAAAGTGCTTCATATATATTTACAAATAGATTTGTTCAACCTATCATCTTCTTAGGAGGCAACGGTATGTCTAGTAACAGTAATTCTACTGAATTCGATTTTAAAAAAATGATTGACTTGGTCATGGACGCGATCCTGATCCTTTCTGGAGATGAAATTGTTTATTCAAATCGGGCGGCAAATCGTCTGCTCTCTTTTGATGAACATACGTCACTCTGTGGTTTGCCCATAGGCATGTTCGTCGATCCATTGGATATGCCCTTAATTCATGCCTCACTTAATAAGATCTGTTGCCGTCAAAGTGATACGGAATCCGTTCAACTTTCCATACATTCAAGTAATAATGTGCAGATTCCCGTGGAAATAGCGCTGTTTTATTTTCCCGATGAAGATCAGTCTCTCGTTCAATTAACCATTCGTGACGTCAGCAACCGCAAAGAGGCTGAGGAAAGCATGATCCAATCTGAAAAGCTCTCGGTGATTGGTGAACTATCAGCAGGGATACTTCATGAGATTAGAAATCCGCTCACATCGATCAAAGGTTTTTTACAGTTAATGCAGACCACTGAAAAGCTCAATCAGGATTACCTCGACATTATAATGCGAGAGATCGAGCAAATCGAGAAAATCACAAGTGAACTTTTATACTTCACAAAACCAAAAAGTGAGCATTTTTCCCAAGTGGATCTTTCGAACATTGTAAACGAAACACTCCAACTGTTCGAATCACAGGCTGTAAACCTTAACACACAAATGATTCTTGATTCAGACGGTGCCTCTCATTTTATTCTTGGTGATAAGACCCAACTCAAACAAGTATTCGTCAACCTTATTAAAAATGCTCTTGAAGCCATTCATGGTCACGGCACGATCACAATACGACTAACTTCTTCTGAACAATACGAAAAAGTCCTTATTCAAGATACTGGATCGGGAATCCCGCAGCACATTTTCAATAATTTAGGAAAATCCTTTTTTACAACAAAAGAAACTGGTACCGGGCTTGGTCTCATGGTTACGTACACTATTGTAAAAAATCATAAAGGAACAGTAAACGTAACAAGCAAGGAGCATTGCGGCACAACATTTCATCTGAGCTTTCCCAAAGTGACAACTAAGTAAATCTAAATCAGCTTTTAACTTTTTGCAATGCTCTCTTTATCTATATAAATTAAAAACTCCCTTAGACCTGCCCGAGCAGTCTTGGGAGTTTTTTCTATTTTAATTTTGATAATGCGCAATAATTCCTGCTTCTTCATCAAGTTCCAATCGCAGGGATCCGTATGGATTTTCTTTTAATTCGATCTCAACCCATGAACGGAGAGCCTCAACAATATTTGCTTCAATTAATATCTGCTTGCGATCACCAACGTAAGCCTCCGCAGAAAATCCATAGTCATCATCGTAGAGAAGCTCGATTTGGATTTTTTGAGGATTAATACCTTTTTTGGTTGCGAGATGGAGGCATAATGCATTGACAATATCTTGCTCTGAAATCGTCAACGTTTCCATGGATTGGAATCCTCAGGCTTTTTTCGCCTTGAAAAACTCGTTATGATGTATCGGATAAGTGAAATAACCACAAGAATCGCAATCAAATTGATCAGAAATCCTGCCATCATACCAAATCCACCAAGATGCGAGAACAAGCTGCCGAATAACAAACCTGACAATCCGCCGAAGATCATCCCGCGCATAAAACTCCCACCTGTAAAATTCTTTGCTGAGGTTCCCGTACGTGCATTTTGACTGCGGTTGCTCTTAAAAAATGAAGTCGTGCCCGTGCCTCGATTCGATTGAAAGCTTTTAACACCGGATCGATATCCTCGCGCACTCACTTGTTGATCCGAACTATGAAAAACAAAATTACCGACAGGCGTAAAAATAAGCGTTAATGCAAGAAATGCGGCCATAATCTTCTTCATCGAATGTATCAATTCCTCCTGTACTTTTGTGTACTATGTTATACGTTTTATTTTGCAAAAGGTTTCAAAGTAAGCGATTCAAGACCAGACTCATAAATTTTGTTGAAAAGCAAACTGCAGCTGATTCATTGCTTGCTTGAGCAGGCTTTGCGGACATGCTAGATTAATCCGGACGAACCCTTCTCCCTCAGCACCGAACGCATAGCCCTGATTAAGGGCCAGCCCCGCTTCTTTTCTTAGAAAATTCTGCAAGTGCAGTTTATCCCAGCCAAGCTTGCGACAGTCAATCCAGCCAAGATAGGTACCTTCAATTGGCGTCATTTCCAAATTCGGCAAGTTCTGTTTTAAGAAATTGGTGACAAAATCGGCATTCTTTTTAATATAAGCAAGACATTGATCGAGCCAATTTGCACCAAACCGATAAGCAGCTTCTGCAGCTGTGACTCCTAATGTATTCGGTTCACTCAAACTGAAACGCCGCACCTGTTTTAAATAATTCCTTCTGAGTGTTGGATTTGGAATAATAATATTTGATATTTGCAGTCCTGCAAGATTAAAAGTTTTGCTAGGTGCCGTGCAAATGATTGAGTGGGCACTTGCCTCTTCAGATATCTGTGCATATGGCGTATGATGATGTCCAACAAATACGAGATCATTATGAATTTCATCGGCAACCACCAAGACATCGTATTGACTCGCCAGTTCCGCTACTTTCGTTAATTCTTTCTTCGTCCAAACTCTTCCAACCGGATTATGCGGCGAACACAGGATCATAAGTTTGACCTTTGGGTCGGACAGCTTATGCTCTAAATCAACGAAGTCCATGCGATATTCACCATTGTCATTGATTAAAGGATTTGTCACCAACTCTCGACCTTGATTCAAAGCCGACTTAGCGAACGGCGGATAAACCGGAGACTGTATAAGCACTCTGTCCCCCTCATGTGTAAATCCGTCCACAATAAGATTTAACGCAGTTACAACTCCTGGGCTGTGGCATATCCAATCCTTCTCAATGGACCAATGGTGCCGCTCCTCCATCCACTTTTGAACAGACTCCAGATACCCTTCTGTTTCAGTGGTGTACCCATAAATGGCATGATCAACTCGCTTAGAAAGAGCTACTGTAACCTCAACCGGCACTTGAAAATCCATATCTGCTACCCATAGAGGAATTAAATGATCTCCTCCAAACAGGCGATCTGCCTCATCCCATTTTATTGAAGCAGTTCCGTTTCGATTGATCACTTGGTCGAAATCATAACTTTGTATCACTGGCATTCATCTCCCTCTTATTTTTAAACGATTAATGATTGAAGCTTGGCACTCAATAATCGCAACTGTTTCCGTTGATTACGAATTTTAATCTCTTCATTCATTAAAAATGTTTCTTGTTTTTCAAGCGCTATGGTTACATCGCAAATTAATTTTTGGGAACCGCAACCGCTCTTCTTTTTCATTTTAAAGACACTTTGAATGATTTTCAGAGACAGTCCCAAATTCTGCATTTCTTTGATAACCCTAAAATCTTCTATATTTTTTTGACTGTACTCTTTATATTGATTGGACGCGTCCGGCTGTATCAACATCAGTTCCTCATAATAACGAACTGTATCCTTTGTTGTCCCGCACTGCTTCACAAATTCCCCGATTTTCACATGCTACCTCCTTTCTCGATCTCTTGACATGGTGTTAACCCCATCGTTTTTAATTACCTTATTAAGAATATAGGGGGTATTTTATAATGATCGCAAGTTTTCTTTTATTCGTTTATTCACTCTCATGTCTCATTGCAGGATGTATTTATTTTATGAAAAAAGGTCGCCCCATAGTAATCAGCATCTTTATCACTGCACATCTAGCGAGTCTCATTCTTTCGTTCTATCTTTTTATGTATCACACGGCCGTGTACCAGTCGATCATTATTCTTCTGCTCTGCCTCATGACAAGGATCGTAAACGGTTTTTTTATTTTTCATCATGTACACCCGGTGCACCTTGCCATCACGACATCGTTATTTATCATCATTGTCATTTTACAATGAAGCAAAGGCTGATTAAAAAAAATGCCCTTCCCCAGCCGTCGGTCGAAGAAGGGCATCAATTATATTATACTAAATCGCAAGCTTCGCCGGGCATCCAATGCGCATCTTGACCGTTCCACTTGACATTGCATCCGATCGGATTAGTCAGCGGTGTTGTCACTGATTTTCTATTAGTGAGTTGGTCCAGCGCACGATCCAAGTCGTTCACTGTCGCCTTCTCCGGCTGTCTCGGGTTATCAAGCTCGCGTCCCGTATAAACCAGTTTCCTTTCTTTATCGAAAACGAAGAAGTGAGGTGTTCTCAAGGCGCCGTATGCACGCGCTGCATCTTGAGATTGATCGCGCAAATAAATCCAAGGAAATTTTTCTTCATTCATCTGTTCTACCATATATTTGAAGGAATCCTTTGGATGCGTTTCTTCGCTGTTTGAGTTAATGGCGACGAACTGAACACCTTTATCCTGATAATGTTCAGCAACTTTTCTCGTGGTTTCGTTTGAACCAAGAACAAAGGGACAGTGATTGCACGTAAAGAATACGACCAGTACATCTGCATCTGAAAAATCATTTAAACCATATGTTTTTCCGTCAGTCGCCGGCAACGAAAATTTTGGTGCTTTTTCGCCGATTTGCAAAGTGAACGCCACAACAAAAACCTCCTTGTTTATATTCATTTCTATTGTACCATCACTATTTTTGTGAGGAAAAAAATTTGCTTGAAGGTATGTTCTCTTGACTTCTATTCAATAGCTGAATATAATAATATCAATTATAAAACGGCGTTGACAGGGATTAGTAAACAATGAACAAAGCGTAAGAGAGTGGCATCCATCGGCTGCGAGATGCCTCGCATCATTCGTGTTGAACCTGCCCTTGAGCAGTCCGGATGAAAACTGGGCCGTCTTCTTCACGATACGAAGATCCGAGAGAGTACGGACTTGCACCGTACTAACAAAGGTGGTACCGCGGGCAAAGCCTCTCCCCGTCCTTTTAATTTAGGATGGAGAGAGGCTTTTTTACGAAGGGACGCAACAACTTATGGAAACAAAACGAGTGGTTGTAAAAATCGGCAGCAGTTCTTTAACGGATGCTCGTGGGCAACTCGATCACGCCAAGCTGCGAGATCATGTCGATGCTATTGCACGGTTAAAAACGAACGGTCATGAGGTCGTTCTCGTATCATCCGGTGCTGTTGCAGCCGGTTATGGCGGATTAGGCTATCCGGCACGGCCGGTGACCATCGCCGGAAAACAAGCAGCAGCAGCTGTCGGTCAAGTCATGTTGCTGAACAGTTATGCAGAAAATTTTCACAAATACGGAATGACCATTGGGCAGCTGCTGCTCGCCCGCCAAGACTTTGAACGGCGTGAACAAATGAGTCATGCTTATTCGGCACTTTCGGAACTGCTGAAGCGTTCTGTGATACCGATTATTAATGAAAACGATTCGGTTTCACTTGCCGAGCTGACTTTTGGAGACAACGACATGTTATCCGCCCTTGTGAGCGGCTTGATCCATGCAGACTTTCTAGCCATACTGACTGATGTTAACGGCTTATATAATAAAAATCCAAATGTATATGATGATGCAGTCCGCTACCATTTTCTCGACAATCTCCCGGAACATCTACTTGACGAAACAAGTGATGTTGCCGGCTCAAAGGTTGGGACCGGGGGCATGAAATCAAAGCTGCGTGCCGCACGCATGGCGCTGTCGCTTGGTGTCCGAACATTCATCGGCAAGGGAGAAGGACCTGATAAGCTGGTTGCCATTATCAACGGAAATGGTGACGGCACCTACATCGGATCCGATTGTCTGAAACCGTCGCTTAAGGTTTCCGAGCAATGGATTGCCCTTCACTCACCAGTATCCGGTAAAATTGAAATTGATGACGGGGCCGTCAGAGCATTGATGAAGGAAGGCAAGAGCCTGCTTCCCGCTGGGATCAAAAGAATCGACGGGCATTTTCTTGCTGGAGAAGTGATTCAAATTGTAGATCGAAAAAGCCATGTATTAGGCAAAGGTCAAGTAAACTATTCATCGGAGCAGCTTGAGGAAATTAAACGAATGCCAAGCAGTCGTGCCATGATCACGGTCAACGGCGGACATCCGGAGGTTGTACACCGTGACAATTGGGTTCCGTGGACCGCAGTTCTCAAACCTGCCGTTTACGAAAGGAGAAATACTAATGAATGACACTAAAGACAATGAACTCATTTATAAGGCAAGATCAGCACATGAAGCTTCTCAAATAATTGCGGCAAAATCGACAGAAGAAAAAAATGATGCCTTAAATCACATTGCCGTTTCTTTACGAATGCATGCCGCAGAAATCATAGCGGCCAACCAACAAGACATGGCGCAGGCACAACAAAACGGTATGACGAATTCTTTGCTCGATCGTTTAATGCTGAACAGCGATCGTATTGATGCGATGGCACATGCTTTAGAGCATCTCGCAGATTTACCGGATCCAATTGGTGATGAACTGGAAAACTGGGATCGTCCCAATGGATTGAATATAAAAAAAATTCGTGTTCCAATCGGTGTCATTGGAATGGTTTATGAAGCACGACCTAATGTCACGGTTGATGCGGCAGGTCTGTGCTTGAAAACAGGAAACTCTGTCTATCTGCGCGGAAGTGCTTCTGCGCTTAATACGAATAAAGCAATCGTTGCTGTCATTCGCGAAGCACTCAAAACGTCAACGCTTCCTGTCGACAGTGTTCAGCTACTCGAAGACACACGCCATGAGACGGCAGATCAATTTTTCCGATTGAATGGATTGATCGATGTTCTCATCCCACGCGGAAGCAGCAGACTCATTCAAACCGTGATTAAACAAGCCAGTATTCCTGTTTTGGAAACAGGAGCAGGCAACTGTCATGTGTTCATTGATGAAACGGCAAAGCCTGAAATGGCGATCAGCATTGTACTGAATGCAAAAACGCAGCGTCCATCTGTTTGCAATACAATAGAAACAGTCATCGTTCATCAAAAATGGTTCGAAAAGTTCGGTCCTGATTTGATTGATGCTTTGCAGACGGCAAATGTTTCTTGCCGAATTGATCCGGTAATTGCGGGACAATTTCCTGCTTTGAAGATCGCAACCGAAGATGATTGGGCAACTGAATATCTAGACAAGATAATTGCTGTAAAGATCGTTGCTAGCTTGGACGAAGCAATTGCACATATTAACAAATATGGTACAAAGCATTCAGAATCCATCATTACAGAAAATACAGATCATGTCTCAACCTTTTTCAAATTTGTTGATGCCTCAACCTTGTATCATAATGCCTCAACACGATTCACGGATGGCGAAGAATTTGGTTTCGGCGCTGAGATAGGCATCAGCACACAAAAGCTTCACGCACGAGGTCCAATGGGACTTAATGCATTAACGAGTATCAAATACCTCATCGAAGGAAACGGACAAATTCGCAATTAATTGAAAAGCAAAATTAAAAAGCAGACGCTGCTAAAGGCGTCTGCTTTTTGTTTTCATTGAAAATGTGGATTATAGATCAGAAACAATAATATAGGCAACTTTAATTGGTCCGTGAACTCCGACAACAAGCCTCATTTCAATATCCGCGCTATTGCTTGGCCCGGAGATGAAATTGATGTAGGAGGACACATCTTCTCCATTCTCAACCTTATTCTCAATAAGATTCATAGCCTGTGTCAACCGCGGAACAATACTGCTTTTTGGAACAATAACAATCGATGTTTCCGGAAGAAGGCTGACACTTCTTGCCTTGTCTTTATCATTGAAAAGGCCGGCAGTCGCTGATTCAGCAAGCATAACATCACAAATTGATAAACCAATATTTGCCTCTGCTGCTTTATCAATATTCTGGTGACCTTCTTTATAATTCCATGTATAAGCTTGATAATTTTCTAAAACATTACTAAGACCGAATGCTGTAAATCGTTCATCTTTGGTCGCAACAATTTTACCCGCACCATATTTATCAATTAATTGTCTCAATTGTTCTGCAAGTCCATCCGAATTTGTTTCATAAACAGCTGTATGAATCGACTCGCATGCTTTTTTCATCATAGCTGTAAGCTGGTCTTCAGAATAGTCCTCATAAACGCGTTCCTGGGGCTTATGCGCCCAGACAGGCATCTCAGGTACTTCACCTGCTGTCCGATTCAATTTTCCAGCTATCTTTTCAAGAAACGAATCTCGATTTTCAATCGTTCCTCTCATAATGATTCACCTGTACCTTTCGCCTGGATCGTTGCTGATTGCTGCTTATGCTTCTTAAACCAATCTCTGAAATTTTCTTTGCTTGGTGCCGGAAGGTCTCTGCCATGAGTCCATGGTTTCATCGGTCCCGGACCTTTTGAAATGGATCCATCATGAACAAGCGGCTTTAACATGATCGGTGCCATTTTGGTACCTGCCCGGAAAATCATTGGAGAGGATGCACCAATACTGAATCCCTTCATTGCTGCTCGTTCCATAACAGGTGGATGACCGCCGCCTTCCACATATTTTTCACGATGACGAATCAATAGTTTGTGCAGTGGTATTTTTACTGGACAAGCTTCTGAACACGCCGCGCAAAGACTGGATGCATACGGCAATTTTCCATACTCTTCGTATCCTCCTAAAATCGGCGAAAGAACTGCACCGATCGGTCCCGGATAAATAGAACCGTAGGCATGTCCCCCAATATGTCTGTAAACAGGACAGACATTGATACAAGCTGCACAGCGGATACAGTGCAATGCTGATTGAAAATCGGTTCCAAGAGCATTAGAACGTCCTGCATCAACAATAACCAAATGATAATCTTTTGGACTGTCAACAGCATCCTGATCTGCCTTTGGAGTTATATCTGTAACATAGGTTGTTAGGCGTTGACCAACCGAGCTTCGACAAAGCAGAGATACGACAACATCAAGCTCTTTCCAGGTTGGAACAAGGCGTTCCATACCCATTACCGTGATCTGAGTTTCCGGAAAGCTCGTCACCATGTTTGCATTGCCTTCATTCGTTACAAGACAGATACTGCCGGTATCAGCGACCGCGAAGTTGCAACCGGTTATCCCGACGTCAGCATTCAAAAACTTGCTGCGTAGTGTCTTACGTGCAAATCCTGCGAGCTCTTTAGGATCATCGCTTCCTTCATAGCCCAATTTCTTGAAGGCATCACGAATTTGCTGACGGTTTTTATGAACAGATGGGACGACAATATGAGATGGCTGATCATGATCAACCTGAAGGATAAATTCAGCAAGGTCTGTTTCGAGCACTTCGCAACCTTCTTCTTCAAGTGCTTCGTTCAGACTGATCTCTTCAGTGACCATTGATTTCGCTTTAACCACATGCTTTGCGTTTTTTTCTTTACATACTTTTTTAACATAGTCGCGTGCTTCTTCCGCTGTTTCTGCGAAGAATACATGTCCTCCGCGAGCTGCAAAGTTATCGCTCAACTGTTTCAGATAATAATCCAGGTTATTTAGTGTATGTGCCCTGATTTCTTCACCGGCACTTCGCCATTCTTCCCAATCACCCAGTGCTTTGTCTCCGATTGTAGCGCTAAGTTTTCTCCCGCGCAGACCATCTTGTGCTGAAGAAACGGCGTTTACCATAAAAGAGTCATGGATAGCTTTGTCAACTCCTTCAAAGAATGGTCGATTTCCGACTTTCATCGGCATGGCGCTCAGCTCCTTCAGTTTGATGGCTATTTAAAATTTGTGCAATATGTAATACCTTTATCGGCCTTCCAAGCCGCTTCATTCGTCCGCCTATATTCATAAGACAGCTTGCATCGGCGCCAACAACCACTTCAGCATCTGTTTCTTCAATATGGCGGATCTTTTCATCAACCATTTGTTCTGATATGGGAAACATCTTCACCGAGAACGTACCGCCAAAACCGCAGCAGTCATAATTGTTCGGAAGCGGAACCAAGTCAAGACCTTTAACGTGTTTCAGTAGAGTATAGTGAGCTTCACGTTCCCCAAGCAGCCGCGTCATATGACACGAAGTATGCAACGTCGCTCTTGCATGATATTCCGCGCCTACATCAACAACACCCAAGACACGCACAATAAACTGCGTAAATTCATAGGTTTTGTCCGCAATATTCTTGGCTTTTTCTTGCCATTCCGGTTCATCCGCAAAAAAATTAGGATATTCATGAAACATGGTCGCACATGATCCGGACGGACACACAATATAATCTGAATGTTCGAATGCTCGAATCATGTTCTTTGCCGGGCCTTTTGTATCTTTCGCGTAACCGCTATTATATGCCGGTTGTCCGCAGCAGACCTGACCCTCAGGGACATCCACTTCACACCCTAGCCTCTCAAGAACCTCTGTTACATCTTTTAATACATCAACGTAAAACAAGTCTCCCAAACATGTTGTAAAAAGAGAAACTTTCACTAATCTCAGCTTCTTTCTTTTTGATTGTGACATTCTCTTAAGTGATACGATGCATCCGTTTTCATCGTTTTAATTCGTCACAATTTCATCACTCTTCACTCACATTTTATACATATAAAAAAAAAGATCAACCCAATTAAGCGAATTGAGATGATCAATTAGTTATAACAGATATGCCTTTTTTCTATCTAATAATTATTCTAATTCTTTAACATATTTAAATATGTCTGGAGCATTCGTGATAAGACGCAAAAATGCTGGCTTTATGTAATCCTTTAATTTTAATAAGCAAAAACGCCAGGTTCTTATTTCCGCAGGACGCAGTGGCTTCCGCGTTGCATACAGGGGACGTATGCGTCTTTAGCGAAAGCTCCTTTACACCTGCGAAGGTTCCCTTACATACGAAAGTTCCTTCATCCTACCTCTGTTTCATTAAGCATTCTGGTCCTTCATTAGTTAACGGGTATAATAAACGGATAGGGACCGAACTGTCTCACGACGTTCTGAACCCAGCTCGCGTACCGCTTTAATGGGCGAACAGCCCAACCCTTGGGACCTACTTCAGCCCCAGGATGCGATGAGCCGACATCGAGGTGCCAAACCTCCCCGTCGATGTGAACTCTTGGGGGAGATAAGCCTGTTATCCCCAGGGTAGCTTTTATCCGTTGAGCGATGGCCCTTCCATGCGGTGCCACCGGATCACTAAGCCCGACTTTCGTCCCTGCTCGACTTGTAGGTCTCGCAGTCAAGCTCCCTTGTGCCTTTACACTCTGCGAATGATTTCCAACCATTCTGAGGGAACCTTTGGGCGCCTCCGTTACCTTTTAGGAGGCGACCGCCCCAGTCAAACTGCCCGCCTGACACTGTCTCCGAACCGGATCACGGTTCAGGGTTAGAATGTCGATATCGTCAGGGCAGTATCCCACCGATGCCTCCACCGAACCTAGCGGTCCGGTTTCCAAGGCTCCTGCCTATCCTGTACAAACGATACCCACATCCAATATCAAGCTGCAGTAAAGCTCCATGGGGTCTTTCCGTCCTGTCGCGGGTAACCTGCATCTTCACAGGTACTATAATTTCACCGGGTCTCTCGTTGAGACAGTATCCAAATCGTTACACCTTTCGTGCGGGTCGGAACTTACCCGACAAGGAATTTCGCTACCTTAGGACCGTTATAGTTACGGCCGCCGTTTACTGGGGCTTCAATTCAAAGCTTCTCCCGAAGGATAACCTCTCCTTTTAACCTTCCAGCACCGGGCAGGTGTCAGCCCCTATACATCACCTTACGGTTTAGCAGAAACCTGTGTTTTTGGTAAACAGTCGCTTGGATCTTTTCACTGCGGCTCATCGGACCCGTAGGTCCGACGAGCACCCCTTCTCCCGAAGTTACGGGGTGATTTTGCCGAGTTCCTTAACGAGAGTTCTCCCGAGCGTCTTAGAATTCTCTTCTTGCCCACCTGTGTCGGTTTGGGTACGGGCACCGTTTCACTCGCTAGAGGCTTTTCTTGGCAGTGTAGGATCAGGCGCTTCGGTACTTAAGTTCCCTCCTCATCACCGTTTGGCGGATAGCAGCGGGATTTGCCTCGCTGCCGGCCTCGCGGCTTGAACGCACACTTCCATCCGTGCGCTCGCCTTACCTTCCTGCGTCCCCCCATCACTCAAACGTGAAACGCTGGTACAGGAATATCAACCTGTTGTCCATCGCCTACGCCTTTCGGCCTCGGCTTAGGCCCCGACTAACCCTGAGCGGACGAACCTTCCTCAGGAACCCTTAGGCTTTCGACGGAGAAGATTCTCACTTCTCTTTTCGTTACTCATACCGGCATTCTCACTTCCAAACGCTCCAACATGCCTCACGGCACATCTTCAATGCCCTTGGAACGCTCCCCTACCATGACCTTACGGTCATCCGCGACTTCGGTGCTGTGCTTAGCCCCGTTACATTTTCGGCGCGACGCCACTCGACCAGTGAGCTATTACGCACTCTTTAAATGGTGGCTGCTTCTGAGCCAACATCCTGGTTGTCTGGGCAACGTCACATCCTTTCCCACTTAGCACAAACTTAGGGACCTTAGTCGGCGGTCTGGGCTGTTTCCCTTTCGACGACGGATCTTATCACTCGCCGTCTGACTCCCGGACGTAAGGGCTTGGCATTCGGAGTTTGACTGAACTCGGTAATCCTGTGGGGACCCCTTATTCAATCAGTGCTCTACCTCCAAGTCTCACTCATCCGAGGCTAGCCCTAAAGCTATTTCGGGGAGAACCAGCTATCTCCGTGTTCGATTGGCATTTCACCCCTACCCACACCTCATCCCCGCATTTTTCAACATGCGTGGGTTCGGGCCTCCATTCAGTGTTACCTGAACTTCACCCTGGACATGGGTAGATCACACGGTTTCGGGTCGACAACCCTAAACTCATTCGCCCTATTCAGACTCGCTTTCGCTGCGGCTCCGCCTCTTCAGCTTAACCTTGCTTAGAATCGTCACTCGCCGGTCCATTCTACAAAAGGTACGCTGTCACCCCCCGAAGGGGGCTCCAACTACTTGTAAGCACACGGTTTCAGGATCTCTTTCACTCCCCTTCCGGGGTGCTTTTCACCTTTCCCTCACGGTACTGGTTCACTATCGGTCACTGGGGAGTATTTAGCCTTGGGAGACGGTCCTCCCGGATTCCGACGGGGTTTCTCGTGTCCCGCCGTACTCAGGATCCACTCCGGAGTGCACGTTCCGTCGGCTACAGGGCGTTTGCCTTCTTTGGCCGACCCTTCCAGGTCGTTCGCCTGAAACGTGCATTTCTGACTCCATGTGGAGTGTCCTACAACCCCAAAGAGCAAGCTCTTTGGTTTGGGCTGTTTCCCTTTCGCTCGCCACTACTCAGGAAATCGCATTTGCTTTCTCTTCCTCCGGGTACTGAGATGTTTCAGTTCCCCGGGTCTGCCTTACTCTGCCTATGGATTCAGCAGAGCATCCTATCTGTTCAAGATAGGGGGTTCCCCCATTCGGAAATCTTCGGATCAAAGCTTACTTACAGCTCCCCGAAGCGTATCGGCGTTCGTTCCGTCCTTCATCGGCTCCCAGTGCCAAGGCATCCACCGTGCGCTCTTTAAAACTTAACCACTGACGATGAAAATATTGCTCCTCATCCGCCACATTCATGATTAGTTTCTTGATCGTAAGATCAATTCAATAATCTTCTTGGATGTTTCTTGACTTTCTTTCGTTGCTTTCGTTATCCAGTTTTCAAGGTTCAAGGCTGCCTTTCGGCACGCCGGTGAAGGAATGATTCCTTCAAAACCAAACAAAAGTCCAAGCGCTTCGCTATTGATCGTTTCCTTAGAAAGGAGGTGATCCAGCCGCACCTTCCGATACGGCTACCTTGTTACGACTTCACCCCAATCATTTGTCCCACCTTCGGCGGCTGAGTCCATAAAGGTTCTCGCACCGACTTCGGGTGTTACAAACTCTCGTGGTGTGACGGGCGGTGTGTACAAGGCCCGGGAACGGATTCACCGCGGCATGCTGATCCGCGATTACTAGCAATTCCGGCTTCATGCAGGCGAGTTGCAGCCTGCAATCCGAACTGGGGGTGGCTTTATGGGATTAGCTCGACCTCGCGGTTTCGCTGCCCTTTGTACCACCCATTGTAGCACGTGTGTAGCCCAGATCATAAGGGGCATGATGATTTGACGTCATCCCCACCTTCCTCCGGTTTGTCACCGGCAGTCACCTTAGAGTGCCCAACTGAATGCTGGCAACTAAGATCAAGGGTTGCGCTCGTTGCGGGACTTAACCCAACATCTCACGACACGAGCTGACGACAACCATGCACCACCTGTCACTCTGTCCCCCGAAGGGGAACGGCCTATCTCTAGACTTGTCAGAGGATGTCAAGACCTGGTAAGGTTCTTCGCGTTGCTTCGAATTAAACCACATGCTCCACTGCTTGTGCGGGCCCCCGTCAATTCCTTTGAGTTTCAACCTTGCGGTCGTACTCCCCAGGCGGAATGCTTAATGTGTTAACTTCAGCACTAAGGGTTGGACCCCCTAACACCTAGCATTCATCGTTTACGGCGTGGACTACCAGGGTATCTAATCCTGTTTGCTCCCCACGCTTTCGCGCCTCAGCGTCAGTTACAGACCAGAGAGCCGCCTTCGCCACTGGTATTCCTCCACATATCTACGCATTTCACCGCTACACGTGGAATTCTACTCTCCTCTTCTGTACTCAAGCTTCCCAGTTTCCAATGACCGTTTGCGGTTGAGCCGCAAGATTTCACATCAGACTTAAGAAGCCGCCTGCGCGCGCTTTACGCCCAATAATTCCGGACAACGCTTGCCACCTACGTATTACCGCGGCTGCTGGCACGTAGTTAGCCGTGGCTTTCTGGCCGGATACCGTCACTGCAAGAGCATTTCCTCTCCCGCACGTTCTTCTCCGGCAACAGAGCTTTACGATCCGAAAACCTTCTTCGCTCACGCGGCGTTGCTCCATCAGACTTTCGTCCATTGTGGAAGATTCCCTACTGCTGCCTCCCGTAGGAGTTTGGGCCGTGTCTCAGTCCCAATGTGGCCGATCACCCTCTCAGGTCGGCTATGCATCGCTGTCTTGGTGGGCCGTTACCCCGCCAACTAACTAATGCACCGCGGGCCCATCTGTCAGTGATGGCCGAAACCATCTTTCAGCCCTGCACCATGCGGTGCAGGGGATTATCCGGTATTAGCTGCGGTTTCCCACAGTTATCCCAGTCTGACAGGCAGGTTACCCACGTGTTACTCACCCATCCGCCGCTCACTTCCGGGAGCAAGCTCCCTTCTATGCGCTCGACTTGCATGTATTAGGCACGCCGCCAGCGTTCGTCCTGAGCCAGGATCAAACTCTCCAAAAAGTGTTACTTATTAATACTTATTGTCGTACTTCCAAAGATTGGAACTTCTGCTAAAGTCGTGCACGTCCTGTACACAACGCAGAAGTCACCACATCCTGTGGAAGCTCATAAGATCCATAGCAAAATTGAATTGATTATGGGGTTTAAAACCCTTATATCACGCTTGGCTTTTGTTCAGTTTTCAAGGAACATTCTCAGTCATCTACTTTTAAGAGACAACTTGAACAGTCTAACATATCGACTGTTTCTTGTCAACAGACAATTTCGATGGCTTATAAATAATTATATTGTTTGTCCTATCAAAAGTCAACAAAAAAGCATAACATCGATGGGAACAACTTTTATAATATACCATCGTTGAATCAAACTGTCAACGATTAATTTCAACGTTTTATTAGGAGCACAATACTTCATTCAATTAATACAATCTAAGGCAGCTCGCGTTTCTGATACCCATGTTCGTGCCGCATAAGATAAATAGTGGTTTTTCTTCCATATCATTGACAGTCGCCAATTAAGCTCAGAATCTTCTATCGGAAGTGTAACAATTGACGCTGTTTCCTGTTCTAATTTTTTAATAATACGCTCTGGCAAAAATGCAATGCCGAATCCTTCAGAAACCATCTTCACAATAAACTCCCACTGTGAACTTTCGAATACAATTTTTGGTTGATAACCAGCTTTATTACAACAATTGATAATCATTCCACGCAAAGCAAAATCTTCTGGAAATAAAATAAAATGTTCATCACGAAGATCTTCCAGGGCCACTTGGGACCTATTAGCCAGCGGATTCGATGCATTCACGACAAGACGCAAACAGTCATCAAAAAAAACAAATGAGTTAAAAAATTCTTCATTAACAGTTCCAACTGTGACCCCCACTTCTAACAATCCCTCAGTTACACAATCAGCAACCCTTTTAGCACCATATTCTGCAATATGAAGGCTGATCCCAGGAAAATCCTTGCGAAATTGACTGAGAATCGAGGGAAAAAAATGAATTCCGATCATCGGTGGAAGTCCGACTGTCAGTTTTCCTCTTTTAGCATGAGTCAAATCGCTTAATTCGTCAGACAAATGAGCAAAGGATTGAACAATTTGCTGCGCTTGTTCAAAAACAATCTTTCCTGCATCAGTTAATTCAATTTCTTTTCCGGTACGATCAAGCAACACCATACCAAGTTCATCCTCTATATCTCTTACCATTTTACTAATCGTCGGCTGTGTTACATAAAGGTGATGTGCTGCCTTTGTGAAACTTTTTCTTACAGCTACTTCTAAAAAGTAGTGAAGATGTTTAATATCCGTGGTCACCGCCTCCAAGCTATAGGTGAAAGGAATACAAGTATTCTCGAAATCTATTGTACCTGTAAATTTAACTTTTGTATAATACACTGTGACATAGATCACATTCGTTTGTTCATAAATAAGGAAGTGTCTGTAATTTGTTAAAGCTTTTTCGCGTGGCTTTCCAGGTTTGCTATCTATATTTATTTGCTTTGCTTGGTAACATTTTGGTCAGGTGGCTGCATTTGCCGGTATCCGGCAGTATTATTGGGCTTTTTATCGTTCTTGCCCTACTACACTTCAAAATTTTGAAGTTGTCTGCAATAGAACTCGGAGCTGGTTTTTTAATGTCTGAAATGCTCCTTTTTTTTGTTCCTTCTGCAGTCGCAATTATTCAGTACAAAGATGAAATTCTTCAGCATGGTTCACAGTTTCTGTTTGTGATTTTGTTAAGCACAATTACAGTCATGATTGTCACAGGTCTAGTCGCCCAATTTTCTATTCGCAGGCTGGCAAATAAAAAGGGAGAGATTGAAAAATGATTGCATTCATTTGCATCCTGCTCACGGTTCTTGTTTATCTCTTATCAAAACAATTGTACAAAAAAATCAGATTTGCACTCCTTTCACCATTGCTTATTGCCCCATGCATCCTTTCATCCATGTTGGTTGGGTTTCATATAGATTATTCAGATTATGACAGCGGTGGACGTTGGTTAAGCAATATGCTTCAGCCTGCTGTAGTTGGTTTTGCCATACCGCTCTATAAATTCCGCAAGGTCATGAAAAAATATGCGAAGATCATTGCAATCAGCATGAGCTCAGGTGTTACAATTGCAATACTGAGTTCTGGTGTATTTAGTCATCTCGTAAAATTAAATGACAACTATTTACTTAGTCTGCTGCCTCGTTCGATAACTACGCCGATCGCAATGGCAGTGTCCGTTGATATTGGCGGCATGCCGACGATGACAGCTATCTTTGTCATCGTTACCGGAATTACGGGTTTGATTCTGGGCCCAATGATCATCCGATCTTTGCATATCAGAGAAAAATTGGCAAAGGGATTGCTCTTAGGCATGGGAGCTCATGGTGCCGGCACCTCAAAAGCGCTTGAATTTGGCAGCGAAGAAGGCGCAGCCGCAAGTCTTGCTATGGTACTTGCAGCGATTTTCACCCTTGTATTTGCCCCAATTCTGACTCCGTTAATTCTTTTATAAGCAATTCTTATATTTAACATGATCAATGCCCTCTGTCACTATGACAGAGGGCATTTTTTGCTTTTACTTAAGGTTCTACGCGCCAGTCATTCATGGTATGATGTTTTATAGAATCTTTAGAGAGGCAGGTGACCGCTACGCTGGATTTTTGTGCTTATTTATTAAATGATCCAGTGTTCCCCACGCTTCTGATCGCCTTGGAACTCTCATTTTACATCATTCAACACTCATTCCGGACCGAACGCACTCAGTTCAATAAGTACATGCAGAAAGGCGTGCCTTCCGGCGCATGTACGCCAATTGCATTGGTTTTCAGTTCTTTGAATGCGGAAATGAGACATGTTATGTTCTGTCTCGTTCGAACGGTCAGACGCAGAGATTCCAAACAATCAGATTCGAAGGACCACTGTTCCCTCCTAGCATTCAGTTAATTGCTTCTTAAAAATGCTGGGGGGAACCGAATCTATGAATACGCTCATTGAACCTTTTACATTGATGATCCAAAGTACCGCATCTTTTTTTGGAAATAGTTATGGTGTGGCCATTATCGTTCTGACACTCTTGATCCGTTTACTGTTGGCTCCATTGATGATCCGGCAATATGTCCGGCAATTTGACGTTAAGCAGAAAATGGACAAGTTGAAACCCGAATTAAACGACATTCAAAAAAGAATGTCGGAAACCAAAGACGCTGCAGAAAAACAAAAAATTCAAATGGAAATGATGGGACTCTATAAAAAGCATAATGTTAACCCGTTTTCAGCGGTCGGATGTCTGCCGATTATTGTGCAGATGCCGATATTGATGGGATTTTATTATGCCATCAGAAGTTCACATGAGATTGCAACGCATCATTTTCTCTGGTTTAATTTGGGACACACAGATTTAGTACTTACGATTATCGCCGGTGTTGTTTATTTCTTGCAGTTTAAAATCAGTCAAAAAATGATGCCAAACGTTGGCGGTGCTGAGCAGCAATCTTCACTTCAGTGGATTGGATTAATGTCTCCGATCATGATCATATTTGCATCTTTGTCGACATCAGCTGCACTGCCGCTTTATTGGGTTGTAGGCGGGCTCTTTTTAATTGTACAAACCTATTTCTCACACATGTTGCTCCAAAGAATTAAGAAACAAACACCCGCCGTTTCAAAGGCGTAAAAAAAGAAGCGAATTTGAGGAAATCCTCAAATCCGCTTCTTTTTATCTGGTGAGCATTATTTTTCTTTACCAATGCCCTGAGCTGAAATAACATTGCCGATTGCAGCAGATGCTTCGTCAGCGTCTGAGCCGTCCGTAACAATTTTGAATTCTGCACCTTGCATAATGCCAAGAGCCATAACACCCATAATACTCTTCAGGTTGGCTTTCTTGCCATTATATTCGATGTTGATATTCGATTCAAACTTGCTTGCTTCACTTACAAGCACGGTTGCCGGACGTGCGTGAATACCCGTTTCATCAGTGACTACATACGTTTTTTCCATTTTTCTACTCGCTCCATTCATTTGCTTAATATTTGAATTGAACAGGATCCAATAATATATTGACCTGCAATATCTTTAAAGAACCGTTTTCATCTCTTCAGATGACAAGATTCTTCAAAAAGCTTAGTTATATTTTATCATTCATTTCCACTCATGTCATGGCCTAACAGCTAAAAAATTGAAATCAATTTAACTCTCCAAGTGATTTAATTTTTTGTCATTCCTAAAAGAACGCCGCCAAAAATGATCATAGCACATCCTATAAGTAGAAGTACCATCTGATTTCTTGACTTTTTTTCACCGAGAATAAAGATCCCGCCTAATGTAGAAAGCACCGTTCCAATTTGTGACATTGAAAAACTGATGGCGACCCCTTCTAGCTTTGTGGCAATAAGAAGGGCAAGATTGCCTCCGGCCCACATCAATCCTGAAATAATATTAAATGCGGTGTGCCGATTGTGAAGCATTTTCACTTTTTTGCCTGACAGAATGACCGCCCCGATAATCATACCAATTGATTGAGGAAGTATTGCCGACCATCCATCAATCTGAAACGAGCGGAGAATGACGAGATAAGATATATACCCAAGGGTAGATATAACTAGAAACACAAGTCCTTTAAACATTGAATTAATGTACTGCCCTTTGGACCGCCGCTCTCTCGATGTGAGCAAAACACCAATAACAATCAGCATTAATGCAGATATACCTATTATCATTCGAAAAGCGCTATCCCATTCATGGAAAATAAAAATTCCACATAATGCTGCTCCCGCAAGCTGCATTCCAGTAGAAAGTGGCATCGTTTTCGAGACACCGAGAATTTTCATTGCCGCAAACTGATAAAATTGTCCAACAGCCCAAAAAAGTCCTGATAACAGACTCACCGTAATGACCGTAGCATTGAGCTGCGGCGGCATAAAGAAAAAAAGAGCAATTGAAAAAAATAATGCACCGATCGTCATTCCAAACACCTGATGATGCGGTGTTCCTCCCACTTTTGCGCTGACAAGCGGAAGCGTTCCCCAAAGGAGTGCCGGAATAAGCGAAATCATGAGACCTGTCAAATCTTCCACACCTTCCAAAGCTTCACAATGATCAAATGAAAGCAAACGTGTGCCTATTGATCATGTTTGTTTTCAACAGTTGACTTCTATGTACGTCACAAAATGAAAACGGTTAGCAATTTTTTTGACAAAGTAAACTATACCATAAAAATTAATTTCTTGTCTCATTTTCTTTTCAAACAATTTAAGAGTCATTAATTAGCCACACGATTCAGCAAATTAAAATGGTTGCATTTGAATAAAACATTATAATTATCCTCCTTAAGAAATGTCCACGGACTCATACCACACTTTTATTTACATTCACCATCATTAGTTTAAAAACAAAATAAAGCACTCCACTTGTAAATTAAACAAATGAAGTGCTTTACATTGACTTTTAGAATTCTAAAATAATCCTTTACTTCACAAAATCCGCATGGATTCTTCGGCACGGTTTTCGATCCTCAATTTATCGGCGACCATGGCGATGAACTCGCTGTTTGTCGGTTTTGCTTTAGACATAGATACTGTGTAGCCGAACAGCTTTGAAATGGATTCAACATTTCCCCTGCTCCAAGCAACTTCAATTGCATGACGAATCGCTCTTTCAACGCGACTTGGCGTTGTTTTATATTTTTTGGCAATATCAGGATAGAGGACTTTCGTAATTGAGCCCAGAAGCTCGATATCATGGTAAACCATCGAAATGGCTTCGCGAAGATACATATAACCCTTTATATGCGCAGGTACTCCGATTTCGTGAATAATGTCGGTAATGCTGGCATTAAGATCGTGTTTTTTATCTGATGCAGAGGGGCGTTGGAGCGTGCTCGTTTGCGGCGAAAAAACTGGATTGAGTGCTTTTTTCCCGGCAACTTGACGAATATGATTGGCTAGATTCTCCATATCAAATGGCTTAAGGATAAAATAAGATACACCTAAATCTACAGCCTTCTTCGTGACATCTTCTTGACCAAACGCCGTGAGCATAATTATACCTGGTTTCGAAAGTTCAGAATCCGAATGAATACGTTCTAGAACTCCAATTCCGTCAAGATGCGGCATGATAATATCTAATAAAAGGACGTCGGGTGAAATGGTTTTCAGCATTTCAAGACAATCCTGACCATTGCTCGCAGTGCCAATAACTTCAATGTCATCTTGAGTTTTTAAGTATTCAGTAATCAACATAATTAATTCTTGGTTATCGTCAGTTAAGCAAACTTTAATCTTTTGCAACACAAAATCCCCCTTGTCGAATTTCTATATGTATCCTTTTCGACAAGAGGGAAGAGTTTCCTTTTTATTCTTTTTCACTTCAATCTATTTTTTTCTTGCATTTTCTTTCTGAAAGCAGGCTATGCTACTCATTTCGCACTTTTTCAACAAATAATGACAAGCGATTGTCGAATACTTTTTTATGATTAGCTTGCCATCTCTTTACGTATTACTTGATGACCATGATTCACATTTGTTTCGTCAATCATCCATTCGATATGCACACCATAACCGCTTGTCGGATCATTGACAAAAACATGTGTGACAGCGCCGACTAATTTTCCATTTTGAATGATCGGACTCCCGCTCATTCCTTGAATAATACCGCCGGTTGCTTTAAGCAATCTCGGATCGGTAATTTTTATGACTAAACCTTTTGTAGCCGGATGCTTTTGCGGGATTGAATTCAGAATTCGAATGTCAAAAGCTTCGACCTTATTACCGTTAAGGACTGTAAGAATTTTTGCCGGTCCTTCCTTGACTTGTTCTGCCTTTGCAATCGGAAGCGCTGCGTTCATCATTTCCGAACGCATCATGTAATTTTTCTCCATTTTTCCGAAAATGCCAAATGGAGTATTTTTGGAAACGGATCCGATGCTGACCGCATTTTCCGGAAAGAAAGCAATCTTTTCTCCAGGTTTTCCTTCTCTGCCCCGATCAATAGCCTGGACAATCGAGCGGACAATTCGTCCGTCTTTAACCATAATCGGCTGCCCTGTATCCCGATCAGAGATCACGTGTCCAAGCGCGCCATATGAACCGGTATTCGGGTCGTAAAAGGTCATCGTGCCGATTCCTGAGGCGGAGTCTCGAATGAAAAGCCCCATTTGACAGTGACGATTTTGTGCATCCATGATCGGTATCAAATGCTTCTTCACCATCGTTCGTTGGCGAATTAAAGTGACTTGAAGCTGATCCCCGCTTTTAGCAGCCCTCATCAGCCGACGCACATCTGTGATGGACTGCATTGATTTACCATTTATTTTTGTAATGACATCACCGACTCGAATGCCTGCTGATTCTCCAGGAGACTCCTCACCGCCTGTTGTTGTAACAAGATGATAACCGACAACAAGCACTCCCTTGGTGCTGAGCTGTACGCCTATAGACTGCCCGCCTGGTATCAACCGTATGTCTTTATCAGATACATTGGCGGGCAATGCCGTATGGTTCGATACGGCAATCGCATTTCTCATTTCCTTAGATCTACGAATAGCACGAACTTTTTTCTTTTTGACCAGCATCGTGATCGGCGATCCACTTGTCAGTTGAGTATCCGACTGAAAGTGCTCAGAATTTATTGATCCTGCACTCTGCCATGCATGGAAAACAAATTGCTCTGTTTTGACACCTGAACTAATGATTAAACAACTGAGCAGAATAATCGCGATCACAATGCCCATTTTTTTCCTATTTGTCATAACTCACTCTCCTCGCTCCGAACCCGCACCTTGTTTTGTGCATTTATTAAAGTTGCCTGAGCAAAGAAGAATTATGAGCTATCCGACAAAACGATTAATTCCAGTAAAGGATGAGTATCCCAACCTTTTTTATTGCTTGACCTTATCCGCCATCCGAATCAATTCTTGGGCATGTTGGCGAGAAAGGTCAGTCATCTCCGGTCCTGAAATCATCCTGCTGATTTCACGAACCTTATCCGTGTCACTCAGCTTTTTCACATGAGTACCGGTCCGATGATCTTTGGTCATATATTTTTCAATCAGAACATGACGATCTGCCATCGCCGCCACCTGCGGCAAATGAGTGATACAGAAAACTTGTGCATTCTGGGCCAAGCTGCTGATCTTTTCAGCCATTGCTTGTGCAGCCTTTCCGCTGACGCCTGTATCGACTTCATCAAATATTATGGTAACCGAGCCGATAATTTTCTTGAATACGGTTTTAAGTGCCAGCATAATTCGGGATAATTCACCGCCAGAAGCAATTTTTGCCAACGGCTTGAACGGTTCTCCCGGATTGGTTGTTATATAAAAAGAAACCTGATCAATTCCGTTCACATCAAATCCTGCAAAAGACTCAAGACTGTTGTTCATCTTAATATGGATTTCAATTAATGCGTGCTCCATGCACAAGTCTTTAAATTCGCGGTTAACAGCCTGAGCAAGTCTTCCGCTCGTTTTTTTTCTTGCTGTCGATAATTGCACTGCCTTTTCTCTAAGCGAGCTTAGAGCGGCTTTCAACTCTTCATTCAGCGCATCAAAATTTTGATCTCGTGAATTTAGTTCGTTAAGTTCTTTTTTTATTTGTTCAAAATAACTCAAAATCTCTTCAACGGTGTTGCCATACTTTCTTTTTAAAAAATGAATTTCATTCAATCGCGTCTCGATCTCATCCAGACGTTTCGGATTGTATTCCATTTGTTCTAAATATGATCGGATCGTTGAGGTCTGTTCTTCCAAAAGATAATAGCAATTGGATACCGATTCGGAAAAATGAGCAAGCTCCGGATCCAAGTCCCGAATTGAATCCAAACTGCCCGAAGCAAGTCGAAGCATATCCAATCCGGCATTTTCTCCGCCTAACGCCTGATAGCTTACTTCTAATGCGTGGAACACCTTTTCGAAATTCATTAATTTTCTTTTTTCTTCAAGAATTCGTTCTTCTTCACCGGATTTTAACTCTGCCGATTGGATTTCGCCGATTTGATATTGAAGCAGATCGATTCTCTGAGCAATTTCTTTCTCGTCACGATTGTATTTACTGCACTCTTCCGCAAGTTTTGCAACATGTTTATAGTCATCAGAATAAGCATGCTTAAGTTTAGAGATTACTGCGCCACCATATTGATCAACAAAGCTAATATGATTGGAGACATCCAAAAGCCGCTGATGCTCATGCTGACCATGAATATCAACGAGTCGTTCCCCAAATTGCTGAAGAATGGATAAGGTGACCAGCTTGCCATTTATTCGGCAGACGCTTTTTCCCGTTCGAGAAATTTCTCTTCTTATAATGAGCTGCCCGTCTGTCTGATCCATTCCTAATTGATCAAGCAAGTGTGAAACAGCTTCCTGACCCTCTATATCAAACAACGCCTCAAGTTCTGCTTTTTGCGTACCATGCCGCACATATTCTGCTGACCCGCGTCCGCCTGCAAGTAATGCAATGGCGTCAATAATAATCGACTTTCCGGCACCTGTTTCTCCGGTAAACACTGTCAATCCATTATCGAACGACACATTAAGTTTGTCTATAATTGCAAAATTTATGATTTGAAGTTCTGCTAACATCAAGGATTCACCCCTCTGATTCGAACACTCGTTCTCACATCTATTGTCTCTTGTTCAACTCAAACCGTCAATATATTAGCGTAAAATTTTGGAGATCATATAAAAAAGATAACAAAGCATACCCATTATCAGGTTTATGCCTTATTATCTTTGTGGTTAAAATTCTGGTGAGCCAAGCGGACAACTTCCTCGGGCGATTCCTGCAGCAAATTGACAGCTTGCCCTTTATTCGAGCGGAGATGGGCCAAAAATTCTATATTTCCATCTCCTCCTGTAATTGGCGAATAACTGAGGTCAAGCAGTGAAAAGCCGCAATCGAGTGCGAATTGAAGGATCTCATTCACAACCGATAAATGCACTTTCGGATCATGGACAATCCCTTTTTTTCCAACCTCATCTCTCCCCGCCTCAAATTGCGGTTTGATCAGTGCAACGACTTCTCCATTTTGCTTCAAAATATCGACTAATGGAGGCAGAATTTTTTTCAACGAGATAAATGATACATCAATCGATGCGAATTCCGGAAGACCTTCTTGAAAATTTTCAGGAGTGCAATAACGAAAATTTGTTTTTTCCATAACAATAACACGCGGATCACTGCGTAATTTCCAAGCTAATTGATTATATCCGACATCAAGTGCATAGACTTTTTTTGCACCATTTTGGAGTGCACAGTCTGTGAAACCGCCTGTTGATGCCCCGATGTCGAGCATTAGAACTCCATTGAGATCCAAATCAAACACCTTAAGCGCTTTTTCAAGTTTCAGTCCGCCGCGCCCAACATATGGAAGCGGATTACCTTTAATGTTTAACTCAAGTGTACTGTCAACTTTGCTGCCCGGTTTATCAATTCGCAAATCGCCGTGATAAACCATGCCTGCCATAACTGCTCGTTGTGCCTTCTCCCGCGATTCAAACAATCCTTTTTTAACAAGAAGGACGTCGATCCGTTCCCGATCTTTCATGAAGTAATGACCTTCCTAATTCTATTTGTTCTCGTCTGATCCTTTATTATTTGTTTCACTCGAATGCTGATCTGCTCACTGGTTAACCCTAGTTCGTGTAATAATTCGTTAACGCTGCCATGCTCAACAAAACAATCATCAATGCCCATTCGTTCAATGACTAAATCGTAAAAGCCTTGATCATGGAAATATTCCAATATGCTTGAACCGAATCCTCCGGCAAGTATGCCTTCCTCAACAGTTAAAATCGGTCCGCCATTCTCAGCAAGCTCAGACAGCATCTGAGTGTCAAGCGGCTTTATAAACCGCGCATTTACAACTTGTACTTGAATACCATCCGCCTCAAGCTGCTTAGCTGCAGTTAATGCCGTCTGCAGCATCGGTCCGAACGCCAGCACTGTTGCGTCGCACCCGTTGCGCATTATTTCCCAAGTACCGATTGGAATCTCATGTAAAGGTTCGTTCATCGCGACCCCAATACCGTTTCCTCGTGGGTAACGAAGAGCAATTGGCCCTTGATTATAGTTCATTGCCGTGTAAACCATGTTTCTCAGTTCATTCTCATCCTTGCCCATCATAATGGTTAAATTAGGCAAGCTGCGCAAAAAGCCGATATCAAAAATACCTTGATGCGTTTCTCCATCAGCGCCGACCAAGCCGGCACGATCCACAGCAATCACAACATTCAAGTCTTGCCTGCAAATATCATGTAAAATCTGATCATAGGCACGTTGCATAAATGTTGAGTAGATAGCTAATACAGGTTTCATTTTCTGTGTTGCTAAGCCGGCAGCAAAAGTTGCCGCATGCTGCTCGGCGATGCCTACATCAAACAACCGATCAGGGAATTCTTTACCAAAGCCCTCAAGTTTCGAGCCGACAACCATAGCGGGAGAAATAACAACAATTCGTTCATCTGCACGGGCAAGCTCCTGCAAGGTGTCATTGACGACCTTGCTGTACGCCGGAGCTTCCGCAATCGGTTTGATAAATGCTCCCGATTCTATTTTATATGGGCCGGTCCCATGCCATGTGCCGATTTCGTCTAATTCTGCAGGCTTGTAGCCTTTGCCCTTTTGGGTCAAAACATGAATAATGACCGGACCTTTTTTCTTTCTTGCATAGTTGAAACTATCCATGAGTGCATTCAAATTATGTCCGTCAACCGGACCGAGATAAGTAATCCCCAATTCTTCAAAGAACACTCCGGATACGAGCAAATATTTCAGCCGATCTTTTAAACGCTCAGCAACAGAAGCAATCTTGCCGCCAAACGCGGGAATCTTCTTCATAAGATACTCAAGATCTTCTTTCGCCTTATTATATTTATTCGCCGAGCGAATCCGATTCAGCATGTTATGAAGTGCACCGACATTAGGTGCTATCGACATCTCATTATCGTTCAGAATAATGATCATATTCCTGTTCTGATGTCCAATATCGTTCAGCGCCTCAAGCGCCATCCCGCCTGTTAATGCACCGTCGCCAATAACTGCAACGACTTCAAAGTTTTCGTGTTTCAGGTCGCGCGCAACCGCCATGCCAAGTGCAGCAGAAAGAGATGTCGAACTATGTCCTGCTTCCCAAACATCATGCTCACTCTCACTGCGTTTTGGAAATCCGCACAGACCTTTATATTGTCTTAGCGAGTCAAAACGGTCTCCTCTTCCTGTTAAGATCTTATGCACATAGGATTGGTGGCCGACGTCCCAAACTAATTTATCTTTTGGACTGTTAAATACTTTATGAAGTGCAAGCGTTAACTCAACCACGCCAAGATTCGGCGCAAGATGTCCTCCGGTTTTTGACAGCTTTTTGATAAGAAAAGAGCGAATATCGCCGGCGAGATCGTTCATCTGATTGACGGACATTTTTTTAAGAAGTTTTGGATTCTTAATTTTTGAAACATCCATGAATGTCACACATCCTTTTTTGCCGATTTTCTCTTCTTGCTCTTTTTTTTCTTCGTATCAAGAATCATAAGTATCGGAATATGCAGATGATCTTCAGCAAAATACATGACATATCCGACTTTATAAATGATTTTCGTTGAATTTTTAATTGCAAATCCCTTGCCCAGTGCCTTCACAAAAACAGTCAGAGCTGCGACACAACTTGTCACGATCACGGATATGACATATTCAACAACCCCGCTTTTATTGTAAACGAGCAGCGCCATCATTTCTACTACAACGACTGACGCAGCTGTACCGCTGATTATTGCACTTGCATCGCCAATAACATCGGTGCAAAATGTATTAACACGGTCAGCATTTTTTGTCAGCCAAACCGAATATTTTGCACCTTTCATCCCCTTTGATGCTATTGCATGAAAAGGTGCTTCGCTGGAAGCTGTAGAAGCAACACCGATTATATCAAAAAAGAGAGCAATAAGAATAATGACAAGAACGACAATAGTTCCACTAATTACGTTGGCATTACTGAGTACCGCAGTTGATACAATTGAAAAAATAGCCGCTAGCACAAACGTGATAACAGCTAAAGGCACCGCCCATTTTAATGCTTTTTTAAGCTCGTTTTTCATGAGTATTCCATCCTCATTCAATCGATCGCAGAACGGACGTTTCACATCCTTAAAAAATATCTTATTTCTATTTGGTCTGAATTATGTAGCGAGGTCATTTGAAAAGTAAACATTGCGGCTTAGGTCCAGTAGGTTTTCCCGCCGAGTTACCTGTTGTTGCCAAGCAGGCAGTTTCCTATTAAAACTCGGCCGATGTCGTCGCCGCGCACCGAACTGGAACGCCACTCAGACCGCACTATAATCCTTTTCAAATGCTGCAGATTTGCAGACAGTCTAGGAGATTTCCTCAAGCACTCTTGAAACTTTACTCTAGCCTCTTTTGCAGAATTGATTTCAGGAAGGCGCCCCTTCTCGTACCGGCCAAGTAGTTCAAAGTTATGCGCCGACCATCCCCTCTTTCCCACTCAAGGCAGGCTACGCTGTTCGCTTTACGAAACAGGTTTTCCACATAGTCATTGCCATTTCAAGCAAACAACGTACGTGTCTCCACGGGCGCAGGGTCTTCGCCCACATGCCGTTGCGGATCGCCCTACGCCCTTTACTCCCAGCACGAGCCCAAAGCTGGGCGCCTTAAGCCGGTACCAGGAACTTCATCGATGTGCCCTTTGACGGATTTTTAGCCCCGTCTTCAAGTAAAGTAGAGTGACTAGAATACTGCACCATCAATTTATTACGCTTAAGTTTATCATAAATTCGACATTGGCTCAAACATTGTCGTATTGATGTCAATAGGTACGATGAAGCAAATAGCTTGCAAGATCGGAAAGCAAACCATTCTTGAGCTCTATTTCTCTTAATTCAGCAAGTGAAGCATTTACTTCATGCTCGAGCTTTTCCTTAGCACCATTCATACCGAGAAGGCTGACATATGTGTTTTTATGGTTGGCGACATCACTGCCAATCGGCTTCCCAAGCGCTTTTTCATCACCAATAATATCAAGAATGTCATCGCCGATCTGAAAGGCGAGTCCAAGGTGTTCCGAATAGCGGATGAGTGCCTGTTTTTCCGATTCGTTAACTTTTGCAATCACAGCTGCGGCTTCTACCGGAAAACGTATGAGTTGTCCTGTTTTTCTTCTGTGAATGGACATGAGTTCATTTAGATTAAGCTTTTTATCCTCTGCTTCGAGATCGTCTTCCTGACCGCCAACCATTCCTTCAGGTCCGGCAGCCTTTGCAAGCAGATAAACAAGCATATTTTTTGTCTTTTCATCAATAATTTGATCGTTTGCGATCAATTGAAAGGCTGCGGTTAATAAACCGTCACCGGCTAAAATGGCTGTCCCTTCACCAAAAGCACAATGATTTGTCGGCTTCCCGCGCCGCAGATCATCATCATCCATTGCCGGGAGATCATCATGAATTAATGAATAGGTATGTATCATTTCCAAACCAAGTGCAGTACTTAAGCCAGTCTCTTCTGCTTTTCCCAATGAATGCAAGGTAGCAAAGAGCAATATTGGACGAATTCTTTTTCCCCCTGCTCCTAATGAATAGAGCATCGATTGTTCCAATTTCGGAGTAATGACCGCATTTTGAAAAAGCATGGGAAGCTGTGCTTCAAACCATGCCTTTTTATCCGCCATATAAGTCTTCAGCAACTTAGTCATTGTTCGTCATCTCCCTGGACCGAGAATGGTTTTGTTTCGCCATTCGGTCCTATGAGCTGATCCATCTTTTTTTCGACCGTTTCAAGCTTATCATGACACAGCTTTGAAAGTGCCATACCTTCTTGAAAAAGCCCGATCGCCTTTTCAAGAGGCACATCATTTTCTTCCAATTGCTTCACAATTTGTTCCAGTTGGTCCATTGCTTCCTCAAATACAGGTTCTTTTTGATTGTTATTCATTGAATCACACATGTTCATCCGCCTCCTCAATACCCCAAACCTGGCAGTCTATTTTTCCATCGTGCAGCTTAAGATTAAACATATCGCCAGGTGCAACCTCACGCACCGACTTGATTAATTGCTCTTTTTCATTAAAGGCAAGTCCATAACCTCGGCTCATGATCTTAAGCGGGCTTAAACCATTCAGGTGAGTAACGAGCTTATCAAAACGAGCTTCCCGCTCTTTACAAAAGATCTTAAGAGCCCGTATTAATTGCTGTTGCTGATCAGCTAAGGAACGTTTTGCTCTCGTGACTAGCTGCTGCGGTCCGCTCTGACCTAATAAGCGGTCAATCATCGCAATCCGTTCGCGTTTTCGAAGAAGCTGCGCATTTGCCGCATTATTCAACCGTTCAACCAGTCTGTCGCACTCTTGCTCCTTTTGCAGAATAAGCTGTCCCGGATAGCGAAATGCGTATGACTGCTGCATACGATGCAGACGCAGCTTTTCTTCACGAAGCTTGCCGGTTATCGCCTGCACTAATCGTGTAGACGATTGATCGATTCTCCGCTCCAAATCAACGCGATTCGGAACCGCAAATTCACCTGCTGCCGTAGGTGTAGGTGCACGTTTATCAGCGACAAAGTCGGCAATGGTAAAATCCGTTTCATGCCCGACTGCAGAAATGATCGGAATCCGCGATTTGAAAATTGCTTCGGCAACGATCTCCTCATTGAATGCCCACAGATCTTCAATTGATCCGCCGCCGCGGCCGACAATCAGTACATCAAGATCAAGCATTTGATTTGCCTGATTAATAGCCGACGCTATTGAAGGAGCAGCTTCTGCGCCTTGAACGAGTACAGGAAATACGGTAATCCTTGCTGCGGGAAACCTTCGCTTAATCGTTGTGAATAAATCACGAATAGCAGCTCCGGTCGTTGAGGTAATAATGCCCACTTCATATGGAACTTCAGGGATGAGCTTCTTTAATGAAGGATCGAACATCCCATTCTCCTGAAGCTTTTTTTTCAACGCCTCATAGGCAAGATAAAGCTTGCCCAATCCATCTTGCTCCATATCGCGAATATAAATTTGATATTCCCCATAAGGTTCGTAAAGAGCAACAGAACCTTGAATGAGAACCTTCATGCCGTCTTGCGGTTCAAAGGTTAGTTGACGCGCATTACCTGCAAACATGACTGCGCGTATTCTTGAATTCTTGTCTTTAATTGTTAAATAAAGATGACCCCGAGAGTGTCGTTTAAAATTTGATATCTCACCGCGCAACCAAATATTTTGCAGATTTCCATCGGTCTCCATTAATTGTTTTATATATCGAGTCAGCTTGGTAACGCTAATATATCGATCATTTTCCATTATTGCTTACCCGCCTTTTCATGTTGACGCATTGCAGCAATTAATGTATTTTCGAGGAGCATCACTCGGGTCATCGGTCCGACACCGCCGGGAACCGGTGTGATGTAATCTGCTTTTTCCTTTACTTCTTCGAATGCTACGTCACCGACAAGCCTTCCGGAAGCGCTGCGATTCATACCGACATCAATAACAATTGCACCCGGCTTAATATCATTGGCGTGAATAAGTGCTTCGCTTCCCGCTGCGGCAACCAAGATGTCTGCCTGCTTCGTATACTTTGAAAGAGGCTTTGTCTTTGAATGACAAACCGTAACCGTTGCATCAAGATTTAGGAAAAGAAGAGCGGCAGGCTTCCCGACTATATTGCTTCGACCGACAATAACGACATGTTTCCCGGATATCGGCACATCAATTGCTTTTAGCATTTCAATAATTCCAGCTGGTGTACACGAAACAAAGCCTTCCTGTTTCGTCACCAGTCTGCCGACATTGATCGGATGAAAACCGTCAACATCTTTTTCAGGACTGATCGCTTGAATGACTTTTTGCTCGGAAATATGATCAGGAAGCGGCAATTGGACTAAAAGTCCATGTATCTTGTCATTCGCATTAAGTATTTCTATCTGCTCAAGCACTTGCTTTTCCGATACCGTT
The DNA here is from genome assembly GCF_059878335.1 of Sporolactobacillus sp. BBK16-2. Taxonomy (NCBI): domain Bacteria; kingdom Bacillati; phylum Bacillota; class Bacilli; order Caryophanales; family Sporolactobacillaceae; genus Sporolactobacillus; species Sporolactobacillus sp. BBK16-2. The sequence continues at coordinate 1,975,998 of NZ_CM187611.1, forward strand.
ACGTCAAATTGAATTAATTCAGAATAAATGCCAACCTCTTTGCAGTCGCGAATTTTGCCTTTAACATAGGAAATGGATGCAGGGTCTTCTCCCACAAGAATAACAGCTAGTCCGGGGACATATCCTTGTTGTTTCATCGACTCAATTTGAGATTTCATCGCTTGTCTTTTTTTAGTAGCGATCAATTTCCCATCAATTCGTTGTGCACCCATCAGTCAACCATCCTTTTGCATTATAGACTTTTCGTTTCAATTTCCTTGGAAATACCTGATAAAACGCCGTTCACGAACTTTCTTGTTTGTTCATCGCTATAAATTTTGCATAACTCAATCGCTTCATTTACGGAGACGGTGATCGGTATATCATCAAAATAGAGAATTTCGCATACCGCAATTCGTAAAATTGTTTTATCGATATTCCCTATGCGATCCAGTGACCAGTTTTGCAAATGTTTGCTGATCAGTTGGTCTATATCCTCTTCATTTTTCAAGGTTTGATCCAATAAACGATCGACAAATGAATCAATTGGTTTTCCGCTGTCATTGACAGCTTCGAGCGCCATCGCTCGATCCGTCTTACTGAGCGTCATCTGGAATAAGGCCTGGAGCGCCATTTTACGTGCTTCTCTTCGGTTCATTACTGACTTCCTTTCAATTTCATACTCTCATTAATATTAACTTAACAAAACATATTATGTTGTCGCTGATTCCATTCGTTCACAAGACATGTAAAGAAGCAAAGGGAAAGCTTCTACCCTTTGCTTCTTAATCAATCTCGGAACCGGTCTTTTCTTTGTGGTCAAAACGGACACCCACAACATGAATGTTAATTTCGTGAACATCAAGCGCAGTCATCCGTTTCAGCGTCTGTACGATGTTGTCCTGTACCTTCTCAGCAACATCAGGAATGGAGACACCGTAGTTCATCGTCAATTGAACATCAATAGTTATGCCGTCATCGGTCAAGTCGACTTTAACGCCTTTTCGATAATTGCGTCCGCTCAGTTTCTCGACCATTCCTGAAGCAAAATTACCATGTAAATCACTGACACCGACTATTTCAACAGCGGCAAGACTTGCAATGACCTCAATGACCTCAGGAGAAATCTCGATTCTGCCTAGATCCTCTTGTTGTTCCTCAACTTCTATTGTGCGATTTTCGTTTTCGGGCATGAATGTCACACCTCCATAATTAGCTTTGTTCGTTAAGCGGGTACTTTTTCAAAAATTTAGTATTGAAGGCTCCACTTTCAAAAACCGGATGCTGCAACAATTGCAGATGGAAGGGAATCGTTGTTTTAATTCCTTCAATCACATATTCTCCAAGTGCACGTCGCATAATTGCGATTGCATCCTCTCTTGTCTTTCCATACGCAATGACCTTCGATACCATTGAATCATAATATGGCGGAATAAAATAGCCTTGATATACTGCTGAGTCCACGCGCACTCCGGGTCCTCCGGGAGCAAGGTAGGTTTCCACGCGTCCGCAAGACGGCATGAAATTCTTTTCAGAGTCTTCAGCGTTGATACGGCATTCAATTGCGTGACCATTCAGGTGAATATCATCTTGTTTTACCGATAAGGGTTCACCTGAAGCAATCCGAATTTGTTCCTTCACAAGATCCAAACCAGTTACCGCTTCCGTGACGCCATGCTCCACCTGTATTCTCGTATTCATTTCCATGAAGTAAAAAGAGCCGTTTGGTTCATAAATAAATTCAATCGTACCGGCACTACGGTAGTGAACGGCACGAGCAGCACGAACAGCAGCCATTCCCATCTCCTGACGTTTTGCTTCATTAAGTGCGGGTGACGGTGATTCCTCCAGCAATTTTTGCAGACGCCTTTGGATGGTACAATCACGTTCGCCCAAATGGATTACATTCCCCTGGGTGTCAGCAAGTACCTGGATTTCCACATGACGAAAATCCTCAATATATTTTTCAATATAAACTCCTGAGTTGCCGAAGGAAGTGTCCGCTTCTTGCTGTGTAATGGTAATGCCATGCCGTAATTCTTTTTCATTCTGGGCGACACGGATACCTTTTCCACCGCCGCCGGCTGTTGCTTTAATCAGGACCGGATAACCAATATCATTGGCGATCTTCACTCCGTCCTCAACGCTGCTGATAACCCCATTTGAACCTGGAACAACAGGTACCCCGGCATTTTTCATGGTTTGTTTGGCAATATCCTTGATGCCCATTTTACTGATTGCTTCAGAGGAAGGGCCAATGAACAAAAGGTTGCACTCCTCGCACATCTCAGCAAAGTCAGCATTTTCGGAAAGAAAGCCATAGCCGGGATGAACAGCGTCGCAGCCTGTCAGCATCGCAACACTGATCATGTTCGTATAGCTCAGATAACTGTCCTTAGGCGCATTCGGTCCGATGCAATAGGCTTCGTCAGCCAACTGGACATGAAGTGCCTCCTTATCGGCTTGCGAATAAATTGCGACCGTTTCTACGTTTAATTCTTTACATGCGCGGATAATTCTAACCGCGATCTCTCCTCTATTGGCAACTAAAACTTTTTTTATCATGAATAATAAACTCCTTAATCTTCCTTGACCAGAAATAATGGCTGACCGTATTCAACAAGTTGTCCGTCCTCCGCAAGAACGTCAACAATTGTTCCGCTGCATTCCGCTTCAATCTCATTGAAGAGTTTCATTGCTTCAACAATGCAGACGACTGTTTTCTTGTCTACTTTTGAACCCTTTTTAACAAAAGCGCCTGAATCCGGAGATGAAGAAGAGTAAAAGGTTCCGACCATCGGAGCCGTAATTTTATGCAGTGATGAATCATCCGTTGTCTCATCTGCTGTTGTATTTTCTGCTGGCGCACTCGCAGCAGCTTCCGGCTGAACTGCAGCAGGCTGTATATTTGCGATCTGTGGCACAGCTTGAAGGACTGCCTTTCCTGCGAATGCTTCGGCCTTTTTCAAGGTGATCTTTGCATCCTCTGCTTCAAATTTCAACTCGCTGATTGAAGATGAATCCATCTCCTTTATTAATGCTTTAATGTCTTCAATACTTAACAAATCCAGCACTCCTTTGTCCCGTACCTTTGTTCTCAATTATAGCATATCATCCATATCATTCCTGTTTCAATGACTGAACTCAAGGTAATTTGTTTGGGAAATGTATTTTTATTTTACTCATTTTCCGGAAATGATAGCCATTAAGTCCTACGAAGAACTTGTATAAAATGTTCCGGATCGCACAAAAAAACTGTCGCAGGAAATTGCAACAGTTTCTATTCTACCTAATTTTGTTCAAAAAATCTTCAATAATTTGATTTTCTTTTTACTTCTCATTAAGGGCATAGGTGACACTCACTACTCTGCCTGTGCCTAGATATTCATTAGCTAGTTGAATAAGCTGATTTGCTTGTTTATCTGTTAATTTTTTTGAATCCACAAAAATTTGCACTTGGCTTCCACTCGTTTTTACCACACTGTTTTTAAATCCTTTTGATTGAACAACATCTTCAAGCATCGTTTCATTATCTGCCAATGTTTTCAGATTCGCCATGGCGTCGTATGCCGAGCTCACTTCTTTTGCTGAGCTGTTTTTAGATGCAATCACATTTTCGTACTTTTTTTCTAATTGTGCACGTTCATCATTTTTACTCAATTCTATATCTGCCAATTTTGTCGCTGCAGCAGTAGCGGTTACTGTTTTTCCTGTTTTCACATCGGCTGTGGCAGGCTTGGCCTTTTCGGCGGCAGATTGCGCATCTTGACCAGAGATGTTCCCTGGTGCGGACAACGCGTACACCGATAATACAACGATTAAACTTAGCATAGTCAGTAGCCAAACAGTTTGTTTCTTGATCATGTTTACTGCCCCCTCATTCATTTTTCTCCAACACTTTTACCTTGTAAGAAGGAATGTCCAATACAGTTGCAACTGCATCCATAATTTGCACCTTGACAGTAGGTTGCTGCGCACCTTGAGCAACAACGATGACGCCGCGGACAGTCGGTTGTTCTTTACCAATAACTACAGGAATTTTACTGCCATTTTGATCAATCATAACCACCTCCGTATCCTCATCCCGCTGACTGACCACACGTTTTCCACCTTTTTGATCCGTCTCACTCGTTTGATTGTCCTGTGTCTTGATATTGTTTTGATAGATTTTTTTTTCTGTTGAAGAGAAGTTCACCATGACGGACACATTTGATACGCCGCGAATCTGTTCTAATATATTTTTTAGATTTTGATTCACATAGGTTTCATATTTTTCAATTGATGTCATAGAACCTTGCTGGCTGCTTGTCTTAATGTTCGAAAGCGTCTTTGATTCCTTCGTGCTGAACGCCTGTTTGACTTCATGTTTTTGACTTGTCTGACTTCCTGAGAAATAGTGATTAGCCGCTAAAAGTGCCATGCCGACCAGTGCGAGCATGGTCAATTTTATAAAAGCTCCTTTTGTATTTTTAACAGGCTTCCCGTCTGTATCCTTTCCACCAAGGAACAAACGGGCTATACGCTCAATCCATCTTTTCAAGGGCTTTTCTTCCCTCCTTCACGATTTACTTTGATGAGGCTCTGACTGAGTTCCCATCGTTTGGCAAGGAAGGAGCGGACGCTTTTCACCTCATTGGATTCATGTACCTTGTTTTTTTCAGATTCGTTTTTTCCTAAGTCGATGGATACATTTTTAACGGGTTGAATGGTCCGAATTCCGGATTCTTGACTACGATGGTTTTGTTCCGATTTCCCGATGGTGACTGTAACCTTACCCAATGACAGTTCTTGTCCAACAACTTTTTGGCCAGATAATGCAATATCTGTGATCTGCAATCCGTATTTCTCATTCAACTCCTCCTTTACTTGATTTTTCATACGGACAGCCACTTGTTCTTGAATATATGCGGCTTGTGCCTTTTGTATTTCATTTTTTTGACGAGCTGTCTCACTTTTTATCGATGAATCATTTTGCTCTGATTTAAGACCTTGGAGAAGGCTGCTCGGATCCACTTGAAATAAACGAATGACCGGATCCATAAGTGCAACAATGAGTACAAGTCCAATGACAAATTTGATATATTTTTGAAAGACTCCCGACGGAACAAGTAATTCGAGAATTACAGCGAAAAGGACAATCAAAACTATTTCCGATACCCAGTTAATGAGATAACTCACAATTGCGCCTCCTATCGCACCATCAGCGAGAGATTTCCTGAAGCAACAATGATCGTAATCGCAAGAAAGAACATGAGGGAGACAACAGCGAGCGATGCAAATAAGTAAAAGACGCTTTTCGCCATGATAACCAAACAGTCAATAACGGGACCGCCGCCGAGCGGCTGCAGAACTGCTGCTGCTAAATTATAAATAAAGGCAAGCGACAATATTTTTAAAAGTGGAAAAATGGTAATACAAATTAGGATCAACAATCCTGCAATACCGATTGTATTCTTGAGCAGTACTGATGCGCCCATCACTGTGTCGGCAGCTTCTGTAAACATCCTGCCGACAACCGGAATAAAATTTCCCGTGAAAAATTTGGCGGATTTCACCATTAATCCATCAGATATGGAGGTTGCCGCACCTTGAACCGATATAACGCCTAGAAATATGGCAAAAAAGCCTGCCAAAGTAAAGAGCGCCACATTTTTGAACAATTCACTCAACCTTGTGAGCTTATAGTGATCCGACAAAGTGCTCACAATCGCGAGCAGCGCAGACATAACAAGCAGCGGGAGGACAAACGATGAAATCAGCCAACCGGACGCATTCACAAGAAAAATGATGAGCGGGTGAAAAAAAGCGACCGATGCAAGCCCGCCGGTTGCGGCGGTTAAGGCAAAGATGAGCGGAATGAGTGCGACCAGAAATTGACTCATCGCGTTCACTGTGTCAGTCGTATAACCTATAGCAAGTCGGAAACTGTTAAGAAGCAAGATTATCAGAACCAATGTAACAACAAGATAGGCAACCTTTGAGACCGCTTTATGTTCAAACGCTGATTGAATGGTTTGCAACAATGTGGAGAAAACGGTAAGCAGAATTAATGTACCAAGCAATTTACTGCTTACCACAAGCTCATGCAGAAAATAGTCCACAATGCCATCAATGAGCTTCTTAAAAAAACTTTGCTTGTTTGAATGCACAAAGTCTTTAAAATTAGGCTCCGTTTCTGGCAAGAACCCCCCATAATCGGTTACAACCTTATCCCAGTATTCTTCGATCTGACTTGTATCAATTTTATCCATCTGCTGATCTGACCATTTATTAATAACTTGATTGGGTTGGTCGGCATATGCAGGCTTGTCCGCACAAAGCACGAGAAAAAAGGCAGTCACCATGATAAAAAGAATATAACCACCTCTCTTTTTCACGACAAGTGACAACTCAACCACCCCCCATTTGCGGCATTAGATGCATAACCGTATCGACAATAGCCGTCAATATTGGGATCGCCATGACAAGAATAATCAGTTTACCGGCTAATTCAATTTTACCTGCAATCGAATTTTGTCCAGCATCTTTGGCGATTTGCGCGCCGAATTCGGAAATATAAGCAATCCCAATAATCTTTAGTATTGTGGCTACATAAACATTATTCAGGTGTGCGTTTTGCGCCATATTGTTCAACATATCCATGACTAGACGGATCTGATCAACCATCATAAGCAGAATAAATACACCGGCGACAAGCGATACGATTAACGCAAATGCTTGATTTTTTTCTTTTAAAATGAGTGCAAGAAAGGTGACAGCCAGTCCCAAGCCGACGATCTGAAGAATATCCATTGGCCAGTTCCTCTCTACATATAGAGAAATACTTGACGTATTTTTTCAAAAAGATCATCAATGAGTGTCGCAGCCATGTAGAGAATGACGATAAATCCAATTAGAGTGACCCATTGCGCCCAATCATCTTTGCCCATCTGCTTCAAAACCGTTTGAATCATGGCAACGATAATACCGATACCTGCTATCTGAAAGATTGTATTCACATCCAGTGACACCGGGAACTCCCTCCTCTCCCCTCGACCAATAACAAAATCATATTTATATGAATAAGAGAATAACCAGTACGCCTGTTAAAAAGCCCAAACTCCGCATCATCTTTTCATTTGATTTTTGAGACTGACGCGCATCCGATTCCTCACGCTCTAAATGTGCTAAAGCAAGTTGAATATGTTTCTTTTGGTTTTCCGCGTCCTCAGTTCCAAGTGTCGTGCCAAATTGAAGAATAATTTCTTTTTCCGGAATCTTCATAGCTGTTCTCGGCCAAAATTGTTCCACCGAATTGAGCCAAGCTTCCTGCAGCGGCAGACCTTTTTTGCGGAGCTGAGTGCTCAATAATGTAAAGAAATAGTTCAACGGAGATGGTATCTGCTTGGAAAGATCTTCAGCTAATTGATCAACCGGAACACGCCCATAAATGATTTCTGCTTCAATGGACTGAAGTGCGGAACGCCATTGTCTAATTTCTCTTGGCCGGTCTCGGAATCGTCTGGCAAGAATCAATCCGGCTGCGGTAGACGCAAATAAGATAAAAAGTGATCCGATAATTTTCATCACTGCCAGACCCCCTCTGTTGCAGACATTTTTCGCCCGAGTTGATCAAGGATCGTTAACCGACACCCCGCTTGATTTGAATAACTTCTACGGGATAAAACAACAAAACGATCAAATAGTTTGGCGTCGATTAACGGCCGAATGGACGGCCGCTGGGTCAACTGATCAAATGTGAATCCGTGAGCAGTAGCCATAACGGTCACACCGGCATTTAGCGCCTCAAACAGAGCTGCTGTATCCTCTAATCCGCCGATTTCATCCACAATGAGCACTTCCGGACTCATTGATCGAATCATCATCATCATTCCTTCGGCCTTTGGACATGCATCCATCACATCGGTACGTGCCCCCAACCGATTCTGGGGAACTCCGTTCACGCAACCTGCAATTTCAGAGCGTTCATCAACAATGGCGGTCTTACGAGAAACAATATAGCGTTCCGCAATGCCTTCACTTACAAGACGAGCTAAGTCTCTGAGCATCGTTGTTTTACCCGTCTGAGGTGCTCCGATTAACAGCGTATTAAACCAGCGTCGACGATTGTAAAGAAAAGGAACCAACGGAAGTGCGGCACCAATCTTTTGTTTGGCAAGTCGAATATTAAAAAAGGTTACATCACGCAAGCGCAGCACATGGCCACGCTCCGTGATCACGCGTCCGGCCAATCCGATTCGATGCCCACCTTGAATGGTTACGTAGCCCCGTTTCAGTTCCTCTTCAAGTGTGTACAATGAGTATTTTCCTATTTTCTGAAGCAGTTCCCGTGCCTGCTCCCTGCTGAAAATCGGCATCCTTGAATTGTCGCTTGGCAGCCATTGATTTCCGGATACGATTAACTCTAATGGCCGACCCGTGCGGCAGCGTATTTCCTCAAGCATACTGCGTTCTTTTTCAGGCATCCGAAGAATGATTTGCTGGAATGGTTCAGGGAGGTAGGGCAGAATCTCGTTCAATAGAATCACCTCGGATAAAGACTGCTGAACAGTTCTTTAGTTCTTCTCAAAATATATGCCGGCTTGTACACAATATGCTTGCTTCAATGCGGATTGATAAGAACATTACAAGGAAAATATGCAATGACTCGATTTGGGAAATATAGAAAATGTGGATGTAAGATAAAGGAATTTACTGTTCTTAGAGCAGCAGCTGCTTATTGACAAACATTTTGAGCATATAAAAAAACAGCTTCCGAAGAAGCTGTTTGCTATTGAATATTTATCTAAGTTAGTTATGCTCGGGAAACATAGAGTCCTGAGCGAGTGTCAATGACTAGTTTGTCCCCTTCGTTAACAAAGAATGGAACGCTGACAACGTACCCTGTTTCAAGTGTTGCCGGTTTCGATCCGCCGGACGCTGTATCACCTTTAATACCTGGTTCCGTCGCTGTTACTTCGAGCTCAACGGTGTTAGGAAGTGCAACGCCAAGCGTTTCACCTTGATAGGATTGAATGTTGCATTCCATGTTTTCTTTTAGGAAATTCAGTTGTTCTGTGATTTGACTTGCGTCCAAATCAAGCTGTTCATACGTTTCCATATCCATAAATGTATAGGTAGAACCACTGGAATAGAGGTATTGCATTTTACGATTTTCAATTCTCGCCGGATTCACTTTTTCGCCGCCGCGGAATGTTTTTTCCTGAATCGCTCCTGTACGGAGGTTTCTTAATTTCGAACGCACAAATGCAGCACCTTTACCCGGCTTTACATGCTGGAATTCGATAACAGAGAGGATATCTCCGTCTACCTCAATCGTCAGACCTGTTTTAAAATCATTTACAGAAATCATAAGCTTCCTCCTTTAAATGCGCCGCTTGTTGCTATGGGGACCGTCCCCGTCACTCATTTTAAATAATGGAAAACAATGTCTGAAAACGCTCATGCCCACACCCATGAAAAAAGCATTCATTCCCCTGTTCGGGAAATAATGCATCGAAAAGCGCTCTAACAAGGATATTCCCGCTCGCATCGATGAACGGTGCGCAGACAAAATTCACTTTAGCCATTTTACCACAGCATCACTGATTTGAATAGTTGCTTCCCTTTGAATTTTCTTCAAAATCAAAAGAAATAGAGTAGCCGATAAATAATCCATACAGTGCATACAAGCAAAGTGTCGTTATCAATGTGTTCATATCCAATCTTGTCACAAACGGTAAGCCGTTAAGGAATGGGCGGAATAGAAAAAAGACGCATCCCCATAAGAAGAGACCAAACCCGATTGAAAACCAAATTGATTTTATTTTGCTAAAGATCAGCATATAAATTAAAGCAGCAAAAATAGAGAGGATACTGCAGCCGGCAATAGCAAGTAATTGACCGCCTATTTCATTTCTCCATCCCCAAAAGGTAAGCGGTGCAAATAATAAGGATGGACCAACTTTGCTGAAGTTTAACAAATGGCAGATGAGCCCCATCCCAGACCAAAATAATCCACCAAACAAGCCGGTGACCGCCGTGCGTCCGATTGATTTTGATAACTGATTTTTTTTCTTTCCCTTTACCGATTTTTTTTGTCTAGCCATGATCGTTCCCCTTTTAAGCCTGATTCATGTGCTTCATTATGCCCATTTCAATATTATTCATATACTAAGTGGTAAAAAAGGTCCATGCTACCGACGGAAATACGCTTCCAACTAGAAAACTATGAATAGATCACGAATACAATCCTAGAGGTTTTAAGTAAATTCGGGTAGAATAAGAATAAGTATAGAGATATTAAATTATTGATGAGAATCGGGCTGATTAGTTAATGGAAAAAATTCTTCCTATATATGGTGGGCAGGCAGTCATTGAAGGTGTGATGATGGGCGGCAAATACACGACAGTTACGGCTGTGCGTCGAAAAGATCAATCAGTCACTTATTTTGAGGCACCAAAAAAAGAATTTCATTCCCTTGCATTTTTCCGAAAGATTCCGGTCCTTCGAGGAATTGTGGCAATTATTGAGGCAAGTGCAATCGGCACAAAGCATCTGAATTATGCTTCTGAAGTCTTCGATGAAGAACCTGGTGCGAAGGTCGAGACAACCGAAGAACCAAAAAAAGGGTTTCATTTAGAAGCCGTAATCGGACTTACCGCAATAGGCATCATTTCATTTCTTTTTGCCAAATTTATTTTCACACTTGTTCCTGCATTCATTGCGAGTTTATTCGAACCGATTATCTCTGGTACCGTTGCTCAAGTACTGCTTGAAGGTTTCTTCAAAATTCTGCTCCTTATCGGCTATGTTTATTTTGTTTCATTAACGCCTATTATGAAAAGGCTGTTTCAATATCACGGAGCTGAGCATAAAGTAATTAATACATTTGAAAGTGGAGATGAACTGACTGTTGTTAATGTGCGCAATCACTCAAGACTTCATTACAGATGCGGTTCAAGCTTTATCCTGTTTACTGCGATAATCAGTATCTTTCTTTACTTTTTTGTTCCGACAGAACCGTTATGGCTCAGACTTGTTTATCGAATAGCGCTAATCCCTCTTGACCTTGGGCTCGCCTATGAAATTCTTAGACTTACAAATAAAGTGCGTCACATACCTGTGTTAAAATGGCTCGGCTATCCAGGGCTGTGGGTTCAGTTGCTAACAACAAAAGAACCAGATGATGATCAGATTGAAATCGGTATTCATGCCTTTGAAGAGATGCGTCGCAGAGAATCAGTCATTGAAAAACAACAAGCACTCGTGCGGCAGGTGCTTTAAAAAAAACGGAGGTGAGTGTCCGTGAGAACATTTTTCTATTCCTTAACCTTCCTTGTAATTGGGGGTCTCGGACTTTTCGGCCTGCTCTCCATGTTCTTACCTAGTCAAAAAAGCGTGATCGTTACGCAGTTGATTATTATCACGTTAATTATCATTATAGGCTTGTTCTTTTTCAGACGTCTCGCCGAATGGACGGGAAACGGAGATCAGGCACGTTATAATAGAGCTCTGCGTCAGTCACGCAAAAGAAAGAAAACGGCTTCAAACGGTCGCAGGACGCGAAGCATTCATCCTGCGTCAAAATTTAAAGTAATAAAGAACGGGTCCCATTCACTTAAAACACTGACACATCAATCGGCGAAAGATCATGGACATTTAACCGTAATCGAAGGTCGCAAGAATAAGAAGAAGAAAAGACTGCTTTTTTAAATAAGGCTTGAATAATCACATTTTTATTTTTTAAAAGGGACCGGCTGAATTCTGCCGATCCCTTTACTTCAGCTTTTGTTAATAAGACCACTGTTCAAGAAATTTTTGTGCATAATCTGCGCCAATTTTAAACAAACGCTCCCGTTCCTGTTCGGATATTTGAAAATCTTTCGTTTTCACTTTATCCACCGGCAGGCAAATAATATTCGTACCTTTTAATTTTTCAATGACTCGCTCATCATGAGCTTCACGCATCGCTTTAAAAAGGCCACGGAAGAGTTCTGCTGCATTTCGAATCTTTAACGCTTCTTTGAAATCCGAATCTTTGTCTGCGATCTGTAATCCTAAAAATGGTCTGGCAGGCAATTCATCCTCCTTATTGTAAATCCATAATGGAAAATTACTCAAGATGCCCCCGTCAACGATTAGCGACTTTACTCCACTTGCATCATAAAGGGGCACTGGTTCAAAAAAGAACGGCAAACAGCAGCTCATTCTCACAGCATGTGCGACTGAGAAGTGATCCGGATCTAATCCATAATCCTTTAAATCATCGGGAATCACGACAAGCCTTGCTTTCGTAACATCAGAAACAATAATTTTCAATCGGTCTTTAGGTAAATCAGCAAACTCTTCTATTCCCTTGGCCTTGAGAAGACCAGCAATCCAATGTTCAAGGTAATCCCCTTTAAAAAGACCCATCTTGAAATACAGACGAAACCATTTAAATAGTGGAAAGCGCATACGCACTGAAGGCTCAAGTAGTTTATTTGTATCCATTTCGCTCATTATTTTTTTCAAATCTTTAGAAGTGTATCCTGCAGCAATTAATGCTGCGACGATAGAGCCTGCACTTGTACCCGCTGTTCGCTTAAATGTATACCCTGCTTTTTCAAGTACTTGCAGCGCTCCGGCAAATGCAAATCCTTTGACACCTCCACCGGAAAATACAATATCAATAATCACACCGCTCCCCCCTCATTTATCATTAAATGAACATAGCATTAGAAAAACCGGTCACAAGCCCGGTCCCTAATCTCCAGTCATGTGTCATTGGTTTGTGTCTTTACGGTGCTGAATCATCACTTCGGTTGCTCACATCAACTGAGCGCGACCGCGGGCGCACCGCGAGCCTCCTCAGATAAGCAGAAATCTGCAGGGTCTCGCTGGCACGCGATCAACAGGGCCGCACCCGCAGGCATCTCGCACCTCTGCTTTGATTCTCGGCTAAGACACTGGTTTATTCGTTTAAATACGGGGCAAAATATGTCGAGTAGGGCAGTGATTCACATCCTCTGTCCCCCTCACAGAACCGTGCGTGCGCTATTTACGCACACGGCTCTTCTTGTTCATGGTTCACAGAATATAGCTAAGTTCTGGGCGAAGTTGATAGATATTGACCTTGATTCGTGGTTGAGGCAATGGGCATCGTTTTAGAAATTGATTGAACTTTTCCCATGTATAAGATCGTTTTTGGCTTCTTCTGTTTAACCATTTATACAACAGCCGAATCACCTGTAATCGAAACGCATTCACACTTGGAATGTTGTCGGTGACACAATAGTAGTTGTAATAGCCGATCAGCGAGCGCTTGATCCGATCCATGATGGAGTCTATCTCTTTCGTTCGATGAGCTTTAAGCCACTGCCCGTGGGCTTTGAGCTTGGCGCAGACTTTCTTTCGACTGCTTTTTCGTTTTACTCGAAAGTGTCCACTTTTACTCCACCCACAGTAGTGGGTGAACCCCAGGAAGTCAAAGGTCTTTGGCTTCCTGTTTTCAATTCGTCTGGCATTTTCCCAAGCAAAACGTCCAAAAGGAATGATCCTCGCTTTTTCCTCTGCTAGCGTCAAATTAAATTTACCGATTCGCTGCTTGAGTTCACTATAGAATTGCTCCGCTTCCTGTTTGTACTGAAAGCAACAGACAAAGTCATCAGCGTAGCGCACCAAGTAGGCCTGTCCCTGACACTGCTTCTTCACCACTTTCATAAACCATAGATCAATCACATAGTGAAGATAGATGTTGGCTAGAATCGGCGAGATCAGTCCACCTTGCGGCGTCCCTTGTTCGCTTGCGTACCACGTCCCCTTCTCCATGTATCCAGCCTTCAGAAAACGCGCAATGAGTCTGAGTAGACTTGGATCATTAATGCGATGATTTAAGAAACGCATCATCCATTGGTGATCAACATGATCAAAGAAACCTTTGATGTCTACATCAACGATGTAGTTTGTATACCGTTTTTCGATGGAGACATTGAGCACTTTGAGCGCATCATGACAACTTCTATTTGGACGAAAGCCAAAGGAACAGTCAAGAAAATCCTGTTCATAGATGGCATTAAGGATTTTCGCAAGTCCTCGCTGTACAATTTTATCTTCATAAGCCGGAATGCCCAACGGTCTTTTCTTCGTTGAACCCGGCTTATCAATGTACACGCGACGCACCGGAAGCGGCCGATAGCTTTTCTGCTTCAGTCGCATGACTAGGTGGGAGAGGTTATCCGCCACGTTTTCTTGATAGGCAACTTTTGTTACTTGGTCAATGCCTGTTGCTTTGTTGCCTTGTAACTCCCGATGACACTGTCTCAATTCCTCTTCATCCATTAAGTGCGCCAGTGACGTGAACGCCATCCCCGGATTCGCCTTCGCTAATTCTGCTATTCTTACCTGTTTTGTGTTCATCTTTACTGCACCTCCGTGTGTGCCGATGTGTCCCCGATAAGATTCATGAACAAGAGAAACACCTTTCCTCGACTGGCATTACCCAGCGTCATTAGTACTATGTGTTTCCTCCGACTTCCCAGTAGACATTTAGCGTCCTCACATTTGATTGCTTGGTTCACTATACTTTCATTCGAAAGATCCGCTGGGATCTCCCGAGTTGCCGTCCCTTATCAATGCTCAGCGTGCCATGGTCTCAGACCCCGGGGAACCCCCAATCCTCTTACCCTATCGATGATTGGAGTGTTGCCTTCTGGAAGTATAACGCCATCGGCGTTCCCGTTTTCATAAGTTTTCGAGGCTCATTCCCTTCAACCACATGGCTTACGGCCCACTGACTCGCTGTCTACGCTTAAAAACTAACGTTGCCCTTAGTTCTCCAAGACTCGCTACGGATGAGTGGCTAACTCTTTTCCGACGGGATTCTCACCCGCTATAAGGCACGACCTTGCTCGGTCGCTCTATACTTTCTTATCTTGTTAGAAAACTTGGCTTCGCCAAGCTTCTGACGAAGGCGAAGACTTAGTTGTACTTATACTATACTCAGCTGAATTTTAAACTTTCTTATAATATAAAAAAGAGACCGGAAGTTTTATTCTTCCGATCTCTTTTAATTATTCTTCTTCGTCGCTTCGTTCTTTTATTTCAAACAATTGGCTTACTCGTTTCGGGTCTTCTTCAAAGTACTGGACAACATCACCAATTCGGTCAATGGAATCCCAACTGAGATGATGCTCAATCCCCTCAACATCTTTATAGACATTTTCTTCATGAACGCCAATCAGTTTCAGAAAATCCTCCAGCAGTTCATGTCTATATACCAGCCGCTTGCCCATTTTCTTTCCTTTTGGGGTTAAAATAAATCCACGGTATTTTTCATAAATTAAGTACTGGTCTTTGTCTAATTTTTGCACCATTTTCGTAACCGATGACGAGTGAACGTCCAATGCCTCGGCAATATCAGAAACGCGTGCATAGCCTTTATCTTGAATTAACCAGTAAATTCGCTCAATGTAGTCTTCCATACTCGGAGTAGGCGACATCGTGTCTCCCCCTAACAACTTCCCATTTTCACTACCTCATGTTACTATAACAGCGCTTAAAAAACAAGGAAATACCTTTTATTATCAACATAGCCTATTCTGCAATTCAATAATTAAAGCGATTCCAAGCCTTTCATAAAATGGCACAAATCGTTATAATGAGAATTGAAATGAATTAGGAGGACAACGAGTCATGGGCTGGATCTTTTTACTTGCGATGGTTGCCGCATATTTTGGTTATTTTTTTATTGCCAGATATTTGCAGCGGCGCTATCTTACCACACTATCAGAAGTTGATTTTCGGGCAGGTTACCGCAAAGCACAATTGATCGATGTGCGAGAACCCGACGAATTTAAAAACGGTCACATTCTTGGCGCAAGAAACATCCCATTAACACAATTAAAAATGCGCCATACGGAAGTTCGGCATGATATGCCGATCTACCTGTACGACAGCAATGGCACACGCAGCGCTCGCGCGGCTGCAGTTCTGAAACGAATGAAATACACTAATTTGTATCATCTTGACGGCGGATTCAAAAAATGGAACGGGCGAATTAAAAAAGGATAAGACAAGCACTTCATTTGTAGAATTTCATCGCACAAAAAAGCACCTTCTCTGAAGGTGCTTTTTATCATTCATATGACTGTTATTGATTTACATAACGCAGAACCGGATGGCGGGCTGCCTGTGTTTCATCAAGTCTGCCGATCACTGTTTGATGCGGCGCTTCTTGAACGAGTTCAGGTGTGTTTATTGCTTCTTTTGTAATCTCAATCAAATGATCCGCAAACGCATCCAGAGTTTCCTTTGACTCTGTCTCTGTAGGTTCAATCATCAAAGCTTCGTCAACGAGGAGTGGGAAATAAATCGTTGGTGGATAATAGCCAAAATCAAGCAGGCGCTTTGCCATATCAAGCGTACGCACCCCTAACTCCTTCTGTCTGCTTCCCGAGAGCACAAATTCATGCTTACACAGCTGTTTAAAAGGTGTTTCAAAATGATCAGAAAGCCGTTTCAACAAATAGTTTGCATTCAGGACAGCATCTTTGGATACCTGGAACAGCCCTTTGCTGCCCATTGTACGGATGTAGGCATAAGCGCGTACATTAATCCCGAAGTTTCCGTAAAATGCCTTGACACGGCCAATGGATTGCGGTCGGTCATTATCGAATCCAAAGGTACCGTCTTCTTTTTTCACAATCAGCGGCTTAGGCAGAAACGGTTCCAGTTCTGCTTTAACGCCTACAGGACCTGATCCTGGTCCGCCGCCTCCGTGAGGACCGGTAAATGTTTTATGCAAATTAAGATGAACCACATCATAACCCATGTCTCCAGGACGCGTCACACCCATGATGGCGTTCATATTTGCTCCGTCATAATAGACTTTTCCGCCTGCTGCATGAATGATTTCTGCAATTTCCTGAATGTGCGTTTCAAACAGACCTAAAGTATTGGGATTCGTAAGCATCAGCGCGGCAGTTGTTTCATCGGCAACGCGTTTCAAATCCTCCAAATCAACAAGTCCGTTTTCATCAGACTTAACAGTGACAGCATCAAATCCTGCTACAGCTGCTGAAGCAGGGTTCGTTCCGTGAGCAGTATCCGGAACAATGACCTTGGTACGTTTCAGGTCGCCATTCGCTTCATGGAACGCACGAATAATCATCAAACCTGTCCATTCACCATGTGCACCAGCCGCAGGCTGCAACGTGACTGCGTCCATGCCCGTTATTTCTTGTAGGTTTTCTTGGAGACGATAGAGCAGTTCGAGAGCGCCTTGTACTGATTTTTCATCCTGATAAGGATGGATGTGAGTCAATCCGTCCAGGCGGGCAACGACTTCATTAACTTTTGGATTATATTTCATGGTACAGGATCCTAGCGGATAGAAACCATTGTCAACGCCGAAATTTCTACGTGATAAAGCCATATAATGCCGAACTAACTCCAGCTCCGAAACTTCTGGCCAGTTTGGTTCTTTTTCACGTAAATAATCCTTGCCTACCATTTCAGCCAATGGTACTGCTGGAACGTCAAGCACAGGCAGACTGTAAGCAGTTCTTCCTTGTTTGCTTTGCTCGAAAATGAGCGGCTGATTTTGATTATCCACCTATAATCCCTCCTAGCGCTTCTGCAAATTGATCGATTTCACTTTTCGATCGCATCTCAGTGACCGCAACAAGCATTTTATTTTTACATTGAGCATAGGACTTGCCTAAGTCATATCCGCCAATGATCCCTTTTTCCAAGAGCGCATTGTTGACCTCTGACACAGGTTTTCCGCATTCGATGACAAATTCATTGAAATACGAATGGTCAGAACTGACGTTAATACCATTTCCTTTCAATTGCGTTACAGCGTAATGCGCCTTTTGAATGTTCTGTTCAGCCAATTCACGAATTCCTTTCTTACCAAAAGCATTCATGGCGACAGAAGATGCCAAGGCATTTAATGCTTGGTTGGAACAGATGTTGGATGTCGCTTTTTCTCGACGGATATGCTGCTCACGTGCCTGCAACGTCAGAACGTAGCCGCGCTGGCCTTTCTCATCGACTGTTTCGCCAACCAAACGGCCCGGTACTTTACGGATCAATTTCTTAGAAACCGCGAAATAGCCGCAATGCGGTCCGCCAAACGATTCGGATATACCTAGAGTTTGGCAATCACCGACCACAATGTCCGCGTTGAATTCTCCAGGAGGAGTAAGCAAGCCAAGCGACAGTGGATTGCTTGCAACAATGAGTTGAGTTTTCTTCACACCATGAGCAATAGTCTCAATTTCTTTCAGCGGCTCAATCTGTCCAAAGAAATTCGGATACTGTACGATGACACATGCTGTGCTGTCATCAACTGCTGCTTCTAATGCCTGCAAATCCGTACCACCATCTTTTTCAGGAATGGTAACAACGTCTAATCTTCGTCCATGTGCATAGGTCGCCAGAACCTGACGGTATTCAGGATGAACGGTTTCCGATACAACGATCTTTTTGTTGCGTGTTACACCGCTTGAGAGCAGCGCCGCTTCAGCAAGTGAGGTTGAACCGTCATACATCGAAGAGTTT
Organism: Sporolactobacillus sp. BBK16-2; assembly: GCF_059878335.1. Lineage (NCBI taxonomy): Bacteria > Bacillati > Bacillota > Bacilli > Caryophanales > Sporolactobacillaceae > Sporolactobacillus > Sporolactobacillus sp. BBK16-2. The sequence goes on from NZ_CM187611.1 coordinate 1,994,506, forward strand.
GCAGCCTCCATACCAGTCAATTCACAAATAAGTGTTTGGAATTCAAAAATTGCTTGTAATTCGCCCTGCGACACTTCCGCTTGATAAGGTGTGTACGCCGTATAAAATTCCCCCCGCGAAATAACGCTGTCCACAACGGATGGAATATAGTGGTCATAGATACCGGCGCCTAAAAAAGACGGATAATCACTTGAGCTCACATTTTTCTTTGCAAGTCCTGTAAGAAAGCGAACCAGTTCAGGTTCGGAGAGCTTCGGTTCAAGTTTTAATTCCCCTTTAAAGCGGATCTTTTCCGGTACATCTGAAAATAAATCTTCGTCTGATTGAACGCCAATGACATCAAGCATCTCCCGGCGATCATCCTCCGTTACCGGAAGATAGCGAAACTCTGACATTTGATTTCCTCCTCAGGATCTTTTATAGAAAGGTGCTTTAACAACCTTTGCCTTTTTCCGTTTTCCTCGAATATCTACATCAAGCAAGGTTCCTAATTGAGTCCATTCAACAGCGACTAAAGCAAGCCCTAAGTTCTTGCCAAGGGTTGGAGATTGTGTTCCTGTCGTTACTTCGCCAACTTTAGTATCACCTGCGTAAACACTGTAATGTGTACGCGGGATTGCGCGGTCAATCATTTCAAGACCGATGACTTTACGTGTCAATCCTTCGTCTTTTTGCTGTTTCAATGCTGCCTTCCCTATAAACTCTCCAGTCTTTCCTGTTTTTACAGCAAAGCCTATTCCGGCTTCCAGCGGAGTTATAGATGAGCTTAATTCTTGACCATATAATGGCAGTCGCGCTTCGAAACGCAATGTATCGCGTGCGCCTAATCCACAGGGAATCAATCCATCCGCATCACCTGCAGCAAGCAGCAGATCCCAAAGCATAGATGCTTTTTCCCAAGGGCAGTAGATTTCAAGGCCATCCTCACCAGTGTAGCCTGTTCTTGAGACCAAGCAAGGTACGTCCTGTAGCGGAACTTGGGTGGCAAATTTAAAATGTTTAATGGTTGATAAGTCATAATTGGTAATTTTTTGAACAATTGATATGGCGAGCGGTCCTTGCACAGCAAGCAACGCTATTTTATCTGATTGATTGATCACTTTTAATTTTTCCGGAGCATGTTCGGAGAGCCAGTTGAAATCCTTTTCTATGTTCGCCGCATTGACAACGAGTTGGTATTTGTTTTGATCCAAGCAGTAGATCAATAAGTCATCGACAGTTCCGCCATTCTCATAACACATCGCAGTGTAGAGTGCGTCACCCGGTTGCGCCTTGGAAACGTCATTCGTGACCATCTTTTGAAGAAATTGTTCAGCTTCTTCGCCGCAAACCAAAAATTCGCCCATATGGGACACATCGAAAATACCTGCTGCTTTTCGTACTGCATTATGCTCGTTCTTGATTCCCGTAATTTGTACAGGCAACAGAAAGCCGCCGAAGTCAATCAGTTTTACATCATGGCTTTTGTAATAATCATACAATGGCGTTGTTTTCAATTCCGGCATTCCGTTATTCCTCCCGATAAGGTAAATTTGTGAATTAATCGATAAATAGAAATAAAATGAATGAAAGCAAAAAAGGACAGCAGAAGACACTATGCATGTCTTCCCCTGTCCTTATACCTGAAAGTTTATCGCTCACAAAAGCGGTATCCCCTTTGGTAGCCCCGTGGCACTCTCCAGAGGTGCGTCCATTGTAAGTCCTGTTTGCCTGAGAGATTCACTGTTCGTTTGCTCCTTCGGCGACCGCATTGAAGCGATCTCTCCCCACAACGTCATCCGCAATCCATTCAATTGAATAAAAATCGTTTAACTCAAGGCAATGTCGTACATACTAACAATGTTATCCTACCATTTTATCAGTGAAGTTAGCAATACTTTGTTCACAAAATTTTAACATATAAAGGTGTTTTCGATGAAGCCTCTTATCCAATTTGACAGAACCTGGCACGACTCATTCTTCAAACGAATAAATGAAGACGGACCCTGGGCGAAATCAGACCTCTTTTCACTTGCTTATCTAGCTGAAGAAGAGCGCAATGTCCCCTCATTCCATGGGCTGATTGCTCCCGGACGACTTCCTCAGCTCAAATTGCATCCTCACCAAATCGAGACAGCGCGAATTGTCATTGAAGAAATGCATGGCAAAGCCATTCTCGCGGATGAAGTCGGACTTGGCAAAACCATTGAAGCAGGATTAATCATTAAAGAATATATGATACGTGGACTCGTTAAAAAGGTGCTAATTCTAGTCCCCGCTTCCTTAGTCCTTCAATGGGTAACCGAGCTAAATACAAAATTCTACATACCCGCTGTCCCCCAGCGCAAAGCCTATGTCTGGAGTCAGTGTGATATTGTTGTCTCATCAATTGATACAGCAAAAAGGCAACCGCATCACGACATCATTATGGAGCAGGATTATGACTTAATTATTATTGATGAAGCGCATAAACTGAAAAACCATAAAACAAAAAACTACCAATTTGTCCAATCGCTAAAGAAAAAGTTTTGTCTATTGCTTACGGCAACACCGATCCAAAACCGTTTAAGTGAAATTTTTTATCTTGTGTCACTTTTGAAACCCGGATACCTTGGAGATGCTGAGAGCTTCTCGAAAAACTACAAATTGGGAATTCGTTCTGTAAAAAATGAAGACAAACTGAAAGCACTCGTTAATCAGGTCATGGTACGCAATCGCAGAGAGGATACAGGACTTCACTGGCCGAAGCGCATTATTAAATCCTTTGACATCCCTTTCTCAGAAGCCGAACAAACTTTCTATGAAAGTTTAAGCGATCTAAAAGAAAACAGTGTCATTCAGCCCTTTTCACTGCTTACTCTTCAACGGGAAGCATGCAGCAGTCGTGAAGCCGCTTTTGTCACTTTGAATAAAATATACAAATCTACAGCCACGCCGATGAACGAACGGTTGTGGCACAATCTTTTTGATAAATTAAACCGTGTGAATCAAAATGCTAAAGCAAATAAGGCTCTGGAATTAATCAAGCAGATTAACGATAAAGTTATTATTTTTACGGAATATCGTGCTACTCAGCTTTACCTGCAATGGTTTCTGAAAAAAAACGATATTTCTTCCGTTCCTTTTAGCGGAGGCTTCAGGAGAAACAAAAAAGATTGGATGCGCATGCTCTTTCAAAACAAAGTTCAAGTATTGGTTGCGACAGAAGCAGGCGGAGAGGGCATTAATTTGCAATTTGCAAGTCACTTGATTAATTATGATCTGCCTTGGAACCCGATGCGCATTGAACAGAGAATCGGGCGAATTCATCGACTTGGTCAAGAAAACGATGTACATATTTATAATTTTGCTACTCGTGGAACTGTTGAAAGCCACATTCTACATTTGTTATATAACAAAATTCACTTGTTTGAGCAAGTGATCGGTGACCTGGATAAAATTCTATCTCACATTGATTTAAAAAATGTCGATCAACAGGTCAGCCGTATTTTCGAAGAATCTGAGTCTGATGGGGAAATAAAGGTAAAGTTAGATAATCTCAGCAGTGTCATAAATTTTGAACAGAATCAATTAGAAACGGGGGATCACCATGCAGCAAGCGGAAATTCGTGATTTTCTCATCCGTTTTTTCTCAAGTTCGGACTGTTCGTTGCTTCCTGTCCAAAACCAATCTCAACTTAAGGTCAAATTAACAAAACAAATGGACAAATTGCTAATGAATCGACCCTTTTACTGGCATTACATTGAACAAATCGGTGCCGATGCGGAAACAGCGACCCTTACTTTCAGGTTCAATGATCAAAGCGATGAAGGAGAATTCATCCATTTCGGTTCCCCGCGCCTCCATCAAATTTTCAATACAGCGGAACAAATGGGACGCTATATCCGTCTTTATCAAGTTGTCTCTTCACAAGCCTCTCCCGCTTTGGAACCTTGGCTTGGAATAAATATGAAAATCAGTTATCAATGCGATTTAAAAAAAGATCGTTTGATTTCTATTGGCCTTCAAATGGTAAACGGAACACTCATTGAAGGCTTTCAATCCATGCTAGGCAAACTTGAACTCATTGCGAGACTCCCGGATTATTGCTACACTTTGAGTCCGTTGATCACTGTCAAAAGCGGCATTCAGCGAATTGAACGATTTATCGCATCTGAATTGGAAACGGAACCGTTTGAATGGGCGAATCAGGCGAGCGAACGATGGAAGAAAGATGAAGATTTGCTTGATGCTTTTTATGAACAGGCAGAGAAAAAACCGGAACGATATAATCAGGAAAAAAAAGCATTAGAGGAGCAATATAAACCGAGAATAAACGTCAGATTGATCAACGCCGGTCTTTTCTATTTGCAATCATCAACGTTCATGCCTCAATTTATTAAAGACCGTTAATCATTTGAAAAACCGGCAACAAAATAGAAAGAAATAAAACGAGTACAAATCCGCCGATAATGATCAGAACGATGGGCTGAGTGATCGAAAGCAGCCATTGTGTCTTTTGTTCCATTCGTTTCATAAGCTCGCCGCTTAGACGATACAGTGCATTTCCAAAAGAACCTTGTTCACAGCCTTGTTTGATTATCATTTGAAATTCAGGCAAATAGTAAATAATGCCTTCGATCGACGATTCAAAGGGATGACCTTGGATTAATAGTTCTTCGATTCTTTTGGATTCTAATTTCAAAAATGGTGAAGCCCCTTTTTTAGAGAGAATGTCGATACCCTGTTTTATTGTCAGCCCTGAACGAAGCAGTCCGCTTAATTGAAAGGCTAATTGATGGGTAAAATGTATCCGAACAAACTCGTTAAGAAACGGAACCCGCGCTGCAAATGAGATTCTCTTCAAAAGTGCGCAGCGCCGATATACATACAAGCCTAATAGGATGGCAAAGATCAAACAGGCAATGATCACCAGTATGGTCATCATGTGGGCCGCAAGATAGAGCATCATTCGAGTGATGGCAGGAAGTTCGAGCGAGAGCGACTGATAGAGCTGAATAAAGTTAGGGAGAAGAAACTTACCGACTACATACAGAACAAGTGAGAGAAACCATAGGAGAAAAAGCGGATAGCGCATTAAACGACGCAAAGTCTGAGCATAGAGCTCGCGGCGCAGGATCATCGTGCCGTTCTCAATCAGCGCCTCCGGTAATGCACCGGTCGCTTCCGCAAAATAAATGACACTCGCTACATCTTGTGGAAATTTATCATCGCGAAGGATCTCATGCAGCTTACTTCCTGCTTTCAAACGATCAATCATCCTTTCTATCTTTAAACGAAAAAATTTCTGCTTCCGACCCGCCTGTAATGCCAATGCGATATTCAATGGATAGCCGTTTTTCAAGCTTTCACCTAGATCAACTAACAACTGTGCCTGCTCTTTCTTAGTCCAATTTTTTTGAAAAGCCATCTGAATTCCTCCCTGCTGTATTTTTGGGAATCCAGCCTGTTTCAATACCTTCTTCCAGATAGTCCTCAATTGTTTTATAAGATGACGCTGCAGGGCGCGACAGCTGCCCCGACAAATAATCGTGAAGCGGCATACCTGCGAGAATTTCGTAAACTCCTGTTCGTTTCGGATGATGACGATGCGGACAATTACGATCACAGGCTTTTCCGCAGTCAGGGCATTGAATGGTCACCAGCCTCTCAGCAATAACCGCCGTAAGGGTCTCCTTCAAGTCAAATTTAGGTATTCCCAATTCAAACATTCTCTGTAATGTTGACAACGCATTTGAAGCATGAACGGTCGAAAGTACCAGATGCCCAGTTAACGACGCACGCACCGCAATTTTTGCCGTTTCTTCATCACGAATTTCCCCGATCATAATAATATCTGGATCATGCCTTAGAATCGCGCGAAATCCTTTGGCATAAGTAAAATTTGCCTTTTCATTCACTTCCATTTGGATAAATGAGTCATTCTTCTTTTCAATGGGATCTTCAATGGTAATCACTCGTGCGTGGTATCTTCTTTGCAACGTAGAAAGCAATGCATAGAGAGTTGTCGTCTTCCCGGAACCTGTGGGACCCGATATGAGAATTAGTCCGTTTTCATAAGCAAGCAAGGAAGCAAGTCCACGTTTCGCTTCATCAAAGACGGTTAATTCTTCAATAGTAAGTTCATTTCTATGAGGAAGGATTCGAATCACAAGACTTTCATTGTTCGGGGTAGGCAACACAGACATACGTAATGAAACAGGGACACGATTGATGACCATTTGCATCGCTCCGCTTTGAGGAAGACGATGTTCGCCAATATCCATTCCCGAACAAAACTTAAAGTGGTTGATGATGCGCTCTGCTGACAATGCATCAAAAACTTCATGTTCAAAAAGATATCCATTAATCCTGAACTCTACCAACGTGTTGTCAATTCTCGGGGTAAAATGAATATCTGAGGCACCGACACTGCATGCTTCATTCAGCAATTGCCGGCTTTGTTTTACTGTATTCTTTTCCAATTGATCCATAGCACCACCTGCTTTCATTGTGAAATAAAAACAGGCTCGTTTCCGGTTTTCAGGGGTAATTAAATATTCCACAATCAGCCCTGATTTTCCTTCTTTTCCATAAGAAAATTAATCATTCAAGCGGCCGGCATCACAGATGCCGACCGCAAACAATCCTATCCAATTGATTTTTCCTTTTGGAGCGTCTTATTAAATGCAAGCCGTTGCAGATCCTCTTGATGGTAACCCACGATCAGATGCTTCCCATCGGTAATGATTGGTCGTTTTAATAGTTTTGGCTCATCAGAGAGAAGTTGAAGAGCCTTACTCAGCGGCAAATCATTCAAATTTACATTCAATCGCTTATACGTTTCGCTACGTGTTGCGAGTAAATCATCAATTCCCGATTTTGATAATTTGATCAGCTCCATCAACTCGTTTGCATCAGGTCGATTGCGAAAAAGATGGCGTTCTTCATAGCTCACATGATGATCCTTAAACCATCCTTTTGTTTTTCTGCAAGATGTACAACTTGGGTATGTGTAGAAAATCAGTTTGCTCATTAGCTTCCCTCCTTGAATTAATTTAGCCCTTATTAATCTATTACCCTTTTTTAACGAATTGAAACCATTAATCATCACCATACGACACGAAATTTTATTAATTATTTTTTGTGGTTTTAGAAGATTGTTTATCCGACACTCGTTATGTTCCTAAATAGATCGTTGATTTCTTTTCAATGACGATTGGATGCTCAACCGAGCCAATGATTCTTGATCCCGGTTCAATATGAACTTCTTTGTCCATAATTACATTTCTCAAATAAACGCCTTTACCAACAACGCAACCTTTCATAAGAATTGATCCAATGATTTTCGATTCCATATCAATAGTAACATTGCGTGAAAGAAGTGAATGGCTGATCATTCCGTTAATCATGCAACCATTGGCTACAAGTGAATTCGATACAGCAGCGTTTTTTCCATAATATGAAGGCACTTCATTTTTTATCTTTGTATGAATTCGATACTCACCTCCAAAAAGTGCACTCCGATTTGACTCTTCAATCATATCCATGTGGGCATCATAATAGGATTTGATCGAATGAATGTTTTTAAGATAGCCGGTATATTCGTAACCATTTGTCTTAATTTTTTTTACGGATTGATGGAGCGCATCGCGCAAACTGTAAACCTCATTCCATGCCATGAACCGTCTAATTAGTTTCGTAAAAAGCGAACACCTCATGACATAGATTTCCATATTCACTGCAGATGGGCCATCCTGGTTAAGCAAACAGGATTTCATTTTACGAACGCAGTTATTTTCATCCAATTCAATGCAAGTCACTGGTTGATCGTCTGTGTCAAAACCAGAAACCGTTTTGTAGACTAATGTGATTTCAGCTTTTTGTTCTAAATGATGACGCAAAATCGCTTGAATATCAATTGTGCATAAAGCACGTGAACCCATAATCACAACAAAATCAGATCTTGATTTTTCAATAAATTCCAAATTATTATGGAAAGCCTCAAGATTATCGCGAATCAGTCCATTGACCTGCTCAGTACCTGAATCAAAAAAGAATATTCCTCCATTGAGGCTGTCCAGATCCCAATCACTGCCGCTTAAAACATGGTCATAAATGGATCGATATTGCCCATTCATAAAGATACCAATTGATTCTACACCAGCAGATACAAGATTGGATAAGGGAAAATCGATGAGTCGATATCTGCTGCAAAATGGCAATCCAGCAACTGGTCGATACCTAGTAAGCGGATTCGTTAACTGTTTCGATTCGGACAGATTTAAGATACCGCAAATTTTATAGTGATTCATTGTGGTCACCCCCGCACATGTGCCTCTTATGATATAGATAAATATATTCATAAATGAATACAGTATGTTTCACAATATCATAAGGCAGATGACCGAACCTTCAGCACCTCCTGTCAGAATAATATAACCCGCTTTGAATATGGGAAATTCTTCTCCGACCTTGCAATACGAATGAGCAATACCAAACAATTTTATATTAGAAAAACCGAAGTGGTTGGTTCACTCCGGCATTCTGCATTTTCTATTTATTTGTTTTTTTACACTAAAGAATTTACATCAGTGGATAAAATTCAATGGATTAACAGCTCCATTGTGCGGTGGCGGAGTCCAGCGGCCATTGTAAAGTTCAAAATGAAGATGCGTACCAAATGATTCGCCTGTATTGCCCATTGCTCCGATTGACTGACCCTGTGACACACTTTGACCATCGGAAACGTAAATTGCTGACAAATGTGCATAAACAGTAGTATAAAGCTGTCCATTGATGACATGTGAGATCATGACACAATTTCCGTAACTTGACGAAGTATATGCCTTGAACACCGTGCCGTCTGCAGCGGCGTGAATCGGAGTACCGGTGCTGTTCGCAATGTCGATTCCAGGATGAAATTCACCGTCAAATGATCGATAGCCAAAACCGGAAGAAATATAACCCGCTGCCGGCATAATGAACTGACTGCTGCTTTTTTCTTCTGAATCACTTGAAGACGTAGAAGTAACCGTCTCAGCAGCCGTCTGGGTGTTATTCGAAACAGTAACCGATTTTGCTGAAGCTGTCTCTGTCTTCGCCTTCTCGTTCTGTTTTTCCTGTGCCTCTTGCTTCGCTTTCGCTTCAGCAGCCGCCCGCTCTTTCGCCTTTGCCTGCTGTGCGGCAAAATTCGCTAATTGCTGCTTAATGACCGATTCTTGAGCACTCAAAATACCTGTTTGCTCATTGGACGACATCACTGTCTTTTCAATATCTGATGCCTGATTTTTCAATTCTCCAAGCAAATTCTGCTTATGTTCATTTTCTTGCTTAAGACTAGTATTCATTGTTTGAAGATTATGTAGATCGTTCGTTGTTTGATCGAGAACCGTTTGAAGCCTTTTGCGTTTTGTAACCTGTGCCTGCTTATCTTGTTTCTGATCATTAATTATTTTATTATCTTGATCGGTAATCATTTTCAAAACAAGCAGCCGATCAAGAAAATTACCGAAACTCTTCGAGCCCATTAAAACATCTAGATAGCTGACCGCGCCACCGCTTATATAAATGGATCGCAATCTGCCTTTAAGCAGCTCGGTACGTGTATCAATACGTGCATCAATTTTTTTTATTTCTTTCTTTAGTTGAACCACACTTGCTTTGTTTTGACGAACTCTTTCTTTGGTATTGTCGATTTTGTTACTCATGGAGGCAATCTTTTTATCTGATTCTTTAATATTTTTGATCACTGTATCTTGCTTCTTCTGATTCTCAGAAAGATTCTTTTTCGAAGCAGCTAGTTTATCCTTATTTTGTTGTTTTTGATTTTGAATATCATTTAGCTTATTGTTAAGTTTCGTTTGCGTATCCGCGAATACAGTTCCACTGTTAATTCCCAATATCAAGGAGCAAGAAAGACATATCGTCGTTATCATTTTAATTTTCGTTGGTTTGAACATAACTCTACTCCTTACGCACATCAAGAAAGCACGTACAATTTATCTTATTTGAAAAAGCCTGCTCTGCTTGCTATGAGATTATCTTACTAGAAACTTATTTGCCTAGTTCTATTATAACAACACATTGCGCGTTTTTCCGACAAAATTTGATTACATCTTTGTTTCGATTGATAAAAAAAGATTAATAGATTGTAAGTCATATTAGAAAACTCGGCTTCGCCAATCCGCTGGCAAACCATTTGTTGCATCAACACTGAAGTTCTCTAAATCTTTATCCTTACTTGTTAATGTAATAAAGGGATCCCCTTTAATTTGGAGATCCCTTTGTTAAGCCTATTCGTCAATTAGTATGATGCAATCAAAGCATTAATAGCCGAGATTACGATTCACAATATTTTCCAGGGGTTTGTTCTTGCTGAATTTATCTATATTTCTCTTAATCAATGATGCCCTTTTACTATACTTGCCAGGTCCTACTCCCAATGAGTGAGAGGTGATCAGCAAATTAGGGAGATCCCACAGTTGGTTATTCTCGGGCAGCGGCTCATTTTCGGTCACATCAAGACCTGCACCACCAATTTCTCCCGAACTCAGCGCATGAATCAAAGCACGTTCGTCAACGGTGCCCCCTCGCCCAACATTGATGAAAATTGCGCCGTTCTTCATTGACTCAAAGCTTTTGTTGTTGAATACATGCTCGGTTTCCTTAGTTAAAGGAAGTACATTGATAACAAAATCCGAAGCAGCAAGCACCTTATTAAGATCGTCCATTGTGAAAACTTCATCTGCATCCTCCGGAACCTTTCCTGCCGTTCTTTTTACAGCAAGAATTTGAGCGCCGAATGCTTTTAACCGATGAGCAATTTCCGACCCTATGTCGCCGTAACCGATGATTGCGACCGTTGAACCGTCAATCTGCAGACACTGATTTCCTGAGTTCCAGATTCGCCTCTCCGTTTGCTTTACATAAAGTGGAATTTCTCTTGTGAGTGCAAGAAGAAGCGCCATCGTATGTTCCGCCCCTAACACCCCGAACACACCGCTGGCATTGGTGAGCGTCACATCTCGTGCCAGATCCGGATGCTGCGCCATTTGATTTGCGCCTGCACTCGGCAACTGCAGCCAGCGCAGCGAAGGCATTGCTCGGAGCAATTTAGCTGAGGGACCGCCGATAAATGCCACAGCATCCTCGATAGAGACATCGCTAGGAACCTCTTCATTCCATACAGTGATAAACTCAAATCGATCCGCGTACTCTTTTTTCAATTCTTCAACGTCAATTTCAGGCAAATTGAATTCTTCATCAAAACCAAATAGGATCTTCTCCAACTTGTTCACCCGTCTTTCTGTTTCCAAAGTCTTGAGCACTTTATAGAAAACTCATCTTTCTAAACTAATCATTTCATTCATAAGTATAGTAAAATCGGCGTGATGAAGCCATAAAAAGGCTCTATGGGCTATCGAATTAAAATTATGCTATATTTGCATTATAAAGTACAATAAAAAAGATTGGTTTTTCAAACGCTTTTGGATTGACGCTTCATTAGCAAGCGACTAGTATAAAGTTCACACTGTTGGTTTTATCCATAAATCATAAGCGATGTACCATTTTGTATTCAATATTTTTATCAGCTCATTACCTTCATTTTGAATGACACAAGAGAGCACAAACAAAAATCAAAACAAATGAACAGGATCTTTTTAAGGAGAGAAGACACATGACATTGCAATTAATCTCAAGAATTGCCCCGCAAGAATATATTTCGGAAGTTGGTGCTTACGATCGGCTAGCGTCGGCACTCGAAGCACGTTTTATCAAACGTGTACTTTTTCTTCATGGCACAAAATCTCTGAAAAAGGCGTCTAGCTATCTGCCGGATCTAACGAAAAAAGGTTTCCAGGTCATCGATGTTCAATTTAATGGCGAGTGCTCGAACAATGAAATTCAGAGAATAATTGATTTGGTCAAAAACGATAAAATTGACGCAATCATCGGACTTGGCGGTGGAAAGGTATTAGATACAGCGAAAGCTGCCGGATATAAAGCCGGATCGGTCCCAGTCATCCTGCTCCCAACAATGGCCAGCAATTGTGCCGCGTGGTCCTGTCTTTCTGTGCTCTATAAAGACAACGGCGAATGTATCGGTCATGAAATCTATCCGTCACAAACCAGTCTCGTTCTTGTTGAACCACGAGTGATCTTGGACTCGCCAATTGATTATTTTATCGCCGGTGTGGCAGATACCATTGCGAAATGGTATGAATCTGATCTGTTGCTTCAGCAAGCAACTCGAAGAAGCCTCGCACTCTTCTTCGCTCGAGAAGCTGCACGTCAATGTCTTGAAATTCCTCTGAATCACGCAGAAAAAGCTATTCAGGATATGCGAGACGGCAAGCTTACCGACGATTGGACTCAAGTCATGGAAACAAATATTATGGCAAGCGGATTGGTTGCAGGATTCGGTGATGAATACGGCAGAGCAACGGCGGCTCACGCAGTTCATGATGCACTCACCATCAGGCCGGAAACACATCATCTGCTCCATGGAATAAAGGTATCTTATGGTCTTTTAGTGGAATTGGTTATTGAGAACAAGCCGAAAGAAATGCAGCGTCTGTTGCCCTTTTACCGTGCGCTCGGACTCCCTCTGTCTCTAGCCGATCTCTCATTAGGTAATTTAACCAACAATGAAATTCGAGAGATTGCTGTCTCTGTTCTAAAACCGACTTCACTGATCCATATGCATCCGATGAAGTGCACAGTTGATACCGTGTATAACGCGATGATCGAACTGGAAAAATGGTCAGCACAAAATGCTGTAAAGTAATTTAAAAGGCTTCGTGTTCACCACAGAATTTGCTTCGGCAAAGCGGTAGCTTTCACGAATCCCTGTTTATTGTATATAAACGAAATAGGAGTGAACCACTATTAGTGATTCACTCCTATTTTTTATTCTCTTTGAGTAATTGGAAACCAGCCTTTCCGTTTCGTGATAATCGACCATAGGCAGTCCGGAACAACCAGTTCGCTTTGTTGATCTAAATTAAGGGCAGTTTTAATTTGATTCGTCTTACCGTTTCTCACCTTATCCGACCAGTCTGGGTCCATGATTGCTTGACGTCCCAATGCAATCAGATCAGCACCATCACGTAATCCGGCTACAGCTTGCTCAGGAAAATGAATACCTCCTACCGCGATCAAAGGAACTTTTCCATCTATATGCTGCGCAATTCGATGAATAATTGTTGGTGCATCTTCTTCGCTCCCATTAGGTCGAGAAGAACTATCACCTTGAGACACATGAATGTAATGAATACCTCGTTTCATGAGTTCATCTATTAATTGAAGCGTATCATTTAGGTCATATCCTCGATCATGGAACATTTCTTCCGGAGACAGACGATACCCGACAATGAATGAATCATCTCCATACTTCTTAGCAATAGCGTTTACTTCTTCAAGAACTGAAAGTGGGAATTTCAAGCGGTGTTCTAAGCTACCGCCCCATTGATCATTTCTTCTATTGAAATGTGCCGAAACAAATTGTTGGATCAAATAATGATTTGCGCCATGAATTTCTACACCATCAAATCCAGCTCTGATTGCCTGACGAACTGCGATTCCATATTCCCGAATGACTGTTTCGATCTGCTCATCGCTCATAGCCACCGGAACTTCATTCGGTTCGGAATAGGAAGGAACGGCACTTGCACTATATAGTTGACCGAATAACGTGTACGCTCTTTTTGCTTCGCTTCCCCCATGATGAATTTGGAGAATAGCCTTGGCCCCGCCAGATTTCATCGCATCAGCCATCTTCTTCAACCGAGGCAAAACGGCATCGTCAAAGGCAATAAATTGTCGGTCAAAAGCCACACCAGTAGGTGAGACAGCAATGCAAGCAGATATAAATAAACCAGCTAGTCGCGCCCGCCGTTCATAATAAGCAATCTCCTGGTCAGACACCGTACCATTTATATTTCCCGACCAAGTCGTCATTGGAGCAATCGCAAGCCGGTTTTTCAATTTTATACCATTCGGTAATGTTAAAGGTTGGAACAAAGGATCATAATTATTCACTTTAATAAACATCCTTTCTATATAACTGCACGTCATCACAAAAGTATGAATTAATAGTCTCACTACTTCGACAAGAGCTCCGCGCCAACCATCTTATTCAGTAAGTTCAAGTTCGACAGGGCAATGATCAGATCCGATTACATCTCGGAGAATTTTGGCATCAATGATGTGTTCTTTCAATCGTTGTGATGTGACAAAATAGTCAATACGCCAACCGATATTCCTTTGTCTTGCGTTAAATTGGAACGACCACCATGAATAAGCACCGGTCTGATCCGGATAAAGCGTCCGATAGGTGTCAATAAATCCATTGCTCAGCAAAGCAGAAAAATCTGCACGTTCTTCCTGAGTAAAGCCTGAGTTTCCACTGTTATTCCGCGGATATGTCAGGTCTATTTCCTGATGAGCAACATTCAAGTCTCCGCAAAAGATGACCGGCTTAATCCGATCTAATTTTTTAATATAGTTTGTAAATGCCGCACCCCACTGAAGCCGATAGTTTAGTCGAGTTAAATCACGTTTTGCATTAGGTGTATAAACCGTCATCAAATAGTAGCTTTCATACTCAAGTGTAATCAGTCTTCCCTCTTGATCATGTGCTTCGATACCCATTCCATAGGTAACATTAATGGGTTCTTTTTTAGTGAAAATTGCCGTTCCGGAGTAACCTTTGCGCACAGCATCATTCCAATATTGAAAATATCCCGGCGTTTCAAATTGAACTTGATCTCGATGCATTTTCGTTTCTTGAATGCATAGTGCGTCAACTCCGGTTTCTTGTAGCCAAGCGTAAACATCCATTTTCCGCTGCAAGGCGCGAAAACCATTTACATTCCATGAGATAAATTTCATCATATTCTCCTTAATTAGTCATGTTTCCGCGGATAAGTCAGGTTTAATCCATAATTTGCTGAAATCAGCCCAACCAAACGCATTTAGTTTAATACCTTCTAGAGCCGAATGAAAGGTTACTTCTCGGCGGCTGTGATATGTATAGATGAGTAGTCTTTCATTTCTCACATAATTTTCAATCAGATGGAAGACTCGGTATCTTGCAGCCCTGTTCCCTGCTTGAAGAAATTGGTCGATTAAAAGGTCAATCCTACATGCCTGTTTTTGATTGATCAATCGTCGAATTAAGCTGCTTTCATCTCGAAATAGATGAGCAATACCAAGTTCGAGATTTTCTTCCATCACTTCTCCGCCAAGTACCATATCCGCTTCATGGGTTAGCTTCTCATTATAGAAATCGCTCATCGACAATGGATAGAGTTCAAGGTTCATTCCTATTTGTTTCGCTCGTTCCTGAATCCACTGTGCATCTGCTTTCACTGGCGGGTGATCAAAATAATAGAATTTAAGCTTTTGTCCACCATAATTACTTAAAGAAAGGTAGTGTTTCATTTGACCATCCGTAACAGAAACTTGCAGTGAATCTCCAGATTGCGTTTCAAGAAAACTATTTGAGATTCGAATGCGATCTCCTCCGAGTTCACAAATCATCGCTTGACGATCAATAATCAAATCTATCGTTTTTCTAAACCAGTAATCCTGTTGCGGTCCGGCTTTCTTAAAATTGAACATAATATAATTGCTGCCGATTTCCTCATGAATCTCTTCATGAGCGGAAGATTGACGCTGTGTGTTAGGTACATCATAAATTTTCTGCTGGCTGATCAGATTCGGCGCATAATAGAGTTCCACTCGATTCAGTAATGCACACAGGCTGAAATAATCTCCGAAACGTTCGAGTACAAGTTGTTTACTATTGTATTTTACGATTCTAAAGGGACCTGTTCCAATAATGTGACTCGGATTGAATCCAACATCGGCAGAAAGAATGGCTAGATTTAAGGAACTGAAAAAAAGCAGAGCTGGTGTTGGTTTGGTAAAGATTAACGTTAGCGCATAGGGATGATGAGCAGAAACATGACTCAATGATTGAAAAAACCAACGGCACGGTACCTGATTCGACGGGTCGCATATACGCCTAATGGTGAACAGAACATCCTCTGAAGTCAACTCTCTCCCATGGTGAAAGGTGACTCCTTTTCGCAGATAGAATGTCCACTTCTTCTGATCTGATGATGCTTCCCAAGAATGAGCCAGATGAGGTACGAAAGTATCTGAATCTATATTATAGTTTATTAAACAATCAAACAGCTGCCGGGCAATATGCGATTCACTCGTTATTGCGGCAAACGCGGGATCCAATGTCGCGAGCTGACGTCTCATTGGAATACGTAAAATATCCATTTCCTTAGACTTCTTATTTTCCGTTCGATAGCCGAATTCTTGTTTCATTGTTTTATAGCATTTCTCTGATAAGGAATCAGGCAGTGAATGCGATTGAATAAAAGCGAGTGCCTTGTCTAATTGATGCGACTTAATAAATTGATCAATCTGCTCCTCAACGAATGAACTCAAAGGTTTGAGAAAAGCTACCTGCGATTTATTGCCCCTCCCTCGCCCGCTCACCCAATGAATCCAATGGTTATTTTCTAGTTTATGAATAATCAGTTTTGCATTGCGCTCGGAGCAATAAAAAATCCGTGCACACTCACTGATACTTGTCTCCACTTGTTTATGAGATGCATGAGCTTTAGCCAAATAGAATTCTGTGTAATAATCAAATGCATTCATCCAATTCCCCGCTTCCCTTTCCCTTCCTCATTTCATTGTACGCGATTTCCTCTGCAAAAAAGGGGAAATGATTTATTTCATTTTACACTTTTTTCATTGTTACGTTTATACAACAATGAAGTATACCAATTGCAACAACGACAGGGGCTGAACGCATGAACACATTTCTAAGTTTGCACAGGAATATTAAAATTCGACTGCTCACTTCCTTTATTTCACGATTTGTCGGGAATATGGTTTTCCCATTTATGGCCATATACTTTGCAAAAGAGTTCGGTACCGCGACAACTGGCTTTCTTCTTTTACTCAATGTGATGGCTTCATTGAGCGTAAGTTTCTTCGGAGGTTATACTTCCGACCGCTTCGGCAGAAAACGAATTATGATCATCGCTCAACTGATACAAATCGTCGCTTTTTCATTAATGGCAGCAGCAAATTCTCCTTGGTTCTTGTCACCGGAAATTACGTTTGTGATGATGCTCCTTCAAAGTATCAGCAGCGGTTTCATGAATCCCGCCGCTGAAGCAATGTTGATTGATGTAAGCACAAAAGAGAATCGGCAATTTATGTACAGTGTCAATTACTGGTCGGTGAATCTTTCAATTGCTGCCGGGACCATTATCGGAGGCTTGTATTTTAACAGCCATCGGTTCACGCTTTTTATCATTCTGACTGTAACCTCGCTATTTGTTTTCAGTCTACTCGCATTCTTTATGAATGAAAGTAACACACAGAGTACTTCAAAGGATCAAACGGCGAACATCAATCGGTTCATTCGAGATATGAGCAAGAGCTACCAAACAGTCATGACCGACCATCGCTTTCTCGTTTTTTGTCTCGCTCATTTACTGATTCTTTCACTCGAATTTCAAATGAACAACTATATAGCGATACGCCTGTCGCGCGAGTTTCATTCATTGATCTGGAACAGAAGTGTAGACGGCTTGACCTTACTGAGTTGGCTGCGTGTTGAGAACACTGTACTCATCGTTTTATTTACATTACTTGTCAACCAATGGATGAAGCATTATCGTCCTCATTATGTTCTTTTTACCGGACTCGTCCTTTATAGTTCCGGCTATGTAATACTCGCGTTTAGTAATCACTGGCTGCTTCTGTTCTTCATGATTATTGTATCTTCATTGGGGGAGCTGATGTATGTTCCAAATTGCCAAACGATGCTCGCCTCCATGGCACAGGAACATGTACGCGGTGCATACATGGCTGTGTACGGACTTGTTTTCCAAGGTGCAAAAATCATTGGGTCGCTTGGTGTCATTATTGGTGCTTTTCTTCCATCGTTCGGGATGGCTATTCTTTTTACGCTACTCAGTTGTGCCGGTATCTATTGCTTTTACTGGTCAATCCACATGAAGCAACAGAAAATCATCAGTAAAATGATAAACACATAAATTAAAAAACATGGAGGAACTGCCTATGAGATTCGTACTCATATTCGGACCGCAAGCGGTTGGAAAGATGACCGTTGGGCAAGAACTTGCTAAGATAACCGATTTGAAATTGCTCCATAATCACATGACTATTGATCCACTTGTGCCTTTATTCGGTTTTACACCTGAAATGTGGCGACTGTGTCATATGTTCCGAAAAGAGATATTCAAATCAGCAGTCTGCAGTAATATGTACGGCATTATTTTCACAACCGTATGGGCTTTTAACAAGAAAGAGGATTGGATGAATATAAATGAAATTTGCCAACTTTTTAGAGCAAAAGGGGCAGATATCTATTTTGTCGAATTAGAGGCATGTACCGATATTCGGCTTCAGCGAAATCGAACCCCGCATCGACTCGCTGAAAAACCAACGAAAAGAAACATTGAACAATCCGAGCAAAACTTGCTTGAATCAGTGAAAACGGATCGTCTGAACTCACGTCAAGGTGAAATAAAAGAAAAAAATTATTTACGGATTAATAATACTTATTTAAACGCCGAGCAAGTCGCCTTAAAAATAAAGCAGACATTCCATTTATAAAAATGGTTTGCGCTTCTTTAATGATTCGCATCAAAGATTTGATATACCTGCATCTGAAACCGAGAGTTAATGCAGAACTGAAACGTAAAAGAACCGAAAGACAGTTTGCTGTCTCTCGGTTCTTTATTGACTTTACTCATTATTTACCGCTGAATTCCTCTGAATAGCTGTTTAAGAGATCATGTTTTGCATTCCAAACCTTCCACGACAGATCCACAAAATAATTATGCGGATTTTCAAATCGGAGCACTTCAGCCCACTGGCGCTGAACCTGCTCTTGGGCAAATTTGCGAATTTCCTTTACAGAAGGACTCTTATAGCAAAGCGTCCCGCCTTTAAAGATCTGTTTGCGTAGCAACTCAGCCTTGTAGCGTTTTAATTTTTTCTTCTTCCATGTAAACACCGGATCAAACAACGTCAACGGCTTTGATTCATCGATCGTCTCCGATTCGTCACAAATGAGATCTGCAATCGCCTTATCTGCATCTTTATCATAAATACGATAAATTTTCTTAAAACCCGGGTTCGTTATTTTTTCTTCATTTTCACTAATCTTAATTCTTGGGACAACTTCCCCATTTTTTTCAACAGCAACAAGTTTGTATACACCGCCGAACACTGGTTCTGAACGTGCGGTAATCAACCGTTCGCCAACGCCGAACGAATTAATTTGCGCACCTTCGGCAAGTACATCTTTTATTATATGTTCATCAAGGGAATTGGAAATGACAATGATCGCTTTAGGAAATCCTGCATCATCTAACGCTTTTCTCACTTTTTTTGTTAAGTAAGTAATATCGCCGGAATCAATTCGTATCCCCAACGGTTCATGACCTTTCGCACGCAATTCTTTGAAGACTTTAATGGCATTCGGAAGTCCAGATTTCAGAACATTGAACGTGTCAATCAGCACCAGACATTGATCCGGATAAGCATTTGCCCATGCTCGAAACGCTTCCAATTCACTGTCAAACAATTGGACCCAGCTGTGAGCCATCGTACCGGATACGGGGATATCAAACATCATTCCAGCCAATGTGTTGGCAGTCGCCGAGCATCCGCCAATCACTGCTGCACGTGCACCATAAATTGCACCGTCATAACCTTGTGCACGTCTCGAACCGAATTCCATAACAGGACGATTGCCGGCAACACGGCAGATACGGCTTGCTTTTGTGGCGATTAAGGTCTGGTGATTAATTGTGACAAGAATCATCGTCTCAAGAAGCTGCGCTTGAATTGCAGGTCCTCGAACTGTTACGAGCGGTTCGTTAGGGAACACCGGATAGCCTTCAGGAATTGCCCAAACATCACAAGAAAATGTGAATGTTGAAAGATAATCAAGAAATTTTTCCGAGAAAGCCTTGGTTGAACGCAAATAGTTAATATCATCTTCTGTAAACCGAAGATTTTCGAGATATTCAATCAGTTGTTCCACACCGGACATGATACAATAGCCTCCGCCATCCGGAACCCTGCGAAAATACATGTCGAAATAAACAATCTGGTCACCTACCCCTTCAGCGAGATAGCTGTTCCCCATCGTTAGTTCGTAAAAATCAACCAGCATCGTGAGATCTCTGTCATTCCTCACGTCAAACCTGGATTCCATCGTCTAATTTCCTCCAATATATCATTTATGTAGTTTAAAGGTAGATGTTGAATCGAGTATACTATTGGGAAACAATCTTGTAAACTGTGACTTAATTCAAATCATTCGAGCACTGCAGCATATAATAAAATTTGCTCGTTTCTTCACTGTATTAAAAACGAGTGTTCACAAAGCCTTAAATATAGGTTAAAGTTTTCTCAATATCGTTCATTTATTATATAATAAGATTAGGTGCACATACTGATCAGAAAATGAGGAGCTTCCCCGAATAGTATATTTCAAAGTTGACCCTCTATAAAATCAGCATGATGCGCTATTGGGAGGTGAAGTCGATTGCTGCCCTTTAATGTACTTTACGAAATGGAATGCCGTCTATTCAAAAAAATAAACCGTCACTTTGAACGTAAACTTTGGAATGCTTATTTTCGCACAATCACCAATATCGGTGGCGCTGTATTGGAGATTCTGCTTGTCCTTTTTCTACTCATCTTTGCACACGGGCAATTGCGCTTGACCGCATTAGCATGCGCTGTATCCTTGACGATCAGCCATATTGTTGTCCAAGTATTTAAGCTGTGTTTCCCAAGAAAACGCCCTTATTTAATTCTTGATGGGACGAATCATCCAATCAATCCCTTGCAGGATCATTCATTCCCGTCAGGTCATACTACTGCCATTTTCTCAGTTATTATACCGCTTATTTTATTTCATCCGACACTCAGTCTTATTTTGCTTCCTGTTGGTTTCAGTGTCGCTGTTTCACGGATATTTCTTGGACTACATTATCCGTCAGACGTCTTGGCCGGTATGCTGCTTGGCAGCGTCACAGGATATGTTTGCTTTTTAAAAATCGTCATTCCCTTCTAATTCTGCGGAAAAAGCAGTCGATAAATCAATCGGCTGTTTTTTTTGTACTATAAAAAAGTTTAAAATTCAGTGGAGTATAGTAATGCGGTCCGGCAAAACGCCGCGTCCTGCGGCTCACCGGACGCTAGGCCGTCCATGGCCGTCGCAACCAAGTCTTCGCCTTTGCCAGAGGCTTGGCGAAGCCATGTTTTCTAATATTTCATATTCTTTTTTGAAAAAAATGCTGGCTGAATCCCTTTGGATGATCATTTATTAAACCATACTCACTATAACCGAATTTACAACAACGTTTAGGAACCTGCACCCACTTTAATTCCAAATTAATGCTGAATAAACGCTGTTCTCCATCAGAAAAAAATTATTGCCTGATTCATAAAACATTCTTTTCGTGCAACATTCGCTGTATACTAAAAAAAGACCAAGTAACGGAGGGAAAACTGTGATAAAACTAATTGCCATTGACATGGACGGAACACTGCTGAATGAAAATAAGCAAATATCGATGCGAACGCAAAAAGTGTTAAAAACGGCTAAAGATCAAGGAGTTAAGGTGGTTTTATGCACGGGTCGCCCACTCCTTGGGATCAAAGAATTTTTAAATCTTCTCGGCTTGACTGATCAGGGAGACTACGCAATTACGTATAATGGCGGACTTGTGCAGCATGCGGATACAGGCGATGTGATCTCGGAAAAAGTATTGACTCGTGACCAGCTTCTTTCAATTTATGAGCTCAGTCAAGCACTCGAAGTACCGATGAATTTTATCGATTTACATCGTGTTTACTGCCCCCCTTATCCTGAGGGAATGCCTTCATTATACAGTCAAATTATGAAGGCGCTTCCTTTTGAACAAACCAATATGGAGCAAATTCCAGAATCATTTAAGGCGAACAAAGCGATTTTCTGTATCAGCCAGAATCTACTAGATCCCGCTATAGAAAAAATACCGAAGCGCTATTTTGAAAATTTTACCATGATGAAATCAAGACCCTTTTTACTTGAGATTCTAAATAAAGAGGTAGACAAGGGTAAAGGACTGCAAGCACTTGGAAACTTCCTTGACATTGCCCCTGAAGAAATGATGACGCTGGGTGATGAAGCGAACGATCTGGCCATGATTAAATATGCCGGACTCGGCGTTGCAATGGGAAATGCTATTGAGCAATTAAAAAATGAAGCGCAGTTTGTGACCAAAACAAACCGAGAAGACGGCGTCGCGTACGCCATTGAAAAATTTGTTCTTAATTAAAACCTATTCTAAATGATTCGGTTACGGTGGTTTACCTTTTGAGAACCTCTTTTTTCATCATTTATTTGCGCCAACAAGTAGGTCACGTAATAAAAAACGTTCGCCAGAAACGGGGAACGTTTTTTATATGACATCGTTTACTGATTATATTACTCTGAACATGCAACTCGCTCACTGTATAGTCGCTCCAATTTGTAACTCCAAATGCTGAGGAAGGCAGCCGAGAGAACCATCAATGCCCCAATCCAAGTTGTGTTGATGAGTCCAATATGTTCGACAACGAGACCGCCGATGAACGATCCTAATGCCACGCCGCCATTAAATGCCGCAATATTCACTGCTGATGCAACCGCTACGCCTTCCGGAACAAAGCGCTCGGCAAGCAGAACCGCGTAAAGCTGCAATCCTGGCACATTCATAAATGCGAATAATCCCATAAATACTACTGTTAATAATCCAATCCATTTGTTAGAGGCTGTAAAATACAACAAGAAAATTGAAGCTGTTTGAAATAAAAACATATAAATTAGAGCTTTCATCGGATTAGCATTTGATACCTTTCCCCCGACTGTATTCCCAACCGCAATCGCTATTCCGTAAATAAACAAAATAAGGGCAACTGCACTCGGTGAATATCCAGAGATTTTCTCCAACAAAGGCGATAAATAAGTAAATACGACAAATGTACCGCCATATCCAAGAGCCGTGATTACGAATACGAGAAGCAATGGACCAGTTTTAATTAACTTGAATTGATCTGTAAACTTTATCTTAGTCGACTTTTTAAGATTTGATGGAATAAGAATGCTGTTCGCAATCAATGCGATCAGCCCAATAGCAACGATAATTACAAATGCTGCCCGCCAGCCAAGGATCTGCCCTATAAACGTGCCGATCGGAACCCCGGTTACAGTCGCAAGCGTGACACCTGTAAACATAATCGCAATTGCACTCGCTCTTTTGTTCGGTGCAACGATATCTGCTGCTATTGTCGAACCAATCGACATAAAAACTCCATGTGAAAATGAAGAAAGAATTCTGGCTGCAAGAAGTACAAAGATCGATGTTGCTCCTGCTGCAAGTGAGTTTGCAATGAGAAACACGATCATGATCAGCATCAGCAATTGCTTTTTTGGTATTTTTATGGTTAGAGAAGTCAGTACCGGAGCGCCTACTGTAACCCCCAGTGCGTAGAGCGTTACAGTCAAACCTGCAAGCGAATAGGACACATGAAATTCATTCATAATGAGTGGGAGAAGCCCCACGCTGATAAATTCAGTCGTTCCAATTGCGAACGCGCTAATCGCTAATGAGATTAGTGAAAACAAACTACCTTTTGAAGACATAAGAGATCTCCTTCCAAAAATAATGTTCATTACTGAGTGCATATGCTATTATGGAAGGTGCATCCCATTTCGACAAGTACGCACTTTTTTGTATGGTAGGTACTTTTTAGTAACAAATGGAGGTTTATAATGACGAAAAAATATAACATATCCGTTGAAGCGACACTTGAAGTGATTGGTGGGAAATGGAAACCGGTGATCCTTTGTCATTTGATCCACGGGAAGAAAAGAACCGGTGAACTGAAACGATTAATACCAAATATTACTCAAAAGATGCTCACGCAACAACTGCGTGAACTGGAACATGATGGCATTATAAATCGAATTGTCTATAATCAAGTGCCCCCAAAAGTCGAATATGAGTTAAGCGAATATGGAGATTCACTGAGAGAGATTCTTAGTTCACTCTGTAAATGGGGCGAACACCACATTGAAAAAACATACGGAACCACAAAGGATTATCTAGAAGACAGCGTACTTAACCGGTAATACAAAAGCCGTCCGAGAAATTGCCCCGGACGGCTTTTGTAATAGACTCATATGGCTTAGATCGAAAAATTAATAAGAATCAATAGGCTGCTTCGACTTTCTTACAAGTGCCATAACACCTGCAATAATCAACAAGATGCCCGGAATCAGCAATTCCGGAAGACTAAGCACGCCTGCTATAAGAATGAGTACACCAGCAGTTTTCGCCATTTTTAGCTTTAATAATAAAAATAATCCAATGGCCGTCAACAAAAAGATAATGATTGTAAACACCAAAATCATATTACCGAAGATTTGTGCAAAATGCACAATTTCATTAATCTGTTGCGGCGTTAAATTTTGCTCTTCACTTGCCGCTTTCAACTGCATCTGAAATGCCGAATAGTCTGCTGTAAGCAGGCGTATTCCGATTAGTAAAAATAAAAGGTTGATGCATCCGCCAATAATCGTTAAAGCAATTTCACCAGTTCTTCTCAAAATAGACCCTCCTCGAAGTCGTCGTTAATCCCGTTTATTCTTTTAAAACAGAATTAGGAACAATTTTTTCAAAAAGTTTATCTAGTTCACGTTCTCCAATCACTTTTTTCGGCAAAATGATCGCTGCCATTGGATTGATATAAAAGAAAAGATAGTCTGACGTTTCCGTGATCTTGACAATACCTGCCCATGAAGTCCTGTATTCTCGATCCGAACCTGCACCTTCGAGAAGACCTTCTTCTGTCAATTCAAGCCGCTCATCAAGGGGCAATTGATCCCCCATTTTTTCATCAATCATTTTTGAAAGGTTGCGTCGAACGCTTCGGAAAAAGAACTTAGGGGTAATGAAGAACCACACAATAGCGAGAATACAGAAGAAGATAAATAATCCCGACATAAAATCACCGCCTACCATGGGAACGATCAGTGGAAAGAGAACAAAAATAAGTGAACAAAGACGTGCTGTCCATAACGATCGGCTCATTGCCTGTGAATGTTCGTAAGCTTTCAGATTAAAAGCAATGTAGTCTTCCTTTGTCAGCTGATAGCGTAAATCCAAGCATCTACACCTCTTCAAAATGGAAAATTGTACCTCACTAAAACTATACACTAATTTTCACGCTCGTTCACGAAGTTTCTATCTTGATATTGTTTTAAATTTTCGTAAAGAAAAACAAGACTCCTCAGAGTTATTTCTCTTTGGAATCTTGCTTGTTATTCATCAATGATACAGCTGTTGCATTTATCAATGTTTGCCGATTGTTAACTGCCCTTGTTCAAGAATGCTGTTTTTCACAACTGAGGTGTTTGAACCATCAATGCTAAGCAAGAAACTTGGTGCAAATGTTGATTGATGATCCGTAAAGAATCCTCTATTTGTCATATAACTTGTAATAACCACTTTGTTTCCTTTATTTTGAGGAACCGCAAAATGCGAATAAGTAAAGGTCAGATCTTGTGGATCAAGGTCCGTGTGAAGCACAAGTCCGCTCTTATTGAGTGGCTTATATGGTCCGGTCAATGAATTTGACACAAATCCAAGCATGTAAATATCTTTATCGGCAATCCCGTTAATCGTCATTTTAGCACCGCGTGAATCGGTGAACAGATACCATTTACCATTCATTTTGAAAACATTAGCTCGTTCGATTTCATCGGTAACAGTGTTAGAGGCGATCAGCGGCTTCAAGACCTTCTTTAATGTAAAGTCATTATTCAATTCGATGATGCCGAGTGCGCCATTTGCCAGCGACGCCAGCTGTTTTTTCGAACTGTTCAAAAGACTCTCTTTTTCAATTTTGTAGAATTCATAGCTCCCGCCATAATAAGCAGGGTTGTCAAATTGATCATCGCCTTGATATCCGGTTTCCGTTCCTGTATTCGATTCGAAAACAAGATACTTATGACCGTTGTCTTCAACGTAGTGAGGGTCGCGCAGTGTGTGATTGTCTCCTGATCCAAACAAGCCTTCATCATGGAACTGTTGAATATTTTGATAGATTGTGCCATCGCCGCCGTCAAAGATCGACTTATAATCTTGAATGCCGTCCACTTTAAGGTTATCTTGTCCTACTTGACTGACATTAATTTGCGCGGTTGTGAGCACCTGATTGCTGTCCCCTGTTCCCCCGACTTCCGGCGCTCCGGAGAAGTCTGTATAGAACAATCGCACTTTACCATCATTAGTCAGTGTCGCAGATCCCGACCATTCTTGTGTTTGGTGGCTTAAATACGGGTCATTAGGCACATTCTTGTCGCTGTTTTTGAACACGCGACCCGCGCTCTTCCAACTATCAATCGAGTTGTCACCAATCTTTTGATAGAAGAGATAGATGGTCGTATCATTTCCATCATTCGGGGCGCCAGCAAGTGCGAAAACGACATGATAGCCATGATAGTTTGCTGTCGTGCCATCAGCATTCTGTAGAGGCCAGCTGTCCCATACATCCAATCCTGCGACGGAGTCCAAATTTTTAACCGTTGAAGAATTAAATGCAGGAACTTCAAATTGGCTGCTTCCCTGCTGTTTCGCAACTTTCAGCATATCATAACGTGTGATATGCGAAAATCCATAGTCTTGATAGTTTTGACTTGCATGCTTTGCATAAGTTTGAGTTGTGCCTACTCCTAGAAAAAGTGCTGCAGCTGCGACTGCAACCGTCGCTTTTTTTAAGGTTGTTTGAATTGTCATTTCTCTGTCTCCTTTTTATCCTAATATTCTGTCTTTTTCGGTGTTTCGTTTGCCCATCATTTGATAAAAAGGTCCCGTACATTGCTATTTTTTATCTTTTTATACAAATAATGTAAATTTAATGTTAAAAAATGAGCTGAGAATCTGATCGAGCCACATCCGCCCAACGATCAATCCTCAACTGCCACCAATACCTCTTTTTCGCAAGTGTATAATTCACAATGCGATAAAAAAACGGCATTGGAAGACTGCAAGGCAGTCCAAATAGGTATGCTATCATTAAGGGGAGCATCAATAATAGCTAAGCAACACAACTTACTACGCAATTGAGCAAAACCATATAATATCAGGTCTGAACATGGTCGACACCTCCTCTTGATGGATTAATCGTAGCATGATTCGACATAAATGTATTAAAATGTATCATATACTCACATATATAGGAGGAACGACTTATGGAATATCAATTAGGAGAGGTTTTAAAAAGAGTTCGGCAATCGAAACGCTACACACAAAAATATATCGCCGGTGACCAAATGTCCCGCGCAACCTATGCTAAAATAGAGGCTTGTGACATGCAGCCAACAGTAGGTAAATTTATGCACATTTTAAAAAAACTTGATATATCCTATGAGGAATTAACTTACATACAGAATTCTTATAGTCTTAACGGCAAGGATGAAATCGTTCATGATTTTTTTAAACTTACCTCCAGTGAAGACATACAAAAAGTCATTAATCTCAATGCAAAGTGCGAAAAGTATTTAAAACAGTATTCTGATAGTGTCGTTCAAGACATTCATTATGTATGTAGTGCAATTTCTTCCATTCATTTTGAAAAGACCTTTGATCATGCATTTCCATATGCCAAAAAAGTATGGGAACGTTTGTCCAAACTGGACAATTGGTACTCAGTAGAATTGAAACTAATTAATAATATTTTCTTCTTCTTTCCCTTAGAAACTGGTATATCCATAGGAAAACGTGCACTAAAAGAAATTGATCGTTGTTCCTATATTATTAGAAGCGATGAACTAAAATCATCATATTTACTAAACCTAACTATTCTTCTGATTAAAAACAACAAATATGATCAAGCCTATCTATATGCCAATAAATCTATCGATGAATGCATGCGAATCAAAAGATTTGAAGCTTTAGCTGTAGCTTATGCAAGAAAAGGAATGATCTTGGTCAAAATGGAACAACAAAAAGATGGGCTTGTATTAATTAAAAAAGGATTATCCATTTGCCAAGTTCTCGATCTAGCCTCAATGCTTAATGCGCTTACACAAGAAGTTCATGAATTAACCTCAATTGATATTGAACTAAAAATTTGATCTCACAAAAAAATGGACCCTTCTCTTTCTCATCTCCCCTATGTTATTTCCCCAACCATAGAAGACTGAATTTTGGCATTTTTCGTCATTTGTTAATTTAATTTAGACCAAAATACAAAATTATTCTCAAACACTTTAAAAAGTTAATAGTTCACAAATAGCATAAGTCAACAGATCCTTTAATGGACCAAATGCAAAGTCCGCATCAAGGCGCTCGGTCCATTGATGCGCGTCGCGCCCGATCGGACCGAGATTCAAGACGGGTACAGATAGCTGCTCCATCGCTTCAAAAGGAATAGAATAACCGCGATTCCAGATCGGCATATTGTGAATCAGTTGATTCATTGACGACTGTTTGGCAGGCATACCGATATAACTTAGATCCGAAATTCCGCTAAAATAATGTTGTTCCTTTAACTCGACTTGATAATCTGTATAGGCGCGATACTGAATTTTTTCAACCGTCTCTTGAATCAGCCGGCGATGATGCGATTGGACTGCCGGATAAAAAGGAGGCGCATAGAACAGTACAATCATTGGTGCCAGCGCTTTGCAACGGATGGCCAGTTGATCTACAATCTGAATGGAAATTTCCCGATCATCTTTATCACCGCGTTCGGCAACCAAAGCATCAATAAGCGTATCAACGTGTTTGTCTCCCAATGACAGTCGTGCTTCATGAATTAATTCTTCAAATGTGAGCACACGCACCTTCCGTTCTGCTGCGGTGGAGCCGGTAAAATGTGCATACTGCTCTGCTTCCTTTTGATACAGCGCTTCGATTTTTCTCGCCGCTCGGTTTGCTTTTTTGAGCAACATTTCGGTTATATCTTCAATCGATCGCTCCAATAAAAACAGATTGAACAAGGTCACAGACCGATGTGGAATTTGAACAGAATAAGAATCCTTCAGTCCTTTTTGGATTAAATTCGTAGGTGGTGGAGCAGCTTTGCCTTCATCTTCATCACACAATTCAGTGCTTAATTCGATCTCCTCTGTTATCAGCGAGGCCATCAAATTGCCGTTTAAACCGGAAAAAGGCTCGCCAACATGCGTTTCTTTTCCATAGCACAAAAAACCGGGCATAACCTTGCCTATTGATCCGGTATAGATATAATTATTGTGATCTCCAGGATAGAGTGAAAACATTGGTTCGGAATTGAGAGCTGTGCAGTAGTCCAGTTTATGCTGCTTTTGTAAGTGTAGTAAATGAGGTACTGCTGCACGCATGCCGACGGAATTCACTTCCTCGTCTGGCACAGAAATAAGTAAGAGGTTACCGTCAAACACGCCCTCGCATGCTGACTCGATCAAAGACATATGAAGTGCAAGTCCGCTCTTCATGTCCATCGCTCCTCTGCCGAACAGCCAATTGCCAGAACCGAGATCATTGCGAACCTCATTTGGAAGATCATCCTTCTTCGCATAAAAAAGATCGGTCAATTTATTAATATCAAAAGCAAATTTTTTCCATTGTCCGTAATCCTGCACATCGACGACATCAAAATGGCTGAACAGTATAACCGTTTTAGCAGTAGGCTTCGGTGCACGAACAAGTGCAGATATAAATGATCGTCCATCATCTGTAGGTATTTCATTTAAGCATTCAGGATGTGTTTGAAAATAATTCAGCTCAGATAGCTTATGTAAAACCAGCTTAGGAAACTTCTTTTCGGCTTGTGAACCGGAAACACTCGGAACATGAACCAGGTCACTCAATAGTTCAGTTAATGCTTCTTTCGTCTGCCACTTACTCACCAGAACACCGCCCTAATGCTTAAAATGAGATCAGAATTAATCTTTATTATACAATGAATTGCAACTTTGCAAAAACTATTTATTTCATTGATTCATTGAATACAATCATCTTAAACTACTCATTCTTATCGCAATGTAGTGTCAAAAGTTCCTTTTCACGATTCGCGTCCATTCCCGCTTTCCATTCATGATTTGTTGGACGTGTCTTAAGCCATTCAGCAGTATCTCGGATAGTTTCCTGAATCGGTCGAAATGTAAGTCCTGCTTTGATTGCTTTCCTATTATCTACAGCTAGGAATCCATCCATATTCGCTTCTTTTGGGATCCAAAGCGGCACCTCCGACCAATACGCAACGCCTTGATTCAGCAAAAATTCCTCAGGAATCCATTGAAGACGTGCTGCCGGATTTAAAGTGTCTCTACATGCTTCAAGGAACTGCTTCATGGTGAGTGGTGAGCTCGGACCGGTCGCATGATACACACCGGTTTGTTTTTTCTCCACAAGATCAAGAACAAATGAAGCTAAATCTCGCACATCAATCCATTGAACGTGCGCCTGCGGATTTCCTGGTGCAAGCACGTTGCCACCTTTTTTCATACGCCAAGGCCAATAGGAGAAGCGGTCGGTCGGATCATAAGGACCTACGATTAACCCTGGCCGAACAATAAGTGAATGACCTGGAAACTTCTCTTGAACTGCCGATTCACAAAGTGCTTTGAGAGGACCATAGTTTCCATCGCCAATATCCTCGACGCTTTCATCCTTCAACTTGCCTCTGACCGCCTCCTCGTCTAGATTTTGCTTGCTGAAATCTTCATAAACAGAAATACTCGATATGAATGTATAGTGATCGGTCAAATGAGCGAGCAGGCTTGCCGACTTACGGACAACTCTTGGGACGTAGCCTGATGTATCAATCACTGCGTCCCATTTTCTGCCTTTCAAAACCTCCAGATCACCATCGCGTTCACCATGTAACTGTTCTATGTCAGGCAAAACATCAGAATGACTGCCTCGATTGAATAACGTAACAGAATGACCCCTTTTGAGTGCAAGCTCTGCAAGATGTCTTCCTAAAAAGACAGTACCACCTAAAATTAATAGATTCATGTATCTCTCACCCCACTTTATTAAATAGAACGAATTTAAGCAGCATTTCGTTACAAATCGTTCACCGTGTCTTGAATTTAGGCGATGATTCAGCAGGTATCTTTAATTTTTCTTTAATTCCGATATCAAGACGAGCATACAAGAAAGCTGCTAAGATACCGAAAAGGCTGACAATCACTACAATCACTGCTGATGGCAAAATGTTGACGAATGTGATCATCAAACTAGCTAAGATCATCCCAAAAGAACCACTCAAACCAGCGATTCCCATGTATAACCCTCTTTGACGATCAGGGGCAAGATCGGCAAGAAAATTCTGCCCAATCGGAACATATAATAGTTCGCCTACTGTCGTAATCAGCATCGCTAAAAAGAAAAGCAATGGGACCGTACCAACCATCATATAAACATAGCCTAAAGCGAACAACATAACTCCTGCAACAACCGTGACTCGCTGACTAATCTTTTGGACTAAAAAAGTGACCATGAATGTACAGCAAATGACTAAAAGTGTATTTTCAGATTGAAGCATGCCAAGCAAGTTCATCCCATTCAGATAAAAGCTGCCAATCAATTGTTGACGAGGTATCGCTTCAGTCATATGAATCGCTATATAGTTCGTCATTTGACACGAAATAGTTGCCAAACTAAAAGAAGCAAGAAAATACATGACAAATAAGCGATCTTTAATTAATCCGAAAAGGGTTTGCATCATTCCAACCTTTTTTATTGCTGGATCTTCATTGTCCTCTCCATCCTTTGACTTCCGAACAGGTTCAAAATCATCGGTGATTAATAAAAGCGTCGACAAAAAAGCGATAACATCAGATAGCGCGACGAGCAGAAAGAGAACAAAATAATACTTTTGAAAGAAAAAACCGCCAATTAATGAACCTGAAGCTAATGCAAGATTGACTAGCCAATACTGAAACTGGTACATATATTTTCTATATTCAGGCTGACTCGAATCAATGAGAAGTGCAGAGACTGCAGGCGATAACATACCGAAAAAAAGCATACTGATTACGTAAAGAAGGAAGGTCAGATAAACATTATTCCACCACGGTGAATTGCAAAAAGCGATTAACGTGTACGTTACAATTGTCGTACCCTCGGCGATTAACATGATCTTTCGTCTTCCGATACGATCAGCAAGCATTCCTCCGGTAATACCGCCAATGATTCCAGCAAGAATCACGCCGGCAAACATGATTCCTGTTAAGGATGTACCCACTCTCTGAGAGAAATAGATTGGTAAATAAGGCACAACCATGGTAAACGATGCATTCATCAGAAAATCAACGCAAAAGCGAATGTGAACATTTTTTTCAAAATGATTAAATAAATTATTCAATCGTCCCATTAGATTTAATTTATTTGACATGCGTGTTGTCTTCTTTCAAATAGCGTTCAACAACTTTCATCTGCGCTTTGTACATTTCCGCACCAAATGCATACGCTATTTTTTGTGTATCACTCATGTTGTTTTTCCACTTCGCGTTCGTTTGGTCAAGCCTGTCGGCAAGCACTGCGATGCGCTGTTTTTCTTCCTTTAACCATCCCTTCAATTCATCTTCAGAAACATGCCTTCCAAAATAGAGACGAACCAAGAAATCGGATTGAAACACATCCGTTTGAACTTCCGACCGCAAGTAATTCTGGAATTCCATTTCTCCTTCTTGGGTAATGTAGAACACATGCTTATTGGGCTTCCCTTCTTGAGTGACAATTTCTTTTCTCACCTTTCCCTCAATCTCAAGTTTCTTCAAGGTAGGGTAAATCATCCCATATCCTCCGGAGAAAAAATGTGAAAAAACTGTTTGAAACATCTCATTGATGTCATAGCCTGTTCGCGGCATATCCAGTAGCAGTCCAAGAATAACATCTCTGCCCTTCATAGTTATCACCTTCATATTCATATTGTTAATATTGATTTAATTACCATAATTATATAGTTGTTTCGGCGAAAGGCAAGATGCATCTTGTAAAAATGGCTGGAAATCCTATTATCGAATTTCCAGCCATATCAAAGATTTTTGTACGATTCACTTCATTGTTCCTGTAGATAGTCACTCGTCGTTCTCACCTTAGCAAAGCTTTGCAAAGCGGCAAGAAATGAAGTTTGTACTTGATCCGCTTGTATGGTGTCATCTTCTATGACCAAATCTTTTGTTGCACAGGCATCACCAAGCAGCGTACAGCGATAACTAAGTTCAGCCGCTTGCCGTGTTGTTGAATCCACACACATATGGGTCATCATGCCGCAGATTACTAACGAATCGATTTGATTACTTTTTAGTACCTCCTGCAAACGCGTCTGAAGAAAACTATTTGGAAAATTTTTCTGTACAATAAATTCATTTCCATGATTTTTGGGAGTGAGTGCAGAATGTATCGCTGCCCCAAATGTATTTTCAAGAAAAAAAGTGGCGTTCGCAATTTTTGCGACATGCTGAATAAATACAATGGTTTTTTCTGTCTTACGAAAACGGTTGAGTACTCGCTCAATCTGATTGAGCGCAACCTCGGGTTTTTCAAGCTGCATCTTTCCCCCAGCAAAATAATCATTCTGGACATCAATAATAAGTAAAGCTTCAGTCATGATTGTCACCCTCCAAAAGATCTGATATGGTGATTGTACATGAATGGAAGTAGTGTTTTACAGTAGCTGATGAATGAAATCACTCTTCCATTTTTTCAATGTGAAAGGAAATCAACGATGGACGAACTCGACCCGATTATTAACTAAAAACAGCCGGCTAACTTGGAAACAACTTGGTGAGAACATTCATATGACGGGACAAGCAACAGGTCAGCGCGTTCAGAAATTAATCGACCAAGGAATCATTCGCCGTTTTACTATTGACCAGCACTATGATTCCATTCAGTTTATAACCATTTATATGTCTTCGTCCGATTACAGAGGATTCGAACAGATGATCGCTGAAAATCCGAGTTGCATTGAGGCCCATAATATTTCCGGTGACGGATGTTATCTGTTGAAAGTCTGCTTTCCGGATGTGAAAAATCTTGATGAGTTCTGCACGCAGCTTTTGCGGTTTGGCAGGTATAAGGTGAACAGTTCAATATGGCAGCTTGATTGCCACTAACCGTATAGAAAAATGGATCAGGAAGAAAACAAAGATGTTTTCTTCCTGATCCATAATTTTTAGAACATCTTTTTAGATGCTCCATTCAATAATTTGACCGCAGTGGCAAAGTCCCCCGCCAAATCCGTATAAAAGTAAACGATCATTTTTCTTAATTTTTCCTGTCTTGACGGCTTCTGATATCGCCAGAGCAATCGAAGCCGATGAAGTGTTGCCGTAATACTCTAAGCTGTAAAGAACTTTATCCATCGGAATCGCTAATCGTTCAAATATGGCTTCAATTAATCGCAAGTTTGCGCTATGCGGAATGAACCAATCAATATCCGAAATTTGTAATCCGCTGTTTTCCAGCAGTGCCGGGATTCCGGCGGTTACTGTCTTAACTGCCCATTTGAACACTTCACGGCCGTTCTGAATCATTTTTCCTGTATCAATGAGCTTTTCTCCATCCATAGTTGACGATAATCCTGTACGATAAAGGGCTTTACCAAGACTTCCGTCAGCACCCATATAAGAGCCGAGAAAATTGCCTCTTTCATCCGTATGTTCAACAAGCGCGGCACCTGCTCCATCACCAAGAAGAATGCATGTGGTTCGATCCGTATAATCCGTTACCTTTGACATTGTTTCAGCAGCAACCACGAGCACTTTCTTATTCAATCCGCTTGTAACAAGACCGTTCGCAACGTGCAGTGCATATTCAAAACCCGAACAAGCGGAACTTAAATCAATCACACCTGCATGTTTGAGTTGAAAGGCTGCTTGAACTCTCGCGGAGACACTTGGAAATCCATAATCCGGTGTGGTGGTCGAAATAATGACCAAATCCACATCAGTAAGGTCACTTTCATAACGGTAAACGAGATTACGTACCGCTCCGCAGGCCAAATCACTGGAAAATTCTTCAGGACCTGCAATTCGGCGTTCTTTCATCCCAGTCCGTCGAACGATCCATTCATCCGATGTATCGACAAGTTGTTCTAAATCGTGATTCGTCATTCGGCGTTCCGGAACATATGCCCCAATGGCCGTTATTGTCGCTTTTGATTCCAATCGATATCCGTCCTCCTTATTTCTAGCCTTTATATTATATCAGATATTAGTACTAGGTGCTAATATTTAAATAAAAAAATGAAAACCGAAATAATTCGGTTTTCATCTTTGAATAATTATTCTCATTTAGGGTTGTTCTGAGGTACCGGGTCTTTACCCAGGAACGAAGAATAAAACCAAATGTCTTTGTCAATTTTATTTTTTACAGCAATCAGCATATCATTGGTTACGGCATCGCCTTCTTGATCTGATAAGACAATGCCTTCTGCCAATTCGTCACGCAACTGTACCAGATCATCAATAGCGACCTGTACCATTTCGTTCTCATTCAATGGATTCGTGTATGGTTTTTCTTTAATCGTCGCATGCTCTAAGAATTCCTGAAGTGTCGAATAGGGTTGACCATCGATTTGAATCAGTCGTTCTGCCACTTCATCAAGAATCGCAGTTACTTGATCATATAATTCTTCAAATTTAATATGCAATGTGAAGAAACTTGGACCTTTCACGTACCAATGTAGTTGATGAATCTTTGTGTAGAACAAACCGAAATTTGCTACCTGCTGATTTAGAAAAGTTTTGGTTGTTGTGCCTTGCGCAACTGCCATAACAATCTCTCCTTTATTTATATTAATTACTTAACTATAATTATTATAATATAATTCATTACTACTGTCTAGTCTTAAAAATTCCGCAAAATGCATTGATTTTTTCAGTGTTCATTTTAACCGTTTACATTTACAATAGATAAAGGTAAGGAGGAATTGCTGTGGAATCAATACTTCGAGCTTTAGTGGTCAATAAAAACAAAGAACATTTTTCAGTCGCAATGAAAAACATTACTATGGATCAACTGCCTAAGGACGATGTGGTTGTTAAAGTGCATTACTCCAGTATAAATTATAAGGATGCGCTTGCGTGCATGCCTGACGGAAAGATCGTGAACACATACCCTTTTATTCCAGGCATTGATTTGGCTGGTGTCGTTGTAACATCTGCAGATGATCGATTCAAGCAAGGAGACCAAGTCATTGCAACCGGCTATGGTATCGGCGTCAATCATTACGGCGGTTTTTGCGAGTACGCATCAATTCCTGGTGACTGGATTGTACCACTGCCCGATGAGCTTACCTTTAAAGAAGCAATGATTTATGGAACCGCCGGATTTACGGCCGCACTCGCCATAAACAAGCTTGAACAAAATGGTATGACACCAGAAAAGGGACCCGTGCTTGTTACCGGAGCAACCGGTGGTGTCGGAACAACAGCTGTAGCCATGCTTTCTAAGCTAGGTTACGATGTTACTGCAAGTACAGGTAAATCCTCGCAAACAGAGTATCTGAAACAACTAGGCGCAACTGCCGTCAAACCACGAAGTGCTATTTACGATGGAAAGATTAAAGCATTAGATAAAACACAATTTGCTGCTGCCATTGACCCTGTGGGAGGAGCGCAGCTCGCCTCACTTATCAGTAAAATTGCTTATGGTGGTACCGTCGCTGTCTGCGGATTAACCGGAGGCAGTAAGATTCCGACCACAGTTTTCCCGTTTATCCTTCGTGGAATTAATCTACTAGGCATTGACTCAGTGTATTGTCCGATGCCACTGAGAAAAACAATCTGGAAACGAATGGCAAGCGAATTAAAAGACAGTCAAAAGCTTTCTATGATAAAAAAAGAAATAGCGTTTCAAGCACTGCCGGATATTCTGCCAAAATTACTGGAAGGAAGTACTGTCGGAAGAATCATTGTGAACATAAATGAATAAGAAGAACGAAAAGCAGTGAGCCATTAAAAAATGGATTCGCTGCTTTTTCATCAATATAGTCGCTTTCGATACCTCAGCCGATTTGTTATTGATCAGTTGTCGTAGTAATGCATTTTTAAAATAAAGGATCTGCGCTCCTGATCATTTTAATCCTTTACTCCCTCCTTTTTGATTCTTCATTTATTAGACGGACGAGAAGTGATTTTAGACGAATAAAAAAATATATTTATTAGTTGAATGTGATTATAGAAAAATTATCAATTTTAGTTGACTGTATAAACCAAATGTTGTTATCATAAAAAATGGTTAACACAGTTATCTATTTAAGGAGGAAGTGCTCAATTGGAATTAGATTCGGTTAAATCCTTGATTAGTGCTTATGAAGATGTCTCTATTTATACATCAAATATCGTTCACGAAGCTGTTGAAGATCTCATTAAAGCCCATGGCATCACATTTGAACAGCTTTGCTTGCTCCGGATGCTAGAGAAGAAGCCGGGACTCAGCCCGATTCAAATTGCGAATCTGCTCGATATAAATAAAAGCGGCGTTAGTATTCGCGTCAGTCGGTTAGTGGATAAAGGTTATATTGAAAAGCGGATGATTGATAATCGCAGCTTCGGATTGTACAACACAAACACAGGAAAGGCTATTTTTCTTGAAGGAGAACGTAAGATTCATGAGCTTGTAGGTAAATGGATCGAAGAAGTCGGCGAACAGGACAGCAAGGAATTTGTTCGTATCTATTTGAAGATCAACGAAATCATTATGAGACAGAAGGCGGACAAATGAAAAAAATGATCACATTGCGGTGGGTACTGCTTGGTATTTGGGTACTTGGCCTTGCAGTCCTTATGTTTACGGCTCCGAATTTTAATGCGCTTGTTCGTGATAAAGGCGGTTACTCATTGCCCGATAATTATTCGACACAGCAAGCCAGTAAACTAGAGAAAAAATTCAGCGAAAATAAAGATACAACCGCTTATATCGCTGCTTTCCATTCCAACAAGGGCTTTTCTCGAAAAGACTTAAATGCGATTGAAAAGACGTTAAACCGTGTTAAAGACAACAAAAAGGATCTCAAAATTGAGAGCGTCATCGATGTCTTTGATCATAAAGATTTAAAAGATCAGCTGGTTTCAAAAAACAATAAAACGTTAATGGCTGCCTTTCAAGTACAGAACGTAAATCCGACAGCCGTTCACTCACTTCGAAATAAAATCGATGCTGAAATTAAAACAGACGGTGTCAAAACCTACTTAACAGGTCAAGAATTGATTAATGATGACATGAATTCAGCAGCTGAGGCAGGCGTAAAGAGAACAGAGGGTCTTACACTCATCTTCATCCTCGTTGTTCTTTTCCTTGTCTTTCGTTCTGTTGTCGCACCGTTTGTGCCACTCATTACCGTTGGCATCAGCTATATCGTTGCACAATTTGTGGTTTCATTTCTTGTAAACTATTTCAATTTCCCAATTTCAAACTTTACGCAAACATTTATGATCGCTGTCCTGTTCGGTATCGGAACCGATTACTGTATTCTCCTTTTAAGCCGATTTAGAGAGGAACTTGCAAAGGGAAATGATAAATATCAGGCGACACTGGCAACGTTTCGAACGGCCGGGCTGACTGTACTGAAAAGCGGAATTCCTGTTTTTATCGCCTTTCTCTCACTTGCATTCGTTGAATTTAACCTCTACCGAAGCGCGATTGCTGTCGGGGTTGGTGTCATCTTCCTGTTGCTTGCCCTCTTTACGCTGCTCCCTCTTTTCATGACCACACTTGGAAAACACCTTTTCTGGCCGATGAGTGGAAAAATAAAGGAACCAAAAAGCGATCTTTGGGCAGCTGCCGGCAAGCTTGCTTTTGCACGCCCGATCGTTGCCCTGCTAATCGTTGCTTTATTTACGATACCGCCGATCATTACTTATAGTGGGCAGCTTTCCTTTAATTCACCTGAAGAATTGCCAAATTCCTATGGAGCAAAAGCAGGCTTTAATGTCATTTCCAAAGATTTCGGTGCCGGTAATATGTCTCCGGCGACAATCTATTTGCAAAATGATGACAACATGCGCTCATCGGATTATGTTGCGCTGATTGAACGCATCTCCCTGGCAATAAAAAAAGATCCGAATGTTGATAAAGTGATGAGCGTTTCACGTCCGCTCGGAAAACGACTGAATGACATCTATGTAACCAAACAATCGGATACCGTTCATAAGGGGCTGAAAAGTGCCTCCGGCGGATTAGGAACCTTGCAAAACAGTCTACAAACAGCAAGTAAGAAAATTGATAAGTCTCAGCCACAATTGAATTCTGCAATAACCGGCATCGACAAACTGCAAAACGGAACATCCGCTACAAAAGACGGAGTTCAGAAAATACAAACCGTACTGGCGCAGATCTCGGATGGAATTAAGTCCGGTTCAGCCGGAACAGCGGAAATCAGAAAAAATGTTCAAGATGCTCAGAAACAGCTGAAACAGCTCCAAACCGGTCAAGAACAAATTCAGAATGGCTATCAACAGGTGGCTGACAACTTGCAAAAAGTCTCAGACCAACTTGGCCAATTCTCATCATCAGGATCCGGCAGCCAGCCAGCAATCGACACAAGCGATTTGGAAAAGACACTTGGTCAGATTCAAATAAATTTGCAGGCGTACATCAAATCCCATCCGGAAGCGATGCAGGATCCGAATTTTGTTCAATTAGCAACCGGATTAAAGCAGTTACCGACCGTCATGGAAAATCTTCAGAACAATATCCAAACTGAGATTACCAATCAAACGAAAACAGCTAAAGCGCAAATCACTCAGCTGAACAGCAGCATTCAACAATTGGCTGATGCGATGAAGCAATTGAACGCTCAGTCCGCAAAAGTGTCGCAGGGAATCAGCAGCTTTCAATCCGGGCTCACTCAACTAAACGACGGTCTTGGCAAATTGGAAAACGGATTAAATCAGGCAAGCAGCGGTCAAGACCAAGTCATCCAAAACACACCACAGTTGACCAATGCACTCACACAAATTGCTTCCGGGCAAAAGCAGTTAAGGAGCGGCTTCAGTGATGTGCAAGATCAAATGCAGACACTGTCCGGCGGGCTTGCAAAAGGAGCAGATGGTGCAAAGAAAATTAAGAACGGTGTTAATTCAGCGAATGATTTTATTGGCAACTGGACCAAGGTTTCCTATGAACAGTCAGGGATCTATGTGCCGGATCAAATCTTCACAAATAAGAGTTTTAAAGATGCCCTTGATCAATATATGAGTAAAGATGGCAAAATCACAAGCATTCAAGTGACTTTGAAAGATGATCCTTACTCAAATAAAGGGATTGCTCATTTTCAAGAATTCAAAAAGGAACTTCCGTCTATTTTGAAAGGAACGAAGCTCGAAAATGCACATGTGGGGATCAGCGGCATCTCTAGTTTTAATAGTGACTTAAAGCAGCTCTCAAGTTCAGATTATCAAAAAGCCGTTACCTTTGTCATCATTGGTGTGTTCATCGCACTCGTCATTGTCTTGCGGTCATTGACTATGCCGATTTATTTAATGGCATCTCTCCTTTTGACCTACTTCTCGGCAATGGGTTTTTCGGAATTAATTTTCTCAAAACTGTTCCATTTCTCCGGGTTAACATGGACAACTCAATTTTTTGGATTTATTGTACTCGTCGCACTTGGCATTGATTACTCAATCTTTGTCATGGAGCGATTCAACGAGTATGCAAATCGGGCAATACGAGAACGCATGCTGCTGACGTTGTGGCATATGGGCAGCGTAATCTTCTCAGCAGTCCTCATTCTGAGCGGAACCTTCGCAGCAATGATGCCTTCCGGGATGCTCTCACTTGTTGAAATTGCCAGCGTCGTCATTATTGGCTTGATCCTTTATGCAGTGGTGATTATCCCATTGTTTGTTCCGGTAATGGTCAAATTGTTCGGACGCGGCAATTGGTGGCCTTTTATACCGAATAAAACAAAGTTGATTGATTCAAACGATTCACATTCAATATAAATAAAAAAATAAGGCCTCATACAGTGATCATAAACTGTACGAGGCTTTTTTTAGTAATTGAGCATTTTTTGCAATATGTACTGGCATTCGCCTTTACCTGGATAATCCCCTATTCTTCCAATCACTTGAAAACCAAGTTTTTGATAAAACAGCGGTGCCTGATAGCTCATTGTCTCCAGCAGAACCATATCGCAATGGTGCTCGCGTGCCTCCTGCTCGATTCGTTCAATCAGCTTTGTCCCGACTCCTTTTATCCGATACACTTCACTCACTGCCAGCAGGCTGACGTGAAGTGCGTTCCAATGAAATTCAGCCGCCGCTCCGCCTATCACTTGTCCCTGATCATCATACATTGCATAACTAATTTTTCGGAGCTTCCTGTCTGCGAAGGCAGGCCGTTTCTCTTCCGTATTCACTTGCAATTCATGATCGACCCAATCCTTGATTTCATCATAATCGGCTTTCTTAATTTCCACTCAAAATTCCTCCAGCATTAAATAAAATCAAAACTTAAATGCGCCTGACGCATAGTAGTAAATTAATGTCGCAATCACGTCGATTGCACACACAACCGCGATAATCGTTACCACCTTGCTTCTTTTTGTCTTTTCAGCACTTGGCTTTGCTTCTTTCTTGTCCATTTGTCCGCCCTCCGACTTTCATCATATTGCTTTATTTTATCACATTTCTTTATTAATAGCTGTGTGTTCTCAATGAGTTATAAAGGCCACTTAATTCACTGACTCGTTTTTACATTTTATATAAAGTGGGTATAGTACAGATAAAGCCAAACGAATTTTTTACATAATAAGGAGCGATTACTTGGATACGCCTATGGGAGATGGTGGAAGTTCAATCTTCTTCCAGCTCGTACTTATCGCCATTTTAACATTAATTAATGCTTTTTTTGCAGCTGCTGAAATTGCCTTTGTTTCATTGAATAAGAAGCAAGTTGCGCACAAAGCCGATCAAGGCGATCGCAAAGCCATTCTACTAGAAAAATTAATCGGTGACCCGGGTAAATTTCTTGCAACCATTCAAGTGGGTATCACCTTTGCCAACCTATTTTCGAGTGCCTCTGCCGCTACCGGGCTTGCGAGCCGATTTGCGGACATGCTGCCTATCCCATATGCCCGAGAGATATCGATTGCGACCATTACCATTCTGTTGTCGTATGTCACTCTTGTATTCGGCGAGCTGTTTCCGAAACGTTTAGCCCTGCAAAACACTGAAAAAATGGCCCGCTTTGCGGTAACACCAATTCTTTATTTCAGTAAAGCTGCGCTGCCCTTTGTTAAGCTTCTTTCACTCTCAACTAATTTATTGGCAAAACTTTCACGAGTTGATCGAGACAAAGCAAATGAGATTACCTCGCGTGAAGAAATTCAACTGCTCGCTCAGACAGGCGAAGACGATGGATCAATCAATCATGATGAGCTTGGCATGATCAGAGGTGTTTTTGAACTGGACGTTAAAAAGGCTCGGGAAATTATGACTCCAAGGACGGAGACATTTGCAGTCAGTGTAGACACGTCACCTCATGACCTTGCACAAATGATTTTAAATGAAAATTACTCACGTATTCCCATATACCAGACAGATAGCGATAAGATTGTCGGTGTACTCAATATGAAGGACTATTTCAAAGCTGCTCGTGATGTTGGTTTTGATCAGGTTGATCTGACCTCCATATTACGCGAACCGTTATTTGTTCCTGAAACAAAATATATCGACGACCTGCTTCATGAAATGCAAAAAACGCATAATCATTTGTCCATTTTGATTGATGAGTATGGCGGCTTCTCCGGTATTGTTACCATGGAGGATTTGATTGAAGAAATTGTCGGTGAAATCGATGACGAGCATGATGAAGTTGAGCGTAAAATCACTCGAATTGATGATCGCACGTACCTCATCAGTGGCTTGCTTGAGATTGATGAATTCAATGAACGCTTTGGGACCTCTATTCAGGGCGCGGATATCGATACGGTGGCGGGATTTATTTTGAGCCAATTCGGATCCATTCCCGATGAGAACGAGCAGGTAATCGTTTCTTATGAAAATATGGTGTTTAAAGTTGAATCTGTCAAAGACAATCGGATTGAAAAAATCCGCGTTACGATTCAGGACGGTCAGGATGGTTTGGATTGATATGGCTCTTTTAATTTAAATGAGGATTACGATCTCCTTGATAAACCATTTTCAAAAGGAAAGATTCGATTTCTTCAAAGAATTATTCTCTGCTACGCCCTCATGTATTTCAATATTGATGGACGCGTAACTTCTTTAAAATCCAAAAAACCTTCCCTGATTAGAGTCGTCAAAGAAGGTTTGAGTGTTATAAATGGTTTATTGAGCCCGCCCGCAATTTAAGCAAGTAAGCAATAATTTCACGTCTTCGAATCATCCCGATAAATACGCCGCTGTCATCCACAATCGGAACAAAGTTCTGCGTTAAGGATGTCTCCATAATATCTTCAATTTCAACATCAATTGAAATCGCTTTGATATCCCTGTATCGCGGCACGTCTTTCAACGCGATGTTTTCAGTATCTCTGAAGTCTAGATCTTCATTTTTTTTCAGATTCCACAGAATATTACCTTCAGTTAAGGTCCCAACATAAATGCCTTTTTTATTTAATATTGGAATTGCCGAATAGCGATAGTGTTCCATTTTCTCTAATGCCTGCCTGATTGTCCAATGTTCATAGACAAATTTCACTTCACTTTTTGGCGTGATTAGAAATGCAGCGTTCATTCTTGATCCGCTCCTTACTCATTTGCAACTTCTTCCATTAATTATTCGCTGTAACCGTTTACGCTATGTCCATTCATCGAATGACCAACTTAAGAGACAATTGACTATCTTATGGACTTTCAATCCATCTCTTTGTTCCATCGCCGTATTTTCATGTCGCCTGGCAGTAACGCTGAAAGTAAGCCGACAAGTGGGAACAGGCTGCACAGGATCATCACAAATCGGATACTGAACAAATCTGCAAGGTTGCCGAACAGCACGGCACCGATCGCGCCCATTCCAAAAGCAAAGCCAATCGTTAATCCCGAGACCATACCTAGTCGTCCCGGCATTAATTCTTGGGCATAAATGACAGTGACACTGAAGCTTGATGTAATAATTAAACCAATTAATAAAAAAACCGGGGCAATTAAATAAAGCGGCAAATAAGGCAGCATAACTGTCAATGGCACTGCACCGATAAAAGAGCTGAGAATAACTGTTTTTTTGCCGAATCGATCAGCCAGCGGGCCCCCTAAGAATGTGCCGACCACACCGGAGATCATGAAAATAAAAATGAAAATTTGTGCCGCTTGAATGGAGAGTCCATAATCATGAATCAAATAGAATTGATAAAAATTTGAGATACAGGTTGAATACCAGGAACGAGCGAAAATGATGAAAATGAGCAGTACCATCGCCGCAACAATCCTTTTATGTACAAATGCTTCGCGTTTACTCCGTTCCTGATGATGTGCCTGCTTGTCACGCGGAGTGCGAATTGGCTGATGGTTTTTATACCAAACTGAGACAAAAAATAGGACAACCATCCCAATAAATGCAAAGCCTGAAAAAGATAAAACCCCTTTCTGTCCAAACGGAAGAAAAATGAGTGCAGTTAGAACAGGAGCCATCGATTGCCCAAAGTTGCCTCCTACTTGGAAAATCGATTGTGCTAAGCCTCGTTTTGCCCCAGCAGCCATATGTGCCACCCGCGAGCCTTCCGGGTGAAAAATTGACGAACCGATACCAATGAAGAACACGGCAAACAGTGCCCATATATAACTCGGTGCCAGTGCAAAAACTATTAAACCGACCAAGCTGGTTAAAATGCCGATTGGCAACAAAAATGGTTTTGATTTAATATCTGCGTAATAACCAAAAAAAGGCTGAATAACCGATGCAGT
This sequence comes from Sporolactobacillus sp. BBK16-2, assembly GCF_059878335.1. Taxonomy (NCBI): domain Bacteria; kingdom Bacillati; phylum Bacillota; class Bacilli; order Caryophanales; family Sporolactobacillaceae; genus Sporolactobacillus; species Sporolactobacillus sp. BBK16-2. The sequence goes on from NZ_CM187611.1 coordinate 2,039,457, forward strand.
CATATTGGCGACAAAAGCAATCCAGCCAATTTGCGCATAGTTCAAATTTAAGGTTTGCTCAAGGATTGGATTCATGGCTGGAATAACAGCCTGAATGGAATCATTGAAAAAATGGCCGCAGCCAATTGCGAATAGCACACCATAGAATGTGCGTTGGGCTTTCATCTGTTGTTTCTCAGCTGTCCCCATTTTATCTCCACTTTCTCATGATATTTATTCTCATATTCATAAAACGATGAAACATGAAAACAAATTCATTATACAAAACATCAGATGGGATTAATAGAAAATCTCTCAAGCAAATGACAATAATCTAAGCACAGTTTTTCTTAAACGGAATATAAGTGTAACACCTGAAACTCGAGTATATGCTACAGCAATATTATGCTACTTAAGATTCGTTTTTTGTTCATTATCCTTTTTACAAAGGCGATTTTCTTTTCCCCATTCGGCCATTAACTCGAGAATGGGAATTAGGCTTTTCCCTCGCTCGTTCAATCGATATTCGACCTTTGGAGGAATCTGTGCATAGTCAATCCGTTCAATCAAATCGTCATCCCGCAGCTCACTCAATACTTGACTGAGCATTTTATGAGTAATTGACGGCAAACTTTTTTTGATTTCTCCATATCTCATGACATTGTTCTTAAACAACTTATAAAGAACAAGCCATTTCCATCTTCCCCCCGCCACGGACAGCGTGTATGAGATGGAACAATTTCCTTCATCTATCGACCACTTTTTCATCTTTACTTTCCTTTCATATAGTATCTTACTTTAAAGTGCATACTTCATTTTCTTGCCACTAATATATACACTGATTTACGAAAACACAAGATTTACATTTACTTGGCCAATTTTTTTATGGGGAAGGAATGATTGAAAAGCATGTGGAAAGTATACGTTTTAGCGCTTATCAGTTTTCTCATTGGTACATCACAATTTGTTACATCAGGATTTCTCGATCAGATCGCTTCGTCAATGGGGATTACTGTTTCTGAGGCCGGCCAATTTACGACAGTCTATGCACTAACCTATGCAATAGGTACGCCTATTCTCATATCACTTACAGGAAAAATAGATCGGCGTAAACTCACACTTTACGCGCTCGGTATTTTTATCATTGGAAACTTACTGTCATACTTTTTCCCAAGTTTCGCACTCTTTACTTTTTCGCGAATGATTGTTGCTCTAGGTGCAGGAGTGGTTATTGTCACCGCACTTACACTTGCAGCTAAAATTGCGCCTGCTGGGAAACAGGCAAGTTCCATTGCTACGGTTACAATTGGCTTTACTATGGCGCTCATTATTGGCGTCCCTGTTGGTCGATTATTGTCCTCTGCCTTTGGGTGGAGAAGCGTTTTCTTAGATATTTCCTTATTTGGTGTTATTGCAACAATTGTTATCGTTGCTGTGATACCCAAAGTGCAAGGAGACAAGCCGATTCCGCTCATTAAACAGCTGGCTTTGTTAAAAAATCCAAAAGTACTGCTCGGGTTATTTATTACGCTCTTCTGGTTAAGCGGCTATGCACTTGTGTATATTTATATCGCCCCCTATTTGCTAAAAGGATTAGGCTTATCCGGAGTTTTACTGAGTCCTGCATTGCTCGTTTTTGGCATTGCATGCTTAGTTGGTTCAAAAGTTGGCGGATACTGTGCAGATAAATATGGAATTACCGTCACACTACTTGTCAGCATGTGCCTAAATATTATTTCACTTATTTTTCTTTCATTATCTGCTCATCATCCAATCATCATATTTGTTTTTCTTTTTCTGTGGTCAGCCTCTGTATGGAGTACCCAGCCTGCGCAACTGTATAATCTAGCCACAATTGTACCCTCTCAATCAGGTATAATGCTTAGTTTGAACCAATCAATTAGTCAAATTTCGATGGCAATTGGGGCTGTTCTAGGCGGGTATATGATAAGCATGTTTTCCCTAGATTCTTTATCCTGGTATGGAACTATCGGCGTTGTCATTGCCATGATCCTTGTATGGGAGCTGCATCGATTGAAAACAGTAAAAGGAACGCAGAATACTTCTTCCGCAATTTAACTTCGAAATTTTATAAAGAAGATTTAAAATTGATTCGAGTATTGGCGACATCAATTTGCCTTCCGGCGTGATCAGCCACTAAGGTAGTACGATATTGGTCATTTTAAGCGGATTAAGACTGCTCCGATAAAATTCCCTAATGCACGTGCATTAGGGAATCTTTTTATTACTGTTGATTTTTTAAACTAATTTGTTTATCATCTAATTAGATGATAAACAAATTAGAAGGTGTTTTTGATGCAGCTTACTCGTATCGTTGAATTCCACAAAGCACTTGCCGATCTAACACGTATCCGAATTATTGCGCTCCTGAAGCAAGGACCGCTTCATGGTCAGGCTATTGCCGGAAAGCTCTCTTTAAGCCCGCCGACAATCACGCACCACATGAGCAAGCTTCGCGACGTGGGATTAATTAAAGAACGCCGTGATAAAAATACCATTTATTTTTCGCTGAATGAAAAGGTACTTGAAAGCTGTGCGGCCGCTATCCTATCAGTCGGAAATGGAGATGAAAACATGGATATGTCCATATCAGAATCAGAACGTGCAGCCATTTTAAACAACTTTTTTACTGCTGACGGAAAGCTGAAGACGATTCCTGCACAAAGAAAAAAGCGATTAGTTGTTCTTTCACGTCTTGTCAAAGGACTCGAGTTCGGAAAAGTCTATTCTGAAAAGGAAATCAGTGATTATTTGAGAAATTTTCATCCGGATTATGCAACACTTCGCAGAGAACTCATCATTTATCAATTCATGTATCGGAAAGACGGATTATACGAAATGAATCCGCCGGAGCTTTGGAATGTGAATTAATCAATGCTTGACTTATACAGATCCATTAAGTCAATTGGTCGCCTTTTTGGGCGGATATTCGTTCACTTCAGATAGGTTGGGATGAGAAAAATGACACAGGTTTCATATCAAGTCGATCAATCGCTTTTGCTTGAGTTAAAGAAATGCACAAATACAATTCATACGTCAAGAACCCATTTCCATAATGAACTTTCCATCGGACTAATTGAACAAGGCTGCTGTCAGACTATCATCAATCAGAAATCTTTCGCTCTCAATGCAGGAACACTGCTCATTATCCCAGCTAAATCAACACATCGCTGCCAACCGCAGGATGTCGGTAACTGGAAGTTTCGAATGCTCTATGTTCATCATGCTTGGTTTTCCAAGTTTACTTTTGATCAGTTCCGCGACGGCCGGATTTATTCAGACCTACCCTCGAGCACCTTTCATGAGTTCATAGATGAGTTCAAACGACTGGAACAAAATTTCTCTCATAGAAAAGTGGAAACACACGCATTAGACGATCTAGTAAATATGATGGATTTTCAGGAAAATAATGCTGCCAGTACCCATTTAACACAATCAGTTCCGCAGGATATTCAAGATATGAAGCATTTTATTAAGAAAAACTGTTTAAAGAAATTATTATTAGACGAGTTGGCCGATCATGTAGGCGTTGATAAATACCAGTTGATTCGTCGCTTTTATCGATACATGGGATTAACACCGCAGAAATATTTGATTAATTTACGTATCAATAAGGCAAAGAAAATGCTTCAAAACGGACTGCCGATCGCAGATGTCGCTGTCACCTCCGGCTTTTACGATCAGAGTCACTTTTCTAAATATTTCAAGGCGTATACCGGCGTTACACCGATGCATTACATTCAGTAAAAAACCGTTCGCCTCGTTCAAGCAGACAAACGGTCTTTTCTTTATTTAAGCGTTGGGAGACTCCCAGTGAGATGATTCACTGCCTTTTTTTCTCCATAGAGACAAATACCTAAGAACTTAAGATCATAAGTCTGCGTAGCGGATAATTTCAATGTGTAATCTTCGTAGTCTCTGCTCCTCTGTGCGGTCGTTGTAAACCCGATCAACTCAATTTTTTCGGAAAAGCTTTCACTGACTTCTCGATGTAATTTCGTTAGATCTTCACGAGTCGACGATAAAACCGGGATGGGCAGATTGACAATACCTTTATGTAAAAAACCGTTGCCATCCTCGATACTGTTGCCAATCACTTCACCAAAATCCTTGCCCAAAGTACAGCCTAGAATTGCCGCCGTATTGGCCATCACACCAAGCGGTTGCTCATAATCAATGACCATCACACATTTTTTTGTTGAATCGTACATTTTGTGTCCTCCTTTTTCCTTCACACTCATAGTAAAGAAGGAGAACCAACATGAATAGGAAAAAATTGATCGGACGCATGAAGCTATCTTGATTCAAAGAGTCCGGTAGCCTTCGTTATTTCAATAAAGCCTCCGTTTTTCTTTTTCTCTTCATTTAGATAGTCTATGAAATGTTCACGTATTGCTCCGGACAGTACCTCTTTTGCTTTGGCGCTTGAAGACCAAATATAGTCAGCAATTGCCCGAACATCATCGATCAGAAGTCCTCCTGGAAAGCACGTGAGCTGTACCTGATCAAAAAAGTTTTCAAGCTGCTCCGTCCCATTTTCTAAGCCAAAGGCGTCAGCTTGTACATTGGTCAGATCAAAACCAAGATTAGGATCAAAGCCTTTTAAGAGTTCATTAAATTCAACCATATGCTGTTTTCCGATGGTTGATGAGTAAAAAACACCGCCCGGCTTTAAAACTCTGCGCACTTCCTTAATAACCTGCAATCTGTTCGGAACATGATAAAGCATATGATTCGCAATAACCGTATCGAAGCTATTGTCCTCAAATGGAATGTCCTGAATATCAATAGCCTTGAAAGTGATACTTAAGTTGTTGCCTATTTTTCTTTGTGCATCCTTCAGCATTCCGTTTGAAAAGTCGGACAGCGTGATTTTCCAATCTTCTGGTATACGGTCCTTGTTTTTCATCCAAAATGTTCCGTCACCAGCTCCAAGTTCAAGAATCGTACTGCCAGATTCTATTTTATAATGATCAAAAAGCCATTCGTGCCAATCCTTTTTATTGGTACTATAGCGTTCATGAATCTTTGTCCTGATCGCCAGGTTTGAAGAATTCTGATATTGCTTTACTACATTTCCCATACGTCTGTGTCCCCTGCCTTTTAACCATTTTAACATGATCGTTAAGGAGTATATCATCTTATATGCAACGACTACTTAATATTCTGGATTATTCCAATCCGATTAAAACATTGGCAATAATTACAATCCATTTTTAAATAGATTGAAAAACTTTTTTCATACGGAATGCGTTAAAATAGATATATGGTTATTTGCTTGACTTGAACGGTTTCCGAAAAAAATAAACCCCTAAAATACATAGTCTCGCCTGCCGGTCAGCATCTTGATAACACACAACGTTTCTAAAAGGCGGGTGGTTTTCGTGAAAAATAAACTAAAACATCGCTATATGGGCGGTTTGGACGGATTACGTGCATTGTCCGTTCTTGCGGTTATTGCCTACCATATGAATTTAACCTTTGCCGGCGGTGGATTTTTAGGCGTCGGCATTTTCTTTGTCCTCTCGGGCTACTTAATTACGGATCTTCTCATTCAAGAATGGGAAGATACAAACTCCATTAATCTAAAAAACTTCTGGGTCAGGCGAGCAAAAAGGCTGCTGCCTGCTATGATTTCCGTTTTAGTTGTCATCTTAGGTTATGTCTTTTTCTTTCAACCTGCTCTGCTCCAGGAAACCCGTATGGACGCTGTCGCCGCACTCTTTTATTTCAGCAATTGGTGGTCTGTTTTTCACCAACAGTCCTATTTTGACAGTTTTGCAAATCCATCGCTTCTGAAGCATTTTTGGTCGCTTGCTGTTGAGGAACAATTTTACCTCATCTGGCCATTAATTGTGACCGCTGCTTTACGTATCGGCAAAGGAACGAAGGTTCTTTATGGCATAACTTTATTACTGGCTGCAAGCTCCATTCTCTGCATGGGCTTGATTTACCATACAGGTACTGATCCGAGCCGAGTCTATTATGGCACCGATTCCCGCGCCTTTGCCTTGCTTTTCGGCGCAATTCTGGCTTGCGTGTGGCCAAGTCGGCAGCTTTCCGGATCAGGCAGCAAAGCACTTGGCATTTTCTTAGATGGCATTGGCACATTTGCTTTGATTTTCTTGTTCTTATGTGTTATCTATGTCAATCAGTACGAAGAATTTCTCTATACCGGCGGGTTGGCACTGTTTTCTTTAGTTAGTGTTGTGCTTATTACCGCACTCGCCCATCCTGCAACTTTGCTCGGAAAATGGATCGGAGTAAGACCGCTGCGCTGGATCGGCTTGCGTTCTTACGGTATGTATTTGTGGCATTATCCGATTATTCAGCTCACGACACCGGCAAGTCAGGCTAATGAGGTACATCCTTTACGTATCGTACTGCAGCTCGTTCTAATTTTTGCCGTCTCTGCACTCTCCTACCATTTTATTGAACGGCCTATTCGCCGATTAGGTAAGGGCGGCAGTTGGCAGTTGATCATTCGAAATACCGGTATTGGACTCTGCACACTTTTCTTAATCTTTTATGGGTCTTCATTTCTTGCACAGCATACGAATGCAAAACCGGCAGCTAAACAAAAAGTAAGCGAGAAAGCACTGTCCAAAAATGATTCAGACGAGAAAAAGTCGACGGTATCTATGAAGGATGAGAAAACTTCTGCGAGCAAAGTAAACGGATCAACCATATCTAACCATTCAAAAAAGACGAAGGAGAAAAAATCAAACAAAAAAATTCAACCATCCAAAAAACAACCGTTAAAAAAAGCGGCAGAAAAAGTGAATCAGGAAAAACAGAATAAAGCAGCTGCAAAAGAGAAAACAGCGAAAACGCAGTCTAAAGTTTCCGATAAGCAGGTAACGGCGATCGGCGACTCGGTAATGCTTGGTGCCGAACCCTATCTAAAAGAAGAAATCAAAAACCTAACGATTGATTGCAAGGTTGGCAGACAGTTTCAGGAAGCATTCAACACGATTAATCAAATGAAACAACAAGGTAAATTAAATCAAAATGTTGTGATTGAGCTCGGAACAAATGGCCCGTTTACTCAAGAGCAAATGGATGAATTAATCAAGTTAATCGGACCGGATAAAAATATAGTTCTTATTAATACCCGTGTACCGCGTCAATGGGAATCGATTGTCAACCAAGTTATTCAAAAAACGGATAAAGATCATGAGAATGTTACCTCTGTCGATTGGCATCAAGCAAGTGAAGGACAGAGCAATTACATTGGCGATGACGGTGTTCATCTGTCTGTGACCGGGGCAAAAAAATATTCGGAACTGATTGTTCAGGCAATCCAATCGTTAAAATAAATTAGGATTTTCTCTTAGAATACCGTTTCTGAATTGAATTTAGTCAACTAAATTCACTATTATTTTTCTCAAAGCAGGGATTGCTTGCTCCATTTCTCGTTTTGATACATATGCGTACGATAAACGTAAATGGTGACTTGCACCGCGATCATAGAGGACACCAGGATTTAAAAGAATGCCGCTTGCCAAAGCACACTCAAACAGTGCATTAGGATCAATATTGGGAATCAATTTCAGCCAAATATAAAATCCTCCGCTAGGCTTGCTCCATTCGGCAAGATCGCTAAAATACACAGACAACAAATCGAGCATACGGTCGCGCCGGATTCGTAACTGATCGCGTATATAAGATTCATGCGCCTCATGCATATCGGAACTCATGTACTCTTCTGCTGCCCATTGTGATAAAGCACTTGAGCCGTAATCGTTTTGCATCTTAATGTCGGCTAAGCGATTGATTACTGAACGTTCACCAACAATCCAGCCAATCCTTAATCCGGGACTTAACACTTTGGACAAGCTGCCAATATAAAGGACATTACCAGAGCGATCCATACTCTTCAGCGATGGTGGAGGCGGCGCGTCAATCCAGAGGTCTCGATAAACGTCATCTTCTATGATCGGCAGCCTCATATATTCGCAGGCATTTACTATGGATTTTCTGCGAGCTGCAGTCATTACCTTCCCGGTAGGATTATGAAACGATGGAATGGAGTAGACAATAGTCTTGCCCCATTCCTTTTTTATGTGTGATAAACGATCAACCATTAGTCCCTCGGAATCCATTGGCAAACCATAGAAGCGCATGCCTGAAGATTGAAAAACATGTACCGAATAGAGATAAGAGGGCTTTTCAAGTACAATCGTTGATCCTCGATCTAGTAATCCAATTGAAATAAGCTGGAGTGCCTGCAGAGCACCAGAGACAATAAGTATAGATTCGGGGTCAGCCGCAATTCCTTTTAGCTTCAGGAATTTTGATACTTCTTCTCGAAGTCGAAGATTTCCCTTTGGCTCCGAGTATCCTAAAGATAGACTATGTATTGGCGCATTCAAAAATAGTTTTGCCAACTCATCACTTGGAATCAAATCCGGACTTAGCTCCCCAGTACCAAGCCGAATGATATCTGGAATAAATTCAGCTTGGTTAATGGTGCGAATCATTGGGAGATTCGGCTTGAATTGACCTGCCTCAACATAAGCACCCCAATCGGCAGGTTTTTGTTTCGCCATCAATCCCCATGTATTGTTAATCACTTTGGTACCGCCTCCACGGTTGCCTGCAATCAGTCCTTGAGCCGTCAGCTCCTCGAAGGCCGCAGTCACTGTGCTTCGATTAACCTTTAACCGTTCGGCTAAAGTTCTTTGCGACGGGAGGCGTGAACCGGTTGCCCATTCTCCTGCAGCGATCTGATTTGTTATGTACTCTTCTACTTGTTTTCGAAGTGGTACTGGCGATTTGCGATTTAATTTCAAAGAATAGTCTCCTTTGATTATTTATTTATCAATTACTCAACTTTCGCAGTGTAAAAGTCTGGGAGAATCCTTGATGTAACCTGTTTTGTGAGCTATTCATTAGGGATCTTGACAAAATAGAAAGACACCTTCCTTTTTGGTATAGTGAATTTGACGAAAACACTACCAAAAGAAGAGGTGTCCTCTATATGATAGCGAAAAAGGGTCTGAATAATCAACTGCCAAAAGAAATAAAAGTGACTTTTGATGAGTTGGGTGTGCTCAAACATTTACGTCATGCAGGTATTACGAAAGCGTTTGGCTTTACGTGTGCCTATCTATTTCAACTGGTGTTCTGTCTCATCTTTGAACAGAAAAATTGGTATCGCCTTTTGGAGAGTAAGAAAACAACCCATTATCCTGGAAAAGATGCCGTTTATCGTTTTCTGAATCATTCTCAGTTTGCTTGGCGTCGGTTTCTTCTTTTTTTGAGTACGAGCACGATTCAAAAGGTAAGTACACTGACGGATCATCATCGTCCGAAAGTACTCATCGTTGATGATTCCTCTTTCTATCGACAACGGAGTAAAACAGTTGAACTGCTTGCCCGATGTTTTGATCATGCCTCTCAAAAAATGCGGTACTATAAGGGATTCCGAATGTTAACTTTAGGCTGGTCTGATGGAGCTACATTTATGCCTATTGATTTCTCATTGCTGAGTTCAAAGAAGGCACAAATTAACGGCATTTCTCAGAAGATTGATAAACGCTGTTCCGGCTATAAACGGCGGATGGAAGCTCTTCAAACAGCGCCTGAGCAGATTCCTGCTATGATTGAGCGTGCATTAAAGAGCGGAATCGAAGCCTCTTATGTGCTCATGGATACCTGGTTTACCCAACAGCCTTTGATTCAAGCCATCCGGACAAAAGGAATGGACGTCATCGGTATGGTCAAGGACACTAATCAACGTTATCAGGTGAAGAACAAGCTGGTTGGGTTAAAATCGTTATACCATGCCGCCCCGCCGGTCACTGGTCATCGAACCCTTTTGCGTTCCATCCAAACCACCATGGCCAATGGGATCAGCGTAAAGGTTGTTTTCGTGTCGAACCGCAATAAGAAAAGCGAATGGTTGGCCATTTTGAGTACGGATTGTACGCTAAGCGAACAAGAGATCATTCGTATTTATGGCATGCGATGGGATATAGAAGTGTTTTTCAAAACCACAAAATCCCTGCTGAAGCTTCAAAAAGAGTTTCAAGGCCGATCTTATGATTTGATGATCAGCCATACCACCATTGTCTTTTCTCGTTTTATCCTCTTATCTTGGCAAAATCGCTGCCATACCGATCACCGCACACTCGGAGGCATGTTCTATGAACTCTGCGATGAGGTGAACGAATTAGATTGGGCCGCAGCGCTTGCAGATCTATTCAAAATTTTTGATGATGTGCTTCAGCAGACAAATAAGAGGCTCAACAAATTAATTAAAAGTCAACTCGTACAATGGATGGCTGGTTTACCTAACTATATCAAGGTTTATCTACCTAAATTGGGGTGCGAAAGTTGAGTCAATTACTTTTTCATTATCTTCGGTCAATAAGTTAAATGTAATTATAGCATGAAGAGATCCGAGGAACTGAGGAAGTAGCAACTTTCAATTTGGTTGGTCTATTATTTATCATTTGGCTGGCGACTCTCGCTTGCTTTTGATAAATAATAGTAATGTGATTTTTTTTCGGGGGGATTTTTCATGTTGACTGCACTCATTCACGGTTTTCTTTTATCCTTCAGTTTGATTTTACCGCTTGGTGCTCAGAATGTATTTATCTTTAATCAAGGGGCTCGTTCAACACATCTTACTGAAGCGCTGGCAGCCATTCTTGCCGCCTCGTTATCGGACACCCTGCTTATCTGCTTGGCTGTCGGCGGCGTATCATTATTAATTTTAACTTTTCCATGGCTGGTCACGTCTCTATTTCTTGTTGGCATTCTATTTCTCCTGTTCATTGGCTGGAAAATCTGGAACGATACCCCCATGAACGATGATCAACTAAGTGGTCGACTGTCTGCAAAAAGACAAGTCTTATTCGCTCTCTCCGTATCTTTGCTCAATCCGCATGCTATCCTGGATACAGTCGGCGTGATTGGAACCAATGCGATTCACTACCACGGTGTGAATCAATGGCTCTTCGCACTCGCCTGCGTCTCCGTTTCATGGATATGGTTTTTCAGTCTTGCATTTGCTGGTCATTTAACCGGACGAGCCGCCAAAAACGGACCGCTTTTGCCACTGATCAATAAATGCTCCGCAGTGATGATCTGGGGTGTTGCATTATATCTTTGCTGGACGCTTATTAATTCATAATCTTTATTGAAATTAAAAAATAAAATTATTGTATAGGCATCCGCTTTATTCAGATTTTCAGATCAAAAGTCAAAAATAATAGTTTGGCTTAATTAAATATGTAAGGGCTTACACATAATTAGCCAAACTATTTTTGATTATTCACTCAGCGCAGTTAATTTCTCGAACCAATCCTTGTCATAAGTTGCGAGCGCTAAATCAATCAAGCTGTCTAATTCCGCTCGCGTTAAATCGTCGTTGTCGTGAATGACATCCTCAAAAGAAATTTCCAACCATTTCATTCGCGGATGATTGGCACACTGAGTGACACGCAGCTTGCACCTCTGAAAATCCGGATAAATTGAAGTGATAAATCCAATGCAATCATGTTTCCCCATATATTTTGTGTGAACCCACTGTCCAACTTCCATGGCTGATCGCCTCACTCTGATTCAAGTTGCCTGGCCATCATCACACTCCCAAGGATCTGAGTATCTGTTAATAGCATATGAATTAAATTCGTACTATGCCACACATCAAGACCTGTTTGATCATTAACTTATGCAAAAGAATTAGGGTCATTGACAATTCGTTTATAAAAATTTATATTCAGGATAATTCACTAAGGAGCGGATTTTATGAAAACACTCATCCTGTACGCAACGAAATACGGAACAGCAGAAGTGGTTGCACAAAAGTTATCCAAGGAACTAGACGGAGTTGTTGATTTAGTCAATATAATGATTGAACCTGCACCAAGCCTTGAGCTTTACGACACGGTAATTCTCGGCGGATCCATTTATATGGGCAGAATTCAAAAGCAACTTACTAAGTATATGAAAGAACATATTCATGAGCTTGAAGGGAAGACAATTGGCCTTTATATTTGCGCCGCTCATCCTGAAGAAAGAAAACGCCAAATTGAACTGCAACAAGCATTTCCCGATTCATTAAACCGTAAAGCAGCAGTGAAGGCAATTCTCGGTTACGTTATTAATTTTGAAAAAATGAAACTAATTGATAAGTTAATCATGCGCAAGGTCAAAGGTGACAGCAACAGTAACGCTGAGTTTTATGAGAATCGAATACGCTCATTTTGCCAATCACTGCACGCTTGATATACACGATAAAAATTACGGCATAATTCTTAAAGGTTTCTGCGAATCGCTTAAAAAGAAAAAGGCCGGATTTAATCCTATTATATGGAAGAGAAGATCATCTTTTTGATACAGAGCTGTTCCTTCTGGCAAAGCAATAACAGGTTGTTGATTGTACTGAACATATTTAGAAATTTTTTCCATTATCTTCCTGAAAATGGCATGCCATTGAGAATCCGGAGATGAGATTTAATCCATTTAGATCATCATTTAGTTGCTGGAAGGTGTCAATTGTTTTACCAAGGACAATAGCCCCTGCGCTTTGACCGTAGATAATACCGCCATGATGAAAATAACGCTGCAGCAATTCGCCGAATCCGTTGTTGAAATGGTAAAGCAGTTTTTCTGCCGATCCGCCGCTCATATAAATCGCTGAAAAAATGCTCAAATCTGTTAGGTTTTTGCTATCTATATTTGTCCACATGGTCGTCCTCTCTGAGTCATAAGTTTTCTGATCGCTCATTGTCGATCCGCCTGAATCATATAGCCGCTTTTATACCATTCAAGATCCTTCAGATTTGCATGCCACCCTCTTTTTCGGTACTCCCCTAAAATCTGATCAGGTTCAAGACTGTTTCTCATTCTTGGGTTGTTTTTCATGTACCACCCCATCTGTCGTATTCCGGATTTAACGAGCAAACTGATATCATCAAAATAGCGGTCAGTATCCTCAATAAACATAAAAACATCCCGACTCACTAAATAGTCAATACTCTGTTTCGCAAATAAATCATGAAGCTTACAGATATCCGCATGGATAAAGGTGAACTTGTGGTTGCTTAAAAGTTTGGTTAATTCTAATGCACAATTTTTATCTTGGTCCAGACCAAAAACTAGATTGATCTTCTGCTGGTTCAACAAATAGCTGCTAATAAATCCTCCCCCACAACCCAAATCAAGAATTACGCCCGACAATTCATTGAAATAACTATAGATACGTTGATTATAGAAATAGGCTGCAGCTTGCTGATTCACATGATTTTCACTGCCGCATTTTGAACATCTAATTATTCTTCCAAACGTCGTTTGATCCCATGGATGATGGGCACTTTGCAAAACGCTGCATTCAGCGCCGCATTTGCTGCAAAATGTTCCCCAAATCATATTTTTATGTTCATGAAAAATGATCATCACCCGCCATCTTTAAACTTGCTTCACATCTTACATTATTATAATTTTAACCGCTGTTCTCGTTGAAATCTGCTAATCGCACAAAATAAGTCATTTCTAGCGTATCTCGTGCTATGATAGAGAAAATAGTTTCACGTTTCACACCTTGTTTAGGAAAAAAATCGGCGAAAGTTCATGAACCATGATCATATCGTTCTTGCTGATTCGGAGGTATCTTAATGACCGCTTATATAAATCTTCTCACATCTATCAGTGTTCCAATTTTAATTATTTGTGTATGCGGAGCCATTCTTCAGAAGAAGCGAAACAGCGTTGACACCAAACTGCTCGCCGATATTAGTTTATACATACTCGCACCCGCACTTATTTTAAATGCATTGTCCGAATCACATTTAAAGGGCACCAATGTCATTCACATTTTTTTGTTCTCGGTCATCATGACAGCTGTTTTATGGTTGGTTGCGATGCTAACTGCTAAGCTATTCCGCTTCCCAGAACCAAGTGCCAGAGCACTTACCTTAACTGTCGTCTTCAGTAATGCGAATAATTACGGACTTCCCGTGTTGCTGCTGGCATTCGGTCAAACTGGATTTTCTCTCGGAGCAGTATATGTTATCGGGCAAATTATTCTTGTTAATATTCTCGGTATGTATATTGCATCACGAGCTGCGATGAGCGGCAAACAATCAATACTCCATATTCTTAAATCGCCGCTCATCTATGCCTGTCTTGTTGGTGCACTGTTGGCAGTCACTCATTTGCATTTACCCATCGGAACCGCAACCGCTGTTCAAATGCTCGGTACGGCATATCCGGTTCTGGTACTGCTAATTTTAGGCGTAAAGCTGGGCAGCACAAAATTTTCAGGCGTTTGGCGCCGCGAGGTATGGATCGGCGTCTTTCTCCGTCTGCTTATCGTCCCGATCATTGCTAAATTAGTTTTGTTTTCACTCGGAATTCATGGCATGCTCGCTTCTGTCCTCTTTGTAGAAATCAGCATGCCTGCTGCAGTAAACAGTGTCATGCTGATCGAGAAATTTGATGGGGACTCAGAGCTTGCTTCACTAATCGTTACCATCACAACAATTCTCAGCTTCATCTATCTCCCTTTTTTAATTTACATTGGTTAACTGGCAATTTGCAAGAAAGTTATTGTTAAACGGAGTATAAATTAGAAAAGGACGTTATTTACAATAGTTTACGATGCAGAAAAAAAGCAGACCATTTGATCTGCCTTTCGCTTACTTTTTTATATTCAATCTTTTTCTCTTTTTGCGAGAATCTTTCTCGCAAAAGATTCACCTAATTGTATTGCCTTGCCCTGCTCTTCTTTAGTCATCGAAAGCTCAACTTTGAAGTTGTCCTCAATAATTTCCGCTCCACAGTGTTCAAGTGCTTCTTGAATGGTATCTACAGCAGCAGCAAAGAGCCCATAGCTGCTGTCACCGGAGCCGAAACAAGCGGCAGCTTTTCCTTTAAGATCATTCTCGCTAATTGTGTCAAGAAAATCTTCAACTGAGTATGGAAGATCGCCCATTCCATCAGTGAAGCTGCCAAACATAATCCCATTGTAATCATTCAATTCTGACGCTGATAAGTTTAAAACGTCTTTAACGGCCGGATCAATCCCCACACGCTTAACACCCTCAGCTATTTTTTGCGCCATTTCTTCAGTGTTACCTGTCTCACTGGCATAGACAATTAGAATATCTGCCATTATATACGAACCTTCTTTCAAGCCTTGATTTTAATTGATAATGAATTTCATTTTCATTAAAATGATACCATTTTTGTTCCTCATGTTAAATACCCAGAATGATTATTCTAGGTAAAGGTACTTCAAGATTTCTATAACGACAAAAAAATCCGAGCCACTAATATCATTTAGCTCAGACTTGTTCGTGCATCTATAAAGGATTATTCAATAACGTATAAGAACGGCTATGTTTTGTGATCCGGCACCAATCGTCCAGAACATGACATAGTCACCTCTCTTCACACTTCCTTGGCTCAGTGCTTCGTAAAAAGCAATAAACGGACTGCTCGCTCCCGTATAGCCATATTCATTGCCAATAAAGAGTGAGCGTGATTCATCAATGCCGAGTAATTTTCGAAGATCAACAATATTGGCATATGCATACTGAGAGAAACAGAACATACTCACATCATTTGGTGAGAGTTGGTTTTCCATAAGCAGTTCGCGCATGTTCCTTGCAGCTGAATCAAGCGAGACATTTTCAAAGGGCTTCCATTCAAGCAGTCTTTCATTCTTTGATGCTTCACGAATTCTAGATGCTCCGCCACTGGGAAACAGAATATTATTATGTTCACTCGAATTAATCCGGCATCTTGCGCCAAGAAATCCTCGATCTTCTTTTGTCTTCTCTAATATTATGGCACATGCAGCATCGCCAAAATGCCCATAACAAAGTTCATTATCCGGATTAACGACTGAATTAATGTAATCTGATCCAACAATTAAGGCACGATTAACGTTTGGTGAGAGTGCCATATATTTTGCTGCATTCTCAAATGATAAAATCATTCCGGCGCAATTTCCATTAAGATCAAGACAGACGCATTCAGGTTTACCACCGATAGCCTGGTGAAGATGAATGGAGCTTGGCGGCACAGTATTTTCCGGAAAAAAGCTGGCAAGAACGATCAGATCAAGATCAGCACCACTGATTCCAGTTTTATTCAATACTTTGTTAGCTGCGGTTATCGCCATGGTCAGACTGTTCTCTTTTTCTGAGTCAATCAAATACCGCTTATCCATTCCAATAATATCTCTGAAAAAATGAGTATAGTCTTTTCCTTTTTGCTTAAAATGGTTGATGTATGTATCATTGGAAACAACTCTTTCTCCGTGATACATTTCAATCCCTAATAAGTTCACATTGATCACAAGTGCACTCCTCCATGAGCCAAAGATGATTCATTGATCGAGATAAGATTTTTATTGCAGCACCTAAACATCTATCTTTCTATCAAAGCAATTTGAATTGGGTAAGCCCTGCTTCTTTGGCTAACCGTTTAATTTGCATCTTAACAACTGCGCTCTTTCCCAAGTCCATGGTTATGTTCTGGAAACCCATGTCCTTGTACATTGCAATAATATTAGTGAGCATACCAACCATTTCTTGCGATGATACTCTTAGTTTGGAACCATCCAGCATTAGATTACATGTTGGTGGATTTACTTGGGCAGCGGCTTTTTTGAATTCTTCAATATACCCAGATGCATCCTCCATTGTAAAAACGCCTTCACACATGACACTGATGTCGTTACCTGTTGTCACTACACTGTATTTCCCCATCATATAAACCCCCACTATTTATTAACAAAAAAAGCCGTGACATGTTGATCACAGCTTCTATGTCCAATGGTAACCCGGCTGTCTTTGCTTTCGCATTAGACCCGTGGCTTTGCGTCCTAATCTTTCGGTTAGTTTGCTTTTGTCAGTTATTCAATTGGTAATAATTATCAATTTTTAATACTATTGTATTACTAGCGTTGCGTTAATTATTTCTAATCATTCATAATACTATGAATGTTCAAAAATATAGTGGTTTCCAAACAAAATAATCCTTTATAATGGAAGAATAGGTGATTCCTATCCAAATCCAAAAATAAAGGACTACGCATGGATAAGGATACACAATTCTCTTCATTTAAACAATGGTTACATCCAATTAATTTTCAACAACTTGACCAAACGGTCAAGGAAAAACAAAGCGATAAATACGTAAAAAAGCTGACAACTAAAGCCTATATCTTGCTTTTCTTATACGCACATCTTCACCAAGAAGACAGTCTGCATTCACTCTCAACTCGTGTTTTGGATGATAAGCTACAAGAAGCAATCGGCTTTTCGTCCATCAGTGCGGCTCAGTTATCCAGGAAAAATAATGCGGTCGATTCACAGCTTCTAGCGAACATCTTTCTTGAACTTGTTGCTAAAATCAAGAAAAAAAAGAAACCAGATCTCACGAATTCTCTTAAAATAGTGGATTCTACTACAGTCACGCTGAATTCAAATCAATTTCCATGGGCTCATTTTCGAAAAACGAAAAGCGGTGTCAAACTTCATCTTCGGTTGGCATTTATGGGTAAGGGACAAATATTCCCTGAAAAAGCCGTCATTACAACCGCTCAAGTTCATGATCGAACACAGTTAGACGTCCTTGTAGATGAAAAGAATGCCATGTATGTTTTCGACCGCGGCTACATTGATTATCAGGCATTTGATCGTTTCTCAGAAGAGGGAATGTTTTTCGTCTCTCGTTTGAAAAAGAATGCAGTGACTCAAGTGCTTCATTCTTATGATGTTCCAGAAGATAGCGGCATCATCACGGATCAAATGATCCGATTAGGTGACGTATTACACAGGGCAGACAACGCTTTTCGTTTAATTACCGTGCTAGATGATCAAGGAAAAACGATACGTATTGTGACGAATCGTTTTGATCTTGCTTCAACAGAGATTAGCGAAATCTATAAAGCCCGATGGGCTATTGAACTGTTCTTTAAATGGATCAAACAACATGTGCGTATCAAAAAGTTTTATGGAAAAAGCAAAGAAGCGATTCAAAACCAAATCTATCTTGCGCTGATTTATCACTGTTTGATGGTACTCATTCAACAGGAAACAGAGACAAAGCACTCACTGCTTCAACTTAACCGATGGTTAAAGGCATTGCTTTGGCAATCCGGCAAAAAACTGATTCAGCGTATTAAATTTCAAAAGAAACCAAAGGTTACCTAGAAAAAAGGTTCAGTCGCTGTTGTCTCTGAATTAATTGGATAATATTGTAAATATGGATAGGATCACCTCTTGAGTGGTTATTGAGTTTTTTGATTCAGGAAGATCCAATCTAATTCTGAATATTCGTATATTTAAGGAACTAATTTTTATGCAACGCTAGTACTATTGTATCGTATAATTTTTTACGATATTAGTTAAGAGTACTAAGTATTGGTTCTTTTTTCACATTATATTTCGTAAATACATTGCAACTTTAACGAACAATAACAATGTCTGCAATAAATGTGGTAGGAAGTTGTTTTCCCCAAACACGAATCTTCTCATGTTCATTGAATTGCCGCATTCGGTTCAACGATATTTTCTTTAAAGTGATTTTAGATAAATTACTATGGTCTGTCTCCTTCTCCAAATACAATTTTGTCGATTTATCAATCGAAATGGTTACCTGCATACTCCCCTGATCAGGATCTGTTTTCATAATTAAATCATGCGTATTCCCACGAAGAAATGATCCAGTGTATTCAGGAATACCAAGAGTGACACCGATCATGTCTCTGTTGATATTTGCTGATCCGGCAAGCGTCATTCCATCATTATTAAATAAAAACAGGCAAAGGCTAATTAAAAGAGTCATTAAAAAAATACGCGTGTTCCGATTTATGTGATGCATGGAAAACCATTCACATAAAAGATGCCAAAGCGAGAAACCAAGTATACTTCCCAAGACATGTAGAATCAGATCATCCACATCACTGCGTCCGGTCATTGATGCATATTTGACCAATTCAATTGTAAATGAGATAGCAAAGGAAATGAAGATAAATTGCTCAAATTCCATCGACTTTTTTCTTAGTGTCGGCACAAGAAAGCCCATAGGTATAAAGAATGCAAACGACTGGAATGTACGCAGCAAAGCGGTTTGATAACCGGGATCACGATGATCTGATAAGTAAAACAGAGTATTGATCCGATTCATCGGAACCCAATTAATAGAACGAGAGTTTCTCCAATCCAGACCATGCTCAAATAGATTAACTTTTAGCAGAAAATACAAGTATATAAGAAACAGCAACCATAACATGAATTTAAAGAAGAGATGCAAATCCATCCATTTTCTTGCTTTAGCCCAATCATTGACTTTCAATCTATGAATCATTTTGCTTTCCCTTCCTTTTCATCCATGTGCTGAATATGCTCCTTGATTACATAATAAGTTTGCACTTTCACTATCAACTCAGATTTCGTTCTTGTCAGTAATAATAGAGTTATTCCCTGTTTTTTGAAAAAATGTACATAGATGTCCATTTTATGCGTATGGAATCAATTAGTGTGATGAAATCCACTGCACATGGAATAACTCCTTTCTGAACACTATTAAAGCATTCAAAAAGGAGCTTTCTGTTGAAAAAATTCTTATTTATTTCTTAAGATTTTTCTGTTAAGGATTAAAGACAGGTCGTTGAACTTAAAAAGGCATCATCTTCTCTAATCGAAGTGATGCCTTTTCCTTTATTCATAGCAAATTGATTTTATAATCTAAACGTTCTGCTTACGCATAGCATCCTCACGTTTTTTCAATTGTTCAGTCTGCCAGCCGCTTTTAATTCCCCAAATATAGAAAAGATAACTAAACAAGGAAATGACAAGGAAATCACAGCCAAACGGTATAAGGTCAATTCCGCCAAATTTGCTGCTGCCAAGCCAAGAAATTAAAACCATAAATCCAAGGTAAACCAACAGCCATATTCCCGCTTTAAGATCCTTCATGAAGCCTTCAAAGTGGTACTTCGCTTGATAATAAAAATAAATAGGCAATCCGATCAAAATAATAAAAGTAACTTTTCCTGTCAACGGCCAAGTTGCCCAATAATAAATCATTGAAGCCGCAATAAAAGCAATTGGAGCAATAATATGCATACCCTTGATTCGAAGCGGACTGCTCATATCTCGACCGAATTTTCGAAATACCATGACGCAAATCGGTCCGGTAACGTAAGAAATCAATGTGGCGACTGAGATGACACTGGCAAGCGAACCCCAACCGCGAAACAAGAATAAAAAGAGGTAGGAAACGCCAAGGTTGAGCCACATTGCTGCGCGAGGCACGCCGAACGCACTATTCACCTTGCCGAAAATATGTGGAAAAAACCCATTACGTTCCATGCCGTAAATCATCCGAGCAGTTGTTGCCGTATAAGTGATTCCTGTTCCAGATGGCGAAATGAACGCATCTGCAAACAACAGAAGAACAAGCCAATTAAGGCCAAGAGCCATCGCTAAATCGGCAAATGGCGAGCTGAGATTAAGATGTGCCCACCCATGGGTGAGCATCCCAGGAGTCACTCCACCGATAAACGCGACTTGAAGCGCCACATAAATCACCCCGGCAATCAGTATGGAGCTGATCACCGCAATCGGAATCGCTCGTCCCGGATTTTTCGCTTCGCCGGCTAAGTTGATCGGACTCTGAAATCCGTTAAATGCGAATACGATACCAGAGGTTGCGACAGCAGTCAAAACACCTGACCAGCCGTTTGGCATAAATCCGCCATATTGAGTATTAACAAAATTATGTGTGTGAAAACCGGCAAGTACAACACCAATAATCGCTGCCGATGGGATAATGAATTTAAAAACGGTAATTACTGAATTGACCTTCGCAAATAATTGAATGGTGAAATAGTTTAATAGAAAGTAGACAAAAACAAGCAATGCAGCAACTAAAAGGCCGGATCCGGTCAGCTCCGCTCCGTCATATAAGTGATGTGCCCATTCAAAGTTCCACGAACTTAAGTATTGTGTTGAAGCGACCGCTTCAACAGGGATAACGGAAACTATAGCAATCCAGTTTGCCCATCCGGTGATAAAGCCGACCAGTGATCCGTGAGAAAATTGTCCATAACGAACCATTCCGCCGGCAGCCGGAAACATCGATCCAAGTTCCGCAAAAGTGAGCCCGATAAATAGAATTAGTACCATGCCTATGATCCAGGAATAAATAGCTGCAGGTCCTGCAACACTAGCCGCTTTCCATGAGCCAAAGAGCCATCCGGAACCAATAATTGATCCCAGTCCTGTCATCGTGAGCGCAAATGTACGCATTTCGCGACGCATGCTGTTTTTCATAATGTACACACACCTTCTGTTTTTTCTCTATCTGAATAGCACTATGTGTGTGACTCTCATCGCTTTCCTAAACTTTACTAGAAATGAAATGGTCCTCATTTAATTGCTGACTCTGCTTTCTTGTTGATAAGCAAATACTACCGTTTTGAACGAAATCGGTTTTCGAAAAAAGACAAATTCCATGTTCAGTTTATCTTAAAACACACAATTTGTTTCTCAGGATCAAATGAGATATCTGAAGCCCGATCGTGGGTTTTTTGTTCCTTTTTTCACAAAAAACTTTTATCCGTTACCATAGTAGTGCAAATCGACTGACCACTGATAAAAATAATTCATTTGTTTGCTAAGATCACTTGAGAAGTCACACGCACTTTTTGAGTTATAAAAAACATTATAACGGATTATGAACAATTACTCAAAATGTTACATAAATTAAGTACGTTTACATGCAGAAAAAAACGTGCTTTATCAGCACGCGATTTGTTATCACTTATCTTTTTCATGTATTTTCCACATTGACATGATTCTATGCAGTTCTTTAAGAAATTTTACAGAAGTGTTTTTACAGCGCTAAGAGCAGCGTCGTAATCCGGATGCTCAGTCATCTCTTTTAAGTACTGTACATAACGAATCGTATTGTTTTTATCGAGGATGAAAATCGAACGCATATCAAGCTGCAATTCCTTGATCAGGACACCGTAGCTTTTTCCAAAAGAATGGAGCTTATAATCCGAGAGTGTATCCAGATTTTCAATCCCTGCTACCGTACAGAAACGACTCTGCGCGAATGGCAAGTCTACAGAAATTGTAAGTACAGCAACTTGATCGCCTAATTCTGCGGCAGCTTCATTAAAACGTCGAGTCTGCGCATCACAAACCTTTGTATCTAATGAAGGTACAACAGATATGAGTTTGATCTTATCTCCATAATCTGAGAGGCTTGCTTCTTCCATAAGATCTTTATTAACAGTAAACTCCGGTGCTTTATCTCCTGCCTTCAACTCAGGTCCGATTAATGTAATAGGGTTTCCGCCAACTGTTGCAACTCCGGTACGTTCTTCACTCATGTAAAAAACCTCCAATGTATGTTTTTTTGTTGCTTTCAATCCTTTTGTACTTAATTTTTAGCGGGCAGCACCTCCTTAAATTTTGCGAAATATAATTTCGCGAAATTTTTATGTTAAAAAAATTATTCACTTGGTCTGTTTTCACTAAAATTAGCAACGTGGTTGGTCAATATTTTGATCTTCTCGTTTAGTTTTTGTATCTCTTCCATCGTCATTCCACTTGATTGTGCCAGTGCTAAAGGGATGCACACAGCCTCTTTTTGGAGTGCGGTACCCTGGTTCGTCAAATGGATGTTCACCACTCGCTCATCTTCTTGAGTACGCTCCCGTAGAATAAGTCCTTTCCCTTCCATTCGTTTGAGCAGCGGTGTTAAAGTCCCGGAATCGAGTTCCAGTTTCTCACCCAATTGTTTCACAGTACGTTCACTGTTTTCCCATAGTACGAGTAAAACAAGATATTGAGGATAAGTAATTCCTAACTTCTTTAAAAGTGGCTGGTACATGCGTGAGATTGCACGTGAGCAAGCATATATGGAAAAGCATAAATGATCTTGAAGAGAAAACACTGGTTCCAATGACATCCCGCCTTATTAATTTTTCACAATTAAATTGTACACAATATTAATAGTAACTTCAATTTTTTTGATTTTCCTTTCATTATTAAACACAAATAAGCATCCACCGCTTAAAACTTAAACGATGAATGCTCATAATTACAACGAATCATTACTGATTCCATGTTATTTAAGAATTTGCTGCTTTGTTTCTGGGCCCCACATAACTGTTAAAAATGCAACGATTGCAAGAAAAATACCGATAAGAATAAATACAGAGAGAACGCCTTGGTTAATGAGCAGCCAAGCAACTGCATAAGGCGTCACGATGGTAAAAAGTCGTCCGACAGCCTGAGCAGTTCCATTCCCACGCATACGAATCTGCGTTGAAAACAGTTCAGGCACATAAATTGAAAGTCCGACAGCCATGAGAATATAGAGACATACCGTCATAAGAAATCCAACCGTCATGATTGCAATCGGTTGATGCTGGAAGGCGTAAATGTAACCTAAAACGGCCGTCATAACAAATGCGCAGACAATTATCCATTTCCGACCAATTCGATCAACCATCATACGGCCAATCAGCGCACCGATTGGAGCACCAATCATCATGAGTGCTGTATAGCCGAGCGATTTTGAAACGGTAATACCACTGTTTACGAGCAGCGTCGGCACCCATGTGACGAAAGTATACGCTGCGGTGTTGATCGCAGCCAAGATCAGACATCCGAGAATGGTACGCCTGATCATTGTTTTACCAAATAGTTCACGATATCGTCCCTGCTTTGTAACAATCTGATTAACTGAATTTGTATCTGAATGCGCAGCACATATTCCTTTTTCCGCAGCCTCCTTCTCAAATAATTCGACAATCTGTTCCGCCTTTCTAAATTTTCCTTGAGAAAAATACCATCTCGGAGACTCAGGGAGACTGCGTCTGAAATACCAGACAATAATTGAGAGAACACCGGCGATTGCAAACATCCATCGCCACCCAATTGATGGAATAATCATGAACCCGAGAAAGGTAGCGATCGGGGCGGAACAATTAGCAAATACAGATAATCCGCCAACCCATTTTCCACGTGAACCGGCAGGCACAAATTCTGCTAGTAAAGCGAATCCCGTGACGATTTCAGCACCAAGACCTATGCCGCTGATTCCTCGAAGCACGATGAGTGTGGTCATATTCGGTGCGAAAAAGCTTGCGAGCGAAGCCAATCCAAAGATTAATAGATTGATTTGATAGGCAAACTGGCGTCCTTTCCAGTCTCCGATAAAACCTGTAATTATTGATCCAATAAACAAGCCGATAAATGTTGTCGAAATAAAAGTCGCGTTCAGTGCAAGCGACGACCACCCGGTTTGCACGAGCTGCCCAAGAACACCTCCTGCCAGGTAAACGTCAAAACCATCAAGCACCATTCCTAAGGTGATTAATGTGAAAATGCGATACATCGTTTTGGTCACGGGAAGATTATTAATGCGCGCTTCTAGTTCCTGTCTCTGCTGCTCTGAATAATGATCCTGTTCCATTTCATTAGTCTTTTGTTTGCTTCGTACCTTTTGACTGATTACTGCACCTTCCGAATTCATAACCAAACATCCTCTCTTTTTTGATCATCCTGTTAAGCGATCATTCTCTCTCTGATTCTCTCTGAATTGTTCAATAAAACTAAATGAGTCTTCCTATTTGCGGTTTTTCTGCCGCATATCTCCCCTCTCTGCATATAAAAGACAAAAAAAGTGTAAAAAAATAACCCATTCATGAATGAATGGGTAGTAACTACTAATCTTTTGTCCCACACAGAACATGAACAGGACACGAATCCTCCCGCTGCGTTCCGTACGGTTGCTGTGTCCTACTAATGAATGAAGTTAGGCTGCGGCAAATCAACTAGCCCTTGCAACAATTCAGTTAGCAGGTTTTGCAATCGACGGAACATGCTCATTGGTAGGCTTCCTTTCACAACGTTTTTTCGAGTAGTGTCAGTCTACTCCTTGCAATTTACATTTGTCAACAGCATTCTGAAAAACAAGTGGTTAATATTTTTTAACACAAGAACAATTAATCTTTTATTTAATTTTACATTTGAATTGAAATGCATTCATGTCAACAGTTACAACCAACGTTCATGATTAAGCACGCTCTATTTTTCTAAAGAGACTGTTGACAAAAAAATATATCTCTGTATTATTGGGAGCACAAACATTTTTTACGACAACTTAAACGAATGAGTAAAGCAATGAAAAGGAAAAAGCGATCAGATGAGAAGCTTGCAGAGAGCCGGAGTATGGTGGAATCCGGCAGCCTCGCTGATTGCGTACTCGCCTTTGAGCGCCGATTTGAAATGCATCTTAGTAGAATCGGCCAAGTGTGACCGCACTTGTTATCAAAACAGACATTCCGAATCATCGGATTGCCGTTGAGTCGATATTCATGAGAATATCGAAAAGCCGGGTGGTACCGTGAAATGAGTCCATACAAGTCCTTTCACCCCTGCATCTGATCGTTTTTTGCGATTAGTGCGTGGAGTGAAGGGACTTTTTTATTTATTTCGATGCGCCGAGAATTCAGCATTTTCGGATTCTCTGACTATAAAAAAATGCGCAAAACCAAAACAGAAACAATTCAAGGAAAGGAGAACGAAAATGGAAAAGGTTGAAATTTACGACACAACACTCCGTGACGGAGAGCAATCCCCAGGCTGCAGCCTGAATGAACATGAAAAAGTGCAGGTGGCTCAGCAATTGGAACGCCTGAATGTGGATGTCATTGAAGCCGGGTTTCCTGCAGCATCGCCTGATGACTTCAAAGCAGTTCATAACATCTCGAATATCGTTAAAAACAGTACTGTTACCGGTCTTGCCCGATCAAAAAAGGCTGATATTGATGCGGCATGGGAAGCCCTGAAACAGACCGCAAATCCACGCATTCACGTGTTTATAGCAACATCACCGGTACACATGACCTATAAACTGCGCATGAAGCCTGAAGAAGTTATGGAAACGGCAGCCGCATCGGTCAGATATGCACGCCAATACTTTCCACAGGTTGAGTTTTCTTGTGAGGATGCCACCCGCAGTGATTATGCCTTTATGTCACGAGTCGTCCAAGCGGCAATTGAGGCAGGTGCTTCAATTATTAATCTACCGGATACGGTGGGCTACTGCTCTCCTCAGGAATACGCAACAATGTTTCAATATGTTAAAAAGCATGTGCCGAACATCGATGAAGTTCGTCTTTCCTGCCATTGCCATAATGACTTAGGTATGGCCACAGCAAATACGCTTGCCTCTGTTAACGCAGGCGTGCGACAAATTGAATGCACCGTCAATGGTGTCGGTGAACGCGCCGGTAATGTTGCACTTGAAGAAATCGGTGTCGCGCTTCATGTTCGCCAAGACTTTTACAAAGTGAAGACCCAACTGAAACTTGATGAAATTGCAAAAACGAGCAGAATGGTCAGTCAATTAATGAATAGCCCTGTATCAGCCACCAAAGCAGTTGTCGGTGCCAATGCCTTTGCTCATGAAGCTGGGATCCATCAAGACGGCGTATTAAAGAATCCCAAAACCTACGAAATCATTTCACCGTCCCTGATCGGCCTTGATTCCGGAACGCTCGTGCTCGGCAAACATTCCGGACGCCACGCTTTCAGAAACAAGGCGATCGAAATGGGTGTTCATTTAACAGATCAGCAGATTGATCAATCTTTTCGAGAGTTTAAAAACCTCGCAGATCAAAAAAAACAACTCACAGATCATGACTTTCGATCACTTTTTTCCAAATATGAGAAAACGATGGCGCGTTAATACAGCCAACAATTTCAAGATAGAGAGAGTTGATTCAAATGACAAAAACTATTACTGTTCTGCCCGGTGACGGCATTGGTCCGGAAGTTACTGGATCTGCAGTACGCGTCCTTCGTTCCGTCTTGGACAAGAGCAGGAATAAGATCCGAT
The DNA here is from genome assembly GCF_059878335.1 of Sporolactobacillus sp. BBK16-2. Lineage (NCBI taxonomy): Bacteria > Bacillati > Bacillota > Bacilli > Caryophanales > Sporolactobacillaceae > Sporolactobacillus > Sporolactobacillus sp. BBK16-2. The sequence continues at coordinate 2,066,352 of NZ_CM187611.1, forward strand.
TCGTGGAAAAGAAAATAGGCGGAGCTGCCATTGATGCTTATGGAACACCGCTTCCTCAAGACACTATTGATCAATGCAAGCAGTGTGATGCGATCCTGTTGGGGGCCGTCGGAGGACCAAAATGGAATCAGCAGTCTATGAAGTTGAGACCGGAGCAAGGCCTGCTTGGCATCCGGAAAACAATGGGCTTATTTGCCAATCTTCGTCCGGTAAAGGCCTTTCAGGCATTGATTCATTCCTCACCGATCAAACGTTCATTCGTTGAAAATGTCGATTTAGTCATCGTACGCGAATTAACCGGCGGTCTCTATTTCGGTCGTCCAAGCGAACGTCGAGGGACAAATAAAGAACAAGTTGTTGATACACTCGCCTACAGCCAATTCGAGATTGAGAGGGTTGTCGAAAAGGCTTTTCAATTGGCGATGAAAAGACGTAAAAAGCTAACTTCGATTGATAAAGCAAATGTATTGGAATCCAGCCGAATGTGGCGTGAAGTCGTAAATGAAACGGCAAAATGCTACCCGGAAGTAGAAGTCTATCATCAGCTCGTTGATTCAATGGCGATGCAGCTGATCACCAATCCGGCCCAATTTGATGTACTCGTCACCGAGAATATGTTCGGCGATATATTAAGCGACGAAGCATCCGTGATTACCGGCTCCTTAGGCATGATGCCTTCTGCCAGTCTCAGATCCGATAAAGTCGGTTTGTACGAACCGGCTCATGGATCAGCACCGGATATTGCCGGACAAGGAAAAGCGAATCCACTGGCAACCATTTTGTCGGCAGCCTTACTCCTTCGCTATTCGTTAGACATGGAGCAAGAAGCAGCGCGAATTGAGGAGGCTGTTCGTGATGTTCTGAACCAGGGCTACCGTACGTGTGATCTGCAGACAGGGCAACAGGATGAGAAAGTGTTAAATACAGAGGAAATGACTGATCGAGTGATTAACGAGATAAATAAGGCAACGATTGCTTAATAAACCAACATTTTACGAGGAGGAACAACATATGCAGCCCCGCAATATTATTGAAAAAATATGGGATCAGCATCTGATTCATAAAGAAGCCGGAAAACCGGATTTACTTTATATCGATCTTCATCTTGTTCACGAGGTCACGTCTCCGCAAGCGTTTGAAGGTCTTCGTATGAATCATCGAACCGTTAGACGCCCGGATCGAACATTTGCAACCGTCGATCATAATGTCCCGACATCAGAAAACAGAGAAACAAAAGATTCAGTTTCAAAGATTCAAATTGAAACGCTGCAAAAAAACTGCAAGGAATTTGGGGTTGAACTGGCTGATATATACAGTCCTTATCAAGGCATTGTTCATGTCATCGGTCCGCAACTCGGTCTGACGCAGCCTGGGAAAACCATTGTCTGCGGAGACAGCCATACCTCAACTCATGGCGCATTCGGTGCCATCGCCTTTGGGATCGGCACGAGTGAAGTGGAGCATGTTCTTGCGACTCAGACCTTATGGCAGAAACGTCCGAAAACGATGCAGATCAAGGTCAATGGTAAATTGGGAATCGGTGTAGGTGCCAAAGATTTGATTCTCGCGATTATTGCTAAATACGGTATTTCAGTGGGAACCGGACATATCGTCGAATATACGGGAGAAGCAATTCGGGATCTGTCAATGGAGGAACGTATGACCGTTTGCAATATGTCTATTGAAGCAGGCGCAAAAGCTGGTTTAATCAGTCCCGACCAGACCACGATTGACTATTTACGTGGCAGACGTTTCTCACCAAAAGGAGCCAAGTTTGATAAAGCTGCTCAGAAATGGCTGGCGCTCGCAAGCGATGACGATGCAGCCTACGATCGTACCATTGAAATCAATGCTGCTGAAATCGAGCCTCAAGTCACATGGGGAACCAACCCCTCAATGGGCGCTTCAGTTAATGATACGGTTCCGGATCCGGAAAGCTTTGACACGGAAGACAAAAGGCAGGCGGCAAAAAAAGCGCTCGCTTATATGGATCTCAAGCCGGGAACACCAATACACGCTATTCCAATTGATGTTGTATTTATCGGCTCCTGTACCAATAGCCGGATCAGCGATCTGCGCCAGGCTGCAGAAGTCGCGCGAGGAAAGCATGTCCATGAAGGTGTACGTGCATTGATTGTACCGGGTTCCTATGCAATTAAAAAACAGGCTGAATCTGAAGGTTTAGATCAAATTTTTAAATCCGCCGGTTTTGAATGGCGTCAAGCCGGATGCAGCATGTGCCTGGCAATGAACGATGACATTGTACCGGCAGGAAAGCGCTGTGCATCGACATCGAATCGTAATTTTGAAGGACGTCAGGGTACCGGATCACGCACACATCTTGTAAGTCCGGCTATGGCAGCAGCAGCAGCAATCAGTGGCCATTTTGCTGATATCCGTTCGTTTGCTGTTGCCCAATAAAATAATGAAAAATAGATTTGGAGGAACTAAAAATGGAACCCTTTCAAACGTTTGAAGGACTCGTCTGTCCACTTGATCGTACGAATGTAGATACAGATCAAATTATTCCGAAACAATTTCTGAAACGTGTCGAACGAAAAGGCTTCGGCTCCTGTCTTTTCTATAATTGGCGCTTCGATGAAAATGGAAACAAAAAAACAGATTTTGTTCTCAATCAGCCAAAGTATACTCAATCATCCATTCTTGTTGCTCGTGACAATTTCGGTTGCGGTTCGTCGCGGGAACATGCGCCATGGGCACTTCAAGATTATGGATTCCGAGTGATCATCGCGCCAAGCTTCGCTGACATTTTTTATAATAACTGTCAAAAGAACGGTATTCTTGCCATTCGGCTTGGCGCTGATCTTGTGAACAAACTTATTCAACATGCGACTCAAGAAACATTCAGGCTCACAGTGGACTTGAAGCAACAGAAACTATCAGCACCGGGCTTCGATGAATCCTTTACTGTTGATCCTTATCAAAAAGAACTGTTGCTGAAGGGCTTGGACGAGATCGCAATCACCATGACCTATGAAAATGAGATCACTGCTTACGAAAAAGAACAAGAAGTCGCTCAATAATGAGATAATAATCTTCCACCTCCTAATTAGGAGGTTTTTTTAATTTAAGTCTGCCACTCAACACGGGCTCTCTACATGCATCAACTCATGCTCATTCTTGAATTCGTGGATAGAGTCCTTGGTTTCTCCTAGCGTCACACAGTAATAATAAAAGCAGAACATTCTTCTAAAACGAATGCTCTGCTCAAATTGACGCTTCAATTAGAATCAAAACACATTCAATTCCGATAAAAAGCGGTCCACTGCTTTAGCAGGATCGGCACTTTTTGAGATGGCTGATATCACGGCGACTCCTGCTGCACCTGCTGAAAGAATGGTGGGCACATCATCTGGTGTTACACCCCCGATTGCAACCATAGGCAACGGGTAGCCTCCTTTTGTGAGCTCTTTGAACAGTTCACTGCCTACAGGCGACTCCGCGTCGGCTTTTGATTGTGTCGGCTTATAAGGACCGATACCAATATAATCAGCACCGTCGGCGCGTGCACGCTCAGCCTCCTCAAAAGAATGGGCAGAAACACCCAGCCACATATCTGCTCCAATTCTGTCCCGGACTGATTGTGCACCCTCGTCCTTTTGCCCAACATGCACGCCATCGGCTTCAAGCTCCAAGGCCAGTTCCACGTCGTCATCAATAAAAAAAGGAACATGATAATGATCACAGAGCTGACGCGCATCATGAGCAAACGCTATCCGTTTCATTCCTTTCAATGAATGAGGTCCTTTTTCTCGCCATTGATAGCAGCTGATTCCGGATTTCAGTGCTATTTCCAGCGTCGTCAATGGATCATAAAGACCCACATCCTGCGATCCCATGACAAAATATAGCTTTAGTGCTTGATTTAAATGTGAATCATCACTCATTTTTGCCACCGTCCTCCCGTAATGACCAATGCGCAACCGGCCCATGACCATGGCCGATTTCGGGTGCTTGAGCAATTGCACGTGTCAGAAGCTGTTTTGCAGTGCGGATGCTTGCCTCTAAACTATTGCCTTTAGCCAATTCTGCCGTAATTAAAGAGGATAGCGTGCAACCGGTGCCATGGGTATGCGGTGTATGAATGCGCTTTGCTTCAAGCCAAATCGTCTGATCCTTTGTTACAAGACAATCACGTGCCGTATCCGGATTTGCCTCGTCATGGCCGCCTTTCAGCAGCACCGCTTTTGCTCCGCGTTTGATGATTTGTTTTGCTGCATGTTCACGGTCTAAATTCGAATGAATCGTCAGCTCGGACAAGACTTCAGCTTCCGGAGTATTCGGTGTAATTAAATCTGCAAGCGGCAGCAATTTTTGGCTGAGTGTTTCAATGGCTTCAGGAGCGACAAGATAGGCTCCGCCCTTTGCGACCATGACTGGATCAACAACAAGAGGATGCCAGCCATAACGGCAAATCCCCTCTGCAACAATCTCAATCCGTTCTGCATCGACAAGCATGCCTGTTTTAACAGCAGATATGCTAAAATCATCGGCTAATGATTCCATTTGCTGAGCAATTGCTTCAACAGGCAAGGGGTAGACCCCCTGAACACCCTTAGTATTTTGCGCCGTGACCGCCACCACCACCGACATGCCAAACACGTTCCGTTCTTCAAATGTTTTTAAGTCAGCCTGAATGCCTGCTCCTCCACCACTGTCTGTTCCGGCAATTGTTACTACCTGCGGTCTCATGAATGCATCACTTCTTCAAAAGCGGCATAGTGAAGAATTTTATCTTCGTTTAACAAATACAGTTCATCCATTAATTGCTGACGGAACGAGCCGGGGCCGACACATTTTTCACCGGCGAGTTGACCCGCAATTGCGTAGTTAATTGAGGCGGCAACCGATGCCTCTAGATAATCTGACGAAACGGCAGCATAGGCAGCTTGAATAACACCATTTAAACAGCCTGAACCGGTCATATAGGGAAACAGCGGATGACCGTTTTGTATACAATACGTCTGTTGCCCATCTGTGATTGTATCTACAGCTCCAGATACCGCTACAACGGTGGACCATTTGCTTGCAACGCGTTCTGCTATCGCCAATAGATCACCATCCCCTTCACCGGCATCGACCCCTTTTGCTCCCCACTTTTCACCGGCAAGTGCGGCGATTTCTCCAGCATTACCGCGGATAATTGCAATGTCCAGCTCAGTTAGCAGCTTTTGTACCGTTTGAAGTCTAAAATCAGTTGCACCGGCTCCAACCGGATCAAGAACGACAGGAACACCCGCCTGATTTGCGGCATGTCCGGAAAGAAGCATACTCTTAATGGAGTACGGAGTGAGGTTCCCTATATTCAGTTCGAGAGCTCCGCTGATTGATGCAATCGATTCTACTTCTTCATGGGCTTCGGCCATGATCGGCGATGCACCAACGGCAAGGGCACCGTTTGCTGAATCATTAATAGCCACACGGTTGGTAATAACATGTAATAAAGGTTTTTGTTCTCTTACTTTCTGCATCAAATCAATGAATCGCTGAATTGAGATCATTGGCACGTTCCTCCCCTTCTTGTTTCAACCAATCATTTAACGATGCACCCATTTCCCAGAATTTAAGTTCATAGTAGCTGCTTTGCATGAAAATATGAATCATATCATGACGTTCGGACTCCGTTGCATTCTTACTTACCTCATCCCATAGTTCCCGCTCAATGCCTACATTTTTTTCTATGTCCTCACTGCTATATTCAGCAATCCATTCTTGAAAAATCTTTGCCTGTGGTCGTGCATCTTTTAATTGCAGTCCGATTTCATAGTAGAGCCAAGGGCAAGGCATCAATGCGGCAAGCGTATACCCTAACTTTCCTTTGCTTACCACATGATAGAGATGGCTGATATAGGCGTAAGCATCTGGAGCAGGCTGAAACGCCCTCCATTCCTGGTCACTGATTCCAAGTTTCTGAAATACACTTTGATGAAGCTGCAGTTCTCCTTCAGCCAAACCCAGTCCGATTTTAAGCAGCTTTGCAACACTTTGTGCATCATCCGTCTGTGCTGCTGCCCTACCGTGAAGCTTGGCAAACTCGCGCACATAGTACGCATCTTGTTTGATGTAAAAGCGAAATTGATCAGAAGCTAACGTTCCATTCTTAATCCCCTGCACAAACGGATGATTGAAACTCCTATTCCATAAATCATCGCTAAACTTTCTTGCAGCATTTGAGATACCCTCCATACCATCACACTCCTTAATAAAGACAAAATTAAAACCGCTTTCGTAATGAAAGCGGTTGATCACCCTGAGTGAAAAGCTGGATTTCGATCAGCCACTTCCCTACGCCGGCATCACCCGGATCAGGTTCAAAGGGTCTTGACGAAGTCAATCTCAGCTTAACGCTCCCCTAGTGGATCACTTATTTAATTGATTTTATCATAGCATAAGCGCTTACATCATTCAAAGAATAACGTCCGAAAATTAAACACGGGTGCTTACTCTTGATCAAATGATTCACGCAACGCTCTCGCTTTTTTCGGTGTGATGTCCTTTCCTTTTGGATCAACCACCTTAATTTGAGAAAGTTGCTTTTTAAACCGTTGACGAAAATTTTTCAAATACTGTTGCCGAAGCTCCGTCTGTCGTTTTTTTTCTTGTATGGTTAACGGCCTCTCTCTTGAGAGACGCGCCAGTTGATTAATTTCGTCGATCAATGCACTCATTTTTCCGTGAGCCACTCCTTTTTAAATCTCTTGTAGCATTATCGCATACCTGTCGACACGATTTCAAACCATTTATTATTAAATCTTAGACACTACTTTTTAATGATTTTGATCATCTGCACTTTTCTATCTATTTTTACCTGTTTGTTTCGAATTCAGTTACATTAACCTCGCAAACCAGGCGACATAGTATGCGGCCGGAATAAAGATTGCCTGAGCTGCCAAGGTTCCAATCAATTTTGAACTGATCATCGTCAATGAATAGCTTTTTAAATAGATGTATCTGCTCTCTTTCTTAGCAACGCGATCAGCCAGTACAGAAGCTTTAGGATCAATAAACAAAGTGAGCAAAATGGTTGCAATGCCGTTAATAATTCCTGAAGACAGAACTGCTGCCTGCCCGTAATCTTTAGGAACGAGTAATGACGCATATAAAGAGGCAAGAATACCTACCGAATAGACAGCTGTGATCACAACATTAATGACAAAAAGTCGTTTCGGGATTGTTTGATAAGTGATCCCTTTTAAATCTTTAAAATGAGGCAGACGTACATAACTAATGAGTCTCTTCATGCCTTTGACATTGCTCCACTTCGCAAACAATGAGACGATCGATCCTCTTTCATTTGCCAACTGAATAATTGCTCGGGAAAAGACACCGATAAATGTCGGAAACAGAACAATCCCTAATATGACACCAATAGAGACAACAATGAGGAGAATACGATATTGTTCCTCGATAAACATCAGCTTTGTTGCAGCCGGCGCATCAGCAATTAGCTTTGCCGTGAGCGGTTGTTGAAACATAGTTGAAAACCGGGAAATCAGAACGATCGTGCTGAAGAGTGAAATGGCAGTCGCCATCAGTTTAACTCGTACGCCAGAAATTCGTATCGAGTAAGCAAGCGTTTCGATCATTGTAACCACAAGTAAAAGCAGTGCGATAATCATCAGTCTGCCGGTGATAAGAGACATACAGGTCGCTCCTTAAGAAACACAAAATTATGCATTAATCATGTCACTGGTTCAACCATTTGACAACTTGTTTATTGATTTTTTTTTGTAATGCTTGGGCGGCCGCCTGTCGGTTGTTGACATTCAGCACTTGATCCGCGTACTCTTTTGGAAACATTTCCTTAATTGAGTCTGTGTATTTGCTGCCGTCTTCAGCCTCTTTATAACCAACAGCTTTATAACCGCCCTCTACTTTTTTTAATTTGAGTCGTACAGGAACTGAGCCGCCGCTTAAACTTTCAGTCTTTGTATCTCGATTGAATCCCTCATAAAGATAGTAGAGGTAAACGTCGATGATTCCGCTATCTTTTTTTCTCGCTCCGTATAGTTTATGTGCTTCAAATTGCTGCTCGGTTTTTTCAAAAAGCGTTTTGTTATGAGCTAGGATGTAATCTGATATAACTTGATCCATCGGTTTTGTTACCTTCACAGGTTTGCCTTGATCGGAACAGCCGGTAATTAATAAACTGCTGACGAGAAAAAAAATGAACCAATTGATTTTCTTTTTCACGTTTTCTCCTCCTTTTGGAAAATAATAACATAAAAACATTGCATATGTTGCAAAAAAATTGATCCGCCCTTTTACTGGCGGATCAAAATGTTTATCTCTCAATCATGAAAATGATCGTTCTCAACATCTTTAATAAAGGTGGCGAGATGATCGAAATAAACCGGGGCGTTATCAATCATATGATGGTGTCCGCCTTCTGGTGTAGTCGCAAGTCGTGCATGCGGAATCGTTTTCGCCATGCGCCTTGCAGCTGCCAGCGGCATTGTTTCATGTTCGCCAAACGTAATTAGCGTTGGCACGGTAATGTTCTTCAATTGATCACGTACATCCCATTCCTTTAGCTTCCCGGTAACAACAAATTCATTGTCTCCTTGGAACGCGTTATAGACAGGAACCGCCATCGTTGGGGACAGATGCGAAATGGCCTTCGGCTGCTTGCGATCAACGTAGCCGTCGTTTAAAATATCCACATAGCTTTGATAACGATCATTATCGTAGTCATTAGTTGCTTCACACTGTTTCATAAAAGCAACTGCGTCTGCAGGCAGCGTGTCCTCGCGGATTTTATTGATATTGGCAACATATTCATCGATATTATCCGTCATGGAGGAAATGATGGCTCCTTTTAAGTGCTTACCGTATTTCAACGCGTACATTTGGACAAGCGCGCCACCCCAGCTCTGACCAATCAAATAGAAATGATCCAATCCCAATTTTTGCCGTACCTCTTCAACTTCATCAAGAAAATAGTCATAGGTTAAATACTTCTCAGCAATCTTAGGATTCGAGTAATCCGGTTGATCCGAATACAAGGAGCCAAGCTGATCGTACATATGAACCTGAATGCTCAACCCTTGCTCTGCAAGCTTCTCTGCAAAATTTTCATAGTACTCATGATTGCCGCCTGGTCCTCCATGCAAACAGAGTAAATGAATATCGCCGCTTCCTTGGGTATTGGTCCATAAATGGTAACCATTGTCGAGCGTTATAATTGTTGTTCCTTTTTTCATCAAATCACCTGATTTTTCCATTAATGATTTTATAATAGCATAATAGCACGAATAGACTTGATAAGCTAAAATTCCTTATTTTTCATTTCGACACGTTCTCTGGCAAACAATAATCAATTTTATTATTTTCAAGATTTGAATCCATTGTTTTTAACTTATCCATTTAGGGAATTAATTAAAGGAAAGAAGGGATAAACATGAAAAAGCTGACGTTTATTGCTGCATTCCTGCTCACAGTTTCATTGATAGCCGGTTGTACGCAAGACACTGGAGACGGAAGTGCATCAGTGCATCAATCTTCATCAAGTCAGGCAGACAGTTCTTCGTCAAAAGCAAGCAGCAGCTCTAGTGTGCAAGATAACGCGAACAGCAGCACCGCGACGAAAAATAAACCAGAAAAAAAGCAAGTATCCGAGAAAACAGGCACACTGCAAAAGACGATAATGGACGTTAAATCTCTATTAAAAGGTCAGGCCCAACCGCTCCTTCCGCAAAAATTGCCAATTGAAAATGGAAGCTATATTTCAGCTGTCGTGAAAAATCAAGCAAGTGGGTATACGGTCACATTTAAACAAACCAGCACCCCTTTAAAGGTCAATGATAAGAGACTGTCAACTGCAAAAACAATCGCAGTGATTACTAGACACACCTATTCAAATGAGGCTCAAGCTGCCAAACAGATGACGTATCATAAATATGGAAGTTCTGATGGTGAAGCTGTTCCTCTCGGACATCAGATTACAGGGTATGCCGATGCTGGGGCAGGCACTGCAGGAATCTCTTGGAATGAAGGACGATGGACACTTGCATCTTTATCGCCGACTTCTGAATCCGCAAAAGGAGAACAATTAGCGCGGTCTATCGTTGACTATTTAGAAGTTCATTCTCTGCCTGTTCCTCATCAATACGGCAGAGTTCAGACATATACAGATAATCGCCAGAGTATGATCCGATGGCAAGATCGAAGCTCAATTTATGAACTAACCGGCAACGATCCATTGGCGCTTCTAGCAATTGCCGTATCAATGAAATAATCATGAATTTCTAAAAGATGACCTACTGCTTCCTTGCAGCTATAATTGGTTTATCTTGCCTAATATGATCTTGGAGGCTGCCACTCATGGCTGTTGACGATTTATATGAAGAAAAGTTGAGAAACCTAAGATGTGATTTTGAACAGAACAAACCGCAATCTATTCTGGATCGAATCCGCATGCTGCCCAGCAGCAGAACCCTTATTGAAAACAACGGGTTCGCATTGCTGATGGCTGTCATCGCCGATCAATCGGTAAAGTCAGAAATCGCTTGGAATCTTCCTAATAATTTAAGTAAGCGAATTGGTGCTGATCACTTCAATCCGCAATGGATGATTGAAAATAACTCAGCCGTCCAAAGCGCTATTGCTCAAAAACCGGCTTTGCATCGCTTTCCGAAGAAAATTTCTGATTATATCTTATCTTTATCGTTTGTCATTAATGACCACTATCATTCAGCAGACCAGCTGCTGCATCATTCATCAGATTATCGCACATTTGTTGCGGCGATTAAAGAGGTATCCGGAATTAGTGATAAAAAGGCAAATTTCTTATTTTTGATTCTTTCTCTCGATTTTGATTATCCGTTTATTAACAAGGAGCAGAGTGAAGCTTTGTTCGACTCGCATTTGGAAAAATGGCTCACCGCTTATTCTAATCGAAAAATTAGCAAAACGGAGGCAAACCGAATCTGCAGAGAGGTTTCTCCGGATAATCCCGCATTGCTCTGCCCCTATCTATGGAAGTTACATCGAAACGAACAAAGACGGCTCACAAATTCAAAGTGAATTTGAGCCGTCTTTATATTATGGCTTGTACTCATTTATAAAATGAAAAGTTACAACTAGTGATTTAACCGGATAACGATTTTTTTAGCTAGTCAATCGGTTAGCTGAATTTTTCTGGATCAATTAATAGGTAACTTGGCCATCCCAAGCGACCATTCCGCCGATCATATTTTTCACGTTATAGCCGTTTGCGGATAGCAGCTCAGCAGCAAACGCACTTCTCACACCTGCATGACAAACGAGAACATGTTCTTTCGTTTTATCAATTTGATTCATCCGCGACTGAATAATGTTAACCGATATATTAACTGCGCCGGGAATGTGCCCCTCATTAAATTCATCAGGTTCGCGTACATCAATGATGCTGGCGATTTTACCTTGTAAGCGCAATTGTTCCACTTTCTCAGCAGTGATTTCATTATACATTATATAGTCCTCCCAATCGTTCATTTATTCATTAGCACTTAATTTTACATTTCAGCATTTTTTGGTTCAACCCGCCGCGAAATAGTCCGTTTATCAACACCTGACAAAATGCCCATGTAAAGTACGGTTCCGGTAAGTCCAATAACAGTGATGATCAGTGCTGTTGCAAAGGTTGATAAATAGGTGCCAATCATGATTGTTGCAGACGCGATCAGCATAGCAAGATTATATTTCAAACCGTTAATAGCCATATATATGCTCCGTGCATTTTCCGGCGGAATGGCCGCGGCATAGGATTGTTCTACCGGCACTCGAAAGACTTCGCCTACTGTTAGGATAAGCATGAATGTGACCAAAAGCCAAATATTATCCGTGTAGGCAAGCACGCCATAACCAATCGAAAAAAGTGCACAGCTGCCAATTAATGCTGTTTTATCATTCAGACGTTTACTCACACCCGACACAAATAACATGAGCAGTGCAACAAGTATCGTATTTTCACTGCGTAAAAAGCCAAGCATCGTTAATCCGTTGACCCTCCAGAAAAGAAATGACTGTGTCGGCATCTCCTCACTTAGACGAATTCCGATATAATTGGTCAGCTGCAGTTCCATTGAAAAAACGAGAACTCCGGCAATGACAAAAACGATGAAAAGCCGGTCCTGAAATACCCTGTGATAGCTGGAAAAAATATGTAATAGATGCTTATTTAACGACATTTGACTAGATTGATGATGAACATGGCTCTCTTGAATAAAGAACGCAACGAGAAAAACAACCCCTAGTTCCACAATACACAGAGCAACAAAGAGTTCGAATAAATAGTGCTGGAACAGTAAAGCGCCTAGAATTCCGCCAATGGCAATGGACAAATTGTTCGCCCAATACGTAATTGAATACATCAATTTACGCTGCTCCGGTGTGCTGACGTCGATCAGCATCGCATCATTAGCCGGTCCGGCAAGTCCCCAAGAAATGCTATTAACAATCATCATCATGAAGGTAAGTCCTGCCGATTCAAAAAAAGGTGAATTACTGACCATCATAACGGCAAATGCTGCAAAACGAGCGCATTCTGCATAAAACATTACTTTTTTTCGACCGAATTGATCCGATAAATAACCACCAATGAACGAATTTGTGATACCAATAAAAATGTTAATGAGCAACAATAAACCCGTCGTTTTTGCACCAAAATGTTGTGCTAAATATATGGTCATAAAAGGAAAAATCATCCCGCCTACAAACCGGCTGGTAAATGTTTCAATGATTCTTATTTTAATATTTTTGTGGAAGTCACGGAATCGCAAATTATGCCTCTTTTCTCTTAGATGCATGGTTTGTATTGATCATACTGTTCATTTTTAGAAAATGTGCATCAGGTCAACCAGTATACCATTACTTGATATTTTTTGTAACAAAAACTCAATGGTTTGCTAAATTTTTATGATAGAATCAATTTATGCATCTTTTGTCCAAACATCAAGAACGGAAGTGATTTTTTTTGGAAACAATGAACCGCAAGTACCTATATATTATTCTTTTCTTTGCCGCTTTCTCGCTTTCTACATCAGCTATTTTCGTAAAATTATCTGACGCCCCGTCGACGATTATTGCCGGTTATCGCATGCTTATCTCAACAGTCGTACTTTTGCCCTTTCTCCTATTCAATAAATCAAATCGCTCAGCATTACGAAAACTGTCCAAAAAGCAATGGTCTCTCGGCATGCTTTCCGGATTCTTTCTTGCTGCTCACTATGCCCTGTGGTTTGAATCGCTCAGATTCACTTCTGTCGCAAGCTCAACTGTGCTTGTCACCCTGCAGCCTTTGTTCGCTTTTATCGGAGGCTATTTTCTTTTCGGGGAAAAACTAACTCGCCAATCACTATTTGGTGGGCTTCTAGCGATCACAGGCAGTGTAATCATTGGTTGGCAAGACTTTCAGATAAGCGGTGTCGCTCTTTTCGGTGACTTACTCGCATTTATTGCCGCCGGATTGATTACCGGATACTTTTTTCTCGGCCAAGAACTTCGCAAAAAACTGTCCCTGCTTCCCTATGCGATTATTGGCTATGGCAGCAGTGCACTCTTTCTCTTCACTTATTCCGTGATCAGTGGATTCTCACTTACTGACTATTCTGCAAACAATTGGTTATGGTTTGTATGTCTCGCTCTCATTTCAACTATTCTCGGACAGACAATTTTCAATTGGCTGCTGAGATGGCTCAGCACATCTACAATATCTATGAGTATCGTTGGCGAACCGGTTGGAACCTGTATCCTTGCTTACTTCTTCTTAAGGCAAAGCGTCACCTTGCAGCAAGCCATTGGCATCACCACCATACTTGCAGGTATCGCGATCTTTCTAATGAAAAAGAAGCAGGCATAAATTTAATAAATGTTATTTTTATCTAACTACTGTCACTTTATAAACTGCCCGTATTGCTGAAAATTCCTCGTTTAATCCCTTTTCCGATTAACTTTTTCACAGCTTAAAAATCAATCATCATGAGCAATCTGATTGACCTGAGTTCCTCGTAATGCCCATACTGAATTAAAACGAATATCTATTATCTGCAATCCTAAAAGGACGGAATCCAAAACGATGCTTGCCAAAAAATCATTTTTATCACGTAGAAAAGGGTTCTTACGCTACTTGCCGGCTATGCTCTTGGCGGTACTGCTGAAGCCATTATTCTTCATTTACTTTAAAAAGAAAAAAATCGTGTTGATTGGCGGACATTGTGGTGAAAAATACGCGGATAACGCAGCCGCATTACATCGCTTTCTAATCAAAAATCACCCGGAGTACACGGTTTACTTTGGTTTGACTGATCGTAATGATACGCTTATGCGTACCATCGGAGGACCGACTTATCAGTTGGGTTCTGTATGGAATTATCTTCTTTATGGCTATGCCGTCATCTGCTATTATTCGCATTCACTTGAGTCTGATGTAGCTCCGGAGATTGATTTCACTCCTTTCGCCCGTACAAAATTGATTAAAGTGTATTTAGGGCACGGAATCGATGGTCTAAAACGTAACCTGTTTATTTTCGATACCCGACACAGTAATTATTTTGTCTGCTCCTCAAAGCAGGAAAAACTGATCAAGAAAAATGAATGGGGAATTCCGGAAAATAAGTTAATCGTCACAGGACTGCCGAGATACGATGAACTGTATCTCAAACATGATCAACCATCGACACGGACTATTCTTTACATGCCGACGTGGAGAGAATGGTTGAATGCCGATCAAAGCTTTTTCTTCAGCGATTTCTATAAACATGTGTCTGCATTGCTAAATAACCAACTGTTAGAACAAACGCTGCTGCACTACGGCTATCACTTAAAAGTTATGCTGCATCCTTTCCTCCATTCTGTATTTAAAAAGTTTATGGAGCAAAATCATCGTCTTCATTCCGTGTATTTTTGCAATCCTGATGAAGAGATTCAGAAATTGATACTCAGAAGTGATGTGCTGATCACTGATTATTCCAGTGTCTCATGGGACTTCTACTACTTGGACAAGCCTGTGCTCTTCTATCAATTCGATCAATCCGAGTATTTGGAAAAACGGGGATCCTACTTGGATTTTTCAAAGGATCTGTTTGGCAGTGTCACGTATAACGCTGACGATACAGTAAAAATGCTGGGTGAAATCCTCTCACTCAGCAAACACTCAGATTATTATCAAAACAAGGTCAATCAGAAAAACCATTTTGATTTTTATGATACAAACAATTGCCAACGTGTCGTTCAGCAAACCTTGCCAAATCTTAGAACATAAGAAAGGAACAGTGATTTTTCACCGATCGAGTTTACCCTTTGAAAATTTGGATCAAGTGCTTTTTAAGCTGGTCCGCATAGACTGATGCGTTGGGATTCTTTATAACATCATGAAAAGATATACTTGGCAATTTCGTTAAGCCAACGAAATCTTGAGTATCATGAAATGCTGAGAGCGCGTCATCGACAGTGCGACCATTAAAAAATGTCCCTGGTGTATCAAATACATCGTTCGGTGCATTCCATGTCGTGGATACGGAATAGCTTTTGCCTTTCAGCAAACCGCCTCTTCCATATTCGAATGTGCTGGAGTAGAAAACACCATAAGTGTAAACATCTTCGATATACCGCTTCAAGACAGCAGGAGCAGCAAACCAATAAATCGGAAATTGAAAAAGAATAAAGTCGGCCTTCTTCCATTTATTCTCTTCTTCGTTTACATCATATCCGTCCGCAACAGTAGTTGCCAGTATAGTGAATCCCTTATCCTTCAAATAACCGGCAGCAGTGTCTGAAAGAAACGTGTTTAAGTCACCTTTTGCAACATCATTGTAACGAGTGTCCATACCATTAATAATGAGCACAGTCTGATTTGACAAGATATGTTCCCCCTAACCGTGTCGTTGTAACCATTTTATTATCTCTCTATTGACTAATTCAGTAAAGCGCTATCATCTCTTAAAAAGGATGTTATGCAGAACATAAGCAAAATGAAACAGAGACCGCCTCATCAAAAAGATAGATTGATGAGACAGTCTCTTCAGATTCAAGATTAATAGATAATTACCGGCTCGTTTTGTTCGAGATTATCATAGACGGTTTTCATTACGGACGGAGGTGTATTGACACAGCCGCCTGATCCCTGTGTTAAGTATGCATCCTTTTTCCAGTTTCTTCTCCAGCTGGCATCATGAAAGCCACAACCGCTGAGTGTAAACGGTGCCCAATAGTCAACTTTTACCGAATAATGTGCGTTGCCGGCTTCGCTTCCTTCCAAAGTAGAAGGAGATTCTTTGTACATGACGTACCAAAGACCCTTTGGTGTATCTTCATTTGTATCATGTCGACCGGTCACTACATCTGTAGTAATGACGAGTTTGCCATTTTTATAGATCCATATTTTTTGTTCGGCAATAGATACTTCTGCATAGCTTGTTCCAATTCCGTTATTCGTCGTGTTATGGTAACCGATGCCGTAGGTGCTGTACCCAACACCATAGACATTGTAGGCTTTCAGTGACGTTGTTCCATTTTCAAACGCCTTCTGAATCCGGTCGGTTTCTTTACTTACGTTCAGCGCCCATCCATAGGATTGGCCCTGAACAGAGATAATTTTGCCTGTATGCGTCTTAAATTGAAATTTCTTATTTAAGGTCGATTGATTATTATTGATTTCTTCGATCTTATTTTTCAGCTCACTTGGATCAATCGTCACTTTCATCTTTGATGTTGCTTTTGCATTTTTGATCAACTCACTTGCATTTAAAGCGTAGACTTTATTTTGAACCGAATAATTTACACTCTGATTCATGAGCGACTTAAGTACTTTAGTTTCATCTTTAACTATTTTGCTATCTTCCTTAATTGGGTGCAGACGCGATAACGTTAGATGGATTTCACTGTTATACTCCTGTTTGTCATAATCGCTCATGATTTTTTCTATATCATATTGCTCGCCGGCTTCACTTTTAGATACCTTTAGATCACCATCTTCTATGTAAGCATAGGCGTCTTTAGGTGCTTTCAATTTTTTATTTAATTGTTTTAGCCGGTCTTCCACTTGTTTCTTCAGTGTGCTTGATCGATAATCGTCTTTTTCTGCTGGATTTAGTGCATAATTATTTGTCTTGAATGATGGTACCCATGTCTGTTGCTTTTTAAAAACTCGATTTACGGCTGATAAATCTTGTTTCGTAAATTTAGCTACTGTGTTCTTACCGTTGATGATCTTCTCATCTCCAATAAAGACATCATTTTTTAGGGTTTGCGAAGCCAATTTACTCACTACCTGTTCGGGCTTCAGATGTCCGACTTTGACACCATTTATCGTTACATTCGCATTAAAATGTGTCGCCTGATAGTAACCCATAATTCCAAAAACTAATGCCGCGATAATCACGACACTGCTACTTATAATAATGACATTACGCTTCAGAATGATCGCTCACCTCAAAAAGTATCAATTTAACAATTAACGTTCCATGTTATGTTTTGGTTTCACAAGATATTCGTTATCTATAAGATATATGAGTGGAAGCAATTTAACAAGAATTTATTAATAGAGAAGTTTCAGATAAACAAATGATATTTCAGCATCCATTGGAAAATATGGCCTTTTTGCACGACTTTTTCTTTCCAATTATGGCATAATAAGACAGTGATCTAGAAAATAAAAGAGGCGAATCGATAATGAAATGCAAAGTCAATCGAAATGCAGCAAAAGTAATGAAAACAATGCTTGAGAATGAGGATGCGCAAGGACAAATGCTGCGTGTGATCGTGACAGAGAATCATGGAGATCATGCCCATTATGCATTGACTTATGGGGTACCGACTGAACACGATGAAATTGTTTCTACAGACAAAGGAATCGATGTCCTATTAGATAAACGTGAGGCGCTCCTTGATGGCGTTTGGATTCAATTTTTTTATGTCCCTGAACCAGGATTTGAAATCATTAATCCATCAAAAGGAGATCACAACCATTTCTAATGAGACCGCAAGCACATGATACATGCGACTGTAACCAATGCGGGAACTGATAAGAACTTTTTCCTCATTGAATCAATCCTTATACATGAAAATTTTTCGCAATCTCCTGTAGTACGTTCTTACCTTCAAACAAAATGAGTGCCGATAGAGACAGTACACTTAGCGAAATACAAATAACGGATGGAATGATAAATCCGACTTGCCCCGTGAAGTAGAGGATAAGCGGTACAATTCCAAATACAATGTCAATGATAAAATAGACGATGTAATCCTCAGCCGGCATTTTCGTGACCTTAGCAATAATTGCAAGTGAAATCATCGCAACGCTGCAGGCAATAGGTATCACATAATTCAGCGACCATCCTCGCCAACTGGTAAACCAGTCCCATCCGAGGCTTAAGGCTGATAGAATAAAGACCTGAGCAGTGATGTTATTTGGGATATTGTCTTTTTTTTGCAGTGCATAAATCAAGCTGATCCAGAAACATCCGATTCCCACGGCGACAAACAGCGACCAAAAACCGCTATCAGGAAGAATAAGGTTGACAGCAACACATAGGACGCCAATCATAATAGTCACGAAAATCAGCAGTTTAAAAAACAGTTCGTACTGTCTGTAAATGGTGGGAACGAAAGGATAAAGCTCTTCTTCATCAGTTCCTGACAGCCTGCTTTGACACAAAGGACAATTTGCGTCTTTTCCACGAATGCTTACTTTGCATTTTCCGCAATATTTCATGTCTTAGCTTTCCCCTTCCTTCATATTACCCGTGGGACTCGTTGTGATTTCAACTTCAGCGCCCATACTCGTTAAGGTTCGAAAAAATCGTCTCTGAATCTCCGAACTGACAAAAGGTGATGAAAAACTGATACTCAAGCGATCTTGAAAAGAGCACATGCAGACTTGAAGTTGATTGCTCCCGTAACAAATGTCAAAGGATCGGATAAAGGCCTCCAACTCCTTTGGCATAGAAACAATGCCAAGATTTGAAAAACCGGCCGTCTTCCTGCGTGCCGCGTAGTGATAAGCCACTTTTAATGCAGGATCCTTCACGATAAGTGGTGTGATACGAGCAAAAATATTATGTTCCACCGCCGAATACGTTTCAATCACCTGAGAAAGCTTCTCTTTGGATAACCCAACACGCAAGTCATCACTGATCTTCTTCACAACATCCTCAAATGTCCCGTCATGGTGCCAGTAATCGTATCCGATTAACAGGACACTGAAAAAATTCCGTGCTGAAGCGGAAGGGAAATGGCTGCGCAGATTAACAGGAATATCAAGAACAATCGGCCTTTTCTTTGCCCGTTCGGGAACCGTTTCACTAATGGCATTCATCAGGCAAGCAGCTAGAAAAACAGTAAGTGTCGTGTGATGACGATGTGCCGCATCAAGCAATGGCTGAATTTTGATCAAGCCAGTCATGATTTTCAACCGATCCTCAGGGTATTTGTGACCGCGCAGACGACAAGCAAATACTCGTCTTGTCTGTTTCTTTCTTGAAGAACCCCGATAGTATTTGCGAAAACTATCGTCACTCATCTGCGTTGCTGAGGCATCGAAGTCTAGGCTCGGTTCATCTATTTGATGGTATTGAGACAAATACTTGGTAATCAGCGTCCGAAGAAAGTGCATCGCTCCCGTTCCATCCGAGAGCACATGGTAAACCTCCAAATTGATTCGATTTTTAAAGTAGCTCACATCAAAAAGCAGATTTTTGCTGTTTTTTCTGTACAGTGCCGCACATGGTTGCGTATTTTCCTCATGAACAACCGGCTTTCTATTCGTATTTTCAAGATAATACCAAAAGAAGCCGCGTTTCAATACCGACTGATAAACACGAAAAATTTGTATGGTTTCATCGAGCGCACTCTGCAAGCTCACCGGATCAATTTGTTCGTATAATTCGCAGGAGATTCGGAAAACCTGCGTGTCCGCTTTTTGTGCGGCGGCAGGAAAAATAAGTGCCGCATTATCCAGACTGCTCCAATTATGGTCCGTATTCATTCACTCCTTAAGAAATACATTGATCAGTTGATAACACTGTTCCACTTGAGCGGTTTGCAGTGAAAAAGAAAAAAAACCATGCAGAGCGTCTTTTATTCGATAAACAGCAACATCATTGCCAAACTCTTTTAATTTCTCTGCATAAGCTTCTCCTTCGTCCCGAAGCGGATCCAGTTCAGCAGTAATTATTAATGTCTTAGGCTGACCTTTCAGGTGATCAGATAACAGCGGTGCGAAATACGGACTGTTCCGATCCTCCTTATTTTGAACATACAGATCTTGATAATCCTGTATCTTCTTGGATGTCAACAAATAATCTGTACCGTTTTCGGTGATCGAAGGAAATGGAGAAACCTCGCTATGATCATTATAGGTAGACGGATAAAGCAATATTTGCTTCTCAACCTGAAACTCCTCTCGATCGGCCGCCATGAGACTGACCGCCGCAGCGAGCGACGCGCCGGCACTGTCACCCATCAGTACGACCTTTTCACCAGATGCTTCGAGCGGCTTGTCGTATAAAAAAAGTTCTCGGGCAGCCTGGTAGCAATCCTCAACAGCGTAAGGAAAAGGGTACTCAGGCGCGCGCCGATAATCCACCGAGAGCACCCGACGACCCGTCCTATCAGCAATATGAGCACAAATTTTAGTATAGCTGTCTATCGTTCCGCTCACCCATCCGCCGCCATGAAAAAAAAGGATCATTTCTTCTGTCTGGAGTACTTTAGGTGCAAAGAGTCGAACCGGTAAATCATAGCCATCAATCGTTATTTTATGATCCCACATTTTAAATCGCGGGTTAAACGATAAATGCAGGAGATTATTAATCATCCGGTCAACCCGGTAATATTTTTTAACATTTAACTCCATACGAGAGATCACCTTCAGCATCGCTCGTATCATTGGATTGATTGCGATCCGAATCAGCACCTTTCAAATGCACAGATATAGTTATTGTATCATCCTGCTCATTCGTTTGACAGAAGGTCATTTAATATGCACTTTGTTAGACTTGGAAAAATGAGGATGTTAAACTTAATGTGATGAAGGAGGAGAACTATTCAATGACAACCATTCCACAAAGAACACTTAACGATGGATTAGTATTGCCCGCTGTTGGTTTCGGTACATACCAACTCAACGGCGCATCAGGCATTAATTCCATATTAAGCGCAATTGACACAGGTTACCGTTTACTTGATTCAGCATTTAATTATGAAAATGAAGGTGCGCTTGGTGAAGCTGTACGCCGCAGCTCCGTATCACGTGAAGAATTGATCATTACCTCCAAATTACCCGGACGTCATCATAAATATGATGAAGCAATAACGACAATCCAAGAATCTCTCTTTCGTGCAGGGCTGGACTACTACGATCTGTATCTGGTCCACTGGCCGAATCCAAGCAAGGACTTGTATGTGGAAGCATGGCAGGCATTAATTGATGCACAGAAATGGGGCTTGATCCGCTCAATCGGTGTCTGCAACTTCTTGCCTGAGCACTTGGATCGACTCATTAAAGAAACGGGTGTCACCCCAAGCGTCAACCAGGTCGAACTGCACCCTTATTTTTCACAGGAAAAGCAGAGAGCCTATGACAAGGAACACGGAATTGTAACTGAATCCTGGAGTCCATTGGGGCGGGCAAATAAGTTGCTTCAAGATCCAAGCATTAAAGCAATTGCGGATACACACGAAAAATCCGTGCCACAAATTATTCTGCGCTGGCATTTACAACTCGATGCGTTGCCGTTGCCAAAATCGTCTTCACCAAAACGCCAATTGGAAAATCTTTCTTTATTTGATTTCTCACTCAGCGATGAAGAGATGCAAACCATCGGCAGACTAAGTCATCCGGATGGACGAACCTTTGATCAAGATCCCGCTCGCTATGAAGAATTTTAATGAATTTCAAAAGAACGACTGAATGGGCTTTATGCTCGTCAGTCGTTTTTTTATAAAGAGTTAGAGGAATAGTGTAAGTGCGACGGCGACTTCGCCAGAGGTTTGGCAAAGCCAAGTTTTCTAATATTAACTGAATATCTCGTCACCGTTCTTAAATCCAAGGCCAGGATGGTGATCAAAACGCACAACGCCAACTGAAGCCCTTCCCCTTACTGCTGCAGCAACCCTGCCAACGCCTTCATTGCCAAATCCACCGCAAAGTTCGATTGCCTCTACTCCTATATCTGCTAATTCAACCGCCGCTTTTACCGCTTCATCATACGATTTTACTCCGACAACGTTCAGTTTGATCACCGGCGTGTCAATCAGTGCTTTCGCTTGTGCTGTATCAATTTTTGGTCCGATAAAAAGAAAAGCTGCTTTTACTTCTGCCATTTCTCTCATCCTCTCAAAATATTAATTTCCCTATTTAGCATAGCATTAATGTATACGTTTACAATGTGATCTAATTCATAATTTTTATCTTAATTAGGTCACTCAGTTACCATGACATTGTTCAACTATTTGCCACATAATTTCTGTTTATGGAAAAGGTAATTGTCAGATGGTGTCGAATATTTTACATAGTAAACTATCTTTTTTGAAATCAAATAAATATTATGGAGGTGTTCCCATCCTTAGCATTCATATTCCAAATTAGTGAAGGAGTTGATACAACGTTCAGATTCTCACTTTGCGAATACCATCATTTCTTTCTTCTCTGCTTCTGCTTTTCACCCAACCACTTTTGCAACGCTCTCACTTGAAAAAAATTCCACATTTAAAGTCCAAAAATAGGTAACTGTTGCTGCTGCATCAAGCACATCTGTAAAACAATTTCAACGTTCCAATGAGCTTCCATAGAGATTTTCATATACACTCCACTTTACATCCCACTATAAAGGAGTTCTTCGCATGCTAAAAATTTTCCGTAAATTCATTTTTATGTCACAACGCGGATTCACACTAATTGAAATGATGATCGTATTGTTTATCATATCCATCTTGCTTTTAATTGCGGTTCCGAATATGACCAAATCAAATGATGTTGTGATGAATAAAAGTACTGATGCAACGGTTAAGCTTGTTCAAAGCCAAATCGCCGCCTATCAAATGGACCATGATGGAGCTCTGCCTGAAAGTCTTGATGACCTCATGCCCGACTACGTCAACAGTATCAAGTCCTCAGATGGTACACCACTGAATTATGATGCGTCGACCGGTGAAGTCAGTGTACCATAAAGCATCCTTGACACAAGATTTTGGATACACGCTGATTGAGGTATTGATTGTCCTATCAATTGCCTGCATCATTACCCCTATATCTTTTCTTGCTTTTTCCCATCTATCTGATGAAGTCACGCTCAAACATTTTATGAGTGAACTTGACGAAAAAATTCATGATACACAGATTGCCGCAATAAGTGAATCTGACGTCCCTCGGATTGTCTTTAATAACCCTGAACATTTTTATTATGTTTCGTTTAAGAACCGAATCGAACGCATACAAATGAACCCTCGAATTACGATCTACAGCGGCTATCAAGAGAATTCGATCATGATTAATCAGTTGGGGCATTTTACAAATATAAAGACATTCACTATAACATTGGGAAGCATTCGTTATCGACTCGTATTGCTTCTTGGTCAGGGAAGATATTACTATGAAAAGACAATGTAATGAACGTGGACTTTTTCTCCCCGAAGCGATGACCGCACTCGCCATTTTCACTATACTGATCCTTACTGCCGTTCCTTTATTAGTACGCGTAGATCAAGAACGGCAGCTCATCAAACAGAGCCATGAAGCGATCAGTTTGCTAAGCTATCACTTAATGTCGTGGAAATCGAATGGAGCGCTGTCTGCTGAACCGGAAACCTCACTAGATTTCCACATTGAGTGGATCGAACAAAACGAACACTCAGCATATTTGAGCATCAGTTGGGATTACGAAGGACGCAAGCATAAGATCACTGGGGAAGCCAAACGATGAAGAATCAAGCGGGATATACTTTGCTGTCTATGATGCTGGCCCTCTCTATTTTCCTAATTATTATTAGCCTTGCAATTGGTGTGACTCAATTTATGAATCAGCGATTTCAACTACGACTGGATACACAAAAGGAAACACGCATATTTTTCATGCAAACGGCAACAGAATTACATTTCTCTCAA
The DNA here is from genome assembly GCF_059878335.1 of Sporolactobacillus sp. BBK16-2. Taxonomy (NCBI): domain Bacteria; kingdom Bacillati; phylum Bacillota; class Bacilli; order Caryophanales; family Sporolactobacillaceae; genus Sporolactobacillus; species Sporolactobacillus sp. BBK16-2. Next base: position 2,090,455 of record NZ_CM187611.1, read on the forward strand.
CACGTATCTTGTTCAACTGATCATCAGACGCTGACTATGAAAAAAGGTACAGACCGTGTAAGTTACACATCTTTGTCAAACGGACGTATCATCCGTCAGGTGAACGGCGCGGGTTATGAAATTGTTCTTCAGCAGGTCAAACATGCAGCGTTTCATTCTGACGGTGAATTTGTTTCAATTCGCGTAACAGATAAAGCAAACCGAAATTATTATTGGGATGATCGACTCTATGTCAAGGATGATGCCGGTGATTAAAGGACGTCAAAGTGATCAGAACGGATTTGTTTTACCATTAACGATGGTCTTGTCGCTCATACTGCTCGCTTTTGTATTCCATGCACTGCTGGTGCTGACAAGCGATCGGAAATTTTATCAGCATTCATATGCTCAATTTCAGCTTCAACAAATACGTGAATGCGCGCTTATTGATTTTGAACACGAACTAGAGCAGCGATCGTTATCCGGACAAGGAACACTCATTTATCGCAACGGCACTGTCGCGTTTAATGTTACAGAAAATGAAGAAACAGTGATCATTAAATTTAAAGTTATTACTGACGATCGTAAAGAGATCGATCAAATCACTTATTCCAAAAAAAGTGGAAAACCAATCAAGTGGTCGGAACAATTAAACCAATGAACTCCTGTCTTCGAACGTCAAAAAGTAATTATGCTTGTCGATCATGAATCATCCGTTCTCTTTTTGGGCAAAATGAAACTAAAAAAGAGAAGGGGCAAGTGCTCATGAAATCCGAAGATTATGTTCGTTTTTTAACCGAGCAGTTTGTTCGCTATATGGAAACGCCTCGTGAAGAAAGAGAGAAGGCGCGCATGGAACATAAGGCGAAACGCCCGCCATTACGCAACCAGCTTTTCGGACAAATTCCCAATGCGATTGAGAGTTACACGGAGCAGATCAGCGAACACTTAAAAAAAAGAAAAAAATGACCCGGATACGTTTTGTTCGTATGCCGGGCATTTTCCGTTCTATTTAGTCACTTGGCTTGCTCATCGTGAATACGCGGTACGTAAGCACATCTTTAAATTTCTGCATCATTTGCATATGTTCAAGCCAAACTTCAATTGCTCCTTCATCAATGATGCTTGTCAAATTATAGGTTGGAAGTACGTCCCCTGAATGTGTTTTAATTTCATTGGCATGAAAGGATTTCAGGTTAATGAATCCTGCACTCTTCCAAATAGACAGCCACTCGTTTTCAGTCCGAACATCGCTCACACCGTATACAGATTCGATCAACCGTTTATCTTGCTCATTAGGCTGCTTCTCGACAGTCATTTCTATTGCAGCAAGCTGACCCTCAGGCTTCAATACTCGATAATATTCAGGCACTGAAAGCGATACATCGGTAAATGCTGTTACGGATTCTGACAATAAATAATCAAAATAGTTGGATTCAAACGGCAGTTGTTCAGCAGAGGCTAGAACAATTTTTGGAGCGGAAGTACTCACTGCCGCACGAGCCTTTGCGCGTTTCACCATACCCGGATGCAGATCAATACCTGTTACATCAGCATGCAATTTCTCGGCGATGAATACCGTGGTCGCACCGGTACCGCATCCTACATCAAGCAGGCTGCTATTCTTCCTTATTGACAGCTGCTCAATAATCGCTTCGGTCAGGCCATGACCTCCTGGATGTGCATTATCGACAGCCAATTTCGCAAGGAAATCAATATATCGATGGTTTGGCACACTACATACCTCCTTCGCTGCTTCTCATACTGCCTATCTTATGAAAAGCAATGGTTAGGTGCGCCTGCACTATGAAAGAAAAACAACGGCCCAGCCAATTATTATGGCTGAGTCGCTGTTTTTTGTATGTTTATATTTATGTCAAAAATGGATTGTTCTCCGCTTCGTCTTCGATTGTTGTCGATGGTCCGTGACCAGGACAGACTACAATTTCATCAGGCAGCGTCATGAGTTGCATTCGGAGGCTCGTCAGTAGTTGGTCATAATCTCCGCCATATTGATCTGTGCGCCCAATACTTCCTTTAAAAAGTGCATCACCGCAAAAAACAACTTGATCTTTTTCAAAATAAAAAGATACGCCACCAGGGGAATGACCCGGAGTATGCAGAACGGTGAATGAGAACGGACCAATGATTATTTTTTGATGATCCGTCAGCAAATGATCCGCCTTACGTGCCGTAATTGAACCAGTCACAGGAAAATAAGCGGATCCATTCTTTTTCGGATCTTGCAGCCAATCCGCTTCATTCTCATGAACGGAAACAGAGAGGTTCCAATGATCCCGTACATCATCCAGCGCGCCAATATGATCAAAATGTGCATGCGTCAGTAGAATGGCAATAGGATGCAACTGTTCTCGTCCAATGATGGACTTAATCTTCTCAAATTCTCCTCCAGGATCTATGATCAAACATTCTCTTGTTGTCTGATCAAACACCAAATAACAATTTGCTTGAATCGGACCAACGGGACATACAATCCATTTCATAGAAACCGACCTTTCTATTCAGTAACGCAGATCATTTAATTTAGTTTATGGCATTCTGCTTGATTTTCTGAATGCAGAGCCAAGCTGCACCGATGACACCTGCATCATTGCCTAATTTGGCAAGGTTGATCGTGCATGCGTCAAACACTCGCGGCAATGAAAAGCGCTTAAAATAATTAGTCAGCGGATCAATAAGTGTATCCCCTGCATGTGACACCCCGCCACCAATAACAATTTTTTCCGGATTGATGGTCACAGCAATTGATCCAAGGGCAAATCCGAGATAATAAGCTGCTTTTTCGGCGACCGTTGAGGAGAGAGGATCCTTCTTTGCAGCACAGTTAAAAACATCTTCAGCAGTAATGTCTCCTTTACTTTCAAAAATATCGCGAAGAATACTCACTGAGTCATTATAGTCAAGAGCGTCTAAAGCCAGTCTTCGAATGCCAGTCGCTGAAGATACTGTTTCAAGACAGCCTGTTTTCCCGCAGTTGCATGATGCGCCATCAGTTGGCATAACCGTGATATGTCCGATTTCACCCGCCATGCCGCTCACACCGTGCAGAATCTCACCATCACAGATAATGCCCCCGCCAACGCCTGTACCCAGTGTCACACAAATCAGGTTTTTAGCGCCTTGTCCGGCGCCGAGCCACATTTCTCCAAGTGCTGCCATGTTTGCGTCGTTATCAATCACAACCGGCAGTCCTATTGACTGCTCCAGCTCTTCTTTAAGCGGATAATCCTTCCAGCCTATATTAACAGCTTGATAAATAAAACCAGTGTCCATATTGATAAAGCCTGGAGCACCAATTCCAACGCCTCTAACTGTTGAACGTTCTAAATTAAATTGCTGCATTTTTTTAAGAACGCTTTCACTAATGTCGGAAGCAATGTGTCTCCCATTATCAATCGTATTCGTAGCGATTGCCCATTTGTCGATCATTTTCCCATGATCATCAATCAGAGCCATTTTTATTGTTGTACCGCCTAAATCCACACCAATATTAATCATATAAACGCACCGCCTATCAGAATAAATTCATCTTTTCATTTTCTCGCAAAAATCGATGTTTGCCAATATGTAACTTGTTAAGATTTATAGAAAAATAGTACTTGCTGAATCCAATCAACGAAATCAGTCCTGTCTTGGTCATGAAACGGACAAGTTTTGAATAGAGTAGACTATAGGTCTTGTCCGGAGGTTGTCTGATTATGCGCCCTAAAAAAGTACAAATCCTTACCCTGCTTATCACGGCAGCTGCTGTATTTTCATTGCTTGTTTTTCCATTTCTGCTTCTAGATCGTCCAACCATTACTTATTTCCCTGATAATCCGCGCATCAGCTTTGTAACAGCAGCGACGCATCTGGAATTTATTCCCGAGAATCAGCTTTTACGTATGCGAACTGCATCTGAAACGAAAGAACGCAACGATCTAATGCAGGATTTTTCTTTATTGTATCGTAATAATCAATTGGTTGCCATCGTAAACCGCTGGCAAAAAAATGTGCGGCAATTGTCTTCTTCCAAAGAATTGGACATGCTGCCGGGATTTTATGTTGGACTAACTGTTCACCAAGCCGAACAGCACATTGATCAATCGATTTTCGGTAAGGAACAGCTCTCCCAAGATTATCTCATGGCCATTAAAACAAATGGATCATTCCATCTTTATCGCGAACCGAGAACGCCGGAGGAAGCGAATCGACTTAGTAAGTATACACGTGAACTTGGCGTAAGTAGAGAGCAAATGCTTCGTCGTGCGGCCGCACAGTATGGCTTTCAAGTATCCGATTATCGAGTTATCCCTTTGGACGCATTAACCGGCGATTCGCTCACACATATTTTCCCTTTTGGAAAGGAAAAAGCTGAACGAATCACCGGTCAATTATGGGAAGGCCTTTATAAAAATTATGTACGCGGCATTCAACTTACTCAAACGCAGGCTGAATCCCCGCTCGGGAGTACGATGCCGCTTTTATTAGTTGCGCAAGATCATATGCTGATTATATTTGAAACAGCAAATCAGCAAATCGTTCTACTGAAACAAAATTTTTCTTGATCTCATCATTCAGATTCGTGCTGTTTCTGAATATGCTTAAAGAAAAGAAGATGTCCGGCAGCCAACAGGGCGAACTCAAACAAAATTTGCCTTCGCTTCATAAGAAATAAGGCTGTGAATGCCCATAGAATAGTCTCGATGATCACATTTCTTTTTGCCACACTAAGCACCCCGCTCTCAACTTACTCTGCTTAGTGTGGCTTATGAGCTTGGCTTTCATTCCGTTTCTTTGCTCGTATCATAAATATTCTTCTCGGTGATCATCCAATCCACACGCTGATCATGTGGTTCAATCGGTATGTCACCAATCATTTGACTTTCAAGTAATAAGGATACCGTGACCCCCTCATAGTCAGAGAGAAGCCGATCATAATAACCTCCGCCATAGCCGATTCGATACCCTTGATGATTAAACACAATCCCAGGCACAATAAGTAAATCAAGTGAGTCCTGAGTAATTGCCTCTGTTTTTGATGTATTCGGTTCCATTAAACCGAAAAAACCGAATTCCAGCTGGCTGAAGGTTTGCAATTCATAAAACGACAAAGTGCGGTTGTTCGGATTACACTTTGGGACAGCTACACGTTTTGCTTCAGTCCAGGCCTTTGTGATAATTGCCATCGTTTCTATTTCTCGGCCAATCGATAAGGTTACCCCAATCGTCCCTGCTCCATGCCACAACGATGTTGCAAACAAACGATTTCTGATCTGCTTACATTTTTCCGTAAATACATATTCATCTATTCTATCCATCTCATGGAGTATTCGGTTGCGTACTGCTTTTTTTTGTTTGTTCATTCTGTCCTCCATAGTTGAGATCTGATGAATTTAGAGCGATTGTTCAAAGACTGCGTTTCTCAAGTACAATGGGACAATTCAAGTCGTCCATACAAAAAGCCGCAAAAAACCCATAAGAGGTCCTTCACGGCTCTTTATTCAATCCATCTTACTTTGTTTCGCGATAAGTCACATATCTTCTCAGTTTTGGGCTGTACTTTTTCAGCTCAAGACGTTCTGGGTTCTTTTGTTTGTTCTTCGACGTGATGTAATCGCGATCACCGGTTTCGGTATTTTCCAAAATAACCTTAACTCGCATATTTATCCCTCCATTGCACTAAAAATCATCGTGTACAAAAACATACACTTTATCTTAACAAAAAATATCGAATGCTTCAACCTTTTATAAACGCATGTTCCCTTTTATTTTTAAATTGTTTATAGCCGTTCTTCTCAGTTTCCCCCAATTTTTACTATTTATTTTACAATCTTCTTTCTTTTTCGCCATAATTCTTCCGTAACCATAGGAGATGTGTTATAAATAACTATGGTGATTGTCATGTGATCGTTACATCGCATGAACCTCAGACAATGGTGAGGGGGGTAATGAATTGGGGTTTGTCATCTTGATACTCATGATTGTTGGGTTGACCGCACTTGCTGTTTCTTACTATAAGCAGGACAGTATTAAACAGGTAGAAGGTCAGCTTGAAGAAAATTCCATAACAATGATGCAAGAACTGTACAAGGTAAAGAAAAAAATTCGTGTGCTCGAAGAGGAAATCATGCTCGGGGACCAAGATCATTCTAAAGGGTGAACGCATTGACAAAAAATGAAATACGCGGTTTTGCCGCCGGCATCTTGCTGACATGCGCCGTTTTTGCTTTCTTCTATTACCTGATTTTCAATCAGGGAGAGCAGAAACCGGTAAAGGACGTAGCAAAGCAAACGCCGTTGACAGAAGCAACCGTAACTCAATATCTTGCCAGCCATCACCGTAAAGCGATTGATCTTGATGCCTACAATCAATGGCTGAGTGATACCCAGAAAGCTACGGAGCAAGCAAGCAAAGAAAAACCGAAGACGGACAGTGACAGCAGCAAGAAAAGCAGCGATAACTCTTCATCAAAGGCTAAGAAAACAACGTATAAGCTTCAAATTAAAAGTGGCATGACTCCTGGAGATATTTCAAGTGAGCTCGTTCGTGCGAAGATTCTTAAGTCGAATCAAAAACAGAATTTTGACTCCTATCTCCATAAAAATAAGCTTGAAAAATATGTACAGCTTGGCTCTTTCAGCGTTTCAAGCGATATGTCCATACAAAAGCTCGCTCAAGTAATTACGAAGAACCATAGCAATTAATTGAATAGACATTGCAAGGCAGGTTGATCAATAAATGATCAACCTGCCTTTTTGCGTACATATAGGAAGTGTCACAATTTCAAAAGTTGTACCAGAACATCACAACAGTTAACCAAAACAAATAAGAAGAACCGGGCAAAAAGCGCCCGGTCCTTAAATCATGCCGGATTTTGACTACGCTCCGGTTGCTCGCATCAACTGAACGCGACCGCGGGCAGTCCGGGAGCCTCCTCAAGCAAACTAATATCTGCGGGGTCTCCCCTGGCCTGCGATCAACAGAGCCGCTCCGCAGGAGTCTCGCACCTGCGCGTTTGGCTCACAACCTTTGGCTTTGGCGAAAATCATATACTTTCTTTCCTTGTAAAAAGAAACCGCTTTGCTGTTACTGCAGCGAAGCGGTCCTTCTATTTTTATTTACTTGTGTAATGATAATACTTGTCATATTCCTTATACATCTCAAGAGCAATTTCCTGGTTTTGATGACCTGTTCGTACCTTTGGCACAACAACCGAAATTGCGACTTGCGGATCATCATACGGTGCGTACGAAACTAAGGTTTCGTTATAGAGACTTTTATCATTTTCATTAATCTGAGCCGTACCGGTTTTTGCCGCGACTTTATACTTTTGTCCTTGTGTATAAAAAACACTACCTGTCCCACCGGTTCCGTGAGTAACAAGATATAATCCATGTTGAACACGAGCTAAGTCATGTTTATTATTACCGATCGTATTTAGCACGTTTGGTGTAAAGCTGTACACTGTATTGCCAAGCTTATCAGGATCGCTGCCCGGTTCATGAACCGATTCAAGCAAATGCGGCTGCATCCGATAGCCGCCATTGGCAATGGTCGAAATATATTGAGCCATTTCAATCGGTGTGTACGTATCATACTGACCGATCGCAAACTGATGAATTAGCCCTGAGTTATCCGGCATTCCGCCATTATATCCGGTGCCTTCGGTTGGCAGATCGACTCCGGTTTTAACGCCCATTCCAAATTGACTGTATCCATTTCTCAAATCATTAATTGCTTTTACAAACTTTGAACTATACGGCGAAGGAAATCTCGCATTATAATGTCCTCCTGCCGAGGTTAAAGAAATACCTGCCATATTCGAAACAATTGCTGCCATAAATATGTTCGATGAGTGCTGCAGCGCCGTTTCCGGAGTCTGCATCCCCAGTCCGCCTTGTTCCCATGAAGAAAAGGAATGATTGCCGCTTCCTGGATAGTCAATCTGCATGTCGTAAAAATGTTCCGGAACGGCGTGATGCTGAAAGCCAATGAGTTCAGTTGCCCCTTTGACCGCAGAACCCATTTCAAACTGTGAGGTGATTGCATCACTTGAAACATCTTCAAACTTTCCGTTGACATACTTCTTTCCACCAATGGCCAAAATCGCGCCTGTTTTCGGATTCATCATGACCGCGTAGGCACTGTTGTTCTGACTATTTCCAGCCATTGATCGGGCTTCTGATATTTTCTGTTCCAATACTTGATCGAGCTTATTTTGCAGCCTTATATCAATGGTCAGCTGTAAGTCATCACCACGCTGGCCTTCCTTAACCGTAGGATTCCCGACCGGAAGCCCTTTTTCAGTCTTATAAGTCAGCGTCATCGGAACGCCACGCAAATAATTTTCATATTGGTTTTCAAGATAGCTGATACCAACATCCGTGTTACGGCTGTATCCTTGAGCCAAATAACCGGTAATCTTATCCTCAGGTATCGGCCCCATCTTGCCGACGTAGAACGGTTTGTCTTTGACATACGTTCTTGAGGAAACATCAGCGGTCTGAATCGTTCCATTAAAATCGTTCAGGTGATCCACTACATCGATATATTCCTTATCAGCAACATTCAAGCCTCTTTTAATAATGTAAGGATTCAAATTGGATGCTTGATTAAATTCATGCTGGATCGCCATAATTTGAACGTCTTTTTTTGAATAGCCCTTTAGTTCGGACTTTGGGACTTTGGATAGAAGCAGCTTGTACAATTGACCTTGCTTCTTTGCGTATTTTTTCTGTTCTGCAGGCGTCAAGTATTTATTATACGCATCACTTAACTTCTTGAATTTGGTAAGGATATAATACTCGCGCTTATCCCTCGTTGAAATGCGGGAAATCGCTTTTCCATCCAAAGTTAAATAGTTGGAAAGCTTTCGAGCAAGTTTCAACCCCTTTTCCGCACTGATTCCGGCATTGCGTATATACACAACCGCCAGTTCAGCTTTATTATCCGCGAGCGTCACCCCGTTCGTATCAAAAATCTTTCCTCGTGCCGATTCAATTCGTGCCGATTGCGTATTGTTATCTTTTGCAAGTGCTTTGTAATAATCTCCTCTGACAATTTGAATGTAGCCAAGTCGGAGAATTAATCCGGCAAACGCCACAAACACGACAAGAAAGAGTATATTCAGCCTCATTGGCAAATTGTGCTTTGTTCCTTTATTTTTCACTGTTTCCTTAGCCACTTCTTCCCCTCCTTGGCGGCAAGTCCCAAGTACATCATCTCTTTTTGATGTGTCATGTACCAGCCATATGTATTCGTTACTCATTCCTATTTTTAGAACACGAAACTAAGATCATTCGGAAAAAAACACAGTGATTTCTGTTCATCAATAAAAATCCAATGTTTCAATAGTTCATGGCAAACCTATGTTTTATTTTAAAGTCGCACCGAAATCCTGTCAAAGAAATATCGCCTGTATTCTGACGTGAAATCGTATTATTTACGTATTTACCATCTTCAAGGTGAATAGAAACTGAGACCTGTCCACCAGACATGAAAACATGATCACGATACCGCATTCCCTATAACCATTTAGCTGAACGTGTTCAATGATATGACGGATGACTTTTATCATGATAAAAAAATGCAAAATCTGCGCAAAATGATTTAATTTTCTCTGCTTTTCTTTGACAATCGGAAAATAATAAAACACCCGGAAGTGCCTTTAAATGGCTACTTCCAGGTGTTTGCAGGATAATACTTATGTATAACCAACGGAGGAAGAGGGATTCGAACCCCCGCGAGCCGTGAAGCCCCTGTCGGTTTTCAAGACCGATCCCTTCAGCCAAACTTGGGTATTCCTCCATGTTAAGTGGTGGACCCTGTAGGACTCGAACCTACAACCGGACGGTTATGAGCCGTCAGCTCTAACCAATTGAGCTAAGGGTCCACGGGCGGTTAGTGGGGATCGAACCCACGCATGCCGGAACCACAATCCGGTGTGTTAACCACTTCACCATAACCGCCATTGTGAAGTGAGGTAAAAAAATAGCGGCGGGGGGGATCGAACCCTCGACCTCACGGGTATGAACCGTACGCTCTAGCCAGCTGAGCTACACCGCCATGGCTCCACAGGTAGGATTCGAACCTACGACCGATCGGTTAACAGCCGATTGCTCTACCACTGAGCTACTGTGGAACAAAATCAGAACAAGAATTAATTTATCACAAGCGCTGAGGCTTGTCAATAAAATCTTTTAATCATTAATGCCTGTCCCAACGACAAGAAATAATATACCATAATTGGTTGTAAATGACAACATCTTTTTTTATAAAAAATCCATACTGTTCAATCACGGTCATAATGCCTTAGCTCTCCCTGTCAACCTGATCAATAAATATACGTGTTCCATCAACAGAGATCACCTTAACGGCAATATCCTTCTCCAAAAAGATACCATCAGTAATTGCACTATAATTTTTTCCATCAATTTTCACCGTGCCAACCGGGTGGAAAGGAGTCATTGTCTTCCCTTCCTTACCAATCAGTTCGTGATAATCACTGTTTATGGAATTATAGCCTTTATCGCTGGAAAGCTTGTCATGCAGCATCAATTTGCCTAAATAATCGCGTTGAGGCAATATTTTTCGAAAGAAAAGCGAGCCGCAGGATCCAATAACAAAGGCAATTCCAACCAGCATGCCATAAAGAAGCGATGGGGTCGGAAGCGCACATCCAAGCACCATGAGTATAAAACCAAATATACCTATGATTCCGGTTGTAAACAACTTGCCGTCAATGATAATGAGGAGCAGACCGCCTACGAGCAATAAAAAGATCCAAGGCGATGCTTGATCCGTAAGAAAATGTAAAAAATAGAAAATAAAAAGTCCGCTACCGGTCAGTGCAAGCAGCCCTTTTGCCTTGACAAGCAATTCTGCGAATAAAAAGCACGCAGCAAGCAAAATGACAATAAACCCTCCCGCTGGGTATGTGAGCAGTTCCATTGCGTTCCTCCTCTTTTATAGAAACAAACCATTTTTCTCTCTTATCTATGTTATGCACATATGTCTTTTTCTTCTATTATCAATTAAACCATACACCATGATTGAGGAAAAGGTTTTAAAAAAAATGTTGGATTTATTTCAAAAAACAAGCATATTAAACAGCAGCCCGGCATATAGATGTTAATAACGCCTTCTTTGGCGTAAATACGTTTTGAACGGAGCAAAAAAGTGATAAAAAAAAGATTCTTCACCATCCTGTTTATTATGATGTGTTGGACAAGCTATGCAGATCTGAGCTCGGGCTCTCTTCCTGCAGGGCAAGCAGCAGCTGAGCCGGCAAGGCCCGCGGCATCTGAGAAAGCAGCGATCGCCTATCAAAGAGTCACTGTTGCTCCCGGAGATACATTGCTCTCAATTACTGAGCGAATCAATGAAAATCAGCAATCAATAGAAAAAGTGCTGAAAGATTTCGCTGTACTTAACCCCTCTGTTGATCCCAACCATCTTCAGATCGGAAAAACTTATGCTTTTCCTAGTTATGACCAGACAGATGATTCATCGGCAGCATCAACTCCTTAATGAATGGGAATCAGTTGTGTAAAGTCTTTCATACGGGTATTATTTCAGGCAAACCGAGCAGATTCATGGTATACTGACCATACTGAAAGATTCACAAATCATTCACTTATTTATAAAGGAGCGAATCGCTCGTGTCTGAAATTACACATCGTACGAAAACGAGAAAAGTCAAGGTTGGCAACCTGACCATTGGCGGATCCAACGAAGTCATTATACAGAGTATGACGACAACGAAAACAAGAGATGTTGCGGCAACGGTCGCACAAATTCACCGTTTGGAAGATGCCGGCTGCCAAATGGTTCGCGTTGCATGTCCAAACATGGAAGATGCACTCGCAATTCCGGAAATAAAAAAACAGATTCATATCCCGCTTGTTGTGGACATTCATTTTAACTATAGATTGGCATTAAAAGCGATCGAAGGCGGCGCGGATAAGATCCGGATCAATCCGGGCAATATCGGCAAACAAGAAAATGTTGAAGCCGTTGTACGTGCAGCAAAAGAGAAGCATATTCCGATCCGTATCGGTGTGAATGCCGGTTCGCTTGAGAAACATATTTTGGATAAGTACGGCTACCCTACCGCGGACGGAATGGTTGAGAGTGCCCTTCATCATATCAAAATCCTTGAGGATCTTGATTTTCACGATATTATTGTTTCCCTTAAGGCATCGAACATTGATCTGGCAGTTCAAGCCTACGAAAAAGCAGCGCGTACATTTGATTACCCGCTTCATTTAGGTATTACCGAATCAGGTACATTATTTTCTGGGACAATCAAAAGTGCGGCAGGACTCGGTATCTTGCTGAACAAAGGGATTGGCAATACGATGCGTATTTCCCTTTCCGCGGATCCCGTAGAGGAAATTAAGGTATGCCGTGAATTATTGAAGACATTCGGGCTGACTAATGCTGCCACGTTAATCTCCTGCCCGACATGCGGACGAATTCAAATCGACTTAATCAAAATCGCAAATCAGGTGGAACAGTATATTTCTAAGATTAATGCTCCAATCAAAGTTTCTGTACTCGGATGCGCAGTCAACGGTCCGGGCGAAGCGCGTGAAGCCGATATCGGCATCGCCGGCGGTAAAGGTGAAGGCCTTTTATTCCGCCATGGCGAAGTGATTCGGAAGGTTCCTGAGGATCGCATGGTCGAAGAATTGAAAATTGAAATTGATAAACTGGCAGAAGAGTATTTTGCAAAAAAGAAAGCTGAGCAAGAAGAGGTCAATATTTAAGTCAAAATTAACTTGTTGCTAGTAAAAAGCCCGTCAGAACTGTTAAAAGCAGCTTTGACGGGCTTTTCATTACAAGAAAAAAGTATAAAATTTTCTGACGAATAAAAAGTTATAAACCAAACACGAAAGTGTAAGACGCCTGTGGACTCAGCATACCACCGTGGCCCCTCAGATTCCTGCCTGACTGAAGAGGCTCGCGGTGCGCCAGCGACAAGCAAGTAACTGAGGTGTCGCTCAAAAGGAACTTCGGCTAACCGTGAGGGAATTTTCGCTAAGTACGCGTATTCATGTATGCAACGTATATTTTATTTTTTGTCCGGTTTTTCTTTACGCTTTATAAGGTCCTCTGAGCTTCCATAATTGATTCAGCATCACCGCAAATTCAAAAATCGTTAAAATGGTAAGAAGTACAAATCCCTGCATCAAATATGGATTGAGTGCCTGTTGAATTGTTGGACTGGTCAATAAACCGTAATTTACTTTTGCAAAATAGATTGCAGCTGCGGCAAACAAAAAAAATAAAACAAAATACATTAATGCGTGAGAATGTGTTTGTCCGGTTTCTGCTCGATATTGATTTTCCCATCCATCCTGTTTGTTGATTCTGATCTTAGAAAGCCATACATTAATATGAATGCTGATTGTAATCCAGAGATAGATTTCCGGGCTGATGAGTAACGTCGCCAAGACAACATCTAGGAAACGACTATTCGGTGTTTTCAGTGTCAGCACTAAATTGAGAAGCGATGCAACAATAACAGGTGTAATCCAGATCCAGTTCCAATAGAACTGATCGGTCAGCAAGGATAAACCGACTAAGAGAACAAAAAATAAACGAATGATCAAATTAATAAAGAGCCCGGCCTCTTGTATCCATAATCTCCTGGAATATTTTGTTTTGAGTCCATCCTGAAGCATATAATCGGTTGTTCCGGACACCCATTTATTTCGTTGGCTTGAGTAAGTGTGAAGAGTCTTCATGCTGTCTACATAGCAACGCGCACTCTTACTGATCAGGCATACCCATCCGCATGCTCTAATATATTGCGTTAGTAACAGATCTTCGGTATCTGACTTATCATCATAGAGCCCGTTTAATTTGTAATCATTTCGGACCTCAATAGCCGCTTCCGGGCGAAAGATGCTGCATTGTCCTCCGGCAATCTCAGCAAAATGTCCGCAATATTTTTGTTTCATGGTCCATTGAGCGAACTCACGATTCTGCTGTGCGACCCACCAACGATTCAATGCATTGCCGAATTTTCCTTTTCTGACCAAGCGTTCTCGATTCGGATCGTTTCTTAATATGTGCCGGACGCTTTCCGGCATCAGACAAGTGTAGTTGGCTGAAACCGCCCCCACTTTATGATTGTGGCTGAGCTCAGACCATAACGTTCGTATACAGTCCTTATCAAGATAAACATCCGCATCAATTCCGACAAAGGCGACAATGCTTTTAGCGTAGGATTTCTGCTGCTTTCCTACTTCTTTGTTGTCTGGATCGTTCGGATTACCCCAGAAGAGCTGGTAAAGCTGATTCAGAGCACCAACTTTTCTCTGCCTATTCTTGACCGTGTTCAGGAGATAGATGGATAAATGATAGTCCTCATTACAGCGCACAACAACTTTCTCCGTATTATCAGTACAGTGATCCAGCGCAATGTAAATGTCCATTTTTAAACCTTTGGGAACCGACTGTTCAGACAAACTTTTGAGGACATCAGCAATTGAGTCCTCCTCATTGTGTGCAGGAATCATCACGACAATTCTCGAGGTAAAATGACCGGTAGTAAAAAGACGATTATTAACTGCATCGTCATATGTGACCACATGAGTATCCGTCATCGATCGAATCCTTTCTCTTTACATGTACAAGCTGTTTGTTACCATGCTATGAACACGAGCATTCGTTTATGACCATTGACCCATTAATAATTGAGTTAATTTTGAAACACAAAAAAGACCGGGAGTATCCGGTCTGGTGTTTTTAAGCTTATTTTCTATATCCCTTATGCGTCCACCCATTCAGTAATTTCTGCCACTGATTGACGTTCCGGAACTTTAGGAACAACTCCTTCAGCCGGATAGCCGAGATAAACAAAGCCGATAATGTGTCCTTTTTCAGATACACCGAACTGTTCTTTCGCTTCTTTAGTATAAGCTGCCCCGCCGGTTCTCAGAATGGATCCAAGACCAAGCGCGTGTGCAGCCAGCATCAAATTCTGAGTTGCAATGGCAGTCGCTTCGATGTCTTCAATTTCAAACGCACGTGGATTATCACTCGGTTCCATCGTAACAACAATGATAACCGGTGCGCGCTTAGCGCTTGATAGCCCTTTTTCATATGCAGCTTCCAAGGCGGCTTGGTCAGCATTTTCAAGATTTTTCTGATTCACCTTGCCATAGACTTCGCCAAGTTTATTCCGTCCCTCACCGGTTAGCACGATAAAGTGCCATGGTTCTGTATTCATATGATTAGGCGCTCTTCGCGCCGCATCAAGAATTTGTTCAATTAATTCTTTAGATGGTTCTCTGTCTGACACTTTACGTACCGATCGCCTTGTCTTGATTGCTTCAATTGTATCCATCGCACTCATTCCTTTTTTAAAAAAGTCAATTTCCCTAATGATAAGTGTATCATGCATCACATACATATCTCCATAAATATGCTTACAAACAAAAGAACCCTTACCTAAGTAAGGATTCTCTTGTTTTTTTACCAAAAGAGCGGTGAGAGCAACTGAATCAATACTGCTAGGCATCCGATACCAATTGCCCATCCGCCTAAAGTACGGGCGCCTTCTCTAAGTGCAATATAACCGATAATGATTCCGGCTATACCCAAAACGACCGGCAAAAAGAACAGGGCAATCACAGAACAAATCAGTGCAAGCCAGCCCACACCCTTGCCGCCTTCAACGATACGTCGATGGGACGAGTGATCACCATCTGCACGCGCTCTTTCCGCCTCCGGATCATATTGATCGGCAGCCAATTCTCTTGCGTACTCCTCATTATGATATGCACTTTGCTTATCGTATAATGAGTCTTCATTGTGATAATGATCCTTATCAGCCACAATGACCCCTCGCTTTCATTTTAGGATCAGATATAGTGTGACTCAGAATGAGCATTTTCACAGATGCACATTATGGAAAAAATTATGGCGAGATAAATGGAAGAAAAAAACTGACGGTTGTCCCTTTTCCCACGACACTGCTCACACAAAATGTACCGCGATGATCAGCGATAATTTTTTTGCAAAGGGATAAGCCTATTCCTGTCCCTTTCGATTTCGTTGTATATAAAGGCTGTCCCATATTTTTTAAAACATCGGTTTCAACACCCGGACCATTATCAATCAGCGAAAAGCGGTAACCTTTATCTTCAACACTGCCACGAAACATGATCTTTTTTTCGTGAAGATGTCCTTCAAGGGCCTCCAATGCATTGCGAAGCAAATTAATCAAGACTTGTTTGATCTTATCAAGATCAACTTTGCAAACGTTCTCAGAATAGGAAATATCATAATCAAAAGCGACTTTATGGACAGCACATTCTGATGACAGAAACGACACGAGCTTTTTGCAGAGTTCATCAGGATTCATGCTGCGATATACATTTTTTCTCAAAGACATGGTTAGGAAATTTTCTAAAATCGTATACATTCGTTCCACTTCTGATAAAATAATCGGCTGGAATTTGTCGTACTCTTTCGTATGATCGCATAATTGCATAAAACCTTTAATTATGGTCAACGGATTTCTTAATTCATGGACAAATTCACCGGCAAGACGTGACATCATTTGTGTTCGATAACCGACCAATATTATTTTTCCATCTTTAAAAAAACCATTATATAAGATACCTAAATCTCTGTCGCTTAATTTATCAGTAAGCAAAGCAGAAACGATATCGTTGCTTTCAATAATTGTATTCAAATAAACTTTTGCCTCGCCTGCAATTTGTTCTGTAAAAAAGCGGAGAAAATTCGGGCCAAATTGATCAACCAACAGTTGTCCCTTTTTATTGCATTCTATAATTCGCCCGTCAGGTTCAATACAGAAACGCATTTCCAAGGATAATTGTTCTTCAAATTGATACTTTTCGGAAACAGAAAGTAAGGAATCTCGGTAAATAATGGTTATCACTCCCTCTGCAATAGTAACAACGTTTCACCATTCCCCCAAATGAAAGCATACGATAATGTATCGTGCCCTTTTCGACTCGGTAAGTCTGCTTCTCACTGTTATGAGAATAAAATTATACGGACACTTTTCTATATTTTTATCCTTCTTAATGTCCTTAATTATACTTTAATCACTTACATTGTGACACATTTATTGGCAATTATTGTTAGACAAGTTCCGACATTTTTCAGAAAAGTCAACCATAAATCATCAGCATCAATTAACGTTTCGATTCATAATCTATTCAGTAAATCCAATCCACGAGAACAGGAGTGAAACATTTGAATCCTTTTATTGAGCAGCTTGTCATTCAAAAGATGAATCATTTGACTTCCGAAGAACTTTATAGATATGCTGTGCAATATGGTATTGCGGTAACCAAGCAGCAAACGGAGAATATTGCTCGTCGTGTCCAAAATCAAAACATTAATCCATTTCAGCCGCAAGGACAAAAGAAGCTTAGAAAAATTTTAGATGAAGAAATCGGTGTCGCACTGGCGGCGCGCTTAGAGAAGCAGTTCGAGCAACTGGCAAAAAATTTATAACCTGTTTATTAAAAAAATTCCGGAGTTCCTTAGTAAGGACTCCGGAATTGTTTCTAAAAGGTTGGAGATCATTAGTTTCCTGCTTCAATATCCTGTATCAATGATTCATTAAATTTCTGGTTTTTAAACATGTCGATTTCATATTTATAAGGCGGTTTTTTGCTTTTCTTATCCACACCCACATAAGGTGTTTCCAAAATTTTCGGCAATGCTTCAAGCTGTGGGTGGTGCACAATATAATTGAGTGTATTAAAACCGATGGTACCTAGACCGATATTTTCATGACGGTCCTTATGCGATCCCTCAGCATTTTTGCTGTCATTCACATGTACGACTTTAATCCGGTTAACACCGATGATCTGATCAAACTCGCTAAGAACGCCGTCAAAATCCTCTGCAACCGGATAACCTGCATCATTGGTATGGCATGTATCAAAGCAAATGGAGAGTTTCTCGTTCAAACGGACTTCATCGATGATTCGAGCAAGATGTTCAAATCGAAATCCACATTCGCTGCCTTTGCCTGCCATTGTTTCTAAAGCGATTTGCACGGTGTCTCGTGCTTCAAGAACTTCGTTCAAACCTTCAACAATTTTATTAATTCCCGCATCCACACCAGCTCCAACATGTGCGCCAGGATGCAGAACAATTTGTTTTGCACCAAGCGCTTCCGCCCGATCAATTTCTTTGCGCAGGAATGAAACCCCTAGTGCGAATGTTTCCGGCTTTACCGTATTCGCTATATTAATGATATACGGAGCATGAACGACGACTTCTTCCACGCCGTTTTCCTCCATATGTTTTCTCCCCGCCTCAATATTTAATTTCTCGATCGGCTTTCTCACTGTATTCTGTGGTGCACCTGTATAAATCATCATTACATTTTCTCCGAATGACACTGCCTCTTCACTGGCACCAAGAAGCATCTTAGCACCGGACATATGAACATGCGATCCAATTTTCAGCACAGACAACCCCTCCTTTTTCCTTCGCTATTTTACCACATATGGCGATTCGAATGCTTTGCAAAGGATCCGCTGTAGAGGCTGTCACCGAATAGGCGGCACAACATAAACTAAATATCAGCTAGTATCTCGTCTTTTATCATTACATTAAATGGACAGATGTTTGAAACACCACAAATTTTTTGAGCTATCGGAACACTTAATACCTACTAAAGAAAGGAAGGAATCAATATGCCACCGTTTGAGCATGGGCACGAGCAGCCATTCTACTGGAATTCCCCAACAACCAGCACTCCACCCATGACTCCTACCCGCGGTTTCCCGCCAATTTTTCCAAGAATGCCCGCACAGGCACCGCCGGTTCCCGTACCTGCACCTCAAGGAACCGGTGGTCTAAGCGGATTAATCGCTTCATTTCTTTCCCCCAGCGCTGCCGGTACAACGGGAAGTCTGAATTTGCTGGGAATGATCACAAATGCTCAAAAAGCGATTCAGACCGCCCAAACCGTTCTGCCAATGATTCAACAGTTCGGGCCGCTCGTTAAGAACGCTCCAGCCATCTTAAGCGCGTTGAAGGGAATGCAGGGAGACACAGCAAGCACCGAAACGGACAAATCAGACACAACAGAACAATTGGATACGCCAACTGCTGCTTCCGATACGAAATTAGATAATCATTCGAACAGCACCATTCATAAAACAGAACAATTAAATCATGAAAACACAACAAATGAGCAGACAGCGGCCGGTTCAGTCAAAACCAATGCCCCTGATTCTTTATTGAATAGTGAAAGCCTGCCAACCAAGCCGTCCGTACCGCGGATGTATATCTAGCGACTGCGGATTCATTGTGTTCGCATCCCACCTCATTTATAATAATTGAGTAAATCCAATTATTGCATGTATTGCAGAACGGGGAGAATGGCATGAACGTTATAAAAGTCTCGCCGCGAGGCTATTGTTACGGCGTTGTCGACGCTCTGGTCATTGCGAGACAAGCTGCGATGAATCCAGACCTGCCGAGGCCGATATATATACTTGGGATGATTGTCCATAATCATCATGTTACCGAGGCGTTGAAAGAAGACGGAGTGATCACGCTGGATGTCCGTGGGAAGAAACGAATTGAACTACTGGATGAAATCGATCATGGTACGGTCATTTTTACGGCTCATGGAGTTTCACCGGAAGTACGGCAGGTAGCAGAAAAAAAAGGTCTTACATCAATCGATGCAACATGCCCTGATGTTACAAAGACACATGATTTGATCGAAGAAAAGAAAAAAGATGGATATCATGTGATTTATATCGGGAAAAAAGGACATCCGGAGCCGGAGGGAGCGATTGGTGTTGCTCCTGACTCTGTTCATCTCGTTGAAACGCTCGAGGATGTCGATCAGCTTCACCTGAATACGGACAAGATCCTGATCACAAATCAAACAACTATGAGCCAATGGGACGTAATGGATATCATGAATTATATCAAAACGAAATATCCGCAGGCGGAAAATTGCAACGAGATCTGCCGAGCAACACAAACACGTCAGGAAGCGGTTGCCTCTCAAGCAAAGGAAGCAGATTTGCTGATTGTCGTTGGCGATCCACGCAGCAATAATTCAAATCGACTTGCACAAGTTTCCAAAGAAATTGCTCATACACGTGCATTCCGTATTGCCGATCTCTCAGAACTTCAGCTCGACTGGCTGAAAGGCGTAGAAACAGTTGCGGTAACTGCCGGTGCATCAACACCGACACAGTTGACAAAAGAAGTCATCCTCTTTCTCGATCAGTACGATCCGGATAATCCCGATACATGGTCGACAGACAGCCAAGCAGCAAAAAACAAAAATATTTTACCAAAAGTCAAAGTGAAACACTTAAAAAAAAGATAAATTCGAAAAGCAGGGAATTCCGTTTTTAAACGGATCTCCCTGCTTTTTTTTGCAGTTTCAACTCAGATTCTATCTCTCAGTTCTTTTATTGCTGCTTATACAACAAAATGAAACGGGTTGGTGACCGATTCTGAAACAAGTACCTCTGTGTCGCATTTTTCTTCTGCAATCACTTTAGTTAAATAGTCATGAACACCTTGCTTCATTACAGATTCAATATAATGTCCGGCATCAATGACGTTCAAGCCGCACAGCAGCGCGTCATGGGCCGTATGGTAATAGATGTCACCTGTAATCAAAACATCTGCTCCGCGATACTTGGCATAGGGAATCAAGCTGTTTCCATCGCCTCCAGAAATTGCAATGGTTCTTACCTTAGCATCTGCAGGTCCGATTGCCCGGAGACCTTCGAGGCCAAGCTGCTTTTTCACAATTTGGCAATAGGTTTCAAAAGGCAAAGCTTCAGGAAGCTTTCCAATTCTTCCAAGTCCATATGCTTTCCCTTCATTTTTTAATGGAATGGCCTGATAGACCGGCTCCTCATATGGATGTGCTTTGATCATTTTAGAAATGATTGATTGCAGCAAATGATCTGGTGCGATTGCTTCAATTCGTTCTTCCTCCGCCTTCTCAGCTTGTCCTATCTTCCCTAGAAAAGGCTGTGCGCCTGATTGGGGCAGAAATGTGCCTGTTCCCTTCACACTGAAGCTGCAGCTGCTGTAACAGCCGATCTCTCCGGCACCCGCATCGCCCAGAACTTGCCGAATCGCTTCAGCATGGCTTTCCGGTGCGTATACAGTGATTTGATAAAGAGGCTCATGATAAGTAGGCTGAAGTATCTCTGTATCCGTCAGTCCAAGCTGAGCAGCTAACATATCGTTCACTCCTCCCTCTGCAATATCGAGATTGGTGTGTGCTGCATAAACAGCAATATCGTGTTTTACACATTTGGTGACAATTTTTCCCTGTCCTTCGTCAGAACGAACATAGTTAAGCGGATGAAAGATGAGCGGGTGATGAGCAATGATCAGATCGACATGTTTTTCAGCCGCTTCATCCGCAACATTCTCTAGTACGTCGAGCGTAACCATGACACGTTTTACTTTTTTATGCAAGCCGCCGACCAAGACACCAATTTTATCTTTTTCATAGGCTAGCTTTTTAGGTGCCCATTCTTCAAAACGCTGAATCAGCCGCTCTCCGGATATCCATTTTTCCAACTCAACCGCTCCTTTTTCAAAAAAGTCTAATTCTCGCTCAGACACATTCGGATTAAATGCAGCTCGCATTCGCTTTCTTTCTTTTTTCGAGCAAGTTCAGCCGTTTGTTCTGCCTGGCTGAGTGCCTGTAAAATTCCGATTAACCGTTGCTCCCGTTTTTTCCATTTCTTAAGAAAAACTGATTCTTTTCTTGAGGACAGAATCGGGCCCATTTTCAATTCAAGCTCGGAAAGCTTTCGTACAGCCGTCTCTTGCCTTGCCTTAATGATTTCATAGATATGCGGCGATTCATCAACAATCGTTTCATTTACAATTGTCCATCCATTTTCATTCAACCATTTTCGGACGCGTGCTTCCCGAATATTAGGCTGCAAAATTAAGACGGTTTCTTTACCGATTTTCTCTTTACCGCGTTCCAAAATATCCGTAATCAGTTCGCCGCCCATTCCGGCAATGACAATTGTATCTGCTTCGCCAGGTTCACGGATGACATCAAGACCGTCTCCAAGTCGGACATCAATGTACTTTTGAAAACCAAGAGCCGCGATATTTGATGTCGATTGATGAAGCGGTCCTGAACGCACCTCGCCGGCAATGGCTTTTGCCGCTCGGCCATCTTGAATGGCTCGGCAAGGTAAATGTGCGTGATCCGATCCGATATCTGCTAAGCATGAAGACTTAGAAATAAATTGAAGTACTGCTTCCAATCGAGGAGATAAATGTATCGTATCCATAATCACAATCCTTATATTTTTCATCACTATACCAACAGTTATCGTATCACAAACGCTTAAAAACCCCAATTCAAGTCCACATGAAAAGAAAATATGATGTTGAATAAAATTTGATAACGTTTTCATTTTATATTAAAATAAAAGAAAAAGGTATATTTAACCGCTACCTTTTCCAAATTAATCCAATTACTATTTGCATCTTCCTGTTAAACTCTTTAAAATAAATGACAAAGAGATCGTTGAAATTCGTGATCTAGGCTTAAAAAAAATGCCCCCCGATGGGAGCAACCGCTCAGTCAAGAAAATCCTTCAATTGTTTGCTTCTGCTTGGATGGCGGAGCTTGCGCAATGCTTTAGCTTCGATCTGACGGATACGTTCCCTTGTGACTCCGAACACCTTGCCGACTTCTTCCAATGTCCGTGTTCGTCCGTCATCAAGACCGAATCGCAGCCGCAGTACATTTTCCTCGCGATCTGTGAGTGTATCGAGAACGTCTTCTAATTGTTCTTTTAACAGCTCATAAGCAGCCGCGTCAGAAGGTGCTTTCGCATCCTGGTCTTCAATAAAATCACCTAAATGCGAGTCGTCTTCTTCGCCGATCGGCGTTTCAAGCGAAACCGGCTCCTGCGCAATTTTCAAAATTTCTCGCACTTTATCCGGTGACAGTTCCATTTCTTTGCCAATTTCTTCAGGTGTTGGTTCGCGCCCCAGATCCTGAAGCTGCTGCCTCTGAACCCGAATCAGTTTATTAATGGTTTCCACCATATGCACCGGAATACGAATGGTTCGCGCTTGATCAGCGATCGCCCGAGTAATTGCTTGACGAATCCACCATGTAGCATACGTACTGAATTTAAAACCCTTTGTATAATCAAATTTTTCAACGGCTTTCATTAAGCCCATATTGCCTTCTTGAATAAGATCGAGAAAAAGCATTCCTCGGCCGACATAGCGTTTTGCAATACTGACTACAAGTCGAAGATTTGCTTCAGCTAGTCTCCGCTTTGCGCTTTCGTCGCCGTCATTGATACGTTTTGCCAGCGTAATCTCCTCATCCGCAGACAAAAGATCAACACGCCCGATTTCTTTTAGATACATTCTAACGGGGTCGTTAATTTTGACACCCGGGGGAACGCTGAGATCGTTCAGATCAAATTCCTCTTCTTTATGCTTTTCACCGGAAGCCGGTCCTTCAGATTCATCCGAGACATCAATACCTTGATCGGCAAGAGCCTCATAAAATTCATCCATTTGTTCCGGTTCCTGATCAAATGGAGCAAGTCGGGTCGTGATTTCCTGGTAGGTGAGAGAACCTCTTTTTTTGCCAAGTTCAAGTAGTTGTTCTTTCTCCTGGTCCACTGTTAATTCTTGATCCGTCTTGCTGACTTTTCCAGCCATTTGACCCCCTCCTTCCAAATCCTAATCATCTTCCGCTTGATAATGGCCTAACTTTTTCTTCACACTGATCATCTCGGACAGCAACCGGGCAGCAAGTTCATAATTTCCGCTTTGCTCGGCTTTTTTTCTCTGCTCTTCCTTATCCGCAACCAGTGACGATTTAGAATGCCTGATGACTTGACGAATACAATCTTCAATTTCCCTCTCATCCACCTGATCACTCATCGGCATCAAGGACAGCTCCGTAACCTTGCGTTGCAGCGCCGGATCTTCCAGCTTTTGCAAAAAAAGTCCTTCATCCGGTGGATTTCCTTGTGCATAGTAAGCATAAAGATACGCAGCCAGGGCTTGATGGATATCATTGGTAAAAGAACCGCCTATTGTATCCTGAACTTGATCGGAAATCTCCCTGCTTCTCATCATTCTTGCGAGCAGTCTTCGCTCCGCCATCTCATAGGCAGGTGGGATCCGATTGCTCCGGACAAGCGGTGCGGTATGCGCAATTTTCTTTTCCCGCCTTTGTACCATGACGCTCATCTGGTGCAGCTGTTTTTTCAAGGAATCAAGAGAAATTGAAAATTCCTCCGAAAGCAATCTAAGATAGTGATCGCGTTCGACTGCACGATGCTGAGCAGTCAATTCTCTCAATACATCTTCAATATAGAGGAGGCGATCTCCTTCATCACTTAGATTCCTTTTTCTCCGGAGATAGTTCATTTTGAAAGTCATCAGTGTTTGACTTGCCCCTATTACATCACTTTTAAATCGATCGCCGCCAAACTTGCGAATGTAGTCATCGGGGTCCATACCTTCCGGCATCGTCGCTATTTTTATGACTTTACCATTTTTCTGAAGCATCTCGGCTGCTCGAAAGCTGGCTTCAATACCTGCAGTATCTGAGTCATAGCAGATAATGATTGTATCAGCCATTCGCGTCAGTGCCGCTGCTTGTGCCTCCGTTAGAGAAGTCCCCATCGATGCAACGCTGCAGGTTACCCCTGCTTGATGTGCGCGCACAACATCAACATAGCCTTCAAGAAGCACTGCCAGACTGTTTTTACGAATTTCCTGCCTAGCCAAATGATAGCCATAAAGTATATTGCCTTTATGAAAGACATCAGATTCAGGCGAATTCAAATATTTGGGTTTATCCTCTCCGAGTGTCCGCCCACCAAAGGCAACCGTTTTGCCTCTCATATTGAAAATCGGAAAAATAATTCGGTTTCGAAACCGATCAAAATATTTGTTGTCGAAACCGCGTTTCTTAATCAAACCAACATGCTCCATCAATTCAAGGCGGATGCCTCTCTTCTGAAGCAGTTTCGTAACAGCATCCCAACTTTCAACTGCGTAGCCAATACGGAATCGTTCGATCATTTCAGACGTAAATCCACGTTCCTTAAGATATTTAATTCCCGGCGAGCCATACTTTGCAGTTGTAAGTAAATAATGATAAAATTTTGTTAACAGTTCCAATCCTTCGGTGATTTGTTTCTTCTTTTGATCGTTTGGATTCGGACGATCATTTTTCGCAAAAGAGGGCCCTAAATCAATATTCGCACGATCCGCAAGAGATTGGGCGGCTTCCGAGAAAGACATACCTTCGATTTCCATAATGAATGTGAACAAATTGCCTCCGGCTCCGCACCCGAAACAGTGATAAAGCTGCTTATCCGGCGATACGGAAAAAGAAGGTGTACGTTCAGAATGGAATGGGCAAAGACCGGTATAATTCGTTCCTTGCTTTTTTAACTGCACATAGCTGCCAATTACATCAACAATATCCAGAGATTTCCTAATCTTTTCAATTACATGTTCCTGAAGTTGCAAAAGGCATGCACCACCAGCATTCTTACTTATTTATATCCTAATGATCGAGTTGGCATAACAGTTTTGTTAAAGCTTCGGAAAAATATTTCCGGTTTTGACTCGTAAATGGTCGAGGTCCCCTCACTTTTTTTCCGGCATTTAATGCTTGATATGCCTGATACCTGCGTTCAAGCAGCATATTCACGTTGCGCTCATCAATCAATAGACCGCGTATGTTCAGAACAAAAACACGGCGTTTGGTAAGCAATCCGGCAAGCCCCATATCTTGGGTTATGACAACATCATTAGCAGATACATGATTCACAATATATAGATCGGCAGCTTCCTTTTCTTGATCGACAAATACCCATGTTCCCTCCCTGTCCAGTGAATAACTGGCATAGGAAGCGACAAAAACGGGTTCCAAACCAAACGAGCGCGCAATCATTATTGTTTCTTTTTTTACAGGACATGCATCTGCATCGACAAATAACATGATTTTTTTCATCATATTAAGCATTCTCTATTTCCTGCCAAAAATCCTGCATGTACTTTTATGTTTTTATTTTTTAAATAATGTCACAAATTGTCGAATAAAGTAGAGGACAACAAGATATTATTATAAACTAAATTTGATTATTAAGACAGAGAAAACCATTTTCTTTTTTTCTTATTAATAAATTTCATTATAATAGACAAGGCGGCGGACTATTAATCAATTGCTCAGAAAACCTTGAATAACTATGTAATTAATTCTTCCTCACGCGGCAAAAATTGAGTGAGGATAGTGTAACGAAACAGCATTTAATCTTCAAAAAGAAAGTTTAAACATGAACCGGCGTCAAAAATTTAGCCCGCCAATCGGCGAGTTTTTTTTATTTATTTTTTGAGATTGCCATTATTCGCAAGGCTTACAAAAGCCTTTGTGATATTTGTTTTCGTCATGCGGCCGATAACCTCAAATCCATTCGCTTTTGGACGCACAACAGGAACAGCATCAATTTCTTTCGTAATCAGCAGCAAAGCAACATCCAAGACTGTATCGGTATGTTTACAGTAGGCAATGTTCGGCATTCGCGACATAATGACACTGACCGGAACCTGATTCATGTCCTGCGAACCAATTGCAGTTCTCAGTAAATCCTTTCTTGATAGGACCCCTGCTAATAATCCGTCATCATTAACCACAAACAATGATCCGACGTCCTCAACAAACATCTCACACACTGCTCTGTATGCAGATGCATTTTCAGTTATGACAACGGGGGAGGAATAAAAATCCTTGACTTTAAGCTTGGCAATTTCTTCAGAAAGAATGGTTTCTGACGTTTGGCCTGTGTAAAAGTAACCTACTCTCGGACGTGCTTCAAGAAATCCGGACATCGTAAGAATAGCCAAATCCGGTCTAAGCGTTGCACGTGTTACTTTTAAATGTTCTGCAATTTGTTCTCCAGTAATTGGTGCCTGATTTTTGACAATGTCTATAATTTTATGTTGTCGATCAGATAGATCCAAAACAGTCCCCTCCCCAATTGTTTTCGAACCTCTGTTTAATCGTTAATCATTCATCTGGTCAAATTTAGATAATTGTTCGATAAAACGTCTCGAACGAAGTTTAATGCCTGCGTTTTGCTCATAATAAGCATATATGATTGATACGATCTCGCCAATAGTTTTTGCTTTTAAAGAGACTTTTCCTAATCTGTCGAGAGGCACGGCGCGTATTAACGGCAATAATTTTTGAACGGTCCGGCTCATAACAAGAGCGTATTCATCCAATTTCGCACAATCTGCACACAGAAAACCGCCTTCAGAAATAGAAAAAAGATAATGTTCTTTTTTATTGCCGCAATGTATGCAACGCCCTAACTCAGGATCAATTCCGGCAAGAGGCATCATTTTCAATGCATACATCGATGACAGCACAGCGGGATCAGTACCTTTTTCCATCAGAAGTAGTGTATCACGCAGTAGATGATAATGGCCTTGTGAAGGGCGGCCGTCTTCTGTGAGCCGGTCTGTGAGTTCTAAAATCACTGCAGCATGTCCCATCTTCTCAATATTCTCTCTTATTGATCGGAACGGATTCAGCGTTTCAGCTTGATAAAGCACGCCAAGGCCTCTGCTTTTACTAAAAAGGCAGAGGCCGTAGAAGAGAACTTGACTCACCGCGGAAAGCGGATTTTTCGGTTTTTTGGCTCCTCTCGCCATTAACCCGATTTTGCCGAACTCTTTTGTGTATAGCGTTACTATTTTATTGGTTTCTCCATAATCGGTAGTACGAATGATAATGCCTTCCGCTTTGGACATCATCGTGATCACATCTTCCCTATTACTGGCCGATTGCCTGCTTAAGCCCCGGCATGTTCCTTCATTTCATCCATCCTGCAGTCCGGCTGAGTTTGCTCTTCGCCTTTGTCCTTTTCTATTTCTTTAATCAAAAGGTAAGATCCAATCGTTCCTGTCATACAAAATAACTTCCAACTGAGATCCAACATGTTTCTCATCCTTCCCATCTTTTCTCCTCACTAATAGCGTGGACGAAAAGCGCAGAAACATGTGAAGAAATGATTGTCAATTAAGTTATGGATGAGTGGGTACCCATTAATCATCTTGAATTGTGTAGCCGAAGTTCTTGAGTTCCTCTTCTTTATCGCGCCAATTCTTATCCACCTTTACCCACAGCTCCAGGAAAACTTTGGATCCAATTAAGGCTTCAATCTCCTTACGTGCCAACGTTCCGATTTCCTTTAGCATACTGCCTGACCTTCCAATAATAATCCCTTTTTGAGAAGATCGTTCAACCATAATTGTTGCTTGAATTTCTGTAAGATGCCGCTTCTCATCCACTTTCATTTTGTCAATGACAACAGCGATGGCATGCGGCACTTCATCACGGGTCAGATGCAGAATCTTCTCACGTATTAATTCCGCGACAATAAAACGTTCCGGATGATCGGTAACCTGATCATCGGGATAATACTTTGGACCTTCTGGAAGATAATGGCTGATTTGATCCATGAGTGTTGTGACATTTTGGCCTTGAAGCGCTGAGATCGGTATAATTTCTTTAAAAGAATAGAGCTGACAATAACGATCAATAAGGGGCAGCAACTCGTCCGGGTGCACTTTATCAATTTTATTGACAATTAGAAATACAGGTGCATCTGTCTTTTTCAAAAAATCAATAATAAACTGATCGCCTCGCCCATAGCCTTGCTCAGCATCAATAAGAAATAGTACAAGATCTACTTCATTCAATGTAGCAAGTGCAAGCGAGGTCATCATCTGTCCAAGCTTGTGCTTCGGTTTATGTATACCCGGTGTGTCGATAAATACAACTTGCTCGTCATCGGTCGTGTAAATACCGTGAATCTTATTTCGTGTTGTCTGCGCTTTATCACTCATAATTGCAATTTTCTGTCCGAGTACACGGTTCAGCAAGGTTGATTTCCCTACGTTCGGCCGACCGACAATGGCTGCAAATCCTGATTTAAATACCTTACTCATTTCATGTCCTCCGATACGAATGCACCTGGCAGCAGCTGAGCAACCGTGGTGATTTCTGTAATACCTTCTGTGTTCGCCAAAATAACACGCATGTCAGCTGGACACAATTCACTCATGACTTGTCTGCACGCGCCGCACGGAGGCACAGGGCGGCGACTTTCAGCAATCACTGCAATAGCCGTATAATCATGTTCCCCCTCTGAAAATGCTTTAAAGATTGCTGTTCGTTCGGCGCAATTGCATACCGAATATGCAGCATTTTCAATATTGCATCCAGTAAACACTCTACCCGATTTTGTGAGCAGAGCGGCGCCAACTTGATAATGAGAATATGGCACATAAGCCATTTGCATCGCCCCGCGGGCAAGTGAAACAAGCTTTTTGTCATCCATCTATTTACACACTCCTATTATTTTTACGTTAACTTATTCACAACAATAACGATAAATACGGCTACTGAAACAACCGAGAACCACCAGACAGCAGCGGCTGCCGCGTCCTTAGCAGCCTTAGCCATCGGATGCTGCTCTTGCGTAACCAAGTCGACAACCCGCTCAATAGCCGTGTTAACAAGCTCCAGGCTGATCACTCCGCCAATTAAGAGAAACACAATCATTAATTCAATTGGCGACACATGAATGATGATCGAAAAGATAACAACAGCAACCGCAGCGAAAATCTGAATATGAATATTCCGTTCCTGCACAAATGCAAGAATGAAACCGGATATTGCATCCTTAAAACTCTCAACAAGATGTTTGTGTCTCCGAGGATGATGGCCGTTCATCTTAATTCCTGCTTAATCCGAACGAGGAGAGAATAGTTTCCTGAATGCCAAACATTTCTTTCTCCTGTTCCTTAGTTTGATGATCATAGCCGAGTAAGTGAAGCAAGCCATGAATCACGAGAAAGCCAAGTTCACGTTCAAATGAATGATTATATTCAGCTGCCTGTTCATGAGTGCGCTCAACCGAAATAATAATATCTCCAAGTACTCTTGGTTCTCCTTCTTCAGGCAGAATCGGCACCTCATCCTCTCCCATTTCTTCAAGTGCAAATGAGATCACATCGGTTGGACGGTCAATTCCGCGATAGTCGCGGTTAATAACCTGAATTCGTTCATTATCAACAAACGTGAGCGAACACTCAATTTCGCCCTCTAAATCCAAATAATCTGCTGCGTGATCAAGAAGACCGATCACACTTTCTTGTACTTTTTCATTAATTTCTCCAGTTTCATCATGCATATCAATTGTCATTGTCATTTTGTGTTCACCTTTTTCATTTTGAGGTCTTTGGGATATTCAATACGGGAATGGTAAACACCTCTCAGTGTTTCATCGATCGATTTCTCCACACTTTTCAGCTCTTTCAATGTAATTTTGCATTCATCAAACTGACCGTCGCTCAATCGATCATTAAAAATGCTTTTCACAAGATTGTTTACCTTAACCGGATTTGGTTTTTTCATGGCACGAACAGCAGCCTCTATACTGTCGGCAAGTTCGACAACTGCAGCTTCCTTCGTCTGTACTTTAGGACCCGGATATCGAAATTCACTTTCATCTATCGGCTTATCACTTTGTTCCTGCGCTTTCACATAAAAATATTTCAGCAAAGTGGTTCCGTGATGCTGCTCAGCAATGTCGATGATTTCTTTTGGCATACGATATTGGCGCAAAATATCAGCCCCATCATAGGGATGAGAAATAATAATCGTGCGGCTGAGTTGCGGCGAAATTTTGTCATGGGGATTGACCCCGTCCATCTGATTTTCAACGAAAAATTTCGGCCGTTTCGTTTTGCCTACATCATGATAATACGCTGCAACACGGGCAAGCAAACCATTTGCTCCAATGACTTCGCACGCACGTTCCGCTAAATTAGCTACCATGAGACTGTGATGATAAGTTCCCGGTGCTTCAATCAATATCTTTCTGAGCAGCGGATGATTCGGATTTGACAACTCGATCAAACGAATCGGCGAGAGAATGCTGAATCCTGTTTCAAATAGAGGCATCAAACCATTCGTAAGGATTGCCGATAGAAAACCAGATAATGCAGCAAAACCAAGGCTGAGGCCGGTGTTTAGCGGTGAGAACGGTGTGTTTTGGAACATTAATAATGAAAGAACAACGAGCACATTCACGAGGGCTATGAGCCCGCCGGTTTGGATAATTTTCGGGCGGGCCTGGCGCTTCCGCAAAACCATTGCACCTGCCAGCGAAGAAAAGAATAAATAAATACCTAATGTCGAATCAAAAATTGCTGCCTTTGCACTGATTCCGAACAAGACACTGCCGACCACTGAAAGAAGAAAGCCTGAGACAATGGCTATTCGTTCATTGAGCAGAATTCGTATCATCAGTGACGCCATGGCCAGTGGCACAAGAAAGCTGATCCCCGTTAAATTGGTGAGTTTAAGATAGCTGCAAAGCTTTATGAGCGCGGCAGCTCCTGAAAAAATGATTGCATAGATATATAAAAATTTCACTGAATACTGCGGATGCTTCTCTTTAAAACGATAATATTCGAACCAAAAAATAAACATAATAAAGCCGGTGAAAAGGAGAAGTCCGACAAAAGGAATGATATTAAAATGATCATCAAGCAAGCCGACCAGCTTAAGCTGACGTATCATATCATTTGTAATCAGTTCACCCTTTTTTACGATAACCTCGCCTTGGTGAATCACCACGTTGTCAACGTTTCTTGCAGCTTCCTGTTTATTCTGTTTTGTCGCGTTAGCATCAAAAGAATAATTAGCCGTGATGTAAGAATGCAGCACATCGTTCAAAGCACCTCGTATACTGTCGTTCAATACCGAGGACGGCAAGGAGGCCGATGCTTTGTCCTGAACACGTTCCAGATCATTCCAACCGACTTTATCGTTCATTGCTTCATAGATACCGGTGCTTGCAATATCCTCAGCAATTTGCAGATTATGGTCCGATGCCGTAAGCAGAGCAGTCAGTGTATTGTCTGATAAATGGGAATCAGCTGAATCTGAAAGACGTTCCGATATCATTTTAATCGCTGTATTGATCTGATCCTGATCCGAATCAGCAGATATCTTTTGCTCCTTTTTTACTGACGCAATTGTGTCAAACAGATCGCCGACTTTTTCAACCTGCATAAGCCCGAGATTTTTATTATAAGCGTAGGCGGACGGTGTTGATCCGATCGCTTCCTGCCGTTTCGCATGCGTTGCTTGAGTATCTACTGTATCAATTGGCGACTGTATATCGGTGGTTGCTATTTCATGAAGCTTCACATTCGGATTTTTGGGCAGGACACTGCCGATCATCAGCCCGTACAAAATGAGACCGACAATGAGCAGAATACTCCAATCAGCTAGATACGTTAGAGCAAATCGTTTTATTTTTTGTTTGAATTGGATTTGTGATGTCATTGCTGCGCCTCCGCAACTTGTTTCCACTGCTTAGCCGGCAAACAAACCGGACGAGCCTTTCTCAATTGCGAATCAGACGTCCTTTCAACAGTCAGTCGCCATATGCTTCAATAATTTTTTGCACAAGCGGATGCCTTACAACATCAGTGCGATTTAAATTAATAAAAGATATACCATCGACATGTTCCAGTAATTCTTTAGCCGTCTTCAGTCCTGACTTTTTTCCCTTCGGTAGGTCCACTTGGGTCACATCACCTGTAATAATCATTTTCGAGCCGAATCCAAGACGTGTCAGGAACATTTTCATTTGCTCCTGAGTTGTATTCTGTGCCTCATCCAAGATGACATAGGCATCTTCCAAGGTCCGCCCTCGCATATAAGCAAGCGGTGCTACTTCAATTGTCCCACGTTCAATTAAGCGGAGTGTGTGTTCCGAACCCAGCACGTCGTGAAGCGCATCGTACAGAGGCCGCAGATACGGATCGACCTTCTCTTTTAAATCTCCGGGAAGGAATCCAAGACTTTCTCCGGCTTCCACTGCCGGCCTTGTTAAAACGAGACGTTTGATTTTTCCCGCTTTCATTGCGGTCACCGCCATAACGACCGCCAAATATGTTTTTCCTGTTCCTGCTGGACCAATAGCAAACACCATGTCGTGTTTTCTGATTGCCTCAACATATTGCTTTTGACCAAGTGTTTTGACACGAATAGGTTTTCCTTTGCTGTTGGTCGTGATTTCATTCTCATATAAGCCGCCAAAGGCTTCCAACTGGCCGTTATCAGCCATTTTGAGCGCATAGACCGCATCTCGCCCTGTAATGGAGATTCCTCTTCTTATCAGGCTCAGAAGCGCACTCAGCACTTGTTCAACTTTACGTGCATCTGCCTCGCTCTCTGCTGAGACACTAACTGATCCGCCTCGCGTTACAATTGAAATACCAAGTGTCTGTTCAATTATTTTTAAATGTGCATCTCCTGGTCCGAAAAGCATCAGCGCTTCGTTTCCATTTTCAAAATCCAGTGTAATTTTATATAAATGGCGTTCTGGCAAGCTCTATGTGTCCTCCTCAAAAATCAGTAGCGTTTCCATCATTTTACCATATCTCGATGTTTAAATTCCAATCCGTTTTGATGTACATCTCCGAAGGCTCGCAAAAGAAAAACGGATGCACGTTTGTCAATCCGTTTTCTGCTTCATTTTTTTCGTCTCTTTTTTTACATCAATTGCTTTAGATTCGGCAATGTTCTCATTCACGACTTGGTGCGTTCGGATATAAAGACTGTTATTCACGACTTTTTTATAATCGACTGCAGAAGTTATTATTTTCGATTCTTTTGGAAGGCTGTCCAGTAATTTTTTATCGGAAGACTCAATAGCATCCTTGATTGCCTGTTTCTGCGTTAGTTTACGTTCGACTGTCTTCTTTTGTCTGTAGTCTTCCCGAATAAACGCAAAGGGGGTCTTCCAGATCAGAAAACGAATCGGCTTTTTAGTGGTTTCACGATCGTACTGCTTGAAGGGCTTAGACTTGATTCCCCATAGCGGTATCTGTGCCTGCCACATCTTTACTTTATATTTAAAATAAACGTTGCCGGAATAAAGCGTATAATGGCTGACAAGCGGAATTTGTGCTTCTGAATGATACCAAGTTTCCCCGACTACTTTTCCTTTTGCGGAAACAAATCGAGAGAATTTCTCATTTCCAATCTTGCCGCTGACTAATACTTGGCCTTTTTTCACAAATTGGTCGCTTTCAACAACAGGTTGTCCGGTTTCAACAAATAAACGCTGAACAACCGCTTGCTTGGTTGCGACAAGATTTCTTGGCCCTGCAACCGATTTCGGCTTCGGATATTTCTTTTGTACAACGCTGACCTTATAGGTGGTACCCTCCTTTGAAACGCCGATCCATGTCACTTTAGTCAATTTTGTCGACAAGGCGCTTTCAAGATGACCGGTATCTGGAATAAACAGGTCAAGTGATCCCTCATATAAATGATTCTGTTTCAGAATGCTGCGGATTTGCGTCTCCAATTTAACATCTGCGCCGTCAATTCGGATCGACCACACCATGTTCGAAAGGATGAGCAGCAGCAGAATAAAGAATATAAAACCCACTGTAATTCCCAACCGCAGCTTTATTTTCTTCATAAAAAAGGGCAGGCCTGCTTTTCTAAGAATACGAATTCGGCAATCCGAGGCCTTGAGCCACTTCTTTAAAGTATTCGAGTCGGCAAGTTCTATAAAACAAATGAGGGTTGTCTCATTTTTGCGCACAATATGCCATATTTTCACGTGTTCGCGCATACATAGGCGGATAAATTTTTCGGGATCTTTACCAATGATCTCTGCTTTTAAATAGCCCTCTGCACGATGAAAAGTATGCTTCAACCTGCCAGCCTCCCTTCAGTTATCCACAAATCGAACATCATTCACCTGTCCTTGAAGAACGATTTCTTTCTCTAAAATAGTCTCCAGAACAAAATCATCACCCGCAATATGAAGCTCGCCTTTGCTCAGTGCGAGTCTCAGTTCAGTTTTTGAAAACGCGAGAACACTTTCGTAGTTTTCTATGGAGAGACGGAACTGGCCGATTAAGGTTAGACGAGGCACACCCAATACAACATCTTCAGGAATGTCGGACACTTCGGCAAACCATTTTTTAAACTGAGCGCTCCATTTTCTCATGATCTCTCTCCACCTCTTTACAACCTTATGAGCAAAGAATGGCGGCTAGCACTATGAATCTGCCAAATTGCCGAGAAAGTCTGATGAGAGTGTGACCTGGCTACGCCTTATATTATTTTTTTGATCTTTATATTTTCTTAGCTTGTATAACTAAAAAGATCCGTCAGCCATTTCGGCTGCGGATCTTATCGTTATGGGTTAACGTATTCGTTTTTTCACAAAAAAAGGATGCGGTTGAACGGCTCGCGGTTTCCCAATGCATTCTGAAAAAATAAAGGCTTGGCGCAGCGCATCTTGATTCCGGCTCCATCCCGTTCCAGAATTTCCAGATATAGAAGTTCTCGGTGTATCTCGCATCCCGCCTGCTGCTTTTTTGCTAGAAGACTGGTCGATGCGTTTCTTAGTTTCATAATATTGCTTCATGAATTCATTTTCTGCGGGAATATCAGCAGATGCCTGTTCAGTTACCGAATCAGATTTCCGCTGTGCTGTTCTGCCGGGTTCAGAACGTTGTCGTACGGTCCGTTGAACCTGAGGCCGTGCAGTTCCTGACCTTCCGCGTTCCTGACGACGTTTTTGTTCTTCAGCATTTTGCTTTTCAACAGACTTCGCTACATAAAAAACTAACAATATGACGAGTCCGATAACCCAAACCATTGCCTCGCCTCCTTTACGAATCGCAACGGTTACTTATACTCATCGCCTGATGTATTGTCGCTGTTGTTCTCTTTGCCAAACGAGTGACGCATTTCCGTATCTGCTTTGATATTATTGTAATTCATGTAATCCATGACGCCTAATTTTCCCGATTTTAGCGCAGATGCCATGGCAAGCGGTACCTCAGACTCAGCCTCAACAACTTTAGCACGCATCTCTTCGACACGCGCGCGCATTTCCTGTTCATTGGCAACAGCCATCGCGCGACGTTCTTCAGCCTTTGCTTGGGCAATGTTTTTGTCTGCTTCAGCTTGTTCGGTCTGCAGAAAAGCACCAATATTCTTGCCGACATCAACATCGGCAATATCGATTGATAAAATTTCAAAAGCAGTTCCTGCGTCAAGACCCTTTTCAAGCACGGTCTTTGAAATCGTATCCGGATTTTTTAAAACGTCTTTATGAGTATGTGATGCACCAATTGTGCTGACAACGCCTTCGCCGACACGGGCAACAACCGTTTCCTCGCCTGCACCGCCGACTAGACGGTCAATATTGGCACGAACGGTAATTCGCGCCTTGACTTTAACTTCAATACCGTTAATGGCGACGCCGGCAATATACGGTGTTTCGATAACTTTTGGGTTGACGCTCATCTGCACCGCTTCAAGAACATTTCGTCCGGCCAGATCAATTGCCGCCGCACGTTCAAAGGTAAGCGCAATATTCGCACGATGTGCAGCAATCAGTGCGTTGACGACACGGTCAACGTTGCCGCCGGCTAGATAATGACTTTCCAGTTGATTGGTATGCAAATCAAGGCCTGCTTTGGTCGCTTTGATCAGCGGATCGATGACGCGTCTTGGAACAACTCGCCTCAGCCTCATACCGATCAATGTAAAGATGCTGATACGAACCCCTGATGACAAAGCCGAGATCCACAGCATCACCGGTACAAAAGTGAAAAGAATGACAATCGCGATAATGATAAGTGCCGCAATAATTAATATCCCAACTGTTGAAGCATCTAATTGCATGTACTCATCCCCTAACTATTCATAATCTGGCACAGCCAGTCTTTACCTGTGTTCACCATACAAAGCGCTTCAAAAAAGAAGAGCTTATGTAAACAAAGCTCTGTTTGCATTTTTAACAAACAGAGCTTCCTTTTTTCTTTTAACTTAATTTACTGCGCACGATTTTATTGATCATGCTGCCATCCGCCCGGCCTTTGACTTTCGGCATGACTGCTTTCATCACTTTGCCGATATCTGCCTTGGAGGCAGCGCCGACTTCCGAAATTGTTTCATCTATAATCGCCGCAACTTTCTCTTCAGAAAGCTGTTCAGGCATATAAGATTGGACAATTGCAATTTCATTGGTGACTTCATCAACTAGATCCTGTCGCCCTGCATTCTTAAACTCTTGGAGGGAGTCTTTCCTCTGCTTAAGTTCTCGGGCCAGAACCGCCAGTGCCTCGTCATCGGACAATGGTTTACCAAGCTTGATCGATTCGTTCTGCAGCGATGTCTTGATCATGCGAATAACCGAGAGACGAGCTTTCTCCCTCGCTTTCATCGCTTGTTTCATATCTGTAGTCAAACGATCAACAAGGCTCATTTGTAGTGCTCCTTTTTCGATAGTGTCCAAATCGCAGGGAAAATCGCAATCATTTATAAGCAAATTCCCTTTGTTGAACAAATCTCTTAATATCTGCGGCGTTTTTTACGCGCAGCCTCAGATTTCTTCTTACGCTTAACACTTGGTTTCTCGTAATTTCTCCGTTTCTTAACTTCTGCTAATGTACCGGATTTAGAGACCGACCGTTTAAAGCGTCGCAGCGCATCTTCAATCGATTCATTCTTCCGAACTCTTGTCTCGACCATCTTTGTTTCCCTCCCTCCAAAAACGAAAACAACTCAACTGACATCTTTTATGTCAATTGCCATTATATACGATAAAAAACAAATTATCAAATTTAGGAAAGCGTTTTTTCCATACTTCTCTAAAATTATACATTGATCTAATCAATAATTGAGGCTGTTCATTTATTTTTGCCAGTCGGTCTAACCAGCAATTCTTTTTTCAGGTCAATTATTTTGCATAGAAATTTTTTTGTCATTCCTGATTACCCTTGTCCATACAATAGGACGAGGTGATCGACCGTGGATCAGCAGGTTATTCTTTTTATTTTATATATTTTACTTTTTTTATTCGGTATGGGTGTCATGACAGGCGGAATGCATGCATTGGTAGGAAACCGAATGCGTCGAACACTTGAGCGTGCCGCAAGTACGCCATTAAAGGGGCTTGTGATCGGCACATTTGCGTCTATGCTGCTGCAGAGCAGCTCTGCCGTGACAATCATTACTGTCGGCTTAATCGGCGCACAGGCGATGCGCTTTTCGCAAAGTGTCGGTATTATTCTTGGCGCCAATATCGGCACAACCTTGACCGGAGAAATTGCTGCTTTGCCTGTTGGTTCCATTCATTATGTTTTTTTAGGAGCAGGATTGCTCACCATGTGTCTGCCGTTTCGCCGCTTTTTTTCGATTGGATCCTTCCTATTCGGCATCGGCTGTCTGTTTGCATCAATGAACGGCTTCAGTTCTTTATCTGAAACTCTTGTTCAATCGCCGTTTATTCGCGATCTACTTGTCGATGCCAACGAGAGTATGATTTACGCAGTCATTGTCGGCACACTATTTTCGGCGATCATACAATCCAGTTCCGCAACCCTGCTTGTTTGCATGGGCTTTTTAGACCACAATATTTTGTCACTTCCTGCTGCAATTGCAATCATGCTCGGCTCGAATGTAGGCACATGTCTCACAACTTATATTGCAAGTCTCGGAACCGGAAGGGAAGGACGATGGACCGCATATACTCATATTCTTTTCAATGTCCTGAGCGTTATCGTCTTCTTTCCGTTCATTCACTTTATGTCCGACTATTCCATGATGATCGGCGGCACCGGACGAGCAGCCCTCGCTCACGCCTCCGTTCTTTTCAACCTAATCACTGGTTTTATTGCTGTGCCTCTGGCAGGTCCGTTCGGTCGCTGGGTGGAGCGCACCCGATTATAAGAAAACCGCGCAAAAGCGCCCGGTCCTTACTTTCACAGGACGTGATGGCTTTCGCGTTGCATACAGGACGCATGCGTATTTAGCGAAAGCTCCTTTATTGAAAGCTCCTTTGCAAATATTGTTTTTGATCATTAACCTTGTGCTTGAAAAGACCGTTCTATTTTCATAAATTATTTTGGTCCTTCATTAAGTTAACGAGTAAAATAAGCAGAATTTTTCCGTCTATTTCTCAGATTGGGTGCTTGCTTGCCTGATCGCCCACCCGTATCCTATGACGTTGATCATCGTACCAGCAAGGAAGAACGATATACTTTCTTTTCTTGTAAGAAAAAAACCTGCCGATTGGCAAGTTTTGATTACAGCAGGTAAATAGATGTGCTTAAAAGTCAGCTTAAACCCATTGCTTCTGAGGGTTCATTTTCCGCAATGCGCACATATACACCTTCATTTATTGGATAGCCTGTTTTTATGAGCTTAACACGGACCAATTTTCCGACAATATCCTTAGATGGATATTTAAATTTCACTTTTAGATAGTTATCAGTAAATCCTACAAAATAACCATCAGGTTCGCGGTGATTCAAGGGTTCCTCCGGAATGACTTCCAGCACTTGATTAAGATACTTTTCTGCATAGTCCGCTGAAAGTTTGGTTGACAATTCAATCAAGCGGTTAACACGATCATGCTTGACTTCATCAGGGACTTGATCCGGCATGCCTGCTGCCGGCGTACCCGTTCTCTGCGAATATGGAAAAACATGGAGTTCTGAGAAATGAAGATCCCGAATGAAATCATAGGTTTCCTGAAACTCTTCATCTGTCTCTCCCGGAAAACCGACAATGACATCCGACGTCAGAGCAAAATCAGGCAGTGCTTCACGCAAGCGCGCAATTTTCTCCGCAAAAAAACCTGTTTTGTATTTGCGGTGCATGCGCTCGAGCACACTGTCCGAACCTGCTTGAAGCGGAATATGAAGATGTCTGGCCAGAATCTTTGATTTGCCCACAACATCGATCACTTCATCAGTAATTTGACTGGCTTCAATTGAAGAGATTCTCAAACGCTTCAACCCGCGCACATTCTTCTCTAAATCACGCAGCAGCTGCGCGAAATTGTAATTGTCCATGTCTTCGCCATAGCCTGCCGTATGTATTCCGGTCAGAACAATTTCCTTATAGCCGGCGTCGACCAGCTGCTGTGCCTGCTTCAACACATTCTCAGGTTCGCGGGAGCGTAAAAGTCCACGTGCCCAAGGAATCACGCAAAATGTGCAAAAGTTATTGCATCCTTCTTGAATCTTCAGTGATGCCCGTGTTCGATCCGTAAACTCAGGAACATCCAATTCTTCGTAAATTTTCGCTTTCATAATATCACTTACACCGTTAATCGGTTCCCGATCTTTTCGGTACTGATCAACGAACCCAAGCAAGCGATTACGGTCTTGCGTACCGACAACAATATCTACTCCGGGTATAGACATAACTTCAGCAGGTGAGGTCTGAGCATAACAGCCCGTCACGCAAATAACAGCATCCGGATTGTTGCGAATGGCACGACGAATCGTCTGTCGGCTTTTTTGGTCGCCCGTATTTGTTACCGTGCATGTATTAATGACATAAACATCTGCATGTCTTTCAAATTCAGCACGATCATAGCCGCTCTTCTTAAAAAGCTGCCAGATCGCTTCGGTTTCGTAATGATTGACTTTGCATCCTAAAGTGTGAAAAGCAACAGAGGGCATTTTTAATCATCCACCTCACAATTTAGTAATTCAAAATGATAGGAAATTGCTGACAACAGATAGATTGCTGCCGTCTCGGTTCTCAATATTCTTGGACCAAGTCCGCAAAGTAAAAAGCCATGATCTTCAAGTTTCTTTGCCTCATCGACAGTAATACCGCCTTCCGGGCCGATAACTGCCAGCAGTCGGTCACCTTTACTCATCTTTTTCAATAGAGTGGGAAATCCAGCCTGTGCACCGGATTTAGCCGTCTCCTCAAAAGCAACCATTTTAAAGGGGTAGGAGGTCCCAAGGGCGATCAATTGATCAAGGCCCATTGGTTCGCTCAGCTTAGGAATATACAGGCGATGCGATTGTTCTGCGGCTTCCTTGCTGATTTTCTCCAGACGAAGCCGTTTTTTGTCCTTTTTATCTTTTTTCCAAAGCGCTATTGATCGCTGGGCTTGAAAAGGGATAAAAAGGGAGGCGCCGCATTCCGTCCCCTTTTGAATGATTGTATCAAATTTATCGGCCTTGGGTATGCCTTGAGCAACGGTCACCTGAATGGGAAGCTCAGGATTGTTCGTCATTTTTTGCTTAATGATTGCGCAGACCTGTCCTTCGTCAGTGCTCTCAATAGAACAAAGATAAGCTTCCCCTTTGTTATTGGCACAAATAAGCGGATCAGAAGGCTTCATGCGCATCACCTTTTGAATATGACGAGCATCATCACCGGTAATGACAACTTTATTTTCAGTAAAATGATCCTCAGGAATAAAGTAACGCTGCATTTCAATTCGCCTTCTCAGCGACGAGAGCAACCCAGTCACCGGAGTCCAATTCTTCGATCACGCGCAATCCGGATTTAATAAGTGCTTCTTCCACTTGATCTTTTTTCGGTCTGATGATGCCTGAAGCAATAAGTTTGCCATCTTTTTGCAATAGATTTGCGACTCCGCCTTCTGCCAACCGGATCACAAGTTCGGCAAGAAGATTGGCAACAACAATGGTATACTTGCCTTCGACATTGTCAGAAAGGTTGTTGCGGCTGACCGAAACAACATCTTGAACTTTATTCAATTTGACATTAATTTTGGCAGATTGAACAGCTACTTGATCCAAATCCACTGCAGTGACCCTCGCTGCCCCCAACTTTGCCGCCGCAATGGACAATACACCGGTGCCGGTTCCGACATCAAGCACCTCGGCATGTTCAGACAAATATTTTTCAAGTGCCTCAATACAGAGCACGGTTGTCGGATGTGTCCCTGTACCGAATGCCATTCCGGGGTCAAGCTCAATCACCTTTCGATTCGGATCATCCGGTTGAAATTCTTCCCATGTAGGAGCGATATAAAAATGTTCACCTACACGCACCGGTTTATAATACTTTTTCCAAGCGGTTGCCCACTCTTCCTCATTATGCTCGCTGAACGTAAGACGCCCATCACCCATGTCGATATCATACAAAAGAAGGTTGTTCAGCGATTGCTTAATTTCTTCAACCGTTTCTCCAAGAAAGCTGTTGACAGGCAAATACGCTTTTACGTTTACGCCTTCAATCGGATAGTCAGCGGGATCAAGTGAATATTCCGCACCGTCATCGGATTGAAATGTTTTTTGCAGATCCTGAGAATCTTCAATAACGACACCGCCTGCGCCGGCTTCATAGAGAACATTAGTCACCGGCTCGATCGCTTCTTCAGTTGTATGAATACAAATTTCCGACCATCTCATCGCGTAAGTGGATTCGCTCCTTGTAGATGTTTCATTTTTTATTCATTGCTTAAAAAGAGTGATCAATCAGCCTTAAATACTTTTTTCATCTTGCCAAGGATGCCTTCATCATCTTCACTTAATTTATTTCCACTAAGTTCAGCAAGTTTCTTGAAAACTGCTTTTTCTTCAGTGGACAGATGCTTCGGTGTGACAACCTTAACGGTGACATGTTCATCGCCTTGACCATAGCCTCTGACATTCTTGATTCCCTTGCCTCTCAGGCGAAATTTAGTGCCGGTCTGAGTTCCTGCAGGAATACGCAGCTTCACGTTTCCATACAGAGTCGGTACTTCGATTTCATCGCCAAGTGCTGCTTGGGCAAAATTCAAAGGAACATCCAATAAGACATCATCACCGGCTCGTTGGTAATATTTATGCGGCTTGACACTGAATACAATGTACAGATCTCCTGACGGTCCTCCGTTCACTCCTGGTTCACCATGACCGGATAAACGAATCTGCTGGCCGTCGTCAATACCCGCAGGAATCTTGACTTCGATCTTTTTGTTCACTTTCATCTTGCCTGTGCCTGCACAAGTTCCGCATGGATTCTTAATAATCTTGCCGGTGCCGTGGCAGTACGGACAAACGCGGCGATTCACAATACGTCCAAACGGTGTATTCTGTTCCTGATTCAATTGCCCGGTACCGTGACAATGAGAACATTGTGCCGGCTTAGTACCCGGCTTCGCACCGGTTCCGTGACAAGTCGTACATGTTTCTTCCTTCGGTATCCGGATATCGGTAGTTTTGCCGAACGCGGCCTCTTCGAAGGTAATCGACATTTCGTATTGCAGATCCGATCCCTGACGCGGAGCATTAGGATCACGGCGTCTCGAACCGCCG
This sequence comes from Sporolactobacillus sp. BBK16-2, assembly GCF_059878335.1. NCBI lineage: Bacteria > Bacillati > Bacillota > Bacilli > Caryophanales > Sporolactobacillaceae > Sporolactobacillus > Sporolactobacillus sp. BBK16-2. The sequence continues at coordinate 2,133,659 of NZ_CM187611.1, forward strand.
CCATTAAAAATTTGATCAAAAATATCGCCGAACCCGCCAAAGTCGGCACCGCTGAACCCTTGAGCTCCGCCAAAGCCTCCTTGATTCGGGTCTGCCTCGCCAAATTGATCATACTGCGCTCTTTTTTGAGGGTCACTTAAAGTCTCGTAGGCCTTTGTGACCTCTTTAAATTTTTCCGGCGCATCCGCATCTTTATTTACATCGGGATGGTATTTTCGTGCCAGTTTTCGAAACGCTTTTTTAATTTCATCCTTCGAGGCGTCTTTATTTACGCCTAGGATTTCGTAATAATCCCGCTTACTCATCAAATCACTCCCGAAATGATTTCACATAGAGTTTATCATATCATTCGCTTGACTGCTTAAGCAAGAAAAAGCCAAAGCCAGAAACCATGTCCGACTTCGACTTTCTCACAAAAAATTGCTTTCAGGCTTAATCATGGAAGCTGCAAAGCGCTCCGTTGAACAGATCAATAACTAGCGTATGACTGATCAGTTCTTTTTGTTCTTGTCTTTGTCCTCATCATCGACTTCTTTGTAGTCAGCATCAACAACATTGTCGTCGTCCTTTTTACCGCTAGCTGAGCCTTGAGCACCTTGAGCTTGTTGTGCTTGCTGTGCCTGTTGGTACAACTTAACTGAGAGCTGTTGAACGATTTCATTCAGTTCATCTTTTGCAGCCTTGATCGCTTCATTATCTTTGCCGTCCAATGCTTTTTTCAGCTTATCCTTAGCTGCCTCTGCTTTTGATTTCTCAGAAGCATCAACCTTATCGCCAAGGTCTTTCAGTGTCTTTTCCGTTGCAAAAATTAATTGGTCTGCTTCATTACGGAGATCAACTTCCTCTTTACGCTGCTTATCTGCATCGGCATTTGCTTCAGCATCCTTAACCATCTTATCAATTTCTTCGTCACTTAGACCTGAAGACGATTGAATCGTGATGGATTGTTCCTTATTCGTACCTTTGTCTTTTGCTTTAACATTTACAATACCGTTTGCATCAATTTCGAACGTTACTTCAATCTGCGGAATGCCGCGTGGAGCCGGCGGAATATCAGTCAATTGGAAACGTCCAAGCGTTTTATTATCCGCGGCCATCTGGCGTTCACCTTGAAGCACATGGATGTCCACGGCCGTCTGGTTGTCCGCTGCCGTTGAGAACACTTGCGATTTGCTTGTCGGAATCGTTGTGTTGCGATCGATCAATTTCGTGAACACACCGCCCATTGTTTCAATACCAAGTGAAAGCGGAGTAACGTCAAGCAGTACGACATCCTTAACATCGCCGGTGAGAACGCCGCCTTGAATTGCCGCTCCGACGGCAACAACCTCGTCAGGGTTTACACCCTTGCTTGGTTCCTTGCCTGTCAGGTTCTTGATTGCTGCTTGAACAGCAGGAATACGAGTTGATCCACCGACGAGAACGATTTTGTGAATATCGTCCATCGTCATATCTGCGTCGGACAATGCCTGACGAACAGGACCCATCGTCGATTCAACGAGGTCTGCAGTCAATTCATCGAATTTCGCACGTGAGAGATTCATTTCCAAGTGTTTCGGACCGGTTGCGTCAGCAGAGATAAATGGCAGTGAGATTTGAGCCTGTGAAACACCGGAAAGCTCTTTCTTTGCTTTTTCAGACGCATCTTTCAAACGTTGCAGCGCCATTTTATCACCGGAGAGGTCAATACCGGTTTCCTTCTTAAATTCACTGACTAAATAATTGATAATGCGTTCGTCGAAATCGTCGCCGCCAAGTCTGTTGTTTCCGGCAGTTGCTTTAACTTCGAAAATGCCGTCGCCTAGTTCAAGAATGGATACGTCAAACGTACCACCGCCAAGGTCGAAAACAAGAATCGTCTGATCTTCGCCTTTGTCAAGACCATAAGCAAGCGATGCTGCCGTTGGTTCGTTGATAATTCTCAGAACTTCGAGTCCGGCAATCTTACCGGCATCTTTAGTTGCCTGACGTTGAGCGTCATTAAAGTAAGCCGGTACCGTGATAACTGCCTTTTCTACTTTTTCGCCAAGATATGCCTCAGCGTCTGATTTCAATTTTTGAAGAATAATTGCTGAGATTTCCTGCGGTGTATATTTTTTACCTTCCGCCTCAACCTTATAGTCCGTACCCATATGACGTTTGATCGAAAGAATCGTATTCGGGTTGGTTACTGCTTGGCGTTTTGCCACTTCACCGACCTGACGTTCGCCATTCTTAAAAGCAACGGCAGAAGGAGTAGTACGCGCACCTTCCGGGTTAGGAATAACGACCGGTTCGCCGCCTTCCATAACTGCCACACAAGAGTTTGTTGTTCCTAAGTCAATACCAATAATTTTACTCATGTTCATTTCCTCCTAATATTTAAAAAACATTAAGTTTGAACCGTCTAAATCAAGAGCTGACCTTCACCATTGCCGGACGTATCACTCGGCCATTAAGTGTATAGCCCGCTTGAAGCACCTGTATAACTGTGCCTGATTCATGCTCGCCGCTTTCTTCCTGCATCACTGCTTGATGTACGTTGGGATCAAACGGGTGATGCAAAGAAGGAATTTCTTCAACGCCTTCTTTTTTAAGCGCGCTTTCCAATTTCGACAAAACCATTTCCATTCCCTTTTTTAAAGCCTGAGCATCTTCAGACACAGCTTCGACTGCAAGTGCACGTTGAAAATTATCAAGCGTCTCAAGCATATCAGAGACAAGTTCCTGAGCCCTGAACTTGCGTGCATCTGCTTTTTCTTTGCTCGTGCGTTTACGAAAATTATCAAAGTCTGCTTGCGTTCTGAGCCGCTGATTCGTCGCTTCGTCTGCTTGCTTTTTCAGCTTATCAATTTCCGCTGTCTGCTCAGCAATTTTCTTCAAGAGCACATCAGTATCCGGAGTGGCTTTGTCAGTACTCTCGGCGTCAGCACTTTTCGGATCACCTGCGGAATTGGCCGCCGCAGCTTCGGCGGTTTCACCCTCAGTCTGCTTTTTTTTCATTTCTTCTGTTTCTTCGTTTGTTTTGTTTGTTTCTTTATTTGCCTGCTCTGTCATAGGCTCACCTCCTGAAAGTAATGAAAGAACTAGCGATCATGCCGCTCTTGTTTATTAAGATTCTCGGTCAGCAATTTGGAAACCATGTCAATCAGTGTGATAACACGCGGATATGCCATTCGTTTCGGGCCGATCACCGCGACCGTTCCTAGGTGCTCGCCTCCGACCGAATAGGTAGTCGTAATCAAGCTGCAGTCCTCAATGCCATTCAGTTTATTCTCGCGTCCTATGCGAATATGCAAGCCATTGGACGGCATACTCATTAATTCGCGAATGAGCTCTTTTCCTTCAAGCACGTCTAGAAGCGGTATGATTTTATCAACATCCTGAAATTCCGGCTGAGCCAGCATATTGTTTTTTCCGCTATAAAAAATCTGCTCCGGATCACTAATCGTAAGACTGTTATTCAACAAAGTCATGACGCGCTTGTAATCACGAACATGCTCGCGAAGCACACCGGAAATCTCAGCATTCAAACGGCTTTGGAGTTGATATAGCGGCACCATGTTCAGCTTGTCATTCAAAATATTGACTATTTTTTCAATATCATCCGCATTGATTGATTTGGGGATTGCAACGACTCGATTTTCCACATGGCCGGTATCGGTTACGATAATCAGAACAGCTTGATTCTGATTGAGCTTAACCATCTGAATGTGTTTCAGCTTCATTTCCAAAAGTTCGGGACCAAGCATGATCGCCGTGTAATTCGTGAATTCGGAAAGAATCTTAGCCGTCACACGAATCAGTTCCTCGGTCTCGGAAAGTCTCTCATGATAGGCATGACGTATATTTCCAAGCTCGTCATCGGAAAGCAAGACCGGCGACAACAAATGATCAACATAAAAACGATAACCCTTTTCCGACGGCACTCTCCCGGAGGAGAGATGTGTTTTCTCAAGATAACCCATCTCTTCCAGATCTGCCAGTTCGTTTCTGATCGTTGCCGGGCTGAATGTGACATCTTCCCTCTTAGCAATGGATCGCGAACCGACCGGCTCTGCAGAGACAACATAGTCATTAACCAATAATTGCAGCAAAAACAATTGACGATCAGTTAACATCTCATGGATCACCTCTGTTAGCACTCGTTCTTCCTGAGTGCTAATTCTACATTAAAATTTACCAACTTCGTTCCTGTTTGTCAAATGTTTTAGGACATTCTTAAGAAATTAAAAAGGCTTCAAAAACATTGTTTCCTAAAAAAACACCTTTTTGAGTCAATGCGAGCCGGTCGTCCCGCTCATGAAGCAGGCCCTGTGCCTTTAATTGTTCTATTTCTTTGCCATATATTTGCTCAATCGGTCGACCGAATTTTTCATTGAAGTGTTCGATACTGACGCCTCTCATAAGACGAAGTCCGAGAAACATTTCTTCCTCCATTTTCTCAGTAACTGTTACTTCATGCTCGGAGACTCTCGCGTTCCCTTGTTCACGAACATGCTCAATATACTTTTTCACCGGGCCGGCATTGGCATAGCGAACACCCTTCCAATACCCATGTGCACCCGCTCCAATACCGTAATATTCTTCATTGTGCCAGTACATTGAATTATGAATACCTTCATAACCCGGCTTTGCAAAATTACTGATCTCATAATGATGAAGTCCATGTTTCTCAAGCTCCAAGATAATTTGACCGTACATGTCGGCTTCAATATCTTCTCCGGGCAGCTTCAGACTTCCGCTTTTCATTCGATTATAAAAAATAGTTTTCGGCTCAAGCTGGAGCGAATAAATCGATATATGCGGTGTTCCAAGGCTTAAAGCGCGTTCCAGTGACTCATGCAGAACGGTTTCAGTCTGTCCCGGCAGTGCAAACATCAAGTCAAGTGTAATATTATCAAATCCATGTTCTTGTGCAAGCCGAATTGCATTCTCCGCATCTTTTGCTTCATGCGCCCTGCCGATTTTCTTCAGCAGGTGATTGTCAAAGGTTTGGACACCGACACTGAGCCGAGTGACACCAAATCGTTTCATAATCTCCAGTTTCGCTTCATTTAAGCTCTCCGGATTCGCTTCAACCGTAAATTCTTTAATCGACGGACTCATTAAATAGTGTTTAATATCAATAAAAAGCCGTTCAAATTGTTTTTCATTAAGTGCGGTCGGTGTGCCACCGCCAATATAGATGGTCTCAGGCAGCCCGTCCGCTCCATAGCTCCGCATTTCCAAAGCGAGTGCGTCCAAGTAATCGTCAACCGGCTGATTTTTCATAAACACCTTATTAAAATCGCAGTAATAACAAATGTGGTCGCAAAAGGGGATATGGATATATGCCCCGCGTCGCACCTGGCGGTTAATCATCATGACTCATCCGGAACACAGACATGAACGCTTCCTGCGGTACTTCGACACTGCCGACCGCTTTCATCCGTTTCTTGCCTGCTTTTTGTTTCTCAAGCAGCTTGCGCTTACGTGACACATCGCCGCCGTAGCACTTAGCGAGCACATTTTTTCGAAGGGCTTTGATCGTTGATCGAGAAATGATCTTCTGACCAATCGCCGCCTGAATCGGCACTTCAAATTGCTGGCGCGGAATCAATTCTTTCAACTTTTCAACAATCGTTTTGCCGCGGTCATAAGCGAATTCTTGATGCACGACAACCGAGAGCGCATCCACTTTTTCACCGTTGAGCAAAATATCCATTTTCAACAAATCACTCACGCGATAGCCGTCCATCTCGTAATCCAGCGAGGCGTAGCCTTTCGTGCTTGATTTAAGGATATCAAAAAAGTCGTACATAATCTCAGAAAGCGGCAGATCATAAATCACATTCGTTCGATTGGCATCGAGATATTCCATTGTTTGGAATTCCCCACGTTTTCTTTGACAAAGCTCCATAATGGCACCAACGTAGTCATTCGGTGTCATTATTGTTGCCTTGACATAAGGTTCTTCAACCTCAGCTATGTATTTGCGCTCCGGCATTTCCGATGGATTACCCACGCGTACACTAGAGCCATCAGTTAATTTAACATTATAAATAACACTTGGTGCTGTCGCGATCAAATCAATGTTGAATTCGCGTTCCAATCGTTCCTGAACAATATCCATATGCAGCAATCCGAGAAATCCGCAACGGAAGCCAAAACCGAGTGCTTCTGATGTTTCCGGTTCGTACTGCAACGCGGAGTCGTTCAATTCAAGTCGACCGAGCGCCTCTCTCAGATCTTCATATCGAGCCGTATCAATCGGATACAGTCCGCAGTACACCATTGGGTTCATCTTACGATAGCCTGGCAGTGGCTTGTCCGCGGGGTGCTCAGCATGCGTCACCGTATCGCCCACTTGCGTATCATGAACGGACTTTATAGAAGCTGTAAGGAAGCCAACGTCTCCAACGGATAATTCTTCGCGATTTTCAATCTTCGGCGTCGAAACACCGACCTCCAGTACCTCGAATGTTTTTCCGTTCGCCATCATTTTAATTTGATCGCCGACACGAACGGTTCCTTCGACGACACGGATATACACGACAACACCGCGATACGCATCATAGAGCGAGTCAAAGATCAGCGCTTGAAGCGGCGCATCCGGATCACCGGCCGGCGCAGGAATTTTTTCAATAATTTGAGCGAGAATTTCATCTGTTCCAATCCCGGTTTTTGCTGACGCAAGGACCGCATCGGATGCATCGAGACCAATCACATCTTCTATTTCCTGTTTCACTCGGTCAGGGTCGGCATTCGGCAGATCAATTTTATTAATAACCGGGATAATCTCCAGGTTGTTTTCTAAAGCAAGATAGACATTCGCCAAGGTCTGCGCCTCAACGCCTTGCGCTGCATCCACAACAAGCAGCGCACCTTCGCATGCGGCAAGGCTTCGTGAGACTTCATAAGAAAAGTCGACATGCCCTGGCGTGTCGATTAAATGAAAGATGTACGTCTCGCCGTCTGGCGCTGTATAATTTAATTCAACCGCGTTCAGCTTGATTGTAATTCCGCGTTCACGTTCAAGATCCATCGCGTCTAGCGTCTGCGCCTTCATTTCTCTTTGCGTAAGCGCTTGTGTCGCTTCCAATATACGATCGGCCAATGTTGACTTGCCATGATCGATATGAGCGATGATTGAAAAATTACGGATCCGCGATTGACGCGTTCCTTGTTTCTCTGACATAATTGTTCCTCCTGCTTCCAAAAAACATCACTTAATCTCGATTATATCAATCCCGAAGGAACGTTTCAATGAAGAACCCAAAAGCTTACATCAGCTGAGTTTCTCTTGAGGCAAAGCTTCTGATAAAATGAAAAACCGGTCAGGATTCCCGACCGGTTCGGCATGCAGATTATTATCATGAAACAAAGATTTGGATCAAGCCGTCAACAAACGCTGCAAGCGCACTGACTCCCCACAAGAAAAACCGCTGCACTTTATCGGACAACGAATATCCTTTTTGTTCAGAGATACCATTGACCTCTTCACTTTTCGCAGGATTTGGTAAAGAATCCAATTTATTTTGAGGAATCACAATTTGTTGTTCATGGCTAGCCGTACTCGTTGTTTCAGCCGTCTGGGGCTGCTGCGCGTCGCGAACGGTTACCGCACCGTAAAGTCCGCATATGAGAAGCACCAACAATACGACAAAACATTCAATAACAAAGCGTTTCATTTGTTCGCCGCTCCCTTCGCCTTAGGGCTTGTCCTTTGTTCGTTGCTTCATCTTATGCCGGATCGCAGCAAATCATGTATTAATGTGTAAAATGTCCAACATTCTTTTGATTCACCTGATGATGCAGGGCTGCGTTCAATCCTTCAGCGATCACATTGCCCATTTTTTCAATAAAAAAGTCAACTTCTTTTGGTGTCACCATCATCTGAGTTCCGCTCGCCCCAAGCGCTTCGCGAATCAATTGTGCTTTTTCTTCTTCGCTCAGCGTGCCGACCATGCCAAGGAATGCCGCACGCTTCTCCTTACTTGGCAAATTTAATTTTTTGTAATCTACTTTTTCTCCAAAAGACATCCAAGAAGGCGCAAGCGACTTAGATGGCTTTGTATCGCTCATTTCCCGTTCAAAGTGGCGAAGAAGCAGATCAAGTGAATCGCTCGTTATCGTTACCGCATCAACGACAGTCGGTACGCCAATTGCGATCACCGGAATTCCTAAAGTCTGCATACTCAATTCTTTACGATTGTTGCCGACTCCCGAACCAGGATGAATTCCGCTGTCAGCAACTTGAATCGTCGTATTTACCCGCTCAATCGCGCGTGCCGCCAACGCATCAACTGCGATCACAAAGTCGGGTTTTGTTTTCTCAATGACGCCAAGAATAATATCGCTTGTCTCGATACCGGTCACGCCCATTACCCCAGGAGTTAAGGCGCTGACAGGACGATAGCCGGGCTGGACATTTTCCGGCTGAAGATCAAACAGATGCTTAGTAACAAGGACATTCTGCACGACACTCGGCCCCAGTGCATCAGGGGTGACCTTCCCATTTCCTAAGCCGACAAGGAGACAGCTTGCATCGTCCGCGATAGACAGTTGCTTCAGAAATTGAGCAAAGTACTTAGCGAACACTCGCTCCATCTTCCCCTCAATTTCCGTATCCGCCGAGCGAAGCTCCTGGGCCTCAAAGGTCAAGTAAGTTCCCGGTTTTTTATTCATTGCCGCAGCAGCCTGCCGATCAATAGTCATCGAAGTAACTTTTATACCGGATTCCTTTTTTTCTTCGCTGTGCAGACCTTGTATTGCCGGCCTTTTCTCGCTTTCTTCAATCGCCAGGTCAGTACGGACCGCAAACTGTTTGACGTCCAAATTACCCATAGGTTAAAGTCTCCTTTACTTTTGCTAAAATTAACGAGCAGATGATGAAGTCGCGTAGATCGACATTTAATATCTTTTAAAAGGATGTTCATTTGTGCTTTTTTCATTCATTCATTGCAAAAGGCTGTAGCCTTTGATACAATACAGTTTGTCAGAATGAATCTCTGCTCATAGGAATAGAGGCTTTATCAGCCTATCGTTTATTTATATAGGAACGTGATTATTTCGGCGGAGTTAGTATGATGACCGGGAATTCATGATTTGGAGGTGAATCGAATGCCAAATATTAAATCAGCAATTAAACGTGTAAAAACGAGCGAAGCGAACCGTCAGCACAATGTGCAATACAGATCCGCAATGCGCACAGCGATTAAATCATTCAACACTAAGGTTGAAGAAAAAGATGTTGAAGGCGCAAAGGTCGCTTTTGTTGCTGCAACGAAGAAGGTCGACAAAGCAGCAACTAAAGGCTTGATCCATAAAAATAAAGCTGCTCATGAAAAATCAAGACTGTCCAAGAAATTGAACGGTTTAGACGCCTGATTATTAAAACTCTTGCTCAGCAAGACTTTAGTGCAGACAGAAGAATTGGCGCAGGTGCACCTGCGCCAATTCTTCTGTCTCTTTATTTATTAAAACGGCTTGCTTGAAAAAGCAGGCCGTTTTTGTTGTTTATTAAGCTGTTTTCGTAGAGATATCGACGATTAACAGCTCAAGCGCCAGCACTTTATCTGCTTGTCCTGTCTTGATCTTAAAGTCCGTTTCCGAGCATTTTTCGAGCGCATGCTGCAGCACTAGGGCATCAAAAAGCCGTGTCTGCTCCAATGCCAATTTTACTGCGTAGGGATGAACACCGATTTTACCAGCAATATTATTCTGAGTATAACCTGCTTTCTGATAATATCCTGCCTGATAGACAATACGAAACTGCCGTTCCAAAAGGGCAAGCAGCTTCAAGGGTTCCTCTTTCATTCGCACAAGCTCATGAAGCAATTGCAATGCTTCGGCCGTTTTTCTATGCATGACTTGATTTACAAGCAGAAAGACATTTGTTTCAAGCGATTTTGACCCAATCTCCTCAACCACCTGTGCATCAATCGGTCGATCTGCGCCGCAATAAAGCGCGCATTTGCCAACCTCATTAGCAAGCTGGCCAAGGTGCGGACCAATCGCAGCCATTAACTGTTCATGTCCTGCCTTCGTATACCTTGCACCATGTTGAGCGGCAACATTTTCAAGAATGGCGAAGAGCGTCGTATCCGTTAAGTGAGACAGTTCATAAACAACTGCTGTTTTTTCAAGCTTCTTTACAATTTTTTTTCGCCGGTCCAATTTTTCATAAGGGGCGATAACCATCAACACCGTACTTTCAGCGGGATGTTCCATGTATTGTTCCAAACGGTCAATTTTTTGTTCCATCTTCGTTTTTGTTCGTTCACCGGTCAAAAAGTAGGCATTATCCATGATTACAACTTTCTTTTCGCCGAAAAACGGAATCGTTTCCGCATCTTCTACTGCATGTTCAAGCGGGACCTCAGTCATATCATATCTTGAATAGTTGAAATCACGTTCCTCGTCGTTTAGTGCCTCTTTTGTAATGTTGCTCTTCATCAATTGGATGAGAAAATCCTGTGTCCCGAACAACAGATATACCGGTGCAAGGGGCTTGCTGATTGATAAGTTTGCTGATTTAGGCACTGCCATCTATGTAATCATCCTTTGTCTGCGAATTATCCGGAGCTTGAGAAGTGACGCTCGCATATCTTTACTTTACCGTCCGGTTGCCCTATTGACAAGCTTCTTCTTTTACACGGCCTTTGATTGAAAGACCGCGATACGCATTGTTTTCTTTCCGAACGTAAAAAGAAAGCGGCTGAAAGCCGCTTTCTAAATATATATGAACGCCGACAAACGAAACCTAGGACAACGCTTGTCAGGCGATATACATTACTCTCTCTAGGTTATCCTATGAGCGAAAAAAGTATGGGTGACAGCGGACAACTTTCAAATAAAAAAGGTGGTAATCAGGGTAAATTATGGTGAACCGGCATGTTCCCAAATGATCACTTGTTGTTGATTAAACCAGAACCGGATTGCCCCCAATTGATCTGTACGCAGTACACGGACACTGTGTTCACTCAGCTTCTCAATGACCTCTTGGTGAGGATGTCCATAACGATTCCCTTTTCCGCTTGAAATAATTCCGACCGTCGGACTAAGATGAGTGAGCCATTCCTCAGATGTCGACGTTCGGCTGCCATGATGACCGAGCTTGAGCACATCAGCATCTATATGCGGATAACGTTCAAGCAGCTCTTTTTCACCAGTTTGGCTTAGGTCACCGGTAAATATCCACTCCTTGCCTCCTAACGTTACATGAAAAACAACTGAATTATCATTGCTCTCCTTTGATTGTCTACTTGGCGAAAGCACATGAAACGCGGCATTCCCCATTTTCATTGTCATACCCGAATGAAGATCATTAATCGTCGTCCCATCATGTACCATCAATTCGAAAAGGGCACGATCCTTGGCGTTTGGGTTATGATACGGACTGATCAGCAATTGATGAATCGCTATTTTCCCAGCGATTCCTTTCAATCCTTCGACATGGTCGGCATCGCGATGTGTTAATACGAGAGCCTCAAGGTGAGTGGCTCTCAAAGCGAGCAGTTCGCGCAAAACGACATCTCTTCCGACTTCGAACGGTCGGTTGCGCTCACGCCATTTTTCTTGTCCAAATTCAATCGTTCCTCCGGTATCAATCAGTACATTGCCTCCGTTATGAGGCAATCGAATCAAAATACTATCCCCTTGCCCGACATCAAGAAAGGTGACGGAACCGCGGGTATCCAGCTGATCGGTAGTCCATACCATTCCATAAATAAGAAAAAATGGAACAAGCAGTGCGAAAACCGATTGAATCGAGCGGAAATACTCCCAGACAATGAGGGTTATGAAAATTAAAACCACGGATATTCCGATTTGCCAGCCGGATAATGCGCCATAGGTTAATTGCATAGGCATATGACGTGACAAATAGAGTAAAAATTGGTGAGGAACAAAAAGAAGAGTATCTACAGTATATGAAAAAAATCCGGAAAGATCGGAGAACAATAATGTGATGAAATAACCAACGGCACAGAGAGGCAAAATAACAAAGGTAATGAATGGAACGAAAAAGATGCTGAGCAGAATGCCCGCAAGAGAAAGCTGATAGAAGTTCGGCACAATAATCGGAAAAGTCGCGAGTTCGCAAATCAACGAGAGAACAATCATGCGCAGCATAGGCGATTGATACGATCGGATAACCATTGGACCGGCAATTAAAACGACAAAGGTAACTGTGAAAGAAAGCTGAAAGCCTAAATCATACACGACACTTGGATCATAAAAAACCATCAGCAAACATGCAATGGAGATCGAGTCGGAAACGGGCAGTTTCCGCTTCTTCATTAATGTGAAAAGCAGTACACAGCCAGCCGTTATTCCGGAACGCACGATTGACGGCTCAGCGCCTGTGATCACAACATACATGGGAAGCAGTATAAGAATCAGCAATGAAGCATGTTCGCGTACCATGCCTATTCGCCTGAGCAGATAGAATAAAGTGCCGAACACCACAGCGACATGCATACCTGAAACAACAAGCAGATGAACGAGGCCAAACATCCTATAAGCATCCGACAAATCGGCATCCATCTGATCATCTGTTCCCAGCAGCAAGGCATTCATCATCTCTGCAGTTGTTGATGTAAAGTGTGCAGAAATAAATGTGACCTGATTTTGGCGAATGCGTCGAAGCCAATCGAGAATCGACAGATCAGTATCACTGTAGCTGGGAATCTGAGCAGCCTTCATCCGCCAAAAAATGTGATGCCTCTCAAGGTACAAACGCTGATTAAAGGCATGAAAATTACTGGGCTGTTCAGGTCTTTCAAGTTTTCCCGTCACTCGGCACTTCATGCCGGTTTTCAATTCACGTATCAATAAACGCTTTTGTTCCTTCGTCGCAAGCCTTACATCAACCATAATAGACTCGCCTTGATTCGTCTTCATCTTGAAATGAAGGCGATCACCATCAAATTGAGGAAGGTCAGTAATCCTGCCATGCAAAACTTGCTGGCGATCCGACAAAACGGTATCATTCTTTTGAAAAAAGACGAGATCAATTTTTATGATCAAAAAGATGAGCAGAAGAATACCGAAAAGTTGATACTTTCTCAAAGCAATTAGGTAAAGTTCATATGCGATAAACAGAGCTGCTGGAACGATTGGATTCGCACTTAGAAATGTCCATGCTGCCAGACATCCCGACACCGCAAGTAAATGCCATTTACCGGAAACCGGCATCTCGACCCAGCTTTCTCAAGATTACGATATAAAGTTCAACACTGAACAAAGTCAGATCCCTCCGATCATCGGATTTCTTCTTTCTTTGCCACCTTCAGTTCAATAAAATTGTCAAAAGGCACTTTTTTAACCGTTACATGAGCTGCCTCAAACAGTTCCTTCGCATAAGGATGATTTTTGTAATCCTTTGCAAAGTAAACGCTTTTTATTCCTGCTTGAATAATCGCTTTACAGCACTGGACACATGGATAATGCGTCACATAAATTTCCGCATCTTCTGTCCGTTCACCGAATTTCGCGCACTGTAAAATCGCGTTCATTTCCGCGTGAATGGTACGTGCACAATGCCCGTCGATCATATAACATCCCTCATCCGTACAATGCGCGCCGCCGGCAATCGAGCCATTATAACCGCCGGCAATAATTCTCTTGTCGCGTACAATGGTCGCTCCGACAACCAGCCTCGTGCATGTACTCCGCGACGCAAGCAAATGGCTTTGTGCCATAAAATATTGATCCCAAGAAAGTCTCTCCATCCGTTAACATCCTCCTGAATTAATAGCCTGTCCCTATTGTATCAGAATCTGCCCATTCTCCGCTGAGACATTTATCAAATGTTTGTTCATTGAAGCGATATATTCGGTTTCATTTTTTCAAGCGACTTGTCGCCAATACCGGAAACATTGGTCAATTCATCAACACTCTTAAAAGGACCATGTTCCTCGCGATAGTGAATAATTGCTTTAGCTTTTGCTGGTCCCACTCCCGGGAGATTCTGCATCGTCTGTTCATCAGCTGTATTCACATGAACCATTTCCCCGCTTTCCTGCTTTTCCGTCACATTCCCGGTCGATTCCACCAAGACATTCGGCTCTTTTTCTCCTTGCTTCGGAACATAAATGACCATCTCGTCAGTGAGCTTCTGAGCCAGATTAACTTTGTCACGGTCCGCCTGCTTACTGAATCCTCCTGCCTGCTCAATTGCATCGATCACTCGGTCCGTCGTTTGGACATGGTAGATGCCTGGTTCGCGCACTGCCCCTTTTACATCAATAATGAATTCTTCAACCCGTTCAGGCTCTTGCTTGGTTTTTTCGACGGCCTGACTCTTTGAATCCGCCGATCCGGATAATAATTGTTCGCTTTTCTCTAGCTCCGCTTCAGTTTCGTTTTTTGCTTGGTGCTGGTAAAAAAACCAAAGTACAAGCAGTACCGCAACGGCTAAGACGATCAGTCCTATTTTCTTTTTCATCCATCGTATACTCAAACCAATTCCTCCCAGTTATAGTTGGTGTCAGTCATATTCCGTCGGCTCAATACATAGGTTCAATAAGGATACACTGAAGAGATATTGGGGTGGAGAAAAATGAGGATCGGCATGATTGGAACAGGGAATATGGGCGCGCTGCTTGTCGACGCGCTGGTAAAAAGCAAGGCGATAAAGCCTAAATTTATTACCGTGATGAATCGAACAAAAAAGAAAGCCTTAGATCTGGCAGAAAAGCACCACCGATTGTCGGTCAGCGAATCGCCAATTAACGTTCTCCAAAATGCAGATATTGTGTTCCTTTGTGTAAAACCCGGCCAGTTTTACACCTTACTGGAATCATTACGCGGATCTTGGCATCCGGGTCAGATCGCCGTCTCAATCACGAGCCCGATTTCCGTGAATCAGCTCGAACAGATGATTCCCTGCCAAGTAGCACGTGTTATTCCCAGCATTGTCAATCAAAGCCTTTCGGGCAGTTCACTTGTCACGTTCGGATCAAGTATGACCGATCTTTCGAAAAACAAACTTTGGGCTATTCTCTCTCAATTTTCTCATCCGATCGAAATTGATGAAGAGAATATACGAGCTGCTTCAGACCTGTCCAGCTGCGGACCTGCGTTTCTTTCTTTTTTACTGCAAAAAATGATCGACGGAGCCGTAAGTGCGACATCACTCTCCAGAAAGCAGGCGACGCAGCTAACGACAGAAATGATTGAAGGGCTGGGCAAACTTTTTGAGGAGCAAACCTATACGCTTGAAGAATTGCAGAAAAAAGTGACGGTAAAAGGTGGTGTAACGGGTGTTGGCTTAGATATTTTAGAACAAGGGTATCAGGATGTTTTTGAAAAGCTGTTCACAGAAACGCAGAAAAAATTTATTGAAGATAAAGCAGCAGTGAATGAAACATTTGAGGGAGAGAAGAGCTAACTTGAGACCAATAATAATTACTTCTCCACTGCGATCACATTTCCTTCTTTTAAAAAAAATTAAGTTAGGCCAACATGTTCCGTACTTTTGAGCAGCTCTTTGATTCATCAGCAGTCACAGCAAAAAAGATCCAAACCAACGTTCAGCGATGAATGATCGGTTCAGATCTTTTCGTTTATTCATGTGCCTCTGCCGCCTGCATCGGCACATCCGAAGGCCTTGAAAATAGGCTGTGCAGGATCATACCTGCCATAATAACCAGCATACCAAGCCATGAAATAAGCGACGGCAAAGGTGCTGATAAAAGGACAAGTTCACCGAGTACGGTAAACAATACCTCCATTGATTGTGTCGCTTCAACGGCCGCTAATTGCTGCATGTTCCCGCGTACAAGATCAGTTGCTGAAAAGAAAAGGATCGTCGCGATAACTCCTGAACTGATCGCAACAATTAATGATTGAATAACTTGAGTTTGGCTTGGTCTGCCAACTGATACCGCGCCATATACCGCAAGGATCAGCCAAAACGGCATGCTCGCCAGTGTCATACCGAAAACACGCTGATAAGTATCAAGCCGATCGCCGCACACATCCATCATTTTTCGATTGCCAAGAGGATAAGCAAAAGCAGCAATGACAACCGGAACAACAGCCAAAAGCGCAGTACTTGCAGAAAGACCGCTCGTCTGCTCCACTTGAAGAAGCATAATACCAATTAAAATAATCAGAGACAAAAAAAGACCTTTAATCGGAATGCGTCCTCTTACACGGATCACTCCTGCTGTCGTCTGTACCGTCTCATAAAACAAAGGAGCAAGCAAAGAACCGGCAATAATCGTAAACTGCCAGGTTCCGGCGATCAGCCATCCTGGCGCAAAGCTTGCCGAAAAACAAAGCGGTGCATAAAACATACCAAAACCAACAGAGCTCCATACGACCCAGCGCACCCAATCTGATTTCATCTCACGCAGCACTTGCATAAAGTTGCCGCGCAAAAGGACAAGCAGTGCAAGGAATGGAAGCATGAAAAAATAACGCAAGGCGCCGCTCCATATCCAGCTTCCCCCGGACAGCTCCATCGAATGGTTGAAAATAAAGGCGGCTGCGAAGAAAAAAGCAGCAGACACGCCGAGCAGTATCGCTTTCAATGCTCTCCTCCTCATTCCAATTCATGTGGTCATTTTAGCTTTGAACAACATGCTTCTTTAAATAATTATGTAAAAGAAAATGTGGAGACAGTATCTCCACGTTAATTTTAGTTTACGAAGGCTTTTTTTCTAATGTATATAACGGGGCGTCTCCCCATAATTTTTCCAATTGATAGTAATCGCGTTCATCTCTATGGAAGACATGAGCAATGACGTCACCAAGATCAATCAGTACCCATCGAGCCTGATCATAACCCTCCATTCGGTGAACCTCAATGCCGTTTTCCAGTGCAGCTTTTCGAAGCGCCATTGAAATGGCTTGTACTTGTTTGTCAGAATCACCATGACAGATAATAAAGTAATCCGCCATAATTGAGATTCCCTGCATTTTTAAAATGACAAGATCCTGAGCCTTTTTGTCATCCGCTGTTTCCGCGAGATATTTAACCCATTCTTCACTATTCATTCAGTCACCTCATTGATTTTTAGTTTATTTGTTCCTGTACGAGATCATTATATGCTTCAAAGGTCTTCGGATAGACACTTTGCTGTTTACTCAGTAGATGTGTAATGGTCTTCTGTAATTCCAGGAGAACAGCATGATCCAAGTCTTGTTTTGCAGCTTCCCTAACCTCATCAACTCCTGGAAAATCACGATTCGGTTCAATGTAATCGGCCAGAAAGATAATTTTCTCCAAAAGGGTCATCTGCTTGCGCCCCGTCGTATGATAAATCATCGCATTTAAAAGATCGGAATCGTTAACGCCATACTGTTCTTGTACATAAATGGCTCCGGCTGGCGCGTGCCACAATTTGTCCGAATACTTGAGACAATCGCTCCACGTTCCTGGTTTGCGCAAAATCATTGATTTCAATTCATCATCCGAGAAATATTTGACAATGTCGTGCAACATTCCGGCTAAACGCGCTTTCTCCTCATCACCGCCGTATTTTTTTGCAAGTTCTCCTGCTGTTTGCGAAACACCAACGGAATGTATATAGCGTTTTTCGGGAAGAATCTCTTTAATTGTCTTCTTTGCCTCATCAATCTTCATAAAGTCCTCGCTCCTTTATGTAGTTTATGACTGCATCCTTAATAAAGTAGCGGCATGACCGCCCTGACTTCAATCGTTCGCGTAAGAAACTCGAGGATAAGTCCACTTTCGGCATATCAATGTAGTGTACATCGGCAAAATCAGGATGGGCCTCAGGATAGCCTGGCCGCTTAAAAGCAATAAAAGAGGTCAGTCTGCACAATTCATCAACTTGATGCCACGTCGGAAGATCATCCACCATATCTGCACCGAGAATGAAGTAAAAATCATCATCAGGATAAGTTTTCTTCAAACCGCGAAATGTATCCACGGTATAAGACTTTCCCTTTCGCTCAAGTTCTGCTGTGCAAACAGCAAATTGTTCGTTATCCATGATTGACAGCCGCACCATATCTGCCCGCTGCTTAGCACTGGCACGCGCCTTTTTCTCATGAACATGCGGCGGTTGATAGCTTGGTAAAAACCAAACCTGATCCAGTTCGCATGCTTCGAGTGCCTCCTCGGCAATCAATAAGTGCATTAGATGCGGCGGATCGAATGTGCCGCCGAATATACCAATTCTTTTATTCATCTGGGCGGCATCCTACTTGTTCGGAATGTCGATCCGCTTGTGCTCTTTAGACGGCCGATAAAGAACCGCCGTATGGCCGATCACCTGAACAAGTTCTGAATCGGTGCGCTGGCTTATTTCGCTGCCTGCTTCAGCAGGATCTTCAAATGTATTTTGCAAAAATTGTACTTTAATGAGTTCGCGTTTCTCAAGTACATGATCAATTTCATCTATGAATTGATCATGTACACCAGTTTTCCCAACTTGAAAAATCGGTTTAAGCGGGTGGGCAAGCTTTTTTAAAAACTTTCGTTGATTATTGCTCAGCATACTTTTTTTATTCCTCCATTATTCACTCAATTCAAATACTTATGAATGAGATGTTCTTCCATTTTTTTCGTCTCAGGGACGAATCCGTTCCATTTTTCAAAGGCAAGTGCACCTTGATAGACCAGCATTGGCAAGCCGTTCATCACAGAGTAGCCGTGGTGTTCTGCATCTTGAAGAAACGCTGTCCTTCTCGGCTGATAGATGAGATCCGCGAAAAGCGTATCGCTTCGTGCTCCATCTAAGCAAATGAACGGATGATTCTCATGTATATCGAAACCAATCGGTGTTGTATTGATCACCACTTTATAGCGATCCAGTTGCAGCTCAGCCTGTTTAAAGGTCAGCGGCACGGATTGCGCATATACGCTACACGCAGTGCTCAGCTTAACCGCCTTATCAAATGTTCGATTAGCGATATCAACACGCGTGCCGATTGCCCTTGCTAGTGTCAAAGCGACTGACCGTGCAGCTCCTCCAGCACCAATTATGAGAATGGACGGATGCTGACCGGACAATTCCGGAAAGTGCTGTTTCAATCCCTCAAGAAAACCGGCTCCATCTGTATTATACCCGATTAGCCGATCATCTGAGCAAACAACGGTGTTCACCGCCCCGATCTCCTTGGCAGCCTCATCCACAGTGTCAAGCAGAGGCAGAATCGCTGTTTTTAACGGGTATGTGACGTTAAATCCCTTAATACCTGATTTTTTTAGTCGAGAAACCGCCTGATCCAAGTTTTCCAGTTCAACCAAATGTGTCTGATAATGCGCGGAAATATCATATTGCTTGAACCAATAGTTATGCATGGCCGGTGAAAGGCTGTGCGTAACCGGTGCTCCGATCAGACCATACGTATCATTCATTTTCGCTTACCCCTTTATGACCGACTCACGCAAGGATACGCCAATCCCTTTCGGAGCGTAGGCAGAGACTCTGGCTCCTTTGCCCTTAATCGTGATCCACCCTAGTCCGGAAAAAACGACATCGGAATCAAAGTCGTCGGTACGAAAATCATAACGTGTCATGGCTGGAAGCTCTGTTCCCTCACTAGGCGGAGCCAGCAGATGTCCAAATTGTCTTTCATATAAATCATCTGCTTGCTCTGTCTTTGTCCGATGGATAGGAAGTGAACCGGCGCAATAGACAATCAGAGATCTTCTGCCCGGAGCAATGTAATCAATACGCGCAATGCCGCCTAGGAATAGGGTCTGATTTTCGTTGAGCTGATAGACCTTCGGCTTCACTTCTTTAGCCGGCATCACATTCTTATAATCACGCGCGTCCACAAAATGTGCGACTTGATGATCGTTAACAACTCCAGGGGTATCGTAGAGACTGCAGCCGTCATCCAGCGGAATCTCTATAAAGTCCAAGGTTGTTCCAGGAAATCTCGATGTCGTAATCGCCGAATCCCCGGAACCAAGATTTTGAATCAAGTGATTAATAAAAGTCGACTTGCCTACATTTGTCGCACCGACAACGTAAACGTCACGCCCGTTGCGATAGTAGTCAATGTTTGAAGCGACTTCGTCCAGTCCATGATTCTTTCCTGCGCTCATTAAAAGTACATCCACCGGCTTTAATCCTTGCTCATGCGCAGAACGCCGCATCCAGCTGGTTAATTTATTCGGATTCGTTGATTTTGGAAATAAATCATGCTTATTTCCGACAAGAAGTACCGGATTATGGCCGACAAAGCGCTGCAGACCAGTGACCCAGCTTCCGGCAATATCGAAGAGATCAACCAAATAAACGACAAGTGCATCCTTCTCAGCAATGCGAGAAAGCATGTTCAAAAAGTCGTCTCCATTCAATGAAACATCTTGAATTTCATTATAATGAGTTAACCGAAAGCAGCGCTGACAGACAACTGGTTCATGCTGAAGTGCACTGCTCGGTGCATAGCCGAGTTCATCTGGCTCTGTTGTTTGAATCTTCACACCGCAGCCTGCACAAAAAAGTTCACTCACGTCTCATTCCTCCCATTTGAGCCAGCCTTTGCGCCTCATTAGCGAAAAAATAAAGCGCTCCAAATGACGATTCATTTTGGTTGCCCAACCATCAGTAGAAGCAATAGGCGTTACTAAAATTGTGTGTGCACCCACTTGATTGCCGCCCCAAACATCCGTCATCAATTGATCCCCGACAACAACCATCTGGTCTCTTGTCACATTCATGATTTTCATCGCGCGTCTGAATGCAAAAGGGAGCGGTTTTCGCGCCCTGTAAATATACGAAACGCCGGCGGAATTTGAGAACAGCTTGACCCGTTTCTCACTATTGTTTGACAGAATCATAACCGAAATTCCCGCTTTTTCCAGTGATGAAAACCAACGTACCAGTTGCGGAGTTACGTCGCTTTCATTCCAGGCAATAAGTGTATTGTCCAGATCCGTGACTAGTGCTTTGATTCCTCTCTGTTTCAGCTTATCCGGCTTGATATCTAAAATTGTTTCTACATGTTCCTCAGGCAAAAATTTTCTCAACACTGAATTAGCCACCTCATATTCTGATCTCATTTTCCCACAAGTTGCCGATTTTACCAAGTCCTAAATCATAAATGTTCCATTCATAAGCAACTTATTCATGTGTTTTCCATTCACTCACCTATCATTTGGAATATTATTCTAATAAAAATAGGATAATTGATCATTCTATGACTAACATCGGCAAATTAGATCCTAAATATTTCGACAAAAGCTGACAACAATTATTTTGTGGATAATTTTGTCCACATTATTCACCGACTAATGCCTACATTTTCATCATGTTACCCACACGAAATGCACAGCTTATCCACTATTGTTGTGGATAAAGATCGAATTGTTACGGAACAAGGAACATGTTAGAGTGAACTTATGAATTTTAATCGACTCATTAAAGCCATCAAATGATCTGGTAACGGTTGACATACAGATTAAGTTTGCGGTGAGCTGTTGATCTCGGTCATTTGATAACCGACAATCAATACCGAAACATAATCCCTTATTTATCAATGATTTGAGTTAAATCTTATGAGACTAATGGTCGAACGGAAAGGAGATGAGAAACCGGTAACGGTTGACAATGGACAAACTTTCTGATGCTTTACTTATTGAATCTTATACAAAGGCAAAGCAATATAAATTAAGCGAGGATTTTATTCAATTAATTGAGGCAGAGATCGATCGCCGCAGCTTGAGCAAACATACGAAGCAGACAAGCTGAGCTCGTGATAGCCATGATCTGCACAATCTTTTAATTTGGCCCCATATTTATTAACGAAATGAAAAATTCCTTTGGCCTTTTTTCCAGTCGGACAGACACAGGACATGGCAACTGCCCATAGACTAAAAGACAGCGAAGAAAAATCACATCTCCCGGAGGAGTGAAAAGTCATGCTGTCAATTGTCGGTGGCGTTGCCTATTTATTTAAGAATGTCTGGTTGCTCGTATCTTATGTAAAAAACAATGCCTTTCCACAACCGCTTTCTGAGGAAGAGGAGGCCAAATGCCTTGAGCTGATGGCCCAAGGTGATGAGGAGGCACGCAATAAGCTGATTGAGCACAATCTACGGCTTGTCGCACATATTGTAAAAAAATTTGATAATACCAAAGAAGACACAGATGACTTGATATCCATTGGTTCGATTGGATTAATAAAAGCCATCAATAGCTATTCAAGCGGTAAAGGAACCAAATTGGCAACATACGCCGCCCGCTGTATCGAAAATCAGATACTCATGCATCTTCGAGGATTAAAGAAGACGAAAAAAGATGTATCGTTAAATGATCCGATTGGGCAAGACAAGGAAGGAAACACAATCAGCTTAATTGATATTTTGAAATCCAGAAATAAAGATGTTGTTGATGAAATATCACTTAATCTTGAAACGAAAAAGATCTATGGGGCTTTGCATATTCTCGATCCTCGTGAACGCGAAGTCATCATTGATCGATTTGGACTTAATAACCAGGATGAACTGACGCAAAGGGAAATTGCAAAAAAATTAGCGATCTCCCGCAGCTATGTATCACGTATAGAAAAACGTGCGTTAATGAAGCTGTTCCACGAAATCTATCGAAACCCGAACCATTGACTCAACACAAAACAAATAAACAAAGAGCATTCACACACACGAATACTCGATTCAATGGTACACTTAAACTAGGATAGTTCAGAATAAGGATCAGAATCGAGGAATTATGATGAACGAATCGCATAAAACAAGAGGCTTGCACCTGATGGGCGAGCCGGAAGAAATCAAAAGCGTACACATGATGGTCAAGGGAAGAGTACAAGCTGTCGGCTTCCGCTATTTCACGTGGCAGACTGCCAATGTTTATCGAATATCCGGTTGGGTGCGCAATCGTGACGATGGCAGTGTCGAAATTGCTGCTGAAGGTGAAAAATCAGATATTCAGCAATTTGTGAAAACGATAAAAAAGGGAAGTCCTTTCTCACGTATTAAAGACGTGGACATATATGAATATGAAACACCGAAAAATTACATGCAATTTGAAATTAAAAATTCCGATTGATAAATCCAATCATCAATCAAATCAGCAGTAAGGAGATCATCCTGCGTCCTCTCCTTGCTGTTTTTTTATCGCCAGCAGGTCATTTAGAATCCTCAGAGTAGAAAGGTGCCGCCGCACTGCCGATCCAGAATGATCTCGTGTGCTTTGTCCATACGCAGACAATGTCTTGCTGCCTTCACCGCATGATCAACCTTCAGCGACTTCCATTCCAGAGTTACAGCCAATTTATGAATATGAAAACGGATCATTTCATTGCCCCCCTAAGCATTTCTTATCAATAACCTTATTTTATCTTTTACTTTGATCCGTTTCGCCAGACTGCTGAATGGTATCTGTCTCCTGCCAAGGTCTGAATTTATCTCAGTCTGAACGTAAAACTCCTCCTGACTCCCTATAAGAAAAAACCGCTGAGCGATCAAATTAGATCGTTCAGCAGTTC
The DNA here is from genome assembly GCF_059878335.1 of Sporolactobacillus sp. BBK16-2. Lineage (NCBI taxonomy): Bacteria > Bacillati > Bacillota > Bacilli > Caryophanales > Sporolactobacillaceae > Sporolactobacillus > Sporolactobacillus sp. BBK16-2. The sequence goes on from NZ_CM187611.1 coordinate 2,157,059, forward strand.
GGATAGTGCACTGCATTATAATTGTTCTTTCAGTTTAGACGATCTCCAGTAGAAAAAGAATGAGAATACCAAGAATAGAAAACTAGAGCCGGCGAGAAGTTCAAGCTTCCATTCAATCTCGCTGTAGCTCGGAATCAATGTTCCGCTATAGAGAAACGTGCTGAGAAACAAGCACAGCATGCCGATCCTCCGGCAATCGATCATTTTGTCTTGAATCATTTTCTGCTGTTCTTCCATGTTCATCCCTCCGTCACTAGATTACTATAACATGAGATGAAAACGAGAAGTTCAGGTAGTTTCTGACAAAAGCAAGACAATGTTCTGCGAAGAATAGAGAGCATTGCTTTGGAGCAAATGTGCTCTCAGTTTAGTGCTTGCTCTAAATCCTCGATCAGATCCTCAATATCCTCGATGCCGACGGAGAGACGGATTAATCCATCGGTAATACCCAGTTCATCACGACGCGGCTTAGGAATCGAAGCGTGCGTCATTTTTGCCGGAACAGAAATTAAGCTTTCGACCGCGCCTAAACTTTCCGCCAATGTAAAGTAATGCGTTTTAGCAAGTATTTGATTTACCGCTGCCTCATCTCCAACATCAAATGAAATCATGCCACCAAACCCTGACGCCTGCTTTGCAGCAAGTGCATGACCCGGATGAGTCTCAAGTCCCGGATAATAAACCTTTTTGACTTTCGGATGTGATTGAAGAAACTTTGCAATCTGATTTGCATTCTTTTCAATCTGCTCCATCCTCAGGCCAAGTGTTTTAATCCCTCTTACGAGCAGCCAGGCATCTTGTGGACCGGGTACAGCACCAACTGAGTTTTGAACAAAATAGAGTCGTTCAGCCAGTTCGTCAGACGCCACTGCAACCAATCCCGCAACAACATCACTATGACCGCCAATGTATTTTGTAGCGCTGTGCAGAACAACATCGGCTCCGAGGTCCAAAGGATGCTGCCAATAGGGTGTTGCAAAGGTATTGTCAACAATTAATAACAGATCATGCTGATGAGCGATTTCCGCTGCTTTGCGAATATCCGTCACCTTCAGCAATGGATTAGTAGGCGTTTCAAGATAAAGGGCTTTTGTCTTATCAGTAATTGCTTTTTCAATGTTTTCCGGGATGCTCGTATCAACGAATGTTGCAGAAATACCTAACCTTTTAAATACCTTATCAATGACGCGGAATGTCCCGCCATATACATCATCCGTAATTATGAGATGGTCACCGCTGTTTAAAAGCATGAGTACTGAAGATATAGCTGCCATACCTGATCCGAACGCAAATCCTGCTTTCCCATGCTCCAACTCTTGAATCAAGACTTCAAGTGCATGCCGTGTCGGGTTTCCGGAACGCGAATAATCATAACCTTTTGTTTTTCCTACTTCTTCTTGTTTATAAGTACTTGTTTGGTAAATCGGGACAGTAACACTGCCCGTAGACTCATCTCCAAAAATGCCTGCGTGAATCACTTGTGTCTTTGGTCTCATACGTAAACCCTCCGGTTTCTTTTCTAAGTATATGATTAATCGTAAATGTGTTCGCTGAAATAACGTTCGCTGGAGTCGGGAAAAATGACGACAATGTTTGTTCCTGATTCTGATTTTTCGGCCTCCAGCAAAGCTGCGTGTAATGCTGATCCTGAGGAACTTCCAATCAGTAAACCTTCCAGTTGTGCCGCTTCCTTAAGTCGTCGAAAAGCATCCTCATCGCTAACTGTATAAATTTCATCAAAATACTTGGTTTTAACGAAAGAAGGAATAAACTCCATTCCAATGCCCTCCGTACGATGCGCTGCAGGCTTGCCTCCGTTCAAAATGGATCCCTCGGGTTCGACGACGATTGTTTTCACATCAGGATTTTTCATTTTCAAATAGTCCGCTGTTCCTGTAAATGTCCCACCGGTTCCTGCTCCGGCAACAAGCACATCCACTTTCCCATTCAGGTCGTTCCAAATCTCAGGTCCAAGCGTTTCGAAGTAAGCACTCGGGTTGTCTGGATTGGCAAACTGATTTGGGCAATAGCCTCCTGCAATTGAGCGCTCAAGCTCACGTGCCTTTGCGACAGCACCGGTCATTCCCTGATCGGTCGGTGTCTGAACAATACGCGCACCGAGCGCTTTCATCAGAATCTGTTTTTCCGCACTGAACTTTTCAGGAACGCAGAAAATGACGTTAATTCCTTTCCCCACAGCAGCAAGCGCCAGACCGATACCTGTATTTCCTGCCGTAGGTTCAATCAAGGTTCCGCCCGGTTTAAGTTTCCCGGTCCGTAACGCTTCTCGGATCAGCTTTTCGCCTAAACGATCCTTCACGCTGCCCCCGGGATTAAAATACTCGCATTTTGCATAGAGCCGCACCCCGTCCGGTAACGGAAATGCATGCAGTCCGACCAGCGGCGTCTTGCCTACCAGTTCATGAACACTTTCGAACACTGCCATAACCTACTCTCCCTATCTTCGGGTCACAAGGTCAGGATCAAGCACAGATTTCTTTCAACCAGCCTTGTAAACCAACATTTTTTTTACCATTTTCTTTGCTTCGACACGGTCGTTCTTTACATCCCAGCCGCACGGACAACAGTTGGCAGCCGGAGCATATGATGTATTTACTTCGGTAGGCCAAGAGTGAATGCTCTGTGCATTTATCTTCTTGCTAACAGTCATATTATGCCAGCTCCTTAATAATTGAAAGCGTGAATTCAGCCGAATGCTTCGCGGCGGTCTTTAAAAATTGGTCAAACGAGAGATTAGAATCCTTGCCGGCAATATCCGAGAGTGATCGAATGATTAGAAACGGTACACCGAACTGATAGCACACTTGAGCAATTGCTGCTGCCTCCATCTCGACAGCTTTTAATTGCGGAAAGGTTGCTTTAACATTGTGAATGCGCTCAGGATCAGCCATAAATGAGTCTCCAGAACCGATCTGCCCCTCAACAATCTGATGCCCTAAACGAACAGCAGCAGAAGCGGCAAGCGCTGCCTTGACTAATTTACTATTCGGTTGAAATTCAGGCGGCATGCCTGGAATTTGTCCCGCCGCATAGCCGAAGGCAGTTGCATCAGCATCATGATGAACGACTGATGAGGAGATCACGACATCGCCAATGTTAAGGTTAATATCCGTTCCGCCCGCCGATCCTGTATTGATGACTGCGGTCGGATGATAGTGATCAATGAGCAGTGTTGTGCCGAGTGCTGCACTCACCTTGCCAATACCGGACTGCAGCAGAACTGCCTCCGTTCCGTTAAGTAGTCCTTTATAAAAACGACAGCCGGCAATTTCATTCTGCTCGACTCCGTCCATGCGTTCTTTAAGTAGTGCGACTTCTTCTTCCATCGCTCCGATGATTCCTAATGTCACAACTGGATCCTCCTGAGACTCATTCTTTTTTTTCGGCGACAATCAGCCATGCGAATCGGTTTAATTGCTTAAAACAGGGCACAAAGTGGTGCTTGCGAAATGCAGTGTAGAGCGTTCCGCGCAGCGGATAATATTCTGTGCGCAAATCCTTAAGCAGGTGGGTATATCCATTCATATTTGCCCAGCGATGCACCTTTTTCTTCTCAAGTTCACTGTCAAAAAGTGTATCTGCAAACACTATTCTACCATTAAACGGGAGCAGACGGCTATAGCTCTCAATGGCCTGATCTTTCTCGTCATCGGTCAAGTGATGAAATGCAAATGAACTTACAATCGTATTAATCGTATGCTTTGGAATTGGAAAATCGAGAAAGTCACCATCTGATACATTAAGCTGTGGAATCTTTTCAATGGCCTTTTGCCGCATCTTCTCAGAAGGTTCAATTCCAGTCACGTCCAATCCTCGTTTTATTAATTTCTGTGTTAAATTACCGGTACCAACGCCAAATTCAAGTACTGAACCACGGGCATGCTCAGCGACCTCTTCAAGAATCCGATCATAATCTTTGAAAACTTCCTGGTACTCTAGATCTCCTCCTGAAACAGAACGATCGTAATCATCTGCCCAATCCTCAAATGTATGAATAAATTCGCGTCCCATGCGCTATTACCTCCCATACTGTTTGAAAACATTATATTCATATAACATTAGTATGGATTATAAAAGTCAATGTCACTAAACTAGCACAAATCGTTAAAATCTTCAACAATAAAACATTATATAACAAGGCAATCTGTTGATTGAATCAACAGGACTTCTATCGCAGGGATCTCAAACCTGCCCGCTTGATTCCCATTTAATGTTTCTAAAAAAAAGGATGTCTCAAAGTCAGAAACGGACTTTTGAGACATCCTCTGTTTTAATGAATTCATGGTTTTTTTACATTATCCGCTTGCCAATGACCGCCCTTATAGATGAGGTGAACAACGTAGATTGCACTCTGATTATTCTTCGGAGCAACCCGGGCAAGGGAACTGTTCGGCGTTCCGCCATTTCCGAGCCAACGAACAGTCATGTTTGCTTCATCAATTCCCGTTGCTTCGGAAATCGCCTGAACCTGTGCGTTCCAATCCGCTGAACCCATTTCATATGATGCTTGATGGTTCTCATCCGACTCAGTCGGTGATTCAGCACTTGAGCTTGATGATTCAGATTCAGTGCTGCTTGATTCATCGTTCGAAGCCTGACTCGATTCGGAAGATGAAGACTGGTCCTCTTTGCTTTCTTGAGATTGAGTGCTGCTGCTTGATTGCGATGATGACGCCGCTGGCTTTGAATCCGGCGATGTGTGAAAAACTGAAATGAGAATGATACAGCCTATTGCTAAAATAAGCAGTGAGACAATTCCGATCGTCCAACTCAGCAGCCGATCCGTCTTGCTTTTGCGCTGTTCAATGCGAGACGACGAATAACCATTCCCTCTCTGACTTCTCATAAGACATCCTCCTTTTGACCGACGACAATAACTTATGAATAAGCGATCTTTACTGGACCGATCATTTGTTTGTTTCATTCATCTCAGATACAAATGAATGGGTATGTCACTAATTCAAGAAACATGGGCCCGAAACCTGTGATTTAAGCTATTTTTCACAAAATCTGTATTAATAAATTCGAATAGGGCATGTCCTTACTGTCTGTCTCAACAAAAAGCTGTATCAAATGATTCACTGATAAACGTATGCACACACCTATAAACTATGTCATTTGGAAGCAAAGCACCAGCAATTTGTTTCATCGATTCAAAAAAAAACGCAAAACTGCCGGAATGCACCGCATCCGAGCAGAATTGCATCTTCATAAAAAGTGAATTTACTCAACCTTTAAAATTTTGACACGAATGTCACCGCCAGGCGTGCTGACGCTGACTTCTTCACCGACAGAAAGACCAATCAGTCCCTTAGCCATTGGAGAATCATTTGAAATTTTGCCTTTAAAAGGATCGGATTCGGCACTGCCGACGATCTGATAGGTTTCTTCATCACCGTCAGGAAGCTCACGGAAGGTTACCGATTTACCGATTTTGACAACATCAGTTGTTTCATCGTCTTCAATGATCACGGAATTACGAATCATGAGTTCCAATTGTTGAATACGTGCCTCGACAAATGCTTGCTCATCTTTCGCTGCGTCATATTCCGAGTTTTCAGAGAGGTCGCCGAAACCTCGAGCGATCTTAATTCTTTCAACAACTTCTTTTCTTTTTTCTGTCTTCAAGTAGTCCAGTTCATGTTCGAGCTTTTCTTTACCTTCAGCGGTCATATAGTGAAGTTTTTCTGCCATTATTTGCCACACTCCTGAATAGATTTATGATCAACTGTTCATTTTTACCCATTCGGCTGAATTGGGATTGCGTTTACGCGTTCAAGTCACAGTGATTTATTCTTTCCTTCCAGAACGGTACGGATCTTCGTCGCCATCAAATCGATCGCTACCGAATTCTTTCCGCCTTCGGGAATGATAATATCCGCATAGCGCTTCGTTGGTTCGACGAATTGAAGATGCATCGGCCGAACCGCTGTCAAATATTGATTGATCACCGATTCAACACTTCTGCCACGCTCCTCGGTATCTCGAAGCAATCTGCGAATAATACGAAGATCGGAATCTGTATCCACAAAAACTTTAATGTCCATTAAATCGCGAAGACGTTCATCCTCTAGAATCAAAATGCCTTCCAGAATAATTACGTCTTTTGGTTCGACGGGTACAATTTTAGCAGATCTTGTATGTACTGTATAGTCATACACCGGTTTTTTTATCGGGTGGAACTGAAGCAGCTCACTGATTTGAGAAATTAACAAGTCGGTATCGAACGCGAGCGGATGATCATAGTTCGTCAGCAGTCTTTTTTCAAATGGTTTGTCATCCTGAGCCTTATAGTAAGAATCCTGTTGGATGACTGCAATTGATTTGTCCGGAAAGCTGCGATAGATCTCCCGCGTAACCGTGGTTTTCCCCGATCCGGAACCTCCGGCGACACCAATGACAATAGGCTTGTTTCTTTCCATTTTCAACGCTCCCCCTTCGCACGTGATTTTTTTGTACTTACAGCCATGCCGTCTCCTACTGTAAGAAAAATAGTGTCAAAATCATCGCGTTCACTCAGAAAATGATTAAACTCATCAACCTTTTTAACAAGTCGGTGCAGTTGTTTCTTGTGCACTGCGTCAATATCACAAACCAGTCCGTGAAAAAAGACGTTGTCAGTAACGATTACTCCTTGATCGGTCAGCAGTTCGGAGCACTTTTCAAAAAGATGTTCATATTGAGCTTTCGCAGCGTCAATTAATATAAGGTCATATGGAGCCGCGGCTGCAACTTCCGGCAAGTCATCAGTCGCATCACCATCAACGATATGAATCTTACTTTGAAGATTGAGGGTCTCAATATTTTGCGAGGCTTCTTCAATCATTGCCTCATCCCGCTCGATCGTTACAATCATCGCATCATTCCCGGCTGCCAAGGCCATCCGAATCGACGAGTAACCGATCGCCGTACCGAGTTCAAGAATTTTCCGCGCATTTCTCCAGCGAATTAACTGTTGCAGAAACGCCATTGCTGAAGGCTGCATGATCGGAATGTAAATTTCCGCAGCTTTCTTCTCCATTTGGCGAAGCAGATCATTTTCCGAATGGGTAAAAGCAGCTGCGTAATCCGACAGCACTTTAAAATCAACCAACCTGATCTTCCTTTCTGTAACGTGTGAAAACAGTTTACGATTTTTCAGACCACTCATGTCGATACTTCGCTACAATTGCCTGGTGCTCTTGATAGGTTTTCGAATAATAAATTTTACCGTTTGGTCTTGCATAGAAAAACAAGTTCTTCGATGCTGTCGGGTTCAATACCGATTGAATCGCATCCTTTGCAGGAGCCCCTATCGGTCCTATCGGCAAGCCTGTCCGTGTATACGTGTTGTATGGCGTGTCCTTGCGGATATCTTTCAGTGTATAATCGCGATTCCTTTTTTGCCTGCTGTAAATAACCGTAGTGTCCGATTCAAGCCGTTTCTTTTGTTCTAGCCTGTTATAGAATACACCGGCAATCAGCCGACGATCCTTATCCTTTGGGGCTTCCTGTTCAACAAGAGAAGCCATTGCCAGGATTTTATGAAATGAGCCAAGCTTGTTCGCCTTGATCTGAGTTTCATAAGATTTGAATGTATGTTCTGTTTGATCGAGCATTTGATCGATCATTCGGTCAAGTGTCAAAGGATCCTTCTTGGTTACCTTGAAGCGGTAGTTTCCCGGAGCCAGATAACCCTCCAATGGGTATTTGATCCCCTTTGCGAACACTTCATCCGTAAGGAACGTGTATTTTCCGGCATAGTGCGTCTTGACATACGCATGGTCGCTCAGCTTTTTCAAAATGTCCGTTTTATCTAAATTAGCAACAGTAGCCATTTGCTGGGCAATCTCGCTGACCCACATTCCCTGACGAACGTCTACGAGTAAAATCCGCTCGTGGCGTTTGCCATTTTCCAGATCGCTCATTAATTGACCGGTTGACATGGTTTGATTAAACACGTAGGTGCCGGATCGGTAGTTATTCAGATGATTCCATCGTGCGTAAAATTCAAATGCCCATGCCTTTCGAACCAAGCCTTTGTTTTCTAAAATATGTCCAATATCCTTAACAGAAGCTCCGGACGGTATATTTACCGAAATTGGTTGATTGTTCTTCTGATTAACCGGTGACAAAAGACTTGCATAATAACGATTGAATCCCCATGCAGCCCCTGCAATCATCGCAATCAGAATAATTGTGATGGCAGTCAGCAGCCGCCAGTGTTTTTTTATCATAAAAATGAGCCGCTCCCTTCAAGAGTACTCACCAATTATACACTAAAAGATACTTTTTTCTTTCAATAAAAGACATGATTCGCCATGATTTTCCATCAGTAGCGATGCATTGAAAAAGCCCCTGTTCGGGGGCTCATTTATTCTTCGCTTTCATCACTGAACGTATTGATCATTTCTTCAACGATGTCCCATTCTTCGTCGGTCTCGATCGGGAACAGCCTGAAATCATCATCGTCGCCTTCATAACGGAAAGCAAATACTTCCTGTTCTTCATCATCCTCTTGATCCTGTTCTGCCGGTACAACAACAACATAAGACTTGTCCGTTTCCGGAACATCAAAATAGAACAGGACGTCAAATAGATTTTCATCACCGTTTTCTTCGGGAATGACAATGCGTTCTTTCTCTTCGGAATCCGGAAGGAAAATCGGATAATGATTGTGTTCGTGTTCACTCATCGTTTTTTTGCTCCAATCGTTTTTTATCAAGGTAGCTCTGCAGAATAAGAACCGCTGCTTCCTTATCAATCACTTGTTTTCGTTTCTTGCGGCTGAGATCGGCAGCAATCAAGATTCGCTCTGCTGCCACGGTCGTCAGCCGTTCATCCCACAGTTCCACCGGGATCTTGAACTTGCGCCGAACACTTTTTGCGAACCCACGGGAAGCTTCAGCACGCTGCGTTTCCGTCCCGATCAAATCCTTCGGGAGACCGACCACAGCCAGTTCAACTTCATATTCTTTGATTAATTCGCCGATGCGGTCAAACAGAAGATTTTTCTTATGTTCGACATAATGCACAGTTTCAATACCTTGAGCAGTCCAGCCGAGCGGATCGCTGATTGCGACGCCGACCGTAACCGAACCGAAATCCAGACCCATAATTCTCATTCTTTGTCCCATTTCTCTTTGAGATATGCAGTAACCAGTGCTTCAATAATTTCATCACGTTCGAGCCTGCGAATAAGTTTTCGTGCATCCTTATGTCTCGGGATATAGGCGGGGTCCCCCGATAATAGATAGCCAACGATCTGATTAATCGGGTTGTACCCCTTCTCATCAAGCGCATCATAGACTTGAAACAAGACTTCACGCGGATTATGATCCCCTTGATCACCGAAACTGAATTTCATTGTCTTATCCATGATACTCATCCCCCAACAGGAATAATCTCGTGCTCGTTACTGATACTCAGCGAACTGCCGCCTTTTCAATTAAATCGGTAACTGCGTTCAATGCGTCACGTACTTTTTCCGGACGTTTGCCACCGGCTTGAGCCATATCCGGACGTCCGCCTCCGCCTCCGCCACAGATGGTCGCCACTTCCTTGACAATTTTCCCGGCATGGAAACCTTTCTGAATCAAATCCTTTGTCACACCGGCAACAAGATGGACCTTTTCACCGTCAACGGACGCGAGCACAACAACAACCGACTTAAGTTTGTTTTTCAGTTCGTCGGCCATTGAACGTAGCTGGTTCATGTCCATCGTATCAACTTTTGCAGCAATATAAGCGACATCGCCGCTCTTTTTCACAGACTGTTCTAGCTCGCCGGACTTTGCGCTTCCCAGTTTATTCATCAAGGCAGTATTTTCTTTTTCCAGCGCCTTAATCTGCTGCTGCAGGGTATCGATGCGTTCGGCGAGCTGTTCCGGCGCAACCTTAAGCGAAGCAGAAATGGTCTTGACCTGAAGCTTGACTTGATTCAATTTTTCAAATGCCTTTTCCCCGGTTAATGCTTCGATTCGGCGCGTTCCGGCACCGATGCCGCCTTCGCTGACAAGTGTGAACAGCCCGAGTTCAGCCGTATTGCTCACATGGCAGCCGCCGCACAGTTCAATGCTGTAGTCTCCGGCGCTGACGACACGCACGACCTTGCCGTATTTTTCGCCGAAAAGCGCGATCGCGCCTAGTTTTTTCGCATCGTCAATCGGCATCTCTTTCGTTGTGACCGGAAGCTGTTGCCAAATCTTTTCATTCACAATCTTTTCAACCTGCTGCAGTTCTTCCTCAGTCACCTGACCAAAATGTGAGAAGTCAAAACGAAGCCGATCGGCAGATACATAGGATCCTGCTTGGTTTACATGCGTACCAAGTACATCCTTGAGTGCTTGATCCAAAAGGTGAGTTGCTGTGTGGTTCTTTTGAATAGCCAGTCGCGCCTTCTCGTCGATCGCAGCGTTCAATGCATCGCCGACTGCAATCTTGCCGCTTTTAACAATACATGTATGCAGGTTTTGACCATTCGGCGCTTTCTGCACATCATTAACCTCGAGCACAGCCGCCGCGTTCGTCAGAGTCCCTTGATCGGCGACTTGACCGCCCATTTCCGCATAGAAAGGCGTGCGGTCCAAGATCAATTGAACAGTGTCCCCTTCAGAAGCACTGTCAACCGCTTCATTATCTTTGACAAGTGCAATCACCTTGACACCGTCAACAGTGAATTGGTCATAGCCGATAAATTCGCTCGGATCGGTAATATTACGGAGCGTGCCGCTCTGAACCTGCATCGACTTTTGATCTTTTCTGGCCGACCGTGCGCGGTCTCTCTGAGCGTCAAGTTCTTCTTCAAAGCCCGCCTGATCAATTGCCAACCCTTCCTGCTGTGCATATTCCTCTGTCAATTCAACAGGAAAACCGAATGTATCATAGAGCTTGAACACATTCTTGCCTGACAGTTCTTTTTTGCCTTGCGCCTTTGCTTCTGCAATCTGTTCTTTAAGAATCGACACACCTTCATGGATAGTTTCCTGAAAGCGTTCTTCCTCACCGCGAATGACTTTTTGAACAAACGGCGCTTTCTCCAAAACTTCTTTGTAGTAGTCCTTCATTATATCGGCAACAACCGGTACTAATTCAAATAGGAACGGCTTGTCAAGCCCGAGATCCATCGCATAGCGTACCGCACGGCGAATCAGTCGGCGAAGCACATAACCGCGGCCTTCATTTGATGGAAGCGCTCCATCAGCTATTGCAAATGTGACCGTTCGTGCATGATCTGCGATTACTTTGAATGCCGTATTCTTCTTGCCAGCTTGATATTTAGCGCCGGAAAGTTCTTCGATTTTATGAATGATCGGTAGGAACAAATCGGTGTCGAAGTTGGTCTCAGCATCTTGAATCACGCTGACCATTCGTTCCAGTCCCATACCGGTATCAATGTTTTTCTTCGGAAGCGGTGTATGCGTGCCGTCCGGGTTATGATTAAATTGCGAGAACACGAGATTCCAGACTTCCAAATAACGTTCATTTTCCCCGCCCGGAAAAAGTTCGGGATCGTTCGGATCATTGCCGAATGCTTCGCCGCGATCATAGAATATTTCCGTATTCGGACCGCTCGGGCCTTCGCCGATGTCCCAGAAATTGTGTTCCAGTTTAATGATCCGATTTTCAGGAAGCCCAATCTTCTCATGCCATAGTTTATAAGCATCTTGATCATCCGGATAAATGGTCACGGAAAGCTTGTCCGGATCAAAGGCGATCCATTCCGGACTCGTCAGGAATTCCCATGCCCAAGTGATTGCATCTTCCTTGAAGTAATCACCGACGGAAAAGTTGCCCAGCATTTCGAAAAATGTATGGTGGCGTGCGGTGTACCCGACATTTTCAATATCGTTGGTCCGAATCGCCTTCTGTGCGTTACAGATACGCGGATTTTTCGGCACAACACGTCCGTCAAAATATTTCTTCAGTGTTGCAACACCACTGTTGATCCAAAGCAGAGACGGGTCATCAACCGGAATCAATGACGCACTCGGCTCGACCGTGTGTCCCTTTCCTTTAAAAAAGTCCAAAAACATTTGCCTGACTTCCGATGAACTAAGCTGTTTCATCACAAGAACCTCCACTCAATTTACTGCATCATTCATTATGTAAACCACGAGGGCGCTCAACGAAAAAAGCTCTCATCCCATCACCAGGAAGGACGAAAGCTTTCAAGCTTACTCTGCGCCGCAAAATGAAAAGAAACTCCGCGGCATATGTATCACAGCACTCGGTACAACAATCCGCCGGGCGATTGCCCAAGTGAACTGCCGCAGCCGCGGTTAAACTGCGGAAAAGCCGTTCCCGCAAGATTCGACCGGTCATTTGGCTGCTTGCGCTGTCGCTATTCTTTTCGTCTCGGTTTCACTATTCTGCCGTAATTATAGATGAGTCTGCCCTTATTTGTCAATGATTCGGAACCGTTCGTTCACGTGGCGCAGGCAGGTACGGATAATGATAAAACAAGGAATGGCAAGGAGCATGCCAACAATTCCTGCAAGCTCACCGCCGACCCCGACTGCAAGCATAATGTAGAGTGGATGAATCTCCGCGCTCTTGCCAACAACAAGCGGCTCAATGACACTTCCCTCAAGAAACTGAATCAAAATGATCATCAGTACGACGCCTGCCATCGAATAAAAGGACTTCGTTGCGGCGACAAGAACGGCCGGAGCAGCACCGATAAACGGTCCGAAATAGGGAATCAGATCCGTCGAACCGATAAACAATCCGAACACAATCGGATACGGAACCTTAAGAATCCACAATCCGATCGTCGCCATCACCGCCAAAATCGCACATACGGTCAGCTGTCCTCGTATATACTTGCCGATTGATTGATCCATTTCTCCGCATATTTCCGCGGTTTGCCGTCGCCATTTACGCGGTACAAGCAGCAATGCATGCTTTTTGATCGATCCCGCGTCTTTTAAAATATAGAAAGAGAGAAACGGAATGATTAAAAGGGTGAAGAAAGACTGAACAACACCTGAACACCAATCCATAATCCGCTCTCCGGTATGCGTCAGACTGCTTCGTATTCGCGACAGAGCCTCATTCACCTGATCATGCACTGCTTCAGGCGTTGATCCATATACATGATCCAGATTCGTTTGATACAACTTTTCGTAGTTTGAAATGTCATCATCAAGACCTCTGAGTTCATGCAGCAAAACCGGTCCGCCTTTGTAAATTGTTAAGCCAACCACTCCAAAAAAGATCGCATAAATGGCAAGGATTGCGACTGTTCGCGGAAGTCCCATCCGCTGAACACGGCCGACGAGCGGATGAAGCAAATAGGCAATAATTGCTGCAGCAAAGAACGGAACAGCTACATGCAGCAGAAAATGCGCCACCGTACCAATGAGCGGCAGCAGCCTGTAAAATAAATAACCATTCAAAAAAAGCAGCAACGCAATTGATAAGCCCTTCATCCACTGCAAAGCAGTCCATTTCCGCATCATGATCCCTCCAAGCCTAGCATTGCCCAATTACAGACAAAACATGATGCTTTTTGGGAATCCCTAATGAGCGGATCATCAGAATCCGTTTGCCTTCGCCTCAAGATCCGAAGACTGAAACAAGTCATCCAATCCGGTTAAACTTCCATCTTCTTCCACCTGGCTCAGCGATAATTTACCATCTTCAAGGGTCAATTCAATAAAGCAATCCCAGCAATAATATTGGTTGACGCCAATTTTTCCAATGTTCTTACTTGAACAATTCGGACATTTCATTTGTTTTCACCTCAAAATTCAGCGGAGCAACTGCTCTGCCAGTGCTACTCGCATCAATGCCCACTTTTCCAAAAAAGTATACCTAATGTGAAAAATGTGAAGCAGAAACGTTAAAACTAATTTGAGAAAAGTGACAGCGAACTGTGGAAAACTTAAAGCCAATGTATCAAAAATGAAAGTGAACTACGGAGGTTAAAGCTAATTTGAGAAAAGTGACAGCGAACTATGGAAAACTTAAAGCCAATATACTAAAAGTTAATCATTTGGTCCTTCATTAAGTATCGAGCAAAATAAGCGGAAATTTTCCGCTTATATGCACCGTGGAGCTAATTTCGCCGGTAAATAAGGGTAATTTCTCCGCTTATGCAAAGCAAAGCCCTCCATTTTCATGTTTTTCGATTCGATAAGGGTAATTTTTCCGTCTATTTCTCAGATTAGGCGCTTACCTGATCGCGCCAAACCAAATCTTATGACCATATCATCGTACTTAGAAAAAACACAGCCGATCAAAAATCCAATCGGCTGTGTTTCATATTTTTACGCACATGCATTTTCTTACTTTTCTACTTTATCATCATTAGTCGTTTCCGGATCCTCTGCCGGATCCGAAATGAGATGAAGCCGTTCGCGTATTTTCTCCGCCAAGCTGGAATTGCGCCGGTCGACATCATTGCGGCTGACTGCTTGGTTAAACGCCTGTTCGTCGCCGCACAAAACGAGTGAGTCCTTGCTTCGCGTCACAGCAGTATAAATCAGATTACGCTTCAACATCCGATGGTAGCCCTTGACGATCGGCAAAATCACGATTGGGAATTCACTGCCTTGCGCTTTATGAATCGAACAGCAATACGCCAGAGTCAGCTGATTCAAATCATGCTTCAGATATTTGACCTCGATTGAATCAAACGTCACGATGACGGTATCTTCCTTGTCCGTTGTTTCTTTTGCTTTAAAAATAGCAGAAATTTCGCCAATGTCACCATTAAAGACCTGTTCATCGGGATTATTCACTAGTTGAAGCACCTTATCATGGACGCGAAACAAGTGATCACCATAGGTGAGCTCGCGTTTCTGTTCATCCGCAGGATTGAAAAGTTCCTGAAGCGCCACGTTGATCCGCTCAATTCCGGCATTGCCACGATAAATCGGTGCGAGCACCTGGATGTCCTTCGGATGATAGCCCTTCTTTTCCGCGCCTGCCGAGACTTTGCAGATAAGATCGACAACCTGATTCTGGTGGCACTTGAAGAATCGACGATCGTTTTTCGGATCCGTTACGTCCGAGAGCTTTCCTTCCTTAATTTCGTGTGCAAGTTCAATAATCGACGAACCTTGTGCCTGCCGAAAAATATCGGTCAGACGGATCACCGGGATTGCTTCGGACTGGATCAAATCGCTCAGCACTTGGCCGGGTCCGACCGACGGCAGTTGGTCTTCATCACCGACAATCACCATTTTCATTTCTTCCGGCAATGACTTCAGCAGCTGATTGGCGAGCCAGATATCAACCATCGACATTTCATCTACAATAAGCAGCTTGCCCTCAATCGGATTATCCTCATCATGCGCGTAGCCCGCACCGCCGTTCCATCCAAGCAAGCGATGAATCGTTACGGCAGGAAGACCGGTCGATTCCTTCATCCGCTTCGCCGCTCGCCCGGTCGGAGCCACCAGCAGAATCGGATACGGATGATCTTCATCATAATCCTTTGGGTCAAGCGAATAGCTGTTCAGCTCTGCGTAAACCTCAACAATACCTCGAATGACCGTCGTCTTTCCGGTACCCGGCCCGCCTGTCAAAATCATGATCGAGGATTTGATTGCTTCACGAATGGCGACCTGCTGACTCTCCGCATACTGCATCGTCAGCTTGTCCTCCACTTTTCCAAGCGCCTCGAGAAACTCGCTCTCCGAGTATTCATCATCAGCCTCTTGTTCAATCAGCTTCTGAATGCCCGTGACAATCCCCTTTTCCGCAAAAAACAACTGTGGTAAATAGAGATGGTCACCGTCACGCACCAATTTTCCATCCTCTTCAAGCGTATCCAGCTCCCGAGTCAAGTCATCCTCGCTGATCTCTTCTGTTGAAGTCAATAATTTATGTACCTCAGCAATCGTTTCTTCCTCAGGCATGAACACATGACCATCGTTCATTGCCCGCTCATTCAACCAATACAAATATGCGGCCTGAATACGATCAGGGTGATTACCCGATATGCCGAGCCCGGCGGCAAGCTCGTCGGCACGCTGAAAACCAATGCCCTCGATATCTTGAATCAGCTGATACGGATTGTCCTGAATTACTTCTAAACTTTCATTACCATATGCCTGATAGATTTTCATTGCCAGCTGCGAACCGAAACCCAGATCCGACAGACCGATCAATATTTTTTCCAAGCCTTCATTCTTCAATAAAGTATCTGTAATCATCGTACTTTTCTCTTCATCAAGCTTCGGTACACGACTGAGACAGGAAGGATCATTAAGAATCTCGGAAATGGCATTCTCCCCGAGCTCGCCGACAATCGCTTCCGCAGTCTTCTTGCCAATGCCGGGGAATAGATCACCAGAGAGGTAGCTGATCACACCCGACTTGGATTTAGGCAGCAGTTTGCGGTAATTTTCTACTTCGTACTGCTGCCCGTAGCGCGGATGCGTTTTCAGCTTTCCAGCAAATTGATAGGTTTCATAGAGGTGGACGGCGGGAAAGAAACCAACCATCGTAATCTCTTTTTCATTGATGGGCTCATTCGTTTCATCAATTTTGACAATCATCACTGTGTAGCCGTTCTCACTGTTTTGGAAAACAATACGAACTGGTTCGCCTTTAACTGAGGTCTCGTGATCTGGAAAGAGATCCATCGTGCTTTGTTCCATCGTTCCCGTCGTCCTTTCTCTCCATTTTTACCGTTTCTTGTCTAGGGTTTTCAACGCGTTTGAAGCAAGAATATGATGAGGATTCAGCTCCAGCGCCCGTTCGAATGATTGGCGCGCGCTTTCTGTCTGATCTCTGAACGCCGCAATCACACCAAGATTATAATAAGCATCCGCATGTGACGAATTAGCGTCAACGACGGTTAAAAATTGTTTTTCAGCATGATCCAAATCGCCTAGCTTCGCCAACGTAAGCGCGTATTGAAAACGAGCCTCAACATCGGCGCCGTTCAATTCAACAGCACGCTGAAAAGCAGCGAGCGCCTGACCGCTATGCCCTAATTCAAGCGCAGAACGTCCGATCATATAGAAAAGATCACTGTCATTAATTCCTGCTTGCTGCGCATCCGAATAGCAAGTCATCGCTTCCTGATAGTTTCCAAGTTCAAACAAGGCATTTCCACAGCCAAAGGCGGCAGGCCCATTAGATGCGTCCAAAGACAATGCTTTTTTAAAAAAGTTGATTGCGCGTCCGCTGTCGCCCATCGCAATCAACAGGTTGCCGAAATTCGTATACCCTGTCGGATCATCCGGATGTGCAGAGATTGCCTCATCAAGTGCCTTTGCTGCTTGTTCATATTTTCTTGCAGCAATTAAGTGCTGCACCTGTTCCATTGTATCTGCCATATCATTCACCACCATAATAAGAGGAAAAAGACTCGGGCTTCAAAGCGAAGCCGAGTCCGTAAAATCAAGTGCTGTATCTGTTCCTTGGTTCAAAATCGTTGCAATCGTTCCTCCACCGAGACATTCGTCAAAGTCATAAAGAACAACGGACTGCCCCGGTGTTACGGCCCACTCAAGCTCGTCAAAAACAACTTCGATCCGACCGTCGTCAAGCACATGTACCGTGACCGGACGATCCTTTTGACGATAACGGAACTTGGCCGTGCAGTGGAATACACGCTCCTCGGGACTGCCTGAGATCCAATTCACATGGTCGGCAATCAAGCCCTGCGAGTAAAGGGCAGGATGATCAGCACCCGGTGCCACATACAGGATATTTTTTTTCAAATCCTTGCCGCACACAAACCATGGTCCGCCCGGCCCGCCAATGCCGAGTCCTTGACGCTGACCGTTGGTATAGTACATTAATCCGTCATGGTAACCTTTTAACTCACCGTCAATTGTTCGAATCTCACCGCGGTTAGCAGGAAGATAATTGCTTAAGAACTGCTTGAAATTCCGTTCACCAATAAAACAGATGCCCGTGCTGTCCTTTTTCTCGGCCGTTGCCAAATGGTGCTCACGCGCAATTTCGCGGACTTCCGGCTTTTCCAGATCGCCAAGTGGGAACATTACCTTTGAAATCTGTTCCTGAGACAGTTGATTCAGAAAATAAGTCTGATCCTTATTCTGATCCTGAGCACGAATCATCGCTGTTTTTCCGTCGCGTTCTTCAACGCGCGCATAGTGCCCGGTCGCCACATAATCCGCTCCGAGTGCCATGGCATGATCAAGGAATGCTTTGAATTTGATCTCTTTATTACACATAACATCCGGATTCGGCGTGCGACCTAATTTATATTCATCCAGGAAGTACGTAAACACGCGATCCCAGTACTGTTTTTCAAAATTCACCGCATAATACGGAATGCCGATTTGATTGGAGACACGAACAACATCCTCGTAATCTTCGGTAGCCGTGCAGACTCCGTTTTCATCGGTATCGTCCCAATTTTTCATAAAAATGCCAACCACATCATAGCCCTGCTGCTTCAGCAGCAATGCGGCAACGGTTGAATCCACGCCTCCGGACATACCGACAACCACTCTGGTCTGACTGGGGGATTTCTTCGTCACTTTAATTCACTCGCCTTTCCTAGGCTTACGAGATCGCGGACTGATGCCGCGATAATCTTCCCCGCTTCCCGAAGCCTCTCTTCCTGCATGCCTTCACCGAAACTAATACGGATTGAGCTTCCCGTCTCCGGAGCATCTTTTCCAAACATCGCCGTCAACACATGCGACGGTTCAACAGAGCCCGCCGTACAAGCAGATCCGCTTGACACGGCGACACCGGCTAAATCAAGTTTCGTCAATAACGTCTCCACACGTGTGCCTGGAAAATAGAGGTTTAAGACCTGGGGCAGAAAATGTTCTGAATTGCCGTTGACTTTATAATCGACTTGTTCCGCGTCAAGTGTCTCAAGAATGATCTGACGAGCGCGCAGACTCTCCTGAATTCGCTCATGGAGATGTTCGCCAACTTTTTCAACCGCACGTGCAAGGCCGGCGATTGCCGGCACATTTTCCGTACCTGCCCGGCGCTTGCGCTCCTGATCGCCGCCATGTGTGTAGGCTTGAAGCGAAAGCCCGTCGCGTACATAAATGAAGCCGATTCCTTTGGGGCCGCCGATCTTGTGGCCCGCCATTGAGAGCAGATCAATCGGTGTATCCTTGACATCCATATCAGCGGTGCCGAACGCCTGCACGACATCAGTATGAAAATAAGCCTGATGATTGGCTAAGAGATGGGCGATTTCCCGTATCGGCTGAATCGTTCCCACTTCATTATTGCCGAACATGATGGTCACAAGAATCGTGTCGTCTCTTAACTTACTTTTCAAATCGTCGAAGGAAATCCTTCCCGTTCGGTCGACATCCAAATAGTCGACCTCAAATCCCTGACTTTCCAAATAAGCGCATGTTTTGAGTACGCCGTGATGTTCAATTTTCGTTGTAATGATATGTTTCCCTTTATGACTATTGGCAAGCGCCGTACCGAGAATAGCAATATTATCGCCTTCGGTACCGCCGCTTGTAAACACAATTTCTCGACTGCGCGCGCCAATGTACTTCGCAATCTCATGACGGGAATCGTCAACGATCTTGCGCGCCTGTCTTCCGAACGAGTGGATGCTCGACGGATTGCCCACTACATTTTGGTATATGTCCACCATGATCTGCAAAACTTCCGGATCAATAGGCGTCGTCGCGGCATGATCAAGATAAATCGGATCCACCCTAAACACTCCTTTTAATATCCTGAAACCAAGTTCAGGTCGGATTAATTAAGTTGTACCCATTAATCCTTTAAATATAGAACATATCCGGGTCTTGGACCTGCGGATCAGAATCATAATGAATCAAATCGTCCAGTGTTGTCCCTTGAAGGACATCGCGGACCGCATCACGGATCTTCACCCAAAGCTCACGCTTTGCTGGATCGTCATCATCCATGACTTCGACCGGCTGAATCGGTCCCTCCAAGACGCGGATCACATCTGCCGCCGTGATTTCACTCGGCGTCTTCGACAGAACATAGCCGCCATACGCGCCGCGAATACTGCTGACCAGTCCGGCATTGCGAAGCGGGGCAATCAGCTGTTCCAAATAATGTTCCGACAGATCGTGTTCATTAGCGATCGCTTTTAAGGAGAGCGGGCCGCGACCTTTATTTTTCGCAAGCGCCATCATAATCGTTAGACCATAGCGGCCTTTCGTTGAGATTTTCATAACGTTCACACCTCTTCATTCATCCTAAAACAACTGAGTATTCTAGTACATTTATAGTCAATCATTTGTTCCCACGATTTCAAAAAACAAAGTCTGCCTGTCCGTGCCTGCCTCTGCATGCTATATCGCATTTTGGTGAATGACTCCATGCGAACATAGGCACCGATCTATGGTAAACTAAGTTCAGACCTTCAATCATTATAGACGAAAATGATTGACGTTGCACGTAATCGAGAACGATTCATGCAAATACTTATAAACGAGAGGATGATCGGGATGGATCTTTTTGATTTTCCAACCGATGACCAATCCAATTTAAACGGAAGACCGCTTGCCGACCGCATGCGTCCGCAGACATTAGATGAGTTTGTCGGGCAAGAACAGATTGTCGGCAAAGGACGATTGCTCCGTCGTGCCATTCAGGCGGACAAGCTGACACCGATGATTTTCTTTGGCCCTCCGGGAACAGGAAAAACGACGCTTGCTCACATCATTGCCCGTACTACATCGGCGTATTATGAACAACTGAACGCCGTGACTTCCGGTGTCGGCGATTTGCGGAAAATAATCGCTGCCGCCGAAGAGCGACTTAAATTTGATCAGCAAAGAACCATACTTTTTATTGATGAAATCCATCGTTTTAATAAAGGACAACAGGATGCGCTCCTGCCTTCTGTTGAAAAAGGAACCATCATCTTGATCGGCGCAACAACTGAGAGTCCGATGTTTGAGATCAACGCCGCGCTTTTATCACGGTCGCGGCTATTTCGATTCGAACCTTTGTCTGATGATGCGATTCGAACAATTATCAAGAATGCTTTACAAGATAAGCAGCGCGGGTACGGCGAAGTGAACATAAAGCTTGATGCTGACGCACTTGATCATCTCGTCCGCGTTGCAAGTGGTGACAGCCGCACGGCCCTGCATGCTTTGGAGCTCGCCGCACTGACAACCGATCCTGATAAGAGCGGTGTCATTCACATCGACCGCGGCGTCGCTGAGGAATCCATTCAGGAAAAAGTGCTGCAGTATGACAAGAACGGCGACAACCATTATGACACGGTCTCTGCATTCATCAAAAGCATGCGCGGCTCCGATCCGAACGCTACCCTTTACTGGCTGGCGAAAATGATCGCTGCAGGTGAAGATCCGAAATTCATTGCTCGGCGTATTTTCATTCATGCGGCCGAAGACGTCGGCCTCGCTGATCCCAATGCTATTCTTGTCGCCAATGCTGCGGTTACCGCCGTAACTTTCATTGGCTTGCCGGAAGCGCGCATTCCGCTCGCCGAAGCGGCACTCTACGTTGCTACCGCGCCGAAAAGCAACGCTGCGGTCGTCGGTATCGACCAAGCACTCAATACGGTTAAAAACGAGAAAACCGGCGAAGTACCAATTCATCTGCGTGACGCCCATTATAAAGGAGCCGCCAAGCTCGGTCACGGGAAAGACTATCTCTATCCCCATGACTTTGAAGGCGGCTATGTCACGCAGAATTATCTGCCCGAGTCACTGCGCGATAAAGTCTTCTATCATCCGTCACCGCGAGGCTACGAGCGGACCGTACAGAAACGGCTCGACTACTTCGCCGAGCGAGATCAAGAGAAACAGTGAGCAACTTCAGTCAATTGGTATCTTTACCATAAAATGGCGATCGTGTATAAAAGTCTCGCAAGTTGTCAATCCTTTTTACAAATCAACAAGAATGCAAGAAGGAGCATATACCATGACAAAAGTGAGACAAGATGCATGGTCGCACGAAGACGATCTTCTGCTCGCAGAAACCGTCCTGCGCCATATCAGAGAAGGAAGTACACAGCTTGATGCCTTTGAAGAGGTGGGCGACCGGCTGAATCGGACAGGAGCGGCGTGTGGATTCCGCTGGAACGCGATTGTCCGTAGAAAATATGAACAGGCAATTGAAATCGCCAAGAAACAGCGCAAGCAGAAGAAACGTGCCGAGCAGCACGGACGGATCATACGTCCCGTGGCTGCTACCGCATTCCCTGTGATGGAAACTGCTTCACTCCCGGATCCTTCCGAACTCACCTATGCGACGCAGCCTGCACAGCCCGAGCAAAACGTTACAGTAGAAGCTCCCGCCGCAAAGCAGACATTCAGCATGACCGATGTCATCCACTACTTGCAGAGTATGCAAAAAGGCAGTGCAACCAGCGACCGGCTTGACCAAGAGAACACACATCTCAAGGAAGAAAACAGCAAGCTGCAGACACGCGTGAAAGAGCTTGAACAAGAAGTCGTCACACTCACCAAGCGGCAGCAAAGCGTTGAAGATGACTACCAAGCCCTCATCGGCATCATGGACCGCGCGCGCCGCATGGTCGCTTTCCAAGATCAAACCGACAGCTCCGCACCCGCCTTCAAGATGGACGAGAACGGAAACCTAGAGAAGATTGCGAAATAAACACAAAAGAAAATACATATGCCCCCGAGGAACGATGGCTCGGGGGCATAGTTTATATTGAAACAATTTGCAATTTGCATCAGTAAAGTTGAAAGTGTCAACCTCATTATCTAATTAATTGTATTTTGTTTCAGTATTAATTAACACTATAGGTAATTGTCCAGAACCTCCAGAATCTTCTCCAGAATTGTCGCTATTACCATCGTTATTTTGTTGATAACCTATGCGAATAATCCCATTGCTATTCGTTAAAAGGTTAGCTTTATTATTAACGACTAAGCCTTGATCAAAATTCAGTGAATTTGGGTTCGATGCTGGGTCCTGTTTTACATCAGCAGTTCCTTTTATATAGACAGTACCAGCAAAGTGAGAAGCCGGTTTGCCACTGGAATTTGAAAAGGTTAAGTCACCTGCATCAAAAAAATACCCATTAAAATCAACCTTTCCTGCACTGTTTACTGTAACATTACCTTTTACATACACATTCCCAGGATTTGCATTCTGTTCTGGCCCATCAGAAGCATTAGTAATTTTCGGAAGAGTTAAGGTGTCGTTAACCGTCAATGCTCCACCAACATAAAGATTGCCTGCTACACTAGTTATCGCACCACTATTCAAAGTCATAGAATTGGTTGAATAAACATTGCCACCAAAAGTTGTATTTTTATTAATAATTAACTCGCTGCCCGTATAAAAGTCCCCACCAATATTGGTTGTTACAGCTCCCGAATTTATTGTCATTTTTCCTGCTGAATAAACATTTCCATGCATATTTGTTTTGTCGCTAAGCGTTATTTCCCCACCTGAGTAAACATCCGATTGAAAGTCTGTAATCGCACCAGATTTTACAGTTATGGACTTTACTGAGTATACTTTTTGATGGACTGTTGTAGTTTTGCTTAGATCTATCACTCCCCCTGTATAAAGTTCACCAAATATTTCTGTAGGTGCTTGTGATTTGACAGTCAACGATCCACTTGTATACATGGATCTATGTATCGTTGTTTTTGCACTTAAGTCTACTCCGTCTCCTGCATATACACTTCCCGTAATATCAGTATCAGCATTTGTACCATTTACTCTAAAGGTATTCTTTACATACACACTACCGCCAATAGTAGCTTTTGCATTAAGATTAAACGTCTGACCAACATAAACATTCTGACTTATATTGGCAACTGCATTAGTACTATTGATTTGAAAATCATTTTGAACATAAACATTTCCCATAACTGTAAGAGGCGCGTCTAAGTTCAATTTCCCTTTTACGTATAAATCACCTTTAATCACGGTGCTTTTCGAGACATTCATATCACCATTGACCGCCACACTATGCTCAAAAGATACTCCATTAGAGTCATCAACATTAATACTATTAGTAAATTGAACATTATCTGTATAGGTAGAGCCCTTTTTAATCAAGGATTTATCTTGACTGGTTTGATAAGTACTGCTTGAAACAGCATTAGTGATAGTCCAACTTTGTGGGCTACTTGGTACATCTAAAGAAATTGTTGGAATCTGAGTCGGTAGTTGAGCAATATCATTGCTGTAATTTGTATTTTTTTCAAACGATGATTCAATTTGGTTTAATTTGGAATCAAAATCATTAATTTCCGTTTTATATTTCCATCCAACGCATCTCTGATCAGTGTATGGTGATATATAGATATTAAATTTACTTCCATACGTTGGATTGGTTATTTGTTGATAATCACTACTTCCCATAATTAATGCTCCATCCATATATGGCAAATTCAATACATTATCATCATTTGAATTACCCTCGCCGTTCTCGTCAGATGAACCACCCTGATATTCAAAAGTTTTTGATTGTGTAATCGTCTGAGTATCTCCACTAGAATTTCCTTGGCTGGTTATGGTGACAGTAATTTTATTATCTATTGGATCACCGACTTCTCCATGTGTTACTGTATAGCTTGGGTTTCCTTGCATTGAATTCAATGACGAATCTGAACTTGAATTAAGCGGTTCAGGTAATACATCGTCATTCAATTTTTGTTTGAAATTAGACTCTGTAACTCCAGAAACAGTTGCAATCTTCGTTCCAAGTTCTTTATTGTAAGCCTTCAATCCCATCTCAGCGATGTTCAGTGCCTGGGTTTGTGTGGTTTCTTTGCTGAATTGCTTTGTATTGTTAAAGGATACTGATATGACGGTGAGACCGAGAATAGAGAATACAGTGATCACGAGCAAAACGATGATGAGCGCATAGCCTTGTTCCTTTTTTTTCAATAATTGTTTGTTTCGAATCATTGGCTGCTGCTCCCCTCATCCCATGGGTAATTTAATGTTGTGTTCAGATGGAAATTTGGTCCATCGCTACTCGCTCCTGAAGATGTCCGTACCGCAATATCAAAATCGACCTCAAGGCTTGATCCATTTTTTACCGGTTCAGAAGTCGTATCTCCGGATCCGTTTTTGCTATAAAACAAATCTGGATCAGAAATCACTTCATGCTGTGAAGTATCGCTATCATAAGTAAGCTCAACTTTTCCATCGTTAAGCGCGAGCGAAAAAGGTTTATCTGTTTGATCATAAAATGCTCTCGTGATTCTTGCCTGTACGAGATGTGCGTCCGCCTGGAGATCATTTTGTGTCATTGTATTCTGAGCTGATTTTTCTCCGGAGAGCCAGATGCTGAAGATTAATGTAAAACAAATCGTTGCGATAACGATCACCGCAAGCATCTCAACCAGCGTCACACCTCTCGAATTATGTATCATCTTCCTGTACCTCTCAATTGCTGGATGTCGTATAATAGTTGTAAAGTTCTACATAGTTCGTATTGTTGTAGTACGTTCTGACAACAATCGGCTGGTTTTCGTCGCTATCTTTATTTAATACATAGACATAGGTTTCATACGTTGCGTTGCCGACTGTGCTGCTCAAACTATGAATTGTATATTTTGTATTGCTTGGCACAGCTGTCGGCGATGATTGTGAAGAACCCGGATCTGCCGGAAGACTGCTGCCATCCAATATATCTGATAATTTTTTCTGTGCCAGTTGCAACGCGGTCAGCTTGCTGCCGTTGCCGGTGGTCACCTGCTGGGCTTGAATAAAGACATAGGCAAAGGATAGAATGACAATACTCAGTAAAGTGATTGCCGCGATGACTTCAATCAATGTCATGCCGTCTTGTTTTCGGTTCATCAGTCGCAGTCCTTTCGCATCTGTCTCTATGTCTATTCTAATTGGTTTTCTGATAGAATGAAAGTGTCGTTTTTTGATGAAATTGATCAATATCAGGAGGAAGTCACATGCAGCGTACACATCGAAGATTAGGCGACTTGCTCGTTGATTCAGGAATGATTACTCAAGAACAGCTTGCTTCAACCCTTGAACAGAAAGAATCATCGCAAAAACTAGGCCATGCTCTGATTGAGCGCGGCTATATTTCCGAGCAGCAATTAATCGATGCTCTTTCCATTCAACTAAGCATCCCACAAGTGCATTTGGCAAATATTGTAATCGATCACCAGACCGTAAATCTCGTTGACCAGTCCTTTTCGAGACAAAATGAATTAATTTGCTATAAAAAAGTAGACAACACGCTCTTCGTTGCGATGTCGAACCCGCTTAACTTTTACGCCATTGATGATCTACAGATGATGACCGGATTTCAGGTGAAAGTTGCGCTTGCACTCCCGAGTGAGATTACGAGTACAATCAACCGACTTTATAACGAAGAGGATTCCGTCAATGAAATTCTGACATCAATGAATAGTCTACCCGTTGATGAAGGCGATCTAACGACGTCGGAAGACACGCCAATTTTAAAAATTATTAATAAATGTTTGCTCAGCGCTGTCGAGGAACGTGCCAGTGACATTCATATTGATCCTCATGAATTCAGCGTTGTCGTCCGCTTCCGTATCGACGGAGAACTGCACACATATCGGACTTTTCCAAGAGAGATTCTTAGCGTTCTAGTCACGCGTATTAAAGTCATGAGTCAGCTCGATATTACTGAAAAGAGGCTGCCGCAAGATGGTCGTGTAAAGGTGACAATTGGAAAAGATCGGCTTGATCTGCGCGTGTCGACGCTCCCAACCTTGTTCGGTGAACGAATTGTGCTTCGGCTCTTAAATACAAAGGATTTGCTGCTAAAAATTCCTAATGTCGGCTTTACCGAATCGCAGCAGAAATCATTCACAAAAATGATTACCAAGCCAACCGGACTTATGCTGATCACTGGGCCAACAGGTTCTGGTAAGACATCAACACTCTATGCGGCCCTAAATTATTTGAACAACGAAACGCAGAACATCATTACCATTGAGGATCCGGTTGAATACCAAATAGAAGGAATCAACCAGATTCAAACAAACGCACCGGTTGGACTAACCTTTGCTGCCGGACTCCGTGCCATCTTGCGGCAGGATCCGAACGTGATCATGGTCGGAGAGATTCGTGACTCGGAAACTGCGGAAATCGCCATACGTGCGTCACTTACGGGGCACCTAGTCCTGAGTACCTTGCACACAAATGATGTGCCGACAACGATTTACCGTTTGATTGATATGGGCGTCGATCCATTTCTTGTTGCGGCGGCACTCACCGGAGTCGTTGCCCAGCGGTTAGTGCGCCGTGTCTGCCGTGACTGCGCGCATAGTTTTAAACCGACGGCAATTGAGCAGGGATTGTTTGAAAAAGCCGGGCTTGAATGTCCCCCGATGCTGTCTAAGGGGATCGGCTGCAAATCCTGTCACCAAACCGGCTATTTAGGCCGAACGGCGGTTCATGAAATTCTTGAATTGTCGGAAGAAACAGCTGAAATGCTGATTACACACCACTCGTTCAAAGACATTCAAAACCTTGTCAAAGACTCCGGCGGTGTGTCCATGCTTGAAAATGGTCTAGCAAAAGTTTCCGGAGGCATTACCACAGTTGATGAACTACTTAAGATTATCAGTTAACAATTTCTAGTAGAAGAGGTATTGGATCATGATCGATTTTCTAAAGGAATGTCTTTCCATCGCCTGCACACGCGGTGCCTCAGATTTGCATATTTCCGTCGGCATTCCGCCGACCATCCGCCTGAACGGTGAATTAATGGCACTTGATAAACCCAATGTCAAACCGGCCGATACGGAAGAAATGGTGCGTGCCATCCTATCCAAGCCGCAAATGGACAAGCTTGAGGAACATGGTGAACTCGATTTTTCGTTCAGCATTCCGAGATTATCTCGTTTCAGAGTCAATGCGTTCAGACAGCGTTCATGTTACAGTCTCGCATTCCGTGTGATCCCGCAGACAGTGCCGAATCTAGCATCCTTACAGCTTCCTGAAGTGCTGACCTCGCTGTGTCAACGTCCGCATGGTTTGTTCTTGGTCACCGGACCGACCGGCAGCGGGAAATCAACAACGCTGGCCGCGCTTGTCGATGATATGAACCGCACCATGCGGCGTCACATCATCACCTTGGAAGATCCGATTGAGTATTTACACCGACATGATCGCTGCATCATTCAGCAACGGGAAATCGGTAATGACACGCATTCGTTTGCTCTTGGGTTACGCTCCGCATTGCGTGAAGATCCAGACGTCATTCTAGTCGGCGAAATGCGTGATCTCGAAACCATTCGCACAGCATTGACAGCGGCAGAAACCGGTCACCTAGTACTCGCGACCCTGCATACAAATGACGCAGTGTCCACAATCGACCGAATCATTGACGTCTTCCCTGCCGAGCAGCAAGGACAGATTCGTATCCAGCTCGCAGCTGAACTCGTATCTGTCGTTTCACAGCGTCTGTTCCCAACACCGGATCATAGCGGGCGGCGTGTCGCAACCGAAGTAATGATCAATAATAAAGCGATCAGTCATTTGATTCGTGAAAAGAAAATCTATCAGATTCCGAGTGTGATTCAGGTCAACCGCGCGCAGGGTATGCAAACGATGGCTTCCTGTGTTCAAGATATGCTGACACGACGCGAAATCGCAAGTGAATCTGTGGAAACATTTCTATTAAGGGGGTGAGCACATGCCGCTCTTTGATTATGTCGGTTCGAATTCGCAAGGCAAATCAAAAAAAGGACGCATCACAGCATCAACAAGGCAGGATGCTCTGCTTGAAATTGCCAAACAGGGTTTGGTGATCCGTTCCATTCATGAACACAACGACTCCATTTGGTACAAAGAACTGTCGGTTGGTCAGCGCGTCAAGCTGCAGGATAAAGTTGTGTTTCTGAGACAATTTGCGACGATTATCAAAGCCGGTGTTACCGTATCCGATGCGCTTGATATTCTGACTGACCAGGAAGAGAAGAACAAATACTTTAAACAAGTGATCATGGAAATGGCCACTAATTTGCGTGAAGGCCAGACGCTTTCTCAAGCGTTTGAAAATCAATCGAAAATTTTCAGCCCAATGATCATCCATATGATTCGTGCCGGTGAAGGCAGCGGCCGTTTGGAGGAAAGTTTGGATCATCTTGCCACTTACTATGAACGTCAGCACAAATCGAAGCAGAAAATGTCAACAGCAATGGTTTACCCTGCGTTTGTTTTCATGATGTCGATTGGCGTCGTTCTCTTTCTCTTAACGTCGATTATTCCGATGTTTCGTTCGATGTTCGCCAGTCTGCACACCGAGCTGCCGCTCATCACACGTGTCATTTTGACAATAAGTGACTGGCTTCGCTCCTATTGGTATGTGTTGTTCGTTTTAGTCGTCGGATTGGTGATATTTGTCATAGCTGCATTTAAAAATAAATCTAGTAAATTAAGACTAGATTATGCTATAATCAAACTGCCTTTAATAGGTACTATAGTCTATAAAGGTGAGCTTTCGCGGTTGCTGTGGATGCTGGCTCTGCTGCTTTCAAGCTCAGTCCCTGTCATCGATGCATTACACTCAATCGAGAAGATCACATCGAATCTTGCCATTCGGCAGGCGATACATAATGTCGCTCAGGCACTCGATTTCGGTCGGCCATTGTCGGAATCTTTTCAGGAAGAAAAGATCTTTCCTTCCATGGTTCATCACATGACCGCCATCGGCGAAAAAACCGGTATGCTCGATCAAATGCTGAACAGCGTCGCCAAGTATTACGAGGACGATGTAGAACAGCTGACCGAGCGTATGAAAGTGCTCATCGAACCTCTTGTGATCCTATTCCTTGCCGTTGTCGTTGGCTTCATCGTCCTTGCGATTATCATACCTATGTTCCAAATCTATCAAAACGTTTAACTTAATAGGGGGAAAAACCATGCTCAAAAAGATTATGCAGAAAGCAAACGCAAAAAAGAAAGACCAGAAAGGCTTCACCTTGATCGAACTCTTGGCCGTTATCGTTATTCTTGCTATTTTAGCTGCGATTGCAATTCCTAGTATCGTGTCTATAATTAGCAAACAGAATGATAAAGCAAAGGTTCAGGATGCAATTACAGTTATACATGCTGCGAAATTATTTGTAGCTGATCATAATGTTGATGGGACAGCAGTTGTTACTATTAAAAAAGCCACTGCCGGAACAGACGAGGCGGCTTCAAATATCTCTGCTTCCGAAGGCTGGGGAGATTATGCGAGCAAATCTACGGAAGAACTGTCGGATGAAATTGTTGTTCATTATACGCCAGCCACCCAAAAATACACTATTGATGATGGCGAACTTGCTAACATAGATGGTATTTCTGATGGATCTAGCGTTGAAGAAAACACTTTGATTAATTTTAATAAATAAGTTGATCAAGATGTTAATACTTTCTAATGTGTATATTTTCCTCCTAGGCCTCGTCCTAGGCTCTTTCTACAACGTCGTCGGTTTGCGCGTTCCCGCAAACCAGTCAATCATTACGCCGCCTTCGCACTGTCCGTCGTGTGGGCGGCGTTTGACTATCCTGGATTTGGTTCCTGTGTTTTCCTACATCTTTTTAGGAGGAAAATGCCGGACATGCCATAGCAAAATTTCGCCGATCTATCCGATTATCGAGGCAGCGACAGGCTTTTTGTTCCTGTTCAGCTTTCTTCGAGC
The DNA here is from genome assembly GCF_059878335.1 of Sporolactobacillus sp. BBK16-2. Classification (NCBI taxonomy): domain Bacteria; kingdom Bacillati; phylum Bacillota; class Bacilli; order Caryophanales; family Sporolactobacillaceae; genus Sporolactobacillus; species Sporolactobacillus sp. BBK16-2. The sequence continues at coordinate 2,187,616 of NZ_CM187611.1, forward strand.
GACCTCGATCGAAGAAATGCTTTGCGGTTGGCTGCTTGTCTCATTGCTGATGATCGTGCTCGTATCCGATCTGGAATACATGTTGATTCCGGATAAGATCCTGATGTTTTTCCTGCCGTTGTTTGCGGCATTCCGTATCCTTTACCACACAGATCCATGGTGGGATGCGCTTGCCGGAATGGGCGCCGGATTCGCCCTGCTCGCGCTGATCGCTTTAATCAGCCGAGGCGGAATGGGCGGCGGCGATGTGAAGCTCTTTGCAGTCATGGGGCTACTCGTCGGCATGAAGCTCGTAATTCTTGGCTTCTTCCTTTCCACCTTTTTCGGTGCGGTAATCGGGATCGGCGGTCTGCTTCTTGGCTTCATTAAGCGACGCCAACCGGTACCTTTTGTTCCTTTTATCGTCTTAGGCATGGTGACAAGCTTTTTCTTTGGTGATCAGTTGATCGCCTTTTATCTGAATTTAATCTTCTAACATTAGGAATGATGTCTGTGTTTGAAAAATGGTTGCAACTATTCCAATCTCACTCCAGCGTCGGATTGACGATCACGGATTACTCGATCCGAATGGTCGTTTTTCGCGGCTCAACGGATGATCCCTCTCGTCTTGATTACTGGGAAGAGTGGCTTCAGCCCGGCGTTGTTGAAAACGGCCGCGTGAAGGATGAACAAGCGTTCACGGACCAGCTCAAAGATATCGTTCATGCGCTTAAAGCTAAAGGGAGGAGAACGTACTTCGCGATTCCTTCCTCTCAACTTATCCTGAGACAGCTCGATTTCCCAGGGATTAAATCGGATTCCGAGTTGCAGAATCACTTTTTTATTGAAATCGGCAACAAGATTCAGCTCCCCTTTGAGCAAGCGGTCTTCGACTTCCATGTCATCAGCCGAGCGGCAACGGGAACGAAGGTTTTGCTCATTGCGGCTCCTGAAGCTGTGGTCTTGCAGTATCGCAAGCTTCAAGCGAATGCCGGATTGAATCCGGTGAATGCCGAATTCAGTGCGCTCGGAACTGATCGTTGGATCCAGCACTACTCCCCGCAAATTGCTGAGAAGCAGCGGATGTATGTACAGCTGGAAAAGGAGGCACTTTATGTGTCGATTTTTCAAGAGGATATCCCAATGTTCGTCCGTCAGGTCAGCCTAAAAGGTCCGGACAACCAGTCTGTTGATGACAGCTTCTATCTTAATGCGGCAACCGAAATCGAACGTATGCTGAATTTCTATCAATATAGCGTCCGTAAAGGCGAGGACGAAGTCGCGTTCATTTATCTGCTTGGTGACAGTGAGCGCACCGACAAGCTGCAGTCCGTGTTATCGGGGATGGTGTCTCAAGAGGTGAAGTCCCTTCATTTTGACCGTGAAAAGTTTAATTATCCGGAGAATATGGATGCCGCATGTATCCCTGCGATTGGCCTTGCCATGAAGGAGGGCATGAGATGATCGACATTAATCTCCTACCCTATGAACAAAAAGCCTCCAAAAGCATGATCTGGTTCGCCGTCACTTTCGGAACCTTCTGCCTTGCCGGACTGATCACATTAGGTGTGTACAGCTGGCAGCTCAATGGCGAGCTTCAGAATGTCCAGAAACAGGAAGCCACCTGGAAGGCACGTGCGGAAAAGAAAGCTGCACTTAAAGAAACCGAAGTAAGCACCAAGCCGACTCCTGCAGATGCGGTCAATGAGATTCAATTGAGCAGATTTGCCGTTTTTCCATCCTGGGTATTGATGGAAAAACAGCTTCCCAAGAACGGTACGATTACCAACATTGACTATGATTCAACCGGGAACATGGAGATTACCGGTGAATTTGCTCATTTTGCTGATATTCAGCCGTTTATTGAGAAGCTCAGGAAACAAAACTACTTCTCAAATGTTGTAACGACCAAAATCAATCAATTGGATTCATCAAGCAATGTTTTGGTTTACACACAGCGTGATGCCTATCAGCTCACGTTTACCATGCGTACGGATGCAAATCTTTCAATTAACCAGAAAAAGGATCAATGACTATGAATAAAACAGCGTTCATCAGCATCCTATCGGTAATCATTGTCCTAAGCGGTTTTACCTTCTTTTATTTCTTGAAAATAATGCCTGCTCAGGACAAAATCAGCTTCGCAAAAACCAACATCCATATGTACCAGGAGACGGTTGCGGCCAATCAGAAGAAGCTTGCCGAGCAAAAAAAAGCATTAGCAGATAAAAAGAAGCAGGCGGAAAAAGAGGAGAAGCTTGGCCAAAAAGTCGATAACTCCATTCTTCCGAAGAATCCGGATGTAGAGCCCTTCTTTACAACAGCGCAAAAAAAAGCAGCTTCTATGGGAGTTACCTTCATATCTGTTGAGAAAAGCAATGATGATACAGGAGATGGTTCTTCGGACAGCTCCTCTTCTTCAGATCAATCAAGCAGCTCAGACAACAGCAGTAGCGCTGCTGCAAGTAGCGACAGTAAAAGCAGTACAGAAAAAGAGTCCAATGATAAAATTGATCCGGATAAACTATTAAAGTCGAATACATACCAAGTGAGCTTACAATCACTAAGCGACTTCCAGCTCTACGTCTTTGTCGGCTATTTGGAGACACAGAAGCGATTAGTCGTTATTAATAAGGTAACCTCCAGTCGCATTAACAATGACAGCAGCTCAAGTGATGCTTCGTCTTCAATTGACAGCCAAACAAACGTACAGGCGAGCACTGATGGTTCAGATGATCAAACAAGCAGTGCTGATGCAAGCAGTCAGACGGATGCATCATCAGCACAGTCCGACAGCAGCAGTTCCAGTATCCCAACCATCGAAGCAAACTATCAAATGGTACTATCAATTACGATCTACTCTGCAAAGAAATAAAATTAACCAGATTTAATACGGAAGGAAGGCTAAATATAAATATTTAGCCTTCCTTCTATTTATTAGCATCCAATTGCAGCTATATATCAGATTACTGCATCATAGTGACGCACTGCACAGCAACTTTTAGCGTATTGTTCGGTAATGTTTTCTCTCTCTTAGGTTGAACTTTCCTGGGATTAGGTTCAACTTTTCATTCATTAGGTTTAACTTCTATTCTTCGGTTTAACTTTTCCTCTCTTAGGTTGAACTTTCCTGAGATTGGGTTCAACTTTTCATTCGTTAGGTTGAACTTCTATTCTTCGGTTTAACTTTTTGTCCATTGGGTTGAACTTCTTCTCACTTCGGTTGAACTTTGCAGGAATTGGGTCTAACTTTTCGGCGTTCGATCTAACTCCTTCTTTCTGGTTCAATTTTCCCTGTTCTATCATGGTTTCTCATCGATTTATGAATATCCCTTTTTAAGTTATTTAAAACAGCAAAAAAGCCGAAACCTAGACATTGCTGCCCGCGGTTTCGGCTTTATTTTCTCATTAAATAAAAAAAATCCCAAACGTGCCGTTGCAAAGCCGCAGTTTTGAAACCCGCACTTATAGGCAGGTGGGTGCCCTGTTCCACAGTTTGCGAGTCCCTAACTAGGGCATGCGCTCCGAGTGAAAACATCGGACTCCCGATCAAAATATGTTCGGTCAAAACATAACGACATAAGACTAACACTTCAGGATCTTTTCTTAACCTGTGTAATCATTGTAGCATATCTGTAAGCGCTTATCAAGGCAAATTAGCCTGGATCGTGTTGGCAGCTTATTTAAGAATTGCCGCAACATCAAGGTGCAGCTCACTCAATTGCGCCTGGCTGACTTCGCTTGGTGCTTTGGTCAGCACGTCGCTTGCGCTCGCCGTTTTAGGGAACGCAATGGTATCGCGCAGACTTGTACGGCCGGCGAGCAGCATAACAATACGGTCGATGCCGAGCGCCATGCCGCCATGTGGCGGAACGCCGTATTCGAAGGCATCGAGCAAGAAGCCGAATTGCTTTCTCGCGCGTTCCTCAGTGAAGCCGAGCAGCTTAAACATACGTTCCTGCATCTCAGGGTCGCTGATACGCTGCGAACCACTGCCGAGTTCGAATCCGTTCAAGACCATATCGAAGGACTGGGCACGTACGCTGCCCGGATCACTGTCAATGCGGTCGAGATCCTCAATGACTGGCATTGTAAACGGATGGTGTTCTGCTACATAACGATGCTCTTCTTCGCTGTATGCAAGCAGCGGGAAGTGTGTGACCCACAGGAAGTTGAATGCCGATTCGTCAATCAAGCCGAGCGTCTTGCCGAGATGCAGACGCAATGCTCCAAGGCTGTCGGCAACAATTTTTTTCTTGTCAGCAACGAACAACAGCAAGTCCCCTGGTTCTGCATTCGTGCGTTCGATGATTCGTGCGTTTAATGCTTCGTCAAAGAATTTCGCAATTGGACCTTTCATACCGCCTTCTTCTACCTTCAGCCAAGCAAGGCCTTTGGCGCCATATGGCGAAACGATACCGCGCAGATCCTCATCGACTTGCTTGCGTGAGAACTGGGAAGCTACACCTTTTGCGTTAATTGCTTTGACCAGGCCGCCTTTTTCCTGAACTTCCTTGAATACCTTCAGCGTGCTGTCGGCAGCAATGTCGGTCAGATCGATCAGCTTCATATCGAAGCGTGTATCCGGCTTGTCGCTGCCGTATTGATCGATGGCTTCTGCATAGGTCAGGCGTTTGAATGGCTGCGGAATATCAATGCCTTTAACATCTTTCATCACGCGGACAAGCATTTCTTCGACCATATTTTGGAACGTTTCGACTTCAAAGAACGACATTTCCATGTCAACCTGAGTAAATTCAGGCTGGCGGTCGGCGCGCAAATCCTCATCGCGGAAGCAACGGGCAATTTGGTAGTATTTTTCAATACCTGAAGCCATCAGCAGCTGTTTGAACAGCTGAGGCGATTGCGGAAGCGCGTAGAATTCGCCCGGATGGACACGGCTTGGTACAAGGTAGTCGCGTGCGCCTTCCGGAGTGCTCTTAGTCAGGATTGGTGTTTCCATATCCATAAATTCCTTTTTATCAAGAAAATCACGCAAAGTATGTGTAATTTTATTACGCATTTTAAACGTTTCCAGCATTTCCGGACGTCTGAGATCTAAGTAGCGGTATTTCAGGCGAATATCTTCGGAAGCTTCAATGTTGTCTTCGATTGGAAAAGGCGGCGTCTTTGATTTGTTCAGCAGCGTGATTTCACTGATCATAACTTCGATCGTTCCGGTCTTGATTTTTTCATTGACCGCTTCAGGATCACGCTTAACAACTTCACCTGTGACGGTGACGCAATATTCGCTGCGCAGCTTATCCCCCTTTTTCCAGGCTTCTTGGTCCACTTGAGGATTGAACACAATTTGGACAAAGCCGGATCTGTCACGCAGATCGATAAAAATGACGCCGCCTAAGTCCCTTCGTTTTTGCACCCATCCGGCCAGTGTGACCGTTTTTCCAGCAGATGCTTCGGTTAATTCACCGCAATTTGCGTTGCGATACATGGTATGACCTCCATCACTATGAATCAGATTTTTTCCTTTAGATAATCAGTTAAAGCGGCGAATGCGACTTCATCCTGAGATCCGTCGGCCATATTCTTGACGACGGCCTTTTGCGCATCCAGCTCTTCATCGCCGATAACGACAACAAATTTTGCTTTGTCGCGGTCCGCCTGTTTGAATTGGCCTTTGACCTTGCGCTCCATATAGTCTTTGTCGGCCTGCAAACCTGCCTGACGCAGCTGATTCAGTAGAACCGGCGACTTTTGTTCGGCTTTCTCGCCAATAGCGACGACGAAACAGTCAAGCGACGGATCGGAGTCAAGCGACACACCTTCGACCTCGAGTGCCAGTAATAGTCGTTCGATACTCAGTGCAAAACCGATTCCCGGTGTTTCCGGACCACCAAGCTCACTGACGAGCCCATTATAACGACCGCCGCCCATGAGCGTCGTAATGGCACCCTGACTCGCACCCATGATCTCGAACGTCGTATGGTTGTAATAATCAAGACCACGGACAAGTGTCGGATCCAGTTCATACTCAATACCCATCTCATCAAGAATCGTCTTGACCTTGGAAAAATAATCACGAGAAGCATCATTCAAATAATCAATGATCGATGGTGCAGTCGCCATCAGCGGATGATTGTGATCCGCTTTACAGTCAAGAATACGCAGCGGATTCTTCTCTAAGCGTTTCTGGCAATCCTCGCAAAACTCGCCGATTGACGGCTTAAAGTGAGCAATCAGTGCTTCATGGTGGGCGGCACGGCTTTCCGGATCGCCTAAACTATTCAGAACAAGCTTCAAATTCTTCAATCCGAGCTTCCGGTAAAAAGTCAGAGCAAGTGCAATGATTTCAGCATCAATTGACGGATCCGCTGATCCAAGCGCTTCACAGCCAAACTGAGTAAATTGACGGTTGCGCCCCGCCTGCGGACGTTCGTAGCGGAACATTGGCCCGATATAATACAATTTTTGCGGCTGGCTCGGCATTCCAAACAGTTTGTGTTCGACATAAGCGCGCACAAATGATGCCGTTCCCTCCGGCCTTAACGTTAAATCACGATCACCGCGATCCTTAAAGCTGTACATTTCTTTCTGCACAATGTCGGTTGTATCGCCAACGCCGCGCTGGAAAAGATCTGTAGACTCAAAGATCGGGGTTCTCATTTCCCTATAATTGAATAATGCGCAGACATCTCGTGCAACAGCTTCGATTTTCTGCCACTTAAAAGCGTCTTCCGGCAGAACATCGTATGTTCCGCGGGGAATTTTAATCGTCACAAGAGTTCCTCCTTCAACAGTTATCGCGATCGCTGCAACAATCATCGCAGGATCCGGTTCATCCTTAATTTCTCTCTTCACACATTAACATTAAATGATTGCTGATAAAATAAAAGCCCTTGTCCATCGGTAAGCCGACAGACAAGGGACGAATGAGCTTCGTGGTGCCACCCTCATTTGAAGCATAAACATGCTTCCTCTGAATGCCGGTTAACGCCCGGGTTACGGCTCTTCCTACTAATCGCATAAATTACCGACGTTCAGAAAAACGCCTCAGGAGTGTCTGTTTCCAGGAATATCTGCCGGCATCTTCCAGCCTGTGAATGCCTTCTCTTATTGGCTGATTTATCCCGAAACCTCTCCATCACTGGCTTTGTTCGTTCTTCTATACTACGTATCTTCACAAAAAATGTCAAGGTTTAGCGAAAACTTTTGCACACTGATTTGATTAATGGTTTTTACTTTCAACAATCAGCGTAACCGGACCATCGTTCACGAGCGAGACCGCCATGTCCGCACCGAAAATGCCTGTTTCAACATGAAGTCCATGTGCTCTCAGCTTATCATTAAACGCCTCATAGAGAGGCTCAGCAATCTCCGGACGGGCCGCTTCGATGAAGCTCGGACGTCTGCCCTTCGATACGTCACCGTAGAGCGTGAATTGAGAGACAGACAGAACAGCTCCTTCAGTGTCCATGATCGACCGGTTCATTTTGCCTCCGTCGTCCTCAAAGATGCGCAAAGCGGACAGTTTATCAGTAACGTACTGAAGATCATCTTCTGTATCGCCGGTTTTAATGCCTACTAAGAGGAGCAGACCGGCGTCTATTTTCCCTACCGTTTTCCCATTGATGTCCACCTTAGCACATTTTACCCGCTGCAAAACAACTCTCATTTGGAATCCGTCCTTTTCTATTGCATCACACGGCGAACCGAATAGATATCGGGAATTCGCTTGATTTTCTCAACCACTCGATATAAATGATCGATATTCGTGATCGCGATCGTCATGTTAATCGTTGCGACCTTGTTTTTATCGGCACGCCCGGAAATACCATTAATGGCCGTATGTGAATCGGAAACGCATTGCAACACTTCATTGAGCAGGCCGTTCCGGTCAAAGGCGGTTACCTCAATATCGACATTGTATTCCTTCGATCGTGATTCATTGCTCTCCCATTCGACTTTCATCAGGCGCTGTTCCTCTTCATTTTTGATATTCGGACAGTCTACCCGATGAATGGTAACACCTCGGCCACGTGTAATATAGCCGACAATGGCGTCACCCGGCACCGGATTGCAACAGCGTGCGAGGCGTACAAGCAAATTATCGACACCTTTAACACGCACACCAAGCGACGTCTTCCGGTGTTGATTCGTGTTCGGCTTTTGTTCGGACAGCTGTTTCATCCGTTCCTCTGCGTCTGTTGATTCGGGAGCCTTGTGCTCATCCTCTGTGAGACGAGTAACGACCTGTTTCGCTGTAATCCCGTTGTAGCCGATCGCGGCAAACAGCTCGTTTTCATGCGAAAAATTAAACTTTTTCGCCACAGCAGTGATTTTATCTTCAGTCAGATTATCCTTTATGCTGACATTCTGACTGCGGCATTCTTTTTCAAGCATCTCACGTCCCTTCGCCACATTTTCCTGGCGTTGCTGACGCTTGAACCACTGTCTGATCTTATTCTTTACAGCGGAGCTTTGAGCGATCTTCAGCCAATCGCGGCTTGGTCCGTAGGAATGATTCGAAGTCATGACTTCGACAATATCACCGGTTTTCAGTCTGTAATCCAGCGGAACCATCTTGCCATTGACACGCGCGCCAACCGTTTTGTTCCCAATCTCAGTATGAATTCGATATGCGAAATCAATCGGCACCGACCCAACCGGAAGCTCGATCACATCACCCTTAGGTGTGAACACAAATACAGTGTCTGAAAATAAGTCCATTTTCAGAGACTCCATAAATTCCTTAGCATCATCGGTTTCATTCTGGTATTCGAGTATTTCACGGAACCAAGTGAGCTTGTCCTCAAACTTGTTATTGATGTTTCGAACCTTGCCCTCTTTATACGCCCAGTGCGCCGCAATTCCGTATTCCGCAACGTCGTGCATTTCCTCAGTTCGGATCTGAACCTCAAGCGGATCACCTTTAGGCCCGATTACGGTCGTATGGAGCGACTGATACATATTGGTTTTCGGCATGGCTATATAATCCTTGAAGCGACCGGGCATCGGCTTCCAATGGGTGTGGATAATGCCAAGGATCGCGTAGCAGTCTTTAATGCTTTTGACAATGATCCGAACCGCAAACAGATCATAAATTTCATTAAACTGTTTATGTTGATTGACCATTTTGCGATAGATGCTGTAAATATGTTTCGGGCGGCCGGATACCTCAGCATCAATATGTACAGATTTTACATACGATCTCAATCCTTCAACGACCTGAGCGATATAGGCTTCCCGTTCTTCGCGTTTTTGTTTCATCAAATTAACAATTTTATAATATTGCTGCGGTTTCAAATAACGAAGCGAAATATCCTCAAGCTCCCATTTAATTGCGGAAATACCGAGTCGATTGGCGAGCGGCGCATAGATCTCCAAGGTTTCATTCGCTTTTTGAATTTGCTTCTCTGGGCTCATATATTTCAATGTACGCATATTGTGCAGCCGGTCGGCAAGCTTCACGATGACGCAGCGCAAATCACGTGCCATAGCAACGAACATTTTGCGGTGGTTCTCCGCCTGCTGATCTTCTTTTGAGGTATATTCAAAATTTCTTAACTTTGTTACTCCGTCTACAAGCTCGGCTACGTTATCTCCGAATGCTTCACGGATGTCCTCCAGCGTGACCGGCGTATCTTCTACGACGTCGTGAAGAAAGCCGCTGATTATGGTTGTGACATCCATATTTAATTGCACAAGAATACCAGCAACCTCGATCGGATGCATAATATAGGGTTCGCCCGACCGGCGGACTTGTCCCTTATGCGCGCGATCGGCAAAATGATAAGCCTCGCGAATTAATTCAATATCTTTTTTATCTAAGTAGGTTGAAGCCTGCTGTATAAGTTCTTCCATCGTCATCATATCATCACCCGTATGCAGGACCATTGCCGGTTCTGCGATCTGAATCTTTCAACCACTAAATTTAGTAATTTCAGACGAATAAGTAAAAAAAGAAGTAAGGCAGCCATTCGCCGGAGACTATGGTCCCGCACAATTGGCACCTATTAGGACTATTATCAAAGATAAAAGGATTAAAGTAAAGAGTTTACATCCATTCTGTCCATCCTGACAGCGGACAAAACACAGTGAGAAAAAGAGAGTGCCTGATTCCAGGCACTCCGGATCATCTATTTAGTATTTAATTAAGGACAGGACATCATAATCTTTAAGCAGCTTGGAGCCATTGAGCTCGGTTAATTCAATTAAGAAGGCCACACCGGCAACGACACCGCCCAATTGTTTAACCAATTTAATTGTTGCTTCAATCGTACCGCCGGTCGCAAGCAAATCATCGGTAACGAGCACACGCTGACCCGGTTTAATCGAATCCTTATGCACGCATAAAGTATCGACACCATACTCCTTTTCATAGGAAACAGTCGCAACCGCGCGCGGCAATTTGCCCGGTTTGCGGACAGGTACAAAGCCGAGTCCTAAAGAATAGGCAAGCGGTCCTCCAATAACGAATCCGCGCGCTTCCGGCCCGACAATGACTTCGGCATTCTTGCTTTTCGCGAAGACTGCTAGTTCATCAATGGCAGATCGATAGACCGGCCCTTCCTCAAGCAACGACGTAATATCTCTGAAATTAATACCTGCGGTTGGAAAATCCATAACCGACTTAATATACTTAGCATAATCCATTCTGTGCGCTCTCTCCATTTCAAAGAATAAGGTCTTTCTATTAATTGACCAATACCTATCTGAAAAAATATCATTGAATCATTTCAAAACTCGCTCATGTTTAAACTGGCCGGTGATCCACTGCTTCAGCTCGCCGATCGGCGAATAGCAGAAGCGAGCCTCCAGTTCACGTTGCATCCTCTCTTTACAATACGTTTCGGAGGACGTCAGCGGTGCTTTAACCGGAGAAGGATTCTCGGTTAGGAAACCCTTCTCTATTTTAACAAAACCAAGTTCAAAAAACACCTGGGTCATCAAAGAAATCGACTGCTCGCTCCAACCTTTATATCCTGCGATCTGTCGCATCATCGCCCGAACATCAAAAGAATGTCTTTTGCGGATCAACGCGTAATACCACACAAAGTGATCGCGTTCCGGAAATACTGAAAAGTAGTGATCTTCCGAATGATAAAAGATGCAATAAAAGCGATTAAGCTGCGGATTTTCTCCGATCACTTCTTCAAGTTGAGCTTCCTCGTTTGGAAGATCAAGAAGTGCAACAGCATCCGTTGAAATGGATATGCCGGGTTCGTATATCTTTGCTACACCTTCAAGCTGAAAATGTGCAGCGGTTTCCGGCTGAAAGGCAAGCAGTGTTACAGAATCATCAGCAAGCTGTGCCATTTTTTCATGAATGTCGCGGACGGAACGCCAATCATACACTTGAATACCCTCTACACGAAGATCACGAATCAGCAGCTGTGCTTTTCTAAAACCGTTCCATTCATTAATCCCTAACTCGCCGACTGCAGCTAAGTGATCGTTCGGTGATAGACGCGGAAGCCAGTTGCCAAATCCGAATCCGATTGCCTCAAGCTCTTTTTCGTTGCCCTTAAGCGTCACTTTCAAATGATTATTATTACGTCCAACAGCGCCCATCTTCGCCAACGGTGCCTGCTCAATTTGAAACAGCGGACGTGGATTGTCCGTACCGAATGGAGCAAGCTTCGCCAATTCCTCAATCAGCTCTACAGACAGATCGTCGACTGTGGAAATACCGTCTATGGTCAATTGAGGTACAAGGTCTTCGGGCTGAAGCACTTGATCTGCCACAGCGGCAAAAGCCTGCCGAAACGCTCCAATCTCGCTTTTCGCAACCGTCATACCCGCCGCCAACTGATGCCCGCCAAATTGAATCAGGTGACTCGATGTGTCCTTCAATCCCTGATAAAGATCGAAACCATCGATACTGCGCCCTGATCCTTTAGCAATACCGGTTTCTTTATCAATACTGAGGATGATCACAGGGCGGTAATATTTGCCGACAATTTTCGATGCCGCAATGCCGATGACACCTTGATGCCAGTTTGTTCCGGCAAGGACAAGGGCTTTATCGCCACGACTGATATATTCGGCTGCCTGTGCATCAGCCTCTTTGGCTATTCTATCTACGATTGCGCGCCGGTCCTGATTTAATGAATCAAGCTGTTCGGCAAGCGCCACCGCTTCGCTCTTATCATCAGTCAGCAGCAGTTCAAGCGCAACCCGTGCATCATCCATGCGTCCCGCGGCATTCAGCCTTGGCGCCATTTGAAAGCCGATCACATCACTGTCAACCGCGCTCGCTCCGGATGCTTTCATCTTGAGTGCGTCAATTCCCGGCAGCGATCCCTCATTCATCGTTTTTAATCCAAGATAAGCAATCAAACGATTCTCATCAACGAGAGGTACAAGGTCGGCAATGGTTCCGATGGCTGCTAATGCAATCAGTTTCTCATTAAATGCATCCGCCGGACAGATCTCTTGGGCAAGTTTAAGTGCGACTCCTGCACCGGACAACCCTTTAAAGGGATAAGGACAGTCTTTCTGCTTTGGATTGAGAATCGCAAAAGCTTCCGGAAGCTGTTCCGGCGGCTCATGATGATCGGTGATCACATAATCAATCCCCATACGCTTCGCGCATTCGGCTGGATCGCTTGCTGCGATGCCGGAATCAACAGTTATAATGAGTGTTACGCCGTCCTTCTTTGCCTGTTCAACCGCGCCTACATTAGGTCCGTAACCATCTCTGAACCGATTCGGAATATAAAATGAAACCTGTGCACCGATTGCTGTCAGCGCACGAATCAGAATCGCTGTCGATGTGACTCCGTCTGCATCATAGTCGCCAAAGACGCGGATCTGTTCACCATGAGCGACCGCTTCGGTAATACGGGCAGCGGCGTCATTCATGCCTTTCATTTTCATAGAATCATAGAATTTCATGCGCTCACAATGCAAAAAGCGCTTTGCGCGTTCAGCATCGTCAAATCCTCTGGCAACCAGTAAACGAGCTGTAATCACAGAAATATGCAGCGACTCTGAGAGCCGCTGCACCTTTTCTTCATCCACTTTTTTTATTTTCCAATGATTTTTCGATTTCAGCATCCGCCTTCGCGCTCCCTCAACAACCGGTTCCCCGCTTAGGCCGGATTTTATTTTTTCGACCGACGCCTCGCAGTCCGTGATTCACTTGATGACGTTTCACTGCCTATATCTACTTTCAAACGATCGGTATCCTCAGGGTGCAGTTCAATCATTCTTCGCAACTCACGTTCCAGCTTGCCGATTCGATGCCGCTGTTTGTAAATTGTGGAATAAGTGAACAGACCAATGAGAAGCGCCCCGATCAACACCGATCCGATGATCACAAGAATAAGTGGCAGCCGGACAACGCCGAACAGAAAGCTGAACCCCACGGTCTCCACATTAGCAATTGAAAAAAGAACAATGATCAATGTGAAAATGAGTACGAGGAGTATTCTCCACTGTTTTTTCATTTACCGGTACCTCCATTTCTCCACTGAAAATTACGCCTGAGTTTGTACGGTTCTCTTTTTCTTTCGTTGATCAAGATACTTAACCTTCATCACTGCCCATAGTGGACATGCAATACAGATTGACGAATAGACGCCGCAAATCAGTCCGACGAAGAGTGCCATCGTAAAGTTGCGGATCGATTCGCTGCCGAAGATCAGCAACAGAACAACCGGAATTAACACAGTCAGAACCGTATTTAATGATCGCGTCAGCGTTTCGCGAATACTCAAGTTAACAATCGACGAATATTCTTCAATTGTTGTGAGCCTTTTTCTGCTTAACTTGATGTTTTCACGGACACGGTCAAACGTCACAATAGTATCGTTGATCGAATAACCGACAATCGTCAGTATAGCAGGAATGATCAAGATATCGACTTCGAGGTGAAACAGGCTGAATACGGTCACGATGAAAAAGGCATCATGGATCAGCGCGAGCACCGCCGTCAGACCCTGAAGAAATTCAAAGCGGATCCACACATAGATGATGATACCGATAGAAGCCAAAATCAACGCAAACAAACCGTTCTTCGCAAGATCGCGTCCGACCTGTGGAGATACTGAGCTGACGTTCGGCTCAATACCGAATTGCGATTTGATTTTACTTTTTATTTCCGCAATCTGGTGCTGATTCAGTTCTTTATTAATTCGAACGGTCGCGATATTCTTATGCGTTCCTGAAACGACCGGACGTTCCGGATCATAGTTCATCGCGCGAAATGCCTGATCAACTTTTTCAATCGATATCGCCTGTGTACTTTGAACATCGACTCGCGTTCCGCTCGAAAAATCAATACCCAAATTAAGCTTAAAGACAAAGAGTGAAAGGATACCTACTATAATCAACGCAGAAGAAATGATAAAGAATACATTTCTATGCTTCATAAAATCAAAGTGATCGTAAAATTTATTGTAATGCTTGTAATTCATTTTCTCATTTAATTCCACGAATATCACTCCTCTTTACGCCAAACAGCCACGGATGATCATTTAGTGCACGGCTATGAACCAAGAGACCGAGCAGCAGACGGGCACCGTAAACCGACGTCAGGAAGGTAACCACGTTACTGATCAGTAGCATGACGGCAAATCCTTTGACTGCGCTGGTTCCTAAGGCGAACAGCACAGCTGCGGCAATGATCGTCGTCAGGTTGGCATCGACAACAGTCGGCAACGCACGTTGGTTCCCGGCTTTAAATGCGGAGAGTATGGATTTTCCGCCGCGCAGCTCGTCTTTAATTCGTTCAAGCGTGATGATGTTGGCATCGACTGCCATTCCTACGCCGAGGATCATCGCGGCAATGCCCGGCAGCGTGAGCACTGCTTGCAGTCCGACGAACACAGCCATAACAATGACACTGTAGAAAATCAGAGTTAAATCCGCAATCAGTCCGCCTAAACGGTAGAACAAAAGCATGAACAGCATGATGGCCGCAACGGCAAGTGCTCCGGCATAAATTGTTTCTTTCATGGAGTCTTGTCCGAATTGTGCACCGACAGAGGTCGAATATTTCTCAACCATCCGAACCGGAAGTGATCCAGAGTTCAATAGATCCTTCAGATTCGTAGCCTCTTTAGCTGTAAAGCTCCCGGTGATTTCAACATCAGAAGTATTTAGTTCTTGAGACACACTAGGAGCTGAAATGAACTTCGGTTTGCTTTTCTTCGCTTCTTTTGCGTATGAATCACCTTTTTGATAATCCATCCAGATGACCAGTTGATTGTTCGGAGCGTAACCAGCGATTTTCTTCGTCACACTGGCAAATTTCTTCGGATCCTTCAGCTGCAAAGTAACCATCGGCTTGTTCATTTCATCGAAAGCGACCTTCGCCTTGCCCGGTTTCAAATCCGATCCGTCCAACATCAGCCTGTCTTTATAATCGCGGAATTCCAGCTTCGCCGTTGTTGACAGCAGCTGGCGCGCGCGTTGCTCATTTTTCACGCCTGGAAGTTGAACACGAATTCGATGTCCGTTTTCAATCGAAATATTCGGTTCACTGACGCCGAGCACGTTGATTCGTTTATTGATTGCAGCAACCGCGTTGCTCATTGTGTCACTGTCAATTTTTTGACCTGCCTTCAGCGGTTCGACCTGATACAGCACTTCAAACCCGCCTTTAAGGTCAAGTCCCAAATTCACCCTATGTATGATGGGATTTACTGCAAAACCAATGATAATTCCCAGCACAATTAAAAGCGCAAAAAAGGAAAAAATCGGTCCTTTTTTTACCATGTTCTAAGCCTGCTCCCTTCTCTTTATCGACTCTCGTTAACTACGAAAGCTCCCCCCGCTTGCGAATCGCATTTATCTGAACAGTGAGCTGTCCATTTCATTTGAGCTGTTTTTAAATAGATCCAAGCGCAACTTGTTCATGTAATCATTCACAGTCAGCGCCATGACCGCAGCCACCACTTCATGTATTCGTCGTTCGGGTTTGTCCTCTTTCTTTTTTTCCAGAGATTCTTTAACAAATTGCCAGAATTCATCCATTTTCAAGTGATTAAGACCGAGCAATTGAAACTCATTTAATTTACTTTGCAGAAACGGCTCAATGATCGTCCGCCACTTATCCATATCATTCAATTCATCCGGCATTTCGATTCCTCCCATAAAGCCTATAATAGCATATTTGTGATTGAATACGAAACACAAAAAAACAAATGAGGCCATGCCCCTTCTCTAATAGTTCGGTCATGATGCTTATTAAATGAGCATGGCTTGTCATGCTTGGACCCTTTTGATGCATATACTCCACTATGGCCGCGAACTTTCCTTTCCAGCCGTGGTCTCTAGCCACATCATTTACTTATTTATTAATTTGCAAACAAAGGCGGGCCGCTCATGACACGACAATCTTTTTTAAAAGGCTCTTTTATATTAATGACAGCGGGTTTGATTACCCGCATTCTCGGTATGATTAACGGAATGGTTCTTGCTCGTGTAATTGGTGACGAAGGGGTCGGCCTCTTTATGATGGCGTTTCCGGCCATGCTCTTGGTCGTAACGCTTACCGAACTTGGTTTGCCGGTTGCTATATCGAAACTTGTTGCAGAGGCGCAGACATTCGGCAACTTCCGCAAAGTTAAATTGGTACTTGCCTGGTCGCTTGCCATTGTCGGATTCGTCAGCATCGTACTCACCGCAATTATGCTGATCATCATTCCGCTGTCGGCAAACTACTTATTTGCTGATATGCGCGTTATCTACCCTCTGCTTGCCATAACACCGGTGATCCCAATCGTCGCCGTAAGCTCGGTTCTGCGCGGCTATTTCCAAGGAATTCGCAACATGAAGCCGTATGCCTATTCTGGAATAGTTGAGCAAGTGGTTCGTATTTCGCTCGTCGCGACACTAGCCAACCTGTTAATGCCTTACGGAGTCGCCTATGCCGCAGCCGGTGCAATGATTGCCGGATCGGCAGGAGAATGTGCCTCGCTTCTTTATATGCTCTATGTCTTCAAACACGGCGAAGGAATAAAGATGAAAGGGCCGAAGCGAAAATCATTAAAGGGAACTCGTGAAGTTCTGCGCGACTTGCTCCGAATCGGTTTGCCGACGATGGGCAGCCGGCTCATCTCATCGCTCGGTAATTTCTTCGAACCAATGATCGTCTCACATGCGCTCGTCATCGCCGGTTACTCCATTGCCTCGTCCACACAACTTTACGGACAGCTGACCGGATACGCGATGACACTTCTGCTGCTGCCAAGCTTCATCACGCATGCCCTGCATGTTTCGCTTGTTCCTGCGATCAGCGAAGCCTATGCGCGGAAATCCTTTAATCTGATTCACTATCGTTTGAATCAAGCATTGCGCATTGCTATGCTCACCGGTGGTCTTTCCATTGTTGTCACCTACTCATTCGCCAAGCCGTTGATGAGCATTATTTACGACTCACCCGAGTCAGCTCAATTTCTCTACATTATGACGCCGTTTTTCATGATCTTTTATTTTCAAGCACCCATGCATGCCGTTCTTCAGGCACTGGATTTAGCAAAGGCGGCCATGTATAACACTTTAACAGGAGCGGTTGTCAAAACCATTATGTTGTTTGTACTCACCTGCCGGCCGGAATTCGGTATTAAAGGTACTGCACTTGCTATCTGCACTAATGTTGTTCTCGTCACCGTCCTGCACGCCGCAGTCATGTTTAAAGCCATCGGATTTTCGTTGATTATTCGGGACTACATCCGCACCTTTCTCTTAATCGCATTCTCAGGTTTCGTCGCACATCTGCTTATTCAGCGTACATTTACTGCCTGGTCGCTTTTCCCGAGAACGTTGATGTTGATCTCATTGGTAGCCGCACTCTATCTAGTACTCGCGTCTTTTCTCGGTTTGCTGCAAAAAGAACAACTGAGCCAGCTCCCGATCATCGGAAAGTGGCTCAGTTAATCATTACGCATGTATTTGTTAAGATCCATGTAGAAATTTCCCAGAGGATCCATTCTTAAATAGTTGACTTGGCGAATATTGCGATAGCCGAATTTTCTCAGCTCCTGTCTAAGCCAGAGCTGTGTCTTTCCGATTTGTTCCAGATTATCGCTCCGTACTTTTCCATTTTCAATGAGTGAGAGCCCGGGGCGAGGATGTTCATGATCGGATTGCAACGAATGATCCGGTTTCTTTTTCGGTAAGCGGAAATCAGCAGCCTTAAAATATTGAATGAGATGTTCATGAATCGACCATTTAGCGGCGAACCGATAGAGCCAAAAGCGTGATCGATAAATGAGGATCAAAATCAGAAAGGGCATGAGCAGCGGAAGCAGCGGCTTTTTCGGCATAATTACAGCCGCAACGATTAATTCGACCGCAGAGAATACAAGCGCGATTTCAAAACCCGATTGATCTGAAACTTTTTCATTCAATGACTTTCTGAATCCCATAAACATGAGCAGCGCCAAGCAAAGCATTCGAATCATCGATGTTCCCATTCTGCTCCTCCTCTCTGTATTTAGTATGAGCAAACTGAACGATTTCATGAATGGGACAGGTGTCATGTTTTTGATCTTGTCCGAATAAGATGGACTATCAGGAATCTCGATTTGTCGGGTTTCATGCGGCAATCCCAAATCCTTTATCCATAAATTCACTTATTATGTCGGAGGTGGTAAAATGTCCCGAAATTGGCTTAGTGCTGTCACATACGGAATGATTGCTGCGATCCTCATCGTCCTTGCTTCCGCGTTTCTGCTTGCTTCACTGCTGCGTTTCACAACGTTTGCAGAATCGAATGGCTCCATTCTTCCCATCGTGATCTCAATTGTCGCGCTTTTTATCGGCGGCGTGATTTCCGGATCAAAGACAAAAGAAAAAGGACTTTTGATCGGTGCCATTACCGGACTCGCTTACTGTTTGTTCAGTCTCTTCTTTCAGTATCTTGGTCTTAATCAGAGCCCAAGCCTGAATCAGTACTTATTCTTTGTCGCTAATATTGTCTCTGCTTCGCTTGGAGGCGCAATTGGCGTCAACCTTTTTGCCGGAAAGCATTAATTTGCGGATTTAAAAAAAGCGGCCATAAGCGGCCGCTTTTTTTGATTTATTATTTTTCTGTACTTTCTTCAGCAGCAGGTTCCGGTGCATTGGCCTTTTTAAGGACCGCACGGATCGCATTGCGTTCAAAAGTCAGTTTCGTACCGCCGCAGCGAAGCACTGCTGCCTGATCGTCGATCGAATCGATCGTTCCTTGAAGTCCGCCGACCGTAATCACCTTGTCGCCCTTGGACAGAGCAGATTGCATTGCTCTTGTTTCTTTAGATCTCTTTTGTTGCGGGCGAATGAGCAAAAAATAAAAAATCGCTACAAACACCAACAATGGTAACAACTGCATTAGATTCAATGAACTTCTTCCCTTCTATACTCAAAAGTTTTTAGCACCCGGTTTATTAAAACCATACGATTCAAAGAATTCCTCTCTGAATTCAAGCAGCCGGTCTTCTTTGATCGCAGATCGGACACGCTTCATTAATTTTATCAGAAAATAAAGGTTATGGTAAGTAGTTAAGCGAAATCCGAATGTTTCATTTGCTTTTACCAGATGACGGATGTACGCGCGCGAATAATTTCGGCATACCTTGCAGTCGCATGATTCATCGATCGGACCAAAGTCATGGGCAAATTTCGCATTGCGAATAACAAGCCGCCCATGCTCGGTCATGCATGTACCATTGCGCGCAATCCGAGTCGGAAGCACGCAATCGAACATGTCGATGCCACGAATGGCACCGTCAATCAGTGAATCAGGCGAACCGACGCCCATTAGATAGCGTGGCTTATCAGCAGGGAGCAGCGGAGTCGTATAGGTAAGCATTTCATTCATTTTATCCTTCGGTTCGCCAACCGACAGCCCGCCAATTGCGTAGCCTGGAAAATCAAGCGAAGTCAGTGCACGCGCCGACAGTTCGCGGAGCTCTTTATAGCCGCCGCCTTGCACGATGCCGAACAGCGCTTGACGATCGGGATTGACGTTAGCTGCCAGACAACGCTCCGCCCAACGGCTCGTACGTTCTACGGATGTCCTCATGTACTCATAGGTTGAATCAAACGGAGGACACTCGTCAAACGCCATGATAATATCCGAACCAAGCGCATTTTGGATCGCTATTGACTTTTCGGGAGACAGAAAAAGTTTCTCACCATTCAGGTGGTTGCGAAAATGCACACCTTCCTCAGAGATATCACGAAGCTTGCTTAGACTGAATACCTGGTAACCACCGGAATCAGTCAATATTCCCTGATCCCAATTCATAAAATGATGGAGACCGCCGGCTTCCTGTACTATATCTTCACCCGGGCGAAGCCAGAGATGATAGGTATTACTCAGGATGACTCCTGCACCCATCTCCTTTAGTTCTTCCGGGCTCATCGTCTTGACCGTTGCTTGTGTTCCGACCGGCATGAACATTGGCGTATCAAACGTTCCGTGTGGCGTATGGAGCTTCCCAAGTCGCGCTCCCGTTTTCTTATCTGTCTTAATTAATTCATAGGTAACTGCAGCTTGATTCATTAATGGTTAATTCCTTCCTCAATAAACATAGCATCGCCAAAGCTGAAGAAACGATACCGTTCCTTTACCGCTTCGCGATAGGCTTTCATAATGAACTCACGGCCTGTGAATGCGCTGACCAGCATGATGAGTGTCGACTTAGGTAAATGAAAATTGGTGATCATTCCGTCAATAGCGCGATATTTAAATCCTGGATAAATAAAAATATCAGTCCAGCCGGATGCTTCTTCAAACTTGCCGTCAAATTTCGCTGTTATTGTCTCTAATGTACGGATAACCGTTGTGCCGCACGCAATAATCCGTTTGCCTTCGGCGCGTGTTTTCGTCAGCCGTTCAGCGGCCTGGGCAGACATCTGATAGAATTCCGAATGCATGGTGTGTTCCTCAATCTTGTCCACCTTAACCGGGCGAAATGTGCCTAGTCCGACATGTAAGGTAATAAAAACGATGTGTATCCCTTTTTTTTCAATTTCTGCAAGCAATTCCTTCGTGAAATGCAGTCCCGCAGTCGGTGCTGCCGCAGATCCGCGATGCTTTGCATAGACAGTTTGATACAGATCAGGATCATCGAGCTGCTCTTTTATGTAAGGCGGCAGCGGCATTTTGCCAAGTGCGTCCAAGACTTCATAAAAAATTCCCTGGTAGTGAAAGGTCACAAGTCGGCGTCCCTCATCCAGCTCTTCAGTACACTCTCCGACCAGCATCCCGTCGCCGAATGAAATGCGTGCCCCTTGATGCACGCGCTTTGCCGGCTTGGCTAAGCATTCCCATGTATCTCCTTCTTTTTGTTTCAGAAGCAGCAATTCAATTTTTGCGCCGGTCTCTTCTTTATGGCCGATCAACCGTGCCGGGAGCACCTTCGTGTCATTCAGAACAAGGCAGTCGCCCGGATTTAGATAATCGATAATTTCGCTAAACGTATGGTGTGCAATTCGATCCTTGTTCGGATTCAGCACCATAAGCCGCGATGCCGCGCGATCCTTCAGTGGGGTCTGCGCAATCAATTCTTCTGGTAATTCATAATCAAAATCAGATAATTCCATTTCAGCACTCTCTTTCTTTTTATAGGAACTTCAACTCATTGCAAGGGATCCTCGATGTTACTCACATCTTGTGAGTAACATCGAGGCCACCGCATCCTGCGGAAGTACGTCCTGTGAGCAACGTTGAAATCATCACATCCTGTGAAAGAAGTGATTTATTACATACATTATTAGTGATAAAACTAAGCTTATTATAATACAAGTCACAATAGGGAAGAAAAAAGTGGTATTCCCCTTTTTAAACATTATATCTCCAGGAAGCCGTCCTATCAGAGGCCAGCACAGGCCGACTAAAAACAGAACGGCACCGGCAATCATGAGTGTTCTGCTTATACCGCTCAAGACTTCCGATCTCCTCGTTCAAGATTAAAGTGGCTGTATACCTGATCGGTAACCATCCGTCCGCGCGGCGTGCGCTGAATATAACCGATTTGAAGCAAATACGGCTCATGCACGTCTTCAATTGTATGCCGTTCTTCGCCAATAGCAGCTGCTAGGGTATCTAATCCTACCGGACCACCGTGAAACTGGTCAATGATTCCCATCAGCAGCTGATGATCGACACGATCTAACCCCGCTTCGTCAACATGGAGACGGCTCAGCCCGTTCCTCGCCGTTGCGCGGTCAATAAGGCCATTGCTCTCTACCTGGGCAAAGTCGCGAATGCGCTTGAGCAGGCGGTTCGCGATTCGAGGCGTTCCCCGTGAGCGTCGTGCGATTTCAAAGCAGGCATCCTCTTCAATTTCTGTTTGCAGTACGGATGCCGTTCTTTTTATAATCATTGACAACTCTTCCGGGCTGTAAAACTGAAGACGGCTGATCACGCCGAAACGGTCACGAAGCGGAGGAGACAAATAACCGGCCCTCGTGGTTGCACCGACGAGCGTAAACGGCGGCAGATTGATCCGTACCGAATGTGCGGTTTCGTCCTTTCCGATCACAATATCCATGCAGAAATCTTCCATTGCCGGATAAAGAATTTCTTCAACATGGCGAGGAAGGCGGTGAATCTCGTCAATAAAAAGCACATCGCCAGGTTCAAGTGATGAGAGCACAGCAGCAAGATCGCCCGGCCGCTCAAGTGCCGGTCCGGATGTTGTTCGAATATTTGCGCCCATTTCCGATGCGATAATCATCGATAAAGTTGTTTTGCCTAGTCCGGGTGGGCCGTAAAGAAGCACATGATCGAGCGGTTCATGACGTGCCTTTGCTGCACAAATAAAAATTTTCAGGTTCTGCTTTATTTCTTCTTGACCAATGTAGTGGTCTAAATCAGAAGGGCGAATGGATTGGTCCAGCCCTTGATCCTCAAGTGTCGAGTCACTAGACAGCAAATGATCCTCTTCCAAATCGGGCGCCCTCCTTTTACACTTTGGATAATCGTTTCAAAGCTTCTTTCACATAGTTCTCCGCACTTAAGTCAAGTTTGCTTAACTGCGGCACAACTTTACGGATTTCTCTTTCTGAATAACCAAGCATCGACAGAACATCCGTCGCTTCCGCCAGCGCGTTTTCCAGCCTGCTGTCTGCATTTCCTTCTAATTGCATGTCCGCAGGCCGTACAGCAAATTCTTGCAGCTTGCCCTTCAAATCAAGAACTATTTGTCCCGCTGTTTTTTTGCCGATTCCCGGAAAACGGGTGAGAAACTTATCGTCCTCCGCCTCAATTGCTTGAATAACCTCATCAGGATCCCCCGAAGCAAGAATGGCAAGCGCATTTTTCGGTCCAATCCCGGAAACAGAGAGCAACCGGACAAACAATTCCCGTTCCTCTCTCGTCTGAAATCCATATAAAACGTTCGCTTCCTCGCGCACATACTGGTAAAGATAAATCTTCGTTTCTTTATTCAGCTGCGGTTGATAGCTGAACGGATTCGGACATATGATCTTGTAGCCGAATCCGCCCTGCTCAATGACAATACCGCTGCCGGACAGATAGGTCAAAATTCCTTTAATATAATCAAACACTAAGCTTGCTCCTCGTCCATCGTTTCTAAGCTAAGATCTTTGTCTATCATATCACATGGCAAGCATTTGTCCCAAGAAAAGCTAATAGGTACCATTATGCTGCTCATAGGCGCTTCACATGCAAGTAAGGGACTGAGCACAGTAAAAAATGAGGAGACATTCATGTCGAATGTCCCCTCATTCACACTCATCTGAAATCATGCTTCTTCAAGGTTGCTGTAAATATCCTGTACATCGTCGTTGTCTTCCAAAGCCTCGATCAATGCTTCCATTTTTTCGAGGTCTGTTCCGCTCAACGGAGTTTTAGTCGTCGGGATCATAGCGACCTCAGCACGATCAATTTCATAGTCTTTTTCTTCGTCCAACGTTTTTCGGACATCCTCAAAAACGTCAGGTGTCGTCACGATAATAAACCGATCTTCCTCAGTTCTCATATCATCTGCCCCTGCGTCGATGGCATCCATCATAACCGTGTCCTCATCCAGGCCGTCTTTTTTTTCAATTTCAATGATGCCCTGCTTTTCGAACAGGAAGCCGACACTTCCCGATTCACCTAAATTGCCGCCGCTCTTTGTAAATGCGTGACGGATATCAGAAGCTGATCGGTTACGATTGTCGGTCAGAACATCAACCATGACTGCAACACCGCCTGGACCGTATCCTTCATAAGTAATTTCTTCATAGGTCACGCCGTCCAAATTTCCGGTCGCTTTCTTGATTGCCCGGGAAATATTGTCATTTGGCATATTGGCAGCTTTTGCTTTTTCGATCGCATGCCTTAATCCGGCATTCATACTTGGATCACCGCCACCGTGACGCGCTTCAAGGAAAATATCCTTGGATAGCTTCATAAACATTTTACCACGTACGGCATCCAACGCATTTTTCTTATGCTGTATGTTATTCCATTTTGAATGTCCAGACATAATTCTTCTCCTCCCCAAAAAATGCGGTAAACAAAAGATTAATGCGTCCGTCTGATAAACATAAGGTCAAAAAAAGAACTAGCCAAAGCCGTTCTCTACTTACTAATGTTTTTCTGACCCTAAGTTCTTCACACGCTGCTTTAATGTACTCCGCAAATTTCATTCCGTTCCCATTATACCCATTTTTTATCCCGAAAAAAAGAGCAAAGGCTTAATGCCCTTGCTCTTTCTCTCAGAATAATTCTTTTTATTTGCTGTTGTTTTCAAACGGACGTTTAACAGCATTGGTTAAATCGTCGATAATACCAACAATATCTGAGCGAACTTCTCGAGTCGCCTTGCCAGCATTAAACGTGGCTTCTGTTGCCGTAATTCGTTTCACATAACGGCTGTCGGTTGATACCAGCACTTCACGACCGCCTGCAAGCGGAAGAACTGCAAGCCTGATTTTCTTTCTTAAATTTGCACGATCATTTTGTCCTTTATCTGGAACAGCGCCAATGGCAACGCTATTCCCCGAAACCAGTACATGAGCCTCATCCACTCCATCAACAGAAGCTGCTCGATCTGCAATACGGTTTGCTAATTTCTTCTGATCTCCATAACTCAATTGGTTTACCTGATTATTGGTGTCACCGCTCAGATTGCTGTAATCAGGTGAAGTCGGCGGAACCGCATTTGAGTTTGGATTATTGTAGCCGGTGCGGTAATTTACATCACGCGGCGCATTGGGACGGTTATACGCAGCGTTGTCCGCCTGACAACCTGCCAACAAGGCGCTTAACGTTAATACTGTCCCTAATTTTGCTATTGCTTTTTTCACTTTTACTCCCCCTTTCGCACTTATCATGTGTGAAGAAGGAGCATTTTACGCTTAAGAATTTTTACCGTTAAATTAGCAAAAAATAGAAGACGTATGCAGGGACTGCATCCATGCTGAAGATCAGCATTTACCCATAAAACTTTTTATTTTTTAGACGTTCCGGATTGTCCTCCTTGGTAAATCGGCGCGGATGCATTGGGCATTGCCCAATACGGCATCGGCTGAGGACGCGGCGGTTGATTTCCGCCGTAATACCCGGCAACTGGTGCATTCCCATATGGCGAATAGGGTGCGGGGCCACCGCAATTACATGGTTTACCTGTTTGTGATTTATTTGGCACAAACGGATATGGATAGCCTCCCATTGGATCCGTCTGCACTGGAGCCATTTTGCCGCTGCCGGCAGGTGCGGTTTGCGGTTGCTGTGGTTTAGCCGCAGTACCCGCTACTTGTGGATTCGTCCACGGCATCGTTTTCTTACTGCCTGCTGTTTGACCGCCTACATAAGCTTTATCAAGCTGCACTTTTCCATGACCAATCGGAAATTGCGGTTGCTGACCGGCCCAAGGCTGCAGTTGCGGATAATATGGACTCTTTGCCCCCATCTGATCGTTTGGATGATAAACCGGCTTCTGAGAAGCAGCACCGCCTACTGCATTTGGATAATAAGGATTGGCACCGCTTCCCTGAACGGATGGACTAGTCATTCCTTGATTCGATCCTTGGGTTGACGGACTTATTGCGCTCCCGGCATTCGGTCCCTGCATCCATGGGCTTACCATACTTCCTTGATTCGATCCTTGGGTTGCTGGACTTATTGCGCTCCCGGCATTCGGTCCCTGCATCCATGGGCTTACCATACTTCCTTGGTTTGAACCTTGCGCTTCCGGACTGACTACACTGCCAGCATTCGGACCTTGTGTCCACGGACTTACCATACTTCCTTGATTCGAACCTTGAGTTGACGGACTGATGGTGCTACCGGCATTCGGGCCCTGTGTCCACGGGCTCGTCACATTTCCTTGATTTGACCCTTGTGTCCATGGACTTACCATACTTCCCTGATTTGGTCCCTGCGTCCATGGACTTGTCACATTCCCTTGGTTTCCCATTGGAAAGTAAGGCATTGTTCCTTGGCTTGCCGGGCTCATTGCGGTTCCCGCATTTCCTTGCGAAGCAGGGCTGACTGCTGTTGGGGCTTGTGGTGTTGAAAAGTTTGGATACGATCCAGAACCTGTCGGTGCCCAGCTCGTCGACTCGGGATTTTTTGGATACATTACTTTTGCGTAATCAGAAGTTGATTGTCCTGCTGTTTGTGTACCGGCCGATGCATTTGGTTTTTGTTCAGCGGCTTCGATCTTTACCTTCGGTTGAGCAGGTACAGGTGCTGTCTGTTGTACCGGTGCTTGCTGTACGGGCGCTTGCTGTACGGGCGCTTGCTGTACAGGTGCCGGTTGGGCCGGAGCCTGATGGACAGGTGCCTGCGGTGCTTGGTGATGGACAATTTCAGAACGCTGATTTGTTGAAAGGGCCCTCTTCAATGGCTGCTTGCCGATCGCTACCTTCACCTTCATTCCCTGGGTTAATGAATTTTCGTCTAAATTTGTATTCATCTTCCTGAATTCGTCAATAGTCATTCCGTGTTTACTTGCGATATTTTCCATAGTATCGCCATTTTGGACAACATATAGTTTCACGGTTCTCCATCCCTCCTGTGAAAGTCATTTTATATATATGGCTGCATTGGGCTTTTTGCCACTCTTTGCACAGGAAACTTGCTTTGCTGCTGTCCCAATTTTTTTCGAGCGAAATGGCTAATAATGCACAGGCACCTATTTTTGTTTTATACTTAAAACATCAAAATTTGCGAACCAAGCTGCTGCTCGGAAGATTTAAATGGCCGACGCAAAATAAACAATGGAGTGTTAACGATGAAGCAGAAGAAAGAGAAACGAAGATCCGCTGTTGAACGCAGAACGTCAATTATGGAACGGCTTAAGAAGGCTGCGGATCCAATCAAAGGTAACGATCTTGCTGATGAAATGCAGGTGAGCAGGCAGGTTATTGTTCAGGATATCTCACTGCTCAAAGCTGAAGGTAAGCAGATCATTGCCACATCCCAAGGCTATCTTCTGCTACAAAAGGCTCAGTCTAACACAATAAAAAGAATCGTCGCGTGTAATCACACGATCAGCGAAACCGAAGATGAACTTACACGCATTGTCACATGCGGTGTGACCGTGCTTAATGTAACGGTGGAGCATCCATTGTACGGAGAGATTACGCGCTCTTTAATGATACGGAATCGCTCCGATGTCACTAAATTTGTTGAAAATCTTGAAAAAACAGGTGCTTCTCTGCTTTCTTCATTGACCGACGGTGTTCATTTGCATGAGCTTGAAGCGGATACTTCAGAAAAGATTGAGCATGCTGTTCATGCATTAAAACAGGCAGGTTATCTGCTGTAACCTGCCTGTTTAATCCGTGTATTCAAATTCAAAATCCATGATCCGTACAGTATCGCCTTCGGTCACACCTTTTGCGCGCAATGCGTCATCAACACCCATGCCTCGCAGTTGGCGTGCAAACCGCCGAATCGCTTCATCATGCTGAAAATTAGTCATTTTGAATAATAGTTCCACTTTCGGCCCGGACACATTAAAGATTCCATCTTCATCTTCAGTGATCGTAAATGGAATTTCCTCTTTTTCAAATGTGTACAACGCCTTGCCGTCCTCTTGTTCTGGTTGTTCCATCGGAAATTCAGGTGTCGTCAGTATTAGTTCATAGGCTTCCCCGACTAACTCTTTCAGTCCGGCTTGCGTCAATGAGGAAATTGGGAATATCTTTATACTTGGATCAATTTTTTTCTTAAATGCCTCTAGATTCTTCTCGGCGTCCGGCATATCCATTTTGGAAGCTGCAATGATTTGCGGACGCTCAAGAAGACGCAGTTGATAGCTTTTTAGCTCTTCATTAATCTTGGTATAATCATCAAAGGGATCTCTTCCCTCACTCCCGGACATATCTACGACGTGAATAATGACACGTGTCCGTTCAATATGGCGCAAAAATTGATAACCAAGTCCCGCTCCGCTGCTCGCGCCTTCGATCAATCCGGGAAGATCGGCAAGCACAAAGCTTCGGCCTTCGTCCACAGCCACTACTCCAAGGTTCGGAGCCAGTGTCGTAAAGTGGTACTCGGCAATTTTAGGCTTAGCCGACGTCACAACAGATAGGAGTGTTGACTTTCCTACACTCGGAAATCCGACGAGGCCGGCATCGGCAAGTAGCTTCAACTCAAGTTGAACCTCAAGTTCTTGACCTGGTTCTCCATTTTCGGAAATATAGGGAGCCGGGTTTGCAGGTGTTGAGAAGCGGGTGTTCCCGCGTCCGCCGCGTCCGCCGGCAGCAATCACTGCTCTTTGATTGTTCTCCGTTAGATCAGCAATCACTCGTCCGGTCGCATTATCCTTAACCACCGTTCCCGGCGGAACCTGAACAACGAGCGGTTGCGCGCTTTTCCCATGCTGATTCTTGGTTTTGCCATTTTCGCCTTTTTGGCCCTTAAAATGCCGTTTGTAGCGAAAATCCATCAATGTCCGAAGACCTTCGTTCACTTCAAAAATGACATCTGAACCTTTACCGCCGTCCCCTCCAGCTGGGCCGCCGTCAGGCACATATTTTTCACGTCTGAAGGCAACCATGCCGTTACCGCCATCGCCGCCTTTGACAAATACTTTCACTTGATCAACAAACAAATAGACCACCTCATCTTGTATCACATTCATTATTTATCTTATAGTGTTCAACCCATTGAAAAGAACGATTCACATTCTGCTTGTTTAATTGTTCCGTCGCAGTCCTTTGGTTAACCATTTCACCTTCAAAATAGAGATGAATCCGTAGTACAGGCTCAGTTTCAATAACGACGCGAAGCGTATTATCTACAATCGGAGCAGAATAGCGTTCGATAATCGTGAAATATTCACGGAAAGTCTCCATCAGTTCTGTATCATAAACTGACAGATCCCTCTCAGGTCCGTCCACCTCGAAAATCAGACTGAACGCATGAGACGACCATCTGAACTGCATCAAAAAAGCAGCACACTCCGGAATATGCAGATGAGCAAGCCGCGATTGATTGTTCAGCTTTTCTGTCACTCGGTCAATAATCTGCTCGACTTTTTGCTTTTTATTTAAGAAAAGATATCCTTTGATCAACTGAAGGTCGTTCAAATACTCATGTCGCGCCGAATTCAGTAATTCGATACTTTTTTCCGTATTGAACATCATTGCCATCCTTTCCCAATCATCTACATCTCAAGTATAACAGATACACATGATCGGATTGTGAACAATGACTTACAGTACTACACCTTTATTATCTTTAATTTGGTCTTTGGCTGCCGGAATCCGTTCTTCATAATTTTCGATATTAGAAAACTTGGCTTCGCCAAGCCTCTGCCGAAGGTGAAGCCTTAGTTGCACTTATACTATTTTCCTTAAAATTATAAACTCTCTTATAGTATAAAAAGAAGCGGCAGATGCTATTTTTTGCTTGCGCAAAAAATCATCCGCCGCCTCAGTTCGTTCATCGCAATGAAAGAATCATTAAGCTTCTTTAACTGCATCTACCGGATAGACACTTACTCTTTTGCGGTTGTGACCGAACTTTTCAAACTTAACAACACCATCAGCTTTTGCGAACAGCGTATCATCGCCGCCGCGGCCAACGTTCGTTCCAGGATAAATCTTCGTTCCGCGTTGACGGTACAGAATCGAGCCGCCTGTCACCAATTGTCCGTCTGCTCTTTTAGCACCCAGACGTTTCGAAATGGAATCACGGCCGTTTTTTGTACTACCTACACCTTTTTTCGATGAGAAAAACTGAAGATCTAATTTCAACATGCCGAAGCACCTCCTTAATCGCTAATTCGGATATATTGCCCGTAGGACTTTTCAATCGTTCGCATTGAGACCAGCATCGCTTCCAAAATCAATTGAGCTTTTTCCAGATTGGCATCGGCTGGGCAATCGGAAATTCCGCATTCAAGATAACCGCCGTCATTCTTTTGCCGTACATCCATTTTCAGGTTGGCAAGTGATTCCACGGCATTGACTGATCCAAATGCAACAGCCGAAACCGCCGCACAAACCAAGTCTTGCCCATGAGGACCGCTGTCCGCATGACCGGTTAATTTAAAAGCAAAGATTTTTCCATAATGATCGCGCCGAACAGTTAAAACAACCACCGGAGTTCACCTCAAGCATTGATCTTTTCAATCACAACTTTCGTGAACGGTTGTCTGTGCCCTTGTTTACGACGATAATTCTTTCTCTTCTTAAACTTGAAAACGACAATTTTCTTGTCGCGTCCTTGTTCAACGACCTTCGCAGTAACACTAGCGCCTTCAACAGTCGGAGCACCGACCTTAACGTCTTCACCGCCAACAAAAAGCACCTTGTCGAAAGTAACCGTATCGCCTGCTTCTGCAGCAAGCTTTTCAACAACAATCGACTTTCCTTCTTCTACCTTCAGCTGCTTGCCTCCGGTTTCAATAATTGCATACATTCTGATGCACCTCCTTTAGGATCGTGTTCGGAAAAAGATTGTCCGAACCTGTCATTCTCAGACTCGCCAGAGAAAGGCTGTCCTATCATAGACATTAAGGCCAGTTCTGAGCGGTTGGAGCGAGATGCTCCTAAGTCCTCTAACAACACAATAACAGGAGTATGATAACACAACGCTGGTTTACCTGTCAATAAACCATCCCACTTAATTCTCTTCCTGAATGAATCGATCACGAAGACCGCAGCGCTGTCTTCTGCGAACCAATTCAACTAGTCCCAATCGAGTAAATCCGAATACTTGTACAGCATTCGGATCATTTTTCGTTAAACAGTCAAGTTCATGGAGCAATTGATACCGATTTTCATCCTTTTCCATACGAAGAAAATCGATGACGACCATACCGCCGATTTGTCGCAGCCGCAGTTGCTTAGCAATTTCTTTAGCTGCTGACTGATTAATACGAAAAGCTGTCTCCTCCCAATTGTTATGAATAGCTGTCGAACCTGAGTTCACATCAATTGCTGTGAGTGCCTCTGTATATTCGATCATTAATGATGCTCCGGATTCAAGGGGCACATAGGGCCGCAGTGCAGCCTTATAGGCTGATTCAAGATTAAGGTAACTGAAAAGATCTTGATGTTCTTTATATATGAATTTCGTATTTGGCGGGAGTGCATCTTGATTGATTAAAAAATTAGCGATTACCGTGCTCGTTTGCGGAAAATGATTTTCATTCAAAAGTGCCGTGGCAAATGAAAATTGGCGCAGGACTCTTTTCTCTGAAGAAACATTTTTTGCAGTGCAAATTAAAGTGGACGCGATGCCTTTTAAGGACTTAAATTCCTCTAGAATTGCGGCAAGATCCTGTTCGCCAGCTTGCGTACGAATTATAGCGCCTTCACCCGGAGCGCACCACTCCGACACCTTTTTTTTTAAATGCTCGCGCAGATTTTCCGGTAGACGTCTTGAGACGGCAACATAGGGACTAAAAGGTAGAAAAATCAAGTTTTTTCCTTTGATTTGGACTTGCTCCGTCAGCTCCGGAACCTTTCCATCCCGTTCTTCCTTATCTACTTGTACAATAATCCGCTCATCTGGTTTCACTGTGTGATCCGGACGCTGTTTATGGTTCGGCAGAAAGCCGCTTTGTCCGTCGCCAAGGTCAACGAACCAGCCTACTTGGCTAAAACGATTTTTCAGAATCCGTCCGATGAAAAGATCGCCGACCCGGACGTCGTTTGCATCTGATTGATAATAAAAAGAAACAACCGACCCATTCTCAAGAAGAGCAGCACGCACACCTTTGTTTTCTTTTTCCAATACTACAGTCACAGGCTCTTTGGACACAACATCACCAGCTTTCCACATTCGTTTCCATTATCGCAAATGCGGACAAACGGTGCAAATCACGCGCCATTCAGCGGCAGTCATTGATTGTATCACCTTCACAGCTACCTTTGAAATAGTCGTTTGCAAGCCTTCTTCCATCGATATCAGAATTCTTTTCTCCAACAATATGAATGCGGTGCTCCGCATTTTTGTAATATAGAGAGAAAACTGCGGAAAGTGGTGCATCCCCCGTTACTTTCAGCCGTTTTAATCGAACAAATCGATACTTAGTATTTGAAAGAGCAAGCAGGAAGCGAATAAATCGAAGCGGCAAGACACGCCGCTCTTTATAGAGTGCAATAAGAATAAAGAGTACGATCACCCAAAGATTAATCGAAAAAGGATAGCGCCAAAATGTCAGGATACTGAAGAGCAGTAAGGCAGCCGCAGAAAAATACAGCATTTTTTTATATGCAGGTTTAAATGGATAGACAATTTCCAACAGCACATGCAAAAGGCGCCCGCCGTCTAAAGGCCAAATGGGCAACAGGTTAAAAAGAAGCAATGCACTGTTTTGTGCCAAAAACAGATGATGCTGGTCTGTTCCCCAGAACGGCAAGCCAAGCATTGCATAGGAAAGCAGCGGCAGCCAAACATTTTGGAGCGGTCCAGCAAGAAGGACGATAATTTCTTGATAAAAAGGATGTGCTTCATGCTCATCCAGTTTTGCAACACCGCCGAAAGGCAGCAGCTCGATTTCAATGACATTCCAGCCGAATCCTTTTGCCGCAATGGCGTGGCCGAGTTCATGAATAAGGACAATCAGAAATGCGATCGCCGTCTCCCATAAATGGCCGGTCAGCGTTCCAGCGGCGATAACCAACCAAAATACAGGATGTATTCTAATTTTCGGCAGTAAACTAGTCAAAGGACATCACCTGAATGGGGTCGATAAATTTTTCACCCTTTTTCAATGCGAAATAGAAAGTTCCTTTTTTGTTTTTTTCGGAGGTAATGCCGATTTTCTGACCTTTTTTCACCTCCTGATACACCTTTACATTTGCCTTGTCTAGTTTTCCATACCATGATTCATCACTGTCTTTATGCTGAATGACGACCGTCTCGCCAATGTTTTTCTTTTTTCCGACAAACACAACAAGACCGTCTTTTGCTGCCTTGACTTCAGAATGTGACGTGGTTTCGACGGTAACACCCTTGGATTGACTGCTGTAGGGTAATTTCACTTCGCCGACGACCGGGTCAGCAAAAGAAGACGTCTTACTTTTCTCTTTCGTACTCGTGCTTCCTCCATTTGCGGTGTTGACTGAGTCACTTTTGAAACTAGGCAGAAAGCTGATCGGATCACCTAAATTCTTCTCATACCAACTCGAAACGGCAGCAAATTGGAATTCTTGTGTCATCGCCGTATTAATTGAGCTTTTGATGGCCTGAAATTGACTTCCTGCAGCATTATTTACCCAATAAGCAGACCCAACAAGTAATGCAGAAAGAACACATTGAAGCAAGAATCGACGCCCATGATGCACGGGCGGCTGTCTTTGTTCATCAAACGGTTCAAAGTAGGGAGATTGGAAATCACGCCTGCCTCCGCTACCATGCTTATATTCCATAAAAGGCTTAGGCGAGGTCTGCAGCATCATTAATTTTCTTTGTTTTCGTTGCTCATGTCTTCGTTTATAATCCATAAAGTCCCTCATCGTCGGCTTCCTTTCTGCCCTTGTCCGTTTTTCTTTTAATCCATACGTTCGGGTACGGCTATGTGCAGGTCAATAAATTTCAATTCTTTGGACTTGCCTTCTAAAAGGACTGTATGCCGACAAAGCGAAAATTATGAGAGATAAGAAAAACAGGGCACAAAAACGCCCGGTTCTTAAATCATGCCGGATTTTGATTACGCTCCGGTTGCTCGCATCAACTGAGCGCGACCGCGGGCAGTCCGGGAGCCTCCTCAAGCAAACTAATACCTGCGGGGTCTCCCCTGGCCTGCGATCAACAGAGCCGCTCCGCAGGAGTCTCGCACCTGCGCGTTTGGCTCACAACCTTTGGCTTTGGCGAAAATCATATACTTTCTTTCCTTGTAAGAAAAACCGGGCACAAAAACGCCCGGTTCTTACTTCCGCAGGATGCGGTGGCTCTCGCGTTGCGTTCAGAACACATGCGCATTTAGCGAAAGTTCTTCCATTTCACTTCTGTTCATAAAGCATTCTGGTCCTAAATATGTAATGAGTAAAATAAGCGGAAATTTTCCGGTTATATGCATCATGGAGATTTTTTCATGGGTATATAAGGGGAATTTCTCCAGTTATGCAAAGCAAAACCTTCTATTTTCCATGTTTTTCGACTCGATAAGCGGAATTTATCCGTCTATTTAAGCTATATTTTTATTCATTTTCTAAATAGGGGGAATTTCTCCGTCTATTTATCAGATTGGGCGATTTCCCTGATCGCTCAACCGATAAGTGCAGATTAAAACTCAGCATCTTATAACCATATCGTCGTACCAGCAAGGAAAAGCGATGTAAATACATGGCACTTTATCACAATGGTGTTTTCATTCAAACGGTGTTCCGCGCCCCTCAAGCGGGTCATGAATGTTTCTTTACCCTGTTAAAAAAAGCGGCTGCCGCGCAGATATACATCCGCGTGCAGCCGCCTTTTTAAACCAATTTATCGCATGCCGAGCAACGACTTAAAACGATGGAAAAATCCGTTTTTCTCATCAAGTACCATCAGCGGTACCGTCTCGCCCAGGATGCGCCTGCCGATGTTTCGGTAAGCTTGGGCAGCCTTTGATGATGGATTGAGTGCAACCGGCTCACCTTTATTTGAAGATGAGATCACACCATCGTCATCGACAACAATTCCGAGCAGATCGATCGCCAGGATATTCATGATCTCATCAATTTCCAGCATTTCTCCGCTTTTCAGCAAATGCTGCCGTATGCGATTGATGATTAATCGAGGCGGCGTAATTTGTTTCTCCTGCTCCAGCAACCCGATAATTCGGTCTGCATCACGCACTGAAGATATTTCCGGTGTTGTCACAACGATTGCGTGATCTGCACCCGCAACTGCGTTTCTGAATCCGCGTTCGATTCCTGCCGGGCAATCAATAATCACATAATCAAAGTCTGATTTCAATTCGTCAACCATTTTCTTCATCTCAGAAGGCTTGACAGCTGTTTTGTCCGTTGTCTGTGCTGCAGGAAGCATGCTGAGACACTCGAAGCGTTTATCTTTAACCAGCGCCTGATTCAGCTTGCACCGACCTTGTGCCACATCCACAAGATCATAAATAATACGGTTCTCCAGCCCCATAACAACGTCTAAATTACGCAAACCGATGTCCGTATCCACCAGACAGACTTTCTTCCCCTGTAAGGCCAGTACCGTGCCGACATTCGCGGACGTCGTCGTTTTTCCGACACCGCCTTTGCCTGAAGTCACAACGATTGCTTCCCCCATCGTTTACACCCCTTTTCCATAAATCTTACAACTTCTCAAGCACTAGTGACAGATTCCGTTTCTTTAATGCTGCATGCACTCGATCGATAACAATCTTTCCGATTTTTTCATCCAAATAGGCACATTCAAGTAAGTGATCTTCTTTCATTTCTTCCACCGAGCCATTCTCATTTCGACTGATGACTTGTCCGATTTTGAGCTGTGTCGGTTTCATTATTGAAGCGACAATCACCGCATCTTTACCGTCGCCGTCTGAACCTGCCGCAGCAACACCTCGAAGCGCTCCAAATATATAGATGTTTCCGGTTGCCGAAACCGTTCCTCCCGGGTTAACGTCACCGACAAGAAGCAAATCACCTTCAACTGAGAGCACCTGTCCGGAACGAATGATTCGAGCGATCGGTACAATCTTCTCCTGTGCCTTTTTCTTTGCAATATCTTCAAGAGTCATCACGTTCGATTGAATATCTTCAACTTTCAAATGATCAAAAGAATGGATAATTTCTTTTAGCTGATCGCGTTGAACCTCGCTTATATAGCGGTTTCCCGCTTGAACTTTAACTGAGATAACGGGACCCTCTTTATATAGGTTAGTATTCGCCGCTAGTTTTTCTTTAAGTTCACGCACCAAATCACGATAAGCACAAGCTTCGTCCATAACGAGTACAAGGCCGTCCTTCCTGCCTTTCATCGTTACAAGTGGCTGAGTGGCTGACATCGGGATTTTCACCTCGATATGTTTGATATTCAATATGAGAAGGGAAAAATCCTTCATAGAAACGAAACAGATTCAAAACATTTGAAACAAAAAGTGTAAAAGCTCCAACGATACATTTATCGGCTTGATCGGATTTATTTTTCAATCCCGTCCGAGAGCCTTTCAAAAAAACGTCTGAACGGATAGTAAATAAGCATAGTAAAAACCGCATTTAAGCATACTGTAGGTAGAAGACGAAATTGAAAGAAAAACCCGAGTTGCTGATCGGTCACGCCGATCATCAGATAAATCACATAAACCTCAAACTGCTGCATACAGACACCAACCGCAACAAGCAGAATGGTCATAGCGGTGTTCATGTTCACCCATTTGGATATCGAATACACCAAATATACAGTAAGTGTCAGAGAAAAAGCATAAACACCTAGAACAGATGCATAAATAATATCAATTAAAAACCCAAACAAAATAGCATACTTCAATCCCCAACTCAGTGATCCGAAGAAAGCAAGCATGAGCAACGCTACTAAAACAAATTCAGAAATGATCTGAACGTTGTTTCCAACAGAATAAAAGGGGATAAGCGGCATCACTGTGCCCTGAATGAGAAAGAGAAAGAAGAGAAGGATGAAGATTTTACTCTGCTTCAATTTCCCTTCCCCCCCACTTGCTTCTTTTTCTCAATAACAAGCACGTAGTTTAAATGATTCAAATCAGCCGCCGGTTTTATCTGAGCCGCTTTTGTGAGTCCGTACTGGTCCGTTGACACACTTGTTACGGTGCCAATCACGAGCCCCTTTGAATATTTACCGCTCAAGCCCGAAGTGGTAACCGTCTGTCCCTTTTTAACTTTTGCCTTAATTGGTATTTTGCCAAAAAGAAGTGTTCCTTTGTTCTGGTTATAACCTTCAATCATGCCATAGATGGTGTCACCATTCTTCGGTTCAATCATGGCGGATATCTGGTTAACATTTTGATCATCGGAAATAAGCGAAACTTTACTTGTAAAGTTGCCAACCTTAGTCACACTTCCAACCAAGCGCTTCCCCGAAGTAATGACCGGCATTCCATTCTTTATTCCATTTACTTTTCCTTTATCAAGCGTAAGAAGCTGGTTCCACTGATCATACGAACGACTGATTAATGTCGCCGAATACTTTGTGTACTCAGAGAGAGAAGGATCATTCTTCATACCCAGCTGTGCCTTCAGTTCCTTATTTTGCGAAGTCAGATCTCTATTCTCTTGTTCGACACTTGCATAATTTGTTAAATTTTCTTTTAAACGTTTATTTTCTTTATAGGCATTTTCAATATCGCTGACATTCTCAAAGAAACCCGCTACATAGCGAGCGGGCACATTGACAACATATTGAAACCCTCCAACAACGTCCTGAACGAATTGTTCGGTCCATGTTGCGCGCGTACCTTCTTTTAATGAATAGCTGATAAGCGCAATAAGAACAATCAGACTGGTCAAGAGGACAATTAATTTTTTATTTGAAAAGAATGAAGGCATACGGACACCTGCTTAATTATTAACTTTGAACTGAATTATTTTCTTTTGGCAGCGGAAATCGAATTCGCCTTTGAACGAATTAAAGGCAAATTTTCTAATGAACGGCCCGTACCGATTGCGACGCAATCGAGTGGACTTTCCGCTACAATAACCGGCATTTTAGTCTCATCGCTGAGCACATGATCCAAATTATTCAGAAGCGCTCCGCCTCCGGTCAGCACAATTCCCCGATCCATAATATCCGCTGCAAGTTCTGGCGGCGTTTTTTCAAGGGTTACCTTTACTGCTTCAACAATTTGATTGACTGAGTCATGCAGTGCTGAGGCTATTTCCTTACCCGACACTTCGATCGTTTTAGGAAGACCAGACAGAAGATCCCTGCCGCGCACTTCCATCTTTGCATTTTCCATTTCTTCCGATCCTCCGGCAGA
This sequence comes from Sporolactobacillus sp. BBK16-2, assembly GCF_059878335.1. Classification (NCBI taxonomy): domain Bacteria; kingdom Bacillati; phylum Bacillota; class Bacilli; order Caryophanales; family Sporolactobacillaceae; genus Sporolactobacillus; species Sporolactobacillus sp. BBK16-2. The sequence goes on from NZ_CM187611.1 coordinate 2,225,868, forward strand.
ACCAATTTCAATTTTTAACGATTCCGCCGAACGTTCGCCAATCATCAGATTGTAGGTTTTCTTTACGTACTGAATGATCGCTTCATCCATATCGTCTCCGGCAATTCGGATGGACTGACTGGTTACAATTCCGCCAAGCGAAATAATAGCAACCTCAGTTGTTCCTCCGCCTATATCGACTACCATGCTTCCTGTCGGTTCCCAGACCGGAAGATCTGCTCCGACAGCAGCTGCAAAAGGTTCCTCAATCGTATATGCTTCGCGTGCACCAGCCTGCTTTGTTGCGTCTTCAACCGCACGTTTTTCAACGGCCGTAATTCCGGATGGAACACAGACCATCACATTAGGTTTGCGTGAAAATATTGAGCGCTGCTTTTGCGCTTGATTTATAAAATATTTCATCATGGTCGCTGTTGTTTCAAAATCCGCAATGACACCATTTTTCATTGGCCGAACGGCTACGATATTGCCAGGCGTACGTCCGATCATATTCTTAGCCGGAGTTCCTACCGCTTCAATCAAGCCGGTATCCGTGTGCAGAGCAACGACAGATGGTTCTCTGACGACAACACCTTTTCCTTTTACGTACACTAAAGTGTTCGCCGTACCAAGGTCTATGCCCATATCTCTAGAAAATCCGCCAAACATCTATGTAATCTCCCTTCAGGTTGCAAAACTCATACACTTGATTATATCTTAATTGATCTTGAATTTATAGGGGCTGAGCGAAATGACCGTAAAATCTCTGCCTAGTCCCACTCATTAAAGTAAGCCTTTCTGCTTCAAACTGATAAAACGCCGATCACCAATCACAATATGGTCCAAAACATCAACACCGAGCATCTTCCCGCATGAAGCAAGACGCTTGGTAACGTCGATATCTTCTCGGCTGGGCGTCGGATCACCGCTTGGGTGATTATGAAAACAAATAATGGACGCAGCAGATTGCCTGACCGCTTCCTTGAATACCTCACGCGGATGAACAATGGACGCATTCAAACTTCCGACAAAGATTGTTTTCTTGTGCAGCACTTGATTCTTTGTATTCAGGAACAACACGACAAAGTGTTCCTGCTTCAAGACACGCAGCTCTTCCATGACATAGTCTGCCCCGTCTTCAGGTGAGCGGATCGCGTAGCGGGAATCATGAACCATTCTCGCCATCCGCTGCCCAATTTCGAATCCCGCCAGAAGCTGAACTGCCTTTGCTGTGCCAATACCCTTGACCTGTTTCAATTCTTCGATACTCGCTTCCTTGAGGAGATCCAGTCCCTCAAAACGGCAGACAAGGCGTTCGGCAAGCTGCATAACAGATTCATTTCTGGTGCCCGAATGTAAAAGAATAGCCAGCAGCTCCTGACTGGAAAGAGCAGATGCACCTTCGCGAATCAAACGTTCTCTCGGGCGATCCTCCTGGGGTACATCCTTCATCATAATATTCTTGACCATTTTCAATTCCTCCATTCTGCATGGCAATACCTGTTAAAATACAGCATATCTTGTTTCAGAAAACTCTGCAGAATGGAAAACAGTGAAAACGTGAAGGTTTTGCAGGCTGTTGCTCATTATTTTCGACATAGATCTCATGTTTATGTCACAAAAATAGAAAATCCGGCTAAATTAAATTTTTCTAACATTATGGATGGACGAGATCATTATAATCAGCAAGTGTATTCAAAAGTTCCTGCTGCAGAGCAAGAAATTGAGCACTATAATTCTCATTCGACACTTTTCCGATCGCTTGGCGTGCCATCCTCGCATGATTTAGTAAAGATTTCGCTTTTGTATTTTCAGCACTTTTTGCCGCATTCTGATAAAGCTTGTCCACCGTTTTCAATGAATTGGCATTTGCCGCACGCGTGCCGTTCTTCGATTGTTCCATTAATGAAAGTAATTCCTGAATCAATTTTTTATTGTCCAGTGCTGCATCGGACTGTGCTTGTTTCTTTAAGATCGTCTGACTAGCCTTAATAGGTATTTTCTTTTTGAACACAGTCATTCCTAGGCCTTTAAAATGGGCGAGCAATTGAGTCGCTCCTGCATCCGTCTGGGCAACACCGACAAAAATTGCTGTTCCTCCTGTAACCGGCATCACTGCAGCCGGTCCATGGTTGCGAAGCTCACTTGCGATCTGATCCGCTTTGTCAGTTGAACCAAAAAGTCCTGCCTGAATGACATAAACGGACAAATTCAGATCGTTTTTCGACACCGCTTCTGAGCTTTCTTTACCCGATTCAGCTGACTCATTGTTACTCGTCCATGTATCATTAGATTTCGGATTCTGCTCATTGAAAATCATAAGCATCGTCAGACCAATCGCGAGGCCGACAACTAAAGCAGCAGCTGCCGGAAGCCAAATGAACCGAATTGTCGCTAACGGACCGAATGATTTGCTCGAAGACGAGGGCCATTTCTTTCTTCGATTTAAAATAAAATGCTTCGGTTTAACAAATGCATCCTCATCGACAATCGTTTGCGTTTGACGGTCCGTTGGTACATGCTCTTCGGAGAACGCGGCATTCCAGTCCAAAGACTTATCCTTATCTGCCGCTGTCTCACGCCTTGTCCATTCTTCCATCGTGTGCTTTTTCCCATTGAATGTAATCGTTACTTGAGGCATTTTTTTGTTTTTTTCGGGCATATCGACCATCGATCCCCCTTACACGAAACGAAACTCTGCTTCCGAATAGCTTAGCATAGCAGAAATAAAAAAGGACGAGACATTTGTCGTCTCGTCCACAATTTTTTTCGCTGTTTTTTTCACAAATTCATGTATTTAAGCGATCAGGCGGAATCAGTACAAGATCCTTTCAATTAAATATAACGAGCAACGCGGTTTTTCCCTTGCTGCTTGGCTCCTTTATACATAGCGTGATCCGCATTGTAAATCAGTTCAGAAGGATCTGTCGCATCAACCGGCGCAGTCGATGTACCCAAACTTATGGTGACAAGAATCTTGTCATAGCGGTTCTCCGATTCGTTGAAAATCATAAATGCTTCTGCAGCAACTGCCAGTCGAATCGTTTCTGCAATTGCAAAGCACATATTTCGATCCATTCCCGGTAAAAGTACTGTGAACTCTTCGCCTCCATACCGGGCAACCGTGCCCTTATGACCGACTGTTTTTCGCAGACGATTGGCGACACCGATCAAAATAGCATTGCCGTTCTGATGTCCGTACGTATCGTTAATCTGTTTAAAATTGTCAATGTCCATCATAATAATCGAAAAGACCTCTAATGATGGATTATTATACATTTTATTGATTGCTTTCATCATATATCGATAGTTAAACAAGTCGGTGAGCGGACAGCGCTCGCTTTCTTTCTTGCGAATTTCAAAATTCTTCGCGTTTTCAAGGCTGATTGCGAGGAAATCGCCGACAATCTCGATACCAATTCTGCTGGTGTTCGTATAAGATTTCGACATGTGGGATGCCAGTGTCATCACACCGATCACCTGCCCGCGATGCATCATGGGGACAGAAAGATATGATTTTGCTTGTCCATTCGAAAGCGCATCGAGAAAAGGGTACAGATCACCCGCATTCCCTGATCCGATAATCGCCTTTGCTTGCCTGAAAACACTCAGGCTGATATCTGCTTCTTGCTGAAAGGGTACAAAGAATTCACCTTGGTCCTTTCTGTACATCCGGACAAGCTTCGGCCGTTCAGGCTGAGTGTACAAAACCACATAGAGATAATCAACTGGAAGCATGGTCGGCATTTTTTCAAAAAGCAGATCGAAGACGTGACTGACAGACAGTTCTTCTGTTAGTTGCTGGCCAAAATGATTGACACTTTGCAAGAAACGAATTAATTCTTGGTTATTGTTGATTTGACGCATGATAATTGAAAGTGTAACCATTGGTATCGCAATCATCAGCATCCCCAGCCAGGCCCAGGACGCATACATCAGGTAAAAAGCAATACCCAGCGGCATCATCAATAAGGTAATTGTGATTTCCCACACAGAATCTCGGTCAAACATCTTAACCTTAATAGGCGTACTTAAAAGCCATTTGCGAATGAACATAAGTGCAACCGTATTTGCCAAATATGCTGAGAAATAAAAACCGAAAATCGGGAGCAAACTCAGTTCAAGCACATTAACTGTAACTTCCGTCGCTTTTCCACCCAGGGCAAAATAAGTTGAACCAGATGAAATGGAGACAAATAGAAACATAGTCAAATTAATTGGAATGCGGTAGGCATCCGTTTTTCCGATTTTCTGAGTGAGCAAATAAACAATAATACAAAATTGCGTCATTAACGTTTCAACAAAGAATCCGAAAATCAAGAATGTGGCGAGTCCAATACCTTGGAGAACAATAATATCCGTTCCTTTTACTTTAAAACTAAAGAACCCGGTAAGTACAAAAACAATCGTCACAGTTAATAAAGAAGCAGGCGTAATGTTCCGCGGCGGATCGATCGTATAAATGATCGGCAGAGAAAAAAAGAATGTCAGGATCCAAATAGCAGTAATTACCCGTTGTTTTATTATGGACAATCGCACTTCCTCCTTTATGCTAGCCTGTGCGATTTTGGAGATTGATCATCTATTATCCTAATACTATTTTACTACTAATAATAATGTTAATTGTAGCAAAACAAAAACAAGTTGAAAATGGTTTTTCAAAACCTTCTCAACTTTTTGTAATAATGTACTATTTAAGAACCGGTTTCGTAAAATTCAACTCCTTAGCGCAACCGTTCGCCTGTGAGTAATTCGTCGCGGACAACCGCAATAAAATAAAGTGAGCCGCAAATCAGTAAAAGTTCGTCTTCACCAGTCTCACCAATCATTCGATGAAGTGCCGCTTTCCAATTCGAATTCTGTCTTTTTTTCGCATGCAGTGAAGCGTTATACAGCAAATCACTGCTTGCAGCACGAGGAAAATCAAATGTAGTGAACGTAATGTCGTCAGCTGCTTTTTCAATCAACTGAACCATTTTCTTATATTCCTTATCCTGAAGTGCAGCATACAGAAGGTGAATGGTTTTACCTTCGTAATACCTTTTCACGGTTCGAACTAGTGCCTCTGTCCCTTGAACGTTATGAGCGCCGTCAATGACAATCTGCGGATGATTCATCATCCGTTCAAACCTCCCCGGCCATGCCGCCCTTTTCAACCCGATGCGGATCGCCTCCACACTCACAGCAATGCCGCAATACGTCGATAGATAGCAGACGGTCATTAAAGCCGCGGAAGCATTTTTCAGCTGATGCTCGCCTTTCATATGTATCGTCAGTTGGCAAAATTGCCTCAAACCTGCATCAAAATTGAAATGTTCCCCTTCGCTGTCATGACCAAGTGGACGAAAAGTAAATGCATCGTTCAAAATAAATAATTTTGATTCTTTTTCCAATGCTTTCTTACGAATTACTTCAATGGCATCAGGATGTTCCGCCGTTGTCACAATACCGGTATTCTGCTTGATGATGCCCGCTTTTTCGAAGGCAATCTGCTTAATTGTATTACCAAGAACCTTCATATGATCCATGGCGACATTCGTAATCACAGATACAAGCGGGTGAATGACATTTGTCGAATCCAAGCGTCCGCCTAGACCGACCTCATAAATGACGAGATCACATGGATTGAGCAAGCCGAAATAAACGAAACTAATCATTGTCACCGCTTCAAATTCAGTTGGGCTGCCAAAATCAGTCTCATGGTCTACGGCAATCGTCAAGGGGTACACCATGTTTGCCGCTTTAATTAGGTCTTCGTCGCTGATCGGCTGACCGTTCACCATCATCCGCTCATTAAAAGAAGTGATGTAAGGGGATGTGTAGGTCCCGACTTTCATACCGGCAGCCTCGTAAATGTGCCAAAGGAAACAAACAGTTGAGCCCTTTCCGTTCGTACCGCCTACGTGAACTGCTTGGATTCGGCGTTCCGGATTTCCCAGCTTGTCCAGCATCCATTCCATCCTCTCAATGCCCGGCTTGATTCCAAAAGGAATAAGACTTCGAATCCATTGCAAGGCTTCGTTACATGTTTCAAACATTTTCCAACCCTCCGAATAGCAATTCTGAACCTTAAAAATAATTAAGAAAACGGCGGCGGATCAGTCGAATCCCGCCACCGTCGCATCTCAGTGATAGTAATCTCTATTTTATCCTAATCAGGCGTTCAATTCAGCAATTCTTGCTTGTAATTTATCACGTTTCTGCATATAATCTGCTTGCTTTTCGCGTTCTTTGGCAACAACTTGTTCCGGTGCCTTGTCAACGAATCGTGAATTGCCCAATTTTTTCTCAACACGCTCAACTTCGGCGTTCATCTTGTCCAGTTCTTTATTCAAACGGCTAATCTCATCTTCAATATTAATCAGACCGGACAGCGGCAGATAAATATCAGCGCCGGAAATAACGGCGGAAACCGATTTATCCGGAGCTTGAACATCCGTTCCAATCTGCAGAGTCGCAGGGTTACAGAATCGTTCAATATAGTTCTTATTTACTTCATAAATTTTCGTTTCTCGCTCTGAAGCCGTTTTGATCAGCATATCGACTGGTTTCTTTGGTGCGACGTTCATTTCCGCACGAATGTTGCGAACAGAACGAATGACCGTTTGCAGAGCACTCATTTCTCTGTCAGCTTCAGCATCATTCCATTCCGATTTCACCGTCGGCCAGTCACTGTGCATAATCGTTTCGCCTTCATGGGGAATATGCTGCCAAATTTCTTCAGTAACAAATGGCATGATTGGGTGAAGCATTTTAAGAATCTTATCCAACACATAAGTCAAGATCGACTTTGTAGTTTGCTTTGCAGCTTCGTCCTCGCCATAGAGTGGCAGCTTCGCCATTTCAATGTACCAATCACAGAAATCATCCCAAATGAACTGGTAGAGGTAGTGTCCAGCTTCACCAAAATCGTAGCTTTCATAAAGCGCTGTGACTTTTTCAATGGTTTCATTCAAACGAGTCAAAATCCAGCGGTCGGCAACAGACTGTTCTCCGGACAAATCGATATCGTTTAGAGAGAATCCTTCAAGGTTCATAATGACGAACCGCGAAGCGTTCCAAATTTTATTTGCAAAGTTCCAATTCGCTTCGACCTTCGACCATTGGAAAGTCAGATCCTGGCCCGGGGTCGTGCCTGTCGCCAAAGTATAGCGAAGTGCATCAGCACCGTATTTTGCAATGACATCCATCGGATCGATGCCGTTGCCGAGCGATTTGCTCATCTTCCGTCCTTGTTCATCACGTACAAGGCCATGTATGAGAACATCTCTAAAAGGACTCTTACCGGTAAATTCTGTTGACTGGAACATCATACGTGCGACCCAGAAAAAGATTATATCATACCCGGTCACAAGTGCGTTTGTTGGAAAATAGCGTTTAAAATCCGCTGCCTTTTCATCCGGCCAGCCCATTGTTGAAAATGGCCAGAGTGCCGAGCTGAACCAAGTATCCAGCACATCTTCATCCTGTTTCCAGTTTTCAATATCCTTTGGCGCTTCCAAGCCGACATAAACTTCTCCCGTTTGTTTGTTATACCACGCCGGAATGCGGTGGCCCCACCACAGCTGTCTGGAGATACACCAGTCACGAATGTTTTCCATCCAGTGCCTATAGGTACCTTCGAAACGTTCAGGAACAAAATTCACTTGATCATCAGTCTCTTGCATCTTCAGCGACGCCTCAGCGAGCGGCTTCATTTTGACAAACCATTGTGTTGACAAAATCGGCTCGACAACAACACCGGTCCGCTCGGAATGTCCGACAGCATGTGTATGCTCTTCAACATAGGCAAGGTCACCGGATGCCTCAAGATCCTTCACAATCTGCTTACGGCATTCGTCACGATCGAGGCCCTGATATTTACCAGCAAATTCATTCATTTTTCCGGTTTCATCGATAACCAGAATTCGTGGCAGATCATGTCTTTTGCCGACTTCGAAGTCATTCGGGTCATGTGCCGGTGTAATTTTTACAGCACCGGTTCCAAATGATTGATCCACATAGCTGTCGGCAACAATCGGAATTTCGCGTCCCACAAGCGGCAGAATCGCCTTTTTGCCGACGATGTCTTTATAGCGTTCATCGTCAGGGTGTACGGCAATGGCCGTATCGCCCAGCATCGTTTCCGGACGAGTCGTCGCAATTTGGATTGACCCTGAACCATCGGCAAGCGGGTAATTTACGTGCCACAGGAAGCCCGGTACTTCTTTATAAATTACCTCAATATCAGACAATGCGGTGCGCGCAGCCGGATCCCAGTTGATAATATACGCGCCGCGGTAAATCAGTCCTTTTTCATAAAGCTGAACAAAGACTTTGCGTACCGCTTTGGACAATCCCTCATCAAGGGTAAAGCGTTCTCTTGAATAATCGAGGGACAAACCAAGCTTTGCCCACTGCTTCCTGATAAACGTCGAATACTCTTTTTTCCATTCCCAAGCGACTTCAAGAAACTTCTCACGTCCTAAATCATAACGCGATTTTCCTTCCTCGCGCAGCTTTGCATCGACCTTAGCCTGAGTTGCAATACCGGCATGATCCATACCCGGTAGATAAAGTGCGTCATAACCCTGCATTCTTTTAAAACGGATCAGCAAATCCTGCATCGTCGTATCCCAAGCGTGGCCAAGGTGCAGCTTGCCCGTTACATTCGGAGGCGGAATAACAATCGAATACGGCTTCTTTTCCGGATCTCCTTCCGCTTTAAAATAATCTTTTTCCAGCCAAGTCTTATACCACTTTTCCTCAGTCAGGCTCGGATCATATTTCGTTGCCAATTCTTTATCCATCATTTACCGCTCCCTTGAATCTCTATTTTCATGCTCACTTCAATGAGCCGGATGAACGCAAAAAAGAGTTTTCTTCGTCACAAGGACGAAGAAAACTCCGTGGTACCACCTATATTCACGCGTACATGTCGCGTCTCATTCATTCGATAACGGATTCCCGGAATTTCCTAATTGACCCATTAGAGTCGTTCAGAAAGACTGCTCAAGGGCTACTTCCACATCTTTGGCTAAAGAAGCTTTTCAGCGCAACAGCTTCTCTCTCTTATAGAGGAAGTTCAAAAACTCTGCATTCCTCTTCTAGCTTAACAATGTGTACTACTCCCTGTCCCAGCATTTTCACTCTGACACAGAACTTGATGTGTTTTGTATTTATTATATATAGTTACTGTTCTGCTCGTCAATGCTCATTGGAAAAAAATTCGATCACATAGGCAAAACAGTTTTCATAAACTATAGCATAGCCAGTCTGGATTCTTTATAAACGAAAGGAGCTATGCATATGTTCAAAAATAATCGATTTCAACCCTTTTTAAAAAAATGTCGTGAAGGACTCAGTGTTGTTGTGCTTCCACTTGCCCTTTTCCAACTCATTCGTACCATTTTTCTGCCGACATCCATGGATGTGATGCTTACCGCTCTTCTTTTTTTTCTTTACGTCGGTTATTTAAAAAAGTGGCTTTGACACATCATTGATGTTCTTTTTCATCCTTTTCATTCGCAGCCTTTTCTTTCGCTTTTCGCTCTTCTTCTCTTTTTTGTTCCTCATCCATTCTCTCTTTTATCGATGTGAACATGTTCATGTGCGTTCGGCAAAGATCGATCCAGCGCTTAACAAACCATTGCTCATCGATTTGTCCTGAATAGAGATATCTGCTGAGTAATTCAGCATGCGCGCTCGGAAATAAAAGAAAATGAGTAAGAAAATTTTTCTCTTCATCGTTCAACGGACAAGCAGCACGATACGATTCATAAAATCCTTGCCAATCCGTTTGTTCCGATCCAAGCATGGCATTTGCCTGTTCAAAAAGCATGGCGGTTTCCACAACAAAAAAGCCGTCTTCGCTATTTTCGAAATTCGTCAGACAGCTTCTTTCATTTTCAATCAGCAAATGAAGCGGACTCAGGCGCCCATGGCAGAGTGCACGCCGCATCGTCTTGTTTTTGCCTTCCTCATCTTTCTCATGCGAAAAGAAATCGCGCGCACGCTGCATATTCTCGAGATAAATAAACGCAGACTTGAGCACAGCTTGCTCAAACGGGGACGGATAGACATGATGCTCCGCTTTGTAAAGAAATTGCTCCCAGATCATTTGCCGCTGGTTCAGCACACGCACCATACCCTGATAGAGACTGGTACTGTCCGCTTTTTTTTCAAGTGTTTTTCGATGTAGCTGACCCGCCTTGATAAAAAGGTGGCGGTATCGTTCCTGAAGATTCGAAGGATCAACGGTTTCAGTGAACCAGGGCAGCAAATAATAACTCGTTTCCGTTCCGCGAATCACCAAGTCGCCATATTTAGACGGAAGCGGACAAACCGCATCGATAACCATGCGGCGTGTCAACGTATAAACAGTTTGAAGACTGCGGATTTGCTGATCGTTCAATACTTTCTGCTTTAACGCAAATGAACCGACCGGAGTGTCGACACGGATCAAACTGCCTCGAACGGCAAGATTGTAAGGCACGAGATCATAATGAAAAAGTATTCGATTAATCCGATTGTTGTCCGTCTGCTCCACGTGCCGCACCCCCACCCGCATCTCCGGATTGCGCAAAAACGGATTTGAATAAATGGATCAGCTTAATTTTCTGATCCCATATTTGCTTAAACTCCTCGATTGAAAATGGATCGCTTTGCATTTGTTCCCTATTGATTCCAGATTCAAGCAGTCGCATCCATTCACCGGGTTCAAGCCACTCTGCCTGCAACAAATCGGCGGTTTCACGATCAAAAAGCTTTTGATCCTTCAATGCCTGAAAGAGGTTGTTCATGGATTGCTTCCTATGATCCATGCTCTCTGCCAAAAAGAAGCGTGCTAATAATCTGCACCCGTCAACGGGCCGTGACTGACCGAGTTCAAGGAATAAGGTATCAAAAATGGCTGTACATGACTGAAGGGAAAAGTCCTCCGGCAGAATGAATGCCGAACGTCGATTTTGATATGGCTCTCTCAATCGATCTGCTTCCTCAGCACGTGCACAGGCCGATGAAAAGCAGGAAGATACCATTTTCCAAGTATCGTGATCTTGAAATCCGATCTGTTTCGCCTGCTCATACAAGCTGCGCACACGGACTGAAGCAGAGTTCGGCACTTCTTCAGCTGGAACATCACGACTATATTGGACAAGTCGAGTCAATGCAGTTGCCAAGAGTGCTTCATTTCCATCCAATTGGACTGGTTCTAAAGGTGCGTCATGACATGTTACTGAAAGGCTGCCCATGCGGACCGATGGCAGTCCTGAACGAGTCACATACATACGGTCAATGAAAAAGTCGTCATTGATCAAGCGCTCACGCCACTTCAGATGCAGCTTCAACAAGGCTTCATTCTGCCAAATTCTTATCTTCTTTCTGCCTCTTTCTGTTTCTACAAGAAGCGGCCGCTCTTGCACGACTCTTAATTGTCCAAAATAATAATTAGCTTGTAAGGCAGACAAAAGGACACCTTGCTCATTTGTCATCCTGTGCCGCCTTAGCAGTCTTTGGAATATAAAGAAGTTCGCCCGCTTCAATGTCTCCTGAAGTCAAATCATTTTTCCGCAGCAGACTAGTCACCGGAACATGGTACCGTTCCGAAATTTTTTCTAACGAATCACCGGACTGGACAATACAGATTTTCACCCGAGTCTTTTGCTCTGCTTCATCACCAGCCAGCATTTTGGTCAAAAAGAGACTGGTCGCGTCAGCCTTCTTCTCTTTACCTGTGCTCTCATCCTGCGCACTTTCTGTCTCAGAAATCTTTTCTTCATTTTGAGCTGCAGGAGTCGGGGCTGGTGAAGCTGGTTGCGCACTTGGAGCGGCTGCTTCTGACCGGCCTGAGGACTGTCCTTTAAAAGCAACAAGCGGTGCACCGCTTTCTTGAGGTTCGTCTTCCGGTTTTCTAAAGGCCTCATATTGAAAATCCGCATCTGCTTCATCATTCAATTGATCTGTCGGCATTTCCTCAAATTCACCGGTCAGATCATCACCCAGTGTTCTTTTACTCTTAGTTGCCGGATTCAAAGGTTTTTTCGCAGCATCTTTCTGAGCAGGCTTTTCCTCGGCTTTAGATGATGGTGTTTTGTCAGCTGCAGATTTTTTCGTCTCAGGCTTTGTTTCTGCTGCTTTCTTTTCTGCTTTAGCAGGTTTTTCTTCTTTTTTTGCAGGAGCCTTTGCTTCGGGCTTTTTCGTCGGTGCTTTCGCTTCAGGCTTTTTCGTTGGCACCGTTTCCTTCGGCGCTTCAGGCTGAGGGGCAACAGGCTGCTCGATCGGTGCTTGTGCCTTTGGTTTCTCAGTACGATCGCCCGGGTTCGTGTTCGTTAAACCGGTGATTGCGATATCCGCTTGGAGCTGAATATGCCGATGCTCGGACAGTTCGTAATCAAACGAATCAATGACGACAAACAAATCCTCCAGGTTCGGCACGCGATCTGCCGGGATGGTAATGTCTATTGGAAAATGGTGTTCCAGCGTATCGGTGCCATTACCCGTATCCATAATTTCGTCAATGGTTCGAAAAGGTGCTGAATTATGATCTGCATCACCGGTCGTATTCGAGACCTCAGCCGGTTTGTATTCCCCCGTAAGACGGAGAAAACCTTTAATGGTAACATCATTCCAATTTTCTTCCACTGTGATGTCCGGCTCTAGAGCCATGGATAATATTTCTTCAGCAGGTGCGTCATTTCTTAGCCACACCGATTCATTTATTGAAAATTGCAAGCGATCATTCGAAGATTGAGACATCCCTTCCACCCTCTCATCCGTTCTTAATACTGTTCTATGCGTGAAGTATGGAAATATGCCCAATCATTTCTGATCATATATAGGACCGATGGGGTTTGTTCAAACAAATGACGGCAGTCGCCTATCGTCTTAAGACATACAAAACCATGAATTTAAAAAAAGAAAGCCGGGCAAAAGTGCCTAAGCTTCCTTGAGGACCATTTTTCGCTTTTATTGTGCTCGTTGAAATGTAACAGGCAAGATTGCATAAAGTAAAGCCAATTCTCATCAACTCAGTAATTTACGGAATAAAAATCATGATCCCCTTTTCAAGCCACAAAAAAAGGCTTCTCACATTTTTTCAATGTATACCCCTTCATCCTTTTTCCATTCACAATAAAAGATTTCTTTGTAGCTGTGAATGTGGTGTGATCGAAGGTTCTTCAATAACCAATCCTCATTAAGGCCCGCTGCCTTCAAATTACCCCAGTCTACTTCGCCGTCATCAATAATGGTCACAGGCAAATAAACCGGTTTTCTCGGCTTTTGCAAATCCTCCATTGTCGGCGTGGCATATTGCGACTTTTTCAATACACTCACCGTTCCGTCGGTCTCCAGAACCGCATATTCCACTTCACGAATGGAGAAGACATCTTTCCTTCTTAAAAGATTCTGAAGCATGTCAATATCCAGTTTTTCTTTCTTCATCATCTCTCGATCCAAATGGCCATTTCGAATGATTATCGATGGCTGTCCTTCAAGAAATCCGCGTGAGCCGCGAAACTTTTGCGTGCACCATTCAACGACATAGATCAGCAGCCCCCACAAAGCAACCGCAAATAAAATGGAGCCTATTCCGATCTGCTTGTCATACAGAGCATTTCCGACTAATTCGCCAAGAACGATTGCGGAAATAAAATCAAAAGCTGTGATCTGGGCAAGCGTTGCCTTCCCCAATATTTTGGTCATGAAAAAAAGAGCTGTGAACCCAACGACCAACTCAATCGCAATACGAACAAAATGCATGACTCGACCACCCTCAAATCGTACGATCTCAAACTCATGCATAGTGTTTCTCAGGTTTTTACTTTTTATTAGCTCTAAATAAGAAAAAAGCCGGAATACATGCATTCCGGCCACTCATCTGTTTAGTTTAATTCTGCAATCTTCTTGAATGCATACTCTGCGGCACGAACCGTTTTATCAATGTCTTCCATGGAATGTTTTGTTGACAAGAAAATGCCTTCGAACTGAGACGGAGGCAGTGAAATTCCCTGTTCGATCATTTCCGCAAAATACGTTTTAAAATGTTCAAGATTCGACGATTTCGAACGTTGATAATTAATGACCTTTTGATCTGTAAAGAAAATCCCCATCATTGCGCCTGCCTGATTAACAGTAAGAGGAATGCCGTATTTTGCGGCAGCAGCTTTATAGCCCTCCGCCAGTCGGTCCGCTTTCTTGCGGAATTCCGGATAGTCTTCCGGTGTCAGCTGACTGAGTGTCATATATCCGGCCGCAATCGCAATCGGATTGCCCGACAGAGTCCCCGCCTGATATACCGGTCCTTCCGGAGCAATCTGGCTCATAATATCCATACGGCCGCCATAAGCACCCACAGGCATTCCGCCTCCGATTACTTTCCCAAGCGTCGTCAAATCTGGTGTAATTCCAAAATAGCCTTGTGCGCAGTCATAAGCAACTCGAAAACCGGTCATCACCTCATCAAAAATCAGTAAAGATCCGTATTCCTGTGTTATTTCTCTAAGTGCCTGCAAAAATCCCTCGACCGGCGGAACAACACCCATATTTCCTGCGACCGGTTCGACAATCACACAAGCAATCTCATGGCCATATTGTTTAAAGACCTCAGTGACCCGTTCAGCATCGTTATAAGGAACGGTTAAGGTGTCTTTGGCTAGCTGTGCCGGAACACCGGGACTGTCGGGAAGTCCAAGTGTTGCAACCCCAGAGCCTGCCTTTATAAGCAGCGAGTCGGCACTGCCGTGATAGCTGCCTTCAAATTTTAAGATCTTATCACGGCCCGTGTACCCGCGTGCAAGCCGAATTGCGCTCATCGTCGCCTCTGTTCCTGAGTTGACAAAACGCACTTTTTCTACTGATGGAACGCGATCAACGACAAGCTCGGCAAGTTTGGTTTCGAGCAGTGTTGGTGAACCGAAACTCGTCCCTTTTTCAACAGTTTCTTTGATATAATCAATCACTTTCTCATCAGCATGGCCGAGAATGAGCGGTCCCCAGCTTAATACATAGTCAATGTATTCATTCCCATCTATATCATAAATTTTCGATCCTTTCCCGTGGTCCATGAAAATCGGACTCAAATCAACAGACGGAAAGGAACGCACCGGACTGTTGACTCCGCCGGGCATAAGCGGTTTCGCCTTTTCATAAGCGGCAATCGATTTACTAAAGTTCATGTTCTTTTCTCCTCCCAATCATTTCACACTTCCGTATCTTCTGATCACATTCCCCTAACAGACAAAAAGCGCTGAATGATGAACTGTTTATTCGAAAAAACGCCTGTATTGATCAACAACTGCTCTTTCAAACTTAATCTGATTAAAAAAGCGTGCATCAAAACCTGGATGCACGCTCGATGTCATTCATATTGACTACAAAAATTCCGATTCATTCATCAAAATGCGCCGCATACAACTTTACCACGTTTATTTTAATTCAAAAAAGGATCAAGTGCACGCCAAGCCTCTTCTTTTCCGGTTCCATTAAATGAAGAGAACAGGATGAGCGGATCATCTGCTTTCAGTCCCAGATCACGCACAATGATTTGTTTATGCTTTTGAAATTTGCTTTTGGGAATCTTGTCCGCCTTTGTTGCAACGGTGATCACCGGATGTCCATAATAAGAGAGAAATTCATGCATTTGAATATCTTCTTTGGATGGCGGATGGCGCAAATCCACCAGGTGGACGACAGCACTCAATGCCTCGCGTTCTGCAAAGTAAGCCTCAAGCATCCGGCCCCATGCCTCTTTGTCCTTTTTCGATACCTTCGCGTATCCATAACCGGGCACGTCGACAAAATAAAATTCATTGTTGATAATAAAATAGTTCAGCTTCTGAGTTTTGCCGGGCTTCTCAGAGGTTCGGACAAGATTCCTTCTGTTCAACATTTTATTAATAAACGATGATTTGCCGACATTCGAACGCCCGGCAAGTGCTATTTCAGGCAAGCCGTTCGTCGGATACTGTGCCGGTCCTACGGCACTAATCAAGTAATCTGCTTGTATAATTTTCAACGTCATCTCTCCTCAGGTCACCATTCAGGTGATCTGCTCATGTATACACATTCTATCTTAATTTTATTGGTGCTGTCCAATATGAGACGATTCAAGTTCGCAAATCAATCATGGATATCATCCATTTTTGAAAACGTTTGGGTCCTGCGTGAAATTCCTGATCTACGCATAGATCCTAGTAATCATGCATGAAAAATTAATTTAATGCATGAGTAAAATTCAACGTGCCATTAGCAAATTGCTTCAGAAAAAAACTGCCGGCTTTTAAAGTCGGCAGTTTTTATAATGCGTTTAGTTACCCTTGCTTCTCCACTCCCGCGTCGATTGGTCGCGCAGAGAGTGGATGATTTCCCAGCATGTCAGTAAGCGTGGTGTGCACATCTTTTTTGATTGGCACTTCTTCAGGGTGCAGACAAAGTTCGAGTACTTGGTGCAGCGAATTAACCGGAATGATTTCCGCCTTGTCGTATTGCTTTAAGGTCTCCTGCATATTCTCGACCGGTATGATCACACGCTTTGCCCCTGCCTCTACTGCCGCATCAATCTTGGCCATCACACCGCCAATCGGCTTAACTTGTCCATGAAGACCGAGCTCGCCCGTCATTGCGATGTCCGGGTAGACTTTTCGACGCAGAATTGCTGAACTGATGGCTACCGCCATAGAGATTCCTGCAGACGGTCCATCAACAAGTGCACCTCCGGGGAAGTTCACATGAATATGATAGCGGTACGCCGCCAAACCCATTCGGTTGAGCACCGTAAGCACATTCTCCACTGATGCCCGTGCCATGCTTTTTCTCGTAATTGTTCGTGATGAAGAGCCGAGTGACTCCTCTTCTGCAATTCCGGTAATTGTCAGACTGCCTTCATGCCGGCTTTTCACCGCAGACGCTTCAACCTCAAGCAGGACGCCTAATCCCGGCCCGTAAACAGCCAGTCCATTAACGAGACCGATTTCAGGTGCAGAAGGGACCTTGCGATTTGGCTTCGGCGTGAGCCTGCTGGAACGCACGACCCATTCGATTTGTTCCAGACCAATAGTGCCCGGCTTGGAATTTTTCGATGCGGCTACACCTGCAGCAATCTGAATCATGTTCACGGCCTCTCTCCCGCTCTTCGCGTAATCAGCAATTTTCTCTAAGCATCCATCTGCCACATCAAGATTTAATTTCGTTGCAGCTCGCTTAGCAATCATACGAATATCCGAGCGGCTCAAATCAGAGAAGAAAATTTCAAGACAGCGTGAGCGGATAGCCGGAGGAATTTCTTCGGGGCGACGCGTTGTCGCGCCAATTAAGCGAAAATCCGCAGGTAATCCATTCTTAAAAATATCATGGATGTAGGCCGGAATTTGACGATTTTCTTCATTGTAATAAGCACTCTCCAGGAATACTTTGCGATCCTCCAATACTTTCAAAAGCTTGTTTAATTGAATCGGATGTAATTCACCAATTTCGTCAATAAAAAGAACACCGCCATGCGCATGTGTCACAGCGCCTTCTTTCGGCTGCGGAATACCTGCCTGGCCCATTGCTCCTGCCCCTTGGTAGATTGGATCATGAACGGAGCCAATCAATGGATCAGCAATTCCGCGTTCGTCAAAACGCGCAGTTGCTCCATCCAATTCCACAAATGGTGCCGACGGCTTAAACGGCGATTCCGTATTCTTTTTCGCCTCTTCAAGAACAAGTCGTGCTGCCGCTGTCTTGCCGATACCTGGCGGCCCGTAAATAATCACATGCTGCGGGTTTTTGCCGCATAAAGCAGCTCGTAAAGCGATAATTCCGTCGTGCTGTCCGATCACATCTTCAAGCTTTTTTGGGCGAATACGCTCAGAGAGCGGTTCAGACAGTGATTGACGACGCATCCTATTCAATTCATCCATTTCCTTTTTTGATTCCTTATCAATTGAAATTTTTTGCACATGCTGATTGCGCAGTAAACTCCAAAAATACAGACCAATAATCGCGCCAAAAAATATTTGTGTGAAAATCAGCAATACCATCCAATTCATAAACTTCTGCCTCCCATTTCAGCTGCGCTTTAACGCCTGCTTGCCGTATCATCATTCTTATAAGGCATTATTTCCAAGGCTGAAGCGAGTTAAACAGAAGGCAATAAGAAAAAAATCCAACTGCTCTCTTCAATTATGTGTTTATAAATCGTTTACCATTTCCGAGTAATACGTTTCCGCTAACCATGTTTTTGTACCTTTTCTTCATGTTTCGTAACAGATCCGAGCTCCAATTAGGTAAGGACTGTCACTTCTTTTCATTTACACATTAGAAAACTTGGCTTAGCCAAGCCTCTGACGAAGGCGAAGACTTAGTTGCACTTACACTAAATTCCTCTAAATCTTGTCGAGTAGGGCAGTGATTCACATCCTCTGTCCCCCTCACAGAACCGTGCGTGCGCTATTTACGCACACGGCTCTTCTTGTTCATGGTTCACAGAATATAGCTAAGTTCTGGGCGAAGTTGATAGATATTGACCTTGATTCGTGGTTGAGGCAATGGGCATCGTTTTAGAAATTGATTGAACTTTTCCCATGTATAAGATCGTTTCTGGCTCCTTCTGTTTAACCATTTATACAACAACCGAATCACCTGCAATCGAAAAGCGCTCACGCTTAGACTGTTATCGGTGATACAATAGTAGTTGTAATAGCCGGTCAATGACCTCTTGAGCCGATCCATGATGAAGTCAATCTCTTGGGTCCGATGGCCTTTCAGCCACTGCGAATAGGCTTTGAGTTTGGCACCCACTTTCTTTCGGCTGCTTTTCCTCTTGACTCGAAAATGTCCGCTTTTACTTTGCCCACAATAATGGGTGAATCCCAGGAAGTCAAAAGTCTTTGGCTTCCTGTTTCCATTTCTCTTGGCATTTTCCTGAGCGAATCGTCCGAAAGGGATGATCCTCGCTTTCTCCTCCGCAAGCGCCAAGTTAAATTTACCGATTCGCTGCTTGAGTTCACTATAGAATTGCTCCGCTTCCTGTTTGTACTGAAAGCAACAGACAAAGTCATCAGCGTAGCGCACCAAGTAGGCCTGTCCCTGACACTGCTTCTTCACCACTTTCATAAACCATAGATCAATCACATAGTGAAGATAGATGTTGGCTAGAATCGGCGAGATCAGTCCACCTTGCGGCGTCCCTTGTTCGCTTGCGTACCACGTCCCCTTCTCCATGTATCCAGCCTTCAGAAAACGCGCAATGAGTCTGAGTAGACTTGGATCATTAATGCGATGATTTAAGAAACGCATCATCCATTGGTGATCAACATGATCAAAGAAACCTTTGATGTCTACATCAACGATGTAGTTTGTATACCGTTTTTCGATGGAGACATTGAGCACTTTGAGCGCATCATGACAACTTCTATTTGGACGAAAGCCAAAGGAACAGTCAAGAAAATCCTGTTCATAGATGGCATTAAGGATTTTCGCAAGTCCTCGCTGTACAATTTTATCTTCATAAGCCGGAATGCCCAACGGTCTTTTCTTCGTTGAACCCGGCTTATCAATGTACACGCGACGCACCGGAAGCGGCCGATAGCTTTTCTGCTTCAGTCGCATGACTAGGTGGGAGAGGTTATCCGCCACGTTTTCTTGATAGGCAACTTTTGTTACTTGGTCAATGCCTGTTGCTTTGTTGCCTTGTAACTCCCGATGACACTGTCTCAATTCCTCTTCATCCATTAAGTGCGCCAGTGACGTGAACGCCATCCCCGGATTCGCCTTCGCTAATTCTGCTATTCTTACCTGTTTTGTGTTCATCTTTACTGCACCTCCGTGTGTGCCGATGTGTCCCCGATAAGATTCATGAACAAGAGAAACACCTTTCCTCGACTGGCATTACCCAGCGTCATTAGTACTATGTGTTTCCTCCGACTTCCCAGTAGACATTTAGCGTCCTCACATTTGATTGCTTGGTTCACTATACTTTCATTCGAAAGATCCGCTGGGATCTCCCGAGTTGCCGTCCCTTATCAATGCTCAGCGTGCCATGGTCTCAGACCCCGGGGAACCCCCAATCCTCTTACCCTATCGATGATTGGAGTGTTGCCTTCTGGAAGTATAACGCCATCGGCGTTCCCGTTTTCATAAGTTTTCGAGGCTCATTCCCTTCAACCACATGGCTTACGGCCCACTGACTCGCTGTCTACGCTTAAAAACTAACGTTGCCCTTAGTTCTCCAAGACTCGCTACGGATGAGTGGCTAACTCTTTTCCGACGGGATTCTCACCCGCTATAAGGCACGACCTTGCTCGGTCGCTCTATACTTTCTTATTTGTGTAAGAAAAACCGAGCAAAAAGCGCCCGGTCTTTAATCTCCAGCCATGTGTGATTGGTTTGTGTCTTTACAGTGTTGAATCATCGCTTCGGTTGCTCGCATCAACTGAGCGCGACTGCGGGCGCACCGCGAGCCTCCTCAGACAAGCAGAAATCTGCGGGGTCTCGCTGGCACCTGATCCCGCAGGCGTCTCGCACCTCTGCTTTGATTCTCGGCCAAGACACTGGTTTATTTGTATAATTATGGGGCAATATCTTATACTTCTGTACGTAAATACATCACACTTTCTAACAATGGTATTTTCATTCAAGTGGGTCATGAATGTTTCTTTTCTTGCAAAAAAGCGCCCCTAATTTAGGGACGCTTGTGTTTTCAATGATTCAATTGGCTTAAGCACTTTCCTTCGGCGTTTCAACGTTGACCTCAGTTCCATCCGTCAAAATCAAGGTCGGTCGCGCTTTGCCTTCAACAGTCTCTTTTGTAATGACACACTTTTCAATATCATCACGTGAAGGGAGTTCATACATCACGTCGAGCATCATACCTTCAATGATCGAACGCAAACCACGAGCACCGGTCTTGCGCTCAATGGCCAGTTTAGCAATGGATTCAAGCGCATCGTCTGTAAATTCCAGATCGACATCGTCAAGTTCAAGCAATTTCTTATACTGCTTTACCAATGCGTTCTTCGGCTTGGTTAAAATATCAACAAGCGCCTTTTCATCGAGCTGTTTCAATGTGCTGATTACCGGAAGACGCCCAATGAATTCAGGAATCAAGCCGAATTTCAACAAGTCTTCAGGAAGCACATTTTTCAGTGCATCATCGCGATGCATTTCTTGACTCTTGCTGCCCGCTCCAAATCCGATGACCTTCTTGCCGAGACGGCGTTTGATGATCTGTTCTACACCGTCAAACGCGCCGCCGCAGATGAACAGGATATTCGTTGTATCGATTTGAATAAATTCCTGATGCGGATGCTTGCGGCCACCTTGAGGCGGAACACTCGCCACTGTTCCTTCAAGAATCTTAAGCAGAGCCTGCTGCACGCCTTCGCCGGAAACATCACGCGTAATTGAAGGGTTTTCCGACTTACGCGCAATTTTATCAATTTCATCAATGTAGATAATACCTTTTTCTGCCTTCTCGACATCATAATCAGCCGCTTGAATTAATTTCAGCAGGATATTTTCCACATCTTCACCGACATAGCCGGCTTCAGTGAGTGAAGTCGCGTCCGCAATTGCGAACGGTACGTTCAAAATGCGTGCCAAGGTTTGCGCGAGCAACGTTTTCCCGCTGCCGGTCGGTCCGATCATCATAATGTTACTTTTTGACAGTTCGACATCATCCGGCTTCTGTTTGCTGTTGATACGTTTGTAATGATTATATACGGCTACAGACAAACTCTTCTTCGCGTCATTTTGGCCGATCACATAATCTTCCAAGATGGAGCAAATTTCCTGCGGCTTCGGAATATCTTTAAATTCAACTTCTTCGTCCGTGCCTAATTCTTCTTCCACGATTTCCGTGCACAGTTCAATACATTCATCACAAATATAGACGCCCGGTCCGGCTACAAGCTTGCGTACCTGATCCTGGGTTTTTCCACAAAATGAGCACTTTAATTGCCCTTTTTCTTCATTAAATTTAAACATTCTTTCACCCCTATTCATGCTTTCATTACCGAAGTTTCAGACAAGAGCGAAACCTTGACCAATTGAACCAATCAGCCATCGAAAGCCGTATTCTATAGCTTTCCCTCTTTCTCACAAATCGTATTACCGATGGAAAAGCATTTCATGCCGAAGCAAATGTCGTCTCAGCCGCCTTCAACATTAGTTTAAGGCTAACCAGCCGACCAAAAAAACGAGCAATCAGACCATGGTAAGTTTTCACAACCCTGTCAAAATGCCGATCGTTCATGCACCTGACTTCTCGCCAATCAGCAAGTTTTCTATGTAGGCATTGTAACATAAAAAAATGCTTCCGATAAGCCATATGCCTTATCCTGTAAATTATGTATGATAAAGAAAAACTTAGCGAGGCCAAGTCTTCGACGCCGGCCAAGCTTTAGTTTTTCTTATACTAAT
The DNA here is from genome assembly GCF_059878335.1 of Sporolactobacillus sp. BBK16-2. Lineage (NCBI taxonomy): Bacteria > Bacillati > Bacillota > Bacilli > Caryophanales > Sporolactobacillaceae > Sporolactobacillus > Sporolactobacillus sp. BBK16-2. The sequence continues at coordinate 2,248,227 of NZ_CM187611.1, forward strand.
ACCGCTAATCCCTTATCTTATATATGTTCTTTTTGTGCAAAGAAAAAAGCATTGGTTTCTTTGTCTGTAAAAAAATAATCATTGGGGACGAGACCGGTCGCCCGCCAACGATTTATTATGTCTTGCCTTATTTTTCTTCAGCTGCTGCTTTCGGCTTGCTGTTTTCAACAAGGAAATCAACTGCTTTACGTAGTTGAAGATCACCCTTAATGAAATCGGTGCCGCCCATTGCTGCTTTAATCTGATCAGCACTGATCTTGTATTGTTCAGCCATCTTCTTCAGTTCTTCTTCAACTTCTTCGTCCGTTGCTTCGATTGATTCCGCTTTGGCAATGGCTTCAAGTGTCAGATTGGCACGTACACGTTTTTCTGCATCGTCCTTCATCTGATCGCGAAGTGCGTCTTTGTCATTACCGGAAAACGAAGTATACATATCGAGCGTCATGCCTTGACCCTTCAGACGCTGTTCGAATTCCTTAAGGATATTGTCCTGTTCATTGGAAATCATAATTTCAGGAATATCAATTTCAGCATTTTCGGCAGCTTGTTGAACAACGCTGTCACGTTTGCTGTTCACTGCATCTGCTTCTTTATGCTCTTTTTCATGATTCTTGATTTTTTCCTTCAGTGCGGCAAGCGTTTCAACTTCTTCATCGACATCTTTGGCGAATTCATCGTCAAGTTCAGGCAATTGTTTCTGCTTGATTTCATGAACGGTCACTTTGAAGGTCGCTTCTTTGCCTTTCAATTCTTCAGCGTGATAATCTTCCGGGAAGGTTACAACAACATCTTTTTCCGCGCCGGCTTTAACACCGATCAGTTGGTCTTCAAAACCTGGGATAAAAGATCCGGAGCCGATTTCGAGCGAATAGTTTTCTGCTTTTCCGCCTTCAAATTGCTTTCCGTCGACATAGCCGTCAAAATCAATAACAACTGTATCGCCTTTTTCTACTTCACCGTCTTCTTTAACAACGAGTTCTGCATAGCGTTCTTGAAGATGCTTGATTTCGTGGTCAACGTCTTCGTCGGTCACTTCTGCGCTTTTTTCCTCAACTTCAAGCCCTTTGTAGTCGCCGAGCTTTACTTCAGGCTTAACCGTTACGTCTGCCTTAAGCACTAATTTCTTGCCTTTGCCGATTTCTTCGACATCAACTTGCGGCTTGTCTACAGGTTCGATACCCGTTTTGTCAATCGCTTCAGAATATGCGTCTGGAAGGACAAAATCAATGGCGTCCTCATAAAGAGCTTCTACACCGAACCGTTGTTCAAAGAGCACACGCGGTACTCTGCCCTTACGGAACCCGGGTACATTAACTTTCTTAACTACCTTTTTGAAGGCTTTATCCAATGCTTGGTTAAAACTTTCGGCATCCACTTCAAAAGTCAGAGTGCCGACATTGCCTTCTTTTTTTTCCCATTTTGCTTCTACAGTCATTTATTTTTTACCTCCAACATCTATCTTCATGCTTTTTCAGCATATTGGCTTTCTGCCTGAATTGCGCGCAAACATCCGCCATTTGTTATGCCGACTCGAGAGCGCCGCAAGCAGTGCTCTTCAGCAAAGCAATGACAACCCTGTTATTATAACATAAGAGTTTCCTATGAAAAACTTATTTGTAACAAATTATCGACATAAGTGCCCGTTTCAATACCTTAGGACCAAATGCCATGCGCCTCCGCCTCGCGCAGTAATTGCTCAGCCAGCTGATAGTCATCATCATTCACTTGAAAACGTTCAAGCACCCTGCTTATCTCACGTTTTGATTCTGCAGCCATTGCACGTATGCAGAACAACGCTGCCCAAACCTTTGACGAATCCGGTCTGAGCGGCTTCGGATAGAGATTCATAGTAAACGTCCGTTCCATTTCAACCGCCAGATCCGCAAGTGTTGGATTATCCGAATCCATTTCCATCCTGATTTCTTTTTCGATTTGATCGGCAAACTTCTTATGAAGAAATTCTTCGCTCTCCAATTTAGCTTTATAAATGTGTCCAAACTTTCGAACCGAAATCTCCTTTGCAAGATCGCCTTCTTTAATCGCGCAGAGAAGCATTGTCTTTATTTCAGAGTGCTGCTTCTCATCAAGAAGAAATCGTTTGATTTCCGGAAGGTGAGATGCTCTTAATTGGTTTGCCAAATTATGAAGCAGCAGCATCTGATTTTTTGAATCTGCTTTTTCAAGTGCTGGCCAATCCACCGATTGTACTTCATCATGTTCCGAGTACTCCCGATTTGGCTCATCTTCCACCTGATCGCCCAAATCATCATTGCTCCATTCAGGTTCATGAAGACGAATTTGACAGAATTTCTTCATGTGACGAAGAAATTCCTTAAGTTCCGGAGGAATCGGTCTCTTTTTGCTCACGGCCATAATTTTATGGAGTGCAGTTGTATAATCTTTACGTTCAATAAGAATCGTCAAGTAGAGACGAAACACGTCATAATAGTAAGGTGTATTCTCTTCCAGCAGCATAATGACCGCTTCTTCTGCTTCACGGTAATCGCCAAGTTCAACGGAGCACACAGCCCATCCGTACAGTGCACGAATGTCATGGATGTCTTGATCAAGCAATTCCCCAAACAGCTCGCGCGCATTGCCGTATTTTTTCTCTTCAACCAGTGACATCGCCTTACTGAGCAAATGATCCTCCAAATTAGGAAACATGATCAGCTTATTATTGTCGCCGTTTCGCTTACCTTTATTTTTCATCTTGCCCGTCCCGCTTCCATTACCTTTTTTTTAGAATATCAGTTTCCTTTCAGCTTAGCAATGAGTAACTTGGAAGCGATCCGTCTCTTTTCATTCAAATGAAAATGCCCATGCACCTTTTCGGAATACCGGCACTCGGGAACCATCTTCCATTATTCCATCAATATCGAGTTCACCTGACCCAACCATGAAGTCTTCATGGATCAAACTGTCATTGACGCCTGCCTTATCCAAGCCTTCTTCGTCTAAGTCATTTCCGCCTTCGATACAGGTTGGATATGCCTTCCCAAGAGCTAAATGACAGGATGCATTTTCATCAAATAGTGTATTGTAAAACACGAGCCCCGACTCAGATACCGGGGAGTGATGCGGTACAAGTGCAACCTCGCCGAGACGCCGCGCATTCGGATCTGAATCCAGCAAATGCTTCAGTGCTTCTTCACCTTTTTCTGCCTTGAAATCAACAACTTCGCCATCTTTAAAAGTCAATGAAAAATGATCAATGACACGTCCATCAGCATTCAGCGGCATTGTGCTGGAAACCGTGCCGTTTACGCCTCGCTTATCAGGCAGGGTAAAAACCTCTTCAGTTGGAATATTAGCATTAAAAGGAATTCCTGATGTTGAAGGACCTGAACCGCCGCTCCAAATATGTCCGACCGGCAAGTTGATGGTCAGGTCAGTACCCGGTGCATGATAGATCAATTGTTTGAACCTTTTGCTGTTCATAAAATCGCTCGCCTTATGTATGGTTTCATTATGAGTATCCCATGCAGCAATAGGATCGTCATTTCCGCTCACTCTGCTGATGCGAAGAATTTCTTCCATTAGAAGTGTCTGTGCTTCCGCCAGCGCTTTATCAGGGAAAACCTTTTTTGCCCATGCCTTTGTCGGATAAGCGATGATTGACCACTGTGTCTCATCCTTCATAATGCATGCCATATATGATTTGAGTCCGTTGCTGGTCGCTTTCATAAATGCGCCGACACGCGCTCCGTCCATTTGATCCAGCAAATCGGGATTTGGTCCGTAAATATGCAATACCGCATAGTTATCCTTAACCGCTGAATTCTGCGCAACGAATTTCCATTCAGGAATTTGTTTCAGGGCCTCTTCCGGTGCATATTCCAAACGAAGACGTTCGATTTCGTCATCACCCCACCGCAATGTCACGTCTTTTGCGCCCGCTTTATATGCTTCTTCAGCCACAAGATGTGCAAATGGAGCTGCTTCAATCGGACAAGTAAGATAAAGTCCTTGCCCCGGTTGCAGATTAACACCTGTTTTAATTGCCAATTTCGCAAATTTTTCTAATGCTTCCTTGAATTGATCCATGTCATTACCTCCGCTTCTATTGTTTTATTATAGCGAACTTGCCGCGTATGGAAAACATTGGACACTAAAGGTGGCCAGTACAGCATGACAAGAACGTATATTCGTGTATAATAATCGTAAGGAATCTTGCTGTACCGCAATAGAAAACAAATGATTACGGAAAGGGAAGGCAAGGTATGAAAAATAATAAACTGACAAACGGATCGAACATGCGCTGGGAATCAAGCCGCATGATGCTGCCCGAGCATGTACAAGCGCTCCGCGAATTAGCACGTGAAGAGTCAAAAAGAGAACGTCCTTACTTAGATGAACAGAGACTCGAGGAGATCGAGCAGATTGTTCGTGAAGCAGCTCTCACCAAAAAGTCAGTGAATATCGACTCCTTTCATAACGGAGTCATTCAAAAGATCCCCCAATGCCACTTATCGATTGATGAAAATAAGCGATGTCTTCATATCAGCGATCAATGGGGTATGCTCCATAACATATCTCCTCGTGATATCATCGACATTCGGTTCAACTAAAAAAACCGGCATACATGAATTGCCGGTTTAAACAGACATTCAATTGTTGCGGTCGCGGTGACGCATCATTCGCAAATGGAGCGGAATGACCAGCCAATATACGAGTACGAAGACAATGAGCGAGCCAATGCCGCTCCATCCTTTATCTCTAAAATAGCCGACCCATTCAATGCCCCAGTAGGAAAGCATTGAAATCATTGTGAACAGAACAACCATAAGCCATCTATTCTTCTCCGTTCTAAAATTCGAGAAGATAACGGCTAATGAAGAAGGAATAAAAGAAAAAGCCATGAAGTCGCCCAAGCCTGTAATATGTGCACTGCCTACATCGTAGAAATCGAGCACATTCCCGGTGATCGTATCCAGCATCCATGTAATGAACCCGAATACACCATAGGTCAAATAAATTTCTCTCCACGTCAATTGCTTTTTTTTCATAAAAAGCGCAAACAAAAGGAGCAAAATTGAAAGTGTAATTGGAAACCATGAACCTTTAGATGTTAAATCCAGATTTTTCACAATCGTATTCATTTTGTTTTCTCCTCAGCAAGGATCTGCACGATTCACTTACGATTAAAGAATAGTATTTCCGTAATGAAAGGTTTCAATTCACATCAATGGATTTGTTATACTTAGAACAAGGTGAGGTGATTCCATGTGCGGTCGATTTACGCTGATTGCGCCCTATGAATACATTGTTCATCGTTTTCAAATACAACATGCTGCTGAAAAAGAAGACTATACAGCTAATTATAATATTGCACCTGGTCAAAAGATTCTTTCTGTTGTTAAAGGGAGTAAAGGAAACCGCATGGGCTATCTTCACTGGGGGTTGATTCCATCCTGGGCGATGGATGACAAAATCGGCTATAAGCTGATTAACGCTCGAGCCGAGAGCCTCTTGCAGAAGCCAAGCTTTCGAGAGCCTTTTCTCAGAAAGCGCTGCCTTATTATCGCCGATTCGTTCTATGAATGGGACCATCATGCTTCAAAGCAAAGAATTCCCTACCGGTTTACCATGAAGTCCAACGAACTCTTTGCTATGGCGGGCTTATGGGATTCATGGACGACAAAGGACCATCAATTGGTTTACAGTTGCACAATTATTACTACAGAAGCAAATGCATTAATGCAACCCATTCATGACCGTATGCCGGTTATTTTAACCAAAGAGGACGAAGACAAATGGCTGAACCCCGATACGGAAACAAAAGAACTGATGCGCATGCTTAAGCCCTTCGATCCTGAACACATGCAATCCTATGAAGTCTCGCAAGATGTAAATGCAGTGCGCAACAATGCGCCTTACCTTATCAAGAAGATGTAAGGCTACATCGGTAAATGGGCATCCGCTCAATCACGAAAACCCATCTCTTCATATAATAAATTATCAAGTGATGAGGAGGTGTCTGCCATGGGTTGCGAAACGAGCGGATGGGGCTATGGCAACGGTTTTGCGCTGCTGATTGTTCTATTTATCTTGCTTGTCATCATCGGTGCTGCTTATTGCTATTGATTCTGAAACGCCGCCCTGGCTTTACCTGTAAACTCTTTCTTTAGAGCTGCCACATGAACTAAGCCGTCTTTTAGAACTATGTGACACATACAAGTCAAAAAAAATCCGCCGTTCATCTTGAGCGGGCGGACTTTTTGATCTTGTTATTTAGTATTAAAGAGATGCCTTGTAAATAGCAAGTACATCCTCACGATTTAATTTCTTGAACTGACCAAATATACCTCTGGCCATCGCGCGATCTGCAAGCAGGTCCAGTTTGCTGTCATCAATTTCGTAATCTGCTAGCCTGCTTGGTGCACCGATCTTCGACCAGAACGAACGCAGTGACTCAATACCCTCAAGTGCAACCTCGCGATCCGTCTTACCTTCCGATTGAACATGGAAAACACGCTCAGCCATCTGTTTGAAACGGCCGACATTGACATCAAGATTATGTTTCATCCAATTTGGAAATAAAATAGCTAATCCGCCGCCATGAGGGATGTCATACACTGCAGAAACAGCATGCTCCAAATTGTGTGAAGCCCAATCTCCATTGAATCCCATCGAGACCATACCGTTCAGTGCCATCGTCCCGCAGTAAAGGATCGTTTCGCGAAGATCATAATTTTCAAGATCATCGACAAGTTTCGGAGCAGCCTCTATAACGGTTTGAAGGATGGATTCGCACAGCCTGTCTTGCAGCGGCGTATGTTCTGTCGGATGAAAATAATGTTCAAAGACATGTGCCATCATATCCACCATGCCATAAATTGTTTGATTTTTAGGCACAGAAAAGGTAAACGTCGGATCCAAGATTGAGAAAGCCGGATACGAATTGGCACAGCTCCACCCATACTTTTCATGTGTTTCCCAGTTAGTAATCACTGAGCTAGGATTCATTTCCGATCCCGTTGCGGCCAATGTTAGGACTGTACCAAACGGCAGTGCATCTGTAGGCAGTTTCTTACGGGTAATAAATTGCCATGGGTCACCGTCAAACTTTGCACCAACAGCAATCGCTTTGGTACAATCAATGACGCTCCCGCCGCCGACAGCAAGCAGAAATTCAATTCCATTATCTGCGCATAGAGCAATTCCCTTCTTAACCGTGGAAAGCCGTGGATTCGGTTCTACACCTTGCAGCTCATAAACCTCCGCATCAATTCCATTCAAGATGTCCTTGACTTGGTCATATAAACCTGAGCGTTTAATGCTGCCTCCGCCATAAACAAGCAAAACGCGCGTTCCGTATTTAGGCAGCTCGTCCTTTAATTTTTCCAGTTGACCCTTACCAAAGATCAATTTCGTCGGATTGTGAAAAATAAAGTTATCCATGATTCTACCGCCTCACTGTTCAATGTACACACGAAGAAATGTGCAGTTACGTTTCTATTATATACGCAAAACTGATCGAATCGCACCATGGAAGCCCATGCTTTGAGCTAAGATTACTTCAACTTTACAGTTACATCGACCGATCCGTCCATTGAACTGAGAGCAGAAACATCGGAGGTTATTTTTCCGAGAGGTATACCTGGGGAGTCCATCTTCGGCTGATTACCTTTGCTAACCGGTGTCGGGCCGAAGAAAACGCAGAAGGAATTTCCTTCCGGCCATAGTCCGACTTCGCCAACATCAAATTGATCTGTTTTCTTGCCTTCAGAAGGAATGGATTTTGGAATTTCACCATAGTATTCACCTTCACCCCAACGGCTGGCTTTGATTTTCATTGGCATCGTCTTGATTAGCGCCTGTGCCGAGGGGTTGTCATAGAGATCCATTTCAAACGTTTTGCCGTCAATAGTCACAATGGCCGTTTTTCCACTCCGTTTTTGGGTTGTACTAGTGCTGGTGTCACTTTTCGCCGATACCGTTGAATGCTCCGTATCCGATTTTGGACTCGAGGAAGTGTTTGATCCGCATGCAGAAAGGAGCAAAAAAAATAAGAGCATTGCTATGGCTAACTGCTTCATGAAAAAGTCTCCTTCATTCTGACTTTAACATTAATTATAACAGTAAATTTTTTATTGACTAAATATTCTGCTTATATGTGATTTAAAGTCATCATCCTGTCACAATTTTTCAAACATCCGTACCCTGATTTTTGAATTCTTGTTCCCAAAGGCGGATAATGATTGTACAAAATAGTGACAATTAATGAACATAAGCTTAAGGATGTGTTTCTGCTTGTTTTTGACCAACTATCGATTTCTCCAATGGAGTATTGCAATCAGTGTCGCCGTATTCGTTATTTGCTTTGCCATTATCGCTACGCTCGGCTTTACACCGCTGTATTATTTTGATGTCCGGCATTTAAATATTGCCGAACAAACCGGCATCGGCAATGCACGTATTGCTGAAAATTATAATTACACGATTTTATATTTGTTAAATCCGTTTTCACAGTCATTTGACCTTCCCTCACTTGCCTCTTCGACTGGCGGGCGCATTCATTTTCAGGATGTGAAAAGAATTTTTACGGCAATCGAAGTCCTGTTTGTTTTATCGGCAGTCATCAGTGCCATCGGTATCAGAAAGAATATAAGATATCGCGACTATTCTTTTTTAAAGCCGGCGGCTATCGTGCTCACTTTATTTACCATCATACCGCTGCTCATGTTCGCTATCGATTTCAATCGTACATTCATCATGTTCCATAAACTATTTTTTAGGAACAATTATTGGATTTTCGATCCAAGTACAGACCCGATCATTAACATCCTTCCGGAAACATTCTTTCTACACGCAGCCCTGCTTATTCTTGGTATTATCGCGATTTGCATTACGGCAATGGTTTTAATCAATCGAAGACTGGCAGTAAACAGCTAAATCTTTGGATCTGATCGCTGTTTCAGCACGAAATCCCACTTCTCCATTTTCCATTGACACGGATCGGATACGTACTTATTCTTCGTCTCATGTCCCAGAGCGACAGCCGCTCATGTTTCAAATTCCTCAAAAAAGGAATAAGAATAAAGAGCACGACATCAAGGAGGCATTTTTTTATATGGATTTAGGCTTGGAAGATAAAGTAGTACTTGTTACCGGCGCCAACAATGGAATGGGACTTGCGATTTCAAAAGCTTTTCTAGATGAGGGAGCAAAGGTAGCGGGAGGGGACTTAAGTGGTGAACACTTAAAGGACCTTGAACCTGCAGATTCGATCTACCCCATAATTGCTGACCTAAGCACAAAGGAAGGCACTGAAAAACTTGTTCAGGAATGTGTTGATCATTTTGGCAAGATTGATATTCTGGTGAACAATGTTGGTATTGCGAACTATAAAAGCAGCTTTCTGGATTTGACTGACGACGATTGGAATCGAACGCTGCAGACAAACCTGTATGCGATGATTCGAACCTCACGAGCCGCGTTGCCGCACTTGAAAAAGCAGAGCCATTCGGCGATTATTTCAATCGGTTCTGAAAGCGGACATGTTCCGGATGAATTCGCTATCGACTACAGTGTCAGTAAAGCAGGTGTGATCAATCTGACAAGTGCTTTAGCTCATGAATTCGGCAATGACGGCATCCGTGTAAATTGTGTCTCACCCGGACCAACGCGAACAAACATGTGGGAGCAGCCTGGCGGGATGATTGATATGCTTGCCGAAAAATTTTCAATGGACGGCGAGGATGCAGTTAAGCATTTTGCTGCAAATGTTCGTCAAATACCGCGCGGCGAGATTGGAAAGCCGGATGAAATTGCGCAGACAGTACTTTTTCTTGCATCAGAAAAAGCATCGTATGTTAATGGCGCTGAATTTGCCGTTAATGGCGGCTCAGTAAGATATCACTAACACACAAAAATCAATTAAAAGAAACGTTCTGAATCTTGTTGATGGATAAAGAAGAACCGGGAAACGAATCAATCATTCGATTCCCGGTTCTTTTCCGGAACATATTCGCATGATCAGCCAGACAAACCGTTTCGATATTTATAGGTCAACAGATCATTCAAAACCGCAATCTGCTCTAATATATTTTTACCGATGTTCGTCTCGCGTACCTTTTTTCTTCGCAGTTCACGATCCACAAGTCGGCGAACGGAGAGCACATCCGTTCCATTTTCCAGGACATCCTCCTTAGAATGAAACCGTTGATGCGCCACGAGCTGCATACCATAGGAATTGTATAAGAGTGTATAGCCTGCAATGCCCGTTTTCGACTGATATGCCTTTGAAAATCCGCCGTCAATGACAATCATTTTGCCGTTCGCTTTAATCGGATTCTCTCCATTAATTTCTTCTACCGGCGTGTGTCCGTTAATGATGTGTCCTTCTTCAGCATCCAGATCAAATTCTGTGAGCATTCGGCGACATATTTCCTCTTTTTCACGAAGCTTGTAATATGGGTTTTTCTGTTCTGCATGAGTTTCCTTATCCTTAATAAAATAGCGTTCGAAGGTCGTCATATCCTTCTTTCCGAATAAAGATGAATTTTCTCCGGTCCATAGATACCAAACCATATCCGTCGCAAAGTCATCGGTTTCCGGACGGTGTGCACAGCTGTACCGCAGATAATATTCAAATACATCGAGAAGCTGCTTTCCCGAATAATCCTTGCCCTTAATGACCATATGCTTCATACTTCCGTCTTCATTAAGCGGCAGGCAGCCATGAATCAGCAAATTACCATTGTATTTTAAATAGAGACTGCCTTTCCCAATCAGAAAATTCATATGTCTCGCTAATTTTTCAGAATGGCGAATGGAAAACAACAGCTTCTCAATAACCTGTTCTTCCTCAGGCAGCAACTGCTCCGGATGATCAGAATTTACCGTCGCAAAACATGTATTCGACAGTTTGTACACCTTACCGTTAAGTCGAATGGTCTGATTGTCATAGTCAATTTTATCAAGGAGCAAGCGGTGCTCCATTTGGAATTCTGGTCGCCTTTTAATTATTGGCATTTCAAGTTTGAATTGAATCATTGAGATCGCTTGATGCATCTTCGTAATTTGCAACCGCTCACTCTCTGAAATTTGACAATCAGTGCCCATCTTCGGACGGAATGCAGGGTTATCATCGTAGTATTTTTCCGCAAGATTAAGAAGCGGAATGAGATTAATGCCATAGATATCTTCAATAATATCGAGATTGTTATAACGCGCGCAAATTCGGATGATATTGGCAAGACAAACCTTTGATCCCGCATAGGCGCCGATCCACAAGACGTCATGATTTCCCCATTGAATGTCTACAGAATGATAATTCATTAAAGTATCCATAATGCGCTCCGGATGCGGTCCACGATCATAAATATCACCAACGACATGGAGGTGATCAACAACCAGCCTCTGAATCGTGTAAGCAATCCCGATAATCAGTTTGCTCGCCTGACCCAATGCGATAATACGATTAATTATTTTTGAGTAGTACTCTTTTTTGTTGGCAAATTCATCTGTTTTATATAAAAGTTCTTCAATGATGTACACAAACTGCTCAGGCAAAGCCTTTCTCAGCTTGGAACGTGTATATTTTGATGAAGCAAAAGCTGCTAATTTGATCATTCGGCCGATTGTCGTTACATACCAGTGGTTCAATTGTTCAACAGTGAGTGATCTTTTTATCAATTGCAGCTTATCTTCAGGATAATACACGAGCACTGCGAATGAATTCACTTCTTCTGTAGAAAGTTCGTCCTTAAATAAATCGTGAATTTTCTGCTTCACATTTCCCGAACCATTTCGCAGAACATGCTGAAACGCGTAGTACTCCCCATGCAGATCACTGACAAAATGTTCTGTTCCCTTCGGCAAGTTCAAGATTGCTTCCAGGTTAATAATTTCTGTCGCCACTTTCTCTTCACAATCATACTTCTCAGCGAGTAAATCCAGATACTTTGTCTCCATCGATATCCCCTTAACCCTATGAATAATGAGTGATCGTTCACATTGCAATTGATGCTATTTTTTAGATTTCAGCCTGATTTCAACTTAAATAAATCCATTAAATCACAGTTTATAGTATAACATATTAGTTTGAATTCCGATCAATATGACATTTTATTCAATCATATATTACATACTATTAAACATTTCAAATAAATAACTCATTTTTGTCACTTCTTCCAGTTTTACTTCTAAAGAATACCAACCAATCATCAATTTCAGAATGCGCTTTCATTAAGATGATCAAGGTAAATTTGCCGCCGAACCATCGTGGATGATATTCAGTAAAAAGAGCATCCTAATTCAATGAAAAATGAAACACAATCATTTTGAAAAATTTTTTCACCCACCAAAAATACAAATGCTGTAACGAAGGAACTAATAGCGCCTTGACAAAGGAAAAAGTTATTGAAACAATAAATATAAAGTTAATTATGTGAAAATTGTTTTCTTAATAGGGAGAATAAACGACAGCTTCTGCCAGTCGTATATTCAATTAATTAGTCCGCTGTTGTCATGAATTCAGCGTACTAAAAGAAGAATTGGGGGATTAACTTGTGAATGAAGATGGAACTAATCCGCATCGAAAATTTGAACTCGTAATTAAATCAATGGTTTCGCTTATTGGCGTCGCAATCCTTGCCGCCGGTGCAACATTATGCAAAATGGGTAATGTCGGCCTCGATCCGTTCACAGCACTTAATATTGGGGTATCAAACAAATTACATATGAGTCTGGGCTTATATCAGCTGCTCACGAATATCGTTATCATCATCTTCGTACTCTTGCTTGACCGAAAGAAAATCGGTATTGGTACTGTTTTTAACATGGTTTTTGCCGGTTTTATGATTGATTGGTTTTCAACACTCTACGGAACACTCTTCCACTACCAGCCAACCCTTCTGACCGCAATTGTCAATGGACTGCTCGGGTTGCTTTTATTTACACTTGGAACATCACTTTATATGACTGCAGATCTTGGTGTTGCTCCCTATGATGCGTTGGCGCCGATCGCTTCAACTCGTTTGCATATTAAATATAAATACTGCCGAATTGTTCAGGACCTTGCATTCATGATTGCAGCTTTAATCATGGCTGGACCGATTGGTCTCGCAACCATCATCATTTCATTCTTCGCCGGTCCGCTGATTACGTTCTGGGACCACAAATTCAGCGAAAAATTGATTGATTCAGTTGCTGATTTCAGCAGGGAGCCGTCCAGCAAGAAAATTGGACATGGGTTCGATGTTGCCGGAAAATCCACCTATAACTTTGTTAAAGACAGCTATTTCCATACGGTGGAAATTCAAAAGAAGCTTTCGCACTACTCCGACCAGGAACTGGAACAGAAACAAAAACAAGTGCGACAAACCGTCAGTCAAGCGCGAAGCATTCTGAAGGATTCTGTTATTCAGTTAGGTCTTCTGAGAAAAGAACAGCATCGACGAAAACAAGAGGAAAAAAGCAGTGAACATGAAAAGTAATTGACGACACGCATGTTTGCTCTAACGAATTATTTTTTTTCGTTTTTGATTAAGAAAGGAGTTTGCTTTTAATGAACGCACTCGTTTTAACGGAAAAAGAATGTCTGGAGCTTCAAAATCTTCCCGATGTTCCGCTCAAAAATCATGAAATCAAAGTTAAGGTAAGCTATGTCGGCATTTGCGGTACTGACAAGCACCTTTATAAAGGACTCCCAGGATCCGGGGATGCAAATATGCCGGTCGTGCTTGGCCATGAGATTTCCGGTGTGGTCGCTGATTTAGGTCCAGAGGTGCACAGCGCGCTGAAAATTGGCGACAGAGTTGCCATTGATCCGAATATTCCTTGCGGATTCTGTCACTATTGTCACGAAGGCCGTCCGCAGCTTTGTGAACATAATCAAGCAGTCGGCGTGACACGCCACGGTGGCATGGCCGAATTCGTGAATGTACCGGAAACGAATGTCTACCAAATTCCGGACAGTCTCAGCTTGAAGGCTGCAGCAATGGTTGAGCCGGTCAGCTGCGCTGTGCACGGACTCGATGAACTGGAGATCAAGTCTCATCAAACCGCACTGGTTATTGGCGACGGCTTTATTGGTCAGATTTTCACTGCGATGCTGGCAGCAAAAGGTTTGAAGAAAATTGCAGTCAGCGGCCGCAACCCCAAAAAAGTAGAATTGCTGAAACGGATCGGCGCCGACGAAGTTTTTAATCCGGAAAAAGTGGAGCACACTGAAACCTATGATGTTGTGATCGAATGTGTCGGTTTGCCGAAAACACAGGAACAAGCAATTGCTTCTGCAAACCGCGGTGGTCAGGTTCTTATGTTTGGTGTTTCCGGACCCGACGATACCATCAACGTTAACTCCTATGACATCTTTTTTAAGGAATTGACCATTAAGGGTGCTTTTATCAATCCTCACGCCATGCAGGACGCGATTGAACTTATGGCAAGTGGGCAACTTGATGTTGAATCTCTGATTACCCATGACATGGAGCTTAAAGATATCCCGGATGTCCTAAGCGGCCGTATCCAGGAAAAAATCACTAAGGCTGTTGTGCAAATCAATAAATAATCGACAAGTGCGGATTCAGTCGTTTAAAAAAACGGATCAAAAAAAGCTGTCCATCGAATTGATGGGCAGCTTTTCCTACATTGTCACTTAATTATTGACCGCTTCTTTATCTTGATCCGTCGCTCTCATTGATTGAGCAACCTTGATCATCATCGCGCATTCAATACGTTTGCGGAAAATGTCGCAGCTGAACTCGAAATTTCCGGTCAGTGATCCCGTCGCGTGAAGTGAGTTTGCCGGGCATCCGCCACTGCAATAGAGCTTCGCCCAACAGTCTTGGCATTCCGGTTTGGAATAGCAATTTGTTTCCTTAAATTCATCTTGAATTTCCGGTGCCTTCACGCCATCCCAGATGTTGCCCATACTGTAGGATTCATCGCCAACAAATTGATGACAAGGGAACAATTCGCCCCATGGCGTGACTGCCATGTATTCCGTACCTGAACCGCAACCTGAAATACGCTTATGGATACATGGCCCTTCTGACAGATCAAGCATGTAATGGTAGAATATGAAGCCTCTGCCCTCTTCTTCGCGTTTAAGCATTTCTTTTGCGAGAAGTTCATATTGATCATAGATGACTGGGAGATCCTCTTCTTTAAGCGCATAGGGTTCTTTCGGATCACAAATCACCGGTTCCATCGACAGACGATCAAACCCAAGATCCGCCATATGGAAAAGATCATTAGTGAAATCAATGTTATTATGTGTAAACGTTCCACGCACATAATATTCCTTATCCCCGCGTTTCTTGACGAAATTCTGGAATTTAGGCACGATATAATCATAGCTTCCTTTTCCAGTGATCGTTTTGCGCAGCCGGTCATGTACTTCTTTGCGTCCGTCAAGGCTGAGAACGACATTGTGCATTTCCTTATTCAGAAAGTCAATGACTTCATCTTTGAGCAGCAAGCCGTTCGTAGTCAGCGTGAAACGGAAATGCTTGTTGCATTCCTCTTCTTTACTGCGCGCGTATGCGACAATCTGTTTCACAACTTTCCAGTTCATCAGGGGTTCGCCGCCGAAGAAATCCACGTCCAGATTGCGGTGAAAGCCGCAATTCTCAAGCAGAAAATCAATCGCCCGTTTACCGACTTCATAACTCATGATTGCCCGTGCACCATGATACTTTCCCTGGCTTGCGAAGCAATATTCACAAGTCAGATTGCAGGTGTGTGCAACGTTTAAGCACAACGCTTTGACATAGGTTTTTCTCTTCTTTAAATTAAAGGACAGATCCTTAAACTCATCTTCAGAGTATAGCTGACCATCTTTTTTGAGCTTCGCAACATCACTGATTGTTTCGCGAATGCTGTCTTCCGTTACATCATCATGATCTGCATACTTATTCAGCATCCGAGCAACTATGGTTTCAGGTTTCGTATCCTCATAAAGTGCAATCACATCGTAAGCCAGATCATCGACAACATGCACCGATCCACTGTATGTGTCAAGGACAATATTGTATCCATTTAATTTATATTGATGAATCATGCAATCAGACTCCTTCTTGCAAAAAATTGCCGCCCATCTGCATAGAGCAGTTGGGCGGTACACAGTTTTCTTACTTATCGATTAGACGGTTCAGCACATTGCTGATTTGCAACACCGCAAGATGTTTTACATGCGGATTGGCAAGAAGTTTGGCATTCGCCGTGTCCGCCATGATTTGCTGATTCTCTCAGATTCATCGTGTTCAACGTTACGATTCTTTTCATCATAAATGACCCCTTTTCGTTGTCTTTTAAATAACCCGGATCCATGAGTTTCTGCTTGCATCATTACCCGATCTAGTCGCCACAGCACGGTTTCCACATCATCAACGTTCACAATCAAAAGTCAGTGAAAACCTACTTTTTTCAGTATACAAAAAGAAAATTAACTTTACTGTGATGTTTGACATTGAAAAGGAAGAAAGATGAAAAAAATAATGATTATTTTATACATTCCATAGGTTTCCGACGCTCAATCTGTTCACAGACTTCATTGACATGAATTAAGTCCCGCTCTACCCGATCCAACCGATCATGTGCATCCTTCAGCAATTCGATAAATGAACGATACTCCTGACTCATGAGTTAACCGCTCCTCTGCCATAATATTTTTCCCGTATTGAGAACTAGTCTTTTTTCCTTATTCGATAATCCAATCGTAACATTCATGCGTCCAAAGGACCTATTATGTCCATTATATTCACTTTATTAGGATAAAAGGCCTATAATTATTTACCGTTAAATAATAGTTATTATTAATAATCCGGAATCAATGACAGTTAATGGGAGTACGTTGGGAAAAGCCTCGAAAAAAACAAAATTTTAACGATTTATTTATACAATAAATGGAATAAAAGAACTATTGATATTGATAAATTGTACCGATCACTTTAAAATAAACACAATGGCATGGTTCTCAATACATCTTTAATGAATCTATGATGACAGCCCTGAGTTTCCACAGACCATACTGTATACGCAATGTATAGGTACTACAATCTAATCTTTTAATCTGAGCTATCCTATTTTTATTCCTAACGAAAAATACAATGTACTATATTCCGTGTAAGGTTTTGTCGTTTTTGAATGAGAATATAGTTTATTAAGTTCAACATAGAATAAACCCACCATGAACAACTACATTTCTAAGGCACATATCGAGACAAGTGAATCAATACCTCAAGTGCCGTTTTAATTCCAAAAGTACCCTTTATGCACAAATTGGCAAGACATACGTTTACACCTTAAATTGGACTGTATATTTCATGTCATAGGCTGATTTCTTTCTATTAGGGAATGACCAATTTAAATCAAACAGGAGGAGTTTAATGTGAAAAAAGGAATGATATGTTCACTATTAGCTGCTGTTATGCTGATTGCGGGTTTTTTAAGTGCGTGTTCAGATGGAGGTTCTACCAGTTCAAACATCTCAAAAGATTTATCATCCACTTCGACATCGACAGGTGCTTCACACTCACAAAAAAGCTCTGATCGGTCATCAATTACAAAAACAGAATTCAATAAAATTAAAGATGGGATGACTTATAAAGAGGTCGCCACCATTGTAGGCAGCAATGGTGAAGTCATGAGTGAAGCTGGAGAAAAAGGTGATCCTGCACATACAGTCATTTACTCATGGAACGGAGATAAAGGATGGGGTGCCAATGCCAATGTAACTTTTCAAAACAATAAAGTAATAAACAAAGCGCAATTTGGTGTCGATTCCGGATCCAGTGCAAAAATAACAATGAAAAAATTTGATCAAGTAAAAAATGGTATGACATACGATCAAATTAAATCAATTATTGGTGGGGACGGGGCAAAAGATTCTGAAAGTGGTACAGAGGGATCTGCTGATTATACGGTTATTTACAGCTTTCAAGGATCTAATTTAGGAAGCAATGCCACATTCATGTTTCAAGGTGGAAAACTAATTAATAAGGCGCAAGCAGGATTAAAGTAAGATGTTTACTCATTTTTGAGTTTACATATAAAAAAGTTACTGGGGGAATTTATTATGGCAATAAAAAGCACTACCGGACGTGTACCGGAGATGGTCTTGGGGATTATCGGGGGTGTATTTGGAATTATCGCTGGTATATTAGCCATGTCTATAGGTTCATTAGCAGGAGCATTTGGACAAGGTGGATCCGATGTTATTGGATTGGGTCTTGGATGTATGTTTGTTTCCGTTCTTGCAATTATATTTTCATGTATCATCAACAAAAATCGCATCCTATTTGGTGTGCTTATTTTGGTTTGTGGAATTTTGAATATCATATTCGTCAGCATGTTTGGCATTCTGAGCGGCCTATTGATTATTATCGCCGGCATACTTGCCCTAGTTAGAAAATAATTTGTTGAAAAGCCGCTTCAGCGGCTTTTCTTTTACACATTATCAGCAGGCGAGCGTTTGGGATAAGCAGGATAAGATTATTTGAGATAATATTAAGCTATTGAGAGGTCTTTTTGTCAGCACACAAAGTGAATTTGAGTCTGAATGTCTGCATTATAAAATTAAAAATATACAAAAAAAAGCCTTAACTATCAAGACTTTTCGGTATGTCCCAGAAGGGATTCGAACCCATGACCCACGGCTTAGAAGGCCGTTGCTCTATCCAGCTGAGCTACTGGGACAAAATTAAGTTTTTTTAATGACGACCTATATTATTTTAGAGAATATGACAGGATCTGTCAATGGCTGATGAAAAATAATTAAAACTCGACTTTTCTACTGTTTATCAGTTTACCATTTTTTGAATCACCTGCAAAAAAGTAAAATTTAAAGGAGCGTTTTAGAGTGAAACGGAATGCTGAGTTTATTCTATCTTTAATTGGTTCAATACTGTCAACCATTGTTTGGCTCTTTCTGTGCATTGTTATTATCGCAACAGCAGCGGCTTATACCGGCTCAGCAGATGATGATGCGTCAATTACCATTTTTTTAATAGGCAATATCATTAGCTTACCTATAATTGTTTTTGCCTGGTTATCTACATTTAAAGTAAGAGAGGCCTCATCCGGGTGGAGCATTTATTTAATAGTCGGCGGTTCAATTTTTATCTTCTCTCCATTCTTTGTTTCTGGTGTTTTATTTCTCATCGCCGGTATTTTGTCCGTCACACATAAGACACCTACAACTCATTCAATTTCCGAATAACGATTTGTCCGTTTGTGTCCAAAATAATTCACTTTTTCTTTTTCTGATTTTTTCATCAATATGGGTTGACTCTCTTCCTGTTGGTATTATAATGGGCATTACAAAAAAGATAGAGATACAAACAAAACAGAAAAGAAGGCGTTTAGGATGTTGTTTACGAAAGATGATTTATCAGAAAAGCTGTACAATGCATTGAGCAAAAATCAACCGCTTGCGTGGAAGGATGTCGATCATTCCGATTTGACGCTTGAGCGCGCCTATGACGTGCAGCACGCATTTAACGAAAAAAAAGGTGAGCCGGTCAAGGGGTACAAAATCAGCTTGACAAGCAAACAGACACAAGATATGTTCCATTCGGACTCTCCGCTCTATGGACAAATCGTTGCCTCCAGCGTCTTGAAGGATGGTGCAGAGGTTGATCTTAGTACATTGAATGAACCGTTGCTCGAACTTGAATTGGAATTCACCGCTCTGGACGATTTGTCTCCTGAAGATGATGAGCAAGCCTTGCTCGATAAAACCGAAGTTGCGCCTGGTATCGAAGTCCCCGATTCACGCTTCAAAGATTGGTTTCCTGTATTGCCTCTCGAACTCGTTATCTCAGACAGCGCCGTTTGCGGTCGGGTTGTTGTTGGCAAAGCTGCATCGAAACCGTCCGTTGAAGCATTGGCAGATGTAAAATCGACAGTTACCTTGAACGGAAAACCATTGACGTCAGGCGTTTCCTCAGAAGTGCTGGGTAATCCGCTGCACGCTTTGAAATGGCTGGTGCAGAAATTAGATCAAGAAAGTAAGAAGATAACTAAAGGCACGACCGTTTCAACCGGCACCTTCTGTTTGCCGAAGAAATTGGAAAAAGGAACTTATGTTGCGACGTTCGACCATAACCTTGGCAGCGTCACACTACATGTAAAATAAGTTGATATATTGTTAAAAAACGGTCGGATCCTGTGCTTAGGACTCGGCCGTTTTATTTTTTTGATGCGCAGTACTATATGAACCGCACATTATCTCTATTTTCGTCCTTTTGAATTTTGAAAGTTATGTTAAAACATTTGCTCTGTTCGGTTGAACTTTTTATTCGTTAGGTAGAACTTCTTTTCTTCGGTTCAACTTTCGCTCTCTTAGGTTGAACTTTCCATCCGTTAGGTGGAACTTTAGTCGTACTTTTTCTGAATCATTCCTTCGATTTAGTCACTGGATGGATCCTGTGTGTAAAAATCATAAGCTTTATTAAGGTGCAGTTCAAAATTTGCGAGCACCTTTTTCGCATGCAAGCTGGACAGGTTGAACGCTTGCCATGAACGATCCTCGTTCAATTCCTTTTTGCGTTCGTATAAATAGTTTTCTGTCTTAGCACGCACCGCCTCATCCTTTGCCTGAAGCAATCCGGTAAGCTGAGGAATAGCACTGTCAGAAAGTGAAGATAAGTAACCCACATCAATTTTTCCTGTCTGCTCATAGCGTTCTATGTTCCATTTAGTGATCAGCACGTCACTATTGATGTAGTTGATCAATACGAAAGCGGCAATCGCAGTAAGCAAATAGTATTTAAACAGCTTGACGCGCGTATTCCAGATTCTGTACAGCGTAAAAATGAACAGGATAAAGAGTACTATCATAAACGCATGAGTCAGTACGCGAAGATAAGTAAATCCATACATCTGCTCATATAAATACATGCGGATAAACGCAGAGCCGAGCATAATCAACGTACAGCCGACAAGCAATGATTCAAGAGCCTGAAGCGTTTGATCCATGATTTTGCCACTTTTTTTCGTCCAATAAACGAGTGCGAGTAAGATGCTGAAATTGATCAATGTTACAAGGACAAGCTCAAAGAATCCGCGGCGCGCGTATTCCGCATAGGTAAATGGTTTGGGGAGTTCAAGCGAAAAGCCGCCGAACAGATATGAAAATTGAATCAACGTGAAAAATACATAGATTGCGTTAATAATGCTCAAGATTGTGGCAGCAATAACTTGGTCAAAACTATTTGTTAAACTTACATAGTCCTCGGGTTGCCGGAACGTGGTTAACGGCCTTTGTTTCGTGATTAAGCTCCAAATATAGCTGAATGAACACAATGCGATCACTGTCGCAAAAATAAATCGAGGCATAAATTGATCAAGATTAATCGCTGCGAATACCTCTGGAATCGACCCTAGAAAATAGCTGAATACCTCATCTGCAGAAGCAAGCAGAGTAACAACGATAACAACGAGCGGAACCGCAATCAGCACCCCGATAAATACTTTGGTCAACGGACTGCTTTTCCTAGCGGACAATCCTCTGTTCAAACGTCTCGCAACCAAGCGGAACGGCAGAAAAAGAAAAGCAAACGGCCGATAAAAGAATCCAAGAAATACATCGCCGATGAACTTAGCAGAGTCCCAAGCGAATTTGGAGCGTCCTGCGGCGAGAGTGGTTTGCATTACAATCAATACCGATATCGCCAAAATATTTAATGCATTGAAAACCATATTTGAGAAAATCAAGTAAGTTAGTGACAGTAGAATAATCGGTATCATTAAGAACCAGGCGAAATCCCTGCGTACCGTCACAAGGTTGCGCGTATTCCATAGAAATACGCTGTAAAATGCAAAAACGAATAATGGAATTGAAATACCGGGAAGCTGTTCAAAGAAGAACCAGTTGGCCAAAATGCCTAGCAGCACAGTACAAAGTAAAAGTCTGCTGCTCCTATTATGTAGCATGGGACGATCACTTCGTTCATATAGTCTATTTGCTGTTGAAAAGTCTTCCATTACCTGACACCTCTTTTAATTAGTAATCAAAGCTGTTACGCGCGATACGTCTTTTTTTACGTTTCGTCCGCTTCATAAGCCAGCAGCTCGCCGGGCTGACAGTCGAGCGCTTTGCAGATCGCCTCAAGCGTGGAAAAACGGATCGCCTTTGCTTTATTGTTTTTCAAAATAGATAGATTTGCAGGTGTGATCTGTACCTTTGCTGCAAGTTCGGTCGCGCTCATTTTTTTCTTTGCCATAACGACATCAAGATTTACAACTATAGCCATCCTTCGCACCTCTATACTGTTAAATCATTTTCTTCTTTGACAACCACGGCCTGCCTGAAAACCTCTGCAAGGATGATGGAGAAGAATCCCGCGATAATAAAAATCATTGCAATGATAATTGTGAAAAAAGAATTGAAGCACACAACCTTAACCACATAGCAGAATGAAATAATAAAAGAAGCCATCGCGATTCGTCTCAGGCTGTGTACATTATCCATCATGAACGGATTGTGTCTGTTTAATGTCTTAAAAATCCGTCCGACTTCATACACAATCTGCAGAGCAAAAATACCCGTGACATAAAGAAAAATAAGTAAAAACCAATAATTGCGGTTCGTCTCATAGCTCAATTGATTCATATACCAATTGACCGACCATGGAAGACTTAAGAGTATGCCGATCCCTCCAAGAAAAATCAGATCAAGCATGTGCTTGACATAACCCGAAAGCCCTTTTTCATCAAGAATAACCATTCTCATTCACCTCTCATCTGATTTCCAAAATGATTATAGCATAAAAATTATTGAATAACAGCATTTATTTATTGTTTTTCGATAATTAATTTCCGTTTAAAGATAACTAACACAACTTAGGCACAAAAAAAACGGTGCAGCTAAAGTTCGCACCGATCGAAATTCATGATTATTTTATTGTAATGAGAACATAAATAGTGGCATCAAATGAGGTATTAGCTGATGCTCCCTCAATTGTGAGATTTTGAAAAACCACCTTTATTTTTGCCTTATCGTTCTCTTTTTCGAAAGACATCTGATCAACAGCTACCGTATCTGTTCCCTCAATTTTTTTACTTTTTTCTACGTGATTAATCATTGGGGCAAGCGGTGCGGATAGAATAACTCGTTCTTTCGAATCAGTAATTTGAATGGCACCGTATTTCGCATTAGGATCAAAGGACACCTGATAGGTCGATCCGCCTACCGACATCCTGCTTATCGAAAAGTCGCTCTTTCTCCCCGATTTACTGATTGAAAGACTCGCTAAATGATCATAACCGGTAATACCCACTGCATGATTCGTGCCGATGTCATAGCTTTGGTAATCGCTCTTAGCATAGGGCGAGAATCCAAAGGTTTTTTCAAAATCAGTTGAGAAGTCGAAGTTCTTCGGTAAATAGGACAAGCGTTGGAGTGCGCCAATCTGATCAAGATAGTTGATCGAACGAGCAATGGCTTCCTGATCCTTTCGATCTATATTTGGATTCGAATGAATTTGTTGATTCCGAATCATTTGATTGTGATCAAGAACCGTGTAAAGTTGAGAAGTCTGACTGATCCGGCTGACCGTAAACGCGTCAATTGGCGGCGTCACTGCGATTACGGAGCAAACAATCGCGAGAACGGCGATATATCCCTTATTTTTCAGCGATGAGATACTTAAAAGGACGCCGCTTACTGCCGCATAAAGACAGAAAAACAAGACAAGGTAACGCGTATGCGTCATTCCTTGATTTAAAACAATGATCAAAGTCGACACAAACTGGAAAAGGGCTACAGGGATCAGTAGTTTAGGGGCCAAGTTGCGAAAAAGCACTGTAAACCGATTCAGTAAGCTATTCGATAAAATATAGATCATCAGCACCGCGATACAGTAAGACAAAATGAGCGGTTCGAGCAAATTTTCATTCCAATCGCTGAGCACCATGGTTTTAATCATATAGATGAGCAGTACAAGACTGTATATTGCCGCTACTGGGATCATGACATAAGAAATCAGCACATCAAGGAATTTGGGAACTTTTGCTGCACGTTCGATTTCCGCTGAGTTCTCACGAAATACGGGAAGCAGAGATAGAAAGAGTGTTGGTGCCCCCACCGTCCACAGAATGACCCCCGTATATGAATACGGTCGTGATCCGATTTGAACGAGCAGCGTATCCACGGCAACAAGAATCAGCAAGATGCCGCCATAAAGGATTGTGGAGAAAAAGAGTGAAATAAATACGGATTTAAATAAAATCATAAAGTTTGCATAGTAAGAACTGCCTCCTCTAAGTGAGGGAAGCCAAGCAAAAGCAATAAAAAGTCCAAAAACAACGATACTCGTTCGCGTAATCACGATTGTGCTGAAAGCCGGATCATGGCGAATCAAAAGAAAATTAAGAAAAGTGAGCAACGCTGCTCCTGCCATTGGCAATATGCATGTCCGCCATGAATGCGCATATCGCTCGACAGATACTTGAGCTGCACTAAATGCAAGCGCAGCAAAAATCAACGTAACAATCACGCTACCATATTCATGACCGGACTCAATGGTCATGCACTGCATCACTGCAAGAACAATAAGCAGCAGAAAGGTTATCGGAAATCTTACAATCGTTGCATTCAAACCTGTCAGTCGCCTTGTCATCGCAACGAGCATTTTCATAATGATCACCCCTGTGGGCTATTCTGTGTTCCAACGTTCTATTTACGAAAACAAACGCTGAGCAGCTTCATTTAAACACGATTATCTGCAAAGATAAGCAAGGTTTGATTGAAAAAATGGACGCCTTCCGGCTTGCATTGGACAAAATAAAGGGTGTAAACTATATATATGAAAGCGCTAACATCTTAACTTAGGGAGCGTGACAGAGATATGATGATACTAGGTGTGTTTGGAACGGTTTGCGTTATTATTCCGGTCGTTGGTGCTGTAATTTGGGATCGCTATCATACCCGTGTTCAATAAAAATGGGTTATCCCAAACCAGATAGAGATTTTTCCCCAATAAAAACGAATCGCTCATGCCTGCTTCCTGCAGACATGAGCTTTTATTTATTCGAGCAAATGTGTTGTTTATTGGTTCAATTAATTGTGATAAACCCTAACCTTGATCTTCTTTCTTCCCCACTTAATCGCTTGTTTTCTTGTTTTATAGTGAACATCGATGACTTTTCCTTTAATTCGTCCGCCTACATCTCTTGCGATCGCATATCCATAGCCTGGTACATATACTTTTGATCCAAGCGGAATGACGCGAGGATCAACGGCAATTGCTTTTGCCGTCGGATATTTTTTATAATTAAAACCTGTTGCGGTTCGTCCAAGCTCACAGTATGAAGTCGCGCTGACTGTAATATTTTTATATTTTGATTTTGCTGTCGCAGCATTCTCCGGAATTCCGGCCAACAGAACAGCGATTATGGCGATTAACAAAATGATTTTTTTCATGTTCAACATCCTTTGTTTTCCGTCTGACTATAAATTTACCAATTTTATATAACAGCCATGTATCATAACTGTTCTCATTTGATTACAGTCACATAACAAATTGATTGCTCTTTTTAGGAAGGTATATAACAAATTCTGTTTACTTACTGATAGCTGTCAGAAAAACGGCGATATAGTCATATACTCTCCTTATGGGAATCATGGGAGGCATGAACATGTTGACTCAACTTGAGAAACTGGTAGGCAACACATTTAAACCGCATGAGCTTGATGAACTTTGTGCACGGATAACCGGTGGACAGCGAGAATTTCGACGCTTATATTGGGAAGATATTGTTGGCTTGGAAAATATGTCCTATCAAACAAAATCCGGAATTACCTATGTCATTGAATTTAATCTGTATAAAGATGACGGGGAGTTCGACAGTGTTCTTGAGGTCAGTGATGTTGAAGAGCTGGATCGTACAGCACCTCCTGCGAATTACCATAAGCTGTACATAATTCTTTTCGGCATTATCATTATTTCTGTAGCTGTTTACTACTTATTCTCCCTATTTCATTAGATGATGATTTAACGTAATTTGCACAAACAAGCAAACAGTGTCTTAAATGAGCGAAGGTTGCTTCCTGCGCTTGCTTGGTTCATAATAATTAACAACATGATCTGCTGGAAACTTTTGCTGATTGGCAAGCTGTTATTAGTCCAATTATTTTTGCCGAGCTGCCAATCTTAAAGATACGGCAGCATTTTGTTTATCTTCTGTGATTGATTATTTGGAGGTTTTTAAAATTCAACTGGAACCAACACGTATTGTAAGGCTCCCTTTTGTCACTGACTTGAAGTGTGATCAATTAATTCCCTCAAAAATAAATGATCGAAATCATTTTTATCCCTATGCCATTCATGATAACGAACGTATTTTTTCAGGAACGTTCGCTCTCAATAACCGTGACGTTGCTCTTGTCGATTACATTGGCATTAAGAACTTCAACATATGGATTATCGAACCGCGCCGCATGTTTATCGAGGGAGACCGTGTCATCGTACAAATGAAAGATCGACGTCTTTTTGCCGGAAAGTCGAAACTTCTGACCGATCGTTCATTGATTTTAAGGGATAATGAAGACATTAATTGTGACGTGCTTGATTTTGCTGATGTCCTTTTCATCGGGCGATTTGCTCGCGGCATCAGTACACTGTGAACCGCATCTCGCATCTCTGTCTGTTCGAAAATGAAAAAAATATTCTTTCAATCATTAGATAAACCAAAGCCTCCAAAAGTTAGCATTGTGGTCCAACTTTTGGAGGTCAGTTCATTCTAGAGCTTTCAGTTTATATTAATGAACGAAACGATGTGATTAATTTTCGTAATGGAAGGCTTGCTCACGTATGAATGGATAGGTTTTAATCGAATGAGCGTCCAAGTCTTCATGAAACAAATGAATGGCTGTAATCTGCCGGTTATCATATCCATGATAATAGAAAGTACCCGATTCAATGCACATTGCAGAAGTATAGATGGTCACATCCTCTAAACCGTCCGGAGTCACAACAGCTCCCTTTGGAAGATCGCATGTTGATAAAATGTGAAAGAGTCCGTTGATACCATCACGTTCCGTTTCGATACCAGTAATATTATTTTTCCAGTAGGCGGCACGCACAAATCGAGACGGTGGTGTGAAATCTCCGGGCAAACCGACTGATCCAGAACCTTGGCCGAATGCAGACAATTCCAATCCTTCCCATCGAACAGGTTGCAGCTGGTTCGTCTGTAATCCGATATATTGTCTCAGATTTGTTAAATGCCACGAAAAATCAGGACTGTTTGTCATGACACCAGCCGGATTGTCATAGACTTTAATCGTCTTTTCCAGTGGCTCGACAACAATACTTTTGCCCGTCTTGTCAGATAGAATCCAGTGAAGCGGCGGGATAACACCCATCTGTTCAACCAAAAAGTCTACAAATGTGACATGAGCAAGTGCCTCTTTTAGTTCTGTAATGCTGCCGAATTGGGACAAGCTCCAGAGCACAAAATCATGAGGGGCAACTGCCTCCATTCCCTGACCACGCACAGCATTGTAAGATGCAAAACCCGAGAAATAGAGTGTTGCGCAAGTCAAGCCGGCCTCATTCATACCGTCTGCGTACACAACAAAATCGTCTGAAACCGATGCCATTCCGATTATTCCGTACTTAGTTTTTATACGATTTCCAGAAGCTGCAGACATCCAAGAATAATTTCTCGGCATAATGGTGACCGTCTGACCCAGATCCATTGCAAAGTCCATCGTTCTGCCAAACAGGTGATGCCCATCCGTTGTTTCAAGTGTCAAACTTGTACACATTTCAAGCTCCCCCTCACAATGCTATTGATTTTTTCAGTATAGCATACCATTATGGTCATTTGGGAACCTTGAAATCCTATCATCTAACACTTTTCAGATGCTTAATGATCGGAAGCAACGACTCATTTCTTTGTTCAAAATAACCACGCATCGGATTGATCCCTTTAGAAATACGTTCCAGTACCGTCGCAATCGTAAATAATTCAATACGGAGCGCATCATTTACTTCATCCCAAAACAATGGAGCTGCTACGGTTGCGCCTTCCTTGCCTCTGGGAGAGTAGGGACAGATGATTGTCTTTCCTTCTGCATGCTGAACATAATCGATATAAAGCCGACCGCCCCGATACTTTTTCAATCGCTCGGTTGTAAAGTGTTCCGGTGACTGACTCACGAGAAGATCGGAAATGAATTTAGTGAATAATCGCGTGTCTGAATAGCTGAGCCCAAGTCCTGAAATGGGGATATGGATCTGAATCCCTCTGCTTCCTGACAATTTTGGGAAGCTGACAATGGAAAGACGCTCGAAAAGCACGGACATCGCTACTGCTGCCTTAATTGCCAGCGGGAACGCCGAGCGATCAGGTGGGTCTAGGTCAAAAATAATTTCTTTCGGTTGTTCCTCTCCTACCTGTTGAAAAGGAATATGATATTCAACAGCAAGTTGATTGCCAAGCCAGACCAGAGTTGTCGCGTCGTGACACACAATGTAGCGAGTCCCGTCCTCTTCATAAGTACGAATGAATTCGGGTGCATAATCCGGACAATTCTTTTGAAAAAAAGACGTTCCGGGAACACCATGCGGAAAGCGGATAACGGTTAACGCACGATCAGATAAAAACGGCAGCATCATCGGTGCCGCTCTATTTAAATAGTCGATGAATTGTTGTTTATTTATTAATGGATGCTGCCATATCGGCTTCTCCGGATGGGTAATCTGGATGCTACGATCCAACAAAATCGATTCCGCTGTTTTCATTCATTCATCTCCTCAATCCTGCATTGTTCGGGACTCACATGAACAAAAGCCTGTATGCTCGGCTGTCTGAGTACCCCGCTAGCTGTCCATTCCTGATACGCAACCTTGACAGTAAGCTGAGGCTGCATCCATTGTGCTTCCGCACTTCGGTCCACTCGATTAACAAACGGATTCTCTTCTCGTCTCAATCGGTTGGCGAGCACAGTAACCAATTTCCAATCTTCTTCTGTTAATTTACCTGTCCCCACATGTCCAATACAAACAAAATGTCTTCCTGAATCATACAATCCGAGAAGCAGAGCATTAACTGTACCCGATCTTTTGGTTACTCCTCCAACAATTGCGATTAAATCACGTGTCACTTTAATTTTTCGCCAATTTTCATTTTTACCGTTAATAAGGTATGTGCTGTTTTGTTCTTTTGAAACAATGCCTTCCATGTGCCGCGCCTTTACAGATGCAAACAGTGACTCACCATCTTTAAACATCGGCACAAGTTGAACTTGATCACTCACCGGCAGCCATTTCTTCAACAGTTCTATGCGTTCACAAAGTGATCGCTCATTAACCCATTCTCCATTACAGAAAATCAAATCGAAGACCATATAAAAGACAGGAACGGCATGCATCAGCATTGGAATACGTGACTGATTGTGCACGCTGTCCCTCTTCATGACCTCGTGAAAAGATGGCTTTCCATGAGAATCCAACGCAATAACTTCCCCATCCAGGATGAATGAATTCGCCTTCGTGTTTTGACGAATGATATCAAGTTCAGGATAGTTTTTCGTTCGTTCATTTTTTCTTCGGTTAAACAGTCGCAGTTCATGTCCATCGTAATAAGTTAAGATGCGTATGCCGTCCCATTTCACTTGATGAATCCAATTCACTCCGGTTGGAATTTCCGTTTCACGAATCGGTTCGAAGGGTACAATTGGTTGAAGATTCATCGTTTAGACCGTCTTTTTCCGGCGTGCGGTTGTTTTTCTTTTTGGTTTGGTTTCCTTTACACTTGCTTCAAGTGCGGAAAGCAAGTCGACGACATTCGGTTGTTGCGCACGACCTTTCTTCTGTTTTGCAGGCATCCCTGAAACCTTGTCTTCAATTAATTTTTCCAGCTTTAATCGGTAGTCGTCTTTATAATGCTCCGGTTGAAAAACAGTTGTCAGCTGATCAATCAACCGATTCGCAATCATCATTTCTTTCGGTGCATTATCTGTCTTCAGGTCACCGAGGCCGGGAACCTCACTGACACTGCGGACCTCATCCGGGTAATACAATGTTTCAAGCAGCATTCCGTTCTCAAAGCTGCGGATTGCAGCAAGATGCTGTTTTGAGCGAATGATAATATTAGCAATCGCGATTTTATTTGAATCCTGAATAGCCTGCTTCAATAAAGAAAACGCGCGCAAACCATTACCACTGTCCGGACCAATGAAATAGGATTTTTCGTAATATATGGGGTCAATTTCATCTAATTTCACAAAATTAATTATTTCTACATGCTTGTCTCCGTCCTCTTGGAGATCATTTAGTTCCTGTTCGCTGATTGGTACAAACTGCCCCGGCGAATATTCGTATCCTTTAATTATTGCTTCATTCTCGACTGCTTTTCCGCATTTCGAACAGGTACGTGTATAATTAATCGGTGCCATACACTCCTTATGCAGCATTCGTAAGCGAACGTCTTTATTTTCGGTCGCTGTATATAATTTGACGGGAATATAGACGAGCCCAAACTGTATGGAGCCTTTCCACATTGTTCGCATCTTGTTCACCTCGGCATTAGTATGTGCGCGTGAGCAATCCAATAACTGCGAACTGACTATTTTCATTATTTTTACAGAAAAAGGGCAGAAAAAAAGCCTCTCAAATTATTGAGAAGCGAAAAAAGGATGTTACATATCAGAAACAGAAGGCAATTCATATTATATAACTTGGAATAAAATAAGCACAAGTTTTTTGTTTTTAAAAAATCACCCAAAAATTTTTAAATGAACAGCAACCAAGTGCAGAAACAAAAAAAAGGATCTTTCTCAAGATCCTAAAAGGGGGGTTATTACTTTCACGAGTTACAAGTTTAGCATAACAGAGAATGAACAAAAATTCTACAAATTTGCAAATATTTTATTATAATAATGTTTTTTCTTTATTACTCAACTTTCGCACCCCAATTTAGGTAGATAAACCTTGATATAGTTAGGTAAACCAGCCATCCATTGTACGAGTTGACTTTTAATTAATTTGTTGAGCCTCTTATTTGTCTGCTGAAGCACATCATCAAAAATTTTGAATAGATCTGCAAGCGCTGCGGCCCAATCTAATTCGTTCACCTCATCGCAGAGTTCATAGAACATGCCTCCGAGTGTGCGGTGATCGGTATGGCAGCGATTTTGCCAAGATAAGAGGATAAAACGAGAAAAGACAATGGTGGTATGGCTGATCATCAAATCATAAGATCGGCCTTGAAACTCTTTTTGAAGCTTCAGCAGGGATTTTGTGGTTTTGAAAAACACTTCTATATCCCATCGCATGCCATAAATACGAATGATCTCTTGTTCGCTTAGCGTACAATCCGTACTCAAAATGGCCAACCATTCGCTTTTCTTATTGCGGTTCGACACGAAAACAACCTTTACGCTGATCCCATTGGCCATGGTGGTTTGGATGGAACGCAAAAGGGTTCGATGACCAGTGACCGGCGGGGCGGCATGGTATAACGATTTTAACCCAACCAGCTTGTTCTTCACCTGATAACGTTGATTAGTGTCCTTGACCATACCGATGACGTCCATTCCTTTTGTCCGGATGGCTTGAATCAAAGGCTGTTGGGTAAACCAGGTATCCATGAGCACATAAGAGGCTTCGATTCCGCTCTTTAATGCACGCTCAATCATAGCAGGAATCTGCTCAGGCGCTGTTTGAAGAGCTTCCATCCGCCGTTTATAGCCGGAACAGCGTTTATCAATCTTCTGAGAAATGCCGTTAATTTGTGCCTTCTTTGAACTCAGCAATGAGAAATCAATAGGCATAAAGGTAGCTCCATCAGACCAGCCTAAAGTTAACATCCGGAATCCCTTATAGTACCGCATTTTTTGAGAGGCATGATCAAAACATCGGGCAAGCAGTTCAACTGTTTTACTCCGTTGTCGATAGAAAGAGGAATCATCAACGATGAGTACTTTCGGACGATGATGATCCGTCAGTGTACTTACCTTTTGAATCGTGCTCGTACTCAAAAAAAGAAGAAACCGACGCCAAGCAAACTGAGAATGATTCAGAAAACGATAAACGGCATCTTTTCCAGGATAATGGGTTGTTTTCTTACTCTCCAAAAGGCGATACCAATTTTTCTGTTCAAAGATGAGACAGAACACCAGTTGAAATAGATAGGCACACGTAAAGCCAAACGCTTTCGTAATACCTGCATGACGTAAATGTTTGAGCACACCCAACTCATCAAAAGTCACTTTTATTTCTTTTGGCAGTTGATTATTCTAAAGTGGACCCCATTGTCAAGACACGTATTTGAAAAATTTAAGGTGGGTATTTGGTGGCCTTCCCCATCCTAACCATGTGACCTGTTTTCTTTGGGGTTCTGTCCAGGGCGACCGCAGGGAGGGCGAAGCCGATACCCCTTGACAGGTTCTCAAAGAAACAGACACTTTCTCAAGGATGGGGAGGGACACGCCTACCCCTGGTGATAAACAGAAGCCGGTGTTTGATAACCGAGCGACTGGTGTGGCCGTTCATGGTTATAAAGATTCAGATAGTTGTCAATGCCTCTGCGAGCATCTCTTGGACTTGCGTAGTCTTTGAGATAGACTTCCTCGTACTTGACCGAACGCCACAATCGCTCGGTAATAATATTATCCAGGGCACGGTTCTTCCCGTCCATACTAATTTTAACGGATTGCTCCTTGAGAAGATTCAGATAGTGTGGACTCGTGAAATGACTGCCCTGATCACTGTTCATGATCTCCGGTCTTGCCTGCGTGAGTGCATCGCTAACGGTTTGCGTGATCAGCTCAATCTCCAGCGTCTGCTCCAAGGACCAACTGATGACGTAGCGTGAGTACCAGTCGATAATGGCGGCCAGATACATCCAACCGTGTCTTAACCGAATGTAAGTGATGTCAATACCCCAAACATGATTGGGATGGGTAATGGCCAAATTCCGCAGCAGATAAGGATAAACATACTGATTTCGGTTTCGCTTACTCAGATTAGGTCCAGGATGAATGCCTTGAATCCCCATCTCGCGCATATGACGCTGAACTGCTTTGCGATTGATCATCACTCCTTCCCGATTAAGCAGATACGTCACCCGACGAGAACCATAAAACGGGTATTTGGTGTACAACTCATCAATACGATGCTTGACCATAAACTCTCTAGGCGCAAGCGGAACGGGCTTGTAGTAGAGGCCTGAACGATTCAGAGAGAGAAGTTCTGCCTGTTTCTTAATGGACAGCTCCGGATCTTCCCAGTCGACTAAAATTAAGCGTTCATCGCGTGACATCGTCGTAGCCAGATTTTTTTTTAAGCCACGAGAGTTCCGTGGTTAAACGTCCAACTTCGCCATAGAGTCGGTCAATTTTTTCTTCGTATTCCTCCTGCATCCGGCTCTGATCATTCTGCTTACGATCAAAGAGCTGTGGGAGCTGGTCTAGGGCTGTCTTTTTCCATTGCCGAAGCTGATTGACATGAACACCGTACGTAGAGGACAATTCGCTTAACGTCTTTTCCTCTTTCAGAATTTCGAGCACGACTTTGACTTTGAATGTTTGAGAGTAAGATTTCCGTTTCATAGATCTACCTTAACACATCCTTATTTCGTGTCTTAATTCTTGGGTCCATTATATTCAGACCCTTTTTCGCTATCATATAGAGGACACCTCTTCTTTTGGTAGTGTTTTCGTCAAATTCACTATACCAAAAAGGAAGGTGTCTTTCTATTTTGTCAAGATCCCTAATGAATAGCTCACAAAACAGGTTACATCAAGGATTCTCCCAGACTTTTACACTGCGAAAGTTGAGTTTATTATTTGTTTTTTCCCAATGCTGTAGCTCTTGCTGCACTCCTGCCTTTTCTCTAATTGTTACAATCAAACAAATAGAGCTTACCAGAACGCAATCATCAGGCTGATGACAATGACCCAAAATGGTATGCAGATCACCATTGCCCATAACGCACCTTTAAAAAAATTACCCTCCATGTCCATCACCTCGTTACTCCGAATCAAGAATGACCTTCATCGGCAGTATGTCCGTAACGACAACATGAGATACGATTTTACCCAATTTATTCAAAAGGTGCAAAAAAGGCGATTTGGCTCGTTCATATCCCCATTCAAAAGACTTGAACCAACATAATATGTATTATCAGGCAAAAAGTTCATGATGTCTGATAACCGCCATATGAGTGCCCCTCCTCATCACTCCCTAAACGCAGCGGTGTCGCTTCCGCGACAAAAAGAGAGCCGGACTGGATATCCGACTCTCTTTTCTATTGATCACATTTATTTCTTCAGCTTAAACGATTGGGAAAATGCGTCAACCGGCTTGCCGTCAAACGTATAATAAGTGGCTTGAGCAGTCTTTTGTTCATTATCATAATCAAAAATAACGAATGTTCCTTCTTGATAATTACGCGGAAGCCGCAAACTTCCGGGATTAATCACAATCATACCGTCCTTTTGGAATGCACCGGCAAAATGTGTGTGACCAAAACAAACAACATTCGCCTTCACTTCAAGTCCACGGTAGCATAGTCGTGCGGGAGATTGGCGGACGCCGAGCAAATGCCCATGCGCAACAAGAAAGGTCAATCCACCAATCTTTTTCACACATTCATTAGGATAAGCACCAGGATAATCACAGTTTCCTTCAACAGCTGCTGCAAAGCCTTCCATTTCCGGACAATCCGGCTGCAGTTCGGAATCGCCGCAATGGATCATAAAATCGACCTTGCTTGCATAGCGTTGCTTCAACTCAGCTAATTCATGAGTAAAACCGTGGGTATCACTGACAATTAAACACTTCATTCAGTGTCACCAACCCAGCTTGTCCATCGTTCTTGCAACTGCTTCAATGCACGAGCACGATGGCTGATCTTGTTCTTCTCATCATCGCCCATTTGTGCAAAGGTCAATTGCCGTTCCGGAATCAGGAATAGCGGATCATAACCGAACCCATCTTCTCCGCGTCGTTCCATTGTGATGAATCCGTCACAGCGGCCTTCGGCAAAGTGAGTCGGTTGGCCGGGCTTGCTGATTGCGAGTACACAGACAAAATGTGCTGTTCGCTCGCTTTCAGGCACGCCTGCAAGTTTTTTCAACAACAGATCAATATTATGCTCACTGTTCTTATCCAGACCTGCGTAGCGTGCGGAAAAAATCCCCGGTTCGCCGTTTAACGCATCGACACACAGCCCTGAATCATCTGCCAAGGTGATCATGCCTGTCTCTTGAGATAATGCTTCCGCTTTTAATGCAGCATTCTCACGAAATGTTGTTCCAGTTTCCGGTACATCCGTGTGAATATCCATATCTTTTAAAGAAAAAACTTCTGCATCGAATTCAGCAAGCAGTGCTTTAAATTCTTTTATTTTTCCTGGATTATTTGAGGCAATCAATACTTTAATCACTTATTTGTTCCCACCTTTTGTTCGACAACTAAATCGCCAAGAATGGTTTTTTCTGCTTCAATCAATTCATGGATTCCTTTTTTTGCAAGTGAAAGCAGTTTCGCCAATTCCTCTTCACTAAAGGTCGCTTCCTCGCCGGTTCCTTGAATTTCAATAAATTCGTCGCGACCGTTCATGACAATGTTCATATCAACATCAGTAGTCGAATCTTCTTTATAACAGAGATCCAATAACGGACCATAGATCGGATGGATGCCCACCGAGGTCGCTGCAAGATAGGATCTGATCGGCATATGGCTGATCTGCTTCCGTTCAAGTGCATGTCTGAATGCCAGTACCGCCGCGACAAAAGCACCTGTAATGGACGCGGTACGCGTACCTCCGTCCGCTTGGATGACATCGCAATCAATCCACAATGTGCGTTCGCCCATCGCCTCAAGATCGACAACGGAACGCAGCGCGCGGCCAATCAAACGCTGAATTTCCATGGTTCTGCCGGTCACTTTTCCTTTAGTAGATTCACGCATATTGCGCTCAGGCGTGGCGCGAGGAAGCATCGCATACTCTGCGGTAACCCACCCTTTTTTATGCCCACGCAAAAAAGGCGGCACGCGGTCTTCAATGCTCGCATTGCAAATCACTTTTGTTTTGCCTACCGAAATAAGTACCGAACCTTCTGGATGAATAATAAAATCCGGTTGAATTTGAATAGACCTTAGTTCGTCGCTTGCTCTGCCGTCTGGTCTCATTACTTCAATTGCCCCCGTGTCCATTATTAGGGCTCCTTTTTTAGCAATCAGCTTTGTTAAAGGATCTCGTTGTTCATACTATTATTGACTCATTCAGTGCAAATGAGCCAATAAACAACCTCATCGTTTAATCACCTAGTGCAAAAAAGAAGAGAAGCCCTGTCTGCTCCTCTTACTATACCATATTTTCATTAATTAAATTACAGGCCGGTCGCATCAACCCAATCGCGAGAAACCGCTCCGGATAATGTTTTCCCGGATTCCAAAGTCATCTTTGTCGCATGCCCTACTTGTATCGACACCTTTTGAATCGCTGGGTCCCCTGTAAGTGTGAGAACAAGACTGCGAACGACTTGATCATTGATTGTCTTCGCCTTTTTATTATCATAAATAGCACTGTTAAAATGGAGATATACCGTTCCATTCTTGATTTGCGGTTTTTCAGTCAACTGAATATCGGGGTTCATCGGTGAAATGAGTGCCCCTGCCGCCGGTTCGTGAATGAGTGCATTGACGAGGCCGGTTACGCGATCCGAACCGACAGTCCCACGAACTGTTACCGGAACATCGTAGGTTTTTCCTTTGTTGGCAGCCATATAATAGACCGTAAGCGGTTCACTGCCGCTGACATCAGCCACATCGCCGGTGACTTGATTAATCCCGTCCGCACGTGTAAGTCCTCTGCCAACTACATTTTTAGTTGACGGCCATGCTTCCATTGCTTTGCCGTCAACTGTGATTGTCACTGATTTTACAGCCTGAAATTGAGTGAGCGTCCAGACAATAGACTGAATGGCTTGCCTCTGACTCGCTGCGGGTGTATCAAGCAGGTCCTTAGAAAAATCAGCTGTTGCATTACCCCTTTGATCTGTAGATACATTCTTTACTTCCGTCCCCGAAGGCAGTGTTGCCTGAAATCCGTTTGGTAACAAGTTGGAGACCGGTCCGTCAGCAACCAAATAGTTTAATACCTGCTTTGTCACCGCATTTGTTTTCGGCAAACCGACCATTTGTGGGACAACAAATCCATTGGCATCAGTTAAATACAAGACTCTTTCAGTAAATTCCTGATGCTTGCTGGTTTTAACCAAATCGGACTTGCTGTTTACATACTTAACGCTATCCGGTTCACGATCAGCCATGCCGCCGCAACCTGCAAGCAGCGCCATCGATACTGCAAGACAAGCGCCAGCCAAAACGAATGATGTTCGACGATACATAATGTACCCTCCTCGTAAATCCCTATGGGTTGTACTAACATGTATACGAGCCATCCAATCGAATAGACCTTTGTTTTTTTGAAAAGCTGTTTTTCTTAATTCTGAAACTAAGGTTTCATTCTTATTATTTAAACAATGAGAAAATTACACCAAATAATGATATACTTTTGTATAAAATAGTGATTTTTTTACATACCTGCTTGTATCACGTGGAGGTGTTTCCCCTGATCCTTTTTAAAAGAAAGCAGCAGCACAATGAAATCCATTCACAAAATCATTCAAACAACCGTAATTCAATGGGCAGAATACAAGTGGCTGCCGATCAGCTGAAAGGCGTTGTCGAACAGCTGAAGCTCGCTGCAGAGGCTTTGAACGAGTCCTCTAGTTCAAGCCAAACCAGTGTTTCAGAGTTCAAAAGACATACAACGCATACTGCTGAAAGCGCAGCGCAAGTTAATGAACAAATGCATGTAATTCAAAACTCCGCACAAACAATACTTTCAATTGTGAGCAGTGTGCAAGCAGACAGCGAGCAGGCTTATCAAGATCTTGGTTCTTCTTTAGAAGCGGTCAGCGGATTAGAAAAGACCATGTCAGGCATCTTAAATGGTCATCGCGAGCTTATGAGTCAAATGAATGAGCTTGTCGCACATTCAAGAAAAATAGACCAAGTCTTCCAATTGATCGGTTCCATCTCCGAAGAAACGAATATTCTTTCGCTAAACGCTGCTATTGAGGCTGCCCGGGCAGGCGAAGCAGGAAAAGGATTTTCCGTTGTCGCGTCTGAAATTCGCAAACTTTCTTCTGAAACGCAGCAAGCGGTGCACGACACAAAACAGACCACACAACTGATACAGAAGGAAATCAGTCGATCGACTGAACGTGTCAATAAGGAAACAGCCGAAATTGACAAAGGATCAGAAAAATTGCAGCACATTGTCGCAAACTTAAGCGACTTTAAAGAAAAATTGGAGACGATCATGCTCGGCAGCAAGGAATCTGCAGCTTCTGTTAATGAACAAACAGGAAGCATCTCCACAATTTCTGATCTAATTAATCAAATTTCAGCAATGACACAGACGAATCAAGCGCTTGCAGAAACAGTTGAACAAGACGTGTCGAACCAATTCACCAGCATTGATCAAATGCTGGCATTGAACAAACTGCTAATTGGCACCTCAAATGAGCTTCATAACTCGATTCAACAGGATGAACGTATGGCCATTCAAATCAACGCAAATCAACTGAAATCGATGAAGCAGTCAATCCTGCAATTCAGTGAGGAACACCCGCTCGCGCCTATTGAACCTGCACAGCATAAAAGGATCCTGAGCATTCTTAAGGAAAGTTATCCCGAACTTGAAGCGGTCTGGTCGAATTTTCCCGACGGTTCGTTTGTTTATTCAGAGCCGGCAGCTGCTCTTGCAAACGCAGGTGCGCGAACTTGGTTTGTGGAGGCAATGAAGGGTTCGCCATATGTGTCAAAACCTTATTATTCTGCGATTACAAAGCAGCCTTGCGTTACGTTGTCCTTTCCTATTTTCCAATCCGGACAAGTAATCGGTGTTTTTGGAACAGATTTAACGGTTCATTGAAATGGTGTAACATAAGAAAAACCGAGCAAAAAGCGCCCGGTCTTTAATCTCCAGCCATGTGTGATTGGTTTGTGTCTTTACGGTGCTGAATCATCGCTCCGGTTGCTCGCATCAACTGAGCGCGACCGCGGGCGCACCGCGAGCCTCCTCAGACAAGCAGAAATCTGCGGGGTCTCGCTGGCACCTGATCCTGCAGGCGTCTCGCACCTTTGCTTTGATTCTCGGCCAAGACACTGGTTTATTCGTTTAAATACGGGGCAAATTCTTATACTTTCTTTACTTGTTAGAAAACTCGGCTTCGCCAAGCCTCTGGAAGGTGCGAAGCCTTAGTTGCACTTACACTAAAGTCCTCTAGATCTTTATATCTTATTTGTGCAAAAAGTCCGAACAGACTATGCGTCTATTCGGACTTTTTATTTCTATACATTGGTAATGGTCAGCCATGCTTGACACTGGATATGGAACGCACGCGATTGGCGGCACCGAATCCTTTGGCTTCTTTAATAATATACAACGGACGATCTTTTGTTTCGTCATAAATTCGACCGATATACTCTCCGATCACGCCTAGAATGAACAATGTGAACCCGCTAAACAAGAGTTGAATAACGATGAGCGAGGTCCATCCAGGCACGGTGCTTGATGTGAACAGCTTTAACGATAAGGCAACGATCATATAGACAAATCCTGCCAAAGAAAGAAATGCGCCGCCATAAGTGGCTAATTTCAGTGGTTTATATGAGAACGAAGTCAAACCATCGATTGAAAGCTTCAGCATTTTCTTCAATGGATACTTTGTCTCGCCGGCCAGCCGTTCATCACGAACATACTCAATCGCCGTTTGCTTAAACCCGACCCAGCTGACAAGCCCGCGTATAAACCGATTTTTCTCGGGTATGCGCTTCATTTCATCACATACGCGCCGATCAATCAAGCGGAAGTCACCTGTATCAAGAGGAATATCGATGTCTGTTGACATTTTCAGTGTTCGGTAGAAAAGCGATGCCGTGAGTTTCTTAAAAAAGGTTTCACCTTTTCGTTCTACTCGCTTTCCGTAAACAACATCATAACCTTCCTCCCATTTTTCAATCATTTTCAGGATCAATTCAGGTGGATCTTGAAGATCCGCATCGATGACAACGACAGCCTGGCCAGTCGCGTAATCCATGCCTGCCGTTATCGCAATTTGATGTCCGAAATTACGTGAGAACTCGATAACTTTTACGTTCGTGTCTCCTTCGGAAATATAATTCAGCAGCTCCGAAGTTCGGTCACGGCTTCCATCATTGACAAACAGCAACTCATAGGATTCATAAGTTCGATCCATGACTGTTTTCAATCGCTTATAGGATTCGTAGATCACTTTTTCTTCATTGAATACCGGCACCACTATTGAATATTTAACTGTCATGGCCATGCCTCCTTTTTCTTTTATACCGCACTGCACCATTTTTTATTTGTTATAGACATAGAGCGTCGATTGCCCTCCTGATCCGTTTTGACTGCTTGAACTCGAATCCGAACTCGACCATTCACTTGCCTTGACCTCTGTGCAGTTCTTCTTAATCCAGTTGGTTACGGATGCGTTCTGTGCACCGCCTTGATTTCCTGAGATCAGGAAGTATTTAATCTCTCCAGCCTTCACCATCTTTTCCAATTTGCTTACGGTTAATGCAGGATCACTGCCTGCGAATCCGCCCATTGCCATAACCGCATAGTTTGTTTTCATCATGATGGAATATGCGGATTGAGCGCTTGGCACGGCAAGAATAAACTTTTCACCCGTGTAATGCTTGCGCAGATAAGTAAGCAGTTTAGTACTGACTTGTTGACGCATTCCGCCACCGCGATTCATGCTTCGATCCGAAGTGCTGGTTGACGATTGGTCGGTTTGATTTTGTGACCATTCATTTGGACCTTGTGAAGCCCCTGAGGCACCAGATTCGCCATCGATCGATGGTGCCTCTCCTTGACTGCCGCCAGGTCCTCCGGTTCCGCCTCCAGGGAAGCCTTTCCCATCTGAACGTTGGCCGCCCATACCTGACTGTGTTGAACTCGGCCCGGCAATAGGAGTCGAACTATCCGTCTGATTAAACGTTGATGGAAGTGTCCAATACAATGGAGCAAACAGCATTAATAGTACACTTGATCCGGCAATTGCTCCTTGAACTTTCCGATCGGCCGTTCGCCAGACAATTCCAAAACCAATTGCTAGTATACCGGCTACAATAAGCAACACAGTCCAGATCGTTTCAATACTATTCTGGTAAAAGATAATTGCCTCAAAAAGAAGCGTTACACCAAAAGCGATCGGGAGAAGATAACCGCGCCAAGAGCTCTTTGCATCACTGAAGTCTCGCCACAGATACGAAAATCCGATACCGACCAACGCCGCAATCGGTGGTGCCATCAAACTTAAATAATATTGGTGGAAGAAACCGGCGATGCTGAAGAAGACCATTGCCGGAGCAAGCCATGCAAGCCAGAAAATTGCAAAACTATGTTTTTCATTCAGCTTTCTGCGACGGAACCAGTCAGCCACAATCGCAATAACTCCGAAGAGGGCAAAAGGTAGAAGCCAGCTTGCTTGTCCGGATAATTCTTTTGAAAAGAGGCGCAACGGTCCTGCGCTC
The DNA here is from genome assembly GCF_059878335.1 of Sporolactobacillus sp. BBK16-2. NCBI lineage: Bacteria > Bacillati > Bacillota > Bacilli > Caryophanales > Sporolactobacillaceae > Sporolactobacillus > Sporolactobacillus sp. BBK16-2. Next base: position 2,289,782 of record NZ_CM187611.1, read on the forward strand.
CCGGTGCCGAACATCGACCCCTGATTTCCGCCGCGATTGCCACCCATTCCGCCTGGCGGTGTTCCGCCCATCTCGCCTCCGAAACTATTTTCTCCGGAAGAAGAATTTGGATTCTGTAAATTCTCTGATGCATTCGTTCCGGTTTGCGTTCTCGCTCCACTTGGCATTGTTCCCGTTTTTTGCCCTCCGGCACCCTGTTGACCGGTCAATCGTGATACGCCGTTATAGCCGAGGGCTAGTTCAAGAACCGAATTGGTCTGACTCCCGCCGACGTAAGGACGCTTACTGGCTGGAGTAGAATCAACAACAATCGCCCACGAAAGAGAGACTCCTGCCAAAACAACGGTTGCAGCGAGAAGATGGAGTATTTTTTTCTTCCAATTGATCTTCATAGCCATCCAATAAAAAAGATAAATCGCAGGAACAATCATAAATGCTTCAAACATTTTTACATTAAAACCAACGCCGATCATGGCAACACTGAGTAAGAGCCAGCGAAATTTAGTCGTCGATGCCGCTTTCACCACTGCCCATGCCGCAATGACCAGACAAAGAATCAGAATACTGTCCATGTTATTTGTTCGTGTTACGGCTATAAAGATCGGCGTGACCGACATGACAATACCTGAAATAAATGCAGCAAGTTTGCCAGCCTTATGCTTCACCATTTGGTATACAATCACTGTGGACACAACCGCCGCAGCGGCTCCGGGAAGCAGAACACTGAAATTGCTGAATCCGAATAATTTGGCGCTTATTGTTTGCAACCAAAGCGCAACGGGGGGCTTGTCAACCGTAATAAAACCTGCAGGGTCGAATGATGCATAGAAAAAGTTATGGAAACTTTTCATCATACTCTTTACAGCTACTGTGTAGTACTCATTTGTATCTGCTTTATTAAGCAGAAAGAAATTCATGAATCCTGAAAAAAGAATGACACCGATTAAATAAAAATCAATTCGTTTACTTTTAAATAAGTTCATCTTGAACTCCTCCTCAGGCAACAATAGATCTGAAATAAACACCTGTACTCGTCAGCACGAGCTTTTTGCTTAACAATATTATGACAAGCCAATCTTAAAGAATGCTTAACTTAATTCACTTTTTTGTTTTACAGTGAATGCTGTCCAGACAAGATACCCAAACAGCAATACATTGACTAACGAAGTGACAACAAGCGACACACTGTACGAAGCTGCCATAGTTCCAGATAAAAAATAAATGAAATAAAGATTCATAAAGTTCGTGAAGCTATAGCCGATCGCAAGCACAGCGAATCGATGATCTTCATTGATAAGCGAGCAGATGAGTGCAAGCGCCATTGCAGGATACAAATAGCGTTCATGCATTCCTGATGCAAAGGTAAAGACGCCGGCAATTTGTATTAAGCCTGCAATCATCACCATCTGGATCGAATGCTTGCGCAGTACCAGCCATAAGGACACAAGAGAAATAAGAACAATAGCAAGCATACCCCATGTGTGATAGCTGAAGATAAAGAGTTTCGCGCTGTCCGATTGAAAATTACCTCCGATTAAGCTGAAAAAATTAAAGGCGTTTACCGACGCGTAAGGATATTCGCTGATCGTTCGTTTCATCAGCTGAACAAGCCATAATACACCACCGCTTGCAAGAAAAGAAAACGGAAGTGCAATAAGCGCTGTAATCAATGCGTACCAGCCAAGCGCGAGAAAACCTTTGCCTATCCTTCGATCCTTAATAAACACATAAGCGAGCAGTGGCAGAAAAATAATTCCTTGAGGCTTCATCATGACTGATGCCGCAAAGAGCGCCGTTGAGAGAAAATAGTTGCGTTTAATTAAGAAATTCAGTGCAAGAACAATAATTAATGTGAAAAATGAATCCACCTGTCCCCAAATCACTGAATCCATCCAAATAGCAGGATTAAAGAGATAAAAAGCTCCTGCAGCCAACCCAAGCCATTCATGCCCCTTTTTTCGTGCGATACGGTAGATCAGCCAGGCGGTCAGCACATCGGCAAGGATTGAAGGAAGTTTGAGTAATAACGTATACCCGCCACTCAATCCAGGTAAAGTGACTGCTTTTCCAATTCCATAAAGAACATAAATATAAAGGGGAGGATAATCAGCATTGCTGTTTTGATAAAAATTCGTTAATCCGGAAGCCGCAGATTGAGCCCAGTTCTGGAACAGCATTAAATCCATATGCCCGGAAATCCATGGTGCCAATGCTAATTTAGCGCAGAGTGCGACTACTAAGAGCGTACCCATTGATGCGCTTATCGTTTGTTTATCCATCCTAAATTTTCTTTTCCTGTTCAAAACAAAGCATGTGATGATCGTGATCAGAAATAAAATCGAGTAAACAGCAATTAAACTCTTGGTTATAACGCTTTGCGCTCCGGTTTGCTGGTCTGGCATTGAACCGCCAGATCCGGAAGTGACCGAATGAGGTGGACCATTTGAATGATTAGCACCATTCTTAACCGTTTGCCCACCCACAGTATTCCCTGATGGGCGGCCATTTTTAGAACGCTTTCCATTCGGCGGAGCATTTTGACCGTTCACGTTCGGCAAATTATGCGTCGCAGATTTGCTATTCATCGATTTTTTCTCCTGCTTCTTTGCAGGCATTCGCGCTCCGGTGCCTCTTCCTGTTCCTGTATCGGAAATGGCGTGGGTCTGTCCCATTCCCTGACTGTTTCTCGCCGAATGTGAGGATGATAAGCTGCTCGTAATTGAAAAAACCGCTGCAGCAACGACGACAATCATGACTAAAATAAGACTTGCAGCGAATTGCTTATTCAATCCTTTCATCGTATCCCACACATCCCTTCCGTTTTCCAACCTGATCATAGATGACAAACATTAAGGAATTCTTAACTCTAGCCAGCAAATGGGTGGCAGGGGCCGATCTTTTTTTAATAATTGATCGGATTAGTTACATTGTGTTAGAAAACAATCATCTATTTATCAGCATACAAAAAAAAGCAAGCTCCGATGATTTCAGAGCTTGCCATTTTCATTTTGTTAAGGTGTAGCTAAAGTAATCACTTGAATATCCGATGCGTTAACATATGTTGTTGCTCCTGCTACAGAGAAGGTTACGACCCCTGTCAGTTTGTCATAATTCAAAAAAGTTGGAGCTGCCAAAGCAGTGCCGTTATCGGGAACAACCGAACCCAGTACTTCACCAGGATCCAATTTTGCCAGCACCGACTGAAGTTTTGAATTGTTCAACCCTGACAAACTGCTCAAGCTGCTTAAAGCGCTCAATCTACTTAATGTCATATTAATGATCATCCTTTCAGTTTTGATACTACATGTTTATGTATTTAAGTAAGTGATGCATAGACAAACTGAGTAGTCATTTGCGTTAATTCACAAGGAAGAAGTGAAAATGTGCGAAACGACTGCGTGAACTGTCCATGCAATATTGTCCCTGTGCAATAAGATATAGTATCAAAACAAAGGAGTTGATAAGCAGTGGGTTATGATTTCTTTGAAGAAGATACTCACAGTGTAAATTGCGGTTGCAACAAATGTAAAGGTGGTAAAGGTTCAAGTCATTCGGGTTTGCTGAATGATTTTGCATCAGACCAATTAGCTTCTAATTCTGACAGTCCGAGACCGAAAATCAGCAATAAATTTGCCGAGGTCAGTGTCAATGTTCAGGACCCATGTGCGCGTGTCGTACTTGATGGCACCGTTACATGGAAACCGGAAAGCATCTCGTTGCTGGAAAGCATTATTGGAATCATTAATGCAGGTATTATTTTCGGCATCCCGGCAGTTGTTCGGGTATGGAAGAAAAATGACAACGGACGCAAAGTGATCGGTGAAAGTCGTGACGCGAGTCAGTTGCTCTCTACAATTGGTGACTTGTTTAACACAACACCTGATGATGAGATTGGTTTTGTTGACTTTGCTTTCGCGACGACCCCGATTCATGCCGTTGATGCGAAACCAACATGTGGTAAAAATCAATATTTTCTAACAATTGATTTGGATACTTCAGTCATTCCAGGATCATTCTTAACGAATATCCTTGGCGTTTCTGCCGCTCCGCCGCAGCTTACTAAAGACGATGTCCGCAACTTCAGTTTTAATGCCATGGAAATTAGCGAGAATGTGAAAAAAAACAGCTGTGATTGTGATTAATGAAACTCATTAATCGCTGCAAAAAGCCTGCCTTAATTGGCAGGTTTTTTTTATGCAAATTAAAAAAACGGATGTACAGTTCGGAAGCTGCTAACAATGTATTAACATCGGATGATCCCCTCACGCTTTTGCACAAGGTATATATCACATTCTCAACGCAGATGCAAAAAGTGTTGCAACTCAAGCTCATTCGTCTAGATACTCTTCATTTTAAGTGTTCATCTGTCGCATATAGATCACTAGCTCTGAACGATTGTACAGTTCAAGTTTATCAAGAATTCGTGACACATAATTTTTTACGGTTCCTTCTGTAATGAATAATGTTTGCCCAATCGCTCGATTACTTTTCCCAAGCTTCACTTCATTCGCCACGTCGATTTCCCGCTGAGTCAGAAGAGACAGCTTTTCCTTATCAGCTGCACGTTCCGTAGTCGCTTTTGTGTGCAGTGCGGAAACAACTTTCAACGCGATCTTTTCATTAAGCAACATGCTGTTGGCGTTTGCCGCTTTAATCGCACCGACAATCTCCTCTGAGCCGGAATCTTTTAAAATATAGCCATCTGCTCCATTCTTCAGACCACCGAAAATATAGTCGTCTTCATCGAACGTTGTCAGAATAATAATCTTTATTTGAGGGTAAAGTGATTTAATTTGTTTGGTCGCTTCAATGCCATCCATGACCGGCATGCGGACATCCATAAGGATAACGTCCACACACATGTTTTGCAGCATGTCGAGCAGCTTCTGTCCATTTTCAGCTTCAGCAACAATTTGGATTTCTTTATGCATGCTTAAGATCATTTTCAGCCCTTCTCTGACAATCTTCTGATCATCACAAATCATAACGCGAATCATATTCTCATTTCCCTTCAGAGCTGCCCTTCATCGGAAGTGAACCCTCTATTGTAAAGCCAGCTTCTTTAGATGAGACAAAATGAACCATTCCACCAAGATCTCTGAATCTATTTTCAATTCCCTTTAAACCATTGGACTTAATAATCTCAGAATCTGTGACTCCATTGTTCGTCATATTCAGGATTATTTTGTCTTCATGGGAAGCGATATCAATGGTGAATAGTGTAGCACTGCCATGCCTGCATCCATTGGTAATTCCTTCACGTACCGTCTTATAAAGACAGTTTTTTATTTTGGGATCTATTATTTCATCAAGAACATTCAAGTTCAAATCAAAATGAACCTGATTGTTTTCTCTAAAAGCATCAACAAGCGCATGTAATGCTTCACTCAAATCAGGAACAGCATCGTCTTTAAGCAGTTTGACCACTTGTCTTAAATTTGTCATCGACTGTTTGGTCAATTCACGTGTTTTACCAAGTACTGCCTTTATTTCTACAGGCCTATGATCAACCACTTTTTCAGCATACTCAAGATTCATATTCAGTGCAACAAGTGCATGGCCCATCGAATCATGCAGCTCCTGTGCGATTCTCGTCCGTTCCTTTATAATCGTCAGCCTTTCAATTTTCTTCGTGTACTCTTCAAGTTTACGGTTCGATTTCCGCAGTTCCAGATTCAAGCCTTCAACGCGACGCTTTTCAATCATCAGATTACGAAACAATAGGATCGTAAGAAGCGTCAGGCCATAGGAAATCAATTCATGACGGAGCGCATGTAAAAAGTCAAATTGCAGCATGTCAACAGAAAAAGCCATCGTAAAGTGGGCTGCAATAAGGAAAATGGGCAATTTTTTATGGATGACAATTAACTCAACCAGCAAATAGATGACATAGACTTCTGCACCCGTGGAATCTTGTAATGTTACAATTAACACGATACAGAGCAGACTGAACAGGAAAGAAACCTGATGTGCAACGGTTTGCATGGTTAGGAACCGATATCGGATCAGATCATTAACATTTAAAACAACTACAGCTGTCATGAGTCCAATAAATAGTCCGGTATTGCGCTGGGCAAGTGGAATAAGTGAATAGATAATCATCACCAGCGCTATATAGCGAATGAATTTACTATAGAAATGGTTGGACATGGTAACGGCACCTTTCGCTGATGAAATACCTCATACATTCTTTAGCAGCATTCATCTGCTCCATTAATCCTTTTATTTTACAACAAGGCAAAGCAACAGTGAATAAGTGCTCTTCACTGCCGCTCGTTTTTTAGAAAAGATGAATATGCAGAATACCTAACAGTCCGTCGATCAAGAGATAAACACCGATAATACGAATGATAATCCGAGAAGTCTGCGTTTTTTTTCGAAACAGCAGAACTTGCAGTTTACCGATAAAAAGATTAATCAGCAGCCCTGCAATCAGTTCAATCAAATTCATTGTTATTAATGACATTTTTACTCCCCCACAGAATCATTTTTTACTAGTCTCCCACTCCGCAGCCATAATGCCAGATTTCTGCCGGAGAAGGATCCGAACAGTTCAAAGAAAAAACCTGCCTGGACTACTGAAAATAGATGCTCAGCGCTTCCTGAAATGGTCATTTTTTCAATCACAACTTTCGCGAAAATTAAAGCAAGTAATAGTACAACAGTGAGTACACTTCCTTTTTTCATCAATTGTTGCGACTGATCATCGAATCTGATCCTATAGAGTGAACCGCGTATTCCACCAATAATCAGGCCTAAAAAAGTCAACGCAACTATTGTAAGCAAATCAATCATTTGAAAATGATTTACTTTCTCGAACGCTGACAGGCTGATATAAAGCATGAGCATCGGCAGCAGCCATAATTTATTCCGATTCAATGCCCGTTCCCGAAGTTGCAATAAAACGATAATCAGCAGGACAAAAATAATATCCATTACGAATCAATAGCCCCCTTTCCCTACTTATTTTGCATCCGAACTGATACGCGCATCGACAATAGAGAAAGCACGGTCCCAATGCATCCGGCACCTACGAGAACTAGTAAAGGTGTCAGCTGAGCGCTCAGCAGCTGTCCGTCAAGAGTTACTCCATTCATTGCTCGAATCGCCCAAGACTCCGGAGTCAGATGGGAAAGCCATACAATAAACCGTGGCGCAAATGTTTCAATCGAGAAAAAAGAACCGCCAAGCATTCCTGTTAAAACAACAATCATCGTTGATAGAATAGTGAACTGCTGCTGTTTTCTGAAGAATGGTACAAAGACTAATGACACACCAATCAATGCAAACAGGTAAGCAGCAAATAGCACGCAAAGGGTAACGAAATGAGCAAGCAAATGAAGTTTAAAAAAATAGCCGGCGACAAGCACGATCACTGCAACATGAAAAGCAGAAAAAAGAAACGTAGCAACTATTTTCGACAGTACGATTTGACGATAACGCGCTGGCGCACTGATCATTCGGTCAAAGGCGTGATTCTCCTTCTCTTCAATCATCGTTCTTAATCCTTGAAAAACAACAAACCAGACAAACATGACGAGGAATCCGATCAGTGTGCGAAGGTTCTGTTGTCGCATTTCGTTTTGCCTACTTGGAGAATGATCGATAACAGATATGGTCGCAGATTTTAAGCTATGTCTGTAAAATTGAGACAGAAGAGTCGTTTTGACAGAATGAATGTAACGCGAGACGGTTGCTGCGTCCACCACCATCCTCTTCTGCGTGCCCACGGTTTCTGCGACGACCTGATCGATCAACGCGCTGCTGCCACTTGATTGACTTTGAATTAAGCTCAGATCAGTCTTTTGATTTGAAAGCAGGGTGCGCTCATAATGATTGCCGATTATGAGACCTTCCGAAATCGATTGATTGCCAACATCATGTTGCATTGCCGCTCTGCTTAAATGAATGAGCTGCACATTTTCCTGATTCTCAAGCAATCGAATGAGTTGTTTGGAAGATACGCTGTGATCCTGATCAAGCACTCCAAGTTGTGCTTTCCCATCACCGGACCCCACTATTGAGAAAAGCAGAGTCAACACTACAGGAGCTGCAATCATCATAAAAATAGCCAGCCGATTTCGAAACAGCAATTTCAATTGATACTTAATCATGAGCAGCAGCTGCATGACCGGATGCCCCCTTTCTGTTGAAAGCCACTAGTGCGAGAACAAGAAATACAAGACCGGTGACAAGCAGTTGTAAAAGTTCGGGAAGGATTTTCATTAATTGCTCGCCCTGCCCGATCGCTAAATAAGCGTTTATCGCCTGCCCATTGGGCAACAGCTGATGAATAACTTTCATCGCTTGCGGAAAGCTGTCAGTGTTCACCATACTTCCTCCAAGAAAGCTAAAAATATATAAAATCGGCGCGCCAAGGCTGGAGACAGTGGTCTGATTCTTTGCTAGAAAGCCGCAGAGCAGAACAATCGATCCGACCGCAAAGGCATAGACACATGTGATCAGCAGAATCTCCGGCAAACTGCCCCAGACGACACCGTAGAGCGCCCGGCTGATCAGAATAACCGCAGACATTTGCAGAAGTACAGCAACAATAATGCCGCCAAGCTTGCCAAGCGCATAGTGCAAGGATCGAACAGGCATCGCGCGAATGCGATATAATGTATGATTCAGCCGTTCCTCAACCACATTGTGGATAATCGCAAAGGCCGTACTTATCGAAAACATGACCGCCATGCCAATTGCATAATACTGCATCGCTCTGACCGGTTTGGATGAGAGATTGGGTGAGCGTTTTTCAATCATCGGTGTTTGAACTGAAACACTGGAAAACTCGCTGATGGCTGACTGAATATGTGCCGCATCGATGACATGACTTTTTGCGTAAGAAGTTAAGGACTGTCGTTCCTCACGAATCGTGTTCAAATTATTAGTGAATCCTTCTAAAACTGATTGGACGATTTTCTTCTCAGTTAACTTATCCTTATTGCCAATCAAGGTAATGTGAACATTCTTATCCCCAACATAAGCTGTGGTGAATGACTTAGGGACAGAGATCACAGCAGCTACTCTACCCTTTCTAACCCAACGCTTCGCCTGCGCAAGACTTGCCGCTTTTTTGACGTTGACCAGCTTTTTCAACTTAGCGCTCGAAAACACCTGATTTTCAAGTATTTGTCCAAGATTGAGCTGCATGTGACCTTGTGATACGGTCTGATCCGCACTGACAAACGCAACCGGGAATTTTTTTATCGGTGTTGCTGTCTTGCCAAAAATAGTCCCCAAAATCAAAATAAACAAAGGCGGCAGCAAGATGAGTCGCCATATCGTTTTATTTTTCACCAATAATTTAATGTCCAGAAAAAAGAGTTTCAGTAATTTGCTCATGCACTCGCCTCCCTCATTACTCTCTAAGTGTCTTCCCCGTTAATTTTAGAAAAATACTTTCTAGATTCGCCTCCACATAGTTGAATCCGGTCAATTGAAAGCCAATATTCTTCAATGCTTCAATCAGTGTCAGCGCATTACTGCCTGCCCTCGGATTGATTAATAGTTTCATTTGTAATCCACTGTTGGTGACGCGTGCCACACCGGACAATTGTTTCACTTGCTCATCCGCATGCGCCGGAGCCGATGTGTACGTGACGGTCAGCGTATCATAGGCTTCCGTCGTTTTTTTCAACTCATCCTTTGTTCCGATGGCGATTAATTGACCATGATCGATAATTGCGACCCGCGTGCAGAGATATTCAACTTCCTCCATGTAATGGCTTGTGTAAATGACCGTCATTCCCCGATCACTGTTCAGTCGCCGAACCGTTTCAAGAATATGGTTGCGTGACTGTGGATCAATGCCGACCGTCGGCTCATCAAGAACGAGCAGCTTCGGGTGATTCATCAGCGCAACACCGATATTCACACGTCGCTTCATGCCCCCTGAGAATTCAGCAACATCCTGATTTTGCTTATCGCGTAGTTCAATGATCTCCAATACCTCATCCACTCTGCGCCTGAGTTCTTTACCCTTCAGTCCGTAAAGACTGCCGAAAAACGATAAATTATCCTTTGCGCTCAATGATTGATAGAGTGCCAGATCCTGCGGTACAATCCCCATGATTGCCTTAGCAGCACGCGGATTCCGCCTGAGAGACTGGTTTTGAATAAATATCTCCCCGCTACTTGGCGTCACTACTGTGCTCAACATTGACACAGTCGTCGATTTTCCAGCACCATTTGGGCCAAGTAATCCGAACAATTCTCCATCTTCGATTGATATAGAAAGATCCTTTACGGCTTGAAAACTTCCATAGCTCTTCGATACATGCTTTAAATCAAGCATCCGAGCGCCTCCTTTTTTTGCTATAGGAAAAGTTTAATGCACCTGTTAATCCTTAACGACGTACTTTAGCTACAAGTTTTACGGTGCGGAAAGGTACCTTTTTTGTATGACGAAGGTCATATATTACGAGTAATCGCAGGAAAAAAAGCAAAAAGAAAGAGACGTGGGCGCACCCGCATCTCTTTCTTAATTAATCTCACGAGGAACTTATTTATGGAATCATCCACTTCAGCACGTAAGCCTGAATAAGTGTAATGATGCCGGTAATCGCGACGAAAAGCAGACTATGCTTAATTGTAAATCGGAATAAGCTGCCTTCCTTACCGACCAATCCGGTTGCCGCTGTCGCAACAGCAATGGATTGTGGTGAAATCATTTTTGCAGCAACACCGCCGGTTGAGTTGGCCGCGACAAGCAAAGTCGGATCGACACCAATTTGCTGTGCGGACACCTTCTGCAGATTAGAAAACAATGCATTTGACGAAGTATCCGAACCGGTGAGAAATACGCCGATCCAGCCGATAAACGGTGACAAGAATGGGAAAATGGTGCCCGTCGAGGCGAGCCCAAGTCCAAGTGTCGCGCTCATGCCCGAATAGTTCTCAATGTAAGCAAAGCCGAGAACAGATACAATCATTACCAAGGGAAGAGCCAGCTTTTTTAATGTTAGGCCAAAGGTTAGTGCCCACTTCTTCCAACTGATACCAATTAAGAATTTACTTAGTATACAGGTCACTAAAATAGCCGTTCCGGTAGCTGCAATCACATCAAATTTATAAATGGCACCATAAGCCGTCGTCTTGGCAACAATTGGCTTCACTTGTTCGATCATCTGATCCAGTCCGGGTATTGGAATCATTAACGTTGCTTTGCTCAGAAGCGCCTTAATGCTTGCGGATCCGCCCCATACACAAATGACAACAACGAGCAAAACGAATGGTGACCATGCTTGCACGATTCTGCCAAAAGAAAAACTGTTTTTATTTTGCAGTTGTGCCGGAATTGGCTCTTCTTTTTCATCCTTGAATCGGAAAATGGATTTCGGTTGCCAGAATTTAAGCAGAAGGATAAGACATACCATACTGACAATTGATGAAGTCACATCCGGTAATTCCGGTCCTAAGAAGTTCGATGTTACGTATTGCGTACCGGCAAAGGAAATCCCGCATACAAGAATTGCCGGCAGCACTTCAATTGTCCGTTTCCAACCTGCCATAATAAACACCAGCCAGAATGGAACAAACAAGGATAAAAAAGGGACCTGCCGACCAACCATTTGGCTGATTGAAAGTACATCAATGCCAGTGACTTGCCCGGAGGTAAGAATCGGAATACCGACACCGCCAAACGCAACCGGCGCCGTGTTGGCAATTAAGCACAACCCTGCTGCATAAAAGGGATTGAAGCCAAGTCCGGCAAGCAATCCCCCTGCAATCGCTACCGGCGTGCCATAGCCCGCCGTTCCTTCAAGAAATGCGCCGAATGAAAATGCAATCAATAATGCCTGAAGACGGCGATCCTGAGTGATCGATGCAATCGAATCACTAATAATTTGGAACTTGCCTGATGCCACTGTTAATTCATACAGAAACACTGCCGTGACAATAATCCATCCAATCGGCCATAGACCCTGCAATCCGCCTAATGCAGTTGCTTCAATGGCTAAATGGACCGGCATCTTATAGACTACAATTGCTTCGACCACAGCAATTGCAACCGTTAATAAGCCCGCCTTATACCCCTTCATCTTCTTAATTGCTAAACACCAGAAAAAGAAGACAAGTGGAATACAGGCTGCCACAAACGACAGAAACATATTACCCATTGGGTTGTAATTCTGGGCCCATTGCATTGATTCATTCCCCTTCCGCACGTTAAATTAGCTTGATCAGGAAAAATAAATAAAGCGCTTACATTTATTGATTTTACATGTGCACATTCAAATATGCAATTTCGGCGGCCATTTTTTGAACATTACGTGAACAAGAAAAGACAGGCTGGATCAACCTATTCGAGTAATTTGTCGAACGAATAATACTTTAGTCACATATCAGTTTTTATTAAAATCAACGATAATAAGAGGTGAAAAAATTGCTAAAGGAATGACTATTTTGAACTTTGAGTACCGGTTGACATTATTTTATAAGAAACTTTCAGTCTGGAATCTCGTATTTCGGCATATGAAAAGCCATCTCTGCATCTTTTTGGGATTAACCTTTTGCCCTACGATTGGCGTATCACTTATTGCAGCTTACATCGTCCCAATTTTTGTACAGCTTTCCTGGTTTGTCAATTCTCTTTTTTGTCTTGTCACTTTTGAAATCGCCTTCTTGATAAATCTCAACTATTTCTTATTTCCTCTAGCTGTGAAAAAAAGCAAACAGTTATATCACACATCTTTTCATTTAGAGGAATGGCGTGTTCTTATTTATGCAGCCGTCAAAGATTTTTTGAAAACGAATAATTCCATTAAAGATTTATTTTTTTTAATCAAGGATTTCAATGAACAAAAAAAGGAAATGACAAAGTCATTTAAGAAAAAAGCTTTTTATCACTTATCGTTAAGCGTGTTCATTCTTTTTACCTGCATCTGGCTTTCGTTCAATTTTTGGTTTTTTGATCATATTGTCGCTAATCGTGTCCCTGACGCTTTTCTTTATCTCGTTCTTTCTTTCATCTGTTTTCTCCTATTTGTTCTCATTTTGTGGTGTATTCATAATGAACTAGATAGTTTGTTCCATTTTCCTGTACCAACTCTGTCCAATCTCATCCGGATTCTGGAAAATATAGAACTTGCGCAAAACAATGAAAGAGTCGCTGACATCATCGATAAAAAAACAGCAACCGTTGATACAGAGATTGTCAGACGCATTATTGCTGAAAACACATGACATTGCAGTATTATTTAGGAGCATCACGCCGTCAAAAGAAAGATAGAATCAAAAATTAAGGATTTATTAATAATTAACTACTATTATTAAAAATGTGTATCTTTGTTCAATAAATGAAGGGAAGCGACTCTGTATGAACATTCAATCCATTGGGTCTTCAAGCAGTACATATCAAACCGGAGGAACCTCCGATTCAAGCACAAAAATTGAAGCGCTTGAAAAGCAAGAAGAAACATTAGAAACTCAATTAAAGCAATTGGAATCCCAGAAATCGGATCAAGAGGATCAACAAAAACAAGTTCAAGTGATTCAAGCACAAATTCAACAAATTGAGGCGCAGATCCAGCAGTTAAAATCCCGTTCTTCACAAAATGGGAATACAAGCGGCGCGCAGGCACAGTCGCAGGTTGCTTCAAATCAAATTGAAGCCGGCGCTGCTGTTTCCGAGCAGTCACAGGACGGCGATCAGCTGACGATTAGTCAAAACAGTCTTGCACAAAGTGAATGAGTGAAATGAAACAGCGAGCATCCTTTAGGGGATGCCCGTTTTGTTTTATTTACTTTTTAAATGGGCAGTTATTAGAAAATCTCAGCTAACTTTTCTTCCGAAACAACCTTTATCCCATTCTTTTCTAACAGGGCAGCTGTAACACCGCTGCCTTCAATTTTTTGTCCATTAAATGCACCATTATATATTTTTTTGCTCCCGCACGAAGGACTATTTTCCTTGAGAACAACCGTCGTCGCATGAAGCTCCGTGACTTTTTTCAAAGTCAGATTGGCACCTTTAATATACTGCTCTGTTACATCCGTACCCGATTTGGTGACTACTCGGGCAGTTCCGTTAAGGACATCCTTCCCGTCACCGCCTACAATTTCTGCCGGTTCCCTGGGAATTAAAAATCCTCCAAGCAATTCTGGACATACAGAAACAGCCTCTCCACGATCAATCAGCTGCATGATTCGATTATCCAAACAATGCGATCCATTGTACCTTACCGCGAGTCCTGCAAGGCAGGAACTTACAACAATCATTAAGACACCTCATTTTTTAATTTCAACCATGACTCATATGTTTTTTCGATAACATCGGCATTCATGGACCCGGTTGAATTTGTCTTTAATCATTTCCTCTTCTTCTCCTGCATAATGCGCAAAACAACTAATGGGTCTCACTTTTTTTAAAGATGATTTAATAACACCATTCAACTCATTGTTCTCCATAATGACATGCAGATCGTGATTCACTTGGTGAAAACCGTTTTTCCGATACCAGTGATTCACCCATTCATCATCACGTGTATAGGCTTCCAGCTGATCAATATTCCGTGCTTTGAGTCTTTTTTCTGCTTCATGCAGCAATTGCTGCCCAATTCCTAGACGCTGAAAATCGGGATGGACAGCCAAGTTCCAGATCATCCCGCCTAATGATGAGCATTCTGTGCAAACTGTCTTGCTTGCTTTTTCACATTCGATGTCAATCAGGCCGACAATCTTTCCATCTTCAACCGCAACAAGTTCAATTGAGGGGTGATCATAAGTTTCCTTTTCCTGTAAAACATTATCATAATAGGCTGTATGTAAAAAGGACAGAACGCGGCAGCGCAGCCAGCCTTCTTCATCATCTGTCTGGTATTCTCTAATTAACAATTGAGAAGCTCCTTTTTATTAGGCATTTTTTATCGTGTTTATGATTTTTATGTATTGCAGATCTCCCAAACCATATTGAGGAAAAACACGAAATAATTCGTTTACGAGTTCATCTTGAGAACGATCTCTATTTTTTTTTATAAACGCCGTGATCTCGTTATCTTTCTTTAGATACTCTAAATAGAGCTTGATTCCCTGGTACATAACAGGCATTAATTGAAGATTTGGCAAACAATGATGGATTAATACCTGCACATAAATTTTTTTATAACCATCCGGAACAAGTTCCGTTTCTTCAACCTCATAAGTCGTTTCGTTCACTTTCTGGAAGAATACCTTTCCTTTGTACTCGATTTGATCCAAATAGGCCAATACAGTTAAAAAATTCATTTGACAAAACATGTCATCCCCGAACCACAAAACAATACACTCATAATGTTTTTCAAAAAGAGGTTTTAAAGGAGCAATTGTGAGCTTCTCATATTTTGCTAATGATACTTGATGTCCGAACGCTCTCATTTTATTAAAAGGTTCACTAAAAATTGTTTGATGTGTGTCGTTTGAACACATGGCTTCATTGAAGGGAGCAAAATCACCACTGCCCATTAACCCTTGTGTAGAAAATTCTTTATACATCATTTCGCCGTTTAAGATATTCAATATGCTCTGATCAAACTGATCCGAAATTTGATCCTGCAACGCTTCAATCGCTAGCTTCCGAGAAACATCCACCAAAACACCGCCTTTTGTTCCCTGAATCTTTCATTGACTATGAGACAAGGATTATATATATATGACAGATGTAGATAACCTTTTATCGCAATAACTTTGACATTTTCCATAGGTCACAGCAACAATTTACTGGTAAACTTAATAATTAGGATAACCTCATCTTATCGCATTTCAGAACAAAATAAAGCCGCAAAACTGCCTGTTTTCTAAAGCTAAACTTTTCACTGCCGAATCACGATACTTCACTGACTTAATTCAAATGAATCAACAGAAGCACCTGTGAAAATAATCAGTAATTCCTCTTGTAATAAATTGAAACTATCCGCAAAAAATAACGTATTTAGAAGGGATATTAAAAACTAAAAAATTATGCTCTCAATCCATTGCCATTTGGCAACTGGATGAAAAATTGACTTAGATAAATTGCTGAATATTCATACATGACAAACAGGCGAAGGGGCAATAATTTGAGAACAAAACAGTTCAACAAAGCCACACGGTATACTGATTTTCGGGAAATGATTTACGCAAGCGCAAAGAAGTTCAGGAAAAAGTCTGCCTTCCAGATAAAGATTGGGAGCGGGAGCTACCGATATGTGAGTTATTCTCAATTTAAAGAGGGGTACAGGGCAGTAGGCACGCTTTTTCTAGATCTTGGCTTGTCCGGTAAGCGAATCGCAGTCATCGGTAAAAACAGCTATGCATGGGTGCTGCACTATGCGTGCGCCGCTTCAGTCGGTGTGGCAGTTCCAATCGATCGCGAACTGTCGCCGGAAGATATGCATCAATTCATTGTCAGTGCTGATTGTGCCGCGGTATGTGCGGACAAAGAGATACTCGAGCAATTGCAACCGATCATCAGCAGCAAACGATTACTTCTGCCTTTGCAGGACACCATGTCACCGATCCCTGCGGATGACACGCGAATTGACACGATTCCGATTGATGAAAATGAAATGAGTGTGCTTATTTTCACTTCAGGCACGTCCGGAAATCCAAAAGGTGTGTGCCTTTCTCAAAAGAATATTTGCGCTAATATTTTTGCGACTTCGCAAATCGTAAAGATCACGTCGCGCGACAAAACGCTTTCCATTCTGCCCCTTTGTCATACGTACGAATGCACTTTGGATTGCTTGCTTATTCTGTCACGCGGAGCCTGCATTGCTTACGCCGACAGTCTGAATGCCATACGCCGCAACATTCTTGAATACAGCCCAACGATTCTCGTCGTCGTTCCCGCGCTGCTTCAGCTTTTAGACAAGCGCATTCAAGCGGCTATTGTAAAGAATAGTCCGGTAAAATATCAAACCATGCTCAAAGCATCTTCAATCTCGATGACGCTTCCCAATTTGCCTGCGCTTGTAAGGATGGCGATCCGGCGAAAAGTGAAGAAATCACTTGGGGGAAAAATTCATACATGCATTGTCGGCGGAGCAGATCTTCCCTCTGCTGTGGTCGAAGATTTTCTGGCGTTTGGTATTCAAGCGTTGCAAGGCTATGGGCTCACTGAAACCGCACCTCTTTTGGCAGGAAACAATGATTTTTATTTCAATGCCAAATCGACAGGCGTTGCTGTTCCCGGCGTCGAATTGATGATCGACAGCCCCAATGATGCCGGTGTCGGCGAAATTTTGGCCAAAGGCGATAACATCATGCTTGGTTACTATAACGATCCGGTGGCCACGGCAAACACATTCCGCAACGGCTATTTTCGGACAGGTGATTTGGGATGCATTGATAAGGACGGGGCTTTATATATCAAAGGACGCATGAAGAATGTGATTGTAACAGCTAATGGCAAAAATATTTATCCTGAGGAATTAGAAGCGCGGCTCTTGGAAAAAGAGACGATTAGCGAAGCGCTTATTCTTTCTGGAAATGACCATAATGGAAGCATCTGTGTGAAGGCCAAGATATTCCCGAATTTAGATTCCATGACCGAACTAATCGGTCATCTGCCTGCAAAAGAAGAACTTCAAGCCATGATCAAATCAATTATTGATGAAGTAAACAACAAAATACCGGATTATAAACACATCCGTGTGTTCGAAATTCTAGAAAAAGAATTTGAAAAAACAACAACAAGGAAAATCAGGCGATGCGGGATAAATCTCGTTTGATAGAATTCGTCAAACAAAAACGTTCTAAAAAGACTGCACGGCTCTTACAGAACAGCCGGCCTAACGGCTACATTTAATAGGTAAACCATCTTTTTTCAGAGGAATTTTTAACTTTCTCGAATTACGATAAAAAAACAACAGCCGGCCCTTTAACAGGAACCGGCTGATGCTATAATTTGAGTTCTCCGAGCCTGAGCAGTTCAACGACTGCCTGGGAGCGTCCTTTCACACCTAATTTTTGCATGGTGTTTGAAATGTGATTACGAACAGTCTTTTCACTTATGAAGAGTTCTTTAGCTATGTCTCGGGTCGTCTTGTCTTGGACAAGCAGTTCGAAAACTTCTCTTTCCCTCTTCGTCAGCAAAGGCTTTGGACGGTGATATTCTTCCTTCAAAAATTCCCCCTCCTTGCTCAGCAAAAGAACGGTTGGGGAAGGCTTTTAGTCATTTACATTTTATGAAAACAAGGTCGATGCGTGCCAAGAATAAGTATTTTACGCAAACGCCCGTACAATGATTGCACATTGAAGATATATAGCGTTCGAAACCGCATTCAACTGCTCGATGTCGAATGTAATTCCAATCATTTAAAGCTTTCTGAGTGATTCTGCTAGGCAGGGTATCACAGAACATTTTGTGACAAAAAGACCGTTCATCCGCGAATTACTGCGAATAAACGGTCGATTTAACAATCAGTGTATTTATTGATGCGGGTGCACCATTTCTTCAGGCTTAACATAGGCATCGAACTCTTCACTGGTGAGCAGGCCAAGTTTCAGAGCTGCTTCTTTTAAGCTGATGCCCTCCTGATGGGCGAGCTTTGATATTTCCGCTGATTTTTCATAGCCAATTTTGGGATTCAAGGCAGTAACCAGCATCAATGAATGATGAAGGAAATAGTCGATTTTTTCCTGATTTACTTTCATCCCTACAGTACAATGAATCGTAAACGACTGCATGACATCAGTCAATAACTTGGCAGATTGAAGAAAATTGTACCCGATAACGGGCTTGAATACGTTTAATTCAAAATTACCCTGGCTCGCTGCAAATCCAATCGCTGCATCATTCCCCATAACCTGGACGGCAACCATTGTAACGGCCTCGGCCTGGGTAGGATTTACCTTGCCGGGCATAATGGAGCTGCCCGGTTCATTTGCCGGGATCTCTAATTCGCCGAATCCGCAGCGCGGTCCGCTCGCAAGCCAGCGCACATCGTTGGCAATTTTCATTAGATCTGCCGCGAGTGCCTTTAATGCACCATGTGCCGCCACCAACGCGTCATGGCTGGTCAGCGCATGAAACTTATTATCCGATGCATAAAACTCTTTGCCAGTCATAATGCTGATTTCTTTCGCGGCCTGATCACCAAATTCCGCAGGTGCATTTAAGCCGGTTCCAACAGCAGTCCCGCCGATTGCTAAGCTCTTTAAATGATTTAGGGTTCCTTCGATGAGTGCCTTCGATTCTTTAAGCATGAACGCCCATCCGCTGATCTCTTGACCTACGGTGAGCGGAACCGCATCCTGCAAATGTGTACGACCGATTTTAACCACCTCGGCGAACTCCTGCGATTTTGCGTCAAGTGTAGCCTTCAGCTCGTCCAATGCCGGCAACAGTTGATTTTCAATCGCTTGTACGGCAGCAATATGGAGCGCAGTAGGGAACGTGTCGTTTGAGCTTTGCGCTTTATTAACATCGTCATTGGGATGAACGCGTAGGTCACTGTCTTTATCCTTCAACAGTTGATTTGCGCGATTGGCAAGCACTTCATTCATATTCATATTTGATTGCGTGCCGCTACCGGTTTGCCAAACGACAAGAGGAAACTCATCATTCCATTGTCCTGCAATTACTTCATCAGCGGCAGCTGCAATTGCCTCTGCTTTCGCTGTATTCAATGTTCCCAGTTTTTGATTTGCCAATGCTGCACTTTTTTTTAAAATTGCGAACGCATGAACAATTTCCAATGGCATCCTTTCCCAGCCTATTTTAAAATTATCCTTACTTCTTTGTGTCTGAGCTGCCCATAAGCGATCAGCCGGCACCTTAACTTCGCCGAGTGTGTCATGCTCCAGTCTATATTCCATGAATTTGTCTCTTCCCTTCCATTAATTCTATACTCAGTGTCACATAAATTACCTGATTTGTGAAATACCAATTATTAATCATTCACATTTCTGTTCATTAAGTAAACTCGACAGTCAAAAGTTCTAAGCTGCTAAGAAATTCGTAATTCGTCCTGTACTTCAGGTGTTTCCTGCTTTTCTCTAATTATTTGCGTTATGGTTAAACGTGGGTTTCGGGCAAACAGGCAAAAAATCGAACGGCGCAAATAGACCATAACGGTCGCTTCAGAGACAATACCTTTCGATGGCGTGCGCAAATAACGAAAAAACAGTTGTGGCACTCTCTTTGAGTAGCGTAAGGCCACCATCTGAAGAAGTCCCAGCGCGATACAACTGCACATCATGTATCCTTCCATGGCGTTCACCGCTTGTAGGATTTGTTTCCGGGCGTTCCGGTCGACCACCTGATCCACCGGCTGAGATTCATCCTTTTTAAGGTAACGTTTCAGTTTCGGCATGGATCGACTCCAAAAATGATACGTGAAGGCTCCCAAGGACTGTTTCATTGTCCGAAAGGTGGTTTCGATGGTAAAACGCCGAGCATAGAGACGTATGATCGCTTCGGGAGACAAGGTCAGATCCGTGCTTACCAGAATGTCCTGCCGCCCGCACATCTTAACCAGTACAAAGCGCAGTTCGTGATACATCCCCGTACCCCAAAGCAGATCCCGACAGAGATACGACACGGGTTCTTCTTTACCATACAACGGAAGTGTGACCGCCTGAAACGCGTCGCTTCGGGAAGCAAACAGGGTGTTCAGCTTGACCTTCGCCCCTTTCTTTCTTGGCCGCCCCCTTCGCCCCGTTTGAACGGGATACTCATAGGCCGCTGCGGAAGCTTTGGCTCGGGTTACCAGATCCAGTTTCACCGTCCCTTCCTGATTCCGCAGATCGAGTCGTTGAAGCGCCGGCACCGATAAAAAATAACGATCAAGGAGAAACAGCGCATGCCCCAGAACTTTAGCTGCGGCATAGCCTTGATCGATCATCTGAACCACATGCGAATCGTCACACGCTTTGTGACCGTCCTCCCAGCTAAAGATGCTTTTGACCCCGTCTTGAAGGTTAAGGAATAGAGGTAGGCAAAGGACTTTGCCTGTGGTTCCCATCAGGACGCCGACGGCGCCCCAGAGATGACCAAAGATGAAAGCAGATTTGGACACATCCTCGGACTCTTGATAAAGCTTCTTTACGCCCGGCATGTGTCGCGCTTCTTTCGCCTGTTTGACCCCATCGCCAACGAGAATCACGGCTTCTCCTTCACGCTTAAGTGGCGCAAACTGGAGCACAATGTGCAGCCATTTCTGACGTAAATCATCCAGTGACCAAGCAGAGGAGCGAAAAAAATGAATCATCGATTCATAACCTCTAGGATTGAGGGTCAAGTCACGAATCACGGAAGTGACCCCAAGAGAATCGGAGCGAATCATCAAACCGGTAATGATCACAACAAACCATTTGAATGCGGCGAATCTATGGAAACAAGAACGGAATAACAGAAGTATAGAATCGATAAATTTTAACATGGCACTAGTCAATCGCGAAGGAACAGGATAAACTAGAAGAACGATAACCCTTGGCGATTTTTCCTCTCTATTTGTGGTGAATTAGAGGATACCATAAAATCCCATTTAAGGGTTATCCTTTTGTTTTATTTACACAGAACTTTTCACTCTCCAGTAAGTAAAGCAGTATCGAAAAAATAAAACACATATTACGTTTATCTGTCGTAGTGAAACAGAGAAAAGACAGTTATAATAGTCAATGGAGGGATGAAGATGACGAGAAACAATACCTGTCCGCAGCCGGAACACTATGGAGACGCGACCGTACCGGCTTTCGGTTATGAACTCATAAGAAATTTACTAATTCCCGAACTGCTCGGCAAGGAAACGGCATCGATCCTGTATTGGTCGGGACGTAAAATAGCACGTCAATATCCGCTCGACAATGAGCAGCAGATTATTGACTTTTTTGATCAAGCCGGATGGGGCGTTTTGGAGCAAGTGAATAAGGAAAAAAATAAAATGACTTTTGAATGTAGTTCTCCGCTCGTTGAATCGAGAATCAAAGATTATTCGGATTCAAGCAGTTTTGCATTAGAATCAGGGTTTATTGCCGAACAGATACAGCGGCAGACCGGCTGCGTTGCTGAGAGTTATATGGAAACAAAGACCGGACGTCAAAAGAAGGTAATCTTTCTCATTAAATGGGATGTAAAGGATCCGGTTGGTACAGAAAATTAATGGTTGGCAATGATCTCAAATAAACAGCACCTCAGGGAATGAAACCCTTGAGGTGCTGTTTGATTAACTTCTAGCAAAACAGTTTACTTATATGCAGTCCACATCTTCAAACGAAAGTATCTAAGAAAAACCGGGCGAAAAGCGCCCGGTCTTTAATCTCCAGCCATGTGTGATTGGTTTGTGTCATTACAGTGTTGAATCATCGCTTCGGTTGCTCGCATCAACTGAGCGCGACCGCGGGCGCACCGCGAGCCTCCTCAGACAAGCAGAAATCTGCGGGGTCTCGCTGGCACGCGATCAACAGGGCCGCACCCGCAGGCGTCTCGCACCTCCGCTTTGATTCTCGGTCAAGGCACTGGTTTATTCGTTTAAATATGGGGTAAAATCTTATACTTTCTTTACTTGTAAAAAAAGCAGGCGGGCTGCCTGCTTTTAAAAGCCGTAATTTTTATAAACTCATGGATTCCTCTTCTGCCAAATGAAAGGTTTCATGAAGGGTATCGAGCGCCAGCATCAGTTTATTTTCATCAATAATCGTTGAGACTTTGATTTCCGACGTACTGATCATCTTGACCTTAATATCTTTTTCAGCTAAGGCATGAAACATTTCTGCCGCGACACCTGGATTTGATGCCATACCCGATCCGACAATCGAAACCTTGGCAAGTTCGGACTCAAAGATCATTTTATGATATTCAAGTTCTGCTTCCTGAGCGCGCAGCACGTCAAGTGTTTCATTGAGTACATCATGATCAACAGTGAACGAAAGACTTGTTCTTGCTTCATCGAGGACGTTCTGAACAATGACGTCAATGTTAATATGTTTCGCCGCAATTGCATCGAACACGCGCGATACCGCTGCTACATTATTTGGAAGTCCAAGCAGCGTCACCTTCGTCACATTTTTCTCAAAAGCAAGTCCTCTAACCGACTTTGTCTTCTCCATTGACACTTCCTCCTTAATTACCGTACCCTCTTCTTCGGAGAATGATGAGCATACGACCAGCTCAAGATGGCTGTTCTTCGCATACTCAACAGCGCGCGGATGTAGCACACCAGCTCCAAGATAGGCCATTTCAAGCATTTCGTCATAACTGATTTCCTTCAGCTTTCGCGCCTTTTTCACGTAGCGCGGATCTGTTGTAAAGACCCCGGTCACATCCGTGTGGATCTCACATCGCTTCGCACCGAATGCCGCTGCAATCGCCACAGCTGAAGTATCCGAACCGCCTCTGCCCAGCGTTGTGATTTCGCCGTCCTCTGTCACACCTTGGAATCCGGCCACAATCACAATCGATCCTTTCTTCAACTGTGGACGGATCAATGAGGTGTCAATTGACGAGATCTTCGCACTTTCGTGAACTGCTTCCGTTTTGATCCCGGCTTGCCAACCGGTAAATGATATTGCATGATAGCCGCGTTCGTTCAGAACCATGGACAGCAATGCGATGGTTACCTGCTCTCCTGTCGACAAAAGCACATCCATTTCCCTCTTTGACGGCCGATCGGAAATCTCTCCGGCCATTGAAACAAGTGTGTCCGTTGTTTTCCCCATTGCTGAAACAACCACAATTACTTGATTACCGGCCTCTTTTTTCTTAATAACTTTATCCGCTACCTTCTGCAACCGTTCCACTGACGCAACTGATGTTCCGCCAAACTTCATTACCGTTAAAGCCACTGCACTCGCTCCTTTAAACTATGACCGGCATTATTATCTTCGCTCTTTCCGGATCCTCTGTAATGAAGACACGGGATCACTTGATAAGAACGTGCTCCTCATTATTCGTTATCGTCAGTGACAAAAAGAACAGCGAGAGATCCCCGCTGTTGAACAGTCAATCGTTTTTCAACATGCTGAGATAGTTCTCCACACTTTTAAAAGTAATTTTAAAAAAGTATGACAGCCCTGCACTTGTTCAGTGCAGATCCAGCCCGGAACGATGATGAAGTCGTTCCGGCTTCGGCAGGTTTCCCTTTCCGCCGCGGTCAATGAATTCCATCTTTCTCGCGCGGCTTACTAATGAAGACTGCTCCTCTATCACTTCAGATATTTGAAAATTAAGTTACGGAAATTATAACAAACCTAGCGAACCGAGACAATACCCTTTATTGCTCCGTGTCCAAATAGTTTCTCATTGATTCAGCCACTTTTTCAGGTAATCCGGCTTCTTGCAATTCTTCTCGGCTTGCTTCGCGTATTTTTTTCATCGAACCGAATTTGCGTAGCAGCATTTGCTTACGCTGCCTGCCGATTCCCGGAATGTCGTCCAGCAGAGAGTGAATCATCGATTTCGCGCGGACCTGTCGATGGAAAGTAATAGCGAATCGATGCACCTCATCTTGGATACGCTGCAACAAGTAAAATGCTTGACTGTTTCGCGCCAGTGAGACGAGCTGAGGAGGTTCGCCGATGACAAGCTGTGATGTTCGATGCTTATCGTCCTTCACAAGTCCGGCAACAGGAACATAGAGGCCAAACTCATTTTCGAGCACGTCAATCGCTGCGGAAAGCTGCCCTTTACCCCCGTCAATCAGAATCAAATCGGGCAGCGGTTTGCCTTCTTTCAAAATGCGTGCGTAACGCCTGCGCACAACCTCGCGCATCGTCGCATAATCGTCCGGTCCATTTACTGTCTTCACACGATATTTCCGGTAGTCATTTTTCTTTGGGCGCCCATCCTCGAACACAACCATTGCTGAAACCGGATCGGCCCCTTGGATATTCGAGTTATCGAACGTTTCAATGCGGCGCGGTGCCGGCATGTCCAAGGCTTCTCCAAGCTGTTCAACTGCTCCGATCGTCCGCTTCTCATCACGCTCGATCAGGGCAAATTTTTCCTTAAGTGCGATGCCGGCATTTTTGACCGCCATCGCAACAAGATCTTTTTTTCGTCCGCGCTGAGGTTGAAGGACTTCGGTTTCCAACATCTGTTCAATCAGGCTCTTATCGACCGAATTCGGGATCAGAACTTCTTTCGGCTTAATGTGATTTTGATGGCTATAAAATTGACCGATAAAAGTCAGGAAGTCTTCCTCAGGCTCTTGATAAAATGGGAACAGTGACACCTTACGCTCAATCAATTTTCCTTGGCGCATGAAGAACACCTGGACACACATCCATCCTTTGTCAAAGGCGTAGCCAAAGACGTCGCGATCATCCAAATCATTAAAAATAATTTTTTGTTTCTCCATTACCGTTTCAATATTGCTAATCTGGTCACGCAGTTCCTTCGCCTTTTCAAAATTGAGCTGTTCGGAGGCTTCAAGCATTTCTTCTTTCAGGCGTTTTTTCACATCCTGGTAACCGCCATTGAGAAAACGCGTAATGTCATCGGCCATTGACTCATAGGTTTCTTTCGGAATATCGTAAACGCATGGTGCCAAACACTGCCCGATATGATAGTACAAGCAGACTCGGTTTGGCAAAGTGCGGCATTTGCGCAATGGATAGAGATGATCGAGCAGCCGCTTCGTCTCGTTTGCGGCAGTAACGTTTGGATAGGGACCGAAATACTTGCCGCTCTTTCGATTCACCTTGCGCGTAATAATCAGCCGTGGGTACTTCTCAGTCGTCAGCTTAATAAATGGATAGCTCTTATCATCCTTCAGCATGATGTTGTATCTCGGCTCATACTTCTTGATTAAATTGATCTCGAGCAGCAGTGACTCGATTTCTGATGAAACAACAATATACTCAAAATCAGCGATATCCGCAACGAGCCGCTGCGTCTTCGCATCATGGGAACCGCTGAAGTAGGAATGGACGCGATTGAACAGATTCTTCGCTTTCCCTACATATATAATCTCTCCTTGAGTGTTCTTCATTTGATAGCAGCCAGGCTGCTTCGGAAGCAAGCTCAGCTTTTCTTTTATTTTCTGATTGACCATCAGTTATCGATCATCCTTTGTTTCTTGATTCTTGCATACTATCTTTTATTATCTAAGAGATCAGAAAAACATTCAACTTTTTAGAGTCCGGAACAAAAAAGGACAGTGGCGAAAAAATAAGCGCCTCTGTCCAAGCTTAGATCTATTCGTTTAAAAAATAGTCATCAGAATAGGAATTTCAATCATACTGAGGAGCGTTGTTTCCGTCACCATTACGGCCGCATAGTCCGAATCTGCATGATACAATTCTGAGACAACCGGGGCATTCGTCATGACCGGCATCGCCGACTGCAAAATAAAGACCTCCTTCATGAGTGCGGGCATCGGTGCCGGCAGCACCAACAGGGTCATAATTGCAGGTGCTGCAACAAAACGGCCGATCAGGACACCAATATTGTCCTTATTAAGACGGAGTTTGCTCAGACCCGCCTGATGAATCGCAATACCA
The DNA here is from genome assembly GCF_059878335.1 of Sporolactobacillus sp. BBK16-2. NCBI lineage: Bacteria > Bacillati > Bacillota > Bacilli > Caryophanales > Sporolactobacillaceae > Sporolactobacillus > Sporolactobacillus sp. BBK16-2. Next base: position 2,316,188 of record NZ_CM187611.1, read on the forward strand.
ATAAAAATCATCGATAACGGAATGGTGAGCCCGCCGATATAGTTAAAATCGGACATTAAAAAAGCGGGCAGTTTCACATGCAGAAGAACCAGAATAACACCTACTATAAAGCCAAGCAGCGGCGGTGAAAAAATTTTACCGAGCGTTTGCTTCCAACTGATTTTGCTTAGATAGTTTCCATCACGTTGAATCAGGTAGACACCCAGTGTCCAGAAAAAAGTCGTATTGGCCATATAAAATACAAGAACATAGGGAAGACTTTGCTCACCGAACAGAGCAAGATTAACAGGCAGACCGATGAAAACCGTATTCGAGTTGCAAAACATTGATTTGAACAATCCGCTATGATTTTTCTGAACAGAAAAGATCTTAACTGCCCAAAATGAGATGGCGAACAAAATCAGCATCGACAGAATCGGAAAGCGCAGATTCGGCAGTAATTCAATTAATTCTTTACTTGTAAAATGGTTGGTAATTGTGCTAATCATATAAGCAGGAAGCGCAATTTGCGTTACCAATTTAGCAATTAATTTACTTGTTTTTTTATCAAACCAGCCGCGATGAGCCAATACATAACCCACGCTGATCATTATAATTATGACTAAAATCCCTTGAATGCCTTGAAAAAAGGTGCCCACCTGAGTGCCTCCACAACTGACATGCGTCAACTATTCACTGTCATTTTTTACTTTCTTGTATCAATGAGCATACCTCTTAGCCAGAATCATAGTCAATAACTATTTTAAAAATTAAAACAATAATTTGTGACAGTATATTGTCAATGCTTTACAAGCCGGCATGCTGATCAGCGCACGAAAAAACCGGGCGTCGCCGCATATAAATGCGATACGTCCCGGTTTTCCATGGATTTCACTATATTTTTTACTAATCAATCAGCCGATATGCTGTTTGATGCGTTCAGCAAGGGCTTCTTTCGGTTGGAAGCCGACAACTTTGTCAACCACTTCGCCGTCTTTGAACAAGAACATGGTAGGAATACTCATAACTCCGTACTTGCTTGCTGTCGCTTGATTTTCATCAACATCCAGCTTTACGATTTTAAGATTATCTGCTAATTCGGAATTCACTTCTTCCAAAACAGGTGCCATCATTTTGCATGGTCCGCACCAAGTAGCCCAAAAATCGGCTAAAACAAGTCCCTTTGAAGTTTCATCCGCAAAATTTGCATCGTTTACCTGACTAATTGCCATTACAGAAAGACCTCCTCAAATAGTTCAATATGCTCTATGTCACACAGTATAGCATGTGCCAACACGAGATTCCATTATTCAGCTTGGCGCACACATTACTTGAATTCAACGACCGTCACGCCGCTGCCGCCTTCACCCTGGGCACCGAGACGCGACGCCTTCACACGCGGGTGGCGATCGATTAATTGAGTGACACCCTTGCGCAGTGCACCGGTACCCTTACCATGAATGATCGAGACGCGTGCATAGCCTGCAAGCAGCGCTTCATCCAAGTATTTCTCAACCTTCAGCATCGCATCTTCATAGCGTTCGCCGCGGAGGTCAAGTTCCGGACGCACCGTTTGTCCTGAAGTACGCACATTAACGACCGGTTTAACCTTCTTCTCTTCTTTAACTTTTTTCAAATCGCTTGCTTTGACATTCATTTTCAAGATACCGGCTTGTACCAGATATTCTTGATCACCGATTTTATTGACAATGTATCCGGTCTGACCGAAACTGATAATCTTTACTGCGTCGCCAGGCTGAAACCCAGATACCACTTTTTGAACAGGCTTCGACGTATTGGACGAATCTTTTTGTTCAAGAGAATCCAGCGCATGCGCCAATTTGGTCTTTGCGTCAATGAGTTGATGCTCCTTGACCAAGCCGTTATTTTTAAATTGGTGCAGCTCATTTATAATTTCCTCTGCCTCGCGCCGTGCATCTTTAAGCGCCTGCTCCGCTTTCTCGCGCGCTTTCTTCAGAATGTCCTCTTTTGAGCGTTCCAATTCATTCAAGCGCTTAGACAAATCTGCTTCTTTTGCTTCTACTTCAAGCTTCAGATGACGTGCTTTTTCTTCCTCCATCTCGGCAGCTTTCCGATTCTTTTCCAATGAAGCGATCATCTTATCGACCTGGTTGGTCTCGCGGCTGATCTGGAGTCTGGCGCCGTCAATAATATCGGCCGGTAAGCCTAATTTCCGTGAAATTTCAAACGCGTTGCTTCGTCCCGGAACACCGAGAAGCAAGCGATAAGTCGGGCTCAGTGTTTCCACATCGAATTCAACACTAGCGTTCATGACACCCGGCCGTTCATATGCATATGCTTTTAGCTCGCTGTAATGGGTCGTACAGACAATTGTGGCTCCTTTACCATAAACGGCATCGAGAATCGACATAGACAAAGCTGCACCTTCCTGAGGGTCAGTTCCTGCACCCAGCTCATCGAAGAGAACAAGGCTGTTAAAATCGACCATCTTCAAGATTTTAACAATGTTCGTCATGTGTGACGAAAAGGTACTGAGACTCTGCTCAATCGATTGTTCATCACCAATATCAGCAAAGACTTCGCGGAATACACTCGCTTCCGATTCTTCGTCAACCGGTATTTGAAGCCCGGATTGTGCCATGAGCGTAAGCAAACCAATCGTTTTCAACGATACCGTTTTGCCTCCGGTATTCGGTCCTGTGACAATTAGTGCATGTGTGTGCTCGTCAAATACAACATCAATCGGGACAACTTGGTCCTGATTAATCAATGGATGACGTGCTTTCTTCAGACGGATAATGCCGCTGTCATTCAGCTTTGGACGTGTCGCTTTCATCTGGTGTCCGTATGCGGCTTTGGCAAAAATAAAGTCGAGCTGTGCCAATCCCTCAACGTTTTCCAACATCGGTTCGGCAAATTCTGCTGTTTCTTCCGAAAGGACACGCAAGATCCGCTCAATTTCATGCCGTTCTTTTGCCCGTGCTTCACTGAGCTGATTATTTAAGTCAACGATCGCTTGTGGTTCAATAAATAAGGTTGCACCTGAAGCAGACTGATCATGGACAATACCGCCGAACGATCCGCGATATTCCTGTTTGACCGGAATTACCTGACGATCATTACGAATTGTAATAATCTGTTCGGAAAGCATTTTTGCTGTTCCACTCGAACGGACGATACTCTCCAGTTTCTGCTTCACCCTGCTGTCACAGGTTCGGATCTGGCTGCGAATATGACGCAAAGCCGGACTTGCCGAGTCCATAACACCGCCTTGATCGTCAATTGTGCTACGGATTTTCCGTTCCAGGCTGCCCGGAGGATCAATCGAATCTGCGAGTTCCATCAAAATTGGAAGTTCAAGTTCTCTTTCCTCGATCAAATCCGTAATAAAATTTTTCATCAGACGGGCGCCGCGAATGGTGTCGGCAATATCAATCAGTTCTTTTGCCTGAAGAATACCGCCTATTTTGGAACGTTTCAGCGCTTGACGCACATCAGTAATACCGCCAAAAGGTACAGATCCCCTTAATCGGAGTACCGTTGCTCCTTCATCAGTTTCCTCCTGCATTCGTTTAACTTCATTCAAGCTGTCTGCAGGCGTCAGATCCGCAATTCGGTTTTTTCCTAATGAAGAAGCTGTATAATGCATTAATTGCTGTTTGATTTTTTCATATTCTAGAATTCTCAGTGCATGTTCATTCACAAATAACATCTCCCTCTATCTGAGGATGGTCATCATTCAAAAGGCCTTTTTATTCTTAAAAAAGTCCATAAGCCGATCTGTCGGCCAAGTATTAATAACGTTCTGCGGCTCGATGCCGGCACGAATAGCCGTCTCAACACCCAATTTCATGTCTTCCATCATTTTCAGCGAGTGGCTGTCCGTATTAATCGCGATTTTCACGCCTGCCTCTTGCACCTTGCTGAGCCACTCTGAAGATAAATCCAATCGGAACCGACTGGCATTCAGTTCAAGAGCCGTTCCGGTTTCCTTAGCTAATTCAATCAACCGACTCACATCAACAGCATATCCGTGACGTTTTCCGAGCATTCGTCCGGTCGGGTGTGCAATCAGACGAACATAAGGATTTCGACAGGCGTTCTCCAAACGCTTCATAATTTGCTTCTTATCCTGCGAGAAAGAAGAATGGATGGATGCAATCACAAAGTCCAGTCTGCTCAGAACTTCATTTGGATAATCCAGTGATCCGTCAGGCAAAATATCCATCTCAATGCCCGAGAAAAGTGTAAAATCATCATAATGCTCATTAATCTTCTTTACTTTTTCATTTTGTTCTAATAAACGTTCTGAACTTAGCCCATTTGCAACACGAAGCGACTGAGAATGATCGGTCAGACATGCGTAGAGATAACCTCTTGAGCGCATTGCTTCGGCCATTTCAGAGATCGTATGCGATCCGTCGCTCCACGTTGAGTGCATATGAAGATCGCCTTTGATATCCGATAACTTTATTAAGTTCAACGGTCCCTTTTTCGCAAGATCCAATTCAGATTTTCCTTCTCGCGCTTGTGGAGGAATAAAAGACATGCCAAAGTAGCGGTAGATATCTTCTTCGCTTTTAAAAGTTTGCACGGAACCGTCTTCCCGTTCAATCCCATATTCGCTGATTTTTTCGTTGCGTTCCTTTGCCAATCTACGTAAAAGAACATTGTGCTCCTTGGATCCGGTAAAGTGTAGCAGCATCGATGCATAGATTTCCTGTGTCGCAAAGCGAAAGTCGATGGATACTTGATTCGGATCATCAAGTTGCACCGTCATTTTTGCATCACCTTGCCCGACAACCTCATGAATCGGCAGTTTCTCAATAAGCTGTCGCGACACAGCCTCAGGATCAGCAGTCTCAATCACAAAATCCAGATCCTTCATTTTCTCTTTTGCTCGTCTGAGGCTGCCTGCGTGCGCAAAACGGCTTACCGTTTCGATTGAACACAATACACGCTCGACTTTTTCAGCCAGATCAAGCATATAAGGGATTGGCAGTTCTTTCGGCCGATGAAGCTGTTCATTCAGTGATTGCAACAGATGTTCTTCCGTTTTTTTCCCGAATCCTGCCAATTGGCTGACTTTCCCCTGCTCGCAGGCATCTTTCAATGTATCACGATCAACAACGCCGAGCTCTCGATACATTTTCCCAATCTTTTTCCCGCCGAGTCCAGGCAAGCGAAGAAGATCGAGCAAACTATGAGGTATGTCTTTTTCAAGTGCCAACAAGACAGACGACTCGCCTTGCGCCATTAATTCCTCAATGACCTGCGCCGTTGATTTACCGATTCCTTTAATTTTACTTAAATCACTCATTCCTGCCATCGAACGCGGATCATTCTCCAAGGCAAGACCTGCGCGATGATAAGCAGCGACTTTAAATGGGTTTTCACCCTTTATTTCCAGATACAGTGCAATGGTATCCAGCTGATTTATAATTTGCTTTTTATTCACAATCTTCACCTTTTATATCGTGCAAATGAAAGCCCTGTTTTCTTAGCCCACCCAACCTGCGAATGCGACCCACATCTCTTTTAACATATCTGAAAAGTAGGGGGTGCTCGTAATCATTGATTGTGCCAGCGTTGATTGATCAATCGCCGATTGAATTCCGCCGACCGGTGTCAGTGAACCGGCGTACAGCAAGAAGAAAATAATCAAATAGGCTTCAACGAAACCAATCAGCGCTCCGCTCAAATGATTGACAGAACGAAGAATCGGCAGTTCAGCAAGGAAATTCAGCATTGAACCTAGGATTGTCAATACAATCTTTGTGGCGATAAATAATATAATAAAAGCGATCGCCCGATAATAAGCAGTCTGCAAATCCATATTTCCGAGGAATTGAAACAGATCACTTTGAGAAGCCGACGAAGGGAATGGAATCCAAAATTTCAACGTTCCCGCAAGCGGCTTAAAATAAATCATCGCAATGATATAGGCAACGACAAAGCCCGCAAGATGCACCAATTGCAAAATCAGACCGCGACGAAATCCATTAAAGAATCCGGATGCGAGTATGATCAATATAATGAGTGTGAGAAGCATAAGATCGATCCCAACTTTCTTTCCTATGTAAAATGAGCGCCGTCCCAATAAAACAAGGCAAACGTTGACACTTTTTAGTCTTATCATATCAGAAACGGCGGCAGATGAAAAATGTGAGTATCTGTCGATTCGCCGATACTAAGAACCGTTTTTGTGAGGTTTCATTGTTCTTGATTACAGACCATCAGGTATTCATCACAATGATTCCATTCATGATCAATGATCAGCCTGTCTTTGCACCAATCAAATATCTCCTGTAAGTAACCAAAAAGGATGACAAAATTGTCATCCTTTTTAATGCCATATAACCTTGTTTATTTCACAACTTATTTACCCGTAGTAATCGTATCCTTTGCCAAGGTATAAATCGTTTCCCCTTTTCCGAAAACGGATTCCCAATCGGCAGTGAAATCAGTGACCGCTTTATTGATGGCCGGCATGCCTAAAGCGGAAGCCAAAATATCCGCGCTCATGGTCGCTGCCTGAGCACCCACTTCAAACGCTGTATTGACCTGACCGACATTTTTAAAGCTGGCGGCAAGAATTTTTGTGCGGCTGCCTGTTCGTTCAATGGCTTTAGCCAGTTCTGCTATTGATGCTTTGGCATCAATGTTCATGTTTTCCATCCGGTTGAAATAAGGGGCAATATAATCAGCACCTGCCTGGATAGCCAGATAGCCTTGAAATTTCGTATAGATTGCTGTTGCGGTAACGTTTACATTTTCTTGTTTCAAACGTTTGATGGCAGCCAAACCCGCCTCGGTTACCGGAACCTTGATGTACACATTGCGATCCACATTTTCTAACACGGTATGTGCATCCTTGATCATGTCTTCCGTATCTTCCGAGACAACCTGTACATGAAGTGTTGCCTGATCGCCAATGATCGACCGAACCGTTTTTAAGTGCGTGAACAGATCAATTTTGCCTTCTTTTTTAACAATTGACGGATTAGAGGTCACCCCGGCAAGTGGAATCACCTTAACATATCTCTTAATTGCGTCCAAATGAATCGTATCAAGTAGAAACTCCATATCGAACACTCCCTTTTCAGTATTTGCACATTTGTGATCTTATTATCCATCTCTAATGATTACGCTTTCATCGTAGCATGAAATGAATTATGAATACATACTCTCACATATTTAATATTCTTCTGTGCATAATAAATCCTGATAATAAGCGATTTTTTGGAATAAAAAGCAGATATTCATGCACATATGTGCACAAGTCAATCATAATCGTGCTATTTTTATAATCGCTTGGGCAGTTTCACTATCCGTTATAAGCGTGTTCATATAGGGAGTCTTTAGCAAAGCATGAATAGACGGCACTTTGTTTAACGAACGTGCCACACCAATTGAGTAAGGTACTTTTGCCAACAATTCCGGATCAATTCCGATCGTACGATTATAGATGCTCTCCTTCAGAATGTGTCCATCCTCATCAAAGAATCTGCAGCAAAAGTCGCCAATTGCTTGATGATTTGCCAAGTTATGATTATCCACAACCGTTAAATAATCACGCCAGCTGCTTTCTTTACTGTTCAATGGTCCGCCAATGCCAAACATAGCGATGTCCAGTTGCTCCCAATAGGACTTAATCTCCTGAAAATCATGTCCATTCATGATCGCATCGCGCAGCATTTTGGAATCTTGAATGGCTCCCGCATTAATAAAAATGCTTTCTCCACCAAAATGCCTGGCAAGATCATAAATAATTGCGTTCACATGATAGCGTGAATTCACATGGCTCGGCCCACCAACAACAGGGACAAACGTCGCATTTGTTTTTTTGACTCCTTTCAGCTTGCCGATCATGCTTGCAAGTGAGGAACCCCAACTCAATCCGACCGTTTCTCCACCTTTGATCAGCTGCTTTAAATAAAAAGCCGCTTCTTCAGCCAGTTTTTCATCCTTTTCGGTTTCCGTATCATTCCGGCTCGTTGAAATGACCACAACCTCTTTCATGTGAAAAATCTTTTGCAGTTGAGACTCGAGTTCATAAATTTCAGGATCAAAATCGTGGATCTGAATAGCGACAATGCCCTCGGCTCTCGCCTGAGTCAACATGCGGCTGATGCTCGTCCGGTAAATGTTCAGTTCCTTCGAAATCTCGCTCTGCGTCTTGCTCTTAATATAATAAAGATAAGCGATTTTAGTTAACAGACGCTTTTTATTATTTTCCACAGTACCTCACCCTCAAATCACAGATCAACGTAATGCCAACTGATTTGGACTATACCAGTATTCGCCGATTTGCCCATCTCAATTTGCAATGATGACTTTTGTCTTTGTTGCGATTGGTTCAAGCACTTCTTCAGGTGCCCGCTTATCCGTAATCACACAATCAACGCTTCCCCAATCGGCTGCCTTTACAAATGAACTTTTAGAAAATTTCGAGTGATCAAGCAGAACAATTTTCGTCTGACATTTTGCAAGCAGTGCACGCTTCATTTCGGCATCTGCAAAACTCGATGTACAAAAACCATCTCGGTTCATGACACCGCTGGATCCGAAAAATCCGATATCAATGCGGATATCATTGAGTGCCTGACTTGTAAAGTTTCCTTGAAATGACATATCTGCCTTACTGTAATGACCGCCGACACAGTAAAAGTCATTGCTTCCATTCATTAACTCCATGATTGCGGTCAAAGAACTGGTGAGAACAGTCTTTCCCTGATAATGATTAAGATATCGTGCGAGAAGAGCAACCGTACTCCCTTGATCAAGTCCGATGACACAAGAGGTTTCAGGTAAAAATTCAAGCGCAGCTTTCACAATTTTTGTCTTGTCATCCAGAAATGTGGTCGTTCGATTGATTACCGGTTCGATTGCATCCGATTGATCAAGCACTGCTCCTCCATAAACCGTTTTAGAAATTCCTTGTTCTTCCAAGTATTTCAGATCTTTTCTAATTGTCTCATCAGACACATGGAAGTGTTCAACCAGTTGCCTAACCTTTATTTTTTTATTTTCGATGAGTAGTTGCGTCATCTGTTCGCGCCGTTGCTGAATTTCTGATGCCTTCACATGTAAACGCCCCGATCTTTTAACTGAACCAATTATACCATGAAATCGTTATAATTCATTATAAAATTTGGCACTTATGTGTTATATGCTATAAAATCCAAGTTTTTCATTGAATGTTTCTTTATATTCTTTATAATAGGGGATGTAGATAGATAAGAAAAACCGAGCAAAAAGCGCCCGGTCCTTAATCTCCAGCCATGTGTGATTGGTTTGTGTCTTTACAGTGTTGAATCATCGCTTCGGTTGCTCGCTTGCCGCGGGCGCACCGCGAGCCTCCTCAGACAAGCAGAAATCTGCGGGGTCTCGCTGGCACGCTGATCCCGCAGGCGTCTCGCACCTCCGCTTTGATTCTCGGTCAAGACACTGGTTTATTCGTTTAAATATGGGGTAAAATCTTATACTTTCTTTTCTTGTGAAAAAGGTTGCAACGGGTCTTAAAACTCTGCACAAAATACTCAATTAAACACGATCTTCAAATTCGATTATGAAGGGGCGAACATCAATGGCTGAAATGTATGCGATTTCAAATAATAACTTCATGAATATAAGAAAAAAAAGTCTTCTTGATGACATGAAAACCTTCCTGTTTCAAAACGAACGGCGTATTTCTCTTGAACGGGCAATTCTTTTTACGAAAAGCCATAAGCAAACGGAGGGAGAGCCGCAGATCATTCGACGTGCAAAAGCAACGGCTTATATCCTTGACCATGTAAAAATCAGCATTCGTCCCGGTGAACTATTGGTCGGCAATCGAACCGTCAGACCGAGAAGCGGCATTTTGTCTCCTGAGATGGATCCCTATTGGATTATGAAGGAAATGGACACCATCCATGACCGTCCGCAAGATGCATTCTATTTTACCGAAGCGGACAAACGTGTCTATCGTGAACAATTACTGCCCTATTGGTCCGGACGTTCCATGAAGGACTTTATAAATGGAAAAATCCCGAAGAATGCCCAAAAGGCCGTAGACGATCTTGTGATTAAACTGAACCAAACCGACAAGGGGCAAGGACATATTATTATGGATTTTCAAGCCATCTTGAACCATGGTGTCAGTTACTATATTGATTTATTAAGCAGAAAAAGCGCGGCGCAGCCTGAAAATAACTTTTTCATAGCCGCTAAGGTTATTTTTGAAGCAATGGCCCGTCACTTCTTACGCTACCGCAATGAGGCATTTCGAGAAGCCAAGAGCGCCGAAATTACTGAAGCACGGAAAGTGGAACTGCTGGAAATGGCTGACATGTGCAAGCGACTGAGCAGTCAGAAGCCGCAAAGCTTCTATGAGGCGCTGCAGCTGCTCTGGATGACCAGCATCGTCGGTCAATACGAATCGAACGCTTCTTCCCTTTCACTCGGGCGGATGGACCAATACCTCTATCCTTTTTATAAAAAATCCGTTGAGGAAGGTGTTCCGGGAGCTTTCATTCGTGAAGTGCTTGGGGATTTCTATGTTAAAACCAATGATGTCGTGCTTTTAAGAAGTCGCGAAAGTGCCAAATGCTTCGCCGGGTTTCCAACCGGTTATACGGTGGCACTGGGCGGTCTCGATCAATACGGTCAGTCATCGGTAAATGAGCTCTCTTACCTGATGCTGGATCTGTATCATAGCATCCGCTTGCCGCAGCCGAATCTGTCTGTCCGAATCAATGAGTTGATTCCGCGTCGATTCCTGAACAAGACGTGCGAAACCATTCGTCTCGGCACCGGCATTCCGCAAATTTTCAATGATGAGGTCATTATTCCTGGGTTCCTCAGCAAAGGTGTTTCTCTGGATGATGCTCGCGATTATGCGGTTGTCGGTTGCGTGGAAACAACGATTCCTGGGAAAACCTACGGCTTGCACGACATTGCCCTATTTAACTTCTTGCGCATCATGGAAATCAGCCTTTACGAATTACGCGATCGTGATGACTTGACCTTTGACCAGCTTGTTGCGTATCTCTTAAAACGAATTGACGGTTACGTAAAAGATGTCACCATCGGATCTGACATTGTTGACCTTGCTCACCGCGAATTCGCACCGATTCCCTTTCTTTCAGCGCTTGTTGAAGATTGCATCGACAACGGTAAAGATATTACCGAGGGCGGCGCGCGCTACAATTTTTCCGGAGTTCAAGGCATCGGCGAAGCAAATCTGGCAGACTCACTTTTTGTCATTAAGAAGCTTGTTTTTGAACAGCACGAAATGAAATTCAGTGAATTAGTGGATGCACTGGAGGCTGACTTTGAGGGGAAATACAAGAATCTGCAAAACCATGTGATCCATGATTTCGATAAATACGGCAACGATAATCCTGAAATTGATATGATCGCCGCAAAAATTTTCCGTCATTATGCACTTGAGCTTGGAAAATACCGGAATATTCGAGGTGGTGAATTCAACGCAGGCGCATACACCGTTTCCGCACATATCCCGCTCGGCGAAGATGTCGGAGCAACGCCGGATGGAAGAAAGGCTCATGATCAGCTGGCTGACGGGGGACTCTCGCCAATGGTCGGACGCGACAGACTTGGTCCGACAGCCGTCCTAAAATCGGTCAGCAAGATTGACAATGTGCTCTGCGTTAACGGCAGTCTGCTCAATCTTAAATTTCAGCCAAGCACGCTGCAGGGTTCATCGGGAATTCATAAATTTGCCGATTTTCTCATGGCTTTTACCAAATTGAAAATCAGACATGTCCAGTTTAACGTTCAATCACGGGATACACTGCTCGACGCACAGAAGCATCCGGAAAACTATGCCGGGCTAATCGTCCGCGTGGCCGGTTATTCAGCGTTCTTCGTTGATCTGAACAAAAAGATTCAGGACGATATTATTGCTCGCTGCGAGCATGTCCTATAAGGAAGGAAATGCGTTATGACACGAGGCCTTGTATTCAACATCCAGCGCTACTCGATTCACGACGGAACCGGCATACGCACGATTGTCTTTCTCAAGGGCTGTCCGCTCAAATGTCCCTGGTGTTCAAAACCTGAATCACAAGGTCCTGTTCGCCCATCTGTCTGGATGAAAGACGGTGCGGAAGAACCTTTAGGCAAGTGGATGTCAGTCGATGAGGTACTCCATGAAGTGGAAAAAGATGAGATTTTTTACCGCACGTCAAATGGTGGCGTGACCTTGTCCGGTGGTGAAGTTCTGATGCAAGCCGATTTTGCGGCGGAACTCTTAAAGGAGGTAAAAGCGCTCGGGATTAGCACAGCGATTGAAACCACTGGCGCGCTTCCTCTGAAACAAATCCGCAAAGTGCTGCCCTACACCGACCAAGTCCTATTTGACTTAAAAATTATGGATCCGGACAAAGCCAGACAGATCATCGGTGAAAAGATCAGCACGATCAAACAAAATTTTGAAGAAGCATTGAATTCACCAGCGCACGTTATTCCCAGAATTCCGCTGATTCCCGGATATACGACACCGCCGGAAAACTTGAGGCAGATCAGAGATTACGTGACCGGCCTCGGAATTAAAGAGATTCATATTTTGCCCTTCCATCAATATGGAAGCGGCAAATATGAGTATTTGAAGCGCAGCTATCGCTTGAAGGACACACCACTCCTCAAGCAGGAAGAAGTCAACACAGTTAAAGCCTTCTTTGAAAGTGCTCAGATCAAAACAGTTGTCAGCGGCTTGGAGTAAAAAAATGTATCGACAATGACAATAATTAAAAGACATGAATCCTATTTTCGGGCAGGATTCATGTCTTTTATTTTATTTAATATGAGTTTCCAAAATTTTAAATTTTGTTCATCTCTGCTGTTACAAGGCCTGCTCCGTTCGAGCGATAATATCATCCTGTGTTTCTTTTGAAAGACCGGTGAAGAATGCAGAATAACCGGCGACGCGTACAATTAGATCACGATAGTTTTCCGGATGTTTTTGCGCATCAATTAGCGTTTCACGAGAGACGATATTATATTGAACATGGTACCCATGCAATCTGTTGAAAAAGGTTCTAATTAGCAATACCAGCTTCATGCAGTTTTCTTCATTCTGCAGAATCTGCGGCGACATTTTTTGGTTCAGTAGCACGCCGCCTGTAATATCTGCTGTCGGCAATTTTGATACGGATTTAAAAACGGCTGTCGGTCCGTCATGATCCATCGAATGCTCCGGCGAGCATCCTTCAGCAAGTGCCGTTCGGGCATGACGGCCATCCGGAGTGGCGAGTGTGCTGTGACCTTGCCCGACATTCGCAGAAATAGAGGATGTGCCGGCATAGCGAAGTCCGCCGATTGGTCCGCGCCCGTAACGTGTATTTTTATATTTTGAAATCTCATCAATATACGGCTGATAAGCATTCTGAATCAGTTCATCTACATAATCAACATCATTGCCGTATTTTGGTGCGTCATTGAGCAGTGTCTGACGGATTTTTTCCCCTTTTTCACCGGCAAAATCATTGGTAAGCGCATCCCAAAGCTCCTTGCGGCTGATCTTCTTTTCATCATAGACCAGTTTTTTAACGGCACTCAGCGAATCGGCAAGATTAGCGATTCCAACCTGCAAGCCGCTGATAAAATCGTAGACGGCACCGCCCTCTTTAATTGTTTTTCCGCGTCCGACGCAATCATCGGTCAGCGTGGAGCAGAGAATATCCGGACAATCCTGTTCAAGCACCAGATCGCATGAATTTTCAATGATTACACTCTGCCTTGTAATTTCGCGAAGCCCTTTGTCCCAAGCTTTTTCAAGCTCCTCATAGGATTTCATATCGACAAAGTGACCACTGCCTTCGAGCAGCTTCTTTCCCGTTTCCGGATCAACGCCGTTGTTCATGATAATGAGCAGTGTACGTGGAAAGTTAATGAAGCTCATACCCGTGCAACGATAACCCCATTTTCCCGGTACTGCCGTCTCCACACAGCCGATCGCACTGTAATTGTACGCATCCTCTTCTTTTACCCCGCGTTTGATAAACGATGAAATAATGATTTCATCGTTGTTAAACGCGGGCATGCCCATCCCCAGCTTAATGACCTCGATGCACTCACGCATGAATGCGTCACTTAAACCGCGGTGATAGCGAACGGTTAAATTCGGCTGCGTCAAATGTGCCTGAGCGACACTCCGCAAAATAAGATAGGACAGACCGTTTATCGCATCCTTCTTATCCGGAGTCTGACCGCCAATGGTAACGTTTTGATACAATGGACTTCCCGCACTGAATTCTGTGTGTCCCCATGAACGTACTTTGTTAATGGTCAGCGTCTTCATCCACAGGTTAGTCAGCAATTCCGTCGCCTGTTCATCTGTCAGAATTCTGCGATCAACATCACGCTGATAGAAAGGAAACAGGTACTGATCCATCCGTCCGTAAGATACCGAATGACCATTTGATTCAATCTGAAGGACAAGATGAATGAGCCAAATCGACTGCACAGCTTCATAGAAAGTATCAGCCGGTTCGTAAGGAACCTTATTCAATATCTGAGCCATATTCCTTAATTCTGTTTGACGCTGCGGGTCCTTTTCCGTCTCAGCTTTCTCTGCTGCCAAATTTGCATAGCGCTTTGCAAAATCCCGTACTGCCTTAATTACGTTCAGACTCGCTTCATAAAAATACAATTTCTTTTGATCTTCAATATCAGTCAGATTCAAATGATCCAATGCGTCTTTGACACGTTTTTCGTACGATTTCAGCCCGTAATTGATCACATTTTTATAGTCGACGGCAAGATGACCGTCACCTGAAGTAATGTTGCCGTCTGCTCCGATGATGCCCAGATCATAAAAAATTTTGCTATGCGGCGGAAAGGCTGCCAGTCCGCGATCTTCTAGTGTATTATGTTTCCAGAAAGGCGCAATCTCTTTTAATTGTTTCTTTGTTTCTTCAGTAATATAGAAGACGTCACCCGGACGTTTTTCAAACCGGTCCAGTTCATCAATCACCCAGTTCATTGAGTATTCCGGAAAAACAGGTGCCCAGCGATTTTTTCGTGCCTGATTTCCTGCAATCAAAGTGTCGTCTTCGATGTAGATCGTCATGTGTTCCAATATATTCTCAAGCATATAAGCACGCTTAAGATCCAGCTGTTTATCTGCATGTTCTTTATAACTCTGTGTCACAAGAACTGCACGTTCAGCATCAATAAACGGTTTGGCATCAAGGATTGAATTACGGAATCGTTCCATTTTCGGTGTTAATTCTCCGAAATGCGCCGATCTTTTTGTTTGCGCTTGAATCATTGAGTCTGCTGTCATAATTAAGCCCTCCTGATCATTTTCATAAGAATCAATATAAGCTTTCTTTCGTAATCATAATAGCATCTAATGTAAGCGCAAACAATATGATTTTGTGATTCCATTAATCTTTAAAAAATAATGGTCATTTGTGCATTTTCGACTTTTTTACGCGATATGCACACATATGCCATGACCAGAGAGAAAGGCGCTTGTTTCTTCATCCAACCCACTGTCCGTGTAGATCTCGTGAATGTCTCGGACATTAAACTGCTTCACAAAGCTTTTCTCATTAAACTTACTGGAATCCGTAAGAATAACGACATGCTTGCTTGATTTTGCCATGGTCTGAACCATCTCGGCTCTCATAATGTCATTTCCAAAAAAGCCGGCATCTCGATCAAATCCATCCGTACCAATAAACAGTTTGTCAACAAAAAAATCAGCTAAATTCTGTTTTGCAATGGGCCCGACCGTTACTTGCGACTCACTTTGATAGGACCCGCCAAGCAGTTCAATGCGAACGCTGTTATATTTACCCACAAGAGACGCAATGAAAAATGAATTCGTTATGATTGTGACATTTTCTTTAACCATGGCAATTTCTTCTGCCAGCAGGGCACAAGTTGAACCTGATTCGATCATAATTGTTTCATTATCTTGTATTGACTGAACTGCAAGTTGTGCGATTTTCTTTTTCACCTCGTAATGATTTGCTAGCCGATAGCTGATATCATCAACATTATTCATCATTGCGTAGCCATGTTTCCGTTGCAACAGACCTTTCGCTTCCAAGCGATCTAAGTCTTTCCTAATCGTCACCTTGGATACGCTTAACAGCTCTGCTAATTCATTAACATCTATTTTCGTTCGATCAGTAACAATCGTTAACAAATCATTTTCACGTGTCGTTAATTCTGATGTCAAAATGACGGCCTCCTATACATTGTTTTCTTCAGTTTATCACAATTGATTGATCATCTTATTTCTTTCACAGCTTATTAACATTTCTTACGTAAATAATATGCTAAAATAAAAAAGATGAAAAGGAATTGAGGCGGTCTTAATTGAAAACGCTTACTAATGATGAAACGAGCCATTCAAAAGGACTCATCTTTAATATTCAGAAGTTCAGTATTAACGACGGACCCGGAATACGAACGGTCATCTTTTTTAAGGGCTGCCCGCTACGATGTCCTTGGTGTGCTAATCCAGAATCTCAACGAGCGTGTCCAGAAAAGATGCACGATCATGCTAACGGCAATACTACGCTTGTTGGTGAATTCAAGAGTATCGCGGAAATTATCAAAGTGATTTTACAGGATCGTGATTACTATGAGGAATCAAATGGAGGTGTCACCTTTTCAGGCGGAGAAGTGCTTAATCAAGCACCCTTTGTGATTGAACTTGCGAAAGCAATTAAAAAAGAAAACATTCACATCATTTGTGAGACAACCGGATTTACCAGGCCTGCTGTCTTTCGAGAATTCATTAAGTACATGGATTTTATGTTCTATGATGTAAAGCATTGGAACGGCGAAGCACATCGCGCCGCCACCGGCGTGGATAATGAATTAATTATCCATAACCTTGAGTCCGCATTAAAAGCACAGAAGAAGCTTATGGTCAGAATTCCGATTATTCCTTGCTTTAATGACGCCTTGAGCGATGCCGCGCATTTCGGTCAATTGTTTAAACGTATCGGTGTCACAATGGTTGAACTGCTCCCTTTCCATCAATTCGGCTTGAACAAGTACACAGAATTGGGGCGGGAATACGAAATGAAAGATGTCCGTCAATTACATGCGGAAGATCTCCTAGATTTTAAAAAAGTATTGAACGAAGCGGGAATCGCGGTCAAACTGAATGGATCTTTTTAATCCACGTCCTCGCAACAATTTATTTTCAGCTGTAATAAGTAAAAAGCCAATGTGACGAATCACATTGGCTTTTTACTTATATATATTTAGTCGTTATCCACGAAGCTCCGCGCCTAACTGCTCCGCACAGGCACTGACAATCTTTTCATGAACGACGTTCACTTCATCATCGGTCAAGGTCCGCTCCGGATCAAAATAGACAAGTGAGAATGCCATAGACTTCTCATCCGCCGCTACATGACTGCCTTCATAGACATCAAAGAGCTGTACCGATTTAAGAAGCGGAGTGCCATTCTCGCGGATGACCCGATCAAGATCAGCCGCAGCTACAGTCCGTTTCACAACAAGCGCAATATCACGTGTTGTCGATGGGAATCGCGGCAAGCCATGATACTCAATAGCAGCCTCTCCGTGACGGAGCAGCGACTCAATGGCAACTTCGAATACAAACGTTTCATTTAACCCGCAGTTCTTCTGAACTCTAGGGTGGAGTGCACCGATATAACCAATGACTTCACCGTTTAATAAAATATCTGCGGTTTGTCCCGGATGCATCCCCTCCCGTTTCGAAGGAGAATAAGTGATATGATTAGCGACACCCAGGGAATCGAACAGCGCTTCAACAATTCCTTTCACTGAGAAAAAGTCGACTGTATCCGGATCGCCTTCCCAATTTCTTTCCGTACGCTTCCCGGTAATGATTCCCGCTAAATGCTCTTCCTCAGCCGGTCTCGCTTCTCCTTTAACCGGAAGGAACACCTTGCCGATTTCATAGAATTTAATATCCGGCATCTGTCTGTTCAAGTGATATTGAGCAACGTTAATGAGTTGAGGAACAATACTCTGACGCAATGCTGCATGCTCTTCGCTCATCGGCCAAATGACTTGTGTCGGTTCTATTCCTTTATTGCTTACCGCGTAGGAAGAAGCACTTTCCTTCGATGTAAGCGAATAAGTATAAGCTTGGCTCAAGCCCATGCCGTTCATCAAGCCTTCTACTCTTCTGCGGATCTTTTGATAAGGTGTCAACGATGCATGTGAGGACGTGCCCTCAGGCAGCGTTGCCGGAATATGATTGTACCCATAAATACGTCCGACTTCTTCGACGAGATCCTCAGGAATGGTCACATCGAAGCGTCTGGCAGGTACGGATACCTGCATTATTTCGCCTTCCACGTTAACTTTAAAATTCAGCCGTTCAAGTATCCCGACGATCTGTTCGCGTGCGAATTCCGATCCTAAAACTTGATTGATTTTTTGCCAAGGCATCATAATCTGATGCTCTGCTACCGTTCGTTCACCGGCTTCGACAATACCTTTAAGTACCGTCGCATGGGCGTACTGT
This sequence comes from Sporolactobacillus sp. BBK16-2, assembly GCF_059878335.1. Lineage (NCBI taxonomy): Bacteria > Bacillati > Bacillota > Bacilli > Caryophanales > Sporolactobacillaceae > Sporolactobacillus > Sporolactobacillus sp. BBK16-2. The sequence continues at coordinate 2,334,648 of NZ_CM187611.1, forward strand.
ATTAACAGTTCAGCTGCTCGATCAGCGGCCAGAGCGACTCGATTACGATCAAGCCCTTTCTCATAGCGGCTGCTGGCATCCGAGCGCAATTGGAGCCTCGCCGCTGTTTTGCGGATTGAAATTGGATCGAAGACTGCTGCTTCAAGCAGAACATTTTCCGTATCACTTGAAACCTCTGTATTTTCACCACCCATAACGCCTGCAACAGCGACACCCTTTTTGCCATTTGTTATGAGCAGATCCTCATCTGTCAATTTTCGAAGCTGGCCGTCAAGCGTAGTGATTTCTTCATGATCTCCGGCAAAACGAACGAGTACATGATTCGAACCGAATTGATCAAAATCAAATGTATGGAGCGGCTGTCCGTATTCGAGCATCACGTAATTTGAAACATCAACGACATTGCTGATCGGGCGAACACCGGCCGCAATCAGACGCAGCTGCATCCAGCGTGGTGCCGGAGCGACTTTAATGCCGTTCATAACGCGTGCGCCATAATAAGGAACCATTTGCTCGGCATCAACGGAGACACTTATTTTTTCGCTTGCCAACTGGTCTGATTCAGCTACTACCGGCTTTTTCAGTTGGATCGGACGATCAAGAATCGCACCGACTTCATAAGCGACGCCGATCATATTCATGCAATGCGCACTGTTCACCAAAATATCCAAATCAAGAATAGCGTCGTCAAGATTCAAATAAGGGAGTGCATCTGCACCGACCGGCACCTCATCATCAAAGACATAAATGCCGTCCGCATATTCCTTAGGTACAAAATTATGATCGAAGCCCAGTTCATCAAGTGAACAGATCATGCCGTTTGAAATCTCACCACGCAGTTTTGCTCGCTTGATTTTCACATTATTCGCGATTCTTGCACCGACAGTCGCAACCGGTACCTTTTGTCCGGCGGCAACATTTGGTGCACCGCATACAATCTGAACGGTTTCTGTTCCCAGATTAACTTGACACAAATGAAGCTTTTCCGCTTCCGGATGCTGCGCGCAAGACTCAACCTTGCCGACCACAATACCCTTCAATCCCTCTCCCGGATAAACAATGTGCTCCACTTCAATTCCCGAATTTGTTATTTTATCCGCTAATTCTTCCGGCGTGACACCGCCTAAATCTATATAGTCCTGCAACCAATTATAGGAAACCAGCATCGTTCATTCTCCTCCTTATGCCCGATCAAATTGTTTCAAGAAACGAATATCATCTGTATAAAAATGACGAATGTCTTCGATGCCGTACTTCAACATCGCAATACGTTCCGGCCCCATGCCGAATGCAAAGCCTGTGTACTCGCTTGGATCAAAGCCGGACATGCGCAGCACATTCGGATGAACCATGCCGGCACCAAGAATTTCAATCCAACCTGTGCCCTTGCAGACATTGCAACCATGACCGCCGCACCTAAAACAAGAAATGTCCATTTCTACTGACGGTTCGGTAAAAGGGAAGAAGCTTGGGCGAAGACGAATTTCACGGTCCGCACCGAACATATGCTTCGCGAATACGGTCAGAATCCCCTTCAAGTCGCTCAATCGTACATTGTGATCGACATAAAGACCTTCGATCTGCATGAATTGATGCGAATGAGTCGCGTCATCATTATCGCGGCGGTACACTTTTCCAGGGCAGATAACCTTAACCGGACCGACACCCTTATGCTTTTCCAAGGTGTGCGCCTGTACAGGAGATGTATGCGTACGCATCAGTATTTCATCAGTTATATAGAACGAATCCTGCATATCACGAGCAGGATGATCCTTCGGAAGATTTAACGCTTCAAAGTTGTAGTAATCCTGTTCGACTTCAGGGCCTTCTTCAATGGAAAAGCCAAGACCGATAAACAGATCCTCAACCTCCTGAATAATTGAAGCGAGCAGATGGGGACTGCCTGTCGCTATTTTTCTTCCCGGAAGCGTTACATCAATTTTCTCATGCTCAAGCTTCAGCTCAAGCAGCTTTGCTTCCAAGTCCGCTTTCTTTTCTTCAATTTTTGCGGCAATGAGTTTACGTACTTCATTCGCCAGTTGTCCGACAATCGGGCGTTCTTCAGCAGAAAGCTTGCCCATGCTTTTCATAACTTCTGTGATCAGTCCTTTTTTGCCTAAAAAACGGATCTGTGCTTCCTGGAGCGCCTTCAGACCATCTGCTGAACCAATGTTCGATAAAGCCTGTTCGCGCAGCTCAAGCAGTTTCTCTTTTAACATGTTCTTCATCCCTTCACAAACTTTTTTAAATGAAGCTTTTCAAAAAGGAGGACAAAAAGGGCCGAGAAGATCAAGGAAGTGCAGTTTCGAGCACCGGAACGTACTGCTACAGGATGTAGTGACTTCGACGTTACTCACAGGACGTGAGTGTAATTAGTCGAAGATCTCCTGTAATACGTGAGGAGCAAAGAAACCAGCTGACACAGAACTTCCACAGGATGTGGTGACTTCTGCGTTGTGCACATGACGTGCACGTCATTAGCAGAAGATCCTCCTTACTTTTTTCCCGGACTTTTTGAACATCCTCTAAAAAAACCAAAAAAGCCCCGCCCCTAAAAAGGGACGAAGCGTCGCGTTACCACCCTTGTTGACCATTCAAAAAAAACAAATAGCCCACTCGAAAACATTTAACGGCGAATGCCGGCCAATCCTAGGCCGGCTGCCCGCCGGCGTTCAAACGGCAACTCAAGAGTGAATTCGTTCAGTCCGTATCATAAGCACGCTTTCAGTCGACGACGCACTCTCCCTGAACGGCGGATACCGAATTACTATTCTCCATCACGGTTTTTACATCTATTTGGATTCATATTACCCATGAATCTAATCATTCTTTAAGTCTTTTCCTAGTATAGTCAATTGCAATCCGTTATGCAAGTCCTCCCGACTCCAACCAATACAGTAAAATACCTGATGCCACAGCGACATTCAGCGATTCCGCACGACCTGCCATCGGAATTTTCACCTGTTGATCCATCTGTGCGAGTAATTCGGGTGATGCGCCATTGCCTTCATTGCCAACGACCAAGCCATAATGAGAGCTGGCTACTTTAACTTTATGAAGTTCATCGCCGTGCAGTGAAGAACCATATAAAGGAATATTCAGTGCTTTCATCTCATCGGCAAGACTGAATAAATTTTTGTGAATGACCGGCAGGTGAAAATGGGAACCTTGAGCAGAGCGCAGAGTCTTTGCATTGTATCCGTCAACACAACCGTCGCCAAGATAGATAGCATCCAAGCCAAAAGCATCTGCAGTTCGAATCAACGTTCCAAGATTTCCTGGATCCTGCACACCGTCAACGAGCAAGTAGCGGCCGGACCGCAGGGAAACTGCTGCCTGACTCATGTCGCACACGGCGATAATGCCTTGAGGTGTCTCTGTTTGTGACAGTTCCGTAAATATTTTATGTGTGACCTGAAAAACTTCAATCGAATCAAGCGGCCAATCCGTCGGCAAATGAAACGCTTCATCAATCAAGATCGCGTTAATCTGCTGTTTTGCGGAAAAAACCGCTTCCTGCACTAGATGCGGCCCTTCAAGCAAATATTTTTGCTCACGATCACGCCACTTTCTTATTTTTAACTTTTTCCATAGTTTTACTTTTTCATTTTGCAATGACACCATTCGTCTCACACATAAGAGCCCCTTTAAAATCGGTACATATTTGTCCGTTTACTACCCATACTATACCATATCACCAGCTTTAAATGCTCACAGAAAGGGGTCTCCTATTCATGGATTTAGACATTCGCCGCGCAGTCCTGCACAATCTGTCCGGTAACGACAAGAAACAGCTTCAAGACACAGTCGTTGACGCTATTCAGGACGGTCAAGAAAAGATGCTTCCCGGACTAGGCGTTCTATTCGAAGTTCTTTGGAACAAATCGGACAATGCCTTCCGCGATCAGATGCTCACGCGACTTGAACAAGGGGTGTAAAGAAATAATCGGGGGCTTCTGGCTCCCGATTTTTCATGCGGCAATTCCTTTATAGTGGACTTTCTTGCATAGAACACTACTTAAAATCGATCCGTTTTCCAAAAAGCGTAGTCATTCTTAGGAAACAGTGCTGCATAGGTTTCCGATTGCACAGAGGTGCCAAGCAGCACATCGCTCACCAATTCGCTTGGCCTCCGCTCAATTGACGTTTGGTATGTAACTGAATCTCCCGGAACTTCAATCTCCGCTTTCCCATTCATGAGATGAACGAGCAGCTCATTGTCTCCGCTTCTGAGCAATAGTGACGTCTTGTTCCCAGTGTAATGAATCAGTCGCTCTGAAAGAACCGGTTCAATCTTCTGAAAAAAATTATGGAAACGCAGAATTTTCCACATTGCACCGTTATAGTTCTCGATACGAGCACCACACTCTTGAAATAACTTCCAGAGCGCATGGTGTTCCGGCATCTGCACCATCAGACTGCATTCCGGTGCCAGATGTTCTTTTAAATGATACACGAGCGACGCAACTGCCGCCTCATGCTCCGGCAAATAACAGCATTCAACCAATCCGATTTTATTTTCACCGAATGCTTCCCACCTGAGATAAGCAACCAGTTCATCATGGTCAAAAGCATTCAAAAATGCGCCTTTGCGATTCTTATTCCATGCCAGCTGCCCTTTCCAGTACGCATCTGTTCGAATTCTAGAACCACAAAGCGGCCCAATAAAGTGCCGATACATCTCTTGTACAGCATTAAAGTCACATTCGTTAATAGGTCGAATATGACATTCCCGCCGCTCAGCCATCTCAGGAATCTGGCTAACATCCATGACCAGTTCGTCCATAGGCAGCGTTTGCCAGCCTTCTTTTTCATAGAACGAATTGATTCCGGTAAATAAAAGAGACAAATCGTAGCCATGTTCAGCCATCCACTTCGTCTGGTGGTTCAGAATGGTGCGAATCAAATGTCTCCCGCGATACTTAGGCAAAGCCGCAACGTTTCCAATCCCTCCGCATTTAAGCTCCATCCCATGATAAGAAAGAGGAAAAGGGAAAATCTGAACAGCTCCGGCCATTTGTCCGTTCACCTTAGCAATCCACGTATGATACGACTGACAATTTGGGTCAAGCCGGATTCTTTCTTCAAAAAATGCCCGATTTTTCGGGAAAACGTTCACCCATAAGTCAAGCGCTTCTTGCCATTCATGATCGTCATGAATCTGCCTAATTTCGATTGTGTCCATAGTAAAATCACCGCCCCGCCGCTGCTTAATTATGTTTCAAAAATACTTGTTATTTGATCAAGATTAACTTTTTTAACTAACCCATTCATTTCAACTATTGTGCTCTTTTTCTTCTAGAAATTATCCTTTTTCTTATTCATTAAATAGTGCAATGCGCGTGCTGCATCAATGGCATCCCGATAATTTTTAAAATCAAAATCAACACTCCAATCAAGGTGTTGGTAATTTCTTATTGATCTTGTGCTTCATCCTTTGACGTAAACTGTAAGATCTTTGCTTTATGAATTATTGCAACATAAATTAATTATATTGGGGAAACAAGAATGAGCACAATAGAATTTCCAAGTTTATTACATTGTTTTTTAAACCTGCCTTCAACTGATTGGAAACGCTCAAGGTAAAGCCTTCATTTTAGGCAGTCAAGCGTTAATCTGACTACTCCATCTCAAGGCGGATCTCATTTGCTTCCCACGCCTCTTGGCTGATTAAAATATAGTACTGTATAATCAAGTTAATTGATGATTCCGGAGTCGAAAAAAATGAAAATCGCAATCTGTGATGATGACAAAACGCAAAGAGAATACTTGGCAACTCTCGTAAAAGAATGGGCGAGAAAGAACAACAAGATTCTTATGCTCGAACTCTTTGAAAACGCACAGGGATTTCTCTTCTCTTGGAGTACCGATCAGAGCTATGACGCGCTGCTTCTGGACATTCAAATGCCCGTTTTAAATGGAATGGAACTCGCCAGGAAAATTCGCGAGCGTGATGAACTGCTGGCGATTATCTTCATTACCGGCTTCTCTGATTATATGGATGAAGGCTATGAAGTCTCCGCATTGCACTATCTGATCAAGCCAGTGAAAGAGGAAAGACTCTTTACTGTTCTCGATCGCGCTTCAAAAAAAGTCACTAAGCAGAAAAAAACGCTGCTGATTGAACAAAACGGAGAGATGATCCGAGTGAATCAAGAAGACATCCTTTGTCTTGAGGCTTTTGCTCATACGATTGACGTGACGACGGCGGAGCAGCACTATCAAGTCAAAGTGAGCATCGATCAGTTCGAACGACAGCTTGATCCCCATCTCTTTGTGCGTCCGCATCGCTCCTATCTTGTTGGATTAAAATACATCAGTCAGCTTCGCAAAACAGGCCTTACCTTGGACACCGGCAAGAAAATTCCGGTTAGCAGACGCCGTTATCAAGCAGTGAACCAGGCGTTTATCCGCTTTTTCAGAGGAGGTACCGAGCAGTGACCGATTATCTCATTTACGGACTGATTACTCTTGTTCTGATCGTTCTAACTGCAATCATCACACACCGCCAAACCCTGCGCGCAGGCGAACGCCAGCTTGATACCTACCAGAAAGATCTGCTTGCCAAACACTATGATGAAGTCCAGAATATCTACCACAAAATGCGCGGCTGGCGCCATGACTACCACAGCCACATCCAAACGATGAAAGCCCATCTTGCTCTTGATCAAATGGATGAACTCAAATCCTATTTAGACATGCTGGACAATGATCTAGAAACTGTTGATACAGTGATTAAGACCGGCAACATTAAGCTAGACGCGATTCTGAACAGCAAGCTTTCACTGATTGCAAGCAGTAATATTAAAGTAAATGCTAAAGCCCAAGTTCCGGAAAAGCTCTCTGTAAACGAAGTCGATCTGTGCATCATCATCGGCAATTTGCTCGATAACGCGCTTGAAGGTTGTCGAGAGCTGCACAACGAAGATCAACCGTTTATCCGCATCTATATCGGTGTGTTTAAAAAGCAGCTCTACCTTTCCGTTACAAACTCGGCCCCGGAAATGCTTAAGAAAATAAGCATTGGGCGCTACCTAACCACTAAAGGCGACGGCCATGGATTCGGTCTGATGCGCATCGACACTTTAGTTAAAAAATATGACGGCTACCTAAATCGCCAAAACGAGCCCGGTGTGTTTGCCACAGAGATCATGCTCCCCCTTTAGCTATGGAGGGGTCGCAGATGGAACTATGTTGTGCTTCCTTTGTAACAAGGGAGAGGAAGCAGATAGAACTAAGTTGTGCTCCCCTATAACTAGGGAGGGATCGCAGTAAGATCTAATGTGTTCGTTTCATGCAATAGTTTTTAACCATTCGTGTCTCATTTCGTGCCATTCGTGCACGATTTTATTTTTGAAACGATTTCTGTGCTAGTTTATAGCCATGAAGGAGTTGATGTGTTGTGAAAAAAACAGAGCAAAACCCGAGTTATTCGACAATACAAAATGTCGGCTTCGTTTTGAAAAATATGTGGCGTTGGAATAAAAAGCTGTTTTTCGCTTCGGTTGCGCGCGTTCCTTTTCTGGTACTTCTGCCTTTTCTCGGTATCTTGATGCCAAAGCTCGTGATTGACAGTTTGACCGAAAAAGTAAGCCCTTTGCATTTTGCCACAGTGATCGCTTTCATGACACTTGCCATCATGATTTGCAATGTTGTTGGACGTTCACTTGATGCTTGGCTACAATGGAACGTCAACCATAATCGAATCAATTACATCGTACTCATGCAGCGGAAGATGATGGATACGGATTATGGCAACCTTGAGAGCCCTGAAGGACAGAACAAGCTGGAAAAGGCACATCAGGCTACAAATGGTAATCGTAAGGGAACAGAAGCGATCATTATGGCTTTAGTAACACTTGCCGCCAATATTTTCGGAATAATCCTTTATGGCGGGGTACTCGCCACGTTGAATCCGTTAGTCATTGCTTTTCTGCTGTTCACCGCAATTGTTGGATTCCTTTTCTCTCGTCATGCACAAGTCTATGAACATGTACATAAAGACGACTGGACACCCGTTGAAAACAAACTGGACTATCTGATTCGGGAATGCGACGACTATTCGACCGGTAAAGATCTACGTCTTTACCAAATCACACACTGGTTCAGTGAACGATTTGACACACTGATGAACGACCGAACCATTTGGCATAAACGTATCGCGCTGCGCCACTATTTTTCAGATGGTGCCGTCGGCGTCATGGCACTTTGCCGCGATGGTGTTGCTTACGCTTATCTGATTTATCTCGTGCTGAATGGACATTTGACGGTTGCCAATTTCACTCTTTATTTTGGAACGATCGCCGGTTTTTCCACTTGGCTGACCAGTTTGACCGAACAACTGGCAAAAGTACAGCATATGAGTCTAGAAATCTGTGATGTCCGCAATTATCTGAATATGGAGGATACATCCAACCGTGATGAGGGGCTGCCGCTTCCGCCTAAAAACAGCTGGCCCTGCTCGATCACCTTCGACCATGTATCCTTTTCCTATCCTGGAAATGATCGGAAAATTCTCGATGATGTCAGTCTTCATATCGATGCAGGAGAAAAAATGGCGCTTGTCGGCTTGAACGGCGCCGGAAAAACAACCTGCATTAAATTATTGTGCGGATTCTACCAGCCGACATCCGGTCACATTTTGATCAACGGAAAAGATATGACTTCCTTTAATCGTGATGATTACTACAAACTGTTTACGGCTGTTTTTCAGGACATTCATATTTTGCCGGTTTCGATTGCACGTAATATCGCGCCAAAGCTTGATGAAGCAATTGATGAGGAGAAAATGGAGCGTTGTCTGCAATTAGCGGGTTTCAAAGAGAAAATGGACAGCCTCGAACAAGGCTTAGACTCAATGATGGTTAAAGAGGTCCATGAACACGCAGTACAGTTCTCCGGCGGTGAACTACAAAAAATGCTGCTGGCACGCGCTCTGTATAAAGAGTCGCCGATCCTAATTCTCGATGAACCGACTGCGGCGCTTGACCCCATCTCCGAAAATGATCTTTACGAGCGTTATGGGACGTTAACTAAAGGACGGACCTCTCTGTTTATCTCCCATCGTCTGTCGAGCACACGCTTTTGCGATCGGATTATTTTTCTTTCTGACGGAAAAATTACTGAAATCGGCACACATGACGAACTAATGAGACAAGGCGGAAAATATGCGCAGCTTTTTGCGATTCAAAGTCATTATTATCAAGATCAGCTTCACGGAGAAGTGATAGGAGGCGAGCAGCTTTGAAAACCAGCACTCAGCAATCAAAATTCAAAACGAAATGGCATTATTTATGGCGTGGGATGGGATTTATTCAATCCAAGGTGCCTTCCCTGCTGCCAGCCGTTGCTTTTGGCGCGCTGCTCAAAGCGTTCAGTCCATTCATCACCATTTATTTAACCGCCCGGATTATTGATGAATTGTTTGGCTCGCGCTCCGTGATTCATCTTGCATGGCTGACCGGAGCAGCAATTGTATTGAACTTAATCGTTTATCTGCTGCAAAAAGCGATGGAACACATAAAGGATACGGGCGAATTTCGTTTGAATTACTTCGGTGTATTTGAGATGGATCAATTGATTCTGAACACCGATTTTGAAAATGTAGAAAAACCCGATTTTCACTTGAAGAAGCAGAAAATTGATGAAGGTGCCAACATGAATATGCGAGGAATCTGGCAGCTTCCTGAATTGACGAGCTTGTTTATTTCTAACCTTTGCATCGTTGTTTTTGCTGTTATTCTTTCCTTTCCGCTGTTCTGGGCCTTTTCAACGCACTCGGATTCTTTGTTGGATTCACCTTGGCTGTCTTTGCTGTTTCTTGGGCTAGTCTTTGCTTCGTCCATCTATTCTGTCATATCAAACGCTCGCTTCAGCAAATGGGTATTTCATAAAATGGACGGCATGATGATCATTAATCGCGCGTTTAGCTTTTACGGCAATCTAATGCGCGATCATCAATTAGGGAAGGATATAAGAATTTATCAAGAACAAAAATTGATTGGAAAAGCCTATGCTGATTTTAGACAGCAAAGTATGCGTCTCTTCGGTATTGAGATGTCTAAGCGTCAAAGCCGTTTCTGGGGAATCAGCGCTGCTATTTCTTCACTGATCAGCGGATTTGTCTATCTTTTCGTCGGTATGAAAGCGCTGGTTGGACTAATCAGTATTGGTTCGGTTGTACAGTATGTCGGCGCGATCAGTCAATTCACTACTGGCTTTTCTGAACTGATTACTTCGGCAACCGACATTTGGCAGGATATTGATTACGTTGAGCTCTATTTCAATTTTCTTGATACGCCGAACCCAAAGTACCAAGGCAGCCTACCTGTTGAGAAGCGCAATGATAATGAATATGAGATTGAATTCCGCAATGTGTCCTTTAAATATCCGGGCTCTGAAACCTACGCTTTGAAAAATCTGTCACTCAAACTGAAAATAGGCGAGCATTTCGCTGTGGTTGGTCGCAACGGTTCAGGAAAAACAACTTTTATCAAGCTGCTTACCCGACTCTATGATCCGCAGGAAGGCGAGATTCTGCTCAACGGCATTAACATTCAGAAATACGACTACATCGAATATCTTCGGCTTTTCTCTGTGGTCTTCCAAGACTTTAAACTGTTTGCTTTTTCCGCCGGGCAAAACGTTGCAGCAGACGTGCATTACGACAAAGAACGCGCAATGGAATGTCTTGACAAGGCGGGCGTTGGCGATCGAATCCGTAAAATGAGCAAAGGTCTGGATACACCACTCTATAAAATAGACGCTGACGGTGTTGAGATTTCCGGTGGAGAAGCTCAGAAAATTGCCATTGCTCGCGCACTCTATAAAGACGCCCCGTTCGTTATTCTTGATGAGCCAACTGCAGCATTGGACCCTGTTGCTGAGTTTGAAGTCTATTCAAAATTCAAGGAAATTGCCAGTGATAAAACTGCGATCTATATCTCACATCGGCTCTCTTCATGCCGCTTCTGCGATCATATTCTTGTCTTCGATCAAGGCGAACTGATCCAAAACGGCAGCCATGACCAACTGATTCAAGACATAAACGGTCAGTATTATAAGCTGTGGAATGCCCAGGCGCAGTATTACCGAGAAGATCCTCGGAAATCGAGATTACTTGGGTAAGCTTATTCCCATTATTGAACGCTCTCATAAGTTTATCGAGCATTCTGGTTTTTTCTCATCGCTCAACAGATTAGATCAATCTCTCGTACCTATTTCCTATACAACAAACAACACCCCCGCATGCACCAATAGGCATGCGGGGGTGTTTATTCATTCAATCGCTCTTATTTAGCGACTGCTTTAGCTTTTTCTGCGAGTGTTGCAAATGCTGCTTCGTCATGAATGGCGAGATCAGCCAGCATCTTGCGGTTTACTTCAATGCCTGCTACCTTCAAGCCATTGATCAGCTTGCTGTAAGACAAGCCGTTGATACGTGCCGCAGCGTTGATACGCGCAATCCACAGTCTGCGGAAGTTACGCTTCGTTTGACGGCGGTCACGGTATGCATAAGACAGGGATTTGAAGACCTGTTGTTGTGCAACTTTGAATAATTTATGTTTTGCGCCGAAATAACCTTTTGCTAATTTAAGTACTCTTTTGCGTCTGCGACGAGTCACATATCCGCCTTTAACTCTTGCCATTGTAAAAACCTCCTGGAATAAACCGCCCGGCTGTACCGTGACGGCATAGAAAATAAATCTTAGTACATTGTTTAGAATCAGTTGTTGATGATTTTCTTGAGCTTCTTAGCTAGAGTTGATGTTGCAATCGTGCTCTTGTCGAGGTTGCGTTTCTGCTTATTCGACTTGTGGCTGAACATATGACTCGTGAAGCCGTGTTCCCGTTTGAACTTGCCGGTACCTGTCTTCTTGAAACGCTTTGCGGCACCTTTGTGTGTTTTCATTTTTGGCATAAAAAGAATCCTCCTAGTAAGATCAGCATCTAATAGCAGCCGAAATCGCTAATAGAGCTGTTCCGTTAAATTGCTGTATTACTTCTCGGCTTTTGGCGCAAGCACAAGAAACATGCTGCGTCCTTCCATTTTCGGCTTTGCCTCGACAACACTGATATCTGCACATTCCTCAGCGAGTTTTTCCAGCACCTGCCGTCCAAGATTAGAGTGCGTGATTGCACGACCCCTGAATCGTACGGAAGCTTTTACTTTATCGCCTTTTTCAAGAAATTTCTTGGCATTGCGCATTTTCGTATTAAAGTCATGTTCTTCAATACTCGGACTAAGCCGAATTTCTTTCAAACTGATGACTTTCTGGTTCTTTCGCGCTTCACGTTCTTTTTTCTGTTGTTCGAACCGGAATTTGCCGTAATCCATGATTCGGCAAACCGGAGGCTTAGCGCCGGGAGCAACCATCACCAAGTCAAGATTCACATTGTGAGCCATAGCTAGTGCTTCTGCTTTCGACTTAATGCCGACCTGTTCTCCGTTCTGACCAATCAGACGAACCTGCTGCGCACGAATACCTTCGTTGACAATCATATCTTTGCTAATATTGAGCCACCTCCAAATAAATTTGAGCAAATCGCTGGCTAAGTGAGCAAACAAAAATACGGGCGTGAAAACGCCCGTATTGACTATTTATTCCTTAATTCATACCTGGCAACAGCATTTCTGCGTCGAACAGGTGAGAAGCCGGGCGCCTCTGCTTTACTCATTGTCAATTCCTCAATTACTATATCATGTCTGAATCCTTATTGCAAGTTTTACTTTGCTTTAAGAATGAACTTTTTCACAATTTTTCATTAGAAAATCGAACAGCATGTCATGGCTGACTTTCTCTGCTTCTTTCTCCAATCCAAGCTGACGCAGTATTTCAAGACCGATTGGCAGCGTTGTTCCTGCAGCTCGAGATGTAATAACTTTTCCCGAAACAACCACAGGATCCTCGCTATATGTCGCATCTTTAATATGGTCCTTGAAGTCCGGATTGCTTGTTGCCGTTTCGCCTTTCAGCACTCCGGCACGTTCCAAAGCAATCGGAGCGGCGCAAATAGCAGCAACGAGTTTCCCATTCTTTTTGTAGGAACGAATCAGCTTCTGAGCACGTTCATCGTCGCGCAAAGTCGTCGCACCCTTAACGCCACCCGGAAGGTAGATCCCATCAAAATTGTGCAAACCATCACTATCAATGCTCACATCTGCTTTGACGACAATATTTCTTGAACCTTCAACGAGCAAGGTCGGGGCAAGTGAACAAAGAACAACCTTAACTCCGCCTCGACGAAGTACATCGACCGCTGTTACTGCTTCCGTCTCTTCAAATCCTTCTGCAAGCAATACGAGAAATTTCTTCATCAACACGCGCTCCCTTTTTCTTTCATCGTACCACATCAATTCGACCAATCAAAGCAGAGCGCAGTCAAAGGAATTGTGTACCCTTTCCGAAACGTCCGCGAACTGCTGAAGTCATGTTGATCATCATTTAAATCTCCTCCTCATTATTTTTTTGATTGATTATCGGATGTATCGTTCATATTCAAAACGTTTGTCAAGCATCTTATTTCTCAGCGCGTCAATACGCCTACGATCTTCATAGCGTTCACGCAACGGTCTTGGTCTTCTGACCGTAATCGTAAAGGTCAATGCAAATAAATTGAATTTCATCATGGTATGACCTCCCTCCCTATTTATTGGTCTTTCATTGAAAAATTCCTTTGCTTCAATCGGCATACTTAAATGTGCAGTTGCTGTTGACATAGTCTTCATCCTTTCATTTTAGTTGTTGGTTTAACCGCTCGGAGCCATGCTGCGCATGCCCGAGGGCAAGAATGGTTTATATAAAAGCGGAGCGCTAAGCGCTGAGCTTTACACCCAAAAGGCAAAAAAAAGACCGTAACGACAATGCCGGTACGGTCAAAAAAGAGCATAAAAAGACCGCAGTCATTCGAGACCTGCGGATCCGTTCTTATTTTATACTAATCATATACTCATCATTGTTAGCGCAATAAGGAATTCGTTAAGGTCACCCGGACAGTATATTCAATTGATGATACGGCAACGTTCATTCCAAGTGTCATCATGTCTTGATGACCTCCTTTCAATTCGTTTTTTGCTCTTTCATTATATATGGTAAATGTTTCATTGTAAACCTGAAAATGAAGAATAGGCAAACTAATTCTTTAATCAATACTCATTCTCATTATTGGGACACTCGATTTTCACTGCTCAGATGCAGCGTTGAGTGAACAAAACAGACACGATCCTCGAACACACGGTGCAATGTCTTCATCATCCCATGCTCCGGTCGGTCCGTATAAACAATCACCTGTTTCGGTGCAAGCGCAATTAAGGATAGCACGATGGAAGGCTCAGCCTCGATGCCCCATTGCTTCAACAGCGGATAAAAAGAGCGTACCGATTGTACATTGCGAATCAGTCGATGGTGATCGTCAAACAACCGAAACGGATGTTCATCATAAACTTCAATTTTTTCACAGAGCGGTTTGTATGCTCTGATAATGCGTCTCAGCTTGTCTATAAAAACCTGATATTCTTGCTCCAGCTTATATTCATCAATCGCAATTTCGACATATTGGCGCAATGCTTTTTTATAGGCAGTCAAACGAAAACGAATAATGGATTCGAAGGAAAAAGAATTGTGTTCCTTCAGAATACCTTCCAATGATTCCATAATCGTTTCGCGCCGATCCTGAAGGGCATCCATCTGAGGCAAGTCATTCTTCTCACCGGCAAAAATAGCCGAAACAATATTTAAAATAGCCACCTGTTCTTCCGGCTCGGTGAAATAATAATAGCGTTTAATAATGGTCATGATCCAATCTTTTTCATGTTCTTCGATAATATAACGCGTAATTAACTGGGCAAACTCTTTATAATCTACCGTTTTCTCCGGAAAAACGGCTAAACGGCTGTTAATCAGCAGCACACCGGTTACTTGTCTGAAGGAAGAAGGCAATCTGCGATAAAAATCTGCCGCCTCCTGCTGGGTATCAAAAACAATCTCCAATGGTTCATCCTCCCCGTCCCAACTTATATTATGACTATATGGGGGGAAGTCCTCATTCATGCTTTCAACTGAAAAATTATTTTTAATATCTAAATCTTAGTGCTGTTTTTTCAAAGCAATTGTTCTGAACCCTGAACATAATTTTTATCGACGATTAGAGCCTTCCATTTTGACAAGCTTCGTAAAATGGCGAATCCGTTCCATCAGCCGCTTCGCTTTGACGTTCTCAATGCCGCTTTTCTGTGAATAAGAAAAATGGTCTTCCAATTCATCATAATTAAAGTTGGACGTGTATAGTGTCGGCAAATGATCCATCATTCGGTATTGAAGAATGCTGCCGAGCACCTCATCGCGCACCCATGGCGTAATGGTTTCAGCTCCGATATCATCAAGAATCAGAACCGGAGTTTTTTTCAGAACGTCAAGCTTAGCATCAACCGTATTATCTTGTATCGCACTTTTTATTTCTCTGAAAAAGTCGGGAACATAGACAATAAGCGAAGCAATATGGCGCCGTTCGGCCAATCGATTCATGATTGCACCCATTAGATATGTTTTCCCGATCCCGAACTGTCCGCATAGATAAAGTCCCTTAGTCTCGGCAGGATCAGCTAAATAGTCCTTAACGAACTCGCCCGCTGCAAGAATAGCCTCTTGGCGTCCGCCTTCTCCCTTGTCAAGCGTAGCAAATGTGGCGCTTAAAATATCTTTAGGCACGTAATAGCTTCGAATTAATTCGCTCTGATGCTCTTTTGATTCGCGTTCGTGAAGCAGAGGACAAGGTGAGAAGGTCAGCGAAGGTGTGCCCTTATCATTTACTAATTGCGGCCGATATCCCTTCATCATATTTGGACATTGGTCCAGTCCGGGACAATGCGCACAATGCTTCTGTTCCGAGACAAATTGATAAAGTCGCGACAAGCTTCTTGTCCACGCAGCCGAACTGATCTCCGGATTTTTTTCAGCGAATTGACGGATAGCCGGATTATTCTTAAGCGCACCCGAAAGCTGATCCCATTTTTCTTGCATCGCCTGCTGAGCGGCTAAATCTTTGAAAAAAGAATGAATCGGTTCCATCCAAACGCTCCTCCCTTATCTACATGTTCATATATTATTTAAGTAATCCTCAAGCCATTTTGCTCTCTGTTTTACAGCTTCGTCGTCATCCTTGGATTGTTGTTCCGGTTGTTTCGGATTCTTCATCCATTCTGGAACGACCTCATGATGCTCATTCTGAGATGATTTTCTTGTCCGTCGTGTACTTTGCGCTTGCCCTGATGCCTTGCCTTTCTTCTGTTGCTCTCGTTTCCTTTGCTCTTCGCGTGCGTAAGCCATTGCCTCGGGCACCGTCCGCACATTTGCCCTTGCCCATTGCGCAGCAACCTTCTCCACAAATGATTTATTAAGATTATGATCGTTCACCTGAGAAATGTAGTCAATTAATACATTGATTACTCCGGGATTCAGTTTTGTATCGAACATCAGGTTTTCAATTAAACGTAAATCGGGTGCTGCCGGCTTGCTTCCCTGTCCAAGCGCTTCAAGCAATTGATAGGGCGAGTTCCGTTCATACCATGCAATCAGCTGTTCCTCTGCGTTCTGCGGCTCTCTGTCCACAATCTTCCGCTCTTCATGTGGCTGTGTTCGCTCATAAAGAGCAGGCATCTCGTCCGAGCCATGCTCAAGCAAATAAAAGTCGCGTACTTCTTTTCGCAATGCGGAGATGTCAACCGTGCCTGTATGCAGTGCTGCGGACTGCACCGCACGGCTCATATCATAGGGCTCAGTCTGATAGACGAACGCCAGCTTATCAATGGCGAGCCGCACCTCATCAGTCAGCGCATCTTCGCTAAGGATCGCATCAGAGAGATACGTCAGCATTTTCTTAAAATCAAAGTGATTGCTGAAACGGACCTTAGGGGTTTCCGACCGCATGACCCAAGATCCGTTTGAGGCCGTATTTAGCCTTTCATCTGTTGTTTCTGCAGACGGCAATGACTGAAACACTTCGTCAAAATGAGCGGATACATCTTCATAGTCATCCGTGCTGATCGATTTACTTTCAAAAAGGCTGCTCAATCGTTTATACTCTCTCGGACCAACCTGACGATATAAAAATAAATTTAAAAAACCGTCTTTAAAAAATAAATCCGGTGTCAGAGGCGGCTCAAGATAATAGGCAAATCGGCCGGGGGTTGCTCCCTTTTTCTTCAAGGTTTGCAGCAGCCCGACGGCCTCTAATTTTTTTCTTGCTTTAAGTATTCGATCCAATGGCAGGTTCATCGATCCCATGAGATGATGATGCGTCAAAAATTCCTCCGTATCATCAATTTCCTGCCAAAATGTAAAGTACATACTCGCCGCATCGATGCCGATCAGAGGCTGGTAAAGGCATGTAATAATCCTCTGGTCAAAAGGATGAAGCAGTCCATTCGTCAGTACATGATAATGATCTCCGGGCAGCACTTCTTTCCATGACTGCATCATGTTCATTCCCCCATTCTGCGTCTGTTGCGCAGAAATCAAGGATCCGTTCTTCGTCGGCCTTCCTCAATCTCTTACTTCTTGCTTTTCTTTTCTTTCTCTAATTGATCTTTCAATTCCTGGATCTTCTTGGCGAATACATTAATATCCGTAAACTGTCTATACACTGAAGCAAACCGGACATAAGCAACCTCGTCCACTTTTGCTAATTCATTCATCACAAGTTCGCCGATCTCATGGCTGTTCACTTCCGAACGTCCATCATCGCGAAGCTTCTTTTCCACATGATTTGCGAGCTGTTCGAGCCGTTCAAGGGGAACCGGGCGTTTTTCGCAGGCTTTTATAAGTCCGCGCAGCATTTTTTCATGACTGAAGGCTTCTCTCGTTTCTCCCTTTTTTACGACCACTAAAGGAGTTTCCTCCACCTTTTCAAAGGTCGTAAAACGGTGATGACATAGCTCACATTCTCTACGTCTGCGTATCGCCCGTCCATTGTCAACGGGACGGGAGTCAAGCACTTTCGTCGCCATTTGTTTACAGCTTGGACAGCGCATTTTTCTTTTCACTCCATTCGCTGTTTTCGATAAATCTATTGTATCCTACATGGCAACTTATGAAAAGGCAGGCAAGTTATGCTCATGTCTCATCCAAAATAGACCAGCGGCGCAGCAAACGGCGAAGCTGAGCTTCAGACTCCTGAATCGAACCATTATTGTCAATCACTGCATCTGCTCTTTTCACTTTATCAAGCAGCGGGATTTGCGAAGCGATACGTGCACGCGCCTGATGCTCAGTCAATTTATTTCTGGACATGAGCCGATGCAACTGATTTTCTTCAGTCACAGCTACAACCAAAGTCTGATCAACCCAAGATTCCAAGCCGTTTTCATACAGGAGCGGAATATCCAAAAAAACAACACGGGCACCTTGTTTCTCAAGTTGATCCAGTGTTTCGTTCATCCGACAACGAATGATGGGATGTAGAAGTTCATCTAATTGATGACGTTTAATGCTGTCCTGAAAGACAAGAGCACCCAATTTTCTCCGATCCAGTTCACCTGTCGGCAAAATCATCGTTTCTCCAAAATGTTCAGCGATTTTTGCAAGCGCTGGTTCTCCCGGAACAACGATCTCACGCGAGATTTTATCGGCATCAATAACCGGGTAGCCGTGTTGTATCAGCCAGTGTGAAATGGTGCTTTTCCCGCTTGCGATCCCGCCTGTCACTCCGATTTTCTTCATTTTTTCGAACCTCTTGGTTGGCAAACCGGGCAAAAATGTGTCCCGCGTCCGCCAACTTTTATTTTTTCAATTGGCGTGCCGCAACGTATGCAAGGCTCACCCGTTCTTCCGTACACATTTAATTGCTGTTGAAAAAGTCCCATATGACCTTGACTGTTCACAAACGTGCGGATTGTGCTGCCGCCCTGCTTAACGGCTTCACTCAATGTCTCAACAATTGCCTTTATAATTCGACTCAATTGATCGCCAGTTAGTGTGCAAGCGACAGTCGTCGGGTGAACACCAGCCTTAAATAAGGATTCATCAACATAAATATTCCCAAGTCCGACAAGAACGGTCTGATCAAGTAGCACTTGTTTTATCGTTCTCTTTGTATTTCGGCAGGCAGCCGCAAGATATTCTTCGGTCAGATCTGAGGACAGCGGCTCGGGACCAAGCTTTGAAAGCGGCAGATGATTCCATTCATCACCTTTATCAAAAAGATGCATGGTGCCGAATTTGCGAACATCCCGATAACGAAGTGCAGTATTATCGGTAAAGTGAAAGATCACATGAGTATAAGCATCAAGTGGCTCACTTTCCGGATCCAAGCGATATCGCCCTTCCATCCTCAGATGTGATACAAGGACAAGATCATCGAAATCAAGCAGCAAAAATTTTCCGCGACGCTGCACATCCGTCAGCGTTTCCCCAATCAATTGAGCTTTGAATTGATTAATGTCTATTGGTCGACGGATAATATTCGGCCAGCGTACGTCAACACTTTTCACCGTTTTTCCAATAACAAGCTCATTCAACGTTCTCTTCACAGTTTCCACTTCTGGTAATTCCGGCAAACGACTTCCCCCTCAACACCTGTGCTGCGACTTTATTTTGCATCATACCAAGTTGGTCCATAGGAACGCTCAACCTTTAGCGGAACGCTCAATTGAATCGCATGTTCCATGACTTCGGGCACAAGTTTGCTCATCGTTTCTAGTTCTTGCTCTGGCACCTCAAAGATCAACTCATCGTGTACCTGAAGCAGCATTCGCGATTTGAGTTTTTCTTCTTTAAGCCGTTGATCCATGACGATCATTGCCTTCTTAATTACATCGGCCGCGCTGCCCTGAATCGGCGTGTTCATCGCTGTGCGTTCAGCAAAGCTTCGGCTGTTAAAATTGCGACTGTTGATGTCGGGCAAATAGCGACGACGGTTGAGCAGTGTTGTCACATATCCTTCTGATCTCGCCTGCTTCACAATATTCTCCATATATTGGTGAACACCCGGATAGCTTTGCAGGTATTTTTCAATAAATCGAGCAGCATCTTTTCGAGTGATTCCAAGGTTTTGCGAAAGCCCATAATCGCTGATTCCGTAAATAATGCCGAAGTTGACTGCTTTCGCATGACGGCGCATTAGTGAGGTAACCTCGTCCTTTTCGACGCCGAATACGTCCATCGCCGTTTTCGTATGGATATCCATACCATCAATAAATGCCTGTTTCAAGTTTTCGTCATCAGCAATATGTGCCAAGACGCGCAGTTCAATTTGTGAATAGTCTGCAGAGAAAATCTGCCAGCCGTCTTCGCTTGGAAGAAATGCTTTGCGGATTTTTCTGCCTTCCTCAAGTCGAATCGGGATGTTCTGCAAGTTCGGATCGGTCGAACTGAGTCTTCCGGTTTGTGTTAACGCCTGGTTATAACACGTGTGCACTCGTCCCGTTTCCGGATTGATGACCTTGAGCAGGCCCACTACATACGTTGATTTTAATTTGCCTAACTGACGAAAATCCAGAATTTTGTCAATAATTTCATGTCGGCCGCGCAGCTTTTCAAGAACATCTGCTGCAGTTGAATAGCCTGTTTTCGTTTTCTTGACCGGCGGAAGCATCAGTTTCTCAAATAAAATTTCACCCAGCTGTTTCGGTGAATTAATATTGAAGGTTACACCTGCCATCGAATAGATATCCTGTTCAATAATATTCAGCGTTCGGTCAAGCTCATCGCCCATAGCTTTCAAGGTTTCACTGCTTGCTCGGATCCCTGTAAATTCCATCTGTGCAAGTACTCGTGCAAGCGGCAGCTCTAGATCAAAAAGCAATTTTTTCTGCTTATTCTCATTCAGTTCCTGAATCAATTTCGGTTCCAACTGCAGCAGCGCCGCTGCCTTTCTGCCAAGATGCTGCGCTTGCCCATCTCCTTCAGGTATCTTTCTTTTCGCACCTTTTCCATAGAAAGCATCGTCGGTTTCAATATTAGAAATACCGCGTTTTGTGGCAAGAAGTGCCAAGTCTTGTCCTGCTTCTGATGAATCAATCAAATAGGTGGCTAAACGGACATCAAAAGCAATGCCCTTTAGCGAAATACCGCGCCATTTCAAGGCAACTTCGGCCTGTTTGCTGTCAAGAAGCACCTTTTTCTGTTTGGGATCTTCCAGCCACTTGCGGAAGCATTCGTCTTTCAGTGCGTCTTCGGTATCAATAAAATATGTACCTGTGTCGTTTGCGACAGCAAAACCATTGATTTCGCCGTAATGATAGTTTTCCTCAAGCATTTGAACGATCAGCGCACTTGGTGAAACAAGTTGCTCTGATGAAAATTCGGTCACGGTGTGAACAGAAATAGCCACAGCCTCTGTTTCACTTTGATCCGATCCATTTGCATCTAATTTATCAAGAAGAGATTGGAAGCCTAACTCACGGAATAAATCTTTCAATTGATCGTTAAATTCATGTGTATATGCGCATGAATCGGTCGTCACTTCTATAGGCGAATCATTGTCAATCGTTGCAATTCGTTTACTCAGCAATGCCTGATCTTTATTTAATTCCAACTTTTCTTTTAGCTTTTTACCTGACACTTCATCAATATGATCATAAACGCCCTCAACGGTTTTAAACTGCTTAAGAAGTTTGATTGCTGTTTTTTCTCCGACACCGGGAACACCGGGAATATTGTCTGATGCATCGCCCATGAGCCCCTTTAGGTCAATAACTTCCCGCGGGTCGATTCCATAGCGTTCGCGTACTTTGTCTGCATCATAATCAACGGTATCAGTAATACCTTTGCGTATCAATGACACCCGAACATCTTCATCAACAAGCTGAAGGTAGTCTTTGTCCCCTGTCACAATTCGAACTTCGAATCCATCATGATGGGCTTTTCTGGCAAGCGTCCCGACAATATCATCTGCTTCGTAATTGTCAAGTTCATAGCGTTTGATTGCCATTGCGTCGAGCAATTGATGTACAAGCGGAAATTGCTGTGATAATTCCGGTGGCGTCTTCTGACGACCGCCTTTATATTCTTTATAGGTTTCATGACGGAACGTCGTCTTGCCTGCGTCAAAAGCAACAAGCAAATGAGTGGGCTGTTCTTCCTCAATAACTTTCATTAACATCATCGTGAAACCGTAGACTGCGTTGGTGTACATGCCTTGATTATTGCTAAGCAGCGGCAAAGCAAAAAAAGCGCGGTATACAACATTATTTCCGTCAATTAAAACTAATTTTTTCATCATGTTCCTCCTGAAAGCAAAAGAAAACCTGTGTTGCTTATTCTTATATTCTAAAGCAACACAGGTTATTTATCCAATTAGATATGGGGATTTTTTAAAGGTGATCGTGAACGTCGACCCTTTCCCAAGTTCGCTGTCCACATGGATTTGTCCTCCATGTGCCTCAACGAGATGCTTGACTATCGCAAGTCCCAGACCTGTACCTCCCGAGTCTCTGCTCCTAGCTTTATCTACACGATAAAAGCGTTCAAAAATACGAGGTATCTGATCTTTTTCGATTCCCATTCCTGTATCAGCGACGATGAAATCTGTCTCCTGATCACGTTCGTGAATCGAAACGGAAACATCGCCATTTTCCGGTGTATATGAAATCGCGTTGGAAATGAGGTTAATCATAATCTCACGAATACGAAATGAGTCGCCCATAATAATACCTTCATCGCCTTGCTCATGTCTCAGGTGAATATCTTTAGCGTCCGCCTTTTCTTTAAGCATGAACAACACACTATCCAGCACATTACTTAATGAAACTTGACT
This sequence comes from Sporolactobacillus sp. BBK16-2, assembly GCF_059878335.1. NCBI lineage: Bacteria > Bacillati > Bacillota > Bacilli > Caryophanales > Sporolactobacillaceae > Sporolactobacillus > Sporolactobacillus sp. BBK16-2. The sequence goes on from NZ_CM187611.1 coordinate 2,357,400, forward strand.
CATTTGAAGCTTGAAATGTTCTCGCTCAATCTTCGACAGTTCAAGTAAATCAGTGATCAAGCTCTGCAGGCGCCGTCCTTCATGGAGCATAATATGCAAAAATTGGTCTTCCAATTCCTTATCGTCTCTTGCTCCGTCAATCAGCGTTTCTGCAAACCCGATCAGCGATGTGACTGGTGTTCTTAGTTCATGAGAGACATTGGCAACAAAATCTTTACGCGTATTCTCCAGTTTTTTGATCGCAGTGATGTCGTGAAAAACAACTACGATTCCTCTTACCTTATTGTGCTTATTCAGAACAGGTGCACATGAAACATCAAAATGTTTCCGTTCGATGTGGACGGAAAGATGCAGCTGACGCTTTAACTTTTCTTTTGTCTCGAAAGCCTCATCGATAAGTTCCCGAACTTCCTCATAAGGAACCACCTCATGATAATCGGCGAGTTCCCAATGTGATGCACTCGTCTGAAAGTCTTCTTTAAATGTTTGGTTGACATAATTTATACGCCCGACACCGTCAATGAATAGCAAACCGTTTCCTATATTTTCAATCAAAGTGGACATACTGTCTTGTTGGCGAGTATAGGATCGATTAAGCTCGTGCATCGCATCTGAGATACGATTCATTGCTAAGTTAAGACGAAGTATACTTTCACGTTTTGCTTGATCCGAAGCAATCATATTATAAGAACCTTCGAGAAGGTTCTCAGCCATTCTGGCGGCAAACCGTATTGGCATTGAATAAGATCGCACTAAATGATCTCGATAGGCAAGTACCGCGATACCGGCCACAACAAAAAAGAAATAGACTAAATCAAGACCGACGATCACAGTTTTAAGTCCGGTAATTTTTAAATAACCGATAGCTTCACTATCTGATTTCATTTTTTTTATGTACACTAAAGAATCGCCCGATTGATGCATACCATCCATCAGATCAAGCGTATTCTTCTCTTTGCCTGCTGTAGCAAAGATCAGCTTCCGGTCTTCGTTATAAAGTGAAATCTTTATCTGTTCCTTTTTGGCAAATTGAGAAATAGCCGATTCATATTCAGCCGGCGGAACCTGCCCACGAAGAACAGCGATCGATTCGATCGAATTGGCGCGGGCGTTCATTGTTCGCTGATCGTCGTGAAGAAGAGCCACTTGTATGACTTCGTTTGAAACATAGACGATAAAAAACAAACAAGCGAGAACAAATCCCCACCGCATCCAAATTCTTGTATCAAATCTTTGGCTCTTCAAATTTATAACCCAACCCTCGAACTGTTTTAATATATAGCGGTTTTCGCGTTACATCTTCAATTTTTTCGCGGAGATGGCTGACATGAACATCAACAATCCGGGTATCACCAGCAAAATCATAGTTCCATACTGCATTAAGTAATTGTTCACGCGTCAGAACTCTGCCTTTATGCTCCATCATATAGACCAAGAGTTCAAACTCCTTAGGTGTCAGAACCATTTCATCGCCCTTAAAAACCGCTTCAAAATTATTCGGATATACTTTTAAGTCACCGATTGCAAGTACTTCATTTTGTTCTTGCTTGCCAAGTTCAGTACGCCTTAAGATGGCCTTAACACGAGCCACTACTTCACGCGGGCTGAATGGTTTGGTCATATAGTCATCGGCACCTAATTCCAAACCAAGTATTTTATCAAATTCATCGTCTTTGGCAGTTAGCATCAGTATCGGAATAAATTGTTTCTCTTGGCGTAGCTGTTTGCACACATCCATACCGTCCATACCTGGAAGCATCAAGTCAAGCACGATCAAATCCGGTCGTGTATCTCTTGCAAGCTGCAAAGCATCCGTACCGTTTGTTGCAGTAAGAACATCATATCCTGATTTTTTCAGATTAAAGGATAGAAGCGTCACAATTGACGGCTCATCATCCACAACCATAATTTTCTTTGCCAAACACACCACTCCTTGCTACTCTCTTTATCATAACAATTTTGAACGAAAGATTCAGCAATGAGCTTGACGAATCAACCAAAGCGTCCGGAAATATAGTCGGACGTGCTCTGTTTTTCCGGATTGGTAAATAAAGTTCTCGTTTGACCGAATTCAATCAGCTCGCCTTGGTAGAAGAATGCCGTATAGTCCGCAATACGAGCAGCCTGCTGCATATTATGTGTCACGATAATAATTGTATAGCTGTTCTTAAGTTCAAGCAGTAGTTCTTCAATTTTCGAACTGGAAACTGGGTCCAGCGCAGATGTTGGTTCGTCGAGCAAAATGACATCTGGTTTAAGTGCGAGTGCCCGTGCAATACAGAGACGCTGCTGCTGACCACCCGAAAGACTCGTTGCTGAACGATCCAACCGATCCTTTACCTCATCCCAAAGTCCAACCTGTTTCAGGCAATCTTCCGTAGCTTCCTTCAATATTTTCTTACTGCGTACTCCGGCAAATCGAAGCGGAAGCTGAATATTCTCGCTGATCGATTTTGGGAACGGGTTAGGCTGCTGAAACACCATGCCTATTTCTTTGCGCAACTGAACAACATCTATCTTAGGATTGAGAATATTGACGTCCTTATAACCGATCGTTCCTTCACATCGCGCAGAAGGAATCAAATCATTCATTCGATTAATCGTTCGGAGAAATGTTGATTTTCCGCATCCGGACGGTCCAATCAAAGCAGTGATTGATTTCTCATGAATGGGAAGATTGACATCTTTAACTGCATGATTATCACCATAAAAAATATTGACATTCTCCACTTTGATCTGAATCGGAAGTTCCTTAGTCACTGTATTATTTGTAAAAGAAACAATATTTTTCTCCATTTGAATCATATCCATTCCTCCCGCTTATTTTCCTGAAAATTTTTGATTAATTACTTTTCCGAGCATACGTGCAAATAAGTTAAAGAGCAGAACACAGATAACTAGAACCGCAGCCGATCCATTGGCAATCGTCTGTACGTCCGGCATGATTCCCCCTGTATTTACAGACCAAATATGAACCGAAAGCGTCTCTGCTGAACGAAACAGATTCAGAGGCGAGTTTGGTGATGCAGGGTTCCAATTACCAAAATCAAGATCCGGCGTCGAAAGACCAGCGGTAAACAGTAATGCTGCTGATTCCCCAAAAACGCGTCCTGCTGACAGAATGATGCCAGTCAAAATACTTGGAAAAGCTGCAGGAAGAAGAATTGTTTTAATTGTGTGCCAGTGAGTCAGTCCAAGTGCCAGCCCACCTTCTTTTTGATGACGTGATAGTGCATGAAAGCCGTCTTCCGTAACACGTACAATGACTGGAAGGTTGAAAACAGTCAATGCGAGTGCACCGGAGAAGACCGAATATTTAAATCCAAAATAATTAACGAATACTAGCATACCGAACATACCTACAACGATTGATGGAAGAGAAGCCAGTACTTCAACGCATGTTCTGATAAAAGATGTTAATCTGCCCGGTTTGGCATATTCAGCAAGATAGATTCCCCCGCACACGCCAATAGGAACGGTCAGCAGCATCGTAATAACTAACACGTAAAATGAGTTCCAGAGTTGATCTTTAATACCGCCTCCAGCTAAAAACGGGCTTGCGGATGTCGTAAGAAAATGCCAAGAAATGCTTGAGACACCCTGTACTAAAATATAACCCAGCATCGAAACCAGTATGGCTGCCATTGCCGCAGCACATGCAATAATAACAGAGAGGGCAATTCGATTCGTCATTTTACTGTTCATCGTTTTTCTCCCCTCTTTCCTATGAAACGAATGATGACGATAAACACATAGGAAATCAGCAGCAGGATTAATCCAAGTGACCATAGTGCATCATTGAGCAAACTTCCTGTCGTTGTATGACCCATACTTAAAGTAATAATTGTCGTTAGCGTTGCTGATGGATCAAGAATCGACGTAGGAATTTTTCCCACGTTACCAATAACCATCTGTACGGCAAGTGCTTCACCGAAGGCTCGTGACATGCCTAAGATAATCGCAGTAAGCAAACTAGATCCCGCTGCAGGTATCACGACACGCCAGATTGTCTGCCATTTTGTTGCACCGATGGCGTAAGAAGCTTGGCGCAGGGAATCAGGTACTGCACGGATGCTGTCTGCCGCTATACTCGCTACAGTCGGTAAAATCATGATGCCGACAACAATTGCTCCGGTGATCAGATTAAATCCGGTTCCGCCGAAATGCTGACGCATAAACGGAACTATGATCGACAAGCCAATTAAACCATAGACAACAGAAGGTATGCCAACTAATATTTCAATAACGGGCTGCATAATTTTTGCGCCCCATTTTTTTGCAATTTCAGCCATAAATATAGCAGTACCGATCGCAATCGGTGTCGCAATGAGCGCAGCCAAAAATGTTACAGCCATTGATCCGAAAATGAAAGGAAACGCGCCGAAGGAGGGGTTTTCTGCGCGATCTGGAAACCATTCTGTTCCCGTAATAAACGTCCAAAAATTAAGGCGATCAACAACAAAAGAACGAAGACCTTGTACTGTTAAAAACAATGTGATTGCTGTTACCGCAACGATCATAAGCAATGCACTGCCATAAATGAGCAGTTTTCCCCTGCTCTCGCTCGTGCGGTCGGTCAACCGTGAAAAAAAACCTTTTTCATTAATCAGCTTTGATCTGCTGCTAGATGCAGGTGCCGCATCCGTAACCATTTTGCCGATTTTCATCCTCACACCTCATTTACAATTATTCAAGAGACGCCCATATGACGACAAGCGGGACGTCACAGACCTTCCCGCTTAAGCCGCCATTGGACTTTACTTTGTATTTAATTTGTCCTGCAATATCTTGGACAATTATTTATCTGTTTGTTTACCTTCAGCATCGCGCTGTACTTTCATATTCTTAACGGAGAGATAACCTTGAGCCGGAACATCTTTTGTCTGTACAGCATCGCTCATCATGAAGTCAAGGAACGCTTTAACCAATTTCGATGGTTCGCCTTTTGTGTACATATGTTCATAAGCCCATACAGGGAATTTGCCAGAAGCAACATTGTCATCAGAAGCTTCAACGCCGTCAATAGAAAGCTTCGTTACTGAAGTATCATTTGCTGTGAAATATGAGAGTGCCATGTAGCCGACTGCGCCAGGAGTTTCAGAGATAATTTTCTTCACAGTGTTTGTTGAGTCCTGAGTAATACCTTCAGCAGGAGTCTTGTTATCAAGAGCAAATTGGTCGAATGTTGCGCGAGTACCAGAACCGTCAGGACGGTTAACCAATGTGATCTTCAGATCTTTTCCGCCGACTTCTTTCCAGTTCTTAACTTGGCCAGTAAATACTTTTTGGAGATCTGCTTTTGACAGGTTCTTAACGCCAGCTTTAGGATTTACTGCTGCTGTCATACCAACTACTGCAACTTGATAATCTTTGAGAGCTTTTGCATCGATGTTTGATTTGCTTTCTGCGAACACATCAGACATACCAATGTCAAAGTTGCCATCTTGTGCTTCGCTTAGGCCTGTACCACTGCCTCCGCCTTGCACTTCGATCTGAACATCAGGATTTTTTTCCATGAATTCCTTAGCAACTTGTGCTGCCAGCGGTTGAAGAGCTGTTGAACCGCCGATTGTGATTTTACCTGATAGTGCTGCAGATGAAGAACTTGAATCTTTAGAAGAACTGCTGCTGTCTGACGAACTGCTTCCGCTTCCGTTTCCGCAACCACTAAGAATGAGTGTTAAAGAAAGAACGAAAACCAGTGCAATCGCGAGCAAGTTTTTCTTTTTCATTTGAATATTTCCCCCTCAGAATGTTGAGTCACCTTATTGCACTTCTTATAATAAGGCTTGACTTTTAAACGAATATAAACGAATTGTAAAGGTTTTGTAAAGACGAATAATGTCGAACAAAATCCTTTGTCTATAGCATGGCCAGCACCAGATCAATAATGCACGAGAAATAGGTTTATTATGATACAAATTCACACTAAAAAAGAGAGAAGACGTTTGCCTTCTCTCTTTACCTAAGTTAAATGAAGCTATATATTGCTTTTTATAAATGATTGATTAATGCATCGGCAAACTGCGAGCACTTTACTTCAGTCGCATTTTCCATAAGCTGAGCAAAATCAAAGGTTACAATTCTGCTTGCAATCGTCTTTTCAATTGCACTGACAATTAATTCAGCCGGCTCATACCAGCCCAGATACTCAAACATCATGACCCCGGAGAGAATCACAGATGATGGATTGACTTTATCCTGGCCCGCAAATGTCGGTGCAGTACCATGAGTCGCTTCAAATAAAGCCGTGCCTGTCTCATAATTAATATTCGCACCGGGGGCAATTCCGATACCGCCGACTTGTGCTGCAAGTGCATCAGAAATGTAGTCGCCATCCAAATTCATGGTCGCAACGACATCATATTCACTCGGATGCAGCAAGATCTGTTGCAGAAAATTGTCAGCAATTGCATCTTTAATTAAAATACGTCCGCTGCTTAGTGCATCTCTCTGGGCTTTATCTGCTGCTTCTTTACCTTGTTCTGCAGAAATTGCTCCATATTGCTTCCACGTAAAGGTCTGTTCCGAAAATTCACGTTCCGCAAGCGCATAGCCCCAATTTTTGAACGCACCTTCCGTAAATTTCATGATATTTCCTTTATGGACAAGTGTTACACTCTTTCGTCCTTCTTTGATTGCATAGCGGATTGCCGCACGGACCAGACGCTCAGTTCCTTCTTTAGATACAGGCTTAACGCCGATTCCCGATGTCTTTGGGAAACGAATATTTGTTACATCCATTTCATTTTGGAGGAACTGGATGATCTTCTTTGCCTTAGGAGATTCAGATTCAAATTCAATTCCGGCATAAATGTCTTCTGTATTTTCTCGAAAAATTACCATGTCAACACGTTCCGGATGCTTTACTGGTGAAGGAACACCTTCAAAGTGACGTACCGGACGCAGACAGGTGAATAGATCAAGCTGCTGGCGCAATGTGACGTTTAGTGAGCGAATGCCGCCGCCTACTGGTGTTGTAAGTGGGCCTTTAATCGCAACGACATACTTTTTCATTGCGTCAACTGTTTCCTGAGGAAGCCATTCGCCTGTTTGATCGAACGCTTTCTGACCGGCCAGCACTTCCTTCCAAATTATTTTTCGATCGCCTTGATAAGCCTTTTCTACAGCAGCGTTAAAAACGCGCGATGCCGCCGCCCAGATTTCCGGGCCAATACCGTCACCTTCCACATAAGGAATAAGCGGATTATTTGGTACGTTCAATATGCCGTTTTGTACGAAAATTTGTTGTTCATGTGTCACAGTATGTACCTCCATACATTTTTGTCATTGTCTGTTAAAGCCACATTTTCTTCTAGACTTTATGAGTTCTCCATCATCAACACCTATTTAGCGCTGATCAATCGGCACAACTTTTCTTAGATGCTCACCATTATATTCGGCACGCGGTCGGATGAGCCGGTTGTCATTGTATTGTTCCATAATGTGCGCCGCCCACCCGGATGTTCTGCTAATCGCAAAGACCGGTGTAAACAAGTCGTGATCAATACCCAAGTCATGGTAGAGGGTCGCTGAATAAAAGTCGGTATTCGGTAGTAACCCTTTTTTCTCTTTGATTAGATTCTCAATTTTAACCGACATATCATATAGCCGCGAGTCTCCTTTAAGATCACTCACTTTTTTCGCCATTGTTTTCAATATTTTGGCACGAGGATCGCCGTTTTTATAAACACGGTGACCGAACCCCATTATTTTTTTCTTATTTTGAAGTGCATTCGAAATGTAATCATTTACCCACTCAATGGAACCGATTTTCTCCAACATATGCATAACCTGTTCATTCGCACCACCATGAAGCGGTCCCTTCAAGGCACCAATCGCCGATGTAATTCCAGAGTACATATCTGATAGTGTCGCCACACATACACGTGCCGTAAACGTTGAGGCATTCAGTTCATGATCGGCATGAAGAATCAGCGCTTTATCGAACATCTTCGCCTCAGTCTCAGATGGCACTTGGTCTTTAAGCATATAGAGAAAGTTGGCTGCGAACCCCAATGACTTATTTGGAGCTATAGGATCGAGTCCTTTCCTGATTCTGGAAAATCCGGCAACAAGTGTCGCAATTTTCGCCTGAATGCGTAGTGCTTTATTCTTATTCGATTGCTGATCCATCAACTCAGCATCAGGATCATACATGGCCAAATTCGAAACTGCAGTTCTTAAGACGGCCATAGGGTGTACATGGTCAAACGGATACATCTTCATGATCGTAAACAAGTCATCTGGCACCGCTGCATTCTCTGCAAGGGCTAATTTGAATTGACTGAGCTGTTCAGCAGTAGGGAGTTCGCCATTCCAAAGCATATAAACGACTTCTTCAAAAGTAGACAATTCAGCTAAATCCTGAATACTGTACCCTCGATACATGAGCACATCATCTTTAATTGAACTAATTGCTGAAGTTGTTGCAACAATACCTTCCAAACCTCTTGTCATCACCAAATTAATCCCCTCCTTGAATGTAGCACCTAGCTCTCGGAATGCGAACAATGAATCTATTGTTGCTTCCTTTATTTGATAAATATCTAGAGTCAAAAAATCAGCACTTCATTGCAACCTATTATTTAATAGTAGTACAGTTTTCTGAACTCTTCATGAACAGATGCAAAAATAATGATGAAAAATATGATTTTTCAATTAAATATCACTGAATGTTATGGTTCTTATGCAAAATTGTTATCTTGATTATATCTGCTTAAGCAGACTTTGTGAACAATAACCACGATAAATCTTTACGCACACCTTTTTTCAAGTGTATATTAGCCGCTTGTCCGCATATGTATAAAATTGAGGTGGGGATGAGACATGAACTCTCGGGAATCACAACCGTTCATAGCCGGTCTATTCATAATTTTACGTACCCTTGTTGTCGCAGCCGCAACCGCAGTAACTGTCGCGGTCTTGATGCTCGCCTTCCGCTATGCATTGCCCTTTCTCATCGCATGTGCGCTTGCATTCTTAATCAATCCTATAGTGGTATTCATCGAAAAAAAAACGGGGCTGCCCAGGGGAGCAGCCTCATTTGTTGTTCTTTTTCTCTTCTTTTCGCTATCTATTGGTGTCCTATTGTTTTTTGCAATTGCTCTGATCAAAGGCGTATCTTCATTTTCTCGTTCAGTCCCAAATGAAATTCAAGTGCTCATCGGAGATATGCAGACATTTTTTTTCTCTAATCTGCTTCCCTCATGGGAACAGGCGCTGCATATTTTTTCTGGACTACCAAGCGTGCAGCAAAAAGCGATACAGCTTAATGTAGAGAGTATGGCGGGAACACTTGTCGAGATGCTTAATGATCTTGCAGGACAATTACTCGCGAATCTGACACAATTTGTTGCGACGATTCCAGATACAATCATTTCTGCTGTTTTTATCTTTCTCGCTTCATTTTTCTTATCAAAGGATTCTGAACGGATCAAGGTACGTTTCCATGCATTCAGTGCTCATTCTTCAATTGGAAGGCCTATTGACAAAGTTTTGACTGAGTTAAAAAAAACATGCATTGGTTTTGTACGAGCCCAATTTTTACTCGTGTTCATGACCGTTGTTATTGTCTATGCGGGACTTCTTATTCTAAGAGTACCTCACCCACTGACCATTGCGTTAATCACCGGCATCGTCGATCTCATTCCCTATCTAGGAACCGGCGCAGTCTTTATCCCATGGATTCTTTATCAGTTTTTCATGCACCATTACTTTTTCACGATCAGCCTGACTAGTCTTTACATTGCCGCCATCATTCAGAGACAACTCGTGGAACCCAAAATATTGTCAGTGAACATCGGTATCGATCCGCTTGCTTCACTCGTTTCTATTTACTTCGGCTTTCGTTGGGTCGGTATTGCCGGCATTATTATTGGACCGCTTGTCCTCGTCGTGATTAAAACATTATATTATGCCGGTACCTGGCAGGCAATATGGAGATACATTCTTGGCAAGAAAGCATGAGTAAATTATCGTTTTCTAAATGAGATGAACGTAATGCCCCCCTGATTGATCCGTTCGCGAATCCATCTTTTTAAACGCTTGATCAATAGGATTCTAAATGCAGGAATCAGGAGTAAAAGACCTGTGACATCACTAATGAGACCTGGCGCGCACAACAGTATACCGCCGAAGAGCAGGCAAGCACCATCCAGCAGCGGTTCATTGGGCATCCGTCTCTGATTTATATCATCGCTGATCTTCTGCAAAATGATAAAACCTTGTCTTCTTACAGTCCAGACACCAAGCATAATGGACAATATAAGAATCATAATTAAGTTGAATCCGCCGATCAGCTGTCCGACATAAATTAGCACGCATACCTCAGCAAGTGCATAAAGCATTAAGACAAGCAGTATTTTTTTCAGCACCAACAAGACTCCTTTAGTTTTATGCTTGCTTTGAAGCTTTGACAATTAACGCATGAAGATCCGGATTTTTTCGTCGTATCGAAACGGGACGCAGAGATAGATCTGTCCAGCAGTGGGAACTCGATCCGTCAACGAGCAATTTTCGGTCTTTTTCTCTGTAGATTTTATAATCAAACGTTAATTTAATACTGTCGTAAGCGCCAATTGTTGTTTCGACAAGGAGTGTATCGTCATATTGAGCCGGCTTATGATAGTGTACCTCAACGCCAAGAACCGGCATCATAAAGCCCTTTTCCTCAATTTCTCGATACGAAATGCCTAACTGCTGAATAAAATCTGTTCGTGCAATTTCAAAATAATTCACATATTGACTGTGATGAACAATACCCATTTTGTCCGTTTCGTTATACCGAACGACGATTTTTGTCTCATTTCCGTTCATAATAAAAACACTCCTGTTTCAAAATTTGCTTTACCCTCATAACTTCCGCAGGATGCGGTGGCTTTCGCTTTGCTCACAGAAGTGAGCCGCTGTTAATCAAAGCACTTTTTTCCTGGGCCGCTTACACTTAAATCTTTATGCTTTCTTAGTTTTGTAAAAAATTTAAGAGAAGGCACATAAATGTGCCTTCTCTTATCATAAATGATTGGTGGTACGAATAAAAATGAAACGTTGCTGGGTTTGATCATTGACCGTCCCCATAGCCATTAAATTATGCTTGTGTCAGATTTTCTCCAACAGTGTGCACACGCATAACGTTTGTTTTGCCTGATGCTGCAACTGGAAGTCCTGCAGTGATGACAACAAGATCGCCGTCTTTTACAAGATCAGTTTTCTTGCCGCTGTCAACAGCAATTTCAAACATTTGATCGGTCGTTTTTGCAATTTCGCTCAATACTGGAGTTACGCCCCAAGCAAGGCACATTTTGTGAGCAACACGTTCAGAGCTTGTTACCGCAATAACTGGAGCTTTTGGACGGTAGTGAGAAACAACACGTGCAGTATAGCCGCTCACCGTTGCTGTAATAATTGCGCCAACATTAAGGTTCAGTGCCGTATGAGCAACTGCTTCACCAATTGCAGCGGTGACAGTCGGTTCGCTTGAATCACTCAATTTCTTGAGAATGCTCTTATAGTCTAAAGCAGATTCAGCCTTCAACGCAATGTTATTCATCGTTGTAACGGCTTCTACCGGCCATTTACCGGATGCAGACTCACCAGAAAGCATGATTGCATCTGTTCCGTCAAAAATTGCGTTTGCAACGTCGCTGGCTTCAGCGCGTGTACAACGCGGGTTGCGGATCATAGAATCAAGCATCTGTGTTGCAGTGATAACCGTCTTACCGACTTTGTTGCACATTTTAATGAGTCGTTTTTGAACGAGCGGAACATCTTCCGGCGGAATTTCAACGCCAAGGTCGCCACGTGCGATCATGAGGCCGTCAGACACTTCAAGAATTTCTTCAATATTGTCGACTGCTTCTTGGCTTTCGATTTTAGGGAAGATGTGCACGTCATCAGCACCGTGTTCTTTACACAGATTACGGATGTCATTAACATCTGAAGCATGCCGAACAAATGAAGCTGCAATGAAATCGATACCTTCGCCGATGCCAAAGACAATATCGTCTGCATCTTTTTCAGTCATACCAGGAAGGTTGATGCTGACATTAGGTACGATGATACCTTTTTTGCTCTTCAAAACACCTGTGTTTAAAATCTTGTTATGAATAAGTCCGGCTTCTTTATCGATACCTGTAACTTCGAGTTCAACCAAGCCGTCATCAATCAAAATTTTAGAACCTACATTAACATCATCGATCAATTCTGCATAAGTAATGGAGAATTTGTCGGCAGTTCCGGCAACTTCGGTCGTTGAAATATCAACGGATTTGCCTTCTTCAAGAAGAACTTCCTTAGTAGCCATATCATGAGTTCTGATTTCAGGACCCTTTGTATCAAGCAGAATACCGATCGTCTTACCAGTAATCTGCATTGCCTTTCTAAGGTTAAGTACTTTTTGATGGTGTTCTTCATGATCACCGTGTGAAAAATTGAAACGCGCAACGTTCATGCCGGCGTTGATCATCTTTACAAGTGTTTCAACCGTATCGCTTGATGGTCCCAGTGTACAAACAATCTTTGTCTTTTTCATTAATTAATTCCCTCCAACAATTTATATGGATAGTACTTTTGCTAACTTATACAGATCTTCGTTAAACTCATGTTTTTTTGTAAGTAGATCAAGTATGTCATGAGCTACGATTTGATTATTCTGAATGGCGATCATCTTTCCTTTATCGCCGCTCAGAAGCAGATCGACAGCCTTATTGCCCATTCGTGCTGCCAATACACGGTCAAAAGCAGTCGGCGCACCGCCGCGTTGAACATGACCAAGAACCGTAACCCTGGTATCCATATTCGTTTTGGCTTTGATTGCCTTGGCTACTTCGTCCGCACTGCCTACACCTTCAGCTACAATAATAATACTGTGTTTCTTGCCGCGTTCAATACCACGATTTAATCGTTCAACGATGTTATCAAGATCTTCTTTTGTTTCCGGAATCAGAATTGATTCAGCTCCATCGGCAAGACCTGACCACATAGCAAGATCACCGCAGCCGCGACCCATAACTTCAATGATAAAGCGGCGCTCGTGCGATGTCGCTGTATCGCGAATTTTATCAATGGCATCGATAATCGTGTTCAATGCCGTATCAAAACCAAGGGTGAAGTCCGTTCCCGGAATATCATTGTCAATCGTTCCGGGGATCCCGATCGTAGGAAAGCCGAGCTGAGTCAATTTAACTCCGCCCATAAAAGAACCATCGCCGCCGATAACAACCAAGCCCTCAATGCCAAACTTTTTCAATTGTTCAATGGCAATGGCACGGCCTTCTTCTGTTTTAAATTCTTCACATCGCGCAGTATAGAGAACGGTTCCTCCTCGCTGTACAATATCGCCAACATCGGAGACTTCAAGCTTCTTGATATTCCCTGTAATCAAGCCTTTGTAACCATGATAAATACCGTAAACCTCAACACCGCGATAAATAGCAGACCTTACAACTGCTCGGACTGCTGCGTTCATCCCCGGCGCATCGCCGCCGCTTGTCAGAACGCCAATCTTTTTCATCACAACAATCACCTCATTTTAGTGTCAATGCTATTGCCTATCTGATGAATAAGAAAAAATTGAATGATTGGTTTGATTTTCCTGGACTGTCTCATAATTGCCGATTGCCCGGTACTTGGCTAAGCGCTGGTTGCGAATCTGGTCAGCGGTTAACTGGCTTAATTCCTCAAAGGACTCAATAAGCGCTTGATCAATGAATGCTGCCTGCTTCTTCGGATCATGATGAGCACCGCCCAAAACCTCCGGAATCAGTTTATCAATAATACCAAGTTTTTTCAAATCGTATCCGGTAATTTTCATCGTTTTCGCTGCTTCTTCTGCTTTGCCCGCATCTTTCCACAATAATGCGGCAGCTCCTTCAGGCGATATGACCGAATACCAAGCATTCTCCAACATTAAAATTTGGTTGCCAACTCCGATTGCGAGAGCGCCGCCGCTTGCACCTTCGCCAATCACCACACTAATAACCGGAACTGAAAGTCCGGACATTTCAAAAAGATTTCGAGCGATAGCTTCGCTTTGTCCTCGTTCTTCGGCAGCTTTACCGGGAAAAGCACCTTTTGTGTCAATAAACGTAATAATCGGGCGGTGAAACTTGTCCGCTTGTTTCATCAGACGCAATGCTTTGCGGTAGCCCTCCGGATGCGGACTTCCAAAATTGCGCATAATGTTTTCTTTTGTATCTCGTCCGCGCTGCTCTCCGATCACCGTAACAGGACGCCCATGAAACTTTGCAATCCCGGAGACGATCGCAGAATCATCTCCATATAGGCGGTCACCATGACATTCAATGAAATCTGTGAATAAGAGCGGAATGTAATCTAACGTCGTCGGGCGATTAAGCTTTCTCGCGACGCGAACACGTTCCCAAGGGGTCATGCTGCCATAAGTATCTTTTTCAAGATCCGCAAGGCGCTCCTGCAGATGATTCAGCTCGTCAGAAAGATCAATGCCTTTCTCATTCATGAACTTCTTTAATTCCGAAATCTTTTCTTGGAGCTCAAGAATCGGTTTTTCAAAATCTAATTCCGGTCCCATTATTCGGCACCTCCTTCAGCGTGGATCGACAAGACCTGCCCAAGAACAGTTCTCAATTCGGAACGAGGGATGACTTGGTCAAGCTGCCCGTGTTTCAGCAAAAATTCCGCAGTTTGGAAGTCATCCGGCAGTTCCTCGCCAATCGTCTGTTCAATAATGCGTCGCCCGGCAAATCCAATTAAAGCACCGGGTTCAGCAAAATTGTAATCGCCAAGGGAAGCAAAGCTTGCCGAAACCCCACCGGTTGTCGGGTGGGTCATAATGGAAATATAAAGCCCGCCGTTCTCACTGAAAGCCTTCAATGCACCGCTTGTCTTAGCCATCTGCATTAGGCTGAGAACGCCTTCCTGCATGCGAGCGCCGCCTGATGCAGAAAAGATAATGACAGGAATACCATTCTTACCGGCATATTCAATCAAACGAGTAATTTTCTCACCGACGACCGATCCCATGCTCCCCATTCGAAATCCCTTGTCCATAATGGCAACAGCTGCCTCGAAACCTTCAATCGTACCTTTACCGGTCCAAACAGCCTCGTTCAGTCCGGTTTTCTTTCGATCAGACTCCAGCTTGTTCATATAATTTGGAAACTGGAGAGGATTCAATGACACCATCTTCTCATCGAACTCTACATATGAATCTTGGTCGAAGAGCATTTCTGCACGATCATGGGCACCTATTGGATAATGATACCCGCAAGATTGGCAAACAAACAAATGCTTGCTCAACTCTTTGACATACATGATCTTTTTACATTTTGGACATTTACGGACAATGCCCTCTGGAACATCCTGCCTTGCCTTTGCGGATGGGACTGTTGCATACTTTTTTTTCTTGGTAAAAAAGTCCTTCATCAAGTATATCACCCTCTTACTTTGTCAAAGCTGAAATTTCATCTTACAATACAACATGTCACTTTTTCTTCACGCATAATTCATGAAATCGTCGATTACTTACAGAAAACGGATTGCGGAACAATGAAAAATGAAGATATAAGTAAATAAAAAAAATAAATAGTGACGTATTCCATGATCTTTCGGATATCCGTGAAAAAAATCCTAAACTTCATCATTATAACAAAGGTTCGGCAAAAAAATAAGCAACATGCAGAAGGAGCAGGCTCCTGACTGTATTTGAACATGACAGCATGTATTTTTTCTTTCTTTCTCATCCATGATGAATTAATCCGGAATTGTACCGCTTTTAATCATCACATTTTTCTCTCCAAGAAGCAACCGCATCGTTTTAACAAACGAACTGTCTAATTGAACCGCGTATTTTGGATCAAGTGCAACTGTTTTTTTATTGGACTCATAATAGAGAAAGATACGATGCTCACCAGGCTGCTTGGCAATTGATGATTTTACTTGTTCAAGTAACTGCGGATGATAATGCGCATGATCTATTCTCAAGAAAAGCACTTTCTGAAGGTCAGAGAGATAGTCTTGCAAACGCAGAGCCCGCATAAGTACCAGTTGCGGCTTATCATTTTTTCCTTTCGAATGTTTTGCACGGATCACAGCCATTTGCCCATCACGCAGGATCCCCTCAACCTTTTCATACGATGCGGGGAAACAAACGGTGTCAATCAATCCCGTTTCATCGCCGGCAGAAAAAAATGCCATTGGCTGTCCTGACTTGGTACGAATGCGTTTCACTTGTTCAATCATAACAGCTAAGTTTATGATTTGCCCTTCAGGTGCAATTTCTGCCGCACTGACCGTCACAAATGATTTGGGCAGACGGGATTTGTATTCACTGATCGGGTGAGCAGATAGATAAAAGCCGAGCGCTTCGCTTTCATAGTGCATTTTTTCCGCTGCACTCAGCGGCGGCACATCGATATAATCCGCTTCATTCTCCACGGAGATAGGAAAAGAAGCCTGTCCTCCAGCCAGTTTCTGCTCTTCTTCGCCTAAACTGATTGCACGATCCAATGTTGCAAGCAATACGGCGCGATCAATGCCGAATGAATCAAACGCTCCTGCAAAAATCATTGATTCAATTGCCTTTCGATTTACTTTTCGTGTCGGCACACGGCGGCAAAAATCGTACAGACTTTTATAGGCTCCGCTTTGATTTCGCTCGGCTATGATTACATCAACCGCTCCGTTGCCGACATTTTTAATCCCGGCCAAACCGAAACGTATGGCATCTCCTGACGGTTCAAAACTGTTCATACTTTCATTTATTGAAGGCGGAAGCAGACTGATGCCGCGATTTCGCAACTCACGGATCGTCGCTTCAGTCTTATCAGGGTTGCCAACAATTCCGGTAAGATGCGCAGCCATAAATGCCTGGGGATAATGTGCCTTCAAATAGGCGAGCCGATACGAAACATAGCTGTAGGCAACAGCGTGTGATCGATTAAATCCATAGTTCGCAAATCGGACAATTAAATCAAAAATTTGATTAGCTGCCGCTTCCGAGTAGTGATTCTGCACGCATCCGGACATAAAGCTCTTTTTTTGATTCTCCAGAAGTCCAAGCTTCTTCTTTCCAACCGCACGCCGGAGAATGTCTGCCTGACCAAGTGAGTAGCCTGCCATTTTAACGGCAATTTGCATGATTTGCTCTTGATAAACAAGCACACCGTATGTTTGACGGAGGATCGGTTCCAGATCAGGATGTGGATAAACCACTTTTTCCTCTCCATGTTTCCGCCGCACATAATGGTCAATAAATTGAGATGGTCCCGGACGATAAAGCGAGTTAACAGCAACAATATCTTCAAATTCAGTGGGCTGAAGTTTGCGGAGCACTTGCCTCATACCATCCGACTCCAATTGAAAGATACCCATTGTATCGCCACTGCTTAGTAATCGGAATGTTTCAGAGTCATCCAAAGGGATTGAATTAATTGCAAGGGCTCCGTCTCTGTATGCAGCCGTCCTTTGAAGAATTTCTCTCATAAATGTCAGGTTGCGCAAACCAAGGAAGTCGATCTTCAATAACCCTAAAGCTTCCAAAACATCCATCGGGTATTGCGTCACAGAGACATTATCATGACCTCTTTGAACCGGGACAGTGTCCGTCAAAGGCTGATTGCTGAAGATGACACCCGCAGCATGAATGGACGAGTGTCGAGGCAGCCCCTCAATGCGACGTGCAAGCGCAAAAAGATCGCCTGCCGCAGCGGATGACTGTACAAGGCTTCGCAATTTATCCGAATCCTTAAGTGCCTTTTCCAATGTCATTTTCGGAACACCGGGGATAAGACGTGCGATACGATCGACAAGCCGCGGTTCGCTCCCGAGCACCCTGCCAACGTCGCGGATCGCCGCACGCGCAGCCAATGTGCCAAACGTGATGATCTGCGCGACATGCGCACGTCCATACTTTTCACATGCATAGTCAATCATTTTGTCACGATCGACGTCTGGAAAATCCAAATCAATATCCGGCATGGTTACCCGTTCTGGATTTAAAAAGCGTTCAAACAGAAGTTGATACTTAATGGGATCAACTTCTGTAATTTTCAATACATAAGCCACCAGTGAACCTGCAGCAGAGCCGCGACCAGGTCCCGGCATATATCCCGCTGATCGGGCATGCGCGACAAGGTCGGCGACAATGAGAAAGTAATCATTAAATCCCATTTCATTAATGACGGATAATTCATAGTAAAGACGCTGCTTAGTCTGTTCTGATATGCTCCTATATCGTTCCTTCAATCCATTTTCGCATAATGAACGCAACCGTTGTTCAGCGGACTGGCCACTGGGAAGCGGGAAGTCCGGAAAGCGGGCTTGATTAAATGAAAAGGTAACGTTGCATGCTGCAGCAATTTCTCCCGTCAATGAAACCGCCTCTGGCAAATCCTTAAACCTGCGCGTCATTTCATCCGTTGACTTGAAATCAAAATCATAACTGCTTTGCTTGCGGTCCGCTAACTTCATACCATCTCGTATGCATGTGAGACAAGCATGTGCTCTCTCGTCTTCCTTATTGAGATAGTGAATACTGTTGGCGGCAATCAGACGAATCGAATATCGTTTTCCAAGTTCACGGAGCTGCCGTTCGATTTTTTGTTGTTCATTTAAATTTCCGTTTCGCTGAATTTCAAGAAAAAAACGGTTGCCAAAAAGAGCATGCAGATTTTCCGCAAGCTGGTTTGCACGCGTCACGTCCCCTGAAACAAGGAAACGGTCAATCGGTCCGCTTGGTCCCCCGGATAAAGCGATCAAACCTTCTGTGTATTTTTTTAACTGCGGTAAAGAAATACTTCCGACATTACTGAACTGTACAAGTGAAGCCAGTTTGACGAGATGCTGATAGCCCGAATTGTTTTGTGCCAATAGGATGATTGCCGGCATCTCTTCTGAGTGTTTTGAACGTGTCGCATTTTCTCCATTTGCTTTCTCATCAATCACCAGCTCCATGCCAATCAGCGGATGAATGCCTTCCCGTTCACATGCACGGTAAAAGGGGATGACGCCGTACATCACATTTCGATCAGTCAGCGCGAGCGCCTTTTGTCCGGCACGTTTAGCCAGATCAACTAAATCGTTGATCCGGCAGGTGCTGTCCAGAAGACTGTATTCACTATGTACATGAAGATGCACAAACGGCATGCGCCTTTACCCCTTTTTTAACATATTCCTCAGTTTTTCATTTAAGTATCCTGCACTCTGTTCATTGTGTACAAAGCGCGCGTAAGTCTGCAATGAGCTGATCGGCCTCTTCCCAGCTTCCGACCGTTGCACCGGAAGCCATCGGATGTCCCCCACCATGGTATTTTGCGGCCAATTGATTGATGACGGGGGCTTTTGATCTGACTCGTGCTCGAATAACCTCGTCTTCTTCCGAAAACAGAACCCATGCTTTGAGATGCGCAACATTTGAAAAGCAATTAACAAGTGCAGATGCATCGGACGAAGTCAAATGATAGGAGCGAATAACCTCTTGCGTCAGCTTCACATAACCCACGCCTTCTTCAGTCAATGTGAAATGTTCCAACACATAGCCGTTTAAGCGGGCCTGCTCCAAACTGCGTTCATACAGCTGATCAAAGAACGCTTGACGATTAAATGGCCGCTTGACAAGTTCTGACGCTGCGAGAAAGGTTTCCGAAGTAACGTTACTGTATTGGAATCGTCCGGTGTCTCCGACAATGCCTGCATAAAGCAAACGTGCTGCCTCTGTTGACAGCGTCAGTTCCGGATGACTTCGAAAAATGGAGCAAAGCATTTCGCTTGTTGAACTCGATTCTGTATTGACCCATTCCGGATCTCCATAAGAATCAACAACCGGATGATGGTCAATCTTTATCAGATGTGCACCGTTATTGTATCGCTCATCGGAAATACGCTCCCGATTTGCTGTGTCACAGACAATTACCAAAGCATTTCTATAAATCGAGTCATCAATTTGATCCATTTTTATAAGGAACTGCAGCGATTCGGATTCTTCGCCTACACTATAAACGTTTTTTCCGGGAAAATTATCTCTGATCAGACAAGCCAAACCTCCCTGAGAGCCCAATGCATCCGGATCAGGTCGGACATGTCTATGTATAATGATTGTGTCGTACTGTCTAATCAAATCCACTATTTTGTCAATCAATGAAAATCCTCCTTTTTAATCGGACAAGCAATCCACTTATCCGCACTGCATTAATCAGAGTTAGTAACGGTCAATAAATTGAGCATTCAACAATGCCTTCCCGCAAAGCTGACCCTCAACAAACAATTCAATATCCATTTTTCCGTTTCTTCTCGTCATTTCGAGAATTTTCGGACGTACCGTTACGGTCTGCTCCAATTGTACCGGTTTGAAAAAGTAAAACGAGAGGTTGTCCACGACTAAATCGCTTCGACGCAGATGATTCAGTACGCGACGGGATACTGTCGTTACCATCGAAGTCATAACGCCGTGTGACACAGAACCCAAGTAATCGCTCATTTGCGGTGTGACATTGAATTGAAACATATAGTGATTATCCTCTGAATAATCCTTGAGCTGAGACGATACAATATCTTCAATCGTCTCCCCCATCTGCGGCTGCTGCTGAATCATCTGCAGTGCCTTAAGCACATCACGACGCGTGATCATTCCCAAGAGATGATGCTCTGTATCAACAACCGGCAGACCGTCGATTCCTTCCCAAATCATACGATGTGCAGCTGCCGCAACAGAGGTCGTTGGGTTGACAATAAGCGGCATCGGAGTCATCACTTCTTCAATGGTCCGAACTTTTTGATCCTTCAAAATGTCCTTCATGGCCACAATGCCGACCACTTTCATCTGCTGATCCACAACCGGGAAACCACTATGTGATGTTCGATGATTTAATTCATACCACCGTTTCGGCGAATCATAAGTGAAAACAAACTGCGTCTGAGCAAAGGGAATCATAATATCCGAAACATGAACGATCTCTTTTTTAATCAATTGATCATAGATCGCACGATTAATTTTGGCAGCTACGGTAAAGGTATCATATGATGTTGAAATCACCGGAAGCTGTGTTTGATCCGCAAGTTGCTTAACCCATTCGCTTGTATTGAAACCGCCGGTAATCAATACCGCTGCCCCTTCTCTAAGCGCATATTCGTGGACGGACTCGCGATTTCCGACAATCATCAGGTCATTTGCGCCAATGTAGCGTTTCATTGCGTCCATTTCCATCGCGCCGATGACAAAGTGATTCAGCATTCGCGAAAGACCCGCTTTGCCCCCAAGTACTTGTCCGTCTACGATATTGACGACCGAGTCGAATGTCAGCTTTTCGATGCTTTCTTGTGTTTTCTGCTCAATCCGAATTGTCCCGACACGTTCAACTGTGCTGACCATTCCTTGGATCTCCGCATCTTTAATTGCCCGATATGCTGTTCCTTCGCTCACTTGAAGCACTTTAGCAGTCTGCCGAACAGAGATCTTGCTTCCGATCTCAAGATCAGCGATGTATTTTAAGATTTGGTCATGTTTTGTCTCCATCTCAATCGCTCCAAACGGCTCTTACAGGTTTAGTGTTTGACCAGGCGACAAGACATATCCATGTCCATCAAGCTGATCTACAAACTTCTTAGCATCCTGAGTGATGACAGGAAATGTATTGTAATGAATCGGAACCACAGCCTTCGCCTTAAGCCATTTTGCTGCCTGCAGCGCATCGGCCGGTCCCATTGTAAAATTATCACCGATTGGCAAAAATGCGAGATCAAGATTATTTTGTTCGCCAATTAATTTCATGTCAGAAAAAAGCGCGGTATCTCCTGCATGATAGATCGTCTTGCCTTCAATAGTTAATAAAAGTCCGGCAGGCATGCCCGCATAAATAATCTGTCGACGTGCGCTATCCGTAATGCTCGATCCGTGAAATGCCTGTGTCATCTTGATCGTTCCAAATGAAAATTCATGAGCGCCGCCGATGGACATCCCGTGGACGTTCAATCCTTTCCATTTAAAATAGGTAGCAAGTTCAGCAATGGCAACAATCAGAGAGCCATCGCGTTCAGCTATCGGCTGAGTATCCTCAATATGATCACCATGACCATGTGTCAAAAGGATCGCATCGATTTTCGGCAAATCATCAATACTTAAAGGTGTGTTTTGATTTCCAGTGATGAAAGGATCAATTAATAAATTACCTTTCACCGTTTCAATTAGAACCGTTGAATGACCGACATATGTAATTCTCATTCATTTCACTCCTTATTATAGAACGTTAGTTCGCTTTTTGACAATGTAAACTTTTTGACTCTCCATTCATCCGTACTGATTGGTTTAAAATTTATTATACACTACATAGGACTAGGTTCGCATGAAACAGGCGGGTACAGAAAGCAGATCCAAACACGTTTTTAAATTTCCAATGAAATTATGACGAACGGCCCCGATGCTTCTATTTTGTGATACATTATACATATTACGAATGAAACTGGAGTGACCCTAATTGTCAGAGAAAATGAAGCAAATTGAAAAGTGGCTGCGTGAGCAAGAAGGCAGGTTCGCCTATATCGCAGATCCGACCAACGTCTTCTATCTTACTCATTTTAAATGTGATCCTCATGAACGTTTTCTTGGTTTATTTCTCTTCCCAGATGATGAACCTTTCTTAATTTGCCCTGAACTCGAAGTTGGTCAAGCACGAGCTTCTGCTTTCGGCCATGAAGTAATCGGCTATCGCGATGATCAAGATCCGTGGGATTCTGTTAAAAAAGCATTGAGCGGCCGACATGCTGAGTTCAGTAAAGTATTTATTGAACCAAGCACTCTGCCATACAACAAAGCTTTGGCTTTAACAGCTATTGACGCGCAGATTGTGTTTCAATCCATTGAAGATTATCTCGCCGACATGCGTAATATTAAAGATGCAGGCGAGCTTGCTGCAATGAAAAAAGCAGGTGAAATCGCAGATTATGCCGTTAAATTAGGCATTGATGCAATTAAAAAGGGCCGAACAGAAACGGCAATCATTGCTGAAATTGAGCACGAACTAGCCAAACAAGGCTACTCAGAGATGGCATTTGATACGATGGTCCTTGCCGGAGAGAATACCGCAAAACCTCATGGCTATCCGGGAACACGTCAGATCCGTGAAGGTGATTTCGTTCTTTTCGATCTTGGTGTCGTGATTGACGGTTATTGCTCCGATATCACACGGACCGTATGTTACAAGCATATATCCGACGAGCAGTACAAAATTTATGAAACAACGCTGCAAGCAAATTTGGCCGCGATCAAAGCAGTCCGCCAGGGACTCAGAATCGGTGATCTTGACGGAGTAGCCCGAAAAGTCATTGCTGATGCCGGTTACGGTGACTATTTTACCCACCGTCTTGGACATGGTTTGGGCCTCGGTGAACATGAACAGCCATCAATGAGCGCTGCGAATAATAGAACCTTGACTACCGGCATGGTGTTCACGATTGAACCAGGCATTTACGTCCCTGAAGTCGGCGGAGTCCGGATTGAAGACGATGTTTACCTAAGCGAGAACGGTCCGGAAACATTGACGCATTATCCAAAGAAGCTCCAAATTATCGATTGATTTTAAAGCAATTAGACAGGTCAGAGATGTGATTCTGTCCGAACACATTTTGATAGATTTCATCCGGTCTTTGACTCAAAAATGCGTTGCAGGTTTGAACCTGCAGCGCATTTTTTGTACAAGTAATGATATAGAATTGAAGAGTAGTTAGTGTGGACGGCCTTGGCAAAATACCGCAATCAACAGTTCAAGAGAAATCCGGCTGCTTATGATCATCACAACTAAGATTTGCCGAAACTAAGTTTTCTTAGAACATAACTTCAGATTTCCTGATGTTTCTTCGAAAGACGGACCGTGTCACGCGCGATCATCACTTCTTCGTTGGTCGGGATGACAAGAATATTAATTTTCGATTGATCCGTACTGATCGAGATTTCCTTGCCGTTAATCTTGTTTTTTTCTGCATCCCAGTCAATACCCATAAATCCGAGTCCATCAAGTACATGCGCGCGAACCATCGAACTATGTTCACCAATGCCCGCAGTAAATACAATTGCATCAACACCGTTCATCTTCGCCGCAAATGATCCGATATACTTTTGAATCCGTTCAACGAATACCTCAATTGCGAGCTTTGCGCGTTTGTTCCCTCTTTTTGCTTCCTTCTCAATATCTCTTAAATCGCTTGAAAATCCGGACAGTCCAAGCAATCCGCTCTTTTTATTAAGCACGTTGATCACTTCATTTGCATTCATGCCAGTTTTATCCATAATAAAAGGAATCAGTGCCGGATCAATGTCGCCTGAACGCGTACCCATCGTCAAGCCGGCAAGCGGCGTAAAACCCATCGATGTATCAATGGATTTGCCGCCCTTGACAGCGGTGATACTGGCACCGTTTCCTAAGTGACAGGAAATCAAGCGAAGATTCTCAATGGGGCGCTTAAGCAGCTCTGCCGCCCGATAGGCAACATATTTGTGACTCGTACCATGAAAACCGTATTTTCGAATGCCGAATTGTTTGTAGTAGTCATAGGGAAGGCTGTACAAATACGCTTCACTGCCCATGCTTTGATGAAAGGCCGTATCGAATACGACAACTTCAGGAACATCGGGGAGCACTTCTCGAAACGCACGTATGCCGACTAAGTTAGCCGGGTTGTGCAATGGTGCAAGATCAGAAAGATCTTCTATTTTCTTAATCACATCGTCGGTCACCAGTGCAGAATCATCAAACTCTTCTCCGCCATGGACGACACGATGGCCGATTCCTTCAATTTCCTTCAAGGAATGGACAATTTTCAATTCAGTCAATCGATCAAGCAAAATCCGTACCGCCACTTCATGATCTGAAATCGAGGCGATTTCCTGCTTCTTCTCACCATTGACACTAATTGTAAAAATGGAATCCGACAAACCAATACGTTCAACAGAACCCTTGGTTACCAAATGCTCAGCAGGCATATCAAGAAGTTGAAACTTCAGTGATGAGCTGCCAGCGTTGATCGCGAGAATTAATGCCATTGTAGATCACCCTCTCGTCTTCTTAAACCGAACGGTGCAGAAACCAATGATCTAGTTGCTGCATGAACTTGCGCATCTTTACTTCGTTTGAGAAATCAGGCATCTCACCGAGAAGCGCTTGTTTTGCGAGTGCCGCGCTTCCTGATTTCTTCTGCATCAAAAGAATGCTCTTCGCTTGATCCGACTTCGCAAATAAAGAAGCAGGAAGTTGGATCAATGCAAGGATGGTTGCATTTTTTTGAAGAAAATCATGAAAAACATGATTGCGATCATTAGAAAAGAGATGATTCGGAACAAGCGAAAGAAAATAACCTTCCGGCTTCAGCTTGCGCAGCCCCTGCTCCATAAATAAAAAATGAGTCAGTGGTTTTTCAGCGACCTCTTTGAGTGCATATGCTTCTGCTGAGTCTTGATCAGGGTAAATACCGACAGGAACATCGCAAACGACAACGTCAACAGGATCAATCAGTATTGGTTTCAATCCATCTTGATGAAAAAGCTGTATTTCTTTTTGCTGCAAATTTGCGTTTGCAGCTGCAAGGCGGATTAATAAGGGATCCGCATCAATACCAAAAGCATTTATATCGTCGGTTTCCGACTGATTCATAATGCCGGTCAATAGATTTGCCGCACCAACTGCCGGATCGAGAATTGAAAATGGCTTTTTTCCTTCTAGCATGGCAATCATATGGCCCATTAAAAGCACCAAAGTATCCGGAGTCAGTTCATGATTCGGCTGCGGTGAAGCTTTCATTCCCTTTAGAATAGCAAGCTGCAGAGCACGTCTGACGTCTTCAGAAGTCATTGTCTGGCTGTAATAGCGATCATATAACGGCTTTAATTTATCCGTTAATTCATCATCATGGATCACGTCTTGAGCCAATCCTTCAGCTGCATCACATAAACCTGTTAAATAATCCGTTTGCTTATTCTTTTTAATGAAAAGTGCTGCTTGGTCGTATACTGAAAAAAGTTCACTAACTGTTGTTGTCTGCAAAACGATATCCTCCAAATGTATAAAGCGCTTACAATGTATATTATACAGCTAAGCTGAAAAGATTACCCGCTTAATTCTTGAAATCATTACATAAATTTGTCCATAAAATGGCGAATGCTGACTTGTTTGATAGAAATTATGTATACTTTTTAATGATAGGTTGCCCATATCTCTTAACGTAAATACCTGAAACATGCACACCTGTCCGACTTTCATTCTTCTATCTCCAGTCATGATCACACTCACTCCTAGGTTCACTATAGCCTAAAAACGTACACAGAGCAATTGTCGCACAAAAGCGACAAATTTACGAAAACCATCAACTATTTACGTAAAGATTGATCCATCTGTTTCATTTAACGGTGAAAAAGTTTTTCGTACAGCTTTATTATAACCCAAACTTTTACGATGAACCTATTAATTTGGATCTCAAACCTTCTCATTTTAATAGTTATTGGACAGCGCATTTCGACTGGAGAATCCATTCGCCAAAAATAAAAAAACAGAATGATCGTTGAAGGTCATTCTGCATCAGAAAAAGCTATTTGATTTAATCATCATCGTCCTGCCAATCGCTTCTGCGTTTTTTCCTTCTTGAAGTACTGGCCCCTCCGTTCTTCTCAATAACTTCTTTAATCTTTTCAATCGTTTGCGGGGCAAGATCAATTAATCGTTCGTATAAATGGGTATTGTTGTCCAAATGAATGGTCTTAACACCTTCACGCCCGATAATAAGAAAGGCAATCGGCGTAATGGAAACGCCTCCGCCCGTTCCTCCACCAAAAGGCAAATAAGCCTCGGTATCTTCAGCCGGATCTTCATCCTGATTTTCATTTTTTGTTGTGAACTCGCTGCCTCCGGCAACAAAACCAAAGCCTACTTTTGACAAAGTAATTATTGTATGCCCATCTTCAGTTTCAATCGGATCCCCGACAATTGTGCCGACATCGACCATAGCCTGCAAGCTCTCAAGTGCTGTTTTCATTAATCCCTGTATTGGATGATCAGCCATATGTTTAACCTTCTTTCCAATGGCGTCTGATTTTCTTGATCATAGCTATAGCGTCTCCGATCTTGACTTGAAACATGCACGACAGATCTGAATTCAGAGTTTTTCTTTGAAAAGTCGGTACAACATTTATTCTCGGACGATCACTGCAGAATCGTGAAACCCATGGCAAAATGGATGCCTTAATAGACCAAATGATTCCGCTAAGCAACGCTGTTTCCACAGCATCACCAGTCCCGCATGTCGTCACCCAAACCATATGTCTGACCACTACGCACTCCCCAAGATTCAATGAACGCAGCAATTTGAGTCCATTGTCCAAACGCTCATTCCATAATTTGAGACTGTCTTCCTGATCATTGTCTGAATCGTTACCCCCCGCTTTCCCGCCTGTTGTCTTTTTCTTCGCTTCTGACCTTTTCCTCGACTTAATCGTCCAAACTTGCCTTCCCCATAAATAAACTTCTGCACTCCAATGAAAATGATGCGCTCCGATCAGGAATTTGACGCGTATCGTGAGCGTGCTTCTCACAGCGATAAAATAAATCAGCAACAAGATACTCGCAAATAGTCCCGACAAAATGATGAACAGGCGCACCACAAACGCTCCTTTTTCATGCTTTTGTAAATAGTATCCGGTAAATAAGCCAAAAAAATACAAAAACCCGAGAGGACAAGCCTCCCGGGAATTAATAGTTAGTCAACATCTTTCGCTTTTTCACGCTGAAATTCACTTTTATCGCGGTGGCGCTTTTCAAGAACGCGCAACACACGATCAAAACCTACTCCTTGCTCGCGCAACATGACTAAGGTGTGATAGATCACATCGGAAACTTCCCACTCCAATTCAGCAACGGATCGATTCTTGGCAGCGATAATCACTTCGGAAGTTTCTTCTCCAATTTTCTTAAGGATCTTGTCAATTCCTTCGTTGAACAAGTAGGTCGTATACGTACCTTCCGGACGTTCTGCTTCACGCTCGGCTATCACATGCTCCAATTCGGCAAGAATTTCAAATCGGTCTGCTCCAGCAGCAACAGCTTCCTGCTTGTCGCTCTTTTCCGGAACAAAGCAGCTGTATTTTCCTGTATGACATGCCGGACCGGCTGGGTTTACTTTGATAAGCAAAGTATCAGCATCGCAATCCACCGACCAGTCTACAATTGTTTGCGTATTTCCTGAAGTCGCACCTTTGTGCCACAGTTCCTGGCGCTCGCGGCTAAAGAACCACGTCTCACCGCTCTCCTGCGATTTTGCAATCGATTCTTTGTTCATATAAGCCATCATGAGGATTTCCTTACTTTGCGCATCCTGAATAATTGCAGGAATGAGTCCGTTATTATCAAATTTTAGTGTTTCAACATTCATCGAATGGCCACTCCTTTTTGTTTTAAAAACGTCTTTACACTTGCGACTGACGTTTCTTTGTAATGAAAAATTGAGGCAGCAAGCGCAGCATCGGCTTTGCCTTCTTCAAAAGCATTGAGAAAATCAGCAGCTTTCCCGGCGCCTCCTGAAGCAATAACAGGAACATCAACCGCTTCGCTTATCTTCTTTGTCAGATTCAGTTCAAAGCCCTTCTTTTCCCCATCCTGATCCATACTCGTCAGCAATATTTCTCCTGCGCCGAGCGCAACCGCCTTCTTCGCCCACTCAACGGCATCAAGCGGCGTCTCTTTTTGTCCGCCATGGGTATAAACCTTATATGTACCTGTTTTCGGGCTCCATTTGGCATCTATGGCACACACGATGCATTGATTACCGAAAAAGTCGGCACCTTCTGCAATCAGCTGGGGATTTGCCACTGCTGAGCTGTTCAGAGATACCTTATCAGCACCTGCGCGCAACAGTGTTTTAATATTCTCCAGTGAATGGATGCCCCCGCCAACTGTGAATGGAATGTTGAGTTTTGCCGCAACCTGCTTCACGACTTCAACCATTGTATTTCGTCCTTCATTCGATGCCGATATATCAAGAAAAACAAGCTCATCCGCACCTTCATGATTGTAGAACATGGCAAGTTCCACGGGATCGCCGGCGTCGCGTAATTGAACAAATTGTTTTCCTTTAACGACACGCCCGTCTTTCACATCCAAGCAGGGAATGATTCGTTTTGCAAGCATCAGTGTTTCACCGCCTTGATCACATCGCTGAGCTCGATTTGTTTCGTATAGAGTGCTTTGCCAATAATCGCGCCGCTTACTCTTCGATTATTAATCATCTGCTTGACTTCTTCAAGTGTCGTCACGCCCCCGGATACAACAACAGGCTTGCCAATTTCATCGGCAAGCTGTTCGGCAGCTGCAACATTGGCGCCTTGGAGCGCGCCGTCCCTTGAGATATCCGTATAAATGAATTGCTCGGCACCCTCTTGAATCAATCGATTGGCGAGTTCGGCAGCGCTCAAATCAGAAACATCAAGCCAGCCTCGAACCGCAACCTTACCATTCTTCACATCCAGTCCGATAGCGACAGCTTCCGGGTAACAGTTTAACGCTAGTTTGCAAAATTCCGGATCACTGATTGCCGAACTGCCCAAAATGACACGTTTAATCCCTTGATTTAAATAGCTTTCCACCGTCTCAATTGAACGGATACCGCCTCCGACCTCGATATTGATCGGCACCTCTGCAGCCATTCGAGCGATTAAACCTTGATTGATCGGACGTCCGGCTTTAGCTCCGTCAAGATCGACGACATGAAGCCATTTGGCGCCTTGTTCAAAAAAAGAGCGCGCAATAGCGACTGGATCGTCACCATAAATCGTGGATTGATCATAATCACCTTGAAACAGCCGCACACATTTGCCATCGATTAAATCAATCGCAGGATATATTGTGAACATCAGCACTTCTCCTCTCCGCATGAACAGGTATCGCCTTTTTGAGACACCAGTCGCAAATAATTTTTTAACAAGGCCTGACCGAACGTACCACTTTTTTCCGGGTGGAACTGGGTCCCGAACACATGTCCCATGCCGACAATGGCAGGTACTTCACCGTAGTAATCTGCGGCAGCAATCAATGTATCGCGGTTTTTCAGTTCTGCATAGTAAGAATGAACAAAGTACGCATAATCCGGTTTTAACCCAAGCAGCAAAGGTGATTGGGCATCGACAAAAGTCAACGTATTCCAGCCCATGTGGGGCACTTTATAGCGAACTCCGTTATCGGATACACCGGCGAAACGAACGACACGACCGGGTATCAGACCAAGCCCTCCCGTTAGAACACCTTCTTCACTTTCATCAAACAGAAGCTGCATGCCGAGACAGATACCGAGTAGTGGTTTTGTTTGTGCGTAACGTCTCAAATAGTCACTTAAATGCTTCTCATTAAGTAAGCCCATGGCATCCTTAAAAGCGCCGACCCCCGGCAGAATCAATCCATCTGTCGTGTCCAGTTCACTCGGGTCATCACTGATGATATAAGATTGTTCGAGCCTTTTCAATGCCTGACTGAGACTATACAGGTTGCCCATGCCATAATCTACAATTCCGATCATCCCAGCGTTCCTTTCGTCGACAGAACCCCTTGAATTCTTGGATTTTGAACAGTCGCCGCGTCAAGGGCACGACCGAGTGCCTTAAATACCGATTCAATCATGTGGTGGGTATTTTCTCCATAACGGATGGTGACATGAAGATTCATCTGTGCCTCGATACATAGTTTATCAAGGAATTCTTTTACAAGCTCTGTATCGAATGTCCCGACCCTCTGCGAAGGAAGCTCTCCGTTAAAAACAAAATAGGGTCTCCCGCTTAAATCAATGGCGACCTCTGACAGTGCCTCATCCATCGGAACAACCGCATAGCCGTAGCGATTGATGCCCTTTTTATCGCCAATTGCCTCACGAATCGCTTTTCCGAGGCAAATTCCGATATCTTCAGTCGTATGGTGATCATCGACCTCAGTATCGCCTTGCGCATCCACATCAAGTGAAAACAGCCCGTGCTTGGTAAACAACGTAAGCATATGAGTCAGAAAAGGCACACCCGTCTCAAGATGTGATTCGCCATTTCCGTCAATGGAAAATTTTAGTTTAATTTGTGTCTCAAAAGTATCACGTTCCACGTAACCCGTTCGTTTATCCATGAATGACCGCACCTTTCATTCTTTTTTCTACCGCACGTGCGTGCCCTTCCAGTCCTTCAAATCGGGCAAATGCGGCAATTGCCTGTCCGTTCGCCTGAAGCGCCTCATCACTGTATTCAATGATACTTGAATGCTTGATAAAGCTTTCAACGCCAAGAGGACTGGCATAGCGTGCCGAACCATTGGTTGGGATAATATGATTCGGACCCGCGAAATAATCGCCAACCGGTTCCGAACTGTACTTGCCCAAGAAAATAGCGCCTGCATTATGGATCAATTCAAGAATTACATGCGGATCATGCGTCGCAAGCTCCAGATGTTCAGGTGCAATCCTGTTAATGACTGTCGCTGCTCCTCGAATATCCTTTACCAAAATAATTTTCCCCTGTTTGTTCACCGAAGCGGAGGCGATGTCAACACGTGGCAGATCCTGAAGCTGTTTTTCAATTTCTTTTTCTACATCCATTCCGAATGATTCGGAAGTCGTCACGAGCACCGGCATCGAGAGACGGTCGTGTTCAGCCTGGGACAAGAGATCCGCTGCAATCCATGCAGCATCAGCCGTCTCATCGGCCACAACAGCAATTTCACTTGGTCCTGCAAGACTGTCAATCGCAACATCGCCAAACACATGCTTTTTTGCGAGCATAACATAGAGGTTGCCGGGTCCGACAATCTTGTCCACTGGTTTTATTGATTCGGTTCCGTAAGCAAGCGCCGCTATGGCCTGCGCACCGCCAACTTGGTAAATTTCATGAATGCCGATCTCACGTGCCGCAGCAAGTACACCATCCGCAATCCGTCCGTTTTTTTGAGGAGGAGAAACGAGTACAACACGTTTTACTCCTGCCACAAGTGCCGGAATAGCGCCCATAAGAACTGATGATGGGTAGCAGGCCGTACCGCCGGGAACGTATACTCCGACCGAATCAAGTGCGGTTACTTTTTGACCAAGTACGACTCCCATATCCACGGTTTCTGTCCAAGACTTCGGTACTTGTTTTTCGTGAAAAGCGCGAATGTTCCTTGCTGCTTGTTTGATTGCTTCTAACACCTGTTCCGGAACACGAGATGCGGCCTCATGTTTCTCTTCCTCAGTCACACGAATGGATTCTAGATCAATCCCGTCAAACTGTTTCGTGTAGCTCTTCAATGCATTGTCTCCATCAGATTTCACGGTTGCGATGATGGATGCGACGGATTTTTGTGCCTCTTCCTTGGCTTCCACTTTTCTTTTGTTTAAGAAATCCAAATTTCCATCCTTAATCCATTCCAATCTTGGTCCCCTCCGTTGCTCTGATCATTTTTTCCACAATTTGATCGATCTGTGTTTTTTTCAATCGATAGCTGACCGGATTAACAATCAACCTTGAACTGATATCGAGGAGCCGGTCATACTCTACAAGTCCGTTTTCTTTCAGTGTCTGTCCCGAAGAAACGATATCAACGATGGCATCGGCAAGTCCTACAATTGGCGCCAATTCAATGGAACCGTTCAATGCGATCAAATCCACCTGTTCTCCGCGCCTGCGGTAAAAATCAGATGCGATGTTCGGATACTTTGTTGCGATCTTAAGAAAAGGATTACGGCTTTGATGACCCGGCAGCCCTGCGACCGCCATGTGACATTTGCTGATTCCCAAGTCAACCATTTCATACACATCTCTTCCACTTTCAAGCAATACATCTTTTCCGGAAATGCCAAGGTCTGCTGCCCCGTACTCAACGTAGGTCGGAACATCAACCGGCTTTGCGAGAATAAAGCGAAACGGTTCGGATTCCAAATCAAGAATCAGCTTCCGTGTTGTTTCGAAGGTATCCGGCAGCCGAAACCCGGCATTTCTTAGGAGCTTGCATGCATCACCGAAAATTCGTCCCTTAGGCATTGCTATTGTTATTACTGATTGATTCATTCTCCAGTCTCCGTTCTATCCAAAAAATAGTTGACCGATTCGAATTGTTGTTCGAATGTATCCGGGTTATCGATCCCATCCGCGTGTTGCAGAACAACGGCGTGGCCTTTTTCTCGTTCTTCAGCAGCAAATCGCATCGCAATTCCTGCGTTTTCGCGGTTATAAATGACTGCACTTTTGCGCTTGGATCTTTTATCATCAGGAATTTTAATGGCGCTCATCAGCCGGTCAAGCCGAATTCCGAATCCGGTGGCAGGACATGGGCGGTTAAATTTCGCAAGCAGATCATCATATCTTCCTCCGCTCGCAACCGGAAATCCGAGATTACCACCGAATCCTTGAAAAACGAATCCGGTGTAATAACTTAAATGAGGTACAAGAGTGATATCCAAATCGATCTGCGATTCTAAATGATCCAGTTTGAGCAAGTGAATCAATTCTAAAATATTTCGATAATAAGAATGCACCGGAGTTGCGGAACCCGACACCAAGGTTTCAATGTACGCCAATGTTTCTTCATTGTTCATTCTTCTGGAGTCAACAAATGCGTTCAGTCGTTTTGCTGCATCGATCGGCAGATTCAGTGATGCTACATATTCATGAAAGCCGACATCGTTTTTATTGTACAGCAGGTTTCGCAGCTGTTTTACAATTTCTTTATCCTTAACAAGATCATAGAAAAAGGCGTTCACAAAACCGACATGACCAACGGCAAGCCTCACTGACGCAAGTCCGCTTTTCTCAAGAAGGCTCATCATTAATGAAATCACTTCTACATCTGCATATGGCGTTGCATCGCCAATGAGTTCTGCCCCCGTCTGTTCGAATTCGCTTGGGTGGCCGCCTTCCTTACGCTGACTACGATAAAGATCTGCCGTGTACGACAGGCGAAGAGGAAGCGGTGCATTTCTCAAGCTCGATGCCGCTATTCTGGCAATCGGCGTCGTCATATCGGGCCGCAAAACCACAGGATGCCCTTCAGCATCTAGAAATTTAAAGAGACGATTGTCGGCAATTGCCGATGCCCGACCAATCGTTTCCGCATATTCCAAAGCGGGAGTCTTAATAAAATCGTACCCCCAGCGCTGCAGCTCACGCTGAAAGATAAGTTCTAATCGTGAAATTTCCTGTTGTGCTCGCGGTAATGTATCACGCAGTCCGAGCGGCTTTTCAAACATATAGGGTTGTGACATCAATCTTTTCTCCCTCTCAAAATTCATTCTCTTTATTTTATTATGTATGAAATGGATAATAAAAGAAAATCCCGTTACTTTATCTCATTAGCATAGTAAAGCATGTAATGTGTATTTTAGAGGAAATACTGGAAATAGTCAATAGGTTCTATTCTTTTTCCGAATTCATTCAGTCGTATAAATATAATAAAGGTACCTGTTTCTGCAGCCCCATCGCTGCATAAGTGCGTGTACATTTTGACACCCATACAATCCAATAACAGAACAAATTGAAAAAGAGCGGCCGAAGCCGCTCTTTAAAGATCTTTTTTGAAGGTTCATTCAAGATTAGAACTTGCCGCTGCTCAATGCAGTTGCTACGAGGCGTTTCGTAATTTCACCACCAACAGAACCGTTGGCACGTGAAGTTGTATCAGGGCCAAGTTGTACACCAAATTCAGAAGCGATTTCCGTTTTCATTTGTTCAAGTGCTTTTTCTGCACCTGGAACAAGGATCTGATTGCTATTATTTTCTGCCATGTCTCTCACCTCCTTGTGCCATTATATTGTGCAGAGTCTAAGTTCTACATGCACAAGGAGGAATGGTAATTATTGCAATTCAATGATCAGATCAAAAATTCTCCGATTATAAGAGCTCGCTCACAGCATCCTGATTTGAATCGTTATCAATCACAATCGTTTCAATACCTTCTACTGCTTCATTTACTAATGCATCAACTGCAAGCTTGCGTTCAAAACGCTCCGCATGAATTCGATCCGGGCGCGTTCTCGGTGCCTTAGGCAGAAAAATGGTACAGCAATCTTCGTACGGACGAATGGAAATTTCATACGTATCAATCTGTTTTGCGATCTTAGCAATATCAATCTTATCCATTGTAATTAACGGACGAAGGATCGGAAGATTGGTTACAGCATTGATTGTATTCATGCTCTCCAGAGTCTGACTTGCCACCTGTCCCAAGCTTTCTCCAGTTGCGAGAGCCAAAGCTCCCCGTTTAACAGCCGTTTTTTCTGCAATACGAAACATCAGACGACGCATAATCGTAATTCGATAATCCTCAGGTACCGCATCGCGAATCGCGACTTGAGCATTCGTGAAAGGTACAAGATGCAAAACAAACTTGCCACCGAACTCACGCAGTTTATTTGATAAATCCATCACTTTTTGTTTGGCACGATCACTTGTATAAGGAGGACTTTGAAAATGAATGGCTTCAATCAAAGCTCCTCGTTTCGCTGTTAAATAGGCGGCAACCGGGCTGTCAATTCCACCGGACAAGAGCAGCATGACCTTTCCACTGGTGCCTACCGGAAGACCGCCGACACCGATGACTTCTTTACCATAGATACGTGCTTCATGGTAGCCCACTTCAACGCGTATCATTAAGTCAGGATTGTGCACATCAACACTCAGCCAATCGCAATGCTTTAAAACATCTCCGCCCAGTTCCTGATTTAACTCGCTTCCATGAATTGGATAACGCTTATCTTTTCGACGCGCGGCAATTTTAAATGTTTGAGCACCTTTTTCCTGCTCAGCTACTCTAAGAACGCCTGCACGGATCTCATTAAGATCAGTACCTACTTTAATCGCCGGCGAGATATTCTGAATGCCAAAAACCTTCTTCAGAACAGCAAGCACATCAGCCGATTTTTCATTATTTAGTTTAATTTCCAAATCATCAAAATGGCGTTTAATCTCAGCCTGAGGAAATCGGCGCAGCTTTTCACGTACATCATTTTCCAACTTGACAACAAATTGTTTTTTGTTCTTGCCCTTCAAGGTGATTTCTCCGAAACGAACCACCAAATAGTCATAAATCACTCAGTTCACCTCATTACCGTCTTTAACTGACCAACTTTTTCGGTCAGCGTTTGTAAAAATACATCAAGGTCCGATTCTGTTGTCTCGTAAGCCATACTGATTCGTATTGCCTGTTCGGCTTCCTGATCTGATATGCCCATAGCCGTTAGTATCCCACTTGCACCGCTTTCTTTTGATGAGCAAGCAGATTTGGTCGACACATAAATTTCATTCTTTTCTAAGGCATGCACCAGCACTTCGGATTTAATTCCAAGAAGCGACACATTGACAATACTCGGAGCAGACAATTGTTGCGGTGTATGAATAACGGCCCCATCGATATGCGCCAATCCATCAAACAATTGCTTTTGCAGCTTCGTTAAATGATCGATACCTTCGCGTTCATTCTCCAATGTCATGCGAAGTGCCTTGACCATCCCGCAAATGCCTGGCAAATTTTCAGTACCTGACCGGAGCTGATGCTCTTGACCGCCGCCTGCGAACAATGGAGAAAGCTGTGTCCCTTTACGTACGTAAAGTATCCCGGTACCTTTTGGTCCATGAATTTTATGTCCGGAAATCGTACACAGATCAATACCGCTTTCCATTAAATGCAGCGGAACCTTTGAAAAGCCTTGAACATTATCAACATGAAAGACAGTCTTCGGCTTCTGCTTCAAAAATTCACCGATTTGTTTAATCGGCTGAATCGTGCCCACTTCGTTATTTACATGCATCATGGACACTAGAATTGTATCCTCGCGATATGCATTTACAAATTCATTAAATGATACCCGACCATCGGTGTTAACCGGCAAATAAGTGACTTCAAACCCAAGCTCTTCCAATTGAGCAAATGCATTGCCAGCCGAGGCATGCTCAATAGCAGTTGTGATTAAATGCCTGCCCCGGTTCCGATAGGCGAATGCTGCACCTTTAATCGCAAGATTGTTTCCCTCCGTACCTCCGGAAGTAAACACGATTTCATTCGGTTCGATACCAAGCAGTGCAGCTGCCTGCTCGCGTGAGCGCGTGAGGAGATGCTCGCTCTTTCCGCCTAAGCTATGGAGCGAGGACGGATTAGCAAAATATTGTTCAGAAACCGTTTGATAGGTGTCCATAACTTCCGGATACGGTTTCGTTGTTGCACTGTTGTCTAAATAAATCATGAAAATAGGTGACTCCTTTCAGAAAATCTCAAGGTTCGGCATAAAGACTTTTATTCATTACTGCCCACCTTGCCTGAATCTTAACATGAGTTTTTCATTTTTGTCATCATTCAGGCTTGGCGGCCGGCAAATAGTTCAGCACGCTTTAATATCTTCGGTTCTTTCTTTTCGATTGCACGGACTGCAGTTTCTACCGACGCTTGATAGTCGTAATTTCTAAAATACTGTTCTGCTGTTTTTAATGCCTGTTCAATTTCAGGATTATCTGTTCGATAACGGTTGCCATATTGAATCATTTCCTCAGCAAAGTTTGCCGTATCAACCAGTTTTTCCGCTTGTTGGAATACGTCATCGATGTCTTCGCCTGCTTGGGCAAGCAATGTCTGAACGGTTGACATATTTAATGGCTTTTCATCCAGCTTCTGATACACAGACTTAAGCTGTTCACCAGCCTTTTGCAATGCTGTTGCGAACGAGCCGGGTACTCCCGGCAGATTGCTCTTAAGGACTACTTGTTTTGTTTCAAATAAATGGCGTTTTAACTGTTGAATCTGATTGCGCGCATTCATTTCATCTTTGCGCAGTGCTTTAATTTTTTCATTGAATTCGTCTGCCACCGTCTCCATGTCCGTCAATTCCGTTTTTAAGCGTTCAAGCTTAACAAAGATTGAACTGAATGCCTCCTCGTTGCCATCTTCCTGCGTTTCAGTGAATACACTTTCCAGCTTTTGAAACGATTTGCTCAGATCACGCTGCATTTTCAAATCATCATCGGTTATATGATAGCTGTCCCTGATGTTTTCGGTCTCATCATTCAGCTGCTTAATTTTTTCCTCGACACGATTCAAATTATCTTCAAGAGGCGGCGTTATTTCTTTAAGTCTGCGCCTGCTGACCACTTCTTTTTCAAGCTGTGTATAGAGCCAGTCCAGCTGCTCATGAACACCTTTCAATCCTTCGCTTGTTTCATCTAGCTCAAGATGGTCAACTGCTGTTACAAGCAGTTGGCGGTGTTTCTCAGCCTCTTCCAGCTGACTGTCCATTTGCAGATGTGCCAATAAGTAGCCTTGTTCAGTCATCTCTTGCTCGCCTTGACGAAGCTCGCGCATCTGATCCGGAATGTTCTTTTCAAGATCGTGATACAATTCCGGAACACGTTTGATTTGATCACCAAGCTGATCGGCATATTGCCTGACACTGATTAATATTTGCCGTGCGTCTAAATAATTTCCGTTCTCTGTCTCCGACTCATATTTCTTCAGTTTGTCTTCAGTTTCTTTAATGGAACTTTCGAGTGCGGGGAGTGTCCGGCCAAATTGGCTTCGTTTTGTGATAATGTCCTTCTTTATCTGATGAACAATCTCTTTAATCGGTGTAACGTCTTCGCGATTTTTCGTTTCACTCTCCACAATGATATTGAGCTCGTTTAAGATTTCCTCAATATGCTTCTCA
This sequence comes from Sporolactobacillus sp. BBK16-2, assembly GCF_059878335.1. NCBI lineage: Bacteria > Bacillati > Bacillota > Bacilli > Caryophanales > Sporolactobacillaceae > Sporolactobacillus > Sporolactobacillus sp. BBK16-2. The sequence goes on from NZ_CM187611.1 coordinate 2,396,040, forward strand.
ATCGTGTCCATCTTTTTGTTCACGTCTTTTATAAGAAGCTCTGCTTTATGAAAACGATACTTTTCCGTCAGTTCTTCCGCATTGAAAAGTGTCTCTTCGATCCCGGGCAGTGACTGACTCATAATCGTGTCCCAGTCCTTATGCCATTTATCAAATTTTGTTTCCGTATCTCCAGCCATATTCAGCTGTTTAATTTTCGAAAGCTCTTTAGCCATCGGACGATTCATGAGCTCCACTCGGCGCCTCTCCGACTGATCAATTTCGCCAAATGTTCTCTTTCTCATCCAAGTGCCGTAAGCAATAATAAAGACAATAATTAAGATTAGACCGACTAAAACAAACAACATACGGAATTTCCCCCATTCTCGCATGGAACGCACACATTGTTGTAATGATTATATTGTAACAAAATAAAGTGATTTAAGGTCAATAAATTAAAGAAACTGTCGATTTTAATGTGATAAGATTGCAGGTAAAATAAAACTCGCCAGCTCCGAATGATCTCTGACGAGTGCTTTAACATTTCGACATCTGTATAAATGATCTTCGGTTAGCAATAAAATTTCTCCTGATTGATGGCCATCGCAATAAATAATACACTCAAGGAATCGGGACGGAAACAATCAAAACTCTTCATATGTAGAAGTGTAGAAGCACATTGAATCATAACTCTTCTGCTTCTTATCAAGAACACCATTAGTGACTTATTCCGATTGATTAAACAGGCGGTATGCCCAGTCATGAATGTGACGGGTATATTGTTCAAGAAAGCTGCGCCCACTTGGCTGCATGAAATAAACTTCTCTTAAATATTGCGGCTGAAGAAACGGCATGATGATCATGTCTCGATACTCAATGACCACAAACTCCGCTTGCAATTGATTCGTCCGGCTATCACTTAATACTTGCTTAAAAATGCGTTCAAAAAGAAACTTTTCCTTCACTAAATAGCTGGACATCAGTTCCCGCACCAGTTGATTGTCCAGTGTCATTTCACGATGGACAAAGCGTGAAAGATAAAAATAACGCTGCTGATAACGGATTAATTGTTCTGCGATGGTGGTCAATCGTTCTGCAGGCGATGCCTGCTCCTTCGAATCTTGTTCTGATTTTTCCAACGTGCTGAGATAACCTTCAAAAAACGCAGCCATTAAATGTTCTAATAACCCCTGTTTTCCACCAAAATAATAAGAGACAAGCGCGATATTTACCCCGGCATCCGATGCAATCGCACGCACAGATACTCCGTCATAGCCGCTCATATTAAATAATTTAAGCGCTGAGTGAATGACCGCGTCTTTCGATTTTTTTCCGCTTGCTGGATCCACGCTCTTAGTCGGCATCCCGTGATCCCCTCTCTTTTATTGACTGGGCCGGCTTCCATTGACCTCTTTACTATAAACGTTCGTCTTAAATGGCGTCTACCCTTTTAAAACCATTCGACATATATGCTGAAAAATTCGATTCATTCTGCTAAAATTAAGGTACTTTCTCTTTTGATCGGGGTGAAAAGAAATGAATTCTGTCAATATAACAAGAATTCAAGTGCTTGAATCACTAATTAAGGACGAATCAAACCAAATAGCGAACCTGGCGAATGCTTCAGCATGGCTGAACGAATGCCTCGATACAATAAATTGGGTCGGCTTCTATCTTACCGAGGACAATGAGCTTGTCCTCGGTCCTTTTCAAGGGAAAACAGCTTGTGTGCGTATCACCATGGGAAAAGGTGTATGCGGAACTGCTGCCCAAAAACGAGAAATTCTTCGCGTACCTGATGTTCATGAATTTCCCGGTCACATTGCCTGTGATGCGGCATCACGCTCAGAAATTGTGATTCCCCTAATCAAAGACGGTGAACTGCTCGGCGTGCTTGATATTGATAGTCCGGTTTGCGACCGTTTTTCCGAGGACGACCAGCAATTTCTTGAGGCATATGCGGAAACCTTGGTTGCTTATTTATAAGCTTGACAAATCATTCTTGAAAAAGGTATAATTGCGTTCGTGTAAAATGAGGCAGCACTGTATGGGTCTAAAGCCTTTCTATTTTGTTCCTCTTGTTAGAAAGAGGTGTACTGCGTAACCTAGACTGCCTGGGCGAAGGTGCAAGATAGCAAAATATCTTTAGCTCGCATGCAGAGGTGTCATTTTATACCGACCAGAGTGTGTTAATGGCGGAATGATCTGTCTTGCAACACATTCGAATAAAATGACGAAGGAGGAGTCATTCAATGGCTCGCTATACTGGTCCGGTTTGGAAAAAATCACGTCGTTTGGGTATTTCACTCAGCGGCACAGGTAAAGAACTTGAAAGGCGCCCATATGCTCCGGGACAACACGGTCCGACTCAACGTATTAAGTTGTCTGAATATGGTCGTCAACAACAAGAAAAACAGAAGCTGCGTTTCATGTATGGAATTAACGAACGTCAATTCCGCCGCATTTTTGACGATGCTGCAAAAATGAAAGGCGTTCACGGTGAAAACTTCATGATTCTGCTTGAATCTCGTCTCGATAATCTTGTTTATCGTCTCGGTCTTGCAAGAACACGCAGACAGTCACGCCAGCTTGTCAATCACGGACATATCACCGTTAACGGCAAACGCGTTGACATTCCGTCTTATCGTGTAAAACCAGGCGAAACAATCGGCGTTCGCGAAAAATCACGTAACCTCGTGATTATCAAGGATTCTTTGGAAACGAACACATTCGTTCCGGAATACTTGACTTTTGACGAAAAAACGCTGGAAGGTACCTATGCACGACTTCCAGAACGTTCAGAGCTCCCTGCGGAAATCACAGAAGCGATGATCGTCGAATTCTATTCAAAATAATCGATCTTGTTGTGAAGAACCTTTCCGCTTCGGCAGAAAGGTTTTTTATTTTACAAAATGAAAACAGTATAATGAACTTTTGATGAATGGCTTTCGTATATATGGATCTTCTGCTCACTGCGTGCACATCCTTTACACAACGCGGGAGTCGTTTGTTCGCTTTTTCCTTTTCAACCTTTGCCATTTACGCTAATATATAAGGAGCTTTAATTAAATTTTTCAGAATGTTGCATCCTAAAAACGATTATATTCTAGATTTTTAGAGGAGATTTGCGAATGCATGCCCCATTGAAAAACATTTCCGATTTTTTCGACCGATTGGCGGAAAAGTGGGCTTCAAGCTCAATTATTCAAACGTTACAATCCATAGCCGGTATTATTTGGAACTCACTGCTGCTTACCTTATCCATTGTCATTATTGGATTATTTTTTGCGGCTGGCACCGTTTCTGGCTATTTCGCTGCACTTGTACGTGATCAGCCCGTGCTCAGCTATAAGACACTAAAGAAAGATATTACCAATTATTCAGAGAGTAGTGTCAGTTATTTTGCAGGAAACATCCCCATAGGTAAAATGAACAGTGATCTCGTACGTACAAAGACAAAATTGAGTGATATGTCTCCTTATTTGATTCATGCTGTAGTCGCAACAGAGGACGAGCTTTTTTATCAGCACCATGGCGTTGTGCCCAAAGCTGTCCTTCGTGCCAGTGCTGAAGAGTTACTCAATAAGCCGCAAGTTACCGGCGGCAGCTCGATCACTCAGCAGCTCGTAAAGAATCAAATTCTGACTAATGAAGTGTCACTTGACCGCAAGTTTAAAGAAATATTGCTTGCGTTGCGCGTCGATCGATTTTTCACAAAAGATGAAATTCTTGAATCCTATCTCAACATGGCTTCATTCGGACGGGATGCCTCCGGTAAAAATGTCGCCGGTGCTTCGGCAGCTGCCGAAGGAATTTTCGGTGTCAAACCAAATAAGCTTTCGCTCCCTCAAGCAGCGTTTATCGCCGGTATGCCAAAGAATCCCTTTACATACTCCCCATTTCAGAATCACGGCGGTTTAAAAAAAGATCTGTCTGCCGGGATCAATCGGGCTCATACGGTACTTAACCGCATGTACGCCGCAGGTTACATTAACAAAGAACAATTGGACAAGGCATTGACCTACGATTATAAAAAACATTTTGCTAAAGCAGGTAAATCAATTAACAGCGATTACCCCTACCTGTCAAAAGAAGTGCAGAACCGTTCGAGCATTATCCTGGCAAAGCTAATGGCGCAAAAACAAGGCTACAGCAGTGATACGCTGTACGATGATTATACAAACTATAAAAAAGTGGTCTACGAGCATAGTCATGTGTATCCAAAGCGAAGTCTGGAAGAAATTGCTAAAATGCATAAATATAACTATACTTCAATTAAAAATCATTACTCGCTATTTACTGAATTTATGAGAAACGCATCACTTGATTTAGAAAACGGCGGTTACCGCATTTACACAACCATTAACAAACCAATCTATGACGATATGGAATCATTTGCCCGTAATTATTCTGGTTACAGTCCTGACCAGTACGCAAAAAATAACAATGGGCAAATCATGGAAGTGAAAAACAAGAATGGCAAAATGGAAAAAGTCATAGATCCGATGCAGGTCGGTTCTGTTCTTATTGATAACAAAACCGGACAGATTGTCAGCTTTGTCGGAGGACGCGGCTTTGACAGCTCACAGTTAAATTATGCAACTGAAGTGCCTCGCCAGAACGGCTCGACTATGAAACCATTGCTTGTCTATGCACCAGCAATGGAACTAGGATTGATCCAACCAGGCTCAATCGTTCCCGACCTTCCCTATAAGCGGATTGTCAATGGCGTAACGTATAAGCCTACCGATTATGGTTCAACCACGTCGACTTCGTCGTTTCACGGCTTTGAGACTGCTCGCGCGGCGTTGGCAGCATCGCACAACGTACCAGCTGTCAGTGTCTTTACGCGATTAAGTGCTGCTACTAACAAGGCGCCGGACTATCTGAAAAAGATGGGCATCACCTCGCTGGTCGGATCAGACGGATATAATGTCTCTGCAGCGCTTGGCGGCATTACAAAGGGCATAACCATAGAGGAAAACACGAATGCGTATACAACATTCGCAAACGACGGAAAATTTATTGATGCCTACATGATTGATAAAATTACAGACAGCAGTGGAACGATCATTTATCAGCACAAAACAAAGTCCGTAAAAGTTTTCTCAGAACAAACAAATTATCTCATGCTGGACATGATGCGCGATGTCTTTAAATACGGAACAGGTGCTTCTCTGCCCCGTATGCTCAATTTTTCGGCTGATTGGGCAGGAAAAACGGGAACGTCACAGGACTGGCGTGACGGCTGGCTTGTCGCATCTAATCCCAATATTACTATGGGGGTTTGGATCGGCTACGCTCATAATCAACAGCTTAACCGGAGCACCTATTCGAATCAGAGCAAACAGCTCTTTGCCGGGTTTGCCAACAGTGCTTATAATATAGACCCAGATTTAATGGCTCCTAAGGAACACTTCAAGCAACCCCAGGGGGTAAAAAAGGAAACCTATTGCGGACTGACAGATGGCAAGCCGACCGCCTATTGCAAAGCTGCGGGCTTTGAGGTTAACGATTTAATCAATGAAAAATATACACCGACGGAAGCAATTGAAGCGCTCGAGCCTTTCAACCAGATGCAGCAGCAGAATGATCAGCCGGTTGTCGATCAAGATCAACCTGATGAAAACCAGCCGCAGGATGAAAATAAAACGGATGAGAGCGGCCTCTTTAGAATTAAACCGGATTTCTTAAAATCACGTTTCCCATACACAGACTTAAGTGCGGCTAATCCGGGAGTTCTCGGCAAAATCCGTCCTTAAAGGCACCTTTAATCAATCCAAAAAGCCCTCTGGCTAAGGTATATAACCTTAGCCAGAGGGCTTTTCTTACTCAATTAAAACGTATATATCAGAAAAATTTAGTGGTTTCTAATACTTCACTATTGATCCGTTCTTTACTTCGTTGATTTTCTTTCATCAATTCGGTGTGGAAGAACGACCGTAATCGATTCCACTTTTTCATTATTCATTAATTTAGTTAGTAAGCGCATTGCAACTGCACCAATATCGTATGTCGGTTCAGCAATGCTGGTTAGCGTCGGACGCACCATTTGGACGAGACGCGTATTTTCACTGCTGACAACCTCAATATCTTCCGGAACCTTCAAACCCTCATCCTGAATCTCGTGAATCGCTCCAATCGCCATTTCGTCTGAATCAACGAAGATTGCCGTTGGTTTGATTTCCTGGCTCAGAAACTGCGACGTTGCTTCCTTACCGGATTCATAAGTATAATCCCCCTCAGTCACAAGCGTTTCTTCAAACGGAATATGATGTGATTTAAGGGCAGCCTTATAACCATTCAGCTTATACTTACCGTTAATCGGTACATCAACCGGTCCGTTAATAAAACCGACATGCTGGTTGCCTGATTCAATCAATTTTGAAATGACTTCAAAAACAGCCTGTTCATAATCAATATTTACCGACGGGATTTCGTGCTGCTCGTCCACTGTCGATGCAAGAACAAAAGGTACATTGGATTGTTTAAATTCTTCAATATGCTCCGGATCGATTTTGCCGCCCATAAAAACGATACCGTCAACCTGCTTGCCGAGAAGTGTTTGGATCAGATGAATTTCCTTGTCCTTATTTTGATCAGAGTTGCACAGGATAATATTGTACTTGTACATGGTTGCAATATCCTCAATACCTCGTGCAAGCTCGGAAAAATAAACACTGGATATATCAGGAATAATTACGCCTACCGTCGTCGTTTTTTTGCTTGCGAGCCCGCGTGCAACGGCATTTGGACGATACCCCAGTCTTTTTATCGCTTCGGAAACCTTTTTTCTAGTTGTTGGCTTCACATTTGGATTACCGTTCACTACTCGAGAAACGGTCGCCATCGATACGCCAGCTTCTCTGGCTACATCATAAATCGTTGCGCTCAATGCTCTTTTCCTCCTCAAAATCAACCAATTTTTCTATAGTCAGCTTGAACACCGGTTCACGCTCTATACCGTTTTCATTTTATCGTAACCAAAATACGCATCAATTACTTATTGATGCCTATTTCCAATACTATCAAAACTTTACTTATTTCGCTATAATTTCTTGTTCAAGCTGCGAAAAAGTGGGGATTTCTGCAATCTATTGTCTCATTGCAGACCATGAGCTCGGAACAGTAGTGCATTGGAGCTTAGCGAATCAGTAATCCTTCGGAATCGGAATCATCTGTTCCTTTTCTTCTCTTTTTTCGCTGTTGACAGCCGAAATTTTATGGGTTAAATCAATCGATTTGCGTTTTGCTGTTTGAAGCAGCTCAGCGCTTTTACCTCCCAGCACAATGCTCTCTTGCTGCAGCTGACGCACAACCTTTTTCCCCGAAGGTGCCATAAACAAATAAATAGCCAATGCGCTAAGCGCGCTTCCGGCGACAAGCCCAGAGAAAAAGGCGATACCTTTTCCAGAACAGCCTGCTCTGTCCTGTCCCATTGGAAAGCCCCCTAAATTTAGTCTTGATTCGATTTGCGAGCACTTTGCCAGCGATGAATTAAATCAATGGCTGCTTTACTCCACTGCATGGTTTGTGCGATCTTGCCTGAATTTTCAAAGCCTTTACTTTCAATATTGCTCGCAACACGCTTAACCGACGTATTAATTGAACCTAAAGACTCTCCAAACCCTTCAACAGCATCAAATACACTATTCAAACTTTTAGATTTCCTCTGAAGGTCGACCGCGAGCAGGTTCGTCCGGTGTAAAAGTTCTGTTGTCTCTTCACTCAAGCCCTTAACTTGCACTTGAACATCTTCAAGTGTTGATGCAACGTCTTCCATCGTTTTCTGTGCAGCACGTAATGTTTGTGACAGGAAATAAACAAGAACGGCAAACGCAACGGCTATAACCGCAACGGCTAAATACAAGATAATGATCACCGTAGATCCTCCCTTTCAATCGATTCTTTATTAGTTTGATGAATCATCGCATTTCTATACCTGTGCGTGATTGAAATCACGAATTACTTGTCCACTCTTATATCTTACCATTTAAAAACCGGTAAAAAAAGGCAGAAAGTATTCGGCAAGAAGGATTTACAACGTTTCTTTATAAGCGTTCTGATATTTTTGAATGTCACCGGCACCCATGAATAGCAGGACACTGTGTCGATACTGCTTCAGGTCTTCAATGTTGCTGTTATGCAAAATATGAGATCCATTAATGCGATCTTGAAGATCATGAATAGACGTTTTGCCGCTCTTCTCTCGTGCAGAGCCGAAAATATCACAAAGATAGACTTCATCGGCTGTTGCGAGAGAAGCAGCGAATTCATCCATAAACGTCATTGTCCTGGAGTACGTATGTGGCTGGAAAATGGCAACCAGCTTACGGTCCGGATACTTTTCACGAGCCGCTTCGATTGTTACACGAATTTCAGTCGGATGGTGCGCATAATCGTCAATTAGTATTTGATCCTCTTGTTCGAGTTTCGTTTCAGAAAATCTGCGTTTAACACCGTGAAATTGAGCAAGACGTTCCTTCACAAGTTCGATCGGCACATTCATATAATTGCAGAAGGAAATAACACCCAGCGCGTTGAGCACATTATGGTTGCCATACCCGGTGATTTTGAAATGTCCATAGAGATCATTGCGTACATAGACATCAAATTCAGTTCCAGAGTCATCAGGCAGGAAGGTCACATTTCTTGCCTGAAAATCATTTTCTTCATTGAAACCATAATAAATAATCGGGACATTTGATTTAATCATTTGCAACTTTTCATTATCGCCACATGCAAAGACTGCTTTATTCACCTTTAGGGCCAATTCCTGAAAAGCGCTGACAACATCATCCAAATCCCTGTAATAATCCGAATGATCAAATTCAATATTGGTGATCAAGCAATAGTCCGGATCTGAATGGAGAAAATGCCGTTTATATTCACAAGACTCCCAAATGAAATATTTACTCTTATCATTGCCTGAACCGGTACCATCGCCAATCAAGTATGAGGTCGGCGCGAACGCTTCAAAGACAAAAGAAAGCAAACCTGTCGTTGATGTTTTGCCATGTGTTCCGGTAACCGCGACACTCGTATATTTCTTTGCTAAATCGCCCAAAAAGTCGTAGTAGCGATACACAGGTACGCCGATTTCTTTTGCCTTGACAATTTCTTCGTGCTGATCTGGAAATGCATTCCCAGCAATTACGACTTCATCAGAAGTAATATTCTTTTCAGTAAAGGGCAATATCTTAATTTTTTTATCCTCAAGCGCTTTCTGTGTAAAAAAACGTTTGTCATAATCCGATCCCTGAACTTCATGATGCAGATCTTGAAGGATTTGAGCGAGTGCGCTCATTCCAGTACCCTTTATGCCAACAAAATGGTATTTCGTCATACAATGACCTCCATAAATTGCTTCGTGCATGACTAAATCGCTGCAATATGAATAGTATACTCAATTATTGACTATTCTGTGTGCTGCAGGATCGTCATCATCAATAAAAACAGAAACTGATCGACAAGTGCGGATGTGCAATCATTCTCCTTAGAGTGAATGCACAAAATTCGGGCGTGATTTAGGCGTTCAATGTGAATGCCCGCCATGCCCGACACTTATTTTAACCTTTATTTAATGTATTGTAAAAGTATATTTTTCCACCGGATGCACCATTTGAGAAATGGTTCCTGCTGCATTCATTCAAAATTGTTCCAACTCGTTTTCAGACATACGTTCTTTGAGTGCTTCCTTAGAGACCAGAACCTGACGTGGTTTGCTGCCATTATTCGCAGATATAATGCTGCGCAGTTCCAGTTCATCGACAAGACGAGCCGCGCGATTGTAGCCGACTCGAAAATGGCGTTGAATGGCAGACACTGAAGCCTGCCCCTGGTCCACAACGAACTCAGCAGCTTCACCGAGCAGTTCGTCTTCCTGTTCGGATCGCTCATAATCGGTCCGAACCGTCTCCGGTGAAAAGAGATAATCCGGCTTTGGATCATTCCGGAATGCATGAGCTACCCGATTAATTTCTTCATCAGATACATAACAAGCCTGAAGCCTGCGCAAGCTTCTGGATCCGTTTTCCGCAAACAGCAAGTCACCGCGACCCAGTAATCGTTCAGCACCGCCACAGTCCAAAATGGTTCTGGAATCTGTTTGCGAGGAAACGCTGAAGGCAATTCTGGTTGGAATATTGGATTTAATTAATCCAGTAATAACATCCACAGATGGTCTCTGAGTAGCGACAAGTAAATGAATACCTGCTGCCCTTGCTTTTTGAGCGATGCGGCAAACGGACTCTTCAACGTCCTGCGGTGCCACCATCATTAAATCAGCGAGTTCATCAATAATAATCACTATGTAAGGAATTTTCTCGCCGCTTGCATCCCCAGAACGAACTTTTCGATTATAGCCCTCCATGTCACGAACAGCATTTTCAGCAAATAACCGATATCTTTGCTCCATTTCTTCCACAGCCCATTTAAGTGCCGCTGCCGCTTCTTTCGGCTCTGTAATCACTGGAGCTGCTAAATGCGGTATTTCTTGATAAGGCGCCAGTTCTACGACCTTCGGATCGATCAGTAAGAAGCGAAGATCTTCAGGTGATGTTCTATAGATCAAACTTAAGATCAAGGAATGAATACAGACACTTTTTCCCGAACCCGTCGCCCCTGCAATTAAACCGTGCGGCATTTTAGCCAGATCTGTAAACACCTGATTGCCGGAAACGTCCTGACCGAGCGCTGCCGTCAACGGTGCCTGACTTTTTATATATTCTGTGGATGCAAGCAGTTCTTTGAGCAATACCGGTTTGCGCACCTTATTCGGTATTTCAATACCCACTGCACTTGTACCAGGAACCGGCGCAATACGGATTTGTCTTGCAGCAAGACTCAATTTAATATCTTCATTTAAACTGAGCACCTTGTTGATTTTCACACCCGGTTGCAGATGAAGGTCAAATCGTGTCACACTCGGTCCTTGGACGTAACCAATGACATCAGCGTCGACATGGAAATTTTCTAAGGTTTCAGTAAGTGTTTCTTGTTTATCCTCAATCCATGAATTGCTCTCCTCTTCCGAATGGCTCGGATCATTGAGTAGATTGAGGGGCAGCTGCAATTCACCTGATTTCGGCGACTCGCCGGCAGGTACAGCTACAGGCGTTTGTTTCGGTTTGCGATCCGAATGAAACATCAGAACATTGAAAGGAACCTTTGATTGTGATTCATGACGATGCGGTGAGCGAGGCAGTCTGCTGCTCACTCGAAGTGTTTCATGACGACTTTGATCTGGCTCGGTTCGTCTGAGCTCTTGAAATGAACCGTGTTCTTCCCGAACTTCATCTTTCACAACTTCTGTTTGATCAGTGTGACTTGTTTCCGACAACGTTGAGTGAACTGCACTCTCCTTTGACAGTACATGTTCATCCTCACCGATCGCTTTCTTATTTGAAGATATGTTTTCAGTAAAATCATCACGGCGTACTTCTTTTTTCCTAGTCATGGCCGGTTGATCAGTAATTTGCCGATCAAGCATCGGCTGATCTGCAGAATGAGGCAATTCAACCGGATGCAACTGTTCTTCCTTTTTCCGATCATGTATCTGCCGTTTCTCTTGCTCCTCTTTATCGTTATTTAGATAAAAAGATGGATCTGGTTTCTTCGATTTGATTGTTTCTGAAGGCTGTCGGTAGCCAAAAACAGGGGAAGGCACCTTAGTTAGACGAAAAGGAGCCTTTTTCCTCAAATGAGCCGCATGCTGCGCTTGATAAGCTATCAATTCATCTGCATTTTTTTCCTTCGCTGATTTTCTCTCGGGCTGCAGGCTATGCTCAGGATATTTGGCAAGCATCTTCACTTCAACATGCCTATTGGCATCCTTGAATCGCCCAACCGGAGCCGCAGCAGTCGTCTCTTCATGCTCGCTGCCCTGAATCTGTGTTTCATCATTATCCGAACTAAACAATCGGCGCCACCATTTATCAGCCATTTTCATTCACCTCACCTTCACACAACGCTCTCTAATGATTAAACGCGCACTTTCTTTGCTACGAGCGCATAAAAATCCTGCCCGATTTGAGTGGCGGAATCGAGTACTAATATTCCCCTCTTTTGAGGCGCATTCGGCAGTGCTAATTCTCGAGCAGAACAAATCATTCCGTCAGATGCTACTCCTCGAAGCACGGTTGGCCTTATAATCGTTCCGTTCGGCATTAAAGCCCCAAGTCTAGCAACAACCACTTTCTGGCCTTGGTCAATGTTTGGCGCACCGCAGACAATCTGCAATGTATCTTCCCCGCATTCCACGTGACACACATGCATATGATCCGAATTCGGATGTTCTTTCAAATCACGCACATATCCTGTCACGATCAATGGTTTTGGTGTTTCGGGTAGAGAATAATCCAGTTTTTCATCTGCAAGTTTCTGATTCAAGTGCTCGATCAGTGATGCATCTGCTTTGACTTCTCCAGCCAATTCATTTTTTACAAAATGTGAAGCATGGGAAATATTAAAACCCAATGTCTCATTTGTTGTTTCATCGAAAATTCGTGTCACGTCGCCTTTTGTCTGAAACGTTTCTTTCTCTCCATCTTTCAAATAAATGATTAAAATATCGCCAATGCCCTCACGATTATAGTAAAGAATCATTCAATTAAACCCCTTCCAACCCATTATGCTGCTGCACACGACCCTGAGTATGCACCATTTTCCTGTTACTTTTTCGGTCTGCCTGTCATCGGCCGTTTATTCGCCATGATGAATATCGGTTCGAGATCACCTTTTTCATCAAAAATGAACGGCAGCATGGTGATTCTTAGATTACCTGTCGTATAAAATTTCATGGTCATCTGTGCAAGAATATCATAACCCTCAGGATTAACAATATCGCCGAAAATCAATACATCCTGATGCGGCACAGCCACAGTCAAATCGCCCTTCGCCTTGGAACGCATCGTATCAATCAGTTTTCGATTCAGAATCCTGCTAGCGTCAAAGCCATCATTCATCGTGATAAAGTAAAACGTATTGTGTCGGACAACATCCTTTTTAAATGTCGTCGGAAGTGCGCTCAAATTAAACATGGCAAGTTCTGTTAGCGTTTGCTTGTCCAGGCCTTCGTGAGCAAGAAACTGCTCGTCGATGAGTCGGCATGCATTTCCAAGATCCAGCGCATAAAAAATCTTCGTTTCAGCCGTATGTTCTCTGGAAATCAACAGACGGCCGTCATGCGTATGGTTCGGAAAAGACGCAGAACGGATGACCGGAAAGATCCGATCTTCTTTTCCCTTTAAATGAGGCGAGACAGCCATCGCTTCGATTCCACGATCAATGGCGATCAATGTCTGCTCCAGTGCTTCACTTCCATCTTCCTGTACCCGGCGCTGCAACTCGGCAAGCGACAAAGTAACGCCTTTGCCATTTGCTGCTTGCTCAATACGCACTGTTTCTTTCTTATGATCAAAACGAATCGTTCGATCTTTCGTATTAAATCTCTGCTCAAGAATCTTTATCAGTTCGGCGCGATCCATAATCAATCAGCCCCTTATTAATTTCATTCACCATCTACCTAACGGTACATCCGTCATAGAAAGAACATGCTCTTAGTTTAGCATAGACCGGATACATGATGGTAGACAGTTAGTTCTTGTTATACGCGTACATGCCTTCAATCAGTTTTAAAATATGTAAAAACATTTCGGTACGCGTGATGCGTCCTTCCGTTAGAATACCAATTGTTCCGCCATGAGTGCTCACATCTTTTTGATGCGCATACGCATCAGCAATGTCGCCAAGTTCGCTGCCGGAACGAATACCTTCAGCAAGTTCTTCTGGGAGAAGAATTCGAGCGCCGCCTGCGCTGATCACCTTGCCGTCTCGATCAGCTCCTGCCGCCCAGTTGCATAAATACATCTCGCCTCCGATATCCGATACCCCTCCTTCCATTCCGATACCGAAATCAATTGCGGGATTTTGACTCAATACGGTCTTTGCACGGTTGATCGCTCCCTGCCTTGTTTCAAGGTCGGACATCGGCATTGCGGAAACGCCTGATGGAACATCAAAACTACGGATCTCTGCATCGATTGATCCGTCTTGCAGTAATTGTCTTACCGCATCTATTTTCGCCGGGTTCTTGGTCCCGACCCCAATAATGGTCATGAACTTTCCTTCTTTCCTTACTGAATTATTTCGTGATTCATTCTATTGAATCGTATTGCCCCAGATTCACCGGACCGCTTTCCCATTTCTAATCTTTACGGTTATTCTTGGTAAAATCGTTCGGATTCATTATACTTTTAGATAAGAAAGAAAATACAGGGAGTCCCACACAGCCCGGCAGAGCTGCTTGGAACACTCCTGTAAGAAGGGATGCGGAGATAGCATGAGCAGACGCTTTGCTGCAGCTCTTGTGGTCGGAACAATCACCGGTTATTTCGCCGGAATCGCCACGTGCCGCCTTATAAGTAAAAAAGAAACATTGAGTTCGGAACATGTGCTGGAACACGTCAAGTCCGCGATAAATAACCAGTTGCCGATCGAAGGTGCCTGGATTTACCTTTCCCCGCACATTTGGTCAAGAGACGACTTGAACTATATGGTCTACAAGGGGGGCTTGATCTCAAATGAACATGGAACCAGCCGCTATTTCGATTTTGTTGCCGATGCACATAGTGGAACGGTCCTTGAATTAACTGCACAACACTAACAACGTGTATCTCACTGCCGCTTCTCGTGCAGTGAGATTTTATTATTCACTGGATATGGCTTCACAGCGATAAATTCTTTGACCCTTTCCAGAAAATTTTTCTTCATATTCAGTCACTACATTATCCTTTGTCCCTGAATGGTGCAGATCAAGACTGATATTCTGAAGGACAAATCCATATTTAGAAAAGCTTTCAAGCGAATATTCGAATAAGCCTTGGTTATCTGTTTTGAAATTCAAGATTCCGCCTTTTTTTAACACATACTCATATTGAGCGAGAAAAGCAGAATAGGTCAGTCTTCTTTTTTCATGACGATTTTTAGGCCAAGGATCACAGAAATTCAGGTAAAGTGCATCTACTTCATCCTCAGCAAAGAACTCCGTTAAACCTCTTGCGTCCTCGTTAATCAACCGTACGTTTTCAAGGTTCTCATTCAAGCAATTATCAAGAGCAGTGACAATCACGCTTTCATGCAGTTCTATGCCAATAAAATTAATCATTGGGTATTTTTTGGCCATTCCCGTAATGAAACGGCCTTTACCGGATCCTATTTCTACGTGAAGCGGCGCATCCCTTTTAAATAAATCACGCCATTCGCCGTTATACTCTTTAGGCGATTGAATCACAATATCCGAATACTGATCAAGTTTTCCTTTTGCCCAAGGTTTATGGCGTACTCTCATGAATAACTCTCCCTTATTTTCACTTGAATCACTAATTAAAGTACCGCTTGAAGACTTGCGGTAAACTTATTCTATTGCTTTTCTTTCTATTCTACCATGGCAGTCATTAATTCCACATTGGCTGTTTCAATCAAATGCTCAAGTCCGCAACAAAGTGCATCCTCCCTCTTTTATGGGAAGATGCTTCATACGACTATTTTACAGCGGGCATCCGAATAAACAAGCGGTACAAAATTAAGGCAGGATATCTGCAGCATACTCATTAAGCCAAAGCAAATCTTTCTCAAATAAGATCATTTTTTTCATTTCGGCATGCTCTTGGTGCCAGAACATAAATCTTAAGGTCATAGCCACCATATGCCATACAAGCCGCAGCTGCAGTGACCGCGTAAGCTTAAGTCCATAGAGACCAAGCCAGTTTTCCCACTGATCCTCTTCGACGTACCAGTAGAGCAGCATCGCCAAATCCATGGCCGGATCAGCGATTACCGCCTGATCCCAATCGACAAGATATAAACTTTTTTCATCGTGACTAAGCAGCCAATTATTATGATTAATATCCGAGTGGCATACCATTTTGTTTGGAAATTCAGCGAGTTCAGCCATGTCTTTCAAGAGATTAAGCGATTGTCTAAGCGCCCGAGTCTCATTCCGCCCCTGTGCCCGGCTCTCCAATTGATTAAGTATTTGTGTGGTCGTCATCGGCTTCTTGCCCAAACGCCTCATCATATTCAGCAGAGGCTCAGACGTATGAATTTTTTTCAGCAGATCCGCAACCTGCTCTGAGGACATTTCTCTCGGCAGCAGCACTCGCCCTTTCATCCACTTCTGTGCAGTCAACACATCGCCGTTATCCATGCGCCGCGTCCACAGCAGTTTCGGGACGATGCCCTCAGCAGATAGGACAGCAAGAAATGGGGAAGAATTTCGCTTTATAAAAAGCTTATTTTCCCCTGAGCTTGCCATAAAGGCTTCTCCTGTTAATCCTCCTGCGGGAGATATCTTCCAATTATCGCCATCGAAAAATCGAATCAAAGCATTCCACCATTGCCTTTCCAGATCTGCTTTTTTTATGCAAAAAACAGACTATGCCTAAAAATATACCACGTTCGCGTTCAATCAACAATCAAAAAGATGAGAAGAATCCAAATGATTTTAATCAGATTGTCCTAGGTTCAGATACGGTTTCACTATTGTTGAGCAGGGCTTCAGCACATTCAATCTGTCCCCGCTTCATAAGTAAGGAATGCTGATCCATTTTTTGGAACCATTCAGCTTCGTTTCTCAAATCAATAAAACGCGCCTCAAACTCGCCTGCTTTAGACTCAATGTAACCATCAGGGGCATACACAACTGCTTCCACTTCCATAGACCGCAGCCCTTTGCTCTGCAGAAAGGCTGAAACAACTGCTTTGGTCCGCCGCAGTGAGATCAAAGGATTTAAGAGCGGACGCTGTGCTCCATTCGTAATGACATTCCAATTTCTTTGTGAAACGGGTTGAAACACATCGCCGGGATTACCCAATAGAGGATGAACACAACAAATGACATCATTCGCGATTAACAGAGAATCGAGCTGAACGGGGCCAGACCGGGTAAGTAGCACCGGCAGGTACATGAAAAATGAGACATCGTTTATTTCTTTAATTAAATGCCTTAACCAATGCTCCGAATAAATCGTGTCTGGAAAGGATGACCATTCAAATGCGGTTCGCGTCGACCATTCCAATTGCTTGTCAAAAAGCCAATCCTCAAATTCATGTTTCAATTGGTTTTTATATATATCGGCACCATCATCTGATTGTTGAATGCCATGAACATGTTCCCAGTCTTCTTTCCACTCCGCAAACCGCCTTTTCTTCAGCCAATTATAACGATTAGCGTAACTGCGGAAGTTCATCTGATAGCGGGAAATACATTGATTTATTTTAATGAGTTGAGCCATACTCGTTCCCCTTCTCTTGAACAAATCGTGCTGTTAAAAATAGATGTGAAGTGATGCGTATGAGAAAGTCTGAGCGCTGTCGGCATTCAAAGTTGACTTCATTAATCTTTTCTTCACCATAACTATTATTTTAATTCAAAACTCTAATTAGGCGAAGTATTTATTCACCTAAAAAAGGAAATTCAAAAACCGGCAGATAATGCGGCAGAGTCTCAGGCTGAACTTTAAAAAGCATCATGCTGCATACCTCCCATGATTTTCCTGTTATGGCGCAATCAGTTATTGGCAGATCCACACGCATTTCACCGTCAATCCATCGCTTTGCTAATGTAATATGTGGATGGAACGGACGTTTTTCTATATTAAAACCGATAATGGATAACGCTTGTCCAAGATCACTTCTTAACTGGTGCAGTTCCTGATTCGGAAAGAGCGAAGCAAACAAAACGCGCGGCCGATGTTTCTCTCCAAATCCGTCAATTCCTGACAGTTTCAAATGGAATGAATGATGCCGGCGCGAAATTTGAGAAACAGTCTGAACGACCGCTGCTCTTTTTTCTTCATCAAGTGCACCAAAGAATAGAAGTGTACAGTGAAGATCTGCCGGATTCATCCTCCGTTTATAGTGAATGTTATTCATAAATGGCGTGGCCGTTTGACAGGTCATGATTCTTAATTCGTCAGCAAGCGGAATCGCCAAAAAATAGTGATCAGTCATCAGATATACACCTCAATATGAGCAAAAGCCTTCACATGATAAAATTACTCTTTCTTTAATCGTTAGCATTGCTGTAATGTTTTTTAAAAATCAATTACTTCGTATCATCACTCATTAATCAATGCGGTATTATTGAAATTATCTCTATAACTGGAAAATCATACAACATCGGTCGACTCAACCCCTGTAAATCCTGTATAATGTAACTAATTCAATTGGAATAGTGCGTGCTGACTGTATCCCTGTCCGTGAAACCATCACGGATCATTAGGTCACATGTTTTTTTCTTGATTTAGATACATTAAAAAAGTGTTTTACAGCGATTAAAGAAAAGAGAGGTCATTATGACAAAAATTGTCCAATCCATTGATGAACTTGTCGGCGAAACACCGATGGTTCGATTGAATCGGCTGCCCGATCCGAACGGTGCAGACATCTATGCAAAATTAGAATACTTCAATCCCACAAAAAGTGTAAAAGATCGTGCAGCATTGTATATGATCCTCGATGCTGAAAACCGAGGTATTATTGCGAATGGCGCAACCATTATCGAACCAACATCAGGAAATATGGGCATCGGTCTTGCGATGGTCGCCGTTGCCCGCGGCTATAAAGCAATTATAGTGATGCCTGATACGATGACGCAAGAACGAATTAATTTATTAAGAGCCCTGGGAGCGGAGGTTGTGCTGACTCCGGGTAAAGATAAGATGCCCGGTGCAATAAAAAAAGCGCGTCAACTTGCCGAAATGATGCCAAACAGCTATATGCCGATGCAATTTGAAAATCAGGCAAATCCCAAGGCACACCAAAAAACTACAGGTACAGAAATTATAAAAGATATTCAGCAACTCAATCGTCCGTTTCGTGCATTTGTGGGAGCTGCCGGAACAGGAGGCACAGTCTCTGGAGCTGGAAAAGCTTTGAAGGAGGCGTTTCCTGAATTGACTGTACATATTTGCGAGCCTGCAGGATCGCCGGTCTATACCGGCGGAAAACCAGGGCGGCATAAAATCGTCGGCACGAGCCCCGGATTTATTCCGAACACAATGGATATGTCAATCATTGATGAGGTTATTGAAGTCAGCGATGAAGACGCTTATGAATTAACACGCAGATTAGCGAGCGAAGAAGGCATTCTGTGCGGTCCTTCTTCAGGCGCATCTGTTTATGTTGCCCTTCAGGTCGCTAAGCGATATAAACCAGGTGATGTGGTGGTCTGTATCATTAATGACACCGGTGAGCGCTATTTGTCCGGAGATATTTTTCCACGATAATTCAATGAATCATTCCCCTCCGTTTGCATAAAAATCGGAGGTTTTTTTATTTCCGCATACTGTGATTTTAAAGTTTAAGTTAATGATTGTTATGGCTCCGGCGTCATTTATCAAACCGGCGTCTTAAATGAACGATTAAAGAACATCTAAATTTAACATTATCTAAATAATAAAAAAAGCATTTGACTTTTTCATTGAATGAGTTATATTTAATTTGTTAACAGAAAATTATGTGACTTCTCAACTTAAAAGAAACCATTTGCTCAGTGATTTATTTTGTTTGCTCGCAACGCGAACGACCAAATGGCAAACGTATTTTACTTGAGACGTTTCGGCATTTTCAAAACTCTGTGTCGAAGCTTGCTTGAATATTTCGCTCAATAAGAGATCTGTCTTTTATTGATAAATAATCTAGGGAGTGATGATTTGAGTCCTTCAACTGATCGAATGCTAAATCGCGTTAGATCCGTATATTTGTTCATTCGCAAACAAGGTGTGGTTACGACGAAAGAGCTGGTTGAAGAATTTGACATGACACAGAGAACAATGCAAAGAGACTTGAATATTTTAACCTATAACGATTTGGTTCAAAGTCCTCGAAAAGGTCAATGGGCCGTGACAAAGAAGCGAGTTAAGGTTTCGTGAGCTGTTTAAAACAGCTCTTTTTTATTTGTTTTTTTAAATTTGGGACCCATAACAAAGTCCTTTCTTAAACATAGACTATAGGTGAATGACACGATTTATCAAATTAAGGAGGAACCTATCTATGTTTTCAAACGGCAATACTTTCCCACAAGACGCCAATGCTTTCCAGCCTTCTTCCGCGCCAAGAGGACGGATTGACAGCCAGAATCAAGAAGCCTTTCAAGACACTTCATCAATACCCCAAAATCATCCTGAATTAAATCCCGGCTACCCGCTCTCTGCACGTCAACAAGCCGGAAATTCCTATGCCGAAAATGGTTTTATATGGAATGGTCCTTCTGAAAACAGCAGGCAGATGCAGCAGCCCCCTCGTCCGCCTCAGCCGCCTTTCAATCCTCAGCAATTCGAACGCAGGCTTAGACAGATTGAACGGCAACAGGATCTCTTCCAGCGCGAGCTCCAAAGTCTTGATCGAAGGGTTCGTTCCATTGAACGAAGGCTTGGATTTCCTATTCCGCCAATCGGCGTTCCGGGATTCCCTCCGAGACAACAATAAAAAAGGAAATTCGGAGTCGATTCCGAATTTCCTTTTTTACTTTACACAAATAAGAAATTATCAAGATTTAGAGAAATTAAACGTTAATGATCCGTGACTGTTGCGACGACGAATTCATCGGTGACTCGATTAAGCCTTTCGTCTTCTGAATCCACCGGTAATCCGCCTGAGCAGACCGGTCCATCGTGCAAGAACTAAATATGCTGCAGCGCCTAAGAAAACGCTTAGAATGACCACAATAAACGCGATGCTGCGTCTGCTTGGTACATTCCCGCCAAAGAGCAGGAAAATGAGTTGAATTACCAAACACATGATGATCGTATAACCAACGATATGAATCGTTTGCCGCACGATTTGTGAATAATGATAATCGGTCGCTCTCTTTATCGCAATCAGATTAATTAAAATGCAAACCGTATAGCCGATATTTGTCGCAAGTACAGGTCCCACCATACCGAAAAATTTCATGAATGCAGGGTTCAATAATATCTTGACAATCACCCCTGCCACAAGGCTGATCAGTGTTACTCGTTGATGGTTGATGCCTTGCAATACAGAAGCGGAAACTTGAAACAGTGCAAAGAAGACGGCTGTCGGCGCATACCACTGAAGCACCCTTCCGCCAATTTGCAGCGCTTCCGGACTCATTTCGAAAAGCAGTCCGTGGATCATATATCCTAAAATAGATAGCCCAATGGCTGCCGGAACAGTCAAGAAAAGGACTAATTCAAATGCTTGAGTAATTTTACTATTGACTTCCGCGATTTTTCCATTGGAATAGGACTTTATTATCGCCGGTACTGCGCTGACCGCAAGCGAAGTTGCCAGAGTGACCGGTATCATGACCATTTTTTGATCATTCATGGTTAAATCTGTAATGACGATCTTCGTTATCTTATCAGAATAGTCAAGATAATGGTACGCCATGACCTGATCAATGAGCTGATAAAGCTGCATTGAGATTCCGACAGCTACAAAAGGAACTGCGTACGTCACAAGCTCTTTATACATGGACAGATAGGAGATTCTGTAACGCTGCACCCTCTGCTGCTGCATATTATCCAAATATTTCCGTCTTCGTACCCAATAATGCAGCATAACGTACAGACCGGCAACAGCACCGACAAATGCCGCAAAAGTGGCGAGTGCCGCCGCAGTAACGGCTGAGCCGTTGAAGACATTCATAACTAGAAAAGCTCCAATTAAAATAAAGGCCACACGCATAATTTGTTCGACAACCTGAGATACAGCAGTCGGCCCCATCGATTGAAACCCTTGAAAATATCCACGCATGAGGCTCATCACAGGCACGACAAGAATGGCAATGCTGACGACACGGGTAACCATGATCACATTGGCTAGTTCATTCTTCGGAACGCCATAAGTAGCTGCAATATGAGGTGCTCCCAAAAAGAGGATGAGAAAGCCGACGAGACCTGTCACAGACATCAAGAGAATTCCTGATTTGAAAAGACGTTTTCCGGATTCATAATCGCCAAGCGAATTATACTTGGATACAAATTTTGAAACCGCAAGCGGCAAGCCCATGGTCGAAATACTCAGCATAATTCCATAGGGTGTATAAGCATACTGATAAAGGAACGCACCTTCCGTTCCGGTCATCGCATTATAGGGAATAACAAATAGAATACCTAACAATCTTGATACAAAGGAGGCAACTGTAAGAATCACAGCCCCACGGACCATAGTTGATGCGGACATCTGTCAACGCTCCTAAATCTTCAATTGGGCGAACTGCCCACAACTCTTAGTATTTTACCACATTCTGCCGTTCATACGAGATCACTTGGCGATCTATTGCATGTTTTGTCACATTTTGTTGAGAAGCCAAGACGCTGCGTCCAACCTATGTAATCTTATTGATTGAGAAAATCTAATTAAAAAATTTGAACTTCACAAATCCAAGAAACTACGGACAATATTTATCAGCCTATTTTCCACTAATTCTTGTAGGCTCGAGCATCTTGTTTCTCGCATACTCTGACAAATGCAGAGTTTATAGATGACTTAGTGTTCAGCACGCGGCAGCATGCGGTATTCTTCCTAATCTTAGTTTTCCCTCTTTTCGAAAAATCTCTAATGGTGTTAAAAAACCGCTCCTATGCTTTCGCATCAAGAGCGGTTTTTATGCTGGTGCTGTGATTTACTTTGCAACAATATTAACAAGTTTATCAGGAACTGCTATGACTTTCTTAACCGTTTTGCCATCAAGCTGTGCTTTCACGTTCGTATCGCTCATGGCCTTATTTTGGAGTTCTTCTCTAGATGTTCCTTTTTCAGCTTGGAAACGTGCACGAATCTTGCCGTTGACCTGGACGATGATTTCGATCTGATCTTCAACGAGCTTTTGTGCATCATAGGTTGGCCATGCTGATTTTTCAACGGATTGGTCATGACCGAGCAGCGACCAGATCTCTTCACTGATATGCGGTGCAACCGGCGAGAGCAGTTGAATGAAACCTTCTGCCATGTAAGTCGGAATTTGATCTTGTTTATTAGCTTCATTGATGAAGGTCATCATCTGAGCAATACCGGTATTAAAGTGCATGATCGCAAAGTCTTCGGTTACCTTCTTCACAGTCTGATGGTAGACCTTTTCAAAAGCTTCGCTTGCCGTTGCTGTCTCAGTAACCGCTGCGGTAAGGCTTCCTTCTGCAGTGACAAACAGCCTCCAAACTCGATCGAGGAACCGTCGTGATCCGTCAATCCCTTTTTCGGACCAAGGCTTTGCGGCATCAATTGGTCCCATAAACATTTCATACAGTCGAAGTGTATCCGCGCCGTGAGAAGCAACAATATCATCCGGATTGATCACATTGCCTTTCGATTTACTCATTTTCTCATGGTTCGTTCCGAGAATCATACCTTGATTAACCAGCTTTTGGAACGGCTCTTTTGTCGGCACGACACCGAGATCATAAAGTGCCTTATGCCAGAACCGTGCGTACAGCAGGTGAAGCACGGCGTGTTCGGCACCGCCAACGTACAGGTCGACTGACATCCAGCGTTTCAGTTTCTCCGGATCCGCTAGATTTTCTTTATTATGCGGGTCAACATAACGAAGGAAGTACCAGCTGCTGCCTGCCCACTGAGGCATGGTGTTCGTTTCACGGCGACCCTTCATACCACTCTCAGGATCAACGATATTAATCCAGTCTGTGTCATTTGCCAGTGGCGATTCTCCGGTACCGGACGGTTTGATATTCTCCGTTTTCGGTAGACGCAGCGGAAGTTCTTCTTCAGGAACCGCTTTAAGCGATCCGTCTTCCATATGAATAATGGGAATCGGTTCGCCCCAATAACGCTGGCGACTGAACAGCCAATCACGCAGCCGATACGTGATTTTGCGGTTGCCGACCTTGTGCGTCTCCAGCCAATCGATCATTTTAGTCATTGCTTCTTTTTTGCCAAGTCCGTCAAGAAAGCCTGAGTTTACATGCTTGCCGTCACCGGTATATGCTTCTTTCGACAGGTCGCCGCCTGCAACAACTTCGATAATCGGCAGATCAAATTTGGTCGCAAATTCATAGTCGCGATCATCATGGCCCGGAACCGCCATGATTGCTCCTGATCCATAAGTAATCAGGACGTAATCAGCAATCCAAACAGGTACTTTCTTGCCATTAACAGGATTGACGGCATAAGCTCCGGTAAATGCACCGGTTTTCGTTTTGTTGAGATCAGTACGTTCGAGATCGCTTTTAGCCGCCACTTCCTTGCGATATTGATCAACCTCTGCCTTTTGTTCAGGCGTTACAATTGTATCAACAAGTTTATGTTCCGGGGCGAGCACCATATAGGTCGCGCCGAACAGTGTATCAGGGCGTGTGGTAAAGACGGTAACATGTTCTTCATGTCCGTCAATCTTAAATTGAACCTCGGCGCCTTCCGAACGGCCGATCCAGTGACGCTGCATTTCTTTAACGCTTTCCGGCCAGTCCACATCGTCAAGATCATCAATCAGACGATCCGCATATGCAGTAATCTTCAGCATCCACTGACGCATCGGCCTGCGGATAACCGGGTGGCCGCCGCGTTCGCTTTTTCCATCAATGACTTCTTCATTTGCCAGAACGGTTCCAAGCGCCGGGCACCAGTTCACCGGAACTTCTGCGATATACGCAAGTCCCTTTTTGTAGAGCTGAAGGAAGATCCATTGTGTCCATTTGTAGTATTCCGGGTCCGTTGTATTGATTTCACGATTCCAGTCGTATGAGAAGCCAAGTGATTTAATCTGTCTCTTGAAAGTAGCAATATTTTGCTTCGTGAAATCTGCCGGATCATGACCGGTATCAAGTGCATATTGTTCCGCAGGAAGCCCAAACGCATCCCAGCCCATCGGATGAAGCACTTCAAAGCCTTGCATCCGTTTCATACGCGCCATAATATCGGTTGCCGTATAGCCCTCAGGATGACCGACATGCAGCCCTTTTCCTGAGGGATACGGGAACATATCGAGCACATAATATTTTGGTTTGTCGGAATGATCATCAGTTTTGAATGTTTGATGATCATCCCAATATTTTTGCCATTTCGCTTCAATTTTTTGATGATCAAAAGCCATTGCCATGGCGAGTTCCTCCTTTATAATACAAATAAACTAGCGGTTATCTGGTATAAGAAATACTAAGCAATGGCCGGCGTCTAGGACTTGACCACACCAAGCATTTCTTTGAAAAACGGGCAAACTATTCAAAAAATATAAAAACCTCCCGCCCTTAACATGTTTGTTAGGGACGAGAGGTTGATTACTGAATTAAATTCCCGCGGTACCACCCAAATTAACGACGGCATATTGCCATTCGCTCGCTTGTTTAGCCTATAACGCAGGTTTACGGCGAGGTGCCCAGTTAAGGGCTGCACTCGCAACTCAGGAGCGAGTTCACTTTTTTCCGTACCGGCTTGCACCAAACGTCGGCTCTCTGAAAGCGGATCACAAGCTACTTTTCTCCGTCATTGTCGTTTCATTGATAAGGTTGTGTTTCCATTTTATTGATATTAGTAGGAGATGTCAACTCAGGTTTAAATATAAAGGCGATTTATGATGAAGAAAGCCAGAAATCAGGTTGATTTGCATCTTGAAGTCCTTCTCACATACAAGAGGACAACTTCAATGTATTTTTTATAAAGGAAAACATTCTAATAGCCTCAAATTCATTCATAAATGACGCACGATACACAGTTACTGTTTATTCAACAACTGCTCTGTGCCCAGTCATCTGCTTTATATTTCACTAAATGTTTGCTAAAATGTGCGATAGGTTAACGAGAGGAGCCTGGGATTTGGCTGAACAAAAATGGCCGGTTCATTATGGACCGGATAAACGCTACTATACTTGGAATACTTACCTGAGGCATACATTTGGGAGCAAGGTCTTCAAGGTTCCGTTGGACGGAGGCTTTGACTGTCCGAATCGAGACGGCAAAGTTGCCTGGGGCGGATGCACCTTTTGTAGTCAGAAAGGCTCTGGCGATTTCGCAGGCAGTCGCCGAGATGACTTAACGACTCAATTCACCACGATTAAAGAACAGATGAAAAAGAAGTGGCCGCACGCCGACAAATACATCGGCTATTTTCAAGCTTTTACGAACACATACGCACCTGTTGACGTGCTTCGCGAAAGCTATGAAGTGATCTTGGAACAAGAAGGTGTCGTCGGACTTTCAATTGCAACTCGCCCGGACTGCCTTCCTGATGACGTCGTCGACTATCTTGCCGAATTAAACAAGCGCACATTCCTATGGCTTGAACTCGGACTGCAAACGGTACACGATGAAACCGGCCGCCTCATCAATCGAGCGCATGATTATGACTGTTTTGTCGAAGGAGTTGAGAAGCTCCGTAAGCACAATATTCCGGTATGCGTTCATATTATCGACGGACTGCCGCGTGAAACGCCGGAAATGATGCTTGAGACAGCAAAAGCTGTTGCAAGACTTGACGTTCAAGGAATTAAAATACATTTGCTCCATCTGTTAAAAAAAACAGCTATGGTCAAGCAATATGAAAAAGGCTTGCTTCAATTCCTTGATTTTAAAACGTACGTCAATCTTGTCTGTGATCAGCTGGAAATTCTTCCGCCCGATATGATCATTCATAGATTAACAGGCGACGGACCCGCTGATTTAATGGTCGGACCAATGTGGAGTCTGAATAAATGGGAAGTTCTAGACGCGATTGATGATGAGCTGGCAAGGCGAGACAGCTGGCAAGGCAAACTTGCCCACTCAGTTGCTGAACAATCAGCTAGGGACTAAATACTCTGGCTGATTCTGCGATAAAGCCACCCATTAACAAAGAAGAACAAGCCGCTGGCTCCTGATCTGCAGATCAGTTTTCGTGCAAGCACGCGAACATTACGCTGCCGTGCGACTTTTCGATCAGCAAGATAGATACCAAGCAAGCCGCGGTTAATCATTTTGTGAAAATTTTTATCCGGCATATTCTCAATTGCCGTATCTGCTTCTTCAATGAAGTGCTTGAAGCGACTGATCATTTCCTCATTGCTGCAATAATAGGAGCAGAAATTCAAATCGCCTTCAATCCGGTCTTCTTCTTGATCGACAAAATAATCCATTAAAATATGGAGCCCTTGAACCCAAGGAAAATAACTGTCCTTGATCCGAACCACAAGCTGCGCCATTTCACTCCCGCGTGATGCTGCATAGGAAACGATGCAGAAGATGCCCAGTGTTGATCCGGAGCACGCGGCGAATTCATACCAGCTCATCTCAGGGAGATGGGCTTTATTTTTTTGAAACCATTCGACGAGCCGAGGGACACGCTGATCTTTTTTCACGTGTTTATGCACTTGAAGATCACAATAAAAACCGGCTAACTCATGGAGCGCAGGCTGAATAAGTTTCAGCGCCGATAATTGGCCAAGTACATTTTGGCATTCAGACACAAGTCCTTGAAGATACCCTCCATCATCGCAGCTGCCGCGGTGTTTATAATAGTCCTCTGGCTCGGCACCCGGAGTCAATGCGTTCAGCATTGAGTGATGCAAACAACGAAAGTCAACCGGATCAAGCGAAATACTTCGATCACATAAGTTGTCCAAATAATCGCTGATCGTTTGATAAGCGACAATGAATGAAATGATCTCCTTCATTTGTCCCTCAGCTAGAAGGCTGTAAATGGATCCGCCTTCACAGTGAAATGTTTTCGCTTCAATACTTGCGAGTGCCTGTCTGCGCAATTCTGCATCGGGAATTTCTTCAGCTCGCTTCTTCCATTTTGCAAGATCGCGATGTACTTCGGGAAGCACTTTTCTATATATTTGTGCCATTAATTTAATCGGTCTGGACGGTACAGTCATCGTTTTGCCTCCCTGTAGAGACGCTCTTCTACTTGATTTCGTTCGGGCAATCTCCTTACTTACCATCTATTATAGCAAACGATCATTCTGCTTATGCGATCTTGTCTATAAAAAAAACGCTTTTCACAGCCGGTAGGCGTAAAAAACGTTTTTTGGGTATACATGCTCAATGAGTCTGGAAATCTGAAAGAATCTGCTTTTTCAGCAAATCTGCTTTGTCCGTCTTCTCCCAAGGAAGTTCGACATCTGTACGTCCAAAATGTCCGTACGCCGCCGTCTGGCGATAAATCGGCCTGCGCAAGTCAAGCATTTTAATGATGCCTGCCGGGCGGAGATCAAAGTTACGGCGAATCAGCTGAACGAGCTGTTCTTCAGTTGCCTGCCCTGTACCGAACGTATCAACCGAAATAGATACCGGCTCTGCAACACCGATGGCATAGGCAAACTGCACTTCGCACTTTTCTGCGAGACCTGCCGCGACAATATTCTTCGCCACATATCTTGCCGCGTAAGAAGCGGAGCGGTCGACCTTCGTTGCGTCTTTTCCTGAGAAAGCGCCGCCTCCATGCCGTGCGTATCCGCCGTACGTGTCAACAATAATTTTTCGTCCGGTCAAGCCGGCATCCCCTTGAGGCCCGCCGATGACAAAGCGTCCGGTCGGATTGATAAAGAATTTCGTCTTCTCGTCAATCAATTTCTCCGGAACAGTCGGATCAATGACAAACTCATGAATGTCCTTCTTGATTTGCGCTTCAGTCGCTTCTGGATCGTGCTGTGCCGAAATCACAATCGTATCGATACGCTCCGGATGGCCCTCTTCATCGTATTCAACCGTGACCTGGGTCTTTCCATCCGGGCGAAGATAGCCGATCGTTTTGTCTTTCCGGACATCAGCCAGTCTCTTCGCTAATTTATGAGCAAGTGATACGGGAAGAGGCATCAGTTCTGGTGTTTCATTGACAGCAAATCCAAACATCAGTCCTTGATCCCCGGCACCAATCGCTTCAATTTCATCTTCCGACATCGTTCCCTCACGCGCTTCAAGCGCCTTATCGACGCCTTGAGCAATATCAGCCGACTGTTCCTCGATTGAAGTCATGACCGCACAGTTCGATGCGTCAAAACCATATTTCGCGTTGTCATAGCCGATCTCTTTAATCGTCTGACGAACGACTTTCGGAATATCCACGTAGGTGGAAGTGGATATTTCACCAGTCACAAGGACAAGTCCGGTATTAACGACTGTTTCGCATGCGACCCTGGCGTTAGGATCCCCCTTCAGCAGTTCATCAAGAATCGCGTCTGAAATCTGGTCACAAATTTTATCCGGATGACCCTCAGTTACCGATTCAGAAGTGAATAATCTTCTTGAATACTTCTTCGTCATTTTCCTTCACCCTGCCTTTCAAACATTATATACAAAATGGTGTCAACGGTACCCGATCCCTCTGCTTTTGTTTTCAAGGCATGAAAAAAGCCCGCTCCAATTATGGATAGGCCGATTCTTATCGCGCGCCTCTTATTATCAGGGGAAAGAGATCATTCTCTCTTTTCTCTGCAGGTTAGCACCGTACCGTTATTCGGCCGGTTGCCGGGCTTCATCGGGCCTGTCCCTCTGCCTACTCGGAATAAGAGCAGCCGTGTATAATCCCCATCTTAACGCAGGGAATTAAAATTGTCAATGAAAGTTCCTTTGTTTTCAAGCGTGTAAATCAATTCATTTAAAGATACTCAAAACGAAACAAAATCATATGGAAATTTCGAATTATTATCTCTTTATGATTGCGGAATATCTGAACCATCTTTACAATATTAGTAGGTAACAATATTTACAATGTGTTATACAATAAAGAATGAGTGATCAATTTCACAAAGAAAGGGATGTTCTCATGAATCGTGCTTTTTTGGAAACCCCAATCTCTGAATTGCTCAGTACCGGAACTCCATTCATTAATTTATCTGTTCCTGAACTTATTGAACATGCATTGAGAAAAAATGAAGGCATTTTAGTAAATAACGGAGCACTAGCCGTAACGACCGGGAAATATACGGGACGGTCTCCAAAAGACAGATTTATTGTCAAAGATCATGTTACACGTGACACGGTTGACTGGGATAGAAGTCAGCACATAAATGAAAACGCTTTTTTAAATCTTTACGAAAAGCTTGCTACCTATTTAAGTAAACAGCAAGAGAAATATGTGTTTCGAGGTTTTGCCGGGGCTGACCCAAATTACCGTCTGGCGATTCAAGTTATTAATGAGTATGCTTGGCAAAATCTCTTCTGCCGCCAATTGTTTATTGAACCCTCTGATTTGGAGCTTGGACATCATCAAGCAGAATTCACTGTTTTATCTGCACCCGGTTTTAAAGCAAATCCATTGACTGATGGTACGCGTTCCGAAGCATTTATTATTATTTCCATGAAATACCGTATTGTATTAATCGGGGGCACCGAATATGGCGGAGAAATCAAGAAATCCGTATTTACTGTAATGAATTATTTATTGCCGCAAAAAGGAGTGATGCCGATGCATTGCTCTGCAAATCAAGACGAAAACGGCAACACAACTCTTTTTTTCGGTTTGTCCGGCACCGGAAAGACAACGCTCTCCAATGTGCCTGACCGACAGTTGATTGGGGACGATGAACACGGCTGGTCAAGTAACGGTGTGTTTAACTTTGAAGGAGGATGCTATGCAAAAACGATTCGGCTGACTCAAGAGAATGAACCGCAAATTTATGACAGCATCCAATTCGGTACAGTACTTGAAAACGTCGTCATTTCTCAGGATCAGCGCAAACCCGATTATTTCAGTACCGCACTTACGGAAAACACGCGTGCTGCCTATTCACTGCAAAAGGTTGCAAATGCAGTTCTTCCAAGCGTCGGAGGGCATCCAAACGCGATTATTTTTCTGACAGCCGATGCATCCGGCGTTCTCCCGCCAATTAGTATACTGTCACCGGATCAGGCAATGTATCAGTTCCTCTCAGGTTACACGAGTAAATTGGCCGGCACCGAGCGCGGAATTGTAACTCCTGAACCAACTTTTTCCACATGCTTCGGGGCCCCGTTTATGCCGCTTCCGGCAGTCACCTATGCTGAACTTTTGGGAAAATTTATAAAACAAAACAATGTAAGCGCTTATCTGATTAACACCGGATGGACTGGGGGACCCTACGAGCTCGGTAAACGAATGAAGCTCAGTTATACAAGGCAAATGGTTTATGCAGCTTTAAATGAACGTCTTGACAAGAAAAATATAGTCACGGATCCGATTTTCGGATTGCATATTCCGCAAACATGTCCTGGTGTACCTGATCAGGTGCTTATGCCATGGAAAACATGGACTAATCCAGCTGCGTATGAGCATGCTGCAATACAGCTGGCTCAAAAATTCCAAACGAACTTCCAGCAATTCCGTCAAGCACCTGAGAACATCCGCAACGCTGGGCCTAATGTCCACTAAAAACAGCTGGCTCCCTCCAATTTTGGAGGGAGCCTTTTTTAGTGCCAAAGTCTTAAATGTGTACTTCGGACACGAGCGTCCATTGCTTCTGCCTGATTGCCTTCATCGACAGCTCAAGCACTTGGTCTTTCATCAAAAAACTATACTGTCTCCGATTCTTAATTGAGTGAGGCAGATTGCTGATCAGTCTCGGTCCGTCTGTCTCTAAATAATCCTTTTTCAGGGTTATTTGATCAATTTCCGCAAAGTAGATATTCTTAACTATTGGTTCGTCTCGCCCATCTACTTGGTATTGTCCAATAAAATAGAGATTCGCTACATGCGCGCCGGTTTCTTCAAAGATCTCTCTTTTCGCCGCTTCCTCCGGGCGTTCTCCAGACTCTACTTTGCCTCCGGGAAATTCAAGTCCCCTCCTTGAATGCATGGTAAGCAGCCATTGACAGTGAAATTTACAAATAACCCAAACATGTCTTGGATCGGCCGAAAAGGGAGTTGATGAAAGAGCTAGGGTTACTTTATTTCCATAAAAATCCGGAAAACTAGGATATTGATTCATTCGGTCATTACCTCCGCACCTGCGTTCTGCGAGCTTCAAACCTATTTTAACAAATAATGGTTCACATTCCCCACAAGATTTTTATTTTTAACCAATTTCTTCTTCGCATCTTTTTTTATAATTTTTCCATTCGTTTTCCAGATCGGACAGTGTCCATTCATTTAATTGATCGGACTCTTTTGTCACGAAATTTTTTCTTAACTCGCGAATCAAGTATTGCTTTCGGTTTTCAACAGCCCTTCTCAACAAATTGATACGATTCATGAATGAACGAAATCACAATTAAGCAAGCGTTTACATTTTGTTTGTTCAATCATGATTTCTGCCCCCTTTCCACGTGAACACGTCTTATTTCAGACGAATGATTTGTTTGATTTAATCCATAGCCCATTCATCATGCCCAGCACTGATATTTTTAAACACTATTATACAATAAAAGCGCTTACAATATATCTTTACGTATCTAAAAAAATTTAATCGAGTACTTGCAATCATTTTTTCAAAAAAATGTTTAGCAACAGAAAAATATGGCAATAGTATGAATAACCCTAACCCCAATTCACTTTTAGTTAAATCCGCATCGATTTGCGGATTTTTTTTGCTTGAAACGATAAAAATCTGTATTAAAAGAAGCTGCTCTTTGTCGTTGTATCGGCAAAGCACAGCTTCCTTTCCTACTCACGCATTCACTATTCGGCTTTTTCGCACATTTTCTTGAAAAGCTTTCTTTTCTTTCTTAGTCATCTTTTTGTACTTCTTAATAAATGCCTCATATTCAGGCATTACTTCTGACATCAGACCATATTGTTCCACATGTCCGTATTGAACCCAGAGCGCCTTTTCACAAAATTTCTTCATCTGGCTGATTGAGTGGCTGATGAAGAAAATGGTTTTTCCTTTTTCTTTAAATTCGTTCATTTTATCCAGGCATTTGTCCGCGAATGTCTGATCTCCGACAGATAATGCTTCGTCAATAACAAGAATATCCGGGTCGATATGAATGGAAATCGCAAATCCGAGGCGTGAACGCATTCCGCTCGAATAGGTCTTCACCGGCTGATCTATAAAATCGCCGATATCAGCAAATTCAATAATCTGCGGCGTCAACTCCACAATCTGCTTTTTATCAAAACCAAGCATCAGACATTTTAATTCAATATTTTCCCGGCCGGTCAGCTCTTTCTTCAAGCCCGACTGGATCGCGATCAGTGCCGCTTCACCATGAATTTCTACCGATCCAGATGTGGGAGGAATAATTCCGGCAATAATATTAGACAGCGTTGATTTTCCCGATCCGTTCACACCGATGATTCCGATAACGTCGCCTTTATTCGCTTCAAAGCTGATATCGTGAAGCGCATAAAACGATTTTCCGTAACCTTTAGGAGAAATCAAATCTAAAATTTTTTCGGAATTTTTCGCGTACATTTTATATTTTTTCGATACATTTTTTACAATGACTGATTTTTCCATGAATGGAGATCTCCTTACAAATAATCTACGAAATGATCTCTGAACTTCAGATGCACAAATGAACCGAAAATAAGGGCAACAAGAACAAAACCCCAAAAATACGCCGTATAACCGATGTGATCAATCCCGTACCAAGAAGCGCCTAGCAGTGTAGAACGGTAGCCTTGTACAAGATAATACATCGGATTCAGCAATAAGATTTTTTGGAAAAAGTCAGGCAGACCCGCATCTGCAAGACGCGCAGGCTCCCATAGGAAAGGAGTCAGATAAAACATCATACGCATGAGCGAAATCAAGACCTGATGCACATCGCGAACGATCGTTGAAAATGTAGAAGTGATCAGCGATACCGAAAACAAAAAAGCCAGCGCAGCAAACATAAAATAAGGAAGCTGGATCATATAAATACTGATTTTAAACTGTGTAAATTGCAGAATCACAATAACAATTCCAGTGATCATTAAATGCTGATAAAATTTTTCAAGAATCACGTAGCTTGGAATCGCACTCATTGGAAAATTCATTTTAGCGATAAAGCGAATCCGTGAATAAATCGATTTCGACCCTTGGATAATGGCTGGTTGGATCAAAAACCAAACAATAATTCCTGAAATCAACCAGATAATATAAGGAGCTGGGACCCCATTGTCAACGGGAATATCATTGCTTCTGCCCAATATTTTGCCAAAAACCAGCCAATAAATAAAGATCTGAATCAACGGATTAATAACGACCCATGCCATGCCTAAATAATTATTCGTATTCTCACTTTTCAACTCATAAAGGGACAATCTTCTGATTAAATATAAGCTTTTACATTGCTCCCGAATAACCTTCCATGCCGATTTCATATCAATTTCCTTCCAATAATCATCAAGATACAGTACTCCAATCCATACTTTAACACAGCTTATTTAAAAAAGAAAATGAATCCTTTGGACTTTCCGGGTATGAATGAATCTCTCCAAACTCATCATTTATAAATTTTGATAGTGAAATTCTTTTTAGGAATAAGAAGTGCTGTCTTGGAGAACATACTCAATAATACGAATCACCTATCCAAAGGAGTCTGCTATGAGTACACTTCTTTATCTCAGCTATTTTGTTCTGCTCGTTATTTTTTTTATTTTTGTTACACTCCGCATCACGATCGGAGCAAATATTTGCATGTATATGATGATCTTATATCCGGGTACCATGCCCTTTGTCATCATTTACATAGAACAGAGTAAAGCAGAAAAGAAAAAAGCGAAAAAGATGGAAAAGGATGCAAATTAAGACTGGATTGGGTTGAGAAGCTTGTTCTGGAAAAGAAAAAATAATGATCCCGCACAAACAAAAAAAACATTATCTGATTTTATGACGCAGATGCAAACCAATCCGGATTTCCGGCATTTTCATCATGAAGGAACGTTCTTTTCCTGCTGGGTCTCATTTATCGTCACATTGGTTGATCTTGAATATGTTCATCGTGATTTACTGCCCGCACTCTATTCGGATCGCGTTCACAGCATGAACGATATTGCTACTGTTATTCCCGCCGATAAGCTAATCAGAACTAAAGATCTATCTGAAATACAAGCGGGAATTCTCGACGGCTCATTAGTCATTCAAGAATCGGCGCATTCATCGGAGTGCCTGCTTATTCCCTGTATGAAAAAGCAGGCACGTCCGGTTGAACAATCGGAAACCGAAACAAGTATTCTCGGTCCTCACGACTCTTTCGTTGAGTCATTGGATACCAATATTAATCTTATACGTTCTCGGATCCCAATTCCGCAATTCAAGATTGATGAACTGCGTGTTGGAAAAATATCTAGGACAAGGGTTTCTGTCCTTTACATTGAAGGACTTGCCAATAAAGCAAATATAAATACAATTATTCAGCGGATTTCTGATCTTGAAGTCATTAGTCTGATCAGTTCGAACATGCTTGCGTTGATGATCGCTGATAACAATCATTCGATCTTTCCGCAATTTATTGATACAGAGCGTCCGGATCGAGTGAGCGGAGCGTTATACGAAGGAAAAATTGCGGTTATTGTTGATGGGTCACCGAATGCACTGGTTTTGCCAAGCAATATTGTTGAATTTTTCTCAGCATTTGATGATTATTCCTTAGTTTGGATGCTTTCAACGGCATATCGCTTATTACGGTTATTCGCGATCGGATTTTCTGTCATTTCATCACCGCTTTATGTCGCTTTGCTCACGTATCATTATCAACTCGTGCCCAAAGATCTACTGGCGACATTAATTGTCTCACGAAGTTCAGTGCCTTATGATCCGATTATTGAGGTCCTGCTGCTGGAAATCATGATTGAATTGCTTCGAGAAGCAGGAGCCAGGCTTCCAACAAAGGTCGGCCAGACCATTGGTATTGTGGGTGGTATTGTTATTGGGACTGCCTCTGTTCAAGCGGGTATTACAAGTAATATTCTTTTAATTATCATTGCGATGTCAGCTCTTGCTGCCTTTATTACACCAAATTACCGAATGGCTACAACTATTCGTCTGATTCGATTTCCCTTTATTATTTCAGCGCAACTGCTCGGAATTTTAGGTATTGCACTATGTTTTATGATTTGTGTCTGCCATTTGCTTAAACTGACTTCTCTTGGACATCCGTACATTGAACCCATTTACCCGTTACGTGTAACTGATTTAAAAGATAGTTTTATTCGATTACCACTACAGACCCAACGGCCACTATTCTTGCGTACCGGTGACAAAAATCGCTCTAATCCACAGCGTGTAAGTAAAAAGGAGGGCAAACACACTCCTGATATTGATGAATAGCACGTTTTTTAGCGAGGAGGCAATTGACGCGTATGTACAATAAAATCAATCCAACACACACAATCGGTCCTTTATCCGCCTTTTTCCTTCCGCAGGTCATGCAAATCGGTATTGGATTTCTGTCCTTTCAGCAAATCATTACAAAATTTTCCGAACAAGACGGATGGCTTGCTACACTGATTTCCGGTTTATCAACACTCTTCGTTATGTGGATTATTTTGCGTCTTCTTGAGAATGAGCGTCATTTTGGACGTCCTGATATTTTTTCCATTCATCGCCGAATTTTTGGTCCATGGATTGGAAACGTGCTCACTTTTATTCTGATGTCTCATGTACTGCTGTTTTCCTTCGCATTCTTGCGCAGCTATATTGAAATTCTTCAAGTATGGATTTTCCCTCAACTTAATAGTTTCACTTTCTCAATTATCTTCTGCTTTATTGTCTGGTATATCGTGATGGGGGGGTTGCGCAACATCAGCGGTATTTGTCTGCTCAGCTTTATTTATCTGATTCCTTTATTCATCCTAAGCATTTTTATTGTCCCTCTTGGGCATTATGAAAATTTAATGCCTCTCTTTGACCATACACCGCTATCGATCATGAGATCTTGCTATGAAACAACTCATGACTATCTCGGTTTTGAATTAATTTTGTATTTCTACCCGTTTATCAGTCAACCAGAAAAAGCGAGAAAGTGGGCATTTCGAGGGGTTCTTACGACTATTTATATTTACACCACGATTCTTCTGCTGGGAATCATCTATTTCAGCCAAGGTGAGATGCAGAACACCATTTGGCCCACCATAACGTATTGGAAAAGCGTTCGATTTCCATTATTTGAACATGTTGACATTATTGCGATTGTCATTTTACTTTGGGTACTCATTCCGAATATCTGCCTTTGCTCCTGGATCCTGGCCCGCGGTATCAAGTTCACATTTCCTGCCATAAAAATGAAGCATTCACTCATTGGCATATTAGTGGTATTGATTACGATTACATGCATGATTAAAAACGGACTTCAAGTACGAACAATAAATAATATTTACAATGGTTTTGGTTTTATTATCATCTACTTGTATCTACCATTACTGCTTTTTTGCCAATGGATTAAGAAAAAGATAGGGAGGCAATCTGCATGAAACATTTCATGCACCTTATTGCATCGATTACTGCACTGATTACTCTTAGCGGATGCTTGCCGACAAGCGTTATTGATGACGTGCTCATCGTAGAGGCAGAAGGCGTAGATTATATTGGCGGTACCAAGGTGATGGGTACAATCTCAATGCCTAATTACGTACAAAATCCCAACCCCGGCAGTTCAGGTGCTGGACTGCCGACAACTGCCTCAATGATGCGCTATCTGAGTGGCATCACCTACGATGGCAAATCATTGGTCGACCGTTTTCAAGAGAATGGGCAAAGGGCAATTCGGGTTGGTAAACTCAGAGTTATGCTTTTTGATACCGATTTAGCGAAACACGGCCTTAAGAAACAAATTGATTTGCGAAATCGCGATCCTGAAGCACCGCGAGACATGAATTTTGTGATCGTGGAAGGAAGCTGTAAAAAGTTGCTGACTGCCATTGATTATCAGACACAGATACCAATCTCACGCTATATTCAGGATATGATTGAACAAAACAATCATCAAAATTATCCGGAAAGCACTTTGGAAACGTTTCTGTATGCCTACTATGGCGCTTATATGGATCCTTTTCTTCCCATGATACGAAAATCCGGAGATCATCTTGAAACGGTCGGACTCGCCCTGTTTAAAAAGGATAAATACATCATGAAGCTTCCACCAAAAAAGGTATTTATTTTTAAAATGCTGTTTCAAAAATTTGATCAGGGGGTTTATGATTTTGAATTTGCACCGCAAAAGCATGTTGCTTTAAAAAACGTGCATACAAATGTCCGCTACACAGTTAAGAACGGAAATAGCACATCTCCGGACATCTATGCTCATGTTTCAATTAATGCTCAAGTGAGACAAGCCTATCCGAAGAGTATCAGCAAAAATACCGGTCCGAGAATGGAGAAAAAAATTGAAAAACATATGTCTCGTGAAGCAAAAAAATTGGTTCAAATGCTGCAAAAAAAACAAATTGATCCGCTTCAATTAGGACAACATGTGCGCAGTTTTACACGTGGTTTCGACGGAAAGTCATGGCCGGACCGATATCCAAACGCGCGGTTCCATTGCACCGTTGAAACGAATATTATTCAAACCGGCATTTCAGACTAATTGGCAGAGCGTTACCATGCATCCAACTCATCATTGATAAATAGTCCGCTGTATTGATAAATTTCTGAAAAAAGCATATAATATAGGGATTAACAGGAAAGGGGATTTTAATTAATGGGATTTAATCGAGGCCCGCAAGAACCGGTTCCTGAAGCAGAAACAGCAATTTGGACATGTACAAATGATTCGTGTTCTGGGTGGATGCGTGATGCATTTTCCTTCGATGAAACGCCAAAGTGTCCACTTTGCCATTCGGATATGAAAAAAGAAACAAAAATGCTGCCGGTCATAGACTGATCGACGAGACAATCCTTAAAAAATTAATAACTAAGCTTTGAATAGTTTATAGAGCAGGACGGTTTTTCTGACATGGTTCAGAAAAATCGTCCTGTGTTTCTTTTTTTAGGGGGTATCGATAAGACGGAAACGTAAAAGATAAAGATGATGGTTACAAAAGAATGGAAAATCCTTAGGATAAGTTTTCAAAGATACAAAAAAAACATAGTTTGTATAGAGGAACCTAGTGGTAGATCACGTATAATTTAACCCAAATCTCCATTATTTGGTGTTTTACGTTACAATAGACAGGTAGGACAGAAGGTGAACATGTGAAACTTACGAAAATGAAAAGAAAATATGCCGATCGTCGTGGATGGCGTCGAATTATTTCAAGCCACACACGAAAAAAACAGTTTATGTGGCCAAATTTTCATGGCGAAGCCGTTCTGATTCAATTCAATGAAATCAAAGCACCGCTGTCGGTTGTTTATGGCGGGGTTCGCACCAAGACAGTCGATCAAAATTATTCCTGGCTGCAACTCTTTCCTGCGGAAACGCCGCAATTCGTTCTAACGGCGATGTTCAACGCGAAACATCGCCTCGTTCAATGTTACTTTGATGTCATTCATCAAGTCGGCCGCGATGAACAGGGAACACCCTGGTTTGATGATCTGTATCTCGATTTAATCCTTTTTCCAAATCACAAACTTTATTTAGTCGACGAAGATGAGTTGAATGAAGCACTTGAAAACGATATTATCACTCCTGAAATGTACGAAAAGGCGTGGCGGACCGCTCATCGTCTGATGCAATTCATAAAAAAAGATCCTGAGCATTTTCTTGCACTCGTACGTGAAGTCCGGGCCACGTTTCCACACTAAATTATAGGGGGCTAAGATGTCATGAGCATCCTGATTACCGATATGTCGGAAAATGATTTCGCTCCTTATCTTGAGTATTCAACTAAGGAGTACGCCAAAGAAAAACAGCAGTCCGGCACATGGACTCCCGAGCGCGCGTTAATGAACGCACGTGCTGAGATCAGTCGTCTTCTCCCGCAAGGATATCAGACAGTAAATCACCGCTTTCTTTCTCTCGTTGACGAAGCTGGAAGAAAAGTGGGTATCTTTTGGCTGCATCTTTCGCCCGAACGTAAAGAGATCTTTATTTATGATTTTGAAATTTTCGAATCGTTCCGAGGCCACGGATTAGGACAGCTTGCCATGCAAACACTCTTTGCTTACAGCCGCACTCTCGGATTCAAAAAAATTAGTCTTCATGTGTTTGCGCATAACGCGCGCGCCTATCATGTGTATCAGAAACTCGGATATCAAGCGACAGATATTAACATGAGCAAATGGTTATAATCTTGCATAACAAATGATTTGAAATCGCATACTAAGTTTCGGGAGGTGTGCGATCATGTCTGAAGCAAGAAAAAAGGAGTACCGGTCCAATAAAGGAGCGACTGCGTCAAGCGTCTCTCCAGCCGGACGTGCCAAAGATGACCATCAATCATCTGTTTCTAAATTAGAAGAACGCGCACGTAAAAATAAGTAAACAGAAGGCAGCCGGAGATAACATTCCCCGGCTGCCAATTTCTTATGATGATCATTAATCAGCAAGTGCTTCGACCAGAATATCGGCAATGTGCATGGCGCGCACTTCGCCGGTTCTATGAGCACGTTCAACTCCAAGCTTCATTTCCAGAAGACATCCGGGATTGGCTGTCACAATCGTTTGAGCATGTGTACCAGCAACCTTCTCCATCTTGTGGTCGAGAATCTGTATGGCCATATCCGGCTGCACAATGTTATAATCTCCTGCCGATCCGCAACACGTATCAGCACCTTCCATTTCTACGAATTGCGCACCTTCGATCGCGTTAAGAAGAATTCTGGGTTCATCGAAAGTTTTCATTACATTACGCAGATGACAAGAATCCTGATACGTAATGATTTGTTCCGGTAGACGCAGACGATGTGTTTTCTGAAAATCCAAGTCAACCAATAGAGCAGAAATATCCTTTAACTTAGCAACAAAATGCTTTGCCCGATCCGCCCACTCCGGCTCGTTTTTAAGCAAATGGTCGTATTCAATCAGAAACGCGCTGCATCCTCCGGCATTGGTAATAATATAATCTGCTTCTGCAGCCTCAAAGGCTTCAATATTTCGTTTTGCCATCTCTTTCGATTTTTCCAGTTCGCCATTATGTCCATGAAGTGCACCGCAGCATAATTGATTTTCAGGAATCTCAACATCGCATCCCGCTTTACGAAGCAGTTTTATAGTCGCATTGTTGGTGTCAAAAAACATGGTATCCATAAGACAGCCGGCAAACAGAGCAACCGTCGCCTTCTTCTCACCTTCATGTTCAAAGTAACGTGGGCGCTGTTTCATCTCGCTTCGTCTCGGAACTTCCGGCAAAACCTTTTCCATGGTAGCCATGCTCTCCGGGAACAAATTCATAAATCCGACTTTTCGAGCCACCTTGGACAAACCGCTGCGCTGATAAAAACCAATTAATCCGGTCACTTTCTCCATTCGATCCTGTCGCGGAAAAAGCTGCTCGAAAACACCTTTACGGATCATTTTGACACGTACGGTTTGTTTTTTATTACGCTGAAGAATTGCCCTTGCATCCTCAAGAAGATGTCCGTACTGCACGCCCGACGGACACACAGGTTCACAGGCTCGGCAGCCTAAACACAAATCAAGCGAATGAGCAAAATCATCGTCCGGTTCGATAATGCCATCGGTTACGCCTTTCATCAAGGCGATTCGTCCTCGAGGCGAATGCTTCTCTTGATGCCCCGTTTCGATATAGGTTGGGCACGAAGGCAGACAAAAACCGCAACGCATACAATTCAGCAATTCATCGTAGTCCATTTCTTCTTTAAATTCCTTTTGAATCCGCTGTTTTTCTGCCGGTGTCATCATTTGACCGTCACCATCCTTTCCTTTCCCGTTTCCGCGAATACTTTCCCGGGATTCATGATTCCTTGAGGATCAATCGATTGTTTGATTCCGCGCATCACGTCAAGACCAGCTTTTCCAAGTTTCCATTCCAAATAAGGAGCCTTGGTCGCGCCAACACCATGTTCGCCGGTTAAGGTTCCGCCCAGCTCAATTGCACGCTCAAAGATCTCCGCAAAAGCCTCCTCCACTCGCTTCATTTCTTCCTCATCTCGGGCATCGGTAAGACAAGTCGGATGAAGATTTCCATCACCGGCATGGCCGAATGTTGAAATACGCACCCTATACTTTTGAGCAACTTCAGTAATTGCACGCACCATTGCAGCGATCTCAGATCGTGGAACCGTAGCATCCTCCAGAATTGTTGTCGGCTTTAATCGGGCAAGTGCACTTAATGCCGAACGCCGTGCCGTCGCAAGCTCTTCCGCCTCTTCATCAGAAGTAGCAAGCCGGACATCGACTGCTTGCTCTTCTCGGCAGATTTCTGCTATTTTATGAATATCACGATCTACAATTTCCTTTGGACCGTCTTGCACAATAAGTAAAATCGCTTTAACATTCGTCGGCAGTCCAATGTGAGCAAATTCCTCCACAGCTCGAATGGTATCCTGGTCAAGAAATTCCAAAGTCACCGGAATCATCTTGTTCGATATAATGGCTGAAACAGATCGCCCGGCAGCTTCAATATCTTGATACAAGGCCAGAATTGTCTTTTGCGACTCCGGCTTCGGAATCAATTTTAGCGTTGCTTCCGTGATGACACCCAGCGTTCCTTCTGATCCGACAAACAGATGCGTCAAATCATAGCCTGCTACATCCTTGGTCAGCTTACCGCCCGTGCGAATCAATTCTCCGTTCGGAAGCGCAACTTGGAGCGCCATGACATAATCCTTTGTAACGCCGTACTTCAAGCCGCGCAGTCCGCCGGAATTTTCTGCAAGGTTACCGCCAATCGTCGAAATCTTCATTGA
Source organism: Sporolactobacillus sp. BBK16-2 (assembly GCF_059878335.1). Classification (NCBI taxonomy): domain Bacteria; kingdom Bacillati; phylum Bacillota; class Bacilli; order Caryophanales; family Sporolactobacillaceae; genus Sporolactobacillus; species Sporolactobacillus sp. BBK16-2. The sequence goes on from NZ_CM187611.1 coordinate 2,438,633, forward strand.
ACTCGGATCTGGCGGATAAAAAAGATCTTCTTTTTCGACGAGATCGGATATCGTTTTCGTAATTGTACCCGGCTGAACGGTAATCGTTAAATTTTCTTTATCAAGTTCAAGAATGTTATTCAGATACTTCATGAGCAGGACGACTCCGCCTTTTAACGGACAGGTATCGGCACATAGATTCGTCCCGGATCCACGCGTATACACGGGTGTCGACGTCTCACTGCAGAGTTTCAGAATCTCTGCAATTTCTTCAGCTGTGCGCGGAGAAACAACAAAATCCGGAAGCGCTTGAAAATTAGGCGTTGCATCATAAGAATAGACCAGTCTCCCGCTCGTCGAATCATCCACATTTTCACTGCCCGTAATTTCCATCAGCTGTTCCTTTAATTTGTTGAGTTTCTTTTCTAGCTTTGACGTCATCTTCGACCCCCGATCTATTAATCACAGTCCAAAAAAGTAAACGCTTTCTTATTATCTATTATAATTATTTAATGGACATTATTCTATTATTAGCATTTAAAATTATGCCACAGCCTTTGTACTGAAAAAAAAGACAGTTTGAAAATTCATATTTGAACTTTCGAACCGTCTTTGGCTAATACAGCTATTCAATTATTGATTAAGTAATCTCTCGAAGTTTATGCACCAAATGACATTATTTTGCAACATCGTAGCCCTGGTCTTCAACAGCATCTTTCATTTCCGTGAACCCGACTTTTGCCTCGTCATAAGTGACATCTACTTTTCCGCTTGTCAAATCTACGTCTACTGCAGAAACACCATCGAGCTGCTTCAATGCACCGGTCACTGCCATTTTACAGTGACCGCAGCTCATTCCTTTAACTTCCAATACACGTTCTGCCATTCTGTATTCACCTCCTTAAAAAGTAAGTATCAAATCAGATTTTCACCCGTTTCAAGCGCAGGCTGTTCGACACGACTGATACAGAACTGAACGCCATCGCTGCTCCGGCAACCCAGGGAGCAAGCAGACCGAGCGCGGCAACCGGAATGCCGATTGTATTGTAGAAAAGCGCCCAGAATAGGTTTTGTCTGATATTGCGCATCGTCTTCTTGCTCAGATCCAGCGCTTTTGCTACGTGAGTCAATTCGCCGCCGACCAAAGTAATGTCTGCTGCCTCAATGGCAACATCCGTACCGCTCCCGATCGCCATGCCGATATCAGCTAAAGCAAGAGCAGGTGCGTCATTTATTCCGTCGCCAACCATTGCCACACGCAGTCCTTGTTTTTGCAGTTCACGCACTTTTTTTGCCTTATCCTCGGGAAGTACTTCAGCGAATACGTGATCAATTCCAACCTTCTTTGCGATCGCTTCAGCCGTTCGCTGATTATCGCCGGTAACCATATAAACGCTTAATCCGCGCGCCTTCAGTCCTTGAATAGCCGAGACTGATGATTCCTTAATGGTATCTGCAACAGCAACCAATGCTTGTAGTTTTCCGTCAACCGCAACGAACATAACTGTCTTACCGTCCGACTCTAATCGAAGTGTGTCATCCAAAGCTTGGTGATACTCAATTTTATTTTGATTCATCAAACGACGTGTACCAATTACGACCGACTTGCCATCTGCTGACGCAGTGACTCCGGATCCGGTATGTGCCTCAAAATGAGTTACGATCGGCCATTGTTCACTTTGATAAGCGGCGACAACTGCATTGGCTAAAGGATGCTCGCTTGTTTTCTCGGCCGCTGCAGCAAGCATAAGTACGTCTTCTTTTTCTAAGTCACCGAAAAGAACAACATCGGTTACCTCTGGTTTTCCTTTTGTGATCGTTCCTGTCTTATCAAAGATTACAGACTGCAAATTTTGCGTGGTTTCCAAATATTCGCCACCCTTAAAAAGAATGCCCTGTTCTGCAGCTTTTCCGGTACCGACCATAATGGACGTTGGCGTTGCAAGTCCCAAAGCACACGGGCAAGCAATCACAAGCACACTGATCGCAGCTGCCAGTGCAGTATCCCATTGACCGGGCTGAATGGCAGCGATCCATACAACGAAAACAAATAAGGCAATGACCAGAACAATCGGTACGAAAATACCGGAAATATTGTCGGCCAGCCGCTGAATCGGTGCTTTAGAGCCCTGGGCCTCCTCGACAATGCGTACGATTCCTGCAAGTGCCGTGTCCTTGCCGACTTTTTCAGCTTTCATGACAAATGAACCGGTTGTATTCACTGTAGCACCGATTAATTGATCACCGGAACGTTTCATGATTGGCAGAGATTCACCGGTAATCATTGATTCGTCAACCGCGGATTCTCCGTCAACAAGGACTCCGTCAACCGGAATCTTTTCACCCGGTCGAACGCGAAGCAAATCTCCGCTTTTAACCTGATCAATTGGCACACGTTCTTCCGCACCGTCCACAATTTTCGCAGCATCCTTAGCCTGCAGATCCATCAGCTCCGTAATCGCCGCAGTCGTCTGCCGCTTCGCGAGCGTCTCCATGTATTTGCCAAGCAGTACCAACGTTATAAGGACAGCGCTTGTCTCAAAGTAGAGCTGCGGATGATGCAGTCCCGCAAATTGATAGCGGAACGTCTGAACAACGCTGTAAAAATAGGCGGCACTGGTTCCAAGTACAACGAGTACATCCATATTCGCACTTCGATTCAATAACGCGCGTGCTCCTCCGTTATAAAACGGCCAGCCAATGTAAAATTGGACGATACTTGCAAGCACAAATTGAGTCCATGGATTCATAAACAGCATCGGAAACGGTCCGTGATAAAACGGAAGGTGGCTCACCATCGTCAAGAGCAAAGGCAAGGACAAGACCGAAGACAAGATCAGCCGATTTCTTTTCCTTCGTATTTCTTTAGCTTTCCCATCATTTTCAACCTCTTGTTTTAATACCGCTTTATAACCAAGCTTGCGAATCTTCTCAAACATATTCTCAGGCTCAATAAAACCGGGCTGATAGTAAACAGTGGCGGATTCCGTTGCCAGGTTTACCGCAGCAGAAATAATGCCCGGCAGACGTTTCAAGCCTTTCTCAATACGTGCTGCGCAAGCCGCACACGTCATACCCGTAATCGCCAGATCAACACGCTCGCTCGCAACCCCGTAACCAAGCTTCTCAATTTTCTCAGCGATTTCGACCGGTTTGATCTGTTGATCATCATAATCAACTTTCGCCTTCTCCAATGCTAAATTCACATTTGCAGCAACGCCGTTCATCCGGTTCAGACCACGCTCGATCCTGTTGGCGCAGGCGGCACATGTCATACCGTAATTCCTATATGTGCTACTTTCTTCATCGCTGTCTCCCCTTTCTTCCGACATGACTTATTTAAAATGCTTCAATACTTTTAACAATTCATTGATCTGTTCATCGCCATGCCCTTCTTCAATAGCCTTGGCGACACATGATTTCGTGTGGCGCTCAAGTATTGAAAAACCGATTTTTTGCAGAGCAGCCTGTACTGCGGAAAGTTGGATGAGAATGTCGACACAATACCGATCGTCTTCTACCATCTTTTCGATGCCGCGTACCTGCCCTTCCACACGTTTCAGTCGATTGGCAATCTTGCGTTTCTCGTCGGAGGTTCTTGGAACAAGCGGTACGCGTTCTTCTGAATGGTTTGCATGTTTCAAGGAATCATCCGCGCATGTACAGTGTTTCTTATATTCTTCCATGAAAGATCCCCTCCAAAATCCATTATACCCTTAGGGGGTATTTAATCAAGAAATTAATCCGAGCAATGGCAATCTGACTCGCTAACTTCTTCAAAGCGAACAAACTGTTGTCATGTATGTTCGAGTATTAAACGGCCAAATCATTATGTAAAAAGACGCCTCAAATTCAAAAGGATTTGAGACGCCTTTGTCATGTGTTTTTATTCTTCAAACGATCTTCGTTTCGGAACCATCAGCAGTTACATTATATTGTGATGCTTCATTAAAAGATTTATTAAGTTCTTGAGCATACGCATTTTTTTGTTCATCCGACCAGTTAAGCTGATCTGACATAAAATTAATAATCGGTTGGGCTAATTGTTGTGCCATTTTAATAGAAAATAGGGTCATGCCGGAACGTCTTGTGAAATAATCCACGGGTGACAGGATCATTTCATATTGCAGCGCATATTGAACCGTTGCCAAAAGTGCGGGACTCACTCCGTATTGCAGGGCGGCATCCCGATTTGACCGTATATAATCAAAGATCGTATCAATGTTCGTGCCGTATTTTTTCGCAAGTCTCTCTGCTTCTCGTTCGGTCAAACCAAGGGTGATTCCGTTCTTTGTTTGTTCCTGTGCATACTTTTTGTAGTGTGCGCCTCCGCCGAAATGACCACCGGACAACGCAACATGAGTGGTCTGGCATTGTGGATAAATTGTTCCGTTTTCGCGATGTAGCTGGCTGGTTACTTCATCAACCACGCGTTCAGCCATCTTACGGTAGCCGGTCAATTTGCCTCCCGCAATCGAAATCAATCCTGAATCTGAAATAAAAATTTCGTCTTTTCTCGAAATTTCCGAAGGTGACTTTCCCTCTTCCTGGATCAATGGGCGAACCCCTGCCCAACTGGATTCCACATCGTCTGCAGTGAGATGTACGGAAGGGAACATGCCGTTAATGGCGGCAAGAATATAATCGCGATCCTCGGCTGTTGGTTTCGGATCAATTGGCCAACGTGAGTAAGTTGTATCGGTCGTTCCCGCATAAACTTTGCCTTCTCGAGGGATGACAAAAATCATCCGTTTATCGCCATTGGTTGTATCGAAATACACGGACTGTTTCATTGGAAAACGTTTGCCGTCAATAACGATATGAACACCTTTTGTCAAATGCAGGTGCTTGCCCTGCTTGGAATGATCCTGTTCACGAATGGTATCCACCCATGGACCCGCCGCATTAACGATTTTCTTTGCAAAAATGCGGTAATCTTTCTTCGTCAGTTGATCAACGATACGAACTCCGATCAGCTTCTTATCATGATCATAGATTAACTTTTCTACTTTCGCATAGTTAACGGCAAGCGCGCCGCGCTCTGATGCTTCCTTCATTGTCTCAATCGTCAGCCGTGCGTCATCGGTACGGTATTCCACATAGTAGCCACTCCCTTTTAACCCCTCTTTTTTCAAAAGCGGTTCTTTCTTCAACGTTTCATTACGGCTGAGCATGACGCGGCGTTCTTCGCGTTTCACTCCGGCTAGAAAATCATAAACCTTCAGACCAAGTGATGTGGAAAAGCGTCCGAATGTCCCATTTTTATAGATTGGCAGCATCATCTTTTCCGGAGCAGTCACATGGGGGGCGTTCTCATAAACGATTGCCCGTTCTTTTCCTACTTCAGCAACAATCTTTACCTCAAACTGTTTTAAATAGCGCAGTCCGCCGTGCACGAGCTTCGTTGAACGGCTGGACGTTCCGCCGGCAAAGTCCTGCATATCGGTTAAGCCTACTTTTAAACCGCGAACCGTTGCGTCAAGCGCAATACCTGCACCTGTAATCCCCCCGCCGATAATGAACAGATCCAGAACTTCACCAGCCATTTGATCCAGGATTTCATTTCTGTTAAATGATGATAACTTCATTTTATATTCCCTCCAATTATAATTTTTTATCTCACAATGAATCCGATGAGCTATAAGTAATTGAAAAGACCACAAATACACCTCCAAATCATCTGAACACGACTAATGCTTCGGCTGTGTACTGTGGTCTTATGCCCTTTTCATGACCTGTTATTAACTTTTATTATGCAGTACTCAAAAATTATTTGAATGCTCGCGCGGCGTTTACTGCTTTTTTCCACCCATTGTATAAATCATGCCGATTGACTTCTTGCATCTTGACAGCAAACTTTTTGCCTACTTTCCAGGCATCTGAAAGCTCAGATTCATTTTTCCAAATCCCGACGGCGAGTCCGGCAAGGTATGCAGCGCCAAGTGCTGTTGTTTCACTGCTCGTCGGCCGCTCCACTTCAACACCGAGAATGTCGCTTTGGAACTGCATGAGAAAATTATTCATTGACGCACCGCCATCGACACGAAGCTTCTTCAGATCAATTCCGGAATCCTCTTTCATCGCGTCCAGTACATCCTTCGTTCGATAAGCCAGTGATTCAAGCGTCGCACGAATAAAGTGTTCCTTGGTCGTGCCACGCGTAATCCCAAAAGCTGCTCCACGAACATCAGAATCCCAGTATGGTGTGCCTAGCCCGACGAAAGCCGGCACAAAATACATCCCGTCCGTTGATTCTACACGACGTGCATATTCTTCGCTTTCCTGTGAATAACGAAACATACGTAGCCCGTCACGCAACCACTGAATAGCAGAGCCAGCAACAAAAACGCTTCCTTCAAGTGCATAGGTAATCTTACCGTTGATGCCCCAAGCAATGGTTGTCAGCAAGCCGCTTTTCGAGCGTACCGCCTGCTCACCGGTATTCATCAGCATGAAGCAGCCGGTTCCGTACGTATTCTTTACCATTCCTGTTTCGTAGCATGCCTGACCGAATAGCGCAGACTGCTGGTCACCCGCGATCCCGGCAATCGGCACCTCCTGACCAAAAAAGTGATAGTCAATTGTTTTTGCATAGACCTCTGAAGACGATTTAACTTCCGGCAGCATTGATTTCGGTATATCTAATAGATCGAGCAGTTCTTCATCCCATTTCAAATCATAAATGTTATACATGAGCGTTCGCGAAGCATTTGAGTAGTCTGTGACGTGGACCTTTCCTCCTGACAGCTTCCAAACAAGCCAGGTATCAATCGTTCCAAACAGAAGATCACCTTTTTCTGCCTTTTCGCGTGCACCTTCCACATGATCCAGTATCCATTTGACCTTAGTTCCGGCAAAATACGGATCGAGGACGAGTCCTGTCTTATTACGGAAGGTGTCTTCATAACCGGCTTCTTTAAGGGCTCGGCATATATCTGCAGTTTGTCTCGACTGCCAAACAATTGCATGATAAATCGGGTGGCCGGTGTGGCGATCCCAAATGACCGTTGTCTCGCGTTGATTAGTAATTCCGATTCCGGCAATATCCTTTGCGTCAATTTCTCCTGTAAGCAGTGAATCAGCAATCACCGACAAAATGGATCCCCAGATTTCGTTCGCATCCTGCTCAACCCAGCCCGGCTGCGGAAAAAATTGAGTAAACTCCTTTTGTGCTACTTGCACGACCCTTGCCTGCTCGTCAAAAATCATTGAACGTACACTCGTTGTTCCCTCATCAAGTGCCAAAATATATTTTCCCATGAATGAAATCCCCTCTCAATTGTTAATCATTCTTCTCTGTTAATGGGCCGTCATGTGTCGCAAATCTATCCGCTAAATGTTGGTCCATCATGATAAACATTAGAAATTATTTTCTAATGAAGTATTAATTATCTCATTCGAATTAAGCAGTCGATGGCGCTTCTCAGCGATCAGCGAACCGGCAATGACGACGAGGATGATAGCTGCACCGATCCAAAAGGCAAGAGTTTGATGTCCAAGAAAGAAGGCTTGATAGAATAACGCGCCGAAAACACCGCCGATTACTGGACCAACAATCGGTATCCATGCGTATCCCCAATTTGATCCGCCTTTCCCTTGAATCGGAAGAAGCGCGTGAGCAAGCCGCGGAGCAAAGTCTCTGGCAGGATTAATAGCATAACCGGTCGTGCCTCCAAGTGCCATGCCAATAACCACAATCAGAAATCCAACAATTAATGGATTCAAACCATGCGCAAATTGATTCGCACCAATCGATAGAATGGCGACAACAAGAAGAAACGTACCGATGATTTCGCTAAGCAGGTTTGCCCAACTTTGTCTGATTGCCGGACCCGTGCAAAAAACTCCGAGTTTAACTGCCGGATCCTTCGTTCCTCCCCAATGGGGCAAATAGTGCAAATAAACAACACATGCCCCGAGAAAACCTCCGATCATCTGAGCGCTAATATACACAGGCACTTCCTTCCATGGGAATTCGCCAATTGCCGCAAGTCCAAGTGTCAGTGCAGGATTCAAATGTGCGCCGCTGAATTGACCGACCGAGTAAGCGCCGATGGCAACAGCAAGCCCCCACCCGAATGTGATGACAATCCACCCGGAATTTTTTGCATAAGATTTCGTCAGATTGACACCTGCACAGACACCGTCCCCGAGAATAATTAAGATCATCGTGCCAATTAACTCGCCAAGAAAACCGGACATGCCAACGACCACCTTTTAGCTGAAATTCAAGTCAAAAGTTACGATTTCCGCCACCATAAGACAATAAAAATCCACGACAAGCAATTACGGGCAAACGAAAACCCGCGTTCCTGCGTGGATGATCCAATCTCATATCCGTGGCTTTACATTAACTTGATAGCTCTATGGTAATCACTAATGTAAGCGCTGTCAATAAATTGTCACAAAAAATATAAATTTTGTTCACAATTATCTTGGTGAAATGATAATTCAATTAATGTATTTTGTTGATTTCCGTGGAATGCCACAGTTCTGATCTTGAGGTTGAAATCGCCGCAGCTCCCGCTTTAAATGCACTCTGTGCATCTTGAGCCGTGCGGATCAGCCCGCCGGCAATGACAGGCACGTGCACCTTCTGAATGACTTCGTGGATTAATTCTGGAATGATGCCCGGCAACAGTTCTACCATGTCCGGCTTAACGTGTTCGAACAGACGATAACCGGTCTCCATGGAACGCGAATCAAGCAGAAACATGCGCTGGATTGTAATCAATCCACGTTTTTTCCCCATTTCGAGCATATTACTCCGTGTTGAAATGATGCCGTAGGGACGAATCTGTTGACAGACGAATTCAGCTGCCGCCAAATCATTTTTTAACCCTTGAATTAAATCTGCGTGAACAAATAGTTGCTTGTTTGCCTGTTTCCCCATCCGAACCATTGTGCTGATTAATGATATATGACTGTCCAAAACAATGATCTGACGAAAAGGGAGACTCAATAATTTTTCAAAACTTTTCATGTTATTTGCCGCCGGTACTACTAATTGACCTTCAAGTGCCAAAATAATCCTCTCCTTGATCGCAGTTCCGCGCCATAGCTCCCTATGTACACTCCATACTAATCTTCCATTTTTACAGCACGCAAAAAAGCAGCATTTGCTGCTTTTTGCGGATTGTGAGGAGGTTGGGGGAATGGGAAAAAGCTGCCAATTCATGAATTGGTTAGATTGCATGGTGCAGGGAGCAGCCACACGTTGGGACTGTACTCAAACCCTGTGATGTCCGGAAAACAAGCCTGTTCATAACGAATACTGTCAGTGCGATCGTTTGTAGACTAAGATCAGATCTTGTCCTCTTAACGGATCATTTGTTTTATAAACAAAGACAGCGTTAACTTATTTGTAAGCGCGCGACTGACAATGAATCGACATGAATGCTTACATTCTTCCCTAAGCAAGCCCCGTTGCGCCTGACTTCTCTCTGCAAAAATAATCATAACCTGATTTCATAATCCGTGCAAAAGCATGTTTTACATATTTTAACCTTTCATGGAATCAATTTCATGATTAAAACAAGTTATTCGTAATGAAAAATGGCGTTTTTCATTATTTTTTGCTAATTTAATAGTTTTTGAAAAAGCCTGAAGATTGACCATTAGGTGTTCGTTTCGATACAATTAAATTAAGCGCTTGCTGAATTGGACGTTTTTTAATGGTTTCTTTTTTAGTTGTTCAGCTACTTGGACACACTGAAGAGTGGAACCAACTACATTGCAAGAGGAGCGAATAAATGAACATTAAAGAAACAGATCTTCCAGGAATCGGAAAAAAGTTTGTCCTGACAACGGATCAAGATGAGCGTGTTGTTGTCGTCCTTCACGATGACGGACGAAGAGATGTTTACCATTATGATGCATCTGACCCGGATGAATGTATTTCGTCAGTCAGCTTTACGGACTCAGAGGCTCGCCAGTTTGCCTCAATTATTGGCGGCATGGCGTATAAGCCAAAAGCAATGGAAAATGTTGAGGTTGCTTTAAGTGACTTGATTATCGAATGGTTTAAAGTCACCGCTGACGCGCCGATTATAGGAAAAACGATTGGCGGAGTTGGCATGCGACATAATTACAAAATTAACGTGATCGGGATCATCCGAAAAGATCAGACCAAGCAATTAAATCCCGGTGTGGACTCAGAGTTTCGTGCCGGAGACACCATTGTTGTATCGGGCGAACGTGTTGATTTAAAACGCGCGTACAAGGAACTGTTCACTCGAGGAAAGGAGGAATAAATGGATCATTTAGTCTTTGAAGTCGGTACCGCTCTTGTTCTTGTTGCGATTGCGGCATTGATCGCAAACAGGCTCAACTTTTCCATTATTCCATTCCTCATCCTTGCCGGTATGATCGTCGGACCGCACGCACCGCATTTTTGGGTTATCAATTTGAAATTTATTCATAGTGCGGAGCTTATTGAATTTCTCGGACGTATCGGTATCCTGTTTCTCCTTTTCTACCTCGGATTGGAATTTTCGACCAGCAAACTGATTCGTTCCGGAAAGTCGATACTTGTCGGAGGGTCTGTGTATATTGGAATCAACTTGACGCTTGGACTTCTTTATCCAATTCTGCTCGGTTTTCCTCTAAAAGAAACTTTGATTATTGCCGGAATAATCACCGTATCTTCCAGCGCAATTGTTGCAAAGGTCTTGGTTGATCTGCGTAGAACAGGTAATTCGGAAACGGAATTAATTCTCGGCATCATCATGTTCGAAGATATTTTCCTTGCCGTTTATTTATCAGCGGTATCTGGACTGGTGCTTGGCAAGTCGCAATCTTTGATGGGCACCCTGCTCTCTATTTTACTGTCACTCGGCTACATGCTGCTGTTTTTCATCATTGCACGCAAGGCAGCACCCCTGCTCAACAAACTTCTCAAAATTACATCTGATGAAATTTTTATCATTGTCGTTTTTGCTTCATTGTTTTTCGTTGCAGGATTTTCAGAAACCATTCATGTAGCGGAAGCAATCGGAGCGCTTCTGCTGGGACTTGTCTACTCAGAAACGGATCAAGCGGAACGAATGGAACATCTCGTCATTCCTTTCCGTAATTTTTTCGGTGCTATCTTTTTCTTCAGTTTCGGTCTCAGCATTGATCCGACTAAGCTTGGAGGAGCAGTGTGGATGACACTTGGCGCTGTTCTGATTACCATCATTGGAAATTTTATTGCCGGGCTTGTCGCAGGAAAGCTCGCCGGACTTTCGCACAAAGCATCAACGAACATTGGCTTAACGATCGTCTCACGCGGCGAATTTTCCATCATCATGGCGAATCTTGGGATCGCCGGTTCACTTATGCCGATTTTGCAGCCCTTCTCTGCTTTGTATGTATTGATCCTTGCCATTCTTGGTCCAATTCTGACAAAGGAATCAAAACATATTTTCAGCATAATGAACAAATTATTTCGATGGTCGGCACCTAAACAGATGGTCAAAAAAAATCAAAATGATTGAATTAGGCTCAATAATGAATGGTAGGTTCTGGTTCAACTAAAGGTTCGCTCTGCTTTTGCAAATCAAAATCTTTTGCTTCTTTCTTGCTGTTTCTTATAATTAAAGAGACCAGTACTAAAAAAGAATACGAGGCGATACTTTGTGGAAGTGACACATATTCAAGGATTAGCCATTAATCCAACACGAATCGCTCTTGGGACATGGGCAATTGGCGGATGGATGTGGGGAGGTTCTGATGATCAAGAGTCCATACGCACGATTCATCAGGCGCTTGATCGTGGTATAAATACGATTGATACCGCCCCGGCGTATGGACAGGGACATGCTGAGACTGTTGTTGGCGAGGCATTGCATGAACACGGCAAACGTGAAAATGTGGTATTGGCAACAAAGGTATGCTTGGACTGGGTTGGGACAAACGTATTTCGAAATGGCTCTGAGAAAAGAATTATGAAAGAAATTGATGACTCACTTAAACGTCTTCAAACTGATTATATTGATCTTTATCAAATCCATTGGCCCGACCCGCTAGTACCTATCGAGGAAACCGCTGAAGCACTGGGAGAGTTGTACAAGCAAGGAAAAATAAGAGCCATTGGGGTCAGCAATTTTACCGTTGAGCAAATGAAAACGTTTATGACCGTTGCACCGATTCACGCTGTTCAGCCGCCCTATAATTTGTTTGAGCGCGATATTGAGCACGACCTCTTGCCATTCGCAAAAGTAAATAACATGGTTCCGCTGTGTTACGGAAGTCTCTGCCGAGGTCTCCTCGGCGGCAAGATGAGTCTGGAACGTAAGTTTACCGGTGACGATCTGCGTTTATCCGATCCTAAGTTTCAGGCACCGCACTTCGCACATTATCTTGAAGCGGTTCACGAGCTTGCGCAACTGGCTAAGGAACGTTTTGGCAAATCAGTTCGCGCCTTAGCTGTACGCTGGATCCTTGATCAAACGGAGAATGGAATTGCACTCTGGGGGGCGCGGCATCCGGAGCAAATCACTGATGTTTCCGAAATAGACGGATTTCATTTGGACCAGCAAACCTTAACAGACATTGACGAGATTCTGCAACATCATATACCGAAACCAATTGGAACTGAGTTCATGGCACCACCTGTTCGTGATCAAATATAATTACTTTTTATCTTGCCCGGCATTTGTTCTTTGCCGGACTACATAATTGAAATTCAATGCACATAAATCGAAGGGATGGTGCGCCGTTGGAAGCAGCAGAACAAATCGGGATTCCACCTAAGCAGAAGCATAAAGGATTAAGATTTTATCAATACGTTATTCGTGCCTTACTTATTGCAATTGGTGTCACATTTGAAGCAATCGCACTTGAAGCATTTCTCGTACCGAATAAAATTATCGATGGCGGGGTTGTCGGTATCTCCATCATGATGGAGCATCTGTCGGGCTGGCCGATCGGTGTATTTCTAATCATCATAAACATACCTTTCTTCATCATTGGCTACAAGCAAATGGGCAAAACATTCACAATTACTTCTGCTTGCGGCGTCACGCTTCTGGCATTTCTTACAACTTTATTTACACCGATACCTCGGTTTACCAATGATTTGCTTCTTGCCGCAGTTTTTGGCGGAATTATCATGGGGATCGGCGTAGGACTTGTCATTCGAAATGGAGGTTCCTCAGACGGAACGGAAATTTTGGCTGTGCTTTTTAATCAAAAGACTCCTTTTTCGGTCGGTGAAGTCGTTCTGTTCATGAATATCTTTATTCTTGGATCTGCAGGATTCGTATTTGGCTGGAACTATGCTATGTATTCTTTAATCGCTTACTTCGTAGCGTTCAAGATGATTGATATTACGAGTGAAGGTCTCGAGTCCTCCAAAGCCGTATGGATCATCAGTGATCAGCACGAAGAAATCGGCGATGCCCTCAATGACCGGCTCGGACGCGGTGTCACTTATCTGAATGGTGAAGGCGCATATACCGGAAATAATAAAAATGTTATTTTTACAGTCATTAGCCGTCTTGAAGAAGCTAAAGTAAAGAACATTGTGGATTCAATTGACAAAAGTGCATTTCTTGCAATCAGTGATATTCATGACGTCAAGGGCGGTCGATTCAAAAAAAGAAGCATCCACTAATTGTAGATGCCATCACTCCTTATCTATTTGGTTTTATCCATTATCGAAGCATGCTACGCGCGGCTTCGATTTTTCTTTCCCTTTTTTTCACCAACAACTCTGAAGCGACAACCCATCCGGCATTAATGAACAGGAGCATGCTCGTGGAAAAGAAGACATATTTTATTCCGAATGCTGCTGCCATATGTCCGCCAAGCAGGGAACCTCCAAGCGTTCCAAGAAACTGTGCGGACTGATTATAGCCAAAGAGCTGACCGGTGATTTGCGACGGCGCCATTTTCTTTACAATGGTATTAATCGAAGGCAGAATGCCTGCAGTCGCAAGACCGAGAAGGAAACGCAGGACAGTCAGTTGCCAAGCGTTCGTCACGAATGCCTGCGGTATAAAAATTACTCCGGTAAAAAGCAGTGCATAAAGCAGTACACGACGGGGACCGATCCGATCGGACAACTTTCCGAGAAACGGTGCGGCAATAACGCTCGCCAAACCTGCCGCCGCCACGACGATGCCCGACATAAGTTCGAGATGTGCTGAACCTGGCGATAGAATTTTTACATAAATGGTGATAATCGGCTGAATCGACATATTCGCCAGTTGCACCATAAATGTTGTGATAAACATGGCAAAAAATAAACCTACATGAGGTGTCATTGCGCACACTTGCTTGATTGACGGTGCTTTTTTTTCAGATACAACCACTTTTTCTTTCACCAAGAAATAAGACGCGAGAAAAGCACCGAACAACAAAACACTTGTGTCGATAAAAACAAGACGCATCCCCATGTATTCTGAGAGCAAACCGCCGACAAGCGGCCCAACGAGTGAACCGCTGATTCCTCCCGTTGAGAGCATACCGAGTGCCCAGCCGGAGTGTGTTTTCGGTGTTTGTGTCGCGACAAGAATGATTGATGCCGGGATATAGCCGGAAACAAGCCCCATTATAAGTCGCAGACCAAAGAGCTGATAAACATTTTGAGCAAAGGACATTAGGAACACGACAAGGCACATGCCCAGACTTGCGCGAAGCAGCATCGGTTTTCGGCCATATTTATCAGCTAAGCGCCCCCATAGCGGGGAGACAAGAGCGGACACAAAAAATGTTGCACCAAAGATAAGACCTGCCCAGCTCTCAATTCCAGCCGTGTCTGTGACACCGAGCTTCTCAATATAAAGCGGTAAAAACGGGATAATCTGACTCATACCTGCAGCAGTTGCGAAGGAACCGAACCAGACAACGTACAAATTTTTCTTCCATAAAGGTAAAGACAACAACTACACCTTACTTTTTTGTATATTTCCGATAGAAAAAGCGCCTTTAAGTTGGCGCCTGCTTAACAGTTACTATAATAATCTGTATTGCTCATTAATACCAATATATATATTATTATAAATGCATAGTTTTGAAACTATTAATGAATCATTATAACCCGTCAGTTTATGGATCGAACATCACCCATTAGGAGGTCGTAGCTATGGAACTTCTTCAATTAAAGTACTTTCAAACCGTTGCGCGAATCGAACACATGACAAAGGCTGCTCAAGAATTGTCCATTGCTCAGCCTTCGCTCAGTCAAACCATTAAACGGCTTGAGGATGAAATCGGCGTTCCCCTCTTTGACCGTAAAGGGAGAAGAATCAGGCTCAATCGTTATGGAAAAATCTTTCTGGAGAAAGCCGAGCTCGCCTTTTCGGTGCTCCAAGAAGGTAAACAGGAAGTCATCGACTTGGCAAAAATTAATGAAGACAGCATTTCAATGGCTGTGATGCGGACGCCGATCGTACCTGATCTACTTGGCAGTTTTCGTAAAGAGCATCCCTTTGTTCGTTTTCGTGTCAAACAGATTTCAAGGGCAACCATACAGCATCAGCTCGAGAACGGAGAAATCGATTTGTGCATCACTCCTTATCAATTGGAGCAAGACAGACCACTTCATTCGCGCTTGCTCATGCATGATGAAATTTATCTTGTCGTTCCGAAAACGCATCCGCTTGCAATTAAAAAAAGTGTCGATCTGCACGATATCGCTCATGAACCGTTTGTCCTTAAAGCAAACGGAGCCTTTCGTGAGACAACAGACACCTATTGCCGTATGGCAGGATTTCAGCCGGATATCGCTTTTGAAGTTGATGATTCCTTGTCCATTCGCGGACTGGTTTCA
Organism: Sporolactobacillus sp. BBK16-2; assembly: GCF_059878335.1. Lineage (NCBI taxonomy): Bacteria > Bacillati > Bacillota > Bacilli > Caryophanales > Sporolactobacillaceae > Sporolactobacillus > Sporolactobacillus sp. BBK16-2. Next base: position 2,454,369 of record NZ_CM187611.1, read on the forward strand.
GAAGGCTTAGGCGTCGCTTTTTTCTCTTCACTCACATTGCGGACGGTAAGAGACAGCTCCATCGTTCCGCTCCGAATAAGCCATCCGCATTGCAATCGATCAATCAGTCTCGTCTGGAATGAGGATCGCTATCATTCATCAATCATCACGGATTTCTACCAATTCATCATCGACTATTTCCAGCACTTCGATCAGGATACCCCACTCATTGACTAATTGAGATTATTTTAAACAGCCTGATTTTGATGATGCTCATGTGTGTTCTTTTTTTGGTTGTGCCAGCCAAGGTAGAGGACAGAAACGATAGTAACAGCAACAACCGGCCATTCTGCCCATACTGCAACATCACCAAGCCATTTGAGAACGAGCGGTTCGGCGAACAGCATTCTTGCAGCCGTCATCGCTAGAATTCCGGAACCAACATAAATAAGCCAGGAAAAGCGATCCATTAGTTTTAATATAATTGCACTCCCGCCCATTAAAAGCGGAATACTGATTAACAATCCGAAAATGACAAGCAACGGATCATTTTGCGCTGCGCCTGCAACCGCAAGTACATTATCGAGTCCCATTAACGCGTCGGCAACGACAATCGTTTGAACGGCTCCCCAAAGGCTCGTGCTGGCTTTGACTTCCTTCTTTGATTTCGAAGAATTGGCAGGACTAAGCAAACGATATGCGATCCAAATGAGCAGCAGCCCACCGATAAAATGCAGACCCGGAACCATGAGCAGATAAACAACCAGAATCGTGCAAATCGCGCGCAAAACGACCGCGCCAGCCGTTCCATAAAGAATCGCGCGTCCGCGCTGATGATTGGGAAGCCGGCGTGCAGCCAGGGCAATAACGACTGCATTATCTCCCGCCAAGAACAAATCAATACCAACAATAATAATTAAGGACGACCAAAATGCCGTTGTAAATAATTCCATGAATCAACATCCTCCTATTAACCTAATATAACGAAATTCATTATGATTTAGATGTTAAAAACGTAAAAAGCCTTGGCCGACTACGCCAAGGCTGAAGGTTTCATTAAACGGATTTTTCAGCGGTGACTGCTTTCTTCACATGCTGGCTGCCGTGCTGGCTCCTCCATCCGAAGTAAAGCACACCTAGGATTATGAAAAGCAGTACCGGCCACTTGATCCAGGAAAAGCCGGCAACTGCATCATACACAAAATGATCGGCAAAGATCATCTTTCCCGCCGTAAACGCGAGAATTCCGGAGCCAGCGTAGGTAATCCATGCATAACGGTCAACGAGCTTCAGAAATAGTGCGCTGCCGCCCATAACAAGCGGGATACTGATCAGCAGACCGATAATAACGAGCAAGTAGTTTCCTGAAGCTGCTCCGCCGATGGCAAGCACATTATCCAGACCCATTAGCGCATCAGCCATAATTATGGTGCGGATAGCCGCGCCAAGACTGGTCTTCGCCACGATCTTCTTATCATGCCCGTGATCCTTTAGCAGACTGTAGGCAATCCAGACAAGCAGAACGCCACCGACAAGATGCAGGCCTGGCACCTTAAGCAGCCAAACAACAGCAAGTGTAGCAATCGCGCGAATGGCGACCGCACCAAGTGTTCCATAAAGAATTGCACGTTTTCGTTGATGATCCTGAAGTCGTGCAGCTGCCAGGGCGATGACAATGGCATTATCACCAGCCAAAATCAAGTCAATGCCTACAATAAGCAGCAGCGCGGTCAAGAATTCCAGCGAAAAAAAATCCATTCATTCATCCTCCTCAATAATTCTTATCTGTTTGCACAATAAAAAGCAGCCGCTCCGACGTTGATCAGAAAGGCTGCATGTGCAGAAAAAAACCTTTGCCTTTTTCATCCGTCCGAGGCAAAGGTCTCGCCAACAGCCTAACGGCTGCCAGAGAAGCCGGGGATCACTCCCGTAATGACGACTTTACTCTGATGGCTACTCCCCTTTTACGAGGCTGATTCACTTGTTATATTAATTATATTATGAGGCTATAAATATGTCAACGCGGATGATCACCCGATTATTTCGTAAATAAATGATTTTGGTAGGCATAGACAGCTGCTTGAGTGCGATCAGCGACATCCAGTTTGCTGAAAATACTGCTGACATGTGTTTTCACTGTCTTGATGCCGATAAATAGCTTTTCGGCGATCTCCGCGTTATTTCTCCCGTCCGCAATTAACCGCAAGACCTCCTTTTCTCGAGCAGTCAGCTGATCAAAAGGTTGCGGACTCCTGTGCAGTCCCGCCACAAGTTTTTGTGCGACCTTACCGTCAATGACCGTTTTTCCGCGATGTGCTTTATGGATCGCCTGAATGATTTCATCGGATGACGATGTTTTCAGCAAGTAACTCATTGCACCTGCTTCAATCGCAGGAAATACCTGTTCATCATCATAGAAGCTCGTGAGAATGATGATTTTCTTTGAAGGATCTTTGGCTAAGATTTGCTTCGTTGCGTCAATTCCATTACCGTCTTCCATAATCAAATCCATTAAAATGATTTCAGGCTTCAACGCTTCAAACGATTTGACAGCCGCGTCCCCATTCGATGCCTCTCCGACAAGTTCAATATCTTCTTCTGTTGAAAGATAAGCCTTCAACCCTTTTCTGACCATATCGTGATCGTCGACGATCATCACCTTAATTTTATCTGTCATACTCCCTTTTCCTCCCTGTGAATCGGCACACGGATATGGATGGATGTACCTTCTCCTTCATGTGTCGTCAGCATAAAATGACCGCCAATCTCTTCCGCGCGTTCTTTCATCGTCTTCAACCCATACGAAGCAACTTTTTCTCGCTTCGGATCAAATCCCTGACCGTTGTCAAAAATGGTGAGTGTAACGAGCTGGTCCTTTTCATGAAGAGACAAGACGACTCTTGTTGCCTCAGAATGACGAAGTGCGTTAGAAAGTGCCTCTTGGCTGAGTCGAAACAAATGATTCTCCACGCCTTTAGTCAATCCGAGAACCGGATCAATTGCTGCCTCAAAATGAATTGTTGTCTTGCCATCCAGTTCATGGATCAAACGCCCTAACCCTTTATCAAGTGATTCGTTATTGAGACGTACCGGTCGAAGATGCAGCAGTAGAGCTCTCATTTCACCTTGAGCTTTACGGGCAATATCCGAAACATCGGCAATATTTTCAGCCGCAAGATCCGGATTGCTGTGAATCGTTTTTTCAGCGGCGGATGCAAGCATGGACAAGGCAAACAACTGCTGACTGACCGCATCATGCAGATCTCTTGCCAAACGCTGCCGTTCTGCTGTTACCGCCTCGTTTTTTACTTTTACATTCATTTGTACATTTTCATCGACCAGACGCTGCAGTGATTTCACTTGTGTGTCGATTTTATCGGCAAGTTCATTTAAAGATTGCGCCACATGACTGATCGCCCCGCCGTTCTCGATCTTCATTCTAGCCGAAAGTTTTCCGGAAGACAGTGTCTTGACAAACAGATCAACATTGTCCAAATGATCAAGCAGCAGCCGATAATCCTTTGTTAAAGCGTTTGTCTCTAAAATAAATTGGATTAGGAAGCTAAAGAAGAAGATCAAAGCACTGATAAGCAGAGCATGATCTGACGGCACAAACCAGAAGAAAATTTGCATTGCCGCAAAAAGCATGAGCGATGAAAAAAAGCTGATAATTAATTGAAATCTTGCCGTACGAATTCGATAATTTTGCATCGGTTACACCTGCGCAATACTTAAATCAATAACTTGAAAATCAAAGTTAAAGTCTAATTTTCGCGTTGCTTCATCGTAGTTCGGTGTCTGATAGCTGACATTGCGCAGCACGCCGCTCTGTTTGTTTTTTCCAATTTTCGCATCGCCTACTTTTGCTCGGAGATGGATCCGGTATGCAAGATCATCCGGTAAGGTAATTCGAATATTCCCCACCCATCCGCTCAAGGTAATCGGGATCGTTTCTTCCGGAATAAAGGCTTTAGTAAAGTCAAATGTGTAATCTCCGATGCGTACACGTTCGTTCATCGGTTTAACCATCCAATTATCGTGTTTGAAGGTAGCATCATTCACAAAGGTATAAGAATCACGCGCGTTCTTTGAAGATGCCTCACCATCTTTGTCTTCATGATCCCAAGAGAAATCAACATGATGATTGTGATGCCCTTTTCTGTGCTTCTTGTGTTCACCCGTTACGGAAACAGTGATGAAATTTTTTCCGAAGAGCATGCCTAACCCACAGTAAATAATCAGATACGGCCACAGTTTCCAGAAATCTGTCCATTTGAAGACAATGAACCCCGACTGATCAGCATACAGCAATCCGCCATAAATCAAAAAGAAAAATCCCCAGAAGAAATGCGGCCTTTTTCGGTCAAAGAGCGGAACGATGAGCAGCAGTGCTCCGAATATCATGACCAAGAATGGGAGATAAGCACTAAACATCGGCATCATTCCCTGGGAAATAAGATTAAGACTGTCAAGCAGCCAATAAACACCAAGCAAAACGACAGCAAGCGCAGCCAATAGTTTTCCAAAAGACATTTGCCTCATCCTTTCTTCTCTATCACAAGCCGTATCTCAACGGCACTTGTACAAAGTTTATAGTTTAACTATACAGAGTGACGCGCATCTTTTCCATAGACTGTGAACGGTTTTTTTCTCCGACCCAGGTCGGAACAATCTATTTAAAAATGTGAACGGATCGTGACAATAAGCATTATGTTCATCGTTTTCTGCTGAATAGGTTTATTATTAGGGCTGTGAGGGTAATTTGAAGATATGTTAAGTGAAAGGGTGAATGATATGGACAAGAAAGTCCTAGCATTAATTGATGGTTTGAACAAAGATCTTGCAGGTGAATATTCTGCAGTGATTCAGTACAATTATTACGCGACAACAGTATCCGGGCTGAATTACCAGATTCTCAAGCCTTTTTTTGAGGAAGAAATTCCTGACGAATTAGGCCATGCCGCTTATCTTTCTGAAAAAATTGCGAACCTCGGCGGTGAACCGACGACTGTTCCTGCACCGGTTGCCACGGTGAGTGATGCCAAAGCAATGCTCGAAGGAGCACGTCAGGCAGAAGCGGACACATTGGAAAACTATCGCGAACGTCGCAGTCAGGCACAAGAACTCGGCATGATCGAACTGGTTGTTAAACTGGAAGATATGATCGCTGATGAACAAAACCATTTGGAAAAATTGACAAAAACATTGACCGATCCTGTTTTTGCCTGAAAAAGAGATTTAAAAAACCGGAACGGGGGATTTCTTCCCCGTTCCGGTTTTTTATTTATTCTGCAAGCTGAATACGATGTTTTGTGTAGGCATAAGCGAAAATCAAGCTGACAGCAAAGCCTATACAAAGGAAAAAGAGAAAATCAATAAACGAGTGTGCACCAACCCCCGCTGCAGCACTGAGTACTACAACCTGTCCAATGAGAAGACGTGCGATCATTTGAACGAACGGATCCTGTTTCAGGCGCTCACCAATCGGATATAACCCAGCGAGTGCCTGTGGAAAAGGTTGACTCCAAATAGGCAAGAGCTGCAGTCCGGTTAAATAGACGACCGACACAACAATGAAAACAGAATACCAGCCTATATTAAGAAAATAGCCAAGCAGCGCGCCAATGACTGTCAAACGCATATACATGCCTAAATACTCATCAGAACGAAGGAATGTCTTAATAAATAGCTGTTCAAACACCTCTTTTTCTTCGAAATGTCGAATCGGGAATAATCTGCTGAGCACTCGGCGAGGGCGGGTACGTCTCCTCAATTGCGGCACGTCCGTAAACAGATTGGCAAAGCGAAGGAAGACCATAGCTTGACGATGATCGCTCTCAAGCATACTGTTCCAGCGCAGCAGCGCACCAGACGCTTGGCGGCGGAACAAAAAAAACAGTGTGAACAGCATAATGGCAACACATGCCGCAATAACATAAAGCGGCTGATGACTGAGTACAAAATAGAAGAGACAAAAGGTAAGAACAGTCCTAAGGAAACGGAGCGGAACTGTATCCTCAATAAATTGCTCCTGCCAGCTGCAATCAATAGTCCAAGCTTTCGCAGCGAGCGAGACAACCGCTCCAAGCAAGAGCGAGCTGCCTCCATAAGCTGCTGATCCATGAGTGTAAAGCGGTATGCTAATGATCAATACAAGCAGTAAAGTGATGCTTTGGATCAAGAAGCTGTACCATTTGGTTCTGCGAAAATAACCGTCAAGTTCTGATTCAGCTGGTAATAAAAAGACCAAATCTGCGCGTTGAATGAATGTACGAATCGGTGCATGAGAGCAGACAAGGCTTAACACTATACTGACGATAAGCGTGCCAGGGAAGTGTTCCGGCAATAGATCCAGCCATTTTTTGTAGTAGAAACCGCCGATCAGGATCATGGCATAAATAAAAAACATTAATCCGCTGTTGCGGCCGATCAGATTCCAATAGCGCAGCTGCATCTGAAAATTGTCCCGACAGCGCTTTTTCCAGAGCGTATTCATTTCATCCATTGTGTCTCGCCCCTTGCTACGGCCAGATAGATTTCATGAAGGCTTGCCTTTGGATCTCCGAACTGATTGCGTATCTTATCCAAAGTGCCCTGCACGGCGATATGCCCTTCATGCAGAATGATAAACCGATCGCAGTATTGCTCCGCAGTCGACAATATATGTGTGGACATTAAAATGGAAGCTCCTGAGCGTTTCATATCACTCATTAAGTCAAGCAGCGATTGAATGCCAATCGGGTCCAAGCCGACAAACGGCTCGTCGACAATATAGAGATCAGGTCGAATAAGGAACGCACACATGATCATCACTTTTTGGCGCATCCCTTTTGAGAAGTGAATGGGAAACCAGTGCTTTTTCTTTTCCATACGAAAAAGCTTCAGCAGTTTCTCACTTCGTTCTTCATAAGTTTTTTTATCCAGATGGTATGCCATTGCCGTCGTCTGTAAATGTTCTTCTAAAGTGAGCTGTTCATAGAGCTCCGGCATCTCGGGGACGTAGGCAATACTTTTTCTGTAAGAACTCTTGTCCTCGCGAAGTGTTTTCCCGTTTATACGTATCTCCCCGGAAAAAGGTTGTAAAAGTCCGAGAATATGTTTAATTGTCGTACTCTTGCCGGCTCCATTCAAACCGACGAGACCGACCAGTTCACCCGCGTTCATCTCAAATGACACATCATGGAGCACCGGGCGCTGCCGTGAGTAGCCGCCGCTTAATTGTTTTACAGTTAATACTGGATTCATAATTCTAGCCTCTTTCATTTTTTGCCATCAAGAGCGAATGTTTTCACAGCAGAAACGATTTCATCCGTTTCAATATAGTCTACCGAAACTTTGTCCCCAACCTTCATAAAGACGCTGTATGGATTTTGGCCAGAGGTCACAGTGAAAATCTTTTGGCTGCCGTCAATCATAAATTGGATCACGGTCTGATGTGAATCATCATCCTGATATTTGTAGACTTGCGTAACTTCGCCACTCAATTTCTTAATTAGTGCTTTGTTTGTCGGTGTTGCGCTGTCGCCGCCTAATTTTGTAGCAACAGCATATTTATAGTTATCAAATAGGGTGCGCTTATCGGTCTCCGCACTGTAGACATTCTCATTTTTCGCATGAATCAGCATCAGTTCACGCAGAACATTGTTGCTGTCCATCAAAGGGACCACCCATGTTTCCTGTCCGTAAATCGTATAGAGATTTGGAATACCCGCCTCATACTTATTCTGTTTAAACGTCTTCTCCGCAACATTCATCGCAGATTTCCCATTTAGCAAGCCGTTTGCACTTGAATAATAAGTAATTTTCCCTGTTCGTGTATTCAGCATGGAATAACCGACCATCGCGCCGCTTCCGGACTTGGGACGCGTAAAGTCGGTGAACCAGTTCAATTGAAGAGCATGATCGAACACGCCGTTCACTTCATCAGAATGCGACCATTCTGTCGGCCGCTTGATATCTTCCTGCGCAAACAGCTTATTCCAGAAGCCATGCACATTCTCTCCATACCAGTCGTTCCATTGTTCAGCAACATTTGAAGGGATTGCCTGATCAATGAACAAAGGCAGTTTGTCAATCGAATAGTGACGCATGTTCCCTGTTTTCGGATCAACAACAATGACTCCTTTAATATCCGGTATTTGTCGCAATTTTTCATAATAGCCATAGGCAACGACATAATAAGGTTTACCTGTTTCATCCGGTTCGAAACTTGGACGGAATAAAATCGGTTCTGCATACTTTCTGCGCACGAGTCGCTTCAAATTCTCAGAAAAGTAGGCGGACGGTACAAATTTCATCTCTTTTTTAATCAGCGAGGCATTCGCATTTTCATCCTCAGCACTCATCCGAATGTATCCGGGAACGCGATGACTTTTCATCCATTTAAAAAATCCGCTGTACTCAATTGGTGTGACCCAATAAAGATGTCCGTCTATTTTTTGCAACGATGTATGACCGAGCTCATAATAGGAAACATGTGCGAGCTCGCCTAACACTTTTTCACTTTTATAACGTGCATATTTTTCCGGAACGACAGGAATATGCTGCTCATTCATTGATGGCGCCGCGTGGTTTACCACCGTTGTTTTTGCAGCAGCAAAATCATATTTCGCCTTGGTTACGGTGAACGGATAAATAAAGTGCAGGAAGCAGAAAAACAAAAGCATCAGTATTCCTGCAAATACATTGATTGAGATCAGACGCTCCTTTGAATAGACAAGATCAAGAACCAGAAATAGTCCCCAAAAAAGTGATCCGTAGCTTAAGAATGCCTGCCACGTATGATCAATCAGCCCGAAGTAGGAAAGAATGAACAAAATGATCAAACCGGCCATCACCCGAGCCGCTTGAATAGACAGAAATACTTTGCTTTTAATTTTTTTCTTCCACACAAATGGATTTAAGGTTAATGCAAGTAAACTAAATAAGTAAATCATAAGTTCCCCCGTCTCTGATCTGTATCAGTCGACCGCTCATTCACCGGCGACCCTTCGTTACATTTATTGTAACGTACTTAAAGGACCACATGCCATATCTGATTTTATATTCATCATGATGCTGCCTAATCCCTTTATGAAACCGCTAAAAAATGTGCTAAAATAAGTAAAAAAACATAGATAAGGATGATATTAATGTGTGAGGCATCAGATTGCATTTTCTGCAAAATCATTAATGGAGAAATTCCAAGCGCAAAGGTATACGAAGATGATGATGTATTTGCATTCCTCGATTTGGGGCAAGTAACTAAGGGCCATACGCTGATCATTCCTAAAGAACATCGGAAGGATATTTTTCATTTGGAACCTGAAATTGCTGAGAAGTTATTCAGCAAAGTACCGGTCATTGCTAAAGCCATTCAAAATGCCTTTCATCCGGTCGGTATGAATGTATTGAATAATAACAGCGAGCTTGCCGGTCAAAGCGTGTTTCATTATCATCTGCATCTGATTCCGCGCTATGGCAAAGACGATACGTTCTCATTCAGCTTCCAGTCGCACATGGATGAGTATTCAAATGAAGCACGCGCAGAGATTGCTCAAGCGATTGCAAAAGAAATTAATTAATTTATGTAAAAATTTCAGTATTTGAATTGCATTTTCCTGACATTACGTGTATATTATTGAATACACCTTGCAGCAGGCCGTTGGGGCACTGCTGAAGGAAACATCAGCTCAGTTGAGGAGAGATCAGCGTGAAACTTAAGAATTTGATTATTGTTGCTCTATTACTTGCCATTGGGACTATATTGCATGCGGTAGTTCCTGGATTCCCTATGAAATCCGATTTTGGACTCGTGATGCTTTTCTTATCCCTTTTTCTTTTCGCCGATATCAAAACCTTTGTCATTATCGGACTTGTCGACGGTATTTTAGCCGGATTAACTACTTCAATGCCCGGTGGATTCTTTCCAAACGTGATTGATAAATTAGTGACTTCAACCGTTGTATTTTTAGTCATTTATTTATTTGCTCATTACTTTCAAGCAAAGAGCAAATACGTCTTTGGTGTCGTCTTAGCAGGTCTTGGTACTGTGCTCAGTGGAACTATATTCTTGACTATGGCTATTCTTGTTGCAGGTATGAATTCGGCAGCATTCGGTGCATTGTTTATCACTATGGTGCTCCCGACTGCACTTGCCAACTTGGTTCTGTTCGCTGTCCTCTATCCAATTATCGTCAAAATTGGCGAACGGAGCGGATTTCTAAAAACGTTACCAAAACCGACGCTTCACTAAAAAATATTGAAAACTCCGATTCTGTTTAGAATTGGAGTTTTTTTGTTCTTTGAATATATGCTTTCAAGTGATAAGCAGCGACAGCTGGGGTATAATAGAAGTAATCACGAACGTATACTTTAATTGAAGAGGTGAATAAAATGGGAAAATTTTTCTCGTACACGATTGGAGCAATTGTCGGTGGAGTAGTCGGCGGCACGATTGTTCTCCTGACAACGCCTAAAAAAGGTGAAGAAATTCGAAGCGACATAAAAGAAAAGGCAGCCTCTATTCAGCAGCCGTTAAAAGACGCGGCAAATAACTTAAGCTTAGTTAAAGATCGCGTTATTGCTCTGAAGGATGACAGCGTTCCGGTTCTTAAATCGGCAGTCTCGGATATTGGCAATCTTTTGCAAGAATGGAAAGACGATGTCCAACCTTATCTAACGAAAATCAAGAACAACGTCGTTCAATTGGAAGCAGCAAAAGAAAAGCTGACTAACAAATTGACGGAGCATTCTCCGGAGAAAAAACCGGGTGAAGAAGAGACACCGCCATCACTGTAATGGCCATTTATTTTTGAACTCTAAACGAGGATTAATGCTAAAAAGGCTGGTGCAAATAGCACCAGCCTTTTTTCTGATCTGTAGATTAATTTTTGTATGTCAAAACGCCCAGACACCATTTCGGAAAACCGGCTCCCATTCGCCTTCTGCATTTTCGCCATCAATATCTAATTGATCGGAGCCGACCATAAAATCAACATGAATCAAGCTGTCATTCGCTCCATGCTTTTTCAATTCTTCCGCCGACATTTCCGTTCCACCATCGAGGCAAGTCGGATAGGCTTTTCCAATTGCCAAATGGCAGGATGCATTTTCGTCATAAAGTGTCGTAAAGAAAACAAGACCTGACTTTGAGATCGGCGAATCATTAGGAACAAGCGCAACTTCCCCTAAAAAATGTGAGCCTTCATCTGTGTCAATCATGTGATTGATCAGCTCCTCGCCCTCTTTGGCATTCACGCGCGTAATACGTCCATTCTCAAAAGTGACCGATAACTTCTCAATCAATTTACCGCCGTAAACAAGCGGACGAGTCGCCATAACTGTACCATTAACTCCATTTTTTACAGGCAATGTATAAACTTCTTCAGTTGGAATATTAGGAACAAAAGGAGTTCCCGAACTGTTCACTGCTGCTCCCCCGTCCCAGTGATAATCAGGATCGAACTCGATCTCTAAATCTGTGCCTGGAGCTTTATAATGCAGCCTTTTATATTTTTTCTTATTTAGAAAAGAAACCTTATTAGCAAGTGTCTTCTTGTGATCCTCCCAAGCTTGTACCGGATCATCACAATCCACACGTGTCATTTTGAAAATAACTTCCCATAAGTCGGCAACCGCAAGCTCTCTGATTTTGCCGGGGAACAGTTTCTTCGCCCATTCAACGGTTGGAAAGATTAAAATGGTCCAGCTGACACGGTCGGACATACGATAATCATAATAGGTGTTTAATGCGCGCCACATCGTTTCTTGGTCAAGCGCCGCCTTTTTCGGATCAATACCGTCCATCATACCAATTCCTGTTGTCCGGATGTCAATACAAGCAGCCCCCCTCTTGACCAAGTCCTCAAGCTTGTTGGCTTTCCAAACCGGATATTCGCTGATCACTGTCTCCGATGCATGCTTGAGCCGCAAATGATCCAGTTTATCGTCCGTCCAGTTAAAGAACACGCGTTTCGCTCCGGCCTCATATGCTTTTTCCGTTACAATGCGTACAAGCTCGCCTGCATCAATTGGTGCCTTGATCAGTACTTCCTGTCCTTTCTGAACATTTGCGCCTACTTTTACAGCCAATTCCGCATATTTTTCGAGTTTTTGAGCAAAGGTTTTCAAATCGAGTGCCCCCCGTCTAATTTGCAATGAACAAATTTTTCTTACCAAGTCTATTCTAACACTTGGCAAGGGTATAAATGCAAACGTTACCAATAATTGAAGAAAACTTTTCTTAGTTCATCTGGTGAACACTGAATGTTACATCATTTTTAGCTAAATTAATCGTCTGTGCACGCAGGTAGAGACCCTTCTGCACTTGAACATCCGTTAAATTAATATAAATTTGCCGCTTGTTCGGTTGAATAGCTACCCATTTTGGAAATTTTGATCCGCTTTTCAAAAAGCTGAGCACCTGCTTGTCCGGAAGAGGAATACTGCCCAATTTAACATCAGTTTCTTTCAGCACAATATCACCATTAGATACTGAAGGTGTGAAGGTCAAGGAAAACGGAATCGCAGTAAATAAGAGCTTATACTTACCGTTCAAAACAACCTGATCGCCAATATCAATATGATAGGTGAGCCTGTTATTTCCATTAGAATCAATTTGATCATTGATCATATTCTCCAGCTGCTGCTTGTTCGCCTGCACGGAAAAAATAGCTTTTCCTTCGGTGCGATCCGTTTGCGGTGTCGGACTGTCTGTTGCAGAAAAACCATTTGTCAGCATGCCAAGTACAGCAATCACCAAGGCTAATTCAATCACAAGTAATGATAATAAAGCGATTTTCCATAAATTTTTCTTTTTCTTGGGATAAGTTGCAGCGTTCACGTTTCTTTTCCCTCTCCTTTACACACCTATATAGGTACCAGTACATGCAAGATTTTTTACCTATTTAAACAAGCCAATAGTTTATTTATTATAACGCAATTTTCGACTCATGCGAAATATGCTGAAACAAGTACATAATTTCGGCACGCTGCAACCAGTGAATTCATGTAGAAGGAATCATCAATAACTCGACAATGGGGGCAAGTTTCAGTTAGAATGAACAGTGTCGCAAACAGATGGTAACCGTATTTGATAAAATTGCCGATTGCGACGGATAACCGCGCGCAACTACGAAATACTGTTGTAATGTGGAACAATATAAAATAGGAGTGGACGTAGTGAAGAAATTAATGATGATTCTGGCCGCTGTTATCGTTCTCACAAGTCTCGCAGCCTGCGGGAACGGCGGAGATAACGCCGCAGTAGTGAAAACGAAAAGCGGTAATATTACAAAAGAAGAATTTTACAATGAATTGAAAAAGACCAATGGAGAAGCTGTCCTTCAAAATATGGTTTACGAAAAGCTCTTGGAAAAGAAATATAATGTATCCAAGAAGGCTGTTGACGCGAAATATGATCAAGTTCGCAAGACGTTCTCATCGGAAGACCAATTCAAGCAGGCGCTAACACAGAACAGTCTGACTGAAACTACGTTCAGACGCCAAATTAAAGACTCCCTAATGATGACGAAGGCTCAGCAGGACGGCATCAAGGTTACAGACAAAGCACTTAAGGATTACTATAATAAGAACAAGACAACATTGACAGAACTTAAAGCGAGCCACATTCTCGTTAAATCAAAGAAAACCGCACAATCCATTCAAAAGAAATTAAAGGATGGAGCAGATTTTGCTAAATTGGCGAAACAATATTCAACGGATACAGGCTCTAAAGATAAGGGCGGCGAGCTTGGCTGGTTCAAACAATCAACCATGGTTGCCGAATTCAGCAATGCAGCAATGAAACTGAAAGTCGGCGAAATCAGCCCGCTTGTATATTCGAGCACGGACGGCGGCTATCACATTATCAAGCTTGAGGGCAAAAAAGATTCGTATAACGATCTGAAATCCTCAGTAAAAGAAGCTTACCTTGCAAGCAAAGAAAAATCTCAAGATACGGTAATCAAGAACTTGATTAAGAATGCTGATGTTCAAGTGAAGGACAAGGCTTTCAAAGATCTTTTCAATTCAACCTCAACCTCAACGACAACGCAGCAATAACACGAACAGAGAAGAACACGAATCGGAGCACCTATCCGATTCGTGTTTTTTTTGCCTTGAGTCACTAATTTTCAAGGATCGAAGCTAGGAAAATCAATTGTCCATCTTCAATAAGGTTGCAAATAATTGATAACTGGTCACTTTTGATTGATCAAGATGAATTCCTGCAGGAGTTTCTTGATTTGCTGTAAAAGTTACGACATATTCGTTTTCCTTATTGGGTGCAATATGATCTTCAATGAGAATTGTGGTGATCACCCGATTAAATAAAATGAATCCTCCAGGACCATTCCATATGACAATAGCCGAACTGGAATCTGCTTTCTCAGTGATAAGTGTATTGCCCGAAGCGTCTTTCCTCCAAATTTGAATAAGAGCAGGTACGCATATGGAAATAGAAGCGGACAAACTGCTCATCCTATTTAATGGTATTGTGCCTGTAGGACGCCACTCAATAACCGCATTAAGCCAAACTGTTTCTTCATCAGTTGTACCGTCCACCCTAAGTTCACTAATCACATGATCGTCACAAAACGGAACAGCATCCGGTTTTTTGTATTGTCTTCTTTTTTTATCGCCATCTTTGTCCGATCCGAAGCCTGCCCCCTTATTATTAGAATCATCCATATCAGTCACTTCCTTATCTGTTTACTGCCTCTCTTATATTCTATTTTTCTGCAGTATCGTTGCATGGACCGATAACGGAAGTAATTCACACATTTTTTTCCAATAGTTTTTTGTTCTATTATGGTTGGCCGGTTCAGAGTAATTTTAGGCATTCTTAGTTATGCAAAAAAAAATCCGAAAGCCTGTTCAAGACATGGCTCTCGGATCTTTACGGTTGCGGCGCCGCTCTTTCTCGGCGTCCATTCGTTTCATGTACACATTACCTTGCTCTTCGACCCACTCTTCATCGACTTCTTTATCCTGCTTGGATAAATTAAATGCTTGATAACCGCTGAATATTATACCGGCTACAACCAGATATACCCACCAAGCTACGCTTTCCAGCATGTTGATCACGGGATCAATCATTCCGAACTGCTGCATTAAAAAAAGGATGAATAGCGCAGCAACGATAAATAATGAACGTTTAGCCTGCTTCATGTTTCCGCCTCCCAGCTAGCTACTCGAGCGTTGTCCCAATTTTTACTTGCAATGTAGCCTATGCGAAGAAACGGAAAATTAGACCTTAGCTGTTCTCTTGAAATGGAGGCTGCAATTCATCTTCAGTATCGCTGGTATCAAATGACGGTCTGTAAAGCGTTCGATTGTTCATAGCAAAGATACGTTCTGAAAATTCGCCAGGACGTGTTTTACGTACAGCACGGGTCATCACGTTTATTTTAGCGTCCATGTCATCAAGGATATGGAGAATTTCAGCTTCCTTGAACATCGGCGGTTTTGGACTGCCCCATTCCGGATTTTCATGATGACTCAGCACCATATGCTTAAGAAGCAAAACCTCTTCCTTATCACCAATACCGAGTTCATCTGCTGTTTCGCCAATATTGGCGACCATAATCGAGATATGACCAAGCAGATTTCCGGGGAGTGTGTAGCTGGTCGCAGTCACTCCGGACAACTCCTCAAGCTTCCCCATATCATGGATGATAATGCCCGCGTACAATAAATCTTTATCAATTTCAGGATAGAGATTGACAACTGCCTTCGCCATATCCAACATGCAGCACACATGGTAAGCCAGTCCTGAAAGAAAATTATGATGGATACTTACTGCAGCAGGATATTCGAAAAAGTCATGATGATGTTTCTTTAAAAGAGCTCGTGTCAGGCGTTGTATTACCGGATTCTTGATTTCAAATAAGTATTGTGTAATCTTCTCATTAAGTTCCTCAATTGATAACGGAGCCGACATCACAAGTTCCGCCTTGTTCACCTGATCATGTTCTGTAGCTGGACGAATTGTACGGATTTTGAATTGATTTCTGCCTCTGAATGTCGTAATGTCTCCTTCAGCAAGCACCACTGCGCCAGCAACGTAATTCGCTTCATCTTCCGCCGTGCTGCCCCACAGCTTGGATTCGATGTCACCTGTTTTGTCCTGTAAGTATATCGTAAGAAAAGGCTTGCCATTGCTGGCCAATCCCTTGGTCACGCTCTTTATCAACAGGAATTCATGAACATGCTCGCCTTCTTTATAAAACGCGATTCCCTTCACCATGAACCCTTCCCTTCAAATAACCTTAGTTTAAAATGTCATTTTAAAATAAGGTAAGTATAAGACAACAATCAATCTTTTTCATTCAATGCATCTGATCCATTGTCCGGTTTTTCCTTAGGCGGAGCCGGTAAAGTCATTTCAAATACGACGCCGTCCTCAGTATTAGCAACATGAATGACTCCATGATGATTATGAATGATTCGTTTAACAATTGCCAGCCCTAATCCAAATTGTCCTTTTTCTCCCTTTTGGAAAGGCTGGAACATAGCCTTACGTTCATGCTCCGGAATTTCCGGCCCATCATTCTTAACATTGATCAGAGACCTGTATCTGCTGCTTCCGTCAGCATCAATCCATATATTATTCTTCGCATAACGCAGTGCATTTTCCACTAAGTTTTCCAGTACGGTCTGCATTTGCTCTTGATCAGCGTAAATCAGTGTATCCTCTCCGCCGACATGGATTTCAATATCTGCCCGTTGAGTAATAAATCGCTCACGCACAAGGTCTGCTAAATCGCCAAAGCGAATAAGGGAATAACGCATTTGCTTATCTCCAAGTGAATCAAATCGAGTAAAATAGAGCAGCTTGCGCACTCGTTTTTCCATTTGCTGAGATTCTTTAATAATAATATCCATGGAATCATTGAGACCGCCATTGGGGTAAATACCGTCTTTAACGGATTGCGCGTAACTTTGAACAATCATGATCGGCGTTTTCAATTCGTGAGATGCCTGCTGAAGAAATATTTTCTGAGATTGATCATACTTGATCAGGTTGAGCCGCATTTCTTCAAATTGAGCAGAAAGACGTTCATACTCTACATCGCCTTTCCATTCGAACGGCTTTTCCCAATTTAAACGTGAAATTTCTTTAAATCGTCTTCCTAGTATATCAAGCGGCCGTTTGATATAACGCGCCAGCCAAAATGCGAGAAATAGGCTAAGGATGCTCGCCATCGCGAACGTAAAGATCAAGCGGCTCCATAAATTGTTTCTTAATTCATTGTTGTAGGTATCTCGCATATAGGAAATTAGATAACTGTCAGATGATCGTCTGACGACTATATAAAATGTCGAATCATTTTGCTTCAACTCATATCGGGCTAACACACTTTTCTGATGTCTAATTTGCCCTTTCATTTGCTTCAAAATGCTACCGTCAGATGGGAGAATTCCAACCAAGGTTTGAAATTTTTTATTGACCAACACGGTCCAAACAGATCTTGTCGAGTCGTAATTATGAATACTTGTGCCAGGATTATCTACTCCATAGCCTCCGACAATCCCTTGAAAATTAAGCAATTGCTGCACTTCAATGGTTCGGAACGTATTTTCCTTGAGCGTATTTTGTATGGTATAGGGGTAGACACTGAGAATAATCAGTCCGATCACGCACTCAAGAAACGCGAATGAGAGCCAGATCCGTTTTGTCAACGTCATTTTAAATGGCAATCTCATGAGACAATCCTATACCCGGAACCATAGACCGTTTCAAGTGACAAACGCCCCATCTTTCGGCGGATGCGGCGTACCACATCATCTACCGCACGATCCGATCCGACATAATCGCCGCCCCATACCTCGGTCAGAATATCTTGACGTGATTTGGCGACATTGACGTTCTCCACTAAATAGAGCAGCACATCAAATTCTTTCGTCGTGAGCTCAATCATCTGATTCTCCTCATCAAACACTTTGCGACGAACAACATCGAGCTGATATTTAGAGATCACCATCCGATTCTCATGGATACCTGCGCCGTACACACGATGCAGCAATTTTTTAACACGAATAACCAGTTCTTTTGGCAAAAATGGCTTTGCTAAATAGTCGTCGCTGCCAAGCTCCAGTCCCAGAATTTTGTCTAGATCCTGATCCCTTGCCGAAATAAAAATAACCGGCTGTTCCGAATGGTTTTCTTTTATTTTTTTTATCAAATCATACCCTGACATACCGGGCAGCATGATGTCCAAAATCCAGAGATGGACACCGTTATGCATATAGTCCAATGCCTCTTCAGCCGTATGGAAAACAGATACATTCCAGCCTTCATTTTCCATGTAAGCTTTGAGAATGGACGCTAAGCTTTCTTCATCTTCAACAAGATTAATTTTAAAGAGTGTTTCATTCATTGTGAAATCATCCTTATACGATTCATATTGTATCTCTTAAATTATAGCATGCACGAATTGCCATAAAGATAAATGAAACAAATTCCATAATGTTTGATTATTTTTGCGAAGCAGATATCCGCTCCTGCTGATCCGACAGATTAAGTACTGCTTCAGGATGCTTATGAAGATAGACACTGTCATGACAGGTCAGCACAATAACCTGTCGTTCCTGGGCAACTTTATTAAGTAGAGTGTACACCGTTTCTGAACGCTTTCGATCAAAATTTACAAATCCGTCATCAATAATCATTGGCAAGGTTTCATAACCGCTAAAGATCCGCATCAGAGCAAGCCGTAATGAAAGATAGAGCTGTTCTGCTGTTCCACGGCTCAACTGAGAGGCAAGAAGCGTAAGACCGTCTGAGTCTTCAACGATGAATCCATCGTCACTGAGCAAAATTTTCTTATATCGCCCTGCGGTTACTGAACAGAAATAGTCCGCAGCCTCTCGGAGCACGCGCGGTAGACGTTGTTCACGATATTGTTCCTTTGCCTCACGAATCGCCCATAGTGCCGTTTGATACGCTGACCATTCCTTAGCTTTAATACCGGTTTCTGTCAAAAGTTCATGATACCGATCAAGAGTATCTCGATAGGAATCATTTCTTTCCAAGACCAAACATTGCGCTCGATCATCTGCCAGCTGGTCGCGAACACGTTTCAATTCGGATTCATACGCAGCAATACGATCTTTGAACTCCTGTTCGGTCAATCCTTCCCATTTATGATTTTCCACATAAGACACATAAACCTCAATTTGCTCGTCCGAACCGGTCAGCTCAAGCAACTGCATTCTGCTCGTCTCCAGCTGTTTATTAATGGACTTGCGGCGTTCTTCTTTTTCTACTGCCTCATAAAACTGTTTTTCATTGTCAACATGTGTCTCTGTAAACAATGCCTTTTGATCATTTTCGAGTGCCGTAATTCGGCTTACATAGCGTTCTCGTTGCTTCTTATAAATCTGGCGCTGTTTCTCTAAATCTTCCCAGCGTCGCTTCTGCTCCATCTGCTCTTGGCAGCAATGCTCTAAATAATTTGCATCAGCACCAGCACTGCCCATTTTCTCTGCCAACAGTCCGGTCTCCCGTTCGAAGCCCTCGTGAAGAACAATCAATCGCTGCAGTTTAGCTTCGAGCACATCGAGTTTTTGACAAAGCTCTTGTGCGGTGTTCACCAGCCTGACTTTATCCTCAACGCCTGTCAAATCATCCACGAAATAGCCGCGTTCCTGTAACCATGACTTGATGCCGTCCTCTTGTACATCACATGACTGCGTACATGCCTTCTGCTGATCGGTTAACTGTCCAACATCTGCTTTTGCCAGACTGAGTTGTTGTTCCAGCAATGCACGTTCAGCGGAGAGTCTGTCGTCTTCTGCATAAGTCCGTCTATCTGCTTCCCCATCATGGATACGAGGAGCAAAGAAAATGCTTCCAATGGCGATCGCCCCTAATAAAAGTACCGGTACTCCCGCAAACGGTGTTATTGCAATTGAAGAAAAAACAGCAAATATAACGGACAGAATGATTAATCCAATGATCAGCACTCGCGATTGCAAGGGATGGGCCGCAACCTTAGCGCTTGATTTTCTTTCTGAAAAAGCATGTTTCACATCAATTGTTCTCAGCTGTTTTTCCAAGGTTTCTTTTTTCTCTAGTGCTGCTTTCAAATCACGTGCCAAGTCGCGACGCTCATCTACGAGCTTTTTCCAAATACTGAGCTTTTCTTTTAATTGTTCGCCAAGCGTTGCTTCAGACGATGCTTTGCGAATGACGCCCAGTGTCCATCCCGCACCCAGAAGGTCACAGATTCGTCGTATAGCAACTCGTTGCTGGTCGATCTCGTCTTCAATACGATGTCTTTCTTTTTCATTTTGTTGATCATCGGCAGCTTTGCTAAATAACCGTTGAAGCGCCGGCTCTTGCTCCTTCCACCGCTCATCCACATGAATGAATTTGCCTGATTCAACCAACTTTCCGAGTTGTTCGTCCAGCTCACTAATCTCATTTTTAAGTGATCGAAGCAGTTTACACGAATCATCATAATGTTCTTTCACATTTTGCGGGAAAGACTGCTCAGGTCCCATGCATTGGCGCTCATGATTCAGTGCACGATACGTATTAATCAGCGGAAGAGCAGCCGAAAATGATGTCCACAATTGGTATTCGTGCTGCACCTTTTTCTTTTTAAGTTCCAACTGCTTCAATTGTTCTTTTCCATCATGCACGCTGTTTTGAAGCTGCTGATAGCTGTCCAGCTTCTTCTCCCATTCCCTTAGCTGGGCGGAACAATTATTCAATTCAGCGAACAGGCGATTGATTTGTGGTTTTTTACCGCTCTTCTTAAACAAATCGGCGCACTGTTTTTCCAATTTTTGTTCCAGTTTTCCCAATGTCCCGCTGCCAATCATCCCTGCTCCAAGCAGCAGATCATTCATATCTGCGGGATTCATCTTATCAATGTTTCGGAGTCCATCCAAATCAAAACAAAAAACACTCTCGTAAAGGAGTCTGTTTGTGCTATGCAAAAATTCGTTTAAATCCGCAGACTCACCGTTTTCCGTACTAAAGCTCAGCTCTTCTTGACCGTCAAGGGTCCGTTCAAGCCGATACGTTTTGCCGTTGTCCGCCGTAAATGCTAATGAACCGCCGATCGATCCGGAACGATTTTTTCCGTTCCATTTCTCGAGTAGCTTCTTTGAAGGAAAGCCAAATAACTGGCTCAAAATAAACGCCATAATCGTTGACTTTCCTGATTCATTTTCTCCATAAATCATCGTAATCGGTGCTTGCGGCAATTCTATTTTCTTTTCTTCAAAACGGCCGAAGTGATGAACGGTCAGCGTCTTCAATTTCATCGTCATGGCGAGATCTCTCTGGAAAACTCGCCGCACCTCCCCCCAGAGCCGTCATTCGTTTTTTTCCAAGCTTGCTCCCGTTAATGCATCTGCAAGCAATTGTTCACTTTTTCTGCGAATCCATTCTTGATCTTCCTCAGACAGGCGTTCAAGATAACGTCGCCCTGAGTGGTGACCGTAAAGTACCTCGGTCGCTTGCTGTACACTGTCCCCTTCTTCTATATAACGAAATAAATCGCCAAGAAAGTGAGGACTGCTCAAAATCTGCTGCTTGTCCCAATGACTGCGGAACTCACAAGCATCCGGAACGAGCCAGATAAAGTCCCTTAATTCCTTCTCATCCTCGTTAAGTGCGTCAATGAGCTCATGAAGCAGTTCTTCTGTCTCACTGCTTTGCATTTCAGGACCTGTAAAAGAAAAACGCAGACGGATAAACGCTCCTGCTTGCTTCTTTCGTTCCTTTTCTTTGAGCGCATTTATGGTCGTTTCCAATTGATCGGCTGTCACTGTTCCTGAAAAATTGAGTTCACTGCGTCGCCATTCTATATCCGAAGTGGGGAGAAATCGGACCTGCACACCGTGCGGATCCAATTCAACCATTGACGCGCCTTTAGGACCAAGTTCAGATTCTTTGAAGGATAGTCCTTGGATATCGCCTGGATACCAAGCCGGTACCGGGGATAATAATTGCTGCCTCTTATGAATATGTCCAAGCGCCCAATACTGAAATCCTTGTTTTTCCAGCTCGCTTATTGAAAAAGGCGCGTAGTTGCTTTCATCCGTCCCTGAGTGCGGCTCTCCATGGAGAATAGCAATGTGATAATCCGCATTCCCGCTTCTTTCATAATACGGAATCATGTCTTGTTTAATCCAGCGCTGATGATAGCTGAACCCGTACAGTTTGACCGTTTGTCCGCCTGCGCATGTCACCGACATGGCGGAAGGAGTCTCGGGAAAAACATGCACATTATCTGGAAGGCTCAGATGACCCCATGCTTTATTAACAAAATCGTGATTGCCATAAATAAGGTAAACAGGAATCGATGCTTCATTTAATCGTTTCATTTCACGTACAAATGCACGCTGTGCTTTAATACTGCGATGACTGTTATCGAAAATATCTCCGGCGATGATCATAAAGTCAGGCCGTTCATGGAGTGCGGTACTCGTGAGGTGATTGAGCGCGGTAAATGTACTCTCAGCTGAGCGACGGCGAAGCGGCTCAGGGAGCTGCGTTAAACCGTCGAAGGGGCGGTCAAGATGCAAATCAGCCGCATGAATAAATCGAATCATAGGATTCCTCCTTCCAGACACGTTTATTAATTTTATTTTACCATAACCGATCACACGTTCTCAATCATCAGAACGATCAATTGAACATTGCGCCAAAAAATCAAAAAAAAATCAAAAAGCAGCCTATTCAGGCTGCTTTGTAAAAAACATTTGTTAATTTAGGTATGTTGAAACTTCAGTGTTGTTTATTCGTTCATTTATTGCAACACAAATGTCCACAAAGCAAACTTTAATGGACACGAATTTGTTTACGTAATACTTCTTTTACCATGTACGCCACACCGTCCATGTCGTTCGAACGGGTAACCCAATCTGCTTTATTCTTTACTTCAGCCGGTGCATTTCTCATCGCCACGCCAAGACCGCATTTCTCAATCATCTCGGCATCATCGAAACCGTCGCCCACGGCGACGATTTCATTAAGCGGAATACCGAGCTGCCCGGCAAAGAACAAAAGCCCATTAAACTTGGAAGTGCCTTGTCGAACCAGTGTCAGACTGTCCTGCTCAGTTCTCTGCACTTCCAGCGATGGGAAGTAGTCGTTCATTGCCTTTTCAAGGTCATCCATGACCTTCTTATCATCCAATTTTACTTTAACGTCTGTCGCCCCTTCATAATTTTCAAGCAAATATTGACTGAGCGAATCAACATAAGTTACTGGATAAAAAAGCGGTTCGTTCATCCCAATTGTCATTTTTGCGATCAAATTTTTTTGATTAGGACGATTACTGATCGATAATCGCTCATGTGACATCTGAATTTGACAAGGGTAGGTTTCGAGAAATTCAGCGAGCTGCATCAGCACACTATGATCAATTTTACTTGTGTAGACCGGGTCATCAATAGATGACGATACAAAAGCACCGTTATGTGTGATGATCGGCTGCGAGAGCCGCAATGCCCTTGCGACTTTTGCTGCAGAATGAAAATGGCGTTCAGATACTAACGTGACAACAACACCTTTTTTTTGCGCATACTGAATGGCATCCTTTGTTTGACGATCAAGCCTATTGTTGCTGCTCAATAGGGTACCATCGATGTCCAGTGCAAGTAAGCGATATACCAAGGTTATCCCCCTCTTCGGAATCCAAATCAGTACTTATTCCTTTGAAAAGCTTATGAAAGGAGAATACAAAATAGAACCAGGCATTAGACCGTGCACAAGCCAAAGTCAAGCTAACCAAACGAAGAAAAGAGAACGGCAGAAGCCGTTCCCTTTTTATCATCTATTCATTTCATTCAAATTACTTTTGATAGCCGCCAAATTGAGACTGGGCTTGTTGTACCAAACGTTTTGTAATTTCTCCACCTACGGAACCATTTGCTCTTGATGTTGTGTCTGGTCCAAGGTTTACGCCGAATTCGCGTGCAATTTCTTCTTTCATTTGATTAACTGCTTGCTGTACACCTGGCACTACTAACTGATTTGAATTTGCCATGTGTTTCACCTCCCTTATAAGCCTATTGTGCTCTGCGATGGATTTCTATATTCGAAAAGCGGCATGGAAATTTTTAGGCAAATAAAGTGATGAGGAAGCACGCAGAACAAATCAAACGACTTGAGTCAGTTTTCCGGTCTTCGGGTCCATGACCAGGCCAACAACCGGTGTATGTTCAGGTAGGAGCGGATGATTCTTAACAATCGATACACTCTTCTTCACTTCATCTTCTACGGATTGAAAACCATTCAGCCACTGATTTAAGTCAATCGCAACTTCATTAAATTTCTGATCAGCGACTCCGCGCTGCTTGATATCGTTAATCATCTTTTCTGCATGCAAGCCATGCATGCCGCAGTCCGTATGTCCGATAATATAGACAGCTTCCGATTCAAGCTCATACAGTGAAACAAGGATGCTTTTCATTGTATTGCTATATGGAGATTCCACCATTCCGCCTGCAGACTTCAGCATAATCGCATCGCCATTTTTCACATTCAACGCCTTTGGCAGCAATTCAATGAGCCTGCAATCCATGCAGGACACAATGGTCATCTTCTTTATTGGGCGACTCGGTGCTTCAAAAGGCCGATACGCTTCATCTTTAACAAATTGTTGGTTAAAATCAAGCATTTCTTTCAGCTGCGACATAATTCATTTCCCCCAAGTCAAGTATAAATGTCACAGTTAATCATAAAAGAAAATGATCTATGAATCCAATATTGTGACTTGAAAAAGCAAAAAAACCGTCTCCCTCAATGGGAAACGGTTTTTTTAATGGTTAATCACAGCTTAGTAACGTTAGCTGCTTGAGGTCCACGGTTGCCTTCGACAACTTCGAATTCAACGGCTTGACCTTCGTCAAGAGTCTTGAATCCGTCAGTTTGGATCGCGCTGAAGTGCACGAATACGTCGTTTTCGCCTGGAACTTCGATGAAACCGAAGCCTTTGTCGCTGTTAAACCATTTAACTGTACCTGTTTTCAAAAAGAAAACCTCCTAATAATAAGTGGATGTTCAATGTACTTGAACGCACTTTAAAAAATTTAATATATGCGTATGTTTTATCCGGCGTACCTTATCCTTGCAGCTGCAGATATTAAATCATTCACCAACAAGGGTCTTCCCGCAAAAATAAAAAATTCACATATTATAAAAAGTATCAATAAAAAAGTACAAACACATTGATAATCCTTTTATAACACGTGAATTATAAATGTTACCTTTTATCATACATACATAATCATAAAATTAGACCTAACAAAAAGAGCAAAAACATCAATCGGCTTTTCCGACGCCGAAACAACGAAAGCCCTACCTCTCTTCCATCCTTACGGTTCCTCTGACCGAGCCAGTATGATTCAGCGCAAGATCAATCTGCTTTTCATACAATCTGTTGCACAGTATTGACAAGAACACAATCCTATATTCAAAAAAACAATCAGTAATTTTGTCATTCACATTAGGTCTACTTTAGTATAGAGCCCAAAAGTAGAAATGTCAACTAATGAAAAGCCGAAACCTTAATTAATGAATGACAAAGGTGTCAGCCAGTTTATTAATGAACAACAAAAACGTTTAGGATCTTTTCTAAGTCCTCAATCTTACGTGCGTAGAGCAGCATTCTGCGACGATTGGTATCGACGACCAGAACGCCGTCCTCGGACAAATTCATTTTTTTTACTTGATCATACTTTATAAATCCCAATCCATAAAAGAAACCATCTTTCTTAAATCGTGCCATTGGTGCTTTAACAAATGTATTGTACAGCAGTGTCAGCACCAAGAGGATCAATGCAATATTGAGAAATATGCTGTTATCACCTCTGACCGTATTTGAAACGTAGATAATCACAAGCAATGCCGCTAAAATAAGCTGATCCAAATAGTTACGTTTTCTTAGGCGCACAGATAAAATTGTTTTTCCTTTCAGCAAGCGAACGAGCAGGTCATCATAAAGAATATAAGCCAACAGCCCAGCGAAAATAAGATACATAACAACAATGGTAAGTGTCATCTGCAGTCCCCTCTTTCAATCACGACCTATTAATAAGTACATTTTAAATCATTCAACTGGTTTATGAGACGCCTATGTGCTCTTTAATCATAATAAAACTGAAAAATAGCCGTGACAGCTTCCAACTTAGTTCGGTTGATCATAATAGAAAACAGTAAGTCGATCCTTTAAAATTTCTATATAACTCAATTTTCGCAGCTTGTTCGGCTTAGAAAATAGCCTTTCCTTTAACGAAAAGTAATTCCCATTGCGGCGAGGCCAGTACCTAGATTTTTTTTAAGCAATCCCGTGGCTGAAATTTCCATGTAAAATCCACCAACCTGAGGGCTTAGTTTCGATTGAACGGTTAATCGTTTAACTGCTATTTGCCGCAGTCCTTCAGCTAAATACATTACTCGCCTTTCAAAATCTTTGTCTTTTTCAACATTATTTTTAAAAGTGATGAACACGTTGCGTTCATCATCTTGTATTTGTTCATCAAGAATAAGATCGTAGACTTTTTCTAGAATTGCCTCTTCTTGTTCTTTCCGACTCAAATTCTTGTTTTTAGACATAAAACTTTATCCCTCTTTTTATGGAACGATATAGCTACCGGCAGCTGAACTCACCCAAACGGTGGCAATAACATGAAGGTGTTTGAAAGCAAAGTAATTATATTTTTCCCTTTTTCTAACTCACGAGCATAATCCTCAATGATTTTTGATCATTAACTTTTACTTCTTCATCAGAGTATGCTTCATTAAGGACTATGTAAAGAAAAAAACAGCCGTTTGCAAAGCGGCTGTTGATTCAAGTGAGAAGCAAATAATTCAAAAATACAGGATATTAATTACTTCTTTTTCGACCAAACAAGGCTTTCAGACCACGTTTAACAACTTGAAAGAACGTCAGCGATCGAACCATTTGTTCCGGGTTAACGTATTTTCGTATCGCACGCAAAGCATTCTTCGGATGCTTGGAAGAAAAAGTGTATGTTCCATTTTTCTTCGTTCGTATTGCATAGCGCGGAATCCACTTTCCCTTGAACATCACTGAGGCAACGACGTAATCAACGTCAGCCCAAGGAATTCGAATGTATTTTTGAGCATTTCGGTCGTTATAAAACTCAAACCCCTTGTCTCCAATCATAATTTTACCGTAATCAGTCAGCCCAATATAAGAAGTGGCATCGGTTACAAAATCGACTTTGGTGTTAATTGATTGAACCATTTTCTTGCTTCACTTCCTTTCGCTATACTCGTTTATTATACTTTTTCCCCAGTGATCAAACAATTTTGATCGGGTAGGTTTGGGCAGAATAAACACTTGTAAATAAAGCCTGACATCCTTGACTTAAGAGGAATCAGGCTCAATTTATTGGTATACAACTCCTGGAATGCAGGATTGATACTCAACTTAATAACTCAATGAATAAACAATAATTTAAATTTTCACTGTTACATCACGTTTAGTAAGTGCAAGACGATACCAACCACGAACAACCCAAGAATCATAATGATTGGTGAAACTTTCTTCTTAAGCAGCCACATGCAAAGAAGCGTTAATGCCAATCCGGCTAAACCAGGAATTAAGCTGTCCAAGTTGTTTTGTAACGTTGTTATTTTATGCGCGTCTAATGAAAGACCGGCTGCCTGCTGCTCCAACGCAGCTTTGATTCCTTGTGCTCCGGAAGGTAAGTGACTCCAATCAATGAATGCGCCTTTATCCAGTTTAACTGAAGATACAATAGGCGTGAACTTTACCGATACCCAACGGTTAACTAATGAACCCAGGATGAACATACCAAGAATGGATGCGCCTTTAGTAATGTCCTGAAGTAATCCGCCGGATAAGTCGTCTGTGATTTTAGAACCCGCTTTATAGCCGAATTCCTGCGTATACCACATGAACGCCATACGAATAATATTCCATCCAAAGAAATACAGAATAGGTCCCAAAATGTTACCGGTCATCGCAAGAGAAGCTGCTAACGCACCAAGGATTGGTTTTACCGTAAACCAGAAAGCCGGATCACCAATACCTGCCAGCGGCCCCATCATGCCTATTTTAACCCCTTGAATGGCGACGTCATCAACAGGTGCGCCATTCGCACGCTCCTCTTCCAGAGCAAGGGTCACACCGATAATTGGTGAAGCGACATAGGGGTGCGTATTAAAGAATTCCAAGTGACGTTTGAGTGCAGCCGCACGATCTTCCTTAGATTTGTATAATTTTTTGATTGCCGGAATCATTGTATACGCCCAACCGCCATTTTGCATCCGTTCATAGTTCCAAGAGCCTTGAAGGAACGTTGAGCGCCACCAAACAGAAATACGATCTTTTTTTGATAATCTCACTTCTTGTGCCATTTTTATTTCTCCCTCCTTTTTAGTAATTATCAATAATGTCGCCTAGTGGATCACCGGTGTTTGAGTTTCCGCCATTACCTGAGCCGCCTTGCTTGGAAAGCACTAAATAGATAAGGGCAAGAGATACACCGATCGCACCAAGACCGATAAGAGTGATCTGTGTCACCGTCGCGAGTACGAAACCGATCGCGAAGAATGGCCATACTTCTTTGGTAGCCATCATGTTGATAACCATGGCATAACCTACGGCAACGACCATGCCGCCACCGATGGCTAAACCAGCTGTCAGCCAAGTTGGCATGGATGCAAGCAAACCTCGCACCGGACCGGCACCAACAGCTAAAATTAATGCTGCCGGAATGGCGATACGTACGCCTTGCATACAGATCGCGCTGATGTGCCAGAGTTCAACTTTTTTGAAGTTTCCCTCATTAGCTGCAGCATCCATGAAGTGTACGAAAGCGGTTGCAATTGTACGGCAGATGATGGTTAATAATAAACCGGCAACGGCAAGCGGGATGGCAATCGCGATGGCTGACGATACACCGGCATTGCCTTGCCCACTGAGAACTAAAATAATGGCAGAGGCAACGGATGCCAGCGCTGCATCAGGCGCTACTGCGGCACCGATATTCGCCCAGCCTAGAGCAATCATTTGCAGCGTACCGCCAAGGATAAGACATGGGATTAAGTTTCCTGTCACAAGTCCGATTAACGTACAGGCGATGACTGGTTGGTGAAAATGAAATTCATCCAGGATTCCTTCCATACCCGCTAAAAATGCGACGATAACAACTAATATAATTTGAATAATGTTCAAATCCATAATGGTTAATCCTCCCTTTCTCCTGATCGTTTAGATTATCTTAATCTGTTTAATTCCTCTTGCGCTTTCCTGAGAATTTCGTTCATGTCACCTTTTGAATCGTTTGGCACTTTGCGCACATCGAATTTTAAACCGGCTTCTTTTAACTGAGCGAAAGCATCAATATCATCTTGGCTAAAGGCAAGCACCTTGTTCGGTTGAACTTTACCCGGTGAGTGGGCCATAGAACCCACATTGATGGTCGTCAATGAAACGCCGCCCTTAACCGCTCTCACCACGTCCTGAGGATTTTCGAAAAGAAGCAGCGCGCGTTCACCGCCGAAATGTTGATCATCTTTCGCAATTTTGATCATTTGGCTGACAGGAACGACGTGTGCTTTCACGCCTGGCGGAGCAGCTTGTTGGATCAATTTCTTTCGCAAATCATCCTGAGCTACCGCATCGGATACAACAATAATCCGTGTCGGTTGAGTCGTTTTAGCCCAAGCAGTTGCGACCTGACCGTGAAGTAAACGAGAGTCGACACGTGCCAGCACGTATTTAAATTTACCGGGAATGCCTTTCTTTGTCTGCTGTGCAGGAGCTGCACCAGTTGCCTTTGCCGGTTCTAATTCTTCAGGTCTGATTTTGACCCCTTCTTTAGCTGTACGTGAAATATGCGCAGCGACTTCACGCGCGGTGTTCATGGATAAGCGTGAAGCATAGGCCTCAATCAACATCGGCAAGTTCATACCCGCAACAATCGCCCATTTGTCTTTGTGTTCTTCAAACAAGCTGTTGACTTGATTAAAAGGTGTCCCGCCCCAAAGGTCGACTAAAAACAGTACTTCTTCTTGATCATTTAATGATGCAATTGCTTTTTTCATTTTTGCCTTAACGTCATTAGGGCCTTCGTTGGGCATTAAGGTAACCGTTTTGACATTCTCCTGCTCTCCAAAAATCATTGAGCCGGATTGGAAAATGCCTTCAGCAAAATTGCCGTGGCTTGCCAGAATAATACCTACCATTCTTTTATACCTCCTACTTTATAAATTTTGTTACTTTTGCACATTACTCACGCATCCAGCTCTGTTATCGCTTTCATTAATTTAAAACAATAAACTGATCGATTTGCAGTGCTGAGACGCATCTCACCCCCCTTCATGAATAGGGAAGGACACAATAAGGTAAATCAGAAAATGTAAAAATGATTTATTCTACACCAAACCTTTTTCGGAAAGCGACTTCCAAAGATTTTTCGAGCTATCATTGGAAACCTTGCGGACATCAAGCTTAATCCCATGATTGTGAAACCACTTGAAAGCCTCTACATCGGCTGCACTAACAGCAATCGCATCGGTAACCATGACGCGCGTGTTGTCAAAACTAATTGCACCAATATTGATAGAGTCAACCTTTATGCCGCCTTCGACAATATATCTTGCGTCAACTGCGTTTTCAACCAGAATCATAGGCTTTAAAACGCCAAAACGCGGATCATGATACAGTCTTACCATCTTCTCCAATGTGAGGACATGCGTCCTGATCCCAGGAGGTGCAGCGTGTACAATCAGTGTCTTGCGTGTCCGATCGCATGCCACACGATCCGACACTACTAAGATGCGATTAACGTTGATGGCTTTTGCCCAATTCGTAGTCACTTGCCCATGTAACAAACGACTATCAATACGTAATAAACGAACATCCATCGTCATGACAATCCACCATCATTTCTCGTGTGACTAAAATACCTACGATCACTCCCCCACCTCTGCCGAGTATACAATCCACATTCATGACCACGAATGCATACACAACAGTATAAGCAATTTACATGCCACTTTTTGTGTATCACATAAAGGGGTTGCTATCATAGGCTTTTTTCCAAAGCAAAAAAATAATTGACACATTTAAATTGTGTATCAATTATTTTGTGTATCATTTTTTTCTTTTTCTGTATTAAATAATTCGACGATATAAAACACTTCTGCATCTGAAAGATTAATATTAAGTGTTTCACGCAGAACCTCATTCGCTTGTTTAACGATCGGATACATTTTTTCCATTTTGATGCTCGATAGTCTTTGCTCATCAACACTCATTTCTGAGCGTATTAAATAACGTTCAATCGCTCCTGCCATATGCATGATCAAACTAATTTTGAACGCATTGGACATTTTAAACTCACTTCTCAACTGAATAAAATTGCAATAGTCCCACAATATTTTCACAATTTTCGCAGGATTAATGAATGTAAAGTACTGTTCCAAATAGTTCTGACTCATTTCTTCCGTTAATAATTCCGAATCATCCAGAGCCTCTGCTTCATCTGCTGCATGATTGTTTATTTCTTCAACCAGGCTGACAAAACTCTCTCCGCCACCCTGCAATAAATTCTCTAATGATACAAATGGAGCAGCAACTTGGGGTTTCACAACGCCAGTCGTGGCTACGATTAGATAGTTTTGCTGGATCTTTGCAATTTGTTCTTTCATAGTCACAACTGAAACTGTGATCACTGTGATATCGTCAATCAAGTTGTCAACTAATATTTTATCCAACAGGTCCTTAATTTTGCTGGCTGTCCCTTCACCAGTCGAACAAATCGCAATAATAGCCTTCTCTCTTCGATCTGATCTTTTCTGAACATTATTTTTCTTTTGATGGCCCTTTTCGATCGTTCGTGAATAGCCGTCAAATTCACGTAATTCTCGGTATACCGTTTCAAGGTCACTATCGATCAGTGCTGTTTTACGAGCTGCTTCAAGCACCATCGCTGTAGTGACCATATCGATCGTTTTGACATGAACATCTGTTTTCTCTGTCAGTTTGCTGCTAAATGTACTAAGAGACCCCATATCGACCAAGAGTAAAACACCGTTGCCCTGATCGATCGTTTTAACTTGCGCGGCAATGCCATCCAATGCGATTTTAGGACTCATTTCCAGCGGCATATCATATGCGGCGATGTTGTCGACAGACAGCAGTTGTGAAACAACTTGCACCATTGAGGATGCAGTACTGTTACCATGTGCTGCCACAACAATGCCAACTTTTCCGGTTTTAGGTTCTGATTTTAAAGATACCAAAAGAATGGCCATGTAATAAACTTCAGATTCAGGTATAGGAAAATGATAATGATCCTCAATCAACTCTTTAACGCGTTCAGCGAGTTTGAGCTCATCTGGATAGTCATGGACCATTGAAATCAAATCTGCTGAAATAGTTCGCAACGGTTTCCCTGACTGAACCCGTTTAATAAAAGAACTGATGTGTAAACTCATCGCATAAATGAAATTATCCCTGGCTGGATAATTCTCTCTTTCCTGAAGCATCTGCTGGATCTGCATGGTTAAATCAATAATTTCTTGATCAACGATCTCATTCAGACTACTGACTGTTTTATCCAACTTTCCCTGACGATAAAAAGATTTCAAATGCAAATTGATATCGGTCATAATGAAGTTATTGATCGCCGCTTGATCCAATCCTTCGTCTTTTAACAGCGCAGCTTTATCGCCTATGATTTCATACAAATTATACGGCAATTCGTAACTGTCACTATCCGGAAGACCGCGCTTTGCATCGGGCTTGATCACCATCGTCGGTTCGAGCAATCGACTCAGATTCCCCAATTCTTGCCGATTGTTAGCCAAGTTGGAAAGTCCGTCTTTGATATTAGGCGGCAAGCGGCTAAAAAGCAGGGTTATTTCATTTTTATTTTGCATGCTGTTCAGAAAGCCTTGGGCACACACTAATTGAATATTAGATTTCAACTGCCCAACATTACCGTAGGTTACACTTCCCAGCAAAGCTTGAACAACATCTTCGCTTAAACGAATATTTTTATGAATCCGATTCGCTTCAAGCGTTAATAATTGCTCTAATAGTTGCAATCGTTCACGTGCGCTTCTTTGGTTGAAATCCGGCAGCTGAATGATGATAGGGATTCGACGCACAAAAGTCTGCAATAATGAGCTTTTCGGGTCTTCAGTTGTTGCATAAACAAGCCGGACGTCCGCATGATGAATTTTGGCAGTTTCACCTAAACGGCTGTATGTCCCATGATCCATAAAATAAAAAATCATTTCTTGCCCTTCAGGCGGCAGACGATGTACTTCATCAAGAAAAAGCATTCCGCCGTCTGCTTCCTGAATCAGACCATCCTTATCAGCGTTAGCGCCGGTAAAAGCTCCCTTGACGTAGCCAAACAGATGCGACATCAACAACTGCGGATTGTGTGCATAATCCGCACAATTAAATGTGGTAAATCCCTTTTGGGAAATGATCTCTTTATCCAAAGCAAAACGGTACATTTTATGAGCAAAATACGTCTTACCGGATCCCGTTGGTCCAATGATCAGTGTATTCAGTCCGTGCGGCGGATAAAGCAATGCTGCCTTGGCCTGTTCGACTTGATTCTTCAGGCTGTCGCGGCTGCCGATCATGTGCTCAAAAACATCCGTTTCGTTCTTATTCGCAGTATCTTCCTTTTCAAGGTTATGATCAATGATACGAGCATTCCCAGCAAACCCGATGTTGGGTTTCTGCTGCATCTTTATTTTGTGTTTACCGACTGCATGATCCACGAAATAGTGAACGGGTCGACCATTTGTCTTCTTCACCCTTCCCTCTCTGACAAGCAGATTTAACTCCTTGCTGACATTCGGGCGAAGCACACCAATCGCTTCGGATATTTCGCTGGTTGTCACACCGTGAGCCGTACCAAGTGCAAACTTTTCTAAATAAGTTAAGACTTTTTCACGCCGAGTCATTATTGCCCTCCTTTTTATTAAATTGTGTATCGCTAGTGTATCACAAGTCACAAATGTAAGCGAGTTCATTGTCTAAACTACAGGATTTTTAATATGATCAGCTATCCTGTATGTATCCTTTTATTAACCTTTGCATAGCACATTCATTTACTTGTAACTACTTGTAATTTTATTATTTTTACTTATAATTACTTATAAAAGGATACCATTTAACTATAATCCTGTATTTTCGATCACGGGCACATCTCTCTTAACTTTTATACGTAAAAACATGGATAATGCACAAATGTATTGATTACCGGAACAAGAAGACAAACGAATGCTAAAAAAAGAAAGGAGATGAGTATCATTTATCAAGAAGAACGACTGTCAGCAATCCTCGATAATCTGCAAGAAGCACGCAGCCTATCTGTGGCAGATATCTGCCGGCTTTACAATGTCTCACGTGACACGGCTCGTCGTGATATTGTCAAGCTCACAGAGCAAGGCGCCGCAATCCGAACGCACGGGGGCATCGCTCTACAGGATTTTCAAAACAAAATATTAGCGTACCGCGATCGTTTGCAGGCCTATTCCGACATCAAAATGCGCATAGGGAAAAAAGCGCTCACCTTTCTGAAGCCTAATGGCTATTATTTTTTCAATGCTTCAACAACCATTTCCTGTATGGTGCGTCAGATTGATATGCCCATTCACGTCTTTACACAATCGCTGGATGTTGCTGAATTGTCATCTCAGAAAGAAGGCGCAGCAGTTCATGTGTTTGGCGGGAAGCTAAATCTCGAAAATCGATTCTTCTTTTCTGCGGAAAGTATGAAGCAAATGGAGAGTATCCACTTTGATGCAGCATTTCTCGGGGCGGCGGCGGTCGCCGATGACGGGGTCTATTATGAGGATGAAGAAGATGCCTGGATCAGCAGGATCATATCAGAGCATTCCAATCAGATGGTTATCCTTACAGATCATAAAAAATTCAATCAGAAAAGCAGATTTAAAGCATTCGATTGGAGTCATGCAGATGTTCTGATTACCGATCGTGCACTTACCGAACGATTTCAAACTTCACTAGAAGCGCAAGGCGTTCATCTCATTCTCACCGATGAAACAAAATGAAAGGCGTTTATTTATTTTCAAAGGGAGTGGATTTATATGCCGATTCAGTTGATTTTCAGTGATATCGATGGTACGTTGATCAATTCAGAGCATGTCATTACGAAGAAAACCGTCCAGGCAATTAAACAATGTGCAAGCCAAGACATTCCCTTTATTCTCATTTCAGCGCGAATGCCGAGCGGAATTATTCCCTTACAACGACAGCTCGGCTCGCTTGACCCAATTATTTGTTACAGCGGGGCGCTTATCGTCGATCAGAATGATACTTCAAGTGAGCCTTTGCTCTCTGTCACAATGAATCCGCAAAGTGTACAGTTTGTCTATCAGCAGATTTGTAACCGTTTCCCTAAAATTAGTTTTTCTGCATACAGTTTCAATCGATGGCTTGTCCCAGAGAAAACGGATGCTTGGATCGCTCAAGAAGAGGCCATTGCACGCACCCCTTCATCTACTTATGCATTCCAAGATCAGGTACCGGAAAGTCTGCCGCCGATTCATAAACTATTGTGTATGGGTGATCCGGAAGATATTGACCAATTACAGACTGTTCTTTCTGAAGCAACTATTGATGCCGTATTTTATAAATCAAAACCGACCTATCTGGAAATCATGGCAAAAGATGTCAGTAAGGCAAACGCGATGCGCGAAATAATGATTCGTTATCATATAGCTCAAGAACATACACTCGCCTTTGGCGATAACTTTAATGATGTACCCATGCTTCGATTCGCTGGGATCGGTGTAGCGATGGGTAATGCCCCGGAACAGGTAAAAGGATCGGCTGATTTTGTGACGCTCTCTAATGATCAAGACGGTATTAAAGCTGCCCTTGAGCGATTAGGCGTGCTTACATTGAATTATTGAATCGATTCGTTTGCAAGCTGATTCATCCAGCGATCCAAGAAGTCAAACAAGATCGATTTATTCTGCTGAATCAATCCGAATCGGCCGCATAAGTCTGGAATCCCCTGGATATACTTTCCGGCAACCAGTTCATTGCGCGAATGTTCAATAATTTCACGAATGTTTTCCTCGCCAACTTCCAAATGAAATTGCAGACCCACCACCCGTTTGCCGTATAGAAACGCCTGATTTCGGCAGCCTTTGCTGAAGGCCGCATGCGACGCTCCTTGCGGAAGATCGAAGGTATCTCCGTGCCAATGAAAGACTATTATCTGCTTGGGCATGCCTAAAAATGGCAGCTCCGGCTTATTCACAAGCGAGATCGGAAACCAGCCGATCTCTTTTTCTTTTCCAGGATAAACATTCGCCCCGAGACATTCGGCCAGAAGTTGCGCGCCAAGACAAATGCCCAAAACAGGAATATTCTTCTGAATCGCTGTTTTGGTCCATTCCTTTTCTCGCTTAAGCCACGGATAGACCTGTTCGTCGTCACAATTCATGGGTCCCCCCATAACAATCAGCAAGTCGATTTTTTCAAAATCAGGCTCGACAAAGTTATTTTCATAAAAACAGGTTCCTGTCAATTCATAGTGGCGCTGCCTGCACCATTCAGAAATAAATCCCGGTTTCTCAAACGAAACATGCTGAAAAAAATGTACACGCATCTTGCCCATCCTCTCATTACGATACGATTTGTGCACGCGATCGCGTGTTGAAAATACGACAAAGTCCGAAAAGGAGTTCGTTCTCCCCTTTCCGGACTTAAATAATCTTACGTCAATCGAAAAGATCCCCGAGCATATCCATCACTGATTTCTTTTTCTTTCTGCGCGGCTCATAATCTCTGCCTTTTCTCTTATCATAATATGAATCTTCCTTATAGTCACGGTCTCTGTAGCTTTTCTGTTTCTTTTCGTCATCATCTTGTTCGTACCAGTCATTGAATGGACGACGTACTTCCTTCACTCGAGTGGATAATTTATCTAACTCTCCTCGATCCAGCCAAACACCTTTGCAATTTGGGCAAGTGTCTATCAGCACACCGTCTTTTTCAACTTCTTTCATGCGGACATCATCGCATACCGGACAAAACATGGCTTCACTCCTCTTTTAGGCTTCATCATTATTTTATCAAACATCTGATTAAAACGCGCTCACTAAACTTCTTCTTTGCGTGCCCTCATTTAAGTCACCGAATCGACACGATCTTTTGAATAAATGTTAACAAAAAAGTCATAACTAATGTGTAAGCGTTTACATCTGTTATTATATAATTAACATGTGCTCAAGGATAATATGTTCAATTAGTCGACCATTTAAATGAGGAGATGAACGGCATGGAAGCAGTAGTAGAAGAAAGCAAGTACGGATCTGCGTGGGACGGATTTGTTGAAGGTATTTGGAAAAATGAGATTGATGTACGCGATTTCATCATGAAAAATATACATGCATATAAAAATGATGAATCTTTTCTGGCAAGACCAACAAAGAATACAGAACTTCTATGGAAACAGGTAATGGAGCTTTCCGAACAGGAACGGAAAAATGGTGGTGTTCTGGACATGGACACCGAAATTGTTTCAACGATCACCTCTCATCAACCAGGATACTTAAACAAACAGTTGGAGAAAATCGTTGGCGTGCAGACCGACGCACCGTTCAAACGTGCGCTGATGCCTTTCGGCGGCATTCGTATGGCGAAGCAAGCCTGTGAATCTTATGGATATAAGTTAAATGATGAAGTAAATCATGTCTTTACCGAATACAGAAAAACGCATAATCAAGGTGTTTTCGACGCATACACGGACGAAATGAAGTTGGCTCGCCATGTCGGTATTATCACCGGACTTCCGGATGCCTATGGCCGTGGGCGTATTATCGGTGATTATCGCCGCATCGCTCTGTACGGCATTGATTTTCTGATTGAACAAAAGAAAATTGATAAACAAAGCACTGGCGGTAAAATGAGTGAAGAAGTCATTCGTCTGCGTGAGGAACTGACGGAACAAATTCGTGCGTTGCAGGATATTAAGAAAATGGCTGCAAGCTACGGGTTTGATATTTCTAAACCTGCAGCAAATGCACGTGAAGCATTCCAGTGGCTGTATTTCGGCTATCTGGCTGCTGTTAAAGAACAAAATGGCGCAGCAATGAGCCTAGGCAGAACGTCATCATTTCTTGACATTTACATTGAACGTGATCTTGCAAATGATGTGCTTACTGAAGAAGAGGCACAAGAACTGGTTGACCACTTTGTCATGAAGCTGCGTCTCGTTAAGTTCGCCCGTACGCCTGAGTATAACGAACTGTTCAGTGGCGACCCGACCTGGGTTACCGAATCAATTGGCGGCATGTCGGTTGACGGGCGCACACTCGTGACGAAGAATTCATTCCGATTCCTTCATACACTGGAGAATCTCGGACCTGCTCCGGAACCAAACCTGACTGTACTTTGGTCAAAGCAGCTGCCTAAGCAATTCAAAGAATATTGTGCGAAAATATCAATCAAGACAAGTGCCATTCAGTATGAAAATGATGATTTGATGCGCGTACAATACGGCGATGATTATGGCATTGCCTGCTGCGTATCGGCAATGCGTATCGGGAAACAAATGCAATTCTTCGGTGCTCGTGCCAATTTGGCAAAAACACTGCTCTATTCGATTAACGGCGGCGTTGATGAAATCAAAAAAGTGCAGGTAGCGCCTGCTCTCGCACCGATTACAAGTGATGTATTGGATTACGATGAAGTGATGCAAAAATTTGATCGTATGATGGATTGGCTTTCGGAACTTTATATCAATACACTGAACGTTATTCACTTCATGCATGACAAGTATTCCTATGAACGAAGCGAAATGGCCCTGCACGATACCCATATTCTGCGCACGATGGCGACAGGTATCGCCGGTCTCAGTGTTGCGGCAGATTCACTTAGTGCGATCAAATATGCAAAAGTTCACGTACAGCGCGATGAAGACGGCTTGGCAGTCGGCTTTAACATTGAAGGAGATTTCCCTAAATACGGCAACAACGATGATCGTGTTGATACAATTGCTGTGGATCTCGTTGAACGCTTCATGAATAAATTAAGAAAAGTGGGCACATACCGTGATTCTGTTCCAACCTTATCAATTCTTACGATCACATCAAATGTCGTTTACGGCAAGAAAACCGGCAGCACTCCGGATGGACGCTTACGCGGCGAAGCATTTGCTCCAGGAGCGAACCCGATGCACGGACGTGACAGCAAAGGCGCCCTTGCCTCCCTGTCATCCGTTGCAAAACTGCCTTACCGCTACTCACTTGACGGCATTTCAAACACATTCTCCATTGTGCCGCAAGCACTTGGAAAAGATGATGTCGCTCGTGAAGCAAACCTTGACGCTATGCTAGACGGATATGCAGTCAAAGGGGGTCATCACATTAATATCAATGTGTTTAACCGCGAAACACTGATTGATGCCATGGATCATCCTGAAAAATATCCTCAGCTGACGATCCGCGTTTCAGGATATGCGGTCAACTTTATTAAACTGACTCGTGAACAACAATTGGAAGTCCTTCACCGGACCTTCCACAAGTCGATCTGATCAGTTCCTGTTTAAGAAAGGAGGTGCCGTACATGGTTCTTGGCTCTATTCACTCCATTGAATCGTTCGGTACGGTTGACGGACCCGGCATTCGGTTTGTCGTTTTTACCCAAGGATGTCCGCTCCGATGCAAATATTGTCATAATGTCGATACACGAGCGATCGGCACCGGCAAACAAATATGTGTTGATGAAATCATTAATGAGCTGAAGGATTACTTGCCGTTTATTCAATCATCGGGTGGAGGAATTACCGTCAGCGGAGGCGAAGCCATGCTTCAAATTCCGTTCCTCACTGAATTGTTTAAGGCGTGCAAAGCAATCGGTGTGCACACGGCGCTCGATACATCCGGATGCTGTTATGTCGATGCTCCGTTCTTTCATAAAAAGTTCGATGAGCTAGCTAAATACACTGATCTCGTGCTGCTTGATATCAAAGAGATAAACTCCGAACGTCATAAATGGCTGACCGGACAGCCGAACGAACATATCTTGGCATTTGCCCGTTTGTTATCTGAAAAGCGGATTCCGGTATGGATTCGGCATGTGCTCGTACCAACGATTACCGACTCCGAAGAGGATCTGACAGAGCTCGGAACGTTTATCAACACATTGCAGAATGTGGAGCGCGTGGAAATCTTGCCCTACCATCAATTGGGCGTCTATAAATGGGAAGCAATGGGAATCGACTATCCGCTCAAAGGCATTGAATCGCCAACAGATGCAGAAGTGACACGTGCCGCGCAATTAATTCAACAGAACATGACAAAACAACTCGTTGCCATGCCTCAGTGACCAGTAAAATAATAATGACCTTGCAGAATGTTCCGCAAGGTCATTTTTTATTGCATACATTTTCACTGTTTCGTGTACTGCCTAATTTTCGGCGGAACGTAATCAGCTATAAATGAATGAATCTTTTCAATCGAATCCGTAATGAGTACTTTTGAACGATCCGCTTGTGACAGAAAACCTTCTTCGACCATCTGATCAAAAAAGCGCTGCATCAGATCGTAATAACCATTCACATTGAAAAAGATGCACGGAGAATCATTCTCCCCTACCCTTGCCCAAGAAACTGCCTCGGAAATCTCCTCAAGTGTTCCAGGTCCGCCGGGAAGCGCGATACAACAATCAGCCAGATCCATCATTTTTTTCTTTCGTTCATCCATGTCATGAGTCACAATAAGCTGATTCAGACGATCATGAGCAATTTCCCGATCCACAAGAAATTGCGGAATTACACCGATCACGTTGCCACCGTTTTCCAGCACCGTATCGGCCACAATGCCCATCAGTCCAACTTTTCCACCGCCGTACACAAGTTCATAACCATTATCGGCAATCCACTTTGCCAGTTTCACCGCATTTTTTTCATAAACAGGATTTGTCCCCTTGCTTGCCCCGCAGTAGATTGCTATTTTTTTCATTTGGGTTCACCTTCTACTATAAAAATGATATACGTTCACTATATCATAATGAAAGATGGGCTTATGCACAATTAAGAATCAATACTCATTCACTCTAAGTTTCTTGCAACACGTCTAAATCAATAATATGATTAAGAAAATATGATGAATAGACAAATGCAAATCCGTTGGAGGACGATTGTTTGAGCACATTATTACAACAAATAAAAAACAGATTAGATCATTTATCAGAAGCCGAAAAAAGCGTTGGCCGCTACATCGCACAATATCCTGAACTAGTACCAAGTATGACTTCAAAGGACCTTTCCATCAAAGCGAATGTTAGTGAGGCAAGCGTCGTTCGCTTTTGCAAATCAATTGGTGCTGCAAACTTCAAGACTTTTAAATTAGAGCTTGCCAAGGAGCTTACTGTCTCAAGGGAAGATCTCACAGATTTCTCAAG
Source organism: Sporolactobacillus sp. BBK16-2 (assembly GCF_059878335.1). Taxonomy (NCBI): domain Bacteria; kingdom Bacillati; phylum Bacillota; class Bacilli; order Caryophanales; family Sporolactobacillaceae; genus Sporolactobacillus; species Sporolactobacillus sp. BBK16-2. The sequence goes on from NZ_CM187611.1 coordinate 2,495,765, forward strand.
CCTTCAAAAAGCGGATGCTCCATACGATCTTTTTTGCAAGGTTACACAATTGAACAAGCAAGCCATTGAATCCATTTTACTGTCACTTGACCGTAAGAATTTTGAAAAAGCAGTCACTCGTCTGAAAACGGCTGATCGAATTATTTTTTATGGTGTTGGAGGTTCGTCAATTGCAGCAATGGATGGAAGTTACAAATTTTCTCGTCTTGGATATCAGTCAACGATGATTTCAGATTTCCATCAAGTCGCAGCAACAACCCCATTTCTTACCTCTTCTTCCGTTTTTGTAGCTGTCAGCATGTCTGGAAAAACGAAGGATGTGCTTCAGCTTGCACAACTCACAAAAAATAAAGGTGCAAGTGTTATAGCTATTACTAACGCCGACCATTCTCCCTTATTTAAAGTTTCAGATATTCAATTGTGCACACCGCCTGTCGAGCAGGATTTCCGTATTGGGAGCATTGCTTCCACGATGACCCAACTGAATATAATCGGAGCACTCTATCTGAGTGTTTTTCACTTATCAAGCGAACGGCTTGTGAATCAATATAAGGAGGCCCGTGAAGCCATTATCAGATTTCGCAGGTGACCTCAATGTTATATTTTTTTACATTGTTTGAAAGTTTATTTCACTTTTTTTCTAATTTATATTGACTTTTTGTTTCAATTTAATAGAATATTATTAATAAACATAATAAAGAGAACAGAAAAGGTGTGTATACAGTGACTGAAAAACTCACGACTGAACGCCGCAATCAGAACACGATGAACCTGGATACCATGTCACTTCATGAACTCTTAGCGTTAATGAATCATGAAGATCAAACAGTTCCTCTCGCGATAAAGAATGCACTGACGCCGATTGAAGAAGCCGTTGGTCTTGTCGTTGCTTCTTTTGAGTCTGGAGGGCGGTTAATTTACATGGGTGCAGGAACCAGCGGAAGACTGGGAGTCCTCGATGCTTCGGAATGCCTGCCAACATTCAGTGTCTCCCCAAGCATGGTGAAAGGCCTCATTGCCGGGGGAGAAAGAGCACTGACAAGAGCTGTTGAGGGTGCGGAAGATAGTGAACAACTTGGAGGTGAAGATCTTAAGAATCAATCGGTTGGACCGGCGGACACGATCATCGGTATTGCAGCGAGTGGAAGGACCCCTTATGTAATCGGAGGACTTAAGTATGCACGAAGCAAAGGGGCGAAAACGGTTAGTCTCTCATGCAATACAAACGCGGCAATCAGTCGTTACGCCGATATTGCTATTGAAATTGCAACCGGGCCAGAGGTTCTGACCGGATCAACCCGTCTGAAAGCGGGAACTGCACAGAAACTGGTCCTCAATATGATTTCGACAGCTTCTATGGTCCGGATCGGGAAAGTGTATGGGAATTTAATGGTGGATGTCCAACCATCGAATCAAAAGCTGATTGCACGTGCCAAACGGATCATCATGGAAGCAACAGGTGCTGATCTTGAAACAGCTGAAAAACAATTTGAAAAAGCAAAGCACAATGTTAAAACAGCGATCGTCATGACTTTACTTCAGTGTTCATATGATGAAGCCATAGATCGACTGAATCGTGCAAAGGGATTTGTTCGCACAACTTTGAAGGAGGAATGAACGGTATGAAAAAGGAACAGCAGATGGCCACTTCTATTTTGGAAAACATTGGAGGAAAAGATAATCTTCAGAAAATCATGTTTTGCCAAACACGTTTACGCCTCTCAATAAACAAGAAAGACAATGCGGACTTAGCAGAGTTAAAAAAAATTAATGGTGTCATGGGTGTCGTTGATGATGATACGTTGCAAATCGTTGTCGGACCGGGAACGGTTAACAAAGTAGCGGATGAACTCAGTGCATTGACAGGACTTGCTATCGGCGAAGAAAAGAATCCAGATGATCTTACACTTGAAGAGCAGGCTGCAATTAATAAGCAAAAGATTAAAAGCAAAACTAAAAAGACACCAATTAAGCAATTACTAAGAAAGATCGGCAATATTTTTATTCCGCTCATTCCCGGACTCGTTGCTTCCGGATTAATTAATGGAATTGCAAACTTTGCAATTAATGCAGGGGCTGACCCTAAATCAACATTGTTGTCTATTCTTGTTTTAATAGGAAGCAGCCTCTTTACCTTTCTCGCCATTCTCGTTGGCTGGAATACTGCAAAAGAATTTAACGGAACACCTGTACTCGGTGCAATAATGGGCATGATTCTCTTCAATCCTGCACTCGCGAACATTACTATTTATGGAGAAGCACTGACACCTGGGCGCGGAGGATTATTCGGAGTCATCTTTGCTGCATGGCTAATCACTGTAGTTGAAAAGCAGGTACGTAAAGGTGTGCCAAACAGTGTTGATATCATTATTACTCCTTTGATTTCATTGCTTGTTGTCGGACTTCTTTCTCTATACGCCATTCAGCCATTATTCGGAGTCTTTACAGACGGCATTACAAATGGTATTCAGGCAATACTGAATGTTGGCGGTGTTGTTGCAGGTGCCGTTCTCGCCGGTTTCTTCCTGCCTCTCGTTATGGTTGGACTGCACCAAGGGCTGACACCAATCCATCTCGATTTGATTCACCAGTTTGGATATACTAGCCTTCTTCCAGTGCTTGCAATGGCCGGAGCTGGTCAGGTTGGTGCAGCGATTGCCATTTATGTGAAAACGAAAAATCAAAAGCTTCGCAACAACATCAAAGGCGGTTTACCAGTTGGATTTCTGGGAATCGGCGAACCACTCTTATACGGGGTCACGTTGCCTCTTGGCCGTCCGTTTGTAACAGCATGTATCGGTGCTGCATTTGGCGGAGCATTCCAGGCAGTCATGCATACAGGAGCAGTCGGCATCGGTGTATCAGGGCTGTCACTCATTCCACTGATTGCTCAAAATAAATACGTTTACTATTTTATCGGCCTTGTGATTGCTTATGCCGCAGGTTTTATCTTCACCTACTTGTTCGGATACAACGAAAAAATGGCGGAAAACATTAAATAATTCCAACGGTACAATAATATGAGAAATGGAGCGGCTAACCTGCACGCTTCATTTTTTATTTAGATTATAATTGAAGGATCGGGCAAATTATCATCTTAACAGATAAGTTAGCACAATGACTGAACAACAATTTCTCTAATTAAATCAACGATGGGAAGTGAACAGAATGCTCGGTTTTTCCGTTTATTTAAGCAAGTCAATTAAAGAGCAGGAAGAAAAAATCACACGGTACAACACGTATGGCTTTGAAATGATCTTTTCATCACTGCACATACCCGAAGAAAACGCGAACGTATATCGGGAGAGACTCTATAAACTAGGTGCGCTCGCAAAAAAATTGAAGATGAATTTAACGATTGACGTCGCCGCAGATTCTTTAAACGTTCTTCAGCTGAGTCTCCATGAAGTTTATCGATTAAAAGAACTGGGCATAAGCGCGCTTCGTTTAGATGACGGATTTAGTGAACAAACGACCGCTCAACTGTCCAAGCAAATTCCAATCGTATTGAATGCAAGTACCCTAACTTCTTCCATGCTGCAAACCATGAAAGATAAAGGTATGAATGTGGAACAAGTAACAGCTTGTCATAATTTTTACCCGCGTCCGGAGACGGGACTTTCGCGTCGTGCTTTTCGAGAATGTAATCATGTGCTGCGGAGTGCCGGGCTGTCTATTGCCGCTTTTTTCCCCGGTGATAAAGAAAAACGCGGTCCGATTTATCAAGGATTGCCGACACTTGAAGATCATCGTACACTGACTCCATTTGCTTCTCTATTAGATTTAGATCACGAATCAGTGGATGATCTTATTCTTGGTGATCCTGACATGAGCAATTGCAGCCTTAAGCAAATCGCAGCATGGAAGAACGGTATTTTTCTGTTGCATGCCCGTCGTCAAGTGGACGATCTTCCTTTACTTCGGGCTATTGCTGCACCTCAATCCAACCGTCCTGATGAAGCACGAGACTGTATTCGATCGCAGGAATCCAGAACATTGCACCTTGTAGAGACACCTGTTCTTCCAAATCATCATTTCACGCCAAGAGCCCTCGGTTCGATTACGATCGATAACAAGCTTTACGGAAGATATCAAGGCGAGATTCAGATCACAAGACGCGACCTCCCTGCGGATCCAAAAGTAAATGTCGTTGGCAAGATCATTGACGAGGACCTGCCAGTGCTTCCATTTATCCGTGGAGGTGCAAAATTCCAAATTGAATGGCTTGCATAGATCGATGTCTCGATAGAGACTCCTATCAAATTATTTAACAAGCAGATTAAGACAATAAATCATTTTGTACGCTTATATTCTCTGCATCTATTTAATAATCGGAGCATAGACAAAGTTTTTTCGTTCGCTTTGAATGATTACGTTGCTGTCATTGAAGTCTGAGTCCTGATCCAGTTTTTCACTAGCAATCAATGGCTTTTCATTCTTCGTTATTTGAGGTGTTACCGGAGGATGGATCATCATTGGGATATAAAGCATGGATACAATAAAAAGAAGACTGACTAATCTAATGCTGTGTTTTCGGACGAAACTCAATTCGCTCAGCTCCTTAGCATGATTGGCTTCCTATAATCAAGTTTAGGAGAGAAATGTGAAGAGGGTTTTAAGCGGTAATAAAGATTGAGTCATCAAAAAACAGTTTCCTCTTTATGGGGAAACTGTTTTTAACTGTGCAATCAAATTGTATTTAAGAATCTAATCTTTTTCGTCTCATTTCACCATTTTCAAAGCTGAACAGGACGGGATGATCTTCAATATAGGTTTCCAGATGAACGGTACGCCCCCACAGCTGCACAAGATACTTGAGAACGCCTTCAAGATCTCGAACATCGAGCTCCGTTCCCTCATAGCGATGTTTTAGAAGTAATTCACCGTTGTTCCTGTAATCGCCGTTCTCAACAACGATATAAGGAAATCCGCCGTTAATACGCATGGATACAAGCTGATCACGAACATTTTTCCAATCCTTGTCTGTTATGGCGTATTTGTCGCCTTTCTTCTCAAATAAAAACAAGTCTTCTCGTTGTACGAGCCCTTTAGTTAAATAATTTCGGATGAATGACTGGTCAGATTCAAGTTCCCTTACTTCAAAAATTTTCTCCCGACCGGAGCCTTCCTGCACGCCGAATGAAGCCATCTCTTCATTCGGATGATTATAACGTTCTTCAATATCCTCAAAAATTTTCAATCCGAGATAATAAGGATTCAGACTTTGCTGTGAAGGCTGAACGACCTGCGCGTTCAACTTGGCAAACTCGACGGCCTCGTCGGATGTCAGATCAAGTTCTCGCATGATACGCGCGTGCCAATAGGAGGCCCAGCCTTCGTTCATGATTTTTGTCTCCAGCTGTGGCCAGAAATACAGCATCTCTTCTCGAAGCATCGTCAAAATGTCCCGCTGCCAGTCCTCCAGCACCTTGCTGTATTCTTCAATAAAAAACAACAGATCCTTTTCCGGACGATTTGGAAATTTGGTGTCTTCCGTTTCTTCTTCAACACGATTATCCGTGTCATCCAAATTGAGCAGATCCTGATACTGTGACAATGGTTTTTTCCTCTTCTTCACAGGCTTACCCGGTTTGCTGTCCAGCCAGTCGCCTTTACGTATAATACGCGGGTCCACATGCTCCTGAATTGCCAGTACTGCATCAATAAATTTCTCTACGTTCTTGCTTCCGTATTGCTCTTCATAGTTATGAATTCGTTCCGCAGTTGCACTCATACTTTCAACCATATCGCGTCTCGTGTTGATGAATCGGACATTATTTTTAAAGAAATCACAATGTGCCAGCACATGGGCAACAATCATTTTGTTTTGAACCAGGCTGTTGGTATTGAGCAGGAAAGCGTAGCATGGATCGGAATTGATGACTAATTCATAGATCTTGCTCAATCCCAAGTCATATTGCAGCTTCATTTTGTAAAACTGTTTACCGAAACTCCAGTGAGAAAATCGAGTCGGCATGCCATAGGCACCAAATGTATAAATAATTTCCGCGGGGCAAATTTCATACCGCATTGGATAAAAGTCAAGTCCGAATCCTTCTGCAATCTCCGTAATCTCATCAATCGATCGCTCAAGCTCTTTATGATCATCTTTTTTCATCGGATCGCAGCATCCTTTCTGTGCCATAACCGCTAGCTAGGCGCAATGACTTTATTCTTCATCATATGAACCTAGCCTGCCGGATTATACCCGGCAAATGCCTAGAAAAGCATCACCGAATGAATGATACAGAAAAAGCGTGACGTAAAAAAAGAATAAGCCGGTTGACTTATCCCTTTTTGCGTTTGACTACTGAAGTTGCATGTTTTCTCTTTGATTGACTGAGAAGCCAGCGATTTAAAAGTGAGCGAATGTGTTCTGAATCATTCGATGTTAATTGGTGATCGTTCGAATAAATGATTTGTTCATAACGCTCCGTGAGCCGCAACAGTTCTGCTCCGGCATTCGTTCCCACACGTTCTGCATATTCACGCAAAGTTTCAGATTCTGAACGTTTCATCCCATCAAACTGGAGTAATAGGAGCAGCATCCGGTACATTTTCTGGAAATCCTGGGTACTGCTGAGCGGATTCTTTTGAACTTTCCTTATATAAATGGCACGAAGCCACTTTTTTCGTGTCAACCAGGCAGCAATGGCACCGATAAGCAGGACAATCATTGTCATCCAGCCAACGTACTGCCAGTGAATCATGAGACCGGATGTTTTCTTCGCAGAATGACTTTTCGTCTGAGCATTCTCTGCTTGCTGATCCGTCTTATTCTTTGTCTGCTGATTTGTTTGTTCGTCTTGCTGTGATGAAGCATCTTGCTGATCTTCAGTTGTTTCCGACTCTCCGGATGACTGATCAGCATTTGATTGCGATGATCCGCTGTTTGACGAATTGGCGGCAAATTGACTCGGATCATTGAATGAAGGTGTAGGCTCAAATGTCACCCAGCCACTCCCTGGAAAATAAACCTCTCCCCACGAATGTGCATCTGCGTTGGTAATTTGATATTGGGTCAAATTGACCGTTTTGCCGTTGACTTTTTCTTGAAGCTGTTGCTGATAATCGCCCGAAGTAAACCCTTTTACCCAACGGGCAGGAATTCCTGCCGATCGAAGCAGGACAACCATCGCCGTTGAAAAATTATCGCAGTATCCTACCTTCGATTCGAAAAGAAACTGGTCAACATAATCCTGATTACGAGATGGTCGAGGAATATTGTCCGTCGAATATCTGAATCGTGACGACCTTAAATAATTAACGACCGCTTTCACCTGATCGTACCGATTGCTTTTCCCCGCTGTCAAACGTTGTCCAAGTTCGCGCACGCGAACCGGCAAATCCTGTGGTACTTGAAGATAGCGATCCCGGATCACCTCAGGATCACGTTCGGTAGTCGTCCTCCTCAGAACGTCCGTTTGATAAACAGGTTCTGCATAATCCAAGATTTCTGAAGTCGCCTTTTTTTCATCGATAGTCTGCAGCTGACCGGTCAGCTGTTCGACTTTCAGACGTTGTCCGGGCACTTCAACCCACTGTGGTTCACCGGTATAGGGCAAGATTGCCGGACTCGAATTTTCAAAGTGAAGAACTGCCGTCTGATTATTTGTTTTCGTTTGCGTTCCATACAAGGACAGCATCGTAGAAAATGCAGTCCGATCAGATGCCGGTAAATAAAAGTGATCGCTGTCACTCCAGCCGCGGCCGGTGTAATGATCCTTGTGCGCTACTCGCCAATAGCCCGGATTTCCGCTCACCGCCGCTGTAAACAGAGGGGTTTGATCCATACTAATGGATCCGCCGAGACTTGTGTCATCTTCATCATAACCGATTCGTTGATTTCCCGAAAAAAAAGAGCCGTTTTGAAAAAACGTAAATCCCAATCCGCTCAAATAGCTTGATGGAGCAGTCCATTGGCTGTTTGGCTTTGGAATAAGTAAACCCGCAATTAACAGAACAGCAATAGCAACACCCGATATAGCAAACCAAGGCAAAGTATTCTTCAGCTTTTTTTCTCCGAAATGATTTAATGAGAAAAGCTGCCATCTGTAAATACTGAGCATAGAAAGTGCAGTCGCAAGGATTGCTACAATTGACTTATTGCCATTATAAAACGTCAATGTGTCGATGAGCACACTGCTTATAATCGCAAGGATTACAAAAAAAACAAGCTTGCCTCTTCGCAGCCAATGCCTGACAGCAAAGGTTATCATGCCGAAAAGAATATAGAACATAAAGGCACTAAATAAATCCGTCAACTGCCCCATCTCACCTTGCCAGAGATGCCCTATATTCGCCCCTATATCAGTACTAAGCTGAATAAGCCAATCGAAACTCAGCAATGGATCATTAGGAAAGAAATAAAAGTGCACGGCATGCAGAATCATCAGCCCGCATACCGACGCGCAAAGCCATCCCGGAAGCTTCAGATAAAACATCAGCACCATCACTGCGATAAAAAGAATGAGCAGTGCTCTTGAATTCAGGATGGTCAGTTCGATGAGCGGTTTCGCACACAGCCACAAGAGAAAACCAGCAAACGCGTAAATGATTGCATTTGTCAATTTTATAAATAGTCGCTCACTCAAAGTATTCACCTGCCTTCATTTACCTCAATGATTCTGAACCTAAACCAAGAGGATTTAAAACGGTTCAGGCCACTTTCGTCAGTTTTATCAGAAATGTAGTACATGACTTGCTGTTGTTTGTTGCTTGACGCAAAGGTACCGATCGCTTCAGCAAGCCGTGCATCGGTAGTGACAGCATAGCCTAAATAACGTCTCTTTCCAGACATACGCACATCTTCAATTTCCAGCGCCTGATCCTTGGTAAGCTTTGCTAAAGCCGCATAGGCAGCATTCAAACTCTGCGATGTGTTACTTTGAAGGACTAATGGCACTTCTCCTGCACGATACGTGAGCCGGACGGTAAATCCATGCCCAAGCAATGATTTAACAAGAGATGCAGTATAAGAAATTGCTGTTTCAAAGCGTTCATCATCCTCTTGCCTTTGCGAAACCAAAACAACAGAAGCTTTTCGTTCGTGCTCGGGTTCAAACTGTTTAGTGACAAGGGCATTGGTTCTGGCCGCCGACTTCCAGTCCAGCCAAGAAGGACGATCATTAGGCCGGTAAGCACGAACGCCTGAAAAGTTTGCCGAGTCCGTCTCTTGAGATGAGGCATATCCACCTTGTCGCGGCATTTCTAATTCCGCCATTGAAAGCTGCCGCACCCTTGGGTAGACATAGACGACCGTTGCCTTCTTAAGCAGAACCGTACGTCTGAATAATCCAAAAGGATCTCCAAGCTCCAAGATGATTGTATTTAAATGATACGTTCCTCTCTGCATATGCTCTGCCGCAAGTGGAAAGCTCTTCTCTCGTGTGAACCAAGTAAGTAATTCTGCCTTATTCGTTGAAATAATTGAGGACGTTTGATCCGAGCGTTCGTAAATAGTCATGAGAAAAAAAGGAACAGCCCAGCGTCTTTTCAAACGAACAGTCAAATAGAGTGTATCTCCAGCAAATAAGCGCTGGTCGTTAATTATGCGTTCGGTCTTAATTGACTGAAATGGGTACAAGAAAAGCAAATAGTGATAAAGGACAAGGGGAACATATGTGTAGAAAAGAAACCAGCTAAGGAACCCTCCCTGTGTGAATGCAAACAGGAATAGGAAAACAGCGATAATTGATCCAACGGCTACAGACAAAATTGATCGCAACATTCTTTTGTTCAACCAAAGACCAATCATTTAACGAATTCCTTTATATCCACCGGAACCTTCGTTTTGCGGACAATCTCTTGAATCACTGAAAATGCATCCGTATTTTCATAAACAGCTTCTTGATTAAGAATGATGCGATGAGCGAGAACATAAGGTGCCACTGTCTTGACATCGTCAGGAATCGCATAATCACGCTGTTCAATAAATGCACAGGCCTGAACTGCCCGAAGCAAGCCGATGGTTCCCCGAGGGCTCACACCGAGTGCGATCATTGAGTGTTCGCGAGTCGTCTGAACAATGTCCATTAAGTAATTTTTCATATCCTCGGAAACATAGACGGAAGCGGCACGGTGACGCAGTTGAAGAACTTCGTCCACAGTCAGAATTGGGGTTAAACTGTTAACCGGGTTTTGATCGGGCGTCCGATTCAACAGCGAGAGCTCGTCCCTTCGAGAAGGATAGCCAATGGATAATTTTAATAAGAAGCGATCCAGCTGAGCCTCCGGTAATGCATACGTTCCTTCATATTCAATCGGATTTTGTGTTGCCATGACAAAAAAGAGTTTGGGGAGCTGCCTTGTGATCCCATCAACGGTAACACGTCTCTCTGCCATACCTTCGAGCAATGCCGATTGGGTCTTAGGCGATGTGCGGTTAATTTCATCAGCTAGAATGATGTTACCCATTAATGGTCCCGGACGAAATTCAAACCGTGCCTCTTTTTGATTGTAAATAGATAAACCAGTGATATCCGACGGCAGCAAATCCGGTGTGAACTGAATTCGTTTAAAATCTGCTCCGATTGATTTCGCAATGGCACGAACCAACACGGTTTTTCCAACCCCGGGTATATCCTCAATTAATACATGACCACCGGCAACGAGTGCAATCGTCATCAACTTTACAATTTTTCTTTTTCCGACAACAACTGTTTCCACATGGTCAATGAGTTCTGAAATCATTTGATGTGCTTCACTATTCGAATTCATAAGTTACCTCGATTCCACAGTTTTCCGATTTGTTCAATCATTAATTCTATTGTACAGAAAATAATTTTCGAATTCCAAAAATCAGCATTACAATGGCCTAAATCTTATATTTTCAAGGCAAACCTTTCCCCAAAGTTAAGTCGTAAAGAGCTTATGTTTTTCATAAATAATCCAATAAAGCCTAGAAAAAAAGAACACACGATAGGTTTCGTCTGTTCTGAGTCTTTTATGATATCAACTTGTATTTTTATGAGTTACAACTGGCTTTTTAATTGTTCGGCAGAAGCACTCAAGGTCTCCACACCTGTACTTAATTGTTCTGTAATTAACGCAAGCTCGTCAATGCTGTTGTCCGTAACTCCGGATAGTGAATTGTTTTGATCTGCAGATTCAATAACAAATTCAAATTTCTCCCCAGTATGCATGGATTCTTCCATGCTTTTTTTAATAATCGATGTCGTTTTATCGAGAGAAACAACAACTTGACCGGTTACCGTCGTTGATTTCTTAATTAACTCGGAAATTTGAACCATCGCGTGATTCGTTTCCTCCGCCAATTTTTGAATTTCCTGGGCAACCACAGTGAACCCTTTGCCGTATTCACCTGCCCGTGCCGCTTCAATTGCTGAATTAATCGCCAAAATATGGGTCTGTTCGGAAATGTCCTTAACCAATAAGGTTACCTGACCAATTTGCTTTGACGAGTTTTCCAGCTCACCGACCATTTTCCCCATTTCCTGAACGGAGCTGCTCGCAGCCATCACTTCAACAAAAAGTTGCTCTAACTGATTCTGTCCCTCAGAAGCATGCTTCTTTGCGTCTTGGGACATCTGATTCCGCTTTTTAGAGTTCTCACGGACAACTTCAAACTGTTCGAGCAAATGATGGACCAACTGATCACTTTGTTCAGACAAATGAGTCAGCTGGTTGCTGACCTGCAGGATCGCAGTGCGCAGATCTTCACGCCCGGTTTCATATTCCCGCTTCAATGTCTTTTCATATTCCTCATCGTAGGCTTCGAGAACAATTTGCTGTTCAAAGCTGATCATTTTATTAATGGAACGAATTACACGATCCGCTTCTTTTGTCTCTGGGACATGAGTCAAGACAATGGTAATCAGATTCGAGAGCAGATTTTGAAAGGTTCCCATGTAATAGGGAGGGGTCAACCCAATGCGATAATGCATGATGCCGACACGATACCTGCGATCAAGAAATGCTTCATCTATGACACCTGAAAAAAGTTCCATGACGTGCGTCGCAAGTGTTTTGCTCAGTTTCTCTACAGTGCTATATTTTTCAATGATCTTCCTCAATGACTCAATTTTGGTAAAGCTGGAGTAAAATTCATAGGCCATTCGATCAATTTCTTCTTCTACAAAAGGCCTCATCATTTTCATAATTTGAAGGTCATATTCTTTAATATCCAGCATCTCAAGCTTCTCAGCCACATGCGCATCCGAGATGTCGATGAGGACATCTTCCGATTCCGCCTTCTTTAGCCACGACCCTTTATTCTCGCTTCTTTTTAACAAAGGCATTCATGCCCCTCCAATCCCCCTCGTGATTCAATCACGACGAAAAAAAACCGATCTCAATCATTTTAAGTAACTCTTTTAATTGAAATAACCCTTTAACTAGTTTACCAACTCTGTCTTCTAAAAAGGGCAAGTTCACATTTTAGTCAATCATTTCATGCCAAATATTTATTTGAAAAATCATTTTCATCGAGCGGACGGCTGTAATAGTAGCCTTGAATTGCGCGACATCGGCACGATTCAATTGCACGCAATTGCTCCTTAGTCTCAATTCCCTCAACAATAACATCGATCCATAGATGTTCAGCCATCGAAACAATTGCGGTTACAATCGCTTGATCTTGATTACTTTGTGCAATATCCATCACAAAAGAACGATCAATCTTTAACTGATTGATCGGCAGGCTCTTCAAATAGCTGAGCGAACTGTATCCAGTACCGAAGTCGTCAAGACTGACGCCTACTCCCAGTGCCCGAATTTCTTTTAATAGCCTGATGGATCGTTCCAAATCCTCTGCCATCGTTGATTCAGTAATCTCCAGCTCAAGATATTCAGGTTGAAGACCGCTTGCTTCTAACGCGAAGCATACCCGTTTGACTAACGAATCATCATGAAATTGATTAAACGAGAGATTCACAGAAATGGGTACTTTGGGAGTACCGCGATCCTGCCACTTCTTCATTTGCCGGCAGGCCTCGTCAAGCACCCACCAGCCAATGTCACGAATTATTCCTGTTTCTTCAGCAACCGAAATAAAAGCGCTTGGGGGAACGATGCCGCGTTCCGGATGTTCCCACCGAACCAAAGCCTCTACACCAATCAGTGCGCCGGTACATGCGTCAACCTGAGGTTGGTAATATAACACAAATTGATGATTATATAATGCGGATTGCAATTCATTTTCCGTATTCAGCTTCATAAGCAGCTTCTGGTGAAGTTCATTATTATAAAAGAAAAAACTTTCTCTGCTGCTTTTCTTTGCCTCTCTTAGTGCTGCTTCCGCACTCGCCAATATTTGAATGCTCGAACGTCCATCATACGGAAATTGTGAGATGCCGATACTGAATGTTGCATAGATCTCTTTTCCGTCGATATGGTAGGGCTGTTCGGTTGTCCGCAATAATGTTTCGATGAGATGTGTCAAGCCGCGCTTATTCAAGCAGTCTCTGCAGATAATCATGAATTCATCACTGCTGATCCGATACAATTCTGCATTGAAGTCTTTAAGAGCTCCCTTCATTCTCCCGGATAAAGCGATCAACAGTTCATTTCCTATCTGTCGACCGAAAATTTCATTAATTATTTTTAATCGGTCGACATTTATTTTCAGTAATGAGAACGACCGATTGCTATTTTTATATCCTTTGACCAAATCGACAACCGATTCTTCAGCAACCAAATTATTGGGAAGCCCGGTCAGTGCATCATGATAGGCTCTGAAGCGAATAACCTCTTCTTTTTCAAGTTCACGTTCATGCTTCAGCTGCTGATAACGTTCCAGAATCAATTGCTGCTCTAGACTTAGAAATTTATCTAAAGATTCGGATAGAAATAAAGCTTGTTCAGGATGATTGACCTCATGTTCGACCGCTTCAATAAGCGCTCGACGGTACAAACTAAAAAGAGCAATTTGATTTGCAATGCTTAGCTCATGGTCAAGAAAAAAAACTGCATTTTGCTCGCAATGTACTAAAACGCTCCGATCAAGAGACCCGTTGAAAAGAAGCCGAGTTTGTTCTGCATACATATTTTTCAAGTATTCTTTTGTCTTTTGAGACGGAACCGTGCTCTTTATTTTATATAAATCGAGTACATGTTGGCTCATTTGATTGACAATGTTAACGTAATAATTCATAAGATATGGACGCATCCATTTCAACAGTTGCAGATCCAGTTTATGAATTTGTGCCAGTCGAATCCGTTTTAGAACAGAATGATCTGTGATCGATTGATCAGTGATCTGCTTCTCCACTTCCTTCAGCCATCTGTCTCGATTAAATTGCTCACTCATTTCGTATCCACCCTCATTGTGTCTTCGCTGCTGTTCGTTCATGTTTGAGAGACATACTCACTTTCTTTATCGTCACATGAAGTGAAAATGTGAATATGTTTTGCGTGCAGATCTTGCTGTTTTTAAACTATTTATAAATGATTCAATCCACTTGCGTTGTCGAAGTAAAGCATTGACGAATCCCAAATTCCATGTTAGTATTCAAATTAACTTAATTAAACTCTTATTAAGAGCGGCGGAGGGACTGGCCCTGTGAAGCCCGGCAACCTTTCATTTTATGAAAAGGTGCTAATTCCAGCAAGATTGGTATTTTAGAATCTTGGAAGATAAGAGGGTGCGGATGATAATTCAGGCCTCTCTAAAATAGAGAGGCCTTTTGTTTTTCCCCCTCGAAAAATTTGTTATGCAGATTACAGGAGGATGAAGACATGGGTAAAGTATTAAGTGCGAATCTCGGATACCCGAGAATCGGCGAAAAAAGAGAATGGAAAAAGGCACTTGAGCAATTTTGGGCCGGTAAAATTTCGAAAGAAACGTTTCTAGATACGGTTAAAACACTGCGCTTAAGCTATTTGAAAAAACAAAAAGACATTGGAGTTGATCTGATTCCCGTTGGAGATTTCAGCCTTTATGATCATGTCCTTGATACGGCTGTTCTTTTCGGTTTAATTCCCGACCGCTTTAAATCAAATGAAAAAGAACTATCGCTTGAAACATACTTCTCAATTGCTCGTGGAAACAAAAATTCAGAAGCATCGGAAATGACCAAATGGTTTAATACAAATTATCACTACATTGTTCCGGAAATCAGCAATGAAACCAAACCTTATCTGACGGAAAACCGCCTTCTTAATTTGTTTAATGAAGCAAAGAATGAGCTCGGTATCGTCGCCAAGCCCGTTATTGTCGGACCGGTGACGCTGTTAAAGCTGTCAAAGGGTTATGATCCAGATCATTTTAATACACTGCTTGACGCACTGCTTCCATTGTACGTACAGGTGTTTCAAGAACTGAAAGAAGCCGGGGCTGAATGGGTGCAGATCGATGAACCTATTCTTGTCAAGGAACAGAGCAAAGAAGATCTTGCTGCGTTCGCGAAAGCCTACCATTTTATTAAAAATGGTGTGCCTGAACTGAAGCTTCTTCTGCAAACCTACTTTGAGGCGATTGATGATTACGAAGCTGTCGTTCAATTGCCCGTTGACGGTATCGGTCTTGATTTTGTTTACGGCAAAGAAGAAAATTTGGCATCGATCAAAGCCTATGGATTCCCTGAAGGCAAGGTACTGGCTGCAGGCGTTGTAGACGGTCGAAATATTTGGAAGACAGATTTAAAGGCGACACTTACTGAACTGCAGACACTGCTCTCATCAGTTAAGTATCACGAGAATCTGTGGGTCACACCGTCATCAAGCCTGCTCCATGTACCGGTCACGATCTCAAATGAAACCAATCTTGATCCTGTGCTTCTGAACGGTCTTTCCTTCGCCGATGAAAAGTTGACCGAGGTCGTTTACCTTACGAAAGGGCTTAATGAAAGCGAAGCCGCCATCTATGGTGCCCTTCAGAAAAACAGTGCAGATCTGCAGACACTACAGCAATCCGAACACCGCAACAATAAAGAAGTTCAAAAAGAAATTGATCAATTAGACGAGGAACTGCCGTCACGCCCCGGCTCTTATAAACTTCGTCAGCAAGTGCAAGCCGATGCCTTCAATCTGCCACCACTGCCGACGACAACAATCGGGAGCTTCCCTCAGACGAAAGAAGTTCGTCAGGCCCGACGTAATTGGAGACGCGGCGAATGGTCCGAAGAACGCTATGAGCAATTTATTAAAGATGAAACGGCGAAATGGATCGAAATTCAGGAAGATCTCGGAATTGATGTCCTCGTCCATGGTGAATTCGAACGAAACGACATGGTTGAGTACTTCGGAGAAAAGCTGAACGGATTTGCCTTTACGCGTTTCGGATGGGTTCAGTCCTATGGCTCACGTTGTGTTAAACCACCGCTGATCTTCGGAGATGTATCATGGCAAGATCCAATGACGGTGAAGGAAAGCGCCTATGCTCAGTCACTGACAAATAAGCCGGTAAAAGGTATGCTTACCGGACCGGTCACGATCTACAACTGGTCGTTCGTCCGCGACGACATCAGTCAAGGAGCTGTTTTCAACCAAATCGCGCTCGCTTTAAAGAAAGAAGTGCACGCACTTGAAGAAGCGGATATCCGCATGATTCAAGTTGACGAACCAGCACTTCGAGAAGGTCTTCCGCTTAAGGAAGATAAGAAACCAGGCTATCTGCATGATGCCGTCTATTCATTCCGGCTGGCAACATCATTTGTTAATAATGACACACAAATTCATACGCATATGTGCTACTCGGAATTTGATGAAATCATCGACACCATCGACGCGCTGGATACCGATGTGATTTCAATTGAGGCAGCACGCAGCCATGGTGAAATCATTTCTGCCTTTGAAGATTTCGAATACAAAAAAGGCATCGGTCTAGGCGTCTATGACATTCACAGCCCACGTATCCCTAGCGTAGAAGAAATGAAGTCCTACGCAGAACGCGCGCTTAAGGTGCTTGATCCTAAAATCGTCTGGATCAACCCGGACTGCGGCCTCAAAACACGCCGTCCCGAAGAAACGATCCCCGCGCTTAAGAACATGGTGGAAGCAGCCAACGAGGTTCGCAAAGAACTCAGCAATACAGTAGGAAAATAAAAAGCTATAAATAATCAAAGAGGCTCACCTCAAAGTCGAAAAATGACTTTAGAGGGGGCCTCTTTTTTTACTTGCTAAAAATTAATCGTGACATACACAGGTTTGATCGTTCAGTCATTCACCAATTCTCCAATATAAACCAATCCATTTGAACGATGTCCATTCATTGTTGTATAGACGACCTTCTCGTACTCCAGACGTTCAAAAGAATCGCTCCATTCTTTCACACGCTCATCACTATGATGTCTCAAGACTGCACCATCTGAGAGTTCAAACACTCCATAGGTTTGATATTTATTCTCATAGTTCTTATAGCGGCATAAATTTCGTTCATCATTATTTAATAGGAAGTCATTAATATAAATGATACCGTTGGGCTTTAGAACCCTCTTTATCTCATCTAGAATGGCATCCTGTTCTTGACTTTTATAAACACAAGTAAGAACAGCAAATAATAGCACAGCATCAAAGGTATGATCTTCGAAAGGTAATTGACCGCTTGTAATTAAAGCGACGTTTAAATCATTGCTGCCATTTGATTGGGCACGTTTAACCATTGCTTCCGAGAAATCAACACCAAATAAATGAGTGAACTGATGCTCCTTTAACTCAAGCAAAGTTCTACCGTAACCACAACCATAGTCAAGTATCTTCGCGCCTTTATCTACATATTTAGAAAAAAGATCAATTTGAAATGGAGTCGTAAATTGTTTTTCGTCTGCAATACTGTTCCAATAGTCTTCTTGATTTAGCATGCTCTTCCTCCTTTTTCTATAATTTAAAAGAGCCCAACGGCTCTTTTTTTCTTACATATTATGACTGGAATCGCGAAGCTCGATTTTCGGATGCTTCTGCTGAAACCAGCGCAGAGAAAAGTCATTTTCAAAAATGATAACTGGGCGGTCCTTATAATCAGAAACGACCAGATTATTGGAATTACGACGAAGCGCATCTGCTTCCTCTCGATTAGCAATCCATTTCGCCACTTGATGCGGCATACGTTCAATATCAAGATCAACGCCGTATTCAGCCTGCATTCGATAGACAAAAACATCGAATTGCAGTGTCCCGACCACACCTAGGATCGTCTCTTCATATTGCGTTTTATACACCTGAATAGCGCCTTCTTGAGCGAGCTGGCTGACGCCTTTCAAGAAGTGCTTTTGCTTCATCGCATTTTTCGCGCGCACCTTAGCAAAGTGTTCAGGGGAGAATTGCGGGAGTGCACCGAAATTAAATGTATCCTTCGACCGGCACACGGTGTCACCGATTTGATAAAATCCGGTATCATAGAGTCCGACAATATCACCCGGATACGCATCATCAATCAATTCACGACTGTCAGCAAAGAATTGCTGCGGCTGCGCAAGCTTTAACTGTTTGCCGGTCCGATCGAGATATACGCCCATCCCTTTTTCGAATTTACCGGAAACAATACGCAAAAATGCAATTCGATCGCGGTGTGCCGGATTCATGTTCGCTTGAATTTTAAACACGAATCCGGAAAAATTAGGATCGTCCGGCTGAATAATGCCTTCACTTGACTGACGCGGCTGCGGTTGCGGTGCCAGCTTCAAATAATGTTCCAGAAAGGTCGGTACACCGAAACTTGAAATCGCACTCCCGAAAAATACCGGTGTCTGCTTGCCTGCTTTGACAGCTTCCAGATCAAAATCGTTTCCTGCCTCATCCAACAGCATCAAATTTTCTTCAAGCTGATTGAGTGTATAATCGTCGACCGTGTCCTTTAATAGTTCAGACAGTTCATCCACTTCACTTAACGCTTGAACCTGACGTTCTCTCTTATCGTTATACCATTCAATTTTATGTTCCTGCCTGTCATAGACTCCACGGAATGACTGGCCCATGCCAATTGGGTAGTTAACCGGGTACGAATCAATACCGAGCACATTCTCGATCTCTTCGAACAACTCAAGTGGTTCTTTGCCCTGTCGATCAAGCTTATTAATAAATGTAAAAATCGGAATTCCCCGGTCGCGGCAGACCTTAAATAATTTGATGGTCTGTGGTTCGACACCCTTTGCCGCATCGATAATCATAACTACACTGTCGACAGCCATCAGTGTTCGGTACGTATCTTCACTGAAATCCTGGTGCCCAGGCGTATCAAGAATATTTATTTTGTAGCCACCGTATTCAAATTGCATGACACTGGAGGTCACCGAGATGCCCCTCTTCTTCTCCAGTTCCATCCAGTCTGAAGTCGCGAATTTTTCGGCTTTGCGTGATTTGACCGCGCCTGCCGTTCGAATGGCACCGCCAAGCACCAGCAGCTTTTCAGTCAGCGTCGTTTTACCGGCATCTGGATGAGATATGATGGCGAATGTACGACGCCTTTTTAATTCCTGCTGTAACTGATTCATTTTTTCCTCCTATAAATTTCACTCTTAACATTCGAATCATTAATTAAGGCAAAAGAAATCCCTCCGTAAAAAAGGCACTCGCATGCAGAATAAAATGGCTTTAACCATTTTATTCCGTCACTTCTGCTGCGAATGCTTTTCAATCATTCTATGTTAATTATATACATAATTCTTGTGAATCATAAATGCCTTAGTGCTCATCTCAATAGACACATTATCCAACCAGATTGTGTACCCGGTCCATAACTGCCTTCTTCACTGCATTAAATTTCTTGTCACGATCAGCGGCATCACTGCCCTTGACCCCAAAATAGAATTTAATTTTGGGTTCTGTTCCGGACGGACGCAGACAGAACCATGCACCGTCGCTCAGTTTATATTTCAGAACATTGGATACGGGGAGTTCAATCGTCGACGTTGTACCTGCTACCACATCCACCGCTTCGGATTTCTTATAATCCTCGATCACTGCCACCGGAACACCAGCCACTTCAACAGGCGGCTGATTGCGGAAATCATTCATGATCGAGTTGATTTCTTCTTTACCGCTGATTCCTTTTAGCGTAAGCGATTCAAGTCCTTCTTCAAAATAGCCGTATTTCTTAAATACATCTTGAAGCGCGTCATAGAATGACTTGCCTTGCGACTTGAAATAGGCTGCAGCTTCGCAAGCAAACAGTGCCGCTTGAACTGCATCTTTATCGCGTACAAAGGAGCCGATCAGATAACCGTAACTTTCCTCATAGCCGAACAAGAAACTGTATTTGCCGCTTAATTCGTACTCGTGGATCTTCTCGCCGATGAACTTGAATCCGGTCAATGTATCAATCGTTGGAATGCCGAAAGCCTCCGCAATTGTCCGCCCGATTTCAGAAGTAACAATCGTCTTGACAACAACGCCGTTCTTCGGCAACAATCCTTTTTCCTGCTTCTGTGTAAGCAAATAGTTTAATAGGACGGCACCGGTTTGGTTACCCGTCAGAACAACGTATTCACCTTGATCATCTTTGACTGCAACACCCAGTCGGTCGGAATCCGGATCAGTACCGATCAGAAGATCCGCATCCAGTTTCTTGCCATATTCAATAGCGATTTTGAATGCTGCATGCTCTTCAGGATTCGGTGATTTTACCGTTGAAAATTCCGGATCTGGTTCTGCCTGTTCCTTCACAACCGTTACATTGGTAAAGCCCCAGTTCTTTAAACCATTAACAATCGGATGATAGCTTGTTCCATGAAGCGGCGTGTAGACAATCTTCAAGTCGGAGCCGACCTTTTGAATGACATCCGGATTAAGCGACAGCGTCTTTACCTTTTCTTGGTAAGCCTGATCAACTCTCTCTCCGACTACTTCCAGAACACCGTTTTTCTTCAGTTCATCAACATCCGCGACTTGCACCGCCAATTCATCCTCCACGGATGCGACAAAGCGGATCACTTCATCAGCCTCAGCCGGCGGAAGCTGACCGCCGAATTCATTGTATACTTTATAGCCATTGTATTGAGGCGGATTATGGCTTGCCGTAATCACAATACCTGAGAAAGCGTTTAAGAAACGCACGGCAAAGGATAAAACCGGTGTCGGGCGCAGTGCATCAAATATAAATGTCTTGATTCCATGAGCACCAAGCGTCCTCGCTGCTTCCAATGTGAATTCAGCAGAAAAATGACGCGGATCATGTGCAATTACAACGCCTCTTTTTACTGCTTCTTCCCCAGCATTAAGAATATAACGTGCCAAGCCTTCCGATGCTTTGCGGATCGTATAGATATTTAAGCGGTTTGTGCCCGGTCCGATTTCCCCACGCATACCGCCTGTTCCAAATTCAAGATTTGTATAAAAGCAATCCTCGAGCTTCGCAGAATCCTCAGCAATTACATCCAGTTGTTTTCTCAAGTCCTGATCCAAAGCCGCATCGGAATTCCATTTCTCATATACCGTTTTCCAACCCATGTGTTCACCCCATTTTAAGTTAAAGCTTTTCAGTTGATCATAAATAATTCCACTTACATTATATATCAAAACAGAAAAAAACGCTGTCATACCTTTTAAGCGGGAAAACAGAGCCTTCCCGTATAAAAATTTTTATGCTTTTTTTCTTAATTCAGGCGAAAAATAACGAATAAGTTTCTCCAAAGAAACATCCTGGAGTGAATTGAAGCTGCCGTCGACATGGCCGAATGGCATTTGCTTGGTGACGGCATTCGGGACGACAATGCAGTACATACCGGCTCGTTTTGCGGCAAGCGAGCCGTTGAAGGAGTCCTCAATCGCAATGGCTTCTTTCGGATTCACGCCAAGGCTGGTCAAAGATTTATTATATAATGCGGGGTCCGGCTTCACTTTTTGCACATCATCCGAAGATTTAATGCTCATGAAATAATCGGAGAGCCCCAGCCGGCTGAGATGCTTACGCGGCCAGTCGCCCTTTGAACTCGTTGCAAGCCCGATTTTCAAACCAAGCTCTTGCGCTTGATTCAGTACTGATTTAACTCCGGGAAGCACCTCTTCTCTGTCCACCAATTGATTAAATAAAGCGTAACGTTCTTCTTGAAAAGCTTCCCTATCTATCTTCACGTGGGCATGTTCTTCAAGGTAGGCCAGGGAGTCAAACCCGTGCTGTGTTCCGATTGCCTGGCTCCAAATGCTGAGCGGAAGCTCCACTCTGTATCGATGAAACATGTTCTGCATAACCAAATACATGAGTCGTTCACTATCTAAAATCACTCCGTCAAAATCAAACACAATTGCTTTAATCATCAAATACAACCCTTCTCAGTGGTCTCGTTTTCCATTTTAACATGTGCACCGTTTATTTCTATATTTGTCACAAATATTTATTAGAAAACTTGGCTTCGCCTAGCCTCTGACGAAGGCGAAGACTTAGTTGCACTTATACTATTTTCCTTAAAATCTAGTCGAGTAGGACAGCGATTCACATCTTCTGTCCCCTCACGGAACCGTGCGTGCGCTATTTACGCACACGGCTCTTCTTGTTCATGGTTCACAGAATGTAGCTCAGCTCCGACCGAAGTTGATAAATATTGACCTTGATTCGCGGTTGCGGCAGAGGGAAGCGTTTGAGAAATTGATTAAATTTTTCCCATGTGAACGATCGTTTCTGGCTCCTTCTGTTTAACCATTTATACAACAACCGAATCACCTGCAATCGAAAAGCGCTCACGCTTAGACTGTTATCGGTGATACAATAGTAGTTGTAATAGCCGGTCAATGACCTCTTGAGCCGATCCATGATGAAGTCAATCTCTTGGGTCCGATGGCCTTTCAGCCACTGCGAATAGGCTTTGAGTTTGGCACCCACTTTCTTTCGGCTGCTTTTCCTCTTGACTCGAAAATGTCCGCTTTTACTTTGCCCACAATAGTGGGTGAATCCCAGGAAGTCAAAAGTCTTTGGCTTCCTGTTTCCATTTCTCTTGGCATTTTCCTGAGCGAATCGTCCGAAAGGGATGATCCTCGCTTTCTCCTCCGCAAGCGCCAAGTTAAATTTTTCTAGGCGCCGCTTCAGATCGCAATAGAATCGTTGGGCTTCCTGTTTATACTGAAAACAACAGACAAAGTCATCGGCATAGCGCACCAGATAAGCCTGTCCCTGGCACTGTTTCTTCACCGCTTTCGTAAACCATAGGTCAATCACATAGTGCAGATAGACGTTAGCTAGGATCGGCGAGATCAGTCCGCCTTGCGGCGTCCCTTGTTCGCTTGCGTGCCAAGTTTCCTTCTCCATGTAACCCGCTTTTAGAAAACGGGCAATGAGCCTCAGAAAGCTTGGATCCTTGATCCGTAGCTTGAGAAAACGCATCATCCATTGATGGTCGACATGATCGAAAAAGCCCCTGATGTCCACATCAACAATGTAGTTCGTGTACTTCTTTTCAATGAAGACATTCAGGACTTTAAGTGCATCATGGCAGTTCCTATTTGGGCGGAAACCGAAGGAACAGTTAAGAAAGTCTTGCTCATAGATGGCATTAAGGATCTTCGCCAGACCCCGCTGAACAATTTTATCCTCATAGGCAGGGATGCCCAGTGGGCGTTTCTTCTTTGTTCCCGGTTTATCAATATATGTCCGCCGGACAGGGAGCGGCCGATAGCTTTTCTGCTTCAGGCGCTTATCCAGATCGGCAAGGTGTTCATCAAGATGTTCTTGATAGCTTGCCTTCGTCATCTGATCGATGCCCGCTGCTTTGTTTCCCTGCAGTTCCCGGTGACAGACCCTCAATTCCTCTACGCTCAATAAATGAGCCAGAGAGGTGAAGGCCATCTTCGGATTTTCCTTCGCTAGCTCTGCTATTCTTACCTGTTTTGTAGTCATCTCTACTGTCACCTCTGTGTGTGCCGATGTGTCCCAGATAAGATTCATAAACAAGGGAAAACACCTTCCCTCAACCGGCATTACCCGATATCATGGGTACTATGTGCTTCCTCCGACTTCCCAGCAGACATTTAACGTCCTTACATTTGATTGCTTGGTTCGCTATACTTTCTTTCGAAAGACCCGCTGGGATCTCCCGAGTTGCCGTACCTTATTGATGCTCAGCGTGCCATGGTCTCTGACCCCGGGGAACCCCCAGACCTCTTGCCTTAACGATGTCTGGCGTGTTGCCTTCTGGAAGTATAACGCCATCGGCATTCCCATTTCATAAGTTTTCGAGGCTCAATCCCTTCAACCACTTGGCTTACGGCCCACTGGCTCGCTGTCTACGCTTAAAAACCAAAGTTGCCTTTCGTTCTCCAAGACTCGCTACGGATGAGTGGCTAGCTCTTTTCCGACGGGCTTCCCACCCGCTATAAGGCACGACCTTGCTCGGTCGCTCTATACTTTCTTATAGTATAAGAAAAACCGAGCAAAAGCGCCCGGTCTTTAATCTCCAGCCATGTGTGATTGGTTTGTGTCTTTACAGTGTTGAATCATCGCTTCGGTTGCTCGCATCAACAGAGCACGACCGCGGGCGCACCGCGAGCCTCCTCAGACAAGCAAAAATCTGCGGGGTCTCGCTGGCACCTGATCCCGCAGGCGTCTCGCACCTCCGCTTTGATTCT
Source organism: Sporolactobacillus sp. BBK16-2 (assembly GCF_059878335.1). Lineage (NCBI taxonomy): Bacteria > Bacillati > Bacillota > Bacilli > Caryophanales > Sporolactobacillaceae > Sporolactobacillus > Sporolactobacillus sp. BBK16-2. The sequence goes on from NZ_CM187611.1 coordinate 2,520,215, forward strand.
CGGTCAAGACACTGGTTTATTCGTTTAAATATGGGGTAAAATCTTATACTTTCTTTACTTGTAAAGAAAAACTTGGCGTGGCCAAGTTTTTGACGCCGGCGGATCCTTAGCTTTTCTTATACTAGATACCGCTAATCTTTTAAGATTTTATTTTTTCATTTTGTTTTATAGGAACCTATTCGTATCCCGACCGCCAGCAGAAAATTATAGTCAATTGAACGGTCTTTGCTGAAAAACTGTCAAAGTTCTGATTAGCGCGCATAAACTAAATTAATCAACCCTCGAAGCAGCAGTCACGCATTGAACGACTCATTGTGCAAATTAAAGGAGGGATTCAAAATGAGTAACTTCTTGATATCCGAAGAAGATTGGGATTTAAACCAAAAAGGCGAACAGGATCAGCGCAGGCATTCTGAAAAGGTCAAGGAAGCAATCAAAAAGAACCTTCCTGATCTGATCAGCAGTGAAAATATTATCCTCTCAGACGGCAAAAAAATGACACAGATTCCGATTCGGTCTTTGGACGAGTACAAATTACGGTACAACTATGACAAAACGAAACATGTCGGTCAAGGAGACGGCAAAAGTAAAGTAGGCGATGTCATAGCCAAGGCACCAGGAAAACAGCAGGCACAGCAGGGTGCCGGTAAAGGTCAAGGTGCCGGCGATCGCCCCGGCATCGACTATTACGAAGCCAATGTCTCTATTATGGAAATCGAGAACCTCTTTTTCAAGGAACTGGAACTGCCTCATCTCAAAAGGAAACTGGAGGCGGATATAACCGTCAACAGCCTTGATTATCGGGATATTCGCCGTAAGGGGCTAATGGGTAATATTGATAAAAGGCGAACCATTCTATCCGCAATAAAGCGAAATGCCCGATCTGGAAAAGCACAAATCCATCCCATCCGTGAAGAGGACTTGCGTTTTAAGACTTGGGAAACGATTGTTAAGCCGGAGAGCCGCGCGGTCGTACTCGCACTTATGGACACCAGCGGTTCAATGGGGGTTTGGGAGAAATACATTGCACGCAGCTTCTTCTTCTGGATGAATCGTTTCTTGCGGACCAAGTATGAAAAAGTAACCATCCAGTTCATCGCGCACCACACCGAAGCGACAGTGGTGAGTGAAGAAGACTTCTTCACAAAAGGCGAAAGTGGCGGAACGATCTGCTCCTCCGCTTATATCAAAGCACTGGAGTTAATTCATTCATCCTATCCACCGTCAAAATACAACATCTATCCTTTTCATTTTTCCGACGGTGACAACTTATCGTCAGACAATCCGAAATGCACGCGCCTGGTCAATGAAATCATGGACATTACCGATTTCTTCGGATATGGCGAAATTAACCCTTATCACCGATCCAGCACCTTGATGAGTGCCTACCGAAGTATTAAAAATGAAGCCTTTCATTCCTTTATTTTAAAGCAAAAAAGCGATGTCTACCATGCGATGAAGTACTTCTTCCAAAAGGATCCGGAAAGCGAAGTCATTTAACCCTAGATACAATAAAAAGCGCCATTTCAGGCGCTTTTTTCCTGCAATCATCTCTATGACCGCATGGATTCCGTCCTTCGTTCAAGCTCATGAATGTTCACTCTTTTTCGCCCTCAGCCGGACGATAAATTCACTTCCGGACGGCTTCAGATCCTCAACCTGAATCGACCCTTCCTCCAATTCAACGAGTTCCTTCACAATCGCCAGTCCCAGGCCCGATCCACCCGGTTCCCTTGATCGCGATTTATCAATGCGGTAGAACCGGGTAAAAATCTTTTCTTTTTCCTCATTTGGTATAGACGGGCCGGAATTCTGTACATGAATAGATGAAAAATCGTGATCGCCGCAGACCTTTATTCTGATCCACCCGTCCACCGGCGTATATTTTCTTGCATTGCCTAATAATGACACCACAATTTGGTGAACATAGTCCTCATTCGCCAGTGCATACGTTTCATTCTCAATCTCTGCAGAAAATTCTTGAACGATGCCTCCCGCATAATCGTTAATGACATTGTTCACAATCATTGACAAATTAACTGTTTCTAGCGCTTTTGATCGTCTTCCCATCCGAGCGATCATCAGAAGCTGCTCAATCAGATTTTGCATGCGTTTTGATTCTTGATCAACAAAATGGATCGACCTCTCGATGACCTCAGGGTGACCGGTGCCATGACGCTGGATCAGTTCTACATGACCACGAATCGCCGAAAGCGGCGTCCTCAGTTCGTGCGACGCGTCAGATACAAAGCGCCGATCCCTTTCAATTAACTGATCCAACTGATCCATCAGCTGGTTAAAAGAAAGAGCAAGATCGTGCACTTCTCGCGGCTGGGGGGGGACTGGCACGCGCTTTTTTAAATTATTTGTTTCAGTAATCTGATTGATTAATGCCGTTACCTTCATGAGTGGTCGGTTTAGCTTCCGAGACAATTGATAAATGGCTAAAGAACCGATGAGCACACCTAATAAAGTACAGACAGCAAGCACTTTTATCATGACCACGATAAACTTCTGAATGCTGATCATTCGGACGTAAAGATCAAAGGTATAGCCATTATAGGAAAAATTGTGATGATAGATCGGTACAAATTTTTTCTTAAAGGCAACCGAAGAAAAAACGGACAGCTTGATTAAATAGTTGTTATTGTCGGTAATACTTTCACTACCCTTGGAATAAATCATCGTTTTGTCTGGGGTCTCGATATGTACATAGAAATCCGGATGTTGCGCATAAAGAATATTCTCAATGGAATCCGTCCAGTCCGGATGTTTCTCTCGTGACTCGACAATCAATTGTTTCTTTACATACTCAACTTCATGCTCCGTATCCTTGTACAGTTGATAGCTCACAACCGAGAGAACAGCCAGCCCGATGAATAAAACAGTGAGCAAAAGAATTAAAATATACCAGAAATTCATCTGAAAAAGTGTCGTTTGCTTATTGATTTTGTAGAATGACTTCATTGATCAATCCTCAACGCATAGCCGACACCGCGAATCGTGTGGATTAATTTTACCGGCTGATTTTGGTCAATTTTATTTCGCAAATAGCGGACATACACATCGACAATATTGGTTTGGCCCATGAAATCAAACCCCCAGACCTTCGAGAGCAATTCATCACGGGTCATCACTTTCCCTTCATTTTTCATTAACACTTCAAGAAGATCAAATTCCCGTTGTGTCAGGCTAAAGGTCTTGCTGTTGCGCTCAGCCGTCCGCTTCTCAATATCCAGCGTAAGATCGCCTACTTTGCATACATGGGAGACCGGAGCGGATGCATAGCTGTTTTTCCGCCTGATCGCCACGCGTACTCTCGCCAGCAATTCCTCAATATCAAATGGCTTGGTAATGTAGTCATCCGCGCCGCCATCCAACCCTGCCACTTTGTCACCGACATAATCGCGTGCAGTCATAATAATAATCGGAACAAGGCTTTTACTCCGAATCCGACGGCAAACCTCCAAACCATTTAGCTTGGGCAGCATCAAGTCAAGCAGAACAAGGTCCCATTGCGAGTCTTCTTTAAAGAACTGCTCAAGCGCTTGTTCCCCATCATAGGCTTCCTCCACATGATAATTCTCAAAGTTCAGTTCTGTAGAGACAAAGGAAGCAACACTTTGTTCATCCTCAACGAGCAATATTTTCGCCTTTTCCATAGCTAGCAGCCATCTCTTCCAATTTAAAATGTACGAACTCCGGCAAAACCGATTATTACTTTCATTATAGCGATTCAAACCATCCGCCGTAAGAAATACGAAATGAGATTTACATGAGAAAATTCTCATGATTTTTTCACATTAAATTTGTTACCCGGTAACAATTCAAGACTAACATGGTTCTTGTACGATGATCATTTAATTCATGGCATCCCCCAAAAAGCACGGTTGTTCAAACGTTCAATCGCTCCACCGTGCTTTATTTTTTAACAATCAATTATTTAGGAGGAAAAATAAATGGAAGAACCTATTTTGACCATTGTGGTCCCTTGTTATAACGAAGAAGCTGTATTAGACGAAACAACCAAACGTTTACGCACTGTATTGCTGCAGGCTTGCCGAGATCAGCTCATTTCTTTTAGAAGTACAATTCTGTTTGTGGATGATGGAAGCAACGACCGTACTTGGGAAATCATTGACAGCGCGGCACAAGAGAATCAGGAAATTACCGGACTGAAATTAAGCCGGAACTTCGGCCATCAAAATGCGCTCATTGCCGGCATGGAGACGGCAAGACCTTATTCAGACTGTGTCATTACCATTGATGCAGACCTTCAGGACGACGTCAATGCGATAAGAAAATTTCTCATCAAATTCCGTAACGGCTATGATGTTGTTTACGGCGTGCGCGACAAGCGCGATACCGATACCATGTTCAAAAAAAATACAGCACTGCTGTTTTATAAAATCATGGAACGCTTAGGTGTGAAAATGGTACCGAACCATGCCGACTATCGGCTCCTCAGCAGACGTGTGCTTGATGAATTTGTGAACTACCAGGAAGAAAATATTTTTTTACGCGGAATGATTCCATTGCTTGGATTTAAGAGCACCAAGGTATACTATAACCGCGCGGAACGCTTTGCTGGCGAATCAAAATACCCGCTGAAGAAAATGTTGAATTTTGCCATTGACGGCATCACCTCATTTTCGATCACGCCGATCCGAATGGTCACTTATCTTGGCGGAACGGTCGCAGGAATCGGTTTTCTGATCGGTTTGTATGCGATCATCCAACATGTTCTCGGTCATGTGGTGACTGGCTGGACATCTATGATTATCTCGCTTTGGACGATCGGCGGCATGCAGCTCATCGCAATCGGCGTCATCGGAGAATATATTGGGAAAATTTTTAAGGAAACGAAGCACCGCCCTCGCTACATTGTTGAGAAGCGCTTGTTGTCGAATGAATCATTCGTGACGAAGGCGCTCTGAGTCAAACAATAATTAAACCGGAAAGACTTTCTTTGGACATGCGGCGGATGCCTGGTCCAAAAAGAGATGGGATGTGGCGACTATTTCACGTGTAAAACGAAGTCTGATTTATTTGTTCAGCATCGCGTTTACCAGTTGTTTTCTAGCAGTGCTCGCGATTAGCTTTTTTTATCCTTTGATTTTCAATCATAATCAAGGGCTTTTGACAACGGCACTGTCGCTGGCTCTGTTTGCATTCATCGTCGTTTTATTTTTTATCGCATTTTTCCGCTGGATCGGTCGCTTGACCGACCGAACCGTGAAGAAAATAAGCGGTATCCTTTTTCTTCTCATGCTGCTGTTTGAAGGCGTGCTGATCGTCACGTTCCATACGATCATTCCTCCGATCATTGACGGTGGACATACGTATGCTGAAGCACTCTATTTACTTGCACATGGGCATGCCTCAAGCAGTATCTATTTTAAAATATATCCAAACAACATACCGTTCACACTGCTTCGTTACTTTCTGTACAGCATGTTCAGTTTTGTTCACTTTTCGAGTTACATGTTTATCGATCGCTTGTTTTGTGCCTTGACTTTGGATGCAGGCATCTTTCTATCTTGGAAACTGATCCAAAAAAAATTCAATGATCAAACTGCATGCCTATTTCTCGTGATTACGCTAACCTGTTTGCCGTTATTTCTCTATACAATGTATTTCTATACAGATACGGCAGCAATCACATTTCCTGTCCTGCTGCTCTATCTTTGGCATCTCTATACACGTTCATGGAAAATACACTATATTCTTTTATTAGGCATTGCACTAGGAGTCGGTGAATTAATCCGGCCGAATCTAATTCTTTTTCTCCCTGCTTTAGGTATTTACATGTTTCTTGTTCTGAACTGGAAAAAGGCATTGATCAACCTTGCTGTCATCGGTATCTTGATCAGCTCAGTCGGATTCGCTTTCCAAGGGGTTGAACGTCATTTTGGCTATGTCCAGGATCCTTCGTTGTCGATGCCTTCAATCCACTGGGTAATGCTTGGATTATCTCGTGACGGAGGCTATAACGCGCATGATTATCAGCTCACGCGGAAGCAGCCTGATCCTGCTCTGAAAAAACAGCTGGATCGTCAGCAGATTGCTGATCGGATAAAAAAAGATGGGACCGGCGGACTTATCTACCTTTGGGCCGTCAAAACCGCAAGGACTTGGGGAGTAGGTGCACACGGTTATTATTGGTACACACATCTTTCCAGTCATCCTACAAAAGCGTACCAGTATCTGTTTAATCATAAAAATCAGGTAACGATTTATATCATTCAAGTGTTTTACATTGTCACTATTTTCTTACTGATTCTTTCGGTGTTGCGCTATTTTCGCACAAAAAAAGCCGACATGTATTTATTGATCCAGATCTGCCTGTTTGGTAATTTTATCTTTTATGTTTTTTTCTGGGAAGCAGAGCCGCGTTACAGTCTGCTCTTTACACCCTACATTCTCCTCGGTGCCGTTTACGGATTTAATGAACTTATGTATTTGCTAAGAAGTGGCGCCCGTCAAACTGATCGTGAGAAACGGATTGGAAAAGGGTTCAGAATCATGCTTGCCGGAGGCCTTCTCGCAGCGGTATACCTTTGCGCATCTGCAGGTTCCTATGCCTATACTCAGGCTCAGTCCCCGCAGCGCAGTTACATTGTCGATCAGCGCTATTCACCCGGCAAAAAGGGAATTGCTGTGGACGCGCATCACTCTGTCGCTCAGACATTTTTTGCATCCGACCAATACAATCGTATTTCCTTTGGCATACGCGATGTTAAGGGGAGCGCTGCGTATCGTCTCTCGGTCACAGATACAAGTTCTAAGCGGATCCTTTTCACAAAAACATTTGCACCGTCAGGCAAGGATCGCAAACAGGTGTTTCAACTAACTCATGCATCGGTTGGAACCCACAACCGAATCGACATTACACAAATAAAGAAAAAACCAGGATCAGCACTTATTTTGACAATGAGCGGATTTGGTTATGAACAACGCGATGCCTATCCAGGCGGATACTTAATGCAAAATGGCGTTAAAAAAGGGGAAAAAGACCTTAAGTTTGCGGTATACCAGGTTGCTGACGGTCCTTACTTGAGCAACAACAGCTACGGATTATTGTTCTCCATTCCTGCTTTAATGCTGCTCATGTATATCTATATTGCGCTCACCATGAATCAGAATGAATCGGACGGAACCTCTGCATTGAGTGCGCGTTCGCAGAAAATGGCAACAAAGCAAGGTATTTAAATAGTAGTGATCAGAAATAAAACCAGCAGGTCGTGAGGAACGAGTGTCCTCATTCACCTGCTGGTTTCTTGCTTTTTCATAAACGCACTCATGATCGATCTTGCAAATTATTTCGAGCAGCAAAGCCGCTAGTTGCGATGAATGACGCCAAAATGGTTGAGCGGCCAATAACGCAGATCCACTTTGCCGACGACCTTTTTCTCACTGACAAAATGGAACACGCGACTGTCTGTACTGTTTTGGCGATTGTCACCCATCACCCAAAGCATTCCCTTAGGAACTCGTTCCTTGCCGGTCAGTTCTTTCAAAGAAAAATTCCAAGTCAATTGTCCGGCCAACATACTGTTTTTCTTCTGCTTCAAAAACGGTTCGTCAACCGGTTTGCCGTTCACATATAATTGATCATTCGTATAGCGGATCGTATCCCCCGGCAGACCAATGACACGTTTCACATAATCATCCGTCTTTGTTGCATGAAAAATCACCACATCAAACCGTTTAGGCTGCGCTATTCGGTAATTCACTTTATTGACAATTAATCGGTCTCCATTATATAAAGTCGTCTCCATTGACGGACCGTCCACAATATAATTACCCAATATAAATGTCCGTACAATAATGACGATCAGCACAGAAAGCGCGATCGCCCTGAACCAGGCAAATGTTTCACTTCTTTTTTTTCTTTGACGCATAGCTGCAACGACTCCCGACTATCATCATTCTCTAGAAAACCTTTAACCATACCTTTTTTATCCGAGCACTGACACCTTTTCTTAACTAATGTACACGAATCGATGAACGATCACAAGAAACCGTGCTGCTTGTCCCAATAATGGATAAGTAAAGAAGCGCCGATAAACCGATCGGCGCTTGATAACTTATGGTTCGAATCAATGAATCGCAATTTCTTGCAAAACCGACCACTTATCGAACGGCCAGTAACGAACAGAAACTTTGCCAACCACAGAGTTTTCATTTATAAAACCGAAATAACGGCTGTCCTCGCTGTTTTGGCGATTGTCGCCCATGACCCAAAGCTTTCCTTTCGGCACATGGACTTTGCCGGTCTTGGACTTTAGGCTGAAATTCTCTGTAAGCTGCTGTCCTTGTGGGAGATCACTCTTATATTGCTGAAGGTAAGACTCATCAACCGCCTTGCCGTTTACATAAAGCTGATCGTTCTTGTAAGAGATTGTATCTCCGGGCAGCCCAATGATTCGTTTTACATAATCTTCAGTACTTGTCGCATGAAAAACAATAATATCGAAGCGATGCGGCGCACCAATGGAATAACCGATTTTATTGACAATCAGCCGGTTGCCGTCCTGCAACGTCGGCATCATTGATTCGCCCCGCACAATATAATTGCTGAAAATAAAATGGCGAACGAGCAATGCGACTAGAACCGCAATGGCAATCGCTCGAATCCAACTCCACAGTTCTCTCTTTGTTTTACTCATTGACTCGCGAGTGTCCCTTCTTGATTTGCCGCTCAATCCCAGTTCATGAATCATTGATCACGATTCTCAACGATTAAGCAGACTGCCTACATATCTTAGTAATTCGTTCGCCGATGTTGAATTATAGCCGTATTCGTCCACAAGTCTGGCAATAACTTCATTAACTCTTTTTAGCTGATCTTCATCCGGTGTCTTGCTTGACGTCGTGATTTTTACTACATCTTTCAGATCTGCGAACAGTTTTTTCTGAATGGCTTCTTTTAAGCGCTCATGTGACTTATAGTTGAAGCGCTTGCCTTTGCGCGCATAGGCGGAAATACGAATCAGAATTTCTTCTCTGAAGGACTTCTTCGCATTTTCAGAAATGCCGATTTGTTCTTCTATAGAGCGCATCAACTTCTCATCAGGATCGACCTCATCACCAGTGATTGGGTCAAAAATCTTGTTGCTGTTGCAGTACGCTTCGACATTATCCAGATAATTGTCCATAAGCGTCTTCGCCGACTCTTCGAATGAATAAACGAAAGCCTTCTGTACTTCGCTCTTTGCCAATTCATCGTATTCACGCCGTGCAAGCGCAATATATTCCGTATAATGTGCGCGATCCTCGTCAGAGATCGACGCATGCTGATCCAATCCTTCTTTAATCGAACGAAGAATATCCAATGCGTTAATGGAGGGAACACCTTTCTTAATAATTGCTGAAGAAATTCGGTTAATGACATAACGCGGATCAATTCCGCTCATGCCTTCATCGGAAAATTCATGCTGCAGTTCTTTAATATCTGCCGCATTATAGCCTTCAACAATTTCGCCGTCATACAGACGCATTTTCTTAATCAAATCAATCCCGCGGCTTTTGGATTCCTTCAACCGAGTCAGAATCGAAAATGTAGCCGCCGTCCGCAAAGCGTGCGGCGCAATATGAACATTCGCAACATCACTTTCGGAAATCAGTTTTTCATAAATCTTTTCTTCGTCACTGACCTTTAAATTATAAGGAACCGGCATCACAATCATACGTGAGTGGAGTGCTTCATTTTTCTTGTTGCTGATAAAGGTCCTGTATTCGGTCTCGTTCGTGTGCGCAATGATCAGTTCATCTGCGGAGATCAACGCGAACCGACCGGCCTTGAAATTGCCTTCCTGTGTCAGCGACAGCAAATGCCATAAGAATTTCTCATCGCATTTCAGCATTTCCTGAAATTCCATAAGTCCGCGATTGGCTTTATTCAGTTCTCCATCAAAGCGGTAGGCACGTGGATCGGATTCCGATCCATATTCTGCAATCGTTGAAAAATCAATGCTTCCTGTCAGATCGGCAATATCTTGAGATTTCGGATCGGAAGGACTAAAGGTGCCGATACCGACGCGCTTATCCTCAGAGAGAAAAATTCGCTCAATCGGCACATCTTCAATTTGACCGCCGTATTCCTTCTCAAGGCGCATAGCGTTCAGCGGCGAAAGATTCCCTTCGACACGAATACCCGTCTCTTCAAAGAAATCCTCGCGCAGATGAGGCGGAATTAAATGAAGCGGGTCCTCATGCATTGGGCAATCCTTAATGGCATAAAGTGCTCCTTCATCCGTCCATGAATATTTTTCCAGTCCCCGCTTAAGCATTGTCACAATGGTCGATTTACCTCCGCTGACCGGCCCCATCAGAAGCAAAATTCTCTTTTTAACATCCAAGCGCCGCGCAGCCGGATGAAAGTACTCCTCGACAAGACGTTCAATTGCTTCATCAAGGCCGTATATCTGTCCGTCAAAGAAGTGGTAGTGCTTATGTCCATCCTTCTCCGAAACACCGGCAGAAATGATCATCTGATAAACTCTGGAATGCGCGGATTGTGCGATCATCGGATTCTTCTTCACTAGTTCCAAGTAGTCTGCAAACGTGCCTTCCCACTTCAGCTGTCCCTCATAGTCGCGGAATTGTTTCAGTTTATCAAGAAAGTTCATTGTATCCCCCCTAGAAAAGATTCACCAATGCTTCCACCCATGTATTTAAGTGTATGCGGTCGGTCGGTAATCTTTCATGGAAACTACGAACAGATACAGAAACAACGTGTCACAAGAGTATGGAAAGGCCTACAGAAAAGTAAAAAATTAGAGCTTTATTTTTTAAAATTCAAATAGTCATTAACCTTTTTTTCTAAATCAGGATAATCCGGGAAATCGCTGCTGACGCAGAGCTTCATAGACAATAATTGCAGCAGAATTAGATAAATTGAGCGAACGAATGGCTCCGGTCATCGGTAACCGAACACAGCGATCTTGATAGGCTGCCACAAATTCTTTTGGAAGTCCGGTTGTTTCACGGCCGAAGAAGAAAAAGTAGTCTTTACTTGGATCGCTGTAATCGAAAGCGTCATAAGGTCTGCTGCCGTCGGTTTCAACAAGATAATACTCACCTTGCTGATGCTTAGAAAAGAAATCATCAAGTGAATCATAATAATGAAGATCGACCGATGCCCAATAATCAAGGCCGGCGCGTTTCAAATGCTTGTCGTCCGTAGAGAATCCCAGCGGACGAATCAAATGGAGACCGCTATGTGTTCCGGCACAGGTTCGTGCGATATTTCCTGTATTCGGCGGAATCAACGGTTGATAAAGAACGACATGATTACCCATTTCAGACACTCCTATACGTGTTCAGACGACTTCTCAGCCGCTTTGTGAGATCAAATTTTTGCATTGAAAAAAGGCCGGGAGCACCGACCCTCATAACCTCTTATAATAGGGTTTATTATAGCACATCTTGAACCATGAATTTACACGTGATCTTTAATATGGAAAAATTTATAACGGATATTAGCAGTATATGCAGGTGAATCTGTATATGGCCAAGGCCTGTGATATGCATCATAAGTATGCGCATTCACCAGTGGTTCTCCGGACGCATCCATTGCCGTAACCATCGTGTTATGGTTCCAACGACCGTCACCTTCGAAATCATAACAAATGACATCGCCAGGTACCAATTCGCTTGCCTGAGCGCGTTCAATTGCGCCAATCACGCCGTCCGGCTTGCTTAAATACATACACAAACTGTTAGCCACTGTCCAGCTGAAACTCCAGTTCGTCTGTACCTGCCACCATCCCCTGTTTCGGATCGGATTGCCCCACATTCGGATGCCACCTTCATGTAGGCATTGTGAAATAAAATTGGTACAATCATCGCTGACTATCGGATAGTGTGGATTTCGGCGATTCCACCATAAATCGGCATAGCGGACAGCAGCCAGCCGATCATAGCTCCGCGAACGGACATCGGCAGGAGCCAAATCACCCGATTCGCGCGGCAACGGCTGCTCCTCTCCTGCTGCCAGAGGTGCTAATGTGTCGGAGACAAGACGGCTGCTCCGAACAACAGCTTGCCGATCTTCCAAACGTTCTTCAAGAAAGAAATCATTCTGCTTTTTAATCAGCCACTGAGTATGCAAAGAATAGTCAATAACCAAATCCTCACGCTTGTCCTTCGTTTGCACATTTTGCGCTTGAACAACCGCATGCTCGATCTCAGCCTGCTGGTCATTGAGTGCTTTCGTTTTATTCATCAGACGCTTTAATTCTTCAGGCGCTAATGCCATCTTGTGTGGATCAGCATTGCCTACCCAATAGTCGCCAAGCATGGTCAAATGGTTCTGAAATGCATTTTTCCAGTCCACGCTAATTCCCCGTTTCAACATGATTTCGTTATCATTTATTTATGCGTAATGTAACGAAATCATGCCGTGCCTGCTTCATTTAGCCGATACTGCAACCCCTGGTCTTTCTAAATTTAATAAGAACTGCTTTACCTCGATTCCGCCGCCATAGCCGACAAGCGAACCGTTTGCTCCAATCACACGGTGACATGGGACAACAATGGGAATCGGATTGCGATTATTCGCCATTCCAATTGCGCGCACCCCTTTTGGATTTTGCACAGCACACGCAATATCCTTATATGACCGGGTCTCTCCAAAAGGAATTTCCGACAATGCTTTCCATACCTTGCATTGAAATTCTGTTCCTTTCATGAGCAGCTTTAACGTGAATACTTTTCTTTTCCCATTAAAATAGTCATCCAGTTGCCGAGCTGCCTCCGCGCATTGTTCTTGATCCTTTATGAGAACTGATGGAAGTTCATGCTTTTCTGCCCATTGTCTTAGCCGGGATTCATTTTCTTCAAACGATCCAAAATCAATGCGGCATAGTTGATCTTCATAGACAGATAATGTCAGCGCTCCGATCGCCGTTTCCATTTCATGAACGGCGAGATAATCGTTTTGATTCATGTATGAATCTCCTTTTGTTCATTTTTGGGTCACTCGTTTTGAACGGCCGGAACAAGTTCGACGAGTGATCGGTTGGGCTGCTCCGTAAAAAGAGCATCATGTGAGATGACCAGCACAATTCTTCCTTTTTCAACCAGCTCGTTAATCAAGCGACAAACAATATGTTTATTGTTCTTATCTAGAAAATTGGTCGGTTCATCAAACAGGTAGACACTTTTATTCGTGCTCAAATCATGGCTCATTTGTGCAAGCTTCTTTTGGCCATAGGATCCGTTACTGAGCAAAAGGCGGCCGTATTCACTAATGATCGGCTCAGCGGGTACGTAAACAAAGTCCGAAGTTTCTCTGCTTCGTGATTTCCCATTGATTTGAATCTCTCCATGATAACGGCTGCTCAGGCCTAAGATCGATTCGATCATCGTCGTCTTCCCGCATCCGTTTGCTCCGCGAATGAGATAAAGCGAGCCGGGTACAAAAATCTGATTAATAGGAGCATGTAATGCTTCTCCATACTCGTTTAATCCAATATAACTGCGTAATTGAACCGAATCGATGGAAACATCTGAGCGTTTCTCGACTGGAAGCTCAAGAAATCGAGCAAAATTCGTCAGCACAGGCTTAGTCGCTAAATAATCCTTGCGAATGGTGGCAAAGAATTCTGCCGGGTCCCAAAAGCGCGATGTATACAGCTCGATGGCTGACAAAGCGCCGATTGTCATGCTTCCATGATAAACAAAATAGGCACTCAATAAAGTACTCAGTAGGATCACTCCATTAAGCATACCGTAGGATAAAAGATTATCAAAGACAGCCTCTGTCTGGATCTTCTTTTTCATATGAATCTTGTACGAACGGATCCATTCCGATATCGGCTTGAGTTGTTTGTTCTCTAAGAAGCGTTCTTCCTTCGTTAAACGGTATTGATCAGATTCATAATCTTTAAGCTTCTCCATGTCATGAACCGTTCGTTCTGTATTCTCTTTCATGGTATGCGCAAAACGAAGCGACAAAAGCAGGAAAGTAGGAATGGCTAAAGTTACAACGAGGGTAACGGGAAAGGACAGTGACACCATACAGAGGATTATCCCCACAATGTAGAGTGCATTAACGACAATTGAAAGTGGAACTTGAAAAATAAAGCGTTTCACTAGTTCATAGTTCTGACCCATAAATTGCTGCAGACTGCCTTGTGAGACGTGATTGTCTCTGAGGTTAAGTTGTTTTATTTCGCGATCAAGCGTTGAGAAAATCGATACAAAGGCTTCCCTTGTTCCGAAGCCTTCCGCCAAATCAACCGCATAGTTCAATAGCTGTGTGAGGATATAGAAGACAATTGATAATGCAACATAGATAAGCAGCTTATGAAGATTTTTCTCGACCAATGCGTCAATCATTTGCATCGTCAAGATCGGTATCATAAGAAAAGCGAGTCGATGAAGAATAAGAACCATAAAATTGATGAAAAGTGTTTTTCGGGAAATGTAGTGAATAAATTGGAACATATGGAACACCTCTTGGTCATTCCCAGATCATACTTATTTGGGAGGACAAATTTCACTGTCACAATCCGAATCGTGACGATTAATTTTTACCATTGGATCCATCCCTTTATTTTTAATTAACGCCATTATAACACAGCATTTTGACGCGAAATTCACGATTTTTATGCTACACTAAGATTAAATTGTCACTCAGGAGGCGCGTCATGTCTGATGTTTCGATCTCTTCTCAATTGAAAGAGGCAGTGACCGATTTTAAGATCGGCGTTATTTATTATCCGGCGATTGTCGTTAGCGACTTGCCGCCGCTGATTGGCGATCGTCTGCCCTTGTACTATGAAAACATTCAACTATCCTTAAACGAACATCCTGTGAGTGAGATTCCAGGCGTCAAGGAATGGAGAGGAATCTTTAAAAAGGCGGGTACAGATCCGTCGCGTTACCGACCATCTCAGGAAGCGCTGCTGCGAAAAATAAAAAAAGACGGTGCACCGCATTTTGTAAACTCAGCGGTTGATCTGCTCAACTTTTTCAGCGTTCAGTACGGTATTCCTATGGGCTTATACGATATGGCAAAGCTTCACAGTCCTATTCAAATAAGGATTGGTACCGATGAAGATCACTATGACGGATTAAACGGCCGGACCATGCATATGAAAGATAAAATTGTATCCGCGGACATCGTCGGGGCATTTGGAAGCCCGATCGTCGATTCAAAACGAACCTGTGTGACCGAACAGACAAAACAAGCCTTGCAAATTGTTTATCTGCGCCCCTCAATGGACAGCGATGAAGTGCGTCAATTGATCACAAAAATGGCGGAAATGTTTACGCAGGTACATGGCGGTACCCATGAATTAAAATTGATTCAATAGAATATAGTTTTAGTGACTGCCCGCAAGGAGGGACTACAATGAATTCAGATTTATTCAGCGTTGATTACTTTAAAGACGCACTGCATCTGCAACTAAAGAAAAATGGTGATATACAGACACCTGTTCAAACGATGAACAGCTACTATCACACCGTTGTTTCGGCAATCATTCAAGATCGGATTAATAAAAACTTCGAATTGATGCGTCGAATTCGCAATTTAGATGCGGCTTATAAGGAAGTAAAAGAAGAAGTCTCAGCGCAGCAGCAAATGCAGCAGCAGTAAATTTTTCTCAATTTGTGCAAAAAAGATCGCCAAGCATCGGAAATTGCTTGACGATCTTTTTTCAACTATTTATTTAGCTGCTCGAAAGCCTGCCTTCACAGCGTCATTTCGATTCTTAAAACAAATCTCTGCCTTCGTCACCTTATAGTATCGGTCGGATGGCATGTGATATATTTTCCCTCGAGACGAGATATTGCCCTTAATCAAGCCGCCGCAATCGCCTGCTTGATTTGGCGTACTCTGACCTTCTACCGAATTTTCGGCCACTGCTGTGCTTGACGATTGATTGCTATTCTTATGTATTTCGTCGTATGCCGCCGTTCCCTTCATAACTTCCGGATGAAAGCCATTCGCTTCGGCATATCCGTTTACCGACCAAATACCGATGTTCTTCGCTCGTGCCTGATTCTCTACCGATCGATACTGGTCAATATATTTGGTGTTTGGCGGATAGACATAGGCGACCCGTGCCAGTCCGCTGGCCAGCTGAAGTTCTTCAAACGACTTACCATCAACAAAGACATAAGCAAGCAGCCGTCCGTACTTATCACGACCGCCATCCTTGGCAAGTTCAAGCGTCACGGTTTTCCCATCAAGCAGCCGATGTGCCTGTGCGCTTGCCTCCGGTCCGTAGGGCTGAACCCCTAACTTGGGATGATGGGTTTCCGGTGTGTCAATCAACAGGACCCTGACTGTGGTTATTTTCTTTTGATAAAGCACTTGAAACGTATCGCCATCGACAACTTTAGTTAGTTTTACGGTGACACCGTGCTCAGGCTTTTCGCTGTTACTTACTGCTATATCTGATGAATCGTTGACTGATGCGGCAGTTTCACTTGATGAATACGCCGAATCCGAACTTGATACAGCAGCCGTACTTGTTGAGCCTGCATTGTTCGACGTTTCACCGTTGCTGAGTTCCGCACATCCGGAAAGAAGGAACAGCGACAGGAGCATCATCATGAGCACATAGCTTACTCCGCGCCAACTTAAACTATTTCTTTTCATTGCATTCACCTATTCTTTTTGGGCATAAATTGAGCGGCCGCTGTAAAAAGAGGCCGCTCAATGGACGATTGCCGCCTCACAAGCGGCAAATATTCAATGGGCAGCGATCTTCACAATGACAGATCGCCTTAATATAATCCAAGTTTTTGATGACAATAGATCCATGATAATAATCAATAGCTCCATCATTCTTCCAAGCTTGGAGCATCCGGTTCACAGTCTCACGTGTCGAGCCAATGAGCTGAGCCAAATCGGTGTTCGTCAAACTGATGGTGTAATGAATACCGTCTTCATCCGAACGGCTGTAGCCATGGATCATTCTCAGCAAGGTAGAGGCAAGTGCGCCGTTCTTCCCATAGAAGATCAAGTCGCGCATTTTAATTTGAGTAAATTGGCCCAGCATACCGATCCATTTCATAAATTCAAACGACATCCCTGCATTCGAGAGCAGCAGCGGCTCTAACTCTTTCTCAGAAATGATTCCAATCTTGCATTCAGTAACCGCCGCAGCTGTGAACAAATTTTCGGCACTACCGAAGCAACCGATCTCACCAAACAGATCGCCTTCCATAAAGTAGTGGAGCACCAAATCTTTTCCATCGTACGCGGATTTAAATAATTTAACGCGTCCTTCAAGCACATAATAGAGTTTGTCGGCAGGGTCTCCCTCCCAGAAGACATTCGTGCCTTTTTTAAATGTCGACACGGTCATCACTGACTTCAGCGACTGCATGCTTTGCTTCGAGAACATGCATGTATTGTTCAGACCATTCTGATTCAAACAAGCGAGCTCTTCCATCATATCACGCCCTTATTTTTACTATCAAACATCTATAATCAATAATTATCTTAGAAACAAGAAAAACCAAAATTGCTTTTTCCGAGAATTCCTGCCTTTTCTTCTTTCATTATACAAGAGATTTTCTTAATTTAGCGTGAAAAGTGTGACGGAAATCATACAGCTTTTAAGAAGTATGCGCTTTCTATTTTTTTTACAAAGAAAGAAAGCATAAAATTTTCGGATTAATAACAAAGTAGGAAACTAGACACGAAAACGCGAGACTCCTGAGGGTGCGGCTCTGTTGATCGCGTGCCAGTAATGAGACCCCGCAGATAGGATTTATGTATGAGGAGGCTCGCGGTGCGCCCGCGGCAAGCGAGCGGCTGAAGTGTCACTCAAGTTATAGGATTAATGGATCAAGGCTGCATTTGGAGTAAAGGAACTTTCGTATGTAAAGGAGTAAAGGAACTTTCGCTAAATATGCATACGTCCTGTATGCAACGCGAAAGCCATCACGTCCTGCAGAGGTAAGGACCGGGCTTGCCCGGTTTTTCTTATTGACCAGATTAATCAAGTATTAATCCATGACATTCTTCGACTATTTGAATGGGATCTGAATAAGAAAGGCTATTACCATGTTATAATGAAAGAAAATGGGTCGATTATGATTATGATCAACGTGAGAAAGAGGGAACAAATTTGGCAGAATTAACAGCCGGCATGATTACAACCCTAGAGGTTTCACATAAAGCACCTTTTGGCTATTTTCTCAGTGACGGCGGAGATCAAGAAGTCCTTCTCCATGAGAATGACGTGACCCGCTCATTAGGCGAGCATGAAAAAATCTCCGTATTTCTCTATCAGGATCATCAAGGACGAATCGCAGCAACGATGACGCTTCCCACGGTTCGTTTTGATGCCTTTGATTGGGCAACCGCCGTTTCTCTGCATAAAAAGTACGGCACTTTTCTCGACATTGGCATTAACAAGGATCTTTTGCTTTCCAAGGACGATATGACGTATGAATGGGAAAGCTGGCCGCAGCCCGGCGATCGTGTGTACTGCAGCTTGAAACTGGATAAGAAACAGCGCCTTTTCGCAAGATTAGCGGATGAAACGGAGATCCGGAGAATTTCCATTCCGGCGCCCGAGAAACTGCAGAATAAAAATGTACATGCCACCATTTACCGCCTTGTTCTGGACGGAGCCCATGTACTGACCGATGAAGGATATATCGGATTCATTCATAACGCAGAGGTCAATGGAACCATCAGATTGGGACAAGCATTCGATTGCCGAGTCATCGATGTGAAGGAAAACGGCAGCCTGAACCTTTCCATGAAGCCGCGCAGTTACGAAATGATTGAAGGAAACTCCGAGAAAATCATCGCTTATATGAACAGTCGCGATGGGGCCATGCCTTATTGGGATAAAAGTCTTCCTGAAGACATCAAAAAGAGATTCGGTATCAGCAAAGGCGATTTCAAGAAAGCCCTTGGCCAGCTGATGAAAGAAGGCAAGCTGTTCCAAAAAGACGGCTGGAGTTATTTAAAACAAGAGGAATAAAAAAAAGGCCTGATCAGGACATCTGTCCTGACCGGGCCTTTTTGCATGTCACGCCACAGCACGCCGACGTTCCATGAGCCGATGATAGATGATGCCAAGAAAATAACTGACCGCATCAAATGCGACGATAAAGAAGCTGACCGGTGCATTGGTATAATAACCGGAAACAAGACCGAACCAAACGCTCAGTACAGCAATCAGTGAAGAAAGAAGGATCATTCCAAATATGGACTGAGTATAAAGTCTGGCGGCTGCAGCAGGCACGGTCATTAACGAAAAGACGAGTAGTGCGCCGACGATTTGAATCGTCACACTGGTTGCTACAGCCATAAGCAGTAGAAAGCCAATCGAAATCCAGCGGATCGGCAATCCGGCAGCTTGAGCTCCGACCTGATCAAAAGAATCGAACTTGAGCCAGCGGTAACCTGCGCATAGAGCAATCAGTACAAACAAGGTAATGGCAACAATCTGCCAAATGTCCTGCAAATCAATGCCCACAACACTTCCAAACAGCAAGGTGCGCGAATAATTTCCTTGAATGTTCCCCAGCGACAAAAATAAAATACCCAGGCCAAGTGCCAAGCTGAGAATGACACTGATCGATGCATCTCGTCGAAACATTCGTACCCCCATCTGTCCGACACCAACAGATCCGGCTAATGTAAAAGCAAGCAAACCCACTAGCGGGTCAATACCGGCATAAGCCGCAAATGCAGCGCCGGCAAAGCCGATGTGAGAAATGGTGTGTGCAACAAATGAGAGCGAACGTGCAATAATGAAAACACCGATCACACCGCACATGATTGCAATGAGCGTCCCCGCGATAAATGCGTGCTGCATAAAGTCGTACTGAAACATCCTTTTCCCTCCATATTAACCATTACGAAGAACTGCTTCTCCTATATATCGTCAGTCTCATCCGGTGTTACCTAGAGGAAGCTGAAACCGACAGTCCTGAGGAGGCGGACCCCTCATGATGAGTAACGCCTTCATCGAAAGACGATTGAAAAATATTTTTTAACATCGCTTGATCATCAAGAATGCTCTGCACATCCCCTGTTTTATAGTACCCTCGAGTCATGAGCAGGATATGATCCGCATACGCTCTGACCATTTGAAAGTCATGACAAATAAAAAGAACAGTTACGCCCCATTCATGAACGGCCTTCTTCACAAGTTCCATCATGCGTGTCTGAGCATCAGGATCGAGATTCGCTGTTGATTCATCAAGTAGGAGCAAATCCGGGTGCCGCACAAGTGCCTGGGCCAGAAAAACCCTCTGACGCTCTCCTCCGGATAATTTGCCTACTGGCTTTTTTGCTAAGCGATCCGTGTCGGTAAAAATCATCATTTCATGTAGGATTCTTTTTTCACGCCTTGACGGCCATGGAAAAAATGAACTCACTTGTCCGAGTGAAATAAAATCCCTGGCACAAATCGGCATGTCATCATCAATCACCCGTGATTGCGGTACATAACCGATCACCGGTTTTTTCTGATCACAGCTCAGCACAATTTCGCCGTGTTGAGGATGAATCAAGCCAAGAATCGATTTTAACAGGGTTGATTTTCCCGCTCCGTTTGGTCCGATAATGGCATACATTTGACCTGGCGAAACATCTAGCGAAAGATCCTTCAAGATTTCTTCTCCATTAAAACTGACTTGAAGATCATTGATCTGAACGCGACGAAGCATTGAAAAACCCTCCCCTATATAAATTTTTTCATGTTTTCATAGATAACAAATAATGTAGTAACTTTCCAGATTAAGAGAAATGTCGCACTGATAAATAGTAATGATTTCGATTTGTTTTGTCAAGACATTGGCTGCCGCCAAGGTTTGAAATAAAAAGGAGAGAAACTGATTGCCTGCTTCTCTCCAATTCATCCCGTAATTTGATTAATTGGCGCTTTGCGCTTCTTCAATTTGTTTCAGTTGATCAAGCATCCAGTTTTTATAATCTTTTCCTGCAGGCAGGGTTTCAGTCACTTTGATGACCGGTACCTTGTTTTCGTCTGCAAGTTTCATCATTTTCTTCACGGTCGGGCTGATTTCCTGTATATTGCTGACAAAGAAGGCAATACGTTTTTCTTTAATATCCTTTTGCATGGCTGCAATGTCCTTAGGCGATGGATCTGTTTCCTGCTCGACTGCAATTTCAAAATGATTATTAGCTACTTTATAGCCGAGTGCATCCAACGTATAGTCAAAAACAGGTTCGGATACATCGACAAGTCCTTGATTCGCATTTTTACTGAGTTTTGCAATTTCATCCTTAACCGGCTTAATACTTGCAATATAGGTCTTCGCATTTTCCTTGTATTCATCAGCATGCTTCGGATCTATTTTCGCTAGTTTGCCAGCAAGATAATCAGCGAGCATTGGCATCGTTTCCGGCTGATACCAAAGATGCTCATTGTCCCCATCCTTTTTGTTCATAACATCTTCACCAACGCGGACAATCGTTTGATCCTTTGAATTCTTTGCTAAGTTGCTCATCCAACCGTCATAACCGATCCCATTGTAGACTACGAGCTTCGCTTGGCTGACCGCTCTAGCGGTTCCCGTTGTCGGTTCATAGTCATGCGGATCCATGCTTGGTTTATTAATAATTGAGGTCACATCCACATGGATGCCGCCAACCGCTTTAGCGACTTCCCCATAAAAATCTTCGGCAGCGACAATGCTGATTTTATCGGAAGATGAACGTCCTCCTGAAGCCGAATTATTGCCGCAACCTGCTAAAATACCAACTAACAAAACTAAGGTGAGGAATAAGAAATTCATTTTTTTTAAGTGGTTCATCTTTTTTAATTCCCTTCTGTGCTATGTATCAATAAAACGTAATTATTACGTTTTACCCACAAATATAAATAGTAATGATTACGTTTTAATCTGTCAAGTACCAATCTGATTAATCTCCAATTGATCCCGTGAAGGTATCCGACCACACTCATCTAATCGGCAAGCGCACACCTGAATGAGTCGAGATAAAGGTTGATTGGCCAATGTTGAAGATGCCTTCTCCTATTACCAGCTCGCTTTTCTCACGCCTGGAATCTGACCTTTATGCGCGTATTCACGAAAAGCAATACGCGACATATCGAACTTGCGCATATAGCCATGCGGACGCCCGGTCAATGGACAGCGATTGTGCATCCTTGTGGGTGATGAATCACGAGGAAGTTGTGCTAAGGCAGCATAATCTTTCTTCTCTTTCAATTCATGTCTCAATTCAGCATATTTGGCAACGATTGCTTTACGTTTCAGTTCTTTGACTACTTTCGATTTTTTAGCCATTCAAATAATCCTTCCTTTTTTAAATCGTAATAATTACGTTTTACATTTTCTATTAAAGCACCTAATGTCTTCAATTGCAAGTCGGAGCCTGTACAAATGTTCTAAATCAGCATGTATTTCATAGGGATAGTAACAGATTATTAATTTGCCAAGATGAAGCAGCTATCGCATAAAAGGAGACAAGCATACATGCACACATCGACTCTTAAACGCATCAGCCATCCCATGACACTTATCTTTTTCGTCTTTCTCTTTCTGCTTATTTACTTTTCAGAGAAAACAAATGGTATTGCCCCAAAGCAAATACCAACGCAGTTCTACAGTTTTAACACTATCTTTTTAAGTATGGTCATTGAATCGCTGCCCTTTATTTTAATCGGCGTTGTAATTTCTGTTCTGATCCAGTCTTATGTTCATGAAAATTTTATCCATCGCTTATTTTCCGGCAGAGGTTTGCTTGCCATGATCCCGGCAGCATTGACCGGCATCGTTTTTCCGATCTGCGAGTGTGCGATCATCCCCGTTATACGCAGTCTAATTAAAAAGGGCCTTCCGCAGCATCTTGGCGTCGTCATGATCGCATCCATTCCGATCATCAATCCGATTGTTTTTTTGTCCACGTTCTACGCCTTTCAAAACAATCCTGTTATTCTTTACGCACGCATGACGATTGCGCTTCTCGCGGCACTTCTCATCGGCGGTTCTGTTTATTTTTTGTTCCGAAAGCAATCGATCTTGAAGGAAAGCGCGAGCATGCGCGAGACAGGCGTAATCAGTTGGCAGGCTTTTTATGAAGATGCACATCACCGGCACCATCATCACGAGAACGAACGACCTGAACTTCATGATATCTTTCTGCATATCAGCGGCGAATTTTTCGATACAGCCAAATATTTCATTTTCGGTGCAATCATCGCCAGTTCATTTCAGACATTCTTTAACCAGCATCTGCTCTCCACGGTTGGTGCGAATCCGTCCATCGGTCCGGCATCCATGATGGGGATGGCTTATCTTTTGTCTGTATGTTCAACATCCGATGCGTTCCTTGCTTCTTCATTTTCCGGCATGTTCTCACCCGGTGCCATTACAGCTTTTCTCGTTTTCGGCGCAATGCTGGATATTAAAAACACGATGATGCTGGTTGGCGCTTTCAAGTTCAGATTTGTCATCGTCTTTATGATTCTCTCTGTAACGGTCGTTTATATATTCAGCAGACTTATGGATCTTTTCGTGTGAGGTGACGGATATTGGATGATCAGCGACTTGCATTTCATCATTATTTAAGAGGTATTGCGCTTGGAGGAATAGCACTGTTTCTCTTTCGGCTCGCACTCTATGGTGATCTTAAATATTATTTATCGCCGAAACTTGAAGGCTACACAAAGATAGCCATCGTTGTTCTTGCTCTGCTCAGCTTCATGCACTTTATCTTGCCCCCTGATCATAACCATTGTGAAGGCTGCGAGCATGAACACGCGCATGCCCTCCCCAAAAAAGGGCTGCATTCATTCATTTTCTTTTGTCTGTTTTTTTTACCCGTCCTCTCTGGGTTCATTTTTCCGAACCATACCTTGGGCAGTGATGTGGCTGCAAACCGAGCTATGAAACAAGCGCCATCTGTTCAGAGCACAGCAAAAAAATCAGGATCTGTCAAACCCGCCGGTGCACTGAGAAATCCGATCAGCCAAAAACAATTTAATGCGTTAAAAAAGAAACTGCTTAAGCAGAAAATCATTACAGTCGACGATTCCCATTACACATATATTTTAAATATGCTTGAGCAGGACCCGAATGCTTTTAAAGGAAAGCAGTTCATTATGACCGGGTTTGTCTATCGTGACAAACAAGTGCCTGCTCATGAGATCGTCACCGCACGATTCGATATCTCTTGCTGCATTGCCGATGCCTCAGTATATGGAATACGTACAGAAGGAAATGTTGCCGATTTAAAGAAGGATAATTGGATTCGTGTCCGCGGTACCATTAATACAATGAAGCAATCAGGCAGCACGATTCCCGTACTCGCTCATGCACAGGTAACGCAAATTAAAGAACCAAGTCATCCTTATGTTTACGATAACGGCATTCTTCTCGACTAACTTTTCATAATAAGGTCTGCTTTTTCTTAACTTCACGAAAACATATATTATAATAAGGATTGAAAGACTAAATATGATCGTTAATCCCTTGGAGGTATGAATGTGAAAATTGCAATGGCAAGTGACCACGCCGGCTATGAATTAAAAGGCGAAATTAAAGCTTGGCTCGAAAACGAAGGCCATGAAGTGATTGATTTCGGTACAGACAGCAAGGAATCCTGCGATCTGTCCGACTACGTCTATCCCGCATCGCTCGCAGTCGCAAAAGGCGAAGCAGACCGTGGCATCTTTGTCGACGGCGTCGGATATGGGAGTGCACTGATCGCAAACCGAATCTATGGTTTGAATGCCGCTGTTTGTCAAGATCCGTTCTGTGCAAAGCTTGCCCGTCAGCACACTGACAGTAATGTGCTATGCATTGGTGGAAAAATCATCGGTTCAGGAATCGCTCTGGAAATCGTCAATGTATGGATGCATACCGATGTACTGAGCGGCATCGAGAAATACACGAACCGGATTAAAAAGGTTCAGGCTATTTCCGAGAAACACCTAAAAAAACTATCCGAAATCTGAAAATCGTTCAGTCAAAAACAGCCTCTCACTGAGGCTGTTTTTTTCGTTATTCATCATTGAATGGTTAAGAACCCTCCGCTATTCTCGTGAAAAATGCAATTTAGATTTAATGCGCTTAGGCGGATTGAACCCATTATTTAAATGTGCTATAGCATATCTTACTTCTTAATTTCTCTTCGCTTCGGAACTGATCCGGAGCAAAGGCAAGGGATACTTAAGGAGTTTTTTTGCGCGAAATTTTAGTCTATACGGCACCCATTTTTTAATCAAATATTAAAGTTTCATTGTGAAAATAACCGTAGAAACAGTTGAATCCATTGACCGTATGTTACAGTGTTACATCCTTTTTGCATTCGCATCAACACTTCATGACAACCGCATTTTTGACGCAAAAGGAAACGAACTTTTTACATTAAGAGGGTATAAAGAATTAGGGGAAGTGTAAGTGCAACTAAGTTTTCAGCTTCGCCAGAGGCTTGGCGAAGCCAAGTTTTCTAACACAAATAAGAAAGTATAAAGATTTAGAGGAATTTAGTGTAAGTGCAACTAAGTCTTCGCCTTCGTCAGAGGCTTGGCGAAGCCAAGTTTTCTAACACAAATAAGAAAGTATAAAGATTTAGAGGAATTTAGTGTAAGTGCAACTAAGTCTTCGCCTTCGTCAGAGGCTTGGCGAAGCCAAGTTTTCTAACACAAATAAGAAAGTATAAAGATTTAGAGGAATTTAGTGTAAGTGCAACTAAGTCTTCGCCTTCGTCAGAGGCTTGGCGAAGCCAAGTTTTCTAATGATCATTAATCAAAAGGGAGAGAAGAAACTGATGACGAAAATCAGAGACAGTTATTTTGATAACGCCAAATTCTTCTTAATCTTGCTTGTCGTTTTCGGACACAGCCTAACGAATCTTAAATCCGATATACCTGAGATTTATTCACTGTACACGTTTATCTTTTTATTCCATATGCCTGCGTTCATCCTTATCTCAGGCTTCTTTTCGAAGCATTTCAACAAGCAAGGTTATGTGAAAAACTCGATCATAAAGATGATTACTCCATACTTAATTTTCCAGATTATTTATTCCTATTTCTATTATGTGACCGGATATACAAAAGCCTTTAAAATTGATTTAGTGTCCCCGCACTGGACACTTTGGTTTTTAATTAGTATGTTGTGCTGGAAGCTGATGATCATACCGTTCTCAAAGCTTGGAAAACTCGGCTTTCCCATTGCAGTCATGATGGGTATCGGTGCCGGTTTCATAGATTCATTTGGGACAGACTACAGCATTTCCCGTACACTTGCATTCTTCCCCTTCTTCTATCTGGGCTATTTATTGAAGAAGGAGCATTTCACAGAGTTGTTGACGCGTACTTCCATTCGAATCAGCTCTCTATTTGTATTAATGGGCGTTTACCTTGCCTGTCATTTCATTTTCCCTAAAGACCTTCAGGACTGGGTTCTACATGATTCGTCGTATCACGCATTTGGACTGTCGAATGTGGAAGGCGGGCTCACACGTCTTGCTGTATACACCGTATCCTTTATTACAATTTTCGCTTTTATGGCGTTGATTCCGAAGAAACGATTTTCCTTTACAACACTCGGAAAAAATACATTGTACATCTATCTGCTTCACGGATTTTTTATCAAAACGTTTGTCTTGTTCCCGATTTATGACAACATTCAAGACTTATATCAATATTCATTTCTGTTTGCTGCATCGCTTGCGCTCTGTTATTTTCTCGCCAGCCGCCCTGTCAGACTGTTTACCAAACCGATTATTGAAGTTCAGATGCCTCATCTGCAGCAATAACAAAACAAGATGATGAAAATCTCCGAGCGACATCGGAGATTTTTTATTTTGATCGTACAAACAGAACTGGATTGGGACGTTGAACTGAAATTTTCGTGCATTGAACCTTGATTTTCGTGCATTGATCCCTACTTTACGTGCATTGAATTTCAGTTTTCATGCATGGACTTGGCTCGGACTCTTTTTTATGCGTTGAACTGAAATTTTCGTGCATTGAACCTTGATTTTCGTGCATTGATCCCTACTTTTCGTGCATTGAATTTCAGTTTTCATGCATGGATTTGGCCTGGACTCTTTTTTATGCGTTGAACTGAAATTTTCGTGCATTGAACCTTGGTTTTCGTGCATTGATCCCTACTTTTCGTGCATTGAATTTCAGTTTTCATGCATGGACTTGGCCTGGACTCTTTTTTATGCGTTGAACCGGGATTTTCGTGCATTGATCCCTACTTTTCGTGCATTGAATAATTTCATCTAAAAAAAGCAGGTGGAGTCACTCCACCTGCTTCTCTCTTCTATTCAATTGATCTGCGTTGATCAAGCCTTCGGAACGGGAGTAACTCTGTTCTTAATTTCCTTCAGAATATCCGCTTTGAACACATCATAGGCGACCGTCTTAGAATCCTGTTCGCCGTATTTACGGACATTCACTGCGTTTTGCTCGATTTCCTGATCACCGATTACCAGCATATACGGAATCTTGTGCGTTTGAGCATCACGAATCTTGTAACCAAGCTTCTCGCCGCGCAGATCGGCATGAGCACGAATGCCGACCTTTTTCATGTCGGTCACAAGCTTCTTGACATAGTCAATATGCACATCTGCGACCGGAATAAACTGCACTTGTGTCGGCGCAAGCCAAGTTGGGAACGCACCGGCGAAGTGTTCGATCAGGATGGCGAAGAAACGGTCAAGCGATCCATAAATGGCACGGTGGATAACGACCGGCCGTACCTTTTCATTGTTCTCATCAATGTACGTAAGATCGAATTTCTCAGGCATTTGATAATCGAGCTGAATCGTTGCACATTGATGTTCACGTCCGATGGCATCCTTAATATGGAAGTCAATCTTTGGACCGTAAAACGCGCCGTCGCCAGCATTGATCGTATATGGCTGATTGATTGCTTCAAGTACATGCTTTAATCCTGCTTCTGCCTGCTGCCACAATTCCAAGCTGCCCATGTGATCTTCAGGCATGGTTGAGAGCTCTACCGTATATTCAAATCCGAATGTTTTATAGATCTTGCCGATCAATTGGAAAATATTCTTAATTTCACTTTCGATCTGATCCGGGCGAACAAAGATATGTGCGTCATCCTGACAGAACGTGCGGACACGCAACATGCCGTTCAGCGCGCCACTCAATTCGTGACGGTGCACCTGGCCGAATTCTGCAATACGAATCGGCAGATCGCGATAGGAATGCAAGGTATCCTTATAAATCAACATGTGGCCGGGGCAGTTCATTGGTTTGAGTGCATAGTTCACATCGTCCACTTTCGTGAAATACATATTTTCATGATAGTGATCCCAGTGGCCGGAGTTTTCCCACAGCCTCTGATTCATCATCAATGGCGTGCGCACTTCGTCGTAATCCACCTGGCGCTGTAATTCACGCGAGAAGTTTTCCAGTTCCGTACGGATGATTTGCCCATTGGTCAGATAGAACGGCATGCCAGGTGCTTCTTCAGAGAACATAAACAGTTCCAACTGTTTGCCCAGCTTGCGGTGATCTCGTTTTGCTGCTTCTTCAAGGAAATGAAGATGTGCATCCAAATCCTTCTGCTTCAAGAACGCGGTTCCGTAGATACGCTGCAGCATTTCATTATCGCTGTTGCCACGCCAGTAAGCACCGGATACGTTCATCAATTTGAACACTTTAATCTTGCCGGTTGACGGAAGATGCGGTCCGCGGCAAAGATCAACATATTCGCCTTGAGAATAGATCGTGATCGTTGCGTCTTCAGGGAGGTCGCGAATTAACTCAAGCTTCAGATGGTCATCAAGCCTCTTGAAAAGATCGATGGCTTCTGAGCGGCTGACTTCCTTACGCACGATCGGCAGATTTTCACTTACAATTTTTTTCATTTCTTTTTCGATCTTAGGGAAATCTTCCTTGGATAATGAATGTTCCATATCAACATCGTAATAGAAGCCATTCTTGATTACCGGTCCAATGCCTAACTTAACATCCGGATAGATCCGCCTTAATGCTTGTGCCAAAAGGTGCGCACAGCTGTGACGCATGATTTCCAGACCATCTTCAGAGTCCAGTGTGACGATTTCAAGCGTTGCATTTTCTTCAATCGGGCGGGTCAAATCATACAGATTGCCGTTGACTTTACCTGCAACTGCCTTTTTCTTGAGGCTTGAACTGATTGATTCTGCGACCTGTTCCGCAGTAACGCCTTTTGGAAATTCCCGAACCGATTGATCGGGAAAGGTTAATGATACGGATGACATAACTTTCACTCCTTTGAAAAATAGAAAACACCCGTCTCTAATAAGAGACGAGTGTTTAAGCTCGTGGTTCCACCCTTGTTCCGCAACCCGCGCGAGGTCGCGACACTTGATCAGATAACGGCTGTGCCGTCAGCGACTACTACATCGTTCATCGCTGAAGCTCCAAGGTGGTAAGTTCATTGTGTTTCGTTGGGAAGTTCGCAGCAGGCTTCCCTCTCTGAGAACGATCACAACAACTCATGTCCTTTTCAATGCTTGTATACTTTAGTACTTTTAATGCTCTTATTGTATGCGTTTCGATCAAGAAGTGCAAGTATCCATAAATATCAGCAAATTGTTCACTTGCTTCATAAAATTTTAACTAAAATAAATTATTATCATACAAATATATTATTGATTTTTTTGGTACCTGGTGTTAACATTTACTAACACTTTAGCTTATTAAACACTTTACATCTTTGGGAGGCACAATCATGTCGTTTTTACTTTGTTTTCTGGCAGTCATGCTCTTCATGCTTATTGGAGAATGGGTGTCAACAGCGTCAAAAGCTTATATTCCATCCGTTTTTGTCACAGCCGTACTTTTTATCATCGGCTTCTGGACATTTATTCCTAAGGATGTCGTCACACAGGCATCTTACAATACAGAGTTTGTCCAAATCTGCATCGCACTACTATTAGTACATCTAGGCACATTAATGAACCTGAAACAGCTTATTGCTCAGTGGAAAGCCGTAGCCATTGCCCTTCTAGGCGTCTGTGGAACCATTCTTTTCAC
This sequence comes from Sporolactobacillus sp. BBK16-2, assembly GCF_059878335.1. Taxonomy (NCBI): domain Bacteria; kingdom Bacillati; phylum Bacillota; class Bacilli; order Caryophanales; family Sporolactobacillaceae; genus Sporolactobacillus; species Sporolactobacillus sp. BBK16-2. Next base: position 2,550,208 of record NZ_CM187611.1, read on the forward strand.
CTTGACCATCGGCACTCTAATTTTCGATTGGCATACAGTCGTTGCCGCTGTTCCTCCACTGACCGGCGGCCTGGTTGCTGCACTCTTGATGACCGACGGGCTTAAAGCCGCCGGGATTACTACCCTGGTCGCACTTCCGGTTTCCATGTTCATCACCCACAGTCTGATCGGCTACCCAATTACATCAATGATGCTGAAAAAAGAAAGTCAGCGTTTGATCAATAAGTTCCGTACCGAATCAATCACACTAGACCCGAACCGTCAAAAAATGACAATGAACGGTACGAACAGTGCATCGGAGAAACGTATTTTCGGGCTTCCGGACGATTATCAAACCTCTGCATTTATCCTTGTCCGTGTCGCACTGGTCGCGCTCCTTAGTCTGTATGTCGCTCAATTAATGCACGGCATCATTAATTCATTTGTCATTTGTCTCATTTTCGGTGTGATCGCACATCAACTCGGTATTCTTGAAACCAACGCGTTAAATCGTGCAGGCGTTTTTAATTGGTTGATTTACGGACTGTTAGCCTATGTCTTTTCACAGCTAAATCTGACAACACCATCCATGTTGGCACAGATCATTATTCAGATTGTTGTTTTAATTATTCTTGGTATACTAGGAATGTATCTAGCATCTCTTATTCTCGCAAAACCGTTTGGAATGAGCAGACCGATGGCATTCGCATGCTCACTCACCGCACTATTTGGTTTTCCTGCAGACTACATATTGACTACGGAAGTTTGCAAAAACAATTCAAGCACGTCGGATGAAGAAGAATATCTTCTTGAAAATATTCTTCCGAAAATGCTGGTTGGCGGATTTGCTACTGTATCCATTGCTTCGGTAATTATCGCTTCAATATTTTTGAAATTAATCTAATGCTTAAGTGAGAGGGGCTACTGCAATGTCAAAAACACTTTATCATCATTTTGCGCTGTTTGACGGAATCACAGACCGCTTCGAACCTAATGCGTATTTTGTCGTCGATGATGAAACCGGAAAAATTGTCGAGACGGGGACAAATGCCCCATCCAAAGCAGACCGGACCGTTGACCTGGGAAATAAATTCGTCATGCCAGGTCTGATTAATGCTCATACACATATCACTTCTGATGTATCCGGAAAGCTCGAACCGCTTGGATCGCCTAAATTGACACCGATTCTTGCAACGAAGATCGCACTTGATAATCTGCAAGATCTTTTGAAGCATGGCGTCACCTATATTCGCGATGTAGGCGCAGACTTTGACGTCGATATTGAACTTTCGAAGCTGGAAAAGGGAGGCCACATTCTGTCACCGGGTATCTGTGCATCAGGACGCCCGCTTGCGATGACCGGGGGCCACTTTTGCACCATCGGCTACGAAGTGGACAGCCCTGACGAGGCACGGAAGGCAGCACGCAGTGCCTTGAAGAATGGTGCCGACAATATTAAATTGATGGCAACCGGCGGTGTTTCATTCGGCGGCGAATCTCCTGACGATGTTCAGCTGACCGAAGAAGAGATGCGTGCCGCTGTTCTTGAAGCACACCACAAAGGCAGAACCGCTAATGCACACGCCCAAGGAACCGAAGGAATTAAAAATGCACTGCGCGCAGGTGTTGATTCAGTCGAACACGCTTTTTATCTTGATGACGAGGCGATCCAAATGTTTCTTGAGAAAGATGCATTTATCGTTCCGACATTAATTGCTGTTTACGGGATCTCTGATCGCGGCGAGGGACAAGTTCCCGATTTCATGCTTGACGTCGCGCGGGAAGTGAAAAAAGCACATATTGAGAGTATCAGTAAGGCTGCCAAGGCAGGAGTCAAGCTGGCGATGGGGACCGATGCCGGAACACCGAACAATGATTTTAGGAACGACTCGGCATTCGAACTCCAACTCATGGTCGAGGCAGGCTGCACACCGCTTCAGACACTGCAAGCGGCAACCGTCAATGGTGCTCGACTGCTGAAAATTGACAATGAGTTCGGCACCCTTGAAGCGGGAAAATTTGCAGACTTCATCGTTCTCGATGGAAATCCGCTTGACGATATCAAAAGTGTTCAAGAAGAAAAACGCGTCTTTAAAAAGGGCAAAGAAATTCTCTGATTTAAACCGAATTTATGAATACTTAACGCCGAAGCATTGTGCGGATAACCGCTCCGATACTTCGGCTTTTTTTCGTTTAAAATTGAGTACTGAACAAGCTCTGTCCTGATTTTATAGACCTATTTTTACTCAGCAGCCAACACTTTTGTAACAAACAAATCGACGATCTCGGGATCAAATTGCGTTCCCGCATTCTTTTTCAAAATTTCAATTGCTTTGTGCTGCGCTATTTTTTGTCGATAGGGCTGATCGGTAACCATAGAGTCATAAGCCTCAACAACACTGATAATTCTTGAAGGCAATGGAATCTCTTCGCCTTTTAAACCAAGCGGGTAGCCTTTCCCGTCCATTCGTTCATGGTGGCAGAGGATAAACTGGGATATGCTCATAAATTCATTGGATAACTTTAAAATATGGTACCCTTTTTCCGGATGAAGTCGAATACGTGCCCATTCTGACTCGGTCAGATGTTCTTTTTTGAACAAACTATCTTCAATCGTGATCTTCCCGATGTCATGAAACAGGCCCGCTGTTCGCAACTCATTCAAATCGTTTGCATCCATGTGCAATTTCCGGCCGATTTCCATGCAAAGTCTGCTCACCCTCTGCGCGTGGCGCTCTTCTGAGGGGAGCTTCGCATACAATGTATTGGTGATCATATTAATCGTTCTGCTGCGCATACTGTTGCCTTCAAACAGTTTATGCTGATACATGTTATTCTCTGCCTCGGAAAAAATATAAGTCATCGTCTCTATGGCAGATTTGCGAACCGCCCATCCAAATGAGACAGAGAGAACAGTGTGGTGGACACTGTTCGCTGCATGCAGATGACGATGAATTCGCTCAATCCTCTGTTCCGCTTCTGCCTCATCAACATTCGGCCAAAGCATGACAAATTCATCCCCGCCAACGCGTGCGATGATATCGTCAGCTCCATTATCCTTTTTCAAAATTTGAGAAATGCGGATGAGAAGATCGTCGCCTGCCTGATGTCCGAATGCATCATTTGTTAACTTAAGCCCGTTAACATCAGCCAACACCAGGGTTAAAGGATCATTTGCGGACTGCTCCAAACGCTTTAACGCTTCATCATAGAATCGTCGATTATAGAGTCCCGTCAATTGATCATGATAGCTTAAATAGGCAATATTCGCTTCTGATTTTTTTCTCTCCCCTATTTCGCGTGAAACACCAATGACTTCAAGTTCTCGTTTCTCGTTAAAACGCAGACGAATGGATGCCTCCGTCCAAATCAAGCTTCCATCGGCACAATATTGTTGCAGCTCTTTGATAAATGTGTTGGACCTGTCTTGATATTCACGCAATGCTTCTGCCTTTTCTCTGACTGTATTCTTAAGAATGCGTAGCGAGTCCGGGGCAAAAGTTTTCTCCAGGCTTAGATTTTCTGCTTCTCGCTGAGTGATTCCCCGCAAATTTTTAACCGAAGGGCTAATGTACTCGAAGAATTCATGGGTAAAATTGTACACCCAAATCACATCGGATGCGTATTCGGCAATCAACCGATACTTTTCTTCGCTTTTCTTTCGTTCTTGTTCCGCCTTAACCTGATTCGTAATGTCGTTAACAAAGTATTGCACAGCCGGCTCCCCATCCCAACTGATCCTTGTGCCGCTTGCCTGTGTCCAAATAATGGAACCGTCTTTTTTTACAATGCGCAATCTGAATTTTGAATTTTCGTTATCGGTTTCTAATCTTTTTTTGTAAGCTAGAATACACTTACTCCGGTCCTCAGGCAAAATAAACTGAGAAAAATCCGTATTCAGGAGTACTTCTAATGAATAACCGGAAGTACGTACTGTCATTGGATTAGCAATCCGGATTCTATTGTTTTGAATGACAAATATAGCCTCAGTAGAATTTTCAAAAATGACCTTGTATTTTTCCTCACTTAATTTAAGAGCTTCTTCCATTTGCCTTTGATCCGTGATGTCACTCAGAAAATTCAAGCTGGCCGGCTTGCCTTCCCAATCGATACGTACCGACTTCATCGCGATCCACCGGAGCTCGCCATCAGCTGTATAGATACGAAAACGTGAGATCGAGCCGTTTCGTTTCCCACTCATTTGTTTATAATGATTGATCATTATAGGTTCCCGATCTTGCGGCGCTATAAAGTCTGCAAATGGTCTGGAGAAGAGATAGGATTGGCTGTATTTGGTGATTTCTTGAACATAGTGATTACACATTTTCACATAGCCGTTTTGTGCGACAACTATTGCTTCCGACACATTGTCAAAGAGCAAATGGTAATTGGCCTCACTATTAACAACAGACATCTCCAAATTCTTCTGTTCTGTAATGTCCTGGTGAACAGATAAAATACACGGTTCACTATGGTATGTGAGCAGCATCGAATCGCATCTCGACCAGAATAATGTGCCATCACTTTTTCTTAGTAATACTTCATCACTCTGGGAAACTTTTTGCAATGAAATCCGATTAATAAATGTTTCACTATCCTTCTCATTAGCAAAAAAATGGTACGCTTGTTTGTTCTGAATGAAAAAATCGTCCACATCAAACAATGATTTAGCCTTATCATTTAAGTAGAGAATCTTTCCGCTTAATGCGACAATAGTAACTGCGAGCGGAACACGTTCGAGTGCTTGACTAAATGCTTGGTCATTTCCATTATTTACTTCTGAAAGTTTCTGCAATTCAAGAAACGATTCTTGTTTTGGAAAAGCATCAACGATATTCGTCCAAAATCTATTTTTTTCAAATGAATATTCACAGATCTTATAGCGATGCCTCATAATCGTTGAAGTGATGTCGAATAGCTTCGTTCCACCATGAAGTGCCACATCTGCAAGCTGTTGAAGGAGATGATGAAACTGATCTTTTCCAATTTGCGGCATGACTTCAGAGAAACGTTTGCCCAAAATCTCCACATGCTTCAAACCGAGCATTTCCTTAAATTGCTCATTTGTTTTTAAGAAAACAAAATCATATGGATAACCATCCGCATCAAGAATCATTTCTTGATATGCGACGCCTATCGGTAATTTTTCATCAATCGTCGTCATTTATTCAACCCCATAACCCTTTGCTTTTATCTGTCTCTGCTCGATCTATTTAGAATTTCCGTACTTTTGTGGATGCTCTTCGGAGGTTAATTTTCAGATGAAGTGGTTCTTTCGATCTAATCCTATTGTCGTTATTAAGTTACTAGCGTTGCGTTAATTATTTCTAATCATTCATAATACTATGAATGTTCAAAAATATAGTGGTTTCCAAACAAAATAATCCTTTATAATGGAAGAATAGGTGATTCCTATCCAAATCCAAAAATAAAGGACTACGCATGGATAAGGATACACAATTCTCTTCATTTAAACAATGGTTACATCCAATTAATTTTCAACAACTTGACCAAACGGTCAAGGAAAAACAAAGCGATAAATACGTAAAAAAGCTGACAACTAAAGCCTATATCTTGCTTTTCTTATACGCACATCTTCACCAAGAAGACAGTCTGCATTCACTCTCAACTCGTGTTTTGGATGATAAGCTACAAGAAGCAATCGGCTTTTCGTCCATCAGTGCGGCTCAGTTATCCAGGAAAAATAATGCGGTCGATTCACAGCTTCTAGCGAACATCTTTCTTGAACTTGTTGCTAAAATCAAGAAAAAAAAGAAACCAGATCTCACGAATTCTCTTAAAATAGTGGATTCTACTACAGTCACGCTGAATTCAAATCAATTTCCATGGGCTCATTTTCGAAAAACGAAAAGCGGTGTCAAACTTCATCTTCGGTTGGCATTTATGGGTAAGGGACAAATATTCCCTGAAAAAGCCGTCATTACAACCGCTCAAGTTCATGATCGAACACAGTTAGACGTCCTTGTAGATGAAAAGAATGCCATGTATGTTTTCGACCGCGGCTACATTGATTATCAGGCATTTGATCGTTTCTCAGAAGAGGGAATGTTTTTCGTCTCTCGTTTGAAAAAGAATGCAGTGACTCAAGTGCTTCATTCTTATGATGTTCCAGAAGATAGCGGCATCATCACGGATCAAATGATCCGATTAGGTGACGTATTACACAGGGCAGACAACGCTTTTCGTTTAATTACCGTGCTAGATGATCAAGGAAAAATGATACGTATTGTGACGAATCGTTTTGATCTTGCTTCAACAGAGATTAGCGAAATCTATAAAGCCCGATGGGCTATTGAACTGTTCTTTAAATGGATCAAACAACATGTGCGTATCAAAAAGTTTTATGGAAAAAGCAAAGAAGCGATTCAAAACCAAATCTATCTTGCGCTGATTTATCACTGTTTGATGGTACTCATTCAACAGGAAACAGAGACAAAGCACTCACTGCTTCAACTTAACCGATGGTTAAAGGCATTGCTTTGGCAATCCGGCAAAAAACTGATTCAGCGTATTAAATTTCAAAAGAAACCAAAGGTTACCTAGAAAAAAGGTTCAGTCGCTGTTGTCTCTGAATTAATTGGATAATATTGTAAATATGGATAGGATCACCTCTTGAGTGGTTATTGAGTTTTTTGATTCAGGAAGATCCAATCTAATTCTGAATATTCGTATATTTAAGGAACTAATTTTTATGCAACGCTAGTATTATTAAGTATATCGGAAAGTGACACAGAATGTTAAATCTCCGCAATTCATCATTAGTGTACGACAACTCATGCTCAGAGTGAACAATAATGCCCTGAAGTGATTAATGACGTGGTCCAAGAAGAATCACCGAGACACCGATGATACATATAAATGCGCCGATCCAATCATAAAGATCCGGAGCATGACGATCGACACCCCAGCCCCAAATGAGCGATAAAACGATAAACACGCCGCCGTAAGCTGCATATACTCTGCCGAAATTGGGAAATGCCTGTAACGTCGCGATGACCCCATAGACTGCCAAAACGACCCCGCCGGCAAGGCCAAAATATATTGATTTTCCTTCTCTTAGCCACTGCCAGATTAAATAGCCGCCGCCAATTTCGGCCAACCCGGCACAGAGAAATAAAAAGATAGCACGTACCATTTATCCATTCTCCTAAATTCATTACTAGACTTTTTCGAAAAAAACTTAATTCTATTATAATGCAACACGTGCGTCCGTCCTGTGATCTTCGTCGGAATTATAATAATTCTTTTTGCTTTTATTCAATAATACGGCATAATAGTAAAGAGAAGTTCACTAATCTAATAAAACTGTCTTAATAAAAGTGTTGACTAACGCAGTTGATTAATTGAGTGAGGTGCGCCATGAGTAATTATTGGAATCAATTTACCCAGAATCTCGATCCGTATGTTCCGGGGGAACAGCCTAAGGATCGAAAGTATGTCAAACTAAACACAAATGAAAACCCATATCCGCCATCAGCAAACGTATTGGCGGCAATCAAAGAAGCCGCAAATGATCAATTGCGGTTATATCCGGATCCGAATTGCGATGCATTAAGGAGCAAAATTGCCGACCATTTTCAGCTTGATGCCGATCAGGTGTTCATCGGAAACGGCTCAGACGAAGTACTTGCATTCAGCTTTATGACGTTCTTCTCCGCTGAAAATCCGGTCGCGTTTGCCGATATTACCTATAGCTTTTATAAGGTGTACGCGAACCTGTGCTCCTTGAGTCCGAAAATTATTCCGCTGAACGACGATTTCACGTTGCCGACGGATGCATTCTGTGAGCCGAACGGCGGCGCTGTTATTCCAAATCCAAATGCACCGACCGGTCGTGGTCTGCCGATTGAATCGATCAAGAACATTTTGGAAGCGAACAAAGATCAAGTCGTTATCATCGATGAAGCCTATATTGATTTTGGCGGTACCACGGTTGTCCCGCTCATTAACGACTATCCGAACCTCCTCGTTGTTCGGACGCTGTCAAAGTATTCCTCGCTTGCAGGCATTCGCGTCGGATTTGCTCTCGGGCAAAAGGATCTGATCAACGGACTTAATACCGTAAAGAATTCATTTAACTCCTATACGATCGATCGTCTCGCGATGGCAGGTGCCATCGCTGCGATTGATGACGACGCCTATTATCTTGACATGGCTCAAAAGATTATTGCGACACGTGAACATACGATCACACGGCTGCAGGCCATCGGCTTCAGTATTGTCCCGTCACAATCCAACTTTATCTTTGCAAGCCATAAAATAGTAGCTGCGGAAGTCATCTTCCACGCAATGCGTGAACATGGCGTTCTGGTGCGCTACTTCAATCAACCGCGCATTTCCAATTATTTGCGAATCACAATCGGCACCGAAGAAGAAATGGACAAGCTTGTCGAAGCGTTAGAAGATATTTTATAAGAAAAAAGAAAAGCAAACACGGGCTGGAATAATCCAGCCCGTGTTTTTGTTTAACCAGGTGCGCATGACTCAAAATCATGTTCTGACGGGAGGGCTGTTTCCCCATGACCACCTGTGCAATAAGCCTCGTTAACTAAGAAATGTCAGTACTCTATGTGAATCATGGCCTTGGATCTTCTGTTGTACTGGGTGATATAGCTACTTTAGAAAAATAGTAAATTTTTATGATTCTACGATTCGTCCAAAAGACTGGAGCAGTAGCATGTTTTTAATAACTACATTCGCTTTCCACCAATTTTCACTTATTGCAAATTCCTTAATATAATTATTCCAGTTCCATGTTATATTCCAAATACCTTCCGCGTTTCTCGTGTTTATAATATAATCTAGTTCTTTATCTAGAATGTCTTCGTTACCCTTATAGAAAGAACTTTCAGGTGATTTGATAAACACGGAGGGTCTACAACCATAATCGTTCCAGCTATTTACGTCTTTTTTTATCAAATCGGTTATCTGTCGACTTAGCACATCGACCAAATTGGAATAGTCAAATTGGTTTTCTAGATTCGCTTTGTCGATATAACGAAGCATATGGGTCACACACAAAAGTGGGTGCATTTCTAGTTGTGGGTTTTGCAAAAAAGAGTTTGACAGCTCTTGTGCAATGTTACCCCCCCTCGTATAATAAGTTTCGAAGTTAATAGTCATCCCTGTTCAGCTCGGGTACTGCGTGATATCCTCTAGTTGTTCATTGGAATGGATCCAACTGGACTAGGCTTTTTCCCCCTGTAGTTTTACTACGTTTCAAGTCTGCCGCCCAGGCAACTGCCAGATATGCTGACGCACAAGATGTAGCGGCCGCGGCTCAACTCATCAGAAGCAGGATGAGGCAGCTTTGAAGGCGCAGCCAGTGTCTACTGATCGCGAGGTCGCGTTCATGCAGTTGTAATTAGGGGACATCACAGAGTATCCGAGCTTATTCCAAAATTGATCAGGAAAGGAGGTCCTTCCCAATGAAACTGTTTGTTGGTATTGATGTGAGTTCACAAAAACTGGACGTTTGCTTTTTGGATAGTGACCAAAATAAGCTGATCCAAAAATCCTTAGCGAACAATCTTATCGGTGCCGCTGCCATTAAGGAACTTGTGTTAAAGTTCCACTCAGCCGTTCACTATCAACGGGTGGTGATCGGCATGGAGTCCACGTCCATCTACAGCTTTCACCCGGCGGTGTTTTTTCATGAAGACGCGAGCTTGAAGGAGCTGCCTTTGGATGTCGTGACCCTCAACCCAACGATGATTCATCGTTATAAAGGGCTGTTTGACGAGGACAAGACCGACACGATCGATGCGTTCCGTATTGCGGATTTCCTGCGCATTGAACGCTATCAAGTACCGGTGATCAAAGAAGAGAAGTATGTCGCGCTCCAGCGCCTGACACGAACTCGTTATCAGCTGATTCATCAAATGACCGAATGTAAACAGCACTTCTTAGAAAATCTATACTACAAGTGCAACACCCTGACTCAGGAAATTCCGACTTCTGTGTTCAGCGCGTCGATCATGGACATCCTAAGCGATGCACTGTCTTTAGACGAGATTTCCCAGATGAAGTTGGAAGACCTCGCTGAACACCTAAACAAGGCCGGAAAAGGACGTTTCAGTGATCCGGAAAAGCTGGCCAAAGCCATTCAAAAAGCGATTCGTGACTCCTATCGTATTGGCAAAGTCCTTCAGGATTCTATTGACGTTGTTCTCGCCAGTTACGCCCGCATTATCGACGGGTTGAAGAAACAAATTCAGACGCTGGACAAGAGTATTGAGTCCCTGTACGCAATCATCCCGGAGGCGCAGAGTCTCATGAGTGTTCCAGGAATCGGTCCGGTATACACAGCCGGTCTGATTGCCGAGATCGGTCAGATTGATCGATTTGACAATGAGGCTCAGCTTGCTAAATATGCCGGTCTCTACTGGAAAGTCTCCCAATCCGGAAATTTTCAGGCAGAACGCACGCCACGAACGCATACCGGTAACGAGTATCTTCGCTACTACTTGATTGAAGCTGCCAATTCAGTAAAGCGATGTGACCCGGTTTATCGGGCCTATTACCAAAAGAAATTCAACGAAGTTCCTAAGTTTCGTCATAAACGCGCACTCGTACTGACAGCAAGAAAACTGGTTCGGTTGGTGGACGTGCTGCTTCGCGACCACCTGATTTACACTCCGAAGGGAGGTGAAATCGCCGATAATCAGTAAAGATCCGCCTCCTTACCGCCTTCAAAATTTTGGTAATTATTGAAGGCCTAGGTTAGTGTTGTCTCATTTTTAAATCATCATTGAAAAGCACGGAAATAAATCTCAACTAGGTCTTGACTTAATACCACAAGACTTAAATAAAGGTTGCTGCCCTTGCTCGCATATTCTAGAATAAATCCAGCAATAATAGCAGTCGGGTTATACTCTTTTCGGCTCACACGATCTGAATCCGTGTGCCACCATGGAGCGTGCGGGTAGTCGTTATTCGACAAAACGGTATTTTCCCACTTGCCGTCCTTAAAATCAGTTCCACGTTCTAAATACTTCAGTATTCCATTAATTAATGGATGATTACGATCATCAAAATTAATCTCTCTAAGAATTTCCATAGCCGTGGATGTCTGAATTGGTGTTGAATTGGGATTCCATGAATCAGCCTCCAATGCATGACCAAACCCACCATCCTGATTTTGATATACAGATAAACTATTTAGGACATCTTCTTGAGTACCATCTTCAAAATGATACTTCCATCTCGCTAGATCCAGAGGGCGAGCATTGCGGTACATCCAATTTCGAATAATAGCAAAATCAAACGTTGATAAGTTCATATTAGATTTCACACCCACTACTATTTTTATAATTACAGATTCTCTTAATTTCATTAAATAGAATAAAACTCCACGATACAAGTGAATATTTCGACATTTTATTGTCACTCCGCTTCTCATATATCGTTGGCTTTTCTTTTTCAATTTGAGGATAATTCACAAACATCCTCGCACAGGATATATGTTTCTCTTTGCACATCAATCAATTGCATTGAAAATCCTTTTTAATCGTTCCTAGTGTTTCACTTAATTGATCGTCACCACAGGAAAGATATACATTTCCATATTCAGCATAATACGGATGCAAAAGCATTAAGGGTAAACCACGCTGTTACAAACTATGTTGCTCTGAGATGTAATATATTGCCTTTTAACAAACATTTATTGATAAACGATAAAAAGAGAGGTAAAATCAAATGGCAAATAAAAGTGTGAGGTGCTTTTTATGAAACGAGAAACCCTCTTTCTCAAGTGTTCCGTTTTTCTTATGGGGTTGCCTATTCTTGCTTTATGTATCTTTGTATTGCCTAAGATCACTGCATTCTTTGCAGAATTAAATCCAAAGTTGGCTTATTTGCAATATCCCTTTTTAATCGGATTATACGCAACAGCTATTATATTTTTCGTCGCACTGTTCCAGACGTTAAGACTTTTAAGGTATATTGACAACAACGAGGCATTTTCGGAACTGTCTGTAGCTTCGTTAAAGATTATCAAACGCTGTGCTGTGATTATTGGTGCCCTCTATGTGGTGTTTATGCCACTTATCTATCTGATGGCAGATGCAGACGATTCACCTGGGATGATCATCATCGGGCTAATCATCATTTTCGGCTGCATGGTGGTTGCAGTCTTTGCCGCTGTTCTTCAAAAGCTCTTAAAAAACGCCATCGATATAAAATCAGAAAATGACTTAACGATCTGAGGTGAATGACATGGCGATTATCATTCATTTGGATGTCATGCTGGCAAAAAGGAAAATGAGTGTCACCGAGCTCTCCGAAAAAGTCGGCGTGACCATGGCTAATCTTTCAATATTAAAAAATGGTAAGGCAAAAGCCATTCGTTTTTCAACTTTGGAAGGAATCTGCAAGGCTTTAAACTGTCAGCCCGGAGATATTTTGGAGTACAAAGGTGAGAAATAGTAAGTTCGGCTTAAAAAGTAGATTTGAGATCATGAACTGTCTTTTTTGAAGGCAGCTTTTTCGAATTGATGAATGCTGTATTACATGCCGATTTTCTTTTTGATCTTCTGAACTTCTTTACGGGTTTCCCAATATTCATCATGAACCATTTTAATCTGGTCGGACAAATCCTCACTCATCTCATCAATTCGCCGATTCGTTCTTTTCAGTTCACGTTTAATATCTGTGATGTCTTGTTTCATTTCAACGATATCTTGTTTTATTTCAACAATATCTTGCTTCATCTCAACAATAACTTGTTTCATCTCGTTCATTTCAACGCACATATCTTTGACATTGGCATCAATTTCATTAATTACCTGCAAGATCATTTGCAATTCCTCAGCCATAACTCAACTCCCCCTTTAGCTCCTATCATAACAGCTGTCAAACGGATCCCACAAGAACGTAGTCAGACCTTCTTACAGGATTTTTTTGAAAAACCAGGCATAACCAGATCCTTACTTCCGCAGGATGCGGTGGTTTCGCATTGCATACAGGACGTACTTTCACAGGACGTGATGGCTTTCGCGTTACATACAGGACATATGCGCAGTTAGTGAAAGATCCTTTACATACGAAAATTCCTTTACAGTTAACGAAAGTCTCTTCATCCATCTCACTACTGTTTCATTAAGCATTCTAGTTCTGCATTAAGTAACGAGTAAAATAAGCGGAGATTTTCCGGTTATATGCATCATGGAGCTGGTTTTGCGGGTACATAAGGGGAATTTTTCTGGTTATGCACCGCAAAACCCTCCATTTTCACGTTTTTTTGATTCGATAAGGGGAATTTTTCCATCTATTTAAGCTATTTTTTCGTTCATTTTCTAATTAAGCGAACTTTTTCCGCCTATTTATCCGATTAGGTGCTTACCTGATCGTCAAACCGATAAGTGTGGATTGGGAATCTGCCACGTCTATTTGAAAAACATAGTTATATGCAAAAAAGAGGCACACCGATTGGCATGCCTCAAGAGTCATATCAGCTCAATTTTCTTTTTACCGTTTTAATAAATTTGTTCGTAAACAATGTATAGTTGCATGCTTTTGGGTTTAAATCAGAGTTCATTCGAATAATCCGCGGCTTGGTCTTGTCACTGCTGAGTCCATGTGATTTGGCTACACAGATCCGGCCGTCAACCGAACTAATGGTCATGTAAAACGGATTGTGTTCGCGAACCTTATGAAGATAGTGATCAACCGCCTCATCCACATCCGTTGTCACAAAGTAAATGTGTTCGGTATGACCGAGGTTCCGGTCCGTTTGCAATTCAATAAAATTAAAGCGTGGAATTTCCGTCACTTGCAAGTCGCAACACCTCTCCTCTACCTTATTCTTCAGAAAGAGAAATGATTCCTGCATATGACTTCATAGGCGAAAAATTCCGACCTGCACTGCGAAATACTTCATTTTTTCCTCACCGCTTGCATCAATGCTGACAGATCTGTAAGATTGCATGCCGGAACTGTCAGATGCCTCCGCACAAGACCTTGTATACTAAATGCATCAGGAAAAATAATCAGTGAGGTGCAATCATGATGTTATTACAAGTCAATCACTTACAAAAGATATTCCAAACACGGTTCAGTAAAGAAAAGACCATTGCCTTACAAGACGTAACCTTTAGTGTCGAGGACGGCGAATACATTGCCATTATGGGTGAGAGCGGCTCGGGGAAAACAACGCTTTTGAACACATTAGCTACACTCGATAAACCGACATCAGGCTCCGTTATTCTGAATGGCCAGGATGTAACCAAAATTAAAGAAAACAAGCTGGCAGAATTTCGCCGCGCGCATTTAGGATTCATTTTTCAGGACTTTAACCTGCTTGACACCCTGTCGGTTCGCGACAATATTTTCTTACCACTCGTTCTTGGCCGCCAGAAGGTTCGCGTGATGGAGCAACGTTTAGATAAGCTGGCGCCAAAATTAAATATTGCTGATCTGCTGAACAAACAGCCGTTTGAATTATCCGGTGGTCAGAAACAGCGTGTCGCCATCGCCCGCGCCCTGATCACCGAGCCGGAACTTGTTCTCGCAGATGAACCGACCGCAGCACTTGACTTCAAGAACAGCGAAGGCTTGCTCGCTCTGCTTGAAGAGATCAATGATACCGGACAAACCATTCTGATGGTCACACACTCAGCGATTGCGGCAAGTCATGCAAAACGTGTGTTGTTTATTAAAGACGGTCGCATTTTTCATCAGCTCTACCGCGCAAAACGAGAAGCATCCAAATTCATGCAAGAAATCAGCATGACGATGACCAATCTTCTTGGGACCGAGGTGAGATAAGTTGTTTTACATGAAATTAGCCAGTCGCAATATTCGTCAATCCATGAGCAATTTTCTTCCATTTGGCCTTTCGAGTGTTGTGATGTTTCTCATGAATCTTATGGTCGCGACGATTTTGTTCAGTCCGAGTTTGAAAAAGCTGCCCGGTTGGGGAAATTTTGGAATGTTGCTGGGTTTAGGGTTGATCGTCCTGACCATCTTTGCGACTATCTTTATGATTTACAGTTATCGATTTTTACTTAAAAGACGAACGAAGGAATTTGGCCTTTACAATATTCTTGGTCTGAAAAAGCGGCAGATTGTTCGCATTTCCATTTTGGAGCTGCTGATGATGTTCGTTGCGACTGTGGTTGCCGGAACCATTTTAGGCATTATTCTTGCCAAGTTTCTCTATCTTTTCCTCATTCAACTCGTTGGTGAACATTATTTTGATCTGCAATGGAGTCCGCTTGCGGTTGTAATCGTTACGGTGGCTTTTGCATGTATCTACCTGCTGCTGATGATCATCAGCAGTTTCTCAATCCGTCGACAATCAAGTTTGGAGCTCCTTCACAATGCGAGCAAAGGAGAAAAAGAACCCAAGTCGCGTTGGATTCTAGCGTTACTAGGAATCATTTTCTTAGCGATCGGTTATTACCTTGCCGTAACGGTAACATCTCCACTCGACGCATTAACGAAATTTTTTATCGCCGTGCTGTTTGTCATCTTCGGTACGCTCCTGTTCTACATGAGCTTTACCATCTGGCTGCTCAAACGGCAGAAGAAAAATAAAGATTATTATTATCAGCCCAAACACTTTATTACCGTTTCCAGTATGCTTTACCGCATGAAACAAAATGCAGTTGGACTGGCAAATATAACGATTTTAGTCACGATGACCTTTGTCACCTTAGCAACAACAGTCGGTCTCTACTCCAGTATCAATGGATTTTTAGACGACTATTTTGTTCGCAACACGATCATCAAGGTTAATTCGACACAGCAGCGAAGCACTACATTCATTGATCAGGTGGCGAAAGAAAACGGAGTACGACTGAATAATAAAATTGTCTATGAACTGTCGGAAAGTATGATCGGAGCGATGAACCATGGCAAATTTGAGAACAAGCAAAAGCTTTCAAATCTGACTGCTGTTAACTTCATGACCGCAGACACTTATGAACAACTAACCGGGAACACGGTTCACCTGCTCGGCAATCAAGCAATTGCTTTCCCGGCCGTCGGCAGCTTCAATGAAAATCAGGTGAAGTTCGGTGACCATACGTTTAAAATCAAAGAAAAAATAAGCGAAATCCGTAACTTTCCATCGATCAGCATGACGGCATCAAACTGGTTGATTTTGATTGTAAATTCGAAGGAACAAATTCAACCGGTCTTAGACGCTGCATCCAAGGCAGTGGGCGGTCATTATGCATTAGGCTTTGACACAACCATTAATGCAGACCTGACCGCAAAGGATGCGAAGAAACTCAGACTGGCATTATCTCAATACCTCGCAGATGGAGATAAGCCCATTCAACGGATTGACAAAGAAAAAGAACAGGCGATAAGCGGCACCGAACCTTCTCTACAAAGCTATGAGGACACGCATCAGCAATTTGTCTCTTTTGCCGGCGGGTTCCTGTTCATCGGCCTGATCTTAGGATTCACCTTTATTCTCGGTACCGCATTAATCATTTACTACAAACAAATTTCTGAAGGGGAACAGGATAAACGCAGCTTCGAAATCCTGCAGGAAGTCGGTTTAAGCGGCAAAGAGGTACGGCAAACGATTCGTTCACAAGTGCTGCTCGTCTTTTTCATGCCGATTGGCGTAGCAGTCGTCCACTTCGGCTTTGCCTTCATCATGATTCAGAAACTGATCAGTTTATTTGGTCCGACACGCTTCGGTTTGTTGCTGCTGACAAGCATGGGAACAATTGCCGTCGTTGCAGCCGTCTACTACATCATCTACAAACAAACCAGTCGAGCGTATTATCGAATCGTTGAACGGTAACTGCCAAGGGCATCTCAAACATGAGGTGCCCTTTTCGCATTTGTCCCGCGTCGTGAAAATCAGTAGAATGAAGATAGCCAATCACTACGGGAGAATTTTTAATGACAAAAATATTTATTGTGGAAGATGATACAGCCATTGTGAAGCAATTGAGATCAGCGCTGACTGAGTACACCGTCGTTTCCGTACAGAATTTCCGCTGTGTCACCAAAGAAATTCAAGAAGCAATGCCGGATCTAATCTTAATGGACATCACTCTTCCCTATTTTAACGGTTTTTATTGGACGACCGAAATCCGCAAGGACTCAACAACACCAATCCTCTTTCTCAGTTCAGCTGATGATGAAATGAATCAGGTTATGGCAATGAACATGGGCGCAGACGATTATGTCACAAAGCCGTTTTCAGTAGAGTTATTGAAGGCAAAAATCAATGCCCTGCTGCGCCGAACCTACAATTTTTCTCAAACAAAATTGACCTTCAATGGGTTCATACTGGAAGGAACAGAGTTGAAAAAGGAACAGGACAAAGCAGACCTAACACCAACTGAAGCCAAATTACTTCGCACATTATTCGAACAGCCCAACCAGACCGTTTCCAAAGATGTGCTGCTCGCCAAACTCTGGGAATCCGATGACTACATCGATGCCAATGCTCTGCAAGTCAATATTGCACGTATGCGCAAGAAGCTGAACACGATTGGCTTTGACTACATCGGAACGGTGCGAGGTGTCGGCTATGTATTGGCGTGAGCGAAAGCACTATCTTTTCGCTGTCCTTTTCTTCGTTTTCATCATCAGCCTGACCTTCTATCTTCGTGATTTGCCCATGCACACCTTCTGGTCAAGTCTACTGTTCGGTGCAACCTTCCTCGTCATTTTCGGCAGCTTTGATTATTATCGATTTCAACACCGCCATAAGGAACGCCTCAATCAAGTCGTTCCCCAGGTTGATTTAAAACCAGAGTCTCAAGCTGAAAGAGATTTGCTGCAATTGCTTGATGAGCAAAAGGAATACTACGAAAATAAAATAACTTGGATCAAGCAATTTGATGAGGACTTAACCGACGTGGTGCGCATGTGGAGTCACCAAATGAAGGTACCGCTGTCTGCACTTGATTTGATGGGCCAAACACGCGATTTTACGGTTGAGGAATTAAACGAGCAAACCTTTCAGTTAGAAAACTATCTAGAGATGCTGCTCCATTACCTGCGCTTGAATCATGAACAGACGGATTACCGTTTTACAAACGTGCAACTGAAGCCGCTTGTTCAGGCAGTCGTGCGCAAGTTTGCCCCATTGTTTATTCGAAAGGGGCTGAGCGTCACCGTCGAAGGAGACGCAACCTGGACCACAGACGAAAAGTGGCTTTCCTTTGCTCTCGAACAGATCATCAGTAATAGCGTTAAGTACACCGAAAAAGGCAAAGTCAGCATCCGTATTGCACCGGACTCCATCCAAATCAGCGACACAGGCATCGGCATTTTAGAAGAAGACCTGCCGCGCCTGTTTGAGCACGGCTTCACCGGCTACAACGGTCGCCGTGACAAAAAAGCAACCGGTCTCGGCTTCTTCCTAGCAAAGGAAGTTGCCGATCGGCTCTCTCTGAGTATTGATGTTGTTTCTGAGATTGATAAAGGGACGAGTGTGATGATCAAGAGGGAGAAAGAATGAAGGTGTATGAGTGCCTATTTCGAATTACACTGTCCCGCTATCCTTTATTTGAATGATCATCTGAAATTTTTGCCATTGACAGTTGTGTAAAAAGAGTATAAGGTAAAAACACTTTCAAATTTCGTGAACAAATAAATGCAATGATAGGGAGAGTAGCTTTTATTCAGCCTTTCAGCGAGCTTCGTCCGGTGCAAAGGAAGCAGGCTTAACTAAAAGTGAAAGTAGCCCTTGAGCGGTGAATGCGACATTCGAGGAATGAAGTGTTCAACGGCAGCACCCGTTACAGTGCCAGCGTCTTGCCGAAGCGAATGCTCGGCAGTACGTGGTGAGGCGGCAGCCAGTGATGGCGTCGCATACAAAGGTGGTAACGCGTATCCAACGTCCTTTAAAAGCATGATGATGCTTTTATGGGGCGTTTTTATTTTTTTATATTTTCAAGGAGGAGTTTACACATGAACACAGAGAATCAGCAACCTAAGCTGACATTCATTCATTATCTGACCATCGGATCACTGCTTTTCGGTATGTTTTTTGGTGCCGGCAATTTAATTTTCCCTCTGCACCTCGGACAACTGGCAGGCAGCAATTGGCTTCACGCCGCGATCGGTTTCCTGCTTTCTGGCACACTGCTGCCGCTGCTTTCGATCATCGCCATCAGCATCACCCAAAGTGAAGGTATCTATGATGTTGCGCGACCAATTGGCCGTCATTACGCACTGATCTTTCTCATTTTGGTTCACGCGACACTCGGGCCGATGTTCGCCACGCCGCGTACGGCCACGGTACCGTTTGAACTTGGCTTCGCTCCTTATGTTTCGGCAGATCACAAATGGATCTGGCTGCTCGTCTACTCAGCCATCTTTTTCACACTGACCTATTTCTTATCACGATGTGAGTCGCATATTCTAGCCGTCATCGGTAAACTGCTGAATCCGCTGTTCTTAATCTTGCTATTCATTATTTTCTTTTTCGCTTTTCTCAGACCGATGGGAAATGCCGGACAGGTGGCAATCAGTGGTGACTACGTTCACAATGCGCTGACCAATGGTTTTCTTGAGGGCTATAACACGATGGATGCGCTGGCCGGCCTTGCTTTCGGTGTCACCATCATCACCTCTATTAAGCTGATGGGCGTGCGCAACCCCAAATCCATCGCTGCGGCCACAGCAAAATCCGGAATCATCTGCATCGGTTTTGAAGCACTCATTTATCTTGGCCTGATTGTGATCGGAGCCATGAGTCTGACAAACTTCAAGCTTTCGGAAAACGGCGGAATCGTTTTCGGTCAAATTGCCAATCATTACATGGGCGCAGTAGGCAGCGCTATCTTGGCCACTTTGGCAACGATCACCTGCCTCTCTACCGCGATGAGGCTAGTCACCGCGTTTGCCCAGGATTTCCATAAGCAGTTTCCGCGGATCAGTTATTTAACGTTCCTGCGTTTTACTTGTGCCATTTCGTTCATCATTGCCAATGTCGGCTTAACACAAATTATCTCCTGGTCTCTGCCGATCTTAATGCTCCTGTACCCGCTCGCGATCACGGTGATTCTCTTATCAATCCTTTCACCATTATTCAAGAAATCGCCGATCGTTTACCGAATAACCACGGCCTTCACCTTGATTCCGGCGTTATTTGACACGATCAACGCGCTGCCGCCGATCTTGAGACAGACTGCACCGATTCAATCGCTGATCCACTTTGCAGGCAACTATCTTCCGCTCTTTAATCTCGGCTTTGCTTGGGTCCCCTTTGCCCTTATCGGCTTCATCCTCGGCATTGCCGCGTATGTGTTAGTCCGCCGCACCCCATCGTTGCAGCTGAATCCGGAGATCAACGCAAAACAAAAATAAGTCGATATCATGAAGGGCAGCCGCTGATCAACAGGGCTGCCCTTTTTTTATTTATTGAAAATGCTTATGCGAGCCGTCACAGTTAGGCATTTTCTTTGAATGACCGCAAACACAATCCATTAACCCTTTGCCCATGAGAATTCTCTCCATCGACTTTTCAATCCGTGACACGCGCGTTGCCGATCGCTTCGCTTGCGAAAAATAAAGAAGATAAGCTTTTTGCCGGCCAGGTGTCAACGCTTCAAAGGCTGTTTTCAAATCCGGATCATCTTCAAATTTACTTTGCAGTTCTACAGGAATACCCACTTCCGGACGCTTTTTAACTTTTACGGTTAAACCTGCTTTTTCAACGTTAACCGCTTCATGAAGATAAGCTTTCAAAATTGCTTCCATTTCAACGATTTCCTTAACATGAGTAAACCGAATTTGGCGCGCAGCCTGAACATTCTCTGTTTGCTGTACCAGAATCCCCTGCGCATCCTTCAACAGCGCACCTTTTTGAAACAGCAGCGCGCAATAATCTTTAAACCCGTGAATCAGCACAACATTTTTCCCATCAAACGTGTAGCACGGATGCATCCACTTAAAATCTTCAGTCAACCCGCAATCAAGAACAATTGCTCTGAGCCGCTCATAGCATTCCGTCCACTTGCTCGGTTTTTTTAAAAATTCATCAACCTTAAGGTTTGTTTTGTGATCAGTCATCTGGGAGCACCTTTCTGTTCAAATTTCGGGGAACAAGCTGTCAAAAAAATAACTTTAGGAGTGAGCATATCATAGGTGCGGCCAGATGGGAAACAACTTTGTCTTTTGCTGGTACTATTCATTGGCGTTTCGTGGTAAGAATGATGGCGTTGTTGGTACGGCAGTAGTTATGAAACAAGGTGCTGTAACTCCTGCTAAAGTAATAATCATGTACGTGCTCATCTATATTGCCTTTTTTGAGCTGTTGTTAATAATTCCCTATTATTTTCCCCTATATCAATGTTCATGATCTCCACATCAAAAGCTTTAAAACAAGCAGATCCCCATGATTTGCCCGTGATCGCTTTTAACACCGCATCATCGCAGATCACAATAATTTTTCGATATGTACGGTTTGTTACCTTTTCTAAAAGAAGCATCTTTAGAATGTCAGCTAACATCTTTTTCTTTTGTGGTGGCTTTAATGAACCAATATGTGCATAAACTTCTCCAATAATCCTGTGTTCATCAGAATAAAAATCCGGCCGAATCGTCGCTTCTCCGCATGGAACGACCGGATTGGCTGCAAGGTTTACACCCAATTCATTGCATATGATTTGGAAAATATACTTTTCGATATTTTGTTGTTCAAGTGATGAAGATGCGTGCATTTCGATTAATCTCCCATTCAACTAGAATCATAGGAACTAGACTTGATGCTAACCTCACACAAAATGAACGCTCATATCTAGTCGTTTCTAGGCGTTATAAGTTTCCGTTTCAACGGATTTTAAAGTTTGTCCCTCTTTATTTTTCCATTCAGTTCTGCCGTTTGCATTACGGCCCATGACAACTGCTGCTGCCAATGAAGGGCTAGAAAATATTCGATCCTCAGTAAATCGATAATTTTCATTGATAGCACCTTCGGATATGAGCTTATTACGCAGTTTTTTTAAGGAGGAAGGCATGGAACTTGTTACATGAGTCGCAACCGTCGATCCTTTTGTTACCGCAAACCCATCAGCTACCGGTTTGCCCTTTGCATCTGCACCACGTGCAGCATGAATAAAATAATAGTCATTATTCTCTTGATTATTATGATTGCTAATTGCGGGTTCAAGAACTTTATGCCCCAAAACGCTCATTAGTAATTTTGCATTTTCAATGAACTCCTCCATCTCTGCGCAATCCGATTCCGACAATGAAGATTGTGTTGGGGTATTCGCATTAACCAATTGATATCTATTTGCATCTTTAGCTAAGGAGTATATCCGATTCTCCAGATATTTTATATGAGCTTTATTCAAATTGTTATCTTTGCTAATGAATACGATGCATTCAGTCCAGAACTCTTTACTTAAAAGATGTTGATTCAAACGTTCAAAAACGTTCTCTGCCTCCCCAATGTAAACTTGGTTCGTTCCGTCTTCATCCTTTTTCCCGAATAGAAAATATATGCCTGTGTTTGACAGCTCTTGTCTGTCAGAACTGTTCTTTACTAATGTCCTGGGAATCTTATAAGCCTTGCCCGTCCAGTTGGACAGTTCACATACCCATCGGCCATTCGGATCTCCCTCGATTAGAAAAACGCGAATTGATCTACCAAAATTCATTCAAAATGCTCCTAAACTATTTTAATGAATATTTTCAGTTTCATGTGGTTTTCAGCGGCTATATGCCGCAAAGGCTCTATACTATATACCAAATACTATTAATAACTAAAACCATGCAATAGATCAACATTCTAATAGTTATGATATTTGAGCTTATACCAATTTTTTATTAATTTTGCAAACGATTTGCAGTCACTATTTTTTAATCAAAAGTATGCATATTACTCAAAAATCATTAAGTCTTGTATTCACGCGCCTTTACAAGTGCAGATCTAGCATTATCATTCATGCAGACACCCCAAGGATAAGTACCGTTCTGATAATGATAAACAACCGTAATCGGTTCATGCTGTGGGCTAAAGGCTTGTGCCAAGAAAAAAGTGAAGGCTACCGACGATGAAATAACAAGATGAATTTTTTGAATATCATATTTCTTCACAAGATCACGGAGTTTTTGCATTATAAAATTTCTTGCATATTCAGCGGTAACATAACTGGTTATACAGTCAAAACCCAAATTGCTGCTTTCAAAAAATACTATATGCTTATCTTCTGGATGAAGTACTTTTAGGTTTTGCTTCATGATTTTGAGGGATGTCGAAATCGCAACAATCATTTCGTTGGACTTAATAGACTTATTCGATTCCTCCACATCAATAGTAAGAGTTCCCAATTCATGACTCCATTCCATAAATACAGAATCATTGGTTCTACGTTTATGGAGCAATTTAATATTGCTTTGATCTCCGATTTTAAACCCAAGTCTAAATACCAACGGAGTATGTGCAATTCCATAATAGCAAAGTAATGTCGATTTTCGTTTTTTTAATATATCGACCACTTTGTCATCTTGCACTTCGATGGCAGTTTCTGATGGAATGAAGTTTATAATCTTATCACTCTGATCAAGCCTTATCTCATCAATATGATATTTTTTATGTAAGTCCACTTCAATATCCGCGAGATCTGGTGAAAATGATGTTTGACTCAGCAGAATTAGTCGGGGTTTATATATTAATAAACAAGCATCAATGATAGTTAGTAACAAAAGCAGATATTTCAGGTTATGCGCCAACTGCGTAATTTGTGGATAGATAGAAACCAGCGAATTATACGCTGCTGCAATGTCCCATATTTCAATTTTCTGCAACAATGATGAAAAATCAAAAGCAATTGCATCAATTAACAAAAACAGAAGGAACAATATCCAATATATTTTTCTGGGTAATTTTAATATACTATCTCGAAGTTTGTTCAAAAGCACACCCTCCTGCTGGCTTGTTATCATTAACCATCTTTATAACTTTACCATTTTCAACGTTCCACACTCCAATCTCTTCAGTACCTACAATGATAAAAAATAGCCACCGGGAGTTTTGCTGTCTTTTTGAAATGTGAATCCAATTCCGTATATCAATGTAAGACGGCTGTGGCGATTTTTGATTGTGTGTGTGCCATTCTCCTAAATAGGTTTTTGTATGTCCAGAACGTTCCCATAAATCATTCATTATTTTCTGATGTCCGCACTCAGATCGTTTGAATGAGAAGGCTGAACACTTATCTTTCTCACAAGGTTCTGTTATATCTGTTGCTAATATTTGGTTTTCTGCCGGGTTCAGTTGTCCGGCAATTATCCCTCCACTTTCAATTCTGAAATCATAGGTTTCAATATAGGAATAATACTTCGCCACCACCTCATCACTGATAAGAAAAGCTATTTTTTCACTTTTATAAACAAAATTCATGAGATAGCTCCTTAATCTATTCCTCCACAAGTTTTACAGTGACCATTTTCAAAGTTAAAAAATGAAGTGGCAGTTGATTTACGGTGTGCATCATAATAGGCTGAGACTGAATAACCATGAGATACCAGGTCATCAGATGGTCCCAGCCATGTTTTAAATACATTATGATCGATTTTTTTATTCAGCACGTCTAAAGCCAATCGAGCTGTTAAAAGTGCTGTTTGTTGTGAATCCAGACAGCTATATGGTACAAACGCACTACTACAGCCAGATATATTTTTTTTGAAGTTCTGGTTTGGAGCAACTAAACTTCCTCGGAATGAAACGACCTCGGATGATGTAGCATCTGTGTATAAACACTGCAAGCAAGATTTATGGTCAATATTTACAGCAACAGCATGACCACCAATTCCATAAGGCTCATTGAAGCAACAAATAAATGGTACCTTTAAATTGCGCTCATAAAGTATGCGGTTTATTTCGAGATTAATTGTTGGCTCCCCAAGAGCAGAAATAATCAAATCGTATTCTGTCAGTCTGTCTTCGTTGAGAATAAATGCCTCTACAGTGCGATCCTGATAGTTCAATGCATTAATTTCAACATAGGGATACATTGCTTCCAATCGGGTTTTCATCAAATCTGCTTTGTATCTGGTAGCGTTTCCAGATAACGCATCAAGCCCTAAAAAATGTCGGTGAACATTTTCTGCCATGAAAATATCCTTATCCAAAATATCGACTTTGAGTACACCCAATTGACATATATTATTTGCTAGAAAGCCTCCAACTGAGCCACACCCAAGCAATAAAACACGCTTCGTTTTCAAATAGGAATAACTGCCTCCTCTAAGTGTCAGATATTCATAGTCAACTCGCTTGACATAAAGAGGAGATACTTTAGCCGCAGCAGAGTTTGCAATTTTAAGGTATCTATTATTGTTAAATTCCAATTGGAAGCCGAATAATATATCTCCGATTTCTGACGGATATATGAGAAAGATGTACCTTGTGTATTTTCTAACATTCCTATCAATAAATTTACGAAACAATCTTTTAATTGATGATGATACATTTTTCAATATATAGTTGCGTACCAGATTCCACTTGTATTCTCTATTTAACGGAATCATTTTGCTACCACGGCGCAATTTTATGACAAGACATTCTCTGTCAAAGTCCGTTTCAGCATGAATCATTCGTAGACTGTTGTACGCCATCTCTTCTGCATCAGTTTTTGTTTTTGCTACAACTGGGACACTGCTAGTGAACAGAATCGAATATTTCTCATAGTTAACATTATCAGTAGAAACACAAGAATAGACTTTCTTCTTAGAAATTGAAAACCAATATGCATTAAATTCCCTACAAAACTCGTTGGTGTATTGCTGAGTACCCGGTAAAACATTCAAGATATCCACAGCTTGGTCAAAACAATCTATCAAAATCTGATCTACCAATTCTTGCCGTATTAGCATGGAGCTCATATCAAACAAACATATTTTTCCATCTGGCCCTACATGCACTCGAAATTTATCATTCTGAATTATATAAAATTCTGGCAAGTCTAATGGAAAGCGTTTTGGAAATAAGATTCTAAGTTCTAGAGTTGTTCCATTGCTTAGTGAAACTGATCCCTGAAAGTGAGCCACATATTTATTATTATCAAAAGTAAAGGGGGAGAAATTTACGCTCCGCCACAAATTTAGATACTCGATTAGTTGCAAAAAGTCATCCTTATCCATATCCGTTCCTCACGCAGATTCCGAAGTACCAACCATGCTTTTTTCAACTGTTACAGGAAAATCCTTTCCGAAGAGTTTAACAAGAATTTCACAGGCTTCTGACTTCTTAGTTTTATCTTTTACTTCATCAAGTTTTTCCAGCATTGTTGACGTTTTTTGATAGAATGTTTCCATTTGTTTTTCTGTCATTTTTGAAAAAAGATTGTTTTTTGGCTCAACTGGAAGATCAATTGAAATCTTATGATAGTAACATTCATCCTCTGTATTCCAACAATAGGTAAACTGGTTTTTAATGGCCAATACTAAAGAATAAAGCGCGGAAAAATCATCGTACACATCTTTTCCTGTTGACCAATCATGAGTCTTATTGATATTAAAATTATTATAAGCCAATACAGTCATACCGATGCCTGTTGGCGCTCCATTACCATCGGAAGAAAAACTGTGTGTCTTCCATTTTTTCATATATCGAATCACTCTGCGAAATTGCTTCGCATCGTCACTATCAAACTTATTGCTAATAGTATCAATAAGCCCCTGTGGGTCTGAAATATCCCACATCCTATTTTCTTCACTCGAAAATTCTTTCCCTTTTGCAATATACATTTTTCCATCAGGATTAGAATTCGCATATACTGCAAAATCTATATGATAGAGTGGTTCATCTTCGCTTTGATAAGTAACAGTTACACAAGAACGCCGAATCTCCACGCTGTTTGTATGACCTTCTAGTGCATCTCTTACCCATTTTTTGGGTACAATCGGATCATCGTAATCAGCTTTATCAATATCAAATCGTAATCCTACATCAATGTCATAATCATTACCTTCCGGCAAAATTCCTGTTCCCATCGCATAGCTTCCTTGATTGAGTGTTGTATATGTCGCTGCATCATCAGAAATCTTTTCTTTTAGTTTCTTAAGAAGAATATCTCTTTTTTCACGCAAGTTTTTGTTCGCACCGTCTAGCTTTATGTTGTCATGGAAATCCATAAATTCTTTTTGCAAATTCAACATTCTAACTCCTCCTCATTCTTAAATACAGTATCTTCTGCGCTTTGATAGTAAATCAAGTAATCACTGGATTGAATCTATTATATAGACAGCTTTATAATCTCTTGAAGTAAAATTAGATTAGGCTCAAACAAGTACTTAAATAACCTGCCCGTTAGTTGGATAAGGCCTTAATGTTACCTATATATTTATTTTACCATATAATTCTAAATTTTATAGAAAAATTCACCTCATTCAATTACGAGGTGAGTATAAATAATGCTGTAAATAGTAATGTTTTATTTTTTATTCCTCTCAACTGAGCAAGAGTGATAAATTACGCATTGATTTGGTAAATGATATGTTTTAAATTCTGCAAGGTAATCATGTCCCATCACAGCGTGTTCATAATGTTTAATAAGCTCTTATAGCTATCAACATCGTGATACACAACGTTGTCGGTAGAAATTTCATTAAACAGCTTTCTTGCGCATTTTATTTTGGCTTGTTCGATAGGCTTTAGTTGCAGGCTTTCCATTGTGCCTTTGGTTTCGGCAATGAAGTAAATGTGCTTTACCGTTCCTTCATAAAAAGCAATCGCCCAGTCAGGGGAATAATTGCCAACTGGCGTAGGTATCTTAAAGCCCTTGGGCAACTTCGCATAGACACACACCTCATTTGCGTCGTCGAGATCTTGGGCAAATCTGCGCTCTACGCTCTGCTCTGCTATACCGTCCGTGAAGACATAGTCTTGTATGTGCTTTTCGGCTTTGAACGCCTTATCAATACTCTGTGAGTGCTTTTCTGTGGTAAAGATCGTGCTACCATAATTACCCTCAATGAGGTCATAAGAAATATGCTCCACAATCATGGTAGCCTTTTGCTCTTTGATTAGCCTAATGACTTTAGTGATGAACTCTTCCGGGTTGTACCTGAACATCGTCAACTTTACAGGATTAAGTCCCGACAAAATAGTTGCGACGGTTCTACGTGTCAAAATTGTGCCTTCCGCAACCTTGCCGATAAGATCATACTTTACTTGACTGGTTTCGGCGTGTTGTAAGGTCTTCGTCCGTGTTTTGGCAGTCATAAACGCATCTCCGTGATCAATAGCAGAAGCTTCCATGACCTTCATTTGCTCACCAGTTGAAACAGTATACTGAAGCTGCGAGATAAATAGGTTTTCGTCAATGTGCTTGATAGATTTCTCAATAAGTTCATTTGTGTCGAATTCTACCGTGTAGGCGTATTTGTGATTGATATAGCCCCAAAGAGTCTGGAATTCTTTTTTATAGAAGTTCTCATTCAACTCATTTTCAATAATTTTCGTCTTGTTTCCATCATCAATCATATTGTCAAGAACACGGTCGTCGAATACGCTTTGAATAAGGGTATGCACGCCGTCCACGATAGGTTGCAAATCATCCGGTAACGGCGCAAGTGCATTGTTAGCAAGGTCTGCACGGTAAGCATCGGTGACATGATCATCGTCATCCACATAATCGTTTTTGAGCAGATAACGATAGATGTCTTTTGCCTGCTTCTTATTAATCGTGGTTGACTGTACGCCGGTTTTGACAGTTTTGCCAAAGAAGTAATCCATCGTTGCCTTCGACGGCCTGTCATAGAGAACATCCTTTATCTGCTTTTGCAGGTCAGACACAAATGGTGCATAGCTTTCGCTGGCAATTACGGTCAACAGATTGATATTGTGTACGTTTTCGCCGCAGGTTTCTACATCCATTCGGTTACCGCTCTGGTCAACGCAAAGACGCATACCACGCCCGACTTCCTGACGCTTGGCAGTTGTACTGTCGCTATGCTTCAAGGTACAAATCTGAAAGACGTTCGGGTTGTCCCAACCTTCTCGCAAGGCTGAGTGGGAAAAAATAAATCTTGTCGGTTCCTCAAAACTAAGAAGCTGCTCTTTATTCTTTAAAATCAAATCGTATGCAGAAATGTCATCTGAAAACTCGTTACCACGCTTTATCTTACTGTTTATGGAATGCCCTGTTTTTCCGTCAATGCTGAAATAGCCCTTATGCGTGTCCTCTACAGCAATGCCTTTCAGATATTGCTGATATGGTGTATCGAATAGATTGATATAATCATTTAGGACGTTGATATATTCATGCTCGAACATCTGTCCGTATTCACCGAGATTTTCATCACCATTTTCATCGTATTGGCGATACTTTGAAACCTCGTCAATAAAGAATAGAGACAGGGTTTTAATGCCTTTGTTGAACAGCATTTCCTCTTTTTTTAAATGCGAGATGATTGTTTCTCTGATTTGTATGCGCCGCATATCCTTTTCGGATACATCTCCGATAACATCACCTTTTTTTATTATTTCGCCATTAGTAAAAGTAACAGTACCGTTTATCGGATCAATCTCAGATATCGTATAACCCTGATACTGCTCCATCTTTTTTGAAAGGTAGTAGAGATTGTCTCCGACGCTCCGTGGTCGGGTTTCGCGGTTGATGGACTTATTATAAGCAACTTCATATTCAAGCCTTGCCATCGGCGGCTTCTTGCTGGAAAGCACAATATTCTCAAGGTATAGATACTGATCTGTGCCACGGAAGTTTTTTACTTCAAAGCCCTTAACCTCGATTTTTTTAACGAGCCTCTTGTTATACGCATCCAATGCGTCAAGAACATAGACAAGGTTGTGGTGGTCTTTGTGTGTCGCCGAGTAATTCAAACTGAACAAAGGATTGAAGTTATTTAACGCTTTTTGCGTGACTGAATCTTTTTGGCCCATTTTCTGCGGTTCATCTAATATGATAATCGGTCTGTTTGCGCTGATCACATCAATCGGGCGGCGAGATCCGAACTCGTCACGTTTTGAATAAATAATACGAGCTTCCTTGCTTCTTCCGCCTTCTTTCATGGAAGTTGCGAAAGCCTGCGTGTTGATGATCATGACATTGATTCCGCTACTGCTTGAATAAGTATCAAGTTGATTGAGGTTGGTACTGTTGTATACAAAGAAACGGACTTTTTTGCCGTAGTGCTCCATGAAATGATCTACTGTTATTTCAAAGGACTTTTTCACGCCCTCGCGGATCGCGATAGACGGTACGACTACAATAAATTTGCTCCATCCGTAACGTTTATTCAACTCGAAAATAGTTTTTATGTAGACATACGTTTTGCCTGTACCCGTTTCCATTTCAACGTCAAGCGAACACTTTCCGAGGCGTTTCACAAGGTCATTGGAAAGCTTGATGTTGTTCAGGCTTTGCATTTCACGAATATTGTGCAGAAGCTGTTCATCGGTCAGTTCTATCTGCTCATTCTTAAAACCCACGTCATTTTCAAGCTCGATTTGCTCACTATATTCATCAGTTGTATCGAAAGTAACCTGCTCCAGATGACGTTTTCCTAAATCACGAATATAACTTGTACGGGCATAATGGTGTTGACCGTTAAATATATTAACGACACTTTCAACAGCATCGGTTTGATAGCTCTGTATCTTAAAGTTAAACTTCAATTATGCTGCCCCCTTAATTCAAGTACTGTATGGCTAATGCAATAAGTGATAAGCAACGATTGAAGAAATAATCAAAGTGCTTGCTATCAGTAATATCTATTTTTGTAGTTTCATGATGACGTATCCTGAAATTGTTTCCAATATCAGTAAGCATTTTGAACTCAGTATTAA
This sequence comes from Sporolactobacillus sp. BBK16-2, assembly GCF_059878335.1. Taxonomy (NCBI): domain Bacteria; kingdom Bacillati; phylum Bacillota; class Bacilli; order Caryophanales; family Sporolactobacillaceae; genus Sporolactobacillus; species Sporolactobacillus sp. BBK16-2. The sequence goes on from NZ_CM187611.1 coordinate 2,580,950, forward strand.
ATAGATTTATGAAATTTTCGTCACTATTACCCATTGCTTGCATAATCTTTTCAACAGATTTCTTCTTATCAAGCGTTGGGGAATAATAAGTTTTAAGTCTCTCCAATGCATCCCAAACTTTCTCTGTAGCTAAGTGCTGATTTTCTTGCCGAGGGCTTTTATAAAACCTGATTGCTTCTTGAAGAAGTTCCTTTGTCCCTTTTTCATGTACTGTTTGAACTGCACTCTCTATATTCTCTGTAAGAACATCAAATTCAACAATACGTTCAACCTCTCTATTATTTGTCAATGCATATAGCAATCCCGTTTTTTGAAATATATTGTTTACTTCATTTTGAAATTGCAAAAATATTTTAATTGAAGGGTTAGTTTCAAACCCCAAATCATCATGACAAAAATAGCTATGGTAATCCCTTGATGTAATATCCTTAATATTTTGAGCAATATATTCAACATAATCGAGTAAGGAATACTGGTCAAAATCATCATATTCATTTGGTGCTTCAATGCGATCATAGTTACCACGATGCAAATTTGGTATTTCAAACTTGAGAATGTTGCTAAATTTTTTATAGTCTAACCCACATATTCCTCTTCCATCAGGACATTGTTGAGGGTAAAGCCATGCCAGATTGTCCAAATATTTATCACAACAATCCATAATTAAAGAGTACATTATAATACTGATAGTTGATGTTTTTTCTATAGGCATTCTCATATTGTTCCGTTCAGTAAAATAACTCATTACAGCACCTTCCTAACTGTGGATGGGCTGTAGGTAGAGAATATCTGCTCGAAATTTGTTGCTACGCTATCATTTGCCATGGAACTATCACGGAAGACGGCGTAATACGGCTTTCTTAGTGCGATAGCTTTGACAGTTTCTTCGGTAACATTATCATCAAAGCAAGCGATCAGATAATCGTCCATGACCGAAAAGACTTTCTTATCAGCAATAGTGTTTTCTTCAATTTTACTCGACAAAAGGACACCCAAATCAAGCATTACCTGGAACAACAAATCTTCGGGTGTACGATCTTCTTTGATATTATCTGTCAACTTGCTAAAAAAGTTTGGTTCATACTCTGCCGGATTATAGTAAACATTCTTCATATTGGTGGTGTCACATTTCAGAACACGAAAACCAATATCAAGTAATTGCGCTGTCAGCCCAAATTCTTCTTTGATTTGTGCACCTGCACGACGAATACGTTCTTTTCCTATTTCACAGATGTTATGAGATGCCTTAATAGAATCCAATAATTCAATTGCATTATTCGCAACTTTTTTACTTTTTTCAGATGATGCTTTATCGGGATTAATTTCTTCGGGTAATTGAATAAGAATAATTTTCCGCTTGACATTTTGGTCAATATTTGCTAAGAATGTCGCATGTGCAGTGGTGGCAGATCCAGAAAAGAAATCCAGCACAATGTCTCCCTCACTTGCACCACAAAACTCAATAATTCTTTTAATTATGTCTTCATCCTTTGGATTTTCAAAAACTTTATCTCCCATAAGTGTTGCAAGCCTTTTTGATGCAGCACGTCCATCTTTATAAAATACACTATATGGGACGCCATCCTCATGGTCCTTTAAATATGATTTAACTGTTGGCACACTTGTTTCATCTACGCCAAAGTTTACTCTACCATTCTTAACCCACTCATTCATGTTTTCTTTGTTGGTTAACCAACCACGTGCCGGAATTTTTACAGGTTTTTTCGTTGTCGGATGAATCAGCTCAAATTTAGGTCCACCACCACCCGGCCACGATATATCAGAAGCAAAGAAAATACCCTTAGAGTCAACTTTATTGTAGTGCGCATGGTCTTTGGATGGATGTCCATCGGGTAAAGATTTATACCATGCTTTAAGTCCTTTTTCAATAGATTTACAATTATCTCTATACTGAGATTTAAGGTTTTCGTATTTTGCATAAATTTCGTCAAGCCCCTGCTTCCTCTCACGCCATATGATTTTATTCTCTTTAATATAATTAGCATTGCGAAAATAGCATAAGATGTACTCGTGTGATATAGAGATATATTTTGAATCATTCTTGCGACCAGCAGCCCATACTAATTGGGCCACAAAATTAAATTGTCCAAAAATTTCATCACATATATTTTTCAGCGTGTTAATTTCATTTTCATCAATTGAAATGAAAATAACACCATCATTAGAAAGCAAGTCTCTTGATAATTTTAATCTGGGATACATCATGTTCAACCAGTCTGTATGAAAGCGACCATTTCTTTCGTTATTTTGCACAAGACGGTTGCCTTCTTCATCATACTGTCCGCTGTTGGCAAGGTATTCGTCGGTATTTTGCGTAAAGTCATCCTCATAAACAAAGTCGTTTCCTGTATTGTACGGGGGATCTATATAAATCATCTTGACCTTACCCAAATATGTTTCTTGTAACAACTTTAATACCTCAAGGTTATCGCCCTCAATGTAGAGATTTTCGGTTGTGTCAAAATCAACGCTCTCTTCACGACAAGGTCGCAACGTTTTAGCAATGGGTGCATTGGCAAGTAGTATGGACTTCTTCTTGTCCGGCCAAGTAAACTGATAGCGTTCTTCCCGTCCTTCGACTACAACATTTGAAAGCTCCTGCTTAAGCTTATCAAAATCAATTGCTTTCGTGAGTTTATCGTCAATAATTGTTTCGGTGACACAGTTAGGAAACAGTTTACCGATCTTTTCAACATTCTCGTTCACCTTGTTTATGCTATGCATTTTAAGCTTGTCCATGTAATCAAACCTCCAGTAACGTATAACTTGTACCACTAATCTTGGAATGAAGAGCATTACCACAATTCAAGTTATTTGATATTTTATTCAATATAGCCTTATGTTTATCTGTACAGTTCAATCCGGCTACTATTCTGCTTGTCTTAAGCCCAATTTTTTCTATACTTACTCGAAATCCCTTTTTACCATATGATGGGTGGATTATGCGGAATTCTCTTTCACTTTTCCATGAATCATGCTTGATGAATAATTGTTGTCTTAACAGAGTAGCATAAAACTCAACTTTCGGATTTGTGCTTTGCTTCTTTTCAATCATTGTTGAAAATTCCGCATAGAAATTCGAAATAATTGAAGCTAATGGTATTCTATTGGGCTCATAGCTAATAGAAAAAATAACGTCCGGTCTTAAAACATCGTATTCTACACAAAAACCATGATAATTATTGGTGTAGTACGCCCACATCGGCAAGCAATCAGGAGAATTTGCAGATAGAGAAACTAAGGCCCAATACTTCCATTGTTGACATACAAGATGATCAAACTTTGACATTATGTAATCATTATATCCTTGGGTTTTAAGTTTTTCGTGGTCAACATACATACACTGAAACTCATAAGGATCGTTCAATTCTGATGCCGATGATAACCAAAGTTGCTGATCTTTCAAGGTTTCAAATTTCTTACTATCCAATTCATCATTTGACCCGAGAGAGTAAAATTTAACAAGTTTCTTTGGTACTAAAGATTTACGCAGTGACTCTGCTTCGTTAATCTTCTTGTCCATTAATAGCTGTAGATACTTGTTCAATTGATCAGCACCTCCATTGCTCTTTTTCTATTCTGAAGTTGCTGATACATTTCAAACTTCTTCCTCGGTTGTTTTTCGCTACGCGTCAGCTTTTCTAATCTATTAATTTCCTTTTGTAATTTCAAAATCTCATCCTGTTTTTGAATTCTGACTTCAATAGTATCGGTGGCATTGTTTCCCATGATGTCGTCCCGCAGAGCAATCCGCTCTAAGAAATCGTTCCACACGTCGTCCAACGTAAAGCCGTTTGTCGAAAGAAACAAATCGTCAACCAGCTTCCATTCGGTTTGGTACAGTTTGCCATAATAAATCGCAAGTTGTGCTTTGCTCCCATATCTTAGATAAAATACAAGCTGGTGCGTATTCTGTCGAGCAATGTTTTCAACAATGCGCCTGTCGAATTTTTGCTTTTTCAATTCCACTGTAAGTATCAGAATTTCACTAACTCTCTTTCCTGGTTCAAGGTTTAATGTGTTTGCGGTGAGCAAGTTTGAAAGAGTGATGTGTCTGATGTCTGTGACGAATTTCTCTTTCAAATCTGCGCTTAAGGTCAGCCGTTTATAAAAAGCCTCCTTTGGTATAACGCGATTAACAGCCGTGGCTGTCGGAAATCCGTTCATTCGATCACCACCAAGAAGCATATTAGTTCAAAATCATCCACTCCACGAATATCACCGGAAAGGAAAGTCGTCTGTCCATTCCCGAAAAAGCTGTCGATGTCACTCTCTTCTTTAACATCAATAATGGAGGCAACCGCTTCCCGTAGCAACTCAGATATCCGCTTCATGTCCTTTCCATCATTGGTTTCCATGTTAAAACGATGGCAGAGATCCAAATCGGGTACACCTTTGCCGCGGCACAGGTGGCGGATACGATCCAATATTTCTTTAGGCTCCAGATGGTCGCAAATCACCTTCCCGTCATCACCTATATATACCATGTAAAACGGGTGTAGCTGGTTTTGACTTTCGATTTTCATGTCAAGATTTACGTTTTTCAACACGAATATTACACCTGGTTTTTCGCCGCGCACTACAGCATTGATACCAAAGGGTGTACGATCGAGGCTCGGATTATCTTTCAAATAGGCGATCAGATCCATCCGAAATTCGTTGAGACCCAAATCCATGATGGAGATACCGTTATTCATTTCCTCCAAATCGACCACTTCGTTCTGTAACTTTTCAAGCTGCTGACGGCGATAGCTAAGATCACCGTTTTCATTTTGATTGATGTAGTCATCATCGCCCGTGGATGTCATGACGGAAATACGCATTCGTGCTTCGACGCGTGCCTTAAGGTTGATGTATTCATCCAGAGTTAAATCTGGCCAGAAATTGACGAGTTGAATGACCTTGTTTCTGCTGCCGATACGGTCGATACGACCGAAGCGCTGAATGATGCGTACAGGGTTCCAGTGAATATCATAGTTTACTAGATAATCACAGTCCTGCAGGTTCTGACCTTCAGAAATACAGTCTGTGGCAATTAAAATATCGATTTCGTTAGGGTCATTTGGCATGGTCAACATTTTTTCTTTTGAAACAGGCGAAAAGCATGTAAGAATACTGTTCAAATTGCATGGAAAACGAGGAATCGTTGTCCTGCCTTCAATGTTCCCGGTAATAAGAGCAGTATTCAAACCGTACTTTTTCTTGATATATTCGCTGACATTATCATAGAGATATTCCGCTGTGTCAGAAAATGCTGTGAATATCAGAATTTTCTTGTTGCCGTGGTTAATGGGGTTCTCGATTTTTCCGCTCACGATTCGAGTTAATTCGTTGAGCTTGAAGTCATATTTCGGCGTAATATCCTCTACCATGAGCAGTAACAGCTCAAGGATGTCAAGATCAGCCTTCAAATCACGTTGCCATGAGACGTAGTCCATATCCCTTAGGTCGATTTTGAATTTCTTACCCACATTGAACATGTCGGTGTTCTGATCGTCGAGATCAAAATCATCAGCACCGACATCTTGAGCCGAAATTGTAGTACCAGGCTGAAAATTTTCAATTTGCTCCAGTGTGTCGTGATACTGGTCAAAGATGCGTTTAACAGTCAGCATGAAAGAATGAACCGAGCTTTCCATGCGCTTGAGCAGGTTGATATTCATCAATCTCTGGATCCCGCGCTCACGACCACTTTGAGAAATGGTCTTTGCGTGTTTTGAGTTGGGATCAATGTATTTGTCAATCTTACTTGCGAGTATGTATGCAGAAGGCGTGTATATAGACAGGTTCAATTGCATTAATTCAGCGTATATCTCCTGATAATTAATGGCATCAGGCTTATCAGTCAGCTTCGGACGTAAGGAAACGGGCTTGTTCCGATGCGGGAAGCTACCAATTTCTGAGGTATCATAGTACCGCTGGATGTGTTTGCGGGAGCGGGCAATGGTCACGCTGTCCAATACCTCGAAAAAGTCAAAATCAAGCTGTTTAAGCAGCGATGCAGTGGTACGTTGCTCTGGAGGTTCTTTTGACCATGCGTTGTAAACCTTCTGCGCCTGTCGAAAGATGGTATCGATGTCGGTTTTGGTGTTAAGTTTGTCATTAATGACATCCGTATGTCCTTCGTAAGCCAGTGCAAGCTGATTGCGCAGATCATAAAAACGATTATTAACAGGCGTTGCTGACAACATCAGCACCTTCGTCTGAACTCCAGAGCGGATAACACGGTTCATCAGGCGGGTGTAACGATTTTCTTTTTCATTATCCTCGTCAGAAGTCGTGCCACCGTTACGGAAGTTGTGACTTTCGTCGATGACCACAAGGTCGTAATTACCCCAGTTAATACGGTCAATGGGCAAACCTGTAGCCGTCTCTCCATGGTCACGGGACAGATCGGTGTGGTATAAAATATCATAGCGCAGGCGGTCTTTCGCAAGTGGATTATTGATAAGGTTACCACGATAGGTCATCCAGTTGTCTTTGAGTTTTTTCGGACACAGGACGAGGACATTTTTGTTACGGCCTTCATAATATTTTATGACGGCTAATGCTGTAAAAGTTTTGCCGAGACCTACGCTGTCAGCAAGAATACAACCGTTGTACTGTTCCAGTTTATTAATGATGGCGAGTGCTGCATCATGTTGAAAATTATATAGCTTATTCCAAATAACGCTTTGCTTGAATCCTGTAGATTCGTTAGGCAGCACATCTTCCGAGACGTCTTCAAGAAATTCATTAAAAATATTATAAAGTGCCATGAAATAGATCAATTCAGGCGGGTTTTCTTGATAAACGGAAGAGATACTGTCAACGACTTCGTCTGTAACATCCTGCAATTTGGACTCATCGCTCCAGACTTTGTTAAAAAGCTCAATGAATGCCGTGCTCGCAGGCGACTCCATGCGGCTGACTATATTGCTAATGTTATTGCCACGTTCACAACCTAGATCAACTGTTGTAAAGCTGTTTACAGGCATGTATGTATACTGTTCAGTACTCGTTTCAACATTTATGAAATTGTTCATACCATCTTTTGTAACATTTGATTTAAAGGTAGCTTTTCTTTGAATCCATGATGCACACTCTTTGGCAATTGCTTTTTGCGTCAGTTCGTTCCGTAGCTTTACTTCAAATTCGGTGCCATATAGACTTTTTTCGCGATGCAGCCGAGGGATATAGAATTCACGTTTCTCTTTAGGCGTTTTTTCAGCAACAAATGTTGGCGAGGTGAAAATAAAGCGCAGTTCGTCAATATTCTTAAGTTGTGATCGTAACTCTTGAAAAGCATAAATTGAAAAGCAGGCGGCTGCGATAGACACACGACTACCCTTAACAATCATTTTTTCAAGATCATCTCTGACCACTCTTGTTGTATTATTAAATATCTCCACAGCCGCACTTCCGATCTTGTCCGTTTATCAAAATATTTTTGTGTTGGTTGATACATACGATCGATTAGTAAAAGGATTTGGCTCTTCATCATTTTCTATGACCTTCGTACAATCACTGTCGTTGGATCAATTAGTCTAGGAACATATCCTTTTGTCAATCCTTAGTTTAACTGAAATGTGTCCATAAAACTATCCTAACATCAGTAAACGCTCAGCTGATCGTGTAAACATGAAGGAATGGCTTTAACAGATTAAAAATCATACTATGAAGCTTAACGAAATAATTCTTCAAAACTATTATATTTCACTTTTAAAGCCGATTCTCGTGAACCTTCTATTCGAATTCGATAACATTTCTCTTTCTTCTTCCGGCTCACTGTGAATGACATCTTACCAGCATTAATAATCTGAAGAATTTTCTCTTTATTCAATAATGCGAGTTCACTATTTGCCAAATCTTTAGATCCACATACTAGAGCAAGAACCACATTCTTACCTTTCTCAATAAAATTCCTAAGTTCTTGGAAGTCTCCCGTAATATTAAAAACCCAACTATTGTAATCAAGCGTTTTTGTATTCTGTTGCTCTGCACGATATTTCATAAACAATCTGTACTCGTTTCCAGAATTAGTCGTAAAGTCATAAACCTGACGATCATGTTCATCATTTCCTTCAATTAATGCCGGGTCCATTATACCCTGATTAAAAAGCATGGATAGAACAGCTCCATAGTAGAAATCTGCAACTATTAATTGTGACATGTTCTTCTCCCCCTAATTTTTTTGAATATTACCTGCTACCCCAAATAAACATTCTCATTATGCCATTCCAAATACTGCCGATCTGGGAGCTGATCTCCACGTTCAGGCACAACAGCCAACTTGCTGCCATGAAAGGCATAATACTCCTTGCCATTACCGAAATCCTCTTTTATATGATGGCTCACTTCTACGGTCAGAGTATCATCAATGGTGATATAGCCACGGTCAAATAAAGTATGAAAGTCGCTTCTCAGCAGCAAACCATTTTTTATCTCATGCGGACCGTTCATACTATATGGTTTAATATGTGCCGCCTCCAATACAGGCAGCGTTTTTTCGCCAGTTATAGCACACCTTCTATGATAGGCATCTGCAATCATCACTTTAAATGCGCCTTGACCGACACGTGGTTTGATTAATTGTTCCTTGCCATACCGGTTAGTTGAAGTATCTTCTTTGACGATATATGACTCAATAGCTTCTCTATTTCTCAGTCGATCCCGTACTTGTTCGAATAATGATAGACCAACAGGTTCAGTTGTTTTATAAGTTTTTCCTTGTACGATATTACTGTTCCAGTCTTTGGGTTGAGGAATCCAATCTTTTTCTTCAAAGTAAAAGGGCATTGAGAGAATGATGCATCCAATTTGAGGATCAGGATCAGAGAAACGGTTTGTTCTTCTGTATTTATAAATCCGTTCATTGAGTGCCATCAAACTGCTCGCACCATTTGCGATTCCAAATGCTTCCCAGGCGAGTGTTGATGGGAGAATGGAAAATTTCAAGAAGAAGCCGCCACCAACAATATAATTCTGCGGACTGTGCGTTTTGAATAAAAACAAATCCCCTTCATTCAAAGCTTTAAAGTTTGTCCGCCCACCAGGCTTCCAAAAATTCACTTCATCACAGTTTGCTTGTTTTAGAGTCTTAAACCAATCAAAGTCCGTAATCCCAACGTACATTTTCATTGGTATCATCGCCTTTATAGGGAGCTGAAAGAAGCTGAATTGTTATGTATCTTTAGAACCATAATTCGACAATAACTGGTAAAATTCCTTCAATAAATTGAATTATTCGCAAAAACACCAATAGAAATAATGAAAAACAACAGCAATTCCCGATCTGAATCACTGTTGCTTTTTATCCTTCTTTCTTTTTATTCCATAACCTTTTATCTCAAGAAAGGGTTGGCATGATCGTATGGAATATCATTTCTAATGTAGCAGGAAACAAATGTAATGCCCTTTCTAAGGATCGAACAGTATCATTCTCTCTTCTAAGTCGTCTGTTATCTTTACAATAATGGCAGTGGTGTGGTTTGATTATTGTTCTTAAAGTAGGATCGGTATTAGGAGCATTATGCGGGTCTTTTCCCCAACTGATGATGTGGCTTTGTTGAATTTCTTCAGAATACGTACAGAGTAACTGTTACCAGTCCAACGACTATGGCCGCCTTTTTAAACAGCCTTCAAATGGGATTCCGTACATAGCGATCCAGAAGGGTTCAAGTAAGGTTTGTGAAACACTGGGTAAGGTTAAAACCGAGTTTGGTAAATTCGGTGATATTTATTGAAAAAACCAAAAAGAAACTACAAGAAGCTACGAACAATATGGACAAAAAGTGGCAACTCGAACACGAGTGATTCAGCATAACTTAAGCGAAGTTGAAGAGCTGCCTAGCGAGGAAAAAGAAATTTCAGGACTTTTGGAATAAATTTGAAGGATAAGTTCTACACTTTGGGGACTAATTTCGTTCCAAACAATAAAAACGCATGATTGCATTAAATCCTGCAAACTGTGTATAATAATAGTAGATCAAGGCAAAATAAATCCGCCAGTGCTTCGAACACTGACGGCATGACAATATCCGCGCAGAGCGGATGCAGTGCCTATAACTGAATTACTTGTTCACGGTAATCCGTCTCAGCTTCTGCAAGAGCATATGAGGCGGATTATTTCTTTCTGTCTGACAGCATCAAGATAAGCACTCCAAAACTAATCATAAGTGTTATCGCTTGAAATACTGTCATTGGCGTCACCCCCTTTCTGAGGGTGTCACCGCATCCGCTCATATGCATCATCTATTGCCTGTTGTCATTTTAACATAGTACGTGTGTTCGCATCCTCAAGTGGTCAGTTATTGTGCCAATCTTTTTTAGCAATTTTATGATGAATTTCTGCAAGCATAGCCAATCCCCTTCTTATGTGCTTGTCTCATTTTCCTTTCTTTTAGTTTATTTTCTTTTAAACACCCATGTGATGAGGTACAGTGGAATCGTGATTGGTCCCAAAAGCACATAGACCAAAAGGAACTTAAGTATCTTCCCACCATATACAAACAACCACTTAATTATTAAAAGTGGCACTGAAATAGGAAACAGAAGCACATATAATACAAAGAATTTTATCATAAATATCTCCTCTCATAGTTCTATTTGTAATAAGATGTAACCGATATAGATTCCGCTATTGCCGTTCAACCATTAATCAGACAATCACTGATCGTTGATCTATTTACCATTTTTGGTACCTCGCTGATAAGGCATCGATAAAAAAAGATCCGGCTAAGTGCTTTCACACATGGTCGGATCAGTTTTTTCATATTTTCCTGTTTTTACTTGAACCGGTTCTCGACTACTGTCCCATTAGGCGTCCAGTCACGATCCACAGTCCGAAAAGCTGGCGAGCCTGAGTGCATGTCATCGTCACCTCATCACCAACCTTGATGAGCCGAGTCGCTTTTGAGTTAGGTAACACAATCGAGAAGCCACCGGGAGCACCGAGGCCAACGCCCATCGCGCTTGAAGAACCGACTTCCTCGACGGTTACTTCCAGCGTTTTGTCAGTAATGTCCGCCCCTTCATCCAGTTGCTTAACGAAAGCACGCCCTTCAGCTGCATCTGAAACCGTATAGTCGGCGCTTGGTAACGCCAGTCCTATGCTGAGGCTGACAACAATCAACGCCAACGCGCCTGCCAAGGTGAGCCAGTTCGCTTTTACCACTCGTCGATGCAGGATCAGCCCAATCACAAGCCACACCACACCTACCAGCAGTCCAAGCACACCACCAATCAATCCAAATCCTACGACTACCATTATTGTTACCTCCAATGAGTATTCGGTCATTGAGACCTGCCATAGAGGTTGTTTTTTTTGCGAATTCAAGTAAAAAAAAATAACTGGTGGCATCCTACAAGTCCCTGAGATGTCGCCAGATGTCTTCGTATTTCTTACACTTTGCTTTTCCCTATATTTACAGGCATTTTGGACTTGATCATTCCGATCAATATATCCGTCAGCTCAGTCGGCGCAAGGTCACTCAAATTGACCTTACCTTCGGCCACCATTTCCATCAACTGGATGTAGCCGAAACCAAGAGCACCCGTGATGGCGCTGCCGATTGCTCCCGAAACCGTATTGGTCACTAAATTGATTCCAGGCACTAAATTGAGCAGCTTTTTTGCCGCCAATTTACCCATCTTCATTGCGCCGAACAAGCCAAGCGCACTTGCCAAAACCGTTTCCACTTGATGTCCGGTTAAACTAACCTCATAGATTGAAGTAATTTTCACCAGCATTGTGCGTTGGACGTCAATCATGATTGGCGCATTCGATAGTGGCATGAAGCCGGCTCCAAAATTTGTCGCAGCTGATTTCATCACAGCTTTCGTTGCCTGCTGATGTTTCATCACCAGTTCCGGTTTCTGCGCACTCGCAAAGGAATCCTGCAGTGTCTCCGGTAATACTTCCACTGTCTGCCTCACGAGTTCATCGACGCCAAAGGCAGACACCCACTCTGAATCACTTGCCAATACTTTGACCGTCCGTAACTCCGGTAAATCCTGTTTCGCTACTGTTGCTAGTGCATCCGCCTCTTCAATTGAATAGGTCTTCGTCAGCACCATGATGACGGGAATGTGGTGTTTCATGAAGTATTTCATAAACTTTATTTCTTTTTCCTCGATTTTCGAACCGCTTGCTGCAACACAGTACCATAGACAGTGAATGTCGTCCTCTGTGGTTGGTGTCCTCTTGGTTTGGTGAATGAGCCACTTGATATGTATCGTAGCCTTCCATAGTGCCACTGGATTTAGTTCAAATCCCACGGTGTCATAGATGCGGACTGGAAAATCAGCCTTCTCGATCAGATGAATCTTATCTGTGATGGGCTTTCCAATACCGGTTTTAGCCATTTGTTCACCGAACACTGCATTGATCAGCGTTGACTTCCCCACGCCACTTTTACCCGCAACCATAATATTGACCTTCTTGAGTTTATGAAACTCGTCTCGAACACTTTCTAACGCTTCTTCAAGAACTTTCTTCATCTCTTGTTCTTCTGCCATGAGTTACCTCCAGTAATCATTGTTTTTGGTCTATGACCCTACCATGGGGTATGTTTTTTTTGCGAGTTCAACGTGGGGAAGTAGCGAATTAACTATCTTGATTTAGCATAGCACGGCCACTAATGATGTGGTATAGAAACTTGATTGAGCAATCATAAAAACGATAATCAGTACATAGTGGACACTGAGTTAAGCAACTGCTCCCTGATTCTCGGTAATCACTTTATAGTAAATCTGCATAACGATTTAAATACTTACATTAAATCGCACAAACTGTGTATAATAATATTAAATCAAGGCAAAATAAATCCGCCAGTGCTATGAACACTGACGGCATGGCAATATTCGCGTAGAGCGGAGCGATGCAATGAATTAACTTCACATTTTAACAAATGATCCGTCCATCAAGCTATTGCGAGTAGCATATGAGGCGGATTATTTTTTTCTGTCTGACAGCATCAAGATAAGCATTCCAAAACTAATCATTAGTGTCAATGCTTGAAAGAATGTCATTATCGCGCCCCGCTCATTTCAGCGGACGTGAACTGACCCCTAGAGTTGGACGACAAAATTCGACCTTTGGGGGTCAGTTCATCTACTATAATAGATGGCTATTTTCTATATGCTTATCTCCAAGTAAATATCTCTGCAAATAGATCTGTCAAATTCAAAGAAATGATTATAATAGCGCATCTAATTTTGAGACATCAACATCCTCGCCAAACCATTTTTTCAGCGCTTCTTTTGCTTTGTTTTTTGAGTAATCATCTACTGAATAAGCAACTTTACCAATGATGAAAATCAAAACAGCCAAATCATCCGAATATCCTGCAACCGGGATAAAATCAGGAACTACGTCAATCGGTAGTATAAAGTAGGCTAAACCGGCAATAATCATTGCCTTGTCTTTAGTAGGAAAATTTGGGCTTTTTGCCATGAAAAATAAGACAAGTGCCAGGTATACAACATTAATTCCTGCTTTTTTAGCTTGTCTGCCTAGTTTTTGCCAAAATTTTTCCTTTGAATAAATCTTATTTGCTTTTTTTTCATCAATAATCTCTAAATAGTTTCTTGCACCGTTATCATCCACAGGCTTTCCCTCCAAGTTATTAAATTCTATATATCTTATCGGATTATATGATCAACATTCGACAATAAATGGTGATTTCCCTTCAATAATTACAAAAAAAACATTCATTCATCATGATATAATTTGTTTACTTGGGAGGGTTGTATTGTGGGGGATATTAAACTATTTAGTCTAAACGGTGATACCGTAAATGAATTAGAAGGGCAATCCGTTGCCATTGAAAAATCATTACAAAACCTATTTGAGCTCCATTTGGAAACTTTTTTAGGTGTTCGTTTTTTAGCTTCGGAATACATTACAGGAAAGCGTCATGCGGGGCGTATTGATACTTTAGGCATCGATGAAAACCATTCACCAGTAATTATTGAATATAAGCGATCCGTCAATGAAAACGTAATAAATCAAGGGCTCTTTTACTTAGACTGGTTACTTGACCATAAAGCTGAATTCGAACTCATGACTTTACATAAATACGGTGAACAAGTTGCTGAATCGATTGATTGGAGCAGCCCACGTTTGTTGTGCATTGCAGGCGGTTTTACTAAGTACGATGAGCATGCCGTGCAACAAATCAATAGGAACATTGAACTTTATCAATATAAGCATTATAACGATGGCTTTGTTTTGCTTGATCTGGTTAATGCTGCGACTTCACAAACGGTACATATTAGTGAAGAGGCCACCCCTCCTTCGCCTACTACAAACCATAATCAACGGGTGAAAACTGTATCTGACTACCTAGAACAAGCGAACACAGAATTAACCGATCGATTTGAAGCATTGAAAGCTTATTTAATGGCGCATGGTGATGACGTACAAATGAAGATATTAAAGCATTACATTGCTTTTAAGCGTATCAAAAATTTTGCATGCGTTGAAATACATCCGCAAACCGCAAAACTATTAGTGTATTTAAAAGTTAATCCTAAAGAAATAACGTTAGAAGTAGGCTTTACACGTGATGTGAGCAACATTGGACATTTCGGCACAGGTGACTTAGAAGTAACTGTTTCGAACGATGAGGATTTGGAAAAAGCAAAACGTTTCATAAATATGGCTTACGATGCGAGTTAAGGGGAATAAGATCGCTGATATACTTTATGATGGCTCATTTAGTTAAGAGCTCAAATAATGAAATAATGCGCTTTGATTAATCACTCTCCAAACAACCGAATGATTGCATTAAATCGCACGAACTGTGTATAATAAAATTAGAATAAGGCAAAATAAATCCGCCAGTGCTGCGAACACTGACGGCATGGCAATATCCGCGTTGAGCGGAGCGATGCAATGAATTAACTTCACATTTTAACAAATGATCCGTCCATCAAGCTATCGTGAGTAGCATATGAGGCGGATTATTTTGTTGTCTGACAGCATCAAGATAAGCACTCCGAAACTAATCATAAGTATTATCGCTTCAAATACTGTCATTGGCGTCACCCCCTTTCTGAGGGTGTCCCCTTTCTGAGGGTGTCACCGCATCCGCTCATATGCATCATCTATTGCCTGTCTGTAATTATAACAGAGTATGTATGTTCGGGCCTTCAAGTGGTCAGCTATTATGTCAACTTTTTTAGGGCTGTATCCGTTTGATTCTGCTCACTGCCGCTTCAACCAGCATCTCGTGGGACAGCCTCTTTTTTATTTAATTGTAAAATACTCATTTCATCTTCGCATATTCAAATTTTCTCAGAATATAATCGTATCCGGTGAGATAATGAAAAGAGGTGTGTGTATGGGATACATGGATAATTACGAAAGGGATGCCTACGGGATCGTCGCCTTTTGGTTGCGAAATAATCTTGAGCATGGTCAATTTTTTGACCGGGAAATCAGTCATCATGAATTGGAGTTAGCCCGTGTCAACCAGAGTATGGTTCAGAATTTGGCAGGGATATGGCAGAGGGCAGAAGCGAAACAGGAAGATCTTACTCTACGTGCAGAGCTTCTATTATTACTCATCTTTCGCAGAGTAAAAATTGGGATTAATCTATGTGTTTATAACATGTAAGCGACAAATAGTCCACACCTGGTGAAAGATGTGGACTACATTCAAGATTTTTTGATAACATTTTGTTGCTGTCTACACTACTGGATAACCATGAAAGCCATTCATCGATCTTTTCATTTGTTGCCCAAGGTCCCGGAGTTACAGATGTCGCCTTGTCTTTCACATTCTTAATAAGTTGGGCGCAAACGCCATCAACGCTAGTACCTACTTCTTCTGTTGATGGTAATAATCATTGATTCCCAGGATATAGGAACCTGATCCGAATCCGCCCATTGGAACGGATCCGGCATAATCCTGCGTGTTGTAGTCTAGCAATTCCGGAATCAGATTATAATTGTTTGTTGCTTGGCTCGTCATCCAGTTAAGGAGTGTCTTTGCCTCACTCTTTCTGCCCATTTTCGATAAGGCACCTGCAATTCTTAAATCAATGAATCCCCATTCTCTGGAATCATAAAGGTCGCCATCTTGGTCCCGCTTATACCCAGGAGTGCCCCCCGTTAGAATACGCAGGTTCTGGTTGTACGCTTTGATCATGCCTGATGCCAGACTTGATTTTGGGTTGACCATGTCAAAGTTGATCGCTTCAACCGTTGACGCATCATTTTGATATGCCGGATCGCCTTTTCTCTCAAGTGATGAAGCGATTGTATGGTACCCGTTCTCACGGACAACAAGCTGTTTCTTGACAGCATCTTTAATCGAAGAAGCCGCTTTACTGTATTTCTTTTCAAGCTGATCCTTGCCCATTAATTTTGCCAGGTTGGCTGCTGACTTCAAGCCTTGGTATGCTGTAATATTCGTATAGGCGAATTGTTGACGCGATGGTGCTGTTTTTAAGACGTTGAACGGGGTCCAGTGTTCCTCCCAGATTGAGGAGTCCGGCTGAATCAGACCATTTTCCGGCTTAATTAATTCAATCAGCAAGTCTGCGTCCTGCTTCGTCAGTTTGTTCCAGTTCGAGAGATGATTGCTTTTCAGGAATTGTGTATCACCCGTTGCCCGGACATATTGATCAACACTCCATAAGAACAAACCCCAGCCGTCAAATTCAATATTCGGCCCGTTATTGTTCCAGTCTGATTCTTCCGTGCCGTTACCAAAATAGCGACATACAGAAATCAGATAATTATTACTTAGTTTGACACCAAGTCCATAAGTTGGGGCGCTCTTATCTGTACTTTCTATGAAATTTTTTTGATAATAATTCTCTCCCGAAGCATCCTCCGTCTTCTTCATCTGCGCATCAAAGAAGAACTGAAGTGCTGCACGGGCCTCCTGATAATGTCCGGACGCGATTAGTGCCTGTATCGAGTAATTTCCGTCGCGGGCCCAGGCAATACTCCATTCCCCTGGTATCAAGCTGGCTAAAACCTGGCCATAAGATGCTCCTGTCTCGCGACTCTGAGACATCTTCAAAACTGCCGTAGACTGCCGGTATACCTGTTGTTCCTGTGCTGAAAGACCCGCGGGCATTTTCTCGGTTCTGTGCCACTTGGTCCACCAGTCTTCTTCCTGCTTCAGCAAAGCCTCAGGAGTACTGCTTAAAGCATTCTGTGCATTGGCAAGAACATCACTGCTTAAGTGACTTTCATTACCATCTTCATTCAATCCGATAATCACACCGTACCATTTCGACTTTCCGACGCTCAGCTGATTCGTCCGGTTCTCAAATCCTGTGGTGATATCGTTTCCCTGGCTGACAATCTGATCATTCAGTTTGCCGTTAGTTGTGGCATCAGCCCAGGGATTGCTCTCCGATCCGCTTAAACCGGTTTCGCAATGTTCCCCCGCCAGATTCAGGTTTTTATAGATCGCAAGACTACCATTCTTGCTGTTAAATTCTTTAATGTACTTGCCTTTTTGATTGTATGTGGTTTGTTCGTTTGCCGTTCCATAGTCTGTCCCGAGATGCATATTTTGGTTAGAGAAGACAGAAACATTTTTATCCGTGTTCGAATTATTGGTCACGCGCACCAACATCACTAATAGAGAAGACTGATATTGATTTTTTCCGGAAAAAGGAGTGTAGTAATAACTGTCAAATTTCAGGCCGTCATTATGTTGCGTCGATTTAACAATATTGGTACCGTTTACATATTCAGCCGAATCAACAGGTACACTGTTCAACCAAGTGGCTTTGCCTCCGTTCACCCCATAACCGAAATAAGAATCCCACATGAAATTCGGTGTCGTACTGTTTTCATCGACATGGCTGTAAATATGCCGCTGATAACGAGTCATTTTCCCCTGACCAACCGAATAAATAGCAGCTGCCAAACCGTTGGAGGTTGTCAGCTGGTTCCAAGAATTATGCCCTTTATAATTAGAATCACTCTTCACACCACTTGCATGAGCTATTGGTACTTGAAAAGCCCAAAGAGACATCGAAAGAATCACCGTCATTAGAATAACAAAGATACGTTGTACCGATCGCTTTTTAGACTGCAATCGAATTCCCCCATTTCCCATCGAATAGTTAAAAGAAGTAGAATGTGTTTCAGTCCCCGAAAGACTGAAACTCCTCAGAGAATACCTATGCCACATTACAAGACAAGCAAATTACATGCCAATTTTTGTGTATCGTATAAAAGAGCTGAAAGAACAGGATTTTTCCACTAATAAAAAAAACACATGACACACTTAGATGTGTATCATGTATTTTGTGCATCGTTTTTTCTCTTCGTGTATTAAAAAGTTGGGCGATATAATACACTTTGACAACTGAATGATCGATATGCTTTCCCTCCAAGTTATTTAATTCTATGTATCTCAATAATTTATCTTGACACGTGATGTGAGTAATATTGAACATATGGGCACGGGTGATTTATAAATAACGGTTTCGAAAGATGAGAATCTGGAAAATGCGAAACGGTTCATAAACTTGGCTTATGATGCGAGTTGAGGCAGTTGTTCGCCTGCTGCCAATATTTTTTGTGCCTCTTCAAGGTCCGTTTACTTGTCTCGTAGTGCCCTTCCGCATATGATTATAGTGATAAGAGCCTTGGAGGAGATCGAATGAAGATCGTGATTGCCGGCGGAACCGGATTTATAGGAAAAAAGCTGACACAGTTTCTTCTTCAAGAAGGACATCAGATTATTCTACTTACCAGAGGCGTCTATTCGAGCGCTCAAAACATCACCTATGTGCGTTGGATGATGAATGACTCAGCACCGGAAAAAATGGTCACTTCAGCAGACTATGTCATTAATCTTTCCGGTACTTCTCTAAGCAAGGGGCGTTGGACTGCAAAGCAGCGCGGTCGGATTTACAGCAGCCGTCTGAACGCCACACGCGAATTACTGCGCCTGATCAGCACATGGGCACAGAAGCCGGCCGCACTGATCAATGCCAGTGCCATCGGCATCTATCCACCTTCGTCAACCGCCACCTATACAGAAGCATCATCCGAACGTGCCGACGACTTTCTCGGAAAGGTCACTTCCGACTGGGAACTTGCTGCAAAAAAGGCGGAAGCACTTGATATCCGTACGATTTGTCTGCGATTCGGCGTCGTTCTCGGTCAAGAAGGCGGTGCGTTGCCGTTGATCAAACGCCCGATCAAATTTTTCGGTGGAGGACGGTTAGGTTCAGGAAAGCAATGGGTATCCTGGATCCACATTACAGATGTTGCTCGCGCGATCCGATTCGTCATGGATCATGATCAAATCAGCGGAGCAGTCAATGTGACCGCCCCGCAACCGATACGGATGGATATGCTGGGTCGAATGATCGCTTCCGTTACTCATCGTCCTTATTGGCTTCCCGTTCCTTCCGTTGTGCTAAAGCTCGCGCTTGGCCAAAAAAGCACGATGATTCTTGACGGTCAGTGTGTCCTCCCTCAAGTGCTAACCAAAGCAGGATTCACATTTACCTTTCCAACCCCAAAATCAGCATTGGAAAATCTATTACTCAAATAATGCGTGATGCGCCTTTTAATCACTCAATCGAATGATTGCATTAAATGGCGCAAGCTGTTTATAATAAAAGTAATTCAAGGCAAAATAAATCCGCCAGTGCTGAGAGCACTGACGGATTAGCAATATCTGCGTAGAGCGGAACGGTGCTGAAATTTCATAACCACAACGAATAATTCGTCTCAACTCCGGCTAGAGCATATGAGGCAGATTATTTCTTTCTATCTAACAGCATCAAGATAAGCACTCTAAAACTAATCATAAGTGCTGTCACTTGAAATACTTTCATTGGTCGCACCACCCTTTTACAAGGGTGCATCATCCGGATTATGAGTATAGAAAAATTCGAAAGCTCCCCGATTTTTAACATAGGTTTATTCTCACACATATGAGTATTTTTAAGTGTTCTCCCATTGATTGAATTATTCCGCCAACCAAATTAATCCATGCTCATTCAACCGTCATCATCACCTCAATTTCAGTTCATTACTCCGTATTTATTTTATCAATAAAAGCCATTAATTATCATTAACAATAACTTTTTTCAAATAAATATTGAATAGTTGCGTGAGCAAATTATTTTCATTATAAATAGATATTCGTTATTATCTAGGTAAAGCAGAATAGGAAAGTTCAGGTACAGTGGCTAAATACGTTTATTTATCTATCTTTCTTTATTTTGCTCCATATAAATCTCTTATCATTTCGTATCCATAAGGAGGATGAATCACTTGAATATTGTTGTGGTCGGAACATCTCATGGCGGTTATGAAGCGGTAAAAACAGTCTTGGAAAATCATCCGGATGCTAAGATCAAATTGTTCGAGCAGTCTGATAAGGTATCCTTCCTGTCATGCGGCATCCAGTTGTACTTGGAGGGGGCCGTTCAGGATATCAATTATATTCACTATGCAACAAGGGAAGGCTATAGTAATCAAGGTGTCGACGTCTACACCCGTCATCAAGTGATTGGTCTAGATCCAGATCAGAAAACAATTCGTGTGAAGAATCTTGATACCAATGAAACCTATAATGAAACTTATGACAAATTAATCCTGACGCCTGGCGCGGTGCCTCGGAAGCTGCCTTTTAAAGGAAACGATCTCGAAAATGTTTATTTCCTGCGTGGCAGAGAATGGGCGCTTAAAAATAAAGCAAAAATTGAAGATCCGACAGTTTCCGATGTTGTCGTCATTGGCAGTGGATATATCGGTATTGAATTAGTTGAAGCCTATGCAAAGGCCGGAAAGCATGTGACGGTTATTGATGTAACCGAACGTATTCTGCCGACTTACTTGGATCCTGAATTTACAGATATTTTGACGGCCGATCTTAAAAAACGCGGCATTGCTGTTCGCACAGGCGAATTTGTTCAGGAAATTCAAGGCCGGGACGGCAAGGCATCTGCGGTTATTACCGATAAAGGTACTTATCCTGCGGATCTTGTTGTTGAAGCAGCAGGCGTTGTGCCGAATACAAATTGGCTGAAAGGAACGTTGGACCTCAACCCTAACGGCACAATAGTCGTCGATGCTTACCAGAAAACAAGCGCACCGGATGTCTTTGCTGCAGGCGATGCATGCATGATTAAATATAATCCAACGGGTAAAGAAATAAATATTGCCTTAGCAACCAATGCTCGACGCCAAGGTGTCGCTGCTGCACTCAACCTTGAGAAACCAACCGTGAAAATCGAAGGGGTATCAGGAACCTCGGCGCTCTCGCTATTTGATTATAAATTTGCAACGACAGGAATAAAGGATGCGACAGCAGCTAAGAGCGGCCTTGAAACCAGCTCCGTTTACATTGAGGATTATTATCGTCCGGCTTTTGTTCCCGGCACGGAGAAAATTTATATGAAACTGACCTATGAAGTAGGCACGAACCGGATTGTCGGTGCTCAATTGATGTCAAAGCATGATATTACAGCTGCAATCAATACGCTTTCGCTGGCGATTGCAACGAAACAAACAACACAACAATTGGCTTTTGCCGATTTCTTCTTCCAGCCGGAGTTTGATCAACAATGGAATTACCTGTGCGAGCTTTCAAAGGCTGCTTACAAACAAGCAAAGGAAATTCAACCGGTAGCATTGTAAAATATTATCTTAGAAGTAAACCCCTCAACCTAATTTAGGCTGAGGGGTTTTGTTACGCTCAAATCAGCTGCTCGCATACTGTGGCTTGTATTTCATTGATAGGAAAAGGCTTCAAAAATACATAGGTCTCAATGTTAATGACTTTTCTGCTCCACTAAACACCAGCATTTTTAAAGAATACGTGCAGGCATTTTAGCTTTGCTTATCATCTAACGATGAACGATACTTTTGAATGATTGCATTAAATCGCACAAACTGTGTCTAATAAAATTAGATCACGCAACGGAATATCGTGAATTGTAATATCAAAGTTAAAAATAATTGTTGAAAAACTGTCTCGTTTCGAGTGCTTCATCTTTTTAACCCAATTCAAAGGACAATTCTTTTCCTCAATAGTAAAATTTGGATGCTACCCGCTTTTTTACCCGTGCATACGAACCACGCTCAGATACTCAGAATCTCCTTAATTTCTTGTTCGGACATCCGTGACAGGGATTGATCACCGGATTCTACCACCGTTTCAATGAGATCCTTTTTCTTTTGTTGCAGTTCATGTATTTTTTCTTCAATTGTACCTTGAGTGAGCATACGGACAACCTGTACGACGTTGCGCTGGCCGATACGGTGCGCTCTGCCGATTGCCTGATCCTCAACCGCCGGGTTCCACCACAAGTCATAAAGAATCACGGTATCGGCGCCGGTCAGATTCAGTCCTGTGTTGCCCGCTTTGAGCGAGAGCAGGAATACAGCGTTCTCCCCTCGGTTGAATTGTTCCACCATATTGACGCGTTCTTTTGCCGGGGTCTGCCCGTCTAGGTAAAAAAAGGACAAGCCTTTTTCCTCTAAAGCTGTACGGATAATGGCCAGCATGCTGGTAAATTGTGAAAAAATTAAAATTCTGCGGCCGTTCTCAAGATAATCGGAGATCATTTCAAGGAGCTGCTCCAGCTTGCCGGATTCTCCATGATAGTCTTCCACAAAGAGGGCAGGATGGCAGCAAATTTGCCGCAGCCGAGTGAGTCCGGCAAGGATCTTGATTCGGCTCTTCTGAAATCCTTCCTTTTCAAGGGAATCCTTTGTTTCCTTCTGAATTTTTTCAAGGTAGGCCAGATAAAGCCCCTTCTGATCCTTTGTCAGTTCGGAGCTTTGAATGGTTTCGATTTTGTCAGGAAGCTCCGATAAAACATCCTTCTTCACGCGGCGAAGCAGGAATGGCCGGATCATTCGTGCAATTTTTTCCTGATCCATCTTTTTAAACTCTGAAAGCTTCGGGAAGAATCCGGGTAGAAGCGTCTGGAAAATCGACCAAAGCTCATCAATCGAATTCTCAATCGGTGTTCCGCTCAATGCGAAGCGGTTCCTTGCCTTAATTTTGCGAACGGCTTGGGCTGTCTTCGTATTGAAATTTTTGATTGTCTGCGCTTCGTCAAGGATCAACGTACTGAATTTTTCATTCTCATAAGTGTCAATGTCCTGCCGCAGCGTTTGGTATGAAGTGATCCAGATATCAGGTTTCTGCTCTTGCTGAAGCAAGGCCTGCCGTTCCAGCACTGTCCCTGATGCAACGACAGCATTTAGGTCAGGTGCGAATTTTGTCAGTTCATTTTTCCAGTTGTAAATCAATGATGCCGGCGTAACAATCAATACCGGTTGAACATCGGACTTCGTTTCTTTTTCCGATAAAAGAAACGCAACACTTTGTACTGTCTTGCCCAGCCCCATCTCGTCGGCCAAAATGCCGCCAAGTCCGTAATTTCCCAGTGTTTTCAACCATTGATAGCCGTAATATTGATAGTCTCTGAGATCGGCATGGAGCGAATCGGGCAAATCAAATTCAATCAGTTCCGGGTTTTTCAGTCGGTTCAAAAAGCGTCGAAATCCCTTGCCAAAGCCAACGGATGCATGCTGGTCACCGAGGATTGAGTCAATTTGCCCGCCGCGATAAATCGGCACGTTCAGTTGATTATCCTGAAGCTCTTTCCTTGATATGTTCAGTTCGTCCAGCATCTGTTTGACGGACGCGAACGTCTCATCCTCTAATGGGACAAAGGTGCCGTTCGGGAGACGATAGTAGCGTTTCTTTTCAACAAGTGATTGAAGGATGTTCTGAATCTCATCTTCTTCAATCCCATCAAGCTGGAAGTGGACATCGAGCCAATTTTCGCTGTCATCCATATCAATTTTCGCAAACGGGGTCTTTTGGTCTGGCATCAAAAGCGTTCTGACTGAACTGGTCAGAAGAATTTCCGCAACATTTTCCAGTTGCGGGAGGTCCTCGTATAGAAAATCGTAGATGGCTTCCTCTCCCTCGGCATACAGCTGATTCCCGCTGATTTTTAGCGAAGAGGAGTCAATAATATCCATAATCACTTGTTCTTTTTCCGCATCGCGAATAAAGATCTGATCATCCGCCCCGGCGCCTTCATCTTGTTCGAAGGGCTTCACGACCGCATGTCCATAATGGTATTCAAGCTGAACAGTCAATTGGTCATCTTCACGATCAACCAGCAGTTTCGCATGCAGCGGATGCCATGCGATGCGCTCTGAAACCGTATCCGCAATCTTCAGTTCGCTGATTTTCTTCAAACCGGGTGCCGCGTGAGAAAGAAACGATTCAATCTGATCTTTTCTAATCGGCAGCGTAGTGATTCCGGAGCGGCTGACAATCGAGAAGAGTTCGCCAACCAACCCTTGTTGATCGGAAGAAAGATGATATAATTCTCCATTTTTTAAAAGATAACCATATTGATCGAGATACTCAGCATCGTCCAGATCGGACAGGTCCACCTCATAATCGCCTTGCGAACGCTCATCCAAACGAAGTTCAAATGGACGTTCATTTTCATGTACAGTGATCTGATTCCCGCCTAACAAGCCATTATCAAAATTAATGGAGCAGGATTGGAGTTTGTCCAGGAGCTTCGGAAACAGCATTGGAGGAATAATGAATTGACGGTCATCGGCACCCGAGTAACTTCCGGTATACGCGTTCTGCATCATCCTGTAATTTCTATAGCTCATCTGCTGACCAAGCATATCAATAACCGCCTGATCTTCAGGCGTGTACCCATGCTCCGAGGGACTATATGAAAACTTTTTCGTAAATGTATACGAATCTTGGTTAAGTACGGCAGTGATAAAGTCCCTGATATTCTTGACAACATACAGTCTTTTGGTGCCGGTCTTCATCTGCAAGGTGATCCATGATGAATGAAGGCCAATCGTCCATTCAGTTTGCATCACCTGTTTCCGATCAGCATGCTGCCGATCATATTCTTTCTGTTGAACGCGCGAAAACGTATCGATTAATTGGCCCGTTAAATCCTTGTTGAGACGAGCGATCATATGATATCCCGATACGCGCATCCCCTCTTCTTGCTCTTCTTTTATTTCCAGAAGAACAGCCGCCACATGCTTACAAGGGGTTGAAAATTGCTCAGCGGCCGGACAGTCGCAGTCATAGATAAGCGATCGCCCTTCAAAGCACACATCGACCACATATTGCTCTGTCCCTTCAATTTCCGCTTCCCAAGAATCGGTGTTCGAGTCATAATAGAGGCTTTCCACACGTCCTTCAAGGTAATAGTTATAGCCGCGTTGATAGATGGTCGGGGAAAAATAGTCTTTAATTATTTTTTCTGTTAGTTGAATCATGATTACACTACACACCTGTTCGCTTCATTTATCGTGCGACGTTTTCGTCATTTCGACTGAATCAAATTAAAAAAAGGACTAATTACCGCAACTATAACACAGATTGAAGGCGCAGCAATAGAAGGACACTTTCTTAAAATATGGCATTTGCTAGGTGTTGATCATACAAAAAAGTCGATACTGAAGAACCCGTAAACTAGAGATACTTCGGAACTCGTTGCAGCAAAAAAGTCAGCGCTTTGACTGATGCAAAGCACTGACTTTTTACAGTAGTTGATATGTTTTCACTCGATCCGGATCAGCTGCTCGCATACTGTCTTGGGCGATGGTGCATCAGAAAGTTCGTAAATTGTTTCCATACCAGCATGACTATAATAGGGATTAATAAGCCCATCAGACATTTTAACAGCCAGTGGTCAGGGAGCCCCATGATTTCCGGCAAGTCAAACAGTGCTCGATGCCAAAACATAATCAGCACCGTATGACGCCCCCAGAGAACAAGCCAATGAAAATATTTAAGTTCACTCAGTATTTGCGAGATGAGTATAATCCCTAAGCATAAAATGAGCGGTGTAATCAACGCCAGCCCCGTATGATTTAGATTATCCGATTTCAGATATAATGTGAAATTGATTTTCTTGGTGAATTGATCGTGAATAAGAAATAAATAAAAGATACCAATGGCCAAAAGGGTTATATATTTATGAGACATAGTCTGAAGCAATTTGAACCCGTAATAGCCGGCCAGCATATATGTGGTGGTAATTAATACGACTTGGACATCCCATGGGAAATAAGGGTGTCCTAGGAACTCTGGTTGCTGATGAACTGTTCCAATGGCAAACAGAGTCAGACTGATGATCCATTGTAAGACCACAGGACGCACCCAAGTGATCAAAACGATAACCACGATCAGTGTGAGAATATAGACATTAATGAACCAAAAAATGCTTAAATAATTATTAAGCGTCCTTCCACCGTAAACCAGGCGGACAAAATAGAAAGCGGTGTACGACCAGTCCTGATTACGGACAAAATGGCTAAGCATAATTAAAATGCTTCCCATTAGGAAGTAGGAAACAACTAATGGTTTGCAGCGACGTGACCAAAAGTGACGAACCGCTTCCCAATTATGAGAAAGCGGTTTTAAAAAGAATCCTCCGATAATAAAAAAGAGCGGCATATGCCACCAATAAATGGCATCATAAACGAGATCAAAAGAACGTATATCGCGCTCAGAATCAATGGCGTGCCCGAATACAACCGCTATGATTCCCAGCGCCTTTGCTATATCTACCCATGTAATCCGCCGCTTAGTAGTTGACACCATATCAACAATCACCTTTCATCCCTTAAGCATTTCTATCTGTACTTGAGATCAACCCATACTGGAATATTTTCCTTTAAAATGGCCTCACAAATGCTTAGTTTAGCACGATTCATTTATTTTGAAAGGTCTATTCACAAGTTTAATCTAAATGTAAAAATTGAGTTTTCTGCCCCAATATAGCGCATAATTAAACTGAAATTTCGTGAATTTTATGGAGGCTTGAAGTTCGAAAATTAAGGGTCAAGCAGGGGTAAAAGGAATGAGCAGTTGGAAATCTTTTTACGAGGAATTTAATTAGTTTTCCAATAAAACAAAAAGGCCTCTCAGAAGTTCCTGAGAAGTCTTTTTCGTTGAAAACACTGATACCGGTGGTCGGGGTCGAACCGACACTCCCGAAGGAACATGATTTTGAGTCATGCGCGTCTGCCAATTCCGCCACACCGGCACAATAAAAAATAATGGCAGTAAGTAATTAATGGAGGCGACACCCGGAATCGAACCGGGGATAAGGGTTTTGCAGACCCGTGCCTTACCGCTTGGCTATGCCGCCATAATAATGGAGCGGAAGACGGGATTCAAACCCGCGACCCCCACCATGGCAAGGTGATGTTCTATCACTGAACTACTTCCGCATTAAATTGGCCCAGCTGGATTCGAACCAGCGCATCACGGCACCAAAAGCCGTTGCCTTACCGCTTGGCCATGGGCCAAAATTTATGGGGCGATTAGTGGGGATCGAACCCACGCGTGCCGGAACCACAATCCGGTGTGTTAACCACTTCACCATAACCGCCATAATGATTAAAAACAGGGGTAGTAGGAATTGAACCCACACTGGAGGTTTTGGAGACCTCTGTTCTACCTTTAAACTATACCCCTATAATATGTAAATGGAGGGAGAAGGATTCGAACCTTCGAACCCGTAGGGAACGGATTTACAGTCCGTCGCGTTTAGCCTCTTCGCTATCCCTCCATAGTAAAAAATAAAATATAAGGAATAGATATTGGCATCTATTGTTTAAAATATAATGGTGCCGATCAGAGGACTTGAACCCCCAACCTACTGATTACAAGTCAGTTGCTCTACCAATTGAGCTAGATCGGCACGAACAAATGGTGGCTCGAGGCGGAATCGAACCACCGACACGAGGATTTTCAGTCCTCTGCTCTACCGACTGAGCTACCGAGCCATTATGTAAAAAACAAATGCTGATAATATTAAATGAACAGCCTATGTTGTAAAAAACAAAATAAAATGGCGGATCCGAGCGGATTTGAACCGCCGATC
This sequence comes from Sporolactobacillus sp. BBK16-2, assembly GCF_059878335.1. Classification (NCBI taxonomy): domain Bacteria; kingdom Bacillati; phylum Bacillota; class Bacilli; order Caryophanales; family Sporolactobacillaceae; genus Sporolactobacillus; species Sporolactobacillus sp. BBK16-2. The sequence continues at coordinate 2,608,862 of NZ_CM187611.1, forward strand.
TCCTGCGTGACAGGCAGGCATGTTAACCCCTACACCACGGATCCACAATTGCGGGGGCAGGATTTGAACCTACGACCTTCGGGTTATGAGCCCGACGAGCTACCAGACTGCTCCACCCCGCGATGATATGGTGGAGGATATAGGGCTCGAACCTATGACCCTCTGCTTGTAAGGCAGACGCTCTCCCAGCTGAGCTAATCCTCCATATAATTTTGAACAAGCCATTAAAAACACCATTACATTCTAATACATGGCTCATAAAAAATCAAGTAAAACAATGACCCGTACGGGATTCGAACCCATGAACCCACCGTGAAAGGGTGGTGTCTTAACCACTTGACGAACGGGCCAGAAAAGCAATTGTCGTAACATCTTGCCGCCGACTTTTAAAATGTTACCATCATTCATACCAAATTGCAAGTGTTTTTATAATTAATTTTTAAAAATCAACTATTCCAGTATAACCGATATATGCCAATTAATACAACAACAAATAGGCAGCACATTTTTATCATGCTGCACTGCTGCCCCTCTCTTGATTATCTCATCATGCTGCTGCATAAAAAGAGCCCACCCACAATGGATGCCCTTCTACGCCCCTCTCAGTACTCTCAAAGCAGTTTGTTGCCTGAATGGGAATCACTGTGCATAACCTTCTCAAGGTCACTGGAAGATAACGGACGATAATAATAATAGCCCTGAACTAAATCGCAGCTCCATGTTCTTAGAAACTCAAGTTGAACTTGGTTTTCAACACCTTCAGCAATCAACTGAAGGTCTAAGTACTTCGCTAAATTGATAATTGCTTTGGTAATGCCGGTTCCCTTGGCACTATAACCAATATCTTGAATAAATTGCATATCCATCTTCAGACGATCAACAGGCAATTTTTTTAAACGTCCTAATGAGGAGTACTTTGTTCCAAAATCGTCAATTGACAGTGACACGCCAAGTGCTTTTAAATCGTTAAGCACACGCACGATGTACTCGAAATCCTTTGTTGTTGCACTTTCAGTTATTTCAAGTTCAAGAAGCTCAGGATCAATGCCTGTCTCATCAAGTACTTTTTTTACCTGGTTGACAAGCAGCGGGTTGCGAAGCTGAACAACTGATAAATTGACAGCGACACGAACAGCGGGTATACCTTTATCAAGCCATTTTTTCAGCTGAGTGCACGCCGATTTTAATACCCACTCGCCTATTGGGTTAATTAAACCGGTCTGTTCCGCCAGCTCGATGAAGACACCAGGCGATATGTTCCCGAGTTCCGTATGTTTCCATCTGAGCAGTGCCTCAACACCAACGACCTGTTCCGTTTTTAGACAAACCTGAGGCTGATAGACAATGCTCAATTCATTTCTTGGGAGTGCATGAAAGAGACTGCTCATTAATCTCAGCCTCATCTGCAGCCTGTCTTTCATCTCTTTGGTACATAGAGCATATTGGTTCTTCCCCTTGCTCTTCGCCTCATACATAGCCGTATCAGCGCTTTTAACCAATGTTTCGGTATCATCTCCATCATCGGGATATAGAGCAACACCTGCACTGGCTGTAACAAATACTTCTTGTTCACGAAGCATGAATGATGTGTGAAACAATTTCATGATTTTATCAATAGTGCGGATTGCCTCTTCAGGTTCTGAAATGTGATTAAGCATGATCAGAAATTCATCACCGCCAAATCGCGAAACGGTATCCGCCGGGCTGATGCAATGCGATAATTGGCCGGTTACCTTCTTAATCAGCAGATCTCCGGCTTCATGTCCTAGTGTGTCATTCACATCTTTAAATGAATCTAGATCTAAGAAAACGATCGCAATCTTGTTGCCCGTTGATTCTGCATGGCTCATTGCTCGTTTTACACGCTCGCCAAATAACAAGCGGTTAGGAAGACCTGTGAGTTCATCAAAATAGGCCATAAAATGAATCCTTTTCTCTGCAGTTACTTTGACCAGCGCATCCGCAAAAATGTTTGCTACAATTTCGAGCAGACTCATCCAGTTAATGTTCCAATCGTTCGATGTTTTTGTCGATTCCAGCTTTAAATGTCCAATCGCAACGTTATGAACGGTAATGGGAACAGACAGTACGGATTGAATTCCTTTCTTTTCAAGTTCTTGCCGAATAACCTCAGCCTCGCGAGGCAGCTTTTCACGATCCGAAATGTGGATGATGCTGTTTTCACCAAATTGTTTTACCCATTCTTGTGAATAGGTCGCGAAACCATGAACAATCTGATTTGGATTTTTCTTATTCCAAAAAGAGCTGTTTTCCGGATCCATAAAATTATATTCTGCTACACTTAGGTTGAGCGAGACATGATCAATATCAAAGAATTCTCCGATCGCTTTAAGGATATTATCCATCTTTTCTTCGACATTAAGACGACTTACCGTCACAAAGTTTGCTGAGATCTTTGATGCGAATTTTTGCACACGCATCTGCTCCGAATTCTGCTTCAATCTGAGAATATAAATTCGATTCACATAAAAGGCAAAGATAACGCCCGCGGCTAAGATTGTAAGTCTGCTTATATAGACATCACTTCTCAACGTAAGATGCAAACTTTGGGCTGAAATCCACACATAGATCTGCGTGAGAAAAGAAGATAAGGATATTGCTGTAAGCATCATTCGCTGATTGAACACCAATGAGCCAATAATTGTTACAAATGGGATTGCAAAGATTACAGAACTCGTGTTTCCTGCTAATTTTATGATGAATATGGGTATAATTAAAGAAGCGATAATGGTGTAAATTGCTTCCATATCACTTCGATTCGTATGTCGTCGATTACAAATGAATAGGGAAACACCTAATCCAATAAGTAACAATCCTGTTTCAAAACTCGAGACAAAGCTTTCATTTTTTGAAAGTAAAAATTGACAGACAAAATAGACGATTCCGCACAGTACAAGAACCATCGACGACAGATCATACATTTTTGTGCGATTTTCTTCATTAAGAATCATTTCTGCTTCATCTATGGTTGGATTACTCATCAATCTGTATTTCCTGATACAGTAACAGATGGACGCAATGAAGAGCATGAAGAGGATTGGCGCCATTTGTGGCACAGGCAGAAAGTCAAATGAATTATTGATCAAGTCGGTAAATGTGCCCAATATACTAACGACAACATATCCCCCAAAAATAACCTTTGCCTGATGCTGTTCATCTTTTGTTGTTGCATGTTTTCTCCAGTTCCAAAGCATCAATAGACCCGCTACTAAAAATACCGTGAAATAGCTATAGAAAAAAAAGTCCCAGCCATTGTTTACTGCGAGATTCACCCATAGACCGTCACGCTTAATAAATTGATACTGCGCAGCGGCCATGGGGGCCGAAAGACCAAATACATAAACCGTAAGCGCAGCAGGCAGATAAAGTGCCGGATACATCCACACTTTTTTAAGAATCCGTTGATTTCCTGTCAATATAAAACAAAAGTGCAAAAGCGCTCCGTAAAAAGTGCCCCAGCCAATGGCTGAAAATCTTCTCCAAAACAAACAGATTGTACTGCTCGGTGCAATCACAGAAATTGAAAATCCAAATGACCAGATGCACAAACACATACAAACAGTAAAGAAAATACGATTTAATTGATCCTTCGCATTTTTCAAAATCACATAAGTACCTAATAGCACACTGATTATGCAAACAATCATAAATAAGAGTGAGAAAAAATGCAGATTTGACGTTTCCATTTACTAACCTTCTTTCACAGTCACCAAAACATTACATTCGTATGTATTCAAGTCAACCGGGCGTCATTATTTTAATTATTCATTTCACTAAAAATCACGCGTCAACTATTCTTTTTCGCTCTACCTTAAGTTTATTATGAACTTGGTCTACATAATACTGCATTAAGGACAAATAGTCTATGCCATTAGTATCGGTACAAATAGCCAATTGGTGAACCTATATTCACTAAAAAGCATAAAAACCGTAAAAAAGAAAACCATACACAGATTGAACAGATCTATGTATTGTCAACTACTTTTTCGCATGTTGATTTTTATCGTCATCTATTGTAGCATGGCCGCAAATCGGAACTTCGCTTGTTGGTGTGAAAAAGCGCAAGTGAACATCATAATCATCTGGATCATCAGATGGCATCATAAAAGCTGTCTCAGAATTGTTTAACTCCTTATATAATAAAATTAATATACTAAAACTTGAAACATCAAAAATGGGCTTCACAGCTTATCCTGTAAAGGATTAGCACAAAAATAAAAGCAAGAACACCGATAACTCGGTATAATTGAAGTGTCGAATCCCAATTAACCGAGGAGTGTTCATGCCATGAAAAGTATATCACGAAATGACCATCCATCTCTTGGAATTTCTTCTTCAGTCCAGGAATTTTTTACACGATTTCGTTTGAGTCAACTTGCGAGAGCCTCAAACGCCACAAAGGCAAAGGGGGTCCCCTTCCGGGTACTGTTCTGTTATCTCATTAGCACGGTCTTTTCAAACAAGTCAGCGTATCGCGATTATTTGAAGCATCAAAATCAGCTGAACTTCTCGGATAAGACCTTTCGCAACCTGCTCAACAACGGCAAGATTAACTGGCAAAAGTTTCTGATTCTGCTCTGTTGCCGGATCATTCAGTTCATTAAACCCTTGACGGATTCGGCACGGAAGCCTGTGTTCATTGTGGATGATTCCATGTATGAACGCGCCCATGCGAAACGCGTGGAGCTGGCGGCGTTTCAATTCGACCACGCCAACCATCGGCATGTGCGCGGCTTTCGGTTTCTTCAACTAGGCTGGAGTGACGGCAACACTTTTTTGCCGGTCACCTTTTCCTTGCTTTCGGGTCAGAATCAGGTATGCGGTACAAAAGCTGATGCTCGCACCCATTCTGGAAAGCGGAAGCTTCAGGCCCAGCGTAAAGCGCCTGATGTGGTTCGAGAACTGCTTTCTTCTGCCCTGAGGCATGGCGTCCGAGCATCCTATGTTTTGTTTGATTCTTGGTTCTCTAGTCCTAAAATGTTTCAGCAGCTGCGTCAACTTGGCCTTCATACCGTCGCTATGGTGAAACGGTCGAAAAAGGTTTATTACCGGTTCAATGGTCAAATGATGGACGTGAAAGCGATCTTCAACGCTCAGAAAAAACGTCGTGGACGCTCACGCTACCTACTTTCTACCGTTGTAGAAGCGGTTGTTGAGGGAGAGGTCTTACCCCTGAAACTCGTATACGTCCGCAACCGTCGTAAACGCAAAGAGTATCTGGTCTTAGCGTCAACCGATATCCAACTTTCTGAAGATGAAATCATCCAGCTTTATGGAAAACGCTGGTCCATTGAAGTGTACTTCAAGATGTGCAAGCACTATCTTCGACTCGCTAAATACCAGGGTTTGTCTTATGACGGGATTTTTGCGCACACCGCCCTGGTCGCTATCAGTTATTCCCTTCTTGCGGTTCAGCACCGTGAACAGGTGGACGATCGCACTTTGGGTGAGTTGTTTTATTTGATGGTCGATGAGCTTTCGGATGTGACCTTCGTCGAAACGCTTCAGCAGTTGATCGACTTATTTCAAGAAGTTTTCAAAGACGAGTATGTTCTTTCTGAGCAAGCAGTCCATCACATCATCGAAAATTTTCTAGAGAAGCTACCTACCAGCTACCAGAAACAGCTGACAAAAGCGGCGGCCTGACCTAAATTATTCATAGTAATCATAGAGCAGGCAAGGGATGGGTGCGCTTTTTTAACTTTCAAGTTTTAGTTAATATAAAAAAAACACAAAAGCAGATGTAACCATTTATGCGAGAATTCTTACTAAACACTGATCAAATGGTAAGTTCTATGAACCCATTGATTTTAAATTATCCTTCTTATCATTAAATGTTTATAAAAAACAAAAAACCTCGAAAACGCTTGTTTATCAACGTTTTCGAGGTTTCTATGATGCACTTATGACAGTGCCTTAGCGGAGAGCGAGGGATTCGAACCCTCGAGACGGCTCAATAACCGTCTACACGATTTCCAATCGTGCTCCTTCGGCCACTCGGACAGCTCTCCAAAAAAGGCTTCACAACAACTTATCATTCAGATCATCTAGCTCCACCACGATACAAACACTATGGAGTGATCTACCGACAAATGTCGTGAAGCACAATCAATATTATATATTGCCTGGCAGTGACCTACTCTCACAGGGGGACAGCCCCCAATTACCATCGGCACAGAAGAGCTTAACGACCGTGTTCGGGATGGGAACGGGTGTGACCTCTTCGCTATGACCGCCAGACTTCCGGCTCGCATGAGCCTTCAAAACCGGTAACGAAAGCAATCGAAACAAAACAAGTGAATCCAAGGTATTCTGGGTTAAGCCCTCGACCGATTAGTATCTGTCCGCTGCACACCTCACGGTGCTTCCACTTCAGACCTATCAACCTCATCATCTCTAAGGGGTCTTACTGATTTAAAATCATGGGAAATCTCATCTTGAAGGGGGCTTCATGCTTAGATGCTTTCAGCACTTATCCCGTCCACACATAGCTACCCAGCGTATGCTCCTGGCGGAACAACTGGTACACCAGCGGTGTGTCCATCCCGGTCCTCTCGTACTAAGGACAGCTCTTCTCAAATTTCCTACGCCCGCGACGGATAGGGACCGAACTGTCTCACGACGTTCTGAACCCAGCTCGCGTACCGCTTTAATGGGCGAACAGCCCAACCCTTGGGACCTACTTCAGCCCCAGGATGCGATGAGCCGACATCGAGGTGCCAAACCTCCCCGTCGATGTGAACTCTTGGGGGAGATAAGCCTGTTATCCCCAGGGTAGCTTTTATCCGTTGAGCGATGGCCCTTCCATGCGGTGCCACCGGATCACTAAGCCCGACTTTCGTCCCTGCTCGACTTGTAGGTCTCGCAGTCAAGCTCCCTTGTGCCTTTACACTCTGCGAATGATTTCCAACCATTCTGAGGGAACCTTTGGGCGCCTCCGTTACCTTTTAGGAGGCGACCGCCCCAGTCAAACTGCCCGCCTGACACTGTCTCCGAACCGGATCACGGTTCAGGGTTAGAATGTCGATATCGTCAGGGCAGTATCCCACCGATGCCTCCACCGAACCTAGCGGTCCGGTTTCCAAGGCTCCTGCCTATCCTGTACAAACGATACCCACATCCAATATCAAGCTGCAGTAAAGCTCCATGGGGTCTTTCCGTCCTGTCGCGGGTAACCTGCATCTTCACAGGTACTATAATTTCACCGGGTCTCTCGTTGAGACAGTATCCAAATCGTTACACCTTTCGTGCGGGTCGGAACTTACCCGACAAGGAATTTCGCTACCTTAGGACCGTTATAGTTACGGCCGCCGTTTACTGGGGCTTCAATTCAAAGCTTCTCCCGAAGGATAACCTCTCCTTTTAACCTTCCAGCACCGGGCAGGTGTCAGCCCCTATACATCACCTTACGGTTTAGCAGAAACCTGTGTTTTTGGTAAACAGTCGCTTGGATCTTTTCACTGCGGCTCATCGGACCCGTAGGTCCGACGAGCACCCCTTCTCCCGAAGTTACGGGGTGATTTTGCCGAGTTCCTTAACGAGAGTTCTCCCGAGCGTCTTAGAATTCTCTTCTTGCCCACCTGTGTCGGTTTGGGTACGGGCACCGTTTCACTCGCTAGAGGCTTTTCTTGGCAGTGTAGGATCAGGCGCTTCGGTACTTAAGTTCCCTCCTCATCACCGTTTGGCGGATAGCAGCGGGATTTGCCTCGCTGCCGGCCTCGCGGCTTGAACGCACACTTCCATCCGTGCGCTCGCCTTACCTTCCTGCGTCCCCCCATCACTCAAACGTGAAACGCTGGTACAGGAATATCAACCTGTTGTCCATCGCCTACGCCTTTCGGCCTCGGCTTAGGCCCCGACTAACCCTGAGCGGACGAACCTTCCTCAGGAACCCTTAGGCTTTCGACGGAGAAGATTCTCACTTCTCTTTTCGTTACTCATACCGGCATTCTCACTTCCAAACGCTCCAACATGCCTCACGGCACATCTTCAATGCCCTTGGAACGCTCCCCTACCATGACCTTACGGTCATCCGCGACTTCGGTGCTGTGCTTAGCCCCGTTACATTTTCGGCGCGACGCCACTCGACCAGTGAGCTATTACGCACTCTTTAAATGGTGGCTGCTTCTGAGCCAACATCCTGGTTGTCTGGGCAACGTCACATCCTTTCCCACTTAGCACAAACTTAGGGACCTTAGTCGGCGGTCTGGGCTGTTTCCCTTTCGACGACGGATCTTATCACTCGCCGTCTGACTCCCGGACGTAAGGGCTTGGCATTCGGAGTTTGACTGAACTCGGTAATCCTGTGGGGACCCCTTATTCAATCAGTGCTCTACCTCCAAGTCTCACTCATCCGAGGCTAGCCCTAAAGCTATTTCGGGGAGAACCAGCTATCTCCGTGTTCGATTGGCATTTCACCCCTACCCACACCTCATCCCCGCATTTTTCAACATGCGTGGGTTCGGGCCTCCATTCAGTGTTACCTGAACTTCACCCTGGACATGGGTAGATCACACGGTTTCGGGTCGACAACCCTAAACTCATTCGCCCTATTCAGACTCGCTTTCGCTGCGGCTCCGCCTCTTCAGCTTAACCTTGCTTAGAATCGTCACTCGCCGGTCCATTCTACAAAAGGTACGCTGTCACCCCCCGAAGGGGGCTCCAACTACTTGTAAGCACACGGTTTCAGGATCTCTTTCACTCCCCTTCCGGGGTGCTTTTCACCTTTCCCTCACGGTACTGGTTCACTATCGGTCACTGGGGAGTATTTAGCCTTGGGAGACGGTCCTCCCGGATTCCGACGGGGTTTCTCGTGTCCCGCCGTACTCAGGATCCACTCCGGAGTGCACGTTCCGTCGGCTACAGGGCGTTTGCCTTCTTTGGCCGACCCTTCCAGGTCGTTCGCCTGAAACGTGCATTTCTGACTCCATGTGGAGTGTCCTACAACCCCAAAGAGCAAGCTCTTTGGTTTGGGCTGTTTCCCTTTCGCTCGCCACTACTCAGGAAATCGCATTTGCTTTCTCTTCCTCCGGGTACTGAGATGTTTCAGTTCCCCGGGTCTGCCTTACTCTGCCTATGGATTCAGCAGAGCATCCTATCTGTTCAAGATAGAGGGTTCCCCCATTCGGAAATCTTCGGATCAAAGCTTACTTACAGCTCCCCGAAGCGTATCGGCGTTCGTTCCGTCCTTCATCGGCTCCCAGTGCCAAGGCATCCACCGTGCGCTCTTTAAAACTTAACCACTGACGATGAAAATCTTACTCCTCATTCGTCACACATACGATCAACAGATCACGAATAATCCATCAATCGTCTTGGATGTTTCTTGACTTTCTTTCGTTGCTTTCGTTATCCAGTTTTCAAGGTTCATAATGCCGTAATTGACATAATAATGGTGGAGCCTAGCGGGATCGAACCGCTGACCTCCTGCGTGCAAAGCAGGCGCTCTCCCAGCTGAGCTAAGGCCCCACAATAAATGGTGGGCCTAAGTGGACTCGAACCACCGACCTCACGCTTATCAGGCGTGCGCTCTAACCAGCTGAGCTATAGGCCCCCACCAAAATATGCTGAAGGAATGTATCCCTCAAAATCAAACAAAAGTCCAAGCGCTTTGCTATTGATCGTTTCCTTAGAAAGGAGGTGATCCAGCCGCACCTTCCGATACGGCTACCTTGTTACGACTTCACCCCAATCATTTGTCCCACCTTCGGCGGCTGAGTCCATAAAGGTTCTCGCACCGACTTCGGGTGTTACAAACTCTCGTGGTGTGACGGGCGGTGTGTACAAGGCCCGGGAACGGATTCACCGCGGCATGCTGATCCGCGATTACTAGCAATTCCGGCTTCATGCAGGCGAGTTGCAGCCTGCAATCCGAACTGGGGGTGGCTTTATGGGATTAGCTCGACCTCGCGGTTTCGCTGCCCTTTGTACCACCCATTGTAGCACGTGTGTAGCCCAGATCATAAGGGGCATGATGATTTGACGTCATCCCCACCTTCCTCCGGTTTGTCACCGGCAGTCACCTTAGAGTGCCCAACTGAATGCTGGCAACTAAGATCAAGGGTTGCGCTCGTTGCGGGACTTAACCCAACATCTCACGACACGAGCTGACGACAACCATGCACCACCTGTCACTCTGTCCCCCGAAGGGGAACGGCCTATCTCTAGACTTGTCAGAGGATGTCAAGACCTGGTAAGGTTCTTCGCGTTGCTTCGAATTAAACCACATGCTCCACTGCTTGTGCGGGCCCCCGTCAATTCCTTTGAGTTTCAACCTTGCGGTCGTACTCCCCAGGCGGAATGCTTAATGTGTTAACTTCAGCACTAAGGGTTGGACCCCCTAACACCTAGCATTCATCGTTTACGGCGTGGACTACCAGGGTATCTAATCCTGTTTGCTCCCCACGCTTTCGCGCCTCAGCGTCAGTTACAGACCAGAGAGCCGCCTTCGCCACTGGTATTCCTCCACATATCTACGCATTTCACCGCTACACGTGGAATTCTACTCTCCTCTTCTGTACTCAAGCTTCCCAGTTTCCAATGACCGTTTGCGGTTGAGCCGCAAGATTTCACATCAGACTTAAGAAGCCGCCTGCGCGCGCTTTACGCCCAATAATTCCGGACAACGCTTGCCACCTACGTATTACCGCGGCTGCTGGCACGTAGTTAGCCGTGGCTTTCTGGCCGGATACCGTCACTGCAAGAGCATTTCCTCTCCCGCACGTTCTTCTCCGGCAACAGAGCTTTACGATCCGAAAACCTTCTTCGCTCACGCGGCGTTGCTCCATCAGACTTTCGTCCATTGTGGAAGATTCCCTACTGCTGCCTCCCGTAGGAGTTTGGGCCGTGTCTCAGTCCCAATGTGGCCGATCACCCTCTCAGGTCGGCTATGCATCGCTGTCTTGGTGGGCCGTTACCCCGCCAACTAACTAATGCACCGCGGGCCCATCTGTCAGTGATGGCCGAAACCATCTTTCAGCCCTGCACCATGCGGTGCAGGGGATTATCCGGTATTAGCTGCGGTTTCCCACAGTTATCCCAGTCTGACAGGCAGGTTACCCACGTGTTACTCACCCATCCGCCGCTCACTTCCGGGAGCAAGCTCCCTTCTATGCGCTCGACTTGCATGTATTAGGCACGCCGCCAGCGTTCGTCCTGAGCCAGGATCAAACTCTCCAAAAAGTGTTACTTGATGTCGGATGCGAGATCCGGCCTTGCTTTTTCGTTCATAAGATCCATAGCAAAATTGAATTGATTATGGGGTTTAAAACCCTTATATCACGCTTGGCTTTTGTTTAATTTTCAAGGAACATTTCAAACAGCAACTCAAGTATTATAACATTTTCACTAAGTCGTGTCAACAACTTTTTTAAAAATGTTTCAGCGAATCTTTACTTTGCTGAGTGTAATAATTAAGTTTTCATTAAAAAGACAAGATGTATCTTAACATGCAACATGATCTTATGTCAATAGCCAATTCATATGATAATGAATTCATCATAAGCAACCTGACATAATATGACACAATGTCGCAAAAGACAACGTAAACTAATTTATCATGGATGGAGACAATCGTCAATACTTATTTCAACATAATGGCTAAATAACTTCAAACCTTCAAAAAGATGCTTCATCTTTAACTTGCCCTTTCACATATACTGAAGCTTTTTGAACTATGATGAACTATGAAAAGATTTGGTGCGGCTGCTGCTTTCAATTGTCTTATCTTCCGCAGTACATTTTGTTTTCTCAACATACTTTTTCCTGAATTATTCATAAAGCATAATTTCACCGCTTTTTAAGGGGCGATTATTTGAAGAATCGAGTGATTTGTCCTTTATCGCTTTTTAATTTGAGTCAATAGTCGGACGTTCTGATGATCTAAGGGAAAATATACCTACTCAAGAACGGTTAGACAGCCATTTGCCTGTTTCGTAGACAGACTGATCCCGTGTTTCTGTAAAACATGGACTTAAATTCGATTTTCTTACGATATTACACCCGTGCGGGTAATTGTCGGATCTGTTCGAGTATCTGCCAAAACTCTTTTTGATAGAGACAGTGACTGCAGAGTCGAAAGATCAAGTAGCGACCGGAGTGAATCAACCTCCCGGCAATCTTGACGAGTCGAAGGCGGACCGTGTCCATGCGCAGCACTTTCTTCCTCATTGACTTGGGTAGGCAAAGTAAATGGAAGCCGACTTGAAAATTATTAGCGAGCACCCGGATCTGCAGTTTGGTTGCGTTCGCTTCAAAACGAGTGCTGCTCAACTGGTCAAAGGCAAAGCCTTGCTTACCTTCCTTGATCAAGTTCTCCATTGTGCCCCGGTTCTGATAGAACTTGACCACACGTTTAGCCGAAAGGCTCATGTTCGTGACAATAAATGTTGGCTGAAAAAACAGTTCCCCTTCGGGGCGCTCCAGTTTTACCACCACCCGACGGGAGGTGTCCCAGGAAGCGGCCTGATACGAAAACTCAGTGTAAAATATGGCGGAGGTACCGACTGGACAATGCTTCTTTTCTTGAAGTTTTTCTGCCAAGTTCTGCGCCTTTTCATTCAGTCTGTGATTGGCTTTCAGACGAATCGCATAAAAAACAGCTTTTTCCTCACACAAGGTATACAATCCAGGAACGGTGAATCCGCTGTCGCCACGGAGTACCAGATCCTGTCCGGGGACAAGCGAACGATAATGCTCCAGCACAGGTCGGATAAAGTCTACCACGCCGCGAGACGTATAGACATTACCGGAGCGCAGGTCAGCTTTTAGGCAAGCACCCGTCAATGAGTCAAACAGGAATAGAGGGTGGAATCCGTTGTCCTGGTAATGGGCATTGTAGGCAGATCCTTCTTGTTTCCCGGCTGTTTCGAAATTGGCTGAATCGACGTCAAGCACCATCTGCTGGCAGTTCCGTAAGGAAAAAAGCCGATCCAGATAAGCTTGATTGATGCTTTTCAGGGACGCAACCGTTTGCGCATCTACTTTTTGATTAACTCGGGAAAGAGTCGGTTGAGAAGCGAGACGATCTTTCCCAAGAAGTGTCGTAAAAATAGGCTCGGTACCGAGTTCATCGGCTTGATCATCCGTGTGATAGCCGGCTAAATGTTGGTAGATTTTTTGAATAATCGCATCAGCATTGGTATGACGTGTATGTGAAACGGAATCGTTAATGTTCAGTTGCTCATGAATAAGCTGACTGAGGCCTATTTTTTCATCAAATTCACGGTAGAGAAGCAAGCCGGAATCTGAGGAAAGTGCACCACCGGTAAAATTGATCTTGATCTTCTTATTGAATTGACACGACTTTTCCTCTACACTGAGCATATGAGGAACCTCCTTGTATGGTGTTGGTTTGGTCACCTATTATCATACAAAGGAATGGTTCCTTTTTCATTAACTTTTTTCACCTAATGGGTGAACAGTAAAGTTGCAAGTTACCCTTGTTCTCTCAGCGTTTATCGCCTCTCAGGTGTAGTACTGTGAATAATCCAGGTTTTTATAATTCAAGTCTTCCCTAAAATTCTCCTAACTGAATCATAAGTTAGATTTAAAACTAATTAGAGGTTTTATTTAGATCATAAACTCTCCAGCAGCTATAAGAAAAACCGGGCAAAAAAACGCCCGGTCCTTAAATCATGCCGGATTTTGATTACGCTCCGGTTGCTCGCATCAACTGAGCGCGACCGCGGGCAGTCCGGGAGCCTCCTCAAGCAAACTAATACCTGCGGGGTCTCCCCTGGCCTGCACTCCCGCAGGAGTCTCGCACCTGCGCGTTTGGCTCACAACCTTTGGCTTTGGCGAAAATCATATACTTTCTTTCCTTGTAAGAAAAACCGGGCAAGCCCGGTTCTTACACTCACCTCTATTTCACTAGCATTCTGGCTTCATTAAATCAAGCGAGTAAATAAGCGGAAATTTTCCGGTTATATGCATCATGGCACGTGCTTCGCCGGTAAATAAGGGGAATTTTTCCGGTTATGCAAAGTAAAACCCTACCACTCTCACGTTTTTCGATTCGATAAGGGGAATTTCTCCGTCTATTTAAGCTATTTTTTCGTTCATTTTCTAAATAAGGGTAATTTTTCCGCCTATTTATCAGATCGGGCACTTACCCTGATCGCTCAACCGATAAGTGCGGATTGGAATTCAGCATCTTATGACCTTATCGTCGTATCAGCAAGACAAAACGAGTCGAGTAGGACAGCGATTCACATCTTCTGTCCCCTCACGGAACCGTGCGTGCGCTATTTACGCACACGGCTCTTCTTGTTCATGGTTCACAGAATGTAGCTCAGCTCCGACCGAAGTTGATAAATATTGACCTTGATTCGCGGTTGCGGCAGAGGGAAGCGTTTGAGAAATTGATTAAATTTTTCCCATGTGAACGATCGTTTCTGGCTCCTTCTGTTTAACCATTTATACAACAACCGAATCACCTGCAATCGAAAAGCGCTCACGCTTAGACTGTTATCGGTGATACAATAGTAGTTGTAATAGCCGGTCAATGACCTCTTGAGCCGATCCATGATGAAGTCAATCTCTTGGGTCCGATGGCCTTTCAGCCACTGCGAATAGGCTTTGAGTTTGGCACCCACTTTCTTTCGGCTGCTTTTCCTCTTGACTCGAAAATGTCCGCTTTTACTTTGCCCACAATAATGGGTGAATCCCAGGAAGTCAAAAGTCTTTGGCTTCCTGTTTCCATTTCTCTTGGCATTTTCCTGAGCGAATCGTCCGAAAGGGATGATCCTCGCTTTCTCCTCCGCAAGCGCCAAGTTAAATTTTTCTAGGCGCCGCTTCAGATCGCAATAGAATCGTTGGGCTTCCTGTTTATACTGAAAACAACAGACAAAGTCATCGGCATAGCGCACCAGATAAGCCTGTCCCTGGCACTGTTTCTTCACCGCTTTCGTAAACCATAGGTCAATCACATAGTGCAGATAGACGTTAGCTAGGATCGGCGAGATCAGTCCGCCTTGCGGCGTCCCTTGTTCGCTTGCGTGCCAAGTTTCCTTCTCCATGTAACCCGCTTTTAGAAAACGGGCAATGAGCCTCAGAAAGCTTGGATCCTTGATCCGTAGCTTGAGAAAACGCATCATCCATTGATGGTCGACATGATCGAAAAAGCCCCTGATGTCCACATCAACAATGTAGTTCGTGTACTTCTTTTCAATGAAGACATTCAGGACTTTAAGTGCATCATGGCAGTTCCTATTTGGGCGGAAACCGAAGGAACAGTTAAGAAAGTCTTGCTCATAGATGGCATTAAGGATCTTCGCCAGACCCCGCTGAACAATTTTATCCTCATAGGCAGGGATGCCCAGTGGGCGTTTCTTCTTTGTTCCCGGTTTATCAATATATGTCCGCCGGACAGGGAGCGGCCGATAGCTTTTCTGCTTCAGGCGCTTATCCAGATCGGCAAGGTGTTCATCAAGATGTTCTTGATAGCTTGCCTTCGTCATCTGATCGATGCCCGCTGCTTTGTTTCCCTGCAGTTCCCGGTGACAGACCCTCAATTCCTCTACGCTCAATAAATGAGCCAGAGAGGTGAAGGCCATCTTCGGATTTTCCTTCGCTAGCTCTGCTATTCTTACCTGTTTTGTAGTCATCTCTACTGTCACCTCTGTGTGTGCCGATGTGTCCCAGATAAGATTCATAAACAAGGGAAAACACCTTCCCTCAACCGGCATTACCCGATATCATGGGTACTATGTGCTTCCTCCGACTTCCCAGCAGACATTTAACGTCCTTACATTTGATTGCTTGGTTCGCTATACTTTCTTTCGAAAGACCCGCTGGGATCTCCCGAGTTGCCGTACCTTATTGATGCTCAGCGTGCCATGGTCTCTGACCCCGGGGAACCCCCAGACCTCTTGCCTTAACGATGTCTGGCGTGTTGCCTTCTGGAAGTATAACGCCATCGGCATTCCCATTTCATAAGTTTTCGAGGCTCAATCCCTTCAACCACTTGGCTTACGGCCCACTGGCTCGCTGTCTACGCTTAAAAACCAAAGTTGCCTTTCGTTCTCCAAGACTCGCTACGGATGAGTGGCTAGCTCTTTTCCGACGGGCTTCCCACCCGCTATAAGGCACGACCTTGCTCGGTCGCTCTATACTTTCTTTACTTGTAAGAAAAACCGAGCAAAAAGCGCCCGGTCTTTAATCTCCAGCCATGTGTGATTGGTTTGTGTCTTTACAGTGTTGAATCATCGCTTCGGTTGCTCGCTTGCCGCGGGCGCACCGCGAGCCTCCTCAGACAAGCAGAAATCTGCGGGGTCTCGCTGGCACCTGATCCTGCAGGCGTCTCGCACCTCTGCTTTGATTCTCGGCCAAGACACTGGTTTATTCGTTTAAATACGGGGCAAATTCTTATACTTTCTTTACTTGCAAAAAAAACCAGAAGCGAATCCGTCAACACAAAACGGCTCGCTTCTGGTTTTTTTAGACATATTTTTTTAATGATTGAATCAGCTAATGCTTGATTCTTGCTGTGGCTTTGAAGGAGTAGCTGATTCTTTAGCTTGACACTCCGGACAAACGCCGTAAATTTCAAGACGATGATGGTCCACTTTGAATCCGGTAACCTGTGCAGCCAGTGCTTCTACTTCATCAAGTGCCGGGTAAAAGAAATCGACGATTTTCCCGCATTTACTGCAGATCACATGATAGTGGCGCTTGGTTGAAAAATCGAAGCGGCTGGAAGCATCGCCATAGGTAAGTTCTTTGACTAAGCCGGTTTTTTTAAATACGCGTAAATTATTATATACAGTCGCAACACTCATATTAGGAAATTTGTGTTCAAGCGCTTTATAGATTTCATCCGCTGTAGGATGTGAATCTGAAAAGACTAGATATTCAAGAATCGCATGACGCTGCGGTGTAATGCGTACACCAGAGCTCTTTAGCATCTCAATCGCGTGATCTACTTTTAACATATTATCGCTCATCGTCATGCACCTCACTTTCAAAGATAGTGATTATTAAAATCAATTATCAGATTACAATGGTTATAATTATATTTTTAGTTTACATGGTTAAAGCTTGTCCTGTCAATGTTCAGTACTTGCTAAAGTCTAGAGAGCATTCACCTTATATTTTGCCACATTCACTCTGTTACATGCATCTAATCGAAAAAATTAAGCGGGCAATGAGATCCGCTTCTAGATTACGGAAGAACATTTACCGATTAAATGGTGTTTGAAAGTGCTCGAATGACCTGCTTTGATGACCGCACGCCATTCAGCCGATATTAAGCAAAAAAATCAGGATCTTGAAACACCTGATTTTTTCATTTAAGTATTCTGTTTGAGAATTACTTTACTTCATTATATGAGCTGTTCTTTAATGTACTGATACACTTCTTCAACATGTCCCGCAACTTTTACCTTCGGCCAGACTCTACTGATGGTCCCTTCTTTATCAATAACAAAGGTGGAACGAACAATCCCCATTGCTTTTTTCCCAAACATGTTCTTCAGTTGCCAGCTTCCGTACGTTTCGGCAATTTGATGATCAGGATCAGATAAAAGTGTGAAGGGCAGCATATGCTTTTCGGCAAATTTTTGGTGTTTTTCGATTGGATCAGGGCTGATTCCGAGAACGACGGTATTGAGTTTTTCAAAACGGCTGTTTTGATCACGGAAATCACACGCTTCCGTTGTGCACCCTGGAGTCATGTCTTTCGGATAAAAATACAGGACAACATTTTTTCCCTTAAAATCAGATAGAGATACTTCCATTCCATTTGTCTCTTGTAATGTAAAGTCAGGTGCTTTCGTTCCTGCTTCCAACATTGTGATCAATTCCTTTCAGTCAATTCGTTTGCGAAGGTCAAAGTCCGTTCATTTCTTAAAGATGCACGAAATGATCCGCTTTATTTCAATAGAGAAGATACTTGTACCAGTTAAATCATACCCCGATCAGACAGTAAAGTGAACTTATGCGCTTCTGCAATCACCGCAATCAGGCGGTCACTCACTAAAAATGGTAGAATAAGAAGGTAAAATCGTCTAAATGTAGGTGATCATATGGATATAAGAAGTATTACACGGAGAATAGAAAACGACGGTTCAATTATCGGCGAAGATACGGCGAAAAAATCGGCGGTCATTCTGCCACTGATTCATAAGGACAATACATGGCATATTCTTTTGGAAATTCGTGCTGCGCAATTAAAGCGGCAGCCTGGAGATATTTGTTTTCCCGGAGGACGCAGTGAAAAAATTGATGGTTCCATGCATGCTACTGCCATACGTGAAACATGCGAAGAATTAGGAATCCAAAAAGAATCCATTAACGTCATCGGTCAAATGGGCACATGCATCGCGACCTCTGAATTATTCATTTATCCATTTGTCGGTGTCATTGACTCGTCTGAAACACTTAATCCCAACCCTGGTGAGGTTCAGGAACTATTTACAATACCGCTCCCATGGCTCATGAAACAGATCCCCGAAAAACACTCGCTCATTTTTTCCGTGGATAAAAATGCAGAATTTCCGTTCGAACGGATTGTATCAGGAAAAAATTATGCATTTCGTAATATGCAAATTACTGAACCTTTTTACGACTATCAAGGAAAAACAATTTGGGGACTCACCGCACGCATCCTCGAACATTTTGTGTTTTTGATGAACCATCGCATGTTTGATTAATTTCTCATTAAGGTTCATTGCTTGTCATTTATTTACTTGTATTGGATACTTGAGTGAGAAATGTCACTTTATTGGTTAGAGGAGAGATCGGTACAATGAATATTACTACTTCAGAAAAACTCTATGCAGAAGCGCTTGAGCATATTGTCGGAGGCGTTAACAGTCCTTCGCGTTCTTATGCCGCGGTCGGCGGGGGTGCCGCGGTGTTCATGAAAAAAGGAAAAGGTGCATATTTCTGGGACGAAGACGGGAATCGTTACATAGACTATTTAGCTGCTTACGGACCAATTATTACCGGATTCGCTCACCCGCACATCACCGAAGCAATCAAAAAGCAAGCTGAACTCGGCGTTCTGTACGGCACACCGACGAAATTGGAAACTGAACTTGCCGTTATGCTGAAGAAGGCCATTCCTTCCTTAGACAAGGTGCGCTTCACCAATTCAGGTACGGAATCGGTGATGACAACTGTCCGTGTGGCTCGTGCATACACAGGAAGAAAGATTATTTTAAAATTTTCAGGAAGCTATCACGGACATTTTGACCTCGTTCTTGTTGCAGCAGGCTCAGGCCCTTCCACCCTTGGCTCTCCAGATTCGGCCGGTGTAACGGAAAGTACGGCTCATGAAGTCATCACAGTTCCATTTAATAATGTGGACACACTCCAGCAAGCGTTCGACAAATGGGGCTCGGATATCGCAGGCGTGCTTGTTGAACCAATCGTCGGCAACTTCGGGATGGTTATGCCTCAGCCAGGCTTCCTTGAAGCGGTTAATGAAATCGCCCATCAGTTCGGTTCAGTCGTGATCTACGATGAAGTCATTACGAACTTCCGATTCATGTACGGCGGCGCACAAAACTATCTCGGTGTGACCCCGGATCTCACGGCAATGGGCAAGATTATCGGCGGCGGACTGCCAATCGGTGCTTACGGCGGCAAAAAAGAAATTATGGATGAAGTTGCACCGCTTGGTCCGGCCTATCAGGCAGGAACTATGGCAGGAAATCCGCTTTCCATGGCGAGTGGCATCGCATGTTTGGAAGTACTTCAAACACCGGGGATTTATGAACGAATGGACCGTCTCGGAAAGAAGCTGGAAGACGGAATGCACACGATCAACGAAAAATACCGTCTCCCAATTGCGATCAATCGTATTGGCGGAGCGATGACGTTGTATTTTTCCGATCATGAAATCACAAACTACGAAGAAGCAAAAGCAACCGACAGCGAAATGTTCGGACGTTTCTTCAAATACATGCTGGAGAAGGGCATTAATTTAGCACCTTCGAAATATGAAGCATGGTTCTTGACGACCGAACACAGTGAACAAGATATTGACGATACACTGGAAGCTGTTGATTATGCTTTCGCTCAGCTCGCCAAGTCTTAATGTATTTATAAGAGGAGAGCGGCCTGAGCCGCTCTTTTTTTCTTAAGATAAGGAGGAGGAACACCATGCATCTGGGTGCCCGCAGTCTGAAAACCGGCGTTGCCGTAACTGTTGCATTAATGACCGCTTTAGCATTTGGGATGACTCCACCGATCATGGCCGGAGTCGCTGCTGCCATGACGACACGACCATCGGTCCAACGCTCCATTCGGGCGATGGTCCAGAACATCTACGGCAATTTCATCGGTGCGCTCATTGCGGTTGCCGCGGTCATCATTTTCGGCGACACATCAATTGTCGTCGGACTGACCGTCGTCTTTGTCATCGCGATCCATCTTAAGTTCGGATTGCATCGGACACTCACCTTGACGATGGTGACGGTCATTTTCATCATGTCGAGCGGTATGAGCGGCGGCAACGAGTTCCTTCTTGAAGGGGTTCGCCGTTTCTCCATGATTTGCATTGGTGTTGTTTCTGCGACACTGGTTAATTTGCTGATCTTCCCGCCTCATTATGAAAAGACACTCTATGAGCAGATTCTTGATCAAACCACGCAGCTTTTTAAATGGACGCGGCTGCTCAGCGGAGGTGCTTCAGATAATACGAAGATCAAAAGCGAACTAGCGGCTTTCGACAGCAGAAAGCTGAAAATCGAAAATTATTACCACTGGTATAAGGAAGAACGTGTTTTCAGGAAAAAAGCGATGCCGGTGAAACTGCGGCGTACGGTTATCTTTCGTGAAATGATCACCGCAACGCGATTGCTCCATCAAGCCTTGAATGAGCTGGACCGCAATGAAAATGCTTTTCGGCTCCTACCGGATCAATTTCGGGAAACACTCAGAATTCAGTTAAGCGGATTGATGACGTTTCACGAGCGCGTGCTGCTCAAATTTGACGGCAAAATTAGGGGAAAACGACATGAGGAGCAGGCAAAAAAAGATTATCAGCATCGCATCGATCTTGCCAATTCCTTTTTTTCCTTCTTCTCGCAAACTAACAACGATGAATGGCTCGACATTCTTCCACTTTTGTCAACAATCATTGATTACAGTCAGCATGTTGAACATCTCGACCTTCTCGTCAACAGCTATCAGTCGTTTCATAAAAAGTCGAATCAGATTCGATAAATTCATCTAAATCTTCATACTCATATTATGCAAAAAAGGAACGGCTCCAAGGACCGTTCCTTTTTCTTTTCTCACATTGGACTTTAATTCACCTGGATTGGTCTGAACTTTTCTCAGATTCTATTGATTTTTTCCAGATATTTACTGATCTTTGCCTGGAATAACGGTTCGCAAGTGCGCAAATGGGGTTGCAGCCTTGTTTTGCTTTCAAGTTGTAGCATGACTAAGTCCAAAGACTTAGCTCAAGATACAGCTTCGGCTCATTATCTGCACATCGCCTTTTTTATATGATTAGGACATAGAAAGGAGGATCACATACATGAAAAAATTTGCCTTGTTTCTGCTTGGAGCCGTCAGCTTGATCGTCCTGCTTACTCAGTTGGGATCCATGGTTGGTTTAATTGTCAGTCTGGCTGTCCTGTACTTTGCATTTAAGAAGTTCAACAAAGCCGCTTCCACCGGAGGAAAAGTGCTTTGGGCGATCGTGGGGATTATTGCCCTGTGCTTCTCAATTGGCAATGTTCCTGCCATCATCGGCATCATCGCACTTGCCGGTCTCTACTTTGTATACAAAACGTGGAAGAATGAAAAACCAGTGATTGTCGAACCGCGCGACCCATTTGATCACTTCGAGAAAGAATGGAAGGAATTCCGCTAAATTTTTATACGATCTTAGCTTGTGATTGTGTAACAAATACATCAAATAAAAGGAGCAACCCATAATGAGCAATCTATTTACTCGTCTGAAAGACTCAATCTCTGCTGATCTGAACGACATGCTCGACCAAAAAGAGCAAAAAAATCCAATTGCAACACTAAATCAGCACTTGCGCCGCTGTGAGGCTGAAGTTAAGCGGGTACGCCAATTAATTGACCGACAGTATCTGCTCAAGGATCAGTTTATTAAGGAGTATCATGAAGCCTCTGAGATGGCTGCGAAAAGAAAGCATCAGGCTGACATCGCCGAACGCGCCGCGGAGACAGAATTGTACACTTTTGCATTAAAAGAACATGAGGATTATGCACAGAAAACAGAGCAACTGAAAAATGCCTACGAAACGACCGTCAAACAGCTTGATCAGCTGGAACAGAATTACGCAGAAATGAAACGAAAATTAAAGGATATGTATTTAAAACG
Organism: Sporolactobacillus sp. BBK16-2; assembly: GCF_059878335.1. Taxonomy (NCBI): domain Bacteria; kingdom Bacillati; phylum Bacillota; class Bacilli; order Caryophanales; family Sporolactobacillaceae; genus Sporolactobacillus; species Sporolactobacillus sp. BBK16-2. The sequence goes on from NZ_CM187611.1 coordinate 2,631,192, forward strand.
CATGGAGCTGATGAGCCGTGAGAACATTGCCAATGCGAATCACCGCATGAACTCAATCATTCAGCCAGAGCGGGCATTTGGGCAATCGTTTTCCAAATTTGAGGAAAGCGAAATGTATCTCGAACAGCTTGAACAAAAGGTGAACACCAATTATCATCAGAATACGATTGATGCCCGAATTCGCGAAATCGAGCGCGAACTTGAAAAAGGCAAAACCAATTGAGGAAACAGTACGGTCTAGCTTGTCCCACATAACGATGCTAAAATGGAAAAAGGTGCGATGAACGCCTTTTTCTTATCTACATAATTCAGCTGAACTGCAACACGAAAGGCAGATGATCCAACATGTTTGAGCAACTGAAAAATGATAAATACAGCTGGCTCATTATTGTCTGCCTGTTTCTCATTATTCTCCAAACGCTGTTCGACGGATGGGGTTTCCTATTCCCTGCTGTACTATTCGGTGCAATGCTTTACTATGGACGAAACAACAAGCACTCGCGAAAAGGAAAAATTCTGTTCTGGATCGGCGTGATCGGACTTGTATTCACCATTTTTAATCTGCTTGTTTTTAAATTCATTATCATCGCTTTATTTATCTGCTTTGTTATCGATTTCATTCAAAGGAAAAAAAGTCCAAAGCAGATTACACCCGACTTTGATCATCCTTCTGCTTTTGAAGACAAAGTAACGATTCTCTCAGGGCTGCTCAAAAATAAATGGTTCGGCCACCAAGAAACCCCTGACCAAGGCTATGAATGGCAGGATATCAACATCCAAACTGGTGCCGGTGACACAATCATTGATCTCAGCCAAACGATCCTCCCGAAAAAGGAATCGATTATCTTTATACGCCATCTTGCAGGGAGAGTGCGTATCCTCGTTCCTTACGGTGTTGAGGTTGCCATGCACTACTCAATTGTGCTTGGGCAAGTCGATTTCTTCGATCATCATGAAAGTCAGTTGATTCATGAATCGAGAATCATACAATCTGACGGTTATGATCAAGCAGAGCAAAAAGTTAAACTGATGATTTCTGCAGTTGCCGGAAGTCTGGAGGTGCTGCGCGTATGACCGCAGTCAAAAGGCAAATGATCGTCGGCATCTGTTTTTCACTTGTTTGCTTAATCCTCTTTTCTTCAGTATTCTTTATTGCCTTCCCTCCTTCTAAGTGGTCATTGCTCTGGAATCAGCAGGTGTGGCATCTGCCCTTTGCTTTTATCGTGCCGATTCTGGCGCTCTTTATCGGAGGTGTCGCCGGCCTGATTTCCGGTTTGTACTGGCGCAGGCAACTCGTCATTGTCAGCGATACACTCGATGGCGCCATGCAAGGAAAAGAGGCAGGCGGTGACAACGTCTATTCCTGTGACGTGCAGCCGATTATTAACCGTACGCAGCAGATCAGTTCCAAAATCAATGAATTGACACAGCTGGCGCAGCAGGCTGCAAATGATAAATCGGAAATTGAGGAGAAGGCGATCCAGAAAATTGTTTCTGAAGAACGCAATCGTCTTGCCCGCGAACTGCACGACTCTGTGAGTCAGCAATTGTTTGCTGCATCGATGCTTATGTCGACAATTAACGAGTTGCGGCCAGTATCGGATGATATGGAAAGTCGTCAATTGAAGCTAGTTGAACAGACGATTCATCAGTCCCAGCTCGAGATGAGGGCACTCTTCCTCCATCTACGGCCGGTACAACTTCATGGAAAAGCATTTAAACAAGGAGTGGAGGAATTACTTCTCGAACTCAAGCAAAAAGTTCTGCTCAACATCAATGCAACGATCGAACCGATTAAACTGGAACGCGGTATCGAAGATCAACTGTTCCGTATTCTGCAGGAGACGGTGTCGAATACCCTGCGCCATGCCAAGGCACAGAATCTGGACGTGCTGTTCATTCGACGTGAAGGATTCGTCATTCTGCGCGTTACTGATGACGGGGTCGGCTTTAAAGCACAAGCGACAAAACCAGGTTCATACGGTCTGCAGAATATGAAAGAGCGTGCTGCACAGATCGGCGGTCAAATTAAATTAGTGAGCGTTCCCGATAAAGGAACGAGTTTGGAAATTAAAGTGCCCATAATCGAAAGGGATGAAAACAATGATTAACGTTGTTTTTGTTGATGATCATGAAATGGTACGCATCGGCGTATCCGCTTATTTATCAGCACAGCCGGATATCCAGGTGGTTGGAGAGGCTGATAACGGTCGTGAAGCTATTGACTTAGTTTTGAAATTGAAGCCGGATATTATTTTGATGGATCTGGTCATGGAGGAAATGGACGGCATCGAAGCAACAAAACAGATTGTGGAAAAATGGCCGGAGGCAAAAATTATCATTGTTACAAGTTTCCTTGATGATGATAAGGTCTATCCTGCGATTGAAGCCGGAGCTACGAGTTATCTTCTTAAAACATCCAAAGCAAGTGACATCGCCAAAGCGATCCGTTCAACGTACAATGGTCATTCCGTACTCGAACCTGAGGTTACGGAGAAAGTAATGTCTCGGATGAAAAAGAACCAAAATAAAGCACTGCATGACGACTTAACCAACCGTGAAATGGAAGTTCTGCTGCTCATGGCCAGTGGTAAAAGCAATCAGGAAATTGCTGATGACCTTTTTATTGCTTTGAAAACCGTCAAAGTGCATGTCAGCAATATTTTAAGCAAACTTGAAGTGCAGGACCGTACGCAGGCAGTTATTTATGCATTCCAGCATAAGCTGTGTCAATAACATGGATTGGCTCATTCGTGAAAAACCGAGCAAAGCGCCCGTTCATTACTCCCGCAGGACGTGATGGCTTTCGCGTTGCATACAGGACGTATGCGTATTTAGCGAAAGCTCCTTTACACGTGCGAAGGTTCCCTCATCTCACTTCAGTTTCATTAAACATTCTGGTCCTTCATTAAGTAATGAGCAAAATAAGCGGAATTTTTCCGCTTATATGCACCATGGGGCTTGTTTGGCGGGTAAATAAGGGTAATTTATCCGCTTATGTAAAGAAAAACCCTTCATTTTCACTTTTTTCGATTCGATAAGCGGAATTTCTCCGTCTATTTAAGCTATTTTTTCGTTCATTTTCCAATTAAGCGGAGATTTTCCGTCTATTAATCAGATTAGTCTCTTAACCTGATCGCCCAACCGATAAGTGCGGATTGGGAATCTGCATCTTATGATCATATCGTCGCACCAGCAAAGCAAAACGCCTTGTCCATTGTCTGGACAAGGCGTTTTCCGTGCGTAAGGTGATTACTGCTTATTTTGCTGCGACTTCTGGTTTTGCTGGCGAACTTCTTGTGCATTTGTTTCACTGCCATATTCACCGCTGAACTGTCCGTTTTGAGATTGGGCATTTTGTTTCTTTACTTGTTCCGCATCTGTGCCCGCATTCATCTTCTTAGCCATTGAGTATCACCTCCACCACACTACTCTAACCAAAAAGGTTAAATATTATGTATGAACGTGTCGATTATTTTTTATCCACTCAATCACTTTTTGGTGAGAAACCGGAAACGGGTAACTTTCAAGCTCGTCCAAGCCTGCCCAACGCTGCCGTTCCCTCAATTGATTATGAGCAGAACTTTTTCCTATGCGAAGAGTCAAATCCCATATTAGATGTGAGAAACGATGCATATATGAAAAAGTCTGTTCAGCAGGCGATACCTCGCAGCCGTATCGATCCTGAACATAGCTTTCTTGCTGCTCGCTGTCTTCATACTCGTCAAGCGCCATCATTGGAAATTGCCATAAACCGGCCAGCAATCCTTTATCAGGTCTGCGTTCAATCAGGTAGCGTCCCTGCTCATCTTGAATCAGCAGAACAGCATAATGCAGCAATCTTGGCTTGGCTTTTCCGCTTTTCACCGGATATTCCAGTTGTGCACCTTCATCATAAGCCAGACAATAGCGGTGAATCGGACATTCGGGGCAATCCGTGTTTTTCGGCCGACAGATCGTTGCACCAATATCCATAAGCGCTTGATTAAATGCCGCAGGCTCAGTTTCAATAATTAATTCACTCGCCAATTTTTCGAATTTCTTTCTTGTCTTTTGCTTGGCGATATCATCATCAATTAAGAATACTCGAGAAAGAACACGCATCAAATTTCCGTCGATTGCGGGCTCAGGTTCATTGTATGCAATACTGAGCAGAGCCGCGGCTGTGTAGGGTCCGATACCGGTAATGGATAATAATTCGTCTTTTTTGTTTGGGAGCGTGCCGTTATATTTCTCAACCACCTCACGGACGCCGTGCTGAAGATTGCGCGCACGTGAATAATAGCCAAGTCCTTCCCAGCATTTCAGAACCTCCTGCTCCGGTGCTTCGGCAAGTGCATCCGGCGTCGGAAAACGGCTGATAAATTGGTTATAATAAGGAATGACCGTGTTCACCTGTGTTTGTTGAAGCATCACTTCTGAAATCCAAATATAGTAAGGATTGTTTGTTTCTCGCCAGGGCAGCCTGCGCCCTTGACTGTGAAACCAATCCAGCAAGTCATGATTAAAGTGCTTAATTTCTTGGGCATTCACTATGGTTCAACCTTTCTTATGTCATTTTCAATCAAAATTGCCATAAATATCCCTTTCATTATCCTTGATTTTGTGTGACAATGAAAGCAGATTCACTTGATCTTTGGTGCCATTGAAAAAAGAAGCTTTGTTCAAAAGGGAGGACAATCTTTTTCATGGATACAGCGACACATATTGTTATGGGATTCGGGTTAGCCGGATTGGCAACACTCGATTCGCTCGTCGCCCAAAGTCCGCTGACTTATCAGGCGGTAATGATCGGCGTTGTAGCAGGTTCAGTAATTCCCGACATTGATACGGTTCTGAAATTAAAAGATAATGCTGCGTATATTCGCAATCATCGCGGCATGACACACTCGCTTCCAGCAACATTGCTTTGGCCATTCATTTTAGCAGCCATTATCCTTGCACTTGTTCCCGGTTCAAACGCGAGCCAATTGCTGATATGGACGCTTGCTGCAGTTTCCATTCACGTCTTTGTTGATATTTTCAATGCGTATGGAACTCAGGCGGCGCGGCCGTTTACGGAAAAATGGGTAGCGTTAGGAACAATCAACATATTTGACCCATTCATTTTCATCATGCATCTCATCGGTTTTGCCATTTGGCAGACCCTTGGACATCCGGGAATCACGTTCGTGATCATATACGCGACGATCTCTGTTTACTATGTCCTGCGAGGCTTTTACCACAAGCACATCATTAAGTATGTGAAAAGCCAATTGCCCGGATTAACTAAAGTTTATTTATCGCCGACCATGCGCTGGTCTCATTATCATTTGGCGGCGGAAAGCGAAGATTACTTTTATGTCGGCAAAGTGAACGGTAAAAAGCTGCATCTGATTGATCGCTTTGAACGGACGCCGATCGACTTTGACAATCAAATGATTAAAGCGGCAGCTGAAGATAAAAATGTGCGTGCTTTCCTTTCTTTCTCTCCGATCTATCACTGGTCAATGGCGCGTAGAAACGGTAGATACGTCATTCAGTTTACTGATCTGAGATATTATTCAAAAGGTACGTACCCATTTACTGCAACGGTATGGCTCGATAAACATTTATCTGTGCAAAGCTCATATACAGGTTGGGTATTCAGCGAACAAAAGCTGCGTAAGAAGCTTGTATTAGCACGTATGAATTCGTAATTCAAATCTATATTTGAGCAAATGAAACGAAAAGGACATCCTCGATAACAGGATGCCCTTTTTTTATTGCATTTCATTATTACTCATTAATGCCATGGATACGTTCGCTTAAGAACAAATTAATTGCGTCAAGCGGATAGCCTTTATGATATAAATAGTTCTTTACTTTCTGAGCAAACTCTCTTCCGGAGAATTTCTTGTATTTCTGCATTGCTTTCTCCGCTTGATGAGCCAAGGCATTTTTTTCATTTTCCTCAAGAAATTCCGTGATTTCACTAAGCACCTGATCGCTGATTTCTCGAGCATAGCCTCGCTGCATCAACAGTCTGGCAAGTACCAAACGTGCTTCCACTTTCGACTTCTTATTCTTGACCGAAGACGTCTGCTTTGCCAAGTATTTTCGCGCATGCTCGACCTGATCTTCAAGCGGAAACAGATCTTCAGACCTCGAGGCAATCTCTTGCGGAACCCCGGCCTGAAGCAGCTCCCTATAGATAAGCTGCGGTCCCTTCGTGGATGTTTGAATGCGCGTGCGTACAAATGAAGCAGCAAAAACCTCATCGTCAAGCAGCTTCTCATTTTTCAAACGCTGAACCGCATAGTTGATCTGCGGCGCACCAAACTCCTTTTTCTCCAAGTATTGCTTCATTTCAAACACACTGTGCATACGATAAGACAGGTAGCGGAGTGCTGCGTTATAGGCTAGAACACCCGATGCCTCGCTATGAAGGCGTCCCAACTGCTCCGGCGTTAATTCCAGCCCCTTGCGCAATTCCTCGCGTACGAGTACGTCTTCATGAATGTTCAGGCTTTTCTCGCTTCCGTCCTCTTCTGCAACATCCACAGAAAAAAAGCCGCGCTCTTTTTCGTTCGTTCGTATCCTGGTGATAATCGCCATCGATCGATCAATCCTCCAGCACTTTTATTAAAATAATAGCATAAACAACTTTCTGTGCAATATAAATCGCCTCATACCTTCTAAAAATTTACCGACGGTCACGTTAAAAAGCAAATGGAAGGATGCATCCTTAGATCCATTATATTTAATGGCTCATTTTAAATTCAAGAAATAATTCGTTGAAGCGCGCGTTAACCGTCTTGCTGAAATTTTCATACACCTCAAGACGGTCCGTCAGCTTCTTATCAGGGTAGAAGCGTTTATCATCCTTTATTTCTTTGGGAAGATAACGCATTGCCGCACGGTTTGGGGTGGCATAGCCGACGTATTCCGCATTCTTAGCAGCGTTTTTGGGGTCAAGCATGAAATTAATAAACTGCTCGGCACCCTTCTTATTCGTCGCACCCTTCGGAATGGCCATGTTGTCAAACCATACATTAGATCCTTCCTTTGGAATAACATAGGTCAATTCCGGATTTTCATCCATAATCTCTACGGCATCTCCGGACCAGAGGACCCCGATGGCTGCTTCTCGTCTCGGCAAAAGCAATTTATTCTCATCGCCGACAATTGCTTTAATGTTCGGCTTCAATTTTTTCAGCTTTTGCAACGTCTGTTCCAAATGCTTTTTATTGGTATCATTCAATGAATAATGCAGACTGTTTAATCCCATTCCCACGATTTCCCGCGCGCTGTCGACGAGCAAAATTTGATTTTTATACTTTTTATCCCACAGATCGTTCCAGCTCGTGATCTTGCTGCCGCCAAGCATTTTGGGATTGTAGACAATCCCCACCGTACCCCAGAAATAAGGGACTGAATAATGATTGTTTGGATCAAAAGACAGATTTAAAAAACGCGAATCAATATTTTTTAAATTCGGCACATTTTTGGCATTAATCGGCAGAAGTAGATGCTCATCACGCATTTTGCTGATCATGTAATCAGACGGAACAATAAGATCAAATGAAGTGCCGCCTTGTTGAATTTTCGTCAGCATCGCTTCATTAGAATCAAAGGTTTGATAGATGACGCGATAGCCGTACTGTTTTTCAAATTTCGTGATCAGCGTCGGATCAATATAATCGCCCCAGTTATAGATCGTCAACGTCTTGGAATCGGCCTTCGTTGTCGACCCGGTCAGCCGCGCAGAAACAAGCGCCAGAGCGAGAACCATGACTAGGACCGCGGTAAGCATAACAACCAGCTTTTTCATGCGTCCTCACCTCCGGGAAGATGCTTCACTTTTCCCATCCCGCGGCTTGAGAAATAATAAACCAGCACAATGGCAAGGGTAATCAGAAAAATGAGTGTCGAGAGCGCATTGATCGACATTGAGATGCCTTGACGCGCTCGTGAATAGATTTCAACAGACAATGTTGAAAATCCATTGCCGGTGACAAAGAATGTAACGGCAAAATCATCGAGAGAATACGTGAGTGCCATAAAGAATCCGGCGAAGATGCCCGGCGTAATAAACGGAATAACCACCTTTAACAACACATCCAGCCTTTTCGCACCGAGATCACGCGCAGCATCAATCAGTGTGGGACTCATTTCCTGAAGCTTAGGTAGAACCATCAGCACAACGATGGGTACACTGAAGGCGATATGCGCGAGCAGCACCGAGATAAAGCCAAGCTTGATGCCGATCAGTGTAAAAAGGATAAGGAATGAAGCGCCAATAATAACGTCCGGACTCACCATCAAAATATTATTTAATGAAAGCAGCATGTTCTTGTATTGACGTCGCTTCGTCAAATAGATCGCCAAGGCACCGAAAACACCGAGCACGGTCGAAAGCACTGAGGACAGCAGAGCTACGATCACCGTATCGATGACAATCACAATTAACCGTTTATCGGAGAACACTTCTTTATACCAATCAAAAGTGAAGCCTGTAAAATGTGTCATGTTCCCGGCCTTATTGAACGAGTAAAACATAAGATAAAAAATGGGCAGATAGAGCACAGCAAAGACGCAAAGGAGGTAAATGGTTGACCAAGTTCTTTTTTTCACCACCGCTTCAGCCACCCCTTTCCCATCAGTGCCATAACGACGATCATGGCTAGAATCAAAAAGACAGCAATCGTCGCGCCCATTCCCCAGTCCTGCGTGACAAGAAAATGTTCCTCAATCGCCGTCCCAAGTGTAATCACACGATTACCGGCAATCAGACGCGTCAGCATAAACAGAGACAGCGCAGGGATAAATACAGCTTGGACGCCGGATTTGACGCCTTCAAGTGTAAGAGGAAAAATGACACGCCGAAAGGTTGCCCAAGCAGATGCGCCTAAATCATAAGCTGCTTCAACAAAGCTGTTGTTCAGCTTTTCGAGGCTGTTGTATATAGGCAGAATCATAAAAGGAATAAATAAATACACCGAAACAAAAACAAAACTGAAGCCCGTAAACAGAATCTGCTTACGCCCGATGCCTGACAATGCCAGCAGTGTATCCACGGGGCCATAGGTACTGAGCAATCCGATGAAGGCGTATGCTTTCAAAAGGACATTAATCCAAGTGGGCAGGATGATGAGCATAAGCCACAGCCTGCGATTTTTCATTTTTGTTAGCAAATAAGCAGTCGGATAGGCAATCAATAAAGTAAAGAAGGTGATTAAACATGCATAGCCAATCGAGCTGACTGTCATCCTTAAATAAATTGGTGTAAAGAACCGCACATAATTTTCAAAAGAAAAATGTCCCTGTATGTCAAAAAAAGAATAGTATAAGACCATCGCCAAAGGCGCAATGACAAAAAGACCGATCCACAAAACGTAAGGGATAAGATAGGTGTTCGTCAGTTTTTTAGTCATGATCGGCACCCTCATAGCTTTCCAGGCGTCGATCAAAGTCCTCTTCGGTCTCGCCATGACGCATGACGTGAATCGCTTCAGGTTCAAAAAAAAGACCGATTGCTTCACCGATTTGCGCGCTCTTCGTCGAATGAATCATCCACGAATTTCCATCCGCATCCTTGCCGATCATTTCATAATGTACACCACGGAACAACTGAGATTCTACCCGTACCTGCAGCATCCCTTCTCCCTGAGGCTTCAGCTCCAAATCTTCAGGTCGGATCACGATTTCTACAGACTCCATTTCATCAAAGCCCTGATCGACGCAATCAAAGGCTTTACCTGCAAAGGAGACGACACGGTCCCTCAGCATCGTGCCGGGAATGATGTTGGATTCGCCGATAAAGTCGGCAACAAAACGGTTGATCGGTTCGTCATAAATCGAACGCGGCGAACCACTCTGCTCAATTTTCCCCTGATTCAGGACAAAGATCTCATCAGACATGGCCAGCGCTTCCTCTTGATCATGGGTTACGAAAATAAACGTAATGCCAAGCCTACGCTGCAGCTGGCGGAGTTCAACCTGCATCGCGGTCCGCAGCTTTAAATCCAGAGCGGACAAGGGCTCGTCCAGCAGAAGCACCTGAGGACGATTGACAATGGCACGTGCAATCGCAATCCGTTGTTTCTGTCCGCCGGACAAATCGGAAATCTCACGATTCTGGTAACCATCCAGATTGACGAAATGCAGTGCTTCTTTCACCCTCGGCTCAATTTCTTTATTTGCTAATTTATTTATTCGCAAGCCAAACGCCACATTTTCAAAAACGTTCAGATGCGGGAACAGTGCGTAATCCTGAAATACAGTATTAACTTGACGCTTATTTGGTGGAATTTTATTGACCAACTGCCCGTCAAAGGTAATGGTTCCTTCACTCGGCTCCAGAAATCCGGCAATTAAGCGTAAAATGGTTGTTTTTCCACACCCGGACGGACCAAGCAACGTATAGAATTTACCCCGTTCAATTTCAAAATTAATGTCTCTTAAAATGGTTTCCCCGTCAAATCGTTTGGCAACATGGTCAAACTGAATGATTGTCTTTTCTGTCATCGGATCTTCGGCGCTGTACCTGCTATGGCACCTGCCTTGCCACATCCTTCCCACTCCATGTCTTTTTTCTTATGTTGATGTTACATGCTGTTAAGCAGCACGATCTCTTAACTCGGCTCCTCTTATAAATAAGATTCAGTCGCGACCAAAAGCACTTTTGCAGGCTTATCGCCTTCATTAATCAGTTGATGTTCTTCAGATGCATGATAATAAACCGAATCGCCTGATTTCGCATGGTAGCGTTTCTTTCCAAGACGGACGATAATCGACCCGGACAGTACATAGAGAAAGGTTTCTGCGGGAGACGGCTCGAATGTTTTAAATGCCCCGCGTCTCTCCAACCTCAAAAGGATCGGCTCCATCTCTTTCTCATTAGATTCGGGAACAAGCCAGCGAAGCTGATAACCCAGTTGTGCATCGGAAAATTCAGTTTGATCCTGCTGCTGATAGATCACTTTTTGCGCAAAGGTCTGATCATCAAAAAAAGATTTCGGATCGCAACCAAGCACTTCCAAGAGATCAAAAAAGGTTTCTATAGAAGGTGAACTTAAATCATTTTCAATTTGTGATATGTAGCCTTTCGTCAGATCCGTCCGTTCCGCAAGTTCTTCTTGCGTCAGGCCGCTCTTAAGGCGCAGATTTTTGATCTTCCCGCCGATCAGCACCGACAGCCCCCACTTTCGTAAGTTTACTATTTATATACACTGAGTTTAATAAAACAAATTTATTATAAATGTTTCCTAAAAAAATACAATGTATTTCTTGAAGATCGTAATTTGTCGAAATCAAGACTGTTTAAGTTCTATTTTTCAGACTTTGTGAGAACACAAGAAGTGAAAATGTCAATAACTTTGTGGATATGTGGATAACTATAATTTACCCTTTATTAACGCTAAGTAAAAATGTGCATGATTTTGTTAATATTTATCCTCTTTTTTGTGGATTATGTGGACAATCATGTTTAAATGCTTACTATTGTGGTTTTTTTATTGTCAAGTCTGTGGATAAACTTGTGGATACTGTTCTTAACTTTTTTCGAGCTTTTTTTCAAAAAAAATACCTCGGATCCCAAATAGGATTGAGGTATGCACAAAACTCACCAAAATTCAGAAGGCAGAACACGCTTCGCCATCAGATCGTCCAAGCTGCGAAATTGATAGCCCTGTTTCTTTAAATCATGTATCACACGCGGCAGCGCTTGAGCATTATCCTTGGAAACGGTATGAAGCAGAATTACTGCACCTGGATGAATACGTTTCATGATATGATCGTACGCATAATCGGCGCCGTGTTGATCGTCTCGTAGCCAATCGCGATACGCAGCCGACCAGAATACATTGGTGTAGCCAGCGTCATGACCCAACTTCAATGAACGTTCGCTGAACGTACCTCTTGGCGGGCGCAGATAGGTCATTTGTTTATCGCCGGTCAGTTTCATATAACGTCCTTTAAGTTTTGCCAATTCTTTTTTATACTTTGCGTCACTTATTTTCGATAGATCCGGATGGCTCCACGAATGATTTCCGACAATGTGGCCTTCTTTAACCATCCTTTTGACAAGCTCCGGCTGATCCGAAATATAGTGTCCGGTGATAAAAAATGTGGCAGGAACCTTTTCCTTTTTCAAGGTATCAAGCATTCCTGAAGTGTATCCTGCCTCATATCCGTTATCGAAGGTCAGATACAGTTCTTTTTTTGACGTATCTCCGATAAAAATTCCGTCATATTTCTTAAGTAATGCTTCATATTCAGGCTCTGTCGTCGCCGGCTGGTTATTCTTTGCGGGTTTGAAATACCAGTCCTTTCCGTATGAAGAAAAGGGATGGACAAAAGTTCCGCACATGGCAATCAAGAGTACTAACACTATTTTTTTCACACGATCACCCTCCGATTTTAGGGTGGACCGTTTCCGTTTGAATTATGTTTCCTTATTTTTCTACAAGCCCGTCTGCCCAATCATCCCGAAATCTACGTATTTTCACCTCAAGATTATCCATCATTGCTAAGATATTCTCCAGATCTTCATGAGCTGCAGTCTCTTCGTTAAGCGCGCAAGCAACCTGAGCAAGCAGCTTAAATCGATTCTTTAAATAAATCACTTGATCTGCTTTTGAATTCGTCGCTCTTCCCATTTCCAGCACCTCCATTACAGCTTCTTCTTTCACTTTAGCACAGATCTGAGTGAAAGGTTGAGCAGATGGATTTACTGAGCAATGTACCGAAGCGAAAGGTGATCGGTAATCGGCATCCATGCGCCGATGCCCTGCTGCATCACATTTTTAACATCAAGATGCGCTTTACCTCCCTTTAAGACAAGAAAAACTTCACCATAAGTAATTTTTCCGCGTTCATTAACCGCCGGCACATAACCGTACAAATGTCCGACTTGTTTGGAAGGTACTTGATACGGGCGGTCAATTTTTGTTCCCGCCCCAACAATTGTTGAGAATGAAATTGATAGATGTGTTTTTTCCATTGTTTTTGCCAAAATCAATTGGCTCGCTTCTTCTTTTTTCGGAACTTCAGAGGTCAATCCTCCCTTAACAGTTGCCTGGATTTTCTGAAGGTAGCCGATTTGCTGAGCACTCTTGCTGCCGCGAGCATCGGCGGCATTATCATTAATCCGTTTATACTCCCAGTTGACGGATGTTTCTTTCGACTTGTAATTAAGCGGCCATTCTCCAAGATAAATACGTGCCGAATAACCGATCGACCATTTTGACGGATGAATGTATGATTCGTTGAGCAGTTTGATCAACACTGGATTTTCCACTGGGACGTTCGCTGTCTTGAGCAGGGCTTTGGTGCGTTGACTCGGCACAAGTTCAGAAGCATCATGTGTCGGATTCGGATAGGTATTTTCTTTAGAGATGTCGATCACTGATTTCGGCAATGCATTGGGCATCACGCTTTTTGCAGCTGCCTCAGAGGATATACAAAATAACAACGCAGCGCACACAAGTAAAGACATTATTTTTTTCAAGGCAGAAAACTCCTTTTTTCCTTATCTTCTGCCCAGAACTGCAAAATTATCCAAAAGAAGGCATAGAAAAAACCAGTTACAGCATGGAAGCGCCGCAACTGGCTTTCATCATTAATTATAGATGTTAATCAAATAAGTGAAGCTTGCCGATGCGCTCTACTGCTTCGGTCAGCCGTTCCGGTTCGCTCAGAAGGCCGATGCGCACGTATTTTTCGCCACCGGACCCGAATCCGACTCCCGGTGCCAGCACGACATGTGCTTTTTCCAAAACATATTCAAAGAATGATTCGGAAGTATAGCCCTTAGGAACTGGAAGCCAGCCGAAAAAGGATCCTTTGGAAGGTGTTGCATTCCAGCCGATTTTGCTAGCCGCATCAAAAAATGCATTGCGTCGTGCTTCGTAGCGTTGCACAAGTGCGCGGACACAGTCTTGCGGGCCAAGCAATGCTTTCGCGCTTGCTTCCTGTATTCCGCCGAATAAGCTGACAAAATAGTGATCCTGAAATAATTCGATCGCTTCAATAACACTCTTGTTTCCGAGCGCGAAGCCGACTCTCCAGCCAGCCATATTATAGGTCTTTGATAAAGTGTACGTTTCGATGCCGACCTCTTTAGCGCCTGGCGTCTGGAGGAAGCTGCGCGGTTTTTCACCGTCGAAACCAAGCGCGCCATAGGCAAAATCATGCAAGACACAAATATTATGTTCTTCCGCAACCTTCACCGTTTCCTCAAAGAAATCAGCAGGAGCAGTCGCCGATGTCGGGTTGTTTGGATAATTTAAGAACATTAGTTTCGCCTTATCAAGAAGTCCTTCCGGCATTACTGCATAATCGGGAAGAAACGCGTTCTCTTCAAGGAGAGGCATCGTTTCCATCTTTAGATTTGCAAGCGCAAAACCGGACAAATAATCCGGATAGCCGGGATCCGGCATAAGGACCGTATCACCGCTGTTCAGTAAGCACTCACCGATCTCAACCAGTCCGGTCTTTGATCCGAACAAAACAGCGACTTCAGTCTTCGGATCAAGATCAACATCATATTCGCGTTTGTAAAAAGTTGCAATCGCTTCTTTCAGAAAATCATAGCCTCTGAACGGCGAGTACTTATGGTAGAGCGGGTTGGCTGCCGCTTCCTGCAGCGCTTTGACAATATGCGGCGGAGTCGGCTGATCCGGATTTCCCTGACCTAAATTAATGACGTCGTACCCCTTGGCTATTTCCGCATTTGTTTTAACAACGAGATCAGCGAAAAACTGTTTCGGCAAACGATTCAGCGCGTCTGATTTTGCAAAGTTAACCATCAATTCCACTTCCAACTCTATAAGTTAGTTTTTAATTTATCGTGACAGTATCTATATTTTCGTGGATAAGTGCTCATTTGTAAAGGAATCTTAGCCTGAAGTCTGAATTTTTATTAGAAAAACCGGCCACAGCCCGATACGCACTTCGGCAGGATGCGGTGAGACTACTAAAATAAGCGGAGATATTCCCGTTATATGTATCATGGCACTTGTTTCGCGGGCACATAAGGGTAATTTTTCCGGTTATGCAAAGCAAAACCCTCCATTTTCACGTTTTTCGATTCGATAAGCGGAATTTCTCCGTCTATTCAAGCTATTTTTTCATTCATTTTCTAATTAAGCGGAAATTTTCCGTCTATTTATCAGATTAGGCGCTTACCTGATTACCCAACCAAATCTTATGATGTTGATCGTCGGACCAGCGAGGCAAAATCTTAAACTTTACTTGTTAGAAGAACCGGGCAAAAAGCGCCCGGTCCTTACTTCCGCAAATTGTTAAGGACGAAATAAATAAAAACAGGTATACTAGTTTCTGCTGGGCATTAAAGCTTAAATTTACAGCACAGAAAGGACATCTCCGATGAACAGCGCGGCATATCAACGTTTCCAATTTTTATTGTTAATCGGCTCAGTTTTCATTTGCGGCGCCGCAGAGGGGATGCTGCTTCCGCTCGTTGCTTTGCTTCTAGAAAAAAACGGTGTCTCCGCTCTTTTAAACGGGCTGGGATCTACCTCACTTTACATAGGTATGCTTATCTCTGTTCCTCTTCTGGAGAAACCGATGCGAAAGCTCGGCTACAAGCTCTTTCTCATCATCGGACTTGCCCTGATTACAGTACCTCTGTTTCTTTTTCCAATTTCGATGAATCTATGGTTTTGGTTTGCACTCAGGCTGTGTGTTGGTTTTGGCGACAGCATTCTGCATCTTGCCGCACAAACATGGATTACGATTGACAGTCCGATGAACAAGCGTGGACGAAACATTGCCTTCTACGGATTGTCCTTTGGGTTAGGCATAGCAGCGGGACCACTGCTTGTCCGATTGATTGCATTCGGTACGAATGTTCCGTTCATTACCAGCGGCTTCTTTTGCCTTGCAGTCCTCCTGCTTTTATTTCTTCTTAAAAATGAATATCCCGAGTTGAGCACTTCCGGTGGTTCAACTCTGCGACAAGTCTTTGCACGCTATAAAAAAGTCATTGCCGCAACTTGGTCCGGTTTAGCAGTAACACTTGCCTTCGGTTATCTGGAAACTTCACTGAACAATAGCTTCCCAATTTTTGCAGTGCGGCAAGGCTATAATCTTGACCAAATTTCAATTCTGCTTCCATCTTTTGTTACCGGTGCTCTGCTGACGCAGGTACCGCTTGGTATGCTTGGAGACCGATTCGGCCGTAGGCGGCTTCTTCCGCTCATTTGCTTATTCGGAGCCATGTTCATCGCATGCACTGGCCTGCTCTCCGCTTATTTCTACGGCATCTATTTCACACTACTCGGTGCCGGCATGCTGATCGGATCACTTTATTCAATGAGTATGGGCTACGTCAGCGATTTGCTCGACAGAGAGCAAATACCGCTCGGCAACATCTTGATGACCGTATGTTACAGTGCCGGATGTATGGTCGGTCCGGTAGCCGGAAGCTCGCTGATCAGTTGGATACCGAAAGGCGGGTTATTTTACGGAATAGCGGTTTTTATTTTCCTTGCCTCAATGAGCTGCTTTATTCATCAATTCATTATTGCACGAAAATCTTCTCTCAATTATTCAGCACCGAAGCAAAGAGTCTCAAATCATTGAGGCTCTTTTTTCATTTCATCGAAGCACTAGAACCACCCGCCGCAACAAAGCATAACATAACAGTGCAACAAGACCTTCAAGTGCGTTGAAGGCCCTTATAGGGGGAATTGCTCGTGAAGAAAAAATTATTTATGCCCGATCTAAGCGTTGCGACCCATTGGATGAATCAAAAAGTCACGCGCGAGCGTCTTCTTGGCACGCCAACGTTAATCCATTTCTGGTCGATAAGCTGCTCAAAATGCAAGGACGCAATGCCGGTCGTACAATCCATTCGTGAAAAATACAAAGAGGAACTCAATGTCGTCGCCATCCATATGCCGTTGTCTGAGGCTGATCTGGACGTAAACGAAGTTGCGCGAGTTGCTGCAATGCACTCAATTACGGAGCCCGTCCTCATCGACAATACTCATCGACTGGCTGATGCGTTCGGAAATCGTTTTGTCCCCGCCTATTATCTATTTAATGCCGGCGGCGAACTGATCGAATACCATATGGGAGAGCGCGGCGCGATGCGCATTCACAAAGCAGCAGATCGTCTTCTCTTTCATTAACTAGTTCAAACTTCACACCTTATTAAAAATAAGATCGGTTTGCGAAGGCCTTTGAATATTCACCTAGTATAAAAGATGATCAACTTATGTTTGCAGAATCGAATGATAACATAGCAGCCCCAACCCATCATCGCACCGATCGTATTTAATAAAACATCATCAATATCAAAAATGCGTTCAGCAAAAAAATATTGACATAACTCAATAAGCAAACTGATACAACATCCGACAAGCAGCTGCCGGATAACAAAATGCCGTTTAGGCTGAATGAGTATTGGTAATAAAAAGCCAAGTGGGAAAAACAGCAGCACATTCCCGCCAATGTTCTTTAATATAAGCAGTAAACTGCCACTGCGCAGCATAAGCCGTATGCTGCTGAAAAGGATAAGATTGCTTGACTTTCCGTATGTATAGTAATTATGCGTTAGAAGGGTTGCGAAAATGAGAATAGCAAGATAACCAATAAAGAGCACGGCGGCCATATGTTTTTTGTTCAATCTTTTGAGCATAACCGCTCTCCTCCTTTGTAGATAACTATGTGCTTTTTTCAAAAAAGATGTATGCTTGGCCTTTTTTTACTTATAAAGCATTGACCATCGAATGGACATATGTGAAAAAGTGTATTACTATAAAACTAACATAAATTAAAATAATTATAATTTATCTGATCAATGCTGTCGCTTATTATAGCGGCAGCATTGAGTGCTCTTAGGGGTTTCGATGATGATTATTATTCTCAATTAAAGAATTTATTTCTAATCACTAATTTTCTAATAATAATATATATTAAATTATATTTATTATCTTTTATAACTTTTTACTGATCAATAATTTATTAAACGAAGGGTCGGATTTTTATGATACCAGAGGCAAAGCTCGTCAAATTCCCAAGTAATCCTAATCCCAATCAACCGATCAGTGCTCTATGGAAACAGCACGGTGAGCTAATCGCCGCCCTTACCGGGGGAGCACTGACGCTCATTGCCTATCTTCTCGGGCTCGCTCATATTCCATACTCATGGCTTCTCTACCCAGCTGCCTACCTGATCGGCGGTTATTTTAAAACAAAGCAAGGACTATCAGATACGTTTCGAACACGCGAGCTGAATGTTGAACTTTTAATGATTACAGCTGCAATCGGCGCAGCCTGCATCAACCATTGGCTCGAAGGGGCTGTGTTAATCTTTATTTTTGCACTCAGCGGCGCTTTGGAGACTTATTCAACAGCCAAAAGTACCCATGCGCTTTCTGCACTCATGGATCTGCAGCCTGAAGTCGCTCGTCTCGTCACAAATGGCTGCGAAACGATGATCTCAGTAAAGCAAATCACCCCCGGCGACATCATTCTTATTAAGCCGGGAGAACGAATTCCTGCTGACGCTGTCATTACCGATGGAGAAACGACGGTTAATGAAGCGACGATGACCGGCGAATCCGTACCGGTTTTCAAGAAATCCGGTGCTGATTTGATGGCGGGCACAATGAATTTGGACGGCAGTGTCTTCGCACGTGTCACGAAGCGAAGCAATGACTCTTTGTTTAGTAAGATCTTGGACCTTGTCCAATCAGCTCAAAAAGAGAAAGCTCCGACTCAGCTATTTATTGAACGTTTTGAACGCACGTATGTCAAAGTCGTCCTGATTGCCACCGTACTGATGCTCTTCGCGCCGCATGTTCTATTAGGCTGGTCGTGGAGCGAAACCATTTATCGAGCTATGGTTTTGCTTGTTGTCGCCTCGCCTTGTGCTCTGGTTGCTTCAACAACACCTGCCGTTCTATCAGCCGTTGCATCGGGTGCCCGTCACGGCATACTGATCAAAGGCGGCGTTCATTTGGAACAGTTGGCTATGATTAAAATCATCGCTTTCGATAAAACCGGAACGATTACAAACGGAACTCCTGAAGTCACGCAGTTTATTAATAACAGCACACTAAGTGATGCCACACTTCTCAGTTACATGGCCGCAATCGAAAATCAATCGTCGCATCCGCTTGGGAAAGCGATCGTCACGTATGCCTACGAGGTTTGCGGAACTGCCGCTTTGCCAAAGATAGGCAAAATTAAAGTCAAGCCAGGATTTGGTATCATCGGCTCTGTTGGTGACACGCAATACATGATCGGTAAAGAAGCGATGATGCAGCCCGAAGCATTAAATGAGTTTCTGCAGATTAGCGATTTTGCCCGTCCAAACCGTGATGAAACCTTGGTGTACATCGCTTCTGAGGAAAAAATAATCGGCCGCTTCGCCTTAAGGGACCAAATCAGAGATTCAGCAGCAGACGCAATCCGCTCACTTAATAAGTACGGAATTAAAACCGTCATGATTACCGGTGACAATGAGCAGACCGCTGCCGCGGTACAGAGAGATTCCGGGGTCAGCAGCTACATTGCTAATTGCCTTCCTGAGAACAAAGCAATGGAAATCAAGCGATTAAATCAGAAATACGGCCATGTTGCCATGTGCGGCGATGGGATTAACGATACTCCTGCACTTGCTCAAGCTTCAGTCGGGATTGCGATGGGAGCGGGAAATGATGCAGCCCTTGAAACTGCCGATATTGTTCTGATGAAAAACGACCTGACAAAAATAGCAGAAGCGGTGCGACTGTCAAAAAGAATGAGTCGGATTGTTAAGATGAATATTATTTTTGCCATGGCTATGATTGCATTTCTCATCGCCACCAACTTTTTGCAGTTTCTGACCATGCCTTTTGGTGTCGTCGGGCATGAAGGGAGCACAATTCTGGTTATTCTTAACGGTCTCAGACTCTTGCGCGGATAATTTGCAGATCGAAGCTCTCTTGGGCAGACACAGAATGTCATTACCATGCAGCAGAACAAGTGCTAATCAAAAAGGTCGTTCTTTTCTGTCTTCGTTAGTTCATGAATAATTGCATTAATTTGACCGCCGACAATAATCGTAATTGCGGTTAAATAAAACCAAAGCATGAGAACAATAATTCCTCCAAGGGTACCGTACGTGGAGGCATAATTGCCGAAATAGCGAACATAGAAGGAAAAGCCATAAGAAACAACTTGCCAGCTGACTCCGGCAATCACCGCGCCGATCATCACTTCGTCCATTTTCAGCTTCATATTCGGTCCGAGCCGGTACAAAAAAGCAAAAATAATGATAATCACGCAGAACGTGACCAGTGTGCTGATGACCGACCACATATCGGCAAACGTGTGGGAAAGACCGATATGGTTAAATAAAGTTCTCGCGACCCCAGCAGAAATGACGTTGACTGCTAGGGTCATCGCTATTGCAAAAATCATCGCTACGGTAAAGCACATGGCAAGCAGCCGGATGAGAAAAAAAGAACGTGTTTCTTCAACTTGATAAGCGCGATTCAACGTACGCATGAGCGCGTTAATTGCGCTCGAGGCAGGCCAAAGCGTGGCAATGACACCGACTGAGAGCAATCCGCCGCGTTTCGTAAATACACTGTCTAAGTTTTGATGGATCAGCGAAAGCACCTCTTTGGGCAGATAAGCGCCAAAAAGAGAAAACAGCTGGTCCTGATCAAGACCTAAATACGGAATGATTGCAAATAAAAAAATAAACAGCGGAAAAAGCGACAACAAGAAATAATATGCCAATGTTGCCGCTAAATCCGCCGTATGATCATCAATAAAACGTCTACCCAGAAGTTTGGCGAAGAGAAGAATATCTCTGAGCTTCACTTTTCCCACTTTTCCCCATCCCCGGTCTCTCTGTCCTCAACGGAATTCTGTTATGAATGCCGATTTGGACGCGTATTCCTTCCGGTCTTGTCCTTCTGACCATACTGATGAATCGATTTGCTCTGATTGTTGGGCATTGTACCCGGATTTGGTACTGGTGCTTCATTTTCCAATCTCTGCAGCGCATCTGCTTCATTATCAATCAGTACAGGTTCTTGGTAATTGGCCATGTTTTTTCCGGATTGCTTGATTTTACCAGCCATCTCGGCAAGCTCACTTCCAATCTCCATCACGTACTGGTAGGTGTCGCTCGTACTCGTTCTTGCCTTTTCCACACGGTCGATCATTTGCTGGAAGTCGTCGGAAACTTCTCGTGCCAGGCCTTTAAGGCGTGTGCCTGTAACCTGCATATATTTGCCGACTTGATCCGGATGCTGATAAATAGTCCGAATCAAATTGCCTCCGCCGGTCGCCGCATTCGATAGATGGTGACCCCAGACCGATCGTGTCTCGCGGCTCATCATTGACAAACCGCAGCCGACCAAGCCGCCGATCAGCATGAATTTGCCCATTTGGCTTTTGCCATAAACACTCATCAGATTCTGCCCCCTCAAAGTAGGTAATCCTTAAAAGGATCACGTGAATAGTCTGCACACACCTGTTCATTAATATGAGGGGCATTGCTTATTGCCTGCTGCTAAATAGTGGGGCTTTATCTGATTTGCCGGGCAAGCTCTTTAATTAACTGATCCGTTCCCCGATCAATCAGATCGTATACTTCATCAAAGCGGCCGGTATAATAAGGATCTGGAACATCCGCTTGAGGCTGATCATGAAGCAGGGTCATAAATCGGCTCACTTTAGATCTGTTTCGAGAATCAGCCATTTGAATCAGATCCTGCTCATTATTTCGATCCATGGCGATAATTCGGTCAAATCGTTGAAAATCTGCTTGATTTATTTGCCTTGCCTTGATTTGATCAAAGGGAATGGCCGCTGCCTCCAATTGTTTTTGTGTTCCGCGGTGCGGCGGATCACCAATATGCCAGTTGCCGGTTCCCGCAGAATCAACGCTAATTTTTTCGGACAATCCTGCTTTGTTAACCTTCATTCGTAATATGGCTTCAGCCATTGGTGAACGGCAAATATTGCCAAGACAAACAAAGAGCACACGCATTGGTCTTTTCTCCTTAATGAATTCCTATTTATAATCATATCAATAAAGTCAGGAAACAACAAAATTTGAGTGCACATCATTATGCTACAATTGGTTGCAGTATGAGAAAGAGGGGAAAAAATGAACACATTGAATCAAAAGTGGGAGCTTGACACCATTTTTAAAGGCGGTGCATCATCTGCTCCATTCCGCACTTTTTTAGATGATCTTCAACAAGCCATTTCTTCATTTAAAAATGAATTGGAGGCAAGAAAAGAACCCTATACGGTTCAAGATGCCGAAGCATTCACTGCAATGATCAAAAAATACGAGACATTGTGTAAACAATTTAATGAAGGTTCTGCTTATGTAGAATGTTTAACTGCTCAAAACATTAAAGATGCCAAGGCTGCCCAAGCAAATAATCGGATGCAAAGCCTCGGGGCTGAATTAGATGCCTCTAGCAGCATTCTGGAAAATTTGCTGCGCCAAATTTCAGACAGTAATTTTAACGGACTTATTGAAAATGGAGTCCTAAAAGAAATGCAATTTGCACTCCGGGAAAAACGTGAACTTTCTCGGAAGAAGCTAGGATCAGATCAAGAGCAGCTGATTAGCGGCCTTGCCGTTGACGGCTATCACGCATGGGAAGATCTCTATTACAGTCTGGTTGGAAAAATGGAAATCAAGCTCATCCGCAATGGGAAAGAAGAAACCTTGTCCGTCAGCCAGGCAAACAATCTGCTGGATGATCCGGATCGAACGGTAAGACAAGCGGCATTCAATGCATTGGAGTCGGCATGGTCTGAACATGCCGATCTTTTCGCTGCCGCCTTAAACCATATCGCAGGATTCCGGATTGCCGCTTATAAAGCGCGCGGCTGGGAATCCGTTCTTGATGAACCGCTCGACTACAATCGAATGCAGGCACAGACGCTGTCAACGATGTGGTCGGTCATTGATCGCTATAAGCCGAAGCTTGCACAATTTATGCAGCGCAAAGCCGAATTGCTTAACCTTGAGAAGCTGTCATGGTTTGATGTCGACGCTCCGCTCAATAAAAATAGTGAAAAATTGACCTATGAGGATGCAGCGGATTTTATCATCAAGCATTTTGGCTCATTTAATCCGAACATGGCATCGTTCGCAAAAAAAGCCTTGGAAAATCGCTGGATTGAAGCAGAAAATCGAGCAAATAAGCGTCCTGGCGGTTTCTGCACCAATTTTCCAATTGCAGGGCAGTCGCGCATCTTCATGACATTCAGCGGAACCGCCTCAAACCGATCGACGCTCGCACACGAATTAGGGCATGCCTACCATCAATCCTTAATGAATGAACTGCCCTATTTGTCACAGGACTACGCAATGAACGTTGCCGAAACAGCCTCCACCTTTTCCGAAATGATCGTCAGCGACGCTGCACAAGCTGCTGCCAAAACAAAAGAAGAAAAAATTACATTCTTATCCGACAAATTAGAGCGCTGCGTCGCGCTGCTCATGAATATCCATGCACGTTTTCTGTTTGAAACACGATTTTATGATGAACGTAAAAAAGGAACAGTCTCAGTGGAACGCTTGAATCAGCTGATGAGTGATGCAGAGCGTGAAGCCTATCATGATACATTGGACGTTTACCATCCGACTTTTTGGGCGTCCAAGCTTCACTTCTATATCACCAACTGGCCGTTTTACAATTTCCCATATACCTTTGGCTTCCTATTCAGTACAGGAATCTATGTTCAAGCACTCCGGGAAGGTCCGTCATTCGCAGGAAAATATGATGCTCTTTTGCGTGATACCGGCAGAATGACGACGGAACAGCTTGCCGAGCGCTACCTTGGGGTTGATTTAACGGAACCGGACTTCTGGTCATCAGCACTGGACTACCTCATGCGCGATGTTGATGAATTTTTGGAACTGACAAAATAATCGCCACCCACCCTCAAGCAGCTGATAAAAGGTTAATCATAGACAGAATAGCCTTTTGAATGTAAAATAAAAGCAACGACAAATAATAATCATTTTAATTTTCAAGCATGCTGTCATCCCCTTTCGGATGGCAGCATGTTCCGTTTTCAGGGTTATGAAGATGATTACTATTCTCAATTGCAATCAATTTTTTCATTTTACTTCATGAGGTGAGGGCTATAATGATGAATCATACAGCAAAAGGAATGAATCAGAAATTGAATGTGCTTCGTGCCGGTGTTCTCGGTGCGAATGACGGTATTGTATCGACCGCCGGCATCGTCATCGGTGTCGCAGGCGCGACGACGGATACCATGACACTAATGATCTCCGGACTAGCAGGCATGGTTGCCGGCGCGCTGTCCATGGGCGGAGGTGAGTATGTTTCGGTAAGCACGCAAAAGGATACGGAAAAAGCAGTGGTCGAGGCCGAAAAAATCAAGATCAGGGACAACTATGACGGTGAAGTCGATGAACTCGCTCAAATCTATATAAAAAATGGATTGTCTGTCGATTTATCGAAGAAAGTAGCTGTTGAACTCATGACCAAGGATGCGATCGGTGCCCACGCCGCTGCCGAACTTGGCGTAAATCCGAATGAATATGTCAATCCGTGGCAGGCTGCTTTTTCATCGATGATTTCGTTCTCCATCGGTGCATTTCTTCCCTTATTGTCTATTTTGCTCTTACCTGAATCCGTGCGTGTTCTCTTTACGTTTATCACGGTGCTTCTTGCACTTGGCTTGACCGGCTTTGTCAGCGCACAATTAGGCGGTGCTCCGAAGCGTCCGGCCGTCATTCGAAACATCTTAGTCGGAGCAATGACAATGGCCATCACCTATACTGTCGGCAATCTTTTGTGAAACGCATTACCCCATGTGGCCGGTATCAATGTGTGAACCTGGAATCCGCTTCGCCGATTCTAAGTATTTCAGTTATAATGTTCTATATATATCGGGACGGAACATATAGAGAGGGGATCATGAATGTTGCAATTAAATAAAGATCAGTTAATTCATCAGATCCGTACGGCCTCAAAGAAGGAACCTGCGGATTTAGTCATAAAAAATGGAAAAGTGATTGATGTATTCAGCGGCGAACTATTAGAAACAGATGTTGCGATTACAGACGGAATGATTATCGGGCTTGGCGACTACGAAGGGAAAGAAATAATCGATGCCCAGGGAAGGTTTATCAGCCCCGCTCTTATTGATGCTCATGTACACATTGAGTCATCACTACTGACACCGGGCGCTTTTTCCGATGTTCTTGCCGCACATGGCGTCACAGCCGCGATCACTGATCCGCATGAAATTGCCAACGTACTCGGTGCAAACGGCATCCGGTTCATGCTGGAACGTGCGCAAGAAAGCAGCATTGATCTCTACTTCATGCTGCCCTCTTCAGTACCGGCAACCTCATTTGAACACAACGGTGCAACACTCGAAGCTGATGATCTGGAACCGCTTTTTCAGTATGACAATGTGCTTGGCCTTGCCGAAGTCATGGATTTTCCTGCGGTCTTGAATGCCGATGAGCGAATGGTTGCTAAACTTGCCATGACGCAGAAACACAGCTGGCGCATAGACGGTCACGCTGCAGGTCTGAATGCGCAGGACATTAACGTATATAAAGCCGCCGGTATTCGTACCGATCATGAGTGTGTCAACGTTGATGAGGCAAAGGATCGACTCTCACGCGGGCTTTACGTTATGATTCGCCAAGGCACGGTCGCCAAAGACTTGCCGCAGTTGATTTCGCTTGTCAATGAAACCAACAGCCGCCGCTTCCTCTTCTGCACGGATGATAAATATCCAGACGACCTGATACAAGAAGGCAGCGTTGATTATAATGTGCGTCTGGCAATTAAACATGGCTTGGACCCGATCACCTGTATCAAGATGGCCTCGTTAAACGCGGCCGAATGCTATGGATTCCGTGAAAAAGGCGCCATTGCTCCAGGTTATGAGGCTAATTTTCTGCTTCTTGACGACTTAAATCAGTTTTCCATTCAGCAGGTCTATGCCCATGGGAAGCTTGTCGCTGAACAAGGACATACTATTCAAGAACATACAAATTCTTCCATAGGAGCAGAGAAGCATCCGCTCACATGGCCTAAGCTTTCACCAAATAATTTTGCTATTCCACTCGGATCTGCACAAAAAGCGCACGTCATTGAGATTATTCCGAACAGCCTTGTGACTCGCGATCTGGTTGAAAAGGTATCGGTCAAAAACGGCTGCTTCGCATGTTCACCGGACAGCGATCATTTAAAATTGGCCGTTATCGAACGGCACAATGGCCTAGGTACCATTGGTTTGGCGATTGTTAAAGGATTTGAGATGAAATCCGGTGCCATGGCAACAACGATCGCACACGATTCACATAACTTAGTCGTCACCGGATGCAGCGACGCGGACATGATTGTTGCAGCGGAACGATTGAGAGAAATAGACGGAGGTATGGTCGTCGTAAATGACGGCAAAGTGCTTGCCGAACTCGCCCTGCCGATCGCGGGATTAATGACTGATACGCCGGCAGCAAAGGTAGCTCAGACTTTAAAAAACTTAAGACAAGCAGCAACCTCACTTGGCGTTTCCGAATCGTTCAACCCTTTTCTGACCCTTTCATTTCTCAGTCTGCCTGTTATTCCGGATTTGAAGCTTACAGATACGGGATTGTTTGATGTGCGCTCGTTTCAGCATATTCCCGTATCTGCAGAATAACGGAGAGACGTTTCTAACAAGGAGGATTTTTCTTGATTGATTTACCGGAAAATTTTACAAACAAAATGAGCGAGCTATTGGGAACGAATGAAGCGCACGCCTTTTTTGAAACCTATAATCATCATCGAGCGTTCGGCTTGCGCGCCAACCCATTAAAAATCAGTTCGAATGTACTAGCAAAAAGCACACCATTCCTGCTCGAGCAGATTCCGTTTTGCCCGAATGGTTTTTATTATAAAGAATCGGACGCACCCGGAAAGCACCCCTTTCATCAAGCCGGTGTTTACTACATTCAGGAACCAAGTGCAATGTTTGTTGCACAGACACTCAATCCCCAACCCGGAGAACGTGTGCTCGATCTATGTGCCGCTCCCGGCGGAAAATCAACGCAGCTGGCTGGCATAATGAACAATACGGGTCTATTGATCTCGAATGAACCCTATCCGAAGAGAGCAAGAATACTTTCTGAGAATATTGAACGAATGGGCGTTGCCAACGCCATAATTACGAATGAAATGCCTGAGCGTTTGGCTCATTATTTCCCGGGCTATTTTGACAAAATTCTCGTTGATGCTCCGTGCTCCGGTGAAGGAATGTTTCGAAAAGATCCGGAAGCCATGCAGTATTGGAGTCCGCAGCATGTCGCAGAATGTGCGAGTCTACAAGCACAGATTCTGGAACAAGCCTATGTCATGCTGCGTACTGATGGCATTCTCGTTTATTCAACCTGCACCTTTTCACCAGAAGAGGATGAACAAATGATTGATGCCTTTCTTGAAAAGCATCCTGATCTTGAACTTTTACCGATTGATAAAACAGCTGGTGTAGCTGACGGCCGTCCGGAATGGTCGGATACCAAAAGATCTGAACTATCCAGAACGGCCAGGTTGTGGCCGCATAAGCTGCGCGGTGAAGGTCATTTTGCCGCTAAGCTATGCAAGCGTGGGGATGCTTCAACGTGCAAACAGTCGACAGCCTCATCTGTCAAAGAGAATTTGTTAAAGGACTACCGAGTATTCGAGAACAGCACGTTGACCAAGAAATTAACCGGACTTTTTCATTTTATCGGCAACCAGCTCTTTTTACTTCCTGATGGCTGTCCAAACATTGACAAGTTGAAAATTGTTCGAGCTGGCCTGCATTTAGGCGAGCAGAAGAAGAATCGTTTTGAGCCCAATCACGCGCTTGCGCTCGCACTGTCTGTAGAATCATTTAACAACCAAATGCCGTTAACTTATTCGGGTAAAGAGTGGGATCAATATCTTCGCGGTGAAACATTGCCCTTAAATGACAGCCGCAAGGGCTGGACTGTTGTAACGATTGACGGATTTCCACTGGGCTGGGGAAAAGCAGCTGCAGGAACCTTGAAAAATTTCTACCCGAAAGGCTTGCGCCGAAGAGGATTGAAATAATAACTGTGTAAGGGGTTGAACGATTTGTCTGTATTAAAAAGCGGAGATACGGTTGGTTTGATTTCGTGTTCGGATGGAATCTGCCGTGATGATCATTCAGTCTTAAACAAAATAGAACAACAATTGAATCAACTGGGTCTAAAAGTCAAGATTGCTGAAACTATTTATCGCGGTGCACATTCACCCTTCAGCGGATCTCCTCAGCTTCGTGCTTCTGAACTTCTTCGCCTATTTCGCGATTCAGAAATCAAAGCTGTATTTGACGTGTCGGGAGGCGACAGTGCCAATCAGATTTTGCCCTTTCTTGATTTCGATACCATTCGCGAAACAGCTGTTCCGTTTGTAGGTATCAGCGATTTATCCGTGATCAATAATGCGATTTATGCCAGAACGGGATTGCCAGCCTATCATTATCGCATTAAAAACCTTGCCGGCGGATTTGCCGAAACGCAGCGCACAATCTTTGAGCACACCTTTATGGGTGATGCATCTGCTCCAACCTTTAACATGCGATGGCTGCGCGGCAATCAGATGTCGGGCATTGTTATTGGCGGCAACATTCGTTGTTTTCTAAAGCTTGCAGGTACGAACTTTCTTCCTGACCCTGCCGGCAAAATCATTTTTCTGGAAGCGCTCGGAGGCGGTTCTGCACGTATGGCTTCACTTCTTGCTCAGCTCGATCAATTATCATTCTTTACCAAATGCTCGGGCATATTACTTGGCACATTCTCTGCAATGCAGGCAAAATCATCTGAGCCTTCAATTGAACAGCTCGTGCTTGAAATCACTGAACCCTGTCACTTGCCGGTAGCAAAGACCAAGCTGCTTGGTCACGGTGAAGATGCCCACTCCCTGCCGATCGGTTTGCCCATGAGGTTTGTTGAAACCAGACAGTAAGATGAAGGAATTTCTAAGGTCACTTGATATACATGAAAGATATTCTTGATTAAGAAAAGACTATGTGGCAAAAAGATAAAAAAGGCGAGGGATTAGCAAACATTGAATGTGGCAAAACCAAAACAGTACTTCTCCGTATCGATGCGGATCAACTGATCAATTCTATGAAGGAAGATATCGCAGTGCGACACACGGTGTCAATTTATTAAATCAGACTTTTAAGGAAAAATAAAAAATAATAAAATGCACACTGCAAACTGTGGTATGCCGAATGAAAAGAGCAGCCAGCCTCTCTTTAACCGATGTTTCGAATCCTCTTTATTTTCACTTGCAACATCTGCCTGGGTGCGATCCCCGCTAATGATCGCACCCACAAACATTCCGGATAGAATGAGGCAAACAACCGCAATACTAAATGCTATTGTTAAAATTGCACTGTGATAAGGTGTAAAAATGCCTAGAAGCAGTAATAAAAAGGCGACAGCGATTCCCGACCACAAAGTTTTCATTATGATTCGCCTCCTAATGAACTAAGTATAGCAAGAATGGGCGAAAAAAAAGCATTAATTTTCTGAACAAAAAAAATAACAATTTCTTCATAATTCGACAATTTTACCTTGTACTATAAGAAAGTATATAAATTTTAAGGAAAATAGTATAAGTGCAACTAAGTCTTCGCCTTCGTCAGAGGCTTGGCGAAGCCAAGTTTTCTAATAAATGAACCTGTAATCCTATCGTTCAAAAGAGCTAAAATGGATTGCTGCCTATAAACTTAATTTTCATTATTACTGCATTAAATCATTACAAAAAACAGTCACATGTCCGATCAGCATCCCAAGTGGATGACGATCAGATTTAGTGACTGCCAAGAAAAACAAAAAAGAGCCGCTTGTTCCTAAACTCAGGCACAAAGCGTTTTCTTACTCAGGTCTATATGACCTGTATCTGTCATAATAAATCAAATTGATAAAAAATGGAAGAACATCTATCTAATTGCCAACTTTTTGTCAATTATAATTTTTCTACAACAGGTTTACCGAACGAAATTTTATTGAAGGCACTGTTAGTGAATAATTGCCTTTAACTGTGCTCTGCATCCATCTCAGCGAAAAACTCCTGAAGTTCATTCACAGTGACCTCACCAGAGTTGTACAGAACCGTACAGATGAAATCGGGAATATCGAGATCATTCATTTCATAAGTTTTCCCTGTATTAACGCTGGCACACGCATCCTCAATCACACGCACCTTGAACCCATGTTCAAAAGCTGCAGCAGAATTAAAGAAAATACAATATTCCGCATTAAATCCGCACAGCACCACTTCATCAACACCTGCTTTTTGCAATTTTTCCTTTAAATCTGTGTGATAAAAAGCACTAGGCAGACTTTTTTCAATGATTTCTGCAGCATAAGGAGCAAGTTTGCGGCAAATGGCACTGCCGGGCGATTCATCTTGTATTAGACTGTGCGTATTTTCAACTTTATGACGAATGAAGAAAATCGGTTCATGACTATGTTTAAATCTATGTACCAAATAGTCAATACGGTCAATAACCTTCTCGAAGTCTCCTGAATCAACGAATCCTTGCTGAACATCAATAACCAGCAACGCACGCATTTTCTTGCCCCCGTCTTTTCTTATACCATTTCGTGCGGAACACTTGCCTTTCTCAGTTTCATTTTTTCATAGATTGCATTAAAATAGAAAATGGAAACGTTTTATTTATTGTGATCTTAATTGATTCGAGAAAGAAGTGTTCGCGCATGACTTTGTTGCATCATGATATCACATTCTGCAATTTTGACAACTCATATAAATCACAACCGCAGCTGCTTGCGGCATCGCCGCATCATTGGATTGATTTCACTCAGCTTCGCGGTACGCATCTCTATTGCTCTCCCGAAGCATTTACTCACATCCGCGACAAATTAAGCACTGTTCCTGATCATGGTTTGACCTTCTGGGGCAGCGGAAACTATCACTATGCAACACTCGCATTATTAAAGAATATCCGTCGTCCTTTCTCACTGGTTCTGTTTGATCATCACACGGATCTGCAGGAAGGACGAATCGGCTCACTGCTCTCATGCGGCTCATGGGTGCGCCATGCACTTTCCCAGCTTGCAAATCTCCAAAAAGTCGTCATCATTGGTCCCGATTCGAACGAAGCATTGATGGGACATATAACCGAACGATCTCGGATTGTCATCTTCCCGGAAGAACGATTTCCCACACCGGAACAGTTATTGAACGCTCTTACGACCGATCATATTTATGTCAGTATCGACAAGGATATTCTGTCCGAAAACGATGCGAAAACAAATTGGAATCAAGGAACCGTTTCCATAGACAGCCTCATACCCCTACTTGGTGTATTAATAGAAGAAAAATGTGTGGAAGGATTGGATGTATGCGGTGAGTGGCCGATTCGGCTCCATCAACAATTTGATCATCAAACACGAACCTGGATCAGCAAAAATGAGTACAGTAATCTAAGTATCGCCCGTGCATTTATGCGTCAAGTTCAAAATCGCGGAAAACAATCGAAGCATGTCATTTAATTGATTAACAGTCGCTATCTTTCATAAAAATTAGTAATGAAAAAACCGCTGCTCTTCAGAAAAATCGAAGAAGCAGCGGTTTTTAATTCACCCGTATTATGCGAGAACCTTCAAGCTTTCGCGATTAAATGCGGGAATGTCATCAGGAGTCCTGCTCGTCACAAGATTGTGGCAAACGACGACTTCCTCATCTTTGTACTTTGCACCGGCATTCTTCAAATCAACCGCAATTGATTTGTAACCGGTAATGTTGCGGTCTTTAATGGCTTCTGCTGTAATCAGCAGCTGCGGACCGTGACAGATTGCGAAAACACCTTTATCTTCGTTCATAAATGCCTTTGTGAATGCAACAAAGCGATCATCGTCGCGCAGATTATCCGGTGAATAGCCCCCGGCGATTAATAAAGCATCAAAATCGCTTGGCTTTACTTCATCAATCGAAGCATCAGCTGTCACTTTCGCACCGTGTTTGCCGGTAATTACCTCGCCTTTAGATTTTCCAATAACAGTGACTGTGTGACCTGCTTCCTCATATGCCTTTGCCGGTCCCGTGAATTCAACATCCTCAAAATCATTTGCAAGTACTGCAGCAATTTTCTTTGCCATGTAAATCCTCCTCACTATCATTTGGAATGAACCTGTCCAAAATATGGAGCGAACAAACAGGTAATTCCAAGTTCACAGCTTTTATTATAGGTAATATTAGGCAGTTCATTCAAGAAATCTGCTTAGCCATTAATACTTCCGATAGGCATAAGGTGATTTTGGCTTCTCAACCTGCTTCCATTTGGTCACCTTAATTACAGGAATGGTCTGTTTAAACGGTTGATAATAGGTTTCGGTCAACGTTCCCTCAGCGCGCATCCATGTGTCGTCCTTGTAATCAACATTATGCGGGAATTGAACCATCAAGCCGAAAACCCCTGCATCAGCAATACAATGAATAATGCCGAAGCGAAAAAGAAATAATTGATTCTTTTCCAATGAATCACCATGGTAGACGAATCCCATTATGGAAATTTTCTTATTTGAAAAATCACCAGGATAATTGTAAACCGCTTCAAGCGCACGAAGAAAATTATCGTCATTGAGATACAAATAGTCCGACTTGCTGTATTTTACCATATCTGACTTCAGCATTTTTTTGTACGTGCTGCTCTCATAATATTGGCTTGTGTCCGGTTTCAGAATTTGGTGATTTGCATACTGATCCTTGTCATTGTCGATTTCTGCGAAATGAAATCCCTTTGCGCGGACAATCGTTGAATCCAATGTTGCGATCGGCAAAAACAACCCGGTAATGAGTGGAAAGATAACTAAGGCATAGGTTAACCCTTTCTTCCACCATGTATTATTCTCATGACTGTGATCGTGACCAAACAGCCTTTCTTCCACTTCGGCATGTGCCTTGCCACCTTCGACATTCCATTTCACTATTTGATAGACAGCCATAAAACCAATGATGAAAATCATTGAAAAAGAAAGATAGCCATAGCGCATATTAATGTATTTGCTGATGTCTCCGGTAAGATGCAGATGCAAAAACAGGTAGGCAAATCCAAACAGAATGATAAAACGAATCATGACCGGCCCCTCCTTAAATGAGCAACGCGCCTGCAAACACGCAGACAAAAATCAGCGTGATTAGCACAGCGACGAATTTCTTTTTAAATGTCGAGAGCATCATAATCAAGTTCTTAATATCAACCATTGCACCGAACACAAGAAATGCAGTCAATGGTCCCGGAGGAAAGGTGCTTCGGAATGATGAGGCAACAAAGGCATCAGCCTCAGAACAAAGCGACATAATAAAGGCAAGTATCATCATGACGAGAATAGCTGTAAAGGGTGTATTGGCAAATGAGAGCAAAATACTTTGTTTGATATAGGTCTGCATCGCTGCGGCTATAAATGCACCAAATACTAGATATTTACCAACGGAAAAAAATTCGTCAATAGCATGATCCATTGTACCTTTGAATTTTTCTATAAACGAAATTCGTTCTGAAGCTGCGGCTTCATCATGGTGAAGATGGTACTTTTCTATTTTTTTATCCACATAGTCTCTCAATTGATTTTCGGGAAATAAATAGGAAACTAGAATTCCGACGGCGATGGATACCGCAATCGCCAGACCAGCTCGGTAGAATACCATCTGCCAGCTGCTTCCGAAAGCGATATACGTCGCAAACAGCACCACTGGATTAATAATCGGACCGGCAAGCATGAATGCGATTGCTGCATGCAGCGGAACCTTCTTCTTCACTAGTCGCTCGGTGATTGGGACAATCCCACACTCACAAGCAGGAAAAAGAGAACCCAT
The DNA here is from genome assembly GCF_059878335.1 of Sporolactobacillus sp. BBK16-2. NCBI lineage: Bacteria > Bacillati > Bacillota > Bacilli > Caryophanales > Sporolactobacillaceae > Sporolactobacillus > Sporolactobacillus sp. BBK16-2. Next base: position 2,665,046 of record NZ_CM187611.1, read on the forward strand.
GCATGTTCCGAAAACGACCGATCCTATTCTGTTCTTCGGTACAATGCGCGCAAGCAAAGAATCGGTAACAAACATCTGAATGATTGCAGAAATAAACACCCCGATAATGATGAAGGGGACTGCTTCAATAATAATACTGATAAAGATTGTGTTTAATTGGAGAAATGAATGACTGAACACTAAGATCACTCCGTTCAAGGGAACTGATTGAAGAATGTCACCAATACCTTCCTTTATACGCATCAATAAAAACACTCCCAAGTCTACCACTGCATGCTGATGATGACAAAACTATGTTTTATTTTGTAAGATTTAATTCAAAATGAATATCAGATTAATTTCTAACAAAAGTCTTGAGGTTGACGCTGCGTCAAGGTGTAAAGTAAAGGTGTCAGGAGGGGTTCCATGAACTATACAATCAAACAGCTCAGTGATTTAGCCGGCGTAAGCGGACGCACACTGCGATTCTATGACAAGATCAATTTGCTGAAACCGGAGTCCATTAACACTTCCGGATATCGGATTTACGGACCAAAACAAGTGGATCGTCTGCAGCAGATTCTCTTTTTTCGTGAATTAAAATTTAGCCTCAAAGAAATATCTGACATTTTATCTGCGGACGATTTTAATCGAGTGGACGCCCTGACTGAACAGCGTAAGAAATTAATTGCGGAGAAAAAGCGCCTTGATCAACTGATCGCGACGATTGAAAAAACGCTCGCTTCGCAAAAAGGAGAGACCGTTATGAGTGATCAAGAAAAATTTGTAGGCTTTAAAAAGAAGATGCTCGATCAGAATGAACAGAAATACGGTAAAGAGATTCGTGAAAAATACGGAGAAGAAACAGTGAAGAAGTCCAATCAACAATTCGCCAATATAAGCAAGGAAGATTATGAAAAAACGGTAATGATCCAAAATGAGATGTTTGAAAATCTAAGAGAAGCACTCAGTTTGAATGATCCGGAGAGCAGTTGTGCTCAGAAAGCAGCGGATCTTCACCGGCAATGGCTCAGCTTCTTTTGGCCAAAGGGAACCTATTCAAAAAAAGCCCATGCAGGACTTGCCCAAATGTACGTCGATGATCCGCGTTTTACAAAGTATTACGAAAACAATGTCGCAAAAGGAGCTGCGGAAATGCTCCGTGATGCCATACAGATCTACACTGCGAAACCGTAACCGAAACGAAAAGAGCCCTGACAATGTCAGAGCTTTTTTCTATTCATGAACTTTAATCAGAGAAATCTTGTGTAAAGAAAGCCCAACCGTCTGAGCTGCCGTTCTTTTGTCCATAGACAACTCCGACACCAATATATTTATATTGAGGCTTTAGGATATTTGCACGATGATCCGGAGAATTCATCCAATCATTCATCGTCGCTTGAGCACTCCAAATCTGATCCCATCCGAAATAGTTTACATCACCTTTAGCATAGGCCACGTTCTGTCCTGCTATTGTATTCCGTGAGAAATTCATCATGCCGTGGCTCATTGCACTTTTGCTAAACTGCTGCTGACTCCATTGACGGGCAAAGCTTTGAAGTTCCGGCTTTACTTGAAGTGCCTGCAGTCCATTTTGTGCGCGAACATTATTTACAAGCGAGACAATCTGTTGTTCCACTGATGCATTATATTGACCGGGAGCAGTTGTCTGAGCCTTTGGCGCAGCAGCCTTAACCGGTGCTTTTGCTACTGTCTTTTTCGGTGCTTTTTTTACAGCAGCCTTATGTACCGTTGCTGTCTTCTTAACTGCTTTCTTTACTGCTTTTTTAACCGTCTTTTTCTTCTTAACTGACTTCTTTGCTTTCTTTACGGTCTTCTTTATCGATTTTTTCTTTACGCTCTTTTTAATACTTTTCTTAACTGCAGGCTTTTTCGCCTTTTTCTTTGCATGCTTCTTGACCGTTTTTGCTTCAACACCGCTTGTAATCGACTCGTTCTGTTGAACAACTGGTTGGGATTGTTTCGTTGAGCCGGCAGTTGACTTCGACTGATCCGCGTTTGATATGGAGGCGGTTGTCAGGGATAGAATAATAATCAATAAACCTACTAAAGTATGCTTAAAAAAACGCATAATAAAAAAATCTCCTCTCATTTACGTTTGATAATCAAATACGGCGGCCCAGCCATCCTAGCGAATATTCGCCTTAGATCTGTGACTTTGCGTCACTACTTTTCAGTAGCTTTGCCCTTTAGAAAAAAGATTTCTTTCTAAAGTATTAGGTTAATTTAACTATACAGCAATCTATTTTTTATTACAATATTAGATTTGCTTCTTTAATAGAATACTTGACAAAAGTTCATGTTTTTTTTTGATGGACGCTGAGATGAACGCAAACATTCACACTCTGACCAATAAAATCGTCAATCTATCACCAATCTTAGAAAGCTACTAAACTGAAGATATTTAAAAAGTGCTTGCAAGCAGATCATTATTATCAAAATATTCGGGGTGTTATACTAATTGGTAAATCCTATCGAAGGAGGAATTCATCATGCAGAAATGGGTTCAAATAGCCGGTATTGCTCCGCTCCTGATTCTTTCCGCCTGCGGAAGCAATTCAGCCTCAAACACTCATTCAGCAGACAAAGCGAAGACATCAGTTTCTGAGCAGCACGAACCACAAGGACAAAACAACTTCGTCAAAGTGAAAACTTACACATTTAAAGATGACGGAACCATTCCCAACAATCCGTATTTTCAGGTCTTGGTTTATCCCGGTGCATTTAAAGGAAGGACCGGGCAGATTGTGAACACTTTCAAGAAAAACAATTGGGGCAATAACTGGGTCGACGGTGTCTTTCCTTTTCATCACTTTCACAGCACATCTCATGAAGTACTCGGTGTTATTTCAGGACATGCAACACTGATGATTGGCGGAGAGAAGGGCAAAAAACTCAAAGTGTCGGCTGGTGATGTACTTGTTCTTCCCGCAGGAACTGGGCATAAAAGGCTCTCTGCAAGCAGCGATTTTTCCATTGCCGGCGGATACCCGAACGGACAGGATTATGATACACAAACTAAAGAAACTCCGACATTCAAGGAAAATATCAGCAAGGTTGGAAAACCAAAACAGGATCCTGTTTATGGGAATCGTGGACCGCTTCTGACAATCTGGAAGAAAAAATAAGTATTTCAGAAGAAATGAAGCCGATTGAAAATGCGCGTACGATAGCTCTGAAAAGCTGATGAATGGGCGATCGAACGTTTTTCCATCAATTGGTTGAATTTTAATTGTTTATAGCGCAGCTGCTTATTCAGGCGGTCGCGCTCCTTATCATCTTCACAGCACTGGAGCAAGTCATTCAGTGTGACCATATCTTTTTTAATTTGCAATTCTTCAGGAAGCATGCCGGCATTTTTCAACACTTTGTAACCGGCACGCAGATCTTTCGGCACCGCCGACAGATCTTCAAGCACAAGCGGCTTTCCTTTACCCGGAAGATGGTCGAACGCACCTGCTTTTAAGCCTTCCTGAATTTTCTCTTCAGCCATGATTTCGATAATGCCCATAGTTAACACTCCCATTTTTAGGTATTCTGTGTTTTGCTTTGATGATCAGACTCCGAAAAAAGCAATGCTAATGATTCTTTCGCCGGACCGTCGAGCACTTCTCCATTGGCTTTGAAGCGCGAGCCGTGGCAAGGGCAATCCCATGTCCGCTCGTCTTGATTCCAGTTTACTTCGCAGCCCATGTGGGGGCAAGTCGCATCAACTACAGTTAAGTCCCCGTGCTTGTCGCGGTACGCGCCGACCTTTCGTCCATGAAGCGATGCGATCATGCCACAATCCCGTTGCAAGTGATCGTCAAGAGGCGCAGGTTTGCTGACCTTTCCCTTAATCAACTGTCCGGCGGTTTTCATATTTTCAACGAGGAAGCTTGCGAGCATTGGAGCCGCTTCAAACCGAGCGGGGCTGAACAGCTCCGCATAGGAATTAACACGTTCCAAAACCAAGTCGGTCATGAGTTGGGCAGCTAACGTACCTGTGGTCATTCCCCACTTATGAAAACCTGCGGCAACCAAAATACGCGGATTATTATTTGCAAGTCTTCCTATATAAGGGACTTGATCCAATGTCGTGAAATCTTGGGCAGACCAATGTGCTGCCGCCGTCTCCAATCCAAAATGCACGGAGGCAAACTCTGCTAGTCGCTGGTAATGGACAGCCATTGATTCGCCGCGCCCTGTTTTATGATTTTCACCGCCGATTAAAAGATAGTTCTTGTGGTTAAGACGCAAGCCGCGAATGGAACGCTTCGGCGCGCCAGCACTAATATACATTCCATCAGGAGGATCACCGGCTGTCTCGCAAGCAATCAAGTAGGAGCGTTCCGGGAACATACGAGAAAAATAAAAACGGTTGTCGTAGAAAGGAAAATGAGAGCAGGTCAGCACATGCTGACAGCGTATTCCGAACCCTTGCTTGGTCATTACAAGCGGCTCAGATTTCGGGTCTTGTATATCCGTTGCCAATGTTTCTTCAAAAATGGGTACATTTAATTTCACAAGATCTGCAAGCAGTTCATGCAGATACATCAGCGGATGAAACTGCGCCTGTCCAGGCATGATGATCGCGTTTTTGATTTCTAAGGGGAGATCAATTGAATGCGCCATTGATCCCAAAATTCCAAGCCGATCGTAAGCCTCCTTTTCTTTCTCAATTTGTTTTTCTTCCTGTTCTGTCGTCGCGTAAACAACTGCCGGCTGGATTTCATAATCGCATTGAATACCGCGGTCGCTCACATGCTTTCCCATCCAATGAAGTGCCTCTTTATTTGCTTGGTAATAGAGCCCCGCTTTTTCTTCGCCAATGGTACGAATGAGATGATCATAAATTAATCCATGCTGCGCTGTGATCTTCGCGGTCGTATTGCCGCTTGTACCTCCGGCAATACGATCAGCATCAATTAACATAACCGGAACACCGCTTTTTGCGAGCATGTACGCTGCTGTAATTCCGGTAATACCGGCACCGACAACCAGTGTGTCGGTTGTTTTATTTTCTTTCAATGAGCTGAATACCGGCAGATGTACCGTATCCCGCCACAAGGATGAGGTGTCGTCTGAAAAATTCTTGTTCTGCTGCTCCATGCGGATCATCCACCTTTCTTTTTCCGTTCAGAATCATCAAAGACATTCTCTCCTAAGTGCAAGAAAATATGCGTATCAGTCACAAATACACATCATGTTTGATATCGCTCCATGAACATCATCGTACTTAATGACTAAATGTATCCGTTCCGTTCATAAGAAAAACCGAGCAAAAAGCGCCCGGTCCTTCATTAAGTAACGAGTAAAATAAGTGGAGATTTTCCGGTTATATGCACCATGGCGTTAGTTTTGCCTGTAAATAAGGGTAATTTTTCCGCTTATTCAGAGAAAAAACCTCTATTTTTACGTTTTTCGATTCAATAAGGGTAATTTCTCCGTCTATTTAAGCGATTTTACCATTCATTTTCAATTTAAGCGGAATTTTTCCGTCTATTTCTCAGATTGGGCGCTTGCCTGATCGTCCACCTGAATCTTATGACGCTGATCATTGTACCAGCAAGGCAGAACGATATACTTTCTTTACTTGTTAGAAAAACCGGGCAAAAAGCGCCCGGTCCTTACTTTCACAGGATGTGATGGCTTTCGCGTTGCATACAGGACGTATGCGTAGTTAGCGAAAGTTCCTTTGCTCCAAATACGGTTTTTAATCATCAACCATGTGCTTGAACAGACATTTCTATTTCATAAAGTATTTTGGTCCTTCATTAAGTAACGAGTAAAATAAGCGGAAATTTTCTGGTTATATGCATCATGACGCTTGTTTCGCGGGTAAATAAGGGTAATTTTTCCGTTTATTTATCAGATTGGGCAGTTACCTGATCGCCCAACCAAATCTTAAGGCGCTGATCATTGTACCAGCAAGACAGAACGATAAACTTCCTTATCTTACAAAAGAAGCTTCGTCGGGTCTATCACCCGTCGAAGCTTTTGATTGCTTATTTTAGACTGAAATCTCCTGAACTTGTCCGAGTCTTGATCTTATATTTGCCGTCTCCCTTTTTACCAATGATATGATGATCGCTTTTCTCTTCATAAAGCATATCTTTAAACTGTACAGAACCATCACCTGAAGCTCCATGATAATAAACGGAAACTGAATCGGGCTCATCCCTGAAAGTAACCGTGACATCACCACTACTTGTTTCAAAGTTCAAATTGCCGATAAGCTCGTCACAAGTCAAGTCAATATCACCGGAACTGGCCGAAGCATCCAGATCGCCGCAACAGTCCGTTACTGTTATGTTACCCGAATGCGTGAGCAGTCTCAGATCATCTGCAGACGATTTGTTCAGACGAACATCACCACTCGACGTGTTCGCATTCAATCTTTCCTTTACATGTGTATCGCAAATAGTCAGATCACCGCTTGATGTCGTCGCATTTAGTTCTTGATTTGCGGCGCAATGCATCAGTTCAATATCACCTGAGCGGCATGAGAAATTCATCCGATTGGTTACAAGTTCAAACGCACTTATATCACTTGATTGCCCGTCAATCACAATGTGGTCATAGAGTCGTGTCGGTAACTCGATAACGACTTTTACGTTTGCAAAGCTTAACGTCTTGAGGCGAGTCAGCCAATCCTGTCTGTTGCGGATAATATGAATTTCTAATTTGTCATCTTTTTTATTCATCACCAGTTCAACAGGGCAATTCTGCTCATCCAGATCTCCCGTCCAAACCTGAGCTTTTAAAACCGTCTCTTCCGTCTGAATCAATTCAACATCCGTTGATGAGGTGTTGACAATAAGATCATCAATTCCATCCATATCAACAGTTTCTTCCAATACATTCCGCATACTGTTCACGCCTTTCAAACGATTAAATCTTTGATGTCTTTACTTTAGCTGTTAATCAAGTGGACGTGATCAGTCGCAGGTCTGAATTTAATACCTTCCGAGGTCCGGATCGTACAACGTGCCTCATTAATCATTTGGAAAAATGATTCCACTCTGCTTCCGTGCCGAACTCATGGTTTTGACAACGCTCCGACTAAGTGCGCGTAGACGTAAATACTCTTGTTTATTGTTCTGTTCAAGGATATCCGCAAAATTGCTGATTTCATAGATCTTATCGTCTTCTTCAAAATGGGTTGCAATCGGCTGTACCTCTTTATTATGGGCATCAATCCACTCAAGGCGTGCGATATTGGATGAATTATTGATCCGGAACGTTCCTTTTTCACCATGAATTTCCGACGGTGCATCGGAATAGGCGATCTTCGAGCAGAGTATCGTACAGACGAAGCCGGGATAGGTGAGCACCAAGGTACCTCCGCCGTCAATTCCATTGGATAATTTGACCGGATAATAGACGGATCGCTCCGGTTCGCCGAAAAGAGCGACCGCTACATAGGTCGGGTAAACGCCAAGATCTTGCAGTGCTCCCGCTGCAAACTTCGGTGAGAAGATGTTTGTAATCTCTCCGTCCAGAAATTTATCATAGCGCGAGGAATATTGAATGAGCTGCAGAACAGCGGAACGAAGCTGTCCCGCTCGTGGAAGCTCCTGCTGTAATTTTTTAAAAACCGGCGTCTGAATGTTGCGGATGGCTTCAAATAAATACACGTGATGCTCATCTGCAAGTTTCACTGCCTCATCAAATTCTTCTAAATTAGCAAAAATCGGTTTCTCACATATAACATGTTTTCCGCCGCGCAACAGGACTGACACTTGCTGAAAATGCAGCCCGTTCGGAGACGCGCAATAAATGGCGTCCACCTCATTACTTGCAGCCAGGTCTTCGAGTGTCGTGAACCACCGGCTCCCACCAAATTCTTCTGAAAACTGCTTTGCTTTTTCCTCCGATCTGGAATAGGCACCGACGTAATCGAACCGCCCTGTCTTCTTAACCGCTTTCACAAATTGTTGCGTAATGCTGCTTGTTCCTATAGTGGCAAGTTTCATTGTCTTCCCCCTGCTTGATCATTTTTATTACACTAATTATAACGATCGATGTATAATTTTGGTAGCCCTTACATCGATAAACCCACAAATATATAAATTTCCCCACAAACTTAATATAGATGATCAATTTAAAGTATAAGTAATGATGCATAGATAACGAAAACACAATTCGGAGGACGAATTTATGATGAACGGACTTGATAAAGTCAAACAAAAGCCTTTTATTTTAGGGTTTATCCTATTATATGTGCTCCCGCCTATCGGAATGGCTTGGTTTGTCGGCTGCGCCATCCTGGAATGGCGCAGTCAAATTTCGAAAAAACATGCGCTGCCTACAGATCTGATCAGCCTATTGCTTGCCTTAATGGCCATGGCGTCCATCGGTTCTGTACTGATTAACTGGCAAGTCACTGATCTTCTTTCCACGCTCATTCTGATTGGTTACCTTGGGATCTACATGTATTGGCTGCGTCATCCCGAACATCTTCATATAAGACAATTTGTGTGGATCACTATCTGGGGCGGAGTCTATATTTTCTTTTCGGAAAAAGTACTGAATCTGATTCCTCATGATTCCATTGTCGGAACAGCGGTTTCCTTCCTGACCGGACACTTTTTATTTGGTTACAGGGGTATACCGCGATTATACGGACCAACATTTAATCCGAACTATGCCTGTTACCTGTTAATACTCGCACTCGCTTTTCTTTCTGTTGAACTGTTGCGAGCCTTGCAGCTAAAAAACAAACAGATTATTGTTCTGTCACTTTTGATTTTTCCGATTCTTGATCTAGGTATCTATCAAACGGGATCGAGAGCCGGATTCGCCATTATGTTCTTGATTCACCTTTTGTTCCTTTATAAGTTGAGCATTCGGGCATTCATTCCCGTTGCTGCTCTTGTTATGATCAGTGCTCCATTTCTCTACCATTGGATGCCAAGATCTGGCGGTACAGAATCATCAATGGCAAAACGGATTGAAATTTGGGGGAACAGCTGGCATATTTTTACGGACAATCCGTTCTTCGGTGCCACTACGTTTGGTTTCGGCAGAGATTACGCAGCGCTTAATGGTGAGATGATTCCGCATGCCCATGATCTGTTTCTGTCCGTTCTTTCTTCATCGGGCATTTTCTGCGGTCTGTTTTTTCTCGCTGTCATTGTCATTAATGCGTTCCAGCTGTTCAAGGCGCAGCGAATGAGTGCTAAGACCAACTATTCAGCAGCACTGTTTCTCTTTTCATTGCCGACCATCATTCTGTATGGCATTATGGACTTCACCTTGTCCTCGCCTCAAGTTATGATTATGGTCCTTGTGCTTCTCTCCTATTGGGTAAGATATTCGGCACGCATGAATCAATTCGCGCGCCTGCACAAGACCATAAAACTGGTTTTAGGCAATAGAGTTCACTTAGGAAACAGAAGGCGGCAAAAACCAGCGATGCTGCAGACATTCAAAGGAGCATCTGGCAGGTAAGATCAATTAATGATATGATAACGTTGATATTTTTTGGTGGGCACCTTGACTCGAGGTGCCCATCTTTAAAGTGAAAGGGTGAAGAGCTTGGTTGAAAAAATAGCATTTATCGGTTCCGGCGAATTAGCGGAATCTTTATTAAAAGGCTTTCTGAATAAAAAGTTCGTAACAGCAGATCATGTTTGGATGAACAATCATGCAAACAAGGAACGCCTCGTAGAACTTGAACAGGAGTTTCATGTCCACACAACTCAGAATAAAGAATTGGCGCTGAAGAATGCTGAGATTGTTATCTTTGCATTCAGACCCGCAGACACAAAGAGTGCAGTGGAGGAAATGAAAGCCTATCTGCGTCCGGAACAACTGGTCATATCGTTAATGGTAGGCGTACCTACCTCATTCATTCAATCGGCGTCCGGAATCGATCTCTCGATAGTTCGAGCGATGCCGAACACATCCGCATCCATAGGTCTCTCTGCAACCGGAATAGCAGCAGGTTCTTTTGTCACGGATGCGCAGCTGAAACTCGCCAAACAGCTGTTCGAAACCGTCGGCACCGTTACCGTCGTTAAGGAAAGCGAGATTGATGTCATCGCAGGGCTTGCAGGAAGCGGACCCGCCTATTTATACTATCTTGCTCAGGCAATGCAGGAAGCAGGAATGCGTGAAGGAATCCCTGCGGCTTCATCAGCACAGCTTGTCATGCAGACGCTACTTGGCGCAACACATCTTCTGAATCAATCCGGAAAGTCAGCCTCCGACCTGTTGAAGGCTGTTGCAACCCCCGGAGGAACAACTCAGGCAGGCATCGACACGTTAGACAAACAAGATGTAAAACAAGACGTCATTGACTGTGTTCATCAGGCAATCGTACGTGCTAAGGAAATGAGCACGCCTTTTACAAAGTAAGTTCTGTCAGATCTTGCAACACAGATGTATCGACAATTTATAAAAACAAAATAATATGTCAGATTTCATGACACGTTTTATTGAATGGTGGTCAAACGGTGCTATTATGTTCTTGTAAGCTTTAACACACCTTCTGTTGCAGTTAACCTTAAGTTAAGATGTTTGATCTTGATTTAGGAAACCATCATTTACTCGTTTTGCGATGAGATGCTGACCGGCATTCTTGTCGCATATTTTTTTTGCGTTCAGCTTTGATTCGAGCGACGTCTGTTCATTTTTTGTGGGCAATATGCTGTCTGATCCGCATCATCAACGTGCTGTAAAAAAATCAATGTCATTGCAGAGCCTTCTTTATAGATAAGCTGCGTTCCGTTATAATAAAATGATTAAGTCACTGAATTACTGGCTGTTATTTTGCTGTGAAATTTTTTACATACCATAGAATAATTGATCGGCCGGCACGGCTATCAACTTCTTTGCGAATAATGAATGACAGGGTACGCCGTATAAAAAGAAGAGGGGCAGCATCATGAGTTTAAGTACTAGTTTTAAAATTTTCATCAGCTGTATTTGTCTGAGCTTGACCGCTCCATTATTACCTGGTCACGAAGTAAAGGCACAGACTAAGCAGCACCTCTTTTTCACTTCCTTTGAGAACGGCAATCCGGCACTGACTTGGAAGAACACAGCTGAAAACGGTAAAAACGGAGAAATATCGTCCAATGGTGTCAAGGCGTTCGATGGCAGCGGCAAAACTATGGCTACTTATATCTCACGCGGACCAAGCGATTTGTATAATGCTCCCTCAAAGTTAGGATGGACAGGCAGTCATGTCCTCACTTATGCAGGTTCAACTGCCAAAAAGAAGGACAGTTATGCCTATAATAAGCTCTTCAACGTACATATTCCGGTAACAAAAGATACACAGCTCTCCTATCTTATCGCTCCTGAAGCGACAAAAAAGGATCCCAATGCACAGACAGCAAGCTATGTATCCGTCGATCTTAAGTTTTCGGATGGTAGCTATCTTCATCAGCTGAAAGCAGTGGATCAGAATGGTGTGGCCATAACCCCGGAAGCTCAGGGAAAATCCGGCACGATGCTCATGAATCAATGGAATAATAAAACGATCTCGCTCGGTAAAGCTGCAAAAGGAAAAACAATTGTCCGCATTCTTCTCGCCTATAAATCATCAAGGACAGAAAGCACATTTAAAGGAGCAGTTGACGACCTGCGCATCAGCAATGTCTCCGCGGCATCTGCTGCAAAGGTGCAGCCCGTTGATCAGGTAAACGTGCTCCGCGGCACAGCTTCCGATTCACAATTTGCGCGTGGGGATACGGTTCCGGCAATTGGCGTGCCCAACGGATTCAATTATTGGTCACCGGCAATTGACAGCAGTGCGAAGAAACAGATTTATCCATATAGCCAAAATAATGATCCGAGTAATTTGCCTGAACTTCAGTCCTTTTCACTCAGCCAATCAGCAAATGATCAGAGCGGCATTAGGCAAACGTTGCAGGTGATGCCCTCAAGCTTTTCCGGTACACCAAGCGCCAATCGGCTTGGACGAAGCAAGGCGTTCAATCGATCGGACGAGTCGGCCAGCCCTTATCGCTATTCAGTCACGTTTACTGATGGCATGAGCGCTGAGCTTGCCGCAACCAGCCACGCTGCAGTCATGCGTTACACCTTTACGGGAAGCCAAGGCAATCTGCTCTTTGACAATCTGGATCGGCAAGGCAGCCTGACGTTGCATCCCAAGACACAATCAATTGAAGGTTACTCCGACATCAAAGATAAAACCACCGGCAACATGAACAGAATGTTCTTCTACGCAACCGTAGATCAGCCGGTTACCGATGCACAGCATTTGTCCGGAGAAGATCGTGATTCTGTGACCGCCTTCTTCAAATTCGATACCTCAAAGAACCGCGCAGTTACCTTAAAAGTGGGAAGTTCTTTGATCAGCATAGGGCAGGCGAAGAAAAATTTGAACCAGGAAATCGGCAAGAAGACCTCCATTAAAGATGTTGAAAAGAAAGCAAAAAAAGAATGGAATGAGCGACTCAGCCGAATTACGGTCGATGGTGCAGAAACAGATCAGCAAGCGACTCTGTATTCGAACCTCTATCGACTCTATCAATCGCCGAACGATGGTTCTGAAAATATTGGAACAAAGAAAAACCCGAAGTACCGATATGCGGACCTCAGCGTTCCGGCGAGTTCTGCGAATACAGCCGATCACACGGGAGCGTCAATCAAAAATGGGCATATTTATGTCAACAGCACGTTCGCTTATAGTGCACAAACTGCTTGGCCTGCCTATGCACTTCTTGAACCGAAACTGACCGCCCGCTTAATAAACGGATTTCTTACGGTTTATAAAAATGGCGGACGTTTCGACGCTGATGCAGGGACCGCCTTTGCTGATGCTGTTGCAAAAGGAGTTCCTGGTATCAATACGTCGCTGCTGTATACTGCTATGCTGCAAGCCGCTTCTGTACCTGAAAATGAACAGGAACAGTTACTTACCGGATATACATCGTCCAGTCAAAAAAACAGCATCAGTCAAACATTAAACCGATCGATCAACGATTTTGCCCTAGGGAATTTTGGCAAGACTTTGGCAAACAAACAGCCGAATACTTCTTCTCTTTCAGAGGACAGCAGCTATTATTTAAGCCGTTCGAAAGATTATCTTAATCTTTTTAACCGCTCACTCGATGCCTTCACACCGCGGAAAGAGAACGGAAAATGGGCGATCAGTTCATTGAAGAGCAGCCAGTTGAGCAATCAAACTGTAGAGGACTGGGCGAACGCCTTTAACGTTCCCCAGGATGGTCAAGGCCTTATTAATTTGTATGGAGGAAAGGCTGGACTGATTGATAAGCTCGATCAGTATCTCAGCACAGAGCCCTCTGCTCAATCAATTAAAAAACAAGCAAAAGCGCGTCTTGCTTTAGGCAGCAAGATGGGGATGTTCACCCTTGACAATACTTCATCGCCTTCACTTCCCTACATGTATTTATTCGCTTCCGCTCCTTGGAAGACACAAAACATGACTCGGGCACTCTTGAACCGTTTCTATACAGGCGGATCAATCGGTCAAGGCTATTTAGGCTCCGATACAGGAGCGATGCTTTCAGGCTATTATCTATTTGGCGCAGCGGGTATCTATCCGCTGCAGAAAGGAACACAGAATTATGTAATCGGCGCTCCGTATTTCAAGAAAATGACGCTGCATTTGGAGAACGGAAAAGAGCTGATCATCAGCGCTCCTAAGGTAAGCAATAAGAACAAATACGTCCAAAGTGTTTCACTCAATGGCCGTTCGTTGCAACAAACGACGTTATCAGCAAGCGATCTGGCAAACGGCGGAACACTCGTCTTTAATATGGGTGCTCAGCCATCCAGCTGGGGAACATCCGCAGATACTGTACCTGAATCACTTACCGCACAATCGACAAATGGTTCATTTCTTTATCCGAAAGCGTTGAATGATCTTACTGAGAAAGCAACAATCAATCCTCAAAACGGGAAAGGCAGTCTGACCGATTTGGTCGACAACAAGTGGCAGACTTCTGTTAAATTCGAAAAAGATCATCCGTCAGTTATCTTTCATTTTAAAGCAGAGAATCGCAGGATAAAAATGTATACCTTAACCTCGACAAACAGCCGGGATTCAAGCGATCCGGAGAGCTGGACAGTGTGGGGATCAAATGATGGGACAATCTGGGATCTTCTTGATACAAGAACTAACCAGAAATTCAAATGGCGCTCCATGACACGTGCGTTCTCGATAAAAAATCCAAAGATATACTCTTATTACAAAATAACCATAACGAAAAACAACAGCAGTAACCCTCTGTCGATCAGCGAGCTTCAGCTGCTTGGCTATTCAGGAATACGTGACGGCTTTGATACGATGCGCAACGAGATCATCCATCAATTCGGGTTGAAAAATTTGAATGAGTCGGAAACAGCGTCACTTTCTAACACGTTGAACAAAGCGCAAACGGCTTATATGAGTGGGAATCTTTCGTCATCTGTTTATTACATGCAAACCTATGTTCAATTGATTAACTCATTTATTTATAAAGTGACCGCTCCTGAAAAAGTGCGCACCAGCCTTTTAGCCGATGCGCACGCAATGGTCAATTTATTATCCGATTGATCGCCAAAGATTCAGAACAAAAAATTGAAAGAATAGAGGAGTATTATGTGCCATTCAATTTGTGTCCGAGACGCCGTTGAGACGGATTTGGAGGCTATTGTGTCGATTTACAATTCAACGATACCCGGCCGCATGGTCACCGCTGACACGGAACCAGTCACCATTAATGACCGACGTCCGTGGTTTGATGCCCATCAGTCAGATCCAAATCGACCACTTTGGATTGCTGAATATGAGGGTGAAGTTTGCGGATGGCTCAGCCTCAGCAGTTTTTACGGACGACCTGCTTATCGTGCAACTGCAGAAATCAGTATTTATCTTGATGAACGCTTTCGAGGAAACGGAATCGGTTCATTTCTCATTCGTTACGCTGTTGACCACTGTGGCGAATTTGGAATCAAGACCATACTCGCATTTATTTTTGCTCAAAACATGCCAAGCCTTCGCCTATTTGAACATTTCGATTTTGAGCGCTGGGGAACGTTTCCGAAAGTCGCCGAATTGGATGGGATCGAACGCGATTTAGTCATCATGGGCAAGCGAATCGCAGAATAAGTCAATTTTTAATAACACTATAACTTAAAAATAACAGGCCGCAGCTGCGCGGCCTGTTATTTTTTCGGTTCTTCACCGATGATCTTTACTTCTGTTTCCAAATTCACACCAAACTTCTTCTTGACTGTCTCCTGTACATGCCTGATAAGGCGTATGTAATCTGAAGCGGTGCCGTGATCAACATTAACCATGAACCCGGCATGCTTCATCGACACTTCAACGCCGCCAATTCTCGTTCCTTGCAATCCACTGTCCTGAATCAGTTTCCCGGCGAAATAACCTGTGGGTCTTTTAAATACGCTGCCGCATGATGGATACTCCAACGGTTGCTTCAACTCACGCAATTCGGTCAATCGGTCCATCTCTTGTTTTATTTCAACTGGATTGCCCTTTTTAAGGACAAAGGTCCCTTCAAGGGCTAAATAACCTTTTTGAGAAAATGCGCTGTGTCGATAGCCCATTTCAAGTTCATGATCTTCAAGCTTCAAAATAGATCCATTTGTGTCGACGACAACCGCTCCGCGCAGCACATCGGCTGTTTCTCCCCCATAGGCACCGGCATTCATATATAATGCACCACCGACTGATCCGGGAATGCCGCAAGCAAACTCCAGACCTGTAAGTGCATGTGCCAAAGCGAAACGAGAAACATCAATGATCGATGCACCGCTTTGTGCGATCAGCGTCTCACCTTCGCATTTGATTTGATTTAGACAGCCGCAGTGAATGACAATTCCTCTAATTCCGCCATCCCGTATAATAAGATTGGATCCCCGTCCGAGGATTGTCAGCGGCAGCTGATGCTTATTGGCATAAGCAACAGTCTTTCCTACTTCTTCATACGTTTGCGGCTTTACAAAAAGATCAGCTTCTCCGCCAGTGTGAGTAAAGGTATATGTACTTAAATTTTCATCTATTTTTACTTGTTCTTCATTTGACATGATGTTCAATAAATTAGAGCGCACTTCTTGTTTATCCATCGCAATGACCATTCCCTCTCGGCTTTTTCGCCAACTTCCTGCTTTATTATTTATGCCATTGCCCGGCAGGTATGTCAACCGTCACTTTTTTTCATTCGATGAATTTCAATCAGAAGTCGGCAAATAAATACATGATCAGCCTGTTCCGTAACATGCAGATGGCGGCTGATTAACCAAAAATCGAGCGGATTTATGACTCATCCGCCCGACGTTTATTCTGAAAACATATCTTTTTGCTGCGCTCTCAATCGATGCTTGTTGAAATACATGTATTCATCAGCTTTTTCAATCAAATCACCAATCGTCGTACCGTCATCGGGATAAAAACTGATTCCGATGCTCAGAGACAGCCAAATATCATAACCGTCCTGAACGATATGTCTTTTTTTATTCACTTCAATGCGTTCAGCGATCGCCTGATAATCTCGAACGGTTCGAATGTCAGGGAGCAGAACCAGGAATTCATCGCCTCCATATCTGCAAACAATATCATTTTTACGCGTGGATTCTGTCAGTAGACTTGCCACGCGCGTCATGACTTTATCACCTGTATTATGCCCATAGGTATCATTAATCAGTTTAAACTCATTAACATCGACAAACATCAGGCCGAGCATTGTGCCATGATCTCGGGCCATGCTTAAATATTTGTCTGCGAATTTGTCGAACAATGCTCGATTTGCAACACCCGTCAGTTTGTCATAATAGGCGAGCTTTTCGATCACCTTTTCCTTCTGTTTCAACTGATTGTTTAGATGGGAAAGTTGACTGACATAATCCCTTAATTGACTGATTCTTTGAAACTGATTCGTGACATCGATAAATTCAAGGAGAAGAGCGCTTCGGCCTTCTAGCATCACACGATTCATTTTCAAGTTCACCCGATGATCCGGGTTCACCAATTTTCGATGCATGGCAGCTGAGAAGAAGACAGGGTTTCCTCCGGAAGTCAACCGCTTCACTGCACTATAAAAGAACGGACGTTCAAGCGCAGGAAGCACCTGATCCACCTTTTTCCGGAGAACCTCTCTGCTCTTCTTACCTGATAATCGCTCCATAAAAGGATTCCAGTAGGTAATCTCGAGGTCTTCAGTAATCATAACGATTCCCTCATTTATGCAGTTTAGAATACCAGGAATAATAGAATCCATAATCACTCATCTTCCGTTGTACAGTTTATCGATCTTATTCAGGATATCGTCGAGCGAATTCAACGTCATATTAATGACAATCGCTCCGGCGATCTCAGTTCCTTCAATGTCAAAAGCAAGAAACATCATCAGTACAAGCCGATAATCTTCACAATCAACAAAGTGTTCCGCATTGGCATCATTTAACACATCTATGTCTGGCAAAGTGTATTCAACCGGTATGTTTACCGTATTGCTCAGTTCCCCAATAATTGAATTAATGACAATATTGCCGATCTCTTTAATTGTATCAAAATCAATATCCGTGAATTCCAAACTATTCTCAAATTCATTACGTGTTTCATGAAGGCAGAGATCAATAAAATGATGCATTTTATCTGCTGGGAAGAGCAGGCTGACTTTGCCTTCCAGCTGACTGTCAAACGAAATAGAAGAGACCATGACTGCTCCCTCAGCAACATTCTGAAGATACTTGTTAAGTTCAATCTTCCCATTAGCAGCGTCCAAAATACGGACATTAGGAATCGTCAGTCCAATTTGTTTGTCAATGATGTCCGAAAGCGTGCTTGCAGCCTGACCCACACCAACATTGAACAATTCAGTTAGGATATCTTCTCTGCTTATATTATCGGCCACGGCTACCCGTCCCTATGATGTCACAGATCTCTTTCGCCTTTTTTTCATCTAAAGGCTTATTAATAAAAGAGAGCACACCCATTTTTTCTACAACATCACGTACCCGATTCTGAACATCAGCGGACAAAACAATAACATTGGCATTTCGATCAATTTGTTTCGCCTTTTCAATCAAATCCTGTCCGCGCAATTTCGGCATTAACAGATCAACAATCATAAAATCAGGCTGAGTCTCCGTGAATTTCTCAAGGCCCTCCTGTCCGTCATTTGCAAAAACAAACTCTATATTTTTTAAGTATTGGTTTAAAAATGAATATGTAATCTTCTGTGAAAACTTTGAATCATCCACAATAAGTATTTTTGTCAAAAATACCACCCTTTCTCCGTTTTGGTCACTGATCATAGCATCAACAAAGGGATTGTGCGAACAATCCATCAATTCGATAAGCACTATTGACTAGGTCTTTTTACCTTTGAAATTCCAAAAAAAATATAGATATCACTACTATTAATTATAAATGGATGCGGAGAAAAGACAAGAATAATAATCCTCTATAATCTGTTCATCTTTTCTCTAAACCGACACAAAAAGCACATATTTGAGTAAAAAGTATATATTTAAGCTTCAGTAGCATCACATCACTGAGATTACATGTTTAATATGCATCTTCTTTTTCTATTTCTTGACGCACCTTCTTGCTGAGCGACGACAGCACAAGCATGTGTGCCTGATCCAACATCGTCTTTAATACACTCACTGGAATATCCGCTTCAAGATACAGTGAATTCCAATGCGTCTTGTTCATGTAATACCCCGGAACGATTGCATCGTATTCTTCACGCAAATGTGCGCCAAATTCAGGAGACAATTTAACCGTGATAATTGGGCTGCCCTTTTTGTCTCCACCGCGCATCGCAAACATTTTGCCGCGTATCATGTATCTGGTCGCTTGCCATTCCTCTTTAAAATCACATTCCGTGCCGATTTTCGTTAAACAGTAGTCATGAATCCATTCAGTGTCCATCACTAACCTCCGATTCTCTTTGTTTTATCAATATATTGTTTATTTTCTTTTGTTTTTCCAAATTTTTCAACATTTATTTTTTGGATTCCAATTATTTACCATCATAAATTTAAGCACGCCAAATAGGTGACAGCCGACGACTGTCACCTAGGAATTAGATTCACTTATTTTTGATCGCAGATTTGATGACGGAATTGTATCATACGTTTATCCTCGATAATTGCAACACCCTGTTTACTTACTGCTTCAGCAATGAGTGCCAGTTCCTGTCGCATTGCGCTTGACAGGAAACCGTTTTCAATATTCTTTTTGATCACATAATATAATTCTGTTAAATAAGTGGTTGAATACTGATCATATGAACTCATTTTATGTCCCCCCGCATGTGAAACCTAATTATTAACTCGAATAAGTAAATTCTTTTTCTTTTTACCAAATTGTTCTTTTTCTACTTGAACATACCCATTGATATATTTCTCCCCTATGCCTAATATACCCAATTCATATTATTTTGGAATCCGTATTTTCCGCAATTATTTCAAATTATTATTTTAAATTTTTTAAAGGAGTTGTGCTTCATAAGTCGAATTATCACTATATGTAAGACAAATTTTGGAGGTGTTTGAGCAATGAATGAAAAATTGTGGGCATTAGTACAGGAATTTGTCGATAAGGCGCATGTAGGCAATGCAGAGTTGGCAGTTGCAGGTGCAGATTTGGATTCGGATGTATCCTCAATTTTTACCAAGCATATGAGTCAAATAAGCGAGTTACCTGCGAGCGGACCGATTGAATGGATGTAAAATGCAAAACAGAGAAAGCATAAAAAATTTTTTAATCAACCATTTCTCAGAGTGTGAACTTAATAGTGCCACGAAGGATCTGATTTCTTCTCTTTTGCGTCTAAAAGGGAAGATTTTTAATGTTAGATCAAGTTTCACTTGGGCAGAGTTCTATTATTATACTGCCTCACTTTTTGAATCAACCGATAAGCAAAATGATTCCAAGATTGCTTGTTCCGCTGCCATTGAACTTATTGTTCTTGCTACCGATATTCTTGATGATTTAGCAGACCAGGATTCCAATGGGGAGATTTTGACAAAACTTACTGCTCCCCAAGCCGTAAGCTTATCGAGCGTGCTTTTAATGGAAGGATTGCACATCGTCAGTCAGTATAAAAATCCTCAATTATTTTTAAATGTGGTAGAGCAATTACGAGAAGCGGCTCAAGGACAGATCAGGGATTTGTCCTTCTGTATTAGCAGGAAACACGTACCGACTGAGAAAGAATACTTTGCGCAAATCAGTCGCAAATCGGTATCATTGACTCGTTTAGTTTTTCATTTAAATGTGCCACATGAAGAACTCGCATTTTGGACTAAGATTGCAGATTGCATAGGGTTTTCGGGACAAATCAGTAATGACGCGCGAGATCTCTTTGACGATACGAAAAATGATCTTGTGGATAAAAAAGCCACATTACCTTTGATTAAAGCGATTGAAGCTAGTCAAACAAAGGATGACGGATGGCTTTTAATGATGCTGACAACCAAGAATTTAAGAGAAAGCCGAGATTTGCTGCCAATTATTCGTTCCTATATAAAAAAGACGGGCGCAATTAAATATTGCGATATTCTTTCTGAATTTTATTTAAACAAAGCCTTACTTCTTTTGAAGAAAAAACAAGAAACAAGTACTAATAAAATGCACTATATAGACCTGATAAAGTTTCTCGGAGATGATGATCATTAAGGCGAAACTAATTTCTTATTCATTATTTGTGTTATTCATTTTTCTCACTGTGTATTACGTATATTCGTTTCAATTCCAAACTAATTTCAGTAAAATTGATGCAGATCCGATTCCTCAACTAGATCAGCTCATTATTCTTTCCTCTATTGGATTCTTTTTTGTATGCAGCGGTATCTATTGTTATAGATTAAAACCTCATTCAGTCATTACAAAGCAATTCTTCTATTTAATGTATGTGGCCGGAATTGCAGTCACTTCTGCAATTCCTTCCGGCGTCAATAACATGGTTGCCCAGCCGCTAGAGGTGATCTCCGGGCTCTTTACGCCCATTTGTCTCTTACAATTTTTTCTTTTTTTCCCCTCAACAACAAAGCCTAAGCTGTTCAGGTTGCTTTTTGTAACTTTAAAAAATATTGTTTTCTGCTTTTCAATAATCTATTTTTTCACTACAATTTTTCAGCAATTTCATAATTCATTTGCAAGACTGTCTCGATATTTATTTATCCTTGTTATTTGTACATCACTTGTACTCTGTATTGTTTTAATCAGCTTAATGCTGAAATCCAATTCTGCAAAGGTCAAGAATCAGCTCTATATTCTCATTGCTTCTTTCTGTCTTTCCTTTTTTCCGGTTATTTTCTTGAGTCTGATCCCGTATATCTTCTTTGCTTCAGAAAATCATATTCCTTTTTATTATAGTTTAATAAGTGTCATCATTTTCCCAATCTCAGTTACCTACATGCTGACGCGTCAAGAGATCATCGATATTCGTATAAAATTTATGACGCTTCTATCGAAAACAGGCATCATTATCCTTTCTTTAATTTTAACAAACAACTTATTGTTTTTATTTTTTCAGGATCATCTGGATCTATTTTTTCGCATCAATCTGTTAATGTCTGCTGCCATCATCATTTTCATTGGATTCAATCAATTTTTCAGTTCACGCTCCTATCGTCACAAGGTTGATAAAACCCAAGAAATTAAAAGAGAAACGCATCGAATCATGCAGCAGGTTTTAAACGGGCAGCATCTAACCTCCTGCGCACGGTTAATTGTTAATCTCATTCAGCAAACAATCGTAATTAATGGTGCCTGCCTCGTGTGGAAGCAAAACCAAATTCCAAAGATTTATTATCAAACCGGGATTTTTTCAAAAGGATCGTTGACACTTAAAATTTTGAACAGCCTAAACTCAGATACAAAAGAGACGATTCAGAAAAAAATGGATGTAACCATCCTTTCGTTATCGGATCAAGAAAGCATCAAAGGATGGATTTTTCTTGGTCAGAAAAAGAACGGAACACGCTTTGAAAAAAATGAGTTTGCATTGATTGATGGAATTTGTGCCGATGCTCTTAATCTGTTAAACAGCTCTGAAGTGCTTTCTCAGATGGATACTGAGCTTGAGAAAACAAGAAGTCTGTCATACTCTCATGAGCATTTTAATCAATTGCTCATGAATTCCATTGACGAAAGCAGACGGGATTTATCCATTTTTCTGCACGACGAGATTCTTCAAAATGTTATACTATTAGAAAATAGGATCGATGGTCTGCATCATTCGCATAAAATTGATCAGGCTGCCTACAGAGAAATCAAGGAATCACTCTTAAACACCATTTATGAAATTAGGGAAAAGTCGCGCGAATTGCATCCATTCATTGTAGAAGATCTCGGATTGCAGCAAAGTGTTCAGGCGCTGAAAAAGAGACTGCAAAACAACTATAATGTAATCGTTGATACAAGTTTTGATCTCGGAATGAAAATAATTCCGAAGAGAATTGAGCTTGCAGCCTTTCGCATGGTTAAGGAGCTGCTCCACAATTCGATCAAACATGCGTCGATTCCTGTTGTCTCAGTTTCCCTTAAGTGTACGGATTATTACCTGCTGATCATAGTAAGCGACCATGGAAAAGGGTTTAATCTGACCAACATGTTAAGCACTGCCTCCGGCCATATCGGATTGCTCTCGGTACAGAAAAGCGTCGATTTGATGCATGGACTTTTCGACATACAATCGTCATCGGGAAATGGAACAACAATCAATATCACACTGCCCCTAGATTGGAATGATGAACGTGACAATCAACATCATCTTAGTGGATGATCATCTGCTTATGCTTATGGGCCTCAAGGAATTACTTGAGAAGGAGCCAGATTTTCACGTCGTTGACACGCTGCCTGATCCGATGAATCTAATAGCGACAATCAATACAAAACCGTCCGATGTTCTTGTACTTGATGTACGTCTTAAGAACACGAACGGCATTGACGTGACGAAAAATATTAGGAAAAAGGGTACGCCGCTTAAGATTATCATCCTCTCCGGTTATCAATATGACGAGTATATTGAAGCAGCAAAACAGGCGGGAGCGGATGCCTATGTCACCAAAGAAGAATCGAATTCACGACTTGCAAAGGTTATCCGCCAAGTCTTTCACGGGGAAAAGGTATTTCCAAGGCTTAAGCCGGAAACTCCATGTGAATCGTTAACCTCCAAAGAGCTTGATATATTAAAACTAATTGCTGAAGATATGACAACTAATGAAATCAGTCAAAAACTGTCCGTCAGCAAACGGACCGTTGAATACCATATATCATCTATAATCCAAAAATTAGGCGCTGATTCTCGTGTTGGCGCCGTTGTCAATGCAATTAAAAAGGGCCTGCTCAACCTTTAAGCAGGCCAACTTGAATAAGATTCAATTTTCCATTTCTAATCCAGCAAATAATGCAGCATTTTCTGCGGATCCTCCAAAAAATGACGCATCACATTATAGTGCTCCGTATCCTCATAACGAGTCTTCTTAACACCCTCATTTGATATAAAATAGATATCCGCATTGGGATAAGCCATCAACATAGGTGAATGAGTGGCAATGATCAGCTGTGATTGCTGATTCACCAATTCCTTAATTCTTACGAGCATTGTCATCAATTTTGTAGGAGATAAAGCCGCTTCAGGCTCGTCTAGTATATAAACACCGTGACCGCGAAATCGATGCAGCATGAGTGAAAGAAAGCTTTCTCCATGGGATTGCTGATGCAACGATTTCCCACCGTACTGTTCTAAAAAAATCGGATCACCTATTTCATCAACGTTAGATGCAAGATTGTAAAAGCTCTCCGCTCTCAAGAAAAAACCGTCCTTAGGATGATCCGGCCCCTTGATGACACGCACGGCTTTATATAAATCTGAGTGTGTCATGCTGGTAGAAAAAGTGAAATTCTTCGATCCGCCTTCAGCATTAAATCCCAAGTTAACGGCCAATGCTTCCAAAATTGTTGATTTTCCCGATCCGTTTTCCCCTACAAAAAAGGTTACCGGGCGATGAAAAGAGAAGTCATAAAGATGGCGCAAAGCTGCAATTTTCGATAGATAACTGTCTGCATATTCCGGTGCATGATGGTCGATTCGAAAGCCTTTTATTTAGAGTTTGCCTGCCATTTGAACCCTTCCTCGTTTATCTCTTCATCTCCACTAAATGCTCTGATCCCCGTCATTCGATGTCAGAATCCGGTACAGCTCCGGTCTGCGATCACGAAAAATGCCCCATTCAAACCTTTGCTCCTGAAGCTTGTCCAAATCAAATTCAGCGACCAAGGTCGTTTCGCTTGCTCGATCTGCTTCACAAATCTTGTTGCCTTGCGGTCCGGCAATAAAAGAGGAGCCGTAAAAAGTGATCTTGGAGTCTTCATCTGTTTCGGTGCCAACTCGATTGGATGCGATGACCGGGACCAGGTTTGACGCTGCGTGGCCAAGCATACACGCTTGCCAATGATCCTTAGAATCAATAGTCGCATCATACGGCTCTGTTCCGATTGCCGTCGGATAAAAAAGCAGCTCCGCACCCATTAAAGTCATGCAACGTGCAGATTCCGGAAACCACTGATCCCAGCAAATACCCACACCGATTTTTCCGAAACGCGTGTCCCACACCTTGAACCCGGTATCGCCCGGATTAAAATAAAACTTTTCTTCGTAACCCGGTCCATCGGGAATATGACTTTTTCGATAAGTGCCGAGCACGGTTCCATCTGCATCGATCATTGCCAGCGCATTGTACAATGCATTATTTTTCCGTTCATAAAAGCTGATCGGGAGTACCACTCCGAGTTCCTGAGCTAACTTCTTGAAGTGTGCCACTGCACGGCTTTCGCCAAGTGATTTCGCCAGCGAATAATACTCAGTCTTCTCTTTTTGGCAGAAGTATGGTGTTTCAAAAAGCTCCTGAAGCAGAATGACTTGCGCACCTTGTGCTGCTGCTCGGCGTACCAATTTTTCAGCCTTACTGAGGTTCTCATCAATCGTCCAAGAGCAGCTCATTTGCGTTGCTGCAACCTTAACTTTTCTCATAACTTCACTTCACCTGCTTCTTTCGTTTTCGGCATTTGCTGCGTGCTGCAATGAACATTGCCGCCTTCACGGATAATCGCCATACCGTCAACCGTTCGGATGGTTCGGTCAGGAAACATCTCCGCAAGAATCGATGCTGCCTGTCTATCTGTTTTATCCGCATTCCCTCCGAATACAGGAAGGATAATGCCGTTATTTACAAAATAAAAGTTAAGATAACTCAGAGTTAATCGCATACCTTGGTAAAAACGAGCCGGCGGCTGCGGTATGCGAATAATTTCAAGCCGTCTTCCCTGGGCATCAACCGCCTTTTCTAGACGTGCGATATTTTCTTTTGTAATCAGATAATTATCATCTTCCGGATCATCGCAGCATTGGATCAGAACTTTTCCTGGTGCCGCAAAACAAGCGATGTTGTCTACATGTCCATCCGTCTCATCACCGGACAAACCATTTTTCAACCAAATGACCTTACTTATATTTAAATACTCCTGCAGACTCTGCTCAATCTGATCACGATTCATCGCAGGATTTCGATTCGCATTGAGCAGGCATTGCTCCGTCGTCAGCAAGGTTCCCTCCCCATCCACATGGAAGGATCCGCCTTCCATGACGAGCGGTGCATCAAATCGACGCACCTGTAAGTCGTCAAGGAGCACATGAGCCACCTTATCGTCTAAGTCCCAAGGCTGATATTTTTCACCCCAGGCATTAAAATGCCAATTAATTCCTGCTAAATTCCCCTGTGTATCCTGAACAAATGTCGGACCGTTGTCGCGCAGCCACGAATCATTATGCGGCAAAACAAATTGCTCGAACTGAAAGCGAGATTGATTGACAAACGTATTTACGAAATTCTGTTCATTGGGATTGACCAGTACAGTAACCGGTTCAAAATCAGCGATCGCCTCAATGAAGCCTGCATAGCCAAGGCAGACACGCTCGTAGTCGTTTGGAAAGCACATCGACTCCCGTACCGGCCATGATAGAAACGTGCGCTCGTGAGTCGCCCACTCCGCAGGCATTTTATAATTCAATGTTTTCGGATTCATAGTTACCTCGTATCATTAATGTTGTTCTTATCAGTATGTTATCATAAAATTACTGCCGATAAATAGCAGTATTCTTTGATTCATTGCGTTTTGGTGAAACGCCGCAAACGGTATAGTGTCACACAGTTTAGGGCATTGTGTTGAGAGATGTTAACTTTTTTAGATTACCCCATCCATCAATGGAAGTGAGGAGCATTCATGCAGGATTGGATCGTACAATTTATGGAACAGCATGGCTATGCAGGAATCTTTTTTATGATTTTTTTGGAGAATGTTTTTCCTCCAATCCCTTCAGAAGTCATTCTTACGTTTGGTGGTTTTATGACCACTCATTCGCGCTTGACCGCACCTCTAGTCATTTTTTTTGCGACTCTTGGTTCAGTTACCGGTGCGGCCGTACTATATGCCATAGGACGTTTCTTGAGCATTGAGCGATTGGAACGAATCGTTGCACGTTGGGGGCATGTTCTGCGTCTTAAATCGGGGGATCTCACAAAAGCGAGCAGCTGGTTCGAGCGTCACGGCTACCCGGCAGTGTTCTTTTGTCGGATGATTCCCTTGATCCGAAGTCTGATTTCCATTCCTGCTGGTATGGCGAAAATGAATCTGCTGTATTTCCTCCTGATCACGGCATCCGGTACACTTATTTGGAATACCATCTTAGTCCTGCTCGGCTCTTCGCTCGGAAAATCATGGGACAAGGTCCTTGAATGGATGGATGTGTATTCGCACGTGACGTATGTGCTGATCTTAATTGCTGTTGCAGCAGTACTTATTTATTGGATCAAAAAAAGAAGATCATAAATGCGGGTAAGAAGAAAATCCATTTTCAATCACGCGTTTATGTAACGGCAGCAAACACCCGTAAACGATAAGGTACATGATTACTGAATAATATAGTTTCCAATGAATAAGATGAAAATAATTAACTTGAATCGTAATGAACTCAATACCTAGCGACAACAGTGTAAACAGAATAAGCAACAACCATTTATTTGACTGCGTCCGATAATTAAGGTAGATAATCGCGAGCCCCGAGGGAATGAATGTTATTGATATTAGATCGGCAATACCGATACCATGATCCGTCCCGTAACGAAAGGCATCAAAATAAATTGCTGAGGTAATATCCATAATCCAAGAAAGAGAACAAATTACACCAAATGTCGCGTAAATCTGCCTCCAGGTTACGTGCCTTTTTTTCATGAACAAAATAAATAGAACGACAAATGCTGAAAATGAAATTGGATACCACACTCCTCTTGCCTCTAAATCCAATCTTCCCAAAATTAAAGACATAGAAAAAACACTCCTTCAACTAAACATTTATGACTAGTATCAGAAGTGCAGCAATTTTTCATTCGGAAAAAAGTAAAATTTAATTAAAGTTCATCCTGATATTGCCCACGGTGCACACTGTTTTTCCCATTTTTCTTGGCGTCATATAAAGCATTATCACAGGAAATATAAAGATTTTCT
This sequence comes from Sporolactobacillus sp. BBK16-2, assembly GCF_059878335.1. NCBI lineage: Bacteria > Bacillati > Bacillota > Bacilli > Caryophanales > Sporolactobacillaceae > Sporolactobacillus > Sporolactobacillus sp. BBK16-2. Next base: position 2,692,557 of record NZ_CM187611.1, read on the forward strand.
ACGTCTGTAAAACGATTGGGGCGAATCGTAAGCAGACCAATACTGATAGTATAGCGCAGCGTTTTATCAAGAAGATCAATTTCAGCGTTTGCGATTTCTGACCTTATCCGCTCAGCCGAGACTGCAGACTGTTCCTCATCCATTCCGGGCATTAATATGGCGAATTCATCGCCGCCAAACCTGCTCAACAGCTGGTCCGTCTCCATTAATCCATAAATACGTCGCGACAGATCGCGAAGTACACGGTCACCGACATCATGCCCGTGAGTATCGTTGATGCATTTAAATTGGTCGACATCAAATAGCAAGAAAGAAAGCTTCTGCTGTTTCTTTGTGTATTGTTCAAGATACTGTTTTGTCCGTGCAAAAAAAGCGCGACGATTGAGCGTCTGTGTCAAATCATCATAATTAGCGAGACGCACAAGTTCTCTGTCTGTCATTTCCTTTAGGAGTAAGATGAAACCGGTACCGCCTAAAATCATTGACAAATTAAGCATAATAAAAGTGAAACCGTAAATAAAAGACGCACTTAAAGTGCCTGGTTCAAGTGCATGATACATAAATAGCACCATCATTGCTCTTCCTAGAAAAGAGCCCAGAAGTGCAAGATAAAGGTAGCCCATCAAATGCATCAGCAGTGAATGATTCTTACCTTGAACCATACGATATATGGGGAGAACGAGTAACGCTGCCAGACTCAAGGAAGCAAAAACTACCCGCAGATTAAATTGATTATAAAAAATCAAGATCAAATTGAATCCAAGGATGCTTAAGATTGTAATCCAAAGACAAGTTCGATAAGAACTTTTTCCATAGGATCGTGTCAGTTTGAGTAAAGCAACTGCGTCCAGTGCATAACCGACGAACAAGAGACTGTTCGCAAGTGAAATAGCGACAAGGTCAAATGTGCCGCTGCGAAAAACAGCAACAATCCACGCCACCAATTGGATACATTTTCCAAAGAAGAATGTATTTAACGTCTCATCATCGCGATGGTGCCACAAATAGGCACCAATCAACGCCACAGTGACTAAATTCCCACTAATAATGAATGATAAATACATTTTCATATCAAGCAATATATTCACGACCGATCATCCTCATCCGTTGCATCAAGGTTGTGCACTTATTTTATCAAATCTAGTCGAATTATTATATAAATTGACAGGAATTTAAAAAAAGAAGTGAATTGACCCCTAGAAAGCGGACAACAAAATTCATTTATTGATGTTTCAATCAAAGTAAATCAATGAAACCATATCCTTTTCTCTTATCAATTTTGTGCAAACCTGCCTTCACTTAACCAAAGATCAGTGAGTAAGATTTCATTTACTGCAAAAAAATACAGGTTCCCATATAGGAAACCTGTTTAAATGGCTTTTTTAATGGCATCTTCGCACTGTTTCATTCAGTACTCGCAGCCTCCTGCTTCAATAGAGGCGATGCGTGCTCATCCAAAGTAAGTCCGGCATCAATCGCTGCTTGAACAATCTGCCGAACCCACAATTCGGATTCGTTTGAAAGCAGTCCCTTCGCATACCATTCTCCTACTTGTTTACAAGCGAGCGGATAGCCGAGTTCTGCGGATAATAAAAGAAGATGCAGGCCTTGATTTTCGTCCTTTGCTACTTCTTGTCCACCGAACGAACCGCGCAGACGAATCTGTGCAAGTTCGTAGACTGCTTCCGGATGATGAAGACCTGCTGCCTCTTCAATAAGACACAAGCCGCGCTCCGGATTGGGTTCGATATCAGAACCGGATCCGAATGCCATACCAATCTGAAATAGAGCAGGGCTGTATTTTTGTGCGGCGCTGCGGAAGAGATATTCAACTGCGCGCTTGTCTGTAATGATCCGATCTTCTGCACTGTCCTTTTTGCTGAGCACCCATAGCTCGTATTGTGCAGAAGGCAATGTTCTTGCAGCCTTTAACAGCCATTGATAGGCGCGTTCTTTATTGATTTTATCATTACGTAATGACTTATATCCGGAAAAATAGTAGTGATACAGCGCAAATTGTGCTTCTGGATAATTCAGCGCTGCCGATGTTTCAATTAAGTGCTTTGCTTCGGCCAAATCAGCAGAAACATAAAATCCGTCGAGCAGCACATTAGCGTACCTGTACATTGCTGGTGCATCGCCACTCTTAGCAGCAGCTCTTAAGTAAGTTACTGCTTCACGGTGGTCCATCATCATCTCATTGCCCTGTTCATATTTATCCATAATCAAAACACATGCTCTTGGATTTCCTGACTGAGCAAAGGACTTTAACAGTTTAAGTGCCTTTGTCTGATTCTTTTCGCATAGAATATCTTTGTAGCGTCCCTCATAAAAGCCTTCATATTGCTTCATCTGAGCTTCCCAATCTTTCTGATCAGATGCTTCTTTTAGATAAGCAATTCCTTTATGATCATCCTTGTCCAAATAATGTCCATCTATGTAAAGATCCCCAAGTCGCGTCTTTGCTTTTGCAAGGCCATGATCCGCGGCAAAGATCAGCCATTTTAGCGCTTTTTCTTGGTCCATTAAAAACTCATTTCCCTGTTCAAAATAGTGCCATAGATCAAAGGCAGCATTAATACCGCCATGCTCCGCGGAGGAAAGCAGCCATGCATAAGCATCCTTTCTGTTTCCCTCCACCGGTTGACCTAAGCATTGGCCTTCGTATGAAATACGAAAAAGTAAATACTCCGCAAGAGACTGCTTTTTCTTTGCTGCCATCTTCAGAATGCCTAAATATTCTTGCGCGTCCTCAATTGAAATAAAGATCAAATTCTTCTCGTACGCGCCTGCCAAAGCTCTGACCGCCTTATCAAATCCGCTTTCCGCTGCTGCTTTCACATAGGTAAAAGCACGGCTGCCATTGTACGAAGATCCTTCAGGCAGGCAGCTGTATGCATAAATCATAAACTGAGCTTCCTTGTCGCCGTTTTCCGCCCATTTTTCACATGTTTTTAACGAAGACTCATCACTGATTTGAGCAGGCAATTTCTTAGTCGTGTCAGACTGTGCTTGCGTCTCGCTTTTTTTTGGCAGGTTTTTTATTGAATGATTCTTCCATTTTTCAGCTTCACTTTTATTATGGATCGTAAAGCGACTGTCGCTGTACAGTTCTGCAAGCCTATCTGCCGCTTCATAGGAACCGTGCGTTCCCAGCTCTTTTAGAAGAGCGACTCCCATGTTCACCACTTTATCATTATCCGCATTCCTGCTGATCCAATAATCAATTTTAGCCAATTGAACCTCTGTCCGCTGCTCGGTTTTGAGATAATCACGCATACGCTGATGCGAAAAAAAATCAAGCAAACCGCTTTTCGTTACCAGAAAATCTACGGATTCATAACTGAGCACTTCTCCGGTTACTTTATTTTCCAAACTAATTCTGAGATTGATCAAATCGCCATACGTGAATGATGGCATTGCCGCCTGTGGAATACTTATGGATTGCTTTTCTTGACGAAGCGGTAAGGAAAAGTCCAGCTCCCCATCTTCATTTCGAAATTCCGAACTTTCCGGTTGATCAGCCGCGTGCAAAGGCAGGTTTCCCGGATTTTGAAAAAGTTGAATGTTAATCACACGATGACGCCTTTGTCTCCAGCTTGTTAATGTACTTGCAACCTGCACCGAAATAGACAGCCTTGATTCGTCATCAATTGCGACATCTACTGCCATAGAGCTTTCAGACTTGTTTTCCATAAATGTCTCCTCTTTTTCATTTAATTTTGGCTAAACTGTACACATGTTGATCTATTCAGGGCCGTGTGAATCTTTCACGCACAAAAGGATGAACACTATCATTTTAATGGGATGATGTGAGAGAAACTATCGGACCAACCGCCTGATCCATTCCATGTTGATCGCTATGCTAGGCATAAGCAGCACATCTAATGACGTATATTCCGTTATTTTCAGAAAATAGCAATAGTTCATTTTATTAGTAAGCTTACGATAAAATTTATTTAATGTAAATTAAAACATGATCAACTTCTGCCCAAACAAAAAAAGCACCCGATATGCACAGCACATGGGTGAAAAAATTAGTCTCTTGAACCATTATGACTTCGTCAATACGTTCCTGAGACATAATTTGAGACCTGGGACTTAGTTCAAATCTTCTTCCATCAACTCAGCAATCAAATGTTCTGCTTCATGAGGACTCTTTTTTAAGTGGTCGACCACTCGTTTTCTCCTCTCTTGAGAATGATTTTGGCTCAGCTTGCATTTTCCTTCCATTCGATCAATAGACACTTTGAAAGCAACGATTCCTCTTAAAAGTCCGCTGATCATCGCAGGTGAAACTTCATCAACACGATATGGCCGGTGCTCATCTTCATAGTTCATCGTCATTAGTTTCATCACAGTCATGATTTCAGTAGGATCACTGATGATCTCTACCTTCCCATAAACGTGCACCGCCACATAGTTCCAAGTCGGCACCGCCTGCTCAGTTTCATACCATGAAGGAGATATGTAGCAATGCGGTCCATGAAATATGGCAAGTGCCTCCTGTGCGGCAATGCTTTTCCATTGTGTATTTGCTCGCGCAAAATGTCCGTACAGCACACCTGCCTTCCGGTCCAAAATCAAGGGTAAATGTGTGGCGCACAGCCCACCTTCCTGCACGGAAATCAAAGTGGCAAAACTGTTTTTCTCAACGACTGAGAACATAGCGTTTTCATCAGTCATCGTAAAATGCTTTGGACGATACATCATCAATCACCTCTTACAGAAAGAATAGAACTATGCTATTCTAATGAAAACATCCAATTGGATCCTTAAAAGGCCATCCAATTTAACGAGGAGACTGTTATGACCTTTCATCCGGACAACACAAATCGACTGCCTGTTTATCAGCAAATTGCCCGTCATTTTGAGCAGGACATACTGAAAGGAATCCTTCGCCCAGGGGATAAACTCCCTGCAGAACGAAAGTTGGCCATACAGATCGGTGTCAATCGTACGACAGTGGTTCATGCCTACGACCTTTTGCGTTCTTGCGGCATTGTGACATCAATTAAGGGAAGCGGGACTTGTGTCACTCAGGAACAATGGGGCGTGCGTCCACTTCATCTCCCAAACTGGCAGGACTATGCGAATGGCGGAACCTTTCTTCCGACACTGCCAATTGTGCAACGGCTCGCTGAAGCAAAGCAGCAAAAATTGGGGATCAATTTGTCATCCAGCGAACTGACTCAAGAGGATTACCCCATTTCAATACTTAAACAGATCTGCAAAGAGCTTCCATTCAACGGTTCGCTTGGTTATCCCGATCCTAACGGCTATGAACCGCTTAGAACAGCGCTTCATCAATTCATGGACACACAATTTAAAATGAACACCGATCCGGATGGTATCCTGGTAACTTCAGGTGCGCAGCAGGCGCTGCTGCTCATTACCCAATGCCTCTTAAATCCCGGCGAGGCAATCGCTGTTGAAAGTCCTTCTTATTTTTATTCATTGCCCCTGTTCCATTCGGCCGGACTACGTATGTACGGGGTGCAGATGGATGAAGAGGGACTCATTCCTGGTGAACTGGAGCATTTGCTCAGTAAGCGTTCGATTAAGATGCTTTTTTTAAATCCAACGTATCAAAATCCGACCGGACGAACGTTAACTGAAAGCCGAAGAAAAGAAGTGCTCGCCATTTGTGAAAAGTGGCGTGTGCCCATTGTTGAAGACGATGCTTATCGTTCGCTCGAGCTGAGTGATGAAACTCAAAGTCCGCAACCATTATTTTCTCTAGACGTCTCACACGAACGTGTTATCTATATCGGGAGTTTGTCAAAAACCGTTGCACCAGGACTGCGTATCGGATGGATCGTCGCACCCGAACCTGTGCTGAAACGGCTTCGTGAAGCCAAGTATCAAATGGATCATGGTTCAGACATCATAACGCAACAAATCGCTGAACATTATCTGTGCTCGAACACGTGGGAGAGGCAGGTTGAACGGCTGAGGCATTTGCTTGAGCAGCGAAGAAGAGCAATGGTTGACGTCTTGTCTACCCATTGTGGGGAAATACTCAACTTCACGGTGCCAAAAGGCGGTTATCATTTGTGGTGTCGCTGCATGCCGCATATTTCCGACACAAAGCTTCTTGAGGCATGTATCAAGGAAGGCGTGCTCATTGTGCCCAGAACCGTGTATGGTGCCCATCCTCGATTTGTGCGCCTGAGCTTTGCCTGCAATCAAGTGGAAAATATAACCGAAGGAGTCCTGCGCTTTATTAAAGCGATTAAGCAGTCCTCTCCGGCAGATGATTGAGGCTAAAAAGCAGAAAAGCGTTCATACTAACCTCGGGAGGTGCGTTCACTATGCGACTACTGATCTTGGCGGGTATTCTGCTCTTGTCTCAACCACAAAACATTAATGGCAATTTATCAATTATGTACCACGGAGACACGATTGCCACGGTTAATCGAACAGAGTTTACCTATCCATTTGCTTCTCTTCTAAATCAAGACAAATACGATCATTTAATCGATCACATTGCTCAAAAGGTCGATCAGGCACCGGTGAACGCTAAAATTAATGAGCAAGGTGCCATTGTTCCGGGGAAAAATGGACATAAGCTGTATCGTTCCGCATTCAAAAACCATTTTTATCGCTATTATTATGGCCATGGCCATGCAACAATGCACGCCCCGTTAATTAAGGATTATCCAAAGGTAGATGCGGAACTGCTCGCCCACATTCGCGTGCAGCGAATCAGCAGCTATGCCACCTTTTTTAATGCAGGGAATGAAAGTCGTGCGCACAATATTGATTTGGCAGCGAAGGCCCTCGACAACCATGTCGTCTTCCCTAACGAGATATTCTCGTTCAATCAGACGGTCGGCATGCGAACAAAACAGAAGGGCTATCGCTCCGCACCGATCATCGTCCGCGGGGAATTTTCCGAGGGAGTAGGTGGCGGGATCTGCCAAGTATCCTCCACCCTTTTTAATGCTGCCGATCGTGCAAGGCTCAAGATTGTGGAACGTTATTCCCACAGCCGCCGTGTCCCATATGTTCCATCCGGACGTGACGCCACTGTCAGCTGGTATGGGCCGGATTTTCGCTTTAAGAATACATACAACCAGCCAATCCTGATCCGCGCACATAAATATGGCGGCAGCATCTCCTTCGCGCTGTATTCATCCGACATGATCAATGTCGCGCCGCGCAAAGTACCGAGCGCCTCCACGCATCTCCCTAAAGAAGTTCACTTGGAAAAAGAAAGCCTGCATTCAAGCAAGCCTTGAAGTGGTACAAGTAACGCTACAGAAACTTTATGCCTAGACAGCATATGGTGATCCTGCAGCCTAACTAAGCGTACGCTGTTCTTCCTTCTCTAACTGTCGCAGCATCGCCGAAAAGAAAAAGAGACAAGTCAAGGTCAAGCCAGAGAAAATGATAATCGGTGGCAAAGTATTCACTTTTAGAAACCACATGGAGACAATCATAAGCGAAACGATATTCATTGCCGTCATTGCCGCGAAAAGAATCATTGGCGGAGCTAAGATGTACCCAATCGATCTCTTCTTAATGAGAAGGACTCCGGCCAGAATCATAAGCGGTAAATAAAACGAAAAATCAAGTGCGTGCACCGGATTTGATAAAAGTCCTGCTTTTGTGATACTCTCAGGCGTCTTGTCCGTCAGTATTGCCGGCAGTGCATCCGACAGCCACACCATTGCAAATACCAAAGCAATCATAATAAGAAAAATTCCAACTGATTTTACAGGGACAAGTTTTCCAAACCAAGACTTAAAAGAAACCTTTATATTCCTGTAAAAGAAATACAAGACAGAATAGATGGACAAACCAAGGATTACACAATAAAAAAGAAACAAGGAATTAAAGTGAAGCGCAAAGCAGTAGATCACAAAAGAATAAATATTGGTAATCATTGCTCCAAGCCAGATAAGAATGCCGACTCTGCTCCCTTTCGAAGCAAAAAAAGAGGAAAAGAATAACAATGGAGCTACAACAAACAGATTCGAAAAATCTTGGCCAATTGTCTGCGCATACCAAGCACTGGTCTCTTTTGCATAAGTAGCTGAATGCAAGATGCCGAAGCACGAGGTGATCACCATTAAAATAACTACAGGCACTGTGAAGAACAAAATGCCTTTATCCGTTTGTTTCATTATTGTTCCCCCTGTTCCATCTCGAACAAATTCTTGAATACTTGTCTCATGACTCTTCTTGCTGTGTGTATATCTTCATCAATTACTCCTTTGAATAATGCTTGAGTAAATACGAGTCCCTCATTTCTCAAATCACTCCAAAAATCCATGCTGTGCTTAGTCAGCTTAAGACGAGTCACGCGCGCGTCATTTTGATCTTTTTCAAGAACAAGCAGCCCCTTCTCCTCCAGTTTCAGAGCAATCTGTTTCACATTTTGATGTGAACTTCCCATTCCCCTTGCCGCCTCTTTAATGGTCGGCGCCTCGTCAAACAGGTTGTCAATGACAACGGACAAAAACCATTGCTTTGTCGTCACATCAAATCGTTTAAATTCATGTTGAAGCAGCGTATCAATCCGGTTCGCCGCGACAAAAATAAAGCCAAACAAGAACTGCTGATCAGGCATAGAATCAATTTTTTTAAACTGCATTTTTCTTCTCCTATACAAAAAAAGGTAATGTATTATCCATTTAGATAATACATTACCTTTTCATTTCTTACAAGTGGTCAATCACAATCCCCAATTTGAAAAAAGATTTAGCAATTAAAAACAGTATTTGACAAAAGCAGATGACAGTGATTAAATGGTATCTAACCTAATCGAGAGGAAAAATAAAATGAAAAAGTTGCAATTGGCTCAATCATACTTTAATGGCTTCTATTACTACTTTAGATAGTTCGTATCCGCTCTGGATACGAACGCAAACGCGTAAGTATCTAGAGTTGGGAAGCTGTTTTGGTCTGACCAACTAGATGCGCAAGATTAAATCTAATTGGTTGCCATTACAATCCGGACCTTTTTATTTTCCTGACGGAAATTCGTAACCAGTTAGATTAATCATCTGACTGGTTATTTTTTTACACTTTTTTGGGAGGAAATGGGGCATGAACACAATGACGAAATCAAACAAACTCAGACTAAGTATTTCTTTGTACCTGAACTATTTCGTTCATGGTATCGGACTATTAATTTTAACGCAAAATATGAGGCCGCTCAGCAGCGAATGGGGCACATCGATCGCAACCGTATCCTACGTTATTTCCGGAGTCGGAGTTGGTCGACTGCTCGCCTACTATTTTCTTGGCAGCTTGTCAGACCGCTACGGTCGAAAAAAAATTATTCTCTTCGGGATGATCAGCTACTCCATCTTTTTCATCGGAATCCTTTTGACCAAAGATTTTAAAGTCGCTTACCTGCTTGCAATCCTCGCCGGAGTGGCGAACTCGGCACTCGATTCGGGAACCTATCCAACCTTCTTGGAAATGAACCGCAACAATGGAGCGGCGAGCATCCTCATTAAAGCTGCGATGTCAATTGGAGAGTTTGTTCTGCCTCTATACATCGGCCTGAATGAAAATCTGGGCGGCTGGTACGGATTAAGCTTTATCTTTGCGGCTGCACTCCTACTGATCAATGCCGTGCTGATCAGCCAATCGCAATTTCCACTGCAAGCAAAGCCTGAGAAAACCGAACAGCATCATTTATTTTCTAATGGGAAGCTGTCAAAAGCAAAGATCGGTTTAGTCACCATTTTATCTTTATATGGTTACACCTCAATGGCCTTGATGATTCTCTTTACCCAATGGATCACGCTCTACGGAATTGATGTATTGCATATGAGCAATATGCAGGCGCACTTTCTGCTGTCGCTTTACAGCATTGGATCGATTGTCGGCGTTTTGCTGGTCTTCACTATTTTAAAAAGCGCGCTGATCAAAGAGGGCACACTAATGGTCATTATGAACGGTCTCTCGCTGCTCTTTCTTTTAACCGTTTCTTTTTCACTCAACCATTTAGCGGTCACCGTCGCATCTTTTTTCTTCGGTGTCACGGCAGCGGGAGGCATTATGCAGGTCGGTTTGACTATATTCAGCTCCATGTTTCCTCACGCTAAAGGGCGTGTTACGGCCATCTTTTTTTCTTTCGGAAGTATCGCATCATTCACAGTGCCCATTTTTACCGGCATGCTGTCTACGAGTGGAACAGCCTACGCCTTGCGCAGCGACCTTGTGATCGCGTCGTTTTCTTTAGTTCTCTGGATCATCGGTCATCGACTACTCTCTCTTTCAAATGACCAAACGGGTTATGAGACGGAGCGCAGCCAAATCAATTTTATCGATTACTGGATTCTTAAACTACTTCAATGGCGATTCAAACTTGCCAAATCAATCGGAATGAAAAAGATGAATCAAGGCCAGCAAGTCTTAGATCCTTTTCGGGAAAAAGAAATTATCTCGAGGATTGATCAGCGCGTAAAAGATCATGAGAATCGTGACCATTACCAGGAAATTTTCCAAACCATCTTAACAAATTCAAAGCAATGTCAAACGAACTTGCAGGAGAAAGGAAGAGTTAAATGATTTATTTTACAGCAGGAGAGTCGCATGGTCCGCAATTAACCGGAATTATTGAAGGGTTCCCAGCCGGACTTCACTTATCCATTGAGAAGATTAATCAGAAACTAAGTGAACGGCAAAAAGGCTACGGGCGCGGTTATCGCCAGAAGATCGAAAAAGACCAAGTCAAGATCACCTCCGGCGTGCGCCACAGTATCACCTTGGGTTCACCGATCACATTAACCATAACCAACATTGATCACAAACACTGGAGTGAAATTATGAATCCGGTCAATAAGCCCGATCCGGAAACGAACCTGCGTGAAGTGAAAAACCCGCGTCCCGGTCATGCTGATCTGGTTGGCGGCATGAAATACGGACACCGGGATCTGCGCAATGTGCTTGAGCGCTCATCCGCCCGCGAAACAGCGATGCGCGTTGCCATTGGCGCTGTCTGTACGCAGCTTCTGAATGAGCTGGGCATCCAAATCGCCGGTTATGTTCGACAAATTGGTCCCATTGAAGCTGATAGTGACCAGCTTTTAACTCCTGATCAAATTGAACAGGAAATCAGCCGCAATGATCTTCGTATCGTCAATCAAGATAAGGTTGAGCCGATTCATACGTTTATTGATCAAGCCAAAAAGGCAGGAGACACGTTGGGAGGAATCGTCCGTGTCATTGCCAAAAATGTCCCGGCCGGACTGGGGAGCTATACTTCATGGAACGAGAAACTGGATGCCAAAATTGCGGCGGCAGTTATCGGTATTAATGCGTTCAAAGATGTGAGCTTTGGCGACGGTTTTGACTTGGGTACAAAACCAGGCAGTCAAGTGATGGATCCTATCTATTGGGATCAAGATCAAGGCTGGTACCGAAGCAGCGATCATCTCGGCGGATTTGAAGGCGGTATGACAAATGGAATGCCACTGATTATTAACGCAGCCATGAAGCCGATCCCTACGCTTTACAAGCCGTTGCACAGTGTCGCGATTGATACAAAAGAAAAACATAAAGCCAGTATCGAACGCTCTGATGTTACAGCCATTGTTCCGGCATCGCTTGTCATTGAAGCCGTTGTCGCAATCGAGCTGTGCAAAATCATTTTGGAAACCTTTGATTGCGCGAGCATGGAACGTTTAAAAAAACAATATCGCGATTATTGCGATGAGTTGAAAAAATATTGAGGAGACCATGCCGGTGATTATTCATACTCTGGGACCTGAAGCAACGGACAGTTACCGTGCCGCGCAGCACTATCAAAGCACGCATCCTGGCGACATCCGGATTGAACTCCATGATTGTTTCGAACGTATTATTGAACATTTCAATGACTATCAGGGCGATTATTTTATGATCCCCACTGCTTTTAAGTCATGTCATGAACATCTTGATTGGGCGGACATTCACTATACCTACTTGGATCAAATGAAGCTTGTCACCTGCTTTCGTTATGCACTTGATCCGCTCGTCCTGATTCGGCGCTTAAGATCAACTATGGATGCTGCCTATACGCATCCGTCAACCGCAGCCTTGATGAAGAATTATTTATGCTCCATTCAAGATGAAGCTGTGATTCATTATACCGACAGTAAGTATTTGGCGTATCAGAACTACAGGACTGCTCAGGCTCGCTATGTCATTACCAACCAAAAAAATGTCCAATTGGGCAACGATGAACGTATTGAACGCACCTACACGCCGGACATGGTCTGGTGTCTCTATCAAATCTTGAAAAAAAACAGGTGATCATATGAAAACCCTAAGAACAAATCAGAAGCAAGGACTTCAAGGCGCACTTGAGGTTCCGGGAGATAAAAGTATTTCCCATCGAAGCATCATTTTCGGTGCAATCAGCACCGGCGACACGGAAATCACTCATTTTCTTTCCTCTGAGGACTGCCTGAGAACCATGCAGGCATTTGGGGATATGGGCGTATCGATTGAACGGACAAAAGATCATGTTCTCGTGCATGGCGTCGGATTAAATGGACTTCGGCAGCCAAACCATGCGTTGAATATGGGCAACTCAGGAACCACAACGCGGCTGATGCTCGGATTATTGAGTGGGCAGCCCTTCACCACAGAATTATTTGGCGACCAGTCACTAAGCAGGCGACCCATGAAACGGGTCACCGAACCGCTCAGCCAACTAGGCGCGCGGTTCAAAGTGACGGAGGACGGAAGATTGCCAATCACGGTTTACGGTTCACCGAATCTCAATCCCGTTGACTACCGCCTGCCGGTCGCCAGCGCTCAGGTAAAAAGTGCGCTGATCTTAGCAGGACTGTGTGCAAACAAGACATCAACCATTATTGAAAAGCAGCAAACTCGCGATCATACCGAACTTATGCTAAGCGCATTCGGCGGACAAATTGAAAAGCAAGGGCTGACACTAAAGGTAGCTGGAAAACCGAAGCTTATCGGTCAGCCCATTAGGGTACCTGGAGATCTGTCATCGGCCGCATTTTTCATTGCTGCTGGCACCCTCGTGCCGCACAGTGCGATTACGCTCCATAATGTCGGACTGAACCCGACCCGTACCGGTTTTCTTCGTGTCCTGAAGCGAATGGGAGCGAATATCACCATTCAGAATCGTTCAACTCATGCAGAACCTTCAGGTGACCTGCACATACGGAGTGCGTCTCTGCGTGCGATTGAGATTACGAGCGATGACATTCCAAGCGTCATTGATGAACTGCCTCTGATCGCTCTCTTGGCGACTCAGGCTGAGGGAACAACGAAAATAACCGGAGCTGAAGAACTGCGCGTTAAAGAAACAGATCGTATCACCGTTGTGGCTGCCGAACTACGAACGCTTGGCGCAGAAATTACGGAACTTCCTGACGGGATGATCATTCAAGGCGGAACACGACTTGCTCCGCAGGAAACCGATCAGGTGGACTCGCACGGAGATCATCGAATTGGCATGATGCTGGCAGTAGCTGCCTTACTTGTTAAAAGCGATCTGACCCTCGCCAATGAATCAGCAATCAATATCTCCTATCCCGATTTCTTCGCTGATCTGAATCAACTCATTCCATCAAGCAGGGCTGCTTTATGATGAAAACAATTGTCATCGACGGCTTGGGGCTCATCGGCGGCTCCATCGCCTTAGCGATTAGGCAGCAGTGGCCGGAGCATAAAATCATCGGTGTCGACATCAATCACCGTTCATTGACGCACGCAAAAGAAAAAGGGATCATTGATGACGGCTTTACACAGCTGCAAGGCTGTGCCGAAAAAGCAGACATCATTCTTTTAGCAGCACCGGTCTCCATCATCCTAAAACACATGGAGCAGCTGGCACAGATGCAGCTGAAGCCGGAAGTCATCATTACTGATGTCGGCAGTACAAAAAAGAAGATCATGGCTAAAGCATCCGTATTTGTTGATCAGGGTATTCTTTTTATCGGCGGACACCCAATGGCCGGTTCACATAAAACAAACATTACGGCAGCGAGGGCTGATCTTTTTCAGAGCGCTTACTACTTCTTAATTTCCGATACGCTCACCGATCAACATGCACAAAAAGCAGTGGGTGAACTGCAGGCATTACTCTCAGAATTGAATGTCAAATGGCAACTTGTTTCGGCGCAGCAGCATGACCAAATTGTCGCTCAGATCAGCCATTTGCCGCATATTATCGCTTCAGGATTAGTCAACATGGCGCAAAAGGAATTCAGCAGCTCAACTTTATCTTTAAAACTAGCTGCCGGCGGTTTTCGAAGCATCACACGGATCGCGTCCTCCGATCCGGACATGTGGACAGACATACTCTTAAGCAATCGTCAGACACTCATTGACAAAATCGACACGTTCAGCAAGCTTTTGAAACATGTCAAAGAAGCGCTCCATTCATCAGATCGCCATGCCATTCAAAACTACTTTCAACGTGCCAAAATTACTAGAGACAGCATCAATGCCCAAGCTTCCAGCTATGCACCTAATTTCTATGATTTATTTGTCAACATTCCCGACCGGGTGGGTTCAGTCGCCGAAGTGACACGGGTTTTGGCAGAAGCAAAAATTAACTTAATCAACATTCATATTTTGGAAATCAGAGAAGAAATTAATGGCATTCTTCAGTTGTCCTTTTCCAACCAAAATGATCTTGCGGATGCGACATGTGAACTTAAGCAGCATGGACTGTCCGTAGTAAGGGGTGAATAAGAAATGGTACACAGCATACTCGTCGGTTTTATGGGAAGCGGCAAAACAACCATCGGACAACTCTTGGCAGAGCGTCTGAACTGCCCCCATCTCGATTTAGATGCACTCATTGTCGCGCATGAGGGAAAAACAATTAATCAAATTTTTGCGGACCATGGTGAAGCATACTTTCGTTCATTGGAATCGGAAATGCTTGCCGAAGCGTTCAAACGTGAAGGCATTCTTTCCACCGGCGGAGGTACTCCGGTGCGCTCCATCAATCGCCGTTTATTAATAAATTCATGCATCCCTGTCGTGTATTTAAAAGCATCTCCAGAAGTGATTAACAATCGCCTACAAGGGGATCAAAGCAGACCGCTTTTTCAATCACTGGACCAGAAGAAGCTGATTGAGCTTCATCACGAAAGAGAAAATGCCTATGAGCAGTCATCAACAATTAAGTTGACTACCGATCATAAAGAGCCGTCAGAAATCGTCCGTACGATTTTGAAAAGTATCACTGCGTCTGTTCAATGAGAAATGCGTCATTTAATCGGGGTAACGTTGCATCGCTTTTCGTTGCACCATTCATTTTCATGATGAGAAAGGTGTATAATCGCACATGTACGAATTTGATTTGAGGTGATTTGATGCGCAAGACTTTATCTGTTGTTGCCGCAATACTAGAAAACGCGAATAAGGAAATTCTGTGTGCTCTGCGTTCGCCAAAAATGTCGATCTCAAACCACTGGGAATTTCCCGGCGGCAAGATCCAAGATGGCGAAACACCTGCAGAAGCTATTGAACGCGAAATCAGAGAAGAACTGAAATGCTCCATCGAGGCTAAAGAAATTTTCCTCACCAGTCATCACGACTACGATACATTCTCCATTGATTTGACTGCCATTACATGCAAACTTGTAGAGGGGTTCCCAACCGCACATGAACATTCCAAGCTCATTTGGTTAAAAAGAGAAAATCTTGATTCGCTAAAATGGGCACCGGCCGATGTCGCAACAGTGGAACGACTTGTAAAAGAGAGCATGTAATAGTCTTTTTATTTTATTCGAAAAATGTGTATAATAAAGACAGGAAATACGTAAAATAATACCGTCCGAAGTGACGCAATCACCTCGGACGGCTTGAGCTAGGCAATATCCGCATTGAGCGGAATCAGTGCATGAACTGAATCAATTGAAATGATCCGTTTCAGCTATCTGTGGAGAGATATGAGACGGATCATTTTTTGTTTCTTGACAACATCAGCACTAACATTCCAAAGGAAATCATGAGTGTCAGTACTTGAAATGTTGTCATAAGCGCCACCCCCAATCATCAGGGCGTCACCGATCCACTCACATACTTCATCTATTACCTTACCAAATTATAACAGATTAATAGAATCCTTTTATACCTTCGTCGTAAATTCTTGATACAGCGGCATCGGCACTTCATGATGCAAAGCAATCTCAGTAGTAATTGGTTTGTTCCCGCTATATTTAACCACATCTCCTGTTCCGATATAAATATAGGGTTCAGAGATATTTTTCTCTATAGTCTTGAATTTCCGCACAAATAGGTACAGATTTATTCCATATTTTTTATTATTTATAATTCGATGACCTTGAGTTGTATCCTGACTATTTGTATTAGGCGTCTCCCACTGAAAAAGCGAGGGGCTAATAAAATGATCTTGATAGTTGATGCTCTCCTTAATCCCCTCATCTTTGTGAAGATCAATAAACAGATAGTAGTCATTTCCATTTTTGATTGTGCCGGATCCTCGGAATGAACTGAGTATTTTTCTATAATTAGATAGTAAAGCAGATTCCACCATTGAATACTGCTCATATAGTTTTAGAAATGGGATTTTATAATTCTCATGTCCAAACATCTTCTCATAACGATAAATTCCATAATTAAGCACATCAAGAATGTAAGCCGTGTGCTCCTCATTTTCACAGATCCTATCCAAAGTTTCCGACCGTTTCAAAAACTTACCTTCGCGGTCATAGCTTCCCAATTTTACTTCTCGTGATTTCTGCCCCTGATCATCATAGGTTTGATTCAGATGTTCAAACGCATGATCAAGCGTCTCTTCATTTATGGATTCTAATAATTTCTGAACTTCATTTTTTGCCTGTTCCCACGACACGGTTTTATGAGTCATCAATGAACGTAAAATACAAAATTCATAGGGACGTTTTATAGGAAGATCAGAAGATAGCTGTCGCAGCACAGTGTTGAATGGCTCTTCATTCGCCAATTTTTTTAGCTCATCCGTTTTTTCAACAGCCGCAAGAAAAGCAAGATAGGTTTTCTTATTATTAATAAACTTAATTGGATCAGGGGCATTTTCGAATTTTGCATAGTCTAATAAGTAGTAGGGAATGGTTCGATCTTCTGCCCCAGCAACAAATTGTTTCTTAAATTCAAGATACTCTTCCTTCAAATATTTCATCGCACGGAAATTCTCTTGATTTAATTGGTCAATGATTCGTTGCTGCGAAATTCGATCCATCTGAATATGAGTCGCGCCTGGGAGATCCGGGAAACCGCGATGAACTGCAACCTTTAAGCTGTCCTTGTCATAGAAGCGTTTACCGCTTAATGCAATCGCAATAAGAAACGTCTTGCTGTGATTGCCGATAAAATCGAGAACTGTTAAAAAGGATTGTCCTTCATATTTTCGCAAGCCACGACCAAGCTGCTGCATGAAGATAATCGGTGAATTGGTTGGGCGTAGCATCAAAACTAAATTTACAGACGGAATATCGATGCCTTCGTTAAAAATGTTGACCGTAAAAATGACTTGCAACGGATCGTCATCATTTTCAAGTCTGCGGACCATTTCTTGGCGCTTAGACTGCTTGTCATCCCCAGTTAAATAGGTGCTGACAATACCGCGTTTATTGAATTCATCGGCCATATATTGGGCATGATCCTTGGTTACACAATAACCCAGACACTTACACTTTTCTCCGTCATAGCCGTAAAAATTCATTTTGTCGATAATAAAATCGACGCGCTCATTCACTTTGAGCCGCTTTGCAACCTCCGCCACATCATCGATGGAGACATCAGAAAGATCCACACCATCCACATCTGAAATGCCGAAGTAATGAAAAGGCAGAACCAAATCTTCCTCTAATGCTTCATTGAGTCGAACTTCAAGCGCAATATTGTTATCAAATAAACCGAAGATATCACCACGGTCACAGCGTTCCGGAGTAGCCGTCATTCCCAGTAAAAATTTCGGTTCAAAATAATCCAGTACGCGTGTATACGTTGAAGCTGTTGCATGGTGCGCCTCGTCAATAATAATATAGTCGAAGTAATCAGCAGGAAACTCGCTATAATGATCCTTGATGGTTTGGATCGTTGTAAAAAGATAATTCTTCTCTTGGTAGTCTTTGCTATTTCCAGTGTACATGCCCATTTGATTGCCGCGACCGAGCAGTCGTTCAAAAGTCTCTTTTGCCTTCGTTAGAATCTCTTCACGGTGCACGATGAAAAGCATTGTCTTGGGCTGAACCTTTTGAACGTCAAACGCTGACATGTACGTTTTCCCTGTACCCGTCGCAGAAATGACGAGTGCTCGCGTTTCGCCATGGCTTCTTAGCCGCTCAAGATTATCAATCGCCTGCTGTTGCATCATATTCGGAACGATCCGCTGCATCTCAGCATTCCCGTAGCTGTTAAAGGATGGCTCACGAGCAACCGCAACCTGAGCTTTCAATCCTTCAATAAACTTCTCGTATTTCTGCAAGAACAGATCATCTGCAACGGTACATTGCGCCCACAACTCTTTGTATTCCTTAATGGCTTTTTCCAGAAATGGGTTCTGCCTCGTGGACACTGTCGACACATTCCACTCAACATTGCTCTTCAGAGCACTCTGCGTAATGTTCGATGAGCCGATCATAACTGTATACATATCTTTATTCTTAAAAATATAAACCTTGCTATGAAAGCCTTGAACCTTGTCAGCCTCAAAAACTCTCAGGTCGATATTATTGAAGGCTTTAATCTTCTTGAGTGCTTTGGGTTCTGTAAAATTCAAATAAGTGGATGTCATGATCTTTCCACGAACGCCACGATCACGCAGCTCTTTCAAATTATCAAGCAGCAGTTGCAATCCGCTGTAGTTAATAAAGGCAACACTAAAGTAGAACTCCTCGCAGGTTGAAAACGCCTGCTGCAGTTCATATAAAAAGGTCTGTCCATTTGAATTTGTGATGAGTTTGGGGGTCATTGACTATCTTCCTTGCAACTATTAGACTGTTTTGACAACATTATACCAGGAAATAGACATAAAATTGACTGCATTGTATAATGTATTTAAATGGTTTAGTGATGTGTCCCTTGGCATACACTAATAAAGCCGTCAGTGCTGTTACACTGATGGCAAGCATGGCAACGTCCGCATTGAGCGGGCAGCAGTGCATGATAAGTAAATCAAAGATGAAAATTGATCCACTTCAGCCACTGCAATGGCATATGAGGCGGATCATTTTCTTTCTTTAAACGACAGTATCGCTATAATAAGTCCCGCAAAAGAAATTGCGAGCATTAGTGCTTGATACACTGTCATGGGCAGCACCTCCAATCTGAAGGTGTCACTGCCATCCGCTCATATGCCTTATTGCCATAATTAAAGTATATCGAATAAGATCATGCGTTCGCAATATGATTCGTATAATTATTTCTCCTAAATCCAATTAGTGACGCCATGAAAGCTACTACGTTAACAAGTAAAGGTTATATATCAAAGTTTCGAACTATCATAAGCACATCAAGCGGTAAATCCATCTTATTTGCTTATAATAGGAATTAGATATCTTGAAACCTAGGAGGCGACCTTATGAATCAACATTCTTTCTTGAAGCTCAATCTCTTCAGCTGTCTGTACGGGTTTCTGCTGTTCGCCCTGACTATGATGTTATTCCGTCCATACCAGGTCGCGGCTATTGTGCATGTTACGCCGGAAGAAATCTCCGGTGGATTCTTTTGGGTCGCTATTTTGGCTGCAGTAATCTACATGATGTTTATGAATCGCTTTGCCCGTCAGAGACCGAAAAACTGGAAAGAGGCACTGGGCATCGCTTTATACGCCGTGCTCTGGTTCCCTTATTGGCTTCTTTTTGTTTTTATTGCGTTTCTCATAAGATTCTGAGATATAGACTTCCCCCTAAAAATCTGCCTCCACGCCATGGCACCTGCATCCCTCTTTTCTTTGATCTGCAATGATCTGTACATAAATCTTCTGCCCACCACAACAACAAAATTTACAAATTCTTTACCTCTATGGCCTACGTATCCCTTTTCTGCTCAGTTATAATTATTTAGAAGATACTGGGAAAGAACGGGTACGATGGTCTATGAACAATACAGTAGTAACTGACTTGGACAAGATTATCAATGAACAGAAAATAAAAGCTGTTTTTCAGCCAATCGTCTCTCTGCGTAATGGTGAGATTCATGGCTATGAGGCATTAAGCCGCGTGACATATGAAACAGAATTGGCGAATCCGGAAAAGCTGTTTTTAGCAGCGGCAGAACACAATCGGTTACACGTACTTGATTCGTTGTGCCGCTCCACGTCGTTGCGCTCATTTTATGATCTATGCGCAGGCTCACCACCAATAAAGAAACTGTTTTTGAACGTCAGTCCTGTTATTCTTCAAGACCCGCGGTTCATTCAGACATTTAGTTCTCATTCTTTGAATTCCTATCCCTTCGAGCCGAGCCAAATTGTCTTTGAGGTCACCGAACGGAGTTCCATTAATCATCCGGATCAGTTCGCTGTTTCGATACAGGATCTTAAGTCGCATCACTTTCAGGTTGCCATTGATGACGCGGGAGCTATGTATTCCGGACTAAATTTGATTACGGACACCCACCCGCACTATGTTAAACTTGATCGACGTCTCATTGAGAACATTGATCTTGGTCGTATAAATTTTGCACTCGTCAAGGGACTCGTCGAATTTTGCAGAATTTCTAACATTCATTTGGTTGCCGAAGGTATTGAGACTTTATCTGAATTAACAAGCTTAATTGATCTCGGTGTCTCTTATGGACAAGGGTTCTATCTTCAAAGACCGTCCGAACGGCTTATGGAGATCGATGAAACCATAAAAAAAGAAATTATTGACCATCATAAGATGAAAAATAATGTATTCGGTCAACCTAATGCCAATGGCTATATTTTAAATATTTGCAATCCCACTGAAACCATAACCATGCAAATGAAGATTGAACATGTGCTGGAAAAATTCAAAAAGGATGGAACGATTCCCGGTCTCTGCGTCATTGATAATCATAGAGTGGTCGGTATTATTACCCGATCTCAATTAACGATGCAGGTAAGCGGGCGCTTCGGATTCAGCCTTTATCAAAATCAGCCGATTTCAGTTCTCATGGATCGAGATTTCATTTCGGTTGACTATCGAACGCCAATTAACGAAGTCTCGAAGCTGGCCATGTCGCGACCTCAGGACAAGCTCTATGATTTCATTGTCGTGACTAAAGAAAATCGCTATTTCGGAACGGTGACCATTAAAAATCTGCTGCTTAAATCAACAGAAATAGAGGTTATAAAAGCAAAATACGAGAACCCGTTGACCGGTCTTCCCGGGAATCTGGTGATTGAACAGAAGATGAAGCAAACACTCGAAAAAAACGAGACGTTCAACGTTTTATATATCGATATCAATCATTTCAAGGAATATAACGACGTCTATGGCTTTGAAAACGGTGATTCGATCATTAAATTGCTTGCCGACATTCTCATGCTCTACTTGCCTCGCGGGCAGTTCGTCGGACATGTTGGCGGCGATGATTTTATCACCATCATGGATAAAGGAGCTATTGATAATTACTGTGAAAAAGTCAGTGAACGTTTTCAAGAAAAAGTACTTTACCATTATAATGAGCAAGACCGAGAACGGGGCTTTATCATCACTGAAAATCGTTTAGGAATCGTTGAAGCGTTTTCCATTGTTTCCATATCCATAGCCGGTACCTGTGTCCCATGTGATCATTTTTTGAACTTATTTGAGTTGACAAAGAAGCTGGCGAAGTTAAAAAAGAAATCTAAGAAGCAAAAAGATCAGCACTATTTATATATTGAGTCTTAACCCAAGATCAATGGCAAATCGATTGTTGGGTATGAAGGTGCTGTGTCTTGCTTGGTGAGCCTTTCATTCTTTAGCCACGAAATCCTTTGTAAATCATTTTGCACGTGTATTTTCTTCTGGATTATTTTTCCCTGCACCGTCTGATCCAGTATATCCTCCATCAGGCCGCGACCTTTTTTTCATGCCATTTCTGTGTTTCATGGCAATTTTCCGGGTAAGCTTGGCCATGTAAATTATCATGATTCATTCAATGCCTCATTCATCAAGTCCTATTACTTTAAATTCTCGCTTATCCGTTCTATGATTAATAGCGAAAGGCTTTTCAATAATCGGTATAGTGGAGGGAATTATCTTGAAACAAATCGCAATTGGATCTGAAAAGAAATTGGGATCGGCGGTTGTTCAGGGATGCATGCGCATCGCAGATATGCCTGAGGAAGCGGTAGATCGCCTAATCAAGACCGACCTAGAGAACGGTGTTACATTCTTCGATCATGCGGATGTTTACACGGACGGCGCATGTGAAGCATTGTTTGGCAAGGTACTGGCAAAGCAGCCCGGCTTGCGCGACAAAATCACTTTGCAGACGAAGTGCGGCATTGTTCGCGGCAATGGCGATCACAATAAAGCGTTTGACTTCTCAAAAGAACATTTGCTTGAGACGGTAAACGCTAGTCTGCAACGTCTGCAGACGGATCATGTGGATTATCTGCTTCTGCACCGCCCTGATGCCCTAGTTGAACCTGAAGAAGTGGCTGCTGCATTTGATCAGCTCCACTCTGAAGGGAAAGTTCTTCATTTTGGCGTCAGCAACCAGAATCCATATCAAATAGAACTGTTGAAAAAATCAGTGCGTCAGCCGCTGGAAATTAACCAGTTGCAGCTCAGTATCAAGTTCACCGGAATGATAGACGAGGGATTGAATGTGAATATGACAGTTGGCGGTGCTTCCGTTCGCGATGGCAGTATTCTCGATTATTGCCGGCTGAATGACGTAACCATTCAGGCATGGTCTCCATTCCAATATGGATTCTTCGAAGGCGTGTTCCTCGATAATCCAAAATTTCCTGAATTAAACAAAGAAATTGATAAGGTCGCAACGAAGTATGGTGTCAGTAACAATGCGATTGCGGTTGCCTGGATCCTGCGCCATCCGGCAGAAATGCAAGTCATCCTCGGAACAACGAACGTATCACGTATTGCTGCATCGGCAAAGGGTGCGGACATTACGCTCACTCGTCAAGAATGGTACGATATTTATCAAGCGGCGGGCAACAAGCTGCCTTAACCTTAGAAAACGAGAAGCTGAGCAATAATAGGTCGAGCAGTCAGCTCGACCTATTTTAATTCTGCTTGATCCCTCCTCACAAGAAAAGGATCGATAGTGATGACGAAGGAAACGCGCAGCACTAATTATTGCATTGCGTTTTCAATGCTCGATTTGCCTTTGTTCTTTTTCACGCCTTCTGATTCATGTCGAGCAAAAATCGCTGAATGACCTGATTGAACTGCTCATGTTGGTGCGTCGGAATTTGATGGAAGGCTTTATCAATAAAAATAATTTCTGTTTTTGTAAGAAAATCAAAATACTTTTTGTGTTTACTGATAAATTTATCGCGTGTTCCATAAACAATCCACATGGGAAGCAAATCCAATTGCTTAAGTTGAGCGGAAAAATCCGTTTTCAGTCCTGCTTTATATAGATCGAGCACCGCGTGAACATTAGCTTTTTTACAATATGTGTAAAACATTTTTTTGTCTTCTTGGGTCATTTTATGGGCATTCGCTAATAGGTTACTCAAAGCCTTTTGACCGCCGCTCGCTTTCATGATTAGAACGCCGAGCTGATATTCCATGAACAGCATTGCTGAGCCGACACAAGGAAATCCGCCGGAGAGAATCATTCCACCAACCTCATTGGGGAAAGTCAGTGCATAAGAAAGAGCTATTAAACCGCCGCTTGAGTAACTGGAAAGGATTGGCTGCTTCAATTGAAGTTCTTGAATGAGTGTTCTAAGATCAGCGACATGATCCGGAATCACACGTTCAAGGGAACGAGAAGGTTGATAACTGCTCCGTCCATGTCCTCTTTGGTCATATAAAATAATCTGTGCATGTTCGGATAAAATCTTTTGATAATGAAAAACGACATGGCCCATTAAAGGGGGATGAATGAAGATAATGGGTCTCCCTTTTCCACTTTTTTCGTAATACAAGCAAATGTCCTTTGTCGTGTTGATATACGGCATCGTAAGTCTCTCCGAGTGATCGTTTTATATTAGAATGCTTATGGCCTATTCTGCCCCTAACATTGTCATTCAAACAGTCACCTAGCATTGTTTTTAAACACACTACTGAAGGCATCTGCCTTTTAGATCATTAATGATGCACCTCGTCATTGCTAAAATTTTTCTTTAATAGCGACAGAAAACGAAACAGTTCCAATGAAAGGATTAAACCACTGACCCATACTGCTCCGAAAACATATCCTGCCACGAGATCACTTGGGGTAATGCCGAAGGCGCTGATTGCGCTTGCTGTGTAAGCAAGCAAAACGATTAAGAAGAAAAATAATTCGGACATACTGATCATGTACTTTTTTTGATGGCGTACCAGCATCATCAAAAAATACCCTAAGAGAATCAGCAGCATCATCGACTTCTTATTTGGAAAATCCAGACTCATGTAGGTTCCAGTCAGAATAAAGTGAAACAGCCAGCGCACGCCGTTTGCGAAGATAAATCCCCCGGATAATGTCAGCCCAAGAAAAAGCAGTTCAAGCCATTTGTCCCTGTTATTAAGAAGAATTGTGACCGCTGTAAGAATGATGATTACAGAGAGTGTTGACCAGGAAGACAATCCATAAACATGCTGCAGCGCCTGCTGCCATTGATTATCCACAATGAATGAAACAATTCGTCTGGAAACCTTGTCGAACGGCACAAATTCATTGCTGAGAAAATCCTGGATCATTCCTGCCATCAAAGTGATGAGTGAAATAAATGCAGCCAGAATCAAGAAAATAAATAGTTTGATCTTCAAAAAGCTTTTATACCGTTTAAAGGTTGCTTGAAAGAGGAGCAAAAGCGATTCCTTGATATATCTTCGATTCGTTCTAATCACGATATAACATAGCAATACGAGGGCAAGCAAAACGCTTGCCAGCACCAGCCATTTCTTGATTTCCACCTGATACTTGTCCCATTCCGGTCCTAATACATACCCAAGTGATATAAAGGTTCCGGTCCAAAGAAAAACACCGATATAGGCAAACACACTAAAGGACTTAAAGGGCAAGCGGATCACTCCGGATATAATGCTCGCGATATGCCTGATGCCGGGAACGAAGAACGAAAAAATGAGCAGAACCTTCCCATACTTTTGGTACCATTTAGATATGTGTTCCATCTTTTCCTGCCCCATATGAATGTACCGACCATATTTACGAAAGAAAGGTACGCCAAGCTTGTAGCCGATCCAATAGGAGATCGTCGCGCCGATCATGCCCCCAGCTCCCGAGGAGCACAAAGACAAGAAAAGATTCATCTGTCCATGAAAGGATAAGATGCCCACATAGCTCAGCAAGGCTTCATTTGGAATAGGAACACAAACCAGTTCAAGCATTAACGCAAAAAAAAGTGTCAAATATCCGTATTCATTCAGTAATTGATCTAAAACACTCATTCATGGTTCCTCCGCATGGCAGCAAATCCATAGTCAATTTCACTTAATAGTATTCGATTCGCTTCACCGTTACAGTACCTTTATTATTCAAAAAAATGATCCACTCTCCGATGAGAATGGATCAACGTTAATCAATAACAAGATTAAGAACTGCAAAAGCAGCGATAAGCAGCAAAATGACAAGTATGCAGACCGTATCTTTTATTTTCCAAGTCAACTGACGAAACGAAGAACGCGGCAGCTCGGAGCGATAGCCGCGAACGTCCATGACGTTGGCAAGCTCCTCCCCACGATTCAACGATCCCGAAAATAGCGGCAAGAAGATCGGAACCAGTGCCTTCATCTGGCGAAAAAGGGAACCTTCACCAAACACTGCACCTCGCGCCTTTTGCGCATCCATAATCCGTTGCGTTTCATCGAGCAGATTAGGGATAAAACGAAGTGAGATGGACAGCATGATCGATAATTCATCGACCGGAACATGCAGAAAACGAAGCGGACGCATAAGAAAGTTCAAGCCGTCCGTAAGTTCCATAGGCTTCGTTGTTAAGGTAACGGCAGTCGTAACGAAAATGATTGTTACGAAACGGGAAAAAATAAACAGTGCATTAATTAAACCGAATTCGGAGATTTTGATTGGCCCCCAAGTGAAATAAATGATTCCGCCGGCAGTAAAAAGAATCTGAAGGAATACCGTGAATAAAATCAACCAAATTAATGGCCGAACGCCGCGAAAGAAAACTCGGAAACCGATTTTCGTCAAGCTCATCACAAAAAAAGTAAACAGCCACAATAAAATGAGCCCCTGTCCGTTTTTCGCCATAAAAGAAATAAAAATAAAAGCAATACCTGCGATCATTTTGGCACGTGGATCAAGCTTGTGAATTGGTGAATCACCTGGAAAATAACGTCCGAGAATCAGTTTATTCATACACGTCCCACCCCGATCAAAGCCTCTGCCAGTTCTTCCTCTGTCAGGCAGACATTTGGCAATCGAATACCTGAATAAGTCTCAAATGCCAACTGGAACCGCCTCGCTTCAGGAACATCCAGCTGCCATCTGTTCAACTTTTCGCTGTCCGCAAATAGGCTGCGCACGCTTCCATGATAGACAACTTTTCCTTGATCCATGACGACCGCATCATCTGCGTAGCGTGCCGCTGTCTCCATATCATGAGTAACAAGAATAACAGTCAATCGTTTACATTTGTTCCATTGCTTAAACAGCGACATCAATTCCGCTTTTCCTGAAGGGTCAAGGCCTGCGGTTGGTTCGTCCAGTGCAATCACTTCAGGTTCCTGAGCGAGAACGCCGGCAATCGCCACTCTCCTTTTCTGTCCGCCGGAAAGTGAGAACGGCGACTGTTGAAGAATAGATTCATCCAGCCCAACTTGGCGAATCATCTTGATTGCCAGATCATGTGCTGCTTCCGGACTCGCACCGAAGTTCAGCGGACCGAAGCTGATGTCTTGTTCCACAGTTTCAGCGAACAGCTGCGATTCAGGAAATTGGAACACCATCCCGATATGCTTCCGGACTGCTTTCAACGCTTTTTTGCTCGTTTTACTGTCAATCTTAATGTCACCAACCTCTGCCCAACCGGATTTTGGAAGCAGCAAGCCGTTCAGCACTTTTAGCAGACTCGACTTACCGGCTCCAGTAGGACCAACGACTGCCGTAAACGTTCCCGGAGCTATTTGCAGGCTGACGTCCTGAAGAACACGAGGGCTGTGCACCGGGCCAAGCTGATAATCTGCGCTCACTTGATTCAGTCTTATTTGCATAGCCATTGGATCCATTCACTTTCCGTCAGATAGGATTCCGGAGTGCGTCGCTCTTTGCTCATAAGCAGACGCCGCAATCGTTCGCTGAACGGTGCCTCTACGTCCATTTCCTCGCTAAAAATATCCGCAGGCAATCCACTGTTCGCCACGCTGCCGTTTTTCAACACAAGGATACGGTCACTTGCTGCTGCCTCATTCATGTCATGGGTGATGGACAAAATGGTTAATCCTTGTTCAGCCCTCAACTGTTTTAAAGTTGCCAATAGCTCTCTCCTGCTTCGAGGATCCAGCATAACAAAGGCTTCGTCCAAAATAAGCAGATCAGGATGAAGGGCAAGCACACCGGCAATCGCGACGCGCTGTTTCTGACCACCAGATAAACGGGAGGGATCTGCCTCACGATGCTCCAGCATACCGACGAGCTCCAAGGCTTCTGTTACACGCTGCCGCATGTCTTCAACCGGCATGTTGAGGTTTTCCATGCCGAATGCAACATCATCCTGCACGGTTGCTCCGATGAATTGATTATCAGGATTTTGAAAAACAATACCTGCATGACGACGAATCGTCCACTTTGTTTCCTCATTCAAGGGCATACCGCATACGAAAACGGATCCGCTCTGTGGTTTCAACAGCCCAATCAGCAGCAATGCCAAGGTAGACTTACCCGCACCATTATTACCGATAACAGACAGCCATTCACCTTTATTAACGGCAAAGGAAACAGAAGATAATGTATTGTTTTTTGCAGGTTCATATTTAAATGTCAGATCTTTAACTTGGATTATTTGCTCGTTCATCGGACATACCCTCTTTTCACAAGACAACGGCAACGAACAGTAATAACGCAACGGTTCCATTCACAAGCACCAGATTTTTCACAGCAACCACAAAGGTTTTCGATTTGACTTGAATTTGATTGAACTGTTTCACCTGTTTAGATACAGGAATGATGGCCAGCAGTGCAAGCAGCATAATCATCGGCAGTATTTTAAACAGGACACAGACAACAATTGCAGCAAAGGTCGCAGCATAGAGTCCATTAAAAAGCCAAATTGCGTAACGTTTGCCAATGTAATAGGGCAGCGTAAAGCGATGATTCTTAATGTCATCATCCAGATCGCAAATGTTATTCGCCAGCATGATATTCGCTATGGTGAACATGCACGGCAGCGAGACGAGCACGATTTCAAAGAGCAGGAGCAGATCGGCCTGCACGGTTATTGTCCGTCCTTCCCAAATCAAATGGACAATGCCTTGGTCCGTTGCGTTGACATAAACGGTTAAAAATAAAACACCGAGCCCTTCCGTGATCCCTGAAAAAATTTCACCGATCGGCATTCGTGACAGTGGAATTGGTCCGAACGAATAAAGGATGCCAATTCCAAAGCAAGCCATGCCTACGAGTAAAACAATTAGATCAGTACGTACCACAAGTACCAGTCCCAGCACCGTCGCAATCGCCAAAAGGATGACGATGGTAAACGCGACCAAAGGTTCCGAAATATGCTCCTGTCCAATGATGTTTTCTCTTCTGCGATACTCCTCACTCGTTGCTTTTCGATAATCCATGTAGTTATTAATCGCCGTTGCTGTCATATCAAAAAAGAGCATGGAAGCAAAGAAAATCGTTGTGTTGATTGGATCCAGTAGATGGAACCGGTATGAAACAAAGAGACAGCCAACAATAAAAGGAAAGAGACTGGCTAATTTGGTCTGAATTTCAACGAGTTTAAGGAACGCGCCCAGCGACATCTTTTTCACCCCTTCTTCAATTTAACCCCTTCGACACCTTCTGAAAAAAATACAGTCCTTTTTATTCTATAAGTTTAAAAGCTTTATTCGTCAGCACAAAATTATTTTTTAGATTAGGTGTTATATAGACTTTCTTATCGCGCGTCACAAATACGGCCTTAATCCCCCATTTTTTCGCATCGCTCATTCCGCCTTTAAGCCCGCCCGCAAACAGGACGGTGGAAAGCGCATCTCCGTCAGTCGAAGCATCTGTAATTACTGATACCCCTGCAATGTCATTCATAAATGGATAGCCGTCAAATGGGTTCAACAAATGATGATAGGTCTTACCATTCACCTTAATGAATCGTTCATAGATTCCAGATGTGACAATGGACTGATTGGACTCCTCGATTTTCCCGACAATCGCCCCGCGCGGTTCAAAAGGATTCTGGATACCAACGTTCCACTTTTCATCTGAGGCATTCTTCCCCAGTACGTAAATATTTCCGCCAAGGTCAACAATCGCAGACTGAACATGGTATTTCTTCAACACAGTTACCACTTCATCCGTGATAAAACCTTTAGCAATGGCGCCTAAGTCCAACCGCATGCCTTTATTTTTGAGAAAGATCGTGTGCTTTGAATCATTGAGGATCATTCGTTTGTATCCGATTAACGGAAGCACATGGTCAATCTCGCTCTGCTTCGGTTTTCTTGCATCGGAATAGCCGATATGCCACAGCTTCGAGAGCGGTCCAATGGTCAGATCAAAACCGCCATTTGAGCGTCCGCTGTACTTCTTCCCAATCTTGATCATGCGGTAAATGTCATTAGATACCTTAACCGGCTTAATTCCTGCCTCTTCATTCACCTGATCAATCTCAGACGAATCATGCTTATCTTCAACAGTCGTCGCGTCCGCCAACTCTTCGATCCGTTTAAAAACCGGCTTGAGTACATCTGCTTTCCCTTTATCAAAAATTTTCACCGTAACTACCGTGCCCATTATAAATTCGGTCCTGCTGTATGGGCTGCTGAGAATCTCCGCCTTAACAGGCTGCGCTTTATGCCCACATCCTGTCGTAATCAGCAGGCACACGATGACCATAAACATAATGCCGGTTTTTTTCATCAGTCTCAATCCTTCCAAGCGATCAAATGATCCCTATCTTATTATTTAAGAAAGGCTTTAGAGCAATTCCGTGCTCTAAAGCCTTTGATGGCACTGCTTCCATTCATTATTTCTCTTGGAAAACAAGATTATCGACTTCGATTGGCGTTGTATCGCCCTTTTGAGCTGCGTTAATCAACTGTGCCGCATAAATACGGAACGAATGACTGGAGTGTGTCGCGCCAGAGACAACATCCAATTCTTCAGCATTTTGTTTGTCAAGTAACGATTTGCTGAGCGCTGGAATATATTCTTTAGGTCCTGTGCCGGATTTTGCCTTCATCGCCTTTTCATATGCGGCATTTTCTGATTTTAGTTTTCCATTTTTGTCCAGAAAATCATAATTAACTTTTGTGATCTTACCGCCTTTAACTGTCATATCGATAAATGTTTTCCAGCCGTTGGTCGTGAGATTCTTTTCTGCCAACTTATAGACGCCGTCTTTCAGTTTTGCTTGTGCATCAACGACAATTGGTGTTGTGTCGCCTTTTTGTGCCGCCTGAATCAATTGCTGCGCATAATTAATGAAATGATCGGATGATTCGGTTGCGCCGGATACGGCTTCGACCTGCTGTGCATCTTGACTGGCAACAAGTGCTTTATTCAGCTTAGGGATGTATTCCTTTGGTCCGATTCCGTTTTTCGCCTTCATCGCTTTTTCATAAGCTGCATTATCTGACTTCAATTTTCCATCCTTATCCACGTAATTATAATCAGATTTAGTAATTTTTCCGCCTTTAACTGTTATGGACATTGTAGCTTTCCATCCGTGACTGTCCAATTCCTTTTCTTTTAATGAATAAGTTCCATCTTTCAAAGGTGCTCCTGCAATTAATTTTGCGGTTGCAGGTTCACTTGACCCGGAAGCCTTTTTTTCTGTGTTTGATTTGGTAGCGTTTTCATTTGATCCGCAGGCAGCAAGCATCATGATGATTAACAACCCCAACGGTAACAATAATTTTTTAATATGCATAGCTAACACTTCCCCCTTAAATCGACAATTTGTGAAATCTATCACATTATCTTGCTCTTTCATTTTACCATGTCTATGATTCATTTGCTACATCAAAATTGTGAACGTTTTCATTGTTTATTCTGTTGTTCGAGTCTCACTTGTAGACACATAGATATTCAGAGTGTAAAATTTAATTTAGGTAATTGTTATTTATTTCACAAATTGTTTCATACAATTATGACAGCGCTTTAATTCGTTTTTTCGAAGGGGGAAGAAAAATGGGGATTAAGAACATTGTAATTATCGGAGCCGGGTACGCCGGCGTCCATGCTGCGAAAAAATTGGCGAAAAAGTATAAGAAAGATGCTTCTGTCACCATTACTTTGATTGATCAGCACTCATACCATACGATGATGACAGAGCTTCATGAGGTTGCCGCGCATCGCGTGGAACCTGAAGCCATCAAATTCGATTTACGTAAACTCTTCAAACACACAAAAGTGAATCTAGTCACAGATCGGGTCAAGAACGTCGACCATGAGAATAAAACAGTGACCACTGAACATGCTGCATACAGCTATGATTATTTGATTCTCGGTATGGGCGGTGAACCCAATGATTTCGGCACGCCGGGGGTACGCGAGCATGGCTTTACACTTATGTCTTGGGAAGACGCAATGAAGCTGCGTGAACATATTGAACACATTGTTCGCAAAGCAGCAACGGAACATGACCCCGATAAGCGGCGTGCAATGCTTACCTTCGCTATCTGCGGCTCAGGCTTTACAGGTGTTGAAATGATCGGCGAACTGATCGAATGGAAAACGCGGCTTGCCAAGGTCAATAAATTGGCAGAAAACGATATTTCTTTGTATTTAGTGGAAGCGGTCCCAACAATTTTAAATATGCTTGAGCGAAAGGATGCAGGCAAAGCAGAAAATTATATGCGCAAAAAAGGCGTAACTATCTTAACCAGTTCGCCCATTGTAGAGGTTAAAGCAGACCGTATCGTCCTAAAATCGGGAGATGAACTTCCAACGCACACCTTGATTTGGACAGCAGGAGTAAAAGCGAATTCCCAAGCAAGCAGTTTCGGCATGAAATCGGCACGTGCCGGACGTCTGACGGTCAACAAATATATGGAAGCTGAGGGCTTGGATCACGTTTACGTCGTTGGTGATCTCTCCTATTATGAAGACGGCGGAAAACCCGTACCTCAAATTGTCGAAGCGGCCGAGCAAACAGCCGGAACGGCAGTTAAAAATATTGCATCTGCAATTAGCGGTGGCGAAAAATCGACATTTAAAGGCAATTACCATGGTGTGATGGTTTCGATCGGCGCCAGATACGGAGTTGCCCATTTAGGGAGTATGCATTTAAGCGGATTTTTTGCCATTTTAATGAAGCATATGGTCAACCTGTACTATTTCTTTGGCCTTCGCAGCGCACATTATATGTTCCATTACATTATGCATGAATTTTTCCAAACGAAGGATAAACGGAATATCTTCCGCAACTTTTCCACACGGTACGGCAATGTACTCTGGAGCCTGCCTCTTCGCGTTTTTGTCGGCGGTTTCTGGCTTAATGAAGCGTTCGGCAAGATATGGGGTGAGAGTATTTGGAACAAGGTCACGTCACACTGGTCGAATTTCCATCTGCTGTTTAATGGACTTGGTAAGGATTCCTGGCTAGTCGGATCATCTGTAAAAATGCCATTTGACTGGCTGCAGACAGCGACAACCGGTGCGAGCCAAGCGTCCAGCAGTGGTGCAGGCGACACAGCAAGTCAGTATGCCACACCTATTCTGAGCAAGATGCCATTCTGGTTTGAATGGATTATGAAGCTCATGCTCCCGAACGCCGATGTGGCCGTATTTATGCAAAAAAGCATGGTGTTTATCGAGCTCGCCATTGGTCTTGCACTTCTTGCCGGCCTGTTCACGTGGATTAGCAGTGCAGCAAGCGCAGGATTTATCGTTATGTTTACGCTAAGTGCTATGCTCGGCTGGAATAATTTATGGGCACTGCCTGCTTCAATTGCTTTAATGAACGGTTCCGGACGATCCGTCGGATTCGATTATTGGGTTGTCCCTTTCCTGCAAAAGACATTGAGCAGATGGTGGTATGGCAAAGAACAGGCAATCTATAACGATGCCGCAGACAATGAAAGTCCCGCTCTCATTAAGGCGTCAAATACAAATCATTTAAATCAATAAACCAAAAGGAGGGAAGATCAGCAGTGAGCAGCTACTTTAAAATGATCAAACGCTGGGATATTATCATTGTAACGATACTTGTTCTGATCTCATTTCTTCCCTTCACCATTTTCAGCGCTGTCCAAGCAAAATCTTTGAAGGATAATACAAAAGACCGCGTTGCGATTGTCACTTTAGATAAGAAACAAATTCGAACGATAAAACTGACCGGAAACAATCGTACCTTTCAATTTACGGTGTACAGCGGTGATGGTGACGAAAATACCATTGAGGTCAAGAAGGAGCGCATTCGGATTAAAAGCGCGAACTGTCCTGATCAAAACTGTGTACTGACGGGTTTTATTGAAAAACCTGGTCAAACAATTGTCTGCCTGCCTCATCGTCTCGTTATTGAGATTAAAAGCGATCATGAACCGTCACAGGATATCATTGTCAGTTCATGAGGCGGCAAAGGAATCTGATACTCATGACAAAAAATCAGTTGAATGCTTATATTGCGCTGCTTGCCGCCCAAGCGGTGGTCATCAGCTTGTTCGAGAACGCCATACCTTTTCCTTTTGCTGTGGCGCCCGGCGCTAAGCTTGGGCTTGCGAACATCATAACATGTATGGCACTCTATACCCTTTCAACGAAGGATACACTTAAAGTACTCACCATTCGGCTGATTCTGGCAACATTGCTCGGCGGTACAATTTCCACATTCATGTACAGCGCAGCCGGTATCGTGCTGAGTTTTTTAGGAATGTGGCTTGTCAAAAAACTTGGTCCTGATCGTGTCAGCTTGATAGGAGTGAGTGCGACAGGAGCTATTTTGCATAATATCGGACAACTCATTGTCGCAAGCTGGATCGCACAAACATGGACGGTGCTTCTTTATCTTCCGGTACTGTCCTTTGCCGGCATTTTAGCAGGAATTGCGATCGGTGTCATGGCTAATTATTTGTTAAATCATGTCGAGAAATTACACAATTACCGAAGTTTGCGGGAATTGAATGAATAAGGTGCAAGATTGGTGGTGAAACAGATGGGCATTCATAAAATGTGGAAATCGTATCCGGAACTTAATGAAGAGCTTGCGGATGTGCTTAAACTGATCGAATCCTATATTCGTGTACGAGACACGGCTATTCAGGATAAAATACTCGCCATGATTCGATCGGGAGGAAAGATGCTGCGCCCTGCTTACTCGCTTTTATGCGCACATATTGGCCCGGAATCGGAACGTGCGCGGCCCAAAGCAGTGGCGGCAGCACTCGAATGTCTGCACATGGCGACCTTGGTTCATGATGATGTCATTGATAAAGCGGACACGCGTCACGGCCAGACAACCGTGCATGTGGATTATGGAAATAAACTCGCCGTTTATACTGGAGATTATTTGCTTACACTCGCCTTTTCTATTCTTTCCAAATACGCGGATTCCGTTCCTCAGGTGAACTTCCGCGGCTTTGAAGCAGATAAAATTCTGGCCGGTGAGCTGGCGCAATTACACGGACAATACCGCGCGTCCGTTTCTGTCAAACGGTATCTTTCTCAGATTTCCGGAAAAACGGCGCAATTATTTGCGATCAGCTGCTATGCCGGTGCATTAGCAAGCAGAGCGGATGAAAAAGCTTCTGCACACGCCTGGCGAATGGGGCATCATATTGGCATGGCTTTTCAGATCATTGACGACTTGCTCGACTACCAGGGGAATAGTCAAACACTTGGAAAACCGGTGATGAGTGATATTCGGCAAGGAATTTACACCTTACCACTCATTTATGCCATCAAAGCTGATCCTGACTCCCTTCGACCGTATCTGAATAAGGGAAAAGAACTAAATGACGATGATATTCATGCTCTTTTAGGACTGATTCAGAAGCACGATGGAGTAACAAAATCCTTGCTTGTCGCTCAGAGATTTACACAAAAAGCACTTAATGAACTACGGCAGCTTCCTGACGGCATATACAAATCAACTCTTGAAAAGCTGACCAAGTCGTTGTTAGACCGAAAAATGTAAGAAGAGGATAACCTTCAATGTTGTCATCAAAGTCTCTTGTTCGCGTTATAATAGAGGCAATGATACGCACTGGAGGTTATTTTTATGAAAGAAATAACGATCACACTTGGTGACATTACAACGGTGAAAGTCGATGCCATTGTCAACGCGGCAAACACCTCCCTGCTTGGCGGCGGAGGCGTCGACGGCGCGATTCACCGTGCGGCAGGTCCTCAGCTTCTGGCCGAATGCAGGACGCTGAATGGCTGCCGAACTGGTGAAGCAAAAATCACAAAAGGTTATCGGTTACCAGCCAAGTGTGTCATTCACACCCCAGGTCCCATCTGGCAAGGCGGCACTCATCATGAACGGGAATTATTGAGAAACAGCTACGTAAACAGTCTCAAGCTTGCGGAAGCCCATGACTGCAGAACAGTTGCCTTTCCCTCGATCAGCACAGGCGTCTACCATTTTCCGCTCGAACTTGCCGCCCCGATCGCGATTCAGTCCATTCATGATTTTTTACAAAGCGCTAAATTTGTTGAGCAGGTCCAAATGGTGTGCTTCGATGCCGGCACAAAACAAGCCTATGACCATGCATTAACCCAAGTGAATGAAGCATGAGCGAGCCTGATCAGTGTTCCATTAAACCCTGCGTTTAATTCTGAAGTACTGCTCGATTAAAGTCCATTGAACCTGAAAAAAAACCGCCGACACAATTTCAATTTGAAGGCGGTACTGCTTTCGTTTCATACATATGCTTTTACTACGCAGTAAAGACGTACTGCGCAGTATGCAGTGAAGTTAATGAGAAAAGTGGTGAAATACAAAAGTTAAAGCTAATCCGTGAAAAGTGAAAGCTAACCTCAAAAGTTAAAGCTAATTTGAGAAAAGTGAAAGCCAACAATGGAAAACTTAAAGCCAATCCTCCAAAAGTTAAAGCAAAATTACTAAATTCACAAAATGTATGAGACAATTGCGTTACTCTGCTTCATTCGGTCTAACTTTCACCAGGTTCGGTCTAACTTTTATCGGGTTCGGACTAACTTTTCACGGGTTTGGTCTAATTTTTATCGGATTCGACCTAACTTTTTGGGCGTTCGGTCTAACTCCTTCTCTTCGGTTGAAATTTCCAGAAATTCGGTTCATCTTTTCGTTCGTTAGGTTGAAACTTTTAGCTGGTTTAAATCAGCCCTTGCTGCGCCTCTTCCGTCAAACGCGAATCAGAACCATCACCTCACATTATTGACTATTAAACCTTGTCCTCTGTTAACACCATTGAATAAAAGGGATACACGCTTCCATTTGACTTGACCATCATCGTTTTTTCTATTTTGAATCCCACACGTTCATAGACTTTCAGTGCTCGTTCATTGAAAACGGCTACCGACAATGAAAACATAGATGGGTTGAATTTTTCTTCAGCAAAGTTCAAACCTGCTTGGATAAACGCCCGACCTAGTCCCTTTCCTGTCAAGTCCGGTCTCAACCCTAGACCCATTTCAATTGTTCCTGAATCATTAAAATAACAAAAAAAGCCAATTAATCTATTTTGATCATCATAAACAGAGTAATAGACGCCCTGTCTCGCCTTTGAATCCAGTAATTCTTCTAAATCTTCTTCGTCATTTTTGAAATCATAGAAAGAATACGGCTCCTCATAGTGCCAATCCGCAATGACCAGTGCGTCTTGATCATTCATTGGCCTAAATATATAGTTTGTCATGGTTTCCTCCATTTTTACGTTACAGTTGCGCCACAATCCATTGCGCCGCTGTGAGAAAATTGTCTGCGATATAATCAGGTTCAACCTCAGCCCATGTATGTCGATAGTCATGCAGTGAGCTCTCGCCTCATCCGGTTCGAACCAAAATTTTCTTGGCTCCGGCTGCATCAGCTGCCTGCATATCCGTGCCCGTATCCCCGATAAACATGGTTTTTGATAAATCTAAATGATATTTTTCCGCCGCTTCGAACAGCAAGCCCGGCTTCGGTTTTCGACATGTACACTCGTCATCAGGACCATGTGGGCAGATGAAGGCATCATCAAGATCATCGGATTTGAATTCCTCGTAAAAATCATCCATTGTGGCCTGACCTTTACTGATCCTCCACTGATTCGTGCAAGCAAAGAGCGGGATTCCTTGAGCTTTCAGCAGATGAATTGCGTCTTTGCTGTAAGCATACGGTTGAAAATCACAAGGATGAATAAAGTGACCCGTTCCGCCAATCGTTCCGTCACGATCAATAAACACGGCTTGAATTTCTGTCATCAATAACAAATTCCCCCTACTTATTCTTCCTCTACCTCCATATTAAGCTTTTCTTAAGAAAATATCTTTACAGTAGATGTATGGAATTTTGAACAACTAAAGGGAGAATGGTCTATGGAACGTATGAGCAAAATCAATTATTGGTTAGGAATTGTTATCGCCGCTGCGCTGCTGCTCGAGTCCGCATTTGGGATTTACAGCTTTATACAAAGTAAACAGCAGGCACAATCCTTTCAAAGTAATGCTTCACAAAACATGCCGAATTTTAATGGAGGAAACGGGTCAGCAAGTCCTTCCAGTGGTTCCAACGGCGCTCCACAGTTCGGCGGCGGTTCGGGATCGCAAAAAAGCGGACAGCGTCCATCCGGAATGAGCGCACGCTCAGGAGCGCAAGCAAGTCCCGTTCAACTAGTCATTCATATCATTTCATTAATTTTGGCCGTTGCCGCACTGATTATGACCGCAATTATCGGCAGAAACAACGCACGAAAAAGAAAAGAATTGATGGAGCAGGAAAAATTAACACAAGAATAAGAAACACAGCAGCCCCTCGCAAATGTTTTTGCAGGGGGCTTTTTTGTGATATCCAATTCATCCAAATTAATGAATACTTCTCTTCCGCACCGATTGGTGTAGTGACGGATCTGAATTTCTAGCTCAAACCTTTTCGCTACCGCTGAGAAGGCTCCGCTCGCTCGGCAGCAACAGTGAGAGCAAGGCGGCGACCAGCGGTAAAAGCGCAAGAAAGGCAAAAATGGCATTGACACCATAGAGATCGGACAGCCAGCCAATCATCGTCGCACCAATTCCGCCGGCACCAATCCCGAATCCAACCATCAGCCCGGAAACCAAGCCGATATTCTTCGGGAACATCATTTGCCCGTAAACAACCGTAACGGCAAATGATGAGAGGACAAAGAAACCGAATAGAAAAAGAACAATGATTGATAGTACACCGTGAACATGCGGAAGCAGCCATGCAAAGGGAACCGTTACGGCCATGGAAATAAACAGCAGCCATTTACGACTGATCCGATCCGAAACACGGCCGCCGATGAAGGTTCCGAGTGCACCGGCGCCAAGAAACAGGAAGGTCAACAGATCACCGTATTTGAGCGCAATCCCCTGGTGCAGATAAAGAAACGGCAAAAATCCAGCGACACCAATCTGTGTCCATGACCGGAGAATAACAACAACGGTCAGCAAACAGAGTCCGGCAACATGATTGCGGCCTTTAATCTTTTTCTGTCGTGCTTTATTTTCTGCAAGACTGCGTTTATACCATGGCATGACGGAAAGCACTAATGCTAAACCGGCAACCGTGGCCAAAACAAACCAGCCCAGTCCATGAAGCCCGGTCGCAATCAGGAATAGGGGAAGAAGCAGCGGTCCTACGGATTGGCCGAAATTGCCGCCGACCTGAATAATCGCTTGTGCAGTTCCTCTCGCTGTGCCCGCCGCCATATAGGCGCCGCGCATCGCTTCCGGATGAAAAATTCCCGAACCGATTCCGGATAATCCAACGAGGATAAGAAGGACCCAATAAGCAGGAGCATAACCTGAAGCCGTGAGACCAAATCCCGTTAAACAAATCCCCACCGGCATAAACCACGTTTTCGGATTCTTATCTGTGATGACACCGAATATGGGTTGCGCCACAGATGATGTCAGCATGGACACGAACAAAATAATGCCGGCTTGAAAATAGTTCAGATTAAAGGCATCTTTGTATAAAGGCAAAAGTGCAGGCACAAGTCCGGTCGTCATTAAGTCATTAATAAAATGGACACCGCTGAGACTGAACAATTCCCGCCTCGCTGCCAGCCTTGGTTTGACGGCCGTCTGATTCTCATTTTTTAATGCAAGATTCATTACGTTCATCCTCCTTGACCACTGCAAAATCATTTACATTTTTTTCGAACA
Organism: Sporolactobacillus sp. BBK16-2; assembly: GCF_059878335.1. Lineage (NCBI taxonomy): Bacteria > Bacillati > Bacillota > Bacilli > Caryophanales > Sporolactobacillaceae > Sporolactobacillus > Sporolactobacillus sp. BBK16-2. Next base: position 2,732,091 of record NZ_CM187611.1, read on the forward strand.
CTCTTAGACTAACAAGGAAACGACAATAAAGCCTGCAGTATCCTGCTCACCTTTAGCACAATTTTGACTGAAAGGGATTTCTCAATGAAAAATGAAACGAATTATTCACCGAAACGAAATGGCAACCGTCATGCCTACTTGGACATAAATTTAAGAGAAGGATTGGGGTATGGTTGGAGATATCAGGAAAATTGGCACGAGGAAATGCAGTTTTACTATGTTGTGAGCGGTCAGGGACGCATCCGATGCGAATCGGACGTATTTGATTTACATGCAGATGAGACACTTCTCGTCAACTGCAATGAACTGCACGTGATTGAGAGTCTTTCAACAAAATTAACCTTCTATTCCATTCGCATTGATCTTACGTCTATGTTTCAGGACATGCCCGATCTGCACAAGGTAAACTATGTTGAACTGCTTATGCAGCAGCGCATTGTGTTCAACCGTTTTATTGATAAAAAGGAACCGATTACTCCCTTACTGCGCCGATTAATTCGCGAGCAAACGGCTCGGCGGCCGGGGTTCGAACTCGCCGTGAAATCGGATATGCTTCAAATTCTGCTCATTCTGATCCGCAATCACATTCAAAAAGTGTACACGAAGAAACGTTTTGACTTGAAGCTTAACAGTTTGAACCAATTAAAATCAGCATTTACCTATTTAAATGACCATTATAAAGAGGCCATTACTGTTCACGATCTGGCAGCACGCGCGCACATGAGTGAAGCGCATTTTTGCCGCACATTCAAAAAATTATATGGTCGATCCGTTATCGCCCATATGAATGAATTACGCATCGACAAAGCAGAACAATTACTGCAGAACACGCCGTTGACCATCACAGAAATCGCCTTCTCGGTCGGTTTCAACGACGCAAACTATTTTAGTCGCGTATTCAGGAAAAAAAGAGGTCTATCGCCGCAGCAAGCACGCACTTTAAAAGAGAAATAAATGAATTGCGGTCATTTTTTTATTCTCTGAGCTGATTTCCATGAAACACCTTGATTGCTATTTTCATCAACAGTTTCACTTTTTTTCCATGCGGACATGAGGAATACCGTCAAGCACGAAAATTTCAGATGCTGGCTCAAAACCAAAAGGAGTATATAAAGACTGAATATATTCCTGTGCCTCAATGGCAACCGGCATATTAGCAAATCGTTTCTTAATTACCCTTAGTACTTTGGCGACAAGCAATTGGGCAAGACCCTTGCCACGGCAATCTTCGCGGACAAGCACCCGGCCGAACGATACCCCGTCATCCATCTCAAAAATACGAGCATAAGCTATGATTGCGCCGTCCTCATCCGTCGTGAAGACATGCAGACTAAATAAGTCATAAGGATCTACTTCATGGTAAGGACATTCCTGCTCAACCACAAAGACATCGACCCGCGCTTTGTAAATCTCATATACTTCCTTTCCAGTCAATTGATGAAAGTTTTTAACTGTCCATTGTAGACGATCCATGGTTTTCACTCCCAGTATGTCATTGTGTTTCAACAGATTATCCAGCTTGGAGGATTATCTAAAACTTATTCTTGCGGCTGATACCATTTTGGAATCATTGTTTGAAAATGGTCATATGCATCGAGCGTTTGCTTAATTTCGCGTTTCATGACTTTCACTTCATGCTCCCCATAGTCGATCGCCCATGGAATTGAACTCAGCATGTTTGTCGCTATGTACATTGCCATTAATGGGAAAAAAGTATCCGGCACTTTATTTTCAAAATATCCGTTAATTCGTCCGGTTGCAAATGCAGGACTTATATTGGCACACCACGTGATGCGGTTAAACTCTTCCCAGGGATCGCCGTAATCCATTCGATCGAAATCAATTACACCGATTTCATGTTCTTTTGAAATCACCATATTCCCGCAATGAAAATCGCCATGCTGGAAGGTTTGTGGCCGATCCTTTAGAAGCGCTCTGTTTGCTTCTATAACATTTATGATCGACTCGTCATGATCAACTCTGATTCCACAAGTCTTGTAAGCGGCAAGCTTGCGGTCAATTTTTTCATTATAAAAATCAGGCCATGACGGTCGTGTGGCAGGAGCGGCAAGTCTATGAATCTGTCTCATGATTTGTCCCGCAGAATAGCCAAGCTTGTACTGTTCTTCAAAGTTCAGCTTCGGCAAAACGATTGCAGCCTGCTCACCACCGATCCACGTCATGATCGTATAACATTTTCTTCGTTCATCGCACCATCCAAAGGCGATCGGCTTTGTCACGTTGCAGGTTAAATCGTTTAAACCATTTAACGCCTTAAATTCTCTCTTTCTGCGTTCATAGAGTGCTCCTTCAGACAAGCGCAGCAAATAATTCTGATTTTGTAATCGAAACGTATATTTGTGATCGTGCGACCAGCCCGCATTGAGCGGATGCAGCTGTCCCCAATCCGTTGATCCCGGTATGCCAAGAAAAGCAGTCATTGTGTTTTCTCCTTAATCTGTCAATCAATGAAAAGACCCATATGGATTGAGTCATAGAACACGCCGTCAATAAGAAAATCGCGTGAAATGACACCTTCTTCTTCAAATCCAAATGATTGATAAAGATGGATGGCACGCGCATTATCTGAACGTACACGCAGATTGATCTTACGGATGATCCCGGTTTCTTTGCTCCATTCAATCAATCTCGCAATGAGCGCTCTGCCAATTCCGTTGCCCCAGTAATCCTTACGCACACTAATCCCGAACTCGCCGGTGTGCGCCGTTCGCTTCTTCGTTCCCCCTGCAAAATTTAAGGTTCCGGCAATTTGTCCACCATATTCGGCGACCAAGTACAATGCATTTTCTCTTTTTGCATAATCCTCAAAGATTGCTTCTTCTTTTTCAATCGTCAGATGCAGTTCCTCAATAGAACCAAAAGTCAAAAAATCAGATTCGCCGGCAATTTTTTGTAAAAAATCGATCACATCTGCGGCATCCTGCCTTCTCGCTTCTCTGATTAGAATGCTTGAATTATCCATGCTCATTCCCCCGCTGTTTCACATGTTTCATTTAATATAACACAGGTTCATCGTGAGTTGTTTGCCGTCCCATTCACCAATCACTTGTCGATGAATACGTTGCTATGAAAAGGAGTGAGGCAAATGCCATGGCAGCAAAAACTAAGTAATTTGATCGGTCAGCCTGTGGGTATTTCTTTGACCAATGGGCAAGGCGTATCAGGCATTTTATGCGGCGCATCCGGAGGACAAATTTTTGTGGTCGAATATCTCTACCAATCTCAATTTGCGCTCAAACACTACGATGAACAGATGATTCAAGACATTAACCCCTTCCCTCCATGTGCCCCACACACAATCGGATGATCATTGACAGAGCCGGACACTTTTACGGCTCTTTTTGAAAATTACAAGAAGATTAGGATTTTAAGTTGAGTGCATATAAAAGACGGACTACGAAGTATATATATTTTCATCTGTTCAGATTCTGACAATTCGGTTGAACTTTCCAGAGATTGGGTTGAACTTTTCATTCGTTTGGTTAAACTTCTATTCTTCGGTTGAACTTTTACCCCGTTCGGTTGAATTTTCCGGAGATTGGGTTGAACTTTCTAGGAATTGGGTTGAACTTTTCATTTGTTAGGTAGAACTTCTATTCTTCGGTTGAACTTGATCGGATTTAAATCAGACCTTGTTTCGCCTTAGATATTACTGTTCAGGAAGGAAAGTCTCTTTCTTTTTTGCGTACAAATGCAAAAGAGCCGGGGATCATTACCCGGCTCTACAGAATTCGCATTTTTTTATTTAGTAATCGTCTCTTTCAAGCTGCTAATAAAAGCATCGACTGCCTCTTCTTTTGTCGCCCATGAGGTAACAAGACGAGCGGCAGAATAGCGTTCATCAACTCTTTCCCAATCGAAAAAATGGAACTGCTGGTGAAGCTCGTTAAGCAATTCATTAGGCAGGATTGGGAAAATCTGATTGGAAACAGGCGGTGTCAAGAATTCATATCCGGCCTCTTTAATCGCTTCGGCGAGTTTCAGTGCCATCGCATTAGCATGGGCAGCGAGATCAAAGAACAGGTTTTCACGGAATAATTCGAGAAACTGAATGCCGGTTAGCCTTCCTTTGGCAAGCATGGCTCCCCGCTGCTTCATCATATATCGGAAATTTTCCTTAAGTACGTCATTGCAGATCACGAGTGCTTCACCAAGCAGCGCGCCGTTCTTTGTACCGCCGACATAAAAGGCATCGACAAGTTGCGGCAGATCGCTGAGCTCCAGATCGTTTGCCTTCGATGTAAGTGCAGACCCGAGACGTGCGCCGTCCAAATAGAGGAGAAGCTTACGGCTCTTGCAAAATGCGTGGATCGCTTCAAGCTCGCTTTTTGTATAGACAGCGCCATTTTCGGTCGTATCGGATATGTACACGAGTTTCGGCTTGACCATATGTTCATCGGGATGCGCGTCAAGCATCGATTCGATCCCCTCAGGCGTCAGCTTGCCGTCTTTCGCACATGGAACAGCCAGAACCTTATGACCGGTTGCTTCAATTGCACCCGTTTCATGAACATTGATATGTCCGGTTACAGCGGCGACTGCCGCTTCATAAGGACGTAAGAAGGCGGCAATTGCCGTCATATTGGTCTGCGTGCCGCCGGTCAGGAAATGAATGTCGACGTCTGTATTATTCATTTTTTCCTTAAGCAGTTCAGCGGCCTTCAATGAATACTGATCTTCACCGTAGCCCTCTTCCTGAACAAGATTCGTTTCGATCAACGCGTTCAAGATTTGCGGATGCGCGCCTTCACTATAATCATTTTTAAAGCTGTACATTGCGATGAATCACCTCAGCTGTCTGATTTTTCAACTCATTACTTGGACTATAGCACAGTCACGCGGACAGCGGAACCCATTTCCATTAACCGCCATAATAAAAGCCGGTTTCCTTCATCGTGAGCGGATCACCCTCGCGATGAACGCCGACGTTGATTACTTCACCAACATAAATATAGTGGTCACCGATTTCTAATCGATCAACAACCTTACATTCGAAAAAATTCAACCCGTCTTTAAAAATCGGACAACCGGTCTCTTCTGTAGTGAATTCATAACCTGCGAGTTTATTATCTTCAACTTCAAGCGGTCGAAAAAAGGCGGTGACCATATCCTTTTGTCCACTTTCCAGTACATTCACACTGAAGACTCCACTTGAGGCGATTTGCTGTTGCGAACGAGTACCCGCTTTAACGGCTATAGTGACTAGCGGTGGTTCGAAGGAGGTCTGAGTTAAAAAGTTGCCTGCAAAAGCATTCACACCGCTTTCATCTTTTGTCCCAATGAGGTACAAACCATAGGTGATACTGCGAAGTGCTGTTTTTTTCGTTTTCGGATCCAATTTGCTTACTTCCCTTCTCTGTTTGTGTTCACATTTTTGCCATATATTCATTATAAAGCAAATCGTATACCTTCCCTAATCTTTAATTTATTTTTGAGACAAGATACCGATTTTTTAATAGGAAAGGCGCGTACAAATGTTGCTTTTTTCTCCATTCATGCTGTTCGCTTACTCGCCCAAGTCAACTTTTTCATAAGGTATCAAAGTAGATGAAGTAGATCATCTGCAAATTCACCAAAGAAAAGGAGCTCGATTTTATGTTTTATGATCAACCAAATATCCCAGCAGACTGGCAGGTAACCAGTTGGACACGGGAAGACGCATCATCGATGGGTTATAACAGCAGCAATACATTTCCAGTATTTGATATCAGCAAGGTGAAGTCGCTTGATCCGGAGCGCGATATCTGGGATAACTGGCTTGTTGTGGATGAAGAAGGAAAAACGGCTGACGTGAATGGATACAACATCCTGATTGCCCTAGGCGCGCCAGTAGGAGATCTCAGTCAGGCACGACTGATGTATTTTTATTCTAAACAAGATGAAAACAGCTGGGCACCGGGCGGCTATGTATTCGCCGATCGATTAATTGAAGATACTCAAGAATGGTCAGGATCAACCATTTTCACCGAAGATGGCTACTTGCAGTTCTTCTATACCATTGCCTCATCCTATCAAGATCCTGAAACAGGAATCTACCAAACCAACCAGCGTTTTGCGACTGCAAAAGTTCCTGTTGCGGCAGACAGCGATAAATTACAGCTGCTTGACCCGACCTACCATGAACTTCTGATCGAGCCGGACGGTTATTTGTATCAGAGCGTAGAGCAAGCGTCGCGCCAAGAACAGCGGTTCCCCGTACAGCATCGCGCTGATCTCGGAAGCGACCAGGTGAATAATTTTACATTCCGCGATCCGCATTACTTTAAAGATCCGGCGGACGGAACCGAATACCTTCTGTTCGAAGCCAACACCGGCGAAGCATTGAATGCTGAAGGGACGGTCCGTGATCAATTTATCGGTGCTTTTCCGGAAGGCTATCAGCCGTCTGCAGACGACCTAAAAGCAAACGGATGTGTTGGCGTGCTGAAGCTGAGCAGCGAACGGACAAAAGCAGATTTTCTGCCGCCGCTGCTCACCTCTAACCTAGTCACAGATGAAATTGAACGGATTAATGTCATCGTTCGCGGTGATCTCTATTACTTGTTTGTCGTAACTCATGGAAATAAAATGACTGTTGACGGTAACGACTTAGTCAACCGTGATTTTATGATTGGTTTTGTGTCCAGCGAGCTGTTTGGCCCCTACGTACCACTTAATAAAACAGGGCTGGTCATTACGCAAAAATCACCCGGCGATCCATATGTCGGACAGGAAAATAACGAGCAGTATGTCTACTCATGGCTCGTCGTTCCTGCAGAAAACGGACGCTTTGTTGTGATCAGCTACAGCAATTTCTCCTCTGACTCCAAAGGAACGGTACAGAAAATAAAATCAGCCGGACCGGTGATCGAACTGCTGATCAGTGGGACAAGTACCCGAGTCGGCCGAATTCTCGGGACATTTGATCCCGCAGGATCCTCTGAACCTCTTGTTTGACAATATCTCGATAATGTCTTTCATGGCATTTGAAAAAGTACAGAGAAAAAAGTGACTTTGCGCTAAAAGAAATTTATGAAGCAATTCAAAAAAGCGAGCGAAATCTTAACATGATTTCGCTCACTTTTTTACGTATTACGGATTCTTTACTGATCAGCATGGATCCTTCCATCAACGACCGGCAGCAGTGCTTCTCCGCTCAACAAGAATAGTGTCATGCCAAGTTCCATCAGGCATCTGTGCGATTTTCTCACGGTAACCAATTTCGCGAAACCCACATTTTTTATGCAATGCGCGGCTAGCCTTATTTTCCGCAATAATCGCGGATTGAAGCGTCCAAAAGCCTTGTTTTTCAGAAGCCGCAATCACCGCGTTCATCAAAGCAGTTCCTATGCCATGCCCTCTGCCCTCCGAACGGATGTATATACTCACCTCGGCAACGCCCTTATAGCAGCAGCGGCTGGAAACGGGACTCAAAGCGATCCATCCAAAAAAACGCCCATCTGCCTTTGCTGCAAATCGACATGTCTCTAAATGAGCCTCATTCCAATCCTCCCAACTTGGGGCCTCATTCTGAAAGGTTGCTCTTCCTGTTTTGATTCCTTCAATGTAAACAGAACGTACTTCTTCCCAATCAGAAGGCAAAATGGGCACAATATGCACATCAAATAGTTCTGCCAACTTCTCCTGCTCCTTTCGTGCATCCGGCTTTTTCCGAAACATATCCCTCTACTAATCTACAAATTATAGAATTACAATTTGTTTAGATCCAGATATTCAAAAACAAACCACAGGCATTTGCCTGCGGTTTGTTTGGTTGCTTTAGTATTATACACGTGGAATAATTGTCTGAATGCGTTTGAGTCTTGGCGCGAGCAGAACAACCACGAATGGTGTCAGCGCGATCGGAACAACGTCTGCAATGCCGATCCATACAACGCAGTACCAGTAGCCGAGACCTGTGAAGAACGAAAGCGACAGGCTGGTTGCAAGAATCATCAGGCAACCGAACAACAGTGACCAGAACAATGATTTCCAAATAAACGATGTCTTGTTCACGAGCAATTCGTCAAGCGACTTTTTCCGTGTCATGACATAAGCAGGAAGCGCGGCACTGAGCGCTACCGTGATTCCATCGGCAATCAATGTATGCGGCGCGATGAAATATCCGCCAAGAAGTGACCAAACCAAGGTGCCGATATAGCCGGCGAAAAATCCGGAAACCGGGCCGAAAAGGAATCCAATAGCAGGAATAATAAACGCAAAAGTTCTGAAATGAACGGCACCCGGGATCAGCGGAATTGGACTGCCGTAAGCCCAAAGCACGCCGGTAAATACACCGAAGATAACAAAGAAAATGATGTTGACAAAGGTGAATTTTTTCACTACGTAACGCCTCCTCAATAATTTGTTTTTGCAAAAGTAGATAGTATATCTTTGAGCTCTTTGACCGCATAGTCAAACAGCCTTTTGCCTTTTTCAGCAGTTGCATAGGTTGGCGCACCAATCACGCCGCTTTTGGTGACATCACTTGTTTTCCAGCCGGCATTGTATGGCCCGAACAAGGTCACAAAATCGTTGTCACGCAGGGCCTCAATCGGATCTTCATCGACTGCAAGCTCCATGTGCACTGTTTCCGGTGCCGCGTGCAGCATCAGTGAGGTTTCCAGCTCGCAAGCATGGAAAACGCCGTATTTCCCGGATTGCTTTAACCCTTTGAGCCCCTTGTCCCAGAATGAAGTGAACCACCAATCGAAGACAAAGACATCCATGCCGAAATCAATTCTCAGGTCGCGGCTGATCATGTTGAGCATGTCCGTATTCCCGCCATGGCTGTTAAAAAGCACAAGCTTCTTAAATCCACTTTTGGCGATGGCACCGGCAATATCATGCAGCACCGCATAATAAGTCTGCGTGCCATAAGTGAGCGTACCGGCAAAACCCATATGTTCATTGCTCTTGCCAACATTCAGCAGCGGAGCAAAAAGCAGCGAACCTTCATCGAATTCCTGTGTCTCAATAAAATGGTCAATGAGTGTGGACAAAATAATAGCATCTGTCCCAACCGGCAGATGCGGACCATGCTGCTCGGTCGCCGCTGTCGGCAGGAATACAATCGCCGAATCTTTGTCAATGGCCGCAATCTCATCTCTCGTTAAGTTTTCCCATTTTGAAATCATTGCATGAATCCCCCTGTCCCTTGTGATAAATTCACAATCTTCAAATATTATTGACTGCAGTCAAGGAAATAAACAGTTCCTGACTAAATCTGAATATAATAGTTGATCTGCAAGATGATCGTCAGCACTGTGGCAATAACAGTCACCGATGCAAAGAGTGCATCGGAATACGTTGCCTTGATCATTTTGTAAGAGGTACGCTTCACTTTAAAATTCAATTTGTAGTAATGCATGGCAAGCGAGATCGCATGGCCCTTACTGAGCACTCGGAACAGCAGCGGCAGTGAGATGATCACATAATTTTTCATCTTCGCAAATGCACTGCATTTATCGACTTCAAGCCCACGTGATTTCTGTGCTTCCATGATCGTCGCAAACTCCTGAACAATCATTGGAATGATCTGAAAAACGAGACCGACCCCGAAAGCGACGGCATAGGGTACGCGCCACGATTGCAAGCCGAGAATAATCTGGCTGAAGTTCGTCGTCAGAATCACTGTGTAAAAGGCCGAAATCATTAAGAAAATGCGCAAGGCATATACGGCACCTTTATAAAAGTCGAACCAATCCAAGCTGAATACATAATGATTGCTGAAAATTGTGAATGCTGCCCGGTATATGGTCGGTCCCTCGTTAATGGTGAACGCTCCGAGCACCAGCCATAACAAAAAGATAAATAACAGAAGCACCTTGACTTTGTTTGCCAGCACAAGCATATACTTGCCGATGCGGCCAATCAGCCAAATCGCCAGAAATACGAGAAACAGGAACAAGAGCGCGACGCCACTTTTCACAAAAGAAGTCAGAACGGACATGATAATGAAAAAGACAAACTTTGTTCTCGGATCAAGTCGGTGCAGAAACGAATTCAATTCCACGTATTGCAAAAAGTCACCCATTGCTCGCACCTCCTGTAAAGCCGTCATTCTTTATTCCTGCTGCAATGGCATCTGCGAAACGTTCCGCGTCGCAAGCAAGGGTTTTAAATCCAAGCTTCTTAGATAAACGAACCACTGGAGGCAAATCAATATGGATCTTCTCAAAGAGCGCTTCATTGTCCGCTAACTGCTGCACGCTGCCTTCTTCCAGCTTCGAAGCATGGTCAAGTACGAGTAATTCATCGGACAGTTTAAAGACGAGCGGAATTTCATGGCTGATCAAGATTACCGTCTTGCCCTTGTCCTTCAGATGCTTTATGATGCCCTCCAATTGATTGCGCAAATGAAGATCCATCCCTAAGGTCGGTTCATCCAGTATGATCACATTGGCACTTGAAAACAGGACCGACAGAATCGTCAATAAATGCTTCTTGCCCATGGACAGATTGACCGGAAGCTCTTCCTTATCCTTGAGCAAATCATATTTTTCAAGAACAGATAGTGCCTCTTCTTCACTGAATGGAACGCCTTGAGCACGTGCACAAAAGGTTAATTCCTGATAAACATTTTCTTCAAAAAGCATGTGTTCAGGATGCTGAAATACGAGAATAATATCGCGACTGATTTCGGCTACAGATTTGTCTGAGGTTTCCGCACCCAGGTAGGCAACCCTGCCTTCAGTCGGGCGGTACAGTCCATTCAGATGCTTCACTAAGGTTGTTTTTCCAGAGCCGTTTTGCCCCAATATGGATATGATTTTTCCTTTTTCAAACCCGGCATCAATATGGTTCAATGCCTGAAACCCGTCTTGAAAACTCTTGCTGAGATCTGTTACCTCAAGCACATTTTCTGCATGTTCTTCAGATGGATCCAATGCAGCTGCCGCCTCCGGTTTTTCGAAGCGATCATGAAGCGCATCATATGCTTCATCTAATGTGGAAAAAGGCTGCAATCCTTTAATTCTTTTTGAAAGCTCTCGATAGATTTCAACCTCTTGAGGAATGATGACACCGAGCTGATGCTGAACATCAAACTTGGCGAAGAACTCATCCCTGCTCCCGTCAAAAACTACTTCACCGTTGTCGATTCCGACAACATGATCGACGATTCCCGAAAACCAATCCAGGTTATTATCGACAATAACAGTCGTTTGCCCAGTTGCGCGCAGCTGATTAAGCACCGACTGAATCAAATGCTTTCCCTGCGGATCCAGTGAGCTGACCGGTTCGTCCATGATCACCAAATTCGGACGCATGGCGAGAACAGATGCAATGCACACGGCTTGCCTCTGTCCGCCGGAAAGCGTCGACACAGCCCGTTTTCTCAAATGCTGAATATGCAGCAAATCAAGAACGGACTCGACGCGTTCATGGATCTCACGGCTATCAAGCCCCATGTTCTCCACACCAAAAGCAAGTGCATCTTCAACACCATAACCAAACAGCTGATTCTCCGGTGTCTGACTGACTACGGAGATCATGACCTCTCCGCCTGCCTGAAAGGAGCCTGACAGTTCGCCTTTATTCATCAAGGTTGGGATCACTCCGCTAAGAATGCTGACCAGTGTCGACTTGCCGCATCCGCTCGGTCCGACAATCGCCGTAACCTCAGCTTCTCTGATTTCCATATTAATATTTTTTAAAATTTGCGGTGTATCCGCACTATATTTATAGCTGACATGCTCAATTTTGAAGCTCAACGTTATGGACTCCCCGCTTTATTGGATTGCATCGGACGGATCAATAGGGAATAATGGCAGTTCTTCCAGATAGATAATATCATCACGTTTCATGGCGTCATCACCTTCGGCGAGAATTGCCGCCTTGCCGACCAAGGTACCTCCGGCTCTCTTAATCAATTTTTCCAGTGCCCGTACAGATTCACCGGTACTGATCACATCGTCTACAATCAGAATCCGCTTGCCTTTGATCATTTCGCTCTCTTCTTTTTCAATGCAGAGCAGCTGTTTTCTTTGAGTGGTTATTGAGTAGACTTCTGTAACAAACGGATCACTCATATAAGGTTTGATACTTTTTCGTGCAACAAAGTAACGCTTCTTTCCACATATCCGTGACAATTCATGGATCAACGGAATTCCTTTCGCTTCCGCAGTAATGAAATAGTCGGCTTCGGGTATGCGTTCCTTGAGTGCCTCGGCAGACGCGGAAACGAGCTCTGTATCACCTAAAATAACAAAACTTGCAATCTTAATATTATCTGCGATCCGGACAACCGGCAGTTTTCGTTCAACTCCCGCGACTTTGAGTATAAATTCATCCATTCGGTTCACCTGATTTCTTTCAAATTTATATGCACTGCTCGAAATAGAAAAAAGCAGGGAACGGGTGTCCTCTGCCTTGCGACAAGTCCCGTGCGCCATGACAAAAAAAGCAATCATGCCGTAAAAAAGCATAAAATACCCGATCAGTCAGGCTAAAACGGAACAAGAACACCATAGTGCAGGCAATTTACGGTTGCCGCGTAGAGACTTCTACACCTTATTTGCAGAGTTATATGGTTTCACATTGTATGTAATTCGATTTATTTCGACATCTTTCTTAATAAAAATTATATCACTGTAATAATCTTTTAGCAACAGAATCATTATTCAAACTATTAGTTGATCTTGACCTGACTGTTTGCAATTTATCCTGACGTTCCCAGTGTGCCGCTCGCCGGCATGCTTCAAAAAAAGCAGGCAAATCTTCTGTGCAATTGAGTGATACGCGAACACAGCGTTTGCCAAATAAAGCATTCACCAGCTGCTTCCTAAGATAAAGTATTTGTGCCGTATCATTGGTGTGGAACGAAAAGTAATCCCTCGTTGCAGAGAAAGCTATGTATTTTTGGTGCCATCGATAAGCAGGCATCCGACAAAAAATCGTCTCATCCCAATTCGGGAATGCACCACGCATAAAGGACACCATCGCGTACAGCCATAATTTTTGTTGATGATTAAATCGATTGAGATACTCCAATTGTTCCAAAAAATTCGTAACCGTTTCCATTACTTCAATCACCATCCAGACAAAGTTTAGTCAGGATTAGGATGGCAACCAGCGAACAATCTTATACCCCATTTGCAGCGACAAAAAAAACAAAGCGGAGCAAAAAGTGCCCGGTCCTTACTTTCACAGGATGTGATGACTTTCGCATTGCATACATGACGTACTTCCGCAGGATGCGGTGACTTTCGCGTTGCAAACAGCGTATGTGTCATTAGCGAAAGTTCATTACATTCGAAAGTTCATTACCATATACCGTAAAATAAGCGGAGATTTTCCGGTTATATGCATCATGGCGCTTGGTTCACAGGTACATAAGGGTAATTTTTCCGCCTATGCACAGAAAAACCTATCATTTTCACATTTTTCGATTCGATAAGGGGAAGTTCTCCGTCTATTTAAGCATTTTTTTCGTTCATTTTCTAATTATGCGGAATTTTTTCTTTTATTTCTCAGATCTGGCGCTTACCTGATCGCCTAACCGAATCTTATATGACCTTATCATCATACTGGCAAGGCAAAAAGCGATAAACTCTCATTACCTGTAAAAAAAAACGGAGCAAGTGGCAAACCACTTACTCCGTTTTTAACTGATTCCGTTTTTTAAAGACTTATTTTTTAATTTCCCAATAGCAGCGTTTTGGTGAAACGATTTTCTCTTCTTTCTTCAACTTAGTCATTACTTTGTTGACTTCTTTTTTGTCCAGTCCAGTTGCATCAGCAACTTTGCCTGCGTTTGCAGGTTCTGCGGCTTTTTCAAAATAGGCTAATACGGCATCGTAGCTCTCCATCGTTTGAATCCCTCCGATTATGTATCCTTTTTGAGGATCAACTCTATTATAATCACTCAAATTGGTTTGCGAGCACAAAGAGTTTGTCAATTGTTTTCCAATTTCGCGTTGTGCAATAAGGGCTCAATTTTTCGACACGCAGTGCCAGTTTCGAATTGCGGATACTGTGATGGAAGAGAAGATAGACATTCCGACCGGCAATTTGATAGCGATCCATGCCGAAGTCAGACTCTGATTGAAGCCGTACTTTTTCAGGATCAGGTGCAGTACTGAGCATCGTTACGTAGAGACATTCACCTACTGCGGTTTCCCGTGCACGGGCAATTTCATCTTTACGAAACGGACAATTCCGAATGATCGTTTCCAGTTCACTTTTGTCTCTCACAACAACATGAACGGTCAGACCGAACTGTTCATCAATGATGTGCTCAATCTGTCCTTCGAGCTCATGCTCAGTCTCCTCAGACTCAAGCAGTATGTTACCACTCTGAATATATGTGCGTACCTTTTGGAATCCGGCGATTTCAAGCGCTCCCCGTAAATCTGCCATTTTGATCTTATTTCTTCCTCCGACATTAATGCCGCGCAGCAGTGCAATATAGATCATTTTCTTACCTTCTCTCAAGATATATCATTTTAGCATTGCTTATTTTTACTTATATTTTACATAAACCCTGCTGGCGACTTCAAACTCTACTGATATATTGGTAGAAGCAGACTGCTCATTTAGTTAAATCGTCTTATGCAGTCCATGTACAGCAAAAGCCCATTTTTCGGGAGGGGATTACAATGAAGGATGAAACCACTCATTTGCTCATGATCTCACTTGACGCAGTGAGTACAACTGATACCAACACGCTCATGAAGCTGCCCAACTTTTCGCAGCTCTCATCTCAAGGCACACTTGTTCGAAATGTGCAATCCGTTTTCATCTCGAATACGTATCCTTGCCATAGTTCCATTATCACAGGCGTCCATCCCGACAGACATGGCTTGGTTGAAAATATTATGAGCCAGCCGGGCAATGATGCACCTGATTGGCGACGGGAAGCTCATTTAGTAAAAGCCCCTAAGCTTTATGATAAAGCTGCCGAGATTGGATTGGACGTCTGTTCAATCTTCTATCCAGTGACTTGCGGAGCAAAAATAAAATGGAATTTCCCTGAAGTACCTGGAAAAATGGGAATCCTCGAACGTGCTTCTGCACTGCTGAAAGGCGGAAGCTCGTGGTTCATCCTCTCCTCACTATGGCGAAATAGAAACTATTTGAAGAAAATCTCCGAGCCTTGCCTTGATGAATTTACAACCCATATTGCTCTTGATGCATTGATACAGAAAAAGCCCGACCTCCTGCTCCTTCATCTTCTTGATGTGGATGATCACAAGCATCGATTCGGACCGAGAAGTCAAGAGGCTGCTAACGCACTCACTCGCCTTGATGATCGACTAGGGCAATTAATGGATGCTGCATTTCAAGCATGGGGAGAAGAACACACGGCCATTATCGTATTCAGTGATCACGGATGTCTCAACGTTCATACCTCGGTTGATCCTAATGACTGGCTTAGAGAAAATGGGCTGATTCACAGAACAGAGGACGGCATCGAACACTATGATGCCTTTTTCCACAACGGCGGCGGTACATCATTTCTGAAAATCTTGAATTCATCAGTAAAAGAAACGGTGCTTCAGCATTTTTCCGATTACCTGTCCCACTCTTCAGTAAAACGAAAGCTGTCAGATGAAGAAATGGATATCAGCGGTCTCGATCGAGAATTTCTCTGCGGCATAGAAGCCGCCGATGGATACAGTTTCGGTGAACCGGTAAAAGGATCACATGGCTACAGTCTGGCTCACGATGAATATCAGCCTTTCTATCTTGCAGTCGGACCAAGAATCGGTAAAAATAAGGTGACCGAAGGCGGATGTATTATCGACATATGCCCGTTAGCCGCTGATTTACTCGGAGTACCGCTATGGTCGATGGATGGAAAAAACAGATTGTCAGGGAGCGATCAATTTGCCGAAATTCACTAAAACAGAAAAAAGCTGGATTATGTATGACTGGGCGAATTCGGTATATGCGACCATCATTATGTCCGCGGTCTTTCCCATCTATTTCGCTTCCATCGCCAGGTCCAACGGTATTGCCGGTGACGTCTGGTGGGGCTATGCGACATCAGCTTCTTCTCTGCTCATCGCACTGACTGCTCCCTTTCTTGGTGCACTTGGCGACTTCAAAGGGATGAAAAAAAAGCTGTTTACTTGTTCGCTCCTCTTCGGCGCATTTTTCACCGCGTTCATGGCCTTCACGGATCAACCACTGCTTATGCTGCTCGGCTACAGCTTTTCGTTCATCGGTTTTGAAGGCACTTCGCTCTTTTATGACAGCTTTCTGACCGATGTGACCACTCGAGATCGGATGAATAAAGTGTCGGCGTATGGCTATGCCATGGGTTATTTAGGCGGAAGCACAATCCCTTTCCTCATCTCAATCGCACTGATCCTGTTCGGCAGTTCAATCGGCGTCGATGGAACGCTTGCAGTCAAACTGTCTGTTGTGCTGACTGTACTTTGGTGGCTCATCTTCAGCTTGCCTATCCTGCGTCATGTCCATCAGACGCATTACATCAGCATGCCGAAATCAAAAATGTTCAGAAACACCTTTGTAAACATCAAGGAAACTGTTCTTGCAATTATTCACAATCGAAAGCTTTTATTTTTTATGATTGCCTACTTTTTCTATATCGACGGTGTGGGTACAGTGATTTCCATGTCCACTTCATATGGAAGCACGCTGGGCCTAAGCAGCAGTCTAATGATTCTGGCTCTGCTTCTGACACAGATTCTCGCCGTCCCTTTTTCCATTCTGTTCGGTCGGCTTTCCGAACACTTCGGCACGCATCGCATGCTTCAAGGAGGCGTGTTGATTTACATGCTGATCTGTCTGCTTGGTTTTTATCTTGGTTTTTCTTTAGAACCGCATCAAAAAGCATATGAGAATGAGTTTATTCATGTCGTTAATCAATCCAATGCTCAGCTGGATCAGCAAACCATTAATACTGTAGAAAAAAACGGTCGTTCCATTCTAGCGAGTTCCGACCGCACAGAAGCATTTAATAAACAAATGGACGAACTTTCACAATCCATGAACAGCACAGAAAAAGCGGAGCTTCAGAAAATGAAAACGGATGTCGACAGCTTTTTATCCGACACGAATCGATCAAGCGAATATACAAACGCGCTTCACTTCTCGACACTGCTGTTTTGGGTCGTTGCGATTCTTGTGAGTACAAGCCAAGGTGGCATTCAGGCGCTCAGCCGCTCCTTTTTCGCCAAGTTGATCCCGGCTAACCGCTCAAACGAGTTCTTTGGTTTTTATGATATTTTCGGCAAATTCGCCGCTGTAATCGGACCGGCACTTTATGCGTTCAGCGCCGCTCTTACCGGAAGGTCATCCTTCGGCATTCTTAGTCTGCTCATCATTTTTGCTGTCGGTTTTGGCTCACTGACGTTGAGCAAGGTTCACATGAGTACGCAGAAATCAGTAGAAACCGAAGAAGTTTAATTGACTTTTGTTTTAAATTCAGCTTACCAAGTAAAAGGAGCACATGCGATGTGCTCCTTTTGTGATCAGTGATGTAGCAGTTTTGAGGATCCGGGGTACGGTTTATCAAGCGGTAGCTTGATACCGGCCGCCGGCACTTCAAACGGTCGTTCTCCGGAAAGGCCGAAGTAAATGTTCAGTTTGCTGATATCCATCTCCTCGGGATTGTAAAAGTCATTATACTGCAAGGTATGCCTGACACTGTCTAAAATTGTGTACGTCAAGGTTCTCAGATCCGGAACGGCAAATTCAGCTTTCTGATCATACAGCGGCCATTTGAAAAATGAGGCTTGATCGCTGAAAACGACTGTCATTCCCAATCGTCCAACTGATACCGGTTCGGCAAGGGAGAGATCCCATCCGGTCAGACGTGCGATTTCCTGAATTTGTTTTTCAGGAGTCAGCGTACCTTGGACATGAACTGGAAATCGCTTAAACTGTCCATCCATACCAATAAACAAGGTCCCCGACTCAGTTCTTGGCGCTGTACCGTCATCGATCTTGCTCTCAGCAGCCGATGCGGAAAAGGGCAACAAAAGAAAGCACATGGCAATGACAACGGATTTCATCAATGATTCATCGCTCATTTCTGTAAAGATTAGAGTGAACAGCACATTAAGATCATGCGCTTTCATTGTAAGTAGTATCCCTATTTGTCACGGCATCATGCGCCAGTATAAACGAATTCAGTTATTTTTTACTTTCTCTTCCTTTAGCCTCATTGTACCAATAGACTGCAGCCGCCGTAGAAAATAATAACGCGAGTAATCCCAAGGCAATACCCAAGTGCATCACTCCATTTTTGTAAGCGCTATAATATATTTAGTCTATACCCTCACAATGCTTACGTCAAAGTTGAAGACACCTATTTAAAAAAAATACTGCGCCTATTTTCATTTGCTGACTTGCTTTTTAAATGAATGAGCATTTCTTCAACAGCGCTCAGCAATGCGACCAACCCGACAATCCATAAAAATTCCACGCTCTTGAACGTAATATAGTGGATACTGAATAATTATAAAACGCTTTATATTTAAAGCATTAATCTCCTATTTGGTGTATAATAAATGCATGGAATAACGCACTGTGATGCGATTTTCTGTGCATTTTTTAATAGATGGGGTGCTTGGAATGGTTTATCGGACAAAAACGGTTCAACTTTCGATCGAGTCTTTCGGTCAGGAATTGGGTGTCTCCTTAAGCCCGGAGAATAAATGGGTTCAGCTCGCGGATCAGTTGCCGTGGACCCAGATGGAGGATGTTTATCGTGTCGTTTTTCCGTCCTCACTTGGCCGAGCGGGCAAACCCTTTCGGCTTCTTTTTGGCGCCCAGCTCATTAAGCAGTCCACGGGCCTTTCTGATGCTGATGTGGTCAAGGCTATTCGGGATACGCCCGCTTATCAGTACTTCATCGGTTGTCCCACTTACGTGGTCAGCCGACCCTTTGACCCTTCTGCCCTCACGCATTTTCGAAAACGGATCGCCCCCATCAGTACCCAGTTGCGCCAAATCATGGGCGCTTGGTGTAAAGACCGGCTTCAAGGCAGTGTGGGCAGCGATGGGACGATGATCCTTGATGCCACGGTCACGCCAGTCAACATCCGCTTTCCACAAGACCATTCCTTACTCAATCAGGCCCGCACCTTCCTTGAAAAAATGATTACGGAACTGGCTCATCAGCTCAACGTCCCCATTCCACGGACGTACAAACGAGAAGCACATAAAGCCTATGTCACCTTTACCAAGAAGCCTTGTCGCCCAGCTAAGGAAACGCGCCACCAAGTCAAAGCGCAACTGCAATACGTGCGACGTGACTTGCGTTATGTCGACGAGCTGCGCGCAAAAGGCGGTGAATTAACAGAGAAGCAACGCAGCCGATTGACCACGATCCAGCAGCTGTTTACGCAGCAGGAGTTCATGTACCGAAATAAGACACATCGAGTGGAGCATCGGATTGTCAGTCTGTCCCAGCCATACGTGCGCCCAATCAAGCGGGGCAAGGCGAAACAAAACACTGAGTTTGGTCCGAAAATCGATGTCTCGATTCAAGACGGGATCATCGAAATCGAACGTGTCGATTTCAACGCGTTTAATGAAAGTACCGACTTCCAAAAGGCCATTGAGCGCTATAAAGAACAGCACGATCATTACCCCGACGAAGTGTTGGCCGACAAACTGTACCGCAATCGTGAAAACATCGCGTTTGCCAAAGAGCGAGGCATTACGATTATAGGACCCAAGCTCGGTCGCAAACCCAAGAACGTTGATGAAAAGCAACGGCGCGCCGACAACGCAGCAGCACGTGATGCTGAGAATCGTCGAGGGGAAATTGAACGTCGTTTTGCTTTTATCAAGCAAAAGTGCGGTCTAGGTTTAGTACGCGCCAAAACCGCTGAAACGATTGCGGTCACCATTGATATGGGGATCACGATGGCGAATATCGATACGGTCTTACGCCTTTTTTCTTTGGCCCTTTTACTGGTCATAAAAATCAAGGATACCTACCTAACGATTAGCTACAAAATACGGAAAGAGACTGAATTTCTACCAGCCTAATTCAGCATCCACTAATATATACAACGGGAGCCATGAAAATAAGCAGACCCGCCAGCTTATTTCCCCATGTATGCACGCTGACAAACGCATGGTATTTATATGCCGCAATGAGTAAGCTTATTATTCTGACAGAGGCGATCAAGACAATGAATAGAGCAAATGGTACAAGAAGATTCCCGGCCCAATAAAAGAATAAAACACATAGAACGCCATACATCATGACATCCGCAAATGAATCCAGACGTGTACCAAACCTGCTCTGACTGTTAGTTTTCCGTGCAATGACGCCGTCAAGGATATCGGTCAGGCCTGTCAATACGTACAGCACGACAAATATCCAGCTGTTTTTATATGTAAAAAGAAGCAAGATTACAAAAATGATCCGGCTTATGCTCAAAATATTCGGTAAGTAGTTCAAAAGGTTCCTCCGGTTGACAGCACATTTCTGAATATCGGACTATAGCTTTTTCTTATAACCCTTGTGATCTTTTAAAAATCCATAGGATTCATAAAACCCGCAGGCATCCGTTCTGTTTCTTTCAGTCACAAGAATCATCTGCGAACACTGTCTTTCCCGTGCCCGTTTTTCCAATTCATTGAGAAGAGCCTTGCCTACACCCATTCGTCGAGCACCACGATCAACAATCATGTTCTCAATGACCAAGAAAGGCAGACAGTCTCCGTATAGCTCGTCACACACCACACCCATAACAGAACCGACCAATCGATCCTCTGAAACAGCACTTAATAATATGTGTGTCTTACGCTGATTTATTTTTCTAAATTGTGCCTTCATTTGATCGATATTGGAATCTTCATTCCAAAACTGGCGATACAAGATTGCGAGTTGTGGCAGGTCCTCAAGCTCCATTTGTCTTATATTCATCGACTCACCTCAGAACATAGGTTCACAGTTTAACAACACCAGATTCCAAAATAGCAAAACCGGGTTCATCGCAACGAATCTCAGCGAGTGCTCCGTATGGCAGGAGACATTTTGGTTCGTTGTGACCGAAACTGCCGTTATATAAAACCGGCAGTTCTTCTTTGCTAAATTCCGCCAGAATTCTTTTAATAATTTCCTTATATTCTTCGTAAAACGTTCCTCTGAACGGTTTGCCGAAAACCAGGCCATTAATTCGATCAAAAATGCCCATCATGCCATAGCTTCTCAAACTGTCTTCAAGCAGCCAAACCGGAGGCATTTCCTCAGATGTTTCAAGAAAAAGTATGGCATCATCGAAGTCGTTTAATTCCGGGAAAAGTGAGGTACCTTTGATCATGTCAATGACTTCCAGACAACCTCCGATCAGGCGCCCGGTTATTATTCCCGTTCCCTGTATGAGTTCGTAATCCGTATTTTTCTCGAATTTTCTTAGTACATTTTTATTTCCGATCACCCATTCAAGGCGCTGCGCTGTATATTCCTTAGAAACCGGAATCTCACCAATTGGCGCACTACTGAAGAGCACTTTATTCGCCCACTCCAAAGTATAGTCGGACATTTTGACGTTCTCAGCAAAATCATTCAGCAGCGACAAGCCGTAAAAACTTGAGATCCCCGCTTTAAGACAGAGAAAGTGAGTAACTGTACTGTCCGAATAGCCGGTCACGATTTTCGGATTGTTGCGGATCACATCAAAATCAATATAAGGGAGCATGCGGATGCTGTCGCTGCCGCCAATGCAGGAAATAATAGCCTTAATCGATGAATCGGCAAAAGCCTGCATCAAATCCTCTGCCCGTTTTTCCGGATGTTTGTAAACATACTCCGTGCCTTTCAAAGTGTTTGGCATTTCAACTACTTTTAATCCGAAAACTTGTTCCAAGCGTTGCTTCCCTTGCAAGTAACGCCAGTTAATTGCTTCGTCCCCAGCTCCGCCCCACGACGAGCTGACCGTTGCCACCGTGTCACCAGGCTTAAGCATCGGTGGCTTGATTAAATTCAGCATATATGTGTTTTCCTTTCGACAATGCACAGGTTCTCAAGAACACTGTTAATCATTTTCAATTACACGTGCAACATCATGGCCACATTCCGCACATTTTCCCTTTAAGATAATACCGAAACGATCCCTATTAATCGTATAACCTACAATTTCAACTGCTTTGCCGCAATTTGTGCAAAAGACATTTCGCTTCAATTGTTCTCGAGTTTGTTTAGGAATAGCTAACCATTTTTCATTTGCAGTAGTCATTCTCTCATTACCTTCGATTCAAGTTTTTTTCACATCTTGACCATACCATCAATTGAATGAAAACCTCTGCAATGATAAAAGCCTTCCATTTCGTCATTTCTGGATGTGAATACGATTGTATTCATTATACCTTTTATCCTTCAATCATTTCTCACATTCATTGAGCAATGGCTCTTTACTTTAAAAATATTGATACGACAATAAAACCTATTGTGATGACAAGGATAAGTAGTCCAATCCCCTTCCAGCCTAAGCTGCCCACTAAATCAACAAGACTGCCATTTTTTGCCCTATTAAACGCATCGTTCAAAGTTCCGGTTGGATTTCTTTTTAATTCTTCTTGTCTCAGTCTTTCTCTTCTTTTTTCAGGTGTTTCTTTGTCATCACTCATGACCACACCCCCACTTTCTATGATTTTAACCACTGTCTCTTAGTTTCTTTAAAATATAGACGGATACTGCAAAAAACTGCTCTATCAATAAACTACAATCTCATTTAATTTAATGACTATTAACAGAAAATCCTTTTCGATCCTATAGCTGATAAATATAACGCATTTCAGTCATCTGCTTCCCGCTAATATCCGATTGTTCCTTCGTCCCATCAAACGTATAGCCGTATTTTTCGTAGAATTTTCTCGCCCGTCGGTTCTCTTCAAACACCCATAAAGAGATCGTATGATAGGCGTGCTTCTTCAAATGGTTTACGGCAAAATCCATAAGCTGTCTGCCACAACCCGTTCCCCATACATCAGCAATGCAATAAATTGCACTGATTTCCGCAGTATCTTCAGACGCATCTTTGTCCCTTGAATGGCCAATCGACATCATTCCTACAGGCTTTCCTTTTAAATAGGCACCATAAAATTCATGTTGACTGATGGAAATCGCTTTTCTAAAAAAAGTCGCTCGCGATTCTGACGTCAACTGATCTAGAAACGTTTGCGGGACAATACCTCGATATGCCTGTTTCCATGATGTCGCATGCACGAACCTGAGGTCCTCAGCATTTGCCAAAACCGCTTTCATAATTTCAAGCATGTCAACGCATCCTTTCGTTACATATAGCCTATATACTTCATAAAAAAAACACGTTCAGTTTTTTCTTCCGGTCAGTGCCACAACATTTATCGTTGCAATATCCCACATTTTTTCCCCATTTTCATAGCAATGGATACGTTCATCAAACCGGTGATTGATTAACTCGTTCAAACGGCTTCGTTCTTGCTTGGTTAATGCAGCAGGATTCAAATTAAGCGCCTTGCTCATGCTATTTAACATGAACAAACGATTCACATTGATGCACTCAATTGCGCGTTCAACCGGCACATCAGCACTATCTGGTGCATAGCTCACCAGTGACATCACGTTGACATTAATGTCTCGAAATCCGTTTTTCTCCATTATTGGTGCATACTCTGACACTGATAGCGGATACTTCCGAATCTGAATTGGTGCCTCGGGCGCGGCCTGGAATGCCTTCTCAAATAGTTTTTGTTCTTCTCCGGCGGTCGGTTGCCAATTTTCACCACTCAGATTCAGCCCTGGCAATACTGTAAGCACGGCTATTGTTCCCCCAGGTTTTAAGACACGGTATTGTTCATGTAAAAAAGCGTTAGGTTCAATATGTTCCATGACCGTGAATGAATAGCACAAATCAAAGGTTTGATCAGTGAAAGGCATAGCAGTAGCATCGCCATTAGCAAACATGCAATCCAGTCCAAGTTCATGAGATTTTGCTTTCGCAAAAGCAATATGCCCCGAGTCAAAATCAAGTCCGGTGACTGTCGTGTGCGGTAAATAGGTTTTGACTCGATGAGCGAACAAACCGCTGCCGCACCCGACTTCAAGTACGGACATACCGTCTTGAATCCGCAACAAGTCCAACCATTTTGTTTTGTTCCCATCATGAAAACGCAATGCTCTGGATCGGTAAAGTTCTTCTGAAGTTTGTACATAATCGGACCAATTGCTATACACAATGCCATCTCCCTAACCACTTTTATTTGAAGCACAACTTCCTCATTCATGGTACTCTATCTTCATAAGGAAACGGGGTGCGGACAATACTTATAAAAGAGTTTTGCGCAGAAAACTTCACACAAATTCCTGCGGCCATTGATCATGGTGCCGATCGCATTGAACTTTGTGACAATCTGGCTGTTGGTGGCACCACTGTCAGCTATGGTGTGGCGGCGCATACTATTCCTTACTGCCACTCCCGCAACGTACCGGTGATGGTGATGATCCGACCGCGGTGCGGAAATTTTGTCTATTCTCATGATGAAGTCCGTATGATGTGCGCGGACATCGAGCAGGCGCGTCGGCTTAAAGCCGACGGCATTGTCTTCGGTTGCCTGACCGAACAGTATCAACTGGATAAAACAGCAACAAATAAATTGATTGAGGCAGCCGGCAATCTGGACATCACTTTTCACATGGCGTTCGACCAATTAGATAACAAGGCACAGCATACTGCCATTGATTGGCTGGCTGCCCATCGTGTTAAACGTATTCTGACCCATGGAGGAACGATGGACGAACCAATTGAGCGCCATTTTGATCATTTGCAGCAACTCATTCAGTATGCGGACGGCCGATTAATCCTTTTGCCCGGCGGAGGCATTTCTACAGAAAATATTGTTGAAGTGGCAAAAAAGTTACCAATTCAAGAAGTGCATGGTACTAGAATCGTGCCGCTCGCCTAGTGATTATTTAAAAATTTTCTTATATAAGTTCAAAAAATTGCCGCCGATTATCAAGCCGATTTCATTATCGCTGTAGCCGCGGCGAATCAATTCTTCCGTGAAAAGAGGAAGATCTTTATGGCTGGCAATCACGTCATATGAGTCGCGCGTGTGCCCCGCAGGCTTAAGCGGAATTTCACTCAGGAAGTTGCAAATATCCAAGCCGATTCCAACATGCTCGATCCCCACAAGATTGACAATGTAATCAAGGTGATCGATTAAATGACCGACATCGCCATCTTCATAAGTATCGGATACAAATGCATTAAACCCGTTCATACCGATCACGCCACCCCTAATCGCCAAGTCACATATTTGTTCATCGGTCAGATTGCGCATCGATGAGGCAATAAAACGCGCGTTGGAATGTGAGGCGATAATCGGCGTACTTGTCCGTTCCAGGACATCGATCAGGCCGACATCGTTCAAATGACTGACATCAATAATCATATTCAGCTTCTCTGCCTCTTTAACCAGCTGAATGCCGAACTCTGTCAACCCACCCTGATGTCCCTCATCTACAGCATGAAAATGGCTTCCGTCAGCAGCAAAATTACGTCTGCTCCATGTCAGTCCGACAAAACGCACACCTAATTTATAAAAAATCTGTAAGAGTCCTAGATCATTCGTTAACGGATCCACACCTTCGAGAGAAAGTAAGATTGCGAGTTTACGATGAGCATGCGCATCTAAAATGTCATCATAAGTCGTACATAGCTGAATTTCATCAGGTGATTCCTCAATCTCCGAATACAAAGCGCTCACCTGATCAAGCGCCATTTTCAACCCCATTTCCGGCAAATACTCACTGGAAATGAACAATGAGCACACCAGAGCGCTCACTCCGCCTGCACGAAGTATCGGCAGAAACTCTGTTTCAATGACTTTTCGATAACCGAGCTTCCTTCGCAGGTCTACTTCCATTAAAAGATCAAAATGAGCATCGAGCGCAATATACTGCTCATGCAGCCGCCTCGCATGTTCCTGTACAGATTCCGCCAACGTAAGTCCCTCCCTGTAAGCAACTCAAGATAATTGATGAGGATCATGAGAAGATAAAATAACGTAATCGAAAAAATTATTTTTATTTCAATTCATCATCCAGCGGAACAACAAATTCATCCAGTGTTTTTCTCCATTGACGTTTCATCTCTGGACCATATTTCAGTGGTTTGGCATCTGAATGAACAACTTTGTATTGATCAAATCGTTTACTGTCAATGATACTTCCGATATTCGGTATGGGGTCTGCCCCCACTACATATTGAATTGCTGATGAATAGAGCTCATTTTTATCCACAAACCAGGTATTCGCAAACACCTCGATCACATGATTACGAGCTTGTGTGAAATACCGACGCTTCACAACAAGAACATCTTCACCCGGATCAATCTCCTTGTTATCAATCGCATTCAATATTTTCCGATAGATTTGTTTGACATTTTCCGCTTTATTCAATTTTTGAAGTGCCTTTTCAATTTCATCACGGATATCTTGATTATGTGCAGTATAAGTGTCTAATAGTCGATCAATATACGCAGAATCAATATCGTACGCCTTTTTCGCATTTTCTCCAAAGAATTCAATTTCTGATAAGTCCGGTCCTATACCAACCGGACCAATTGGCAATGATCCTTTCACCGTATTATAGACACCCCTATATTCGTCTAATGTTTGGACTTGTTCTTGAAGTACTTTTGATTTTTCCATTTCATCATTATAGTCATCATAGGTGACAAGCGCTTCATAAGAATGATTCAGTTCCTGGAATGCTTTCACAAAATCAATTCGCATATTAACTGGCGAATGCTCGTCAATATCTGCTAAGTTAGGTATTGATGTTAATACTTTATGTGCTTTGATGAATCGCTTCTTCGATTCGTCATAGGTTGGATACACGAGGTTAGTTTCTTTTTGTTCCGATGAGTATAGCTTTATCGCTTCTGCCACATTCTTCTCCATTGTATAAGGCTTACGGAAGGTGACAATCAATCCCTTGCTCTTTCCCGGATAGGTTCGGTTGGTACGAGAGAACGCTTGGATCAGGTTTGCATAACTTAGGTTGCGATCCACAAACAGCGTTTGGATTGTCGGTGCATCAAAGCCAGTCAGTAAGCGGTCCACAACAATCACAAGATCAATTTGTTTCCCAAATTCTTTAAACTCTGCCTTCTTACGAGCCAGTCGATTATTGATGTCGCCATTGTAACGTTCAAGATCCTCTATAGACCAAGCAGTATGGTAATACGTATTATATTGTTTGATGATTTTTTCCATTTCATCTTGAATTTGTTTCGCATGATCTTCATTTTCTTGAACCGAATATGTAATCGCGATTCGTGGAAAGTCAGGATCTTCAATGATACGTCCTGTTCGCATGGGATGATCGGAAAATTCTTTAGTTAACCACTCTGGATCTTTAGTTAGTTCCTTGATCGCATAATAATAACGTTTTGCCATATCAATCGAGCTGGTCGTCAAAATAGCAGATTTTTGCGGGTGACCATTTTGAAAATCAAATTTGATATAGGCATTATCCGGGCGGAAAATCTTATGCAACACCTTTTGAATATGTTCGTCACGTTCAAAAACAGTAGGTTCCAGGTACTGTTCTTTTTTGATCCCATCCTTTTGATCAATCAGATCATTAATTCCATCCACACTATAGCTCGCGTACTTTTCGTTTACTTTCAATTGTTTATAAATGTAATTATTCAAAGAATTAGAGTCAATCGTATCTTCATGTTCGACCTGAAAACCTAAGACAGCGCCATCATCTAAGGCATTTTTAATTGTATAGGTATGGAGCACTTCGCCGT
The DNA here is from genome assembly GCF_059878335.1 of Sporolactobacillus sp. BBK16-2. Classification (NCBI taxonomy): domain Bacteria; kingdom Bacillati; phylum Bacillota; class Bacilli; order Caryophanales; family Sporolactobacillaceae; genus Sporolactobacillus; species Sporolactobacillus sp. BBK16-2. The sequence goes on from NZ_CM187611.1 coordinate 2,759,829, forward strand.
ATTGATCACAGGTTGTTCGAGCCAATTGACCTTGAGCTTGTTTTTTGTTTTCATCAAATATGGGCGTGCCTGTAAAGCCAAACCAGGTTGAATTGGGAAAAAATTTTTTAATGGCTTCCATACCTTCCGCACTTAACGCTCGATGGCATTCATCAACAACAAAGACAATATGTCGGCCAAGTAATTTCTTAAATCGTTGTGTTCCATTTCGCTCTTCTTGTCTTTGCGCATAGCGCAACGCGGCTTCTAGTTTTTGACGTGTGGTAATGATCACCGTATTGGAATTCGCATCAGTTAAGAGCGTTGCACTTAACTCCTTCGCACTACCTGTACCTACAATCAGGCTATTCGACTTTGCACTGCCTGAAGAAATACCCGTATTGAATTCTGAAGCAAATTTTGTGAATTCCGTGGTGGTTTGATTGTCCAAGTCTTTTCGGTCAATCAACATAATCGTGCGATCAACGCCTGGTTTACGTGCTAATAACTTCGTTGAAACAAAGCTCGTTAATGTCTTCCCTGATCCTGTCGCATGCCAAACGTAACCTGACTCATGTTTCATCGCAGAGGTAAACAAAGCTTCAATCGCATGGATTTGATATGGATGTAAAACCATTAATGCTTTGTTGTCTTGGTCTTCGCTGACAATCATATAATTAGCAATCAACCGATGAGCATCCGGAATATTCAGAACTTGTTTGACAAATTCATAGAGATTGTCTACTTTACGATTATCTTTAGTTCGCCAACTAAAGACAGACTTCTTATACATATCTTTTGGTGAGGCATTGGCAAAATAACGCGTTGTCTGTTCATTGGAAATGACAAACAGCTGCAAAGTAGAAAATATATTATTTCGAAACATTCCTTCTTCAGCATATTTTTTTATTTGATTGAACGCCTGAAATACCCCATCTTTTGCACTAACCTGTTTCAATTCAATTTGAACAATCGGTAGCCCATTAATTAATAGGGTGACATCAAAACGTCGATTTCGACCTTCCATCTCGATCTTTTGTTTCGCAATTTGATGAACCACTTCATAGGTAGAAATTCCTCCACCTATGTCTTGATTAGAATACAAGATTAATGATAGCGAACCAAGCGAAACATCTTCCCGTTCTATGTGAATACGAGCAATTCCATTCTCCCCTTTTAGCCATTTTGCAGCGTCAAAAGGAGTTTGAGTATGTAATAATAATTCAGTCTTTATGCTATCAAATTCTTTATCAGTAATTGGGTAATCACCAAGTTCTGATAAATTATTTTGAGTTATTTTTTTACGTAAGTTCTGCCATAAGTCGTCTTCCGACTTTAAATCCGGACAATAATTCCATTGGTTATGACCTTCACCGAGCACTTCAATCAGCCGACGCTCTACTTCTGCTTCGTCATGGAGTGGATTTTTCATTATTATTACTTCCCCACCTTCGTTACAGCATGCATTTTTCCTAGATAAATTCTCCCAAATTATATCATGATAGTGCTATCTGTTGTGTCATTAAGCGAGTGTTGATACCTGGGAACAAGTAATTAATGAATGACGCAGTTAGCCGTGTACTCATTCAAGTGTACAACTATTTGTTCCAGATCAATTAACAAACATTGTATTATATCTGCCTTTTCACTTATCATTTTTGCCCTCCCTTAACTTATCTGTTTTATAAACGATATACCCTTCGTAATAATAACTGGCGTCAATGCCTTTCATATACACGTCACGGTCATTCACCTTGCTCGTCAAAGCCTCTTTTAACAAATGTTTGATTTCAATATCCTTAATCGGACTGCGTTCCATTGCCAACAAGTAGTCATCCTTATCAACCTGACTCCAGTCCACAACCTGTTTCAACTCTTTTTTTAGTATCAAATCAAGCCAGATGCGCGTGCTTCGCCCGTTTCCTTCACGAAATGGGTGAGCAATATTCATCTCCACATACTTTTCAATAATTTCATCAAAAGTAAACTGCGGCATCTCATCAATATGCTTTAGTGCAGCATCTAAATACATTACAGATGCAAAGCGGAAATTTCCCTTGGCGATATTGACATCACGAACCTTGCCCGCAAAATGATAAATCTCATCAAAAAGATAGGCGTGAATTTTTGCCAACGTTGCAAAAGTTCCTGGAGTCAAACGATTTAAAACACCTGTTTCAAATAACGCAATCGCCTTTGTTTTACTGATTTTTTCTTCCGCTCGCGCAAGCTCCACTGAATTAGTAATCCCTAATTTATTTTGCAGCATCTTACTCACCCTCGTATATTATCTTTGAGTCTAAGAAATTTTTTAATTCAGTATCTTCCTCTTATTATGACCTTCATTCAATATGACAATCATCCAACGCTCTACTTCTGCTTCATCATACAGTGGATTTTTCATTATTACTTCCCCATCTTCGTTGCAACCTAAGTTTTTCGGATAAGCACTATTAAATTATATCATGACAGTGCTCCCAGTTGCGTTTTTAAGCTGATTCTAAAACATGGGAACAGCGGAAGTTGGGGGAAGTTGTTAATATTACTATGGGACAATCACCTAATGGAGAAAATTATACAGAAAATCCCGATGATCATATTTTAGTTCAAGGTAATGCAGACATTAAAAATGGTAGGGTTGTACCACGTGTTTGGACTAAGCAAGTTACCAAAACTGCGGATAAAGGAGATATCATCCTTAGTGTTCGTGCACCTGTTGGAGATGTTGGGAGAACTCAATACGATGTGGTTATTGGACGAGGTGTTGCAGGGATTAAAGGGAATGAGTTTGTTTTTCAAACGTTAAATAAAATGAAATCTAATGGATTTTGGACGAGATATAGTACAGGTTCTACATTTGAATCAATCAATTCAAATGACTTAAAAGAAGCACTTATCAGTATACCTAAAGAACAAGAACAAACAAAAATCGGCTCTTTCTTCAAACAGCTAGACAACACTATCACCCTTCATCAGGAGAAGCGAGACAAGCTACGGCGCTTAAAAAAAGCTTTTCTGCAGCTAATATTCCCCAAAAGTGGTGAAACTGAGCCTCAGCTCAGATTCGCTAACTTTGTGTCTCCATGGGAACAGCGTAAGTTGGGGGATATCTCAGAAGTTCGAACCGGACCATTCGGAAGTACGTTGCATGCGGATGACTACGTAGAAAATGGTACTCCAATCATTACAACTGAACATTTTAAAAATGGGTTACTGCCAACAAACAAAGTGTCCATTCCGCAAGTTTCCAAGGAAGACGTAATACGTCTTCAAGGATACGTGCTCCACACTGGTGATATTGTTTTTTCACGAGTGGGATCAGTTGATATAAATGCAGTTGTGACTGAATATCATCATGGTTGGCTATTCTCCGGTCGGGTTTTGCGTGTGAGGACGAATTATGATTTAAGCAGTGAGTACATGCACTACGAGTTATCAACTGAAAGAGTTCGTAATGACGTAATTTCACGTGCTGTTGGACAGACAATGCCATCAATTAACACAGAAATTCTAAATGAAACGAAAGTGTGGCTACCATTAAATCATGAAGAACAAACAAAAATAGGTGTTTTTTTCAAGGATCTCGACCACACTATCGCTCTTCATCAAACTAAGCTTGAAAAGCTACAATCACTTAAAAAAGCTTACTTACAAAAAATGTTTATTTAAAAAGGCACATACAATGTACCTTTTTAAATGCTTACTTACATTAACAGAGATAAATGTCGCATGATTTTGTCATTATCTTGATTTTCTAATTCGTGAATAATGTGAAGATAAGTTTCTTGTGTGGTTGTCATGCTTGAATGACCTAATCTTGTTGCTACGCTCGCAATTGACACACCGGCAAAAAGCAGAAGTGATGCATGCGTATGCCGTAGTCCGTGAATGGTGATTATTGGTATATCGGCTTTCATACATAATGTTCTTAAGTGATTATTTACGGTAGAATTAAAAACTCTGCTCTTCACGAAAATCGGTTTATTTTTGTCCGCATTCTTTATTAGTTGAGAAAATTGCATTGCTGTTTGCCAATCAATTTGAACCTTACGCTTAGACGATTCGTTTTTAGTAGGTTGAAACTCTCCCATTGTTCCTTTATAGTTCCAAGTCTTGCTCACTATTATTTTTTGCTTTGAGAAATCAAAGTCATCCGGAGTAAGCGCTAATGCTTCTGAAAATCGTAGCCCTGTTTTTGTAACCAGGAGGATAAACCAATCCCAATTTATTTCTTCTGTGAGATTCAATTGCCTTAGTAGCGCCTGAACCTCAAACTGGTTTAGAAATTTTATTTTCTTTTCGCCAGGCTTCTTTCCTTTTATGATTATTTTTCTGGTTGGATTTTTCTCAATTAAGCCTTCATCCACGGCATCGAGAATTGCGCCTTTCAATTGATGATGAAAATCCATAGTTGTTTGCTTTTCGTGGGTCAATGCATAATCATTCAATAATTGCTGGTACTGTTTTCGATTTAGTTCACCAATTTTTAAATGGGGAGCTAATTCAACAATCCTTTGTTGACTCATGTAATATTTCTGGAGTGTAACAGATCGAATGGCACCAACTTTGTATAATTCAATCCATTCTTCGAAGTACTCATGAAACAATTGATCTGATTTTTTCTTTCTTGCCAAAATAAAACCTCCTAAATAATAGTCGATGAATGAATCATCACTTTAATTATTTAGAAGTTTTCTAATTCCCGCCAATAATTTTTTATATGAACATGAGTTGTAAATAGGCCTTTTTTAATTTTTTTAGTTTGTCAATTCTTTCATGATGAAGAGCAATGAGATGGTCGATATTTTGGAAAATTGTTCCAATTTTCTGTTGTTCTTCAATTGACGGAACCTTTAGCCCATATTCTTTCAATACTTTGATATACAAACGGACACGTGTTCCACCTTTCTTTTGCATTCTTGAGAAGTTCAAAAATAATGGTGCATTGTTAAGATGAGCAAGAATAAAACGTTGATCCGATAAGTCATTTGACTTGAACACTGGGTATTCTTGAGAGACCAATACATCAGTCCCTAAGTCATTTTGATTAAAGTGGAAAATCGAGTCGTCTGACATGTGCCGATATGTAATGTATTCTTTAGGTACAAGATGAAAATCGACTGATTCATCTATTCCTGTTCTGTCCCCTTTAAAATACTCATTCTGCAAAAATAACCCTTTTCGTGATGATGTAGCAACAGGAATGTCAGTCGTTCCTGGAACAACTTCAACGTGTTCTTCTATCAGTTCCCCCAACTTACGCTGCTCCCATGACGACACAAAACCAGTAAATCTTAGCCGAGGCTCTGTTTCACCATTTTGCGGGAACATGAGCTGCAGAAGGCCTTTTTTTATGCGCCTCAGCTTGTAAAGCTTTTCCAGATGAAGGGTGATAGTGTGGTCGAGGTTCTGAAAAAAAGTGCCAATGTCCTCTTGTTCTTTATGACTAGGAATTTTGATAGGCACATTTGCTACTTCGTTTTTATTAATCTTTTTCGGGAACGCAATGTGCAACGTTCGTCTCCAGATTTCTTTTTGCATTGATGGCGAATGAATACTCGCTTGCAAAAAATATGGGTTAAGTTGTTTCTGCTTTAGCAGTGCAAGGCTTACATAATAAGCAATTGGTCCATCTGTTTCAACAACATTTGCAGTTCCGATATCCCCAATACGAGTCATAAGCACGTCACCTTTTTCAGGTCTAAACTTAAATTCTTTTTCAAATGCTTCTTCGGAAATGTATTTTTCGGAATGTAATGTCTTGATATTTTCAACAGATAAAAACATAACTCCTTCCTCCTTATAATCAGGAGTTTGATGCGTTCCATCAAAAACATCGGTCACATTCCCCAGCTTACGCTGTTCCCAATCGTCAAAAAAGCCATCAAATCGTATCTGAGGTGTTACCCTCCTTTTCTCCATTATTGAAACACCGCCTTTGTTGCTGCGATGATATCTTTGGACTCGTCTGTTACTTTTAACTCGTCCAGTAGTTTCAAAAATTCTTTTTCAGACTGAGCAATTTCTTCATTTAAGGAGACTATTTCTTTACTCAACTCAATAATGTTAATAGGTTCCTCTTCTTCAAATGTATCGACATAACGAGGAATGTTCAAATTGAATTCATTCTCTTTTATTTCATCAAAGCTAGCAACATGGGCGTATTTCTCAATATCTTCACGTTTTTTATATGTATCAACAATCTTATTTATATTTTCTTTTGTAAGTTTGTTTTGGTTCTTGCCCTTCGTAAACTCCTTACTCGCATCGATAAATAAAACGTCTCGGCTTGTACGGTTTTTCTTTAAGATGATGACGGTTGTCGGAATGGACGTTCCGAAGAAAAGGTTTGCAGGCATACCAATAATAGTGTCAATACTGCCATCCTCTAATAATTTCTTTCGTATCACTCCTTCGGCAGCACCACGGAAGAGCACACCATGTGGCAAAACAATCGCCATCGTCCCGGAATCTTTTAAGTGATAATATCCATGCAATAAGAAGGCAAAATCCGCTTTTGATTTTGGCGCTAATCGTCCGTAACGGTTAAAACGAGAATCATCTAAGAATGTTGTATCCGCCGACCATTTAGCAGAATACGGCGGGTTCATTAAAACCGCGTCAAACGTATACGGTTCATCCGTTGGCCAATCTTTATTCAACGTATCGCCATTACGCAAGCGCATATCTTCTTTATCAACCCCATGCAGAATGAGGTTCATCTTAGCTAGATTATATGTAGTTGTATTAAGCTCCTGCCCATGATATTTCACACTGTCCGGATAGTTCAAATAATTCCGGACATTTAACATTAAGGAACCTGACCCCATGGTTGGATCGAATACACTAAACAAATTTTTAGATTCTTGTCCAATGGTCACGATCCGAGCCATCATATCCGATACTTCGTGCGGTGTGTAAAATTCCCCTGCCTTCTTCCCAGCTTCAGAAGCAAACTGAGAGATGAGGAACTCATAAGCATCACCTATGACGTCACCATTATGACCAATTACATCAACATCATTAAGCTTCTTCAATACCTCTGTAATCGTAATGTTACGTTGTTGATCATCTGACCCTAGTTTTTTTGAATTCAAATCGACATCGTCAAATAAACCATTAAACTGATCATATTTGGTAGACAAATCGATAAATGCTTTATTTAAGTCATTCAACTGAAAAACATTTTGTTTTGCTTGATCTGTCAATTTGTTAAATAGATATTTTGGTTCAATATCATAACCTAACGTATCAACTAAAGTTTCAATCAAATCACTTTTCGTGTCTTTATCGGCCAGAAGTTCATGATACAAATCTGTTTGTTTATCCTGAGTATCATATTTTTCTAACGATTCATCTGCCAATTCAACAACTTTCTCTAGCAATTTATCCGAAAGATATTTATAGAAAATCAGTCCTAATAAGTAGTCCTTGTACTCTGATGCATCCATCTTACTACGTAAATGGTCCGCAGCACTAAATAATTTTGAGTTTAATTCGGATCCCATGTTCTAACTCCCCTTAGGGTTTTTAGAACCATTTTACCATACGAACTTACGCTGTGATACAGCGACAATGTTCAGATGACATTTCCACTATTTTTAATTTAGTTCCTATCGTTCAAAAGTTTTTAAGCCCCCTTACATAATCACCATTAGTTCAATTTCACAAAGAAAAAATACCATCTAAAAAAGCTGGTATCCTGTCATCGTGTTTAGATATTGTCATTTATTATAGGCTCACCATTACGTACCTAAGTGAGGTTAGCTATTTTTTTCTATTCTCTAAATGCCACGTTTTTATGAAAATCGATAATTAAGCCGGATTTCATCATAAAATCAACTCCAAGAATTCCTTTAAACCCATACGTCTCCTTGGTCAATCCTAATTGAATCTGAAATGAACCCATTGAAAAATTTTCGATAGCTAAATCTGTTACGATTTGCTCGTAGCACAATTCACTTTCACCACCAACCGCCATACATTCTTTTCGGTCTGCCATTTTTGCTGTCTATGATAAGTCCAACTTTTTCAACTTCATCCGTATCAAAGATTGTGTTTGAACATCCTGTATCTAAAAGTACGTCATCTAATTGAATCATAGCTCTCTTATAGGCAAGTGACACAGATACGATTGGCAGTCCATCTTTTATAAGAATATTCATTGGAGCTGTTTCCTAATTCCAATAAATTTCTGTTCTTTTACCTCTAGAGTTTCATGATCTGTATGAAAAATATAATATTCTTGAGTAGGGTCGGCTAAATGTAGTTTTTTGTATGCTTTCCAGGCCAAAGTGGATTCGGGGAAATTTGCTATGACTGATAGTTCTTCAAGATAGCGGATTGAATTTTTTGAGTAGGCAGAGATTGCTTGAACAAGTACCCATTGTTCTGGATAGTGTTCACGAATTTGCTCCCATTTCAATTTTAACAGCTCCTTTCATTCTGTTTTACTTACTACATCTAATATATCATTTAATTGAAATTAGGGAACAAGCTGCACAAACTCTAGTGTATTCAATTATTATTTTAGCATCTGTATCCCCTAAAACTTGAATCAGTATTGAAGGAAAACAAGACCCTCCCGGTAGTTTAACCAGGAGGGCAAAATATTGTGAAATGCGTTTATTTTAATGGCCGTGATTATTTTTGTTCAATTCAAGCTTTGCGATGTAGTTGTTCCCTTCCGTGCCAAGCACATAAATGGTTAGCTTTGCACTTTTTCCGTTCAAATCTGTTTCCAGCTGCTTGACATCAAGCGCAATGTTGCCGTCTGATGTTTCATGTGTGTAGTAAGTTTTTGTTTGTGTTTCAATCAACAGACGCGTTCGTACATTCCTGCGTCTGTCCAAGCATAATTTTTATAATTTCACGATCGGTCTGCCGCATCCCTTTTTTTGCCAGAACGCCGACATTATGGATTGTGTTGTCGACTCCTTTTGTGACGATGCCGTCTCCGCTTAAAAACTGCTGATCATTTTTGTACATATTATATCCGAGGATACCTGCATCCACCGCCGCTGATATTTTGGCTGCGCACGAAGGCTTAGCCCCGTCACAGACAATGCCCGAAGTGATAGCGAGGGTGTTCACGATGGTGTGAGCAATCACATCATAATCTCCGCCATAAAGATAAGCGATTCCCGCACCTGCTCCGCAGCCCGCACTGACCGCCCCGCAGAAAGCAGAGAGGCGGCCTATTCCCGTCTTCTGATAGATTGTGACAAGATCGGACAGTACAACAGCACGGTAAAGCTTGTCACGGGATACGTGCAACTCCTTTGCATACTCAATCACTGGAAGGGACGCAGTCATCCCCTGGTTGCCGCTCCCTGAGACGATAACGACTGGCTTTTCGCATCCGCCCATCCGAGCGTCCGATCCTGCTGCCGCTGCAGCCCGGGCACGTGTTCTCACGTCGTTACCATAAGCACTCAGCAGCACCTTGCCGATATTCGCCCCCCAATTATTTTTCAGACCGTCGACAGAGATTGCAGCATTATAATCGATCTGCTGCCCAATCACTTCTGATATGTCTTCAATGCGCACACTGTCGGAAAAATCAACGATATCCTGAACGTTGAGACAGCTTCGATCAGTCAATCGGGTCTTTTCCTTTGATCCAGAGCCCGAGTCATACAATGTTTTTCCACTTCGTGTCATATGGACGATATTTGTATGATACTGTTCGATCACAACGGTTGCTTCATCCGTACCATTTTTGAGCGTAGCAGCAATATAAAAAACAATGTCGTTATCAGCAGGAACAACTGTGATCGGATGGGTCTCCATATATTCAAGCATACGTGTTTTGTCCGTTTCTTTGATGTCTGCCAGCACTTCCAACTTCCGCGAAGCGTTACCCGCGATAACCCCGGCCGCAACCGCCGCACTGATGCCTCTCAAACCATTCGTATTGGGAACAACGACGCTCTTAACATTTTTAATGATATTTCCGCTCACCGTTATGGTGCAGCTTTCAGGCAAAGTTCCCAGCAGCTCCCGCGCTTTCGCCGCTGCATAGGCAACAGCAATCGGCTCGGTACAACCCGTGGCAGGAATCAATTCTTCTTTCAGGATTTTCAAGTAATCGCAATAGATTTTATCGTTTGGCTTCATATTATTAATATATCTCCCTATTGTGCTGGATCAAAGAAACGTAGCAAAAGAGCATCCACTTACTTTTGCTCCGGCAGGCTACCTGACAAGACGGTTAAAAATACAGTTCTGTTCAAGCTTTCACTACCAAGCGTCATCTCTTCGAACCTGCTTATTTTCATCTTATTATTTAATAATACGTATATTAACCCTCATCAATGGAGATACAAGATGAAAATGTGTCCATAGATTGAAAAATGAAACAAAAGGGTCTTTAGGACCATCGCAGATGTCCTGCTGTTGCAGTTTTTATAGTCTACAGGATTCAAACCAACAGTGTGAACCAAGACTTCCCCCTGTTTTGGTTGAGGATTTGGAACATCCTCAATACTCATCTTTTTCCATTGTCCTTTATTTTTAACTATAATGCTTTCATCGCTGCCATCCCCCATCTTCTTACCTCACAAAGTTTCTCTTATCTATTCCTTTTCACTTAAAGACAAATCTTTTCCTCTATTGAACCCACTCAAAAATAAACTTCTAACTTAATCCTTGTTTCTTTTATTTTCTGTGCAACTTCTCATCTATCTTTAAAGATTTTTTCATTTAATAATTATTATAATTACTATTGTAATCTATCAAACCTTCTGCACTGGAGGACAAAGGACATGTTAAAACTAATGAGAGCGATGATTTTGCTTATCTATTTATTGAGCCCTCTCCCGGCAATTTGGATCGTCTATGCAGCGAATCCGCCGGCCTATCAAACACTAAGAAATTTATTACCTATGGTCCTTGGATCCATCTCCTACACATGGCTGCTGGCTGAGCTTGTCATCAGCGCTCGTCCCAAATTTATTGAACGATTTTTTGGGTTGAATCATTTCTACCAATTTCATGGTGCCGCCGCAATTGTGGCGATCACGCTCTCGATGCTCCACAAACAGCTCGAGGAGGCCATATGGTCCGGTTATCTGCATACGGTACGTCAATTTGGCGACCTGGCGCTCACACTATTCCTTGTTCTCGCTGGTCTCTCACTGATTTTCATGACCGGTTTCATTACTCGGCGAATTAGGATCCTCGGGTTTATTCGACATTGGCTTGAAAAAAAGCATATTCTTGATTTTAAATATAATGTGTGGATTCACAATGCTAACGTCATCGCAATTATTTTAGTTTTCCTTCACGTTTTCATATTCAGTGCCTTTTACCGGCAAAATTTCTGGATATGCGGCGTTTATACCGTTTATTTTCTAATCGCCTTTGGCTGCTATCTATACCATAAAATAATTAAAATCAAGCTTGCAAAACGTCAGCCCTATACTCTTGTACAAATCACAACTGAGTCGCCAAGTATCCATACTCTTGTTTTCAAACGCGAACGAGGTTATGTACCTCCATATAGAGCAGGTCAGTTTGTTTTTATCCGAATTCTTGATGGTGGTATTTCAGAAGAAGAACATCCTTTTTCTATTACTTCCAATCCAAATGATCGGCGTTATCTGTCTGTCACGGTCAAATCAATTGGAAACTACACCTCTTCGATTCCAAAATTATCTCCTGGAACGCACGCGACAATTGAGGGACCTTACGGGATACTTGGAAACAGCGCATACCGCACCAAATCCGATCTCGTACTCATCGCTGGAGGAATTGGCATTACACCTATGCTCAGCATATTAAAAGACTTAAGCTATAGAAACAGAAAGCGGCGCGTTATTCTTTTTTGGAACGTTCCGAATAAAAGCGATCTGATTTCCCCAAATTTATTTACTTCTTTAACCGAACAAATGCCTAACTTCACCTTTGTTCCTATTTTATCAAGGGAAGCAAATGATTATGGTGAAACCGGGCACCTGAATCGAGAAAAAATCATTCGTTATTTAGCCGCCCATCACTATCGAATGAAACGGACACATTATATCATTTGCGGCCCGTCGAAGATGATGGATTCGGCTATTGAAACGTTACGTAGGCTGAATGTGCAAAAAAAGAAAATTCATTATGAAAATTTTTCAATGTAAAAGGAGCGTTTCTAATTATGCTATTTATTAAAAAATATACAGTTTATATACTACTCACAGCCATGCTTTTATTAGCTGGCTGCGGAAATCTCGACGCACAGCCACAGAATAAATCGGCGAACAAGTCACAATCAGGAAAACTCAGTTTAAATAAAAAGCAGAAATTCACACTCACAGAATTAAATAAATATAACGGGAGAAACGGACGACCCGCTTACATCGCGGTTAAGGGAATGGTTTATGATGTGACCCACGCACCTGACTGGCATAACGGCAGTCACCATGGTGTTCAAGCCGGACAGGATCTAACTGCGGCGATTGAGAGCGCGCCGCATGGGGCATCCGTTCTCGCAGCCGTTCCAATAGTTGGCTATTTGACGAAAGATAAGAACGCGGTGACAAAAACAAATAACAGCACAACGAATAGCAGTCAATCGAATTCCAGCAAGAATAATAGACGAACATTCACATTAGTTGAGCTGAAGAAATATAACGGACAAAATGGGCAGCCTGCTTATGTAGCCGTTAAGGGAAAAGTTTACGATGTAACCCACGCATCAGGCTGGCATAATGGTCGCCACCACGGTGTTCAAGCCGGACAGGATCTAACTGCGGCGATTGAAAGTGCGCCGCATGGGACATCTGTTTTATCTGCTGTCCCGGTCATTGGCTATCTGACGAAAAATAAGAATACTGCGACAAAGAAAAATTACAGTACAAATCAAAGCAGTCAATCAAATTCCAACCAGAGTAATAAGCGAACATTCACATTAGCCGAATTGAAAAAATACAACGGACAAAATGGGCAACCTGCTTATGTGGCCGTCAAAGGGAAGGTCTATGATGTGACGCATGCACCCGGCTGGCATAACGGCCGCCATCATGGTGTTCAAGCCGGACAAGATCTAACTGCGGCGATTGAGAGTGCGCCACATGGGACGTCTGTGCTCTCATCACTTACCGTTGTCGGTTATTTGAAATAATCATTTGCCCTTCGTCTAGCTCGAGACTCCTATGTTATATCAGGTTGAGCTTGGGAAGAATAAATTATTGAGAAAAACAAAACCCTCCTTTTTGAAAATGGGAGGGTTCAACACATTCGTGATATGCATCTGTTTTATTGACTATTATGTTTTTTGTTCAGTTCAATTTTTGCAACGTAATTATTTCCTTCTGTGCCGAGCACATAAAAGGTTAGCGTCGCATGCTTTCCGTTCAGATCTGCTTCCAGCTTTTTAACATCGAGGGCAATGTTGCCGTCCACTGTTTCATGCGTATAATAAAATTTCTTTTGCGCGTCTGTTTCGTATTTTTTTCCATCGGAAATCGTGTAGCCAATGTACCAGATTGCTCAGTCAGAGGGCTGACATTTGCGGTAACGTTTGCTGGAATAGTGATCTTTTTCTTGCCAACGTAAAGTGCGTATTCGCTTTCCTGTTTCGTTAGCAGCGAAGACGCACGCACACGTTTCGCTGCGGCGTACCCTGCACCTTTTTCCTTGTCATGAACAATATAAGCGACACCGTTTGCCCATGCTTTTTAGAACTGATCGATCTTATATTTTCGAACAGCTGTATCATCGGATGATGCGAATGAATCGTTGACAATGACATAGTCCTGACCGTCAATCGTCTAAGCCCTCTGACGAGAATCAAATGACCAGGTATTGTCCCAGGCGCACCTTTCACATAATGATAGCGTGTGTTGGTTGGATCATTTGTATATTTAACACTGACCGCCGCCGGATATCCTTTGGCAATTTTCTTCTTCAATCCATCGATGTCGGTGAACACGGAATACGATTTATAGCCGTAGCATCCTGCAAGTGCTGAGCTGAATACCCATTTGTCAAAGCCGTCATAGTCATAATAAGCCGTTTCTTCGAGCAGTAAATTTTCTCCCATGCGATTCATCGCCATCGTAATCGTTGTCAGACTGCAGATCGAGTTAGCAATCTTCGGATCACGAATCATTTGCGAATAGGCAGGTGTATCAATATCTTTATTCAGCGTGATCGTGCTCGGATGTTTGCTGGTCGAGTTCCAGCCCAGTTCGGTCGAAGTACCAAGCAGCCGAACGGTCGGTGCCACACGCGGATTGTCGCTGAGCTGGTGATGTACGTATGATCACTCTCTTTCTCATAACCTGACCTTTGGCATGTGCCGAAATGACGGTGCAGGCACAATCGCCAGCATAAAGGCCGCCACGAAAACCATAGCCACTCTAAACATATTTACGAGATGCTTCCTGCCAACCATTATTTGATAGATTATTAAATAAAGCAATAGACAACCAACAATCTCTACCATAGCCCGTAAAAAAGAACGAGACTTGTGTCTCGCTCCCTATTTTCAGTAGATTTATAGAATTCTAAATTTTTAACAAAATCAGCATTACATCACCTTTGTCACTCGGTTTATGCCTTCTTGGAGAAAAATATTAGGAATTTATTACCATGAAAAACGAGTGGGTTAACTAGATGGTAGATTTGTACATTCGGAATGCACGTAGAGGGTGCCTGTTACGATGCTCCATGGAAGAGGGGTGCCCGCACGAACTCCATCAAGGGTCACCTAATGATTGTGGATCTTGCCCAAATGATTGAGCATCCCTCTGATCCGCACAATCTTTACATGCAGCGCATAAATTATTGTTATCAGCCTATGAAAGGATTGACCTAGATGTATCCTTATCAAACATGCTTTAGTCCTAATTTAAGACATGCGCCAAGAAACATCATGTACAATGCTTGTCCCTACCCTTACTACGTAAACGTGCCGAGACTAAATACGTACTTTTCAAATCAGTATGTTCCTTTTCCCTATGGAGCGGGGTATCAATCACGATCTGATGTATCACCGACTGCAATTAATCTGAAGGATTACGGACAGGAGCCGTTTGTCGTTAATATTGAGCAAGCGACGAAACAAAACACTGCTTTTCGAAGAGCTTTATGGACGGGATCCCATTTGCAGCTTACCTTGATGAGTATCAATGTCGGCGAAGACATCGGTCTTGAAGTTCATCCTCACCTTGATCAGTTCATACGGATCGAAGATGGCCAAGGGCTTGTCGCAATGGGCGATCAACAAGATCAACTTAATTTTCAAAGACAAGTATACAAGGACTTTGCGTTCATTATTCCCGCCGGAAAATGGCACAACTTAATTAATACTGGTGATCGGCCAATCAAATTATATTCGATCTATGCACCGCCTCAGCATCCATATGGTACCGTTCAAGAAACAAAAGCCATTGCAGAAGCCGCAGAAAGATACGGCAGCGACTAATTAGAGCATCACAGCCGAACATTGCATAAGCGCATCGCATAAAAAAAGTTTAAAATGATAAGTGCATAAACAAGCATTTATCTTTTAGAAACGGCGGTGCATTTCTGTGTCATCTCTTGACTTTTCTCATGTGTTCTTCACCAACGACAATCAATCTATTCTTAAAGACGTATCCGTCAGCATTGATGCTGGGGATTTTCTTTCAATTGTTGGCCCGTCAGGAAGCGGCAAAAGTACCTTCCTCAAGCTTTGCTGCCATTTAATCAGCCCGACCGATGGAGCAATTTCATTTAAGGGGAAAAATCTGAACGATTATAATCCGATGGAATTAAGGAAACAGATTGCTTATTGCTTTCAAATGCCCTATTTATTCGGTGATCACGTCAAGGAAAATCTTGAATTTCCTTTTGTAGTCAGAAATGTTCCCTTTGAACAAGAGCGAGTCGATGAACTTTTTTCCGTCTTCCATATGGCAAACGATTATTTACATAAAGAAGTGAAAAACCTTTCAGGAGGCGAAAAGCAGCGGATTGCATTGATCCGCAGCTTGCTATTCAAGCCGGAAATTCTGCTTCTCGATGAAGTGACCTCTGCCTTAGATACAGCAAATACCGAAATCGTTGAGCAGGCTGTCAAATCACTCAATCAAAAGGGGACAACCATTCTGTGGATCACACATAACACGGAGCAAAGCAGGAAACATGCCAATAAGCTGCTCACTATTGAAAATGGCGAGATTCACACTTTGGAGGCGATCCAATGAACGGTTCAACAACTATCCATGTCACATCGCTGATGATCGCTTCATCACTGGTCTTTGTCACCCTTTTCTTCTCTTATTGGCAAAAGCTGAAGCTTGAAAAAGAAACCATTATTAGTGTGGTTCGTGCGGTCATCCAGCTCGTCGCAGTTGGTTATGTCTTAAACTTTGTATTCGGTTATAAAAACCCGGCATTTACAACTCTTTTGCTGCTGTTCATGACCTTTAATGCTTCCTACAATGCCGCAAAAAGAGGCCGAGCCATCAAAAGAGGTTTGTTGATCTCCTTCTTGTCCATCGCCGTCGGCACACTTGTGACGTTATTGATCCTGATTCTGTCGGGAATCATCCGCTATGAGCCCTATCAGATGATTCCGATCGGCGGCATGATCATCAGCAACTCAATGGTTGCGCTTGGACTATGCTACAAACAAATGGCATCCGATTTTAAAAATAAGCGAGACGAAATCGAAACAAAGCTCGCACTCGGCGCAGATATTCTTCTTTCATCCAAAGAAATCATCCGCGACTCAATAAAAACCGGGATGCTTCCGACCATTGATTCAGCCAAAACACTCGGCATCGTATCGCTTCCCGGAATGATGACCGGTTTAATTCTTGCCGGTACATCACCGATGGAAGCCATCAAATATCAAATTATGGTTACCTTCATGCTGCTCTCGACAACCGCGATTTCTTCATTCATTTCGTGTTATCTGTCCTACAGAGGGTTTTTCAATAACAGAAAACAGCTCGTTAATCGGCGTGAAAATTAAAAGCACGGTACTTTTCTCATCGAAAAGTACCGTGCTTGTTTTTACTCTTGTAGGCTTTTTCTAAAAGCAGCGCGGTCTAGCTATAGGATTAAACGGTGGAATCGGCGGAATTGGTATTGTTGCCGGCCCGGTGCTTGGAGGATTGTTGGTACATGGAGATAATTGGCGATGGATATTCTTGATAAATGTACCCTTTGGAATTGCGACCGTCCTCTTAACGCTTCTGTTTGTACATGAGAAACAGAACAATAAGGCATCAAAAAAAATAGATTGGAAGGGTCTCATCGTTCTATCCATCGGATTACTTTCTATCCTATTATCTTTTACTCAAGCCGAAAAAAGAGGGTTCCAGTCGGAAAGTGCCTTTTACCTAACAGCAGGCTTAGTCATCTTGTATTTCTTTATACGGCTTGAACGTCGAACACGTGAACCGTTGATTGACTTTGCACTATTTAAATCGATTCATTTTACTCTGCCTTGTATCAGTATGCTGCTCTTTTCGGCCTCATTATTTGGTTCTCAGCCCTATTGGAGCATGTTCTTCCAAAATTTCTGGGGCTTCTCACCTTTATACGGCGGCCTTGCCTTTTTACCTGCTACCTGCTTAATTGCAGCCCTCACACCGATTGCCGGGATTATCGGTCAGAAGAGCGGAGATAGACTGCGTTTTGTCGTCATGTTTGGCGCGCTAATGACCGGTATAAGTTTCATATATGCAGCCGGTATAAATACTGAAAGCTCATACTCAACCGTGCTTCTGCCATCCTTGTTGATTCGCGGAATTGGTATTCCCTTTCTTGTCTCTTCCACCTCATTAATGATGATGAATTCTGTTCCACCCGACAAATCCGGATTAGCCGCCGGAATACTGAACATGAGTAAGAATGTTGGCACTTCATTGGGAGTGGCTGTTCTAGGGCAACTCTTTACATCTGATACCGGTCATACGATTTCAGCTCTTTCCAGGGGATTCTCTGGAAGCACCTTATTAAAGGTAAAGGAATTGGCAACACAATTTATTGTTGTAAAAGATTCAGCCGCAGCACCTATCGCTCAAACGGCAATCATACGCGGCTTTAGTCATCTCGCATTATTCTGTGCTCTTGCATTAATTCCCGTTTTTATCAGCGCCTCAACGCTAAGAAAGAAAAGAAAAAGAAACTAATCTTGTTTCAAAGTGGCAATATCTATTTTTTTCATTTGAAGCATCGCCTGCATCACACGTTGTGCTTTTTCCGGATCAGGATCTTGCAACAGTTCACCTAAAATAGTCGGGATGATTTGCCAGGATACGCCGTATTTATCTTTGAGCCAGCCGCATTGCTCGATCACACCGCCCTCGGACAGCTTGTCCCACAAGGTGTCGACTTCTTCCTGAGTCTCGCAGTTCACAAACAATGAAATGGCTTCGTTGAAAGTAAATGCGTGATCCAATCCGCTGTCCATTGCCTTGAATTCCTGCCCGGCAAGGTGAAACAATGCGTGCAGGACGGTTCCCGCCATCTCCCCTGCGTCATACCCATAACGCTCGATTTGATCAATCGCCGAATGATCAAAAAGGGAGATATAGTCACTCATCGCTTGTTCCGCTTTTCCATGCTGCTTCCCGACGAACATCAGCGACGGGGTGATCATCTGATCGCGATGACCCAGATTCATCTGCCATGAGATACCGAATTGATCCTGAATCCAACCGAATTTCTTGCTGAACGGATAGCTGCCAAGCTCCATCAGAACGATTCCGCCTTCCGAGAGTTTCGCCCAATAGCTGTCCACTTCTTCGGGTGAATCACAATTTACGAAGAAGGAAATTGCAGGTGTGAAGGTAAAATGCGGACCGCCGTTCAAAGCGATAAAGGTCTGACCTTCAAGTTGGAACGTGACGCTCATGATTTTCCCATTTTGTGAGGAATCCGGAGCTGCATCACCATAGCGAGATGTGTTCATGATCGTTGACTGTTTAAAAAGTGACGTGTAAAAAATCGCTGCTTCTTCTGCCTGATGATCAAACCATAGATATGGCACAATTTTCTGCATCAAAATTCCTCCCGCAACTGTAATCGAAGCACATGCTTCATTTCTTCCTTTTTACTTTGCTTTCCGCCTTTTTCACGTTTTCGTCCATGCGAAACGCAACGATACGGTGAATCAATTCATAGGGAAGCGGCTGATCAATGGGAAACTGAATGGCTCCCTTTGAAGTTTTGAGGCCGGTGAGCTCACTTTGAAAAGCGGCAACTCCGCTCGGCGTCGGATAAAAGCCAATATGATTCGCGTATGCAGCAAAATGCACCAAATTTCCGTGCAGCACGAAGGTCGGCATTTGATAACTGATCTTCTCAGTTGCCTCCGGCGCTGTCTCACAGATCACTTTTCGTAACGTTTGAAGTGTTTCCTGTACCTCAGCAGGGAATTGCGCGATGTATTCATCAATGGTTTGGTAAGTCGATTTAGTTTCCATAGATTGCCCCCTCTAAAAACTATGTACTCTGCTCTTGTCATACCCTTTCGAAACGGATCATATGCATCAGTCGCCATTGAGTAATTCGCTGAGGCAACTGTTCTTTTCGTTTTGACGTCTTGTCCTTCACTATAACAAAAAAAACACCTTTAGATGTCAGCGGACACTCTAAAGGTATTAGCACTTATTTTATACAGATTGGTCCATAGAGAACGGATCAATCAAGCGCTTTGACAATCGCCTCATTAAATTCAGGCAGATCATCGGGAACACGACTTGTCACCAATGCATGATCAACGACAACCGGCTGGTTCTTAACTACTGCTCCTGCGTAATACAGATCAGGCTGAATCGATTCATAAGCAGTGAGCGTACGGCCCTTTACCAAACCGGTCTGGATAAAGAGTTGCGGACCATGGCAGATGGCAAAAAGCGGCTTGTCATAGCCCAAAAAATATTTTGTGAATGCCACGAAGCGAGGATCCACGCGTAATTGATCCGGTGAAAAACCGCCGGGAATAAACAAAGCATCGAAGTCTTCCGGTTTTACTTCGTCAATACTTTTATCAATATGAATCTTAGTCCCATGCTTGCCTGTCACTTCGCTGCCGGCTTCTTTTTCGATCACTGTAACTTCGTGACCTGCAGCTTCTAGTGCTTGCTTTGGTGACGTAAATTCAATGTCCTCAACATCATTGGTAACAATAATTGCAATCTTGCTCATCGAACGGTTCCTCCTTAGTTTCTTTTTAATGCCTACAAGATCATGATATACTAGGGCTGTATTTCCTTAAAGTACGCACTTTTTTGTTATTCGGTAACTTAACGGTAACTAAGAATCTGAAATGGGGCAGTAAAATGACTGATGAAGTACGCACAGATGTCCAGGAAAAATTGCTCTCCGGAGACTACAGCTGTGCGAAGGAACTGACACTATCCATGTTCAGCGGAAAATGGAAAATCGTCATTCTCTATCATTTAGGTAAAGACGGTATCTATCGTTTCGGTGAATTAAAAAAATTGTTGCCGAATGCTTCCAATAAAGTGTTGACACAGCAGCTGCGCGAATTGGAACAAGACGAGCTGATCACGCGCACCGTATACCCTGAAGTTCCGGTACGTGTTGACTATCAAATTACAGAGCTTGGACTTAGCCTGATTCCGATCATTGATTTGATGTACGAGTGGGGAACGCAGCGATTAAAACAGCTCACACACGTACCACCGCACAATATTAATGAAGATGCCATTAAAAATAATGAGTGAATCCAACATTTCTCGTGTCGCTTGACATGAGAGATGCTTTTTTTATGTGATTTTTTTTGCCAATTTTTGTTCTATTAGCAAAAAATTTGTTATATTATGAATAGCAAACAAATTGAATGTTCGCGCGCTAAAAATACATCAAAGGGAAGACTAACCATGGACACGAACCTAAAAACAGCTGATCATGATGCTGCCTGCATTCCTCCTCTTATTCTGATCAGCTGCTATTTCTTGTCTTGCTTCATTACGCTCATTGTGTATCTTACAGATGGGACGTCGAACGTCTATTCCAATTTTATGTACTTGCCCATTGCCATTGTTTCCGCATCACAGGGCAAGAAGCCAGGCATGATTCATGCTGCTGTCAGCGCGCTGCTCATCGGCCCCTTTATGCCCTTAGATGTCTCCCTGCATCAAAGCCAGCCACTCGAAAACTGGATGATCCGCCTTACCTTATATGTGATTATTGCATTTGTTATCGGCTTCTTTGCGGATTATTATAAACAAGAATTTGATCGAAACCTCAGACACGAAAAAGAACTCTATGAATCTCAAATTGCTACGATCTACTCATTGGTGCGCTTATTAGAATCAAGAGATGTGACATCCGGTTTTCATGTTGAACGCGTTTCCACACTGTGCAAGCTGCTCGCTGAATATCTGCAGCGTTTGCCTAAATACAAAACCATAATTAATGATGTATTCATTGATAACCTGTATAAATCAAGTCCCTTGCATGATATCGGAAAAGTCGGCATACCGGATAAAATTCTGCTTAAGCCAGGTAAGCTTACTGTAGAGGAATTTGAGGTGATGAAGACACATACAACGATTGGCGCAAATACACTCACACAAGTGCAAGATAAGTATTCGGGAAATAAATTTCTCGAGCTCGGTATTGAGCTCACACGTTGGCACCATGAAAGATGGGATGGAACCGGATATCCCGACGGACTGAAAGGTGAAAAGATCCCGCTTTCCGCACGAATCGTTGCCATAGCTGATGTCTATGAGGCACTGCGATCCAAGCGCGTCTATAAATCGGCTTATTCCCATGAAAAAGCTACTCAGATTATTAAGGAATACCGCAGTTCACATTTCGATCCGAAGCTGGTTGACGTATTTCTTGAGCATGCGGATGCGTTTGAAGCTGCCTTTGATCAATTTAGCAGCTAATTGTCTCAGAAAAACCATGTCATCAATTCCTTGGCGGTGATGCAACCCATTCATACAAAAGGTCATCCAATCCCTCCTCATTTTCATGACCCCGCGCAATAATCACAAATCCATTCCGTTCATAAAAACGCTGCGCCTTATGATTGACCTCGAATGTATACAGCCGAAGCCGCCCACAGGATTCTTTTTTTGCCAGGTCTACAAAAGTCCGTCCAATCCCGCAATTTTGATAGTCTGGATATACGTACAGTTGATTAATTTCCTGCCGATTAAAAGCAAGCAGCCCGGCAACACGATCTGATTGGCTCTCAATGGCAAGCTTAATGTCGTTGTCTTTATTCAACATGTGATTAAGAAAATAGACGTGATTTTCAAACGAATGGCCTTCCTTCCGACCAATCGCCTGCTCCTTGCTTTTCCGCCACATTGTCACAGTTTTCTTGGCGTAGCGCGGATCATAGTCGATGATTTTGATGGTTGGGTTCATAGCACTCCCTAATCCTTTACTCAATTTCTGTAACCTGCTGCAATTGTTCCCCGATTCGGTCCTTACACTGCCTACATTTTTGCTGCATAGCCCTCTTTTTCCGCATAACCAAGCAGATATAAAAATGCCGGAGCAGGGATTCGCACGACTGGGATTCTTGTATGATGGGCGGTCACACCATAATCCTCCGCCCGCTTCGTGATGACAAGAGCACCTTGTGTCTTCTTGCTGTTATCATTAGCAAGCTCAATAATTGCATCTGTTTCCGGAATACGCGAATTTTCCCGATACTTAACTTCGCATAAAATTCTGGCGGCAGGAAGTTCGACCACAACATCGACTTCTTTTTCGTTCTCTTTAAGCTTACGATAATAACCCACCTGCGCATTTGTTGTGTAGTAAAAAGCAGCAATATGCTTATATACTGTCGTTTCAACCATAACGCCCATTTCATTCGGGTCAGTGATGACATCTTCCAACATCAGTACAGCATTACGTATGGCAGCATCAGCGACATAGATTTTTGATCTGCCTTTTAAAATCCCTTTGCCGTCAACCCCTATTGGATCACTTATATAGATTAAATTTGCTTCTTTCAAAAAGCGTATATAATTTGATAAAGTGATCTTGTTCATGCTATCAAGCTCTTTAGCCATCGCTGATATATTGATGATATTTGATGAATTCATACATAGGTACAAAAAGACTTTTTCGAGCTGCAAGGGATTTCGTACATTAAAGAGTGTTAAAATATCTCGCTTGATTACTTTATCGACTACATCTTCACGAAGCATTCTTTGTGAAAATGCATCATCATGCGACAGAGCAAGTTCTGGAAACCCGCCTACGGTAAGATAACGACTAAAGTGCTGTTGCAATGGAGAGAGTTTGGTCATGAGATCAGTTAAATCAGTCTGAGGCATTCGATAAAGCTGCGTTGGACGTATTCCTGACCCGAGTTGCGGTCTTGAAGGTACCTGTAAAAGATCGCAGTATTCATAGAAAGACAAGGTAGGAATTTTGAGCACACTCCATCGGCCTACGCCGCTATCGGCCGAACCCTTTTCTAGAGCCGGGCTCGCCGAACCTGTTGCAACAAGGCGCAAATTGAGATGTGTATCATATAAGGTCTTGATCCATACTTCCCAATCCTCCGCATACTGAACTTCATCAAAGAAAAAATAAAGTTCTCCTTCTGTAGGATAAGCATTCTCATATACCCTTAGTACTCCGTCAAAGCCACCCAGCTTTAGGATCGGATTATCAAAAGATAAGTAAACGATATTTCTAGCGGAGACTCCTTTTTCCAAGAGATCCTGAATGAGCTGATACATAATGGTTGTCTTACCAACTCGTCTTGCGCCTGATAAAATCACAAATCTGCGCACATCTCTATGAAAGAGCAGCTTTTTCGATTCATAATAAGCAAACCGATGGTGCGGCGGTGCCGTTTTCTCAGAGACGGGTATGCCTTTCCACCAGGGATTATATTGAATTAACAAATTCAGTAATTTCTCATCAGTAAATGAAATCATGATTATCCCTCCATATTTATATATCATACTATACATTTTCGTCACATTTATGAATAGTATACTATAAACGTCAAATTCATCATATATCATTATTGATCAGTTTCTACCCCATCATCGAAAATTCAGCTATAACTTATGTACTACACGTGTAAGAATTAAGAAGGTTGCTCATGAAGGAGTTACCTAAGATTTGCACGGCCGAATATGAAGTCATGAAAGTGATCTGGAACCATGCCCCTATCAGCACCAACGAAGGCACAGAAAAATTGAAACGGACGACCAAATGGAAAGGGAAGACATCCAGACAATGTTGAAGCGCCTCGTTCAAAAAGGCGCACTGACCTATCCTTTCTCGCAACAGCAGATTTATCCGCATATCGACTTGATCCGCTTAATGAAACGCGTTCGCTCGTCTTTATTTCTCAGTAGCTTTCTCACCCTTTTCCGTGATGAAAAGTAAGCCCTGAACTCTTGATCTTCTTCAATGAACGTGCTAATCGAAGGATGCTCCTTTACCAATTGCTGAAACCAGTATCGCTCTTGAACGGAACGGACATTGAATGCTCTTTTCTGCTCTCTTGACAAGAAAAAGTACTTACAATAGGAAAGAGAGTCTTTAATCAGTTCCCATAACCCTTGTTCATCGATCATGTCCTTCACCTCAAATATTGATTTTCAATACACCGCGCCGGTCTGAATTCATAAAGACTGATGGAATCGATGGTTGCGCGAAACGGTTTAAAGTGTTCTGCAACAATCGGAAGTGCTTTCTGCACTGCTTCAGACTCATCGATTAACAACGTGGCATGCGCCGCCCATTCATGCTCATCTCGGTTGCCCTGAATAAAATGACTTTGGAGATCAAGCAAGTCATGAGTCACATTAGGTGCAAGAAACAAAACAGTTAAGCCAAATAAGCCAATATGACTGAGTGTCAAATTAAAACTGCTGGTCTCATGACATACAGTTTGCAACCGTTCCTTAATCTCTGATTCTTGATTCGAATCAAAGGAAGCTAACGTCAAATGATAGAGTAGATTGGAGGTTTGTTGTCCACTAATCCCTTGTTCCTTAAGCAATTGCTGAATGTGATTCATTTTGCTCTGTGTTTCGCGGTCAAATTGAGCGAGCACGTATAACATTTTGTCCGGCATTATTTTCCCCTTCATTCATCAACTATAGACCAACGTGTTTCTACCTCATTCTTAAAAAGATCAATTGTCTCGATCTGCTGACATACTTGCCCTTCAAAAGTAAATTTCACAATCCACGGCATTAAGTGCTTCATTCGTTCAAAATCCTCGAATCCGTATGTAGGATCATAATAATTGATGATCGTGCTAAGTGCCGTACCGTGACTTCCGACAGCCAAAATTTTACCACTGTGTTCATTCAGCAAATGATTCAGCTTGCCAATCGTTCGCTCCTGAACCTCGCTCAGGCTCCCTCCATCCTGCAGTTTAAAGCTAAAGTCTTCCCATTGCCTCTTTGAAAACGCATGAAAATCATCAATCCATTCACCGCCCACTTTTCGCTCACGGAAATCTTTAACAAGATGTACATGAAAGTTTTGTTGATCTGCGAATTGCTTGACTGTGTCCACCGCTCGCCTATAAGGGCTGGATAAGACAACATCCACATTCTTATCTTGCAGATAGCCCGTCACCAATTCTCTGTCCTTCATTCCTTTGTCGGTGAGCGGCCGGAGCTTGTCATTATGCACACGGATATCCGATTCAGCATGTCGCACAAAATAAATAATGGTCATTTGGAAATCCTCTCAGTAGATTTTGCCCGAAGATAATCCTCTTTCAGCATGCCAAAAATCTTTGTATCAAAATAGTCGTTATTGTAGCAAATCGCCTCACGTTGAATCCCTTCAAGCACAAACCCATTCTTACGGTAGACTTTTTCCGCCCGGGGGTTAAAGCTGTAAACGCCTAGCTCTACTTTATGAAGACCAAGCACTATGAACCCGTAATCCAAAAACAGTTTAATAGCTTCCGTACCAAATCCTTGATCGCAACCCGCTGCGCCGATCAAGATGCGAAAATTCACATTGAGTGTGCTTTCATCAAATTCGTTGAAAACAACCTCTCCGACTAATTCTCCATTGTCTCTTCGAACAATTCCAAGATCCAGACGATCGGCCTGCTCGCTACGCAATTTGTACCATTCTTTGATTCGTTCCACTTCTTCAGGAGGGAAAGGAGCATTCGCTTGCTCATCACTGTCAACCGATCCAGTCAAACGCCTAAGCTCCGGCTCAGATATTATGTCAATCATTTTTTCCCAATCATTTGCTTCAAAAGGTCTTAAAATAACCTTGACGCCTTCTAAAACAGGCTTCGTGCGAAAATCAAGTTCAGACTTCATGTGCTGCTCCTCATAAAGTTATTCTTAGCAAAAAAATCTCCAATATGGAGAAATAGGTACGTGTGATCAACTTTTCAGCTATTATTATTATTCGGATCTCCAAATAAAATTTTCATGTAATCGCGTCTACCATAAAGCACACGCAAGACATAGATATGATCATGCTCATGACGATAAAAAACAAAATAACTTCCGACTATTAAGAAACGACAATCAATTTGTATGCTCGCTTTTGAAGATAAAAGAGCTCCTGAATCAGGAAATTCAGAAAGTCTGTGGATGGATTTTGTGATTTTGGTAATCGTATTAATCGCTGCTTCTGAGTTTTCAAGCTCCGACTCAATATATTTCTTGATCTCTTTTAAATCGACTTGCGCCATGGGAGATATAGAAATGATCATGTTACAATCCCAATGACTTTTCTACTTCATTAAGCGTTAACCAGCCTTTATCACGTCCGGCTTTTTCGCCTTCAGCGAGCTGTGCCATCAACTTCATGGTTGCTTGCGTTTTCTCGTAATCGGCAAGATCAATGATCGCGTATCTCCCTCTTCCATTCTTAGTAAGAAAGACCGGCTCACCTTCAGCAACATCACGCAACACTTCATTGTAGTTTCTTAAATCCGAAACAGGTTTAATATTCGGCATTGGCTCACTCCTTTAATAGTTGTTCTTATTATACGTTAATTTGACGTAAAATAACACATCAAGAACAACAGCAATATAACTTATCGGGGCATGCTTAATTCGATATTATCTTGAGCTTGCTTCATGTTAATCCTACAAAAAATATAATGGCCCAAGACAAATGGGGCAGCTTCAAAAAAGCTAAAAAAGCTCTCCTGCTCGTCTCTTATGTGTCAAATGACAGTAGAAGAGCAGAAAAGCAAAGTTCTATTATTGGAGTTTTAAAGAATGAAAAACAGAATTAAAATCTTGATTCCATAGCCGCGTCTTCATTCAGTTCAACGGAAAGACGTCCGCCTCGCCGCTGAACTGAAACACGGTGATCGTAGAAAGCGGTCATGATTTCAGGCGTCATGACCTCGCTCGCATGTCCGGATTTGAATACAGTTCCGGCTTTGAGCAGAAGCGTATGGTCAAAACATGGCAGAAGTTCTTCGACATGGTGCGTCACGAAAATCATAGACGGTGTATCTGCCGATTTTGCCAGTTCGGCAATCATCGACAGCATCTGTTCTCTTGCGAACAGATCCAGCCCATTGCAAGGTTCATCCAGAATCAGCAGCTCGGGATCCGCCATTAACGCACGGGCGATCAGCACCCTTTGCTTTTCGCCTTGCGACAGAAGCCCGAACGCTCGGTTTTCAAATGATTCACAGCCGAGTTGGTTTAACAAGGCGTGTGCCTTTTCTCGTTCGGCGGGCGACGTTTGCTCGTATAAACCAATCGAGGCGAATTTGCCGCTGAGCACAATCGCTTCCGGACGTTCGCCCGATCTGAATTTCTCAGAGAGTGCAGAACTGACCCAGCCGATTTTCTTGCGCAATTCGCGCAGATCGCATGTCCCGAACGGCCGATTCAATACAGACAGTGTGCCGTTCGTCGGCCAGATATAACCATTAATCATTTTCAGCAAAGTCGTTTTCCCCGAGCCATTCAGCCCGACAAGCGACCAGTGTTCACCCGTGCGGACCTGCCAGTCCACGTTCTTGAGAACTGTATGATCCGAACGCACCCAGCTGATCTTTCGAGCATCAATGATCATAAATAGTCCCACCTTTCAGAGATTGCAGACATTCCGATTTTCAACCGAAACCATTTGTTTGAGCAGGGCTAGTTCTTCCAGATCAGCATTGCCGCCGCTGACAATTAAGCCGACGTGCTTTTCTTTCACAGGCACACGGTCGAAAAGCACTGCCGCAAGCGAAGCAGCCCCGGCACCTTCGACCAGCATCTTGCTTCGTTCAAGCATCAGAAGCATTGCCTGGGCAATTTCCGAATCTGTGACGGTTACCAAATCATCAAGATAATGTCTCAGGACAGGAACGGTACGTTCGCCTGGTTTATCAACGAGAATCCCTTCGGCTATGCCTGGCGATTGGCGATTTGCCTGTTTCTTAGCATGATGAAAAAGGTTATACGCCGCTGGTGCATGATCGGATTGAACGCCAATCACACGTATGCTTGGCTTAGCACTTTTTAAATAACAGACCGTTCCGGCTGCCAGTCCCCCGCCGCCTATCGGTACGAGAACGGTGTCAAGCTCCGAACATTGTGTGAACATTTCTGCGGCGACTGTCCCTTGGCCGGCGATCACTTGATTATCATCGAAAGCATGAACAAAAACAGAATGATTAGCTTGACATTCGGCAAGCGCCGCTTCATAGGCTTCCTGATAAGATGCGCCCACCAGCACAACCTCAGCACCATAAGCGGCAGTTGCTTGAATTTTCGCCTGCGGGGTACGCTCCGGCATAAAGATTTTTGCCAATGCACCTCGTTTGGATGCTGCATAAGCAATCCCTTGGGCATGGTTGCCCGCAGACGCGGTCACAATACCGCGGTCCAGTTCTTTTACTGGTAAATGAGCCATTTTATTAAACGCCCCACGAAGCTTAAATGATCCGGTCCGCTGCATATTTTCCAGTTTCAAATGCAGATGTGCTCCGCTGATTCGGTTCAAGGTTGCCGACTCAAGCATCGGTGTCCGATGAACAACAGGCGTCAGTATTTCACGGGCCTCTGCGATATCCGCTGCTGACACATAATCCCCAATGGTCTTCACCCCTTCATCTGTTGTGATTCGGATTGGTAGGACGGTTTATTGTGCAACATTTGCTGTGATATCTTCGCTGTCCTGCTTACCTTCTTTAACAAAAGGCATCAGTTTGCGCAATTCTCGTCCAACACGTTCAAGCTCCGAATTGTTTTCTTTCTGCTGAAGTGCGTTGAAAATCGGACGGCCGACTTTGTTTTCAAGTACCCAGTCACGGGCAAATTTACCAGACTGAATATTTTCCAGAACTTTTTTCATACGGGCTTTTACACCGTCATCGATGACATAACGTCCGACGGTGAAGTCACCGAATTTAGAAGTATCGGAGCAGGAGTAGCGCATACCAGTAAGGCCGTTTTCATAGATCAGATCAGTGAGCATTTTCATTTCGTGACAAGTTTCAAAATAGGCATTTTCCGGCTGATAGCCCGCTTCAACGAGCGTCTCAAATGCAGCCTCAATCAAGTGTGTCAATCCGCCCATCAGTACCGCTTGTTCACCAAAAAGATCTGTCTCCGTCTCTTCTTTGAACGTGGTTTTCAGTACACCGGCACGAGCCGCGCCGAGAGCCTTGGCCCAAGCGAGTGCGAGTTCCTCTGCTTCACCGGACGGGTTCTGCTCAACAGCGTAGAAAGCCGGAACACCGCCTCCATTCAGATATTCACGACGGCAGAAGTGACCTGGACCTTTTGGAGCGACCATGAATACATCGACGTCTTTTGGAGGAAGGATCTGAGTGAAATGGATGTTGAAGCCATGTGAGAAAGCGAGTGCGTTTCCTGGTTCAAGCCCTTCTTGAACTTCACTGTAATAGACCTCCGGCTGACGTTCGTCAGGGAGCAGCATCATGACAATATCTGCCTCAGCAGCAGCCTCCTTGACACTTTTCACCGGAAAACCATCGCGCTGCGCCTTATCCCAAGACTTGCCCGGCCTCACGCCGATTGTTACAGAAAAGCCGCTGTCGCGCAGGTTCTGAGCCTGAGAATGTCCTTGTGAACCGTAACCAAGAACCGCTATGTTCTTTCCGCGCAATACATTTTCATTGATATCTTTGTCATAGTAAACTTTCGCTGTCATTTTCGTATCCCCTTATCTATTTTTAATTTATTGCCAATAGTGAAATATTTTTAACTAAGCGTGTTCAGCCGCGTATCCATTTTCACCAGATGAGGCAACTGAATACACATCAACCAACTTTTCTGCTTGCCTGACAAAACGATTCAACTGACGTTCGCAATCCGCAGCCAGTGTCATCGCCATCTGAAACCGATCCCCTTCTCGCTCAGCATGCAGATCAGCAACCGACAGATTTCCGCGTGCAAGCAGCATAGTTACCCGTGCAAGCACATCAGGACTCGCCGCGGTTTCAACCATTACCGTCCGTTTCATTGACTCACACCCCCGTCATTTCCATAAGGCCCTTGCCGGGAGGAACCATCGGCGCAACATTTTCCATTTGTTTGACAGTACAGTCGACAAGAAACGGTCCATCGGTTGCAAATACTGATTCGATCACCTCTGCTGCACAGGAAGGATCAGTCAGCCGCTGAGCAGCAATACCATAGCTTTCCGCAAGCCGGACGAAATCGGGCTGCATTTCGGGAATTGATTCGGCATAGCGTTCCCCGTAAAACGCTTCCTGCCATTGTCGAACCATGCCTAACGTATGATTGTTCAGAATAAAAATTTTTACTGGAAGCTTGCGCTCTGTAATGACCGCAAGTTCTTGAAGCGTCATCTGAAAGCCGCCATCGCCTATAATCGCCACAACCTTTTTCTGCGGACAAGCAATCTGAGCGCCAATGGCAGCCGGAAGACCGAAGCCCATGGTCCCCAGTCCGCCCGAGCTAACAAAGCGGTTTGGCTGTTCAAAATGATAATACTGAGCCGTCCACATTTGGTGCTGCCCGACATCGGTCGCTACAACAGCATCAGGTCCGGCAAAGCGGCAAATCTGTTCAATGACGTATTGCGGCAGCAATTCCCGGCTTGCCAGCACGTGATCGTAATGTATCGGATGCGCATCTGCATAGCCATACAGATGATTCAACCAGGCGCGGTGCCCCGGCATCGGCTCTTTTAAAGCACTCTGCAATTGATCAAGGACCGCCCCAGCATCACCAACTAAACCATAGTCGGTGTGCACCACTTTTCCAATTTCTGAAGCATCAATATCGACATGCGCCACTTCAGCATTCGGGGCAAATTTTTCAAGATTCCCGGTCAGTCGGTCATCAAAGCGTGAACCGATATTCAGCAGCAGATCGCATTCGGAAAGTGCCATATTAGCAGCAAACGTTCCATGCATTCCGCCCATTCCAAGAAACAGCGGGTGCGATGCGGGCATACTTCCGAGGCCTAGAAATGTCGTAACCACCGGCAAATGACATGTTTCAGCAAATACCCGCAATTTTCTCGCTGCATGAGCATGAAGCACACCTGCTCCGGAAAGCAGCACCGGCCGCTCAGCCTTCTTCAACGCTTGAACGAGTTGATTCACCACACGGGCATCTGCCTTGTTCGGCACACAATAGCCGGGAAGCTGAAAATCACGAACTAAATCCGGTGCATTTTCCAGCCGTCCCGCGCAAATGTCCTTCGGCAGATCAACCAAAACCGGTCCCGGACGCCCGCTTGTCGCCAAGAAAAATGCTTTGGCAACCACCTCAGGAAGCTCGTTCGCATTGCGGACGCGGAAATTATGCTTCGTTACCGATCCGGTAATTCCGATCACATCCGCCTCCTGAAACGCATCGGTATTAATCGCCTGCCTCGTCACCTGTCCGGTAAAAACAACGAGCGGCAGTGAATCGATCAGCGCATCCATCAATCCTGTAACAAGATTCGTCGCACCAGGACCGCTCGTTGCAAACACAACACCGGGCTTACCCGAAACGCGGGCATAGCCTTCGGCGGCATGCACCGCCCCCTGTTCATGCCGAGCAAGCACATGGCGCATGTGGTGACGATAAACCGCATCATAGAGCGGCAATACCGCACCTCCCGGATAACCAAAAAGCACTTCCGCTCCCGATTGTCTGATCAAACGGATCAGTAAATCTGCGCCTGTTTCTGTGCGTTGTTCCGTTCTTTCGGTCACTTAAGGTTCCTCCTCTCTTTTTCTGTATAAGCCTTTGTCTCTGAGGCACTTCATCCTTTTCTGTATTTTTCTGCCTCAAGCCCTCGAAATCCACCTCCGATTTTTCATATCTGCAAGCGGAAATTTTTGGGTTGGCACAAATGTTAATCACTTTAAAAAATTCAGTCAACCCCTCTTTTTGTATTTTTCCCACCATTTTTCAAGCGCTCTTATGGAAGAAAATAACTCAAAAAAATTTTTTGAACTGCAGGCAAACCGGCTGCAATCAGCACAATCAGTAATTTGTGCAAATTTATTATTGACACCGATTTCCAGCAGTGCTATAGTTGCGGTACTAAAAAATTCGACAATTCAGGTAAGGAGCAATTTGCTATGAATCGCCCATTACAACGCATGGTTAAAGCCATTATTATTATTAGCTAGGGTCCCGGCATCCGTTGACAACTTAACGAATGCTTGGACCCAGCTTCGCGTTGGATGGGTTCAGGCAAAGCCGCCCATTCACAATCGAATGGGCGGCTTTTTATTTTGATTAAAACAAGGAGGGTTTTCTGTGAACGACCAATACTGTACGAAACCAAACGTTCAAATGTATCTCACATGGCTTTTAGTCAATCTGTTCCGCGATGTTGTCGGAGGCCGCTTTGTTTCACTCGTTTCTGCGAAAAGCAACGGGAGCAAAAAAATACGTGCTTCATTTCTGCCCTTTCGTTCTGCGCTTCTTCACTTTCCGACGGTAGTATACCCTAGAGAAACGAAATCTTTCATCGTCCGATGCCCGTCACGGGATATCGGCTTCACGATTCACGTTCTTTCTACTGCCGAACATACCGAACCAATCAAAAGAAATTCAAAAAAAACAAGCTGCAATCCGCCCGATTATTCATTCCCTGATTCAATTCATTCACGTATCCACCCTCAACATCAAGGTACGATTCATCAACAGTTCGTTATTCAAAAGCTCAGTATTGCCCGTCGAGATGGTTGATCATTACCTTATTGATGGATCGTTCAGTTTTCCGGATCGAGCAAGTACAGCAATCAAAAATTTAAGCAGGGCGGTGTTCAGACACCACCATTCGA
Source organism: Sporolactobacillus sp. BBK16-2 (assembly GCF_059878335.1). Lineage (NCBI taxonomy): Bacteria > Bacillati > Bacillota > Bacilli > Caryophanales > Sporolactobacillaceae > Sporolactobacillus > Sporolactobacillus sp. BBK16-2. The sequence continues at coordinate 2,792,986 of NZ_CM187611.1, forward strand.
GGTGCTTGTGTGAATCCATCGTAATTCAACCTTATTCTGAAAAAGATCAATCGTCTCAATCTGTTTGCATGTTTGATCATCAAACGTCATTTTCACGATCCACGGCATGAGCTGCTTCATTTGCTCAAAATTCGCAAATTCATAGGTAGAATCATAATAGTTGATGATCATACTGAGTGCGGTGCCATGGCAGCCAATGACCAACACTTGATGATTGCGTTCGTTCAGGATCTGGTTCAATGCGCGGGTCACGCGTTCTTGAACTTCGCTGAGACTTTCGCCGCCTTCCAATTTAAAACGAAAGTCGTTCCACTGCCGCTCGGCATATGCACGAAAATCTTCGACCCATTCACCTACACTCCGCTCACGGAAATCTTCATCCTTATATATAGGAAGATTCTTCAGATTCGCAAGTTGCTTCACGGTGTCCACCGCCCGCTTATAGGGACTGGATAAGACCTGATCAATAGGTTGGTTGCACAGATAATTCGTCACCATTACTCGGTCGCGCATTCCCTTTTCTGTTAAAGGACGCAGTCGATCGTTATGGATCCGAAAATCCGATTCAGCATGACGTACAAAATAGATCGTTGTCATTGAGTAACCTCTTCCTGTGCGTCCACGCATGCCACTTGATTCCGTCCCTCACCTTTCGCCTGATAAAGCGCCCGATCTGCACGGATCATCAACTGAGAAAGCGCAACACTGTTTGATTGAGACAGCGTCACTCCGATACTTGCAGTCAGCAGTACCTCTGATCCGTCATTCAGTATTATTTTCGCATCTTCAATAGACCTTCGAATCTGTTCCGCAATACACATCGCTTTTGCATTGTTCGTATTCACAAGCAAGATCGCAAACTCTTCGCCACCAATACGGCCAAACAGATCATGGTCGCTTAACACGTACCGGACGGCCTCAGCGGCTTTCTGCAAAGCCATGTCTCCGACAGTATGACCAAACAAATCATTGATTTTCTTAAAATGATCGATATCAAAAAATAGTAACGCACGCGCTTCGTTATAAGTGCCCTGTTTCTTCAGTTCATTTTGAGCAGCACGTTCAAAGGCCCCTCGATTATAAATGCCTGTCAGCACATCGATATGTGCAAGAATCGACAGTTTAGCTTCCATTTGTTCCGAATGCCTTCGATAGTAAAAGGCAGCGTACGCAAGGCCAACAAAGTTAGCCACTACACTAGATACGTACATAAACTGCGTCATATATAGGTTTGTTTTCGTCATTGGCGGATACAAATGTGAATAATAAAACAGAAAGAGCGTGGCAGCGAAAAGAAAAAACGTGACGATGAAGCGTAGTGAAATAGACCATCTTGCGAAGAAAACAATCGGCACCAGAGCAAAAAAATAATAGTAATACCCTTGATCCCAGCCAAAAACCAGAATACAAAAAACAGAATGAAGCGCGATCTCACAAATCCAGACAAAGCTCGCAACGCGCGCATAGCCCCTACGATTGAGCACGAAACACAAGAGATCAAGAACAACAGCAAGACAATTATTTATGAATGTTATTGGATTTCCTAAGAAGTAGAAAATCGGAATAAACAGGATATGTGCGACACAGGCAAAGATAAACATAGTATTGCAAAATATGGAAAACTTCCGATCACGATCACTACTACTCGAGTGAGCATTTTGAACCTCTTTGGCCAATAGCGCCCTCATCACTAACTCATCCTCTACATTGTAACCGCTTAATCAATCCCTTTGTTTCTATATCGGAACGCGGAAAAAAAAGCTTAACTGCAAAATATGCCATAACTTTTTTAAGATCAGATCATTATATCATGGTAAGAGTCTGTAAGTTTAAAAAAGATCGCCGGAAGATATATTCTATGGAGGCGAATAGAAGAAGCGAGAGACATCTTCAATATATGGCGCCACAAGCCTCAAGGTGTTCTGCGCTATGTCTAACATCATGATTCGAAAGATCATCCCCATTAGTGGACATGATTTTTCCTACCTTCATTATCTTTATTAATTACTCAATAAACTCATAAAGATGATAAATAGTGTACTAACGACAACACAGGTGATCAGCACATAGCCAAGAATCCTAATCGGCTTCGGGAGCTTTTTCATCTCGATTTTCTCTGGTCTTCCGGAGATTTTGTCAATGTGATCAATGACATCGTTGAAGGGCTTCTTCTCTTTTTCGAGCATTGTTCATCCTCCCAGCATCAATAGTATCTCAGCTAAATAGCTGCTTTTGAAAAAAAGCTTCCCTAGTATGAATCGTATAAAGCAAAACCAGAATTGACCATATCATATTGCCAATGAAGGGCTGTTGATAGTGCGCCAGCGATAGTGCCAGACTTATTGCTCCGAAGAGAAAAGAATAGCTGATCATCGCCCAGAAGCCCCATTTTCTAAGCTTCATATATCCATAAATCATGATCAGTGTGGCAAGAGCAAGCACTACTCTGAATAGGCGATCATATGAACTTGGTAGCGCAAATCGTATCGTTATATTTATTGGGTTGGCATCAGCATCATAAAAAATTGCCGTGAATATCAGGACAAGGGAGCCCAGAATATAAAAGTAGCTAATTAACGAGATACCGAGTGGCTTTTTCAATTAGCCTCACCTCTGAATTGAAGCGTCTTCAACGTAGCATAGCATGATAGATCCTAATTCTCAATAAGGGCTTCTAAAACAAACCTGTCGCCAACTTAGTTCACAACCAATGCCCTCCGCCCCATCGCATTGTAGATCTGGATGAATTTATCCTTTTTCACTTTAACATTTTTGCCACTTAGTGGAGTAGATTCACTATCATTAAAGTACACCCAGTCGTTGTCGGCTCCGGTAACCACAATACAGTGCAATGGTCTTGGTGAGCTAATCCGTTTCCCATCCGGCGTTACCCAAACTCTGGGTGTCGGTAGTTCATGAGTAATGGTGAACCAAACGAGGACGGGTTTTCCTTTCGCTACATAGTCTTGAATGACGCTGAAATCTTTTCCGTATAAGGCTAGGCCGTCGCTGCGGTAGCGGTCAAGGACTTGTTTTAATGGATTGGGATTGATCGTGATGCCTGCGCCATAAGGATCACCGATGAAGCCTACTTCGGGATCGCCCCAGGTTTTCACGGTGCCGTCAGCATTTTTGGTAAGGGGCGTATTGTCTCGCGGCATTTGGCTGGCAATCTTGGCCTTATCAATGTTGATACCATAATAGCGAAGCGCCATCGTCAGAGCGACCGCTTCACATCCGGAGGGCAGCTCTGGTCTTTGTTTAATTAAAGGAACATCAAGCAACTTTAACGTGTGGCTTGATGTTGTTTTAGTTAAGTTGGCGTTCATTGTTGATGACGAAGATTTTCTTGATGAATCGTTCTCGATCACTATCGGTTGAGTATTTTCTTGTTTTTCACTTACATATTTATGATTCGGGGGTAAAGCAGATGATGAATCTGCCTCCACAGTATTTCCACACGCAGTTAAAATAATGCTAAATGAACAGAGTAATAGAATAATAAAAAGAACAGATTTTTTCATAATACACCTCTCTGTTCTTTATATCGGTATAACCCCTAATTCAATTAACTTATTTTTCCATATTTATATCAAAAAAGTTAAATGCTTCATCAAATAATATAATATTGATGAAAAAAATGAGCGTTCACACTCAACATTCTCTGTTTCAACCTACAACCAATGCTCTTCTCCCCATCGCATCATAGATTTTGATAAACTTTTCTCTCTCCACTTTGACATCTTTTCCGCTTAGTTCGGTGGATTCACAATCATTGAAGTAAACATAGTCCTCATCAGCGCCGGTAATAACGATGCAGTGCAGCGGTCTCGGAGCGAATACTTCTTTGCCTGCCGGTGTATGCCAGTATCTCAAAATGGGCATCTCATGTGAAATGGTGAACCAGATGAGGACGGGCTTGCCGCTCGCCACATAATTCTGAACGACGCTGAAATCTTTTCCATACAGGGCAATGCCTCCGCTACGGTATCGATCAAGCACTTGTTTTAACGGGGTAGGATTAATCGTAATGCCATCACCGCGGGGATCGCCGACAAAACCGTCTTCCGGATCGCCCCATGATTTAATCGAGCCATCTGCATTTCTTGTTGCTGGGGTTGTGTCGAGCGGCATTTGGTCAACGATCGTTTGCTTGTCGACGTCTATTCCGTAGTAGTGGAGCGCCATTGTTAAGGCTACGCCTTCACATCCGGTAGGCAGCTCCGGCCTTTGTTTGATTAAAGGTACATCGAGTCGTTTTGTTGTGTTTGATTGTTTATTTGCGGTCATCGCTTCCACGTCCTCAAATCATTTTTTGCTGCATGTATTGATCTCTAATTTTACTTTTCACTAATTTTTATAATTATTATAACAAATCCTAGACAACTGCTTATGGCATAAATCTACCATTATAGTGTTGCTTTAAGATCAAACGCAGAATAATTTTGGGGTTCACGAAGTTGAATTTCAACGCCTTCAACTCGAGCAAGAAAGGTCCCTCGTCTCATCTTTCGAATAAATAAATCCACTTGCCGATCTGTTCCTTCGGCCGCTAGTTCCACTCGTCCATCGTCTCTGTTTCTGATCCATCCTTTTATATGGTACTGACTTGCGATTTGTTTAATAAAATATCGAAAACCCACACCTTGAACGCGACCGGAAACCATCAAATGCACGCTTTTCATAGCTTCATGTTCCATTTTTGCTGCCTCCTTATTCATTTTCAAACCAAAACACCTTACCCATGAATCACGGCAAGGTGTTTGACAAGAATAATAGATCTGACTCGACTTGATTATTTTTTCTTTATTGAATACCTTTTTTTATGAGTTTCTCAAATTCTTCACGAACCTGAGGAACAGACAACCCGACAATGACTTGGAATGCTTTACCACGCCGCACAACACCGTGAGCACCTCCTGCTTTGAACGCTCCGTCAGGCAGAACGATGCTATCGTCTTTGACCGTGACCCGAAGTCGTGTTGCACAGTTAGTGACATCTTGAATGTTGTCATAGCCTCCAAGTGCATCGAGGTACACAGCTGCCGATTCCGTAAATTGATTGCCTGATGCTCCATTTTTTCCGCCTGCTACTTTATTTTTGTAATCCGCTTTGGTATACAGTTGAGTCTCTTCCTCATCCGCTTCACGTCCAGGAGTCGCAAAGTTGAATTTCAGAATTAAGAAGCGGAACAAGAAGAAATAGATAGCAATAAAAATTATTCCGATAATCCATTGAGCTACATAGGTCATCCAATGATTTGCAAACAGTGGAATCCAGTTCTTGGTCGCCATATCAATGATGCCGCTATCCATACTGCCGACAACACCGAAAAAGTACATCGTCGCATCCATGAGGCCGCAAAGCAGTGCGTGAACCACAAACAGCACTGGAGCTGCAAACAAAAAGGTGAATTCAAACGGCTCCGTGATTCCTGCCGCAACGGCTGTCAGAACAGCCGGAATGAGCAGTGCGAGTAGCTTTTTTCTTTTCTCGGGTTTCGCTGTCACATAGAATGCGGCGGCAATGCCAATAGGCGGCCAAATTTTATCGTTGCCAAATAAAGAAAATCCGCCAGCTGGGAACAACGTTTTTAACGATTTCGTTGATTCGGAAAAGCTTTGCATATTGGCAAGCCAGCTCTTAACAATGCCATCTGGAGTCACTGCCGGTCCGTACAAGAAAGGAAGATAAATAAAATGATGAAGTCCTGTCGGAATCAGTACACGTTCAAGAAAACTGTAAATGAACACACCGAGAACTCCAGATGAAGCCATGAACACCTGCAACGACGAAATTCCATGTTGCACCATCGGCCAAAGCCAGCAAGCTAAAAAGGCAACGGGCAGCATGGTGAAAAAGCCAAGAATAACGACAAATGCTGACCCTTGGAAAACCCCAAGCCATTCTGGCAATTTTGTATTAAAGTACTTGTTGTGCAGCCAGACAACAATTGCAGAAAGGACGATTGCGCCGAGAACGCTTGTATCCAGCGTCTTAATTCCGGCAATTAGCTTTAAGCCTGTTCCCTGCACCTGGGTCGGATCAACATTGAAATTGATGCCGAATGTTTTTCCCCAGAATCCTAAGATCGTATTCACATAATAATTAAACGTAAGATAAACAATAATGGATTCCATCGCCGCCCGTCCATTGGCTTCTTTGGCGAGACCAATAGGCAGACCGACGACAAACAGCAATTCCATTTGATTAAACACTGTCCATCCGCCATTCTGAATAATCATCCAGAACTTATACCAAAAAGTACTGGTATCCGCGATTCCGCCGACAATCAATGGATTCGTCAGCATAATGGATATTGCCAGAATTAATCCGGAAAAAGCAAACAATAAAACCGGTGTAAACATTGCTCCGCCAAAGCGTTGAAACTTTTGCATCATCTGAACCGCCTCCTACATAATATCTGATATGAACCATTTGAACGACATAGTAATGTAAACGCTTACGTATTAATTTTATGTTAAATAAAAGCGTTTACAATACGTTTGTGATAAAACGGGAATAAGTCATGCCTAAAGAGAAAGGTTTCAAGAACTGGGAATTGTCACAAGCTTTCTAATGAGCTCAGAGAAACCTAAAATTCTTATTTAACCTTGTTGTTTATTTTTTCTATTCAACTCAGGCAACATCTTACTGCTTTCTTACCGATATCTGCTCGTTTTTTCATTCGCACCGATCCTTTCGGGTAATCAATCCATTATTAGATTTACTATAAAAAATGAAATGCACCAAAATTATTCTCTCTCATCTATCTTTCTCAAACATCAACCAAAAAAACGATGTATTCGTAGTGGCATTTTTATAGAAATGATGCATGTTAGGTACGCAACTCTTTATCCAATGCAAGACATCTTCTAGATTGGTATTTGAGAAAATTCCCAAGAAACGTGACTTTATCCAATAAAGAAAACGCTTTCCCTAATGCTTTTGAAACTATTGTAACCGTTTCAAAAATGAGTAACATGAGGGGTGTAAACGATAACGAAATAAAAAAATCAGTCAAAAACTCAAATGGAGGGATTCATTATGAAGAAATTTTCCATTGTTATTGCCGGCGGCGGAAGTACCTATACTCCCGGCATTGTCATGACACTACTCAAACACTTGGACCGCTTCCCGATCCGTCAATTAAAACTTTACGATAATGACGGCGAACGTCAGAAAGTCATTGGCGATGCATGCGAAGTTATCCTTAGAGAAAAGGCACCTGAAATCAATTTTGTTGCAACAACTGATCCAGAGGAAGGTTTCACAGACGTTGACTTTGTTATGGCTCAGATTCGTGTCGGAAAATATGCAATGCGTGATAAAGATGAAAAAATTCCTCTGAAATACGGTGTTATTGGTCAAGAAACTTGTGGACCTGGTGGTATTGCTTATGGCCTCCGCTCCATTGGCGGTGTGCTGGAAATCGCTGATTACATGGAAAAATATTCACCGAATGCTTGGATGCTCAACTACTCAAACCCGGCTTCAATCGTTGCCGAAGCTACTCGCCGTCTGAGACCGAATTCGAAAATTCTCAATATCTGCGATATGCCAGTCGGCATTCAAGAACGTATGGCTCAGGTTGCCGGTCTGAAATACTACAACGATTTGGAAGTTCGCTATTTCGGATTGAATCACTTCGGCTGGTGGACCTCGGTTTGTGACAAACAAGGAAACGATTTGATGCCGAAAATTCGCGACTATGTAGCAGAACACGGCTATCTTCTTCCACATGAACAGGGTACCGAAGCCAGCTGGGAAGCAACCTTTGGCATGGCTAAGAACACCTTTGCTCTTGATCCGGAGCGTTTTCCAAACACATATTTACAATACTATCTGTACACCAAATATGAAGCAGAACACATGGATCCGCATCATACACGTACGGATGAAGTTCGCGCCGGTCGTGAAAAATTCGTATTCAGTGAATGCCGAAGAATTGCAGCATCACAATCAATTGAAGACTTGAAATTCGAACCGGACGATCATTCGAACTACATCGTTGATCTCTCCCGTGCGATCGCTTACAACACACACGAACGCATGCTGGTGATTGTTGAAAATAACGGTGCTGTCTCTAATTTCGAACCAACGGCTATGGTCGAGGTCCCTTGCATCGTTGGAGCGAACGGTCCGGAACGTTTGGCTATGGGGACCATTCCGCGTTTCCAAAAAGGCTTGTTGGAACAACAGGTGGCTGTGGAAAAATTGGCAGTTGATGCTTGGGTTGAACATTCTTATCTCAAGCTTTGGCAGGCACTGACCTTGTCGCACACAGTTCCAGATGCAGCGGTAGCCAAGAAGATCCTTGATGACTTGGTTGAAGCCAATAAAGAATTCTGGCCGGAACTGAAAAAAGACGATAAAGCAAAAGCGTTGGAACTCAGCTTAAGCTGATTGATCGTTGCCAATTTTCTAATACCCTGCTATGCTTTTTATAGCAGGGTATTGGAGCATTAGGGCTTCTCATGTTTTCCATTTCTGAAAACGTTTAACATCTGAGTACCTGCCCCTTTAATTTCTGCTCATTAATCGAAACTTAACTTGAAAAAGTTAATTGTTTCAAGGAGACAGGATCATCCTAATGAAACTTGAGATGCTGATTAATAAAAATTACGACCAATTGAATGAAACAGATCTGTCCACTCTGCATTACATCATTGATCATAAAAAAGAGTGCGCGGAGCAAAGCATTACAGAATTGGCTAAAAGCTGCAAAATTTCAAAGTCATCTATTTTGCGTACTGCTCAGAAACTTGGCTTTTCCGGGTTCAGTGAGTTTAAGTATTCACTGAAAAATGACCTGGAACCTGAAGTGGAACACAGCATGGACTATATTCAGCAGACGATAGCAGACATTAACAAAACGATGGATTTATTTCATAAAACCGATCTTGCACCGATTTATGAGAAAATACATTCGGCAAAAAATATTTTCGCATACGGAACGGGTTGGGCTCAGCGCAATGCCATTAATGAATTGGAACGTAATTTTCTTAACAGCGGAAAAATGATTCACAATCTGGTTGCCAAACGAGAACTTGAGATGATCATTCCGTATCTCAATGAAGAGGACCTCTTGATTATTGTTTCGTTGAGCGGCGATATCTCAAATATTATTGATAACATTCGTTTTCTCAGTATGAAGAACGTTCCCATACTTTCGATTACCAATACACGTTTTGATCATAATGAGCTGGCCAATCTCGTGCCGTACAATCTCTATTTTCTTGCAACAGAATACCCCATTCATAAGACGATGCACGTCTCAGAAGATCCGACAGCTCTGGCTGCATTATCCGTCTTATGCGAAGCATTCTTTTTTGGCTACATCAAACAAATTTCAAATAGAGAAGGTGATAGACAATGAAACAACGAATCCGAAACTTGCTTATGATTCAGATCTCTTTTAAAAAGCTATATGGATATCTGACTGCTTTCACACTGATTCTCCCGTTCCTTTACGCTGTCTATCTTTTTTTGACCATGATGCGGGAAAAAACCGATTTTCATACACTGCTGCTCTCGCACCCACTCTATTCCGTTATGTTCATGGGCGTCATGCTGAACTTGTTTTGGGGCTACCTTCTGTTTCAATTATCTCATGACCTTGACAACACGGAAGGAAGAAATTTTAGCTACGGCGTCTTAGCCCTACTGTCTATTTGTCAGTTTTTAGTAGGTAATGTTGTAACCGCTATCATGTCGATTTTTGTCATGATGCACGCAGACGCACAATTGAAAGACAGCTTTTCGATTCGTCATTTGCTGCACTATCGTCTGTTTTCAGCAATTGCAACCGCCCTAGTTCTTTTCTCATTGCTGTGCAGCTTCGCATTAGTACGACTGACATTCTTTACTTGAAAATGAGTGAATAAAAATTGAAAGAGGCGATCGATATGTTCGGCAAACTATTTCAAAAACAAGCACTGAAAGAAGAAAAGGTCTATGCACCAATATCAGGTACATCGCTGATGGTTACAGATGTTCCGGATCCGGTTTTCTCTGAGAAAATGATGGGTGAAGGAATGGCAATCACACCGGATATCCGGACGCATACCATCGTTGCTCCCGTGGATGGCGAAGTGATTCAACTCGCTTCTACGAAGCATGCATTCGGCATCCGTTCGAAATTAGGCGAAGAAATTCTCGTCCATATCGGACTGGATACCGTAGAGCTCAAAGGCGAAGGCTTTGAAAACCTCGTTCATGTCGGCGATAAAGTCAAAGCTGGTCAACCCGTGATGAAGGTGGATTTTGATTTCATTAGCGAAAAAGGGAAAGGCATCGTTGTCCCCATTGTGATCACGAATACTGCGGAAGATAAATTTTCCTTTAATTGGTCAGAATTGACCCAAGTCAAAGCCGGGGAATCCGTACTATTTACATCAACACTTAAATAAAAGGACTGAACCCTTCCACAGACAAAGTAACGAGGAGTGTTGACTTTGAAACTAGTCGCCATTGATCTGGACGGAACACTATTGAACAAGGATCATATAATCAGTTCTGAAAATATGAACGCAGTTTCCGCAGCATCAAAGCATCATCTGGTTGCGATTGCTACAGGACGGGCAATCATGGATGTTCAAGCGATGCTTAGGAACGAAGTGCAGCTGCCTGTGATCGCTTCAAACGGTGCGACAATTTTTGATCGCAGCGGTCAGCTTCTAAGTAAAGAATCGATTCCACAGGATGCTGCTGAACAATTGATTGCATACGCAGAATACCACCATCTCTACTATGAGGTAACGGTGGAGCATGATCTGCTTGCTCCGCCAGACGGCAAGATCATTCTTCGGAAAGAACTTGACCAATTAGAAAATAATCTGACAAAAGAAACAGCGCAAAAGGCTTGGGAACGCGCAGAAGTCCAGTTTAATCAGGCAGGTTGGCTGCCTCGTTCAGAGATAGGTACGCTCATCCGCAACGGCCGTGCCATATACAAACTGCTCATATTTTCTTTTAATATGCATACCCTTGCTGATTTCAAGGAGCATTTCGCTGATCGAACGGATATTACTTGCACCAACTCAGTAGGCTATACAGTGGAATTCAACTCAAGTAAAATCGACAAAGGTAAAGCAATCCGTCAGTTAGCCAAACATTACAGTGTCCATCAAAAAGATACCATTGTCATCGGCGACGGCCATAACGATCTGCCCATGTTTCGCACGGCCGCAACACAAGTTGCCATGGGCAATGCCATTCCTTCGATCAAGGAAATAAGCTCCTATGTCACGCTCGACTGCAATCACAATGGCGTCGCATACAGCTTGAAAAATCAGCTGCAACTATTCTAGTTCATAGTCAAAAAGATCATTCGCTGACTCAGTGAATGATCTTTTTTTATTGCGCTCATTTTCTACTCACTTTTCTTCTCAACTTTTAAAGCAGTAAAAATGTCCCCATCTTTGGCAGACAACCCAAGACGAAGGACAATTTTAGATCTAGATCTGATTCCTATACACAATCAGCAAGGACTCATCTATGGTTTAAACATTTTATACAAACCGGATTCGGAACAGATAACGAACTCTGGAGATTCGTTAATAAACCGGTTTCCGTGTTGCGCTTGAAGAGCACAAGATTGCTTGAGTTTTGATTGGCAGCAATTACAAAGTTCCCCGATGGATCCAATTCAAAATCCCTTGGCCACTCACCACCTGATGAGCAGAATCCTACCGGCTTTAACGCCGCTCCTCCTTCATGCACCTGATAAATACCAATGCTGTTATGACCGCGATTGGACACGTAAATAAAACGTCCGTCTGCTGAAATTTTGATTGCGCCTCCTTGATTATGACCTTGAAAGCTGTCCGGCAATGAACTAACGGTTTGTACTTGAGTGAAGCTGCCTGTTTCAGAATCAAACTGAAGTACAATGATTTCTGAGCTTAGTTCAGACAATACATAGGTAAACGGAGCACTTGGATGAAACACAAGATGTCTCGGTCCGGTTCCAGGAGCCAATGTGCAAACGCTGCGCTGTTGGAATTGTTCATTTTTCAATTCATAAGTAATCAGTTGATCTGTTCCAAGATCTATAGTCACGACAAAACGCTGATCCGGGGTGAAGTCAGCAAAATGGACATGTGTGTGCTCTTGACGCTCCGGATTTGCACCCTTCCCTTTGTGATAGACAGCTGTAATCTCATTTAATTCATTTTCTGTATTCCATTGGTAAGCGACAGCCGCACCTTTATGATAATTTGCTGCCACTAGAATCGTATCGTCGCTGTTCATATCGAGATAACATGGAGGAGCACCTTCTGTGAGATGCTGGTTTATTTTCTTCAGTGTTCCATCCTGATGAAGCGTAAAAGAACAAACTCCACCTTTGTCTCCTTCTTTTACCACTGAGTACAATCGCGTTTGATCCTTGTTGATTGCTAGATAAGTAGGATTGTCTAACTGTGCTGCAACATCCGGCTTGCTCAACTGTGCCTTGTCCTCATCCAGAGAAAAAGAATAAATGCCCTTACTTTCTCCATTGGTATAAGTACCTATATAACCAAGTGTCATGTCGTCATCCCCTGTTCTTCTTTGTGATCAACTTATTTTGAACTCATTTTCTTCTTATTCACCAGAGTCCTTATGTGACGTCTGTGAAACACGTCGGCAAAACTTAAACTTGTTTTTACTTTTATGTTACACGGTATTTTCTGATGTACAATGGTACTTGATCATTCAGGGAAAGTGCCTCCATTATTGAATCAATGATCATTTGCTAAGAAATTTCCCAGAATAGGGTAATTAAAAGTAAATCATTCGATCTCATGAAAGAAATGAAAACTCTTTAACTTATTTGTTTTGCAATCGGAAAATTAGGAAATAGATAAGCACAATAGTTTTAATATAGTAGTAGTTATGTCCATAATAAGAGTACCGGCAGTGATTTGAAACATTCTGCCTTGCTTTTCGTAATTATCTAGTGATAGAAACAGAAACTGAATGTTTTGACATGGGAGTGACTATTTTGACGTTGCAAATACCTGAAGATGTGAACTTATTTGATGAAATGGTCAAACAGGCGAAAGCACATCCGAAGAAAGTAATCATTGAGGATACAAGCAGTTCCTACACCTACAAAAAGTTCTTAATTGCAGTTAATATCATGAGCAAGAAGCTAGAACAGACGGTTGGAAACGATCAAAGGGTTGGTCTCTATTTGCCTAATGTGGTCGGTCAGGTCATTGTGCTCTTCGGTCTGTTTAAGAATGAACAGACGCCTTGCCTGTTAAATTTTACGATGGGCACGACAAACATCATTGACTGTATCGAAACAGCTTCCCTTGGAACTGTGATTACATCAAGAGAATTTGTTAAAAAGGCGGATCTCGGTTTCGTCGTTGAAGAAATGGAGAAACAGGTTAAGGTGATTTATCTCGAAGATTTAGCGCACGGGATTACTGCCTTTAATAAAATTACTGGTCTGATCGAATCAAGAACATCCCGATTAAAGAAAAAGGCACCTGGCGAAGTGATTCTCTTCACATCAGGAACCGAGTCGAAGCCAAAAGGAGTTATCCTGACCCATCGCAACATTTTTGCAAATATCAAGCAGACCTTTGCGCATATCGAAGTCAGGGAAACGGATCGCATTTTCAATCCGCTGCCGCTCTTTCATTCATTCGGAATGACGGTCGGTTCCATTCTGCCGCTTGTCACTAACGTAAAAGCATACCTTTATCCATCACCGCTGCGCTACAAAGACATTCCAAAGGCAATTGAAAAAGATAAAAGTACGCTTTTTGTCGCCACAAACACCTTTTTTGAGAACTACGCCAAATTTGCGACGAAGGAACAATTCCAAACACTGCGAATTGTGGTTGCCGGTGCGGAGAAACTGCAAAATGATGTCAGGAAAACCTACCAGGATAAGTTTGGGATCACCATCTTGGAGGGTTACGGGGCCACGGAAACCTCGCCGATTATCTCACTGAATACGCATGAGCGTTATAAGGCAGGCACGGTTGGTCCGTTAATTCCCCTTATGGAAGCGAAGATTGCTAAGGTTGAAGGGGTGAACGAAGGTGGAAACCTGCTGCTTAAAGGCCCGAATGTAATGAAAGGTTATCTCATTCACGGACAAGGCTTTATTCCATGCGGAGAGTGGTATAACACTGGCGATATCGCCGAGATTGATGAGGATGGCTTTATTCACATCATCGGCCGACTCAAGCGATTTGCAAAAATTGCCGGCGAAATGATTCCCCTGAACAAGGTCGAGGAATTGGCACTGGAGTGCTTTGGCGAGTCTAACTTCTATGCTGTGTGTATTCCTGACAAACGAAAAGGCGAACAAATCGTCATGTTCACAACGAAGTCCAAGGTTTCGTCGCGAGATCTTAAAAAGTTTATCAAGAGTAAGAAAATGTCAATGCTCTATATGCCGGCCAGCATCGAAACCATTGATGAAATTCCACTTCTTGGCAGTGGAAAACCGAACTACTGGAAGCTGGAGAAACTAGCAAAAAGTAAATAAGCGATATATGAAATCTCTTAAATAAGCAAGAGCTCCCACACTTTATTCCAGTTGGGAGCTCTTTTGCATCGTCCAATGGCCAGTTTTACTGTTTACAAGATGAAACAAGATTTTAGTCCCTTGGTCATTCATTTGAAGACACAGAACTCCCCAAAATTTTGGCAGCAAGGGCAGCCAGTTGTGAACGCTCCGTCTCGGAAAGCCCTTCGACAGCAGCACTCAGTTGACGCTCGACCTCCTCACTGCCTATCTGAATCAATTCCCGTCCCGCTGAAGTCACACTCACATTGTATCCGCGCCGGTCGTTTGGAGAAACGTTACGTTCGACGAGACCGCGACGTTCCGCTCGATCGACAAGTCCGGTAATGCTGGATTTATCGAGGTTGAGGTGCTTTGCAAGCTGCAGCATGCTTGGCTCTCGATCGCGGAGGATTCCAAGCAGTCGAAGCTGAATGATTGAGAGTCCATGCTCTGCACCGACTCGTCCGAGGATTTCCTGGACAAGAAACGAGAGTTGAACCAAGCCGTCCACGATTGACAGATCGTTCTGATTTTGTAATGGATTATTGTTCATGTTTTTCACCTTTTTAATTTGGACATTTTCTTCTCATAGTGTACCACATGCTTGACTTAGTTTGTTTTACAAACTATATTGTTTGTAAAGCAAACTAATTATTTATGCAATTGACGAATGGAGGTCTCTATTATGTACGCTGCTGTTGTACGTTCGTTTGATTCTGATCCAAATTATGAAATATTTGATACACCGCAACCTTCAGGCAAAAATGAGGTGCTTGTCGATGTTCTTGCCGCAGGATTACATCCTCGAGTACGTTCTCAGGCTAACGGTTCCCACTATACCAGTACTGATGAGCTGCCGCTAATCCCCGGTATTGATGGTGTCGGACGACTGCCTGATGGTCAGTTGGTCTATTTTATTGCACCCGATACAGCGCTGGGAACATTCGCAGAAAAGGCAGTCATAGATGTGCGGCGCAGTATCCCTTTGTCTGAAGATGCCGATCCGGTTGAAATCGCCGCAGCAATGAACCCGGCAATGTCTTCATGGGTAGCACTCCGTCGACGGGTAGCTATTCAGCCGGGGCAAAAGGTTCTGGTCCTTGGCGCGACCGGAAATTCCGGACAGATGGCCGTCCAAATTGCCAAGCTTCTCGGTGCAAGTCAGGTCATCGGTGCCGGTCGTGATCCGGAACGTCTCGAATCCCTGCCTGCGTTAGGCGCAAATGAGACTGTCTCTCTGGCGGGTGATCTGGAGGCAGCTGCCAAACGTCTTGGTCAAGCTGCATCTGAGGTTGATCTCGTGATCGACTATCTTTGGGGAAAGCCAGCTGAGCTTGCGATGCTCCCGATCCTGATGAAACGGTCAGATCGCAGCAAACTGTTGTCCTGGATTCAAATTGGTTCCGTTGCCGGCCCTACTGCCGCTGTACCTTCCGTTGCCCTTCGCTCTGCCAACTTTCAAGTACTCGGCAGCGGTCAAGGCTCTGTCACGACTGCCGGGTATCTTTCCGAACTTCCGGCACTCACTCAAGCAATTACCGCTGGTCAGCTGAAGGTAAACGCAGCACCTGTCCCGCTTTCCAAGTTGAAAGACGTTTGGAATGCTCCCGCTGAAACCGGGAAACGGATTGTGTTCATCCCAACGATATAAGTGAAATGCAAAAGCGCACAATATCCTAAGATATCGCGCGCTTTTATTACAGGCATGACCTTCATCCATTCTCAGATTCGGCAGGTTTGCCCGCCTCGATCAGTACTTTATTCCTGCCCATGCCGAGAGCCAGCATCAGCATGATGGCACCTGTTCCGAGGAGCAGCCATTCGATCCGGATGAGGTCTGCGATCGGCCCAAAAATCAGCATTCCAATCGGCATCATTGATGTTGAAATCATTCCCATCACCCCGAAAACACGTCCCAAATAATCTTCTTCGACTTTTTCCTGCAGAAGCACGGTCGTCGGAGTATTTAAGATCGGCATAGCCACACCGAACAAAGCCATAAATGCAAGGTAGACCCAAAAGTTGAAAACAAACGCCCCCAACGCAAAGGTACAGAATCCCATCAATATAGCCGAAAAGGTCATTGTCTTCACTTTATTTTGGAAGCCGCCCCATGACGCGATAATCCCACCTCCGCTCATCATGCCGACGGAAAAAGCGATCTCAATCGCAGTTAGGCGCCATACGTCGCTGCCGAATGTACGCGTTACCTGCAGTGGAGTCAGAAAAGCTGCCGGAGCCATCAGCACAAAAAAGACGGCAAAGTACAGGAAGAAAATTTTCAGAAAACCATGGTTATTAATGTAGCGCAATCCTTCTTTAAAATCACTGAGATAGCTTGTTGTCTGCTTCGTCATTGCTTTTTTATGAATGGATATCTTAACAAAGGCAAGCATTGTGCTGATTGCGATTGCCGCTGTAATGACGTCAATAAAAAAGATCACTTCAATGGATGCCATGGTCAGCAAAGCGGCACTGACAATCGGCGAGACAAACATGATCACCGCTTGGATGCTGCCGTTCGTGCCGTTCACTTTTGTCAATTTATCCTTGGGCACAATTTGTGGGAGGACCGCACCGACCGCAGGTGTCTGGATCCCTGTTCCAAAGGCGCGGATTGCCGCCATGAGAAAGAGCAGCCAAATCGAATCAAATCCGGCCAAAAAGAAAATGGCTAGAATGAGCGTTGCCGTGGCCACAAGCCCATCTGATAACATAATAAGGTTCTTTCTATTAAATCGATCTGCCCAAACGCCCGCAACTGGGGACAAAAGAAAAGTCGGAATAAACCCGCAAATAATGTATACCGTCAT
Source organism: Sporolactobacillus sp. BBK16-2 (assembly GCF_059878335.1). Lineage (NCBI taxonomy): Bacteria > Bacillati > Bacillota > Bacilli > Caryophanales > Sporolactobacillaceae > Sporolactobacillus > Sporolactobacillus sp. BBK16-2. The sequence goes on from NZ_CM187611.1 coordinate 2,810,318, forward strand.
CATCAACCCGGATCCTGTCCGCAGCGTGACATACCACATCATCGCATATTGAACGAGGGATGATCCAAAAAGTGATACCGTCTGGCTGCTTAAAAAGAGGATAATCGTTCTTAGCCAATTTTCATTCGCAGGAGGCTTTAGTGTCGTCACAGTGAATCACTCATTTCTCTTTAATTTTTCAAATTAGCTCTGCATTGCTGACGCGCAAATTTCCCCCTTCCGGCAGCAAAAAAGAGGGGAGACCTATCCCCTCTTTTTCATCACCTATACTATAAGGTTTCCAAAAACAGACAGACCAATCCCGCTGCTCTAAGCGCAGTCAGAGCTCTCAAACGTATTTAGTTAGCGATTGAAAGCAGAAATTCTTAATCTTATTGATGCTGTCAAACGGAAAACCTCCAAGCTCTTTTGTCATTGATTTAATTTTAACAAAGGTAAGGGCCTCAGACAATGGGTTAGCCTCCACCCAATTGATCACCGCGCCTATTGTATAGACTTTTCATGTTCCAGCAGCCATTTTTTTCTTTCCAATCCGCCGCCATATCCTCCAAGTGCTCCATCCGATTGAATCACACGATGACATGGGATAATGATTGCCAGTTGATTTGCGCCGTTCGCATTTCCGATTGCACGAACTGCTTTTGGGTTCCCGATTAATCCGGCTAGATCCTTGTACGTTGCCGTCTCGCCCATCCGTATCTTCAATAATTGTTCCCAGACGCTTTTCTGAAAATCGGATCCAAAGAACATAATTGGCGTTTTAAACGTGTTAAGACCTTTATTAAAATAGTCATTAAGTTCATTTCTTATTTGATCTGATCGATCAGTCTTTCCTGGTATAATCGAGGCATTTAATCGATTTCTTAATCGTTCAATTTCTCGTTCCAACCCTCGTCTGTCGGCAAATTCGAGTAGATAGAGAAAATTTTCGTCCACGATACTTACCATGGGACCGAGTGGCGTATCAATCCAATCTGCGTAGAGCATTTTTATCTGCTTAGATCGATTCGGTGTTCTGCCCATAATTTTGGAAAACGCATCATGAAATCCGCTTGACGATATGTAGCCTATATCAATTTGCGTATTGATCACTTTTTCTCCTGTGCGTATTGATTTCATCGCAATCCCCATTCTTCTCGCCCTGGCATATTGTACAAAGGTCATGTTGTAGTTTTTCTTGAACTGTCTTCGAGCGGTCGCAGCATGGATTCCCAGTTCATTGAAATCAGAATCCTTCCATCTCTTTTCAGGATTTTCTTCAACGAGAGCTACCATTTTTTGAATGAGCGGCGATTGCTTTTGTGGAAACGATAAAGGATTGCATCGCTTGCATGGGCGAAAGCCCGCTAATAGTGCTTCCTCCGCCGTCTCATAAAACAAACAATTTTCATAATGCGGCTTTCTTGCGGGACAAGTCGCATGACAAAACACACCGGTTGTTTTAATACCTGCAAAAAAGATCCCATCATATGTTGAATTTCGCTCAACCAGAGCGTGATAATATTCTTTTTTCATCGACTCATCTTTAATCACTGCCACGCACCTCATTTCGATATGGAGAAAGGTCTTAGTTCTCTAGCTGTATCATTAATCAAATTATATCTGCAATCTCATGATGGCACATACGAAAAATGAACATCTATTTTTTCAAAATTTATCTGATCCATGTTCATGCATTGGTCTCACTTGTTATCTTTGCCATGGTTCAATTTCCACAAATCGCTTAACGGATGACCTAGTGTCCGGTTCGCCACAGGACGTACTTCCGCACGATGCGATGACTTCGGCGTCGCTCACAGGAAATGAGTGTCATGAGCCGAAGCTCCTTAACTTATCGGACCACTTATACTAAGTTTCTCTAAATCTTTATACTTATTTGTGTAAAAAAAGAGCTGCCTCAAAGTCAAAATGACTTATCAGGCAACCCTTATATTTAGTCCATCTGTTTATGCCGTCGTTAATGATGTATGCTACATATTGCTTTACAATCGAAATTCGATTCACTTGATGCTCCCTTTAAACATGTTTGTTGCTCCATGTATTTGTCCTTAGACATATAGAACCAAGTCCGAAAAGTAAGATAAAAAGAAGCAAGGTCAGAAGTACGCCACATCAAGTTAAAGCAGTTCACCATACATCGTCTAATTTATTGGTATAAAATTCGATTGCTTTTTTATAACTCAGAATTTCAGTATCCGCAGTGGTTTCGATCAAACATTTAAGTAATCGTTCCATAGCTTCTGTATGTTCTTTTAAGTTGTATAAGGTCATCGCATAGAACACTTGAATCGCTCTATTATTAGGAAATAATTCAATCCCCTTAAGAAAGGTGCGCTTTGATTTTTCGTATTCGCCCAATGTTCTATAGGTACTCCCTAATCCTAGTAGTGCTCCTTGCATTTCATCAGAAGGCAATCCTAACTCAATCGCACATTCATAATAGGGGACCGCTTTTGTTTCTTCGCCTAGATTATCAAAACTCCATGCACAATGATAGTTAATCAAAGCGTTTTGCGGTTCCTTCTTTACAAGCATCCTTAATACATCATTAGATTCTTTATAGCTTCCACTTTCCCTTAAACTTATTGCTTTTTCTAGTTCTTTACTCATTTAATCTCCCTCCGGTATTGATCTATTGTCTTATGAAAGCTGCTAATAAGTCAACGTGATCGAACATGCTGCTAAAATGAAAACCCCGGAGAAAAAAGCTTTCTCTGGGGTTTCGTCTGTGCTGATCGCGGCAAAATGATTAAGTTCTGTTTTAGTCATTCATCTGATCCGGTCACAGCTTAATGTGCAGCTCTCCTTCTTTAACAACGAGGACCGTTTTGTTCCCCATGACTTTGAAAGGTATTGGCGCATCATTCTGCGCCACTGATGTTGCTTTGATATTGTTCAGAATAAGTTTAAAGGAATCATAGCTTTTCTCGTAACCGTGATGTGTCGCGTTAATCGATACATAAAGTTCCTTGCTCGACTCGCTCAATTGAGCGGAAAATTCGTAAAGGTTGTAGCTGCCATTGCGGTACTCGAAGCTTTCTCCGTCATCCTGATAATGCGTATAGCTGCTTGTTTCTCCATTTTCAGGCGGATACAGATCCAAGGTCAATTGGTCAATGGCTTTTTCTCCAACGTAGTTCTGAACAGGATAGAGCGGGATGATGCTCCCCTCTTTTATATAGATCGGACATACATCAAGCGGCGCTGCCTTCACAATGTATTGACCGCCTTCATAGCTTTCCTTCGTCCAAAAATCAATCCAACGGCTTCCTTTCGGCAAGTAAACAAGCCGCGTTTTGGCACCTTGCTCGACTACAGGCGCGACAAGAATCGCTTCCCCGCAAAGAATCTGATCGTTGATTTCATAGGTTGCCGAATCGTTTTGATAATCGAGCAGCAGCGGCCGCATGATCGGCAATCCGGTTGTCTCTTCATCATGCAGCAGATCGTATAAATAAGGAAGCAGCTGATACCTCAAACCGATGTATTTTCGATTAATGGATTCAGTTTGTTCATCAAACGCCCACGGTTCCTGATCACGCGTGAAAATGCTGGAGTGATTGCGGAACAGCGGTGTAAAGGCGCCAACCTGAACCCAGCGCGACAACAGTTCAGATGTGCAGTCAAAACCGAAACCGCCGACATCCGTCCCGCAAAACGCAACACCGCTGAGTCCGAGATTCATCAGCATCGGCAGTGCCATCCGCAAATGTTCCCAAAGGCTCTGATTGTCCCCGGTCCAAACGGTGGAATACTTCTGAGTTCCGGCATAGCACGCACGTGTAATGACAAACGGACGTTTACCAGTAGACTGCTTGATCCCCTCATACGTTGCTTTCGCCATATAATGTCCGTAGACGTTATGAATTTCGCGATGATCGGTTTGAATTCCATCATTGTTGAATTGAACATCATCCGGAAGCGGTCCTTTAAAACTAGCCGGCTCATTCATATCATTCCAAATACCGGAAACACCGAGATCAGTCATGATCTTCTGATTGTCCGCCCACCATGCCCTCACCTTGCCATTTGAAAAGTCTGGGAATAGAGCATCGCCAGGCCAAACCTGATTCACATAAGGGAGATGATCCTTATCCGTCGCAAAGTAGTGATTGGCGAGCCCTTGATCATAAATGGCATAGCCTCGATCCTTCTTGACCCCCGGATCAATAATGGTAACCACCTTGAACCCCTCTGCTTTCAATTTCTTCAGCAATTCTTCCGGATTGGGAAACTTCTTGTGATCCCATGTGAACACACGATAACCGTCCATGTAATCAATGTCGAGATGCAGGACATCGCATGGAATCTCTTTTTCACGGAACGTATCAGCAACCTCATTAAGCCGCTCTTCAGGAGCATAGGCCCAGCGGCTTTGCTGATAGCCCAGTGTCCAAAGCTGCGGAAGCGGCGTTGTCCCGGTTAGCTTTGTATAGCCGGTGACGACTTCTTTAACCGAAGGTCCGTAAATAAAAAAGTAATCAAGATTACCGCCAGCTGATGCAAAACTGTAGTAATCGCTGTTCTCCTTACCTAAATCAAATTGCGATTCAAAGGTGGTATCAAAGAAATAACCGAACGCTTGATTGTCCTTCAATGCAATAAGAAACGGAATTGATTTGTACAAAGTTTCAAAGCTCTCAACATGCGGGGACGGATCATCTGTATTCCACATTTTGTAATGGTACCCTTTTTTATTTAAGTGACCCGTCTTCTCGCCAAGTCCATAAAAGAAGGTGTTCGGATCCAATTTCTTTTTTAATCGATAGCTTATTTTCTCTTCTTCCGAAGCAAGTTTATGACCTTCCTCAGCCGCCATGGCAATTCCTTCTCCTGCCCCCCTCCGAATAAAGGCTGTGCCCGTTCCGCGATAGTCCTCACTGAGAATCGTACCGGAAGGATCCGAGATGTTGACTCTAAAGTCGCTCGTTACTTTAACAATTAATTGTTCTGTACGAATGGTCAGCGTTTCCCCAGTAAAATCAACAATGAGTGCTCCCGGCTCTTCTTCAAGATGTTCAATCGCCTTTGACGGACGCCGCTCACCTGCGATCGGTGCAAAGAAGTTAATGATCGAAGGCGTGATCACTGCAATCGTGACTTTATTCTTTTCAAATTCAACCGTTATTCGGTTTTGTTTCCGTGCGTAGCCGATGATTTCACCAAACATAGTGCACCTCCATAATTCGTTCATCCTACCTTATCTTTCAAAACAGAACGTCTCAAATCCTGCAAAGTGCCTAATAAAACATTAAATGCTTCAGGCAGTTTTACATATAAAATTGTAATCGTTTACATGATAATGCAAACATCTGATGAAAATGCCGCTCCGTCTCATTCCATAACATTTCATCACAATTTGCCTTTTCTTTCAAGCATTGGAATCATTTCCAATGAACAAAATCCCAGGTGAAAACACGAACTGTTCTCCCTGGGAAATGATGCTGAATGAATACCTTATTTTCAATAAAGCTGCAGCAATCATTTGGAAATACGTTTTACCGGTATCCAGATTTCACTTCTGAAATTTGGTGACGTTGTGTCTTTGTTTTCATTCCACAGTATCTCCGGTCCTTCAACCGCTTCATAATTGGACGAAGGGAACCATTCGGAATAAATGCGGCCCCACACGTTTTGCAGCGCACTTGGAAACGGCCCAACCGCCTCGAAAACCGCCCATGTAGATGCCGCAACCTCAAGGACTGCAAATTGATCTGGGCATTCCTTTGTTGTTGCTGTTCCGATGTAGTGATCAAGAGCCCCCTTTTCTTCCATTCTGCCTTCAGAAAAGTTGGTCGACGCACTGATAATTCCGGATGGCTCGACATTTGTGAGTGCCTTCAGTTCCTTAATTTTTTGTTCGTCTAAACGCTTCCACATGGCCTCAATTTCCGGATTGACACCACTGAAAATGATCGGCACTCTTTTTTTCAAACCGACAACTCGAAAGGCTTCTTTTTCGACAAGTCTATAGTTCATTTCTCCAACTCCTTGAATCGTCAATTGGAAGGTCATGGGGGGAAACGCTTTAAGTGTTTTCGCCGTGCTTCTTACTTCTGAAGGCGTGATGCCGTGCAATGCCTGAAAAGCTCGAGTAAATGCATCAGCAGAATTGTATCCATAGTTAACGGCGACATCAATCACTTTGCGGTTGTCTTTGAGTTCAAATGCCGCAAGAGTCAGCCGTCTGCGGCGGATATACTCAGAAAGCGGAACACCGGCAAGAAAGGAAAACATCCGCTTAAAATGATATTCCGAACAGCAAGCGCGCTTTGCTGCTTCTTTGTAATCGATGGATTCCGTCAGATGCGACTCAATATAATCCATGGCACAATTCATCTGCCTCAGCGAATCCATAGTCATGACCTCCTTGAACTAAATGTAACAAAAGCAGAGTGAGCAAATCCGACAATTCGTGCACCATTATGTCGGAGTGACGACTTGCCAAAATAAGGAGCTACCTTTGAGTGACCAAGTATCCATGAATGGAGCAGGCCTTTTACTCTTCTATTTTCTTCAAAATTTTTGCAGGATTGCCAGCGACAACTACGTTATCCGGAACATCCTTGGTGACGACTGAACCTGAACCGATGACGACATTATTGCCAATCGTAACCCCAGGATTAATCACCGCGCGCCCGCCGATCCAAACATTGTCGCCAATCGTCACCGGTTTCCCAAATTCCGCACCCGATATACGCAGCTTCGCGTTGAGCGGATGAGCCGCAGTATAAATGTGAACACCAGGAGCGAACATGCAGTTATCGCCTATGTGAATCTCGCAAATATCTAAAAACACACAATCAAAATTCGCATAAAAATGCTCGCCAACATGAATGTTGTACCCATAATCGCAGTGAAAAATTGGTTCAATGTATAACTTTTCTCCTGTCGAACCGAAGAGCTGTTTTAATAACTCAGCCCTTTTTTCGCGATCGGTCTCAAGCGTTTCATTATATAATCGTGTCAACCTCCGCGCGTTCAAACGATCGCTTTTTAATACCGGATCCGACGCATCATACAGCTCACCATGAATCATTTTTTCTTTTTCAGTTGTCATTAATTGAACTCCTTTTTTTGAATTTCATAGAAAAACGGTGGCCGAATTCCGAGTGTATCGGATCTTAACCACCGAGTATATGAAAAGTTTTAGTTTTGCATTACTAATCAATTAGGCTGTTTATCAAAAGCCTGAAATTTCTCCTTAATCGTAACCGCAGAGTGTTTGAATTTTGCTTCCTCTTCAGCGGTTAACGGCAGGGTGATGACTTCTTCCACTCCGTTCTTACCGATGATCGCCGGCTGACCCACATAGGTGCCGTACTTTTCATTATAGCAAGAGCAAATGTATGCAGCCTTGGCATCCGAAAGCACTGCTTGACTGAGCTTAACAGCACAAGTTGAGATCGCCCAGCTCGTATAGCCTTTGCCGGAATAGACTTCCCAGCCGCCGCGACGAGCTGCCTCTTCCAGATCATCCAGGTTTAGGTTCCGCTCTTTGGCAAGCTCAGTGATGTCCAATCCGTTCACACGAACCGTTGACCATGCACTGAATTGGGATTCCCCATGTTCGCCGTAAACATATCCGGAAACGTTTTTCGGATCACAATCAAATTGATCTGAAACTACTTTTTGCATCCGGGCCGTGTCAAGGAACGTGCCCGTCGCAAAGACTTGCTGCCGGCTAAGTCCGGTATTTTCCTGGAAATATTGCGTAATCGCATCACATGGGTTCATCGTATCGATGGCTACACCGTGAAAACCGGATGCTTTGACCTTCGGCGCTATGTCCTGCACAATATACTTCGTGTATTTGAATTCAGCCCAGCGGTTGCCTTCCGCCTGTTTTTCTTTATAGGCGAGAATATTGCCGGCAGTAATGAACAAGATGTCCGTATCGGCAAGCTCACTGTAGTCATTAATTTTAATAATCGTTCGCGTGTCGATTCGTCCTTGCATATCCTGTAAGTCGAGTTGTTCGGCGCGTGCCAGGCCCTCATTCGTATCAATTAATATCAGTTCATCCGCAATTCCCTTTGAAACCAAAGTGAACGCAACGGCTGCGCCAACGTGACCGAGACCAATAATTGCGTACTTTCTCATATCTGTCTCCACCCTTCTCTTTTATTGATTATGTACATCCCAAGTCTATCTTAGCACAATACGTTTTTACTGAATCAACCATATTTTAAATAGTTTGTGATTTTTAAAGGAATTTTTTTCAAATCATAATAACAAAATTAAGATTTGCTAATGATGCAAACACAACTTAAAATCATATAGTCAAAGTCATACGAATGTACTATTATTTATATCACAAAGATGTCTTTGCGCACATGAATCGATTGTATTTCCCCCAGTTCGAATTAGGGAGGCATAAACCATGCTTGATCATAAATCTAAAAAAAATACAGATCCTTCAACAGACCATGTAATCGAATATCCGGATCTGTTTTTTCGATCATTATTTGAAGGAAACCCGGACGTAACTTTTTATATGGATGTTAACGGGGTGATTGTATTACCAAATAAACGTTTTTCTGAATGTTTTGGCTATATTAATGATGAAATCATTTTAAATAAATTTGAAAAGTTCCTGACGGAAAAGGAAGTACCATCCTACAAAGAAACGTTTAAAAAAGTGATGAGCGGCAAAAAACAGTACATCAACACGACACTGACACACAAAAACGGTACACAAATCGAGTGTCAATTAGCCCTAATGCCGGCACGTTCAGCGGGACAAATTATTGGCGCATTTGGGCTTCTCCAGGATCTAACAAACAAAAATCGATTACAAAAATCCTTAATCGAATCTGAACTGATATTCAAGAGTCTTGCAGATGAGGCATCCTTTGGCATTTTTATTCTTCAATGCGATAAGCTGATCTATGGAAACCCTAACTTTTATGCATCTGTTGGTCCGAATTTTACGAATGGCACCTGTCTCCTAAACACTCTGCATCCTGATGATCAATCAACAACTCAATTAATAATGGATGAATTAACCGTTGGTGGAGCCGGCAAAGACGTGCCCTTACGAGTCATTAAAGAGGACGGCACACATTATTATGAATGTCATATGAAAAAAATTATCTACCAAAACCAATTAACGATTGTTGGCTCGGTCCAAGATGTAACCAAGTATAAAAAAGCACAGTCGCTAACAAAATTTCTTGCGAATCACGACGAACTTACCGGTCTCCCGAACAGCAGATTCTTTCGAGAAAAATTGGAACAGGAAATGGTTATCAGCAACACTTTAGGGCAGAAATTGGCCGTCATGTATTTGGACTTAGATCGCTTTAAATACATTAACGATACGCTAAGTCATCTGGTTGGCGATGAACTGTTGAAGCAGTTCGCAACAAAATTGACTAAGGTCCTTGGGCCTCATCAATTAGCTGCTCGAATTGGTGCCGACGAGTTTCTGGTTCTTTGCCCAAATGTCTTTGATCACACCGTAATCAGCCAAGCAGAAGCAATCATCAATGCATTCGATCACCCATTTATTATTAGCAATTACCGATTGCAGATTTCACTCAGCATCGGCATCAGCATCTATCCGGACAACGGTGATCATTCGGCGACGTTAATCAAGCATGCCGATTCAGCTCTTCATAAAGCAAAAGGGAAGAAGAACAGCAAATATCAACGCTACACCTCCACAATGGATATCGTCGGCTATAAGCGTTTTACTTTAGAGGCGGATTTACAGAATTGGCTTGAATTAAATCAGTTCGAATTATACTATCAGCCTAAGGTAGACATCGGCACCAAACGTATTATAGGCGCTGAAGCACTGATTCGATGGAATCATCCGAAGTGGGGACTGGTCTCACCAGCAGAGTTTATTCCTTTAGCCGAAGAAGTCGGCATCATGCGTAAAATCGACCAATGGATCGAACACACTGCTTGTTTCCAAAACAAAGCATGGCAAGATGACGGTCTGCCCGCGATTCCGATCTCAATCAATTTTTCTGCAAACCGTTTTTTGGATCATGATCTGACTGTGGATCTTTTGGATGTGTTGGAACAGGCACATTTGGATCCGAAATACTTAGAGGTCGAAATCGTTGAAACATCTCTTCTGGAGAATGAAAAAACAATTTTTACAATTATCGACAGTCTTAGACGCAAAGGAATTAAGATTAACTTGGATGATTTTGGAACAGGTTATTCATCACTATCCTACCTTAAGCGTTTCAAAGGACGAATTGATACGTTGAAAATTGATAAGTCTTTTATTGATGCGTTAGATGACACCACCGATGAAAGCTCAAAATATATCACCCAATCAATCATTGAATTGGCCCATTATTTAAACATGAATGTGGTTGCTGAAGGGGTAGAAACTCAGGAACAATTGCAGCTGTTACAAAATTATCACTGCAATATCATACAAGGCTACTTTTTCTCCAAACCGGTTCCAGCCGCTACGTTCGCTAAGCTGTTGCGAAAGGAAAAAGAGGGAGCTCCTGCTGTACCTGTCTCACGAAATCGTGGAGTCTATGAAAACCGAAGAGAGCATTTCAGAGTGGATCTTGATTATCCTCTAGTCGCAATGATAACCCTTGTGCAATTTCATGGGCAGCATGTTAAACTGGGCAACACGCGCATCCTTATTGAAAATATTGGTTCTGGTGGACTGCGCTTTCTTTCTGACCTACGTTTTGGAATTGATTCATCCCTGGTCTTAAAGATTGAAACAACCATTCTTGGAGAAAAAATTACACTTTTGGGTTCCGTCGTTTGGGTGAATGAACTGAAATCCGAGGTATTCCAGTATGGGTTCAAACTTTTGATTGAAGAGAAGAAGCGCATCATTTTTTCTCAGTTATTAAATAAACTTGCACTGCTTCTTAGAGAAAATCCAATGCCACCAGATTGTGATTTTGTGACAACGGGTAAATACGAATTTTTTGCAAAACAAATAGAAAGTCACTCCTAGGCGGATTACTTGTATAAAATATGATCCTGTTTCTTCTTTAATAAAGATGGGAAACAGGATCTTTATGTTATACCGCTTCCGCTGGTTTTCAATCAGCTCTGTTTTAAGTTTGACACATACCTGAAGACATGCCATATTGATTCCACCTGACTTTTAATCTATAGTTTAAGTGAATATCCTTCGATGATTAACACAAATAGTCTTATAAGCTGTTTTTTACCGGACAGCAATTTTTGCATGGATTTTTTTACAAAAAGGTACCTTTGATTTTAAAAAGAGAGATGATGAGTATTGTGAAAGTACTTGCATTGGTTAATAATTTTATCATCTTCATGATTATTTCGTTGATCAATACGATTATTTCGATCAAGCTTCCCATAACCATCTTCCAATTGGATAGCTGGCTGTTTAGGGAAAGGCGCTGGGAAAAAGGCGGCCATTTCTATCAGGACTGGTTTAATGTGAAAAGGTGGAAGAGTCTCTTACCGGAGCTCAGTGATTTTCTGTCCTTCCTTTTTTCAAAAAAACAAATGAAGCGATCCAGCCCGGATTATTTGTACAGATTTGCTTTGGAGACCTGCCGTGCCGAGCTCGTTCATTGGTGCATTATGATCAGTTCTTTGCTCTTTACGCAATGGAATCATACAGGTGTTTCGATGCTTATGATCTTCATTGCTGTCGTGTGCAATCTTCCCTATATCATGATACAACGTTACAATCGACCGAGAATTTTAAGTATTCTTGCCAATAAAAAAACGAACTTAAACGGAAATAGGATAAATGATTTGGAAGTACTCCATAAAGATATATGAAGGGGAATTTTTCTGTGAGTAGAATTCTGTTTATTTCATCTGAGCATACGGGATGCGGACATAAAAGTATCACGGAAGCGCTGAGCAAGCAGCTCCGGCTTTTGTCACCGGATATTCAGTTTACAGTTATTGATGGATTCGACCTGGGAAGCCGTATTCTTCGTTCATCCAGCCGAGGTTATGACTCATTTGCAGTGAAATTTCCTGCTCTTTGGGGTCTCATTTACCGATTGAGCAGTCCATTTAAGCAGCTTGTCAATTGGTTTGTCGCACATAACATCAGAAAGTCATTGTTAGAAAAAATCGACGCCTTTCATCCCGATGTCATCGTATCCGTTCATAATCTTTTCATCGGTTCGGTAATCAATGTCTTAGATCGGGCACATTTGTCTATTCCTGTTATCTCGTTGATTGCGGATTTAGACAATGTCACGAGCCTTTGGGCAGACAAGCGGGCAAAATATATTATATGTCCTTCTGACGAAGCGGAACAAAGAATGCTAAAGGCTGGTATGTCTCAGGATCAATTGTTTCATACCGGCTTCCCGACACGCAGCGACTTCTGTGACTTGAAACTGCCTAAAAAGCCTGATCTCCGTCACATGCGCAAAAATTTTATTTCTATTCTCCTAATGAGCGGGAGTCAAGGCTCGACTCAGGTTCTGAAAATCGCCAAAATCTTGCTAAGTGATGAGAAAATCCATCTAACGATTATTGCAGGACATAACACGGCATTAACCAAATTAATGGAAAGCACTTTGTCCCCCTACATTGGAAAACGAGTGACCATTTATGGATTTATTAAAGAAGTAAAGGCGCGCATGATGGAGGCTGATCTTCTGATCATGCGGGCTAGCCCTAATGTATTAATGGAGGCGGTCAACCTGTGCAAACCCGTCATCGTCACCGGTGCATTGCGTGGACAGGAGGCAAAGAATCCTCATTTTGTCCTTAAACACAGATTGGGACTCTATTGCAAAGACTTGCGCCAATTGCCGACTATGATTTCAGCATTGTTGGAAAATGACGGGGAACAGCTCCTGCAGATCGCTCAGAACCAGTATGAGTTCAAAAAGCCTGAATCGGCGCGCAAGATCACTGAATTGCTCATACAAACAGCAAAGGAACCCAACGCTCTGAAAATCAGTCAATCACTTGAACATTCTTTGACCGACTAAAATTCAAAAAACGTGCAGCAGGAGCAGTTGAATGGCAACAAAAACAAAATTCAAATTACTAATAGGAATAATCATAACTGTTTTAGTCGTCTATTATTCATTCAAGACACTTGGCGGTCTGGATCTAAGCACTGTATTCAATGCGAAAATAAATTGGTTCTTAGTTTTTTGTTCAGTTGCCATTAATATCTATTCAAACTATGTTCGGAGTCTTGGATACACATTGGGCATTGATCCGAATATTAACCGTCTGAGAGCTCTGCAAATCGTTGGTATCGGTCATGCAGCAAATATGATTCTGCCCCTTCATATTGGTGACGGATTACGTTTTGCTTTTTTCCCGGACAACTACAGCGCATTTCGTCGGACGGAATTGGTGATGATACCGGCGATCGCCGACTCGATAGCAATTATCGTCATCTCCCTTTTCGCCGTACCCTTTTCCGGATTTAAAGAGCCCATGATTGTTACAATCTTATGGATTTCTTTCTTTTCATGTATTGCCTTCATCGCGTTGCTGCTGACAGTTGTTTCTTTTGTTCCGCGATTTCGAAACTATGTTCATGGCTATTTAACAATCGGAATGCTGAACATGATGCTTTGGGTGCTTTTCTCGTATATACTTCTCCTCCTTTCCATTTGGATGGGACTAATTGCGTTCGGCTTCGGCTGGGGCGCATCTTTGCGTATGTCGCTGGCCGTTTTTGCCACAACAAACCTTATTGGGTTTATACCTGCCTCACCCGGTTCCGTGGGTCTTTTCGAATACGGAGTCATTATCGGTCTTGCCGGACTAGGCATTCAGCAGAGCGCGGCGCTTTCGGCAGGCTTACTGCTTCATTTCATACAATATGCCGCACTGCTTCCATTGGGTGTTGTTCTATATATTCTGGCCCTGCACGGGAAATATGGAAAAGCACTCAGAAATATGCTGCATCAGAAACTGTAAAAAGCTGTTTGGGCGATGCACACTTATCATTTGCTAACTCAGTTTAATTAAGCGATTCGATTGGTAAAGTTACAAAGCACAAATAAATGGATTTCATAAGAGGATTAAAAAAGGTGTCAGATGATCATGAAGAATATTACCATTCATTCACCGCATAGAGAGTCGCTAAACATAACTGTCTAAATAATTCCGCAGATAAATGTTCATATTGTTCGTCTACATTTTTTTCATGAGCCATGTATGGCGGAGAATCATTCCATGAGCCCATAGCACCAAAAACATCAGCGGTACTTGCTGCTTTAAAAAGATTCAAATTCTTCTTCGGCATATCAATGAGCAGTTTCATTTCTTTCGTAGATTCCCCTTCTGCAGCAAGGGCAGCCTCATGAAATAAATTTGCAAAATGGTCACATTCAATGAAGTGCGCGAATTTCTCAATTTCATTTAAAACGTTTACCAAGTCTGCTGTATTATCGTAAAATTCCGGCTTCTCTTGAGGTGGATTATCCCAGCGGTGTTCTGTATAGGTGATTGTCCAGGCGTGCCTTTCTTTCTGGAAGTCCCAATGCACTGTATTGTAAGTTACATGACCACTTTTATAAAAGCAGACAAAAATGTTTTGTCTTGAGTTTGAAAATCCAAGCAGATTTCTGTCTTCTACCTGCATCGGCGTTAAGCATTTTATATCTTCTAACCCGCGTTTACAACATTCATCAAACCATTCTGCTACATTACTAGCTTTAAAAGGCTTTTTCCCAAACCATGACTTCTTTTCAATAAGCTGAAAAGTAATGGAATCCTCATATTTGAACGATTCAAATATGATTTTCTTGTTCTCTTTTAGCGCTTTTTTTGCACTTGCAACAATTCTGCATACCTGAAGCAGTTCACCATTCATTTTTTGATTGTGCCCCCTCGTTCCTCTTTGTCCTTATCAGTGGTATATGTCCGATTCCAGTATATTTCAACAATTCCCCATTCTCAATGATAATTATTCAAAACCCAATGTTCTTTTATTAACATTCTTATAGACTCTGAATATATTGCCGCTGTTGCTCTCGGAAATAAACTCCTTGAACTTGCCTTTGATCTGGCTATTATCAAGTACAGCTGCTGCTTTCGTATGATACAGTGCAAATTTCTGTACGATCGCCTCCGCAACACCAAGCTCTGTCACTAAAAAGCGGCGCTTACGCCAAATCTCGATTATGCATCGATGAACTGCTTGCCTGTACCTGCTTGTATTCATGTTCCAGTTCTGACAAAGATAATTCAAATAGATGCCTTCCGTCTTTCTTATAAACTCGATGTGCAATCAGCTGTTCAATTAATTGTTCGCGTCTGTCTTCCACCATCTTTCTCAGTGCACTGCTCATCGTGCCGCATCTCCCTATAAAAAGATAAAAAGCCCAATTGTTCTCTTCCCACAGTGATAAGAAGAGAAATCAGGCTTTTCTTTATGCTGCTCTCAACTTATCTCCAAGCAATGATTCTGCTTTAGGAATTAGCACCGTACCGCAATCAGCCGGTTGCTGAGGTTTCGCAGGGCCATTCCCTCCGCCTCTCTGGATAAGCATTTTTCAATAATTTATATTAGGTATAGTATGGTCGATTATTTATTCCTGTACTCACTATTTAAAAGATCCGCTAATGAATTCTGATCATAAATACGATGACTCTATCATACGTTTGCATGCTTTAATGCTTTCAAAACGGCAACCGCAGAGCGATAATAGAATTCTGCGGCAACGCGGATCCCTTTAGGGTCAACCCGAAACGCAGGATGATGCCAATCTTCGGGTCCGTTCGATCCTACAAATGCGAATACACCGGGTACCTCGCGTTGGAAGCAGGAAAAATCATCCCCGGCCACCGAAACTTCAGGTGTCACCACCCGCACTTCATTTTCATTTGCTTCTCGAATAATTCGAGCTATTTTTTCTTCATTAAATACGGATGGCGTCCCTTGGCCCCATTCCACAGCAATCTGTACGTTGAACGCCTGTTGAAGTCCGTCGGCGATTGCGGCAAAGCGATCAATGATCAAATCACGATCCTGATCGTAAAAAGTGCGTACTGTTCCGAGCAGTTCGACCTTTCCAGGCAGCACATTCCACACGTCACCGCCGTGAATACTGGTAATGCTCACGACCGCTTCATGCTTTGGCGAAATGTTTCGGCTGACGATCGTTTGCGCTGTTTGAACGAACGATGAAGCCGCTACAATCGGATCTCGGGTCCGCTCGGGAATCGCCGCATGACCGCCGATTCCATTAAACGTAATTTTAAATTTGTCGCAAGCCGCCATTAAAGGTCCTGCCTTGATTCCAATGGTTCCCACCGGCAAATCTGGTTTGTTGTGAATACCAACGACCGCATCCAGTCCTTTGAGCTGACCGTCTTTGACCACCTTGAGTCCACCGTGTCCGGTTTCTTCTGCAGGTTGAAAAATCAAACGAACGGTGCCGGGAAGATGCTCCTGATTCTGTTTCAGCAAAGCAGCGGCCCAGAGCAAAGCGGTCGTATGAAAATCATGACCGCAGGCGTGCATCACACCTTCATTTTGTGATTGATAGGGTAAGTCAGTTTGTTCATGAATCGGCAAGGCATCAATATCCGCGCGAAGCCCAACAGCAGGACCGTTCAGATCACCTGAAATTTCGGCAAAGACGCCGGTCGGCAGGCTGGTCTCTCGCAACGTAACTGATTGACCCTGCAGCCAGTTTTTAATTCTTTTTGTTGTCTCATATTCATGCAACGACAGCTCCGGGTTCTGGTGCAGCTCTTCGAATATGGATTGAAAGGTCTTACCATCATTTGCAAATCTGCTCATACTTTCGATTCATCTGCCTTGTAGTCGAATTCACCGGTTGCCTGGCCTTCACTTCCGCTTTCGTTCACCAACGTTTCCACCCGGTTCAAAGCATTCAGGATAAACGCCTGATCAAAATTTTTGAAGACAAAACGGAAGCCAAGCTCCGTTTGACATTCTCTGGCAAGAATTTCTTTAGTTTTATCTATATCCTGAAGTTTGAACTGACTCAGCGAATAACTCAGACCCACTCGTTTGTAAAAAGGCAGCAATTTCCGAACTTCAGCATCCTGCCCCAAGGTCGCGAGTAGTACAAGTAAACCGTACGCAACCTTTACCCCATGTTGATAACGGCTCGTCTCCGGAATCTTGCTCATTGCATTATGGACTGCATGAGCGCCGGATGCACGGCCATAATCTCGAGCAAAGCTGCCAACTGTTCCGGAAAGACCGACAATCACATCCGATACAATACGGAAAGCAGGGCTGAGCTGATGGTGTTCCAGGCTTACCACTGCTTCCTCCGAATACCGGAGCAGCAGTTTTTTCGTTTGCAGGGCCGCAGTGAGTCCCAGTGATACAAAGGGATCGATCTGCTGGCTCACATCTTTCGGTATCGCTTCCGCCTCATACCATTTCGCTAACGTATCCCCTATACCGGCAATGTAGTAGTCTTTCGGAGATTCAATCAGCAGAGACAAATCGACCAGTACCGCATAAGCGGATTCTTGAAAATGATCGCGGCCGATATGCTCGTGCTGCTGATTATAGATGATGGCAAGCGGCGTGTACGCAGAACAAGTGCCAAGAACCGTTGGGATACAGATGTATTGAGAACGAAGCCGATGATTGACACCCTTAGCCGTATCTAATACACGTCCGCCGCCGATCCCGATGATCAGGTCTGCTTTTCCGATCTCACTCGTCAAACGGTCCATATCTTCATGACTGGATGTTCCGTCATAGCGATGAACCGGCCACTTGACTTCTTTTTTATAGACCTTCTGAAAAGCTGAAAATGATTGTTCACCCGTAACAATATGAACAGACGAAAAAGGAGAAACAAGTTCATCCAGTTGGCTGATGGCATCCTCTGTACACAGATACTGACTTGGACCGCCTCTGACGATTTTTCCTAAATCCATTTTCCCCACCCCATTCTTATTCATATGCTTTGTGGATCGCCTGATCCAGATCGTCAATCAGGTCATCCGCATCTTCCAGTCCGATCGAGAGGCGAATCAGCGTGTTGCTCAGCCCGGTTTTTTCACGATTTAATGAAGGAATTTCGCGATGCGTGGTTCGGCCGGGATTAACAATTAATGAACGCGCATCTCCCACATTTGGCAAATAGCTGAAAATTTTCACAGAACTCAGAACCTTTTTTGCCTGTGCTTCGGTTCCTTCAATCTCAAACGCAAAAATTGCCCCAACTCCATGTGGAAAGTATCGGTTCACCAATTCGTGCTGCGGATGCTCTGCCAATCCAGAATAGTGTACTGCTTTAACATGGGGATTGTCTGCAAGGTACCGGGCAATCTTCTTCGCACTGTTCACTTGCTTAGCTAGCCGTTCGGACAATGTTTCAATACCTAAGAGAACTAAATAAGCTTCAAAAGGGCTCAATACAGCACCGAGCAAGCGAAGGTACTTAACCCTGATCCGTGCTGCAAATGCGTTCGAACCAAACGCCTCAATAAAGCTCCGCTCCACATGCTCGTCTTCATTCCCCAGAACAAATTCTTTTTCCTCAAATTGTTTAAACTTGCCGTTCCCATAATCAAAGGTTCCAGCGTCAACAATTAATCCTGAAACAACTTCTCCGTGTCCGCTGATTCCTTTTGTCGATGAATAGACGACGATGTCCGCACCATATCGGATTGGGTTAAAGAGATACGGGGTCGGAAACGTATTGTCAATAACCAGTGGAATACCATGTCGATGAGCCAGTTTTGCCAGTGCCTCTACGTTCGTCACCGTTGTATCCGGATTCGTGACGCTTTCTGCAAAAATTGCTTTCGTATCCTCTTTGATCACTGCTTCAACACATTCTAGGTCATTAATATCATCGAGGAAGTCAAAAACAATCCCGAATTTAGGAAACAGGGTTCGAAATTCATCAAAGCTTGATCCATAAATATGTGCTGCGGCGATAATTCGACCACCGCCTTCGGCTAGATTTAACAATGTATAGGAAACGGCCGCCATACCGGATCCGACCGCCACCGCTTCTGCGGCACCGTCCAGATCAGCGATTCTTTGTTCAAGAACAGCAGTCGTCGGATTACCGATTCGCGTATAGCTGAAGCCTTTTTCTTTAAGGTTGACCAGCCGTTCTGCACGCTCCGGATCGCCAAAGCCAAAGGCAACCGTCTGATAGATCGGTACTTGTGATGCATAATTATGTTGTTTCGGATCGTACCCCGCATGTATTTTCAAAGTATCAAATCGTTTCTCCGATTTCTCCGTCATCTCTAGTCCCCATTTCTCATTCAAAAAATTTCCATGTACACGTTAAAGATATGACTGATAGGGTATATGCAATCGTTCCGAGACTTCCGCCATTTCTTTCAATGTTTCAGGATCAATTGGAATCCCGTTTTTCAGGCGGTCTTCAAACGCAGCAGCTTCTTTGTCGCCATGTATGTACATCTTCTTCCCAGGTTCAGTTGGAAGATTCCGAATTCGTTTAAGCATAGCAGATAATGCTTCTGAAATATCGCCGGGATCACCAAACAAACGAAGATCAATTGCGGTAAAAAAGTGACTGATTCCCTTTACCTTGCCACTGCCCAGATCAGCAGAAAGATGTCCTTGCGACAGAATCGACGTTAAAATTTCTACAATTAAAGAATGGCCAAATCCTTTGTATCCGCCATTTTCTTCTCCGCGTCCTCCCACAGGAAGCATCCCTCCTATTTTTGGATGCTTCGACAGATTTTCGCGCAGCTTTGTTGCGTCTCTGTTCACCTCATTGTGTTCGTCAACCGCCCAAGCTCCGGGAATCGTCTTTCCCTGTTTGGCATACACTTCGATCTTCCCGAGTGATACGACTGTTGTTGCCGCATCAAAGAGGAAGTCGTGAGGCTCGGCAGGCATTGAAAAAGCAAGCGGATTACTACCGAGAAACGGCTGCACCGCATGAGTAGGGATCAAAAAAGGATTGGAATTCGTTGCGGAAATTCCCAGCATTCCTTTGTCGCTCGCCATTTTGGCGTAATAGCCGGCCATTCCATAATGATTCGAATTGCGAACCGAGACGATACCAATGCCGCTCTGTTCTGCTTTTTCAATCGCAAGGCTCATCGCTTTTCCCGCCACGAGCTGCCCCATCCCCTTATGTCCATCCACTACAGCACTCACCGGCGTTTCCCAAATAACTTTAGGAATTGCGCCAACTTTAATATCACCGGCAGCGATCTTTCGGTCGTACATCGCCAAACGCTGCACACCATGTGATTCAATACCGAACAGATCAGTGGTCACAATGGATTCGGCAATGATTGAACTGCTCTCTTCTGAAAAACCGTACGCCTTGTATATACTTTTCACCCATTGCTCGATGCTCTGATAATCGTATCGATTTCCCATCTTCGCTTACCTCACAAATCCCGATCGAGATACACGATGTCTTGCCTAAAATTCCAACCCTTTTTTCTCCAAAACTGCTTGCCTTCCTCATTATCAAGCACCACGAACAAACCAATCTTCGTAATCTGTTCTTTTTTAAAACTCGTACAGACTCGGTCAATTAAACGTGTACCGATTCCTTTTCCCTGCTGGTCCGGATCAACTGCCGTATGGTAGATGAATCCCTTGCGTCCATCGGTTCCGCCGAGTATCGTTCCGATGACCCGCTCGTTATCGGCAGCGACGAAACAGGTTTCCGGATTCTTGCGAATGATCCGGGCAATTCCGGCGTAGCTGTTATCTAAGGATGCTAGATTCATGCCGGGCACCCGTGTCCATAGATCATAAGCGCCTTCATAATCCTCAGGAACCATCTTGCGAATCTCCATATCTTTTCAACTCCAAGTTATCTTTTTGCTTTTTCCAGTGCGCGCGCCAGATCCTCCAGCAGATCATCTGCATTTTCAATGCCGATTGCTAAGCGAAGCAGACCTTTTGTGATGCCGATTTTCTCCTGAAGTTTTTCATCAAAGGATTCATGCGTCATTGTTGCCGGCTGACAAATCAGGCTTTCAACCCCGCCAAGACTGACAGCAAGATCAAACAATGAAAGTGCCGCCACAAATTGATCCTGATCATAATTCGATGCAAGCCGAATGGAAAGAACGGACCCATGACCCGATGCCTGACGCTGCTGAATTTCTTTTTCCTCCTGCGAGTACGATCCGGGATAGTACAGGCGTTCAATGCCGGGATGAGTGCTGAAAAAATCGATAATCTTATCCGTATTCGCCTCTTGGCGATCCAAACGCACACTCAATGTCTTGATTCCTCGAATCAGTGCATAGGAATCGGTCGGACTCAGGATTCCACCGAGTGTATTCTGCAGAAATTTAAGCTTTTGCGCAATATCCTCTTGATTCGTTGCCACAAGACCGGCAATGACATCAGCGTGACCGCTCAGATATTTCGTTGCGGAATAAAGAACGAGATCTGCGCCAAGAGCGAGTGGATTTTGATAATAGGCAGTTAAAAATGTATTATCAACAATCAGCAACTTGCCTTTCTCATGCGCGATCGTTGCTAGCCGCTGAATATCGGCAACACGCAGCAGCGGATTCGACGGCGTCTCAATATAGAGTGCCGCCACATCATCATCTAAATCCTCTGCCCTCAGTTCATTAAAATCGTGCACCAATTCATAAGCGATGCCTCGATCCTTAAAAAGATTGCTGGCATAGCGATAGGTTCCACCGTACACATTGTTGTTCAGCAGAATTTTATCACCGGACTGAAACAGGCTGAAAACGGCGGACACCGCCGCCATTCCTGATGCAAACGCATAGGAATAACTCGCCTGTTCAATTTTAGAAAACAAGGTTTCGAGATTATTTCGTGTCGGATTCCCGCCTCGTGCATAGGCAAAGGACTGAAAACCATGCAGATCCTCTTGAACATAAGTTGTTGCTAGAAAAATCGGCGGTACCACTGCATGATTAGGATTGTCTTTCGCATCAATCCCTTTTACAATCAATGAATCTAGTTTCACTGTATTCATCCTCCTCGCAGTTCATTGCCTTTGTCTTTGAAAACTGAATGTTTTTAAATGCGTTCTTAGTATGCGCCACAGGTACGGCTGCATTGCTGAATGCTTCGCACTCCCAGGGCAGATAAATCGGCTCCCACATAAGCGATTGAATTAATTGAACAAAATTGATTTTCGCTATACTCATCAATGATCAACCTCCTATAAGCTTTAGTCCGAGACTTTTGCCCAGCGCGTCATTTGCGGCAACTAAGCTAAAAAAGGCAATAAAAAAATGCTTTCTTATGAGAATAGATAAGAAAACATGATGCGTCGGTTCTCTTATCTCTCAGTTTAAACTGCTGGAATTAACACCATACACTGTGTGCTGGTTGTCGGGTTTCATTGGGCCAGTCCCTCCGCCACTCTTGATAAGAAGTTTACTATTTAATTTTGAAAAGAACGTTTAGGTGATAAAACTGATGCACGCGTCACCGCTGAAACAATTCGCATGTGTTTACTAGGTAATATAATATTTTAAATTTATTATGTCAATGCTTTTCTGAATGTTTGATGCAAGAAATCAAACCGGCAGATGTTCACACGTATGACTTCTTGACCAATCGCATAGATCTGCTTCTCATCTTCTGCTTAAGAAAAAACGGGCAAAAAATTCCCGGTTCTTACTACCACAGGATGCAGTGACTTTCGCGTTGCATAAAGGACGTACTTTCACACGATGTGATGGCTTTCGCGTTGCATACAGGACGTATGCGTATTTAGCGAAAGTTCCTTTTTCGAAAGCTCCTTTACAGTTAGCAAAAGTTCCTTTGCTCCAAATGTGGTTTTTAATCATCAACCCCTTGCTTGAACAAACATTTCAATTTCATAACGCATTCTGGTCCTTAATTAAGTAACGAGTAAAATAAGCGGAGATTTTCCGCTTATATGCACCCTGAACATGTTTCGCCGGTAAATAAGGGTAATTTTTCCGCTTATTCAAAGCAAAACCCTTCATTTTCACGTTTATCGATTCGGATAAGGGGAATTTCTCCGTCTATTTCAGCTATTTTTTCGATCATTTTCTAAATAAGCGGAATTTTTCCGTCTATTTTTCAGATTGGGCACTTACCGGCGGGGCAAAATCAAAAACGTTCTTTGCTTGTCAGAGAAGCTGAACGGAGCCTTGCGATTATAGGTGTAGGGACATTTCTCAATAAAATAATCCCGTTTTTGTACTTTAAATCTTCACCAGGATAGGAATCAAACAAAATTTTTTTGGGGGTTGACAAGGATAATCGAATGGTTTAAATTTACCATCAACAAAGTAAGCCGTTCATCAGCTGCTAATCATTAAGACGTTAATGATCGGCAATGAACGGTTTCGCAGTGAGAATCGCAGCAGATCAATAGGTCTTGTCAGCACCTTCTTCATGCGATTTATTGCGGCCGCAATACTGCGTATCTGGTTAATCCCTTAATCAAAGAAAAGAGGTTTTGCACAAGAATACGAATTTTGCAGACACTGAACTTGATTGGTGTGCATTTACGAGTTGTTTTTTTTTAAGTTTAATACCAAGTAAATAGGGCTGTTTAGTTAAATTAATAAAAACTAATCTTTACCTAAACATTTGAGGGTTTGATTTAAGTAAATTGAATTTGCTCTACTTAGAGGGGGAAGCAATCAACATGGCGAAAAAAAGAAAAGCAAGCCGCTTAGTCAAATGGATTCTTTCAGTTGCTGTGGTTATTATTGTGGTACTTGCAACTGTGGTTTCCATTAACCAAATTACAGTGAACAAGAACAAAAGTTCAGCTACTGCAAAAGATGACAATTATGTATTAAAACTCGCAGACTCATCAGGCTTATGCGAAGCACCACAGCAAATTGCGATTGAGAAAGGGATTTTCAAGAAATACGGCGTCAAATATAAGAATGTCAAAATCGGAGACTTGTCAGGTACTGAAGCCCTAACAGCCGGAAAAGTTGACGCGACGAATTCGCTCCTTGCCAGCGTTGTGCAACCACTGACGAACGGTGCAGAGCTAAAGATTACAACCGGTTTGCATACAGGTTGTCTCCAGATCTTAGTAGGTAAGAATTCTAAAATTAAGTCGATCAAAGATCTTAAAGGCAAGAAAATTGGTGTGGGTACGGTAGCCGGCAGTCCGGCAACGTTTGCAAAACGCGTCCTTTCTTACAACGGATTAAATGTATCGACCAAAAACTCAGACGTACAATTTATTCAATATGATTCGGCCAGCTTGCCAATCGTCCTTAGTAAAGGGCAAGTAGACGCGATTGCTGTAGGCGATCCGGATACACAAATCGCTATTAAGAACTATGGCTTTACATCACTAGCTAGTTCCGCAACCACAGCACCATTTAATAAAGAATATTGCTGCGTAGCCTATGTTTCTAATAAATTAGCTAAAGAACATCCGGAAATCGCACGCAAATTCACCCTTGCATTGCAAGAGGCTGCAGAATGGATTGCCAATCATCAAGATGAATCCGTTCATATTCAAACAGATAAGAAATATATTGCCGGCGATGAAAAAACGAACTTGTCAGCATTGGAAACGTACAAATGGGAACCATCCTTTACAGATGCGAAAAAAGCGTTCAAACAAACGGCCGACAGTCTGCAGGATATCGGTGTCATCTCTAAAGATGTTGATACTCAGGCGCTTACTGACCACTCCTTCTTAAAATTTAAAGGGGTAAAATAACAAAATCAAAGAAAAGAGGGGATTTTTTTGGAGAAGGACTCGGTTTATATCAAAAAAATTACCCGGATAAAAGATCGCCAAATTGGTCGGGCTTACTTTGCAAGTATCGCAATCGCAATCAGTCTTATTGCTCAGCTGGCCATTCCTAAGAGTGATGTTTTGATAACCAAATCGCTGCCATGGTATACCGGGCTATTAATCATAGCGTTTGTCATCACGGCAGTGCTCGCAACCTATTATACTTTTTTCGGCGGGCTTGAGAAGTTCGTTTTTAAAAGCTACTTTATTGGTGCGGCATTTCTCGCACTCGGTTTATATAATTTAGTCACGCTGAAATTCGCGTTGATTAAACCCATTTTCTTTCCCGCTCCTGAAACGATTATCAATGTTCTGATTGTCGATGCCGGGTTCTTACTAAAATGCCTGCTTCATTCAGCTTTATTGCTTGCGTACGGATTAGGTATTGGCATCATCACCGGACTTGCTACCGGTATATTAATTGGCTGGTACTCATCGTGGAATTATTGGCTGGAACCACTCGTAAAATCAATAGGGCCGATACCATCCACTGCGTTTATACCGATTGCTCTGTCGGCTTTTGCGACCAGCTTTCAAGCAGCCGTCTTCTTGATTGCTTTAGCTTCATGGTTCCCGATCACTGTATTAACGCAATCCGGTATTGTAAACGTCAAAAAAACATTTTTTGAAGTCGCTGATACACTGGGCGCGACCGATTTCCAAAAGATTTTTCGTGTGGCGGTGCCCGGAGCCTTGCCAAACATCTTCGTAGGGATCTTCAACGGAACATGCGGTGCTTTCCTTACCTTGATGTCCGCTGAGATGATCGGGGTGCGCTATGGAATCGGTTGGTATATAAACTGGCAGCGCGAAATTATGTCCTACGCCAATGTCTACGCCGGTTTGGTTGTTATTGCAGTCAGCTTCTCATTGATGATTGCAGTTCTCTTTAAAATACGCGACTATGTTTTAAGATGGCAAAAGGGGATTATTAAATGGTAGCTACAGGACAAATCACATTCAACAATCTTCGAAAAGTCTTCCCGCCGCGTACAGAGACCGGTTCGCCGGTTGAAGCGTTGCACCATGTTAATGCAGAGGTTGAGCCGGGCGAATTTATCGCACTAATCGGGCCTTCCGGTTGCGGTAAGTCAACACTGTTACGGTTATTAGCCGGTCTGGACCACCCTTCTCAGGGCAAAATATTGGTTGATGGAAATCTTGTTGAACGGCCGAGCCGTGAACGCGGATTAGTTTTTCAAGATCCAACCTTGTATCCATGGCTGACGATTGAACAAAATGTTGGATTTGGGCCTAAATTAGCCGGTGAATATCGTGAGAAACGTGACACCATTCATGAATTTATTGACTTGGTCGGTTTAAAGGGATTTGAAAAGAATTATCCCTATGAACTCTCCGGCGGTATGCAGCAGCGTGTCGCTTTAGCACGGACGTTGATTAATTATCCTAAGGTCTTGTTATTTGACGAACCGTTTGGCGCGCTCGATGCGTTTACCCGGATAAAAATGCATGATGAGCTTTTGAAAATTCGGGAACGTACAGACATCACGATGGTCATGGTCACGCATGATGTTGAAGAAGCTGTATACTTAGCGGATCGTGTCTTCACAATGACGCCGCGACCAGCCATTCTGAAAAAAATCGTTAATGTAAATTTGCCGCGGCCACGGCGCCGAGACAGCACGGAATTCATCAAGAAAAAGGAAGAGATCCTAGACATTCTCAATTTCACTGCTTAATGCACGAGGCACTGAAACAAATTCGTTTATGTTAAAAATGATTCATTCTCTCGAGTTAACGAAGAGATGAATCATTTTTTTGTGAACAACATCATCAGTAGCGAACGGTCGTTAATCCTTCTGATCACGCATTCACGTTATTTCACGCGATAATGGTACAGACCCATACCAAGACAATAACAATGCCCCTCCACCTGTTTTGAAGGTTGAGGGGCATCTTTATATCAGAAAATGTGTTATGAAGCAGCGTGGCAAACCGCCTTCAGAGCGCCCTATACCTTTTTACGTCATAGTGTCTCCTTTGTATCTTCAGGTACTCCCTTTTTCTTCTGTCGGCCCGCAATCAGAGTGAGTAGGGAAAGAACGATGGCAATTGCTGAAAGAATGATCGCAATAACCGAAACGATTTGATTGCCGCTTTTCCCATTTTGTGTGCCGCTCTCTGTATCCTCGCTTTTAACGACGCTTGTAATCGCATGAGGGGTTTCGGCATTTTCTTTGCCTGTCCATTCAACAACACTGCCATCCTTGTACGTTTGATAAGCATTCCAAGCGAGATCACCGGTTTGTTTTGGGTTCAGTGCGCGAAACTGAAACTGTTGGAACGCTCCAGGCGCAATTCCGCTCCCCTTTGCTGTCCAAATCACCGTTGGCGCCTGTCCGCTCGCATTCTTGATTACTTCAGTCGTCCATCCCGGCACCGGTTGGTAACTGTAGAATTGAACGCTTTTCGGAATGCGCAGTGCCACTTTAGTCGTCGGAATGTTCTTTTCAGTAGGTACAGTTATTGTATACGTTTCGCTCGATCCTGTGATCGACTGAACCGGTTTGACGGTTACATGGGCTGATGCACTGTAGTGAAAAGCGAAAAGGAGTACACCAGAGAAGAACGCAGCAGTGATGGTTTGGATAGACTTTTTCATTTGATCGGTTACTCCTTCTTGTTCATTTAATGGATACAATGAAGTCTTTATCGACTGCCTGGTAATCCTTATCAAGAACATGGACATTGATGAGAAAACGATGCTTCATATCGAATGCGTCTTTGACAACAAATCCCTTGCCAAGTTTCGCTAGCGGCACTTGGACTTGGGTTTCCCCCATATCCATGTCAATGCAGCGGATCTTTAAGGCAACCTGCTGTAAATTGTGCGCTCGTTTCCCTTGATCAAGCACATCTAAGTACAGCGTATTGGGGCCGAGTTTGAGCGGTTCAACGCGAAGTGTCAGTACATAGTTCTTTTCCTTAGCCCGTATCGTTTTTTTCGGATCTTCCAATACAGTCGGCGGATTGGTATTCTTTGTTGGTTTCCCATTGTTGAATTTTGCACTAAATCCCTCAAATGTGCCATCGTCGACCGCCGGTTTCGGGACAGGAGGAGAAACATTGGTCAATACAGCAGCAGCCAGTAAAACCGTCAGCCCGATCAGAAGCTCGCCCAGTACACTTTTCTTGAGAAAATCCCTCTGCTTCTTCACGCGCACGTTCGAATAGAGCGCAAACAGCAGCATGAGCAGCAGAAGAACCGCTTTTATGATGATGATCCAGCCATAAGTTGAGGTATATAATGCTCGAAATGACGTCAAGTGAATCAGCGTGCCGATCAAGCCGGTTAAAAAGATTACCCCAACTAAAAGAAGCGCAACGTTTGAAAAGCGATGCAACGTTTGCCAGTAGATCTTTTTTTGCTGCTCAGGAGAATCATTGTTTTTTACCGATCTGGGCAGGAAAAGCAGAAGGCAAAGTAAAGACCCAATCCAGATTGACGCGGCAGACAGATGCAGAAAGTCCGCAGCCACAGCCCAAACACGCAATTCCTGATCCTCAGTACCAGCGGCATGGCCGACAAATGCTTTGGACAAAGAAAAGACAAACAACAAGCCGATGAGCACCCATAAGAGTCCACGAACCGTTCGCTCGGATTGCGTGCGAAATAACCAGAAAAGAAGGGAGATGCACAGAATTAAACTACTGATTTGTAGGAACCATGGTGTACCGAATGAGGTCGTCAGCAACGTTTCGCCAACAGCTTTACCCGAAAACGCATGCAGCCAGTTCACATCAGCGTTACGTGTCACTTGAAGCGGCAGCGCGAGCAGAACGCCAAGCAGCAGAATCCCTGCGGCACTCCAAAGTGTTCGCCGCAGCGCCTTTTGGTTAAAAATCACTAGATTTCGTTCCGGATTGAAAAATTTCAGGAAGAACAGTATGCCAAAAAAGAAAGACAAACCAAGATAGATCAGCCATTGAATCACGAGTTGGTCCGCACCGGGAAGATCGCTCCGCGTATCACTGGAAGACTGCACATTTGCGGCACTTTCTTTCGGTTGTCCAACGTGAAAACCAATCGTTCCGTGAACGGCATGCCCATCTGCCGATACGACTTTCCAATTCATCCGGTAATAGCCGCTGGAAAGCTGCTTTTTTACACCATTTTCCAATACGCTTCGGTTCTTCTTGTTACGCTGCGCGTGATCTGTATCAACACGGCTGCCCTTTTGATTCAAAACCTCCAAGGTCAGAAAAGACGGTTGGATTTCTTCATTAAATTGAATCGTGACATTCTTAAGATTTCCGTTTACCTGTTGATTCTGAGCAGGGTTCGATTTCACAACAGAAGCGTGTGCCGATGCAAAACTAGCAAACATTAAAGGAAAAAAAATAAGAACGAGAAACGCACTAATTTTTTGTTTCATAGTTAATTAACCATCCGATCTTTCAGAATCATTGTTGTGCGTGGCCCCGCATGAAACAGCTAAAAAATTGCATCACGAAGAGCACAAAAGTCTGATCTAAAAAAAACAAGCCTAACGACGATGCGAAAGGTTTGCTGCGTTGGTTCTTTCTCATCTTCAAACACCATTCAGTGTTTCTGGAATGGACACCGTGCATGCATGCAAACATGTTGGTTGTCGGGGTTCATTGGGCCAGTCCCTCCCCCACTCTGGATAAGAATTCATATTCAATTCTCAACAAACACAGCACCCCGCCAAACTAGTCATCATTTTACCGAGTTTTACTTTGCGGCTTGCTGTTTTCCAATTTTGCCACACGCCTTCGGTCCAGTTTCGCCTCTAATGCTTGCATCACCGATTCTGTACTTAGCATTTCAGATATATTTTGCTGTACCAGCTTATTAAAAGACAAGAAACGCCTGCGCACCATGATCTTCCTCCTCTCATTATTATTCCAAGTATTATTATATGTTTTTGGTGTTTTTCACATTGTAATACAAATAGGAATCCGTATCAATAGTGATTTCTCAATAATGTCAATGTCTGCGAGACTATCCCCCTGACTTGCGATCAACAGAGACACTCCGCAGGCGTCCGAGCGCTTACTTCCGCAAGATGCGGAAGCTCCATTTTAGCCGCTTATCCCCGTTCAGCAAATCAAAGATCGTGAACTACATCGGGATTAAAATTCCGAGCTTCTAGTAACATCTCATACTTGCTTGGAACATCCAAGCAGCGGCTAAGTCTCTTTTACAAGTTAAGAAAGTATAGCGTTTTGCCTTGTCGGTACGACGATAAGGTCATAAGATTTGGTTGGGCGATCAGGTAAGCGTCCAATCCGAGAAATAAACGGAAAAATTCCGCTTAATTGGAAAATGAATGAAAAAATTGCTTAAATAGACGGAGAAATTCCGCTTATCAAATCGAAAAACATGAAAATGGAGGGTTTTTCTGTGTATAAGCGGAAAAATTACCCTTATACACCTGTGAAACAAGCGCCAGGATGCATATAACCGGAAAATCTCCGCTTATTTTATTCCGGCCGCGTTACTTAATTAAGGATCCCAATGATTTATTAGGAAACTTGGCTTCGCCAAGCCCCTGGCGAAGGCGAAGACTTAGTTGCGACGGCCATGGACGGACTAGTGTCCGGTGAGCCGCAGGACGCGGCGCTTTTTCGGACCGCTTACACTCGTTTCCTTTAAATGTTTTCTTATACTTTCCTACCAGTGTGAAACAGAAATGTCTGTTCGCGCACAAGCTTGATGATTCAAAACGGTATTTAGAGCAAATGAACTTTCGTATGTTTTTATATTCTGATTGACGCATTTGCATTGATAGGATTGCTTGAAGGATTTCTTCGACTTAAGTCATGTTTTTGCTTAAAGAAATTTTTGTACTTTCCACCAAATCGCGATTGGTGATCTGAAGACTCATGCTTTCAGCATCTTTAAGCCACGGATAGTCACGTTTTAGTGCTATTAAAAGATTATTTCAGAGCATAAGTAATCAAAAAAGTGGCTTTCGGATTATGTTCATACCGTTCGATCAGTATGTTTAGCATCTGATCCCAAACAAAACGGTTGTAGCCAAAGTTTCATTGGATGAATAGTTTTTGTTTTTTAGTGGGGTAGATTCATACGTTAAGCCCTTTTAAAGTCATCGTTTCACCTCTTTTCACAGCATAATAGCAGCACAAGCGTTCGCGCTTTCACTATGATTGAACCGGTTTCCAAACAAGAAAATGGAGACCCAAGGCGCTGATTCATCTCGGCAATGAATGGCCGAGTTTTCTCAGGCTGGTCTCCTTTATAAACGTTCTTAATCTTGGTACGAAAAAAAGATGTCTCATAGTCGCAGACCTTTGAGACACCTTCATTTTTTTATTTACATTTTAAAAGGATCAATTCGTAAAATTATTTATTCGCTCACTGATGACTCTGCGCTTCTTTTAAACTTCGGCGGAGAATCAAAGAGTGAAATCATCGCCGGGACAAAGATCGGAAGCATTATGAAGCAGAGTACGATCAGACCGGTAATTACAGCCGTTGCCAGCTCAATCAGCAGCACAATTCCTGACGGCATCAGTGTCGCGAAGGTTCCTCCAAGAATCACGAAGGCTGACAAAATTATGGTACCCACTCGTTTTGCGGCTTCGACAATCGCTTCCTTGCCTGACATCAGTGGATATTCCTTATAGCGTGCCAGCAGGAAGATGCTGTAGTCTACACCCAGAGCAACGATCACGATAAAGGCGAAGAATGGGACGAATGAAGAAATCCCCTCCAGACCAATCAGATTGATGAACAGAGCGTTCAAAACAAACATGGCCGCGTAGTATGCTCCCATTAGCGACACCGTGATAAACACCGGGATCCAGAAGGAGCGCATCACAACGATCAGCACGAGCAGCACGCCGATGAGTACAATAATCGTTAAGCGATTCAAATCTTTTGTCAGAACATTGTTTGTGTCATAGGTTGTCGAGCTTGGCCCGGAAACGGCTACCTTTGCATCAGCCAAAGTCGTTCCCTTCACTCCGTTATGCACCGTTGTATTCATGTGCTTGATTGTCGTTAAAGCTTGCTTTGAATACGGATCATTATCGAGAATCACCGTTATTTTGGAAATAGTCCGGTCTTTAGACATGAACGCATCCAATGCCTGCTGATACTGCTTATCTTTCAGTGCTTCATCCGGTATCGAGAAGTTTCGATTTGTATTAAGCTGTGAAAGGAAATCGTTGGTCTTTCCCAAGCCGCCCGATAGTTGATCCAATCCTTTATTCACATCCGCCAGCTTGTCGCTGAATGTATGGAACCCGTTAAGGCCATCTGCCAGCTTCTGCTGACCGGATTTCATTTGCCCCAGTCCGTCCGTTACCTGATCCATATTGGTGGCAATCTTTCCGATGCCTGAGGAGGCACTGTCAAGACCGCTTTTCGTTTTTTCAAGTCCTTCAGCCATTTTGGACAGGCCATCACTCATCTCAGACAGATGACTGTTCGCCGTTTTGAATCCGGTCGTTAGTGTAGTGTAGTTCTTGTTCAAAGCATCGATACCTTCCGGTGTGATCTTGGCCAACGATGCAGACAACTGATCGAAGCTCGCTTTTAGTCGGAGATAATTTTGATCACCGGCAACTCCCGGACTGCTGTCACCGAGCGCCGACGTCAACATTTGCATCTGCGCGAGTGCATTCTTGACGCCGAGCAGCGCCTTTGCAGTATCTTGATAACTGGTGCCCATTTTCGCATAGCCGGACTGCATCTGATCATAGTTATCGGCAAGTGTAGTCACAGCGCCGCTCATTTTTTCAAGATTCGTTTCAATTTGTCCGATCCCGTCACTGATCGTCTGTGATTGACCGGTACCTCCGATTCCATTTTGGATTTGCTTAAGTCCGCTGGTCAAGGCAGTCATGCCGTTCTCAAGCTTGGCTGTTCCATCGACCATCTTATTGACTTGAGAGAAGTCAGCAGAGCCAAGCTTTTTCTGAGCCGTTTTCAGACCGCCGCCGATTTGGTCAACACCCTTCCGCGTCGCGGACAATCCGTCTGTGACCGACTTCGTCTGATCGCCGATGTAAAACCCATTCACTTCTTGCCCCTGAGGTCTTGTTATGGAAGAAACTTGTTTTACACCTTTAATCTTTTCCAGCTGTCCGGTTAGTCGATCGATCGCCGCCAAAGATTCGTTATTATCTAAAGCTTTTTTATTCTCAATGACAACAGTGGCCGGCATTGCATTGCCTTTGCCAAAATGATC
This sequence comes from Sporolactobacillus sp. BBK16-2, assembly GCF_059878335.1. Lineage (NCBI taxonomy): Bacteria > Bacillati > Bacillota > Bacilli > Caryophanales > Sporolactobacillaceae > Sporolactobacillus > Sporolactobacillus sp. BBK16-2. The sequence continues at coordinate 2,843,190 of NZ_CM187611.1, forward strand.
TGCCACAATATTCATGGCTTTAGAGGAAGGATAGCTGTTGCCAAGTTCGCCGATCGTATCAAAGTTTAATTTCTCCTGATAGAAAAATACGGCCGGAACAATAAGTACAGCCACCAGGATTACGGAAACAATCGGATGCCTGGTGGCGAGCGTTGCTGTTCTCGCCCACATCCTGTTCTCCCCATGTCCTTTATTATTTTTGGATGGCCAGAACAGCTTTTTGCCAAGCAGTTTCATCGCAAACGGCGTTAACGTGAGCATCTCGAGCAACAGGAACGCAACACCAATAACCACGACAATTCCCGACTGATAGATTGGCGATTGAGAGAATATAAGTGCTGCAAAAGCGATAAAGACAGTCAGGATACTGTAGACAATCGTTTTCCCGGCCGTTTGGTAGGTCGAGACAATCGCCTCATCAATGGACAATCCCTTTGACAGTTCTTCCTTAAACCGGTTAAACAGCAATATATTATAATCGGTGCCGATACCGAACAGGATCAGAATAAGCAGCATTTGCGTCAGACTTGTAAGCGGAAAGCCTGCTTTGTCAATCAGCTGCGCTGCAATCCCCATCGAGCATAGGTAAGAGAACATAACTGCAAGTAACGAAATGATCGGAGTTACAATGGATCGGAACATGATAACAAGGACAATTAAAATGAACAGAACGGTCAGTGCCGCACTCTTCTCAACCCCGCCCTGAGACGCTTTTAAATAGTCATTATTAATGAAATCCTCGCCGGTCAGGTAATGGGTGACCGTTACCTTGTCCAGTCGCTGATCGATGGCTTTCTTAATATCATCGATTTCTCGAGACTTTTTGTCTAACTTGAAGCTTACCATTACCGTTGTTTTGTCCTTCGAAATCAGCGAACTTTTCGCTTCAGGTATACGAAAAGGATCCATGATCTCGGCAACACCGAGCTTGTCTGCGTCATCACGGAATCGTTCTACACCCTGCTTGATTTGATTCAGCTCGTTATTGGAAATTTTATTCTTGTCATAAAAGACAACAAGATTATTGGTCCCCTTCGATTTTTCCATTTTACTCAATATGGCATCGGCTTGCACCGATGGGCTGTCTTCGTTTAATGCCTTCTGTCCTCGGTCTCTAAGAATGGCATTGATATCCGGCTGCAGCGCAACGAGCACGACCGTTGCAACAAGCCATAAGGATAAAATGACCCAGCGCGCTTTAATGATTCCTCTCACTTCTGATCCTCCCCGTAAAAACTAAATGAAATTCATCTGCTCGTGAGCACTACTCATAAACAGAATCGTCTTTTCTCTATCAAAATCGTGTATTCAAGCAGTTTGTTCATTTTATGGAAAGACAACGATCGTCAAATCCCCTATGGGTCATCGTTTAAATGCGTTCCTGACTTCTAAAAAACGCATAATTCTCCCTCCTGAAATTTATTGAACACAGTGTTGATTTAACATCATGTTGATAGTATAGTAAACGTAAAAGTCAAGTTCAATATGTAATTTTTCATTTTCTGTTATTGAATAAACAAGTACATCACGTATTGTTTAATAAATGAAGGAAAAGGTGAATCTGATGGCGGGTACCAAAAACAACAGACGAACTCACTATACGATCCAAGTGATCAAGGACGCTTTTTTATGCCTTCTAAGCACGAATGAGCTCTCCAAGATTACAGTTACTCAAATTTGCAGGGAAGCGGATGTCAATCGAGGAACTTTTTATTTGCACTTTGACGACCCGCTTGATTTATTCCATAAAATTGAAGCAGAGCTTGTCGATCAAATCAGACCAATTTTAGCCATGCGTCCGCAAGAACAGCTTCATGATTGGCTAAAAAGATTGATTATTATTTTAAAAGCTAACGAAGCAGTTAGCCGAATAATTCTGGCAAATTACCGTGACGGCATCATGATCAATGAGCTGTTTTCTGAAGTACAAGAACAAGCGATTGAGGAATTTAAAGAGGATTTTCATGAGCAGGACCCTCACATTCTAAAGTATTATTTTTCCTATTTTGTCAATGGTTCAATTAGCGCTATTTTAAGTTGGTTCGCAGATGAGGAAGATCAATCGATTGAGGGAATTACTAAAGCTTTAGCCAACGTCTTGTCGCGATCAACGGAATAATATAATTAAGAAATTGCAAAGAAAAAACCGATTTACAGAATCGGCGTGCCCTCCAGCATAAGCATTATTTATGCATTGGGTCAACCGAATAATGGTAATTATTGTTTTCAAGTGTTACCAGCACCTTTATTAATATCGATAGATTGGTAACGACTTAGTTGTACGTCCCTCTTTAAAAGCCACCGGCAAGACAACAGGATTTGGTATCTGCTCTTTATTTATAATTTTAAGCAGCATATCCACAGAGGATTCAGCCATTTCTTTAATGGGTTGCTTAATAGATGAAAGGGTTGTATCAAAGTTCTCAAAATATTGAAAAGCATCATAACCAATAATTTGGACATCTTCCGGAACGCGGATGCCCATTTTATTAAGTTCCCTAAGCAAAAGTAAGGTCGTTTGATCATTTACGACAAAGATGCCATCAATATGATGGTATTTACTGAAAAATTCACTAAAAAACATGGCGTAGTCATTAATCGGCTCTTTCTTTTCATAGACGACATAGTCACAATTCTTCTCTTTCGCACCATCGACAAAACCATTCTTTCTTTTCAAGGTGTCGTTCGGTTGTCGCGCCACACTGGCGATATAAGCGATTTTTTTACAGCCTCTCTTAATTAATTCAGATGCAGCAATTTTTCCTCCCCAATAATTATCTGATGTTACATAAACAACTTGTTCGGTAAAAAAACGGTCAACACTTACAAAGGGCAAACGAGCAGAGACATATCTGTCAATATCGCTATAAGTAATTGCAATAATTCCATCAACTTTATTTTGCCTAACCATATTTAAAAATTCAATTTCACGTGCCTTGTCATTATTATTACTGCAAATTAACACATTATATTTCAGCGTACTTAATCGGTTCTCAATATGGAAAACAAATTCAGAAAAAAAAGGATGCCAAATACTTGGAACGCTGACTCCAATAAAGTGAGTTTTATTTAATTTTAACGCTCTTGCAAATTCATTAGGTGTATAGTTGATAGATTCCATAGCTTTAAACACTTTTTCTCGTGTCTTCTCGCTAATGGGTCCCCTATTATTTAATACACGTGAAACGGTAGTGACAGATACACCTGCAACTTTTGCTACGTCTTTAATACTTTTACTTTTACTCATTTTTCAATTCCTTTGCTTCTATTATAAAATTATTATAACAGGATATAGTCTTTTTATAAAATTTATAAACGTTACCATATATTAAATTAATAATCAACAACATAATTGATATATATAAACGATTTTTATGAAAACGTTTGACATTTTTAATAAGTGATTTTATAATTCATGTTGTTGTAAGCGCTTATAATAATTTGTTGTGGAAAAGGTGATAAAATGAACATAGAAACCCCAATGTCGTCAAATGCAAATATTGAAAAAGAAAGTTTCCTTGATGTTTGGAAACAGCGAATTAGTTATGGAATTTCGGACTTTGCATGTAATTTGATCTGGAATATGTTGACTTTATATCTGATGTACTTTTATACAGACGTTGCAGGTATTACTGCTGTTACCGTTGGGACAATGATCATGGTCACCAGACTCATTGATAGCTTTGCAGATATGTTTACAGGAGTGATTATTGACAAGACTCATTCAAGATGGGGGAAAAGCCGTCCATATATTCTCTTTGGCTCCTTACCTTTAGCTGTTTTTGGCGTCTTATGTTTTTATGCTCCTGATTTAAGTGCTGATGGTAAAGTCATCTATGCTTACGCAACCTATTTAGGCATTTCAATATGTTATGGACTCGTGAACATTCCAATATCCTCCATCTTACCCAGCTTAACCAGCAATGCACGCGAACGAACAAATCTTACAACGGTTAGAATCGTGCTGGCTTTTATCGGGGCCACTATTGTAAGCGTTACCACCCTACCTCTTGTCCATCTATTGGGACGCGGTTCAGAAGTAAGCGGTTTTGTATTAACAATGAGCTTATATTGCCTTATCGCAGTTATTTGTCTATACCTTACCTTTAGGAATGTTAGAGAGAAAGTAAAAGTCGTGAAGCAAAAAGTAAGTATTAAAGAATCCTTTGTAGCATTAAAAGGAAATAAACCATGGATGATATTTGCTGTCAGCACCTTATTTATGTGGGGTTCTAACTTCTTCTTACAAGGATCTCTCATTTATTATTTTACCTACAATGTGGGATCAAAAGATATTGCAGCCATTATCGCAGGCATCACGTCTTCGATTCCGCTGATCGGGACGATTCTGGTTCCTGTTATTTCCCACAGAATGATGAAAAGAAACATTTTCTTACTGGGAAGCCTGATAAGTTTTCTTGGACTCGTTGTCATGTTAATTGCTAATATCAATGTTACAGGGTTAATCACAGGAGCAGTTGTATACGCTATTGGCTTTGGAATGAGGCAAAATATGTATTTTTCGATGCAGGCTGATCCGGTGGATTTTGGGGAGTGGAAGACAGGGGTCAACGGTGCCGGGTTAATTTCTGCTATTAACGGCTTCATTGGTAAGGTCGCTATGGCAGTATCTGCAGCACTCTCTGGTGCCTTGTTAACATGGGGCCACTATGTTCCACATGCACACCAGAACAGTCAGGCACTATTGATGATTAGAAGCAATTTTATCATCATTCCTGCAATCCTCATCATTATTTCAATGCTCATCATGTGTTTTTACAATCTGGACAAATATTATCCACAAATTCGTAAAGAACTTGACAGCCGGATTGGCTAATTCAAAACATAATATACAAGGAGGAATTAAAATGCTGGATTTACAAGGTATAGAAAACATTAAGGACGAAGAAAGTCATAGTATTAACCCGGAGAACCCATATGGTGAAAAGGGTCAGGCAGCAACCACCGATAGTGATTTGGGAAAGTCACGCAAAGGAAGAGCAGCCATCTCTCTTAAAGAGGGCGAAACCTTTACCATTGCTGAAATTAAGGGTCCTGGAACTATTAAACACATTTGGATGACAATTGCTGAGGCAACAACTAAAGGGAGTTTTGTATTGCGGGATGTGGTACTCAGAATTTATTGGGATGATGAAGAAAATCCCTCAATTGAAAGTCCTATTGGAGATTTTTTCTGTAATGGTTTTGGATCTCGATGTGAAATAAATTCTCTTCCCATCGTTGTAAATCCAACAGGTGGCATGAATTGTTATTTTCCTATGCCTTTTAAGAAAAAGGCCAAAATAACAGTAACAAATGAGCATCCAAATACAATAGATGGTTTTTTCTATAATATCGACTACGTATTACAACCCGGATTACCTGAAAATGCATCTTACTTTCATGCTAAATGGAACAGACAAAAGATTACACAATTACAGAAAGATTATATCCTTATTGATAACATACAAGGTGTAGGACATTACGTTGGAACTTTCCTTGAAGTGACAGCGCTTGAAAGATATTGGTGGGGAGAAGGAGAATTTAAATTTTTCATTGATGGGGATTCAGAGTATCCTTCAATTACTTCTACTGGTACTGAAGATTATTTCGGAGGCGCCTGGGCTTTTCATAAGAAGGATAAAAGCGGACGTATTTATGTTCAGCCTTACAATACACCTTTTATGGGATATCCCTTTTTCTCCAAAGAGGATCATACACGTGACGATTTTCAGACAGAAGACGCGATGCCGCTTCACGGTTTTGGGGATGATGCGTTACCCATGCATGGATTGTACCGCTGGCATCTCCCTGATCCTATTCGATTTAAATCTGATCTAAGGGTTACTTTACAACAGATTGGTAATGATGACATCAAACTTTTTGAGAGATCAGATGATGTGGCATCGGTTGCATATTGGTATCAAAAAGAACCTCATCAGATTTTTTCACCTTTATTGTCACGAGAGAACCGAATACCAAGATGAATTGTTAATTGCGCGTATTCTTAATAAATAGTTTAAGCCTTGAAGAGCAACCAGAAGAGAGCCTTGATGAGTTAGTATCTTAATTTCGGACACTGCAAAAGTTATTCCAAATAATCATAATGAAGCCCACACCTTTTGACGGTGTGGGCTAATTTGACACTTATGATTAAAATTCAAAAGGAAACAGATTGCTTTCAACATCTCGTGATCTATTAGATGAACGCGAGGAGACGGAAAGAGTTACAGATCTATTCAATTTCTGCAATAACGTCAATTTCTACTAGAATATTGTTTAAACCACTTTGTACTGTGGTACGAACGGGATAAGGCTCTATAAAAAATTCTTGGTAGACCTTATTAAAGGCTTCTAAATCCTTAAGATTGGCCAAATGTGCTGTTGCTTTGACGACATCTGACATCTTCGCTTCAACCGCCTCCAAAATATTTTTGATGTTAATCAATACTTGTCTTGTTTGATCTTCAACAGTTTCTGGAACCCGTCCAGTCTCAACATTTAAGGGACCTTGTCCGGACACATATATACGATTTCCTACTCGAATCCCTTGAGAAAGAGGAAGTTCATCTGGCAGTGTGACCTATCTTGCCTATTCCGTCGATTCATTTGCTTACCTACTTTACTATAGTAAAATCTGTTCGGGCGTCAGCATAATATATCATTAGCTCATTCCCATTTTAATTAGAGCCACAAAAAAGCCTCCGCCTGTGATCAGGATGGAGGCCTTCTTACCTTATTTGTTTATCTTCTTACTGCCCATTTTAGAATGAAATTGCGGGTCCTTAGGAATACTTGGATCAATTCCTTTTAATTGAGGAACAAATGCGCAAATCAGCTGAACCGCAATCGGATAGACGAACGTGGAATATAAATCATTTCCCTGGTCATCAATAACAAAATTGCGTGCGCCTAGCCCGTCCACCTTAGAACCAATCACATAGATGTGATTTGTCCATTCTGATAAAACGCTTATTAGTTTGTTAACCCTTGGTTCTGTTCCGTTGTGGTAAATAATGATTGAAGAATTCTCGTTCACTGCATTATAGATACCGTGAATAAATTCTTCGAACTCATAGCCACTTGTTGGGAGGCGCATGGTTTCCAAAAGTTTCAAAGCACTTTCCAGCGTGTCTCCATACAATTCTTTCGTTCCAACTACTCGAATTTCTTTGGCGTCCTTCAGCCCATCGGCAACTTCTTTTACCCACTGTTCTGCTGAAGCATAGACATCTTGAAAATTATTTGCTATCATTTTTAATGAGTTAATCTCATTATTGAATGCTTCTTGAGTGAGCGTTCCATTCTCCTGACCGAGATGAAGACCAAGAAGAATCAAGTTGAGCATTGTACAGTAAAAGCCTTTAGTCTTGGCTCCAGCTGTTTCTTCACCACAACGAACAGTGAGCACGTAGTCGGCAGCCTCATCGATCAGTACATGATCCTGTCCTGCCATTGAGGCAACTTTGCATCCTTGTTCTTTCGCTAGTTTCATAGCGTTGTAGGTTGAATAGCTGCTCCCACCCTGTGAAATGCCGATCAATAGGGTCTGGTTTTGGTTGTCACCAATAACTTCCTTAGTTAGTTCGAATGGGTAATAGGCTTCTACAGAAATTCCAGTTATTTCTCTTAGCTTTTGTTGGACCTGCGCGCCTGAATGGTAGCTGGTACCCGATCCGGTTATAATAATGCGTTCGAACTTTTGTTTCTTTACTTTGGAAAATAGCTGGTCAGAAATAGCGATGATTTCTTTCATTTTTTGCGGTGTTTCTTGAATGTAATTTTCAATGTTCAATTCAATAATGCTCCTTCATTATAATATGCCGATCCAGTGAACGACGATGCCGAATACAATGATGCCAATGGTCAGCCATGTAATACTGAATTTTTTTCTTAGGAACCAAAAGATGATCAAGGTCACAGCTAGTGGCAACATATTCGGCAATATTTGATTTAAAATGCTTTGTATATCTACTTTTGCGCCATTAATATTAAACTTTAATGGGGTCGAAATCTTTAGCATTGTCGCAACCATTGCTCCTACAACGACGAGACCAACCGTGGTAGCAACCGACATAATCTTATCCATGAGACCTTCTTTTTGAATGCGTTCGAGCGAATGAACGCCAACCGAATAACTGTATTTCAAACCAATGATACGTACGAGAAAGTTCGGTATATTATAAAGCAGCAAAAAGAGTAGTGGTCCGATCAGATTCCCTTGACTTGCAAAAGAGATGCCAATTCCGGCTGCGATAATTCGAATGGTTCCCCAAAATAAAGAATCACCAATCCCGGCTAACGGTCCCATAAGTGCTGCTTTTACTGCATTGATTGAACTGACATCAAAATCTTTCTGATTCGCATTCTGTTCTTCCATTGCAGCACTGATACCAGCTATAGCCGGGGCAGCAACCGGAGTCGTATTAAAGATCTCCAAATGTCTTTTCAATGCAAGTGATCGTTCTTCTTCCTTGTCGTACAGTTTCTTTATTACAGGAATCATAGTATAACAGAAACCTAGATTCTGCATTCGTTCATAATTAAATGCGCCTTGCAAAGCAAAGGACCGCCAAAAAACGCTGCGCAATTCTTTTTTTCCTAGTGTTTTCTCATTCAAAGTTGATCTCTCCTTCCGTAAGATTGTCGTCTCCGGCCTTCTCATCAGAAGCTTTATTGTTCGAATGGCTGATTACAAAGTTCAAAATAACTGCAAGGCACACACCAAACAGGGCAATTGCCATGACATCAAGTTTCAAGTACGAAGCCGCCAAGAAGCCAATAAAGAAAAATACACCCATCTTTTTAGAGAAAAGCATGTCCATCAAGAGCGCGAAACCAATTGCCGGAAGCAGATTTCCTGCGACGGTCAAGCCTTCAAGAATCACCTTTGGTACTGCGTGAATCATCGCAGTAACTTGGTTTGCCCCAACTAAAATCGCTAAGAATGTTGGAATAAATACACTTAGGAAAAAGAGAATCGGCGGAATCCACATCATTAAGGTAACGCCTTTAATATTTGCATTCTGTGCGTATTTGTCTGCTTTGTGAAGAAAATACGTATTAATTACGCGTACAAGGACGCCAAGCGATTGAGCTAAAACGGCAATCGGAACCGCAAGAGCTAACGCTACTTCAGCACCATTTCCGGAAAGGATAGCAAATGCAGTACCAAGCACCCCGCCAGTCACAACGTCAGGAGGTGTCGAGGAACCAATGCCCGCAATGCCCATCCAAATTAATTCCAGTTGAGCACCGATCGCGATGCCCGCTGTGAAGTCACCTAAGACCAGACCGGTTAAAGAACCTAAGACCAATGGCCGTTCCAACATCATGACACCAAATATTCTTCCATCCAAGATTCCAATACCAGCTACTAGGCCAAGCATTAAGGCTTGTGCGAGCAATTGAATTCCTCCTTTATGCCATCTATTGTATTAAATTTTCAAGTGTTTGCTTTCGATCTCTCGGCAGAATCCTAAACTCAAGATCAATGCCCATCTGATCCATTTCTTTAAAATTATTAATATCTCCATCGCTCGCAGCGATAAGATCAGTCAGCTTCTTCTTCCCTTCCTCGTATCTCAAACCGCCAACATTTATTTCCTTAATCGCCCCATCTGATTCTTTTGCTAATTGAAGTGCATCATCTGTATTTCGCACAAGGATCAGGACCTTGCTTTTTTGCGCCTCTGAAAATTTTTTAACAATTTCGCCCGATTCAGCCACACCTCTTATATAGAGTTTGACATCATTAGGTTTTGCTAAATTCAAAGCCATTGCTTTCATTTTATTTTCCTTCGCTTCATCATTGACAATAAGAATGACATTGACTTTTAATGCAGGAGCCCAGCCAAAGGCAACTTGACCATGAAGGAGACGATCATCGATTCTGGTAAGTGCAATCATTAACTATCACCTCCTTTCAATAGATCGTTAATGTATTTAATCCCCTGTTTTGCTTCCTGAATTGCTTCGGCTACTACTGCTTCAACAGAATTCGACGGTAAGGAAAGAATCGCCGTGAGCAACATCGGGAGATTCACACCCGAAACCAAGTGAATTCGATCTGGATCTTGCGCGTCCATCAGTAATTCAGCGCATATGTTGTTCACACTTCCACCAAATACATCCGTGAAAATAAGGACTTGATCCTCATTATTTTTAAATATTATTTTTTTTAACTCTTGTCGGCCAGCCTCTCCGGACTTATCCTTTGTCATGCAAAAGTAGTCAAGATTGGTTTGAGAACCGACGATTAATTCAACCGTTTCAATTAACGTTTTTGACAATTCTCCATGCGTTGCGACAACAATTCTCTTCATAAAATTTCCTCATTCCTTCAGCAATTTTCTTCATGAGCAGTTGAACGTTCAACTGTGTTCAATTTGTTTAAAGGCAAAGGATATAGCACCCAATGGGCCAGCATCCGAGCCAAGGCTAGCGAGTCGTATGTTCGTTCGAATCGGCGTCAGATTATCAACCATCTTCTGTATCTCATTAATCACAACACCCATGTATTCCGAGACATCTCCACCAATAATGACTCGTTCAGGATTCAGTAAATTAACGGCATTAGCAATGGCAATCGATAATTCAACGATAAAGTTATCAACCACTGGAACAACCTCTGAATCACCATTCGCATATCTTTCAAAAAGCGCTTTGATACTCATTCCATGTCCTGCAAGTGCAGTCCCGGACACTTTATTCTCAAATACGCCTGAATCATTAGGGAGGTTAAATCGTTTTTGTTCAAAATCACCCTTACTCATTTGATAAGCGATTTCACCGGATTGGTAATTATATCCATACACAAGGTTGCCATTTGAAATGATGGCACTGCCAATGCTCATCCCAATTTCGATAAAGAAGAGATGATTTGAATTTCTTCCGGATCCGAGCCACATCTCTCCTAGACCCGCACAATTCACATCATTATTAATGAAAACAGGAAAAGCAAACTGCTTGCTGATCAACTGATGGACATTGAGATTGGTCCAACGCAACGCCTTTGCACTGAACACCGTTTTCGTATCCGTTATTCCAGGAACCCCAATGCCCATTCCAATAATCTTATCTTCAGCTATATTTGAATCGCTTAAGCAATTTTTTATGATTGAAACCAACTCGTCAATTTGGTTCGTACACTCTAGTTTCTTTCTATAAACAATTGCGCCAACTAAATCGGTAATCAGAACGACAATTTTCTGACGATCAATATCCACACCGATGGCATAAGCAGATTTGGGATTAAATCCGATCATTAGCGCTGGTCTCCCACCCCCTTTCGTTGCTGTTTGCTCGCCAAGTTCAATGACCAGTTTTTTCTCCAGCAATTCATCAACAATCGTTGAAACGGTTGATTTACTCAGTGATAATCGTTTTGCAATTGTTGCCCGGCTTATCGGCTGATCTGTTTTAATTTTTTCTAAGATTAAAGATCTGTTAATTTTTTTAATCAAATCCAAATGTCCGATCATATTCATCTACAAGCCTCACCTTAAATACATTTTAGTTTTACATAAATACTAATCAAAACATGATTATACCATGTATTCATTCGCTAATCGGAGGCAATAATACTACAGTTTGTTCATTCACTGTATTAATTATTTAACATTATTACACAATCATTCTGACTTTTCAATAGAAATATTTTTTTAAGACTTTTCGCAAGCGTTTTTATTTACTATTTTGTCCGATTTTAGGGCGTCATTCCTTGCTTCGCTTTAGCAGAAACTTTTTATTCAGGCAGGGTTCATGAGCACTTAATAGCCTTCCTATCGCTTTTCTGGCAGGAAATTACATTCAGATAAAACCAAAAGTATAACCGATGCCTTCGTCAAAAAAATCAATTCTCAGTCATATTCTATGAAACAAGAAATGTTCGACGGATGAAAATGCCGTAATTGGCGAATCATTTTGCCGATTTAACAGACGAATAATTAATCCAATTATTAAACTAATTAAGATCCTTACGAATAAAAAAGCGGATCATTACCAGTGGTACTAAGAAAAACTTTGAACGACACTTCAGCCGCTCGCTTGCCGCGGGCGCACCGCGCGTCTCCTCGATAGGCAGGAATCTGCGGGGGCTCTCTGACACGCATCAATAAAGCACGGTCCCCGCAGGCGTCTCGCGCTTACGTGGCTCCGCAGGATGCGGTGGCTTTCGCGTTGCATACAGGACGTACTTTCACAGGATGTGATGACTTTCGCGTTGTATACAGGACGTATGCGCACTTAGCGAAAGTTCCTTTACAATTCGCAGAAATTCCTTCTTTAATGCTGCTTATCGTCGTACCACAAAGCAAAATCATAAACTTTCTCTATCTGTAAAAAAAGAGCTGAGTGTCGAAAACTCAGCCTTTTCTTTGAAATACCCTTTTACTTGTTCAATCGATTCACGATGATCCCCATTCCCGACAAAGAGATGGATGGTTTCATGCTATCCGTACCGCCATTCGGCACATTTAAACGAAGGTTATGATTTGAAATAACGTCCGCTTAATCCTCAGCATATATTTCCTTAGCCAGATGAAAAGCAGTCCAAGCCTTAGGCCATCCTGCATAAAAAGATAAATGCGTCACAATCTCTGCAATTTCTTCCTTGGTAACACCATTTTCCTTAGCTTTGCTCATGTGGTAGCTTAATTGTTCAAACATACCGGAAGTAATCAAAGCGGTCACAGTGATTAAGCTGCGATCACGGGCCGAAAGTTCTTTTTCGCGTGACCAGACCTGTCCAAAAAGTACATCATCATTCAGTTCTGCAAATTTTGGTGCAAACTCTCCAAGTAAGTCATGCCCGGCTGTTTGTTTTTTTAATACCATGGAAAACACCCTCTCACGGTTGAAGTATGAAATCGAAATACGGTCGATGATAAAAACATGCATAATGCGATTAAATCGATTGCTTCGTCGGACGGATCAGCAACTCATTGATGGCAACAGTCTCCGGAGTACCGATCGCATAGGCAATAGCGTCAGCAATTTGTTCTGAGGTAAGTCCTAGTCCAGGTGTTCGCTGATTATTCTTTACCCATTCACTGGCTGTGGGATCATTAATCGTTGTATACAGTTCAGTATCTACAGCTCCAGGTGAAACAATGGTTGTCCGAATATTGTTTTCTCTTTCTTCTTGCCTTAGTCCCTCCATGATTGCGCGAATGGCAAACTTAGTCCCGCAATATACGGAAGACCCCGGATAAACAATGTGTCCAGCTACCGAATCAGTCGCAATAATATGACCGGATTGTTGCTGTTTCATGATTGGTAACACAGCGGCAATACCATTCAGAACTCCCATAATATTAATGTTAAGCATTTGTTGCCATTCATCACGACGAATCTCGCATAAATTAGCTGTTGGCATAATGCCCGCATTATTAAACATGACGTCAATATGCCCATACCTGTCTACCGCGAGCTTTGCTAGATTTTCTAGATCTTCCGGTTTGGTTACATCGGCAACGCTATAATCGATCTCAGCATCCGGTAAGGAATCAACAAATTGTTTTAAACGTTCCGCGCGGCGAGCACCGATCACTAACTTTGCACCTTCATTTGCTAAACGGCGGGCGGTAGCCTTACCAATACCGCTTGAAGCACCTGCAATAATAATTACTTTATTTTTCAATGATGTCATTTGATTTCCCCCCATTTCTCATTTGACTGGTTCATCTTAATGCCATTTACCAGTCAATACTTCCGTTCGATCCGTCGCAGGTGCCGGCGTTCGCGATAAATCGGCTATCTCAGCATACATTTCCTTATCCACCTTAAAATCAGCGGCGACAAGCGAATCTTCCAATTGTTCGAGATTCCGAGCGCCGATAATCGGTGCAGTAATAGCTGAATTAGCCTTGACCCAAGCAACGGCCAAGGTCGCTGGCGCTACATTGTGTTCCTTGGCATATGCGGTAAATCGATCAGCAGCCTCATAATTTTCTGCATCAGCATACCGGTCCGAATAGCGTGCTTCATCAATTAACCTGCCGCTGGTCGGATGCTTAGCAACACCATACTTCCCCGTCAACAGACCGCCGCCAAGCGGGCTATAGGCGATAACACCCATTTTTTCTGCTTGCGCCATTGGAAGAATCTCCACTTCTGCCTGCCGTTTAACAAGACTATACATCGGTTCGATTAATTCAAAGCGTCCGAGTAATTCTTTGGCTGCAATGCCCTGAGCTTTCATGATTTGCCATGCCGCCCAATTGCTGACACCGGCATGTAGAATCTTCCCCTGGGACTGCAGATCATCCAGAGCCCGTAGCGTTTCTTCAATGGCTGTCGTTTCATCAAAATCATGGACAATGTAAAAATCAATATAGTCCGTTTGCATTCTTCGCAGACTTGCTTCAACACCGCGCATGATATGTCGGCGTGAAAGACCTCGCGCATTGATAGCTTGACCGGTCGGCCAGAAAACTTTCGACGTAATAACCACTTCATCGCGTGAATCCTTAATTAAACTGCCTAAGATTTCTTCTGAACGACCACCGGCATAAACGTCGGCTGAATCAAAAAGGTTAATGCCTGCTTCACGACAGCGGTTAAACATGGCTTTGGAAGTTGCTTCATCCGCGGTACTGCCAAACGACATGGTCCCGAAGGCTAAGTTGGAAACTTTGATTCCCGTTCTACCAACCGTACGATACTCCATCTTCACGCACTCCTTTTGCTGATCTCTAAATCAAACACAGTATATTCCCTTCGAGTAGCTAGAATGCAAGCGGCAAGAAGGGGGTGATTATCCTTTTTAAATGTATAGCAATACTTGTGCTATACCTACTTTCGTGATACTATCCTTTTTAACAATGCCGATTAAGGTTAGTACATACTAACCCTAGCGTGTATAGGGAGGAAAATTCGATGTACTCCATACAAGAGGTCTCAAAGAAAGTGAATGTATCAACCTATAGCATTCGGTATTACGACGATCACGGCCTATTGCCGACAGTCAAACGTGATGAAAACAATAGTCGGGTATTTGATGACGTTGATATTGAATGGGTAGAAATTGTGACTTGCCTGCGAGCAACGGGAATGCCGCTCGCAAAAATCAAACACTATATTGAATTATGTCTCGAAGGTGCCCAAACGACTCCCGAACGTTATCGAATAATGTTAGAACAACAACGCGAAACGATGGCACAGGCTGAAAAAATTCAAGCTCACTTACGATTGATCAACAAAAAAGTCAACCACTATGCCAATATTTTGATTAACAACAAGCCTGATACACTCATGCCAAATAAGGCCTCAAAAAAAATATACACTCAGGACGACTAAGAAAAACTTGTGGATGCTTTTCTATACAATCCCTTGGTTTGTGTCGGATTGACCTGTAAAAAAGTGCGAGCATCGATTGCGAATATCGTCAATTTGATCAAGATCACGTTGCGGTCCCAGATCTTCTTTGTCTTGTCGTTGAACAAAGTGATCAAGCCGTGCATGCACTTTATTGATTGAGTTTGTATTCATCAATTGATGTCTTAATACATTCCAAGGTATTTTTTTCTGGTCACCAAGACTACACACGTCAAGAATCCCCCACCAATGGAACTACTTAAAAAAGTAGCAAAACCTTTCTTGCCTTATACACACCATGCCCGCCTTAATCAAAAAAGCGAAACGAATAGTTATCCTAATTAGAATGATGTAAATGGTCTTGATTATAATGAAGATTGGATCATGAACGCATCCCCATAGTTGAGCATTAAGGACACAGAAAGGCTCATTTCTTAAGCATTCTTTAGACCAACAATAACTTTTTATCTACTGTGAAAAAGAGCATGATCTTTCCTGCAAGCTGATGTATGATAATCTTACTGCTTAAATTGGGTCGTGTTCTTCATGTGGGATTTAACAACGGGAAGTCCGATAAAAAAAATAATCTTGTTCACGATTCCGCTTCTGATCGGGAATCTTTTTCAGCAGTTTTATAACGTGGCGGATACAATCGTTGTCGGTCGTACGATCAGTATCCATGCTTTAGCTGCTGTAGGCGCTACCGATAGTTTGTTTGCGCTGATTATTGGTTTCGCGCAGGGGATGACGGCAGGTCTGACCATTCTGACAGCGCGCCGCTACGGTGCCGGGGACATTCAGGGCGTCAAGTGCAGTTTTGCCGTTAATAGTTTAATCAGTATTGCCGTTTCTCTGCTTCTGACGTGCATCGGCGTTCTCTTTGCACGCCCGCTGCTCGAGCTAATGCAAACGCATTCTGACATCATCAATGATGCGCAAAAGTTTATTGTTGCCTGCTTCTGGGGAACCAGTGTTACCGTCCTATACAATCTTTTAATAATACATTACGCGCTTTAGGCAACAGCCGGGCACCGCTTATTTTTCTAGCACTTGCCTGCGTGGTCAACGTTGTTTTTGACTTCATTTTCATTCTGTTCTTTCATATGGGCGTCGCTGGTGCCGGATTCGCCTCGGTTGCGGCACAGGGGCTGCCCGCCATCTGGTGCCTGCAATTCATCAAGAAATTTGTACCTGAGCTCAAATTGTCCCGTGACCATTTCTTGCATATTCTCCGAGAGATCAAGCCGCATCTCCAACTTGGTCTGCCGATGGGATTTCAGGCATCGATCATTTCAATTGGCGCAATCATTGTTCAAGTCATGCTCAACACATTGGGCTCGAACGCCGTTGCTGCATATACGACGGCGGGTCGTATCGATTTTCTGGCAACACAGGTCTCACTGTCTTTTGGAATTACCATGGCCACCTTTGCGGCACAAAACTTGGGTGCCAAACATTATGCGCGTATTCGCCATGGCGTTCAACAGACGATGGTGCTTTCTTGCGCACTAAGTATTGCCATGGGGGCACTGATCATTGCCTATGCCGTTCCGCTCTGCCACCTATTTGTCGGAAATCAGCAGTCTGTTGTCATTCATTTGGCACAAACTTATTTTCTTTACAACAGCACGATGTACGCACTGCTTTCCTTACTGTTGATCATACGCTACACGCTGCAGGGACTCGGTTACAGCGTTTTGCCTACGCTTTCCGGAATCGTCGAACTGCTCATGCGTTCTTTTGCTGTTATTTTTCTAATTAAGCTCTTGGGATTCACGGGAGCGAGCCTTGCCAATCCGCTTGCGTGGGGCGGTGCATTGCTCCTGCTCATTGGCTCCTACATTTCTGTAAGTCGCAAACTCAACGCATTGGAAACAAGCCATGAAACCGATGACGTTCCGCGGCCACACGGGGTAGTGAATAACGTGAAAAATTCAATCTAATCCATTTTTTCGAAGCCTTCATCCCAATGAAAGGTTCACCTGCATTGCATTCCGTAAATTAAGATGCAGGCAACGATGGTCCTTAATAACCTTTTCACCCATTGATCACAAAGCGCAGACCTTTCGATTAATCCTTAATCAGCGCCACACGGGATTTATCAATCGTTTCGCTGGTTTGTTTGGAGAATCGGAAGGCAATCTTAACTTTATCATTTTCGGTTACCTGTTCTGCGGCCTTAAGAATTAAAGGAGCATAGTGAGTATACAGCCAATCCTTTGAAAAGTCGTTTGCACAATCAATAAAGAAAGTCTCGCCATCGTACTTTGCCGTCGTGTCTTTGAACCACGTCTCATACTGTGCGTGCTTAATTATCCCCCGCAATTAAGTTAAGCACTTGTTCCCACAGTTCCATCTGTCGGTGCTCGTTCGTATTATCCGCAAAACTAGAGTAGTACCGTATTACTTTTCCATTCTTTTCAGCATACTCAATTTCTTTTCTTGTCTGATTTCCTATATAGCCGCCAACGTCGATAACGAACAGTTCATCAGACATATCAATTTTCTTTAAATGCAAATCGCCAAGAAGTTCAACTTGTTCTTGTGTCAATTTAAAATCATCACTTTGTTCGAAGAAAGCCAAGCTAATGACGATGTTTCCTTGAAGTGTCAGAAATGCATTTACCCGTTCAAATTGATGCTTAAATTTTGTAGAGCCGCTTAAAGTGATGACACTCATGTATCGTCATCTCCTTAAGTACTTTGTAAAATGCATTGGAATACCTTCAATTCCGGCAAATCCGCCTAAGTTTGCATCTTTTCCCACAACAACCCTGCTTTTTGTTTTGTCGAGCGTCATGAAAACCAGGCACATCGGAAACCATACGAATTTCTGCTTTGGAATGCTTATTTTCATTCCGTGATCGCTACAAACAAAATCAGCGAAGTAGGGGCATTATTATCACTGATCTTCCCATGACACGCCCATATAAGTCGCATTAATAGCCTCCCCTATTTAAAAGTTGGTTTCTGACGTCTCGTCTCTTTAACTATATGGATCCTAAAATCATCTGTAATTCCAAAACCATGTATTGTAGTCATCAATCAAGGTGAAATTGGAATCTTTTGAACTCACCTCAAGATCACCCATCGGAATACAGATGTTCTTTCCATTAGTTTTAGCAGAACAAATGAGTCCATAAAAGTTATCAATCAACTCATCAATTCCTATAACTTGAACATCAATCGACTCCGCAGATAAAAAACCAGATTCATGTTCATAATTAGCTGAAAAGGGGAAAACAAGCTGTTTCTTCAAATAGTCTAAATATATTTCAAGTGTTTCGTCTGTAACCATAGGAAGATCGTCATCATCAACTTTTTTGTAAATAAAGTCTCCAAATATATCACTTAGTCTCTTCTCCCATGCTTCCATCTATTAACCCTCTTTCACCGAAATTATTTTCATCGTAGTGGGGTTTTCCTCACTTCCCACAGCATTTCTTATACTTCCGTCCGCTGCCGCAGGGGCAAGGATCATTACGTCCAATTTTGTCAACTTTAATTGGCTGATTCCTTGGCTCGAGATGATAGGCGCTCTCCCCTAATTCTTTTTCCCATGGAAGTTGTTCTCTCTTACCACCCTTATCAAAGCATGCCCACCAGTTCATTTCAGCAATTGAGTCCTCAATGAATTGATAGTGGAGGTTATTTCTACTTTTTTTAAGAGCTGCCTCCTTAGTGAGTTGTAACGTTTTTTCTACATCCTTCAAACCGATCACCATCGTATCTACGCATCCTTTCGCGTAAACACGTTTTATAGAATCATAGGTTTCTTGCGGATATAAGTCCGTGCAGCAGTTGACAATATGGGCAGTGAAATAGTAATGCTCGTCAGACAATTTTTCCGTGAGCAAGCTTTCAAGATACTTGACGATCTTTTCCCTCTCGATCTGTCCATTCAGAGCAAGGATGACCAGCGCGCTGAGACCTTGACCGCGTGCATACTCATCTAACTCTGTATTCTCGATCAGTTGCTGAAGCGTTTGAATGTCTCCATTATAAACGGAGGCCAGCATACGACTTGTTCCTTCGGTAAGTACGTCTCCTAGTATCAAATCAAGTTTATCATCCGGAAGATGCAGAATTTTCACTAATAATGGAAACAGCTCTTTAACTCGGAATTGCGATAACAGATATAATGCATAAATAAAATCGATTCGCTTCTCTTCATAGTCATCAGGATGATTAACAACTTCTTCGACGATCTCAATAAGAAACGGAATGGCCTCGTCTTTTCTTTCAATGATTTGTTGTAACTGGTCCTTCGGAAATGGTCCATTATAGTACTTAATCGACTCGATGATCTGTTTCATTTTCATGTTCCCTTCATATATGTTATGTATGAGCCAAAACAATCCTGGCACATGCCCTATATTTTCTAATATAATAGCATAAAAGTAGTTCTTAGTTGGATCAATAAAAGATGATCAAAAGTCTGATAGAAAATAGAAATAAAAAAAGCAGTCCAAGAATCGATTACCGTTTCTCGAACTCCCATCTATTCTTTGTTTTCTGATTATACCATTAACCTTATCATAAGTTACTGCTTGCGTGGTCATGCAAGAGAAGTGATGTCAATTTTGCAGAGTAAAAATCGTAACCTCTTGATAGCGAACAAGGCGGTAATGATTCGACAGTTAATCGAAACAAAGGCGATTTTAGATGAATTAGATCTTCTCAAGCATCTACACCACATAGCCATTAAAAAAGCTTTTTGGTTTGCGCATTCTGATCTTTAAACAGAAAAAAAGATTTGAGTATCGCATGTACCTTTTACATTCTGAACTTTTTATTACCCATCAATCCTTAGACATTCTACAACACTTTGTCTTCCTGTAAAGCGATAGGCAGCATAGGGAACCAAAGAAGCTAGCCCAAATAACAGCGGGAAGATGATTACCAGTGGCCAGAAATTAAATTCGAAGTTCAAAAACCAAATCTGATCACATAGTGGACGCACGATAAATTGGGAACTTCCAAGGCTTAACAACAAGGAAATTACCGCAGTAAATGTGGCATAATAGCATCCCTCTAGGCATAGCATTGCAACAAGCTGTTTTCTAGTCATGCCGATACTTTGCAGTATGGCCAGTTCTCTGCGGCGAATCAGAATACCGGTTAAAATGGTGTTGATAAAATTCAAAATACCAATGATTCCAATAATGAATGCTGCCGTGCCGCCAATCGATACGATGGTATTTTTAATATTCGTAACACCTGCTAAGGTCGTGAGTTTGGATTTATAGCTCATTGTTGGCTCAACTCGATTTGTATACTGCTTTAGAAACTGCTCCATCTCAGCTTCTTTATCATGCGTAGCATCAAAAACATAGCTCATGGCATAGGTATTGCCGGTAACTTTTTTATAAACAGCCCCCGGAAGAAAGAAGCAGGAGCCGACCCAGTCATAAGTATTTGCCTCGTTTGCGATAACATGGCCAAGTACCGTTACTTCATGAATCGTACCGTTATCATGCAATTTGACTTTATCTCCAATACGATGATTCATACTGTCCCTATCCATATGGCCGCGTGAATCTACCCAGACACCCTCTAAGATGTACTTCCCTGTTGCAAGTTTCTCTTTATCTAGTTCACCATCCACTAATTTCAGACGCGAAAATGGAAATTTATCCATCCCGTATATATGTGTGGAAAATGAACCGTCCTGCTGCTGATTGTAGGACTGCTTGGTGGTTTTGCTTGTGTATGTGGCTTTACAGCCGTATTGGCGACCACCTGTTTTAAATCCATCCTGTTTTTCTACAGCGCTGATAAAACTTTTGCTAAGCGCACTTTTTGCATTGACTTGATACTGAAAAAGTAGGCTCGCCTGACCGATACTAAAATCAGAAACACTGGCATTTTTAAGTGCATGCTCCGCATCCACGCTCTGCGAAAAATTGAAAACCGTATTGGTTAGCACGATGCTCAGCGAAAGACTTAGAATCACTAGAACAGTACGTTTCTTATTTCGCCCAAGATTGGCCCATGCCATCCTTTTTTGAGGGTTTCCATTTTTTGTCTTTTTCTTTCTTTTCTTACCGCCGCTTAAATCGGCATCTGTATAGCGAACAGCTTCGATTGGGGATACTTTTGCCGCCATTTTTGCTGGCTTTCTGGTGCTGATAAACACGGTAATTAGTGTAAATGCGGCGGCCACTACAAAGACAAGAGGATCAGGTGATACAAGTACCGCGTTCCCCTCGAAACTGGATTGCGCCAGCAGCGTCGGCAACCGAGCCTTGCCTACAAAAAAGCCACCACCGAGTCCCAATGGAATACCGATCAGCGAAAGCATCCATGCCTGTCGGCCAATGATCGCATAAAGTTGCCGTCCAGTAGTGCCGATGGTTTTCAGCAATCCATAAAAGTGCATATCGCGTAAAACGGAAATTTGAAAAATATTATAGATAATCATATAGCCTGTGAATACAAATAATAGTAAGGCACAGGAAAGTGCGACGACCGTTCCAACTCCTAATGTTGTCTGCTTCGACAAATACAGAGGATTAATTCCTGTATTTATATAGTTGGGTGCGTTCGTATCCATGGAAAATCCGCTGTCTGTCACTACCTTCTCCAGGTCTTTTTTAATGTTTTGTGTGCCTGCGAATTTTATAATTCCGGAGATGGTTCCGGTTTCTGACCGATCCTTGCGGTAGGTGCTTTTCAATTCATCCAAATGAGCGTTCACATAAGCCCGGGAGGCAAGAATCGTGCCCGTCTGCACACCAGGGTAACTCTTCCACCAACCGGCAAGCACGAAATCACGCGTAACTTTTTTATTGTGGACGGTGAAGTCTAATTTTATAGGAGCGCCTAGTTTTTGTGGAACACCCAGCAGTTTTAGCGTCGTCGTATCGGTGATTATCTCGTTTTCTGCTTGCGGCTTATCTCCACTCGTAGGCTCAACAAACGCATCGTTCATCCCGAGATCATCATAATACCAAAACTCTGTATGCCGTTTGATAAGGGAGTCATTATCCACGCTGTCAGCAAGTTTGCGACAATAGGCAATTTCTTTTATCAGAGAATGGTTGCTTATGGTGCGATACTCTGATTCGGTCATATCGTTTACACGGGCTTGTCCGTCACCTCCGGACAGAATCATATTGGCACGCTGCATACTTTTCATCATGCCAGATCCCATCGTTAACAGACTAGTAAATAAAAGCGCAGTTAGGGCAATAGCAATCACGGCGATGATGTTGCGTGTTTTTGCAGCGTGAAAGCTCCTAACTGCCAATTTGCGGATTACTTTTCTGTTTCCTACTCGAATCATATCCCATCACCACCTGCAATTCTTCCATCCTCAATGCGAATGATACAGTCTGCAAGCTGTGCGAGTTCCTCATTGTGGGTAATCATGACAATAGTTTGGCTTAATTTTTTCCCGGTCACCTTCAAAAGTCCGATCACATCCTGACTGGTTCTGCTATCCAGGTTTCCAGTAGGCTCATCCGCGAGGACAATGGCGGGTTTTGTGGCTAATGCCCTTGCGATGGCGACCCGCTGCTGCTCTCCTCCGGAAAGTTGGTTTGGCAAGCATTGCCGTTTACTTTCAAGGCCCAGTGTCTGTATGATATCTGTCACATAGCTTTTATCTGGTTTGTTGCCGTCTAGCTGGATGGGTAAGATAATGTTCTCATAGACATTCAGCACTGGAACAAGATTGAAGCTTTGGAACACAAAACCAATCTTCCGGCGTCGGAAAATTGTTAGTTCTTCCTCTTTCAAGGTAAAGATTTCTTTGCCGTCAACCACCACAGTTCCGCTGGTCGGGCAGTCCAGACCTCCAAGCATATGGAGCAGAGTAGATTTTCCACTGCCCGAAGTTCCCACAACAGCCACAAACTCGCCTTTTTCGATTTGCAAATCCACTCCGTCTAACGCATGAACGGCCGCTCGGCCGCTTCCATAAACTTTTTTTAATTGTTTTGCTTCTAATATAGTCATGGTAGCTTCCTCCATAAGAAAAGTCTGTATCACATTCTTACGTGATACAGACATGATAACCAAACAATCTTTCCACGTTCTTTCAGAAATCTAACAACTTTGAAAGATTTATCTTTTCTCAGCCGGAAGAAAAATAGAAAAGGTAGAGCCATGTTCCGGTGCTCCGGAAACCTTGATGTACCCGCCACCGTTTTTAAGAATTTCCCGAGTCAGAAATAAGCCAAGCCCTACACCTTCCTGCCCACTGACATTAGAGGAACGATAAAAACGAGAGAATATTCTTCCTTGCTCCTTCTCCGCAATGCCAATGCCTTGGTCGACGACATCAATCCGAAAAAACAAATTATAGGGTATGGCACAGACTTTAATGGTACTTTGGCGAGGGGAATATTTTACTGCGTTGTCGAGGACATTATAAATCGCTTCAACGGTCCATTTGGAATCATAATAGGCTGTGCCATTCATCAATTCAGTTTCAATGGCAATCTCCTTTTCTTCCGCTTTGGGACGGATTTGGATAATAACGGCATCAAGCAGCGTTTGCACGGTGCCCATTTGCGGATTGACTGTAATAATTCCGCTTTCCAGACGAGAGACCTTCACTAGGGCTACCATTAGAAAATCCAGTTTTTCGGCCTGGGTAGACAGAGCTTTTACACAGATGGCACTGTCCTCTGGCAGTTTATGCTCCAAAAGAATCTGTGAATAAAGCAGGATATTGGCAACGGGCGTCTTGGTTTGATGGGATATGTCGGAGATCAGTCGCTTGATATTCTCTTTTTCCGCGATCAAATTTTTTGAGGATACCGCGCAAGATGATAAAAAGCGAGCCATTTTCGCTTCCACGGCGGACAAAGCGGATTCATCAAAAGTGTTTACGGTAAAACTGCCGTCCATGACACTGTCTAGCATAGTAATCAAGGAGTTCATGATTCGTTGCATCCTTCTACGGTATAAAAAAATAGTTGGAATGACGGCAACCATCACGGTGACTGCGGCAATCCCGATTATTAAACTCCACTTGTCCATTATATCGCCGCCCAGGTATAGCCAATGCCGTATATGGTTTTAATATATGCAGGTAAGGATGGTGTGTCCTCCAGCTTATCACGCAAACGCTTGACCGTAACTGAGAGGGCGTTTTCATCCACATACTGAACGCCATCTGTCCAAATGGCGTCCACCAACTGCGATCTTGTCAGGGCATGTCCTCTATTTTCAATCAAAATACGAAGCAGCTTTTGTTCCGTTTTGCTCAATTCAATGGGAACGCTGTTTTTAAAAAACTCCATTTTTGCAAAGGAGAACTGAAAGCCACTAATCCGTATTGGATCGACAAGGACAGGCGCGGCGCTTCGGAGCCTGGCACCTACTCTTGCCCTCAGGATCATCAGGCTGAATGGCTTGGTAATATAATCGTCCGCCCCCAGTTCAAGACCGGTGACCACATCCGTTTCCAGATCGTTGGCAGTGAGGATGATTACCGGAACGGCAGAGTGCATGCGTAGTTCCATCAGAAAATCCAGTCCATTACCATCTGGCAGATTGACGTCTAGAATGATGAGATCAAAGGCCGTGTTTTCGGACTCCAGTCGTGCTGAGCGCATATCCCGTGCTTCCACAAAGGTAAATTCACTGTCTTTTAAGGCGAGCGCTATGCCGGTCGCTAAGGACAAATCATCTTCAATAATCAATATTCGTTTCATTTACCGGCTGTCCTCCCTTGGCTAATTGTCTTTATATCGTCCATCTTTAGGTTTTTCCGTCTCTTTGGGAATGAGCCACATGCGGCTAAACCGTAATTTGCTTGTCGTCTCGAATTTTGTCATTCTCGTTAGTTTATCGGTTTTGTTTTGCCGTACCATAATGAGTACCTCTGCCATGTAAAAATGTCATTTCGTCCGGTTATCGCATTTTCTTAATGTTCAAATGCTTTAAGCATTACTCAATGATGGTAATCATGACATCTCAATTTCACATTAGAATTTTTCGGAGTCTACATTTAATTGATTAATAAAAGCACTTGTTGCTTAAAATGCAGTCCAGCGCTTATTGTTAATTCTATAATACTCCCGAATATTACTGACTGGATAGTCAAAATAAAAAAGCCAAAAAAGACCAACGGACCTTCGTTGATCTTTTTTTACGTGATTATATAGAGTTCCGCATATACCCTCTGCTGTTATGAGGGGAGTGTAAAAACGTTAATTAATAAATGTCACAGTGATTATCCGTAATGTAAGGTTTGATCACTGATTTCACATGTTCTCCTCACAGTGGGGTTTCCCCTCACTTCCCGCAGCATTTCTTATACTTCCGTCCACTGCCGCAGGGACAAGGATCATTACGGCCAATTTTGTCCACTTTAATTGGCTGATTACTTGATTCGAGTTGATATGCGTCCTCCTCTAACTCATCTTCCCATAGAAACTGCTCGTCCTTCTCATCCTTATCAAAACATGCCCACCAGTTCATTTCAGCAATCGAATCCTCAATGAATTTAAAATAGGGATTGTTTCTATATTTATTAAGTGTTTCTTCTTTGGTAGACTCTAGCGCTCGTTCTACAGTCTTCAAACCGATCACCATCGTATCTACGCAGCCCTTTGCGTAAACACGTTTTATAGAATCGTAGGATTCTTGCGGATACAGGTCCGTGCAACAGCTGACAAGATGGGCATTAAAATAATAATGCTCATCAGACAATTTTTCCGTGAGCAAGTCTTCAAAATAGGTGACGATCCTTTCCCTTTCAATTTTTCCATTTAGGGCAAGGATGACCAGTGCACTGAGACCCTGACCGCGCGCGAACTCATCCAGCTCTGTATTTTCGATCAGTTGTTGAAGCGTTTCAAGGTCTCCATTATAAACGGTTGCCAGCATGCGGCCTGTGCCCTCAGTCAATGTGTCTCCTAGTAACAAATCAAGTTTATCCTCTGGAAAATGCAGGATTTTAACTAATAAAGGAAATAATTCTTTGACCCGAAATTGCGATAACAGATATAATGCGTAAAGATGATCTATTCGCTCCTCATCATAGTCATCAGGATGATGAACAACTTCTTCGACGATCTCAAGAAGAAACGGAATAGCCTCGTCTTTTCTTTTAATAATTTGCTGCAGCTGATCCTTCGGAAATGTTCCATTATTGTATTTGATTGATTCGATTATCTGTTTCATTTGCTCATAATCCTTTCATTTATGTATCTGATGAAACAATAGAGATAAAAAAACCGGCCAAAAAGTGCCCGGTCCTTACTTCCTAAGCATGCGGTAGTCTTCGCGTTGCCGAAGCATTCTGGTCCTTCATTAAATAACGAGTGACGAGTAAAAAAATAAGCGGAGATTTTCCGGTTAATTGCATCATCGAGCTTGTTTCGCCGGTAAATAAGGGTAATTTTTCCGGTTATTCACAGAAAAACTCTCCATTTTCACGTTTATCAATTCGATAAGCGGAATTTCTCCGTCTATTTAAGCATTTTTTTTATTCATTCTCTAAATAAGCGGAATTTTTCCGTTTATTTCTCAGATTGGACCTCATGCGTTGAAACTTGTCCTTAATTTGTTGGTGGGAACAAGTAAGTATAAATTAAGTCCTGTCGGCTCCGTTGGTATAGGAGTCATACCCTCAGCTCCTCAAAATCTTTTCCATAGACTTGCCTTTTGCCAATTCGTCCACCAGTTTATCAAGCCACCTGATTTTCTGCATGAGCGGCTCTTCGATTTCCTCTACGCGATGCCCGCAAATCACACCTTTGATTTTGGACGCATTCGTGTTTATCTGCGGGGCTTCGCTAAAGAATGTTTGATAATCTATATTTTTTTCAACTGCCGCTTGCAAGCCGGCATCGTCATACCCTGTCAGCCAGCAAATTACAGCATCAACCTCAGAGTTGGTACGCCCTTTGCGCTCCGCCTTTTGGACGAGCAGCGGGTAAACTCTGGAAAACGCCATTTTGTACACACGCTCATTTTTCATAAAGTGTCACTCCTCATCGGTTGGGTTGTGAAACGGAGGTTGAAGCAGTTTGAGTCCCCAAATCATTTTTCTCTTGTTGCTGATCAAAACGATCAAGCAATGCACGCACGTCATCCGTTGACTTTGTGCTCATCAGTTGATTTCTTAAGTCACTTGCCCCGCGAAAACCCCGGACATAGATTTTAAAAAAGCGATGAAGTGCTGTAAACGGACGCAGCTCTAATTTTGCCGAATAGCGATCATGGAGATCGAGATGCAGCCTTAAGAGATCAAGCAGTTCCTTGCTGCTATGATCTTTCGGTTCCTTTTCAAAGGCAAATGGATTGGCAAAAATACCGCGCCCAATCATCAGCCCATCCACACCGTATTGATCAGCGAGCTTCAAGCCGGTTTGCCGGTCAGTGACATCGCCATTGATCGTCAAAAGTGTATCCGGTGCCACCTGATCGCGGAGTTTCATAATCTCCGGAATCAGTTCCCAGTGTGCATCGACTTTGCTCATTTCCTTTCGTGTACGCAGATGAATGGTCAGATTCGCAATGTCTTGCTTCAATACATGTGTCAGCCAGTCGTGCCATTCGTCGACATCCGAGTAACCAAGCCTTGTCTTCACACTGACGGGCAAGCCCCCTGCCTTTGTAGCTTGGATGATATCTGCTGCAACTTTGGGACGCAGGATAAGGCCGCTTCCCTTCCCATTCGCCGTCACATTAGGCACCGGGCAGCCCATATTGATATCCACACCACGAAACCCTTGCTTCGCCAGACCAATACTCATTTGCCGAAAGTGTTCCGGTTTATCCCCCCATATTTGGGCGACAAGCGGCTGTTCATCCTCCGTAAAAGTCAAACGCCCACGCACACTTTGAATCCCCTCCGGATGGCAATAACTATCCGTGTTTGTAAACTCGGTAAAAAACACATCAGGCTTGGCTGCTGCACTCACCACATGGCGAAAAACAACATCCGTCACCTCTTCCATCGGTGCCAGTATAAAAAAAGGTCGTGGTAAATCACGCCAAAAATTATCATTCATCGTTAACTTCAAATCCTCACATTATGGGATACTCGTCCAGAATCTGCATCCCCAAGATTGCTTTCTTAACACTTATAGCATGATTAAGCAGTTTAAATCAAATGACATACCTTGCTGAAACCAGTTAAATCAAATCATGCAGGGCTCTTCCCTCTCCACCACAGTATCAAAAAAGGTACCAATCAATGAAAACAGACACATTGATGGTACCCTTCAGAGTGAAAATGGTATATGGCAACACGCCAACAAAGCCTCAACTTCTCAAAATCTTCTTCGATCCGCCGTAACATTGCGTATCATTTTCTGAATCAATCGGATCACCTGTTTGGCCAAGATGACTTTTATTGATTCGATCGTGCTTCATTTTCCAGATTATCCCGTTTGCCAACGCCGGAAACATAATAGCTGGCGACGACGAGACAAAGGAAAATAATCCCGACAATCAGCGACAGCCGTGTATCCGGATTGAACCACATCCCGATTAATACAACGATTAAAAAGACAATCGTTAAATAGTTTGAAAACGGTACAAGCGGCATTCTAAACGGATGTTTCTGCGACTCAGTTTCTTTTATTTTTCTGAACCTGAGATGGCTGATCAGAATGACGAACCAGGGGACCATCCCCGGAAGGACACTCGCGCTGTAGACGTAAACAAAAATTTTCGGCGGTGCGACAAAGTTCAGCACAACACCGATAGTAAGACCGATGAGCACAGCAATCGTGCCAAAAAGCGGCACTCCGTTCCCGGAGACTTTTTTGAAGCATTTGGGTGCCTGTCCGAATTCACCCAGCGTGTAGAGCATCCGTCCGGCACTGTAAATACCGCTGTTGCACCCGGACATCGCTGCCGTAATGATGACAAAGTTAATGATCGCGGCTGCAGCGGTGATGCCGATTTTCGCGAACGTAATAACGAATGGGCTGCCCAGTTCATTAAGCTGATTCCACGGGTAGACGGTGACAATCACAAAGATCGCGCCAATATAGAAAATCAGGACACGCCAGATGATGCTCTGAATCGCCCGGACAATTGTTTTTTCCGGATGCTTCGCTTCACCGGCAGTGATGCCGATCAGTTCAACCCCCTGGAAAGCCGCAACGACGAGCGACAGCGAAAAGAAAAAGCCTGTCCACCCTTTTGTAAAAAAACCGCCGTGTGCCCAGAGATTCGATAAGCCAATCGCTCGTCCGCCATTTCCAAATCCGAAAAAGATCAATCCGATTCCGGCAATAATCATCAAAATAATCGTAACCACCTTGATCATCGCAAACCAAAATTCAAATTCGCCGAACGAACGGACAGAAATCAGGTTCGCCGTACCGAGAATGATCACAACCAGAACACTGGGAATCCAGGCCGGCAGCCCCGGAAACCAGAACTTCATGTAGGTTCCTACGGCGATCACTTCAGACATGCCGACGATGACCCATTGAAACCAGTTACTCCACGCGGTCAGATAACCAGCGAGCGGATGAATAAACTCGCGTCCGAATGTCGCAAATGATCCGGTGCTCGGCGCAACGTATAACATCTCCCCCATCGCCCGCATAATGAAGAAAATAAACAATCCGCTGATCGCATAAGCAAGCAGCACGGACGGGCCCGTCCACTGAATTGTACTCGCTGAGCCCATGAACAAACCAACGCCGATCGTTCCGCCCAGCGCGATCATCTGAATATGGCGCGCACTAAGGCCTCTCTTTAACTTCTCTCTCTTCACCTAACTTCACCTTCTGCTGAATACTTCTTTATTGATTGTGACAACACACAACGAATTCATTTTAACAATGATTCAAGGAAATGTCTGCCTGATGTAGAGATGAGCTTCCCTTTTCAGAATTTCCTGCCTCACCCGTTTGCAGTCCTTTCTACTCTGATCTTACTAAACTTACACATTCAGCATATGGGACAGAATGATTCATTTATTCACTCTCTTCATTCAGTCAATGACTACTGGAACAAGTCCTGACTCAATAATTTTAATGAAAGAACTCTTTACGATCTCATAGCTAATTGGTGAGTCACTTGGAAGAAACAATTGTACATTGCTCGTCCCCTCATAGTCCGCTTTAAAATAATCTTCATTAATTAGTTTTCTGCAAGTCTCAAGCAATTTAAAGTTCTTAACTGCTGAATAAGCATGGTCACTCTTTGAGCGTTCCTCAGCTACCTGTTTAAACAGCGGCCTGATTTTGTCACTGTTGAACCGATTTTTGTACGTCTTATAGATCATGTGAAGATCATAAAGATGCCGCGAATTTCTCGTATATTTTCCATCGATAGAGTAATCACAGAGGGCAAATAGTTTATCGATAAACGTACGTTCAATACTTTGCACTTGTATACTAAATGCATTCATTTCATATTTTTCGATAAACACATCTTGGCGTTGCTTAATCAAATAGTCGAGAATGTAATTTATCGCTTGCCTCACATCCGTGGGAAAAGATTTTAGCAGCACATAGGTCTCGACATAGTAACTTTTTGAAGATCTGCTCCTGTTACACTTGGGTAAGCAAATTGGTATCGATTGAAATCCATTCTACTTTTTATCTCGGCTTCATTCTCAAGACTCATGCCGATTTCATTTGCAGAATCAACAATCGCTTGTTTCAACTTGCGTTTTTCTGACCCAGTTGTTTCGATGTCCTGTTGAAAATTAAGATCAATATCTTCCGAAAAACGATGAATCAAGTGGTAACATTTGCTTAAAGATGTACCGCCCTTAAAAACAATTTGTGGATAGTTCGTCTTAATTCGTTCAAGCAGTAAAGATACATAATAATCCTTTTCAACAATGGAGCTTTTGAGCCCGGAATCCTCAGATACGGCGTTAATGACTTCCTCGAAAAGCTCTTTGTTTTGATGCAAGTTCATAAACCAAGTCACTCCTGTATATGGCCAGTTGGTCATGCTCTGAGTAGGCAGACAGATATCTTTTTATTTCTTCCCAGGAAATAGTTAGCCCCTGTAAATAATCGAAGCATTTGCCTATTGATTCTTCAAGTGGTCGTTCGCTGTAATCGTCAAACCTGCTAATCAGATCAAAAATTTGCAGCAATTTATAATTCCGAGCAGTAACCAATAGTTTGGGCTTCATCAAGAAAACGCTGCTTTTGCCATATATAACTTTTCTCGAACTCATTTTTTCCCTGTTGGTAACAATTTCATAGGCTAACGCGTTTTGGGTGGTTAATCCCAGTTCGTTCGCAAACGACAAGCCCGTCACGTACCCTATTCGATGATTCGCTGAGTCAAACAAGTATTTCTTTTTAATAACTGAGTCAAGACTTAATGAAGAACGAAATAACGGTTTTGGGTTCGGACGATAATAAATACCCGCTTTCAAAGCATAACGTGTAATGATCCCACTATCCGCTGCCTTTTTTAAATTTTGACGCAATGTATTTGGATTAATATTCAGTTTATCTCTGAGCTCTTCAGTCAAGATTGGCTCCTCATAGCCAAAATGACACTCCAGATATTTTTGAAAATCCATATCCGTTCACCTCTTCATTACCAGTATAACCGGTTATAACGTTTTTATAAAACAACATTATAATTATGTTACGTAATCCTACACTAATTTTCATCCTCAAATATGGTGAATGAAATTATCTTTTATGTAATCTAAAAGTAACCTAGGATAATCATAAAAAAATTCCCCCACTCAGCTAAAATAAACCCATAGATGATTCACTGGTCTGCTGTGGGGAGATGGGGATAACAATTATTTTGAACCTAAAGCAGGATATTTTATTAAAATACTTCAGAGAGGGGCGATCGCAAAGAGAGATTGCGGGAGAAACAGAAATTGACTCATTTGTTACCAACAATAAGCCACATCCATGTAAAACCAGTATGTTTATCGTTCTTCCTTTAACTCATCTAGCCTCTCTTTTATTGCGTCACTATCCATTTGATCCTTTGCAATGGCTAGACCCTTTTCATATAGATCTTGCGCCTTAGCATAATCTTTCTTTTGTTCAAAGAAAAACAAATCTCCCCAGCCGATATAGCCCCATGGATTGTTCGGAAAATCTTGCACCAACTTCTCAAACTCGGACTCAGCCTTCTCGTATTGGCCTAATTTAGCGTACGATTCCGCAATGGCACGCCGCATATTATGAACGATTAATTCATTTTCTTTGGGAAAATAGTTACAAAAATCACGACAATACTTTATTCTTTTTTCAAAATAAACAGGCTCATCCATACCCGCATTATGAAGTTCTGTTTCCAGATCCTGGCAAAAATTCTTAATAAAAAAACTGCCCTTATAATGCTTGTCCAGATAATCTAAATTTTGGAATTCAGGTTCGATTCTATCCTTTATTCCCTCCCAGACTGTCAACCATGTATCACATGCAGATGTTGAGTCATTTTCATCTACATACTCAAAACCCTTATCAATCAAGTCACCCATTTGTTCCATGGATAATTTTTTCGGTGGAGCCAATCTTTCCCACAAAATCCAGGCCGCCATCCAAGGGAAATCTTCATCTCTACCTCTTGCAGTAACCGTATAGTGATGGAACCAATTCTCCGTAAGATCTTCGGCAGAGTAGAACTTTTCGATATCTTTTAAAAAGGTTTCCTGTTTAAATGGAATACCAAATTTCCGTAACATGAGGATGATTTCATCGGTACTTAATTCGTTCACCTCTTCATAGGTAATAAACCTATTAACGGGATTCCTAACAATTTGTTTTGCCATCAATTGTTTATCTTTGTCCATACAGCATTTTTTGTATTTTTTACCGCTTCCGCAAGGGCATAAATCGTTCCTTCCAATTTTAGGCATGCTTTTTCTCCCCTTATACGATTACTATTACAAATTTAACTTTCATTTTCAAAATATAAAATTTTGTTGTCAGTTAGTATAATTCCCTGTCACTAAAAAGATAATCAAAGCTTTTCTTTTTCGGTTAAAATCGCAAAATTCATTACATCATCCTGCTCTATCAATTGCCCCATTTGATTCTCAATAAAGGTAAAATAACCGGTCGGTCCTAGATGTTTCGTCCAGTGTTTAATGGATTTTTCAATCCTTAACAGGCATTTTATCGGTATCATGAAGTATTTCTTAGTATCGAAAGAATTGGTTTCTTTCATTACTACTTCATGAACTTGTTCATTGGTAAAAGGATCAAACCCCATAAGCAGCCCATGCAATAATGCCTGATTTTCCGAAGTAGCATGACTACTAAAATCATACTCAACTTGTTTAATATATCCATTTACGGTAAGCAATGCCATTCGAATAGCGGTTAATGCTTGTCGACCTGAGCGATTAGATTCTTGACGATGGAGCTTCAGCATGTTGCCTTCCATTACCGAAAGAGGATATGCGTAATACTCTTCATGTCCTTTAGGAATCGTTCCGAAATCTTTCGCCATTCGAGTTGAAACTCTGTCTAATTTATAAGTGTCTACCATGATCTTCTTCATAAATTCTCCAAACTCCTTTACCTATCTAATTGATTTTCACTTCAATCTATTTTCTTTTCTCTTCTATGTACACCCATAATAAGCTTTTGCGAAATCACCCGCCTTCACCCTGCATTCCACCGTTCGAGTTAAAGTAACGTTTTTCAACCGAACACCCGTTTAGGATTTTTTGATTTAATAATAGCCATTTCTTTGCCTGTTTTCACCTGTTTATCACCGTTTTTTCGAAGTTAAACCAAAAATGTTGCACGATAGAAACAAGGGAAAACCGAAATAGGACAAGAGGTGGGCATGATACCTATATTTCCACAATCATTTTCTACTTCCGTCTTTGTTAAAGATCTTTCTTAGATGTACTTCTCCAGCAAATATAATTGCTGCTACTACTGCCAGAATTAAAAGCATAGGTATTATTGATTTATTCAATTTAGGCCAAATAACCTGAATAATACCTCCAATCAGTGCTAAAACAACTCCTCCTACTATAAATGTATTACTGCCGTACCTTTGGGCTTCTGCCCATGTATCCTTATTCTGCATAGCTAACCTTGAACGCCAACCATATATACTATTGATATTCTTTGGGGGAAACAGTTTAAATACCACCCCACCTAATAACGCAAAAATCAACCCAATCTCTATTAATGTCACTTGAATGCTCCTTTATCATCAATCTGTCACATGTTGCTTCACAACTTCTCCTAGGGCATCTTCCTATTGTTGTTGTGAAAAAGTTGGAGTGGTATGAATAATGATGCGTATGTATAAAATCGTCCCACGATTTGATAACTTTATCTTCATCACACAAATCAACTATTTCTATTTCTTCAAACTTCCTGTCTTCCACCGCACCCCATGCTTTTTTCAACATTGCAATAGCTTCTACATCACTTTTTGGTGCGCTATATCCAAAAATAGTAACCATTTTGGTTTATAGGTTTGTGATGCTTTTTCAAAAGTCTTTGCAATATACCAACGCATACAGCTTTCCACTGCGGTGTTTTGTGTTTCATTTGTTACATTCAATGCGATGCTTAATTTCTCGGACACATCTGCATCCACTGTAAAGGTCACGCTCTGGTTCGCTGTTTACTCTATAAAAAATTATATCAGTGATTTGTATTTTGTGAATATTAATAATCTAATTTATACTGACTCATCGCAATAAATATGAAGACACCCTGTATTTCAACAAGGTGTCAGATCCTAATAATATTTAGTTATTCAGTTCAATTTTCAACATCTATACTAATGCCTGACTTGAATTCCACCTCAATTTTGTCATCATGCACTGTAACTGTCCGCAGTAAACAATACTCGATCAAGTGCTGACGTTAACACAGCTCAGACCCTGCTTCACTCTTTTTTGACGGTTACCAGGAGAAAGTCCCACGGATCACAGAGTTTGTCGAGGCGTCATAATATGATGATGTCACCGCAGTGCTTTCCCTGCCCGAACCCTATCGCCGCCGTTTGCGGACAACCAATGGCATGGAACGCCTCGTGAAAAGGTGATTCGTAACTTTCCAAATCAGGATTTGGTCCTCCGTCCGATGGGGGCCATACTCATGGAGCAGAATTAAAAAGTGGCTGAGCAGCCGCCGTTCGCCAGATAATAGAAGTAATCAACAAAACTTCTTTCCTTTACGACTTAAGACGGGAGTTATAAAACGATGGCTGAAACCTACGCTATGAACTACATCGGGAACGAATTCCCGATGTAGTTCATAACTCGCACTCTTTATTGCCGTAATTTATCTAGTGATATCCTTAATCAAAAATTCAAATCAACATTCGAACATCAGCGATCATGCCGAATCGATTTTAAAAGAACGATTTGCCCGAGGCGAAATCATGGAAGATGAGTACAAAAAAATGAAAAAGATTTTACATGATTGATAATGAGATACTCTAAATATATGTTGAAGAAGAAAAGTTGCATGACTTTTCCTCCTCATTTTTTGTTTGCCTATATTTACCGATTCAGGAATTTTGGGGAGTTCTTCAGCCCCTACTTAAACTACTGATGTATCTTTTTAGAGTATGGGATAGGTTTGTACGTAACGAGGATTAGTATAATAGGGTGGTCTGGGTCCTATTAACGGCATTGGCCACGTGTGAGGGTTGTCATCATAGAGCATCTCTACTTTTTCATCTGAAAAATTCACGAGTAATAATTGGACTTCAGGACTATATTGAAACAAGCGAATAACCTCCTCTTAAATTTCTTAATACACCTTATTCAGCAACTTCCTATAAAGAGCCAGTACTTCTTTCATCAAGCTTTAAACAATTGTGGATTGGAACATGCACTGGGTACGCCCATCTAACATAATGTAAAAAAGTCATTTCTATTCATGTAAGGAGGATTCCAATGGAGCAGGATGAGCAAAAAAATCAGAAGGGAATCACCGATGGAAATTATCCAATGTATCCAAATTACGGGGTCATAACCCGCTATGAGGACATTCCGATTAATGTCCCTGAACAACGTCAACTTCGACAGCCTGGTTTTGAAAGACTGATGATCCCCCGGCCTATTATTGAAAATCCAGAGTATAGGGGAAGCGGGAAATTAACAGGGAAAGTTGCCCTCATCACAGGTGGGGACAGCGGGATCGGAGCAGCTGTAGCGATTGCGTTTGCTAAAGAAGGCGCAGATGTTGCTATTTCCTACTTTGATGAACATGAAGATGCAATCAGAACAAAAACACGGATCGAACAACTCGGCCAGCGCTGCATTTTATTGCCAGGTGATGTCCGAGACAAAAATCAATGTATTTCCATCGTGGAACAAACGATCCAATCATTCGGACGATTGGATATTCTAGTGAACCACGTGGGTATCCAGTTCCAGCAGCCAAGTTTACTCGATATTACTGACGAGCAATTCGATGACACCCTTAAAGTTAATATCTATTCTCATTTTTACACAACTCGAGCGGCGCTTCTCTATTTGAAACCAGGCAGCTCAATTATTAATACATCTTCGGTTACGGCTTTTAAAGGACCTTCACAATTGATTGATTACACATCAACGAAGGCAGCGAATATTGGCTTTACTCGTGCTTTGGCCAATAATCTTATAGGTAAGGGAATTCGGGTCAATGCTGTAGCACCAGGATCAACCTGGACTCCGCTCCAGCCGTCAACCTATTCTGCAGATCAGGTCGCTCTATTAGGTTCCGGTAATCCGATGCGGAGAATGGCCCAACCATTTGAGCTTGCGCCAGCGTACGTTTTTCTTGCCTCTGACGATTCCAGATTTGTTACTGGCCAAACCATTCACGTTAATGGTGGCGAGCTGACCTCATCATAAGATACGATTCAACCAGAAATTCCATTAAATAAGTTAATCATTTAGGGTACAACGGTAAGCGTCAAATAATCCCCACCTGTAACCAGATGGGGATTCGTTATATGATTTATTTAGCAGATGAGGGGACGCGACAATCTTCCGGGATGGTTGTTGACCGGAGAAGTTGTTCCATCAGATCCGTGGATGAAAAAGTCAAGACAGATACTTGAAGGTTCAATCCGTTTTCTTTCGCTGTCTCCACAACACTGTAGATAACCGCACTGGCCTGTGCAGAAGGGGTGCGGGATTTGACGCTTACCTGTGCTGAAAGCAAACAACTTTTTACCACTTTTTTTACTATATTTGTCGTGAACAACATAAACATTCTATAGAAGAAAATTATTTCTATAGAAGGTTGCCATGGATCAAAAGGATCAAAGTCACCCATTTAAACGATTTTAAAACGACTTTTATTCAGTCGTCCTCACGATGATTAAACATTTGATACCCATGACTTGCTTTTTGCAGTCTGTTATTAAGGAGATGAATGATGATTCTCTCTAAATTTGTAGACGAACTACCCATCCCACCTATTTTAAAACCTCGATGGAAAGATCAGTTCTATACTTATTACGAAGTAACTATGACTGAATTCCGTCAATCACTTCATCGTCAGTTAAATGACTCAACTGTTTGGGGGTACGAAGATGGCTATCCAGGGCCTACAATTGAAGTCGAACGTGGAGAAAAAGTGTTGATTAAATGGATGAACAATCTTCCTGATAAGCACCTTTTTCCAATCGATTATACGGTTCATGGTGCCCATCGGGACGTGCCTGATGTAAGAACAGTCGTGCACGTACACGGTGCTTGCGTTGAATGGGAAAGCGATGGCTACCCAGAGGCTTGGTTTACAAAGGGCTTCAAACACGTGGGCCCATATTTTAGAAAGCAAATATATCGATATGATAATTGCAATCATGCCTGCACGTTATGGTATCATGACCATACGCTCGGTATTACGCGGCTAAATATTTATGCAGGTTTAGCAGGATTCTATCTTATCAGAGAAAATCGGGAACGTTCATTGAATTTACCGAGTGGGAACTATGAGATTCCTCTTATGATACAAGATCGGACATTTAATAAGGATGGTTCGCTTTACTACCCGAAGCAACCAGAAAAACCGATTCCTGAATTAGAAACGTCGATTACTCCTGAATTTATTGGGGATACGATTCTAGTAAATGGTAAAGTATGGCCTTATTTAAAAGTGGAACCACGTAAATACCGCTTTAGGCTTTTAAACGCATCCAACACGCGTTTCTATAGGATTAAGCTTGATTCTGGACAACTTATGTATCAAATTGCGACTGATGGAGGGTTGTTGGACTATCCAATTGGTATCAAGGAAATCATGTTAGCCCCTGCAGAAAGGGCAGACGTGATCATTGATTTTACCAATTTAGAAGGGAAGAATATTATCATGACAAATGATGCCCCCGCTCCTTTTCCAAGGGGTGACAAACCGGATCCATCTACGGTTGGGCAAGTGATGCAATTTAGAGTAACTCTTCCTTTATCAAGTGTTGACACGAGTACAATTCCAGCTAATATAATACCTGTTCCAAAAATAAAAGAACAGTCAGTTTCGAGGATAAGATACCTAACATTAAATGATACTATGGATCAGTACGGTCGTGAATGGATGCTATTGGATCATAAACCATGGGCAGCACCCATATCAGAAAATCCAAAATTAGGGGCAACCGAGATATGGTACCTCATCAACGTAACTGGTAATTCACACCCAATTCATCTTCACTTAATTGATTTTCAAATACTTGACCGAAGAAATTTCGATGTTGATACGTTTAACAAGGAGAAGGTTATCGACTATACAGGTCCGGCAATGCCGCCGGAACCACAAGAACGAGGATGGAAAGATACCGTTCGAGCTAATCCGAAGCAAGTTACTCGAATCATCATGCAGTTCGGACCATTTACCGGGTTATATATATGGCACTGTCATATCTTGGAGCACGAGGATTATGAGATGATGAGACCTTATCGTATTATCCGATAATAATCGGTGACCTGTCAAAATTAACTTGAAACACCGGGATGGTACTTAATGTTATCCTAATTATTCACAATTTAACTTACCAATATTTTAAAAATATGATCTGGGGTTCAAGCTCCTAACTTTGCTAAAAGTCTTCAGAAAGTTGGTTGAAGGCAAAATCAAGGCAGGGCAAGTGATAGTAGAGAAAGGACCCCGAAATCGGAAAATTTTTTTCACGAAATCAGGGTCGGAATCGGAAATGTTTATTTTGATTCAGAAGTTTATTTTTTAGTTATACATTTACCGATGAAGTTGCACCATGCACTCGACATGCGAAATCACATAACTCTTATACAAATTAACAAAAGAATTTTGATAATCCAACCTTTTGGCGATATCTATCCCCATGAGGTATAAGCCGCCAGCGTCCTTTCACCTGGCTGCGTTTCAAACCAAAATTCAGACCCTTAACGAGCCCCGGAAACCCCTGGCAGCATAGTAGCTCTCTGCTCCATTGTGGTACACAAAGACAGTGTCGTAGCGACGATCACAAAAGATGGCCCCACCGAGTTTTCTAATATTAGAAGGTGTTTTCACCCAGCTCGATGTTTTATTGTCGAAATTTCCAAGTTTCTGCAGCTCCCGGTATTGTTCTTCCGTTAATATCTCAATACCCATGTCAGCAGCCATATCTAAAGCGTTGTTTTCTGGTTTGTGTGCTTTCCTTGATTCCAGTGCCTCACGGTCGTAAAAAAAACTTCTGCGACCTTTAGGGCTTTCCACTGAACAATCATAAAAAATGTATTCATCTGTCTTTATATCGTGACCAACAACATCCGGTTCACCGCCGGTTATTTCCATTTCATTGAGGGACCACAGTTTTTCAGTATTAGTTTCTAGCTTTGCTTGTACTTTAATCCATTCAAGTCCTTTATGACGATTCATGTTTTTCTCAAAACGGGCTTTCAATACACCGAGTATTTCTTCACGTTGTTCTGGTGACAACTTCCTTTTTTCATTATCCACTCCAGAGCTCCTCATTTCCTGTTGTTTAATTACAAATTCCTTTGTAGCAGTGCGACTATCTCAACATGGCTCGAGGGGACAGAATGATATTTCACTATTGCTTTTAGTGGTTAAATGATCAAAGAAAATTGTAAGATTTGATCATTTCATTCCTTGTCCATATTTCTTCGGTACGTTAATTTTATAGAGTTCCGCCCAACAGAAGAAGTTCTCCATTCCATCTTTTGTTGATCTTTAATTGTTGGTAATTCAATAGGCTATGTTACTGATTTTTAATCCTGATAGCCTATTATTACAAATAAATTATTCACTGGAGAAGCTTCTGTAATCCTCAATAGTGGCATGAACTACCTGGATTGATTTTCTCTTAGGATTGAACTGGTGAATCATCTTATTATCCTGACTTTCCCGGAATTTTATAACAATTTGTCCGAAAGTCCACATTAAGTATAGTTTCTTTGCTTAATGTCCCATTCTTTATAGTTGGTCTGTTCTGGCCAGTCTCTGAACTAAACCTGAAAACTTCAATGGTTCGGACCGATCCGTATGGTCGTCCCCCCTGCAGTTGATTCATATCAGTAGGTTTGTCGAATTAAAAACGCGTGAATATAATCCAGAAAATCTATCTGTGTCAATCTGGGATTGCCTCGCCATTCAAAATATTTTAATCCACTTAGTGTTTGAATTAATTTAGTATTTTTGAGTAATTCGGTGGTCAGAGATACTTTAGCCTGCTTAATCTTACTGCTCATTTCGGTAATTTGAGGATTTATAATTATGGTTCTGATTATCCCTAATAGCACATCAATCAGTTCCAAACCAATTTCACTATTTTTGGGCAACATTTCACAATCCTGTGCGTAAAATTTTTCTCCTCTGTACAACGATTGACTGTTAAGAGTTGAGATTAATGTCTCATCCAATTTTAATTTTTCATATTCCGTTGATTTATCGATAAAAATGTTAGCAACAATATGAGTCTCACTGCCGTAACCTCTAATTAGACCATAAATTAATCGTTCGGGAAATTTTGAATAAATTGCTATGTCCCTGTCTTGTTTTGTAAAGGATTGCTGGTCCTTTAGGAATCCATAATGATAATTAATGACATTAAACTTTATGTACTCTTCATATTGAATAAAAAGGTCAATTAACTCAACAATCTTTTCCTTAACGAATGAATTGCCATTGTAATTCTTCCAATGTATTTTAAACTGGTTAGCTCTCAAGGACTCGTTCATGCATTGTATTTCTTTTTGCTCATAGATTTTTTTAGGAATTGAAAGTGACCCTAAGAGATTAGGACGATCACTTTCCTTGCCGGATTCATCAAAAAACACATGTATTTCTTGAGTATGAAACGTATTGAACAAGTGACTCATACCTAAGCACCAATCCTTTCCCCTTGAAATTTAACACGAAACATGTTAAATTAATAATAACATATGGATAGTTAGAATCGTTCTTGCGTATAATATGAATTGCTCTCATTCAATTTGAGTGCGAGCGTTTTTGAAAAAGCAACTCATTCAACATGAATGCGTTGCTTTTTTGTTTTTATTTTAAGCCACTATTTACCTACTTCAAAAATATTTGCGTATTTATTCGACAAATGACTGGCTATAGGAATTCAATGTGAGCGTACTCCTCCATCAGATCATGAACATTATCAAGGTCATACTCCTGATTTTCAATACAAGCGATAATAACTTTATCCCCATCATCAGAGTCATTCAGCAAAAAACCCCTTGTTTTTAACAACCTTGCTGTTTCTTCCAGAGATAGTTCAAGTGCCAAAGCTATTTGAAACAACTTAGATTTTGAGGGATTAATACGTCGATTGAAAATATTACTTATGTATCCCTTCGTTAAATACGACCTCATTGCAAGTTGCTGCTGGGTCATTTCCTTAGCAGCTAAATGTTCGTTTAACATTTCAATCAACGTTTTTTGTTTTTTATTTTGTTTTCTTAGTGCCATTTCAAAGTTACTTAATCTTTTTGTACTTAGCGTATGACCAAGAAATGGAAGTGGTTCCACTTCCTCCAGTCGGTCATAAACATTTTGCAGTTTTTCTTTAAAATCTACTGTTTCCAAATAGTTTAAAACCTTATCCATAAAGCTCTCCTCACAAAAGTATAGATATTATATACCACTTCTGGTACAAAATGTTATTGACTATAGTCAATGGATATCATTTGATGCATCAAATGTCAACATAAAAATTTGACAATCAGGAGGGTTACTCTCTATGACTATAGAAAGGATCTTCAACGATAGGGCAGGGATTACTGCTGAAGATCTATTGATTGATATTGTTGAGGATAAAATTGACACAATTGTTGGAGCGGCCTACTCTAAATGTACGGTGAATTCCACTGACTCTTCCAAATCAGGAGGAGAAGTGGCATGACAAAACGATGTGCTGTTTATGTTCGTGTATCAACAGATAAGGAGGAACAAAAAAAATCATTAGTTAACCAAAGAGAAATTTTTGAACACTACATTGTGGAGCGTGGATGGGATCTTTACAAGATTTATTCAGACGTGCAAAGTGGCACGAAGGCTATAAAGAGACCGGGCTTTCAACAAATGCTTCAGGATGCAAAAGGACACAAGTTCGATGTTATCCTTGCAAAGGAGCTATCTCGTCTCGCTCGGAATGGGGAATTGTCCTACAAAGTATTAAATAGTCTTTTGGTAAATAGTGGAATCGACATAATCACACTGGATGGGGCAATCAACTCAGTTGAACAGCAGACAAATATGTATGGTCTCTATGCATGGGTCTATGAGAATGAGTCGCAAACCATGAGCAGACGGATAAAATACTCATTTGAAATAAAAGCAAAGAACGGCGAGTTTAACGGATCAATCCCACCGTACGGCTATACCATTGTGGATAAACAATTAATTTCACGAAACGATTCTACTGTTGACGTTGTACAGCGGATCTTTAAATGTTATATTGCTGGCCAAGGAATTGACCATATAGCGAGGCAATTGCTGAAAGAGAAGATTCCCACCCCATCACAGGTAGCTCATAAAAAAAATGCGAGCTCCATTTGGCACGGGTCAACCGTTAAAGGGATTCTTTCCAATGAGCATTACATTGGAAACCTTGTGCAGCAGCGTGAAACAAGCATTAGCGTAACCTCTACAAAACGGAAAAAAAATGACCCTGATAACGTGATTTGCCAATGTCGCTGGATTACAAGACACATACACAATTCGTTTCGGTTTCATGTCGATCATGGTTTGAAGAAGGGCTTCATCGCAGCCTTTTCGCGGAGGATCTACGACAATGACATCAGCTTTTATCCCTTGATCATACCATTCTGGGATGACTTTTTCTGCTTGTCCTGCTTTAAAAGTGGCATTTGTTATTTGATTTAATTCGGCATTCTTCTTTGCATCTTCTATCGCTTCAGGAACAATTTCAATCCCATAAACATGTCCTGCTTTTTGAGCGAGGCATAATGAAATAGTCATTTCGGTGCCTGTCACTTGTCGAATCATCTAACTGTTTACGCTTAAGGATAGGAGTTACCTCCTATCCTCCAAAACTCGCTACGAGTGGGTGGCTAACCCTTACTCGACGGGAATCCCCACCCGCTAAATGTTACGACCTAAGCTCGGTCGCTCTGACAGGCACCAAACTTTAATTCGAAGGATTTAACTCCAAGTTTTCTAGGTCAATTGTAAAGTTATATGATTTTAAAATATCTAACCCTAGTAATCCATTGTGATTATTAGGCAACATTCCTATATCTATTTCAAAATTCTTAATAGAAAATGTATCAATTTTAATATTGTCCATAACTTTTGTATAAAACGGAACAGTTCCACCTATCCCATAAGC
Organism: Sporolactobacillus sp. BBK16-2; assembly: GCF_059878335.1. Classification (NCBI taxonomy): domain Bacteria; kingdom Bacillati; phylum Bacillota; class Bacilli; order Caryophanales; family Sporolactobacillaceae; genus Sporolactobacillus; species Sporolactobacillus sp. BBK16-2. The sequence continues at coordinate 2,887,191 of NZ_CM187611.1, forward strand.
TTCATAAATCACGTCCCCATTTTCATATCTAACTCCAATTTTCTCCAAAATATCCGGGTTAATTACTGTATGAGAAGATCCTGTATCGACAATTACATCATTAATTTCTACTGCCATTCCACGAAATTCCACATAAAGAGTTGTTGTAATAAGTTGCCCATCATATGAAAGCTTCATTAGATTCTTCTCACTTTCATTAAAGGATCTCTGCGAATGTAAATTACAAATTCTTCATTAGATGTGTGATAAACAATAGTTCCTTCTTTAGCACGGAAGAATTCTTTGTTTGCATCCTTTTCGGAAATGGTTCTTATTGGGGCTACTTCATCAACAATTTTCTTGTCACCTTCTTCATGATAATCAAGAATTGAAACCAAAAGAAACTGATTTGGAAATAGCTCCCTCGCTTCTTGCCATTTCATTTTATCCAGCCCTCCTCCTACCAATACCTTTACTTTTATTATAATTCATTCAAAAAGAATTATCATACAATAGAGTAGATGTTCAGGTGCTTATAACACTTAAGAAGAAAACAGGCTCCGAAATAATTGTGCCGTTACAATCACAAATTTCCAACCCCTATTAAATTAAGTGCCACTTAAAGACTTTAGCCCAGTCTCAAGACTGGGCAAGTTTTCTACTATTTTAAAATGAGTTGCACCACCAACTCCACATGCATTGTCTGCGGGAACATGTCAACCGGCTGTACCTTTTTGATCTCGAATCCACCTGCTGTCAGCAGTTTCAGATCGCGTGCGAGCGTTGCCGGGTTGCAGGAGACGTAGACGATCCGCTGCGGCTGCATGGCGATCATCGTATCGATCAGTGAGGCGTCGCAACCTTTGCGCGGTGGATCGACAACAATGACGTCAGGATCGATCCCTTGATCACGCCATGTTGGAATCACATCTTCCGACTTGCCGACCTCGAACGTGGCATTTGTGATTTTGTTGAGTTCGGCATTTTTCCGTGCATCCTCGATCGCTTCGGGTACGATCTCGACGCCATAGACATGTTTTGCTTCCTTGGCAAGAAACAGGGAAATCGTACCGATGCCGCAGTAGGCGTCAATCACGGTTTCTTTTCCGGTCAATCCGGCGTATTCCAAGGCTTTCCCGTAAAGGACTTCGGTCTGAGTAGGGTTAACCTGGAAAAATGATCGCGCCGAAATGGCAAAGGTGACGTCGCCAATTTGGTCGTAAATCACGTCACGGCCCCAGAGGGTTTTCGTTTCGTTGCCGAAAATCGCGTTGGTGTGCTTTGTATTAATATTTTGGGCAATCGACTTGATCTGCGGATAGCGCTCGGTGAGTCCCTGAATCAGCGTTTTGCGGTGCGGGAGTTCTTCGCTGCGCGTGACAAAGACGACCATCACTTCGCCGGTTTTCTTGCCAACGCGTGCCATGACATGGCGCAGCACACCGCGATGCTTCGTTTCGTCATAGGGCATGATGTGATGTTCTTCGGCAATTTGGCGTGCAGATTGTACAATTTCATCGATCAGTGGATCAGTGATCATGCAGTGATCCATGGTGACGATTTCGTGGCTGCGCGGTTTGTAAAAACCGAAGGCAAACTTGCCATTTTGTATGGCGACCGGTACTTGAATTTTATTGCGGTAATTCCATGGTTCGTCCATGCCAAGCGTTGGTTCAACTGGGATAGCGGATAGTCCGCCTATCCGTTCCAAAGCGCTCTGAACGATTTCCCGTTTGTAGGCAAGCTGACCCTCTACGCTGATATGTTGAATGGAGCAGCCGCCGCATTGCGGATAGTATGGGCATGGTGCTTCTGCGCGGCGATCACTTGTCTTAGTCCGCTCGATCAAGCGACCGTAGCCGTAGTCTTTTTTCGTTTTGATCACTTGGATGATTGCTTTTTCGCCGGGCAGTCCGCCGGGGATGAATAGTGTATAACCGTCGACCTTAGCCACAGCGGACCCGTCTTGAGTCAGATCGTTGAAGGTGACTTCCAGCTGTTGATTTTTCGCTACTGGTACATTGGATTCAGACATTTTTAGAACTCCTACTTGTTAGTGTCTACGGCTTATCAGTCGCTTTTGCGGTTTTATCGACCGGTTTGCCTATTTTCTTATGAGAAAACACACGTACATCGCATTAAAATTAAAAAATGCCATGAACCTTGAACAGTTCATGGCTCCTGTTTTATTGAAGCTGCTTGACATCCTGCTCGGACGCAAGGAGGTGCGCATCCTCGGTTTCTTTCGGCACCATAAGATGAAGATGGTGATAGAGATTGACGATCTCGCCAGGCAGATCGCCACCGTATTCGCCGTCAATATTGAGCTGCATTTTTTCTTCAGCTTCGATTTTGATCCGGCTCGCCTGTGCGTAGATGACTTTCGGATCTTTCATATGCTCACCGCGTGTCGCCATGGTTGCAAGGCGAATAAATTCGGCAAGATTTGCCGCCTTCAGAATAATTAGATCAAACAGGCCGTCATTCATCTTGGCATCCGGCGCTAATTTTTCAAATCCGCCGACCGAATTGCTGTTGGAGACGAGGAAAAGCATGATGTCGCCCTCAAAGGTGCGGTCGTCATAATCAATTTTGACTTTGATCGGCCGTATTGATGGGAGCATTTCGATGCCCTTAATAAAATAGGCTAATTGACCGATCATCGTTTTCAGTTTGCTTGGTACGTCGTAGGTCAGCTCCGTCAGCTTACCGCCGCCGGCAATGTTCACGAAATAACGGTCGTTGACTTTTCCAATATCAATGGGCATCTCATGACCGTCGCACAGCACATTGCAGGCTTTGACGATGTCACGCGGTATACCGATAGCCCGGGCAAAATCGTTGGTTGTACCTAAAGGCAAGATTCCGAGCTTCGGGCGGTAGTCCATCTCAGCAAGTCCGCTAATTACTTCATTAATGGTGCCGTCGCCGCCTGCCGCAACAACGAGATCGAATTTCCGTTTGACCGCTTTGCGTGCAGCCTTGGTTGCGTCCCCTTCCCTTTTGGTCGCATAGGCGGACGCTTCGTATCCCGCATCTTCAAGCCGGTCAAGGATATAGGCTATATTTTTTTTCGCAAGCTCCCGTCCTGACGTAGGATTATAAATGATTCTAGCCTTCTTCATGATTATCACCCAATCAATCTCTAGATAAAGATATTCGTGCGCAGAAACATTAGAAAACTTGGCTTCGCCAAGCCTCTGACGAAGGCGAAGTCTTAGTTGCACTTATACTATTTTCCTTAAATTTTATATATTTTCTTATAGTACAAAAGGAGCCTACTCATGTCGGCTCAGTTCTTATGCCGTATGAATTATTTCACTAGACTTATCTACGATCATTCTCAATTCATTGTGTCCGATTCAGATGATCACTAATCATTATTTATTTGATCCAATGTATTTGGATGCGTTTACGTAAATGGAGTGAGCAGGTGCTCTGGGATGCTCAACTTCCTTATATTATTATATTGTAAACGATTTTTAAAATCAAAATTGATCCTGTGAAAAAATTCATGCACAACTAGCCGCATGTATTAAATTGGAGGGATTTGCGCCGACAAATGACCATTTTTATGGGCACACTGATTTAATCGAGCGTTTTGAAAAGTTTATCGAGCACTTTCGCTGATTTATCGAGCACTTTGCCTTTCGCCATAAAAAAAGCGAGACTCCTGATCAACAGGGGTCTCGCTCGCTTCCGATACTACATTTTTTACAGCTTATTCACTTCATCAAGAATGATCTTGTTGACCATTTTCGGGTTGGCTTTGCCGTGTGTTTGTTTCATGACTTGGCCGACAAGGAAGCCGAGGGCGCGATCTTTACCGTTCTTGTAGTCAATCATGGATTGCTTGTTGGCTTCAAGAATTGGCGCCAGCATGTCGCGCAGCGCGCCTTCATCAGAGATCTGAATGAGTCCTTTTGCTTTAACAATTTCTTCCGGATCGCCGCCTTTTTCGATCAGATCTTTGAAGACTTTCTTGGCGATCTTGCTGGAAATTGTGCCTTTTTCGATCAACTGAACTAGCTTGGCCAAGCCTTGCGCCGTCATTGGCACTTGGTCGATGGTCTTGTAATTGCTGTTCAGGTATGCGGATACTTCGCCCATCAGCCAGTTGGAGACAAGCTTAGCATCAGCGCCTTCAGCAACTGCAGCCTGGAAGAAGTCGGACATCGTCTTCGTCTGAGTGAGCACCATTGCGTCGTATTCCGGAAGACCGAGTTCTTCGACGTAGCGCTTCTGGCGCGCATCCGGAAGTTCCGGAATCTCCGCTTGAATATTATCAATCCACTCTTGGTCGATTTTCAACTTAATAATATCCGGTTCCGGGAAGTAACGGTAGTCGTCGGAGCCTTCTTTTCCGCGCATGACGGTCGTTGTCTTCGTCGCGTCATTATAACGGCGTGTTTCCTGAACGACTTCGCCGCCGGAAAGCAGCACGCGTTCCTGGCGCATTTCTTCGTAGGCAAGACCTTTTTCAACAAAAGTAAACGAGTTGAGGTTCTTGAGCTCGGTCTTTGTCCCGAATGTTGTCTGACCGTACGGGCGGAGGGAGATGTTGGCGTCACAGCGGAGTGAGCCTTCCTCCATCTTAACGTCGGAAACATCAATGTACTGCATGATTGCTTTCAGTTTTTCCAAATAGGCATACGCTTCTTTAGGATCGCGCATGTCTGCTTCAGATACGATTTCGATCAGCGGTGTACCGACACGGTTGAAGTCGACGAGAGAGCCTGATCCGTCTTCCAAGTGACTCAGCTTTCCAGCGTCTTCTTCAAGATGCAGACGGTGTACACCAATCCGTTTCTTTTTGCCTTCGACTTCAATCTCGATGTACCCGTTGCGTCCGATCGGCTGATCGAATTGAGAAATCTGGTACGCTTTCGGATTATCGGGGTAGAAATAGTTTTTCCGATCGAATTTCGTCTCTCGGGCAACTTCACAATTCAGTGCCAGTGCGGCCTTAATTGCATAATCAACCGCTTCATGGTTCAGAATTGGCAGCACGCCCGGATGTCCAAGGCAGATCGGGCATGTATTCGTATTCGGTTCAGCGCCGAACTGGTTCGCGCAACCGCAGAATGCTTTTGTTTTCGTTTTCAATTCGACATGGACTTCAAGTCCGATGACTGTCTCAAAATTACTCATTTATTCATCGCCCCTTTGGCAGGCGTTAATGTGAATCCGGCTGTTTGCTCATAAGCATGTGCGGCGCGATACAGCGTCTCTTCGCCGAATGGACGGCCGATCATCTGCAGACCGACCGGAAGTCCATCTGCAAGTCCGCATGGCAAACTGATTGCCGGAATGCCGGCAAGGTTAACTGGAATTGTCAGAAGGTCGTTTGCGTACATCGTTAATGGATCATCGATGTTTTCGCCGACCTTAAACGCTGGTGTCGGCGTTGTCGGTCCTACAATGATGTCATGATTCTGGAACACTTTTTCAAAATCCTGTTTGATCAGCGTACGGACCTGCTGTGCTTTTTTATAGTAAGCATCATAGTAGCCCGAGCTGAGCGCAAAGGTTCCAAGCATGATCCGACGTTTGACTTCTTCACCAAAGCCCTCGCTTCTCGACTTCTTGTACATGTCGATCAAATCATTTGTTTCCGCACGCACGCCATAGCGCACGCCGTCGAAACGAGCGAGGTTCGCCGATGCTTCAGATGAAGCAATAATATAGTAAGCAGGAACAGCATATTTAGAATGAGGGAGTGAAACTTCATCAATCACCGCTCCGAGCGATTCAAGCTGTTTAATTGCCGCGCGAATCTTCTCTTTAACGGATTCATCAATACCGGCACCCAAGTATTCCTTTGGTACTGCCACGCGGAGACCCTTGATGTCGCCGGTCAGTGCCGCAGCATAGTGCGGAACCGGTACATCAGCACTCGTCGAATCATGGCGGTCAAGTCCAGCAATGGTTTCAAGCAGATAGGCGTTGTCTTCGACGGTACGCGTGATCGGTCCGGCCTGATCCAGTGACGAAGCAAATGCCACTAAACCGTAACGCGACACGCGGCCATAGGTCGGTTTCATGCCGACCACGCCGCAGAATGCGGATGGCTGACGGATCGAACCGCCGGTGTCTGTTCCTAGTGCAAACAGGACTTCGCCCGCAGCAACTGCTGCAGCAGAACCACCGCTGGAACCGCCAGGAACGCGTTCCAAATCCCATGGATTTTTCGTAATGGCAAAGGACGATGTTTCGGTCGATGAACCCATCGCAAACTCGTCCATGTTTAATTTTCCAATCGTAATTGCCTTTTGCGCCTTAACCTTGTCAACTACGGTAGCATCATAGAGCGGATCGTAGTTTTCAAGAATATGGCTGGCGCAGGTTGTTTTCAAACCTTTTGTGACCATGTTGTCTTTAATTCCGATCGGCATTCCTGAAAGAATCGCTTCTTCCGCTGTGCCGTTCTCGTCAAGCGCCTTCGCTTCGCTGCGGGCAGCCTCTTCATTCAAGGTCAGAAACGCCTTCACGTCTCCATCGACTTCATGAATACGTGCGAACGCTTCGTCGACAAGATCGGATGCCTTAATTTCCTTGCTATGTAACTTTTGAGACAAAGACACAAGGCCTTCTTCAAAAAGTGGCATCTCTGTTATCCTCCTTCTGCTTCCATCAATCCGCTTCCATAATCAGCGGCACTTTAACTTGTCCGTCTTCCTGAACCGGTGCGTTCTTGAGTGCTTCCTCACGCGGCAGTGACGCTTCAACAACATCCTCGCGCATCACGTTGTACATATCCAGCACATGGGTCGTCGGCTCGACGCCTTGCGTATCCAGCTCATTCAGCTGTTCGGCGAAACCAATGATATCATCCAACTGCGTTGTGAATGTCTTAATTTCCTGATCAGTAAAAGACAGACGCGCCAAATTGGCCACGTATTTTACCTGTTCTTCGTTGATCCTGCTCATCTTTTTCACCTCCGCCAATCGGCTTTATTTGCCACCTCTTGGCAAATTCCAACAATGCCTTAATCATATCAAATACCATTGACACTATGCAATAACCGCAGCGCTGAAACGATGCGATTTGGCAAAAGTTTACCTAAGGCAAATCACCTATGGCCTGCCATAATGAAATGATTCCAAAACCAAGAGTGATGCCGGCAGAGAAACGATTCACCCAGATCAGCATCTTTCTGTCCATCTTTTCCCGAAAATGACCGACACATACGCAGAGGAGCAGCCACCAGGCAGCAGAACCGCTAAAAACACCAATAACCAGAAAAAGTGATGATTGTACCTCGCCGGAAGCAAGTCCAATACCCGCAAAAATGCTGACAAACGAGAGAATGGTCATCGGATTGGTCAGTGTCAGAGCAAATGTGGTTGTGTAGGCACTGAAGAGCTGCCTGCTGCCTGCAGGGCTCGCCGATTTGTCGGATACCTTTGACCGCCACGTCTTCGCGCCGAGAAAGCAGAGAAAAACACCTCCGATCACATGCAGCCAAATCTGCTGATCAAGCAAAAAGTGAGCTGCAATCGTCAGTCCAAAGGCGGCGATGGCACCATAAATGGCATCTGCACTCGCTGCGCCAATGCCGGACAATAGACCATGAAGCCGGCCAAAAACAAGGGTTCTGCGGATGCAGAGTATCCCGATCGGACCGACCGGAGCCGCGATTGCGAGGCCCAAAAGGAATCCTTTCAACAAAAAGAAGAAATCCATAATTAACTTACGAAAAGCGGTCAGCATGAATCGGGAGCTGTGCCGTTTCTTTTAGCGAATTCATGACAATCGTGGTTCGTGTTTTTACGCCCGGAAGCTTTTTCAATTCACTGCTGATGACGCGATCCAAATCCTTAGTATCCTTGGCACGCACCTTGAGCAAATAATCGTAATCCCCCGCAATATGATGGCATTCTTGCACTTCAACGAGCTCATGGATCAACTCGAGAAATGCTGCGCGCTGCTCAGTCTTTTCAAGCGTGACTGCGACAAAAGCTGTGCATGTATTGCCTACAAGCTCCGGATCAATCATCGCCCCATACGCCTTGATAACCCCTTTTTCCTCCAATCGGCGAACACGTTCCGCTACTGCCGGAGACGACATATCAATTTCACCGGCCAGATCAGACCATGTCGCACGCCCCTGCGTCATCAATATGCGCAGCATCTTTAAATCAAGCTTGTCCAACGGCTCATCTCCTTTATTATTTTAATTTTTATCTTTATATTAATTAATATACATTGTATTTATGATATTTTCCATATTATTTTAAATTTATTAAAGGAGCAAATTTCCTGAAAACAAAAAAATGAAACCGCCGCTAAGCAGTTTCACTTCATGACTGATTTAATGCTGAAAAATATGAACATAGGGTTGATCCATAGATTCCGTTCGCTCAATGAGTGCCTCAGGTATATCGCCTGTTGTAATATAAATGTGAATCGGAATACTTCGCTCAAACGGAAAGCGTTTATCCACAAGCGATGTCACGTAGTTCGTAAAGCCGATCATTTCCGACTCATCGACGAATTTATTAAAGTTAATCGTTAAAGTCAAATCACTTAGGTCCTTATTCCGATAGAATGCTTTGCCGATGACTCCCACATAGTTCGGATAGTATTTCTGCACATCGTTCTTGATTTGATTAAATTTATCCAGATCACCTTTATAGCTGTTCGTAGCGTTGTCGGAAGGAAACAGAACATGATGCTCGTCAATACTCGTCCATTTGCCAATGGAACTGGATCCGGCGGAAATTTCCGTCTTTGCAACAAAATCGCCCGGAACATAGGACTGCGGCTCCGCAGTAGTGTATAAGGTTAAGAAGATCGGAATATTCTGCAGATCTTCATAGGTATTATCATTTGAATCCTTATTGTCCTTTCCAATGTTTCGTATCCGCTGAACGATTTGCTGGGCATGCGCCTTGGCCCATGCTACGACTTTCGCACGATTCAATTTTTCAGAGATCGGATAGATCTTGCCATTATAATTGATATTATCCGCATAAACCGAATTCAGTGAGACAGCAACGGACATGCCGGCAATCTTGTATTGTCCCTTGCTGTTTTTCTTCATATAGTCCTGTTCAAGAACGTAATTGATATACTTCGGACTGTTTTTCGACTGTTCAACAATATTTTTTCCTTTTCCAAGTGCTGGATTAATGCCGGGAACAACCGTCTTCTGCTGATCTTTTGAAAGACTTTTATTCGCAGCACGCTGCGGTTCCGATCCGTTTCTGTAAAGTATGCTGTTAATATCCGTATTTTTCATATACTGTCCCATTTGGAATACATAATCATTGGGACTGAATACATCTTTGGACAAATCCATCAAACCGGTTTCCAATTGATCCATATCCACTCGGTTTTTCGGTCCGTATTGAATATAGCCGCGCGTTGTGCTGCCGGATTTCGGGCGCAGCATTTGATAATCCGAATCATTCGTACTCGGAATCAAGCTCGCATTCTCTGTCTTGCCGCTGCTGTTCTTAACCGTACTGTTGTCCGAATTGTTAAACCAGCATCCGGAAAGCACTAGTTGCAAGGCGAGCATGACGGAACAAACCGCCGCCGTTTTTTTCCATTTCATTTGGAGCATCCCCTATTCCTTGAGCGTTTCCGCAAAGCGCGCTTCATCCCAGACTTCGATCTGCAGCTCCTGCGCTTTTTTAAGTTTTGATCCTGCTGCCTCTCCGGCAACGACGAGATCGGTGCTGGCACTGACACTGCCGGTTACTTTACCGCCGCGCCGCTCGATCTCTTCTTTCGCTTCATTTCGTGTCATCAACGTCAATTTACCGGTCAGTACCACTGTTTTCCCGTTAAACGGCGAATCCGATTGAGCGGCAACCTCCGGATCCGGTCCGAGATAGGCCATGTTCACACCGGCACTTTTCAATTCATTAATCAGCGCACTTACCTCAGGTTTTGAAAAATAGGTGATCAATGAGTCTGCCATTTTCTCACCGATTTCATCGACGGCCACCAACGCATCCATATCTGCGGATGCCAAGTGATCCATGTCCTTAAATGCTTGAGCCAAAAGCTTCGCTGCCTTGGATCCGATATAGCGGATACCGAGCCCGAAGAGCAGATGTTCAAGCGAATTTTCTTTTGACCGTTCAATGGCGTTCAACAGATTGTCGGTTGATTTCTCGCCCATGCGTTCCATGGAAATCAAGTCGTCGCGATTCAATTTATAAAGATCGGCAACATCAGCAATCAGCTTCTTTTCAAAAAGCTGGGTAATCACCTTTTCGCCTAAACCGTCAATGTTCATGGCGCCTCGGGAGACAAAATGAATCAATCCTTCTCGAATCAGCGCCGGGCATTTTGGATTGATGCAGCGCAGTGCAACCTCTTCTTCAAGCCGCACGAGCTCGCTGCCGCATTCCGGGCAGTGCGTCGGCATCGCATAAGGCAATTCTTTGCCTGTCCTTTGTTCTGTGAGTACGTTCACGACTTCAGGAATAATGTCGCCTGCTTTTCGGATGACGACACGATCACCGATCCGCAAATCCTTCTCTCGAATTAAGTCTTCGTTATGAAGGGAGGCTCTTTTGACCGTTGTTCCGGCAACAGATACCGGGGTAAGCACGGCTGTCGGTGTGACGGCTCCGGTACGGCCGACACTCACCTCGATCGCTTCCAGTGTGGATACGACTTCTTCCGCGGGAAATTTATAGGCTATCATCCAACGCGGCGACTTGACTGTGTTGCCCAGCTGCTGCTGCTGTGCCATATCGTCAACCTTGACGACAATGCCGTCAATGCCATAAGGCAGCGAGTCTCTTTTTTCGGTATATTCTTTTATATAATCAAAAACCTCTTGCATCGTCCGGCAGCGTCGCGATTCCGGATTGACGGGGAGACCAAGCGCTTTGATGGCTTCAAGCAGACCATAGTGTGTTTTGATCTTATCGCGATCAAACCGGCCGGCACTATATAGAAAAACCGAGAGCCTTCGCTTCGCCGATATTTTCGGATCGAGCTGTCTGAGTGATCCCGCCGCAGCGTTACGCGGATTGGCAAAAAGCGGTTCTTCATTTCTTTTGCGTTCCTCATTAAGCTTTTCAAAGGATTTCTTCGGCATGTAAGCCTCGCCACGCACTTCGATATCAATGGGTTCCGGGAGAACGAGCGGTAAGGAACGGACGGTCTTCAAGTTGTGGGTAATGTCCTCTCCGATCGTTCCATTTCCGCGTGTCGCGCCCAGCACGAATTTTCCTTTTTCATACGTGAGCGAGATTGCCAATCCATCGATTTTCAATTCACAGACATAGGTCACGTCATCGCCGACTGCCTGCCTGACGCGGCGGTCAAAATCCAGCAGTTCCTCTTCGCTGAACACATCGCCGAGACTAAGCATAGGAAGATCATGCGTCACCTTGGTGAACGCTTTGAGCGGTTCGCCGCCAACACGCTGTGTCGGCGAATCCGACGTGATCCACTCAGGATGCTGCTGCTCCAATGCAAGTAGCTCGTTCATCAGCCGATCGTATTCGCTGTCCGGCACACTTGGTTTGTCTTCCACATAATATTCATAGCTGTATTGATTCAGTTGTCGGTGCAAATCAATAATATGTTGCGGCAGTCGCTCTTCCATGATTCGTTACTCCTTTAAGCCGTTAGTAAATCATTGTTCCATTTAATGAATGCACAGTCTCTTTCTACTCTAGTCAGTTCAAAAAGGAGGACAAAAAGGGCCGAGGCCAGGCAGAATGCCTCGTCCTGTGGCATGCCTGACACTAGCTCATCCTGAGCGTCGAAGATCAAGAAAGCGCAGTTTCGAGCACCGGAACGTACTTCTACAGGATGTAGTGACTTCGACGTTACTCACAGGACGTGAGTGTAATTAGTCGAAGATCACCTGTAATACGTGAGGAGCGTAGAAACAAGCTGACACAGAGATTCGACAGCAATTTTTCCCGGACTTTTTGAACATCCTCTATTATGACCCGGTCACACTTTCTCAATCGGAGCAAATGCTCCAAGAAGCCGTTTCAAGCCGACTGGGCTTGGGAATACAATATCCAGTTCGACGCTGTCACCCGTTCCTCGAGTGGCAACAATCGTACCTTGACCCCATTTTTTATGCGTCACTTTATCGCCTGAGCGCCATTCTTCATTATTATGATTCTTCTGCAGAACAGGCTTAGGCTTCGTGTATGTCGAAGCAACTCGTTTTTCAAAAGGCGATCCTGAGCCGGATTTCGTTGAGAATCGGCCGGAGATTTGTTCCTCTTCCGAATCTTCCCTTGTGATTAATTCTTGCGGAATTTCTTTAATAAAACGCGATGCGGGATTGGCAATCGTTTTGCCGAACAACATGCGCACCTGTGCACTGGTCAGAAAAAGCTGCTGTTTGGCGCGGGTGATGCCGACATAGGCAAGCCGGCGTTCCTCTTCCATTTCGTCGCCATCATCCAAAGCGCGCAGATGCGGAAAAATCCCCTCTTCCATGCCGACGAGGAAAACAACAGGAAATTCCAGACCCTTGGCGGAGTGGAGCGTCATCAGCGTCACCGCGTCTTGAGGTGCCTGGTCGTCCTGGTCGTCAATATCAGCGTCAAGCGCAAGTTCGGTCAGAAAATTGATCAGTGATTTATCATCATTCCCGCTTTCAAATTCTTTCGTCACAGACAGAAATTCTTCCAAGTTTTCAAGGCGGCTCTGCGCTTCAATCGTTCGCTCAGCCTTGAGTGCGTCGCGGTAACCGGATTTATCCAGTACCTCTTCGACAAGCTCGGTCACAGACAGAAATTCCTGCATTTTGGACCAATTAAGAATCATCTCAGCGAAGGCCTTCATCTTGCCTGCCGTACGTGCGGCAATCCCTGTTTGCTCGACATCACCAATCGCCTGCATGAGTGAGAGATCCGCCGCAATCGCGTAATCGGCCAGTTTATCCATAGAGGATGCACCGATGCCCCGTTTTGGTTCATTGATCACGCGTGCCAGGCTGATCTCATCTTCTGGATTAGCGATCAGACGCAGATAAGCGAGCACATCCTTGATTTCCTTACGATCGTAGAATTTGATACTGCCGACCATTCGGTACGGGATATTCGATTTGACAAGCGTTTCTTCAATGACACGGGACTGAGCGTTCGTTCGGTACAGTACGGCAAAATCCGAATACTTGAAGCCGTCCTTGAACAGTTCGCGCATCTTCCCCGCGACATAATAGCCTTCCTCGCGTTCGGTTGGTGCTCGGTAATAGGCAATTTCCTTACCGTCCGCATTTTCCGTCCACAGATTCTTCGGCTTGCGATCGTGGTTGTTCTGAATGACATGGTTTGCCGCATCGAGAATCTTCTTCGTTGATCGATAGTTCTGCTCCAGCTTGATCACTTGTGCGTTCGGATAGTCTTCCTCGAAGGAGAGGATGTTGTGAATGTCTGCGCCGCGCCATCCGTAGATCGATTGATCGGAGTCGCCGACGACACATAAATTTTTAAATCGGTCGGCAAGCATGTGAACAAGCAAGTACTGCGACCTGTTCGTATCCTGATATTCATCGACATGAATATATTGGAATTTCTTTTGGTAAAATTCCAACACTTCAGGGACGCGCTGGAACAGATGCACCGTTGTCATAATCAAGTCGTCAAAGTCGAGCGACTGATTCTGCAGCAGTTTTTTCTCATAATCTTTATAGACATCGCGCGCAACCTCTTCAAAGGGGCCCTGCGCTGTTTTCGCAAAATCAGCGGCTGTTTTTAATTCATTTTTAGCGGAGCTGATTGCACCTAATACACTGCGCGGTGTGAATTTCTTCGGATCCAGATTCTTTTCTTTGAGAATCTGCTTCACGACCGACAGCTGATCGGTGCTGTCCAGAATGGTAAAGTTGCGACTGAGACCCATGCGGTCGATGTCTCGGCGCAGAATCCGCACGCACATCGAATGAAAGGTTGACACCCAAGTGTCCTCAACAAGCGGTCCTGCCAATTTTGCCAGCCGCTCCTTCATTTCCTTGGCAGCTTTATTGGTAAACGTGATCGCCAAAATATTCCATGGCGCGATATCTCGTTCGATCATCAAATAGGCCATACGATGCGTCAGTACACGCGTCTTTCCGCTTCCCGCTCCCGCCATGATCAACAGCGGTCCCTCATGGTGCTTCACTGCTTTTAATTGTTCCGGATTAAGTCCTTCCAATAATTCCTGTGAAAGTCGTTCCATTATGATCACTTCCTAAAAAATAGAATCCATATCTGCTCTATAAAAAGACGCACAAAATGCAAAGTCGGCGTATTCTGAATAGATCATCTTCCCAGAACATCGCCGCCTCAATGCATCGTTTCTTCACATTAGAAAACTTGGATTTCTTATCCAAGTCGATCAAGCGTCATCTTATAACCATCTGTACCAAAATTGATGCATCGTTTCACACGGGAAATAGTCGCCGTGCTGGCACCGGTCTCTTCTTCAATCTGATGATAGGTCTGCCCCTCCATCAGCATTCTCGCCACTTGAAGCCGCTGCGATAATGATTGAATTTCGCCCATGGTGCACAGATCGTCAAAAAAACGATAGCATTCCTCGCGATCTTTTAATGTCAAGATGGCGTCAAACAGCTGGTCAAGAGCTTTGCCTCTTAATTTATCAATTTGCAACCTTGTCCATTCCTTTCTCGTCGGTTAAATCCGTAACTTCATCACGTTTTCTGTATGCACAATCACCCTATCGTGCTGATTAAACGACACGGATACAGGTACCTTTTCTTTTTTTAATAAACACAGTACGTTCCTTTCAAACTCGCAAAACCATTACTTATAACATCTTACCTCAAATACGGTCAGTGATAAAGTCGAAGCAAATATCGATCCAAGAGATAGACATATTCATTCTTGGTTCGGTCGCGATAGTACGCGCGTTCGACCGTGAGTTCACCGAAAAGGCTGGTGATTTGAAGCCGACGTCTACTCACAAACCGGTACTGTTTTTTATCCCGTTCGTCGGCAATCTGTTGATCCATTTCCTCCAAGAGTTTTTTCATCACTTGAGCAAAGGTTTCCTGTACCTGTCGCCAGATAAGTTGTTCCAGTTGTTTTAAATTCATGTACGCTGTGGTATTCTGTTTCATGAGGGTGCTCCTTCCGAATCGTTGTTGTCAACTTTGATTCTACCAAGGAGTCACCCTCTTTTCCATAGAAATCGCTTCTACTCCCTACCGCGCTACCGCTTGGTGTCCTTGATTTCCAGTTAACGGCGATTGCCATAAACTGGAAATCAAGGCTATTTTTCTGCCTACAAATATTTTACTCCTACCAGCAAATGTTTTCATCCTTCACCGTATGAAATTCAAATATAATCCAATAAAAAACGTTTTTTATAAATAGTGTTATTTATGTTTACGTTTTCATTGCTATTATGTTAGCCTAGAGATGTTTGTTGATTATACTTAGCGAGGACGTGGGCATTGTGAACATTCTGTGGGATTTCGATGGGACGATCTGTGATACGTACCCGGTATACACGAAGCTTTTTAAACAAGTACTGAATTCAGATCGTGACGAAAAAGATATTTTCGCTCAAATAAAAATCTCATTTTCAACGGCATATGCATATTTCCGCATGACACCTGAGCAGATCAGCACTTTTCATCAGCTCATCCGCCGCTATCCGTCAGACGGTTTCAAGCCGTTCCCTTCTGTGGAAAAGGTGCTTGCCGCAGCGGACAAAAATGTAATTATGACGCATAATAATCGTGAGGATCTTGTCCGCGTACTGCGTCAATTCGGTCTGGAAGGCTACTTTACAGATATGGTAACCAGCGATAACGGCTTTCCTAAAAAGCCGGATCCGGCATCTTATATTTATCTGGATGAACGCCATGGTTTTGATCTTGCCATCGGCGATCGCACGCTCGACATCATCCCGGCAAAAAAATTGGGCAAGAAAACCTGCTTGTTTCAAAATCATGTCAGCGGTGCCGATTTTTATATCGACAGCTATGATGAATTCTTTGATCGCGTGCACCTGTGAAGTGGCTGCCTTGCGTTTATCGAGCACTTCGCTGATTTCAAACCAAAAAAGCCTCCCGCGGAGACACTGATGACTCCGAGCGGAAGGCTTTTCTCTATCTATGTTTAGTTTGCAGCCGGTTCTTCATGTTCTTCAAGAGTCTGCTTGATATAACTCTTGATCAGTTCAGCCGATGCATTGAAGCCTTCTTGTTCTTTTTTGTTCAAGCGGTATTTAATGATCTTTTCAACACCGTTTTTTCCTAGAATGATTGGAACACCAATCGCAAGGTCATGCTGACCATATTCATCGTTCTGAATGACGGATGCAGCCGTGACACAACGTGCGTTGTTGAGGATTGATTTCGCAAAGAATGCCAGCTCGTTGCCGATTCCAAATTGCGTATTGCCCTTGCGTTTATGAATTTCCCAGCCAAAATGTCTGGCTGTATCTTCCACTTGATCGCGGTCGATTTTGCCGAATTCATCAAAATTATCTTCTTCGTATTGATCAAGCGGCTGGCCGCCGACTGTAACCTGCGACCATGCGGCAATTTGAGAGTCTCCATGTTCGCCGACCATAAAAGCACTGATACTGCGCGGATCGACATCACCGATCACACGAGATAATTGACGGCGCAGACGCATGCTGTCCAGTGCGGTACCCGTACCGATCACATGGTTTTTCGGAAGTCCTGACAGCTTGTAGAACAGATACGTGATAATGTCGCAAGGATTGGTTGCAATCACATATTTTCCTTTAAATCCTGCTTCGCGCAGCTTCGGCACGATATCATAGGTGATCGCTGCCGTGCCTTTGAGCAGTTCCAAGCGTGAGCCTTGAGGAATTTGAGACCTCTCCGTTACGGCGACAAGAATTACATCGCACACGGCCAACCCTTCAAGCGGGACCTCAATAACGCGCGTGCGTGACGGTGTCAGCTCAATGCTGTCCTCAAAATCCCATGCTTCACCCTTCGCACGTTCGGAATCAATGTCGGAAATATACAGTTCATCCGCCACATTTTCATGAACAATGGCTGAAGCCGCCGCTTTTCCGACATTGCCGATCCCGACAATACCTACTTTTCTAACTGTTTCATTCACTTCAATCCTCTCCTTTTGCCTTCTGATATATCCTTTTTTTCTGTATGGGTGACGTATATTTTACACCTTGCAAATAGGTGAATCAATATTTTTTCGACTATTTGAACTAAATCAAATTAAATAATATCATGATTGAACATTTAACTTATACGACTTAAACTAGGATTACTTTATAATCTGAACTCCAATTGAGGAGACATTAATGACCATTGCGTTTCGAGAACTAACCAAAGAAGACATTCCGGAATTCGTTGACATGAGAAAACTGCAACTGCTTGAGGAAGGCGCAATACCGACAACCGATCTGACGAAATCGTTAACCAATTATTTTGAGACCAGTCTTGAGGACGGAAGTTTCGTCTCTTGGATCGCTCTTGTTGACGATAAGATCATCGCAACCAGCGGTATGTCCTTCAGCCGAAGGCCGCCCTACTATGAAAATCCATCCGGCTATGTCGGTACACTGTCTTGCATGCACACCTTAAGCGCCTATCGAAGAAAAGGAATCGCGACAAAACTACTGAATCATGTGATTGACGAAGCACGACAGAGACACTGCGGAAAAGTGACAATTACTGCGTCAGCGATGGGGAAACTGCTTTATAAAAGTTACGGATTCAAGCAGAAAGATAATTATTTAGATTATGATTTAAGGAGAACTAGTTGAGGAGCATGTGAAATGAAAATACGCTTAATGGAAATAGAGGATTATGCAGAAGTACACCGACTCTGGACGAATACCAATGGAATGGGCATGCGCAGCCTCGATGATTCCGTTAAAGGCATCGAAAAGTTTTTGAAAAGGAATCCTACTACAAATTTTATCGCTGAAGAAAATCATAAGATTATCGGTGTCATTCTGTGTGGAAACGATGGCCGCAGAGGCTACATCTATCATACAGCAGTAGACAGCAACTACCGTCGTCGCGGGGTTGGCAAACAATTGGTTGATGCCATCATTAATGCCTTGCGCGAAGAAGATATTAATAAAGTCGCCCTTGTTGTTTTCGCAACAAACGAAACAGGGAATAACTTTTGGCAAAAGATCGGCTTTAATAAACGTGAGGACATCATTTACAGGAACCTAAGCATCAATGAAAAGAACATTTGAAACAGTACGTTTGTGAATCTGAGTAACTTTCACTTAATGTAGCAATCATGATGCTTCGCGGTTGACGGAAGATGTGCAGCAAGGGCTGATTTAAATCAGCTAAAGTTCAACCTAACGAACGAAAAGATGAACCGAATTTCTGGAAATTTCAACCGAAGAGAAGGAGTTAGACCGAACGCCCAAAAAGTTAGGCCGAATCCGATAAAAATTAGACCAAACCCGTGAAAGGTTAGTCCGAACCCGATAAAAGTTAGACCGAACCTGGTGAAAGTTAGACCGAATGAAGCAGAGTAACGCGATTGTCTCATACATTTTGTGAATTTCATAATTTCGCTTTAACTTTTGGAGGATTGGCTTTAAGTTTTCCATCATTAGCTTTCACTTTTCACGGATTAGCTTTAACTTTTGTATTTCACCACTTTTCTCATTAACTTCACTGCATACTGCGCAGTGCGTAATTACTACGTAATAGACGAATACTGCGAAATAATCCGTAAGGTTTGCGGAAGTCCGGACTTGTAACGAAAGAATCAAAAATCATAACGAATCCACCAAAAGTAAATAAACGTTACTACGCACCTTTATCTTGATTTTTTTCTTGTCATGGTTTTAATACTTCGTTGATCGTCTAGAGTGGTTCTCGATCCATTTACTGATTTCATCAATGCTCATTTTGTTCTGTTGATCTGAGATTTTAACCATGAAGAAGCCAATATCATCTTTTTCCGCATAGAAGTCAATTGCGTTTTTTCTGAGCAAAGTTACTAAGCCTACAAAGTCTGTCCGCTTATTTGTATTATAGAACGCATAGTTTTGAACGATACTTTGAAAGAGTCCCGCAACTTTCTCATAAATTTTTGTACAAGCAATCTTGTCCTAAGACTGATTTTGGGCCGATTTACTGCACTGTTTAATAAAGTTCCATCACACCAAGTTGTTCCAATGGGTTATACCGCTTAATCAACGATATGTTAATCTGAATCAGATAGGGGATGATTCTTTTTAAAGCATTAGGGATTACTTAGTTGTTCGTAGAAGTCACTAGGATGAATCCGTTTGATCGTGCCGATTTGTTCGGGAAAGCGTTGGTGATTGGTTGTTACTCTATGTATTGGCAATTTTCACAAATGGCTGTGACCCAAACATGAAAATCATTTTGGTCAAATGCTGATAGCGGTTTGCTCATCTCTTGGGATTCAGCAATTTTTCTTGCCTCTACTTCGGAACATCGGCTTAATTCCACGAGGACTTGTCCAATCGGTCTATTCTCTCTCATTATTGTTTCAGCACTATAACGACCGACTACACTATTGACAGGCAGCTTGGTATAGTACTCAAAAATTGGATTTAAAAAAATCTGCAGGAATTCGTTAATTTCTGCAGGTGTATAGGTAACTCTGTTTATTCCTTTTCCTAATCCTTCTAAAGCATGCTTCATGAATTCAAAGAGACAGACCCTTGAAAAAACTGGAATAAAAAAATTTGGATAACGTGCAGCCTTAAGAATTCTACGGTTAATTCCATCGACTCGAATTGCGCCACACAGTACTGTCGTGTCTATAAAAACTTTTGGAGGAACTTTTGCATCATAAATTAAATTCATCTATATCTCCACCTCGGCGATTTTTTTCGTCGATCTCATGCAGAACTGTCTCTGCCTGCTCATCCTGTTTGCTTGTCGTAATAAACGCATCGCGAGGAATTCGCCAATGTCCACCTTCCGTTTGATATGCCGCTGAAAATTTTCCCTTTTCACAGAGTCGGCGAATCGTTTGATCGCTCAATCCCAGTTTTTTTCCGACCTCTTTAGGCGTATAAAATGGTTTTGTTTCTCCTTTTAATGACGAGATCATAATTGCTTGCATAGGTGCTGTTCGATTGATTCTGCGTTTTATTCTTCTTTGTTTCAATAATGAAACAGTGACTGCTTTTCTGAACTGTGGCTGGTTATTCGCTGTCAATTGGATCAATCCGTCTATATATTCAGCTAATAAATCATCGTTAATTTTCTGTTGCTCAGCAGCATTGTTTAACTTTTTTTCAAGCTGTTTCAACTGGTTTAATTCATTTTGTTCTGGTAATCTCAGTGATCGGCCGGATAATTTAGGAAGAACAATACCAACTTGACGAAAAGATCGTTCAATAGTGGCTTTGAGCACAACTTTTGCCTGTTCTCGATTAATTTTTGACAACGTCTGAACGCTGTCCCACATTTCAATTTGTTCGTAGTCTATTGTTCTCATCATCTCTTCAGCCTCCTTGACTTAATTATAACCAATTGACATTCGAAAAATCAACAATCTCAACATTTTCAACATGAGTATATAAGAAAAACCGGGCAAAAAGCGCCCGGTCTTTAATCTCCAGCCATGTGTGATTGGTTTGTGTCTTTACAGTGTTGAATCCTCGCTTCGGTTGCTCGCATCAACAGAGCACGACCGCAGGCGTCTCGCACCTCCGCTTTGATTCTCGGTCAAGACACTGGTTTATTCGTTTAAATATGGGGTAAAATCTTATACTTTCTTTACTTGTTAGAAAACTTGGCTTCGCCAAGCCTCTGACGAAGGCGAAGACTTAGTTGCACTTACACTAAATTCCTCTAAATCTTTATACTTTCTTATTTGTGTAAAAAAGCTGTCTTCACCCTTCAGGCAAAGACAGCTTTTATCACTTATCGGTTATTTTGAAGCTTCCAATGCGTGATGCCCGATATCCTTGCGGAAGAATACGGCATCCGTTTGAATACGTTCGAGATCCTTGTTGACTGCGTCACGGGCCGAGCGCAAATCGTTGCCAAGTCTTGTAACGAGTAGTACGCGACCGCCATTGGTCAGCCAGTCCGCACCGGATTTTTTCGTTCCGGCGTGGAAAAGCAGGGCATCTTCCGGAAGTGCGTCCAGATTTCCAAGCTTCAAATTCTTCTCATAGTTGCCTGGGTATCCTTCGGAGGCGAGCACGACGCCGACCGCTGTTTTTTCGCTCCATGCAAGATCAGGCTGTTTGCCGTCCAGTACGTCGAGTACGGTTTGAACGAAATCGGATTCCATTCGAGGCAGCACAACCTGTGTCTCCGGATCACCGAATCGGCAGTTGAATTCGATCACTTTCGGACCGGCAGCAGTCAGGATTAATCCGGCATAAAGCACACCTGTAAACGTGAAGCCTTCAGACACCATGCCGTCAGCAGTCGGCTGCAAAATGGTTTTCACAGCTCCGTCTACAATTGATTGTGCAATCTGTGGAACCGGTGAGTAGGCGCCCATTCCGCCAGTATTCGGGCCTTTGTCGCCTTCATAGGCCCGCTTATGATCCTGAGCAATGGCCAGAGGAACGACTTTTTCACCGTTCACCAAAGCCATTAATGAAAATTCTTCACCTTCAAGGTACTCTTCAATGACCACACGAGATCCCGCATCGGCGAATTTTTTATCCTTCATGATCTCTTTCAGACCGTTTTCGGCTTCTGCCATGGTCATGGCGACGATGACACCTTTTCCGGCAGCAAGGCCATCGGCTTTAAGAACAATCGGTGCGCCGACCTTCTGAAGATAATTACAGGCTTCTTGGTAGTCCGTAAAGGTCTGATAATGTGAGGTTGGGATCTTGTACTTTGCCATCAACGCCTTGGCAAACGATTTACTGCCCTCGATCTGTGCTGCCGCTTTCGATGGTCCAAAAGCCTTCAGCCCATTCGCAGCGAAAACATCGACAATTCCGCCGACAAGCGGTTGTTCCGGACCGACAAGCGTCAGTGCAACATCGTGATCTTTAGCAAAGGTCGCCAGTGCTTCAAAATCCATCGCATCAATCGGAACACATTCCGCAACGGCAGCCATGCCGTCGCTGCCAGGCGCAGCGTAAACTTTTTCTACCAGCTTGCTTTGCGATACCTTCCAAGCCATCGCATGTTCGCGGCCGCCGCCGCCGACAATCAACACGTTCATGATCGTACCCCTTTCAATAAGCGAATAAACTTAATGTTTGAAGTGGCGCATGCCGGTGAGTACCATGGCAATGTTGTATTTGTTTGCCATTTCGATTGATTCCTTATCACGGATGGAGCCGCCCGGCTGAATAATTGCAGTAATACCTGCTTTGGCTGCTGCTTCAACCGTATCGCCCATTGGGAAGAATGCATCGGAAGAAAGCACAGCACCCTTTGTCTTATCGCCGGCTTCTTCAAGTGCAATTTTCGCTGCACCGACACGGTTTGTCTGACCGCCGCCCATGCCGACCATCAGTCCATCATTAACGAGTGCGATTGCGTTTGATTTCACATGTTTGACGATCGTCCAAGCAAATTTCAAGCTTTCCATTTCTGCTTCTGTCGGCTTGCGGTCGGTGACCACCTTCAGATTTTCTTCAATGTCGGCATAGCCCTTCGTGTCCAAATCTTGAACGAGCATACCGCCGCGAACAGATGTATATTGAGCGAAGCCTTGCGGTTCATCGCTCATCGCGACTTGCAGCAAACGAAGATTCTTCTTCTTTTCGAGAATTGCCAGAGCTTCTTCAGAGTATGAAGGAGCGATGACAATTTCAAGGAAGATCTTGTGGAGCTCTGTGGCAAGAGCAGCATCCACTTCCCGGTTCAATGCGATGATGCCGCCGAAAATAGATACAGGATCTGTCTCATAGGCTTTGGCATAGGCTTCGTTAACGGATTCACCAATGCCGATGCCACATGGATTCATATGTTTAACAGCAACCGCAGCCGGTTGTCTGAATTCCTTTACAATACCAAGTGCAGCATCTGCATCGCGGATGTTGTTATAAGAGAGTTCTTTGCCGTGCATCTGTTTTGCTGCGGCGATCGTCGATTCGTCTTCGATTGGATCACTGTAGAATGCAGCCTTTTGATGCGGATTTTCGCCATAACGAAGCGGCTGTTTCTTTTCATAGGTCAGGGTCAGTTTTTCCGGGAATTCTTCGCCGACCTGCTTGGTGAAGTAGTCGGCAATCAATGCGTCATAGGCCGCGGTGTGGCGGAATACCTTTGCCGCAAGCTTTTGTTTGAGTTCAAAAGGAACATCGGCATTCTCGTCGAGACTTTCCGCAACAAGATCGTAGTCACCGGGATCGCAGACAACAGTAACGCTGCGATGATTCTTCGCAGCTGAGCGAAGCATGCTCGGACCGCCAATATCAATGTTCTCAACCGCGTCATCATAAGCAACATCCGGTTTTGAAATGGTTTCTTTGAACGGATATAGGTTAACGACAACAAAATCAATCGGTTGAATACCCAGCTCTTTGATCGCATCCATATGTTCCTTTTTACCGCGAACAGCAAGCAGACCGCCATGAACGGCCGGATGCAGCGTCTTCACACGTCCGTCAAGAATTTCCGGAAAATCAGTGATTTCGCTGATCGACATAACGGGAATACCCGCATTTTCGATCGCTTTTTTCGTGCCCCCGGTTGAGATAATCTCAATTCCGGCGTCTACCAATTTTTTCACAAAATCAATAAGCCCTGTCTTATCAGAAACACTGACTAATGCTCGTTTTGCCACTTCGATACATCCTTTCTATTTTCAATCCGCAATATGTCTGTTTGTGATGTGATGCTATATATATAGTGCTGCTTACTCATCGGATTAGCTTTAACTATTCCGGTGTTAGCTTTTACTTTCGATCAGTTAGCTTTAACTCGGGATGAATCATTCGATCACTTGCTGAGCAGCTTCGCGATGGTTGCCGGATACACGTTGTGCTCTGTTTCATGGATGCGTGCTTCCAGTGTCTCAACTGTGTCGTCATCTTCCACTGGAACAGCTGCTTGGGCGATGATCGGTCCGGTATCCATGCCCTCGTCCACATAATGAATCGTAATGCCTGTGATCTTTACGCCTTTCTCAAAGGCTTGACCAATCGCATCCAATCCGGTAAAAGAAGGAAGTAATGATGGATGAATGTTAATAATCCGATGCGGATACGCAGCAAGCATGACCTTGCCGAGAATTCGCATGTACCCTGCAAGAAAAATATACGCGACGTCATGTTCTTTGCACGCGTCGGCAATGACTTGTTCAAATGCCGCTTTGGACGGGTAGTCTTTCCTTGAAACGACCAACGTATCGACACCCGCCCGCTTCGCGCGCTCGATAACGGCTGCTCCCGGCTGATCGCAAACAAGCAGTTCGATGGTTGCAGAAATCTGTCCCTCTTGAATCGCTTTGTTGATTGCGACAAAATTCGTACCGTGTCCTGAGGCAAAAACAGCGATCTTATGCTTCATCACAATTCACCAGCGTCAATTCATGACCTTCGACAACTTTTCCAACAACAACCGGTGCTTCGCCAAATGCCTTCAACGCATCCAAAGCTTGGTCTGCATTTTCAGGAGCAACCGCCAGTACCATGCCGATACCCATGTTAAAGGTATGAAACATGTCATCGAGCTGCAGACTGCCTAACTCTTTCAGCCAATCAAACACAGCAGGACGTTTCCAAGCAGAGACGTCCATTTCCGCCGTTAAGCCTTCTGGGAACATGCGCGGCACATTTTCATAGAATCCGCCGCCTGTAATATGTGCAATTCCATGAACATCAACCTTTTTAAGCAAATCAAGTACAGGTTTAACGTAGATTTTCGTTGGCGTGAGCAAAACCTCGCCAACGGTTTTTCCCGGTTCAGGCGCATAGGCATCGCTGTAGGTTAAACCGGCGTCTGCTACAAGCTTGCGGACAAGTGAAAATCCATTGCTGTGTATGCCGCTTGATGCGAGCCCGATTAAGAGATCGCCGACCTTTACATTCTCACCGGTAATCCGTTTTGATTTTTCCACAACGCCGACCGAAAAACCGGCAATATCATAGTCATTTTCTTGATACATGCCCGGCATTTCAGCGGTCTCACCGCCGATTAATGCACAGCCTGCATCGGCACAGCCGTCAGCAATTCCTTTGACAATCGCTTCCGCTTTTTCCGGCTTGAGTGAGGAGCAGGCCAGATAATCGAGAAAATAGATCGGTTCGGCGCCTTGCGTGACAATGTCGTTGACACACATTGCAACGGCATCGATGCCGATCGTGTCATGGCGCTCCGTCGCAAAAGCGATCATCAGCTTGGTACCAACTCCGTCTGTTCCCGAAACCAAGACCGGTTCTTTAATGTTCATTTGGGACAGATCAATTGCACCGCCGAAACCGCCTAATCCGCCGATCACTTCCGGGCGGAACGTTCGCTGCACATGCTTCTTGATTCGTCCGACTGTTTCATAGCCGGCTTCGATGTTTACGCCGGCTTTTTTATATGCGTTCGCCATGATGGTCCTCCTCAGACAAGCAGTTCTTTTTCATGCGGCAGAACCGTATCCGGATAAATTTCCGTCGGGTACTTGCCCGTGAAGCAAGCCATACACTGTCCGCAGTTCTTCATTGCCGGGTCGCGCCCGATCGCTTTCTTCAATCCCTCAGGACTTAAGTAAACGAGCGAGTCAGCACCGATTAATTCACGAATATCTTCTACTGAATGCGTAGACGCGATCAATTCGGAAGACGTTGATGTGTCGATCCCATAAAAACATGGATGGGTGATCGGCGGCGAACTGATCCGAACATGAACCTCGGTCGCGCCTGCGTCACGCAGCATGCCGACGATGCGGCGGCTTGTTGTGCCACGCACAATCGAATCATCGACCATGACCACACGCTTGCCTTCGATAATTGCGCGAACCGGAGAAAGCTTCATTTTCACTCCTTGTTCACGTAATTCCTGTGACGGCTGGATAAAGGTTCGACCGACATAACGGTTCTTGATCATGCCGAGTTCGTACGGAATTCCGGTTGCTTCGGCATAGCCGATCGCCGCCGAAATACTGGAATCCGGAACACCGGTGACAACGTCTGCTTCAACCGGCGCTTCTTGGGCGAGCATACGGCCAAGATTTTTTCTTGCCGCATGCACATTGATGCCCTGAATATTGCTGTCGGGACGAGAGAAATAGATGTATTCCATGCTGCAGATCGCAGGCTCGGTCCGGTTGGTAAAGAAGTCTGAGTGCAGACCTTCATTGTCAATAACAATGATTTCACCCGGATTGACATCTCGGACATAAGTCGCGCCGATCAGATCAAACGCGCAGGTTTCCGAAGCAACCACCCATGCGTCACCCAATTTACCAAGTGAAAGCGGGCGCAGTCCATTTGGATCCAAAGCCGCGATCAATTGGTGTTCAGTCAGCATTGCAAGCGCATAAGCGCCTTTGATTACCGATAATGCGTGCTTGACGCTTTCGATAAAATTATCGGCATAGTCGCGTTTAATCAAGTGAGCGATAACTTCCGTATCGGATGTCGTTTGAAAAATGCTGCCGCGTTCTTCAAGCTCTCCTTTTAATTTATGGGCATTCACCAAATTACCGTTATGCGCGATCGAGAGCGAGTCTTTTTGTGAGCGGAAAACGAGCGGCTGCACATTGGCATAGCTGTTACCGCCTTGTGTCGAATAACGAACATGACCAATGGCTGCATACCCCTTGCTCAAAGCATCGAGCTTATCATGGTCAAATACATCATTGACGAGGCCGAGTCCTTTGTGATCATAAATATGTTTTCCGTCGGAAACCGCAATACCGGCGCCTTCCTGTCCGCGGTGCTGCATGCTGTGAAGACCGTAATAGGTCAGCTTTGCCGCGTTTTCGTGACCCCAGATTCCAAAAACCGCACATTCTTCATTCAGTTCTTTGCCGACATAATGCATGACAGTGCCCCTCTCCATTCGTTCTCGAGTTCATTCCGATTCAGAGTGACGGTTGACGATGCAAAGGCTAGGTTTACGGTTTCGCTGCGTGTCACATTGCCGACAAAAACAGCGTCGCCTACTAATGCTTCAAAATCCTTCTTGGTTGCTTCAGGTACAGTAATCAGATAACGTGACTGAGTTTCTGAGAAAAGTTCTACTGCAGGATCGGTATCAAATTTAAGATCGCAGCCGAGCTCCGTGCCAAATACCGACTCAGCAACGGCAACAGCTAGACCGCCTTCGGAAATATCGTGAGCCGAAGCGAGAAAGCCTGACTTAATTGCCTCAAGAACTTTACCCTGACGGCCCTTTTCCAGTTCAAGATCAAGTGCCGGAGCCTTACCGCTCACTTCGCCGTCCATAAGGATCTGCAATGCACTGCCGCCGAATTCAGGTTTTGCCGCGCCGATAACATAGACTGCGTCGCCTTCGTTCTTAAAGGAAGCAGTCATGACATGATCAAGATCTTCAACGAGGCCGACCATGCCGACAACCGGAGTCGGATCAATGGCACCGCGATCGGTTTCATTGTAGAGGGAGACGTTGCCGCTGATAACCGGAGTCTTCAGGACGTCACATGCCTTTGCCATTCCTTTGACGGATTCATCGATTTCCCAGAACACTTCCGGATTTTCCGGACTGCCGAAGTTCAAGCAGTCAGTGATCGCGAGCGGCACGCCGCCGGAGCAGACAATATTTCGCGCTGCTTCAGCAACAGCAATTTTTCCGCCTTCGTTAGGATCAAGTGCCAAATACTTGGCATTGCAATCCGTTGTCATGGCGAGGCCTTTTTTCGTTCCGCGCACACGGACAACTGCTGCATCAGAGCCCGGTGCAACAACCGTGTTCGTTTGTACCATATAGTCATACTGACGAGTCACCCATTCTTTTGAAGCTAGAGTTGGCTGACCGAGCAGTTTTTTAATTGTTTTCGCGTAATTATTGATTTCAGGCTTCCACGCCGGAGCCGCTTGATTTGCAAGATAAACTGCAGGAACCTTGGACGGCATATGGCGAACCGGTGCAGACGCTAAAGAATCCGATGGAACATCGGCCACAATCTTGCCTTTATGCTCGAGGCGAAGCACTTCTTCTTCAATAACTTCGCCAACCGCTACCGCGTGAAGACCCCAACGGGCGAAAATCGCTTTGATTTCTTCCTCGCTGCCCTTCTTAATAACGATCAGCATGCGTTCTTGTGATTCGGAGAGCATCATTTCATATGGCGTCATTTCCGTTTCACGCTGCGGAATCAGATCGAGATTCATATGAATGCCGACGCCGGCCTTAGCTGCCATTTCACTTGCGGAGGAAACAAGCCCGGCCGCACCCATATCTTGAATACCGACAAGCGCATCATGCTTCGTTAATTCAAGACATGCTTCAACGAGCAATTTTTCCATGAACGGATCGCCAACCTGTACTGCCGAACGCTTCTCATCCGATTTTTCAGAGATTTCTTCGGAAGCGAAGGTCGCGCCGTTAATACCATCGCGGCCTGTGCTTGCGCCAACGTACATAACCGTGTTGCCAATGCCGCGCGCCTGACCGACCTGAATGTCGGCATGATCCATGATGCCGACGCACATCGCATTCACAAGCGGATTTCCGTTGTAGCACGGATCAAATTGAAGTTCGCCGCCAACCGTTGGAATGCCGATGCAGTTACCGTATCCGGCAATTCCGCTGACCACTTCTTCAAAAAGATAGCGGACACGAGAACTGTCCAAATCGCCAAAACGAAGTGAGTCAAGCAGTGCCACGGGACGTGCGCCCATTGAGAACACATCGCGGATAATTCCGCCGACACCGGTTGCGGCACCTTGGTACGGCTCGATGGCCGAAGGATGGTTATGGCTTTCGATTTTGAACACAACTGCCTGACCGTCACCAATGTCAACAATACCGGCACCTTCGCCAGGACCCTGGAGGACATGTTCGCCGGTTGTTGGGAAATACTTCAGCACCGGCTTTGATGTCTTGTAGCTGCAGTGTTCCGACCACATCACCGAGAACAGCCCGGTTTCCGTATAGTTTGGCTTGCGTCCGAGCAAATTCTTCACCTTTTGGTACTCTTCTTCCGTGAGCCCCATTGTGCGGTATACTTTTTCCTGTTCAATCTGCTCCGGTGATGGTTCAAGATGTGTAAGCGGCATGAGTAGATTCCCTCCAATGGTTTAGGATCGACTGGAACAGACGAAGACCGTCATCGCTGCCGAGCAGTGCATCGGCGGCGCGTTCCGGGTGCGGCATCATGCCGAGCACATTGCCGGCCTCATTAATAATGCCGGCGATATCAGCTCTTGATCCGTTTGGATTTTCTCCTGAATAGGTGAAGACAATCCGGTTATTCTCCTGCAGTTCCTTGAGCGTCTCGTCGTCGCAGAAATAATTGCCTTCGCCGTGTGCGATCGGAATGCGAATCACTTCATCCTGATTGTAAAGCTTTGTAAATTGTGTATCGTTATTTTTAACCTGAAGATTAACGGTTTCACAAATGAATTTGAGATGCTTGTTCTTCAGCATTGCTCCGGGCAGCAGTCCTGCTTCGAGCAGAATCTGGAAGCCGTTGCACACACCCAGTACCGGTTTGCCTTCTTTGGCAGCCTTGATGACTGCCGGCATAATCCCGGCGAAACGTGCGATTGCGCCTGATCTCAGATAGTCGCCATAGGAAAAACCGCCGGGAATCATGATCGCGTCATAGCCGTCCAGCGAGGTTTCCGCATGCCACACATAGTCTACTTCTTCATCCAGTCCATCTTTAATCGCGTAATACATATCTTGGTCGCAGTTGGAGCCGGGAAAAACAATGACCGCGGTTTTCACGAATGAACCTCCTCCTCGACTTCATAGCGATAATTTTCAATAACCGTATTTGCGAGCAACTGGTCGCAAATCGTATCGACCTGCTCCGCGACATCTGCTGAGTCTTCCATCTGGAGTTCAATGTATTTGCCGATGCGCACATCTTTAACGGCTTTATAGTCCATATTGTGCAGCGACTGCATGACCGCCTGACCTTGAGGATCAAGCACACTTTCTTTCAATGTAATGAACACCTTCACCTTTTTCATTTGACATCCTCCAAGCGTTTCAAAAGTTTTTCATAGGTTTCGGGGAGATCAGCGATATTGCGGCGGAAAACATCTTTATCAAGCTTTTCATGAGTCTCTTTATCCCATAGACGGCAGCTGTCCGGCGAGATTTCATCGGCAAGCACAATGGCACCTGTTTCTTTCAGTTTGCCAAACTCGATTTTAAAATCGACAAGCAAGATGCCTGCTTCAGCGAAGAATGCCTGCAATGATTCGTTAATGCTGAGTGCAAGGCGGCGGATTTCCGCGAGTTCTTCTTTTGTTGCGATGTCCATTGCCAAAGCGTGATCGCTGTTGATCATCGGATCGCCAAGTTCGTCACTTTTATAGTAGAATTCAACGATTGTGCGTCCGAGCGTTTCACCTTCATCAACACCGAGACGTTTTGACAGACTGCCTGCAACAACGTTTCGAACAACAACTTCGATCGGAACAATGCTCACCGCTTTGACTAATTGCTCAGTTTCGGAAATCGTTTCGATATAATGCGTTGGAACACCTTTTCCCTGTAGCATTTTAAAGATCTTGGTGCAGATCGCGTTGTTCAAGCGGCCTTTTCCTTCAAACTGCGCTTTTTTCTGACCGTTAAATGCAGTTGCGTCGTTCTTGTACACCACTCGCAATACGTTCGGATCATCCGTCGTGAACATTTTTTTCGCTTTTCCTTCATATAAAAGCTGACTCATTTGTTTTTCCCCTTTTCGCTGAAGATA
Source organism: Sporolactobacillus sp. BBK16-2 (assembly GCF_059878335.1). Taxonomy (NCBI): domain Bacteria; kingdom Bacillati; phylum Bacillota; class Bacilli; order Caryophanales; family Sporolactobacillaceae; genus Sporolactobacillus; species Sporolactobacillus sp. BBK16-2. The sequence goes on from NZ_CM187611.1 coordinate 2,917,893, forward strand.
CAGATTTAGTCGTTCAAACCCAGACGTTCAAAGATAAAGTCAACATTTTTCAGGTGGTAGGTTTCATCAAAGCAGGCATCGATTTCAGCCTGAGTCAATTGATCGGTAATACGCGCATCACCTTCAACGATTTCTTTAAATGGCGTTTCCGTCTCCCATGACTTCATTGCATTCGGCTGAACAATATCATAAGCAGCTTCGCGGCTCATTCCTTTTTCAATCAAGGCAAGCAGAACGTGCTGCGAGAAGATCAAGCCGAAGGTACGCTTCATATTGCGTTTCATATTTTCCGGGAAAACAGTCAGCTTCTCAATAATCGTTGAGAAACGATTGAGCATGTAATCCAAGCCGATGGTCGCGTCCGGAAGGATGATCCGTTCTGCCGATGAGTGTGAAATGTCGCGTTCATGCCAAAGCGGCACATCATCGTAGGCAGTCAGCATATAACCGCGAATCACGCGGGCAAGTCCGCACATGTTTTCCGAACCAATCGGGTTGCGTTTATGAGGCATTGCCGATGAGCCCTTCTGACCCTTTGCAAAATATTCTTCAACTTCGCGAACCTCCGAACGCTGCAAGCCGCGTACTTCAACCGCGAATTTCTCAATTGAGGTCGCAATCAGCGCAAGCACGGACATATAGTGTGCGTGACGATCACGTTGAAGCACCTGTGTTGAGATCGGCGCCGGCTTAATCCCGAGATGTTCGCACACATAGGTTTCAACAGCAGGATCGATATTGGCATACGTGCCGACCGCACCGGAAATTTTGCCGTACTGCACTTCGTCGGCTGCGCGTTTGAAACGCTCCAGATTGCGTTTCATTTCTTCATACCACAGGGCTAAAACAAGGCCAAAGGTTGTCGGTTCGGCATGAACCCCGTGCGTACGGCCCATCATGACCGTATTTTTATATTTCTTCGCCTTCTGGCGGATGACTTCAATAAACTGTTCAATATCTTTTTCCAAAATTTCATTTGCTTGCTTCAGCAGGTAGCCTTGAGCGGTATCCACAACATCCGTCGAGGTCAGACCGTAATGTACCCATTTCTTTTCGTCGCCTAGCGATTCGGAAACGGTTCGTGTGAACGCTACAACATCGTGACGCGTCTGTTGTTCAATCTCATGGATGCGATCAACCGTAAATGTCGCATTTTTCCTCAGCTTTTCAACGTCTTCCTTTGGTATTTCTCCGAGTTCCGACCAACCGGCACAGGCAAGAATTTCGACTTCAAGCCATGCCCTGTACCTGTTTTCTTCTGTCCAAATTGCGCCCATTTCCGGCCGTGTATACCGATCAATCATGAATGCTTACCCACTTCCTGTTCAATTTTCCATATTCCTAATCTCTCTGCTTGCTCAATTGCTTCATCAACACTGTCACCCAGGATCGTCAGATGACCCATCTTGCGTCCGGTTTTCGCCGCGTCTTTTCCATATAAGTGGAGGTGCGCGGATTTCAATAAATCAATTTTGTCCAAAACCGGCTGGACATGCTCGCCAAGAATATTGATCATAATGACCGGTTTGAGCAGCTGCGTGCTGGACAGCGGCAAACCGCAGATCGCACGCACATGCTGTTCAAACTGAGACGTCTCGCAGGCATTAATTGAAAAATGTCCGGAGTTGTGCGGACGCGGTGCGGTCTCATTGACGTACACCTTTCCGTCCGTGCCGACAAACATTTCGACGGCAAGCGTGCCGACGAGCTTGAGGGCTTCCGCAAGCTGCAACGCATGTTCGGTTGCTTCAACGCGGAGACTTTCAGGTATTCTCGCCGGCACTAGAGTATGATGCAAAATATTATGACGATGTATGTTTTCAGCAACCGGGAATACAGAGGTTTCCCCGGTCGTGCTGCGTACAACAATAACAGAGATTTCTTTTTCAAATGGAAGCCATTTTTCCAGTTCAAAAGGAGTCTTTCCTATATAAGGGCGTGCTTCCTCTAAATCTGATTCAGATTTGAGAACGTACTGGCCCTTTCCATCGTAGCCGCCCTGAGTTGTTTTCAGTACGGACGGAAATCCGATTTCAGCAATAGCTTTTTCCAATTCATCATGATTACGGACAGGCATATAAGGAACAACCGGTAAACCCGCTTCGCGGATTGCTGCCTTTTCATTCAGTCTGTCCTTGGTTATTTCAAGCAGGTGACCGCCCTGAGGAAGATAACTGTTCTCCTGCAGGTAGTCCACCGTCTGAACGTCTACATTTTCAAATTCATACGTGACGACATCAGCACATGCCGCCATTTTCTTTGCGCCTTCCGGATCGTCGTAATCCGTAACAATTGCGATGTCCGCGACCTGCGCGCACGGGCAATCCTTAGTCGGATCAAGTACGGCAATCCGATAGCCCATTTGTTTCGCGCTGATCGCCATCATCCGTCCTAATTGTCCGCCGCCGAGAATGCCGATGGTTTGTCCCGGCAAGATCGTTTTCTGCTTCATTTCAGATCACTTTCCTTTGCCTTCTTGGCCAGAGATTCACGATAGTCTTCTAAACGGTTCTTCAACTGATCATCGAATGCCGAGAGCATCTGAGCAGCGAGTAAACCGGCATTGGTCGCCCCGGATGCACCAATTGCTACAGTTGCCACCGGAATGCCGGCCGGCATCTGAACAATGGATAATAATGAGTCCATACCGCTGAGCGCTCGGGATTTCACAGGAACGCCGATGACCGGCAAGGTCGTCTTTGCCGCGGTCATACCCGGTAAATGCGCGGCTCCGCCAGCACCTGCAATAATCACTTTGATTCCGCGTTCGCGTGCAGTCTCCGCATACTCAAACATTAAATCCGGTGTACGGTGCGCGGACACAACCTTCTTCTCATAAGGAATGTCCATCATATCCAAAACATCGCACGCATTCTTCATGGTTTCCCAATCGGAGCTGCTTCCCATAATCACACCAACTACTGCTTGACTCACAATACTGCCTCCCAAATAAAAAGCATTTAAAAAGAGCGTGAACGAACACATTGTCGAGCCGAATCGACATCATCAGCTCTTTTTCTGTCTCTCAGGCTCTTTAAACACATTCAAAATCCAGACAATAAAAAGCCCAGAACAGCTGTTTTCCTGAAAATGAAGAGAAAACAACCGTCTGGTCTTTTACCGCGGGCAGCGGCTTCCAACAAAACGTTGCTATTTTCCCTTCATAGTCCGGCAATTTCCGGTCGCCAGGTAGAGACAGTTGGGCCATATTCCCAAAAATATATGAGGGTTCGCTTTTCTTTTTGACCCTCTCATCATATCAACAACATTCACCGCATGTCAACCGGATTATCGAACATTAGATGAAATGTTTCGTACTATTGTTCGCCTTTTGACGAAATCAATTTTCCGTCGAAAACACATTGCCGACCGATGCATTCCGGTCCTGATTCCGTTTCTCGAAAAATCGGACGCTCTGTCCGCCTGATCGGCGCGTATCCTTCGGCTTTCATCCGTTCGAGACATTGATTGATGGTCTCATCTTCTCCGACAGTAAATTGCTTTTTCAATAGCGTAATGTTTGATCGCTTATCCGAATTCCCTTGCTTTCGTTTTCCCAATGAATGTTCACCGCTCCATGTCAATCACGCGCAGCTGCACGCGTTAAATGTCGTCTTTTATCGAAATTTCATATTTTTATTATATCAATTAACCTGCTGCTTCGACAGGCTTCATCGACACTTCATTAATGAACGTAAAAAGCAAGCGCGACAAAGCCAAGCGCAATCAATGTTGCACCGATGGTCCCTGTCACCATGTGAATCATGTAACTTGGAATACGCTTCAGGAAGCTTGCTTCGATCGCCATGGCTATACTTGCAGAATCATCCTTTCCCTTCTCATGCTCCGCTTCCACAATTAAGTGGTCACCAGCCTGTCTCATCTCTTTCGTCAGATAAAAGCTTGCACAGAGCACAGCCATTCCAAGAATCCAAAACAAAATTGCAATGATTAAAGCAGCCATTTCATTCACGCCCTTTAGGATAGATTATCCTTATCATGTCACTGACGAGGTGCATGTATTCGGCAATACAGGGATCTGCAAAATGCATTATGCCGCGAAAAATGTTTTGAATCGAAAAGGGACATCGGTTCTGCTTTAGGCAGGTGCGCACAGGTCGCGTTAGAAAAACCGGGCAAACTGAGCGCGACCACGGGTGCACAGCGAGCCCGCAGGCAACTTCTGGCACATCCTACTTCTGTTTCACTAAGCATTCTGATCCTTATAAGCAACGAATAAAATAAGCGGAAATTTTCCGCTTATATCACCATGGAGCTTATTTTGCCGGTAAATAAGGGTAATTTTTCCGCTTATGCAAAGCAAAGCTCTCTATTTTCATGTTTTTCGATTCGATAAGCGGAATTTTTCCGTCTATTTAAGCGATTTTTTCGCTCATTTTCTAAATAAGGGTAATTTCTCCGTCTATTTATCAGATTGGGCGCTTACCTCATCGCCCAACCGCTAAGAACAGATGGGAATCAGCAGCTTATGAGGCTCATCGTCAGCAGGGCAGAACGATAAATTTTCTTTACCTGCAAAAAAGCCTTCCTCAATGAGGAAGGCTTTTAAAAAGATCGCTTTTAGATTAATGCGAAGAAGACGATGAAAACAAAGAACAGTACGTAGACAATCGGATGAACTTCTTTCCAGCGTCCTGCCGTGATCATCGTGATCGGGTAAAGAATGAAACCAAGTGCGATACCATCAGAGATGCTGTACGTCAGCGGCATGCCGAGTACAGTCAGGAATGCAGGAACCGCGATTTCAAATTTATCCCAAGGAATTTGTTTCAAAGCAGATGCCATCAGTACACCGACAATGATCAGCGCAGGTGCGGTTACTTGTGACGTAACAACAGACAGCAGCGGCGAGAACAGCATGCCGAACAGGAACAAAATACCGGTAACAACCGCAGTGAATCCGGAACGTCCGCCGACTGCAATACCTGTTGATGATTCAATGTAAGCAGAGGTTGGTGATGTACCAAGTACAGAACCTGCAAGCATTGATGTCGAGTCAGCAAGCAGTGCTTGTCCGACGCGCGGCATTTTGTTGTTCTTCATGAATCCGGCTTGTTCAGCAAGTCCGATCAGCGTGCCGGCCGTATCAAAGAATGTAACAAGCAGGAACGTCAGGACAACAACGCCGAGCTGTAATGTATTAATGTCCGGAACATGTGTAATTGCCTTGCCGAAAGTAGGCGCGAGGCTAGGCGCAGTCGAAACAATCGAAGACGGAAGCGGAATCAGTTTGAAAATGATGCCCACAATCGAAGTCAGAACCATGCCGATGAAAATAGCACCGGGAACTTTTCGAACCATAAGGATGATCGTGACAATCAATCCGAAGATGGTCAGCCAAGTTGTGCCGACATTCAGCGGTCCGAAAGCTACTGTCGTTGCTTTGTCGGCAACGATCAAACCGCCTTCATGAAGGCCGATAAATGCGATGAATAAGCCAATACCTGCAGCCATTGCCAGCTTCAGGCTTTGCGGAATTGCGTCAATAATAATTTCACGAAGCTTGAAAATCGTAATCAGAAAGAACACTACCGATGCAATGAATACGCCGGCCAGTGCCGTCTCCCACGGAATTTTCATGCCGATGCATACTGAATAAGCAAAAAATGCGTTAACACCAAGCCCCGGTGCTATTGCAATCGGGTACTTAGCTATGATACCCATGATCAAGCAGCCAAGCGCACTGGAAATCGCGGTTGCTGTGAATACAGCACCTTTATCCATGCCTGATGCACCGAGAACACTCGGATTGACGAACAATATGTACGCCATGGAAATAAAGGTAGTCAAACCAGCAAGTGTTTCACGGCCTAAAGTTGTCTTTAACTCGGAAAATTGAAAATAACGTGACAACCAATTCTCGTTCACAATAATCCCCCTCATTTTCTTATTTTGTCCGCATCCGCCAATATTTGTCGATGAACGGCTATGAACCCAAAATAAAAAAGCTTCAAAGCCAATGAAGCGAATAGAATAAATGCAATACTCATGATGACATGTTGAAAATTAATTTCGACGTATGCAGACAAAATAAAACTCTTTTTTTACATCGTTCATTATATCAGCAGATAGGAGCCGCCGTCAACGAAACAGCGAACGCTATATAATTTATTTTGGTAAACGTTCGGAATTAGAAAAAAGAATGGCCCATTCAGGCAAAACCTGCCATCAATCAATTCGCCTTTATGTTATTCATAGAAACGAGACAGTCTCAAAGTCCAAAACGGATTTTGAGACTGCCTCGCTCTTTTCATTGGGCTTTTCTTTTTGGGGATAACACCTATTCATACTTCATGGAGATAGGGTCCAGTTTTCAAGCAGTTTATATTCCTACAAATTCGGCTGTTTGTCTGCAGGCCATGTGTGAACAACCGGATTTGGGACGGACAGCTTCTTTTTATGTGTCCATAGAGATGCCGTTTGAAGCGTTATATAATTATCGGAAATTCCATTTACCAGCCAACGCTTCTGATTTTTATCATAAACCAGCCGGAAATTGATGCCTCGCTGATAGGAATCGTCTTTCATTTGTTTCTCTTTCTTTAGCTTATAACCGTATTTATAGGAAACAACAGTATCTACTGAGGCGTTCCATTGATCCCCGAAATGCGTCAGCGTCAGGCTGTCCGGATCAACCACCATCCCTAAATAGGCAGATTGAACTTCATCCAATTGTCCCTTTATTTGTTCGAATTGCATCATTCGTGCAGCCGATTGGGTCTTTTTAAATTGTTCCGAAGCAGAAGGAAGTTTTGTCGGTACATATTCAGAAGTCTCCCAAATGGATACTTCGCTGTTAAACTGATTAATGCGCTCAATCACTGCTTTTTGCACCGACGCATCACGTGCTATCCAGATCGCCGAATTGACGTCGATTGTTATCGGTTGATCCCACACTGCTATTTTTTCTTTTTTTATAAAAATGCCTAAATCATTGGTCAGCTGTTTTTGAAGAACATAGGTTCCGGGAAGAATTCGTCCATACTTGGTTCCCTTATGTGCAATTCCCTGTTGATCAGCATTGAGTGCCAATTGTTCACCCTTGCGCAACCCAGTTACCGTAATCGGCTGCGTTTGAAGCTTCAATTTATAATTTTTAAAAAGCAGATAGCGTCGTCCCTGTTGCGTGATACTCAGGACACCGTCCGAATCTAATTTTTTTGTCTGTGCCGCCTTTGTCAGGCTGTCGGTTATTTCTCGATAGGCTCCCTTGTGCGTACGCAAATAATTAAGCAGTGCCTGAGATGAGGATTTCGTAATTTCAGCACTTTTATTATCTGAAATGAGCAGCTGCTTGAGTGCTGACGCATCGTTAGTCTTGATCGTCTCCTTAAAGCTCTGAAGCAGGTGTTCTGGAGAAGACTTCGAGTGACCTATACCGACTAGAATAAGAAGAAACATTAATATAAGTACGAACGTGCCGATGATCACCATGCTGCTTTTTCCTAATCGCATCGCTTTCACGTCTCCTTCCGTATTTGCCCATTCTATGCTGCAAAATTCGTGAAGTGACTCCTATTTAATCAAAGCTGCATTTTTTCATGCGGATGAAAATGGTACAAACTGATCCAGTCTATTTTTAAAGGTGATCACATAGAACTGACCGTAGACTTTTTGACGGTTTCATGACAAACCGAACTTCAAACAATTTTGGGGGGCGATGACGATTAAACTTAAGCTTTTGCTCATCATGGGACTCGCACTTCTGCTGCTCATTGCCGGATGCGGCAACTCAAGCAGTAAGAAAGAAGAAGGCAAATCCGATATTGCGACGGTGACAGTGAAAAACGGCCAATATATTACAAAGGATGGTCAAGAAAACTCCGACGATAGCGCACTGCTCGCGCTCAATATCAGTATTACCAACCACTCCGACGATTCGCTGGATCTGCTCACTGATGACTTCTCACTCTATGATTCCAAGAATGAAAAAGTATCGGTGGATGACTCCATCTATGACGATTCAGAAGGCAGCTTTAAAATGCTGGACACTGACTCCCTTGCCAAAGATAAAACCGTAACCGGCTACATTCCGTTTCGAGTCGCCAAGAACAAAACCTATGAACTGCACTTTCAGCCAAACGTCTATAAAGGAGATAAAAAGGTTGATGAAATTGTTGTAAAAATTAATACCAAGAAGTTCAAAGACGATCAGCAGCAAATTAAGGATTCCATGAACGCCTATATACAAACTGTTTTCTTTGGAAAAGATGATTCGAACTACGCAACCCTTGTCGCCAATGATGCAAATAAAGATAAAGCGCAAATGAAAGACGTATTCATCAAAAATATGGGCAGCGAGCTCGATGATCAGTTGTCTGATGAGCAAACCAATCAAATTTATGAAGCCTTTGAAAGCGCCAATCGTGAAAAAGGAAGCGTCGTTCTAAAGGTTGATACAGCCCTTCCGGATTCAGCCGTTGTCGAAGTTACTCCAAAAGTACTTTTCCTCGACGACATGTATGACGAGATTGAAAAATTGAAGGATCAGTTTATTGATGACAACCGCGGCAAATATTCGGACTATGATGCTGCGCTGAAAGGCTGGTATGTGTACATGGCAAAAAATATTGGGGAGGTGTTTAAAAATACTGATACACAGACATCCGACGACAGCTATAAAATCAATCTTAAGAAGGAAGGAAACAAATGGGAGGTCGATTCTGAAAAAAGCACGGCAAATTACGATTACGAGGGACTGCTCAGCGATATGACGGGCGGGTATTAAATTAATGTCGCCAATGCTTTATGGACTAAGCTGAATTGAGCAGGTGCGCTCAATTCGCTTTTTTCAACCGAGAAAGCGGGACAAGCGGATAGCAGTTGAGACGAATGGGTTTTCTCTCTCTTCGGTTGAACTTTCCAGAGATTGGGTTGAACTTTTCGAGTGTTGGGTTGAATTTCCGCTCTTCGTTTGAAATTAGTTACAACTTTTTAGAAGTTCGTTACGATTTTTCCTTAGTTCGTTACGAATTTGAGAGTCTTCGTTACGACTTTTTCTCGATTCGTTACAAGTCCAGACATCCGCACATCTTACGAGTTATTGCACCTCTTCCGTCTACTGCGCAACAAAGATGCAACCCACTTTACTGTTGCTTAAAACCTCAATTATTTGCTCGACACAAATCAGACAAAATCAAATGGCCACTTTGTGACAGCGTTTTCGTAATTGTTGCCAATCCACTGGTTATAAAGTAAATTATATATGTGAATTAATTCACAAAGTCATGATCCCTATTTTCCGAAGGAGGACCACCATATGGCTATTGAAGAACAAGCATTACATCCAAAGGATTCGAAAAAAGAAACATTGGAAACGATGATCGATCAATTGGTAACGAATGCTCAGACCGCACTGGATGAATTTAAACCGCTTGACCAAACGCAAATTGATGAGATCGTACGACAAATGGCTCTGGCCGGACTTGATCAGCACATGCAATTGGCGAAAATGGCCGTCGAAGAAACCGGACGCGGTGTTTATGAAGATAAAATGATTAAAAATATTTTTGCAACCGAATACATTTATAACTCGATAAAAACCAACAAAACCGTTGGCATCATCAACGAGGATCCTTATGAAGAAATTGTTCAAATTGCCGAACCGGTTGGTGTCATCGCTGGCGTTACTCCGGTGACCAACCCGACGTCGACAACGATGTTCAAGTCTCTGATCTCTATCAAGACAAAGAATCCGATTATTTTCGCCTTCCATCCGTCGGCGCAACAATGCAGCAGCGAAGCGGCTCGCGTGGTTCGTGATGCCGCGATACGTGCCGGAGCACCGAAAAATTGTATTCAATGGATTGAAACACCATCACTTGCCGCAACCCAGCAGCTGATGCATCACCCCGGCGTGGCTCTCATTCTCGCGACCGGCGGTTCAGGCATGGTTAAATCCGCCTACAGTTCAGGCAAACCGGCGATCGGCGTTGGTCCTGGGAACGTACCTGCGTACATCGAAAAAACGGCCGACATTAAGCAGGCGGTGAACGATCTGATCCTTTCCAAGACCTTTGACAACGGCATGATTTGCGCCTCGGAACAGGCAGTCATTGTGGACGCAGCAGTCTATGAAGCGGTCAAACAAGAAATGACCGCAAACAAATGCTACTTCTTAAATGATGAAGAACGGAAAAAAGTAGAGACACTGGTCATTGATGAAAAGCGTTGCGCCGTCAATCCCAAAATTGTCGGCAAGTCGGCCGCATACATTGCTAATCTTGCCGGCGTCACAGTTCCGGATGACACTAAGGTTATCATTGCCGAGCTGAACAGTGTTGGCCCGGAATCACCGCTTTCACGTGAAAAACTGAGTCCTGTGCTCGCCTGTTTCAAAGCGAAAACAACCGAAGAAGGCTTACAGCGATGTGAAGAAATGCTTGAATTTGGTGGCATCGGGCACTCGGCAGTTATTCATTCAAACGACCAAAAAGTAATTAATGCCTTTGCTATGAAGATGAAGGCCGGCCGTCTGATCATAAATGCACCATCGTCACTCGGCGGTATTGGGGACATTTACAACCACTTTATTCCATCACTGACCTTGGGCTGCGGCACGTACGGCGGCAACTCAGTATCCACAAACGTGGGGACAGCGAACTTGATCAATATTAAAACGATGGCCAATCGCCGCAACAACATGCAGTGGTTCAAGGTTCCGCCGAAAATCTATTTTGAAAAAAATTCAACCAAGTATTTGTCTGTGATGCCGGATATTACACGCGCTTTTATCGTTGCCGATCCGGGCATGGTTAAATTCGGCTACGTCGACCGTGTTGTCCACTATTTGAGAAAACGAAATGAACCGATCCAGTACGAAATTTTCTCTGATGTGGAACCGGATCCATCCGTCACTACTGTTATGAAAGGTACTGAAATGATGCGCAGCTTTAAACCGGACGTAATCATTGCCCTGGGAGGCGGTTCGGCAATGGATGCAGCAAAGGGTATGTGGCTGTTCTATGAAAGCCCGGAAACAGAGTTCTTTGGACTCAGGCAAAAGTTCTTGGACATCCGGAAACGTGTCTTTAAATTCCCTGATCTCGGTAAAAAAGCAAAATTCGTCGCAATCCCAACCACGTCGGGAACCGGATCAGAAGTGACTTCTTTCTCCGTGATCACAGACAAAGAAAATGATATGAAGTATCCGCTCGCCGACTATGCGCTGACACCAAATGTGGCGATCATCGATCCGGAATTCGTCATGACTGTACCGCCGCGCGTGCTCGCCGATTCCGGTATGGATGTGCTCACGCATGCGATTGAAGCCTATGTGTCCAACATGGCCAATGATTTTACAGACGGACTTTGTATCAAAGCAATTCAACTCGTGTTCAAATACTTGCCGCGCTCCTATAAGGACAGCAGCGACAAATTAGCAAAAGAGAAAATGCATAATGCGTCAACCATCGCGGGCATGGCATTCTCTAATGCATTTCTGGGAATCAATCACAGCCTTGCGCACAAGCTTGGCAACGAATTCCATCTGGCACACGGCCGGTGCTGTGCGATTCTTTTGCCGCATGTCATCCGTTACAATGCTCAGAAGCCGACGAAGTTCACATCGTTCCCGAAATATAAACACTTTATTGCCGATGAACGCTATGCAGAGATTGCACAGATCATCGGTGTAGGCGGAAAGACGACTGAAGAAAGTGTGGAAAACCTCGTTCAGGCGATTAAAAAACTGACTCAAGAGCTGAATATGCCGATGAGCATTGAAACAAATGGTGTCAGCAAAGCAGCTTTTGAAAAAGCTGTTGAAAAGATGTCTGATCGTGCATTTGGCGATCAATGTACGACCGCCAACCCGAAGATGCCGCTGGTTACCGAACTGGAAGCAATCTATCGTCAAGCATTCAAGGGCATCTAGACCCTACACCCAACAACAAAATGAAAAATCGAGAGGAGACGAATCCTCTCGATTTTTTTGTTTATTGAAATCTGCTTATGCTTTCGAAAGGCCAATTAAAAAGCCCACGTTTCACAGACTAGCAAATTCTTATCAGTTATTCTTAGGCGTAAGTAATTTGTAAAGCAATTGTTCGGTATAGTGATTAAACGATGCCGACGTTCGTGTTCTCGGCCGCTCAAGAGGGATGGCAAGATCTTCGCTGACTACGCCCTGCTCAAGCAGAATAACACGATCCGCTAATCGAACTGCCTCTTCCACATCATGAGTCACAAGGATGCAGGTCAGGCCCTGCTTTTTCCATACCTTTTCAATCAAGTCCTGCATTTCCATCCTGGTCAATGCATCCAGCGCGCCGAGCGGTTCATCAAGCAAGAGCAGTTCCGGCTGATTGATTAATGCCCGCGCGAGCGCGACTCGCTGTTTTTGCCCGCCGGATAATGTCAATGGATATTTATCAGCAAATCCGGACAGACCTACTGCTTCCAGTGCTTCCACAGCACTTTTTTTCCAATTGCCATTCAAGCCGATGCCAACATTATCAACCACCTTTTTCCAAGGAAGAAAGCGGCCATTTTGAAACATTAAGCGTGCCGAATGATTGATCCCCGCCAGAGGCTGCCGGTTCTGTTCCACTTCGCCTTCTGTTTGTTGCTCTAAACCGGCAATCAGCCGTAGCAGCGTACTTTTCCCGCACCCGCTTCTCCCAATGATTGCGACAAATTCGCCTTCGCGAATGGTAAGGTTGACGCCTTTAAGAACCTGCTGATCCTGATAATGTTTGCGGATGTTCCGCAATTCCAGCACAACCTTTTTCGATCCATAAAGTTCATCTTGGCTATGAAGTACAGTAACCGGTCGATCATCTGCCTGTCTTAAACCTGTGACCAACGCAGCCACCTCCTCTCAAATAGTTTTGCAATCAGATCGGAACATTTGCCGAGTAATGCGTAAATCAAAATGGAAAGGACGATAACATCCATCTGCATGAATTCTCGTGCATTCATTGCCATATAGCCGATTCCCGAGTTTGATGATATGGTCTCCGCGACAATTAAGGTTGTCCACATCACACCGAGTGCGTAACGGACGCCGACGAGAATTGATGAGAGTGCACCTGGAAAAATGATATGCGTAAAAAGTGATAATCCGTTTAATCCATAGGCTTGTCCCATTTCTACTAATTCCTTATCCACATATTTAATGCCATGATACGTATTAATATAGATCGGAAACAGCACACCGAGTGCAACTAGGACAATTTTCGGTGTCTCGCCAATGCCGAACCAGAGAATCATTAAAGGAATCAGAGACAGATGCGGTACATTGCGCAGCATTTGCACAGAAGAATCAAAAAGTGAGTCGGAAACTTTAAAAATTCCATTGCACAGTCCTAAAACAAAGCCTGTAATACCCCCGATCAAGAAACCGCTCATCGCGCGATAGAGACTGATCCCGAGATTATTCATCAATTCCCCGCTTTTAAACAACCGAATCCCTGCACGAATAACACCGAGCGGCGAAGGAAGCACCGTTGCGGATAGGACTCCCAATGACGATAATCCCTGCCAGACGAGCAGCAAAACGATCGGAATCAGCCACGGGAGAACATGCATCAAATCTTTTCTTACATTGATTTTCATGATTTATGCCTCCTTAATTGCTCAGCAACGCATCACGTACATTGATTTTCTTCGGAATGATTTTTAATTGATAGAATTGATCCGCAATCGATTGTTGTTCATCGAGAATAGTGCTATTCATTTTGTCAATGCCATAGGTGCGGCGATTGACAGACATTGCTACAATGTCCTTATCCATTTTGAGGGCATCCGCCAGCTTTGCAATCAATTCCGTATGGTGGCTATTTGCCCAATCCATGGCTTCTGATACTTGACTCATAACTGTTTTGGTGACCTTTGTATGACTTTTTGCAAAGCTGCGTTTCGCCAAGAAGAAGTCGCGATCAGTCGTAATCCCCTTGCCGTTGACAAGCATCTTTGCATTGCCGGTAATCTGTGCTGCCGCTGTGAATGGATCCCAAACTGCCCAAGCATCAACATTGCCCTTCTCAAACGCGATACGTGCATCTGCAGGCTGCAAGTACACAGGCTGCACATCATTCAATGTTAGGCCTGCTTTTTTTAATGCTTTGACTACAAGATAATGAGAGCTGGATCCCTTTGAAAAAGCAATCTTCTTCCCTTTTAAATCGGCAAGCGATGTAATTGAGCTGTTTTTCTTAACAACAATGCCGCTGCCGACATTTTTGGATTTTCCCACGCCGACGTAGACGATGTCCGTACCTGATGCTTGTGCGACGACCGGCGGCGTATTTCCTGTTCGACCATAGTCAATGCTTCCGGCCCGCAGCGCTTCAAGCAATGCCGAACCCGCTTGGAACTCTTTCCACTCCACTTTATATCCTTGTTTCTTTAGCGCTTTGGCTAGATTTCCTCTGATCTGAGCAATGTTAAATTCATCGCCTTTTTGGTATCCGATGCGAATGACTTTGTTTCCGGTGTCCGATGATGATGTTCCGCACCCGGAGACAAGAAAACCGATAATGAGTATAAGTGACAGAGCGAGCAGCTTTGATTTACGCATGATTATTAATACTCCCTATTTCAAGATTTTGAACGAGCAAATGATGCTTTAACAGGCTTCTTTGAACTTTCCCTGTTGGTCCGGTGGGTATTTCGGGCAAGAATTCTATGGTTTCCGGCCATTTGTGTGCGGATAAGGATCGCTTGCATTGCTCCCAAACAGCCCGTATAAGTTCCTGCCGATCAGTCTGGACTTTCTCTTCAGCGACAATATAAGCGGCAACTCGTTCTCCGTACTTTGGATCATCCAACCCAATAACGGCAGCTTGTTTTATCCCGGAAACCGTTCGGATGACCTGTTCCACTTCATAAGGGCTGATTTTCTCGCCTCCGCGATTAATTAATTCCTTTTTCCTTCCTGATATGAAGACATAGCCGTCTTCATCAGCCCAGCCAACATCACCGGTGTGAAACCAGCCGTCTTGGAAAGCGTCCTTTCCTGCGCCGTCTTCATAGCATCTGATCACATTGTCGCCGCGTATCGTAAGCTCTCCCACTTTCCCGCACGCCAGTTCCTGATCCTGATCATCAACAACTTTCAATTCCAAGCCGTACGGAATCCCGACCGATGCAGGTTTACGTTTCATAGGCGGCAGCGGGTTAACACAAATCTGACTTGCTGCCTCAGTCATACCGTAGGATTGGATCAGCGGAATGCCAAAGACATCATCAAATTGTTTTGCCAGCTGCGGTGCAAGCGGAGCTGACGCGGATCGGATCATACGCAAAGAATCAGGAATGACCGTCGGTTTCGGAATCTTAAGCAAAATCGAGATGATCGCCGGCACCGCCGATACCCAGGTCACCTTGTCTTGGATGACAACATTCCAAAACTTAGACGCGCTGAACTTTGGCGCCATTATGATCTGCCCTCCTGAAAGAAGTGTAGACAAAACGGTGACAACCTGAGCATTGATATGAAAAAGCGGAAGTATGTTATAAGCACGATCGGATGCGCTCAGTCGGTGCGAGGCGATAATATGCCGCGCTGCCGCATACACTTGCCGGTGTGTCAGGCCGACTGCCTTCGGTGCCCCGGTCGTTCCCGACGTATAAAGAAGAATGGCCGTTTCGTCTTCAGACGGCTCAACAGAGGTACATGTATCAAACGCAGCCTCCGCTTCCCATCCTCTTATCCAGCGCTGACTAGTTCTGAAGTAAAAGGACAGATCCGACAAATCCCCATGATAAACGCAGAGCGAGCTCAAGGAATTCACCGTGCTGTCATCGAATAAAACGGCAGCATGCCGATCGTGAACGAACCCGTGAACCGGTCGGCACCTCTGTATGAATCGTTTAAATTCCGTATCCGTCATTTCCGGATTTATGGTTGCAACAACTGCTCCGTAATCAATAATTGCAAGGAAGAAACAAAGAAATGAATAGGAGTTTGGCAGTCCGAGAACGACCCTGTCCCCTTTTTCAATCCCCGCATGCACCATAATTGCTTGAATTCTTTTGATTTCGGATTGAAGTTCGCCTGCCGAATACCAATGATTGCCTTCATTTATCATAGATCTGTCACTTGGCTTCATATGCTCATGCAATTCGCGTGTTAATTGTGACATAGACGTTATCTCCTTTAATTCGTTTATTTTGTTTCTTCAGGCAAAGCTGCAGGCTTTGACCGCTTCAGGCTCGGCCATTTTGAACGACGACCAATGCAATAGGACAGAATCGGTGTTTTATAAAAAGCATAGGCAATAAGCATAGATGCTGCGTAAACAAAAAGAATGGCAAGCGGCAGAGACAAGTAAAAAGCAAGTGAACCGACTTTTAAATAGGGTACAAAATAAGTACCGACCAAATAGAGCGGAAAAGGCTGCGCCAGATACATACCGAACGACGTCATTGATGCGGTCTGAACGAATCGATTAAACACCGGCCCGCTCCCTGTTTCCCTGCGCTTCGCCCAGTACCTTCCGATAAAAATCAACAAAGCGATGATCAGAATAGTGTAGGGCAGATATACAGGCTGATGCACAGACTGAGCAGCACGATCGCTTTCATGTAAGATGACGCGGTTTAAATAATAATGCAGGCACATACCCATCCAGCTGACGGCAAGGATACCGATCAGCAATTTGATATGCCGATCAATAAATGTGCAAATCTCGTTATAGTGACATGCTGCCAAGCCGCCGAGTACAAAATAACATTGGTAGGTGACGACGAACACGCCGTAATGAGACAATAAGTACGGCCAGCTAGATGTATCCAGATGAGGCAGCACAAATTTGATAAAAACCGTTGTGATCAATTGCACATACACACTCCATAGGAACACATGCAAATGCCACTTTTTAAACTTTTGCAGCCCGCGAAGCATAAATGGGAACACAAGATAGAATTGAAACGTAACGAGAACGTAGTAAATATAAAATTGATCCCCATGGATGAACGCAAGCCACAAATCATTCAGGAATTGAAATAGAGGCTCTCGTGTATGCATTAAATAATCATTCTGAAACAAGAGATAGATAATGTTCCAAAACAAATAGGGAATGCCAATGAGCAAAAAGCGTTTCTTCCAAAAATCTGCAATCCGCAAATCACGGTTGGCGTAAACGATAAACAAAATAAATCCCGTAATAAACATGAATGCCATACGTGTGACATGCATTGAGGAATGAATCGCCGACATCGTCACAGAGCTCATTGTCCATCCTTTCAGCTGACTGTCAAAGATACTCATTGTATGGACGGAGAGAACACCAAACATAATGATCGCTCTCATCAAATCAATTTCATATAAATGTTTTCTTTTCAATAAAACAACTCCTTGCTCGTAACAATTTTCAGACATAGATTATCATCGAATCCTTAACAATTTCTTAATTGCACATTGCGACTTTATTACATAACAGCGTTTATGCTTTATATCGAAACCGTTTACATATTTTGAACACTTCGATACACTTGTTGTGAACAGATTCACATGTTTAGATTTAAGGAGGATAAAAATAGTGAAACTATTGATGTACGGCGTACAAGATCACGAAAAGAAGATCATCGCAGACTGGGCTGAATCACATAAAGTTGACATAGTGACCACACCGGACTTCCTCTCCGAACAGACCGTTGCACGTGCAAAAAGCTTTGACGGCATCTGCATTCAACAGCCGATTGCGCTTGGCGGACCGAAGCTGTATGCACAGCTGAAGGACTATGGAATCAGGCAGATCGCGACACGCACGGCAGGCTATGACATGATTGACTTGGCCGAAGCGGAAAATAACGGCTTAATCGTCACAAATGTTCCTGCCTACTCGCCTTATGCCGTAGCAGAGCTTGCAGTCACTCAGGCCATGCAGCTCGTTCGCCACATTCCACAATTTCAGAAGCGCATCTCTAATCAAGATTTTCGCTGGTCCGGTCTGCTTTCTAAAGAAATCCGCTCATTAACCGTCGGCATCGTGGGAACCGGCCGCATCGGAGCCACGGCCGCCGAGCTTTTCAAAGGACTCGGGGCAAAGGTTATCGGCTTCGACCAATACCCAAACGATCGCGTCAAATCAATTCTCGACTATCGCCCATCGCTGGAGGCTGTACTGAAAGAAGCAGACATTGTATCCCTGCATACGCCTCTCTTTGATTCAACACGGCATATGATCAACAAAAATACATTAAAACTGATGAAAAAGAGTGCTTTTCTTATCAACATCGCACGCGGAGGGCTCATCAACACAGAGGATCTTATTGATGCACTCGCAACCGGAGAAATTGCCGGGGCTGCGCTTGACACATTTGAGAACGAAACCGTGATTAACAAAAATCTAAGCGGACAACCGCTTGATGATCCGCTTCTCGCTAAGTTGATCGCTATGGATCAAGTCCTGTTGACACCACATGTTGGTTTCTTTACGGAAACAGCCATTCAAAATATCGTTGAAGGCGCGCTTGACTGTGTTGTTGAAGTTCTGGAAACCGGCACAAGCAGAAACCGTGTGCAACAGCCGGAATAAGCGTAGAAAATAAACCATAAACAGATTAGAAAAACCGGGCGAAAAGCGCCCGTTCCTTACTTTCACAGGATGTGATGGCTTTCGTGCTGAATCATCGCTTCGGTTGCTCGCATCAACTGATCGCGGGCGCACCGCAAGCCTCCTCAGACAAGCACAAATCTGCGGGATCTCGCTGGCACCTGATCCCGCAGGCGTCTCACACCTCCGCTTTGATTCTTGGCCAAGACACTTGTTTATTCGTTTAAATACGAGGCAAAATCTTATACTTTCTTATTTGTGTAAAAAAGGAGATCATTTAGCGAACGAATGATCTCCTTTTTATAGTGTACCTTTGATTTGATGGCTGTTATACTTATGAAAAAGAAAGGAGATGATCGCGATGGCAAATGAATTGTAAATGGTGATACAAGCTTTGAATAAAGAATGGATCAGCTTGACACACGAATAAATCACATGGAGAATGACATGCGCTCCGGATTTGCTGCATTGAAACAAGAGATTAAAGACAAGCACTTTGATGTACTGGACCGCATTGATCTTCTGCGTGAAGATGCCTTAAACACATCATTAGACGTTCAGCGCATCAAACGATTAGAAAACTTGGCTTTGCCAAGCCTCTAGCAAGGCGAAGTCATAGTTGCACTTATACTATTTTCCTTAAAATTTATATACTTTTTTATAGTAAAAATTAAAAAAGCGGGACTTTAACCGCGCACGCGCGATCATACTCCCGCTCCCTTTTCTTTTCTTCACTTCACAGTTCTTCATTACTCTTGATCAAACCACGCAGGGTTATTTCGATCATTGCAATCACCCTGTCGATGAACGGCATGAGATCGTCAATATTCGAATTCGGGTGTTTCTTTAGATAAGTCATCGTCCGATTACTGTAATCATTAAAAATACAGAGCAGTACCTCTTTTAAAAGATTCGGGTCTACATCGTCCTTCAAGTCGAGTTTTTCAATCGTATCCCCAACGAAATCCGGAGTCATTGCATTCAATTCATTATATAGACTAATCATTTTTTTCGTCAGTTTTTCCGGAGGTCGAGTAAATGCATTCATGATAAACTGGAAAATATCTGGATATTTTTTATAAATACTGATTTCCATGGCACATATTCTCCGCATATCTGCAAGCATATCAGACGATAAATTCCAGTTCTCATAGTCAAGCTCTTTCATTGTAAACCGTATGGCATAATCCACACTTTCTTCAAAGAGTTTCTCTTTAGAATCAAAATAGTGAAAGATCAGCCCTTTTGAGACGCCCGATAATTTTGCGATCTGATTGGTCGATGCCCGGTCAAATCCCTTTACCGCAAATTCATGAATCGCAGCGTTCAAAATAGCCTTTTCTTTCGTTTCATCCATTACACTTTCAAATCCTTCCTCTTATATGTCCAAAGCGCAAGCAGACAAGAAACCACGATCACAATCAGGTCGGTCACAATGTATTTCCATTCAATCCCATTCTTAAAAACAGTGCTCGGAAGCGCCGTGTCAACCGGCGAGAAGAAAACCAGTGCCTGAAAATCATCATTCATCTTACCCACAACACCAAGTATAAAGGTAAGAAAAACAATACCAAGAGATAATGAAGTCGCCGATTTATTTGTGGACAGGAACGCCGATAATAGGAAACCGAACGCAAGAAAAGTAAGGCCCATTACCCATCCGGAAAAAGCTAATTGTGCAAAGCTCTTAAACAGCCCAGCAACGGATGCTCCCGACTCCTTGAAGAGGATGCATCCCAAAAAAGCAATGACCATTGATACTGCCCAGTATAATGTATATAGCAAACTGTTGGCGAGCATTTTCGATCCAACGATGGAAAGACGCGTAATCGGCTGAGCATAGAGATAGCCGATTGTTCCCTCCGCCTCTTCTCTGGCAAGTGCATTGGTTCCGAGCATCGCTGCGAAAATACCGGTGGCAATGATCACATACTGGTATTCATAACCATAGTAGCCTTTGATTGTCGCTAAGGCTGCCATATCCGATAAATTGAATGCCTTCAGCATATCCTTCGGCATTGATTTCAAGTCCATCTGTTGCAGACCCATGTCCTTCATTGCCGGAAATAATGACACCAAGCCAAGTGTCAGCAATCCGACAACAACAATCCAAATTAAAAGTGTTTTTATGTGTGTCCTGCATTCAAGCTTGAACAAGGTCATAATCGTTCACCCTCCTGACGTTCATACATCGACATGAACTGTTCTTCCAAATCACGATTTGCAACGGAAACGTCTTCAAGATCCGCTGAAAGATTCGACAAGGTTGAGAACAGCTGCGGCAAGCCGCCTTCATAGAGAAAACGCGCTTCATGTTCCTCTTTTTTCGTGCAGGTCGCACCAATTGTCTTCATTTCATCGAGTGGCAGCTTACTTCCTTTCAGGATCACAATCTTCATCTTCTTATTGACTTGAGACAGATCTTCAACACCGATCAGCTGACCGCTGCGAATAAACGCGACCTTTGAACAATAATCCTCAACTTCCTTCAGGTTGTGGCTTGAGAGGAAGATGGTCGCCCCTTGTTCCTGCTTTTCTTTGAGCACCCGGAACAACCGAGCATGCATCAGCGGGTCAAGCCCGTTCGTCGGTTCATCCATGATAATTAACTCCGGATGATGAATGAGCGCGCAGACTAATGCCACCTTTTTCTTATTTCCTAAAGACAGATCACCGAACTTCTTCTTGCGATCAATCTGAAACAGTTCACAATAGCGATCAATCTCCGCCTGATCGCCTTTCATTTGATGAAAATCAAGCGTATAGCGAATCAGATCCTGAACGCGCAGCTGCGGATAAAAACGGACATCGCTTGGCACATAGCCAATTCTTTTCTTGACCTCCAGATCATGCTGCGGAACATTTTTTCCGAGAAGTGATATCTCCCCGCCGCTTCGTTTAATAAAATTCAACATCATATTCATTGTTGTCGATTTGCCTGCTCCATTCGGTCCGATGAATCCGAAAAATTCACCTTGCTCAACAGAAAAGGACAGATCATTCACAGCAACAAACTTGCCAAAACGTTTACTGATGTGGCTCAATTCAATAACCGGCATCTCAGTGAACCTCCTTTTGATCACGCTTTGACCACTAGGTCAATGACACTATAGCATGCATTGACCTAGTGGTCAACACTCTTGTTCACGTTTTTTCCGGCTAAAAATGATGACAATTTTTTGCTCAGTCTAGGAGTGATGGCCAAGTTTGGTATGTATAGACATCCTCATCAATCACATAATAATTGACGAAAAAGGGGGGAGAAACAATGGCAAAACCAGATGATCGTTCTGACAATTGGGAGAAAATCGGCCACAACATCGGTAACACGCAGCAAAACATTGACGAAACCAATGACTATTTAAAAGCGCACGGCGATGAAATGAACGAGGATGAAAAACGTCAGCTGCATGAAAAAAACAAGCGACGCAAGGACAGCGTAGAAGGACTGCGCGATGAACTGAAAGATGAAACCGCCTTTAGCAAGACTCATTAATTATTAAATACCGATCGGCAACGCCGGTCGGTATCTTTCATGCCATCCTGAGAACAGGTGCAAGTATATCTCCGTTCGGATATCGGCCTTAAGTCTTAGAGAAATATATGGCTGAGGCTTATTCCTGTAGATCCGTCAGCAAGTTAAAGTATAGATACATTGATTGAAAGGATTGCCCGTCATGTATGCTTATATCTTACTTACTCACTCAAAGACACTGCCCGCAAAACTCATCCGGCTTTGGACCGGCGATACCTATTCACACGTGGCCATTTCTCTGGATTCGCCTATGACCGCTTACAGTTTCGGTCGGAAAAGCAAGCTGAATTTTCTTAACGGCGGATTTATTGAGGAACAGTTCGCTGAAATGGATCAAGTAACGCAAATCAGCGTTCTGCGTCTTCCAATGACTCAGAACGCTTATTATCGAGTTCGTATTCTGCTCGCTTATTTTCAAGATTACGGAGACTCCTATCACTATAATTTTAGGGGAATTATCGGCATCATGCTTCACCGCAGAATAAGCGGAATAAATGCCTATTTTTGCTCTCAATTTGTTTCAACACTGCTCGAGAAAAGCGGCGCATACCGCTTCAGCAAGCCCGCCTATTTTATCAAACCGTCTGATTTTCTCGTTCTGAACGAAGCGGAAACCCTTTATTCCGGAACGCTTGGCGGCTACTTGTCACCTGCAGCTGATTCCGGCCGTTTAGCACCGGCCGCTCAATGGGCTTAGATATACTTTACCATCAGATACTCGTCTACAAATCCGCTGTCTTCCTTCATTGCGTCATAATCTTCGCCGTAGATCTTAAATCCGAATTTTTTGTAGGCGCGAATCGCAGGCTCATTGTTCGTGACGACAAATAAATAAATTTTGGTAACACCGTCTTTTATCACATCACCAATCATAAATTCGATGATTTTTCTGGAAAGGCCCTGACCTCGGTATTCTGGCGATACATAGACGCTGGTGAGTGTTGCACGGTGCGCCATTTTCGGCAGCGTTTCCCGATGCAGTGATGCAATCGCGATCAGTCGTTCCTCATCGAAACCGCCAACAGTCAAGACATCGGGGTCAGACAGATGTTTACGAATTTGATCCATTGTCCGATTTTGTTCCGTATTCAAGTCCGATGCGTATGCCTCCGGATTATTTGTCAATGCTTCGAGCCTCAATGCGCGATACTGCTCCGCATCTTCGGCGGTTAATGGTTTAAAAAAGACCATAGCAAGCCCTCCACAACATATTCTCTATGCTATTATGAACTTATTCTCGATTTTTAATGAGGTGGAGACTGTGCGCATTTTCGGAACCGTGAAAAACGGAGTGAACTATATACTGAGAAAAGGCGCCTATGCTGTAATTTTTGAAGGCGACCGCACAGCGTTGATCCGCGCTAACGGCAACCAATATTTTCTTCCCGGCGGAGGAATTGAGTCTGGTGAGACAGATGAACAGTGCCTGAAGCGCGAGCTGCTTGAAGAAACAGGCTGCACCATCGATGAGATTCACTATTTTGGCCATGCGCAACGTTATTTTCTGTCAACGCTTCCCGTTGTTCAGCCCATGGTCAGTGACGGTTATTTTTATACCGCACGGCTTGGTCAGCAAGTACAGCAGCCGACTGAATCCGACAACTTCTTAGAATGGATTGATGTCTCGAAATGTGGTCAGTTGTTATTCCACGAACATCAGGCATGGGCGGTTCAAGAAGCTTGGGCGCAGTCACAGCACAGGCCATGATTCGTAAATGGTTGCCTGATCGGGACGTGACTGATTGCGTAACCAATCGACCGCTTTCAGCACAAGCGGAGATGAATTATTGATGTTCAGCGCGTCAATGCTGATCCAGTGCGCGCCGGCCGAATCCTGTCCGTCAAATTCAGCAGGACGCTCAAACGATCCGCTGATCTGCGTCGCTAGATAGAAAACCGCGACATGATGGACATGAGTGAACTGCTTCCAGTTCCACGGCAAAAAGAAGTCAAAGGTGCCAATTTGAAAGCAGTCGGAAACCGCCATGCCGGTTTCCTCATTAAATTCTCTGTGCAGTGTTTCGATCAATGATTCGCCAGGTTCCTGGCTGCCGCCAGGCAAATCGTAGCGATGAATATACGGGCCGCCGGTTTTGTCGATAATAATGATTTTGTTGTTGTGTTCGGCAATACCGTAGCAACCGAATGCTGTATGGTAGTTTTTTTCTTGGTTGGGCATGTGCTCAAGCCTCCTTGTTTGTGTTTATCGACCACTATTCAGATTTTATCAGTCACCTTGACGAATTTATCAACCACTATTCAGATTTTATCAGCCACTTTGACGAATTTATCGATCACTTTTAACTTTTTATCGACCGGTTTGATTTTTCGGCAAATACGTCCTCTGATAAATAGTAAATCCTAGACTTTTTTCACCCTCGTAACGAAGTGCTGTTCGATGAAGCAAGCGTCTCGCGGTTGAATTGGGCCTTAGCATGAGAAAATCGCGGCATTGGTTGTTTGTAATTGCCGGCCCGTGAATTAGATAATAGTCGCGTCATGCAAGTAAATGCGCGGTTCGAGAGAGGTATGCTCGCAATGTGGACAAATCCAGCTCTGTTTCAGCTTCTCCATTGGCATTGCACCGCACTCGGGACAGCGCACACCTTTTATGATTGCTTCGGGGTTGATCAATGATCGAAAGGGTTTGATAATCAGTGGCTTATGGGCCGCAAGCAGTGCATCTGAAATGTTGTCCAAATCCCTCACAGACAAATGTGCTTTGCTGAATTGCTTACTGAAACGTGAAAGCTCTGCTCTGAGATTTGCCCGCCGAACTACCTGGCTCATTTTTTCGCGGCTCCTCAATCCTTTAAATTGCAGCTGAGCGTTTGAAGCGATCACCACACGATTAATAATCGGCAGTGACCAGTCGTGTTCATTCAACCACTGTTGCAGCGAATCAGTTAAATACTCGGCCTGTGTAATGGGATCAGCGCAAAACGATCACAAAGAACAAGAAAATCAATTTGGAAAACGTGGACATAGTCTGACAAACGGAGGTTGTGGAAAATACGAAATTCTTTGTCGGGGAGATAGCTGAGCGGATCGTCCATAGATTGCTCACCATGCCAACCGGCGAACGCCCTTTTATAGAGCGACAGCACATGATCACGCGTACTGCCCGCTTTCATCCGCCGCGTCAGCGCTTCATACTGGAGCACGTGGTATGGGATTTGGATGGGTTTGTCGAACACTCGATCGCCTCACTTTCATGATAAGAAGTTCGACGGCTGGATTTCCAAATCCTTCTCTCGACGCTCAATCCTCTAGAATCAAATCCAGACTCTGCCTGCATCCCTCAACAATGTCCGCATTCTGCCGATCATAACCGTACATGAACAGTGAAACCGTTGTAAAAGCCGCCTTCCACCTAGCTAATGCTTTCGTCGCATCGCTCACTTCACCATAAACCGCAAAAAATTGCGAACGCGCACCATAAGGCAAAAAGCTGTACACAATCGA
Source organism: Sporolactobacillus sp. BBK16-2 (assembly GCF_059878335.1). Lineage (NCBI taxonomy): Bacteria > Bacillati > Bacillota > Bacilli > Caryophanales > Sporolactobacillaceae > Sporolactobacillus > Sporolactobacillus sp. BBK16-2. The sequence continues at coordinate 2,943,417 of NZ_CM187611.1, forward strand.
TAAATCCACAGCAGGATCACCAATATGAACATCTCCCCAGTCAATCACACCGGTCACCCTGCCAAGCTGATTACTAATTAGATTCCGAATATGCAGGTCGCCATGCACCAGACACCGTTGCTCAGCCAGAGGAATCGGATCCGTTTTTTCGACGTATTGCCGTAGCTTACCAACTCGATGATACAGATTCTGCATCGCTAACTGATCCACACGTTCGAGCAGCGCCATTTTGCGTTTCCCAATGTCCAGCCGTCCGAGCTCATCATCGGGAACACCTAGTGCAGCAGCCTGTTCTGCCGGAAAATGATGCAGAGCTCGCAAAAATTGAGCCAAGTCTGCTGCCGAACGCGCACGTTCTTCATGGGTCAGGATAACCGGCAAATACCCGCGAACCTTCTCATAACCAAGAAACGGCCATGAAAACTCAGCGTCCGGATTGCCAAAAAAAAGCGGTTTAGAAATCTGCAGCGGCAAATGATCTGCCAGTTTCGGCAAGATCCTGCCCTCAGTACGCAGCAATCCGACCGCTATCTGCCTGCGGGGAAATCGAAATACATACCGCTCATTGGCAAGATAAACAGTATTGTCATAGCCCTCACCAAGCGGCTCAACAGTGGCCGGCGCGAGCTCGGGAAACTGCCGTTCGATCAATGTCCGTGCCAATTTTTCTGAAACCACCCGCTCCGGATCCCATACATTTCCCAAAATCGTCTCCTCCTTTCGTCATACATGTCATTGTCTTTTCCCATTTTTCAAGCTAATATAAATACAAAGAACTGCACCCTTGCGCTGTTTGAATGTGAGATGAGTATTGATGGATGTCTACGTTGCCAGGCAACCGATTTTTGATCGGAAAGTAAATCTGTACGGCTATGAACTGCTTTATCGAAAAAGCATGAATAATTATTTCGAAGGTACCGATGATAATCAAGCCACAGCAGCATTGCTGTCAAACTCCATATTGGTCATGAACTTCGACCAGCTCATTGATGGAACGAAAGGGTTCATCAATTTCTCGGAAAATTTTCTTACCAATGACTTTCCAAAATTGTTGGCTCCAAATAAAATCATCGTGGAGATTCTAGAAAATGTTCCCCTGACCCAGGAAGTCATCGATGCCTGCAAAGGGTTAAAGAAAGCCGGCTATACTTTGGCTTTGGATGACTTTACCTTCGATCCAAAGATGATGCATTCTCCGCTGATGACACTTGTCGATATAATCAAGATTGAATTCAATCGGAATCCGCTGCATCAGCAAATTCGTCTGATCAAGAAATACGGTCAGGAAAAGATTTTTTTAGCTGAAAAAATAGAGACGGAAAAAGAATATACCACAGCGCTTCGCATGGGCTACCACCTCTTTCAAGGTTACTTTTTCAGCAAGCCGGCGATGCTTAACGGAACCGACATTCCGTCGTTCAATCACCATGTGCTGCACATCATTAAAGAATTGAAAAAAAAGGATGTCAACTTAAGATCTCTGTCCAAGCACTTTCAGCATGACCTTGGTCTTGCCTATAAAATTATGCGAATTGCGAATACCCTTCATTACGGCGCGATGATTCCGGTCCGCTCCATTCAGAATGCCCTCACACGGATCGGCGTGAAGGATTTATCAAAATGGATGCACCTTTTTCTTCTTCAAGAGCTTCAAAATCTGCCTAACGCTGAGTTGATCAAGGCGTGCATTATTCGTGGACGCATGCTGGAAAAACTGGCGACACTCCTGAATGCGCAAGACGAGGAGGACAACTACTCCCTCGTCGGACTCTTTTCCTCAATTGATGCACTTACGAACCAAAAGATGGAAGATATTCTCGCTACCCTCCCTTTTCCCACCGATGTAAAAGAGGCACTGATGGGGCAGGACAATAAATTCAGGACCCATCTTAACGGTGTTCTCTTACTCGAACAAGCAGATTGGGCTGCACTTAACGACTACTTAGAGCAATTTGCGATTTCAAAACATGCCTACATGGCAGCCTATATTGACGCAATCAAGTGGCAGCAATATCTTCCTTAATCCATCGTTATTAATTTTGCCTGTTCTTCGCTAGGTGCGGGAGTCCCAGCAACAAAGATGCTGCCAGACTGCCCATTACTCCAAAGCTCAGGGTAAAGCCCAACTTCTCAATCATCCATCCTGTCAGTGGAAAGAGAAGAATCATCGTCACGCTGAACAGCATGCTGGAAACGCTCAGCAGGGTTGCGCGGCTGGACGATGGGATCAATTCATTAAAATAGTTGCTGAAAATTGGCTGGCTGACTGCAACCAGTGCGTTCATCACGATGAAGCAGACGATCAGCATCACCAGCTGATTCACATAAGACAAGATGAGCAGCACGCACAATAGAATGGAAAAATACTTGATCAGTCGAACTTGACCGACTTTTTTTTCTATTTTGGGTGAGATTTTCGCTCCGATAATTTGAAACACAGCCGAAATGACCATCAGCAGACTGATTTGAATCCCTTTGAACCCGCGCCCATCCACGAATGACTGAAAATAAAAGTAGTACGTTGCGGCAATACCTTGAAACAGAGCAAAGAAGAACATGAGGAAGCGCAGTTGAGCGTTTTCTTTTAAAAAAGCAGCGGCGTTCTTCAAAATGGCGAAATATCCGGTAATCTTTTCTTCTTTCCGTTCCGATTTCACGGGTTCAACCATCATCATGACGGACAGAATCGCCAGCAATGAAATCCCGATCTGGATCCAGTACACACCTTCAAAGTAAACATTGACGAACCAGCCTGCGACAAAAATGCCCAAGGTGTCCGTAAATTCATAGATTGCGTTGACATTCGCCGATACTTTGATGTACTTCTTTTCCTGTTTCAGATTGCGCAGCGACTCGTAGATCAGAGCCTCATTCGTACCGGAGTTAAGGTTATAAGACCATGCAGAAATAATAAACCCGACAGCAAACCACAGAAAATCATGAGAAAAAATCAAGATAAAGCTGCTCACAATTGAACAGACGCGGCCCAAAATCAAAACCGCTCGATAACTCAAGCGATCGGCAAGTGCCCCGCTCGGTACCTCAAAAATGAAGCTGCTCACGTGAAAAATGCTTTCCAGCAGTCCCACTTCGACCAGTGACATCCCGCGATGCGTCAGATAAAGGACCCAAAGCGCCGACACACCAAAAAAAGAACAGAAATTGTAAATATAATTATAGCGTACATTTGCGCCAATACTTTTTCTCCACATCACAATATGTCACAGCCGTCCCTGAAAGAATGGTAATAAAATCAACTTAATTATCGTATCAAAAAAGGACCGCCCGAGGAAGGGGATCCTTTTATTTATCTTTTATGCTGACAATCTGGTCGTCTCGCGGTCGAATCATGCGATTGCAAAAACCAGGCATATTAAGAGTAACGATCAAGACACCTTTGTAAAGTAAAAAAGGTCCGGAAGTCTTGGTTAATCAAGATTTTCAGGCCCATGAAGGCGTATTTGGAGGTTTGAAAATAATCATTCACAAGTTCCTCTAAATTCCGGCTCATATCATTCAGTCACATAATAAAGCAATCAGTTAGAAATAATTTTGATTCCAACGCTGATCAATGCGGAAAAATTTCCAGATAAGGTACGAAAGCCCCCATACCGCGACAAAAAGAATGCTTAATCCATAGCCAACCCAATTTAAATCAATCTGCTGCACCCAGTTCCAAAAGCCGCCTTGCAGCTGGAACGCCTTACCCGCAACCTGACTCAGTTCTATGGCACCGATCATTAATGCAGCAGCAACAGAAATGGCCGTAACCGTAATATTATAATAAATTTTTCGAACAGGCGTATCAAGCGCCCAGCGGTACGCATGTGTCATCATGACCGAATCAGTTGTGTCCATAACATTCATGCCTGCTGCGAAAAGAATTGGCAGAGCAAGTATGGCAGCAAGTGACATATGCGCTCGTGCGGACTCTGCGGAAAGCGCAAGCAGGCTGATTTCTGTCGCGGTATCAAAACCTAAACCAAACAAGAAACCCAGCGGAAACACATGCCAACTCTTGTTGATAAACGTGAAAAGCGGTGCGCACACGCGGGACAAAAAGCCTCGCGACTGCAGCAGCCGCTCGAACTTCTCCTGATCGAATGCGCGATTCTTTAATTGAATAAATATTTTCTGCAAATCAATTAAAACAAATAAGTTAATGATTGCGATCATGATCAAAAATCCTCCGGAGACCGTGGCACCTATAACACCGCCGACACGTTCGAATTGCGGCAGATGATTCTGCACCCAACTCACCGATAAAGCTAAAACCACAGCCATAAGCAGAACTACGGATGAATGGCCGAGCGAGAAATAAAAGCCGACACCCATTGGATTCTTCTTTTGCTGCGTCAATTTCCGCACAATGTTGTCAATCGCTGCGATATGATCCGCGTCAAAGGCATGACGAAGACCGAGTGTATAGGCTACAAGTCCAAGCCCGAGCATGACCGGATTGCTTTTTGCCACAAGAAAAAGAAAACCAATGCCAACCACATGCAGAACGATTGAACCTAGATAATAGGGCAGACACTTTTTCAACACGTTATTTCTTCCTTTCTTTCTCATCTTGGTGATGCCAATCTCTTATCTTTTTTAAGAAAAATCGGGCAAAAAGCGCCCGGTCCTTACTTCCGCAGGATGCGGTGACTTTCGCGTTCCATACAGGACATACTTTCACAGGACGTGATGACTTTCGCGTTGCATACAGGACGTATGCGTATTTAGCGAAAGCTCCTTTACACTTGCGAAAGATCCATTGCTCCAAATGCGGTTTTTAATCATCAACCTTGTGCTCGAGTAAAATAAGCGGAAATTTTCCGGTTATATGCATCATGGTGCTTGTTTTGCGAGTACATAAGGGTAATTTTTCCGGTTATTCAAAGCAAAATCCTGCATTTTCACGTTTTTTTGATTCGATAAGCGGAATTTCTCCGTCTATTTAAGCTATTTTTTCAATCATTTTCTAATTAAGCGGAATTTTTCCGTTTATTTCTCAGATTAGATGCTTACCTGATCGTCCAACCGAATCCTATGACGCTGATCACCATACCAGCAAGACAAAACGATAAACTTCTTATCTTGTTAGAAAATTTGGCTTCGCCAAACCTCTACAGAGGGTGAAGCCTTAGTTGCACTTATGCTAATCTCGCTTATTTTTTTAGATTTTAAACTTTCTTTCTCTTTGTATAAAAAAACGGCATCCATTTTCGAGATTCGAAAATTTCAGCCGCTCATTGATGACCCTGCACTTAAGAAACGAATGCCTTGCGTTCTTCTGCTGAAAGGGTTTCGTTCATTCGTCCGCTGCGGAAGCCGCTCAGATCAAGTGTCACATAACGGAAGCCGAAATCCATGAGCGTCTGACTGACCTTATCATTCAACTCAATGAGGTCGTTTAAACGTTCTGCCGGAACCTCAACACGAGCAATCTCGCCATGATAGCGAACGCGGACAACAGGGAAACCGAGATCGCGAATGTATTTTTCCGCCTTCATGACTTGATCGATTTTTTCCAACGTGAGTGTTGTTCCATAAGGGAATCGGGAAGATACTGAGCATGAAGAAACCTTGTTCCAGTTGTTCAGGCCAATTACTTTTGCCAAAGCACGAACATCGGTTTTATAGAAACCTGCTTCCTGCAGAACGCTTCGTGCGCCTGCCTCTGTCCGGGCGCGCAGACCTGGGCGGAAGTCGCTTTCGTCATCCTTGATCATGCCGTCCAGTACAAACTCGAAGCCCTCAGCCGCCGCGATCTCGTTCATTCGCGCATAGAAGCCTTTCTTCGCATAGTACCAGCTGTCCGGCGTATTGTGTTTGATATGTTCTTCAGACAGATAGTTGAGTTCGGTTTTCTTAACCATAGCGCCCAAATCCTTTGCCAAAGAAACGGCTTTGTCAAATTCCTCATTTGTAAAAAGTTCGGAGTTGGCAACAACGGCGAGTACATTGTCTTTGCCCAGCGTATCCAGTGCCATTTTCAGAACGAGTGTACTGTCAATACCTCCGGAAAAAGCAACAACCACATGATTCATCTTTTTCAATTGATCAACTAGAGCCTGTTTTTTTTCAGTTAACGTACGCATCAGTATTTACCTTCCTTTTTTATAGTTATTTTTATTAATGACAGCCTGGTTATAGTCCGAGGAATCCTCGGGCGAAAAGTGCGGCACAAGCAGCGCCTAAGAATGGTGCGATGCCCGGAACGATAATGCCGTATTGCCAATCGTTGCTCGCTTTACCGCCCGGAATCGGCAGAATCGCATGGGCAATGCGCGGACCCATGTCACGCGCGAGGTTCATGGCAAATCCCGTCGGGCCACCCATACCCATACCGATTGCCCACACAAGAAGGCCGACACCAATCGGCACAATGCCTGGCGTTTTAATCGAAGCGATGGCTAAGATTCCGGTAATAAAGATAAACGTATCAATAAATTCGACGAAAAAGTTGCGCGGCAAATGACGCACATTTGGGTTTGTTGAAAAGATGTTACGAATTTTGACCCGATCGACGTCTTTGGACGCATTGAATTGATCATAATAAGCGATAAAGACAACAATGGAACCGAAGATACCGCCGAGTACTTCTGCGATGCTTAATGGAATGACACTCGTCCATGGAATATTGCCAAGGACGGCCTGAGCGACAACCATCGCTGGGTTAATACAAACATCTCCGAAGATAAACAACGAGATGGTAATACCAAAACCCCAAGTTGTAATAGCAAAAATGTGACCGGAATTCTGATATTTTGATGTATTGAGCACCTCACAGCAGTGGACGCCAACACCAAAAACAATCATTAATGCTGTCCCTAAGAATTCAGCAACGAGTTGATGAATCACAGTATTCCCTCCAAATAATCTAATTCTGATTCAATCCGGCAGCTGCCGTCGAACCTCCTGCTCAACCGCTGCCAACGAAACGCCATGCGTGCGTGCAGCCTGAGCACAATCGTCATACTCAGCGGTCTGCTTAATCACGCTGCCGCGGCTGGCAACCTTTACACGAATCGTTCCATACTTTGTTTCTACCTTTTTAAAATGACGCTTCATGATTGAGCGCTGCATCAATTGATAGCGAACACCAAGGCTACAGGTGTGTTTCCGCAGCAAGTCAACAAATGTCTCGCGTTCTTCCGGCGCGCAAAGAACAGAGAGCTTGCATGCCGGCCGATTTTTCTTCATGTAAATCGGTGTAAAAAATACATCGAATGCACCTGCTTCAAGCAACACATCCATTGCAAAACCAAGTGATTCTCCGCTTTGATCATCGAGGTTTGCTTCGATCAGCAGCACCGTATCATGATCCGTATTCACCGTCTGCATGCTTTTTTTCGTTTCAAAGAGCAACGCACGCAACGCATTAAAGGAACCCGTGTCGCGCTTGCCGAACCCGTATCCGGTCTTGAGCAGGATTCCCTCTTCCGGAATGGATCCAAAGTGACTGACAATCTCCTTGACGAGACCCATACCGGTTGGCGTAATGAGTTCGGTCTGAACATCCGTGCGCTGTTTTATTGGGATATTGGTGCCGATACGCATCTGCATGACAGCGGGAACCGGTACCGGCATCTGCCCATGTGCAACTTGGATAAAACCGGACCCATCGCTTAGTGCGGACGCGCGCACATCATCGACGCCTAGTAAGTCCAGTGCGACAAAGCAGCCGACAATATCGACAATCGAATCCATAGCGCCGACCTCGTGAAAATGGACATCAGCCAGAGGCATCTGATGAACGGCCGCTTCTGCTTTGGCGATCTCAGTGAAAACGGCAATCGATTGCTTCTTGATCTTTTCAGATAAGCCGCTTGCATTGATAAGGGAGCAAATATCGCTCAAATGCCGAACATCATGATGATGATGGTGATCATGATGTTCACTAAATCCGTGATCCTTTTCATGATTTAGTACGACGTCAAAGCTTGTCCCGTAGATACTGTTTTTCGCAAGGCGCTCATTGTGCAGCTGATAATCACTGACATGCAATTGAGCGAGTTCCGATTGAAATCGGTCAAAGTCGACACCAAGATCAAGCAGTGCGCCAATGAACATATCACCGCTGATTCCTGAAAAAGCATCTAAATAAAGAGTTCTCATCTTAATCCTCCATGCGGGCCAAAGCCATTTTACAAATGATTGATCATGCTTGCTGAGTAGGCAGCACCAAAACCATTGTCAATATTCACCACGGTGATCCCCGATGCACAGCTGTTGAGCATTGTAAGCAGCGCCGTCACACCTTTTAAGTTGGTGCCGTAGCCAACACTCGTCGGCACCGCAATCAAGGGCTTGTCAATCAAACCGCCGACAACACTGGCAAGTGCACCTTCCATACCGGCAATGACAATCACAACCTTTGCCGCGCGAATCACATCCAAACGGGCAAATAACCGATGAATACCGGCAACACCGACATCATAAACCCGTTTCACGCTGTTTCCGTAAGCTTCAGCAGTTACCGCTGCCTCTTCGGCAACCGGAATATCGGAGGTCCCGGCGGTCACAATCGCAATATAGCTGCTGGTTTTCTTCACTTCGGCACAATTCACAAGCGCGCAGCGTGCTTCTTTGTAATAAACAGCATCCGGCTCAACCTTTTTTATTGCTTCAAACTTTTCCGAGGAAAGGCGCGTACATAAAATGTTCACCGTCTGCTTGCGCATGGTCTCAATGATGCCGATAATTTGCTCGGCTGTTTTACCTTCACCATAAATCACTTCCGGATAGCCGTTGCGCTGCTTTCTCGTCAGATCAACCTTTGCAAAACCGAGATCCGCAAACCCGCTGTCTTTTTCATGTGTCTTCGTTTGACTGGGCTCAGAAGCATCTTGGAGCGGCGTATGCAGTTCGTCATTTTCCATTTTCTGTCCACCTCTCCTCTTTTCCTGGAATTGTTATTGAACGATAACACCCAAGCCGTCAGGAATAACCGTTATTTTGGCATCCTTGCCTTCACGCGTATAAGCCATTTCAAGTGCTTGATCAAGGGAAGTCGCAAGATCCATGTGCATACGGGTAATCAGTTCAGGATCGACCAAATCAGAAACCACAATGACATGATGATGAACCAGAATTCGAGCTAGGATCTGAGCTGTCCATTGATCCGGGACTGTTTTCAGCTTCGGTGTATTGATGGCGCGATCCAAGAATTCCTTTGGATCGGCAACATCCGCGATATTGTGATAGAAGCCTTCGCCTCCGTGTCCGTCTCGGCAGCCGGCAACCATGATAATTGTGCCACCTTCCTTATTCGTTGCTTCAGCAGCTGTCATCCCTTTTACTGCCTGATAGATGTTCTGATCCAAAGGATAGCCGCCATTCGTTGAGATTGCGATGTCACAGTCAATTTTTTTTACGCTAGACAGTCCGCGAAGAAACGCGCAGCCCTTTTTATGTGCCTCTTCCATATCTCCGGCAAAGGAACCAATGATTTTCTTGTCCTCATCGAGCACGACATTGACGATAAAAGCTAGATTCGCCTTACGTGCCGCATAAACCATATCCTCATGAATCGGATTGTGATTCAGGTTACCGGTACGTGCTTTATTGGAATCAATAAACGGGCCGGAATGATTGGCCATGATCGTTTTGTAGGAAGCAACACCTGGCAGTACGGATTTGCGACCACCGGAAAATCCAGCGAAGAAATGCGATTCAATAAATCCCTCCGAAAGCAGCAGATCGGCTTCGGCGGCAATTCGGTTGATGATGCAGTCGCCTCCGGACGGCAGTTGGCCGATTTTGACCATCGACGCGTCGTCTGTCGATATATGCATCACGATTTCTTCTTCATCGACAATTTTTTGTCCATATTTGTTAACAAGTTCTTCATGAGTAGATGGGCGATGAAATCCGGTTGCAACCAGAATCCGGATGCGCGCATTCGGAGAAGCTTCACGTAACCGTCGCAAAAGGATCGGTGTAATAATGTGTGACGGTACCGGACGCGTGTGATCCGAGCTGATAATCACGATATTTTTCTTGCCCCTGGCCAGTTCTTCCAAAGGCGCAGAGCCGATTGGATGATCGAGTGAAGCCTCGACAATCTCGTTTTCTGACCGATCCGTGTGGTAAGTCGCTGCTTGAGATACTAATTTGCCCGCATAATTGTGGTCGGGCAGATTGGCCTCGATTGTTTTTTTGTCATAAGGTAGTTCAATGCTAACCATAAATGGACAGCCCTCTTTTCAGTTCTTTTACTTTGAAAGTAGCAAGTAGAAAAGATTTGTAATCCTTAGTATGAGAAAAAGTGACGCGTGACATGCGTATCACAAGGTTCCACAAACCCTTCTGCGTGCACCATCTGTTATAAATCAAAACAAAAAGACTGTCCGTTTCGTTTGCTATTATCATAAAAAGTTAACAAATGTTTACTTTATTTGTGACATACATCAGATAAAAAGCAGTTAAAATAGGGTTAAATGTAACAATTGTATCTCTATTTTTTAACTTGAACGTTTGTGATGGGAAGGAAAAATCCATGGTATTAAGTGAAATTGAATATTTGATTAATTTTCTGGATGCGCACGATGTACCAACAATTAACAAAAGTAGACATACCTATCTGACTTATCACGGCCTCGAAGAACGGTATACTTATGTTCTCAAAAAAGGGATTATAAAAAACAGCATTATTCTTCAAGACGGAAGAGAATTCAATCTTTCCTATATCGTCAAACCCGATGTCATCTCGCTGCTTCGGGATGAGGTTTCCAAGTTTACGGAACAGCCTTTTAATGTTCGCGTGGAATCCAATGAAGCAACCTTTTATCAAGTGGATCGTGTCACCTTCTGGAAATACGTCAATGCGACACCAGAGCTGCAAAACTATATCAAAAGTTATTATCGCAAGAAGTTATCAGAAAATATTTTTCGTTCCCAGCGAATGATCATGAATGGAAAAAAGGGTGCCGTCTGCGCGTTTATATACAGTCTGATTGACTTATTCGGCCGAAAAGTGCGTGAGGGTATTTTGATTGATTTCATGTTAACAAATGATGACATTGCCGGCTTCTGCGGTATCAGCGCACGCAGCAGCGTCAATCGAATGCTTGGCGAATTAAAAAGTGACGGTGCGCTGATTGTCAAAAATCGAAAACTGATCATCACAGATATTAGTTATCTATTGGATCATATTGCTAACTAACATCGTCAGCCGTTGCATGCTGCTCTCTGGAACGGTTAAAAAAACAGTAACAAGGCGATGCACTTCGGGGCAGCCTTAATCCAAATATTCATTTATAAGTGAGGAGATCGCATGAAGACGCCACTCTATTATCAAATGTCTGAATATGACTGCGGCACAGTAACGCTATTGAATGCAATCAAATACCTTTTTCCTCGAGAAGTGATTCCGCCTGATGTGATCAAAGCAATTACCACCTATTCTCTTGATACATATAACTCGGATGGTGAAGTCGGCAAGAGCGGCACGTCAAAAGCGGCAATGAAGTTTATCGCCGAATGGCTGAATCATAACGGGCCAATTAAAGGACTGCCTATCCATGGAAACTATTATGCAGGTGAGCATGTTCATTTGGGAGAACGCAGCGAAATCATTGATGCGATTAAGAACGGCGGCGCGGCCATTTTTCGATTAAACTATGGCGGTGAGCATTATGTGCTGGCAACAAAGGCAGATACGACGAACCACTATCTCTATTTATTTGATCCTTATCTTGATGAAGATCTAAAGTACACAGACGGTATCGTTCTGCTCGACGGATTTCCCTATGACTATAACCGAAAAGTGCCGTTCCATTTTTTTGAGGAAGAAGATGACCAACAAGTTTATGCGCTTGGCAAAAAAGAGGACAGAGAAGCAATTGTGTTCTTTGTGAGCGACAAAGTTAAGGATGCGGGCAAAGGAAAACAATAGAATGCGGTGAATCAATGGAAAATGGATAACGAACAAAAAGGCCGAATCCTCAAATACGAGAGATTCAGCTTTTGCTTTTTTATGGGTTCGTTCATGACCTGATGCTTGATTCACAAATGCGATGTTTGGCGGTTGAACAGCCAAATTAATCATTAAGTGAACCAGTCAGCCTAGCATTTACCGATGCCAATCACATACTGAATGAACTTAGATTATAGAGCAGACACTTTTTCAACACTTTATTTTTTCTTTTCTTTCTCATCATTTAAAGTTTAGAAAAACTTGGTGGGGGCAAGTCTTTGACGCCGAGATTTTATTTGCTTTAAGCCCATTTTCTCCGTCTCATTCTTAGCGTTAGTTTTCTGATATAGTAGGTGATCACGACAAATACGGTCATAATGGTTGCGTATGTGGCGATGACATGAAGAACGTTTGCGCTCCCGCCGTCATGCTCTGCTCTGTGAAATTGAGTTCCATTTGAAAGATCTGGCTTTTGTCCATTTTCGAAATCCGGTTTTTGTCCGTCAGTTCCAAAATGAGCATGTTGTCCACCATCAGTTCCAAAACCGCCGTGCCCCTCTATTTTTCCGCTGCTGCTTCCGCTAAAAATAGAATTCACACTCGCTACTTGATTGAAAAATCCTGTTTGCTGGATTTCGTACACGCCAACGATAAGAATGATGAGTGCTGCAAGTCTTGCTGCATACGAAACCCATCTTTGTTTCGATTTAAATTGGATTATTTTTTTGAAAACGTTGATAACCCAATGCCAATGTATGCCGATATGAATCCCGACCACAATTAAGGTAAGAAATGAGAAAGCGATATGAGCAGACTTAAACCACCCTTCATTTCCAAGGTTAATGTTTGGGAACACAACTCTCGAAATGATGATTCCACTAAAAATAATGAAATTCATTGAAATCAACAACAAAAGATTCAGTGCGTAATTGCCCCGCGCTTTCCATGGCAGATTTTTGTCAAATAGCTTTATTGTTACATTTTTGACCCAGTTTAAATTCAACAACACATGGGTAAAGAACATCACCGCAAAAACAAGCCCCGCGATTTCATGATAGGCCAGCCCTCCTAAAACGCGTGTATTGAAAAACAGAAGAAACATGATTGCCATAACGATATCAATAGTAAACTTAATATAATTCTTCTTCATTAGGTCTGACTCACTCCTAGGGAACATGATATAAAAACTATAATCGCGCTTTCTTAATTTCTGCTTAAGGATTTATTACACTGCGCTGTTGAAGCTTGAATTTCCCGAAAAATTTCCGAATGAAGGCAGCAGATACTGGCGGCACACCTGCATGAGGCATCAATCGAAAGCGAGCAAGTGTCGCTTGTACGATTGATTTTTATCCCAATCAGATATACCTTTAATTGTGAGCACATCATTTCTCACTGATCACCGTTTTGGAAATTTTCTTTCAAGATTTTTATTGTTCAGGAGTGATTGTTTTGAGAAGTCACGAAATCATATTAAACTTTGCAAAAGGGCTTCATACGCGTACGGCCGCCGCTGTTGTCAATAGGGCAGACATGATCCAGAATAAGTATCACGTGCGTCTGTTCATTGCTTTTCATGACCGGCGTGTACCTGCGACAAGCCTGATGCCGCTTGTTAATTTAAAGATCAGAGACAAGGATCGATTGACACTCATGGCAACAGGCGCGGATGAAGAACAAGCGCTGAGTGCTTTCAATCATTTTTTTGAAAGCGGATTCGAAGATTTAAATAATCAGACGATCAACGAGATTGATACCATCTTAAATGAAAATATGATCACAACCGAAGAAATTTTCCATAACATTGCAAATGGTATTATTGTCACTGATCAAGCGGGCCGAGTGATTCTCTTTAACTCGTTTGCTGAACGGCTGTTTCACATGACAAGTGATCAAGTCATTGGTGAACCCTTTAACTCAATACTTCCCCTGCCTAGTTTAGTACTTAAAGATGATGCTCCTGAAGCGATGATCCGCAAGGTCATTAATAACCAGGTTCTTTTAATCACACGTCGGCCGCTTGTCATTGACGGTCAGACGCGTGGAACAATTACCATTCTGCAGAACATCTCCGGATTAGAGAAAGTCAAAGGAGAATTGAAAGAGGTTAAAGAACTAAAAGAGCGCCTGCAACTCATCTTAAAATATGTACAAGACGGCATCTGCGTTATGGATAAAAAAGGCATGGTTAATTACGTTAATGACGCCTATATAAAAATACAAAAGCTCAATAAGGCCGATGTTATTGGCAAGAACATCAGCGAGCTTTCACCACATGGCGTCAGACAAACAGTTTTAAAGACTGGTCACAGTGTTAAAAACAAAATTATAAAGAAAAACGACGAAGTCATGATCATTTCAAATGTCAGTCCGATTATTGTTGACGGTGAGCAGGTTGGCGCTATATCAATCGTCAAGGATCTGCATGAAATCCAGCAACTGACTGAAAAGTTGAATCAAGTCACCTCACGTGCCGAATACCTGGAAGAAGAGCTAATCAGATCCCGGAATCCGGAAAAGATCTTCAGCAGTTTTATTGGCAAAAGCGGCAAAATAATTGATGCTCTATCCATCGCCCTCAAGGCTGCCCGCTCGAAGGCAACAATCTTGATTCATGGTGAGAGCGGTACGGGTAAGGAAATGATCGCCAAGGGCATTCACTATGCCAGCGCTTATCGCAACGGACCGTTCATCCGGGTTAATTGTGCCTCCATTCCGGAAAATTTGTTTGAGAGCGAATTGTTTGGTCATGAAAAAGGATCATTTACCGGAGCCATATCGAGAAGACTTGGTAAATTTGAACTAGCCCAGCACGGCACCATTTTTCTCGATGAAATCGGAGAACTTAATATTCATATGCAGGCAAAAATTCTGCGCGTTTTGCAAGAAAAAGAGATTCAGCGCATTGGAAGCGAAACGGTTCAGAAGCTGGATATTCGAATCATTACCGCAACCAATCGCAATTTAGAGGAAATGGTAAAAAAAGGGGAATTCCGCGAGGATCTTTACTATCGACTTAATGTCATTCCCATTTTGCTTCCGCCGCTTCGCGAACGAAAACAAGACATTGCCCTTCTCGTCGAACATTTCATGAATAAATTTCAGGAAAATCGTGTCCAACCGATTCTAGGCATCTCCAATGATGCGATGGAATCGCTGCTTGCCTATGCATGGCCCGGGAATGTCCGCGAAATTGAGAATTTGTTTGAGCGTTTATTTACGTTGGTCGATAATGATTACATTGAAGCCGAAGATCTCCCAGCCTATATTCGCGGTAAAAAATTAAGCACGCAGCAACGTTCGCATGTTGAACTGCTTTCGTCTGACCGCGTGCTCCCTATGGAAATTTATGAAAAAGCAATTATTAAGAAGGCTTTGGAGAAATACGGGAGCTGTAATGCGGCCGGCAAAGCCCTAAATTTAAATCATAAAACCGTTGCCGCCAAGGCACGAAAGTTTAATCTAATTCCATAGAGATGGCCTATGTTGGTGTTTATTACCAACACAGGCCATTTTCTTGCGCTTTTTTACCATAACACTATTTGGTAAATTCGATTGTAGCGCTGTTTTTACTTTCCCATTCATTTGGCATCAAAAATGCTTAATGAAAGATGTCAAGAATCATAGGGAGGCGAAAATAATGGAAGCGTTTTTAGGAGAACTGGTGGGTACATTTATTATGGTACTTTTAGGAGACGGCGCAGTCGCCAATGTCATTCTGAAAAAGTCCAAAGCGGAAAATTCCGGCTGGATTGTCATCACAGCTGGATGGTCCTTCGCGGTTGCTCTTCCTGTTTGGCTTTTCGGCAGTGTCAGCGGCGCACATTTTAATCCTGCCGTGACTTTGGGACTCGCCTTCATTGGTAAATTTCCATGGAGCAATGCAGCCGCATATATAACAGCACAGTTTATCGGCGCATTTCTTGCTGCGGTCGTTCTGTTTATCCACTTCTACAAACATTTTGAGGCAACGTCAGATCCGGCAGTTAAATTAGGTGTTTTTTCCACCGGTCCCGCGATTCGAAGCAAGTTTTTCAACTTTTTCGGCGAATTCATTAATACGTTTGTCCTTTTATTCGGTATTATTGGTATCGTCTCGCAGAAAATGGCGCCGGGGCTTATGGGACTCGCCATCGGCATTCTCATTTTTGCCATTGGTCTTTCACTTGGCGGCACTACCGGATATGCAATTAATCCTGCGCGAGATTTGGCCCCGAGAATTGCTCATGCGCTTCTCCCAATTCCCGGCAAAGGCGGCTCGGATTGGTCCTACGCCTGGATTCCCGTCGCCGCTCCGATCCTCGGAGGTATTTGCGGAGCTGCTGCCTACGTTCTTCTTTTTCACTAAGTAAACGATTAATTATATATTAGGGAGGCATTATCATGAAAAAATTGATCAATCAACCGGAAAACAGTTTGAATGAAATGTTGCTTGGTATGACCAAAGCATACCCTGATTATTTAACAAGACTTGAGAATACAAATGTACTTGTCCGTCAGAATTTAGACGGCCAAAAAGTTGCGGTGGTTAGCGGAGGCGGCAGTGGTCATGAACCGACACATGCCGGCTATATTGGCGAAGGTATGCTGGATGCCGCGGTCGCCGGCGATATTTTCACCTCGCCTACACCGGATCAAATCTATGAAGCAATCAAAGCCGTTGACAGGGGAAAAGGTGTGCTGCTCGTTGTGAAAAACTACAGTGGCGACGTGATGAACTTCGATATGGCAAAAGAAATGGCTGAAATGGAAGGCATTGAGGTTGAACAAGTTATCGTGAATGACGATGTCGCTGTGGAAGACAGCACCTTCACTACAGGGCGGCGCGGAATCGCCGGCACGGTACTCGTTCATAAGATCGCTGGAGCAGCGGCTGAACGCGGATATGATTTACAAAAAGTAAAAACAGTAGCCGAAAAAGCGATTAAAAGCATACACAGCATGGGCATGGCACTAAGCCCCTGCACCGTCCCTTCAGCTGGAAAACCAAACTTTACGTTAGCTGAAGACGAAGTCGAAATCGGAACCGGTATTCACGGCGAACCGGGCACGCACCGCGAGAAAATTAAAACGGCCGATGAACTCACTGAAGAACTTTTTGATAAGATCCAGGCCGATGCACCGATTAAATCAGGTGACGAAGTGGCATTGATGGTGAACGGCATGGGCGCCACTCCGCTGATGGAGCTTTATATCGTTAATAATAAAGCACATGACCTTCTTGAATCACTCGGTGCGACCATTCATCGCACCTTTGTCGGTGAATACATGACTTCTCTTGAAATGGCGGGTATGTCGCTGACTGTTATTAAATTGGACGATGAACTGAAATCACTGCTTGACGACCCGGCAGACACACCGGCACTCAAAATAATCAAAAAATAAAAAGGGATGGATGACTTATGGCAGAGCTAAATCAAGTGATCGACGTGCTGAATCACGTGGCAGACATCATTGAACAAAATAAACAGCATTTAACGGAATTAGACGGAGCGATCGGTGACGGTGACCATGGAATTAACATGAGCCGCGGCTTCTCCTTTGTAAAGAAAACACTCGATGAAGGCAGCTTCGAAACCGCCGCCGACCTTTTCAAAAAATGCGGTATGGCTTTAGTTGCTCATGTGGGCGGAGCATCCGGACCGCTATTCGGCACGGCATTTCTGAGAGCCTCAATGACACTCAAGGATAAAACAGAGGTCAGCGTTGCAGATTACGTCAGCCTGCTCAAAGCTTCGATTGAAGGTATTAAGATGCGTGGAAAATCAGATGCCGGTGAAAAGACGATGCTTGATGCGCTGATTCCGGCCTATGAAGCTGGCGAAGCGGCTGTGAAGCAAGACAAAGATGCACAGGAGGTTCTTCAAGCCGTTAAGGATGGAGCGGAAAAGGGTTTGAAAGAGACGGAAAAGCTCGTCGCTAAAAAAGGCAGAGCAAGCTATGTCGGCGAGCGCAGCCTCGGCCACCAAGACCCGGGAGCAGCCTCTGTTGCTCTGATTCTGGGAGCCGTAGCAGACTACTTTGCAGAAGCTTGAATTTCAATTTTGTTCGAACAGAAAGATTAATTAATCGAGAAAGGATCTGTTAAAATGGTTGGAATCGTACTTGTTTCGCATAGCCGAAAAATTGTAGAGGGCATTAAAGAACTTGCCTCTCAGATGGCTAAGGATGCACCGGTCGCCCTTGCCGGCGGAACCGAAGATGATCGACTGGGCACGGATATGAGCAAAATCAGCAATGCCATCCATGACGTCTATTCTGAAGATGGTGTGCTCGTTTTCTTTGATATGGGCAGCGCTTATATGAATGCGCAGATGGCTCTCGATTTTCTTGAAGATGACAGCAGCAAAGTCGAAATTGTCGACGCAGCCTTTGTTGAAGGTGCCATCACTGCGATTGTCGACAGCGGCTTAAACAAAAGCATGGACGAAATAAAAGCCGATATCGCCTCGATGAAGCTTGGCAAAATGCCGTGATCGCTGATTAAAACGGTTTGAAATACACCGCCCCCTCTGCTTGTTTCTCAGGCAGAAGGGGCTGTATTTATATGTTTTTATTTGGTGAACTGCAATGTCCTGCAATGATTTTCATTTGGCCACTATGTTCTTCCCAGACGCGCGTGTAGCACATCTCACCACCAATTGGTTCTTTGGCAAATGTTCCTTTTAAACGTACCCGAGTTACGGTTACTGCTGCGTGATCTAAGAGCTTCACTTTTTGATCTAAAACATTTATTTCTGTGAAATGCAGCGTTCCGGAACGATGTGTTTCCATATCATTTTCTTTTGTTAGCATTTGGCCAAAGTGATTAACAAAGATCAGATTGTCATCCATTAATTTATCCAATTCAATGAGATCGCTAAATAACATTGCCTTCCTTAGCTGTTCCTCATAAGCTTCAATATCTGATTTTTTCAAGATTGCTCCTCCTTCATCGTCCTATTTTATTATAGAAACGAAAAATTAAGGGCAGATGTTACAGCTTTAGCCGCTCCGAGTTCTCGGTCCGTATTTTATCCAATAGCACGAGGTTTTCCGCAAGCGGTAAGTCATAAGAAGGAATCATTTCTTTGATTTGTGGAGCAGATACGTTTTTTCAGTTCTTTTAGGACCATCGCTTTACCTCTTTTCATCGTTTGATTATAGAACGTATGTTCATGTTTTAGCTATTATTAAAACATTTCTTAACAAGAAAAATGGAGACCTAGGACGCTGATTCAAATCGGCAATGAATGGCCAAGTTGAATCAGGCTGGTCTCCCCTATAAATTGGAATTACTTTTAACTAACGGTATTCATTAAAACTGGTCAATCAGCAACTGTCTTAGTTCATCCAGTCCCGGTTGACGCGGATTGGCCGGTGTGCATTGGTCGTTATAGATCAAGTCAACCAATTTATCAAGTACATCGTCAAACTGTTTCTGAGTCACACCATTGGCCGACAGTTTAGGCACAACATCCAAAGCTTTCATTAAAGCTGCTACCTTATCACAGAAGGCTTCAACCAGTTCTGCATCGCTCGTTCCTTGCATGCCCAATGAACGTGCAATGTCGGCATAGTCTTTTTGACCGCGATATACTTCGTAACGAGGGAACGGCGTCCGTTTTACTCTGCCGGAGACACCATTGAAACGAATGACATGCTGCATTGCGATTGAAATGGCCAAACCATGCGGTAATCCAAATTCCCCACCGGTTTTATGTGCAATCGAGTGATTGATGCCAAGAAAGGCATTGGCAAACGCCATACCACCCAAAGTAGCAGCATAATGCATTTTTTCGCGTGCCTGCTCACCCGAGAGCGTCGGGTTCTTAGGATCATACTTATACGATTCTTCCAGGTTCTCAAAGACAAGTTTAATTGCCTGCAATGACCACGGACGTGTAAATTCAGATGCCATAACTGAAACATAGGCTTCCAAAGCATGCGACAGTGTATCCAGTCCGGACAAAGCAACGGTTCTTTTCGGAACGGTCATGACAAATTCCGGATCAACGATGGCAATTTGCGGTGTCAGTTCATAATCGGTCAATGGGTATTTAACATGTGTGTTATCGTCTGTAATTACCGCGTACGGCGTTACTTCAGATCCTGTTCCGGAGGTTGTCGGGATGGCAACCAACTGGGTCTGCGTTTGATGATGGAACTTAACGATTCGTTTGCGGATATCGATAAATTTCTGCTGCAGACGCGTAAACAACTCACTGACTTTTTCATAGCTGTCTAAGAATCCGGGTTCTTGTTCCAGTGAGTACTCATAGATAAAGCGGGCAATTTTAGACGCATCCAGCGCAGATCCACCGCCGATTGCAATGACTGTATCCGGTTGGAACTCGCTCATTTGTTTTGCGATTTCGATCGTCTGCCCCAGAGTCGGGTCAGGTCGAACGGTCCCGTAGATAGCCGTTTTTACCACATTATCTCGAATTTCCAACTGTTCATAAACCTTGTCAACAAAACCGAATTTAACCATTCCCGGATCCGCAACAATAAATGCTCGTGAAACTTTTTCAATGTCTTGGAGATAAGAAATAGCATTTTTTTCATAATATATTTTTTCCGGTAAACGAACCCATTGTGGACGATTACGACGTTTTGCGACGGTTTTGATATTCAATAAGTCTTCCGTTGATAAGTTATGTGACAATGAATTTTTCCCCCATGATCCTGTTCCTAAAGTCAAGCTTGCACGCAGTGCATCTGTGTAAATATCGCCAATGCCTCCGATTGAATCCGGTTGATTCACTAGAATTCGAGCGGCCTTAGTCTTTTCGCCGTACTCATTGATAAACGGATCTGCCTGTGAGCCGATTTGAATCGCTGCATTGTGTCCTGCTCCTTGGTAATCCAAAAGAGCTGCAATAATTTGAACACCTTGATCACGATCCTTAGCTTTATAAACAGACAGCAGCGGAGACAGCTTCTCAGAGGAGAGTTTTTCGCCAATGTTCTTCGGGTCAAGCTCAAACAACATAACATCCTTGCCCTCCGGAAGAATGACACCTGCCTGTTCCGCAATCCATCGAGCAGGTCTGCCGGCAACCGGTCCGTTTACACCATGGTTGTCATTGAAAACGAAATCAGCTATTTTTTGATAATCTTTCTTAGGAACAAGGTATGCGCCTTTTTCCAGCATTCTGTTCATCCATTGATCATAGATTGGTGCTTCAACAACCACTGAGTTTTCAGTAGCGCAGATCATTCCGTTGTCAAATCGTTTCGACAGCAGCAAATCTTCGACTGCCCGGTCAAGATGCGCTGTGTGGTCAACAAATATTGCCCCGTTACCGGCACCGACACCCATGGACGGATTACCTGATTGCAATGCCGCATTAACCATCCCCGGACCTCCGGTTGCTAATATAGAAGCGATTTTGGTATTGCGAATTAGAGCTGTTGTATTGTTAAGCGACGGTTTTTCAATCCATTGAATAACATCTTTAGGCGCGCCGGCGGCTACGGCTGCATCATATACGATTTTGGCTGCATGAGCAGAACATTTTTGCGCCTGCGGATGAAAGGCAAAAACGATTGCATTGCGTGTTTTCAATGCCAGTAATGATTTGAACATCGTCGTTGAGGTAGGATTAGTCGTTGGCACAATCCCCGCCAATACCCCCAATGGCGCTGCGATTTGAACTTCGCCGGCAACTTTATTCTCATGAATCACACCGACTGTTTTGTCATTCTTGATTGTATTGTAAACATTTTCAGTTGCAAAACGATTTTTCGTATCCTTATCTTCAACAACGCCGCGTCCGGTTTCATCAACTGCTTCATGTGCAAGCAACAAAGCTGCTTCTGATCCTGCCAGAGCTGCTGCAGCAACAATCTTATCAACCTGTGCCTGTGTGAACTTGGAATATGCTTTTTCTGCTTCCAAGGCTTTATCGACCAATCCGGATGTATAGTTTTTCGCTTCTTCCATCAAAGCTTTTTTTTCATCATCAGACAAAACCTTATTCACTTTAGGTTTTACTAATTTTTCCATTTTAAAAACTCCTTTTTTTCTATTTTTATTTTAGAAAACTTGCCGATTGGCAAGCCTTGGCGCAGACAGAGGCTTAGTTGCACTTACACTCGTTTCCTTGAATTTTTAATTTTTTTATACATTCTTACCAGTGTAAAATTACCCCTACATAGTAGCCTTTTTACTAATTAAATAAGTTCTATTTTTGTGATTTTTTTCACACAAACTACAATAATCTACAACCTGATTTATCACCCTGATTTTTCCCTCAGATGCATTGGGGCTAATCTGAACGTGTCGCAAGCGATCATTAGTTCTTCGTTAGTGGGAATGACTAACGCTTTAATTGGTGAATCCGTTTTGCTTATCAATAATTCCTGTCCGTTTATCTGATTCGCTTTTTCCTCGCAAAATACACCCATAAATTCAAGACCATGTAGGACCTCCCGACGAATCATCGAACTATGCTCACCGATTCCCCCCGTAAAAATAATTGCATCCACTCCTGACATTTTTACTGTATAGGACCCGATGTATTTTTGAATGCGTTCAACAAAAATTCGAATGGCTAGTTTTGCCCGATGGTTGCCTTGCTCGGCCTCTTTTTCTATGTCACGCAGATCGCTCGAAACACCCGAAATGCCGAGCATGCCACTTTTTTTATTCAGTATAGTCACGACTTCGGACGCATTCATATCGGTTTTATCCATGATATATGGGATCAGAGCCGGATCGATATCCCCAGATCGAGTCCCCATTGTTATGCCGGCCAATGGCGTAAAACCCATAGATGTATCGACAGATTTACCACCTTTTATCGCTGTGATGCTTGCCCCATTACCCAGATGGCAGGAGATCAGTTTTAAAGTCTCAATCGGCCGTTTTAATAATCTGGCCGCACGGGCAGCCACATATTTATGACTCGTTCCGTGAAATCCGTATTTACGCATGGCAAAATCCTGGTAATAATTATAGGGTAAACTATATAAATAGGTTTCTTCACTCATTGACTGGTGAAAAGCCGTATCAAACACGACAACTTCCGGTACACCTGGTAGAACCTTGCAGAACACTTTGATTCCAATGAGATTAGCAGAGTTATGCAGCGGTGCGAGATCCGAGAGATTTTCAATTTTCCTAATAACGTCGTCCGTCACCAATGCAGAATCGGAAAAAAATTCACCACCATGAACGACACGATGACCAATCCCCTTGATCATATCCAACGACTGAATGATTTTGTAGGAAACCAGTCGCCTCAATAGCAAACGAACAGCCGTTTCGTGATTAGGAATCAAATTGATTTTCTGAATTTTTTCCCCCTTTACGATGATGGTAAAGATCGAACGGGACAAACCAATGCGTTCAATAGAACCCTTCGTCACTAATTTCTCTGCAGGCATATCCAACAGTTGAAATTTGAGTGACGAACTGCCCGCATTGATCGCCAAAATCAAAGACATCTCATTCACCTCCTGTACTACTAAACTTATGATTTGAGAAATGATCCATGCAACCAATAAAAACACGAATGAACCGTGCGTCAGTATCTGTCGCTTTGGCCTAGTGATTTTATGGAAATAATTGTTCATGATCCCATCCATCGTTTGAAATGATTAAGTCATCGTACCTGCTCCTTTCTGGCATTTCATTTTTTAAAGCAGTACTATTTGTGAATATTTTCACATAAATCCCATTAAAAACGCTCTGTACAAAGACTACAAAAGCCAAAAAGCCTTTTGCTTATTATGGTTGCTGAACACTTCCCTTATTTGCAACTGTTTTTACAACCCTGTTGTAACCGTTAACAATTTACAAATTGAATATAGCACATAATGCACTGTGTGTAAACGTTTTCGCCAAAGAATATTTTAAATTATAAATTTTTAAGTGAAATTTTTTTGTGCGTCTAAAAAAGTGAGAACAGAATTGTAGTTTCATTGCTTTTACTGTTTTTCTTGATCGTTTTTGACCCAGCATATGTATTTTCACCCTATGTAAGCACTAACATCAACTCCTTTTTATTGTTTTAGTCGTTTGCAAGTGACTTGCGTTGGAGTTAATAATGAAAGAAACGACAAAAGGAGTGAAAGAGATGGGTATCAATTTCAGTCATTGTGAGGCGCATTGGTCTTACGGGCTCTTTCATCAATTCAGGGAAATGCTTGCTTCTGAAATCGGCATGAATTTAAATCAAATGGAGGGTTTCGGCGGAACGACCCCATTCGCTGATTTCAATGATCCAATCATTCCATTGCTTGACCATTCAGACTGCGACGGATGCCTGTCTGTGGAAGAATGTCAACGCGTAGCTCCGCGATTAAAAGAGCTGACCGCTCATTGGCCGGAAGTAAACTTTAAACAGGAAATTCGTTCACTCATCGGCGGCATGGAACGATCTGTACAAGAGAACCAGCCGCTGTACTTTTGCTGATTACATTCTGACGAAAATGAGTTCAATTATTATTTAGATTCAAGCCTCTCCTCCACATCCAATCCCTTCCCCAAAGGAGCATGATCGAGTGACTGATCACGACCGCCTTTTCAAAGAATTGCTGCATAACTTTTTACGGTTTAAAAAGAACCGAACAAACTGTGTGCTCATTATTCATGTCGAAGCCCAAAATACGCATCAAGAGCACTTCCCGCAACGCATGTTCACCTATTTTTCAATGATTTATCTAAAATTCAGAAAACCTGTTTTACCGATTGCCATTTTCAGCTATGATGGAGTTAGAGATGAACCCAATGAATTCGTCATCAAGACACCATTCCTTGATGCCATGACGTTTCGTTTTTTTAAGATGGAATTAAAAAGGATGAACTGGCGCACATTTATGCACAGCAACAATCCTGTCAGTGCCGCTTTGATGAGTAAAATGAATTATAAAAACAAAGAACGTGTCGCTGTTCGACTCTCCTTTCTCAGACAGATGGCCCGTTTGCAACTTGATGAAGCACGCAGCAGTATGATTAACGGATTTTTTGAGACCTATTTAAATCTGAATGAAAATGAGGTGGATCAACTCATGAAGGAAGTTCATGCATTGCCTAAAGATGAGCAAGAACAAGTAATCAAATGGCCGAATTCATTCTATGATCGTGGGGTTAGGAAAGGTAAGGCATTGGGTAAGGCTCTGGGCAAGGTAGAAGGCAAAACTGAGGGAAGGGCTGAAGCGCAAAAAGAGATGGCGCTGCGCATGCTTCAAAAACAAATGAATCCACGCACTATCTCCGAATTGACTGGATTATCTGTAGATAACATTCTCGGACTAAAGGAAACTATGGAATGATGTCCTACTTTTCACTATAATTTCTGATCCTAGATTGCGAAATCCAAGTTGAAAATGAGGCGGATCAACTTATGAAGGAAGTCCACGCATTGCCTAAAGATGAGCAAGAACAAGTAATCAAATGGCCGAATTCATTCTATGATCGAGGAGTGAAGAAGGGTAAAGCTGAAGGTGTAGCTCAAGGTAAGGCATTGGGTAAGGCTCTGGGCAAGGTAGAAGGCAAAAGCGAGGGAAGGGCTGAAGCGCAAAAAGAGATGGTGCTGCGCATGCTTCAAAAGAACATGGATCTCCATACCATTTCCGAGTTAACCAGGTTATCAATAGAAGAAATCATCAATCTCAAGGAGTAACCGCCAAATAAAAACAGGCATCATGCCAAAACCATGTTGGAGTGATGCCTGTTTTTTATTGTTTGATAAATGGAGTGACGATTGTGAACTTGCCTTCCCATAAACGAGCAAGCGTTTCCGCTATAGGTGAAAATACTAAGCTAATCATAGACACATAAAGTGAGCGATGCCTAAAAAGATGAATGAGTGATTCCAAGTTAAATAATTTACTTCAAACGTTCTATAATTAGGATAAATCAATTGACGACAAGGGCGATGATTAATGACTGGATCAGTCATCTGCCGCTGAAGAATGTAAGACAGGTAACACGTATTGGCGGAGGTGACGTGAATCAAGCTTACCGTGTCGACTCCAGCAAAGAAAGCTATTTTCTACTGATCCAGCCGAATCATTCTCAAAGCTTCTACGCAAGTGAAATTTCCGGCTGATCTGGCGGCGATTTACGGCGATCGGGAACTAGACATTGGCGTGACCAAGATCTTTGGTAGTTTCAACTCTGAATTTTCCGAGCATACGCTGCAGCTTATCCGTTTGATAAAAGCTATGAAAAACTAGTGCATCGTAGCTAAGATTTCAAAATTTATTGTGATGATTTCCCTTTTTTGGTAGAATCTATTTAAAAAGGTGAAATAATGCGTCCCATAAAATACATTGTTGCTTTAACTGATGACGAAGTGACTCGGCTAGAGAACATCTTGAAAGACAAGACGACCAATCAAACCATTAAGAAACGCAGCCAGATTTTACTGGATGCCGACATCAATCACGGAGAAATGCTCCAACGTAAAGAAATTGCGAAGTATAACCGTGTTGCCCCCTCGACCGTGGCCCATGTGGTCCGGCTTTTTGTGAACAACAGCCTTGATGAAGCCCTAACCTTTAAACGCGGTGAGGGCTCAAATCACTCACACCAAAAAATCGATGGTGAAGCCGAAGCAAAAATAATCAAACTCGCTTGCGGGCCTGCGCCCGAAGGCTATTCGCACTGGTCATTACGACTGTTGGAACAGGAATGCAAAGTCATCTTGGATAACCCCGTGAAAAAAGACGCGATCGGCCGGATGTTAAAAAAAACGAACTTAAGCCTCACCGCGATGACTACTGGGCAATCCCCAAAAAACAAGACGCCGAATTCGTAGCTCATATGGAAGATGTGCTGGACGTCTATTCATGCCCGTACGATCCCCAGAAGCCGTTAATCTGTCTGGACGAAAAGCCCTACATGATGCATGCTGATAAAGTTCAGCCCTTACCGATCCGAAACAAAAGTCCTCGCAAAGTTGACTATGAATATGAACGTAAAGGGTACTGTTCGATCTTTGGACTGATCGAGCCGTTGACCGGTAAACAATATGTCGATGTCAGACCAACTCGAACAGCAGTGGACTTTGCCGAAGTGGTGCATCACTTAGTCGATGATTTGTATCCGAAAGCCGAGAAAATAATCTTGGTCATGGACAATCTGAACACGCACCGCATCGGTTCGTTGTATAAGAAGTATCCACCAGCCGAAGCAAAACGAATTCTGGATAAGCTGGACATTCACTATACCCCGAAACATGGCAGTTGGTTGAATATGGCTGAAATTGGCTTGAATCTCTTTTCAAAGCAATGCTTAAACCGCAGAATACCGACTATTGAAGAACTGGATCGAGAATTAAATGCTTGGTGCGACGATCGTAATCGTCAGTTGATTGCGATCAAATGGCAATTTACCACAGCCGATGCCCGTACCAAGCTACACTCGCTGTACCCTAAACTTACGGTAGAAAATTAAAATTAATATGGTAGCTACGATGCACTAGGGCTCAGTCTCCGTTATCTTTTTTACTATTCTGTTATTCCCACTCGATGTAGGTAGCTTTTCAGAAAAGTTGATTTATCAGCGTTTTTAAGAAGTGCCAGCCTCAATACCAATACCTGTTTTTTATTCGTAAGCGTCAAATAGCCCACACCTTGTCAAATATGTGGGCTTGATTTAGGATTGTTGAGAAGATAATTTGCAGTTATCTGGAAGATTGGCAGCAGACCAAGGCAGTAGTTCATCAAGAGCTTCATCGGTTTGGACGACAAGATTGTGCAGTTGCTCAAATTACTTGGGACAGATCCCAGCGAACTGACTGTTCATTCGTATCCCCCTTTCGTGATTTGTCGTTTATTGCTATAGATAACATTTACGTATTCATTGCTCTTTAAGATGAGCAACAAATTCATGCAATTTATCAAGCCCTGCTTTGAGTTCTTCTGTGTCGCAAGCATAACCAATGCGCAAGGATCGCGGTTCATCAAAACAGTCGCCCGGAGTGAGCAGTGCGCCGCCTCTTTCTAACAGTTCTCTACAAAAAGTGCGGGCATCCACGTCAAAGTTATAATGCAGCAAGGCCGTTGTACCCGCCTGAGGCGTAATAAAAGACATATTTGGCTCATTCTCTACCCATTGTTTGAGAATGTTACGGTTGGTACGAACCAGCGTACGATTTCTTTTCAGAATTTTATCCGCGTGCGCAAGTGCTATTGAAGCAACTTCTTCATCAAACAAACCGCAACTAATCAGATTGTAATCCCGATGCGATAAACACGTTTTGCGCAAATCCGAATCTTTTGTGGCGATCCAACCAAGGCGAAGTCCGGCCAGCGAGAACACTTTCGACATACTGCTTACGCTGATGCCTTTTTCGTATAAATCTGCAATGGATTCGCAGTATACATCCTCCTGTGTCAGGTGGCGATAGACCTCATCACAGAGCAGATAAGCACCATGACGTCTACAGATTTCCACAATTTCCTGCAGCATTTGGTTATCCATCAGCGTACCGGTCGGATTGTTGGGATTATTGATGCAAACAAGCTTTGTTCTATCTGTGACAAGCTGACCCAGCTCCTTTAAATCAGGAAGATACTGGTTTTCTTTACGCAGATGCAAAATATCGACATTTGCGCCCAATGATTCTGGGATGGAATAGAGCTGCTGATAGGTAGGCATGACGGAAACAACATGGTCACCAAGTTCAACAAGCGCAGAAATTAATAGGTGATTCGCTCCTGCCGCACCATGAGTAGAGATAATATGCTCCGGGCGTATCGAACGGTACAGGCGACATATACCCTGTAAGAAATCCGGATATCCCTCAATATCACCATAGGTTAGGCGACGTCGAGAAAATCGCTTCCAAAATGATTCCATATCAGTCCCTGTCAGATTAAACAACTCTTGTAAAGAAACGGAATCTGTACACGTTTCCGCAATGTTATACACCGCTTTGGTTTCATATGCATTCATCCATTCTTCTACTTGAAAGGCCCTAATTTTCATTGGTCCTTTTCCTCCCTATAATTCAACTGTTGTGTCATTAAAAAGTAGCGTGGTTCCAAAAAGCTGTGGCAAACTCTTTTTCGTATTTGCTTCAAACCACGACATCAACTTCAGACCGTATATACCACTCTGCGGTAAATGGCCTAACTTAATATCCACGTCGGCCTGTCCGGGGTTCGAAATTTATAAAAAACCATCGGAAACAAGCATCCTGCTGCAGACGATTTTTGTCGATATGCTTCCTCCACACCACATACGGCGATATTCAGACTAAGCATCTTGGAAATCTTGTTCTGACAATATACATACTATTGACATCATCATTCCTCCTTAAAAAAATAAGTGCCCAAACTTACGCCTTTAAAACCTACGGCCTAAGTTTGAGCACTTTTAGCTTCTTCATCCGGTGACAAAGAAAAGTGTAATATCAAATTTATAATATATTGTAGCACGAAAATACAGAAAGTTAAAGCTTTAAAAATATGATATTTACTCATGAAAAAATGAAAATTCAACTATGCTTTGGATAGTGGAGTGGTATTTGAAACGTTCCTCTGGATCTTGGAAAGCGGATTCGAGAGGTTAACGCCCGCTTTTGGAAACTAAATGTATTGCTTTACGAATCTTTTCTCGGGTATTGGCTGCTTGATAATTAACAGGATTTTAGATATATAAATCTGCAATGGAATATAAAGCAGCTTTACCGCTTAATTTTGTCCGGGTTCCCTCATAATCACAATAGAGGACTCCTCCACGAAGCGATGCCTGATAAGCAACGAGTGATTTTTTATTTAACCGCGTTGCCCAGAACGGAATGATATGGCAATGCCCACTCCCGCATACAGGATCTTCAGGTACATTGCATTTTGGTGCAAATGATCTTGATACACAGTTATAATTTTTTCCTTCCGCTGTAACATGCAATAAAAGTCCATCCAGTTTATTTATCTTATCCTGGATAGGATTTACGTTGCGGACTTGTTCTTCTGTTTCCAGAATACAGACTAGATCTCTGCCCATATATGCCTCTAGCGGTCGGACACCAATGGCCTCTGTCATTTCATCGGTCACGTCCACCTTTTTTAAATCGTATGACGGAAAGTCCATTTCAAATAAATCCTCTTTTTTTGACACAACAAGCTCCCCGCTCATTGTCTGAAATGTGACTCTTTCTACATTTTCTTCATAATAGTTTGCGATAACATACCCCGTCGCCAGTGTTGCATGGCCACAAAGGTCAATTTCCCCACCTGGTGTAAACCATCTGAGTCGGTAATGATCTCCTTCTTTCACTGTAAAAGCTGTTTCGGAAAGATTATTTTCAGCAGTGATTTTCAGCATCAACTCGTCCGTAATCCATTCATCCATAACGCACACCGCTGCAGGATTGCCTCGAAAAACTTTATCTGTAAACGCATCAACGACATACTGTTTCATTTGTTTATCAATCCTTTCTGTTCGTCGGTGACTTTTTTTTCAATATTATTTCTATCATTCTCCCAAATAGGCAACCGCTCAACTTTACACAATATGACAAGAGGAAAGAGATTTCACAGCTGCACAGGTGCCCAAGCCCTTCACCCCTGCGCGGCTCCGAAACCAGCGAGAAAAATACGGGTCACATGCTGGATGTAATCATTCATGCACCGTTTACTGGCCGGAAGAACTTCACCATGCAGCCGAATCATGTCGCCGAATGGACGCACGCTTTTAATGCTGAACTCGTCGTAAAAATTCATGACTTCATTACAGAGACGCTTCAATTCGTCTAAATTAGGCGTCGCTTCTCGTTCATTCACGCTGTCCAAGGCTTCCACGACATCATTACCGATTGTTTGGATTACACGAAATAATCTTAATTTATCTTTTAAAATCGCCTTTACTGCAAACACGGTTGTTGCACAGTTAAACACGGACTGCACAGTGATTCACCACCGGATCTTTTATTGTTTTATGCAATTACCTATACTATAAACTCGACTGAGACCTCGCTTTCTTAAAGATTGGCGGCGCAAATTCTTCTAATAGGAACATACCAATCGACTTTGGCTTTTCCTTCAGGATCTTCAAATGGATTATTCATGCAAAATTCAAGACACGGTTTATCATCCGCCTCGTACTCACTGCTTGGCAGCCACTGCCCGAAAAGGCTTTGATAGGCAATGGCCAGTTTATCAATCGTGTTATAGAATGGATAGAGTGCATAACTACCACCAGAAAGTGTTTTAAATTGAATATCGCCGTCGAGATTGCAATCAAAATCGTCAGGAAGGGGAACACAAGCATCATAACGGCAGTTATTCTCTTCGACAACCTGTGGATCATCGAGTGATATACCAATAAAATAGTGTTCCGTAGGGTATATCTCGTGTTTACTTGCCCAAGTCATCAAACATTCCCATACCTGACCCGTGTTCAAGTAACTTCCAACATGGCGAACGTAAGCCACATGATAATCCGGTAATTCTTTGAATCCGCAAACCACGCTCCCTGTGATGCTCGGTATGTTATTTCAACAAGTTTCCGCGGCAACAATGGGTAGAATTCTCTTTTCAAAATCCGCCGATTGCTGAACGCACCTCTGAAAAAAATTCGCGGTCCGATTATTCACCAATCGAGAACCTGGTCAGGAAGTAATACGGCTGAATGGATCATTGATTTTTTGACGCCGAACCCATCAATGCCTCCATCATTTGGTCGCCCTTCTATGGACACATTAATAAACCCTGATTCTCGAAGTAACCAACCACAGAGTTTCTCGAAATCTTTAGGAGAACTTTGATTAATTAACTGTAGAACCTTGTCTTTCCACTTTTCATTTAGATCCTCATTGCTTTCAAATTCTTCCTCGTTGTTACTATCCAATACATATTCTTTGGGTTTAGGTTGTTTTTCAAGAATACGCACAGCATTAATAATATCTGCAAAATAAACAAGTTCCGTCTCTTCACCTTTTTGAGTTAACTGCCAAATTCCTCTTTTATTATTGACTCAACTTTCGCAGAGTAAAAATCCGAAATAGCCCTTGATATAACGTGCTTTGTAGCCTATTCATTACACTCCTTGACAAAATAGAAAGACACCTCAATTTTTGGTATAGTGATTTTGACGAAATACACTACCAAAAAGAAGAGGTGCCCTCTATATGATAGCGAAAAAAGGTCAAAATAATCAACTGCCATCAGAAATAAAAGTGAATTTTAATGAGTTGAGGATTCTAAAACATTTACGTCAGGCAGGAATTCAAAAAGCCTTCGGCTTTTCCAGTGGTTATCTTTTTCAGCTTATTTTTCGCCTGATTTTTACCCAAAGAAATTGGTATCGTTTACTGGAGAGTAATAAAGCTGATGACTTACCAGGCAAGGATGCTGTTTATCGTTTTTTAAACTACCCGAAGTTTGCCTGGCGCCGCTTCCTGACTGCATTAAGTGTATTCACAATTATGAAAGTCAGCCGTTTGACGAGCGTCTGCCACACTAAAGTACTCATTCTGGATGATTCATCTTTTTATCGCGACCGCAGTAAGCGCGTCGAACTTTTGGCTCATTGTTTTGACCATGCCAAGAGAAGACACTACAAAGGATTTCGTATGCTGACATTGGGATGGTCAGACGGATCAACGTTCCTGCCCATTGATTTTTCACTCCTTAGTTCAAGCAAAGAAAAGGCAAAAATTAACGATATCGATTCGACGATTGATAAGCGTTGTTCCGGCTATAAAAGGCGAATTGAAGCTTTACAAACAGCTCCTGAACAAATACCTGGCATGGTTAAACGAGCCTTGTCGAACGGAATTGATGCGTCCTATGTTCTGATGGACAGCTGGTTTACCCAACAACCTTTGATCAAGGCTTTGACCGATCAAGGTATCGATGTTATTGGTATGGTGAAACCAACGAATCAGCGCTATCGAGTAGGCTCTCAATGGGTTGGATTAAGAACGCTGTATCGACTGTCGAAGCCCGTAACCAGTCACAAAGAAATTTTACGTTCTATTCGTACCACAATGGCTAATGGAGTCCCGGTCAAAGTTGTGTTCGTTCAAAACCGCAATAAACAAAGTGAATGGCTAGCCATCTTAAGTACCGACTGCACACTTACAGAACGGGAAATCATTCGTACGTACGGCATGAGATGGGACATTGAATTATTTTTTAAAGCAACGAAGTCATTTCTTAAGCTTCAAAAAGAGTTCCAGGGCAGATCGTACGTAAGCTCTCAATCCATTGTGTCAGTTGACAAGTAACCCATCTTTTGATTGATTTTTTTGTTTTTGTTAGGGCGTCATGAAGAATATCCATGAGCTGCGTCAGTGCTACAGCCCAATCCAGTTCATTCATTTCGTCACAGAGTTCATAAAACATACCACCAAGGGTTCGATTATCTGTACTGCAACGGTTTTGCCAAGACAGGAGAATAAACCTTGAAAGTTGAGATATTATCTTCTTACGCTCTGTATCCTCCTTATCCCGTTTTTATTACAAAAATCTCCTATTGGGTAGGCTTTTTAAAATGTCTACTCTGTAGGGACAGCTTATAGGAAGCCTGCTTAAATCATTTTTCCTATTCCAGTAAGGATTTTATATTGTAATGAAAGATGCTTGGTGCACCATAGGATGCGTATCTTTTGGGTATATCGATTTCATTTATGTTCCCGATGGTACCTCCATTTCGAATCCAATCTGCCGAGATTCGTTTGATGGTGCGCAGGTAATCGATCATACGACTTTATTCGTACCGAGTCCAAGTGGTGCTGTTTCAACCTGACTTTTTCCGATTTTAATCTTATCCATCAACATGCCCCGTATAATTCTTCACTACTTTGAATAGTGCACAGCAACTAGTAAAAATCCTCAAGCGACATTTGGTACTCGGGTCAAGAAATTTCATCCATGGACTGAGTCACTCAGAATTCGTTTTTAATCTAATTTTGAATGATTTGTTTTATGCTCTCGTTCCAACGCACGTAACTCTTCTTCTGTAGTACTCATATGCGAGTCATAATTATTCAGTTTCCACCGCAAATGATCAATCGCTGCTTGCAGATCATCGCGTTTTTCTTCCATCAATTCTAATTGTTCTTGTAACAACGCTATTTGTTGTTGCGTGTTATCTTCGTTAGCATCAAATAATCGAATATATTTCTGCAAGGCTTCAACACTCATTCC
This sequence comes from Sporolactobacillus sp. BBK16-2, assembly GCF_059878335.1. Taxonomy (NCBI): domain Bacteria; kingdom Bacillati; phylum Bacillota; class Bacilli; order Caryophanales; family Sporolactobacillaceae; genus Sporolactobacillus; species Sporolactobacillus sp. BBK16-2. The sequence continues at coordinate 2,977,423 of NZ_CM187611.1, forward strand.
GGCGGACCGCATCTGCCTAGCGAAATTAATTCGACGAATAATTCGTTGATCAAGATTACGAATACCTGAATCCTTACGATCAATTGGGGGAATAAGACCGACCTTCTCATAATAACGAATGGTATCGGCCGACACCCCAGTAATTTCACAGGCTTCTTTAATAGTCATTAATTATCACCCTTTATTAGACTCATGAACATTCGAGATTAAATCCCCGTGCGATATCAAATTTCCGCCTCTCCCGCTTAATAGTCAATGGTCCGACTTGCCATCCACTTTATGATTTCAGGATCATCATGTGCAAAGAACTGACTTTTACCGATATTAAGCTCACGAATCGTATTCATCTCTGCGTCGGTCAACTTAAAATCAAGCACATCAATATTTTGGGCCATTCGTTTTGGCTGACTTGATTTGGCAATGACCACCAAGCCCCGCTGAATGAGCCAGCGCAGAACGACTTGAGCAATCGACTTATGATGCACATCGCCAATTTTTTGTAATGTTTCATTCGAAAATAAACCGTTGCGCCCCTCAGCAAATGGTGCCCATGCTTCTACCTGAACGCCGTAGTCGCTGAAATACGCGACTGAACTGCTATTTTGGTTGAACGGATTAACCTCGATTTGATTAATGGACGGCTTGACACCAGTAAATTCAGCTAAATTAGTTAACTGGCTGATTGAAAAGTTTGATACGCCAATTTCTTTGATCAGCCCCGCCTTTTGCGCATCAATCATTGCTCGCCAAGAACCAAATACATCATTAAATGGTTGATGAATAAGGTACAAATCCAGATAATCAAGTTGTAGTCGCTTAAGTGAATCCTTAATTGCTTGAGTCGTTTTTTCATAACCTGCGTCTTGAACCCATAATTTTGATGTGATAAACAGTTCTTCACGAGCAACATCGGTGCGTTTGATGGCTTCCCCAACAGCCCTTTCGTTTCCGTACGATGCAGCCGTATCAATTAAACGATAACCTGCATGAATTGCATTCAATACGGCCTCTGTTGCCTCATTGGCATCCTTAACCTGATACACGCCAAATCCGAGTATTGGCATTTTCGTGCCGTTAATGAGTGTTTTAAATTCCATATCTGCATCTCTTCTTTGCCATAATTTGTTACATTTTCACTCTAATACTTGGAGTGAACTCCAAGTCAAGATTTTTAACTCATAAAATGATTAATGAGTGGAAATTGTCGCTCAGTATGGCTGAATAAGATTACCCGAGGAACCCATCCATAGATTTTCTAGCGAGCGAAAGTTATTTTTTGCCCAGAGAGATAATATTCTCACACAATTCAAGGAATACAATGAATGCCCCAGTGCGAAAAATGGCTGAATTCCTCCACTTTTACTTTTGCTTACTTTAATATTCTCTTTTTATGACAAAAAACGAACCCCGAATCGTTCCAGCAAGTTTCGACTTCTGCCGAGCAAACTTAAATTTTTCTTCTAACTCCTTGGGGATCTCCATCCCTTCAGAAAGCTTAAAACCAACGGCCCGCTTCTTAGGGTTATCAACCGTATACATAACGTTAACCTCAAGGCCGTCCTCATAAAAGACGTAGGCAAATTTGATATTTTCCACTTGAAAACGTGATGTTTCGAGAGGCTTGGCCGCAAATTCAAGATCACGTTCTTCTTTCAAAATTCGGTTCACGTAGTCAAGAGTCTCCTGGCTTTCACTAGCCGGTACAACCGTAAATTCATGCTTGTATTTGTTCATAAAATACCGAGCCTCATTAGCACGTAAACCAGCAAGCGTTTCTGCTACAGGTGAAGACTCTAATCCAACCGTAGATACATTTTTAAAATCAACGATATAAGACATTTCCATCTCTCCTTTGATCACTTTATTTTCTAATAACTAGAATCTACATTTTGCAAAAAACCTTGTCGTTTCACAGCCTAATCTCAAACACTGAATCGCTTAATCAAGTACTTATCTTCTTCACTTGATGGATATAGAATACCCCTAAATCATGTTAAAAAGCGATACTGTTTCGTCATAAACGAGCTTCAAATCATTACACTTCGCTATAACGAAAGCAATCCTTACCAGACGTTTATTTCAAAAATGAACACAAGGTCTTTGGTCGGTTTCATTCTGTATCCGTTGACCTATGTTTATGCTCTTTTTCTCGTCATTTTTTCTATATTTTCCTGGTTAGGGATCAAGAAACTGAAAAAATTAAAATCCAAAAAGCGGACATTAACGTGGACGAAAAGACAAAGACATGAATAACGTTGATAACAAAAAGCAAATTTAGTCATTTTTAATCTTTTTCTTGATAGATCTGGCCTGAAGTATATTTTCTACGCCCTGAGAAAGCGCCAACATTGGTTCCTTTTCAGCATTTTAGTCGTTTGCAATTGATTTGAGGTTTATTTGATAATGAAAGAAACGACAAAAGGAGTGATATGTATCGGCCTCAATTTCAGTCACTGTGACGCTTATTGGACATACGGGCTTTTTCATGAATTCAGAGAAATGCTTGCTTCTGAGATCGGTATGGACTTAAATAAAATGGAGGGGTTCGGCGGTACGACCCCATTTGCTGATTTCGATGATGAAATTATTCCATTGCTTGATCATTCAGACTGTGATGGCAGCTTGTCTGTAGAAGAATGTCAACGAGTAGCACCACGATTAAACGAGCTGACCGCTCATTGGCCAGAAGTGAATTTTAAACAGGAAATTCGTTCACTGATTGGCGGTATGGATCGGGCCGTACAAGAGAATCAGCCGTTGTACTTTTGCTGATTACGCCCTAACGAAAATGATTTCAATTATTTTTTAGATTCATGCCTATCCTCCACATCCAATCCCTTCCCCAAAGGAGCATGATCGAGTGACTGATCACGACCGCCTCTTCAAAGAATTGCTGCATAACTTTTTTGACGAATTTCTTGAAGCTTTTTTCCCAGAAGTCTTCCATGCTCTCGATCTGTCGCATAAGAAGTTCTTATCTGAAGAATTATTTCCGGATCTCATTGACGGTGATAAGAAACGTGCCGATGTGATTGCCGAAACACGTTTTAAAGAGAACAGAAAGGATTGCGTGCTCATTATTCATATTGAAGCGCAAAATACGCATCAGGAGCACTTCCCACAACGAATGTTCACCTATTTCTCAATGATTTATCTAAAATTCAGAAAACCTGTTTTACCTATTGCCATTTTCAGCTATGATGGAGGTAGGGATGAACCCAATGAATTTGTCATCAAAACACCATTCCTTGATGCCATGACGTTTCGTTTTTTAAAGATGGAATTAGGCAAGATGAATTGGCGTGTATTCATGCACAGCAACAATCCTGTTAGTGCCGCATTGATGAGTAAAATGAATTATAAGAAAAAAGAGCGTGTAGCCGTTCGGCTTGCCTTTCTCAGACAGATGGCTGGTTTGCAGCTTGATGAAGCACGCAGCAGCATGATCAACGGTTTCTTTGAGACCTATTTAAATCTGAACGAAAATGAGGTGGATCAACTCATGAAGGAAGTCCGTGAATTGCCTAAGGATGAGCGTGAACAAGTGATCAAATGGCCGAATTCATTCTATGATCGCGGGGTGAAGAAGGGTAAAGCTGAAGGTATGGCTGAAGGTAAAACCGAGGGCAAAATTGAAGCTCAAAAAGAGATGGCGCTGCGCATGCTTCAAAAGCAAATGGATCTCCACACCATCTCCGAGTTAACTGGGTTATCAATAAAAGAAATCATCAATCTAAAGAAATAACTGCAAAATAAAGAACAGGCATCGTTCCTAAACCATGTTGGAGTGATGCTTTTTTGTTTAATTAAAAAAATTGAACGAACCACGGTGAGTGGCGCTTCCAAATCCATCCTACCGTTCAAAATATTCTGTTTCGCAGATCCTGTATCATCGTGGATGATTAGTACTCAAGGATTAGTACTCAAGGATGAATACTAGAATCGAATGGAACAATAAGCTCCAAACCTTCTATAATTAGAGTAAAGCAATTGACAATGAGGAGGAAACAAGATGGTCAGTGACTGGATAAATCATTTGCCGCTGGAGGATGTAAGACAGGTAACGCGTGTTGGCGGAGGCGATGTCAATCAAGCCTACCGAATCGATACCGGCAAGGAAAGCTATTTTCTTCTCATCCAGCCGAATCAACCGCAAAGCTTCTACGCAGGTGAAATTGCCGGTTTAAGTGCCTTTAAAGAAGCCGGCATTCAGGCTCCTCGAGTAATTGCCAACAAGCTTAGTATAAAAATTTTTTATTCTATACCTGATTTTATAATTGTATTCTACTAAAATCTAATCGAAATTCAAACGGCTTTTATTGAATATAGCTCACTGGATTAACTGCCCCTTTATGTGGTGGTGGAGTCCAAGGGCCTATATACAATTCAAAATGCAGATGAGACCCAAATGATTCGCCTGTATTACCCATTCCGCCAATCACTTGTCCCTGAGTCACTCGTTCACCTGTAGATACATTATAAGCGTTTAGGTGAGCATAGACCGTCGTATACAATTTTCCATCAATTTGATGGGAAACCATTACCGTATTTCCATAACTTGAAGATTGATACGCTCTGAAAACTACTCCGTCAGCTGCAGCCTTAACTGGTGTTCCCTCACTGTTAGCTATATCAATTCCTGGATGAAAGCTGTTATCAAATGACCGATTACCAAACCCAGATGAGATATAACCCTGAGTAGGATTAATAAAATCTGATTTGTTTAACGATAACTTTTTTAATGATAAAGTCGATGCTCTATTTTCTGCTGAACTCGTTTGAGCCTTTACAATGTCCTTTTCTTCCTTCTTATCCATTGACTTTTCTTTAATTTTGGATGCTTCTTTTCTTAATAACGCTAACTCATTTTTTTGATCTTTCTGTTTCTGAAGTAGATCATTTTCTAATTTTTTTAGATCTGCCAATCCATTTTTCAGATTTATCAGTTCTTGTTTTAGTATCTTTTGTTTTGATACTTGATCCTTCTTATCTTTCTCTTGAGCAGTCAGTATTTTGTTATCTGTTTCAGTAATCAATTTCAAGGCGAATAATCGATCCAGAAAATTTCCAAAACTATCTGCACCAAGAAGAACATCAAGATAACTGATTGCCCCTCCATTTATGTAAATGGAACGTATCCGTTCTTTTAATAATTTATCCCTAATACTGATCTGTTTGGTAAGCCGATCAATCTGATCTTTCATCGATTCGGATATTGCTTCACTTTCAACCAGTTTAGATTGTTTATCTGCTACACTTCTTTTTATCTTCTCAATCTGCTTTTCGGATGATTTAATTCTATTTATCGCTACATCTTGTTGTCTATCATTCTTCGACAACTGTTGCTCAGAAGATAAGCTTTGTTTCGTATTGAATTGACGTTCTGAAGTGGCGTGTGCGTAGCTCTCCGTATAACTCGTTATCAACAAAAACGCTGTACCCAAGATCATTGTTGTGCGTAAATATTTTCTTTTCACTACTATCTTTCCCCTTTAGCTTCTTTTCTTTTCTTTGGAGTTTTAAGGTGAAAGACCCCCGCTAGAGCCATTAATCATATCGTAACAGTTCAATATGACAAATTTCGACATGTTTCGATTTCAATATTATTTCGTTTAATTAATTAATCGCGATTTATTTTTTTATCTGAAACCTCCTCAATTTCTCTATAATGTGGTTTAGTTATTAAAATAATGATAATCAATAAATGTGTGGATTTTGTGTGGAAACTATGTAGAAACAAATTATGTTGTAAGATTTAGAACATGTTGATGAACATCACTAAATACGATGATTGATAGAAATAAATTGAGGAATAAATATGAAGGAAAGAGCTGTTCATGAATATTCGGAAATGGCAAAAAGTCATGGAAACAGATCAGGTGCTCACCCTGTCGGTGGGTGCTTCTCAGTTGATTTCCGTGATTTGTGAGAAAACTAATTTAATGAAACGATCAATCATCTGCCGGATTGGGATGAGATCCGTTCGCCTCCCTCGGCGTTCGATCGAGCGTTGGATCACCTGCACGCGGCCGGCCCCTGGCGTGTGTATTCCACCCCTGTCTCTTTCCGCCTATCAGAAACCGGGTCTCCCGGTATCCGGTGTCCACAGCGATACCACATCCTATTTGTTTTAGGGCAGCTACACTTCGCCAGATGGGGCGGACGGGACACCTGCCATTACGTATGGCTACAGTAAACAGCATCATCCTGATTTGAAGCAAATCGTCATCGGGGTTATGTCTGGAATACCTTGTTGTGTTAAAGCGCGTGTTATGGTTTCCGATATTTCCGGATCATATTTTTTTAATAATTGATTGCTCCGCTACATCAACGTGACTTCCGCACCTAAATGATGAAAGAGCTGACCTAATTCAAAACCTACATAACCGGAACCGATGACCGCAAGACGATTCGGGATCTTTTTCAGTTCAAGTAAAGTTGTGCTGGTTAAGAAATCCACATGATTTAGTCCGGGAATATCGGGTATACAATATAAACCCTGTACCAAAGTACAGAGTCAACCTTTATTCCTAAACATAGCTCCGTATCATGACGGTAATATCATCAATTGATCTTTTAGAATGGACTCAAGTGAAAATAGAGTTTTTCGGATTCAAAAAATGGACGTACGATTTTACTATATTGAATTTCTTGTACAGTTTTCTATAATCTCTTTTTCAATGATAACTTTGTTTTTATATTTTGTGTTTGTTGCCTGGTCACATCTGAATTCATATTCCAATGCCAGAGCTTTCCTTCGTTCCGACATTAACCCCACCTGTTTCGCAACGATACTGTTTACGCCATCGGCTCCAACCAAATACCGTCCTGAATATTTCTCATCCCTTGTAAATACATCGACCCTTCCACCGTACTCGACCACTCTTTTAACGAAGGAATCCTCTTTCAGTTCTGCACCACAGTCAACGGCATGTTTCGCCAGTAGTTGATCCAATTCGTCTCTCATAACCATATAAATAAACGGCGTTTTATGTTTAAACTCCTGAATGTCATGATTTCCTTCCACCGTGATAAGTGAAGTGATCTGATCTCGAATAATCGGTGTGATATCAATCGGCATTTTCAGGAGGGCTCTCTTGGTAACCCCGCCTCCACATACTTTATAACGTGGAAAACTTTGCTTCTCTAAAATTAAAACATGAAGTCCTACTTCAGCAAGCTTTGCTGCCAGTGAGCTGCCACCAGGACCTGCTCCGACAATAATTACATCATAAATCTTTGAATCCATTTTGTTTCCAACCTTTTAGCCTTCAATCTTTTAGAGACTGATGCAATTCTCACATCATGAAAATACGTACATTCCTCATAAAAATAGAAAGTCACCCTATGTCCTGCTTGCCATTTGCTAAAAATCATTTCACCACTATTTATTCATATCACTATGATTATGGTCATGCGTGTTTATGCTGTTAGGATTCTGTGTGTTTGAAGGTGGCTGAATGATCGTACTGATTGTCTGGGGTACAGCAGAAAATACAATCACAATCGAAAGAATCGAAGCGATGGCATAAACCCATGCGACCGGGCGTTCATGTCTCCATTTGCGTTTCGCTACGAAAATAAACCGGATCGAAATGACAAGGGAAATGAGTAACAGGATGACTTTTAAAAGGGGAGGCATATTAAATAAAACTGCCCCGATCGACGTTAAACCGACAGAAATCAACAGTATATGCAGCCAGTGATGGGATGTAGCAATAATGGCGAAAAGGACAGAACCTATGGTTTTTAGTAAGGTTTTCCCTCGATTTGACTTTTTATTTGCTGAAACTGATCCAGATTTTCTGTTCCTCATGCCGCTTCTCCTTTTCTTTGTTTCCTAATTTTCTTTGTTACTCTCGATGAGCAGCTTTCATTTGTCTATAGCGTCCGATCATAAAACCGATCGCTAAGATAATCGTTGCCAAAGCCGTCAATTGAGCGACTTTCAGATTAAGTAATGTCCTTAGGCTGTCTCCTCTCCAGAACTCTAAAGTAAATCTCAACGTTGAGTAAAGTATTAACATCTGAAGGAATAGAAACCCTTGGAATGGTTTTCTATATTTAATCAATAGCAAAAAGCCAAAGATGATCAAATCACCGATGGCCTCAAATAAGGGCATCGGCAGGACCGGCGTGCTGCCAAAGATGTTGTAGACAAATGTTCCCGGAGGATAGGAAACAGCCAAGATGGAATTGCTTGGAATACCATAAGCGTCACCGGTAAGAAAATCTGATATGCGACCAATCGCCATTCCGAGTATTAACGCCGGTGCCACGATATCGGCTACCTGCCAAACTGGCAATTTATGCTTCTTAGCGAGCCAGATTCCTACTAAAGTACCGCCGAGAATGCCACCTTGTATTGCCAGTCCCCCCATCCAAACCATAAAAATTTCTGCTGGATGAGCAGCGTAATACGGCCATTTGAAGAGAACAAACCACAATCTTGCTCCAAGAACACCACCCAATACACAATAAATAGCGAATTCCACCATGTAATCCGCTTGAATACCTTGCCTCTTGGCCTCACGATTTATCAACCATAAACCAAAGAGCGTTGCCAGAGCTACCGAAGCACCCAACGTATTAATTGGAATCGGTCCGATTCTAAATAAAACAGGTCCTGGAAACCACATGAACCTTCCTCCCTTTTAATAAAAATAATCACTTTATAAGTTGAATCCTATTGCAAAAATGTGTGGAAACGATGTGGAAACGATAAACTTCGGTTATGATTATAGAAAAATTTTTGGTGATGCATATCAATGAAGAAGGTCATGGAGATTGACCAAAGGAAAAAAAGTCATCTATCTTTTATCATCTTATTTTTCTGTAGTTAATGGCACATAATTGACATCTCTAGCACACTAAAAAAATTTATTCAAATGTACATTTGAATAAAATAAGAAATGATGTATAATATAATCAAATGAATATTTGAATGATAAGGAGGTCGCTATTAGTGGTCGAAAAAGATACATGTGAAATTTATTGCTATGACGAAGAAAAGGTCAATCGCATACAAGGCCTTTTAAAAAATGAAAATGATGGGCTATCTCGCGTTGTTCGATTGTTCAAAGCGCTTGCTGATGAAAATAGGTCAAAAATAGTCTTTGCCTTATGTCAAGATAAGGAGCTATGTGTTTGTGACGTTGCAAACATTATTGGTTCTTCCATAGCAACGGCTTCACATCACCTACGCACTCTCCGTAAGCAAGGTCTTGTAAAATATCGAAAGGACGGAAAAATGGCATTTTATTCGCTTGATGATGAACACATCAAACAATTAATTTCTATTGCAATGACGCACAGAAAAGAGGAGAAAACTCATGTCTGAACAACAAGTCAAGTCATATCGAGTTCAAGGGTTTGACTGCATGGAATGCGCGAACAAGTTTGAAAAAAATGTAAAGCGGTTAGATGGAGTGATTGAAGCTAAAGTGAATTTTGGCGCTTCTAAGATTATGGTTACTGGAAACACAACCATTGAAGCGTTAGAAAAAGCAGGAGCGTTTGAAAAATTAAAAGTCAGGGATGAAGCAGAACAAACTGTTGAACATGTACCATTTTGGAAGCAAAAAGAAAATTTTAAAGTCTACATTTCAGCCTTTCTATTGATAATCAGTTGGATTATTGGGACTCAATACGGAGAGCTGAGTCTGATTCCTACCATCGGATTTTTAGCGGCTATTATCATCGGTGGCTACTCGTTATTCATTGAAGGTTTTAAAAATCTGATTCGGCTTGACTTTGATATGGACACTCTTATGACGATTGCTATTATAGGAGCGGCCGCGATAGGTAAATGGGAAGAAGGAGCAACGGTTGTTATTCTCTTTGCGATTAGTGAAGCGTTAGAAAGTTATTCAGCAGATAAAGCGAGACAATCTATTCAATCGTTAATGAAAATTGCACCAAAAGAAACATTGATTCGTCGGAACGGTCAAGAATTGATGGTCCCTGTTGTAGATGTTCAGGTTGGTGACACAATGATTGTGAAACCAGGGCAAAAATTGGCTATGGACGGAGTTGTGACTAATGGAACATCGACTCTAAATCAAGCCGCTATTACTGGCGAGTCAGTACCAGTAACAAAAACCATTAATGACGAAGTCTTTGCTGGGACATTAAATGAAGAAGGTTTGTTGGAGGTCAAAGTTACAAAAAGAGTTGAAGATACAACTCTTTCTAAAATTATTCATTTAGTTGAAGAATCTCAAGCAGAAAAAGCACCTTCTCAGACGTTTGTTGATCGTTTTGCAAAAGTCTATACGCCAGCGATTATTATTTTCGCTGTCCTGTTGTCCGTGATTCCTCCTTTATTCATGGGAGATTCTTGGGGAGATTGGATCTATCGAGGGTTAGCCTTGCTGGTTGTCGGTTGCCCGTGTGCTCTGATCATTTCTACACCCGTAGCTATTGTCACATCGATAGGAAATGCTGCCAAAAACGGTGTAATTATCAAAGGAGGAGTTCACCTAGAAGAAGCTGGCTCCCTCAAGGTTATTGCCTTTGATAAAACCGGTACATTAACAAGAGGGATTCCAGAGGTTACAGACGTTGTAACTTTTAATAAAAACGAACAAGATATCATAACCTTAACAGCGGCTCTTGAAAAAGGATCTCAGCACCCACTCGCCTCAGCCATTGTTAGGAAGGCTGAGGAAGAAAGGCTGAAATTTAACGATATTGAGATTGAGGACTTTCAATCCATTACTGGTAAAGGTGTCAAGGCTAGAATTAACCAGAACATGTACTATGTGGGAAGCCCGAACCTTTTTGAAGAAACACTTTCTAATGGGATTAAAAAAGCTATTCATAATCAGATTGTAACCCTTCAAAAGCAAGGGAAAACAGTAATGGTTTTTGGAACGGACGGAGATATTCTTGCCCTTATCGCTGTGGCTGATAAGCTAAGAGATTCAGCGAAGAATGTTATCCAAAAACTTCATCAGTCCGGTATTGAACAAACTGTAATGTTAACAGGGGACAACAAAAGTACAGCCGAGACAATAGGAAAAGAAGTCGGTGTTTCTGATATTCAAGCAGAATTGCTACCGGAAGAAAAGCTAAATTATATTAAGTCCTATCGTGGGAAGCAAAAGGTTGCAATGGTTGGTGATGGGGTGAACGATGCCCCAGCATTGGCAGAAGCCACTGTGGGTATTGCTATGGGGGGTGCTGGAACAGATACAGCTTTAGAGACAGCCGACATTGCCCTTATGTCTGATGATTTAACAAAATTGCCCTACACAATAAAATTGAGCCGTAAAGCTTTGGCGATTATTAAACAAAACGTCACGTTCTCACTAGCTATTAAAGCTATTTCTATATTGCTTATTTTCCCAGGGTGGCTAACACTATGGATTGCTATTTTAGCTGATGTGGGAGCTACAATAATTGTCACATTGAACAGTTTACGACTCGCGAAAGTTAAAGAGTAAAAATCAAAGACAAAACCTTCGCTTGATTGGCGAAGGTTTTAGTGCTGATTATGGAAGATGGGGGGATGTGTAAGTTAGTACGTTTTGGAACAGCATTGATACACAGATAAGTTTGGTCGATTATGTGAAGCGGTCCGGTTACCATCATTGTTTGTTCAATGTTTTAATGTTTTCTCAAATTAATCACGGAGGAACACAGAGAGTGAGTAATCTACCACACTAAAATTAATGATTAAAAGAATCCATGTATAAATAGTAAAAGGATCATCTGTCAGTTTCTTTTAATTTGTTTCCTTCTTTGTGAAATTAGTTAAATGTATCTTTGGAACGAATCTAGGTACCTTTTTCATATACTCGAGATATTCCTCACCAAACTCTTGAATCATGTTCTGTTCTTCTCTTTTTGCCAGTTTCCTGTACATAATCAGTAAAGTAGGCGCCATAATGAGTGTAATTAACGTTGGCCATTGAATCAGAAAACCGATAATTGCCACTCCGAAACCGGTGTATTGAGGATGGCGAATAAATCGGTAGATCCCATCCGTGACTAATTTTCCTTCCCCTGAATGTATTTTTCTCCAACCAATCCCGATAATAATCAATCCGCCAAAAATAAACACATTGCTTAAAGGGTGAAGAATATCAAATAAAATCGGAGATCCTCCTGCTACTGCCACCCATAGATGACCATTAATATGATTGAACGGATCAAGAACTGGATAATTCTTCCCAAGGATAGATGTCAGGATATAGATGGTCAGGGGATAACCAAACATTTCGCTGAACAAAGCGACCATAAACCCTGTAAATGCCCCCAAAGTTCTCCAGTCCCGTTTTGTCGTCGGTTTAAACACGGAGTAAGCAAACAGTCCGAAGAAAACGATGTTGAATAGGACAGCACCCCATAGACCGTACGCGTATTTTCCATCAGGCATGAGCAAATCTCCTCTTCATAAATAATCTATAAACCAGCTCATTGTTTCTTGTTTTATTTTTTTAGTTTTTCACAATAATCTTTCCTCTGAACATCCCCATCTGGCAGGTAAAGTCATAGGATCCTGTTTTCATGGGAGGGAGATCAACAATAACCTTTTCTCCAGCCGGCAGCGTCGCGCTTTTCTCAAATCCAGGAAAAATAACCATTCCGTCACAGGCTCCTGTCTCTATACGGGTAAACTCAAATCGAACCGGTTTCCCGCTCTGGACAACAATACGGGACGGATTATAGCCGTTTTTAACCAGGATCTTAGCCTCCTGAAAACCGGAAGCATTCGTTTCCGCAAGGCTTCCTCCTTTTTTCGGTCCCCAGAAGTACCAGGCGATCACACCAATTAATAACAGTCCAACAACTGTAACAAACCAATTCATTTGAATCATTCTCCCCTCTTTAATTAAATTTAAGTTTCAATTGTTTCAAACGGTTCGCGTTCAGGACAACAGTTAAAGAACTGAACGCCATGGCTGCTGCGGCAACCAGCGGCGATAACAGGATGCCCGTGAAGGGATAGAGCACACCCAAGGCAATGGGAATACCGATTGCATTGTAAATAAAGGCGCCGAATAAACCTTCGTAGATGTTTTTCATCGTGGCTCGGCTGACTCTAATAGCCCTAACAACCCCCTCCAGGCTCCCGGAAATGAGTGTGATATCACTTGCTTCAATGGCGACATCCGTTCCGGTTCCAATGGCAATACCGACATCGGCCTGTGTGAGTGCCGGTGCATCGTTAATGCCGTCGCCGACCATCGCCACTTTCTTCCCTTCTTCCTGAAGCCTGCGGACATTTTCCGCCTTATGCTGAGGAAGGACCTCCGCCAGGACCTGATCAATGCCCACCTGTTTGGCGATCGCGCGGGCCGTTCGCTCGTTGTCCCCGGTAATCATCACGACTTCCAGGCCCATTGATTTCAATTCATGAATAACGGAAAGCGAGTCCTTCTTGACGATATCGGCAACCGCAACGATGCCACCGGCTTCCCCATTGATCGCCAGGAACATCGGCGTCTTTCCCTGATCGGCCATCGAGGCAGCATAAGAGTTAAAGCCGTCCAGAGGAATCCCTTTTTCCTTCATCAGTTTTAAATTACCGAAATAGATCATTTTTCCATCGACCGTTCCTTCAACTCCATGTCCCGGAATCGCATTGAAGCCCTCACTCTTAACAGGCGTCAACCCTTTCTCCTTAGCCTTTTCCACAATAGCGGATGCCAGCGGATGTTCGGATCCCTGCTCAACCGAAGCGCTGATGAGAAGGAGTTCTTCCTCAGTAAATTTTCCAAGGGGAACGATATCCGTCAGTGAAGGCTTTCCTTCCGTTATCGTGCCGGTTTTATCCATGACGATCGTCCTTAGTTTCTGTGCGATTTGCAGCGCTTCTCCGGAGCGGATTAATATCCCGTTTTCCGCTCCTTTTCCAATACCGGTCGTCAGGGACATCGGTGTTGCCATTCCCAGCGCGCATGGGCAGGCAATAATTAAGGTCGTCACTGCAACAATCAACGCATATACCCATCCCGGCTGCGGCCCGAAATCATACCAGACGATATAGCCGAGTATGGCCGCAATAATGACACCCGGAGTGAAGATTGACGAAATCTGATCGACAACTTTCTGAACGGGAATACGCGATCCCTGGGCCTGCTTCACCATTTCCACAATATTGGCTAATGCCGAGTCCTTTTGTTCTTTGGTTACTTTGAATGTAAAACTTCCTGTTTTATTCAGCGTCCCTCCGAAAACTTCATCGCCTTCATTCTTTTCCACAGGTATAGATTCTCCGGTCAGCATCGACTCATCAATAGCTGAACTTCCTGAGACAACGGTTCCGTCTATGGCGACCTTTTCACCGGGACGGACAATAATTTGATCACCGATATTTATTTCCTCTAACGGTACCTTGACTTCTTTTCCATCCCTGACAACGTTGGCTGTCTGAGGCTGAAGGGCAACCAGTTTATTAATGGCTTCGGATGAACGTCCTTTAGCTTTTACTTCCAGCGCCGATCCAAGAACAACAAGCGCCGTGACAACTGTAGTGACATCATAGTAGACATCAGCCATTTCAGGTCTCGGAAAAATTTGCGGCCAGAACAGGGCGACCAGAGAATAGAGCCACGCCGCCGAAACACCGGTTGCGATCAGCGTGTTCATATTGGCGGAGCGCTGTTTCAAGCCTTCCCAGGTGCCAACGAAGAATTGACCACCGCTTCGGATCACGACGAACAAGGCGAGTATTCCCATGATTAACCTGGCCCACCACAGTTGCTGGCTTCCCATCGGAAGCAGCTCACGTAACCCAGGAAATAAATTAGGGTAAGAAACTAAAATAACAGGAACAGATACAGTAGCTGCCAGCCACCATTTCTTCATTAGCGACCGATATTCTAATTCCTCAGTTGATTCTCCTTGCTGACCTTGTTCTGGCTTGATGTGACCGGTCATCATCTCATGCTCATGATCGTGATGTTCATGCATGTGCTGTGTTTTTTCAGCTTCCATTTTCAATTCTCCCCTCCAAAGTATTTAATAAATGAAAATCTAATGCTCAGTTTGTTTTCTATACTGTTGTTTCTTAGTAAGAGATATCCCTTATGCTATACCATCATTCATGGTGTCTATTTTAAGTATTTTATATCCAATGGGACCTCCTCTTGCATAAAGTAATGTTAATTGATAATCATGTAGATTCTGAGTTGAAAACGTGTAGAAACTGTTAATATCTACAAAAAGGTTAAATTGAGCAATTGACATCTGCCCAATTTAACCTTTTTCATTTATAACCTCATCAAAAATATTGACTTTTCGTTGGGATCACTATGTTTCTCACGAAGCGTCCATCTTAATGTAATTTTCTTAAAGAACTTTTAAAATACATACTATTTTAATACATTTTCTCGCCTTAACGATTATTTCTGAGTTCGATATATTCTCCACGTTCATACAATGCCTTAATTTGTTCGGCTTCCAGTGTTTCAACTTTCAGCAAGGTTTGCGCGATCAGCTCCAGTTTATCACGGTGTTCCACCAGCAATTCCTTACAACGTGCATATTGTCTTTTAATGATTTGCTGCACCTCGGTGTCAATTTTGTAAGCAACCCGGTCACTAATATTTTGTTCATTTTGCATCATACCTAGAAAGGGCTGACTACCGTTATTTCCAAACTGCAAAGGACCGAGCTTCTCACTCATCCCCCACTCAGTCACCATGCGTCTTGCGATATTTGTAGCTCTCTGAAAATCATTGCTAGCGCCCGTAGATACTTCACCAAATGTGATCTCTTCAGCCACACGGCCACCAAGCAGGCCGGTGATCTGTTCCAGCAGTTCCGGTTTGGTCATTAAATGGCGATCTTCTTTAGGCAAAGAAATAGTGTACCCACCTGCCTGTCCACGTGGAATAATCGTCACTTTATGCACCTCATCGGCACCGTCTAGAGCTAGACCAATGATTGTATGCCCAGATTCATGATAGGCAACAATATTTTGTTCTTTTTTGGAAATGACACGTGATTTCTTTGCGACCCCTGCTATGACACGTTCAACTGCTTCATCAATATCCTCCATATCAATGACGATCTTGTTGACGCGTGCAGCAACCAGTGCTGCTTCATTTAACAAGTTCTCTAAATCTGCTCCGGAAAATCCTGGTGTCAACTTAGCTACCGTTTTCAAATCAATATCTTTCGATAGAGGTTTGTTTCGTGCATGAACTCGAAGTACAGCCTCACGTCCATTCAGATCTGGACGGCTAACTGGAATTTGGCGATCAAAACGGCCTGGTCTCATCAAAGCGGGATCCAGAATATCCGGCCTGTTTGTCGCTGCAATGATTATGATTCCTTCATCGGCCGCAAAGCCATCCATTTCAACGAGCAGCTGATTCAAAGTCTGTTCCCGTTCATCGTTTCCTCCGCCCAGACCAGCTCCTCGCTGGCGGCCGACGGCATCAATTTCGTCAATAAAGATAATACAAGGTGAATTTTTTTTTGCCTGTTCAAATAAATCACGAACCCTTGAAGCACCGACACCCACGAACATTTCAACAAAGTCAGAGCCGCTGATTGAAAAGAAGGGAACACCCGCTTCTCCGGCAACCGCACGCGCCAGCAATGTTTTCCCTGTTCCCGGAGGTCCTTCAAGTAAAACGCCTTTTGGTATTCTTGCACCCAAAGCAACAAATTTTCTCGGTTCTTTTAGAAAATCGACAATCTCAACTAATTCCTGCTTTTCTTCATCCGCACCCGCCACATCTTTAAACGTGACTTTATGATTATCCTCTTTATAAAGTTTAGCCTTACTTTTACCAACGCTCATCATTTGGCCGCCACCACGTGTACGATTCATGAGAAAGAAAACCAGCAAGAACATGAGAACAAATGGGATCAGTGAAGTAAGAAATACGACCCAACCAGGTGTACTTGCTTCTGGTTGAATAGTCAAATTGGATTGTTCAGCCAATGAAGTAATTTGATTGATTTCCTTTTCACTTGCCGGGACATAGGCTCTAAATGTCGTATTCTTTTTTCCATTATTCAAGCGGCCTGTTGCTGTATAGACACTCCCATCCGGCTGAAGCGTCAGTTCTCTGACATCCCCTTTGGCAAGATGTTGTTGAAAGGTACTGAAAGACATCGGTTCAACAATGTTGTTTGGACTGGTCAGCCATTTGGTCACGCCTGCAACAACCAGAACGATAAAGACATAAATGATCATATTTCTATAGACGCGTTTCATCCGTCTCCTCCACTCACGCATAAGGAACCCTGTATTTCAAAAGTGAAAGTCACTCTAATTTTCACCGTTCATCATTTAATTATCTGATGGAGATGTGAATTCTTTATGTAAAGCCACATCGGTGGCAGCTCTAAGTCACAGCGATAAGAGTATTCCCTTTACTCTTATCTGCAGAGTTCAGCTTAACAACACCTGATTAAAATTCAGTTCTAACGGTTCTTTTGTTAAAAAGATTCCGTTTAGATCCTCTCCGTGTTCTCATTGATTCATTTTCCTTTTCTAAAATGGGACAAACATATTCTTCTCTTATTTTTTGCTTTTGCCAAGCTAAAGTCCCCGGTTGTGCTTTTTCATCTTTTGATTTTGTCAATCTACATTTCACCTCTTTTTACATACTGGTTTTATTATCTGCACTGATTAATGAGATCCTTATTAAATAGAGACGAAAAACCCGATAGAGTTTTCGTCCCTATAAAGAAAAGTCGAATTGAAACTTTTTTCAAGTCAATGATGATGTCCATTACCTTTCTTCATCATAGCCGGCATCATGAACAGATGCATCAACGGGCAAATAAGTACAGCCGCGAGTATGAGCAAACTATTTGATCCTGAAAATCCGCCTGTGAAAAACAGACCAATGATCACAGCTATTGGAATAATGAGGCAGACTGCCATCATAAGGTTATGATTGTGTTGATGAGTTCCATGAGCACTATGATTTTCATTTCCCTGATTTTGATTTTCGTGACCCTGACTGTTATGATCATGATTCCCGCAACAATTCATCAAAAATCCCTCCTCAATCTCGTTATGCTTGTTTACTTTTCAGCTGCTGAAGTTCTTTCCGCAACTGATCATTCTGTTCTTTTAACGCGTCAAATTCATTCTGTTTCTCATGAATATGCTGATGTGTGCTGTGTTGATGGTTTTCAGACTGATGACCTTCATGATTGTGATTTCCGCAACAAGACATAAAAAATTCCTCCTCGTAAACTTTGATTATTAATCCTTGTTTTTAAGCTGTTGAAGCTGTTCCCGCAAAAGATTATTCTGTTCTTTCAGGTCGTTCAATTCATTCGAGCTTTTTTGATGTTCAGAATGATCCGTTTCTGAATGATTTCCCTTCATCATCATAAACATCATCGGGAGCATCATAAGGGGACAAGCGAGTAATAGTAGCCAAGACCAGTCCATTGATTTCTTCCTCCTCTCATTCTTCAATAATGATTATAGGAAAGAAATGTGTGGAATCTGTGTGGAAAACATGTAGAAGGCGAGTAATTGTTGAAAAAATAAAAAAAGATTTACATATTACTCTTTGTTCCTGTAATGGAACCATAAATACAGGCTGCCAAAGAGGATCACAGGGCAGGCGACCCACATGCAGACTTTGAAAAAAATCCTCCCAAATGCAAGAAAACTCTCATGACCAAAAGCATTGGCTGAGAAGAGAAGGCAGGTTAGTCCAACGATAATTAAAAAAAGTGAAAAGAACCAATCAATTTTCTTCATTATTTCATCCCGTCCCTTCTCTGCTTTTTTTCATGAGTAAAGATCAATGTGAAAGTAGTCCCGACGCCCATTTGGCTATCAACTCGAACCGTTCCGTCCTGCATTTCAACGTATTTTTTGACGATAGACAGGCCTAATCCAGTCCCCCCGTATTCACGCGCACGTGATTTCTCCACTCGATAAAATCGTTCAAAGATATAAGGCAACTCTTCTTTAGAAATACCAATGCCTGTGTCTGATACGGAAAGGACAGTTGCTTCTTTCTTCCCGGTCAGTCGTACAAGAACGCTGCCCTTCTCCGTATAACGGATGGCATTCTCAAGTAAATTTAACAGCACCTGTTCCATCCGTTTACGATCTCCTCGAATAAGAGGAACCTGATCTTGTAAATCCAGCTGTAAGCTTAGTCGTTTACTTTCTGCTTTAAGTTTAACTTTCTGAACAGCTGTTTTTATGGTTATCTTCAGATCCATCCATTCCATATTAAGTTTGATCTGTCCTTCCTCCATTTTCGAGAGGTCAAACAGGTCATTAATCAAATGTTCGAGACGAACGGATTCTTGATATATAATGGAAAGGTACTGTTTTTTTTCTTTATCAGAATCAACTAATCCATCTGTCAGAACTTTAGCATAACCCTGAAGATAAGTGACTGGGGTTCGAAGTTCATGTGAAATGTTTGAGAAAAACGCTCGCCGCGTATCTCGATATCTTTGCAAACTTGCAGCCAGATCATTAATGGAGTGCCCGAGCATACCGATTTCATCTCGACTCCCGACCTGAAGTCTTGTATCCCAGTTTCCTTTTGCCATTTTATCGGTCATTTGCTGCATTCGAAGCAGTGGACGAGAAAGCAGTTTACTCATGATAAGAATCATACCTAAAGCGAGAAAAAACGCGCCAAGTCCAGAAAGTACCAACAAATTTCGAAGTCTCTGCAAAGAATCGTCTATTTTTTTCATAGAAGAGACAATATAAATCGCAGACCCAGTCGTTTTCCCTATTTGTATGGGTTTACCTACAACATAAAACCGGTTTCCATGAACATCATGGTTTTGAAAAGCTACAGAATGACCGGATAGCAGGCGCCGGGTATCGCGTGACCGTATAAAAGACAGATTCGGCTGTTTCTCCCCTGGAAGCGTCAAAATCCTTCCTTCATCATTCAACCAGAAGACCTTTACATCTGAAAATTTAGCAAAAGCTCGAATCATTGATTGTGAAGAAGTATCATTGGATTCTGCCATGGTTGCAAAGTGTTCAGCAATTTCCTGTGTATTGTCCTTCATTTGAGCATCATAGAAATTTGTGAACAATCGATCAACAGCAAGACCGGAGGATACGAGAATCACAATCATCAGCACGATAACAGCCGCGCCCAATTTCAACCCGATTCGATTGATACTCATGATTTTCCGACCTCTGCCTCAAATTTATAACCGACTCCCCAGCTTGTCTGAATCGGGTTATAGACTAAACCGGATCTCTTTAATTTCTCTCTGATATTTTTAACGTGGATATCGACAACACGCGCATCCCCCTCGAAATCATAGCCCCATATTTGTTCGATCAACTGTTCACGGGACAGAACACGTCCTTTATTTTTGGCCAGCGTAGCAAAAAGGTCAAATTCTTTATGGGTTAAATCCACCGATTGATCATGAACAAAAACCTGGCGTCCATCTCTATCAATCGTTAGTGCGGGAAAATTCAGCACATCGTTATTTGTTTTTTCAGTAGAGGTCGAGGATGCGCGGCGAATCAGCGCATGAACGCGGGCAATTAATTCCTCTGGATCAAAGGGTTTTGTCAGATAATCATCAGCCCCGAGTTCCAGCCCCTGGACCTTTTCTTTTGTCTCACCTAGAGCCGTTAACATCAGAATAGGAACGGATTGTGTCTTCCGAATCGACTGGCACACCTCCCAACCATCCATATTGGGCATCATCACGTCAAGGATGACCAGATCAAAGGAGTGATTTTTAATTTTCAGCATCGCTTCATTGCCATCCGCTGCCTCAACGGTATCAAAACCTTCTTTAGATAAGTAGATGCGTAGCAAATTGCGCAACTTCCAGTCATCATCCACCATTAAGACTTGTAATTTCTTCATACTCATCACCTTCTCTCATCATACAGCAAATTTTCCAGATTACATATATTAACAAATTGAAATCATGCGTAGCATACATCCTAGTTTCTTTTTTAAATCCAGTGATACTTAAAAAAAAAAACTGGATCTCTTCCTATGGATTGTTTGATTAGAAAACGGACTTATTTTTCCACTTTTTTAATAACTTCCTATGACATACACTTAATAAAATCATGCCTATAACAATCCACATCAAAATAAATAAAGCGGCATGTAGAAAAAAGGCTTCCGGGAGGATCATGATCACAGGATCTGTAACCGGATCGAACAGCCAGTAATTATTTCTAAAAAAAATCTCGTGAAACAAAGTGAATGATGCATCAAAGTTCAAGGTGAAAGCAGTTAAAGTAACGATAATGAAGGAGAGAAGAATGAAAGACGCTTTTTTCAGAACGCTGATCGTTCCATACTTAATACCGCGATACAGGCCGGCCACACTGACCAAGCCTGTGACAATAAAGAGCAGCTCAATCGAAGTGAAGATCCTTTTGACATCCCCAAAATGAATTTGTCCGCGAACTGAGTAGGGCAGGGATGGAAGTTTAAAGGATTGAGGCCTTGGATCGACAAGATATTGAATCATGTAATTATAGTTTTCCACAATTCTAGCTGTGCTGATACCCGCGATCTTGTCAATACCAAGATACCAAATATCGAAATAGTACAGAGGTTTAAAGAGCAGAGCAAGCTCTATTGACAGGAAAATAATAAACAACGCAAGATTGATGGCAAGCAGGGACTGAAATACACTGGATTTTTTGAAATGCATCCGCACACACACCCATATGAAATATTTTGATCTGAACCACATAAGCCTGAAGAAGTGTAAAAATAGTGGATTCGTATTTCTGTCAGGAAAAGGACTAAGCCTCTCTTTTACGGCTTAGTCCTGAACAGAATTTCATAGACGACCATTAAATTGAAAGCGAACCGTAGTTTTGTAATCAATTTATTGACAATCGAATTTATCTGCTTCTTCTCATGATCCTTCCAAAACTTTTGAATTTGACTTTTGGTGGAGAATTATTTTTTGGGATTGAAATTCTTGAATTTTTAGGAAAAACTTTACTCGTTCCTTGACCCGTATCTGATTTCAAGATTTTCCCCGTATTTCTCTCAACCGAATTAATCGCCTGTCCTACATCTTTTGTAACGCTATTCCTTATTCTTGAGAATGTACTTGAAAACGAGTTCGAGTTATTCCCGGAGCTGCTACGCTTAATAATCGAACCGGTTGTCTGCTTCGTTATTGGAGGGATCGTTTTCTTTTCGCTGGCGGTAGGGGGCTGATACTTTACCATTGGCCGAATTGTATTACCATCCGTATAGCCACGATAATTACCTAGAGCGCCTTTTCCCAATTGATACAATCGATCCAAGAGAACGGCAGACAGATAGCCTTTCAAAAACGACGAACTGTAATTGTTGCGAACAAATTCTTTATTACTTACTTCAATCAGGGTATTATCGGGGTTCTTTTTGTCTCTTTGAAGATCATATAATTCATCAGAATAGACAAGGAACATTTGCTGGTTGTCGTTTCTTGAGATCTGATCCGGCTTCTTTTGGTCGCTTAGTTTCTTGGCTACTTCTGGAACCGACTGTTTGTCAGCCTGATAAATATAGGACTCCTGATTTCCGTTTTTGGATACGGAGGTCAGCGGATAGCCACCGGTAACGGCTAGCTGTCCGGAGCCGGATGCGGAGCATCCGGTTAAAAGGGAAGCCCCGAGTACAATAGCCAATACAATTTTTATGCTGTTTGACAATCGCTTAATCATATTTAACGCTTCCTTTTTTTCATGACTGAATGATCCTGACGTCCATTGGCAGGACATCCTCTCCCTCATACAACATCATCTGGCCAGCCTGCCATTCGATTCGCAGTAGTTTCCAGTTATCTGATTGAAAGTCCCAAAGATAACGTTCACTAGAGGATGCAAAAGGCGTATCACCTGAAGAATGGGCTGCGCCTACCGCTTGATCTTCCATATGATACAATGCCCCTTCCATTTCAATGGTCGTTGGAATCTCATTAATATCTTCCAGACGTCCATCAATCGCTTCATAAAGAGACAGCTCCAGTTTTTCCCTCTTAGCAACCCGTAAATATTTGATCGTACTCCCATCCTTTATCGTAAAAAAAGCTTCCTGGCGTTGCGGGAATAACACTCGACCCGCAACGGTATAACTATTAAGTGAAAGATCAACAATATCACCAATAGATAAAGTGTAAGGAGTTTTTTCTTCAATCGGTGGTTCTGGCTTCTTTACTAAATTGATGATTCGATGAAATAGGGACATTTTTTATCTCCTTTCAACTTGTAAAAATAAAACCGACAGCCGTCTTTTGTAATTTTCTCGGCGTGCCGGCTCATTGATTTGCCTATTGTTATCCCTTATTTTTTATGCTGTTCGATGAGCTGTGCCAGTTCATCTTCGACCTTCTTGTCCTTCCCCAAATTTTCAAACTCTTCATCGATGGATTTTTCTTTTTTATAGACTTCCCCGCTTGCTTCCGCCTCGGCTTCTAGCTGCAATGTTTTTTCTTCCATACGTTTCAGTCCGGCCATCGCTGTATTGGAATCAAAGCCAGACATGGTGTCATTAATCTTTTTCTGCGCCTCGGCGGCGTTAACACGTGCGACAAGAGTTTCCCGTTTATCCTTCAGCTCGGCAACCTGCTTTCGCATCTCGTCTAGTTTTTGACGAAGATTTTCTGCAGACACCTGATTTTGTTCGTAGCGTTCCTTGTACTCAGTCATTTTTCGTTCAGCGTTTTGCTTATCCTCGATAACTCTTCGTGCCAGATCCAAGTCTCCTGTTTCAACAGCTAGGTGTGACTGTTCTTCACGTTTAGCCACAAGAGCTTTTTGTTCCTCGTAAAGGGCCTTGAATTTTTTTTCAAGAGCAATTTGTGCAGCGACTCCCCGTTCAGCTTCTTGTAAGTCCTCCTGCATATCACGCAGGTACTGGTCGGTCATTTTAACTGGATCTTCTGCCTTTTCGATCACAGCATAAATATTTGAAACGGTAAGGTCACGCAGTCTTTTAAATAGTGACATTCAATGAAACCTCCTGATTGTTTTTCATGTCGATATCGGATCCCCTTAAAAGGGTGACCAACACTTTTTTTACCTTATTGACAAGTACATTCGTCATTTGTTGTTTTGTATCAACTACCCCTCCTTCTCTACTGCAATAAGATTACACGTTAAATGTGTAGAAACCATGTAAAAGTGATATTTCTCTAGAAGTTGATAAATTCAAATAAAGTTGTTTACTAGGAGAACTGTGAAGTAGCATTTTTCTGGTGTATAATTAGCCATTCAAGAAAACAGTTGTTTGCTAATGTTGACATACTCGTATTTAACCACGGGTTTCATGACAAAAAACCAGCTAATATCTTGTCAAGGTATTTCTATTAAAATATAAAAGATCGTGTGAAACTGAAAATGTGTACGCCAAATAACCCTCCATATATTGGAAATATTTGGTGGTATACTTGTTTTAGGTTATATCCTGGAAGGGCTCTTTACGTTTTAATAACGCGTAAATCCAATGAGGAATCTTATTTACACAGGCTATTAAGCGACTTTATAGGACTTTCCTTCTTCTCATTTTTTCTGATAAAAGGCACTCATCTTTTTATTAAAAGAGCGTCTTAATCCGATCTGGACGGCTAAGCACAAAGCACGGCGTAGGCGCTTAGAACCTCGTTTGGTGATTCTATTGTTGTTGGCTGTGAACTTACCAGACGAATAAACGCTAGGATCTACGCCGGCAAAGGCAACAAGTTTTTTCGCATGATTAAGCCGGCCAATCTCTCCGATTTCAGATAAAATCATGGCAGCGATTTTTAGGACCAATACCGGGGATCGACTGGATAATCCGATACTCTTCGCTTTCTTGAGCGAAGATTCTGGAGCCCATTATAGACCGTTACATAAAAAGCTGATTATTCCTTCTCAAGTCAGGAACAACCAGCTTCATATATTTTTTATTTATCTTATATTTTGTTGCAGATTACACGTTTTTAATTCTTAAGACACGCATAGCGTTAAGTACTGCTAATAGGGTTACGCCGACATCTGAAAATACGGCTTCCCACATGGTCGCAATCCCCACTGCACCAAGAATAAGGAAGATTCCCTTTACTCCCATGGCAAAGATAATATTTTGCCATACAATACGACGTGTACGTTTAGCTATATTGATTGCTGTTGCAATTTTAGAAGGTTCGTCTGTCATAATAACGACGTCTGCAGCTTCAATCGCTGCATCGGACCCTAATCCTCCCATTGCTATACCTACATCAGCTCTGGCTAATACAGGAGTATCGTTAATACCATCTCCGACAAAAACAAGCTTTTCCTTCGCTGTTTTTTGTTGATCGAGTTTTTCTATCTCATCAACTTTTTGGTCAGGTAATAGTTCTGCATGTATTTCATCCAGTCCAAGCTGACGACCAACTGCCTCGCCTACGGATTTGGCATCGCCAGTCAACATAACCGTTTTCTTAATCCCTAATGCCTTTAGCTTCTGAATCGCACTGGCTGAGTCTTCTTTAACTTCATCCGAGATAACGATGTATCCCCCATATTTTTTATCAATCGCAACATGTATGAGAGTACCGACAACGGATTTTTGTTCAAAGGCAATGTGCTCTCTGTTCATGAGTTTGGCATTACCGGCTAAAATTTCTTTCCCATCGACGGTCACTTGAATACCATGGCCCGATATTTCATTGTAGTCTTGAATGCGACTTTCATTGATTTCTTTTCCATACGCTTTTTGAATCGACAGGGCGATCGGATGACTAGAGTGGATTTCTGCGAAAGCTGCATACTCTAATAATTTCTCTGCCGTAAGACCGTTCTCCGGTTGAATGTTTGTAACGTCAAAGACACCCTTAGTCAATGTTCCGGTCTTATCGAAAACGACATATTTGACATCGTTCAATGCTTCAAGATAATTGCTCCCTTTTACGAGAACACCACTTTTAGATGCTCCCCCGATACCCCCAAAGAAGCCCAAAGGTATGGAAACAACCAGGGCACATGGACAAGAGATCACTAAGAAGACAAGGGCACGATAAATCCACTCAGAGAAGGTTGCCCCTTGTATCACCAAAGGTGGAATAAAAGCTAAAGCCGCAGCCGCAATTACGACGACAGGCGTGTAATAACGAGCGAATTTCGTAATAAAGTTTTCTGTGGGTGCTTTTTTGCTGCTGGCATTTTGGACTAAGTCCAAAATTTTTGCAACGGTCGATTCACCATAAACTTTGGTTACTTCTACCGTTAAGAGACCATTTTTATTAATAAATCCACCGAGCACGTCGTTGCCTACTTCAATTTCTCTTGGAACAGATTCCCCGGTCAGAGCTGATGTATCAACCATCGAACGACCATCTATAACTTTTCCATCAAGAGGCACTTTTTCACCAGGCTTAATCATAATGACATCGCCAACGCTGATGTCCTCAGGTGCAACTTTTTTGATGTCATTATTCACTTTTAGATTAGCGTAATCCGGACGAATGTCCATTAGTGCACTGATCGACTTGCGTGAGCGATTGACAGCAATGCCCTGAAACAGTTCTCCGATTTGATAAAAGAGCATAACAGCCACACCTTCAGGAAACTGTCCAACAGCAAAAGCCCCTAGAGTCGCTATCGTCATTAAGAAATTTTCATCAAATACTTGTCCTCTGAGGATGTTTCTAAAAGCCCGATAAACGATATCGCCACCGATGATGGCATAGGCGATCACAAACAGCGAAACATCCAAAATGAAAGGAATGGGTGAGAGAGCTGCAATAGCTGTCAACGCCCCACTCACCGCTAAACGAATAATCAGTTGTTGTGTATTACTGCTCTCATGATCATGACTGTGTTCATCACTCTTACCCTTAGATCCCAAGGTAACTTTGACCTCAGGTTCAACGCGTGTTACAGTTTGCTTAATGTCATCGATCAACTTATCTGTTTTTACCGCACCTGTAGGTTCGACAAACAATTTTTGTGTTGCAAAATCAACAGTTGAAGTTTTTATTCCATTAATTTTCCCCACTGCTCTTTCAATCTTTTTAGCACAACTCGCACAATCGATGCCTTCCAAATATATTGGAGCCATTACTACCTTCTTTTCGATCCTTTTTTCAGTATCTGTAGCATTTTTATTTATTTTTGCTTCTGGTGTACTCAATTGAATTCCTCCCTTCTCCACATTATTTATTCTTTGATATGATCATAAGCCTGAACTAAAATCTGCATCACATGCTGATCTGCCAGTGAGTAGTAAACGACTTTTCCTTCTTTCCGGTTCTTGACCAATTTCGCTTGCTTAAGGATGCGTAATTGGTGAGAAATGGCAGACTGTGTCATATCCAGCAAATATGCCATATCGCAAACACACATTTCAGATTGATACAGTGCACGCAGCAGACGAATTCTCGTACGATCACCAAATATTTTAAACAGATCAGCCACATTTTCTAAGTCTTCATCGTTTGACATAGCTTTGCTTACTTTTTGAACGACGTCTTTATGAATAATGGTCTGTTCACAAATTTCCACATCAATGTTTGAACCCATTTTTGTTCTTACCACGAGAACACCACCTTTTTAATGAAATATATGAGCAACTATTCAAATGAAAGGTACAAAATTATCATATTCTCTTTTCATATAAAGTGTTAACCAATTTTTGTTCCACATTCCTGACAAAATTTTGCACCGTTTTCAATAGGCGACTTACAACTCGGACAAACCGCTATTGATTGTAGGTTATTTCCACATTCATAACAAAACTTGGCGGTAGCACTGTTAGAAGCACCGCATTTTTGACAGACAATTACACGGGAATCATTGTGAAAAACGTTGGGTCTGTCGTTTTGGTAGGGTGGATAATCACTATAATGGTCGTTGCGACGATGGTCATGCTCTTCATCATGATGATTATCACCACGATAACCATATCTACGGCGATCGTGGTGTTTTCCATGATGATCGTCGTCGCGATCTCCAAATAAACGCTCAAAAAAATCTGACATTTTTATGCCCCCTCGTTTATTCAACTTTGTAATCACTTGCGTTAATTATCTTTAATGATCATACACATGAACGTATGATCATATGTTCAATTAAATTATATCTCATACAATTGATTTGTCAATTTCAATTGTATTTTTTCTTGTCAGACTAGCTTTCCATAAAAGGAAATGATCATTTTACAGATTTATTAAAGCTTAAGAATGTGCCAGAACGGTCGCTATTGTTAGCGTTGGGCAACACTTTTTCATGTCAATTAATTTTGTATCATCATCAAAAATGGTTGCTGTAGACACACATGGGTTTGGGTTGTTAAGATGAACGGAATGGTTGGAAAGAAGGCGCTAACATGATACAAGAAAAATACATGAACTTAAAGCGTGGAGAACGAGGAGCAATCATCAGCATTGTTGCGTATCTCTGCTTATCAAGTTTAAAACTCTTTATCAGTTTTTCGACTGGATCACAAGCACTTAGAGCTGATGGGTTAAATAATTCAACTGACATTATTGCCTCCCTTGCTGTACTCATTGGATTGAGACTATCTCAGCGTCCAGCTGACAGCGATCATCTCTACGGTCATTGGAAAAGCGAAACCATAGCATCCATGGTCGCTTCCTTTATCATGATGGCTGTAGGATTACAAGTGTTGCTCGACGGTATTTTATCCATGTTCCAAAGGAATGAAGAAGCACCTGATATTATTGCTGCTTGGACAGGGCTGTTTTGTGCGGCTGTAATGTTTTTTGTTTATCGATATAACAAAAATCTGGCGACAAAAACAAATAGTCTATCGGTTATGGCTGCAGCAACGGATAATCTCTCAGACGCTTGGGTCAGCATCGGAACATCCGTTGGAATATTTGGTTCCCAGTTTAATCTTCCTTGGCTTGACATACTGACCGCTATTTCCGTAGGAATCCTTATTTGTAAGACAGCCTGGGATATTTTTAGAGAATCCTCCTATAACCTGTCTGATGGATTCGATGAAAAAAAGATTAACGCTTATCAAAAATCAATTTTGTCCGTTAATGGAGTTGAAGAAATTAGGAATATAAAAGCAAGAAATTACGGTAATAATGCAGTTGTTGATCTTGTCATTATCGTTGATCATAATTCTGCACTAACAGATGCTCATGAAATCTCAACCCAAGTTGAGCAGGTATTGATCAAAAAATATGGGATTTATGAGGTTAATGTCCACGTCGAACCTAAACCGATTGTAACTGGATAATTTTGAATAGGCTTCCTTATATAATTAGTCGTTTGAAAGAAGCATATACCTTTGAACCGGTTATATGGTTACTGCAGGTCGAGTCCCCAGGTTTATGTCGCAAGACAATTTAATAATGAGACAATGAAGTACGTTCCTAGGAGTCTGTCCGACGAAAAATATTAGTCATTAGAACACGAACGTAATTTATGCGTTTTTGATCTTTGTTCGGGGATTACTTTGTTAAGCATTAAAAAGTAAACTAACAATCATTTTTTAATGCCTATTTCTGAAGGCTTTTGTTTCGTCGGACAGACTCCTAGACTTCATTCGTCTCAACATATACAATAAAAAGCAAGGGTAAGAAGGTGTTCATTTGGAGAATGAGCTTAGATATCATCTAATCACAGGAAAAGATGATGCAAATTTTTGTAAGAGAATTTCTAAATTGCTTGATGAAGGTTATAAATTGTATGGATCTCCATCAAGCACATTTGATGGAGAAGACGTAATTGTAGCCCAAGCTGTTATCTCACAGAAGCAAGTAATCTCTCAAACTGACGTTCCAATATGATCCACATTAACTAAATCACCATTTTCATCGTTAAGCGATCATTACACTGCATGAATCAAAAAAAGTAATCCACACGTTTGTGCTCCTGTCGT
Organism: Sporolactobacillus sp. BBK16-2; assembly: GCF_059878335.1. Classification (NCBI taxonomy): domain Bacteria; kingdom Bacillati; phylum Bacillota; class Bacilli; order Caryophanales; family Sporolactobacillaceae; genus Sporolactobacillus; species Sporolactobacillus sp. BBK16-2. The sequence continues at coordinate 3,007,203 of NZ_CM187611.1, forward strand.
GGATTGCTTTTTTCAACAGTTCTTAGCTCAGCAAGATATATTATGCTCTTATATCAATGTAAAAAGGATATTATGTTAGACATCCTTTACTGATGCGGGTTCTCAGACGCCTTGTTATAACTTTCCAGGGAATGCAGAATCAAAGCTACCCGCTTTTTTACTTTAATTCATTGTCTTGTTTCTTTTATGGTATTAAAAAAGTGCCTCTAACCCATTTCGGGCGAGGCACTTCTTAACAATTAATTCTGTCCGACAACATCGTATCCTTGTTCTTCAACTGCTTCCTTCATCTTACTGAACTGAATCCTTGCATCATCATATTCAACTGACGCTTTACCTTTTTCAAGATCCACAGAAACGTCAGATACACCATCTAATCCCTTTAAAGCATTTGTAACCGAGGCTTTACAATGTCCGCAATGCATACCTTTTACATCAAGTGTGGTCTTTGCCATCGTTTCAATCTCCTTTTTTACACTGAAAATTTTTTATTTAAAGATGAATGGACAGATTTAAACGTCAGTGCTGTCCAACAACATCGTATCCTTGTTCTTCGACAGCTTCTTTCATTTTGTCGTATTGTACTTTCGTTTCATCATAGTCGACAGCAGCTTCACCAGTTTTAAGATCAACAGAGACAGCAGATACCCCATCAAGACCCTTCAGTGTTTGAGTCACCAGATTCTTGCAGTGGTCTCCCATCATACCCTTAACATCAAGCTTCGTTTTTGCCATAAGCCATCAATCTCCTTTTCATCTTTTTTGATGCTCTACAGCTTCTCAGTCAAAAAGCCTCTCAATTTCAGACTTTGACCCGTTTCAGACGTAAACTGTTCGTCACGACGGATACGGAACTAAAGGCCATGGCAGCACCGGCTACCCACGGTGCAAGTAAGCCAAGTGCGGCGACCGGAATGCCGACCGTATTATAGAACAGAGCCCAAAACAAGTTCTGACGAATGTTCCGCATCGTTTTCCGGCTCAAATCAATCGCTTTTGGAATATGAAGCAGATCACCACCGACCAATGTGATATCAGCTGCCTCAATTGCCACGTCTGTTCCAGTGCCAATTGCCATGCCGATATCTGCTGTAGCCAATGCCGGAGCGTCATTTATTCCATCACCAACCATGGCTACCTTCAGTCCCTTTTCTTGAAGAATTTTCACTTTAGCTGCTTTTTCCTCGGGAAGAACCTCGGAAAACACATGGTCAATGCCTGCCTGTCTGGCAATCGCCTGAGCCGTCCGCTCATTATCGCCCGTAATCATATACACCGAAAGACCACGTGTCTTTAATTCTTCAATGGCTTGCTTCGAAGATGTCTTGATCGTGTCTGCAACGGCAATAATACCCTGAAGCTTGCCATCGTAGGCAACAAACATTGCCGTTTTTCCTTCAGATTCAAGCTTCTTCATCCGTTCCTCAGTCTCAGAATAAGAAATGCCTTCCTCTTTCATCAGCCGCCGTGTGCCGATTGCTATTTCCTTCCCGGAAACAGTTGCTTTAATACCATAACCGGCAAGAGCTTCGAACTGATCCGGTGATGGGAGATCCGGGCTGCTTTGCTTTCCATTGGTAACAATCGCCTGCGCCAGCGGATGTTCACTGGCTGATTCTGCTGAAGCAGCAAGTGTTAAGAGTTCTTCTTTTGCTGCGCCATTCAGTGCAAAAATGTCAGTAACTTCCGGTTTACCATTAGTAATTGTCCCCGTCTTATCGAACAGAATGGCCTGCAGACTTTGGGTTGTTTCGAGATATTCACCTCCTTTAAAAAGAATGCCGTTCTCAGCCCCCTTGCCGGTTCCAACCATGATGGATGTCGGCGTTGCCAAGCCTAAAGCGCAAGGGCAGGCAATCACAAGGACACTAATAGCCGCAATCAGTGCTGGGGCAAACTGACCGGGAGTGACAAACAGAATCCAGACAAGAAATGCCAGCACCGAAATACCGATGACAATCGGGACAAAGATACCCGAGATACTGTCAGCGAGCCGCTGGATCGGTGCTTTTGATCCCTGGGCTTCCTCAACAATCTTGACAATCCCGGCAAGTGCCGTATCTTTCCCTACTTTTTCAGCCTTCATGGTCAGCGTTCCATTTGCATTCACCGTTGCCCCGATGACTTTGTCATCTTTTCCTTTTTCGACAGGGATGGATTCACCAGTAATCATTGATTCGTCAACAGAAGAACGGCCGTTGACAACGATACCATCTACAGGTATTTTTTCTCCAGGTTTGACACGTAACAAATCACCAACAGCAACCTGATCGATCGGTACTTTTCGTTCCTTCCCGTCCTCAATGATTGTCGCCTCTTTGGCCTGCAGTCCCATCAGTTCAGTAATCGCCGCAGTCGTCCGCCTTTTTGCACGTGATTCAAAATATTTACCCAACAGGACAAGCGTAATTAAAATCGCACTCGTTTCAAAATACAGCTCAGGATTGGTGAGTCCGCCGAACTGATAACGGAGTGTCTCGAACGCGCTATAAAAGTAAGCAGCACTCGTACCCAGTGCAACCAGAACATCCATATTGGCACTCTTATTTAATAGAGCCTTTGTACCACTGATATAAAACTGGCCGCCAATGTAGAACTGCACAATACCAGCCAAGATGAGCTGGAACCATGGATTCATCAGCAACTGAGGGATCGGTAGGGCTGTGTTAAAGGGCAAGTGTGCAATCATGGTGTAAAGCAACGGCAGCGAAAGAACAGCGGACAAGACCAGTTTCTGCAGCTTTCTTTTAAGTTCCTTATCTTTTTCGTCCGTCGCCTGTTCTTGTTTCGGGACAGCCTTGTAACCGAGTTTCTTGACTTGATCATAAATCGCAGTAGGTTCGGTGATCCCGGGCTGAAAGATCACAGTTCCAGACTCAGTCGCTAGATTAACCTGGGCTGATACTACACCTGCCATACGGCTCAATCCCTTTTCAATACGCGCGGCACAAGAGGCACAGGTCATACCAAGAATATCCGTATCCAACCTTTGCGTTCGCACGCCGTAACCCAGCTTTTCAATCTTTTGTACAATGTCCGTGGGTTTTGCTTTTTCCTCATGGATGGTCACCTTCGCTTTTTCCAATGCGAGGTTGACATTCGCTTCGACGCCATCCATCTTATTGAGCGATTTTTCAATCCTTGTCGAGCAGGAAGCACAGGTCATCCCTGTAATCCCAATCTGCATTGCCTTTGAACTCATCCATTTCATCCCCTTATATCCGTTCATCCAGAAGTCAATGTGAACCCCCAGAATAAATGATTTGTATTTATTCCAACTAAAGATTCAGGTTAGCAGCTCCTGCCATCTTCTTTCAGCTTTATTATACCCATGGGGGGTATACGTGTCAAATGATAAATTGAGCGATCTGTTATACCTAGTCGTGGGGCTTTTCGTAATTAAATGAAGGCACTGCTTATCCCTTGGTCTCATTTATTCTAATAAACAGATGTGTAGTTTTTGTTAGGATATGAAAAATATCATATCTTTTTTGAAATCATTTGCGAACAAGCACGAATAGAAATGGAAAATCAGAGAAACATCAGGTTTCCTTATTCCCTCAGTTCTAAGGAATGATACGATCTCTGCCTTTTATATTTAACATTTAATAGCTATAGATTTCTTGATCATTACGATCTCTAGATACATTGATTTAAACTTTATTTTTATTGAGTATTTATAAATCTTCACAGTTTCTCCACATTTGTTCGATACACTTGTGGAAACGAGATAAGGAGAGTGTACCCATGAAAAAGTTTCTTTTCGTCGCACTGGCAATTTTCACACTACTCATCATTACTGCGTGCTCTGCGACTACAGAAAATAGCAACAAAACAGCCAACAAGCAGGCTGCGAGCAGCGAATCAGCTGCTTCAGAATCACCCAAAATATTGAGAGGGCCAAATATTACGCTTGTTGCCGAAAAAGGGACACAAAAATTGAGCAACGGCGTTACTGTCCCAGTTTGGACGTTTAACGGATCAGCACCCGGACCGGAAATTCATGTACAAAAAGGCCAGAAAGTGCGTGTCACCTTAAAGAATGAGCTTTCTGCACCCGTTTCGATTCACTGGCACGGTTATCCAGTTCCTAATAAAATGGATGGTATCCCAGGTGTCACACAAAACGCGGTAGCCCCAGGAAAGAGCTTCACTTATGAGTTCGTTGCTGACAAAGCAGGCACTTATTGGTATCACTCTCACCAGGATTCAGTGAATCAGGTGGACCGAGGGTTATATGGAGCCTTCATTGTTGAAGATCCTAAAGAAAAATATGATAAGGATTACACCCTAATGCTGGACGAATGGATGACCGATAAAAATCAGATCAACAGTCAGATTAAAGCGATGACACCTGCGGGTCAAAGCAATAAAAACAACGGAGATTCCGGAATGGGCAGCATGCCCGGCATGGATATGGGCGGTTCAGATCAAGGCAGCTCAAATAGTGGTGGCAGTAGTGGAATGAATATGGATAATATGGACAACAGCAGTTCAGATAGCGGAAACAGCAACGGCATGAATATGCCCGGGAATATGATGGCCGATAATATGAGCATGTACGACTTGTACACGATTAATGGAAAAAGCGGCAGTCTGGTTAAACCTCTGACGGTCAAGAAAGGGGATAATGTTCGGCTGCGTTTCATTAATGCCGGCTACCTCCCGCATAACATTCATATCCATGGTCACAACATTAAAGTAATTGCAACTGATGGTCAACCTATAAACAATCCGCTGGCCGTTAAAAACCAGGTCATTTCCATCGCACCAGGTGAACGATATGATGTAGCCTTTACTGCGGACAATCCGGGAAAATGGTATATCGAAGATCATGGAACAGCAAAGGGTACGAACGGGATGAAGGCCTTAATTGACTATGAAGGTAGCAAGGCTACAACCGATCAACCTAATGCAAGCACACAATTGCCGGCTATAAACTTTGCTGACTACGGGTCTAAAACAAAACCTGAGTTTACGCTGAATCAAAAATACGACGTCACCTATACCATGAACCTTAATGCAGGTATGAACAATAATGGGATGATCTATACGATCAATGGGAAAACCTTCCCAAATACAGATCCGATTAAGGTTAAAACGGGTGATCGCGTGAAGGTCAAGCTGGTCAATCGTGATCATATGAATAACCATCCAATGCATCTCCATGGCCACTTTTTCCAGGTTTTGAGCAAAAATGGCAAACCGGTCAGCGGTTCCCCCATTTACAAAGATACGTTGAATGTAAAACCGGGTGAAACTTATGAGGTTGCCTTCCTGGCCGATAATCCGGGTAACTGGCTGTTTCACTGCCACGATCTGCATCACGCGAACGCAGGGATGATAACCGAGGTCCAGTATACAGATTTCCATTCAAGTTATGTTCCAAGTTCTTCGAGTAACAATAAACCAGAGTAAGTATTCTTAAAATAGAGGCTAAACGATCATGTTACAATAGTCTCAGAGGTGGTGGTAGATATGATGGGATGGAATGGTGGTATGATGAATGGTTTTGGTTTAGGTATGGGTTTTATCGGATGGCTTGTGCAACTATCACTGTTTATTGCCGTGATCTATCTAGCAGTTACCCTAATTAAAAAATTGAATCACCATTCAGACACCAATAAACAAGGGTACGTGATTTTAAAAGAACGATTTGCCCAAGGTGAAATCACAGAGGATGAATACAAAAAAATGAAAAAGATTTTGGATGACTGAACATGTGATAGGTCTTAAATAAGTGTAAGGGGGAAAGTCAATATGACTTTCCCCCTCACTTTATTGCATGAGTAGCTACTAATTCATAGAAAAATTAAAATCTGCAAAATGAGCATCGGTATACCTTGAATAAAAGGAGAGGAAAGAACGAATAATGATCAAAATATAGATGAATTATCGAGATATCAATTCATCTTCAGTCACCCATTTATGGTTTTTTATCACTTTTCCAGTCTTAGTATCGGTATAATTGACCATATAAATATTCGTTTGCTTAGCACTGTCAATTGTTGCTTCTGCGCCCATCATCCCTGGCATATGGCTGGCATTTAGCTTAACCTTTGTCCCCGTTTTGAGAAGTCCTTTGTTGTGAGTCTGTAACTCTTGCTGGATAACCCACTTATGATTTCTAACCACCTTCCCACCATTAGTTGGATGATAAGTAACAGTATACACATTAGTAGTATAAACTCCGGCAACCGTTCCTTTAGCATTCATCATACCGGACATATGATCTGTTTTCAGCGTCACTTTACTCCCCTTTTTAAATTCAGGATTCATTGTTGCCACAAGGCCCTGTGGAACATCGCGATCCGACATAGCGTGCTGATCATGATCTCTATTCATATCATGGCTCATGGAGCTTGAACTGTCATTTGTTCCCTGGTTTGTGCTACACCCAGTTAACGCTACAACAAGAACTAATAAAAAAAAGGATACGCAAAATTTTTTTATTGCCAAAGCTGATCACTCCTGACACAATAAAAATTAATCACATCAGGTAATATACCCTATAAGATGAAAATAAATCGTATGCCCTGTCAGATTTGGGAACTGCGATGTCCCCCCTTCCAGGGCTTGTACTTACGTTATAATAAGGTTATTGAGTTCCTACGGAGGTATGCCAGTTGGCTAGTAAAGAGCAGATAAAATCATTGAGGGATACAAATACATACGAGATGCGGAATCAGTTTATCAATGATGAACGCCTTAAAGCATTTCGTACCATAAAAAAAGCATTACTAAAGTGGTTACTGAAATTGAAAACAGTACCTTTGGCAATGATTTTAAGAGATACTTTAGTCCACCTAAAAAAAGAAAAAAAGCCCGAAAGAAAAATGCATTCTCTCGTTTCCCCTCGTATTTTTCCTGTCAAGACAAAAAGACAGCCCGAATAAACTCTTCTTTTATAATGCTACGAAGTTGAACCATTAAGACTGTATGAGAATATTTCACCGAGTCCTGAAAAAACCTACTGGCAGCCGGTGGGTTAATATTAGGCACTTATTGAAAAAAGTAATCAAGAAGCTAAACTTCTTTTTTTCATCCAATACTTCTACTGATATTTTTAGCTTTTCTGAGATAAATGGCTTAACTTCTTTGAACTAACCGAAATATTTTTTATTTAACAATCATCCAATTTTTATCTTTTTGCAGAGTCAAATCAAGCTGTGAAATCTGCGTCGCCTTTGTTTGCTGATCGAGATACTTCACGGATACTGAAACCTGCACTTGATTGCCCACTTTCCGATACACCGGATTGATCATCTCTGAAAAGACATAGTCCTTGCCAATCGGTTTCAGCACATTGTCTTTGACATAGTAGGACAGTTCTTCTTTACTTGCAGTAGGATATAGTTTAAAGAACGTTTTTAAAAATACGTTGATTTCTTCTGTCGTACCTCCATTCACCGTACCATCATTTTCTACTGCTTTTGGCTCATAACCTGACTTCACAGGAATCTCACAAATGGTGGGATTTCTGACGATGACCATGTTTCCGGCTTTATCCATATAGACTCCCACCTCATAAGAGGCATTCACCGCCTTTTTTGTGTCGCCCTCCGTTATCAGCTGATCAACGGAAAAAATGACGGCATACTCGTGTTCATCGATTTGCCTTACCTTCCAGATTTCCACGTCGTTAACTGAAGAAGAGGTAGGAATGTCCCTGCGAATGGTGTCGATGTTTAAATCCTGTAATTCTTTAGTCAGATACCCTTTGAGAGCTTCTGTCCGTTGGTCGATTACATTCTGGTTGTTTTTCCATGAATAATAGACTTTGGCAAAGTTTTTGATGAAATTTTCGATCGGGTTGATATTTATCACTTGTTTTTCAATCACTTTTGTTTCATGAACCGTGTGCCTATTGATGGCGGTAAAATTTTTGTAGATGCCAAAAGCAACACTGCTTATCAGCAGAATCCACAGAAAAATGACCCATTTTCTGTGGATTCCGACTTTCATCACGTGGATCTTTGGGGACTTGAGCTGCTTTTCTTTTTTTCTTATTTTCATAGCTTAAATCTTCCTTTCTATTTGTTTTTGATCCGACCGGCGCTGACTAGGTGTTTCTGCCAGTATGAGGTTGTAAGATCGGCATACCCAATCGGATCACCAGCTTGATACATGCGATTGTTACCGACATAAATACCGACGTGTGTGATATAAGTAGCTGCATTATAGGTATCGTGAAAAAACACCAAATCCCCCGGTTTCGCTTCCGATAGCGGAAGATGCTGCGTGACGTCATACTGTTCCTGAGCTGTCCGAGGCAGTCTAATGCCCGCTTTTCCAAAGCTCCATTGCGTCAATCCACTACAATCAAAGGACGTGTTGGGATTGTCTCCCCCAAACACATAGCGCCAGCCTTGATATTTCAAGGCTTCGTTCATGATTGCCTGAACGGTGGCATTGTCGAAATGTGCCACGGTCAAATATTGCGAGACCAAAGCGACATAGAACATATTTCCGTAACGGTATCGCCAGCCACTATTTTTCTTCAATGCAATCGGGTTTGTGTAAGAAACTTTTTCCCCATCGGATTTTTCTTTCGCAAAGTTCTCCGCAAGTTCAAAGGTGTATTTTTTACCGTGGCTCGCCACGTAATCGATGAAATTTCCTCCATAGTTGTAAGATTGAATCACGGTATTGATGTCGCCTCCTTTTTTCCTAGAAGACTTTAGTAAAGCCGCAAAATATTTGCACCCTTGCTGAATCGACTTCTCCACAGTAAAGGAATGCTGAGGTTGTCCGGTCGAGGCCATCGACTGCATGACATCTGTGCCACGACCTCCGCTTTCCACCTGCATGATGGCAAGCAAATCACCGACATAGCGTTCGATTTGATATTTCTTGGCATACTTTTCCACCATTGGCTGGTGGGCCAGTACTTCCTGTGACAGATTAGCACCTGCAAGATCGATCCCATTGCTGCTGCCATCTCCATCCTCTTCATTTGAAATGAAAACAGCGACAAAAATTAGTAGGGAAATCAGCATAGCGAAAACGGCACCGAAGATTAGCCAAACGTTTAATCTCATTTTTGGCTTCCTCTCTGCCTACGAGTCACGCGTTGCCTTGTCTGTTGATCCGTTTCTGTCCGATTATGCCTGAGGGTTGCCTCTTGTTTTTTGATCATCGTGGCCAGTTGTCGGCTCTTTTTTGGTGTAAACGGTTGTCGCGTTGCGTTTGGATGAGTCGGTGCGTGCTCTTTCTGCGTCGCAACTGGGCTTCTCCTGTTAAGATCCTGCTTGGTGAGATCTTGGCGTACTGTAGAATCTGGCATCTGGACGACCGGCCGATTGAGCTCGGTATTTTTTGCTTGGCTTTTTTTCGCCTGATCCTTGAATGAGTGGATTGAGTTTATCGTCCTTTTGTTTGTCTTCAGCGTGGAATCAGGCATTACAGACCGTGCAGGTGCCGAATGAGGCCTTGCCGTTTTTTGCTTCTTGGCTGGTTTATCTTTTGTTAATTTGGTTTTAGGCCGTTCAACGAAATCCTGTTCGGTTGCCTTTTGTTGACGGTCCCGGTTAAGTTCCAGTCGGCGTTGCGCAATCGTCGGACGCTGCTGCATTTGGTTCTCTTCACGGTTCTGTTTTTTGTCCGCGATTTTTTGCACTGTACGACTTTTGGCGTCCTCTGTCTTTTTTGTCATCGTGTCGTGCTTTTCTGTCTTCCCATGAATCAAGACTTGGCGGGTATTCAAAGGTAAAGCCGCTGTTTGCTTCTTTCTTGGATTTGGGTTGTCCGTGCTTCGCTTTATTGTCTCTTTGCCCGCACCCGCTGACCGACCTGTACGGGGCTCAAGCTGGGATTTCTTTGATCCTTGTGTTGGACGTTGGCTGCGGGTTTGCGTCCGTTGGGAAGCTCCGGACCTCGAAGCTTTTGCCCTTGCCCCAGGGCCAGCTGCCGCACCGGTTGCTCCGGCCGTAAAAAAGCGACCCATTTTCCGCTTCCATCGCCGCGTCTCGCGATGTAAGAACCGATAAGGCCGTTGCAGGATTTGGCTTCCCATCTGCTGAGAATCACTCGCCTGCAAGTGGAATAGACCCATAAGGTCACCCAGTTTGGCGTAAATACCCGCAAAAGTCACAATCTGTAAAAAGGCAATCAGGAAAAACGGGAATTCTCCGGATAGGGCGTAAAGCATGGTGGAAATGGAAAAGGCAATCGTGACAATTAGCGTAATGCCTGCCCGTGTCATGATGACATTGAAAAGCTTCATGATGGCCTGTTTGCCCATGCCATTAAAGCCCGGGATCATGGAAAGCAGAAAACTGATGGGCAGGAAGAGGGCATAGATGATGAACAAGATCTGCGAGAAAATCATGATCCCCGAAAGTAGAAACACGAAGATGGAAATCCCGATATTGAATAGAAACAGGAAGAACACCATCCCCAAACGTGGGGTCGTCTTGGTGAGTGTCAGGTTCTTATTGCCTTCTTTTTCAATTTCCTCTTTAACAACCGCTTCCCGGTCTGCGCCGTTGTTTGCGTCCGGATCTGCGGACAGCAGCTTTTCCACCCGTTTCTGTCCGATTTTAGTCATATCAGAATTGCCATACTGTAGAAGCAGCCAGGGCTGCTGCACTTGTATCGAAAACAAGTTATCCCGGATGAGGGCTGCGCTGTCCTGACCATGACTTCCCGAGTGTGGCATCACCATTTTTGTCCCCAGCGACAGACTAGCCTTGCTGATGTCCGCCGAAAATCCATTGATTTTGCCGATATAGTCTGGGGCATAGGCAATAAAGGAAGCGGACAGAAGAAAAACCACCAAAAAGTTCATCACGGCGTGAATCACTTTGGTGGTCTCTCGCTTGATCAGCCCCACATAGGCCACATAGATCCCGAGGATTAAAATAAAAATCAGCAGGAACCCTGGATAAAAGCCAGAACTATGAAAGCCGCTGGGCGAAATACCTGCCAATGTTTGCATGTTTTTTCCAATCGCGTTTGCAGTCTTGGAAACGAAATCTAAGGAATAGGCTTCCTGTACGAGATACCCTGTCGCATTGGACAGGTAGAGGGAGAGCGTCCAGATAAAATTCGTGATGGCGTAGAGTCCATACATGACCTGTTTGCCAATACCATCGGTCCAATTCCACGGCAGCCAGTCCCATGAATTGTCCACATAGAAGTCCAGCTGGTAATTGCCCAGAGGATATTTAGAGTAAACATGTTGCGCACTGACTGTATCATCAACAAGACCGGCCGCATGGGCTGCTGTTCCAAGTAGGACAAAGAAAAGCAGCGATCCAACCGTAACCAGCAAAATGGTGTAGACGATGTGCCAACTCTTTTTCAAATGCATTTAGGTCGCCTCTTTTCTAACCGGAGGGCGGGTGTCAAAGGCATGGAGCAGTTCCTCAAAGACCGGATGAATCTGGATGACACCTACACGGCCATACAAGTCAGAGATAAGGCACTGGCCATTTTCAAGTTCACGTAATCGTTTCTGGTTTTGTTCATCCTCCTTGTCCACGCCGAAGAATTCCAGTGTCTTCTTGATTTCGTGTATATCCGTCGAACGAAATGCAAATTTCAGACCGATATTGTTTTTCATCTTCTCATCCAGTAAATCATCTGCGTTCTGGGTTACGAAATAAACACCGGCATTCATGGCGCGACCAGCCCGCACCAGCTTGTTGGAAAGGGTCTTCCCCTGTGCCACCTGCAAAAAGCTCCAGGCTTCATCCAAGTCCACCATTTTAAACACGCTGCGGTTGGAGTGAATGAAATCAAGGGCAAAGGTGCTGATGACAATTAAAATCGCCACACTTAAAAGTTCCACAGTCGTGTATTCCTTAAATTCGGTTTCAGCATCTGGAAGCACCAAGTCCGCCACTTGGATGATGTTCAGCTGCTTATCCAGGCTAATCGACTGAACGGTCATGCCATCAGAGAACAACAAGTGTCCCAGGTTACTGTCCTTAATGCTGTCGATATGGTCAGCCATGCTGCTCGCAACGGAGGTGCCCTCCTTGTATAGCTCGTCAATGACGCACAAAAGCCCTTGTCGGTCGCTTTGCGTCACCCGACGGATCGCCTTACGAAGCGTTGGGAACTTCTCACCATCCCGACTGGAAATGCCTGTGAGAAAGGTAAGGATGTCGATGGCGAGGCTCTCTGCGTCCTTCGTCTGTTTCATAATCACATAAGGGTCAAGTAAGCCCTTGTTGCGTTCCTCTCTGGTCAGATTGATGATGTTAATTTCCTCGGCAATTTCCGGTAGCGTTTCCTTCCACCCACCACGCTCGGATTTGGGATCTAAGATCACCGCCTGTCCCCCGTAGAGGACGGCATAATAGACGAGTAAGTTGTTCGAGAAGGATTTTCCGCCGCCAAGGGAACCAAGAAAAGCCGCTGCAAGTGCATTAGTGACAGACCCTTTCACGCCTTGTGCTGCAAGGCTCGGCTTTAAGTAAACGTTACGCCCGGTGTCCAGATTATAGCCGATATAGATCCCCTCTGGTTCCCCAAGCATCTGCGCGGCCCCAAAGCCCAAGCTTGCAAGAAAGTCACTGGTCACATACTGGATATAATCATTCATATACCGCTTGCTGGCAGGAAGGAACTCACCGTGCAGCCCGATCATGTCTCCGAACGGTCGCACCAGTTTAATGCTTAAATCGTCGTAGAAGTCCATGACTTCGTTACATCGACGCTTCAATTCGTCCAGATCCGGCGCTGCTACCCGTATCACGTAACTGAGCTTATACATCGCTTCTTTGGTCTGGTCGAGATTCGCTTCCAGCTCGCTGACACTATCCAGGGCTTCCATCACGTCGTTACCTGACTCATTATTAGACTGCCAGGCATGGTTATCTAAGTCTTTCAATTCTTTTTTCTTGTTTCGAACCGTCGTTAAGGCTTTCTTATTCGTGACAATGTCCACATTCATCGATGTATCAATTGGAAACGTAAATTGTTGTTGCTGATAGTAAAAAATTTCTGAGGAGGGGAAGTCCAGCTCTCGTACAATCGAATTGATCGTGAAATAGGAAACATAAGTCGTCTGGTCTTCCTGCTCGATTTTCAAATATCTCTGGTTTTCCTCGACAAGGCAGCGAGTCGGCTTGATGAGGTCATACCGCTTCACCAGCATTTCCTGCTTCAGTTTCTTTGCCGGTAAATGGTAGGCATATTCCTCATAGGGCGAACCCGTCTTCCCATAAAGATGTTCAATCAGATAGCCAAAGTCATCTTTATCCAGCCTGCGAACTTTGAATCTGCGGGAAATCTTGCTTTCCAGCAGGTGTTCCATTTTCATAAACCGGTTAATCTCTTTCGTACTCATGCTGACGAAATCGCCCATCAGTTTGTGATTGACCTCGTAAAGGAAATCAGAAAAGGTCATCAGAATGGATTCACTGATCACCTTAAGGCTGACTTCCTGTTCGTTTAAAAGCAGTTTGAAGCCAATAAAAAAGCGATAGTCGATTTGGTTTTCACCAATCATTCCGACTAACGCTTCAGTCTGTTCATCAATTTTCCGGCAAGCAATGTCTCTCAATCTTCCAGAGATTTCTTTCTTGCTTCGCTCCTGCGTGGCCCGAATACTTGATTCTGTAGCAATCTGCAAGGCATGAATTTTCCCGTCACGGCTCTGGGCGACCAACTGACGAAAATGCTCATGCACCTGGTATTTTTCTTCTGGACTCAGAAAGGAGTAGTTGTAGGGAATCAGTTCATAATAGGCGAAACATTCCCCGTCGTGATTAAAAACGAGGTTATTTTCGATGTACTTGATCGGATACAGCATAACGTTCCCTCCTCACGGCGGTAATCGCTCCACCGACGGTCTCTTTTTTCAGCTTCACAGACTTTCCAGCATAGGTGACTTTGGGACGGAGCATATAGGAAAATACGGATTTCAGAAAGCCATAGGGCTTTTTCCCATCAAAGGTCTTCTGTGACATGAACCACGTGAAGCCAACCGGAAGACCCACATATTTCAGCAGGACGCCATGAATGAAAGACAACGGTGGCACGTTCGCAAAGAGCACCACCAGCAAGAGCGAGCAGACAAACCAAGCCATTTGCGTAAAAGTGACCGGAAAGGGTAGTTGGAAGTCATTGATGGCGTAGATCACCTTCTCCACGTTCCAGATGCTAGTATAGCTTCTGATTTTTTTCATCTGTCACTATTCCTTTCTGTTTAAGAGACTTTTTAGTTAACTGACGTATTCAAAAACACCGTGGGAAGTGACGAGAAAATTTCCTTCCAACTCCAAATCCCGTCCATAAGCTTCATAGTCAATATAGTTTTGCAAATGAGAAGGGACTTCACCAAGGGTACCTGACTCTTCCAATAGGTAACGGGCCACATTCTCCATATCATCACAATCGGGATAACAGATGATGTCATCCTTATGCTCCACCATTTCTTCAAAACTGCCAAAAAAGGCGTTCTGGATTTCTCTCATTTCCTCCTCAATCGGTGTTCCTTCTAATTCCTTCGCTAGAGAACACAGACGGTTGATTTCCTCAATGGGCGTGTATTCATCAATATCAAAGGGCAATTCGTAATCGTGGATGGCATATTCTTCATATTCATGATTCAATCCGATACGCTCCTTGACCTCCTCAAAGTCAACGGGTGGAGTGAACCATGCACCGACTAATTCGCCCTCATTGTACTTGCCAAGATTGGCTATATAGACTTTCATTTCCATCTATATATCACTTCCTTTTCCTAAAAATAGATACAAAAAAAGCAGTGGTTTTCGACTGCGCAATGGCTACCCATTAAATTTATTTAGATAAAAGTGCATTTCCCTGTCGCACTACCGTTTGACGTACCTGTTTTTTGGCATGCATAAGAAAAGCCCTTATACATGCCAAAAGAACAGGTGTTAAAGTTACGCACCCACGACTCTGTTAAACAGATTCAGTAAGACATCTTTGACACCTGCCGCATTGAAGACTAATCCCACGGCAATCAAAGCAATCACTAGAAAACCAATCAGCTTGGAAAATTCCCGTTTAAAACCGAGATAAAGCCCGATGACCACAATCGCCATCAAGACGAGAGACTGAGCATTATTTAAAAACCAAGTGTATAAATTCCGTCCAAAATTCATGAGCGATTTCTCCTTTTATACATCCAATTTGTGATTAAAATTTCGTTGATGCATTGTTTAAAGATCATTTTTGCCGATGATGATTCGTGACCATCTGTTCGGCAGCATCGGCCTGCTGCTGGACTATTTTTTCGTGGCGTTTCGTGAGCTTGGCATGCCGGATCATGTCATCAATGACGGTAGTATCTTTGATCTGGTCGAGCCAAAGCGCCACTTTTAATGTCGGGGCCACCTGTCGCTGTAACCAGCCTAAGGTCCGGTCAAAAGAATACGGCTCCGGTTGGGTGGTTAATTTCAATTTCTCCCGGTTTTTTCCGATAAACCAGGCCCAGTTTTCGTTCATTTTCCATGTGCTGCGTCGCTTATTTTCCACTTTGTCCACAAAACGCAGGTAACGGTTGATGATGGAAAAAGCCGTACGCTCCGCATCGTGGTAAGCCATCAGGTCAAGGATGGCGTGATCGGCACGTTCGTTTTTCAGGCGGATTTCAAATCGGTTTTTGACTTCGGCTTCGTCGATAGGGATGTCACTCTTTGCATACTGCTCGTAGTCCTTTTCATAAAGGCAGAAATAGATTTCACTTTTTAGAGAACCGATATAGAGCGTGTGCCCCATGGCTTCCTTTTCCTCTCGGCGGATGAGCTCGCCGCTACGGTAACTTTTAAAGCTGCGAAACACAGAAATACATTCTTCATGTCGGCATTTTTCCGTCAGCTGCGGAATATCCAAAATGTCTGCCTTGTCATTGATCGCTAAGTCCAGCCTCTTGAATACACCGCCCTCGCAGATGGCATCCATGAAAAAGTCGGTCCAGCTTCGGTGTTGGGCTAAAAGGAATCCCTCAAACTGGCGGCAGCCTCGTCCTTTCAGTTCCAGCAGCACACCTTTTTGTTCATCAGGAGAGACCATCACAAAAATATCTCCCAAAGCGTAATGTTCCGTGTAGGAATAGAAGCCATAGTCTTCATGAAGCATGTAGTTCATTTTCAAAAGCAGAATGTCTTCAATGACATGCTTCACATCCGTGGTTGGGAATCGTATCCGCACATAGTCAAACAGCATCTCAAGTGGTGCATCGGGATTGAGCCGTTCCAATGCTTTTAGTAACGCCGTTTTGATGTCATCCGATGGGGAAGCCCTGCTGTTTTCAATATCGTTGAGATACTGTCTGGTCATTCCGGCAACAACCGCCAGGCGATTTTGTGAAAGGCCGTATGAAAGCCGCTTTTCCTTCAGATGTTGTACCCATAAATCATTTTCGCTCAATGATTACCCTCCAATCAAAAAGAGGATGTCAACTGAAAGGGGCATAGTTGACATCCTCCAAAAATTCCAGAAACCTAGACAGAATAGGGTGTTTACTGGATTTTGAAACTGTTTTTTATTGTATTTGTGCCCCCCTGTTAGATACGGGGGGCTAAATCGCTGGCGTGGCTGACGCCACACCAGCAGCAGGCTAGTCCGTCCCTTCGGCTTTCGCTTCGCACGCCGCCTGTCCGTCCTGCCTGCTTCTTATCAGTGTTCCAATCTCTTTTATAAAATTGTGTCCTTTAGGGACTAAAGGGGTATAAAACTCTGAGATGACACTTGTCCCTGTATCCACATAACCTCGCCCTTTGATTTGTTTTAGGAAAAAATCCTTTTCCACCTCACCAAACATCATGCTGTAGCCCATTTCCGACATGCGTCCCAAGGCCACACGGAAGTTGAATTGGTCACGAATCCCATCGCCTAAAAATTTAGCGTCTGGACGCTGGCAGGCAAGGATCAGGAAGTACCCGGCCTGTCTCCCAAGCATGACGATCCGTTTCAACTTGGTTAAAACAACAGAACTCTCTTTCCCAAGCATTTCCATGAACGCCACGTATTCATCAAAGATGAGGAAGTGAGCGGGCAATCCCAGATAAGCATAGTTCTCTCCGGTCTTGTAGCCAGTCATCTGTTTCATGGCTTCACTGCGTTCCATCATACTGTCATAAAACTGGTTCAGACAGGCCATCATGTCTTCTTTCTGATGATGGACATTCGGCATGACTTCAGAAAGATCAGCAAGATCCGAATTTTTTGGGTCAAGGACATAAAGCATGGCGTTTGTGCGCGCTAAGGCTTCAATGAGTGAGAAGATGAAGTAGGTTTTTCCTCCGCCTGTTCCCCCAGCAATGAGCATATGAGGTAACTTATCATACTCCCAATAAACAGACTTCATCAGCTTTAAGCGCCCGTCTTTAGCAGTGACTTCTTCAATGGAAATACGATTCGTAATCGTATCATAGAGCAGGGTATATTCTAGATAAGAATCCTTGAGCTCTTTGTCCACCAGTTCACAGTACAAGCCACTTTCCAGCTTCTTTTCCAAGTGCAGGAGCTGATCCTGATATTTACCCAACGTAATTTCTACGTGGATGTGAATCAGTCCATCTTTGAGCCGGTAATACATCTTTGGGAAATGGCGGATTCTCTCCTTTGGCCTGCCGGATGGTAGGTCTTTAAAGAGCCCGTCATGTTGCACCTGTTCGGATTCATACCATTTATTTTCTAGGATCATTTTGGCTAGCTTTTGGCGGTGCACGAGCTGTTTCACTCTATCTCGATGAAAGTGGTAATAAAGGCCGGCCACAAGCATGCTTATTCCTGCAGCTACACTGACACTGAACATGAGATAGGGCGTGATAGCAAACTGCAAGCTGCCTTCATGCAAAAGTCGTACCTTCTTCCAGTCCATTAGCATGAGCCGCTTCCCATGAAAGGCCAGCAACACGAATAGGAAAACAAGAACGAGTGAGGTAGCAGCAAATCGAAAGACAAGATGTTGATCACCCGCTCGAATCCTTTTTCCTTTATAGATGAAATGTTTCATAAATGATCCTTTCCGGAAAATGAAATGGCATTACTTTCCTTTAGTTTGTGGCTGCGGATGGGGGACGGCTTGTTTATTTTTCAGCGCTATGTCCTCGGCCTTGATATACCAGTCCACATCCGCTCCCAAAAATGTGGCAGTCGCTACTGTATCCGCTACCGGGTTGATCAGTTCCACTTCGGCATTATAGTCAAACTCTTTTAACGGGACGGCAGCCGGAATACTGACCTGTATCATGCGTCCTTGTCCACGGGATTTAAGGTCATAAGTCCGTTCTTTAATTTCATCACTAACCGTCCCGTCCTCATTATTCACGCGCACTTCACGGCGGAGTGCGGAGAATTTCAGCGCACCAAATGTCTTGTCCTTATCAATCACAATGCCTTCAGCTAATCTCATTTTTTGCCCTCCTTATGCTTTCACCATATCGTCTGCATGGAGAATATAATTTGTAAAACCACGAGCACCAATTTTATAACCCTCTGCGGTAATTCGAGGATTGATCAATTTCACCTTGTCTTCTACTTCAAAATGCTTTTCACCCGCTTCCGGTGGTAACACCAAAACGATATCGTCCGCTCGCTGGATGTCGGAATACAAATTGTAGCTGCGGGAAAGGATCATCGTGCGACCATTAACCCGGCGCTGTTCTACATTGCCTTCTCCAGCATATTCGAGGTTTCCAAATGTCTTTTCAACGTTTGGAATAATGTGTTTCAGTTCCATAAATCATTTTCCTTTCTGTAAATAATTTTGTTTTGATTAATACGCTGATTCAAGCTTAAATTTTGTCGGGAAAAGAGCGAGATGCTCTGGTGAAAGCACATCCCTTCCAACACCAAAAACTTGAAATAAAAAGGCTGAAATGATTTCTCATCTCAGCACAGGATTGATTAAAATTTGTGACACAGTGATGGTACCTTTCGAAACAGAATGACTTGGCGGAAAAATAAAATAAAAAAGAAGGCATATTCTTCAAAATATACCTTCTGAACCTCGAACTGATACGGTTCTCTGACTCCGGTCCTTGGCGGAATTTTGGCGGAGATCCTTATCAATTTAAGTGTTTTTATCCATTTTACCTTTGCCAAAAATGCTGTTAAATCAACGTTTTGACACCAAACGAGGTATCTACTTTATTCCCACTCAATCGTTGCCGGTGGCTTGGAGGTAATGTCGTACACAATGCGGTTGACGTGTTCGACTTCGTTGACGATTCGGGTTGAGATCTTCTCGAGCACATCCCATGGGATGCGTGCCCAGTCGGAGGTCATGCCGTCGATCGACGTTACGGCACGGATCGCGATGCAGTGGTCGTAGGTACGGCCGTCGCCCATGACGCCGACGCTTTGGATGTTCGGCAGCACGGTGAAATATTGCCAGATGTCACGGTCGAGACCAGCCTTCTTGACTTCATCACGAAGGATCGCGTCGGATTCGCGAACGAGTTCGAGCTTGTCTTCACTGATTGCGCCGAGGACGCGGATGCCGAGACCCGGGCCAGGGAACGGCTGACGCCAAACGATGTCATCAGCAAGGCCGAGCTCTGTGCCGAGCGCGCGGACTTCGTCTTTGAACAGCGTGTTGAGCGGTTCAATCAGCTTGAATTTCATGTCTTCCGGCAGTCCGCCGACGTTGTGGTGCGATTTAATGTTCTGGGATGAGCCGCCGGCGCCGCTTTCGACAACGTCCGTGTAAAGCGTGCCTTGCACGAGGTAGGCAATATCCTCGAGTTTATTGGCTTCATCTTGGAACAAATAGATAAATTCATTGCCGATGATTTTACGCTTGCGTTCCGGATCGCTGACGCCTTCAAGCTTATCCAAGAAGCGTTTTTTCGCATCAACATGAATGAAATTCATATGGAAACGGTTTTGGAACGTATCAACAACGCCTTCGGCTTCGCCTTTACGGAGCAGGCCGTGATCAACGAAGATACAGGTCAGCTGATCGCCGATGGCTTTATGCACGAGTGCTGCTGCAACCGAAGAATCCACGCCACCGCTTAATGCGCAAATGACTTTTTGATCGCCGACGGTCGCACGGATCTTTTCAACCTGCTCATCGATGAAGTGTTCCATTGACCAGCTTTTTTCCGCACCGCAGACGCCGAACACGAAGTTGCTCAGAATCTCGTTACCGTGCACGGAGTGACGCACTTCCGGATGGAATTGAACTGCGTAAACCTTTTTCGCATCGTTTGCCATCGCCGCAACAGGACAAGATTCACTGCTTGCTTCAATTTTGAAGCCTTCAGGAAGCGTCTTAACACGATCACCATGACTCATCCATACCGTTTGCGTTTCAGGCAGGCCGTTAAATAGTGCGTTGTCTGTGTTCACTGTGATGTCTGCTTTACCGTATTCACGATGCGTCGCACGCTCAACCGTTGAGCCGTAGTGCTTGCTGATCAGGTGCAAGCCATAGCAGATGCCGAGGATCGGAATGTCTAGGTCAAAAATAGCTGAGTCGCACAAAGGCGCGCCTTCGCCATAAACACTGTTCGGTCCACCGGAGAAGATAATTCCCTTTGGATTCTTTTCTTTAATTTGCTCCGCAGTCAACGTATTCGGGAACAGCTCGCTATACACGCCTAAATCACGAATTCGCCTTGCAATCAATTGATTGTACTGACCGCCGAAGTCCATAACAATAATCAAGTTATTCGGTTGTCCCATCCTTTTGTCCCACCCCATCTGTTGTTTATCAATCACAGACATTGCTGCTTTCTATTGCCCATACTATTTAAAAAGCCGGAGGCCGTTGAGGCTTCCAGTTTCTCTTTCCAGTAGTTATTATTCGCTAAATTTCAAAATGAATCACTTGTCCTATTTTAACAATGAATGCGGTGATCAGCAACCCATCAAAGCAAATACCTCAAGTAGACATAAATGGAAGAAATCACAATTGAGAGCAGCATTACAGGTATTCCTATTTTCATAAAACCAAGAAAAGAAATGCGATGACCGCCTCGTCCTGAAAGACCTGCAACCACAAGATTTGCACTGGCACCGATCAAGAGCCCATTCCCGCCAAGACATGCCCCTAAGGACAGGCTCCACCAGAGCGGTTCAAGATTAGTTACGCCGAGCTCGCCCATGTCTTTAATAAGCGGAATCATTGTCGCGACGAAAGGAATATTATCGATAAATGAAGAAGCGATTGCGCTCATCCAAAGGATCAGAAACGTCGTTGGGACAAGTTCGCCTCCTGTAAGAGCAAGCGCTCCTTTAGCCAAACTTGCGATGACCCCCGTCTCCACAAGTCCCGCAACCAAGATAAAAAGACCGACAAAAAAGAATATGGTTGGCCATTCGACACCCGCCAAAGCTTTTTCCAAATAGCGTTCTCCGGAGAGCAAAAGGAGCAAAAACGCGCCTGTTAGGGCAATCGTCGCTGTTTCCACGCCCATAATCTGATGCATGAAGAATCCGGCAACTGTGAGCAGCAGAACAGAAACAGCTTTTATAAGCAACGCTTTATCTTTAATGGCTTCGGATGCGTTGAGTCCCGCTAATTTTGCGCGTGCGTCCGTATTTCCATGCAGTGAACGGCGATAGATGAATGCAAGCATGACAAGCGTTGCAACAGTAATGATGAAGATGACCGGTGCCAGATTCGTGATAAAATCCATAAAGCTAAGATCTGGTACAGCGCTTCCGATCATGATGTTCGGCGGATCGCCGATCATCGTTGCGGTACCTCCGATATTGGCCATGAAAATCTCCGACATCAGAAAAGGTGTCGGTGAAATGTCCAGTTGTCTCGCGATGCTCAAAGTCACCGGTACAACCAGCAGCACAGTCGTCACGTTGTCCAAAAAAGCCGAGCCGATTGCCGTAATTAGCGAAAACATAATAAGCAAAGCAATTGGCTGTCCATGGACACACTGTGCGGAACGAATGGAGAGGTATTTAAAAAGTCCTGTTTGAACGGTGATCGACACAATAATCATCATACCGGTTAAGAGACCGATCGTATTAAAGTCAATATACTTAATCGCCTCATCTTGAGTGAGGACACCAAGAAAAATTAAGAGTGCTGCGCCTGACATAGCAGCGATCGTTCGATGTATTTTTTCAGATATAATCATCTCATAGGCAATGATAAAAATAATTATAGCAATTAACGCTTCATTCTCCATCGTTACCTTCCCTTTTCCTCGTTTTCTCTGATTTTATTTTTTCGTTGCAGCATTCATGGATTTAACAAAACCAATCTCAATCAAAACGATTCTTCTTTGAATCCAACCGCAAATTTGTGCGATAATCAAATCAAAACATCGCTTCTCGAAGGGAATGGCATTGATGAAAATCGCATCGATTCAGCTTCAAATCAGCGATACACAATCTGCGTCAGATCGATTGAAAAAAGCAGACGCACTTCTTGACAAACTCACTGGCTATGATTTTATTCTTCTTCCGGAAATCTGGATGACCGGCTACAATACATTCGACCATTATCAGGATGAAGCTGAGCCGCTGCACGGCCGCTTTGTTTCTCATTTTGCCCAAAAAGCATGCGAGCTGAACACGTATCTGTTCGCCGGCAGCTTCGTTGAAAAGTCCGGAGAACACTTTTACAACACAAGTGTTCTATTCAACCGCCAAGGCGAATTAATCGGATCCTATCGCAAAATCCATTTATTTACTTATGGATCCGAGGAAGGTGAGCTGTTGACACGCGGAAGCGATCCGGTCACTGTAGACACTGAATTCGGCAAAGTCGGACTCGCTACGTGCTATGATCTCCGTTTTCCTGAACAGTTCCGCAAAGAACTCGATAAAGGAGCCAAAATGTTCCTCATTACTTCAGCTTGGCCGCTTGCGCGTCTGGCGCACTGGGAACTTTTTAATGCGGCACGCGCCGTCGAGAACCAATGTTTTCTCGCCTCCTGCAATTGTGTCGGCACAAATCGAGGTGTCGTCCTAGGCGGCCACAGCCGCATCGTTGATCCTTGGGGCAACGTAATTGCTACCGGAGATGAAAATGAATCCATCGTCACAGCCGAGATTGATCTGGCAACTGTTGATCAAATAAGAGATGAGTTCCCACAGCTCAAACACCGAGTTCCGATCGAGTAAACTTGCAGCTGATGCAATCTGTGCGTGCGACTTTTCGCACGCATTTTTTAATTTGCATGTGCTTGAGCATCCTTTTTCTCAAACATGAACTTCAAAAGCGGCGGAGTAACCAGTGTCGTCAAAATAACAACAATGATCAGGGGCGTAAAGTACTGCTGCTCGAGTACATGCGCTTCGATCCCGATTGAAGCGAGAATGAGCGCCACTTCTCCACGCGAAATCATGCCGGACCCGATACGGAGTGAGGACAAGCGTGAAAAACCTGTAAGCCAAGCGCCGAATCCGGAACCAATGAATTTCGTTAAAATAGCGATCAATGTCACACCAATAATAAACCACAGCTGGTCGAGAATTCCGGCAAACGATACCTTCAATCCAATACTTACAAAAAAGACCGGAACAAAAATGCTGTAAGCAATCGGCTCTATTTTGTGCTCAATCGTTTTCTTTAACGACGTCTGTGCCATTGCCACGCCGACAATAAAAGCTCCAATGATTCCGGCAACGCCGAGCAGTTCCGCGTACCATGCATAGGCGAGCAAAAGGACAACTGCACCGCTGATCAAGGGCTCTGCAACCTTCAATCGCTGACATAAGCGGATGAGCCATGGAATTCCTTTCCACGCAACAACAAGTGCTGTCACAAAGAAAATGATTTTCTCACCAACAACCCACCAAATAAATTGGGTTGAATCACCAAACAGACTCATTGCGAATGCCAAAAGAACAATAACCAGTACATCATCAAGTACCGCCGCTCCCAGCAGCGTTGTACTTTCTTTTGTCTGCAGCTTGCCAAGTTCCTTCAGGGTCTGTACGGAAATGCTGACAGAGGTTGCCGAAAGAATAAGTCCGAGAAACACAGCGTGATTCGTATCCATTCCCATCAGCTCTCCTGCCAGATAGCCGAAACCAAGCGGCAGAATAACGCCGCCGACCGCCACAGCCGATGATGAACGCGCGCTGTTTTTCAATCCTTCAAGATCCGTTTCGAGACCGGCAATAAACATAAGCAGCAGCACACCAATTTCACTGAATGTATGAATAATGTCCGAATCCGGTATCCAGCCAAGAATGGCCGGACCAATTACAATGCCCACAATGAGCTCGCCGAGAACCGCCGGCTGTCCGAGCCGAGCACTCAGATGTCCCGCCAGTTTTGTTGCTAGAATAATCACTGCTAATTGAATGATAATAGTCATTCTATCCTTCCTCTCCTCCTGAAAAAAAACAAAGTGAAGCCTATGTTGACAGGCTCCACCAAATTTCGTCTTATATTCATTTCCTTAAGACTACTCATTCACCTACTCTTTTGTCAACACCACAATCATCATTTCCATTTTATTAAGGCTATGTAAAATTCTTGCAAACTCATTCCAAGACCTTGAAGTCTAGCAATCGCTTCACGATAATTAGATTACGAGGAACGTTGTCTCATTTGAAAGAAAGGAGGTTTATTCTGTCGGTATTTCATAACTAAGGGGAGAAAAAAGTGAATAAAACAGTCAAGATGCTCAGCGTTGCTCTTATCTTTTTCTCATTAACGATTGGCTGCATAATCGTGCCATTCGAACATTCCGCCCATGCAGCAACGGCGAACTATAAGGCTTATGTTCGCTGCTATTCGCTGAATATCCGCAACAAGCCGAGCAGCAAATATAAAACCGTGCGCACGGTCCACATGAATACACGAATAACCGTGCTTGGTCAGAAAAAGGGCTACGCATATATTTATTCGGGCGGCAAAAGAGGTTATGTTCAGAATAAATGGTTAAAAGGCAATATTGATTCCCGCAGAGCCCATATAACCGTCAGCGCTGTGAACGCACGTGCCGGAGCAGGCAATCAGTACAAATCTGTGAAAAAATTGCACCGCAACGAGAAAATCACCGTTTCCGGATATCACGGCGGCTGGTACGGATTTAAACACGGAAGAGTCACCTACTATATCGCTGCAAAATATGTAAAGATGGGCAATCCCCCAATAGCCAGTGCAGCCCCACCTGAAATCGTCAAATTGAATTATTCACCGGTCAATGCCTATACAGCGTATATCGGATACGACAATCTCAAGGTTTATCAAGATACCAATTCACAATCTGCCGTTGTCACAACACTGAGAGAGAAAACAGCAGTGACTATCATTGGTCAGAATGGGGATTGGAAACGTATTCGAACCAATGATGGAAAAGAAGGCTTCGTATATAAGAACAACCTGACAACAGATTTGAATCGATTTAATCCTCCTGCAGGTGCTAACGGTGTCGATCTTTCTCACTGGCAAAATGATAATAGTGGTGGAACGATCGATTTTAATGCCATTAAAAATTCTGGAAACAGCTTTGTTATTGTTAAAGCAAGTGAAGGAAGCAAAGGGTCGGATAATACGTTCTCAGCAAATGCGCATAATGCACAAAATGTTGGTCTTAAAGTCGATGCCTATCATTTCTTCAGAGCAGCAAATAGCGATCAAGCTATAGCTGAAGCCAATAATTTTGCTAATGTGCTGAATAACTCAGGATTCAATAATGACAATCTCGGCTATTTATTTGTAGACGTTGAAACAACAAATGGTATCCAGGGCAATGTCAAAGAAACCCTAAGCGATAATGTCAATGTGTTCCTCAACCAAATGCGAAACAGAGGCTTTTCTAAGTTAGGCATTTATTCCGGATCGAATTTCTATAAAACCTATATTGACATGAGCCGAATTTCACAACCTCAAAGGATGCTTATTTGGATCGCACGTTACCGCGGTCAAGGGACCAATAGCGGGGTGGGAACAGGTTTTCAAGTTGATATCTGGCAATATACGAGCAATGGTACCGTTTCAGGGATCAGCGGTGCCGTTGATCAAAATGTTTCTTATTATGACCCTAATGCAATGTAATCTATCATTTAGAGGCCTTCCCTTCCGAAGGTCTTTTTTTTAACAAAAAAAGTGACGCCTGTGATCAGGCGCCCAAGAGTTGTTCCTATATTAAAAAGGGGAGGTTAAACAATGCTTCATTGATTTAACATCTCTTATGATACAGCGGAATTATTAAGAACTGATTAACAGAATGCTGAATGATTTTAGAAGTTATGAAAAAGAACTCATAATTCGTTTTAGAGAATAAGCACACGCAAAAAAATAAACCCTCTCGCAAGGGTCCAATAAAAGATTATATAACAGGGGGAAGTCAACAAACACAATTTCATTTGACACCTATAGCATACTGAAATTTTTTATAAATAGGGGAATATCGGCAAATTTTTGAAATAGATGTTACTCTTTTCATATTATTCTCGATCTTCAATGAACACATGATACGGAACCTTCAAATGAATGATGCCATTTGAATAGGGAGCGACCTCGTATTCCTGAAAAACAATGACAATTCCATGATCGTAGAAATAAAACTGTCCGTTCTTCAGATCAACGCTTTTGAACGAATCGAGAAAGAAATCATAGCGTCCCTCATTTTTCAGCTTGATCATTTGCTTTTTCAGATAGGCATTGACTTTCTTAAGTTCCTTCTTGGTGTGGATGATATCGTTTAATTGGTATTGTCTCCCGCTGCGCGTATCGTAATTATAAACTTTTTCATAGTGCATGCCGTGCGCGCCGCCTGTGTAGGATTCATCAATGAATGAAACACTGAGTAGGCAGTTGCTGTTAAAACGTACTGTCGGCTGAGTATGAGCATAATAAGGTCCCGCTGCACTAATCAACTGATCATGTGCGTATTGTTCTTTGTATTTCTTGTCCGTTTTTTGCACATTTTCCGCATGTTTACGAAAAACCCGGTTCATTTGATCCATGATCTGTTGATCTTCAAGCCCTGACGTAATCTGCGGATAGGAAATGCCTTCAGACAACTGCTGAATTTTGTATTTTACCGGCGGGCAGGTATTTGCTTTGGATACGGATGCAAAAATCATACCGGACAACAGACTGAAGCAGACGATAAAAGGTACGATCCATCTTTTGTTCATGTATAACGTACTCCTTTCTTTTTCCTTAGTATGTCCTGACACCTTCAAGCTATGAATACGCCTAAAATAAATCGTTTTCATTTCTGTTTTGCTTTCGTATCGCGTAAAATAAGCAGTGAGGTGATGGAGAATGATCATCATACATGCGCTATTTAAAGTTAAATCGGAACAAAGAGATGCATTTCTTTCCGCGACCAAGCCACTTGTGGCCGGATCTCAGGCTGAAGAAGGAAACATCAGCTACAATTTATTGGAAAATGCTCAAGAACCGAACACATTCATGATGATTGAGGAATGGAAAGATCAGAAAGCAGTGGATGTTCATAATCAAACCGAACATTTTGTTCACTTTGGCTCGATTTCCGTCCCATTCTTTGAGGTGCCGACAAAAGTAACTCTTTTTCAGGCAGAAAAAAAACAGTAAAAGAGAAGCTCACTGCTTCCTATTTTTTCATCGTATCTTTTTCGTGAAACAACGGAAAATACTCATGCACCAAATAATTGAGGGAGATGAAACCAATGGGAAACGGTCATGCCTTCTGGTCTTTTTTAGCAGGATGCGGAGCAACAGCCGCTTTTTTCTGGATGAAAAACAACCAGAAAAATATGCCTAAATGGGCAAAACAGCCGATGGATCAAATGGGGAAAGCCGCTCAGAATATGAGCGGAACGTTCAGTCCGCAAGGTTGAGGCATTACGGCTAATCAAAGGGCTCTCTGCAGAACACATGCAGAGAGCCTTTTGACTTTTTCATAGTAAAAAAAGCTGATACTGATATCAGACTGAAGCGCCTGAAGCTGCCGTTGTCGCATCCGTACTGTTATTCGCAGCAGATGAGAGTAAATTCCACAACAGATCTTCCACTGAATTGGTGATTTGAGTTGATGTATCCGAAATACCGGAAATACTGCTCGAATTATTAGAATCCCCATCAGTCAGCTCGCTGTTGGATGAAGACAAAGTGCCGAGCATCTGAGATGATGAATCGTTCATTAATGAAGAAGCAAGCAATTGTGCAAACTCAGAAGATAATTCCTTTGTGTCTGTGCTGCTCGTTGATGCTGTTGTAGCAGAATTTGAATTCTCAATCTGCAATAGATAATTGAGTAAATAATTGTTCAACGAAACCGTCATTGTTACCTCCCCCTTTCCCCCATGATTAAAAACAATCTATAGTGTAGCAATGCAATCTTAAGAAATCATTAATTAGTTTTGCTCATCATTTTTTCTGAATTTCAGATTAGAAAAACCGGGCAAAAAGCACCCGGTCCTTACTTCCGCAGGATGCGGTGGCTTTCGCGTTGCATACAGGACGTATGCGTATTTAGCGAAAGTTCCTTTTTTAGCATTGGTTTGTGTCTTTCGGTGCTTGAATCATCGCTTCGGTTGCTCGCATCAACTGAGCGCGACCGCGGGCAGTCCGGGAGCCTCCTCAAGCAAACTAATACCTGCGGGGTCTCCTCTGGCCTGCACTCCCGCAGGAGTCTCGCACCTGCGCGTTTGGTTCAAACCTTTGGCTTTGGCGAAAATCATATACTTTCTTTACCTGTAAGAAAAACCGGGCAAAAAGCGCCCGGTCCTTAATTAAGTAACGAGTAAAATAAGCGGAATTTCTCCGTCTATTTAGTGGGTGCTGAATTAGGTGAGTAAAAATTCGGCGTCTTCGCTTGATTTATAGCTAATCGTTAGGTATGTATCCTTGATTTGTACGACAAGTAAAAGGGCAAAAGAAAAAAGGCGTAAGACCGTATCGATGTTTGCCATCGTAATGCCCATATCAATGGTGACGGCAATGGTATCCTTTGTTTTGGCGCGCACTAAGCCAAGGCTGCACTTTTGTTTGATAAAAGCAAAGCTGCGCTCAATTTGCCCGCGGCGATTCTCCGCATCACGCGCTGCTGCGTTCTCGGCGCGTCGTTGCTTTTCGTCGACGTTCTTGGGTTTGCGCCCGAGTTTGGGTCCTATAATCGTCATGCCTCGCTCTTTGGCAAACGCGATGTTTTCCCGATTGCGGTACAGCTTGTCGGCCAGCACTTCGTCGGGGTAATAACCGTGCTGCTCTTTATACCGCTCAACGGCCTTTTGAAAGTCGGTACTTTCATTAAACGCGTTGAAATCGACCCGTTCGATGTCGAGGATCCCATCCTGAATGGAGACATCGATTTTGGGACCAAACTCGGTATTTTGTTTCGCCTTGCCTCGTTTGATCGGGCGCACATACGGCTGGGCCAGACTGACAATCCGATGGTCCACTCGGTGGGTCTTCGTCCGATACATGAACTCCTGTTGCGTAAACAGTTCCTGGATGGTAACCAGTCGGCTCAGTTGCTTCTCTGTCAATTGTCCCCCTTGTGCCTGAAGCTCGCCGACATAACGCAAATCACGTCGCACGTACTGCAGTTGCGCTTTGATTTGTTGGCGCGTTTCCTTAGCCGTGCGACGCGGCTTCTTGGTGAACGTGACATAGGTTTTATGCGCTTCCCGTTTGTAGGTCCGCGGAATGGGAACGTGGAGCTGATGCGCTAGTTCCGTAATGAACGTTTCAAGGAACGTGCGCGCCTGGTTGAGTAAGGAATAGTCTTGTGGAAAGCGGATATGAACGGGCGTGACCGTAGCGTCAAGGATCATCGTCTTCTGCTCGTCGCCCAGGCTGTCTTGAAGCTGGATTTTACACCAGCCTCCGATCATCGTACGCAACCGAGAACTGATCGGTGCGATCCGTTTCCGGAAATGCGTGAGGGCGGACGGATTGAACGGCACTTTGACTGTGTACGTGGGACACCCCATAAAGTACTGATAGGCCGGAGTATCCCGAATGGCCTTGACCAAATCAGCGTCGGAAAGACCGGTGGATTGCTTAATGAGCTGTGCCCCATAAAAAAGTCGGAAGGGTTTGCCTGCTCGGCCAAGTGGAGACGGAAAAACTTCACGATAGATAGTCTCCATCTCGGTCCACGGCAGTTGATCTGCAAGTTGCACCCATTTATTGTCCGGACTTAAAGAGACACCGAGCCCCTGTCCGAAAGATTCTATAGAAAGTTGAACTGTTTTCGTCCGATAAACCATCCCAAGCACCTCATTCATTGAAAAATGCACGGGAAATTGCGTCAGAGTGCGTGATCCCATGCATTTATTATACACTAAATGTGTGTGTAATTGTTTACTTTAAGGTGTTTTAGAATTACTAAGTATCCACTATTTAAGCTATTTTTTCATTCTTTTTCTAATTAAACGGAATTTTTCCGTTTATTTCTCAGATTGGGCGCTTACCTGATCGCCCAACCAAATTTTATGACGCTGATCGTCGTACCAGCAAGACAAAACGATAAACTTATAGTATAAAAAATCCCTTTCTGAAGCTTTTAAGTTAAGATCGTTCGATAACTCTAGTGACTATTTTCTACTCAACAATTGCGTATGATTTAAATGTGATACAATTTATTCAAAAACGTTACTGGAGTGCAGATATGAAAACAATCCAAATCATTTATACATCGTTCATGTCTGCCATTTTTCTTCTTGTGTTTATCGCTGCTTTTCCCAATTTTGGAAAAGTGTCGGGTGTTTTAGGATTAATTACTTTCGGCATTTATAGTATTTGGAAAGACAAAGAACTGATAAGAGACATCCTCATTGAAACGATATTGAGTTTCATTATTGTATTGATTGTCATCCACATTTGGGGCTTACCATTTTGAGTGTGCTCAATGTTAATAAATATTCGCAGCTTCTCTCAAACCATGTCATGTCAGAGCGTTAAATTAAAGTCTATATTCTCCAGCAACGCATGGGGAAACTGAAGAAGCATCAAACTATTCATTAATCATTATTTTGCGGACCAAATTGTGCGTCTATAACATCTCGAAAATCATAATTTTTCTTCATACCATAAGCATCACGGACAATCAGCTGTCTGCTGAATGAATCAAGACAGCTCGGGTAACAAATCGACTGCTTTATGAAACCGCCCTTGTAATAACTTAACTGAACGGGTGCACGCTCGTTAATCGCTGCTTGTAGCGTTCGTCTGATCTGCTCAGTCTCGTCCTCGGCAAGTATCGGCCGGTCTATTTTCGTGTTGTTTCGTACCTCATTTCTCATTCTTGTCTCCAGCATTGCGGACATACCCAAGTCGGACTCCGACTGCATACACGACGATTCTTCGGTTAACTTACTCATAGGTTAATTCCACCCTTGTCATTTGGTAACCGTAATAACTTCTCGATGGTATCCTCAATTTCCTGTCTGCTATGTCCGGTCCGTTGTTCCAACGCGTCCATATCTACCTTTCTGCCGCCGATGCTGTCGTTAAGAATAATTTGCCGCAGTTTTCGCTCGAAGTCAGATAGCATCAAATCACTCCTTTTGTCATCTATTATACACGAACATATGTTCTTTTTAAACTAAAAATACAAACTCACGTTCGATATAATTTAAGTAGACAAAACATGCTTCAACTTTGATGCATTCGAAAATCCGATTGATGTTATCGGACTATTCTTCTTTAATGGCTTTCTAAAAATCATTATAGTTAAGAAAACACTAACTGGAGATTATTTTATGAAAATCATTGCTTTTTATGGTTCGATAAGAGACAAAGGGAACTCAGAAACGCTTGCACATTTTGCGCTTCAAGATTTAGATGTTACAAACGTTTTTTTGAGAGATTATCACATTAATCCCATCTCAACTCACAGACATGAAGATGACGATTACCAAAAGCTGATCCGAAAACAAGTGCTCGCAGATATAATTTTATTTGTTACTCCGGTTTACTGGTATGGGATGTCTAGTTTATTAAAACTATATATTGATCGTTGGTCTGAAACCCTGAGAGATCCGTCAATGCCCGATTT
The DNA here is from genome assembly GCF_059878335.1 of Sporolactobacillus sp. BBK16-2. Lineage (NCBI taxonomy): Bacteria > Bacillati > Bacillota > Bacilli > Caryophanales > Sporolactobacillaceae > Sporolactobacillus > Sporolactobacillus sp. BBK16-2. The sequence continues at coordinate 3,039,065 of NZ_CM187611.1, forward strand.
CAGAGAAAAATTGAAGGCGAAAGAAGTTCATTTAATTACCGTAGGAGGCGATGAACCTTATATAAAAGCTTTACCCATGATACAGCAAATGCAATGTATTTGTGACTTTTTACAAATGAAATTCGGCAGTTATGTCATTGGCAAAGGGGACAAAAAGGGGGACGTTTTAACAGATAAAAACGCCTTGAATGCTGCTGCCCATTTAAATCACTATCTCAACTTTCGCACCCCAATTTAGGTAGATAAACCTTGATATAGTTAGGTAAACCAGCCATCCATTGTACGAGTTGACTTTTAATTAATTTGTTGAGCCTCTTATTTGTCTGCTGAAGCACATCATCAAAAATTTTGAATAGATCTGCAAGCGCTGCGGCCCAATCTAATTCGTTCACCTCATCGCAGAGTTCATAGAACATGCCTCCGAGTGTGCGGTGATCGGTATGGCAGCGATTTTGCCAAGATAAGAGGATAAAACGAGAAAAGACAATGGTGGTATGGCTGATCATCAAATCATAAGATCGGCCTTGAAACTCTTTTTGAAGCTTCAGCAGGGATTTTGTGGTTTTGAAAAACACTTCTATATCCCATCGCATGCCATAAATACGAATGATCTCTTGTTCGCTTAGCGTACAATCCGTACTCAAAATGGCCAACCATTCGCTTTTCATATTGCGGTTCGACACGAAAACAACCTTTACGCTGATCCCATTGGCCATGGTGGTTTGGATGGAACGCAAAAGGGTTCGATGACCAGTGACCGGCGGGGCGGCATGGTATAACGATTTTAACCCAACCAGCTTGTTCTTCACCTGATAACGTTGATTAGTGTCCTTGACCATACCGATGACGTCCATTCCTTTTGTCCGGATGGCTTGAATCAAAGGCTGTTGGGTAAACCAGGTATCCATGAGCACATAAGAGGCTTCGATTCCGCTCTTTAATGCACGCTCAATCATAGCAGGAATCTGCTCAGGCGCTGTTTGAAGAGCTTCCATCCGCCGTTTATAGCCGGAACAGCGTTTATCAATCTTCTGAGAAATGCCGTTAATTTGTGCCTTCTTTGAACTCAGCAATGAGAAATCAATAGGCATAAATGTAGCTCCATCAGACCAGCCTAAAGTTAACATCCGGAATCCCTTATAGTACCGCATTTTTTGAGAGGCATGATCAAAACATCGGGCAAGCAGTTCAACTGTTTTACTCCGTTGTCGATAGAAAGAGGAATCATCAACGATGAGTACTTTCGGACGATGATGATCCGTCAGTGTACTTACCTTTTGAATCGTGCTCGTACTCAAAAAAAGAAGAAACCGACGCCAAGCAAACTGAGAATGATTCAGAAAACGATAAACGGCATCTTTTCCAGGATAATGGGTTGTTTTCTTACTCTCCAAAAGGCGATACCAATTTTTCTGTTCAAAGATGAGACAGAACACCAGTTGAAATAGATAGGCACACGTAAAGCCAAACGCTTTCGTAATACCTGCATGACGTAAATGTTTGAGCACACCCAACTCATCAAAAGTCACTTTTATTTCTTTTGGCAGTTGATTATTCAGACCCTTTTTCGCTATCATATAGAGGACACCTCTTCTTTTGGTAGTGTTTTCGTCAAATTCACTATACCAAAAAGGAAGGTGTCTTTCTATTTTGTCAAGATCCCTAATGAATAGCTCACAAAACAGGTTACATCAAGGATTCTCCCAGACTTTTACACTGCGAAAGTTGAGTCACTATTTTAAAAATCAAGCTAATCATTGATCTAATTGGTCCGCCTTTAAAAATGATATGCTCACTCTTTTATGTCGCTTTGCGATGCATTTCTGTAGAACATGAGCCAGTTGTTTTTTGTCCCGTCTTGTTCGAATTGAATGACGTGCCCATTATATTGATACTGAAGCAGGTGTTTTCCATTTATTTTTGGCGACATGCGCATTTCTTTAACGATCTTTTCTCGAGAAGTCTTCAAATGCACAACGAAGCTATATTTAAAGCGTCTCTGATCCTTAAAGTCATCCGTTTCAATGTTGTCATCGATCTGAAACGTTTGACCGTTTTTTTGATACACATAACTCTGCACTTCTTCACGATCAATGTGCCGATTCGGCTCTCCCCAGGCTTTTTTGACGTCATCCAAACTAAATCCATCGTTTAAAGAAAGCGGTGTCCCGCTGATTTTCCCATGCTTTAGATCTTTAACGAGTGCGGCATTTACTTGAACTTGCTTCGCATTTGTTGACTTCTTCACATGCGTGCACCCGGTAAATAGAACCAAAAGCAGAATACTCATTGCCAAAATTTTGTATGCCTTAATTTTCAATCACCTCTTAAAATTTTGCTAAACGATTATTTATAGGATACCTAAAAAGCTGCTGCTAATCAGTGTCATGTGAGTTTTTCCATCTCCTCTATTTTACCGATGAGTATAGACATGCTATTTTCTTCTCTTCTCATTATTCATTTTAATATGTACTACACCCAGAAACCCCTGGGTGGTGGCGTTTTATTTTGCCTTGAGAACTGCTTGTTCAATCAATTGCGGAATCAGCGCTTTAATATCGCCAATCGCCTGCTCTCCGAGTGAGATCAATTCCGGTGCCTGAGCGATGACGGACTTGACTGCGTCATCTTTGACACGCGCAGCAAGTTCTGAAGTAAACGCTCCTTTGGCCTTGGCATCCGCAACAACTCGCTGATTAAAATCTGCAACGACAGTCTCAGCAATTGATGACAGTCCATCAAGAACTTTATTAGCTATATCAGCCTGAGACGAGCTCAGATGTTTGTCCGCTGCCAATTTAATCTTTGGCACGAAGGCTGTGATTAAAGCACCGACACCTGCCACTAATAGAGATAAAACTGCCGATAAAACCTGTACTCCTAAATCCTGCACAACACTCATCCTTTCAAAAGGTTAGTCTGCTTACGCTCATTAGCTTATTCACGGTTACTTTCCTTGCTTGAGCGATCTTCCACAGACTGTCGCCTTTTTTGGCAGTGCAGATCATTAAAAAGAGACCGAGGAAATAACGGTACTTACCCGTCATTTTCTCGGCCCCAAACTTTTTCTGTTTAATATGCAAAAGATACGATGAAGGTCACTAAGGATAGAACAAATAAAATTGAGGGGATCCATGCAAGTCCGGTTCGATCGCAGAAATCGGATAGTGATGTGTATTTTTCTTTAAATGATAATTGATACAGAGCCTGTATAGCAAAAGTCATTGACGCACTGCTCAATAAAAAAAGAACGCTGATCAGTAAAAGCATATAGATTACCTCCTCACCATTCGTTTAGTATCAAACGAAAACAATTCCCTTTCATCATACTTTATTTAAGTAACCTCTGCCTGGATAAATCTGCATGTTAAGTTAATTATGCAAGCTAATCAAAAATATAGTATGCTATTTTTTCAGGCTATTGAGGTGACTATAGTATTGGTGTCTTGTCTTTGCACATTGGCAACATCATCTTCGAACTTGAGAAGCTCGTCCTCAAAACATCTGGCTTACATTGCCGCATCCATATTTCCATCTTCAATTCTCGTTTATGGGATAGCTATTTCTGCGGTCTCCTGCACATTCTCTTTGGCTGCGGAACGAAAGAGGGATTGAGGGGATCTATAGCCACTGTGCAAAAGGAATAGAAAAAGACATGAATCTAGATTCACTCGGGTGCAAAGCAAGGTAATGGAAAGGGGTTTATTGATGCATCTTTTGTTCACGTACATAGTATTAGGTTTTTCTATTTCAGTTCCTGTTGGTCCGATCACCATTGGTATGACCAAGCAGGGATTAAGAAATGGCTTTTTATTTGGGTGGTGCGTTGGTCTTGGCGGAATGACCGTTGATTTTATCATGATTCTCTTCATCTATTTCGGCTTTTCTACAATTCTATCGATGCCGATAATTAAAAGTGTAATGTGGCTGTTTGGCTGTTTCTTTCTTATCTATCTAGCTGTTGACAGTTTTAAAGAGAGTAAAGATTTTATTCATGATGAGGAACAGAAACCTGTTCAGCGTTCGCTTCTAAAATCCTATTTGTCGGGTTTAATGGTAGCAATATCGCCGGGAAGTATTATTTTTTGGATTGGTATTTTCGGCTCCATCCTCACAAATTCATTAACCGCTTCTACATCACATTCTTTTCTTTATATTGCCTTAGGAATACTATTGGGAATTATTCTTCACGATATCGTTCTGCTCAGCGTCATACACATGACACGCCGATTTGTGAATCAAAAGTTTATGCGTTGGTTCTCTATTGGCGCAGGTTTTGTATTACTGGCATTTGGCATCCGGTTTGGGTATGAATTTATAAGATCTTTGACCACAGCATATTAAGCATCTTGCTGCCGACATCATTTGGGACAATGCCTCCGTATGGATACAAAAAAGAGGTCTCTCATCGATTTCAAAATCGGTTGAGAAACCTCTTTTTTTAATAAACTAATACTTGAAAATTGAAAAAATATTCCAACCTCTTGTCAGCTCTGCAGTCTCCATGAATAAAATAGGGAAAGATTCCGTTCTTACCAGCTGTTGAGGGCAGCTGGCAGGCAAACGTACTCATCGTGTGAACAGTGGATGCCAATACCATTCCTAATACCTTCTTAATTCAGCCTTAAGCTGTTTTTAACATTTGAGAGGTACAATAAATGTCAGTGAGGGTGGCCCCACCATCGCCATCAGTGTTGGCGATGGTGGGGCCAATACTATTTTTGTATAGCCGCAACCCATCATTTACCCGTGTCTAGCACTCCTAGAGCAATTGGCTGCATATCTCCTCTAAACGCCCACCTGCTAAAGCAGGTGGGTTCAGACATAAATGTCTGCGACTTAAAGTCGCCATTCAAGACTGAAGTCTTCTGAAAGTTCTTGTGCTCAATGCACACTGAATTCTGACTGAACTCAGTCATCAATCCTGAAAATGTCGTCCCTGACTTTATTTGATTGATTGGCAATATAAGTTCGGATGATTCCGTCTGTCACGGTGCCCACCGTTGCACAGAAATAGCCTCTGGACCATAAATGCTGACCCCAATATCGTTTTTTCAATTCTGGAAATTCATCCTGTAATAACCGGGATGAACATCCTTTCAAATACTGCATGACTTTACTTGGAGCCAAACTGGGCGGACAGGAAATTAGCAGGTGAATGTGCTCTTTACCTACGCTACCTTGCAGAATCGTGATCCCTCTGGCGTCACAACCTTGCCGGATCAGTTCCCGTAACCGGACAGCAACCTGGCCTCGCAACACTTTGTAGCGATATTTTGTCACCCAGATCACATGATACTTGATGTCATAGATCGCGTGACCATTTTTTTGATAACCGTCCATACTTTTCACCTCTGTAAAAAGTATGGACACGAAAAGATAAGGCTAAAAGCGGATACCGTCTAAAGACGGTGGGTTTAGACCCCGCTTTTGGAAACTAAAGCAAAATCAAAACAACCCCTGAGGGTGCCGCTTTCATTCATTCTCTATTATTTTCTGACATGATACGCCGCGTCTCCTTTAGCATCACATGCCATTTAATATGGTAAAATAGGGTATCGTTCGATCGAGACGAATCCCGATTTATTAAGTCTTGTGGTATTAAGTCAAGACCTAAATAAGATTAATTCCTTTACTTCTCACAGACATTTGAAAAAAGAGACAACACAAACCTAAGCCTTCAATAATTACCAAAATTTTGAAGGCAATAAGGAGGTGGATCTTTACTGATTATCGGCGACTTCACCTCCCTTCGGCGTGTAAATCAGGTGGTCGCGAAGCAGCACGTCCACCAGCCGAACCAGTTTTCTTGCTGTTAGTACGAGTGCGCGTTTATGACGAAACTTAGGAACTTCATTGAATTTCTTTTGGTAATAGGATCGATAAACCGGGTCACGTCGCTTTACTGAATTGGCAGCTTCAATCAAGTAGTAGCGAAGGTATTCATTACCCGTGTGTGTTCGTGGCGTGCGTTCTGCCCGAAAAGTTCCGGATTGGGAGACTTTCCAGTAGAGGCCGGCATATTTAGCGAGCTGAGCCTCATTGTCAAAGCGGTCAATCTGGCCAATCTCGGCAATCAGACCGGCCGTGTAGACCGGACCGATTCCCGGAACACTCATGAGACTTCGCGCCTCGGAGATGATGACGCATAGAGACTCAATGCTCTTGTCCAGTGTCTGAATTTGTTTCTTCAGCCCGGCGATGATACGGGCATAGGTGGCAAGCACGACATCAATGGAATCCTGAAGGACTTTGCCAATGCGGTAGGAATCCCGTATTGCTTTCTGAATCGCTTTGGCCAGGTTTTCCGGATCACTGAAGCGTCCTTTTCCAGCCTTGTTTAGACGTTCGGCGAGGTCTTCCAATTTCATCTGGGAGATCTCATCGAGGGATAGGGAATCGCTTAGGATATCCATGATCGACGCACTGAACACAGAGGTCGGAATTTCCTGAGTCAAGGTGTTGCACGTGTAATACAGATTCTCTAGAAAGTGCTGTTTACATTCGGTCATTTGATGAATCAGCTGATAACGGGTTCGTGTCAGACGTTGGAGCGCGACATACTTCTCTTCTTTGATGACGGGTACCTGGTAACGCTCAATACGTAGAAAATCGGCAATCCGGAAGGCGTCAATCGTATCGGTCTTGTCCTCGTCAAATAGCCCTTTATAACGATGAATCATCGTCGGGTTGAGGGTTACGACATCGAGAGGTAGCGCCTTCAAGTCCGCATCTTCATGAAAAAACACCGCTGGATGAAAGCTGTAGATGGATGTGGACTCCATGCCGATCACCACCCGTTGATAGTGAGCGGCTGAGTGGAACTTCAACACCAGATCCTTAATGGCACCGGCACCGATCAGATTATTCGCTAAAGACTTTTGGATCAGCCTATTTTGATCACTGTCCAAAAAGCAAACGTCTAGTTTCTCTGAACTCACATCAATACCAACAAACAATTTCATTGGGAAGGACCTCCTTTCCTGATCAATTTTGGAATAAGCTCGGATACTCTGTGATGTCCCCTAATTACACCTGCATGAACGCGACCTCGCGATCAGTAGACCATGGCTGCGCGTTCAAAGCTGCCTCATCCTGCTTCTGATGAGTTGAGCCGCAGCCGCCACATCTTGTGCGTCAGCATATCTGGCAGTTGCCTGGGCGGCAGACTTAAAACGTAGTCGAACTACAGGAGCGATAAGCCTAGTCCAGTTGGATCCATTCCAATGAACAACTAGAGGATATCACGCAGTACCCGAGCTGAACAGGGGATTACATTAACTTCAAAACTTATAATACGAGGAGATGATTGGATGAAAAAGCCTTTTGTATTGCCTGCAATTATTGCACTGCTGACAATTGTGGCCTGCTTTTTTGGGTATGCGTTTCAAGAAATGGCCTACTGGACCAAAAACAGCATGTTTTGGTACTGGTTTGGCGCTGTGCTGGCTTATTTATTTTCTGCAGCAGCTATCACGTTTATCATTATCGACATAACGATCAAGAGAAACCTCGGAACCATCGAGCGCGTGATCGATGGATTAGTCATGGGTGGTGGGCTACTTGTCATCATCTTGACTATTCTTTGGACTACATTTATCATCATCGCTTGGCAGTCAGGAATGTAAAAATGCATGCTATGAAGAGTTCTACAGGAATTTTCCTTATTGCTGCTATTATCCTCAGATTTCACCTTAGCACCCTAAAAACTACTTGGTTCAGTTGTTTCCCCTTTCATTTTCAGTGTTCCTGATTTTGGATAAGAAGAAATGATTGGGTCGTGTCAAATCGCACATTTCTTCAACTCCTTACAATTTCATTCAATGAAAGGAAGTTTAAAATGAACTGGAAACTCTATACGCTGCTTGTTATCCCTGCCGTAATTATGATGTTCGTTTTTGGTTTTCTTTTTCCTCTTCCATCTAAATACTTTATCTGTATCATGATTATTCCAGCTGTTTTTTGGATTCTATACTATTCCATCGATTACGCTCAGAAAAGAGAAAAAAATCGCAATTAAAATTTATGCTCATGTCACTCAAAAAATAAGAAAAACCGGGCAAAAAGCGCCCGGTCCTTAATCTCCAGCCATGTGTGATTAGTTTGTGTCTTTACAGTGCTGAATCATCGCTTCGGTTGCTCGCATCAACTGAGCGCGACCGCGGGCGCACCGCGAGCCTCCTCAGTCAGGCAGAAATCTGCGGGGTCTCGCTGGCACCTGATCCCGCAGGCGTCTCGCACCTCCGCTTTGATTCTCGGTCAAGACACTGGTTTATTTGTTTAAATACGAGGCAAAATCTTATACTTTCTTTACTTGTGAAAAAACACTTCTCATGTATCCAAATGGATACATGAGAAGTGCCCTAAAAAACAATCTATTCATACTGAAAAACATTGTTAAATCAATGTTTTTTAGTTTATTACATCATACCGCCCATTCCTGGTGCTCCGGCTGGCATTTGCGGTTCCGGATGTTCTTCAGGCTTGTCGGCAACGACTGCTTCAGTTGTCAGCAGCATTGCAGATACAGAAGCCGCGTTTTGCAGTGCGGAACGTGTAACCTTTGTTGGGTCAACAATTCCGGATTCAATCATGTTTACCCATTGATCCTTGGCAGCGTCATAGCCGATGCCTGGTTTCTGGGATTTCAGTTTTTCAACGATGACAGAGCCTTCGAGGCCTGCGTTTTCGCCAATTTGACGAACAGGTTCTTCGAGTGCGCGGACAACGATGTTCACGCCGGTCTTTTCATCGCCTTCAGCTTCAACAGCTTCAACGTTCTTGATCACGTTAGCAAGAGCTGTACCGCCGCCGGCTACGATACCTTCCTGAACTGCAGCGCGAGTCGAGTTCAGAGCGTCTTCAATACGCAACTTGCGTTCTTTCAATTCAGTTTCAGTTGCTGCACCGACTTTGATTACGGCTACGCCGCCGGACAGTTTTGCAAGGCGTTCTTGCAGCTTTTCTTTGTCAAAGTCAGACGTTGTTTCTTCCAACTGTGCTTTGATCTGACCGACACGCGCGCCGATCTTGTCGGATGCGCCTGCACCTTCAACGATCGTCGTGTTGTCTTTCGTAACGATAACCTTGCCGGCTGTTCCGAGTTGATCAACCGTTGTTTCCTTAAGTTCGAGACCAAGGTCACTTGTAACGACCTGTCCGCCGGTCAGTACAGCGATGTCTTCGAGCATTGCTTTCCTGCGGTCGCCGAAGCCAGGAGCCTTAACAGCAACAACGTTGAATGTACCACGCAGTTTGTTCAGTACGAGCGTTGCCAACGCTTCGCCTTCAACATCTTCAGCGATGATCAGCATTGGTTTGCCTTGTTGAACAACTTTTTCAAGAACAGGAAGAATTTCTTGAATGTTTGAGATCTTCTTGTCGGTGATCAAGATGTATGGATTGTCGAGAACGGCTTCCATTTTATCCTGGTCTGTAACCATGTATGCGGAAGCATAACCGCGATCAAATTGCATACCTTCAACAACGTCAAGTTCAGTAACAAAGCCCTTGGATTCTTCAAGCGTAACAACACCATCGTTGCCAACCTTTTCCATAGCTTCGGCAATCAGTTCGCCGACTTTTTCGTCAGCTGCAGAAATAGCTGCAACTTGTGCGATTGATGCTTTGCCTTCAATCGGCTTTGAAATTTCTTTCAATCCCTCAACGGCAGCCTGAGTTGCTTTTTCAATACCGCGGCGAATGCCCATTGGGTTTGCACCGGAAGCAACGTTCTTCAAGCCTTCGCGAATCATAGACTGCGCAAGAACCGTTGCAGTTGTCGTACCGTCGCCGGCTACATCGTTCGTCTTGCTAGCGACTTCGGATACAAGACGTGCACCCATGTTCTCGAATTTATCTTCAAGTTCGATTTCTTTTGCAATTGTTACACCGTCATTCGTAATCAGCGGTGAACCGTATTTCTTATCAAGTACAACGTTGCGGCCTTTCGGTCCGAGCGTTACTTTTACTGCATCAGCTAAAACGTCGACACCGCGAAGCATCGAGCGGCGCGCTTCTTCACCAAATTTAATATCTTTTGCCATTGTGAATAGTCCCTCCTAAATTAAATTAGATCTGAGGATCTTCTGTTAAACGAGCATTGCAAGTCAGTCAATAACAGCGAGAATATCGTCCTGACGAACAACGAGATAGCTTTTGCCGTCATATTTTACTTCAGTGCCTGCATATTTTGAAAAGATCACTTTTTCTCCTTCTTTTACGTCCAAAGCGATACGTTCGCCTTTGTCGGACACCTTGCCGGCACCAACGGCAATAACGCGGCCTTCTTGCGGCTTCTCCTTCGCCGAATCAGGAAGTACGATACCGCTTGCTGTTTGTTCTTCTTTTTCTTGTGGTTCGATCACAATACGATCACCCAATGGCTTTAACATGTTGAAATACCCTCCTTAAAAATGTTAAGTTAAGTACCTTTGTTAGCACTCAGTTCACCTGAGTGCTAATCCATTTAATATAATAATCAATTCCCAATAGATTTGCAAGTTTTTACTCGAAAATATATGTAACCATAAAAATGGTTCAAATAGTTATTAAAGGATAAAGAAAATCCGCTATGTTAAAATAGACAAAACAAGCAATAACCTTCTAGAATGCTTTCAGCTTTTCACAAATAATCCTAAATTATACAAATAGATATGAGGTGTCTGACTTTGGTTTTACGGTATATCCTGATCGTTCTTGTTTATCTTATCTGCTTTATATCTCCGCTGATTCCCGGATTTCCGAAAGGTGGATCGTCCTCCGGTGATGCATACGCAGCCGTCTTTTTCTTAACCTTAATTATTGTCTCACTGCTGCTAATACCCGAGCGTAGGTTGGCACGCGGTCCGGTTGCTTCTATCGGCGAGTCGATCGCTTGGGCAATTTGCGGTGTGTTCATCCTGTTCGTTCTTCAGATTGCGACAGCACTGATCAACAGCCTCATATTAGGTCAGCCGATCAGCTCGCAGCATACTCAGGATGTCGTCCAGATGACCCGCAAGGCGCCTTTGTTTATATTCGCAGTCAGCATCATCGGACCGATGCTTGAAGAAATTGTTTTCCGCAAGATTCTTTTCGGAAGTTTGAAAAAGGGCATTGGCTTCTTTTTTGCCGCGTTGATCAGTTCCCTAATCTTTGCTGCCGGCCATTTTGATTTTTCGCATCTGCTTATTTATGTTGTGATTGGCTTCTTTCTTTGCTATGCCTATCACAAGACCGGTCGCATTTGGGTGACCATGTTCATGCATGCAGCCATGAATGCCACTGTTGTTCTACTCAGCTTGAGTGTGCACATTCCGAATACAACCAGCTGGATTCACTGGTTTATGTAAAAGAGCGGTTGAAAAAATTTGGGAGGCCAAGTCCTTTCTTTGATCTATTAAACGTTTTTTTGTATAAAAACAGCGGGGCCCGTTAATTGGGGCTCCGCTTCTTCTATCCCGTACTCTTTATTCTTCATCAAGTGCGGTCAGAATTTCCGGACCGTTTTTCGTGATCGCCAATGTGTGTTCGTACTGTGCGGACAATGAACCGTCGATCGTGCGTGCCGTCCAACCGTTATCATCAACCTTTGAACGCCAGTCACCAATGTTCAACATCGGTTCAATCGTAATCGTCATGCCTTCTCTAAGGCGAAGACCGCGACCAGGGCGGCCATAGTGTGCAACCGGCGGATCTTCGTGCATTGTCGGTCCGATACCGTGGCCGACAAATTCACGAACAACGCTGAGTCCGCGATCCTCGGCATATTTTTGAATAGCGTAGCCGACATCGCCGAGCCGGTTTCCGACAACCGCTTGTTTAATACCTTCATAAAGCGATTCTTCCGTTGTCTTCAGCAAATGCTTCGCCTCATCAGAAATTTCACCGACTGCATAGCTCCACGCTGAATCCGACATCGCGCCGTTCAGATTAACGACCATGTCGATCGTGACGATATCTCCATTTTTCAGAGGCTTTTTATTCGGAAAGCCATGGCAGATTTCATCGTTAACTGAAGCGCAGGTCGCATACTTATAGCCCTGAAATCCCTTTTCTTCAGGAATCGCGCCGTGCTTTTCAAGAAATTCATTTACAAACTCTTCGATTTCCCAGGTCGTCACGCCGGGACGAATCATTTTTTTAATATGCTGATGCGCTCGAGCAAGCAGCTGACCGGATCTTTTCATTTCAGCAATTTCATTTTGTGATTTTAATTGAATCATTCCTGCATTCCACCTTATTTTTAAACCGCATAAGCGCGAACGAACTGCTCACTGTCCGCGCATGCGTTGATTCTTAACCAGTTAATGCTATGCACCTGTATTTTACCACTTAATCATTTAGAATTCCTTTCTTCCATCGAATGATTAAGAAAATAAATCAGCGCCTGAAGTTCAACCGTCATATCCACATGACGGACATAAGCGTTTGCCGGCAGAGACAAGGTCGTCGGAGAAAAATTTAAAAATCCGTGAATGCCTGATGCAAGCGCCATTTCCGCTGCTTCCTGCGCGTGTGCAGCTGGAACAGTTAAAATAGCGGCTGTTATGTCACTATTGTCGTCGGTTGCCAACGTATCCATTGCATAAATTTCCGTACCGCTGACTTCCGTACCGACAAGCGAAGGATCAATGTCATAGGCCTTCACGATCTTGGTATTGTTATTCTTTTGAAAGTTGTGATTGAGCAGTGCAGTGCCCAAATGTCCGACACCAATCAGGACCACTTTTGACAATTCATCTTGATAAAGTGTTTTCCTTAGAAAATCCATCAGATGCTGCGTATCGTAGCCGTATCCTTTTCTTCCGAGCGCACCGAAATAAGAAAAATCCTTGCGAATCGTTGTTGAATCGATTTGCACAAGATCTCCGAATTCCGAAGATGAAATACGCGTTTTTCCTACTGCAACCAAGCCCTGCAGTGTTCGATAGTACAGCGGCAGCCGCTCGGCAGTCGCCTGAGGTACATTTTGGTTCGCCATGACCGGGTCTTCCCCCCCCAATTTTACAAAACAGATCGTGTTGCCATCATTTATCTGTGTCTCTAGTTCAACTATACTATAATCATCATTATTTTTGTTATTTATTTCACAATCATGATCGAATTTGTCTTAATCCAACATTGCATGCCTCCGCAGTTGCCGAATAATTTACGAGTAGGCTACAATGAACATATCTATCTTATTATGTGTACAGATTCCGAAGCAAACATCCTGCTTCCGGAAAATCGACCGCTATTCCTAATCTTTCTGAGGTGAAAATCTGTGTTGCTCTTACAAACCAATGAGATCAGTAAATCCTTTGTAACTGATCTTGTTTTATCTAATATCTCCATAGAAGTACAGCTTGGAGAACGCGTTGCGCTGGTTGGCCGTAACGGCGCTGGCAAATCAACGCTGCTTAAAATTATTGCCGGAGAAATGAGTGCGGACAGCGGTGAGATCATCATGCCAAAAGACCGTACAATGGGCTACCTGCCGCAGAATGCCACACTCGACTCGACGCGCGGAATCTATGATGAATTGCTGTCTGTGTTCGGGCCCCTTATCGCACTTGAGAAGAGAATGCGTAAGATGGAAGAACAGATGGCGGATCCCGGCAGCTTTGCTAATCCTAAAGATTACGATCAGCTGCTGAAGACTTACGATGCAATGCAAGCAGACTTCCGCGAAAAAGGCGGTTTCACTTACCAGGCAGAAACACGCAGCGTGCTGAACGGCTTGAATTTCGGTGGCTTTCCCGATGAGACGCCAGTAAGCAATTTATCCGGTGGGCAAAAGACTCAGCTTGCGCTCGGCAAGCTCCTGCTCATCAAGCCGGATCTGCTGATTCTTGACGAACCAACCAACCACTTGGACATTGAAACGCTATCATGGCTGGAAGGTTACTTGCAGCGCTACAACGGCAGTGTGCTTGTCGTCTCTCACGACCGATATTTTCTCGATAAAATTGCGACAAAGGTCTATGAAATTACCAGACATAAAGTGCGCAAATACACAGGGAACTATTCGCGTTATCTGGAAGTGCGCGCGGCAGAATTTGAAAGTGAACTGAAAGCCTATGATAAGCAGCAAAAAGAGGTAGCAAAACTGAAGGATTTTGTTCAGAAAAATATTGTACGTGCTTCGACGACAAAACGAGCGCAAAGCCGACGCAAACAATTAGAAAAAATGGATCTTATGGATCGTCCAATGGGCGACGCCAAATCGGCTACCTTTACCTTCGATATTGAACAGCAAAGCGGTCGTGATGTGCTCGCGGTTTCTCATCTTGATGTCGGCTACGACGATCAGAAACCCATGATATCTGATCTCAGCTTTCAGATCAGCCGAGGAGATCGCGTTGCATTAGTCGGCCCGAATGGGATCGGCAAATCAACGCTGCTTAAAGCGATTGACGGCGGCACAACGCTCCGTTCAGGTGAGGTGCGTCTCGGCAGCCATGTCAGCATCGGTTATTATGATCAGGAACAAAAGAGCCTCAATCCAACGAAAACCGTACTTAATGAATTATGGGACGATTATCCGTTAAAGCCTGAAGGCGATATTCGGACCGTGCTCGGCGGCTTCCTGTTTTCCGGTGATGATGTGTCAAAGATGGTTTCCCAATTAAGCGGTGGTGAGAAGGCACGTCTCATGCTGGCCAAGCTGATGATGCGCCATGACAATCTGCTGATCCTCGATGAACCAACCAACCATCTTGACTTGGACAGCAAAGAGGTCCTCGAAGGAGCCCTAATTGACTATCCGGGAACGATTCTGTTCGTTTCTCACGACCGTTATTTTATCAATAACATTGCCGATCGCATTTTCGAACTGTCGCGCGAAGGAATTACCGAGTATCTCGGCGATTATGATTATTATGTCGACAAGAAATTGGAACAGGAACAGATTGCAGAGCTGGAGGCACAGACGACAGCCGCACAAAAAAATGAGCCTGTGATCGGGGACGGAAAGGAACAATTTTTAAAAGAAAAGGAATTGAAAAAGAAAAAACGTCAGCTTGCACGTTTTATCGAACAAGCAGAGACTGATATTAGCAAGCTGGAAGAACAAATTGAGCACAATCAACAAGCACTGCTCGATCCGGAAGTCTTCAGCGACTCAAAAAAGTCAAGAGAAACTCAGACGCAAATCGAACAGGATGAAGCGAAAGTCGCTAAGATGATGGAAGACTGGGAATCCGCTCAGCTCGAATTAGACGAATTAGATTGATAATGATGTTATCCACACTAAGAAGAGGACATATCCACAAACATATGTGGTTATCCCCAATTTATTCAGTTAAATCAGGGAGTTATGCACAACCATTGTGTATAACTCCCTGATTGCTATTTTCAAAACAACTTATCCACCTGTGCATAAGCTATTTTTTTGGATTTATCCACGAACAATCAACAGGCATTCGTATTTCAAATTTTTGTGATCTGCTCAACCTGCACGAAATAATAAAATAAAAAAAGAGCAGGAATCTCTCTCTGCTCTTGATGTGAACCCTCAATGTTGGATCTTCATTGCCCAATTTCAGGAGTTTAGTTCATCTCCGCTTTTGGGTTACTGTTTAGTTAAAAGTCTTCAATCGCCAGGTTTGCTTTCCCATTCAGTGACAGGTCGGCGCGCGTCCCTTTCAGAAACCCGATTGTTCCGGATGCTGCAATCATTGCTGCATTGTCTGTACACAGCTTCAGCGGTGGAATAATCAGAGGAATTCCCCGAGTACGTGCGGCCTGTTCCATTTCAGTTCTAACTGCACTGTTCGCAGAAACACCGCCTGCAACAAGAATTTGTTTCGCATGAACCCGTTCCGCTGCGATCAGTGTTTTCTTAACGAGTACATCACTGACACTGGCTTGAAAGCTGGCCGCAATGTTGGCGGAATTCAAGTCATGACCACGCTGCTGCTCGTTGTGGACATAATTGATGACCGCAGATTTCAATCCGCTGAAGCTGAAATCCAGCGAACCTTCCTCCAGCCATGCCCTCGGAAAATCAATGACCGGCTTGCCTGCCTTAGCCAAACGGTCAATTTCCGGTCCGCCGGGATAGGGCAGCCCGAGCGTTCGCGCAACCTTGTCAAACGCTTCGCCTGCGGCATCGTCTCGTGTTGTACCAATGACTTCATACGAGCCGTGTTCCTTCATGTGAACGAGCTCGGTGTGTCCGCCTGAAACAACCAGTGCAATCAGCGGAAATTCGAGTTCACGAACAAAACGATTGGCGTAAATATGCCCGGTTATATGATGAACCGGGACAAGAGGCAGACCATGCGCATATGCCAGTGCCTTTGCACCGTTCACACCTACGAGCAGTGCACCGATTAATCCCGGCCCCTGGGTCACCGCAATCGCATCCAGGTCGCTCCAGGATACTCCGGACTTATCTATCGCTTCCTCACAAATAACCGTGATCTGATCCACGTGATGACGGGATGCCACCTCAGGAACAACACCGCCGAAACGTCGGTGGATATCAATTTGTGAGGCAACCGCGCTTGAGCGGATGATCGTACCGTTCTCGACAACGGCAGCCGCCGTTTCATCGCAGCTCGTTTCAATTCCCAAAATTAATGTCTTTTGATTCATATCTATTTTCATAGTCTCACCCACATGACTAGCGCATCTTCCCCATTGTTTGAATAATAGTTTTTACGGATACCGCCGTTTTTAAATCCGACCTTACGATACAAATTCTGTGCAATCTCATTGCTGACACGTACCTCAAGACTCATGGAACGTGCCTGCTGGGATACCGCATAGAGAATAACCTGGCGCAGCAGCGATTCGCCCACCTTGAATCCACGATAACCTTCAAGTACCGCTAAATTAGTTATATGCGCTTCGTCAACGATGACCCAGACTCCACAATAACCAATGATCTTCCCGGCAAGCTCGGCAACGAAATAAGCAGCAAAATGATTGCTGCTGATCTCATTTTCGAATGCCTGTCTTGACCACGGCACATCGAAAGCACTGTACTCCACGACCATAACCTGATCAATATCCTCCGCGGTCATCGGTCGGATGTTTACTGATTCTAGATCCGGCATGCTTATCGCTCCTGTTTCGCCAGCCACTTCGCTTCAGCCTCAGCTAAGCGAAGATATGCCGGCAGAAAATGATGTATATCGGATACCGGCTCTTTTTTTGCGCCAATTCGGGCAAGTTCTGCCGCCTTAGGCACATTCTGAGTGATATCTCCAAGTTCCGCGTAGGCTTCAGCGGATACTAATTCACCCCATTTGTCTAAATCATTGCTGAGAAAAAGTATCGGTTTGCCCAATTTTCGTAATTCAGATATCCAATCATTAATCATTACAAGCTGATCGGGAACAACTGAAACAATTTCGCCGTTTTTCTCTTCATACAACCCGGCAAACACTTGACCGCGCCGCGCATCAAAGAACGGTGCGATATAGCCCTCAAAACCACGTCCATTTTGAGCAACCACTTCAAGGCTTGAAACGCCGACCAGTTCTTTTTTCAGTGTCCAAGCCAGCATTTTTGCAATGGTTGCGCCTATACGAAGTCCTGTGTAGGAACCCGGGCCTTCAGCCACAACGATACGATCGATGTCTGCCGGCTCAAGTCCGGCTGCCTTAATCATCTGCGCGATGGCAGGCATCAGACGCTCCGAATGATTTTTACGGCTGTTCGTCGTCAACTCGCCAAGCACTTTCTGTTCCGTTGTCACGGCGACACCCATCACTAAATTGGATGAATCAATCGCTAGCACGTTCATCGTTTGATATCTCCTCATTTATATGCTCAGATCTGCTGCCGCTTGCTTTGCATGTGATCCTTCGCTCCTGTTCGTTCACACGCTCAATTGTAACAGATAAAAGATCATCGGGAAGCCACGAAGGGATGTTCTCCGCCCACTCAATCACGGTCACCCCATCCTGATCAAAATAATCCTCCAGACCGATATCCTCCTCATCGCTTATCCGGTACACATCCATATGAAAAAGGGGCAAGCGCCCACTCTGATATTCTTTAACAATAGTAAATGTCGGGCTGTTCACCATCTCTTGGATACCGAGGCCCTTGGCAAGACCTTTGGTAAAAACAGTCTTACCCGCGCCGAGATCTCCTGACAAGGTCAAGACATCACCAGGTCTTAGGAAAGTCGCCAGACGCTCGGAAAAACTCATGGTCTCTTCAGGAGAATGTGTGATCCATTGATGCATAACGTTCACCTTTTCAATAGCTTTATGCCATAATATTAATTTTAAAATGACTGGCATCCTTCACCAAATATATTTTAAGTGTACCATAATTAAACAACAATTTCTTTCTTCACAACGATGTCGGTTGAGTCAAGCAATTGTAGGCAGAAATTTTTATGACTAGGTAAGTAAGCGTATTCACTGTTTTAGGGGTTGTCCTTGTTGAATCTTTGTTGTCTTTTAAAAACCTTTCAGCGCCTTCAGTGCCCGATGTATCGGAATGCCTGATTTACCTTGCAGATACTGTAAGTTGCCTTGCGCCCATTCACCCACGGTATGCGTGACTTTCTCCACGTAGTGTTTCGGAGGTTTTGCCTCGTCCTGCTTGACCTCATTCCAACGGTCCATGCGACCAAACAGCGTTTGGAGACCCATGTGATCCATCTGGGCAACCAGGCCGTTCATCATCGCCTGTTTCCCTTTCTCGACCCAACTGCGGCCGTTCTTCATGCGTTTGGCCAATTGGCTCATCGTCGCTTCCGCACTACCCATTGTCCGCATCCCCTCCGTGTTGATCGCGAATGTTTCCAGCCATTTTCGATAATCGCCTAATGCTTCCGGATAGTTCTCAAGTTGCTGGATGAGTGCCTCCAGCCGTTCTTCCTGTGTTTCGCTTTCAAGAGTGCCAACCGCACTATTGAGTTCAGTCACCACCGCTGTGCCATCCCAGGCGCGCAAGGCTTTTCGAACGTTTTTGTACCGAGGATGCCCGAAAAACAGACGGCGAATGTCCCGAATCACGTGGAAGCGGTCGATACAAAAGAAGGCGCGATCTCGGAAATAGTCGCGACAAGCCGTTATCCAGCTGGCTCCGTCTCCGTTAATGACTAGCTTGTGCACGATGGGGTCGTAATCATAGGTCTCTGTCAAGAAATCCTCGAGCGCTTCCCAAAATGGCTGCTTCCCTCGGTGGATGAAATGGCGCTTCTCTTTCAGTTGGATCCGCTTCCCGTTTTCTTCCCATCCTTGATGGATCTTGGCCACGCGTTCCTCCTTGCCTCGCACGCCTTTTTCCTGATGCTTGACAAACAAACCGTCGACCTCGATAAAAAGAACTTGATGATGGATCGTTTCCCGTGGGTTCGGGATCGGTGTCGTCTCAAGCAGATGCCGCCGAATCGCTTCATGACTGATGGCCGAATAGCCAAGAAACGTCTCCAGAGCCCGGGCTGCCTTGCGATAGGATGGGCCCTGAATCGCCAGTTCAATCGCTGCTTCCTCAACCATCGGGCTGAGATGACCGGCATTTTCAAAGTCCAAATACCGATCCAGGAGATAGACATATTCGTTCTGGGTTCGGTCGCGATAGTACGTGCGTTCGACCGTGAGTTCACCGAAAAGGCTGGTGATTTGAAGCGGGCGTTTACTCACCCATCGATACTGTTTTTTATCTCGTTCGTCGGCAATCTGTTGGTCCATATCCTCCAAGAGCTTTTTCATCACTTGAGCAAAGGTTTCCTGTACCTGTCGCCAGACCAGTTGTTCCAATTGTTTTAAATTCATGTACACTGTGCTATTCTGTTTCATGAGGGTGCTCCTTCCGAATCGTTGTGCTCAACTTTGATTCTACCAAGGGGTCACCCTCTTTTCCATAGCGATCGCTTCTCGGCCCTACCGCGCTACCGCTTGGTGTCCTTGATTTCCAGTTAACGGATATTTCCATTAGCTGGAAATCAAGGCTATTTTTCTGCCTACAATTATTTTACTCCTACAACGATGTCTGTAAGGAATAATCCTAACAATAGAGCAGACTATAGTTAGTCAAATTTCACGGTCATTTGTGGATTTTTTCAAATCGAATAGTTTAATCCCGAAACATACGTAATTTTAAAGGGCGTTTCGCAGTCAATAGACTTTTGAAACGCCCTCTTCTTATTACCATCTTTATTGGACACTATTAAATTCAGTCATTCTGAGCAGCAAAAACTTTACCGAGGGTGGTCAATAATTCTGGCATATCCATTTTCTGAGTAACGACCTCGACAAATCGCAAAATATCCGGTGATTCAGCAATGTCCTTAAGGGCATCAGCAAGTTCGCATTCTGTATTCGTTTTGTAGCTTTTAAAATTCTTGTTTCCACCGAGAGCAGCAGGGATATCTGCATAGCGCCACATTTTAATATCATTGTATGGAGCTTCAGGTCCGTGGATTGAGCGTTCAACAGTATAGCCGTCATTATTGATCACGAAAATGATCGGATGAAGATTTTCGCGTAACATGGTCGAAATTTCCTGAAAAGTTAATTGAAATGCACCGTCACCAATCAGCAAAAGATTACGTCGTGATAGATCAGCCAGCTGTGTGCCGAGTGTCGCTGGCAATGTATAGCCGATTGATCCCCATAGCGGCTGTCCAATATAGGTAACATTTTCTTTAAGAGGGACCGTCTGAGCACCAAAAAATGAAGTGCCTTGATCAGCAACAACCACATCATCTTTCTGGATGAAAAGTCGAATCATTTCCCAGAAACGTTTCTGTGTCAGCGCCTGATTCTCTTCTACATAGAAAGGCTCTACTCTCTGCTGCTTTGTAACTGGAATAATATTCAGATCCGGAAAATCATGTTTTTTTAGAATTCCTGCCAATTGATTGAGCGATTCATCCATAGGTATTTTTGAAAAAGTTCTATTCAAATAGTTTACATTCTTGGGTGATATGTGGATGACAACATTCTCATTGAAGCCTTGTGAGAAACCACCGGTAATCGAATCGGTGAACTTAACCCCAATACTTAGAATACAGTCTGCGTGATCAATCCGATTTCGTAAATAATCGGGACTTGTTTTTCCACTATAGACGCCAATAAATTGAGGATGTTCTTCATTAAAGACACCTTTTCCCATGCTCAGTGTTGCTATAGGGAAACCAGTCGCTTCCACAAATTTTTTCAATGCTTCTTGAGCATGAAACCGGGAAACTTGATAGTCGGCCAAAATGACTGGTGACTTTGCCTTCTCAATTACAGGAACAAGTGTTTCGAGCATTTCGCTAATCGTATGGGCGGATGCTGCGGGTTCTTCTTTAAGCAAAGGTTCTTTTGGCTGCTCCGCCGGAAGTGCATGTATATCTACCGGAAGATTAATATAAACCGGTGCCTTTTCGTACCAGCAAACTCTTAGTACCCGGTCAATTTCTTCTGTTGCATTCTTTGCTGTTAGTGTTGTCTGGGCGGCAGTGACTTCCTTATACATTTTCGAAAAATGATTAAATTCACCATCACCTAATGTATGGTGAACAAGACGACCTTCTTCTGCAATCTTTGATGCAGGAGATCCTGTAATCTTAACCACTGGCACCTGTTCAGCTCGTGAACCTGCAATTCCGTTCACAGCACTTAATTCACCAACGCCGAACGTAGTTACCAGTGCGGAAATTCCGTGTATGCGCGCATATCCATCTGCAGCATAAGCTGCGTTCAATTCGTTGCAGTTTCCTACCCAGTCAAGTGCCGGATGCTCAATGATTGTATCAAGAAATGAAAGATTGTAATCCCCGGGCACACCAAAAATGTGTCGAATGCCGAGCTCACCTAGTGCATCGTAGCTACCATATTAATTTTAATTTTCTACCGTAAGTTTAGGGTACAGCGAGTGTAGCTTGGTACGGGCATCGGCTGTGGTAAATTGCCATTTGATCGCAATCAACTGACGATTACGATCGTCGCACCAAGCATTTAATTCTCGATCCAGTTCTTCAATAGTCGGTATTCTGCGGTTTAAGCATTGCTTTGAAAAGAGATTCAAGCCAATTTCAGCCATATTCAACCAACTGCCATGTTTCGGGGTATAGTGAATGTCCAGCTTATCCAGAATTCGTTTTGCTTCGGCTGGTGGATACTTCTTATACAACGAACCGATGCGGTGCGTGTTCAGATTGTCCATGACCAAGATTATTTTCTCGGCTTTCGGATACAAATCATCGACTAAGTGATGCACCACTTCGGCAAAGTCCACTGCTGTTCGAGTTGGTCTGACATCGACATATTGTTTACCGGTCAACGGCTCGATCAGTCCAAAGATCGAACAGTACCCTTTACGTTCATATTCATAGTCAACTTTGCGAGGACTTTTGTTTCGGATCGGTAAGGGCTGAACTTTATCAGCATGCATCATGTAGGGCTTTTCGTCCAGACAGATTAACGGCTTCTGGGGATCGTACGGGCATGAATAGACGTCCAGCACATCTTCCATATGAGCTACGAATTCGGCGTCTTGTTTTTTGGGGATTGCCCAGTAGTCATCGCGGTGAGGCTTAAGTTCGTTTTTTTTAACATCCGGCCGATCGCGTCTTTTTTCACGGGGTTATCCAAGATGACTTTGCATTCCTGTTCCAACAGTCGTAATGACCAGTGCGAATAGCCTTCGGGCGCAGGCCCGCAAGCGAGTTTGATTATTTTTGCTTCGGCTTCACCATCGATTTTTTGGTGTGAGTGATTTGAGCCCTCACCGCGTTTAAAGGTTAGGGCTTCATCAAGGCTGTTGTTCACAAAAAGCCGGACCACATGGGCCACGGTCGAGGGGGCAACACGGTTATACTTCGCAATTTCTTTACGTTGGAGCATTTCTCCGTGATTGATGTCGGCATCCAGTAAAATCTGGCTGCGTTTCTTAATGGTTTGATTGGTCGTCTTGTCTTTCAAGATGTTCTCTAGCCGAGTCACTTCGTCATCAGTTAAAGCAACAATGTATTTTATGGGACGCATTATTTCACCTTTTTAAATAGATTCTACCAAAAAAGGGAAATCATCACAATAAATTTTGAAATCTTAGCTACGATGCACTAGCTTTTCTTGTACTAATAATTCGACAAAACCAGTCAGTAAATCAATGTTTTTTATATGTTCAGCAAGCCCTATTTATTAAACTCTGGCTACCATAACTAGAGCTTTTTTGTATTTTGAAAACCTTAGGCTATGCCAAGGGTTTTGAAGAGCTTTAAGCGATGTATCACAAAAAGCCTCTCTTCATGTCATGTTACGATAAATTTTGGTTCGCGAACCAAAATTATCAGACAAGGGGAGACTTTTTTATGCCCTCTGAGGTTAACAATTTAGCACATACACGCGAGATGTCCCCCCAAAAAAAACAAAGGATTATAATATCAGATTTTGTCCGGATGATAACTAAAACTGGCATTTTTCGGCCAAGTGTTACGTCAAATGATGGGCAGTCACCATCCTCACTTGGATTTTTATTCATAAGTGTTAGACAAATAATTTCATTTCAAAGTGGTTCAAAAATTTAAGGAACGATAATTAATGAAAATAAATGATATATAATAAAAAGTAATGAAAATAAATGATTGTAACCGGATACACTTTGTGATAAACTCTGTTTGTAGTTGAATGAAGGAGGAATTGTTTATGAAATTAGCAACTAGGATTAATTCGTTTTTACCTGTGAATGACAATGATTTAGCAAAAGTGTTTGGTGAATTTAAGAATCTTGGATTAGGATATGTTGATTTAAATTATCCTGAACATGTCCAAAATTATTCTGCAGCTGAAATGACAACGCTGTTAAAAGGAAGTGATTTGAAGTTAAATGGAGTAGCCTTAAGATTTAAAAAAGATTTTATAAATGGTGAACTTGGAAACTTTGACAAGAAAATTTCAGAAAGCGCATTAACTTTATGTAAAAATGCTGTTGATTATTGCCGTGAGGCAGGAGGGAAAATAGTTACAATTTGGATGGCACATGATGGATTTGATTATAGTTTTCAAATTGATTACGCAAAAGTGTGGAATCAATTGAAAGATGCGCTTACTCAGATTGCAGATTATGCACCAGACTTAAAAATAAGTCTCGAGTACAAACCCTTCCAGCCTAGAGCATATGCTTATGTGGACAGCATGGGTTTAACTGGAATGATGCTTAATGATATTGACAGAAAAAACGTTGGGGTAACACTAGATTATTGTCACATGCTTATGAAACATGAGAATCCTGCTTTTGCTGTAGATATATTTGGTAGTCGTAATAAATTATTCGGAATTCATTTGAACGACGGTTATGGGTTAAATGATGATGGACTAATGATAGGGACTGCGACACCTTTTAAAACGCTTGAATTCCTTTATTATCTTAAAAAGCATAATTATGATGGCGTTATTTACTTTGATACGTTTCCTGTTATTGAGAATGCAACAAAAGAATGCAAACAGAACATCGAAATGATTACTTTTATGAATGATTTACTCGATGATTTAGGATCAGATTATATTCAATCCATCATTGACAATAATGACGCAATTAAAGCAAATCAGTTAATGATGCAATTGTTTAAAGCTAATAAAAAATGATTTTAATCTAAAAAAAGGAAGTGGTTATAATGGATTTTAAATTAGCAGCAAAAGAAATTCTTGAAAAAGTTGGTGGTGTAGAAAATGTTTTGAATATGACTCACTGCGCTACACGATTACGGTTAAACTTGAAAGATCACTCGAAAGTTGATGATGAAGCTGTAAAAGACATTAATGGTGTAATTAATGTTGTTAATAAAGCTGGACAATATCAAATCCTAGTCGGAACAGAAGTACCAAAACTTTATGATGAATTTGAAAGCTTAGTGAAAGGTGACGCAAATAACCAAATTGACAGTGGCTCAGAAAGTACAGGTAGTATAATCGGTAATATTTTTTCAGCTATTTCAGCCATATTTGCACCGCTTCTTCCAGCTTTAGCTGGTTCAGGTATCTTAAGAGGTTTGTTGATCTTATTTGTTCAACTGGGCCTTATAAGCGAAAAAAGTGGAACTTATACTATTTTATTTGTTGCATCAATGAGTGTTTTCTATTTCCTGCCTGTTCTTTTAGCATTTACATCTGCAAGAAGATTTGGAGCTAGTCCTTATATCTCAGCGTTGATTGGTGCTGCTTTGTTACATCCGGATTTTATTTCTCTGATGGGGAATACAGGTAATGGAGCTACAACCAATTTTCTTGGGATTCCAGTGGTATTGATGAATTACAATTCAACTGTTGTGCCGGTTATTTTATCTATTTGGGCGTTCTCTTATCTCTATAAATTTCTCGACAAGCATATTACAGAAAATCTTAAATTAGTTGTCGTTCCTCTTGTTTCATTAGCAATAATGATTCCGCTTACAGTTATTGTGATTGGACCAATGGGTGTTTATAGTGGTGAATTTGTTGCGAATATCGTTAACTGGTTAATTGAACGAAGCGGTGTTTTGACCGGTATTGCTATCGGAGGCGGGTGGAGCGTCCTTGTAAGTTTAGGTATTCACTGGGCAGTTAATCCGATTATGATAAACAATGTTTCAACTTATGGATTTGATTACATTGTCCCTTTTACTTTTGCGTGTAACTTTGCTGTTATCGGAACAACAATTGGGGTCTATTTTAAAGCTAGAAATCGAAAATTACGCAGCTTTGCTATGACTGGTCTAGTGACTATTGCTTTATCAGCAATTATCGAACCAACATTGTTCGGACTACTAGTAAAAAACAAAAAATTATTTTTAGCCCAAATCATTGGTGGAGCAGTTGGTGGAGCCTATCTAGGTTTAATGAAGGTAGTAACAAATTCGTTTGTGTTTGGAAGCGTTACCACTTTCCCTGCGTTTGTTGAAAAAAATGCTTCAAATTTCATTCAAGCAATGATTGGTTTGCTTATTTCATTGATCGTTTCAGCAATTCTAGGCTACTTCTTTACGCATAGCGACGAAAAATTTGCTTAATCTAATTACAATTTGTTAGTTTCCTTCACAATTTAATGGGGTGACTCGCATATTGCTATCATTAATTGATAGAACATATTATGCTAAATTCATACATTAAATTGAAGGTGAGAACTCATGATTCCATATGAACGCCAAGAAAAAATATTAGAGATATTAACAGAAAAAGATTTGATTAAAATTGATGAATTACAAACATTAATTTCAGAGGTATCTATTTCTACATTAAGAAGAGATCTCAAAGAATTGGAAAAAATGGGTAGAATAGAGTATTTATTTGGAGGAGCCGTTAAGCTGCTATTAAATACCGGAGAACTTCCTATATCAAAAAAACTTGCTTTGAACCATTCTGAGAAAGAGGATATTGCTGAACTTGCGGAAAAAGAAATTTATGAAGGTGACACAATTTACTTAGATTCTGGTTCAAGCTGTTCATTATTATTAGGGCGGATTCTCAACAAAAAAATAACTGTCTATACGACAAATACAAATATTTTCAGTGTTTCTGGGGAGATTGCGGCTGAAATTATTCTTATTGGAGGGCATTATAATCCAATTATTTCTTCATTAAGTGGTCCATTGGCTGATGAAAACCTTCAAAGTTTATATTTTGATAAAGCTTTTTTAGGAGTAAACGGTATTGATGAAGAAAAGGGTGTCACAACACCAAATGTTGCTGAGGCTATGAAAAAAAGGTTAATTAAAAAAAATTCAAATAAAACTTATCTACTTTGTGATAGTACAAAGTTTCACAAGTTTTCCAATGTAAAAGCGTTCGACTTAAGAAATGTTACTTTAATATCTGACAAGTATGATAAAAAAATAGGCGAATATGTGGAGATACTTACATCTAGTACTAAGAAGGGTGGTTAAAATGCCTCTATTTAAAAAAGTAATCGATGTATATTCCCCAGTAACTGGAAAGCTAAAACCAATTGATAAGGTTTCTGATGAATTATTTTCCAGTAAAACAATGGGAGATGGATTTGCCGTTGAGCCAAGTGATCATATGATTGTATCGCCGATAAAAGGAGAGATAACCTCTATTTTTCCAACAAAGCATGCAATTTCAATTAAAACTAAAGGGAATTTAGAAGTGTTACTTCATATTGGGATAGATACTGTTGAGCTAAAAGGAACTGGATTTCATTTAGCTGTAGAAAAAGGGGATAAAGTGACATTTAAAACAAAAATTGCAGATGTTGATTTTGATTATTTAAAATTAAAAGAGAAAGTTACGGATGTAATGGTTATATTCACTAATCTAGAAAGCAGAAAAATGGTCGCTAATAGTGGTGATGTATCTGCGGGCCAGAAAATAGGTAGTGTTCTGTAGTAAGGATTTACTATTGTTATGAATTTTTCTTTTATCAAGATTGGGGTGATCGTCATGTCAAACATTTTAATTTGTCCTTCGATGATGTGCGCAAATTATGCGAGTTTAGAAAAAGAAGTTCACGAACTTGATTTGGCAGGAACTGATATTTTTCATATAGACATCATGGACGGTGAATTTGTACCAAATTTTGGGATGGGATTGCAAGATTTTGAAATGATTAGGCGGTCGACAAGAAAATTAGTTGATGTGCATCTAATGATTTCAAATCCATGTAAGTATGTAGATTTATTTGCTGACATGGGAGCGAATATTATTTATTTTCACCCTGAAGCAGATTTACACCCTGCTAGAACTTTAGATAAAATTAGGAATAAAGGAAAAAAATCAGGGATTGCAATAAACCCTGGTACTTCAATTAATACAATTTCTGAGTTGTTACCTTTAGTAGACTATATACTTATTATGACTGTTAATCCTGGTTTTTCAGGACAAAAATATTTGAAGTATGTGGATAAAAAAATTAGTGAATTAGTAGATTTGAAAAATGATTTTAATTTTGAAATTGTTGTTGACGGCGCTATTTCTTCAGAAAGAATAAAAATATTGAGTAGACAGGGTGTTAAAGGCTTTGTGCTTGGAACTTCAGCACTTTTCGGTAAAGACAGATCGTATGCGAATTTAATCACAGAATATAAATCATTTAGCAAGTAAATGTATTTAGAAAAAGGAGGAATTAAAATGAAACTGGCTATTGGTTGTGATCATGTGGGTTTAGATTTAAAGCCGGACATTATTTCTTACGTTAAAGAATTAGGACATGAAATTACAGATTTTGGAACAAATACAAATGTTCGAACAGATTACCCTAAATATGCAAAGAAAGTTGCGGAAGCTGTGGTATCTGGGGATTATGATAGAGGAATTTTAATTTGCGGCACAGGCGTAGGAATTTCAATTGCAGCTAATAAAGTCAAAGGCATTCGAGCAGTAGTGTGTAGTGAACCTTATTCAGCTAAGCTCTCAAAGGAACATAATAATACAAACATTCTTGCGTTCGGTTCTCGTGTTGTCGGCACAGAATTAGCAAAAATGATTGTTAAAGAGTGGCTGGATGCGGAATTTGAAGGCGGTCGACATGCTAAACGAGTATCAATGATTGATAATCTTGAAGTTGATGGTAAATTTCAATAAAGTTGGTTGCACCATCAATATAGTAACGAATTAAGTTCTACAAGGAGAGCTTTCAATATCAAAACACTTGATATTGAAAGCTTATTTGTGCTGTTAATTCTGCTTTCTCACTAACTCTATTCAGGACATTCAGCCAATCTATATCATAAACTGATATCTTCTTTTCTTAAGAATATTTTCAAAACCCATTTTTTTACATTTTTTATTTATTGAATTTGATTGTCAACATTATTTAGCCCATCGTTTAAAAGAACAATATTTTATTTTAAATTTTCTTTATCTTCTGCTATTGCTTTATTATAGTTATCTTTTATAATAATGCGATCCTTTTTATTGCCTTATTTGAAGGGAAATATGCGGATTACCTAGTGCATCGTAGCCAGGATTTTGAAATTAATTGTAATACTTTTCCTTTTTTGATAGAATCTATTTAAAAAGGTGAAATGATGCGTCCCATAAAATACGTTGTTGCTTTAACTGACGACGAAGTAACTCGGCTAGAGAAAATCTTGAAAGACAAGACGACCAATCAAACCATTAAGAAACGCAGCCAGATTTTACTGGATGCCGACATCAATCATGGAGAAACGCTCCAACGTAAAGAAATTGCGAAGTACAACCGTGTTGCCCCCTCGACCGTGGCTCATGTGGTCCGGCTTTTTGTGAACGACAGCCTTGATGAAGCCCTAACCTTTAAACGTGGGGAGGGCTCAAATCACTCACACCAAAAAATTGATGGTGAAGCCAAAGCAAAAATTATCAAACTCGCTTGTGGGCCTGCGCCCGAAGGCTATTCGCACTGGTCATTACGACTATTGGAACAGGAATGCAAAGTCATCTTGGATGTCCCCGTGAAAAAAGACGCGATCGGTCGCATGTTAAAAAAAATGAACTTAAGCCTCACCGCGATGACTACTGGGCAATTCCCAAAAAACAAGACGCCGAATTCGTAGCTCATATGGAAGATGTGCTGGATGTCTATTCGCGCCCGCACGATCCACAAAAGCCGTTAATCTGTCTAGACGAAAAACCTTACATGATGCATGGCGATAAAGTTCAACCCCTACCGATCCGAAGCAAAAGTCCTCGCAAAGTCGACTATGAATATGAACGTAGGGGTTATTGTTCAATCTTCGGGATCATTGCACCCTTGACCGGCAAGCAATATGTCGATGTCAGACCAACCCGGACGGCAGTGGACTTTGCCGAAGTAGTCCATCACTTAGTCGACGATTTGTATCCGCAAGCAGAGAAAATCGTCTTAGTGATGGATAATCTGAACACACATCGCATCGGTTCGTTGTATAAGAAGTATCCGCCGGCAGAAGCCAAACGAATTCTGGATAAGCTGGACATTCACTATACTCCGAAACACGGCAGTTGGTTGAATATGGCTGAAATTGGCTTGAATCTCTTTTCAAAGCAATGCTTAAACCGCAGAATACCGACCATTAAAGAACTGGATCGGGAGCTAAATGCTTGGTGCGACGATCGTAATCGTCAGTCGATTGCGATCAAATGGCAATTTACCACAGCCGATGCCCGTACCAAGCTACACTCGCTGTACCCTAAACTTACGGTAGAAAATTAAAATTAATATGGTAGCTACGATGCACTAGTCTGTCGACTAAATAACGTCCAATCGTGTACGTTGTACTCATTTCTTCCGATCGCCTCACTTTTAATTATAAAAATAATCTTTGATGAAAGATTATTAGGTCAATATTGTTGACCTTTATAGGAAGTATAGTCTGGGGCGCCCAATAAGTCAACCATGTTGTCCTATTTAAAAATTGAGTGAGACATTGGTCCTTATTTTATGCTATACTACTAGGTCAGAACGAAAGGAGTTAGAAAAACGTGAATGAGGAAGAACAGCAGCTGAATAAGGTTCTTATGCTATTCTATTTCGGATATCGAACTTTTACTGAGAAACCGGACCAAATAATTGAAAAATATGGTATACAGCGTGTGCACCATCGCATTCTTTATTTTATTGCTCAGGTCCCAGGGATAACCGTGAACGATCTTCTTTCGATCCTCGAGGTTTCAAAGCAAGCGCTTAATGCACCGCTCAGAGTGTTATCGGAAAAAAATCTGATTACGATGGTTCAGGCGGATTATGATAAACGCTACAAACTGCTCTATCTGACGGAACAAGGCAAGCAGCTTGAAAGCAAACTTAGTCATGTGCAAAGAGAGCAGATGAAGACAATCTTTAATTCTCTCGGACCTAATTATCAAGAAGCGTGGATTGATGTCATGAACGCCCTTGCAAAAGTCCGTCCGGGGCAGCAGCAATTTAATGCACAATTTAAAAGTAGAGCTATTGATCAAACTCAAGGCAAAACTCACTAATGGACACTATAGGTATGCTTAGAGCGCACTATTCTCCGTGCGAGCAATCCGTTCACTATCGCTTTAACGCCACAATACGAGACTCTCACTTAGTGAAGATTGCCTGGTTATCGGTGCTGTCTTTTACATTTTGAGCATTAAACGAGGTGTGTTCGTTGAATAAAAATAGGGAACCTGGACGAAGGAAGATTTCCTTAAAAATCACTATTTAAATTTAACAACAGAATCTTAGAAAAACCGGACAAAAAGCCCTCGGTGCATACTTCCGCAGAATGCGGTGCATACAGGATGTACTCTCACAGGATCACAGGATGTGATGGCTTTTGCGTTGCATACAGGACGTATGCGTATTTAACGAAAGCTCCTTTACACTTGCGAAGGTTCCCTTACATATGAAAGCTCCTTCATCCTACCTCTGTTTCATTAAGCATTCTGGTCCTTCATTAGTTAACGGGTATAATAAGCGGAGATTTTCCGGTTATATGCACCATGGGGCTTGTTTCGCCGGTAAATAAGGGTAATTTTTCCGGTTATGCAAAGAAAAAACGTCCATTTTCACGTTTTTCGATTTAATAAGCGGAATTTCTCCGTCTATTTAAGCTATTTTTTCGTTCATTTTCTAATTAAGCGGAGTTTTTCCCTCTATTTATCAGATTAGGCACTTAACTGATCGCCCAACCGATAAGTGCGGATTGGGAATAAGCAACGTATCACCTTATCGTCGTACCAGTGGGGCAAGCTCTTAAACCTTGTACATACATGTAAAAGCAAAAACACGCACCTCTCAAAATTGAGAAATGCGTGTTTTTCCATTGCCTGGCAGTGACCTACTCTCACAGGGGGACAGCCCCCAATTACCATCGGCACAGAAGAGCTTAACGACCGTGTTCGGGATGGGAACGGGTGTGACCTCTTCGCTATGACCGCCAGACTTCCGGCTCGCATGAGCCTTCAAAACCGGTAACGAAAGCAATCGAAACAAAACAAGTGAATCCAAGTTCTTCTGGGTTAAGCCCTCGACCGATTAGTATCTGTCCGCTGCACACCTCACGGTGCTTCCACTTCAGACCTATCAACCTCATCATCTCTAAGGGGTCTTACTGATTTAAAATCATGGGAAATCTCATCTTGAAGGGGGCTTCATGCTTAGATGCTTTCAGCACTTATCCCGTCCACACATAGCTACCCAGCGTATGCTCCTGGCGGAACAACTGGTACACCAGCGGTGTGTCCATCCCGGTCCTCTCGTACTAAGGACAGCTCTTCTCAAATTTCCTACGCCCGCGACGGATAGGGACCGAACTGTCTCACGACGTTCTGAACCCAGCTCGCGTACCGCTTTAATGGGCGAACAGCCCAACCCTTGGGACCTACTTCAGCCCCAGGATGCGATGAGCCGACATCGAGGTGCCAAACCTCCCCGTCGATGTGAACTCTTGGGGGAGATAAGCCTGTTATCCCCAGGGTAGCTTTTATCCGTTGAGCGATGGCCCTTCCATGCGGTGCCACCGGATCACTAAGCCCGACTTTCGTCCCTGCTCGACTTGTAGGTCTCGCAGTCAAGCTCCCTTGTGCCTTTACACTCTGCGAATGATTTCCAACCATTCTGAGGGAACCTTTGGGCGCCTCCGTTACCTTTTAGGAGGCGACCGCCCCAGTCAAACTGCCCGCCTGACACTGTCTCCGAACCGGATCACGGTTCAGGGTTAGAATGTCGATATCGTCAGGGCAGTATCCCACCGATGCCTCCACCGAACCTAGCGGTCCGGTTTCCAAGGCTCCTGCCTATCCTGTACAAACGATACCCACATCCAATATCAAGCTGCAGTAAAGCTCCATGGGGTCTTTCCGTCCTGTCGCGGGTAACCTGCATCTTCACAGGTACTATAATTTCACCGGGTCTCTCGTTGAGACAGTATCCAAATCGTTACACCTTTCGTGCGGGTCGGAACTTACCCGACAAGGAATTTCGCTACCTTAGGACCGTTATAGTTACGGCCGCCGTTTACTGGGGCTTCAATTCAAAGCTTCTCCCGAAGGATAACCTCTCCTTTTAACCTTCCAGCACCGGGCAGGTGTCAGCCCCTATACATCACCTTACGGTTTAGCAGAAACCTGTGTTTTTGGTAAACAGTCGCTTGGATCTTTTCACTGCGGCTCATCGGACCCGTAGGTCCGACGAGCACCCCTTCTCCCGAAGTTACGGGGTGATTTTGCCGAGTTCCTTAACGAGAGTTCTCCCGAGCGTCTTAGAATTCTCTTCTTGCCCACCTGTGTCGGTTTGGGTACGGGCACCGTTTCACTCGCTAGAGGCTTTTCTTGGCAGTGTAGGATCAGGCGCTTCGGTACTTAAGTTCCCTCCTCATCACCGTTTGGCGGATAGCAGCGGGATTTGCCTCGCTGCCGGCCTCGCGGCTTGAACGCACACTTCCATCCGTGCGCTCGCCTTACCTTCCTGCGTCCCCCCATCACTCAAACGTGAAACGCTGGTACAGGAATATCAACCTGTTGTCCATCGCCTACGCCTTTCGGCCTCGGCTTAGGCCCCGACTAACCCTGAGCGGACGAACCTTCCTCAGGAACCCTTAGGCTTTCGACGGAGAAGATTCTCACTTCTCTTTTCGTTACTCATACCGGCATTCTCACTTCCAAACGCTCCAACATGCCTCACGGCACATCTTCAATGCCCTTGGAACGCTCCCCTACCATGACCTTACGGTCATCCGCGACTTCGGTGCTGTGCTTAGCCCCGTTACATTTTCGGCGCGACGCCACTCGACCAGTGAGCTATTACGCACTCTTTAAATGGTGGCTGCTTCTGAGCCAACATCCTGGTTGTCTGGGCAACGTCACATCCTTTCCCACTTAGCACAAACTTAGGGACCTTAGTCGGCGGTCTGGGCTGTTTCCCTTTCGACGACGGATCTTATCACTCGCCGTCTGACTCCCGGACGTAAGGGCTTGGCATTCGGAGTTTGACTGAACTCGGTAATCCTGTGGGGACCCCTTATTCAATCAGTGCTCTACCTCCAAGTCTCACTCATCCGAGGCTAGCCCTAAAGCTATTTCGGGGAGAACCAGCTATCTCCGTGTTCGATTGGCATTTCACCCCTACCCACACCTCATCCCCGCATTTTTCAACATGCGTGGGTTCGG
Organism: Sporolactobacillus sp. BBK16-2; assembly: GCF_059878335.1. Lineage (NCBI taxonomy): Bacteria > Bacillati > Bacillota > Bacilli > Caryophanales > Sporolactobacillaceae > Sporolactobacillus > Sporolactobacillus sp. BBK16-2. The sequence continues at coordinate 3,073,018 of NZ_CM187611.1, forward strand.
GCCTCCATTCAGTGTTACCTGAACTTCACCCTGGACATGGGTAGATCACACGGTTTCGGGTCGACAACCCTAAACTCATTCGCCCTATTCAGACTCGCTTTCGCTGCGGCTCCGCCTCTTCAGCTTAACCTTGCTTAGAATCGTCACTCGCCGGTCCATTCTACAAAAGGTACGCTGTCACCCCCCGAAGGGGGCTCCAACTACTTGTAAGCACACGGTTTCAGGATCTCTTTCACTCCCCTTCCGGGGTGCTTTTCACCTTTCCCTCACGGTACTGGTTCACTATCGGTCACTGGGGAGTATTTAGCCTTGGGAGACGGTCCTCCCGGATTCCGACGGGGTTTCTCGTGTCCCGCCGTACTCAGGATCCACTCCGGAGTGCACGTTCCGTCGGCTACAGGGCGTTTGCCTTCTTTGGCCGACCCTTCCAGGTCGTTCGCCTGAAACGTGCATTTCTGACTCCATGTGGAGTGTCCTACAACCCCAAAGAGCAAGCTCTTTGGTTTGGGCTGTTTCCCTTTCGCTCGCCACTACTCAGGAAATCGCATTTGCTTTCTCTTCCTCCGGGTACTGAGATGTTTCAGTTCCCCGGGTCTGCCTTACTCTGCCTATGGATTCAGCAGAGCATCCTATCTGTTCAAGATAGGGGGTTCCCCCATTCGGAAATCTTCGGATCAAAGCTTACTTACAGCTCCCCGAAGCGTATCGGCGTTCGTTCCGTCCTTCATCGGCTCCCAGTGCCAAGGCATCCACCGTGCGCTCTTTAAAACTTAACCACTGACGATGAAAATATTGCTCCTCATCCGCCACATTCATGATTAGTTTCTTGATCGTAAGATCAATTCAATAATCTTCTTGGATGTTTCTTGACTTTCTTTCGTTGCTTTCGTTATCCAGTTTTCAAGGTTCAAGGCTGCCTTTCGGCACGCCGGTGAAGGAATGATTCCTTCAAAACCAAACAAAAGTCCAAGCGCTTCGCTATTGATCGTTTCCTTAGAAAGGAGGTGATCCAGCCGCACCTTCCGATACGGCTACCTTGTTACGACTTCACCCCAATCATTTGTCCCACCTTCGGCGGCTGAGTCCATAAAGGTTCTCGCACCGACTTCGGGTGTTACAAACTCTCGTGGTGTGACGGGCGGTGTGTACAAGGCCCGGGAACGGATTCACCGCGGCATGCTGATCCGCGATTACTAGCAATTCCGGCTTCATGCAGGCGAGTTGCAGCCTGCAATCCGAACTGGGGGTGGCTTTATGGGATTAGCTCGACCTCGCGGTTTCGCTGCCCTTTGTACCACCCATTGTAGCACGTGTGTAGCCCAGATCATAAGGGGCATGATGATTTGACGTCATCCCCACCTTCCTCCGGTTTGTCACCGGCAGTCACCTTAGAGTGCCCAACTGAATGCTGGCAACTAAGATCAAGGGTTGCGCTCGTTGCGGGACTTAACCCAACATCTCACGACACGAGCTGACGACAACCATGCACCACCTGTCACTCTGTCCCCCGAAGGGGAACGGCCTATCTCTAGACTTGTCAGAGGATGTCAAGACCTGGTAAGGTTCTTCGCGTTGCTTCGAATTAAACCACATGCTCCACTGCTTGTGCGGGCCCCCGTCAATTCCTTTGAGTTTCAACCTTGCGGTCGTACTCCCCAGGCGGAATGCTTAATGTGTTAACTTCAGCACTAAGGGTTGGACCCCCTAACACCTAGCATTCATCGTTTACGGCGTGGACTACCAGGGTATCTAATCCTGTTTGCTCCCCACGCTTTCGCGCCTCAGCGTCAGTTACAGACCAGAGAGCCGCCTTCGCCACTGGTATTCCTCCACATATCTACGCATTTCACCGCTACACGTGGAATTCTACTCTCCTCTTCTGTACTCAAGCTTCCCAGTTTCCAATGACCGTTTGCGGTTGAGCCGCAAGATTTCACATCAGACTTAAGAAGCCGCCTGCGCGCGCTTTACGCCCAATAATTCCGGACAACGCTTGCCACCTACGTATTACCGCGGCTGCTGGCACGTAGTTAGCCGTGGCTTTCTGGCCGGATACCGTCACTGCAAGAGCATTTCCTCTCCCGCACGTTCTTCTCCGGCAACAGAGCTTTACGATCCGAAAACCTTCTTCGCTCACGCGGCGTTGCTCCATCAGACTTTCGTCCATTGTGGAAGATTCCCTACTGCTGCCTCCCGTAGGAGTTTGGGCCGTGTCTCAGTCCCAATGTGGCCGATCACCCTCTCAGGTCGGCTATGCATCGCTGTCTTGGTGGGCCGTTACCCCGCCAACTAACTAATGCACCGCGGGCCCATCTGTCAGTGATGGCCGAAACCATCTTTCAGCCCTGCACCATGCGGTGCAGGGGATCATCCGGTATTAGCTGCGGTTTCCCACAGTTATCCCAGTCTGACAGGCAGGTTACCCACGTGTTACTCACCCATCCGCCGCTCACTTCCGGGAGCAAGCTCCCTTCCGTGCGCTCGACTTGCATGTATTAGGCACGCCGCCAGCGTTCGTCCTGAGCCAGGATCAAACTCTCCAAAAAGTGTGTTGCATACTTACTTACTTTATTGTCGTACTTCCAAAGAGTGGAACTTCTGCTAAGGTCGTGCACGTCCTGTGCACAACGCAGAAGTCACCACATCCTGTGGAAGCTCATAAGATCCATAGCAAAATTGAATTGATTATGGGGTTTAAAACCCTTATATCACGCTTGGCTTTTGTTCAGTTTTCAAGGAACATTCATATACATTAAATAATAATGGTGGGCCTGAGTGGACTTGAACCACCGACCTCACGCTTATCAGGCGTGCGCTCTAACCAGCTGAGCTACAGGCCCATTACAATAATGGAGCGGGTGATGGGAATCGAACCCACGACCAGAGCTTGGAAGGCTCTTGTTTTACCACTAAACTACACCCGCATATATGGTCGGGAAGACAGGATTTGAACCTGCGACCCTCTGGTCCCAAACCAGATGCTCTACCAAGCTGAGCCACTTCCCGACAATGGTGCGCCCTAGAGAAGTCGAATCCCCAACCTTCTGATCCGTAGTCAGACGCTCTATCCAATTGAGCTAAGGGCGCAAAATAATATGGTGCGGTCGAGAGGACTCGAACCTCCACGAAGTTGCCTCCACTAGCCCCTCAAGCTAGCGCGTCTGCCATTCCGCCACGACCGCATATTCAATTAATTGGTGCGGGTGAAGGGACTCGAACCCCCACGTTGGAAAACACTAGATCCTAAATCTAGCGCGTCTGCCAATTCCGCCACACCCGCATAAAATGAGCCACGAAGGATTTGAACCTTCGACCCTCTGATTAAAAGTCAGATGCTCTACCCCTGAGCTAGTGGCTCATGTGGCTGGCCCAGCTGGATTCGAACCAGCGCATGACGGCACCAAAAACCGTTGCCTTACCGCTTGGCTATGGGCCAAAAACAATTATGTATAGGAACACATATCGTTTTCTTTTATCAACTAATTAATAAATGGCGGATCCGAGCGGATTTGAACCGCCGATCTCCTGCGTGACAGGCAGGCATGTTAACCCCTACACCACGGATCCTCAAATAATTCTTATTATAAATGGTGACCCGTACGGGATTCGAACCCATGAACCCACCGTGAAAGGGTGGTGTCTTAACCACTTGACGAACGGGCCATAAAATGGCGGAGAAGGAGGGATTCGAACCCTCGCACGATTTACACCGTCTACTCCCTTAGCAGGGGAGCCCCTTCAGCCGACTTGGGTACTTCTCCATGGCTCCACAGGTAGGATTCGAACCTACGACCGATCGGTTAACAGCCGATTGCTCTACCACTGAGCTACTGTGGAATAAGTGGTTCAAAAAAACAAATGCATATGCTATTCTACACTGTGTTCATTCACTTGTCAACAAGGTTTTGAGCGACACAATCGCTTGTCCTTTTGACGACTTAAATAATTTAACACAGATTAACATCCCACGTCAACCCTATTTTTAATCTTATTTAAAATTGATTGATACGTGTCTTGCTGAGCAATTGAAGTGTACCGCCGCATGCACCGCAAACATAGCGTGCAGTATCTAATTTTCTCTTACGATAAAAGTTTGTTTCACATGCGGAACATTGATAATGATAACGAACGCCCGAACCATTGCGCGTGTTAGGAATTGCCTCGCAAAACCTTGAACCGCCCACCCTTGCCAGCAACGTGCGGAAATCGGCATCCCTATGACGATAACCCATACCAAGCAGATGGAGATGGTAATGACACAATTCATGTTTAATGATTTTCAAAAAGGCTTCTAATCCAAAATAGTTGAGCTGACGGGCATTGAATTCGAGCCGGTGCGAGTTCAGCAAATAACGTCCACCGGTTGTTCGAAGCCTTGAGTTAAAAATCGCCTGATGACGAAAAGGACGATGAAAGCTCTCCATCGATACCTGTTCTACAAGCTTTTGAAGTTCTTCATCAGTCATGACCTCACCTCCACGGGTCATCAATTCTGCATTTATTTGTTGGGAGCTACCATTGTTAATGAGATACGTCCCTTTTCTGCGTCCACTTGTTCCACCCAAACGGTGACTATTTCACCAACACGAACAACGTCAAGCGGATGGCGAACAAAGCGTGAGGCAAGCTTTGACAGGTGAACCAGACCGTCCTGTTTCACTCCAATATCAACAAATGCACCGAAATCCACAACATTACGAACCGTTCCTTCCAGCTGCATACCCGGCTTCAAATCGTCCATCTTTAGAACATCGGTCTTCAACAGTGGTTTTTTCAGGTCATCGCGTGGATCGCGACCTGGCCGAATCAGTGCCTCGATCATATCGCGCAAGGTCGGTTCGCCAACAGAGAGTTCATTGGCAGTTCGTGTCACATCCAATGCCCGCAATTTGTCAATCAGATCCTCAGTTCCGATTTTGTCGGCATCGCAGTCTGCTTTTTTGAGCAAATCTCCTGCAACATTATAGCTTTCCGGATGAATCGGCGTATTATCCAACGGATTTTTTCCTCCGCTGATCCGCAAAAATCCTGCCGATTGTTCGAAAGCACGTGCGCCAAGCCTCGGAACCTTTTTCAGTTGAAGCCGGCTTTCAAATTTGCCGAGCTTCTCCCGTTCTGCAACTACGTTACTTGCTACCGTTTTCGACAGTCCAGCAACATATTGAAGCAGCTGAGGCGAAGCTGTGTTAATGTTAACGCCTACCTGATTCACAACCGTCTCTACGACAAATTGGAGCGATTTTGCTAATTCTCGCTGTGACACGTCATGCTGGTATTCACCGACCCCAACAGATTTTGGATCGACCTTTACAAGTTCCGCAAGCGGGTCTTGAAGTCTTCGCGCAATGGACACGGCACTGCGTTCTTCAACATGCAGATCCGGAAATTCTTCGCGTGCAAGTGCAGAAGCAGAATAAACGCTTGCGCCTGCTTCATTAACAATCATATAAAAAAGTTTATGATCGGACACTTGTTTCAGTGTCTCGGCAATGAATGCTTCAGTCTCACGTGATGCCGTGCCGTTGCCAATCGCAACCATGTCGATATGATAGCGCTCAACCAGTTCCAGAACCTTTTTCCTGGCCCCTTTGATATCCGACTTAGGCGGTGTTGGATAAATAAGCGAAATGTCCAGTACTTTGCCGGTCGGATCGACAACAGCAAGCTTGCAGCCAGTGCGATAGGCAGGATCGACGCCGAGTACTGTCCGCTCCTTCAGCGGCGGCTGAAGAAGCAGGCCGCGAAGATTTTCTGCGAAGATATGAATCGCCTGCTGCTCAGCCTTTTCTGTCAATGCCTGTCTCAGCTCTCGCTCAACGGACGGTGCAATTAATCGCTTGTAGGCATCTTCGGCACATGTATCCAGCAGCTCCTCTGCCGTCGTTTGCTTCCCGGGATTCAATGCACGTTTGATCGCAGGGAGGATCGATCCTTCAGGTGCTTCTACAGATACCTTGAGTATCTCTTCTTTTTCCCCGCGATTAATCGCTAAAATCCGGTGAGGAACAAGTGTTTTTATCCGCTCTTCGTAGGCATAGTAATTGGCATACACATTCTTCTCATCAAGTTCCCGGTGCTTCACCTGGACATGAATCATTCCCTGTTCAGCCGTTCGCTTGCGTGCCAGCGCACGCAATTCGGCACGTTCCGCAAGGCGTTCGGCAATAATATCCAGTGCTCCTTGTAATGCTTCCTCAGCTGAAGCAACTTGAAGCTGCTCGGAAACAAACTGTTCGGCAAAGGGCTCCACAGGATCAGAAGGCAAGCGCATCAGCCAATCAGCTAATGGCTCCAGTCCTTTTTCCTTTGCAATAGACGCACGTGTACGCCGTTTCTGTCGATAAGGAAGATAAAGATCTTCTATTTCCTGCAAAGTCAATGCCCGATTAACCTTCTGTTTGAGCGCATCAGTCAATTTGCCTTGCTCTTCAATCCGGTTAATGACTTCGATCTTGCGTTTATCTAATTGCTTGCTGTATGTATAGGAATCTTGTATTTTTTCAATTTGAACTTCATCCAGCCCACCGGTCATTTCTTTCCGATAGCGTGCGATAAAAGGTATGGTATTGTCATCCTCCAGGAGTTCAATGGTGCGTGCTACCTGTGGCGCAGAAATATTCAGCTTTTTTGCTATATGTAAAACAACTTCGTCCATTATAATCGTCCCCTTCCCATCTATCATATCAGAAAACAGATTTGTTCGTCTGAGTAAACAGAATAGGTAAAACAAAAACAGCTCGTCCCTATAACGAGCTGCCTGAATAAACGATCACTTGTTAATTGAAAGTCCCACTTCGTCTTTCCGAGGAAGATTATCCCTTAACTTGCGAAGGGCACTTCTTTGCAGACGAGAGACATGCATTTGCGAAATTCCTAAGCGTGCACCCGTTTCTTTTTGACTGAGATTGTCGTAATAGGTGCAAATCAAGATCTTTTTCTCCCTCTCCGAAAGGACCTGGAACGCTTCGGTTAGAATGAGCTTCTTGTGTACCAGCTCATAGCCGTTCTCCTGCTTACCGACAATATCAAGCAGTGTCATCGCTGTACCTTCCGGATCTCCATCGATCTTTGAATCCACGGATAAGGTGTTGTATCCTCGAGCCATTTCTAAGGTTTCAAGAATACTTTCCTCGCTTTCACCAATGGCTTCAGCAATTTCATCAATCCTCGGAGAACGCTGGAGGGAGTTTGTCAGTGCTTCGGTCGCACGTCGGATTTTCGGACTGAGTTCTTTGACACGTCTTGGCACATGGACGCTCCACGTCTTGTCTCTAATATAGCGCTTTATTTCTCCGACGATTGTTGGAACAGCAAAAGATTCAAAGCTGCCGCCAACTGCAGGATCAAATCGCTTAATAGCTGCGATTAACCCAATCATGCCGACCTGATAAAGATCCTCGCGCACATCGCTGTTCTTAGCAAATTTGCTGGCAAGTGCACCGACCAATTTCTCATAACGGCGAATTATTTTCGTCTGAAGCTGTTCATCCTCAGGATTTTTTTGAAAATCAGCGATCCATTTCTGAATCTCATTCTGTTGTTGAGACTTTGTTGGCAATGCGCTCCACCCCGTCTCTGGTTACATACTTGACCATTCGGACAGCTACACCGCATTCCGTACTGATCGTTACCTGATCCATAAGCGCATTGATCAAAAAGAGACCCAGTCCTCCCTCATTGACATCGTCAAGATCGGCGGAAGGATCGATCGGCCTCAGTTTCTGCAGTGCTTCGCTCGCATCAAAGCTCTCTCCGTTATGCAGAACAGTAAGTGTCAGCGCCTCTTTACCGCATTCCATAATAACTTGGATCTGACCAATCCCATTTTGTTTGTATCCATGACTGACCGCATTCGTGCAGGCTTCGGACACCGCAACCTTGATATCTTCAATCGCGTCGAACGAATAGCCCATTCTGCTTGCCGCTCCAGAACATGCAAGCCGCGCAATTCCGACAAATTCAGGTTTTGCCGGAATGCTAAGCCGAATCACATTACTCGTTTCAGTCATTTGCGCTCCCCCCGCTTATCTGTGCTCTCGTAAGAAGATCCATTAATCCGGTGATTTCAAACAGTCTTTTAATTCGCGGCGTCATACCAATTACAGAAAATCGGCAATTGTGTTTGACTGCCGATTTGAGTGCAGCAACAATAACGCCAAGTGCTGTACTGTCCATATATTTTGTCTCATTGAGATCTAAAATCAATTCACCGTCTTCAACTTCTGTTAAAGGAAGCAAGCCTTTCTTTAATTCCGGTGCTGTGAATACATCGATTTCTCCTTCCACAGCGACAAGATAAAGTTTCTCTCCTTTTGCTTCCCGCTCAATTGATATATTCATGTTCATCCTCCTGCATGCAAAGCATCTTTAAATGATCCATACCCAATATCAGAATAGGCAAAACCTAAAACTTCATCGCAATAAATGTAAAATCATCAGTAAATGAACATTTCTGCATCTTCTTTAATTCATACATAACATGCCGTACCAAGCGTGAGGCGGGCAAATGCATCGATTTGCGGATGATTTCCACGGTCTGTTTGCGTTCAATAAAATCGTGATCCTTCCGAATTTCGGTTACTCCGTCGGTCAGAAGGAAAATCATATCGCCAGGCCAAATTTTCCGAGCCCACTCCCTATACTTGGATTCAGGAGTGAGTCCAAGCGATAGTCCTCTAGCTTCCAGATCGACAAATCGGTTCTCGCGTGCCGAATAATAAAAACCTGGTTCATGACCTGCTGAAGAATTTGAAAAAATATGAGTCTCAGGATCATAGACACTGTAAAACATGGTGATGAACATACTTGGATCAACATTGCGCTCAACGACACGATTCAAACTTGAAAGAATTGCCGATGGAGCCCCCGATTTATTTTCAGGAAGGCTGTCCATTGCGTACTTGATCATTGACATACACATAGCTGCCGGGATACCTTTTCCAACGATATCGGCAATCGTGACTGCCAATCGTTTTCCATCGTTCACAATGCGATAGTAGTCTCCGCTCATCTTTTTCGCCGGTACACTAACCGCGCCGATGTCCGCAAAAGAACAGCTTGGAACTTTCCCTTCAAGAAGTGCCTTCTGTACCTCAGCAGCAACATCAATCTCGGTGTCTAACAGTTTCTGGCGGTTTTTAAGCGCTTGATGTTCCCTATAATCGCGGCCGTATCCCGACATCATCTTTATTAAAAAGTCAATGGATCGGAGTATCACGCGATCGGGATTTATAACGATTTGTTTCAATGCATCAAGATGCAGTTCGACAAGATCATCAGGAGAAACCCCATGTTCATGCAAGTATTCGCTCAGCTGCTCACATTCCTCCATATTCGGTTCTGAACTTTGAGCAACGTAATGTGCGAGTAAATCTCGATATGCAGCAAGCTGCGGCTCTTCTTCCATTGTACCCACTGTAGCCCACTCCTTCCGAACACCCATAGACTAAAAAGCTAATTAATTAATGAATGAATATTCTAACTCAACTAAATAGAACGGTTTCAATCACCTTTTCTGTCGAAATAACAAACAATCAAAAATGCAAACTCGGTACCTAATTATTTCATGAATTGACGATTATGGCAAAAAATATGAACAGCAAAATTCAACAAAAATTCCCATATTGAGCAAATAGGCTGGACTGAATTGATTCCCACAAAAAAAGCGACTTTCTGATGGGAAAGGCGCTCTTCGTTCATTTATGTGTATGTATGCGATTCAAAAATCAATCAAACTGAGACTGATTTGAATCGCTTTGTTTACTCGACTCATCATTTCTTCATCCAAATGCGTGATTTTATCCGTCAGTCGCTGCTTGTCAATGGTTCTGATCTGCTCGAGCAGGATGACCGAGTCACGATCAAAGCCGTATTTTTTCGCATCGATCTCCACATGAGTCGGCAATTTGGCTTTTTGAATTTGTGCGGTGATGGCCGCTACTACAACCGTTGGGCTAAAGCGATTGCCAATGTCGTTCTGTATGATCAGGACCGGGCGTACACCGCCTTGTTCTGATCCAACGACTGGTGAAAGATCTGCAAAGTAGACGTCGCCGCGCTTAACAATCACCAGTTACACCCCGCTGACGGAGCGTTCCATAGTGATCTCTGCCTCCTCCTCAGCGAGGAATGCTTCAGAAGCAATGTTAAGGTTGATTTTAGCCATTTCCATGTAGCCCTGACGCATAATTTCACGGACATAGCCCCTGTTACGCTCACGCAGATACAGTCTGATGGCGCGATGGAGAAATTCACTGCGATTCATCTTGTCCCGACTCGCCATTCCATCAATTTCGTTCAATAAATGTTGCGGCAAACTCAGCATGATTTCCTTTATCTTTGATTCCGACATGCCTGCACCCCCACCACTTTCGTCAGAATATATCTTTTTTTGATCTAAAATTCATGTTACCATTTCAAAATTATTTTGCAAAGCTATTTTCGCCAAAAATCGAGTACTTCTATGCTTAATTGTGTTATTTTTTTCATTTTTTTGCTGATTTATTGATCATGTTTCATCTGCGGCAGTTAGAATCGGATTGCTTGTCGCTATTTTCTTTCCGTTTTTCCAATAAACCCGTGGAATGCGGGGGTGAATCGTGCAGGTTACTTCATAATTTATTGTTTGCAGCTGCTGAGCCCTCTCGTCTGCCGTGATTTCCTCAGCGCCATTTTTCCCGATTAAGGTTACCTCTGTTCCTTCAGGGTATGCGCGCGGAAGCCGGCACATGAATTGATCCATGCAAATCCGTCCGACAATCGGACATCTTTGACCGTCGATCAGAACATCGGTATCGTGAAATCCCCGGAGCCAGCCGTCTGCGTAGCCTATCGGCACAGTGCCGATCCATTCATCATCAGAGGCTTGGTACGTTGCACCGTATCCGATAAACGACCCTTTTTCCACTTGTTTTACGTAGGTCAATCGGCTGTGCAGCGACATGGCTCGTTTCAATACAAAGGGCAGCTGTTTGACCATTTCAGGGGAAGGAGACAGGCCGTACATCGCGATGCCATAGCGAACCATGTTAAACAAGTGACGTCTTTCTGCAGGATACTTCAAGGTTGTCGCGCTGTTCCCGCAATGAATCACTGCAGGGCGTGCACCAAGCTCCTGAATCCAGTCTACCATCATTTCAAAACGTCCGTACTGTTCATTAAAGTAAGCTTCGTCATCCTGATCGGCTGTAGCGAAGTGCGTAAACATTCCCTCAATGACAAAACGGGGATCCCGCCTGATTTCGCTGACAAGTGTGGATGCTTCGTCCTTGTTGCGGATACCGATTCTGCCCATGCCGGTGTCACAGGAAATATGCAGGGACACGGACTGTTCAGCAGTATAGTTTTCCCGGGCGCGTTTAACCCATTCTCCGTCAGACACAGTCAGAGCGATATGATACTTGGCCGCATGGTTGACATGCTGGGGCGGAATAGGCGACAACACTAGGATTGGCGCTTCAATACCTTGCTTACGAAGGGCAAGTGCCTCATCGAACAGAGCAACTGCAAGCCAGGATGCGCCGTTATCCAGCGCGGTTCGTGCGACCTGCAACGCGCCATGTCCATATCCGTTTGCTTTAACGACTGCAAGCAAAGCAACATCCTCCGGAATACGTGTCTTCATATTTCGGACGTTGTTCGCTACCGCGTCCAGATCAATATCCGCCCATGTTTCTCTATAAAAAGATGTAGCTGTCATCGCTGGCTCAACCACCCAATCCATTGAATAAAATTTACAGGAAGGTTTTCCGCTCGCCATTCGCTCATCACAAACAAGTGAAGCAAGTAAATAAGCCTTCCTCATCGCCTTGTTTCGACAAGGTTTTCTATTCCTATTTAAGCACTTCTCGCAAAAAAACGAAAGATGATTTTGTAATCCGTTTGCCCTAAAGCTTTTATAATAAAACACGCACCTCGATTTGGTTTTCTCAGCCAGACGAAGTGCTGTTATGCAAGCAAAAAAGCGCCCGATCACGAGGAGCGGAGCGCCGGCAGTTATTTGTTATTTCGTTGCAAGTCCGTTGACAGACTGAGCAATGGTCATCATTTCATCTTGTGTCAATTTATCTGAAGCGAGGAAGTAATCCGTTCCCCCATAAGACCAGTATAATGATTTATCTCCGCTGGAACCAATGGCAAATCCAAGATTTTCAGGGCTCCCGGTTGCAATCGTCGGTACGGAACTTACCGAGGTCCGACTTTTTGATTCAATGAGCGTGAACGGTTTCTTGCCCTCATATTTTAAAACATAACGATCGCCGACTTGAGTGGTTTGCGGTTTCACGGTCGCAAGCTTGGTTCCTGAAAGCATGGCCGTCGGATACAAAAGCTTGAACGAGGCATTTTCCGCCGTTGTCGTTTGTGTTTTCGTAATACGGGCCGCCGTCATGTTCGTTTTTACATCAAATGTTTTGTTATTCAGTGACGGATTCACTTTAAAGGATTTGAATTTGACCGTTACCACGACATTCTCATCCTTATCCTTGATCTGAACATTTTTTGGAGTCAGATCCTTTTTCAAAGAGATCGTTTGATTGGCCAGCTGCGTGGTATTGTAATTGGTTTTGGTTTTAAAAACGTACTGATTATCTTTTGCCGTGAATCCCGGATTCGGATCATTCAAAATATCCTTTGCCAGCGAGTGGTACAGATACGCTTGGCTTCGATTATTCGGCCAGTCGCTTTCAAACCGGTAGCTCTTATTTAATTCCGGAGTCAGGACAAAGACGCCTTCTTTATTGCGTAAGATCATTTGCTTGTTCTCTTTTTTCCCATCACTGAGCGCAACTTTGTAATAGTTTGGTTTCCTATACATGACATTAACTTGGTACGTTTGTTTCTTCCCATTATGCTGGAACGTCATGACTGCATCGGTTGAGTAGCTGTTGATATTCTCATAGCGCTTGTTCAGATCATTAATGACATCTTTTTCCGATTTGGTGCCGCATCCGGTTAATAACGCCAAAACCAGGATCGCGCCAAGCCATAATGCCGACCACTTTTTCATGTATCTCCAACCCCTTTGCCTCTATTCGGTGACAAAGGAGGAACTGCTTAAAGGTGCGCTGTTTCGCTGTAAAAGTGATGCAGAACAGGAGGAATCGCTTCAATAACATCAGTAGCCAGTACGTCGAGCAGAGAATGACCGTGCTCAACCAGATAGTCTGCAGTCGCGCCGTGCACATAGACTGCGTTACATATCGCATCCATCATTTGTTCGTGCTGCAGCAAAAATGCAAGCAGGATGCCGGTCAGAATGTCGCCTGAACCGCCCTTAGCCATGGCGGCATTTCCGGTCGGGTTAACGACCTGCCGTCCGTCCGGAGCTGTAATGATCGTATACTTGCCTTTGAGTACCAGATAAACATGATACTTTTCCGCAAAAGCCTTGGAACAATTAAATCGGTCGCTTTCGATTTCCTTAACGGTATTGCCTGTCAGAGCCGCCATTTCACCCGGATGGGGCGATAGCACAGCAGGAACGCTGCGCCGAGTGAGCAGATCCAGATGGTGCTTCAAATGAATGAGCCCATCCGCATCGATGACGCAGGGCATCGCGCTGCTTTCTTCAACAACGCGGCAAACAAGAGCCTCCTCATGAGAATCCCTTCCAAGTCCCGGCCCAATCGCGACTCCGGTCACGCCATCAAGGCTGATCCCATCTCTTGGCATAAACATTGTCTCCGGCAGATGCCCGGCAATTACAGGTTTAATCGCATTCGGAACACTAACTTTCAGCAATCCAATACCGGAACGAAGCGCCGACTTGGCTGAGAAAAAGGCTGCGCCCGACATATCGGTGCTGCCTGCAATCAGCAGCCCTTTGCCATGCGACCCTTTATGTGAAAAAGGATCACGCCGCGGAAGTGTTCGAACAACGTCCGATCGCATCCGCAGGTCACGGCGAATGCCCGATTCACGATATGCGATACTCGGGATACCAATCGGAAGTACCTGAACGGCTCCAAAGGATCTGGCGGCAGGCAAGACAAACTGAGCCAGCTTGGGACATTCCAAGGTTAGGGTCCGGTCGGCGGCGACGGCTGGGTGTGTATATGACTCACCGTTAGCAGGGACGCCGCTTGGCAGATCAATTGAAACAACCTCTGCACTTGAATGGTTGATTTGCTTGATCACCTCACCATATTCAGGATACGGTGCTCCATGAACGCCTGTCCCCAGCAAAGCATCAACAATCAGTTCCGAACGTTCCAACTGTCTCGCAAAGCGTTTGGGATCATCTTTTACTTGAAAGATTGTTCCCCCGCAAGTTAAATAAGCGTTCATGTGGTACGCAGCGTCTCCTGTAATTTTCAGCGGATCTGCTACGAGCCATGTGCTGACGCATACTTCACTGTCCATAAGCAGACGAGCTACGACAAATCCATCGCCCCCATTATTTCCTTTTCCAATAATGACCATGACTTGTTTTCCTGGTGTCAGTTCCGGCTCGATCGCCGCATATACGGCGCGACCCGCATTCTCCATAAGCACCGGTCCTCCCAGCCCGATATGTGTTATGGTGTACTGATCAATGTTCTGCATTTCTTCTCGCGAAACAACGTGCACAATAGTCCCTCCTAGCGTAATAAACTATATGAGACAAGGTTCTTTAATATGCAGACTAGCATGACAAGCTTTCAATAATAACAAAAGCTGCGGCGGTGTGATCTGTATGTGTAATTGATACGTGGACGGTGTCGCCGGAAGCGGTTCGATCCTCAAGCAGCGGTCTGCCAAGGGAATCGTTGATGATGGTCAGGTCCTGAAAGGAAACAGATTTTCCGATTCCTGTGCCGCATGCTTTCGCATAAGCCTCTTTCGCAGAAAAGCGACCCGCCAGAAATTCCAGTTTGCGCTTGTCGCTGAGTATGTCGAATTGTTTACGTTCCTTCTCAGTCAGGACACGATCGATAAACGCGTCCTGATGAATCTGTTTGGCTACTCGATCCAGTTCGATCAAATCAATGCCGATCCCTTTAATCATGGAATGCTCCCGCCTTATTTTTGCAGTATCTGTAAATTTCGGTTAATGAACCTCTATTAAAAAATAGATGAAAAAGGTTACATGCACATCGCTCGATCAATTGAGTTGACAAGTATTTATTTCTCGATTGTCTATGTGTAAAAGCTCTCAATGGCGGTTAAAATGGATGAACGATACCTGTTCGTCATGATCCGCCTATTCGGCGAACCACTTTTTCGCTACCACTGATTTCTATTTTACCCTATACTTAGTACAAGATCATTCCTCAAGGGGGTTTTATACTGCTTTGTTTATCAGAAACGAACCATTCAAGCTCTTTATAAAGCTTTACCCAATCACCACGATCATTCTGGCTGTCGATCTTTTCATTTATCTTCTGTTTTTAATCACCGGAACATGGCATGTTGCACCGGAATTTGCACTGCGTATGTTTGTGTTTTCCGCTGGATCCAATGATGCGATTTTGAATCAAGGTGCGTGGTGGCAGCTTGTAACACCCATTTTCCTTCATATTCATTTTTCACACATCTTATTCAACGCGTTCTCTCTTTTTATTTTTGGACCCGCGCTCGAAGTGATGTTGGGAAAATGGCGATACGCAACCGCCTTTTTGGCGACAGGGATCATTGCGAATATCGCCGCGCTGTTCCTTGAACCCGTGGGCTTCAGCCATTATGGGGCAAGCGGTGCGCTGTTCGGACTTTTGGGCATCTACATTTTTCTTGTTATTTTCAAGAGAGAGAGCATTTCAAGACAGGATCAGACGGTCGTCTTCGTCATCGTTCTCATCAGCTTGATCAGTTCATTCATCGGTGCAGATATTGATGTGATGGGGCATTTGATCGGTTTTCTGTCAGGATTGATACTCGCTCCACTGTTCTTTTTTAATAGAACCGAGTAAAGAATCCTATCATTTTATACTGCATCATCTATGAAAACGATTGTTTTTTGTTCAAAAATTGTTCATAATAGTGTTAGTTATTATGGTTAAAGATTTCCATTTTGAAAGGAGCTCCTCTTCATGGCATTCGTCATTACGTCAGCCTGCGAAAATGAAAAAGCAGGTGAGTGTATCGAAACATGTCCTGTAGATTGTATCGTAGAAGACCAGTTACAAATGTATATCGATCCCGATGTCTGCATTGACTGCGGCGCTTGCGAAGCGGTTTGCCCAGTCGAAGCAATTTTCCCGGAAGATGAAGTACCGGAAAAGGAACAGAAATACATTCAGATCAATCGCGATTTCTTCAAATCGAGATCTTGATCCTCAGATACGAAACCCCCGCTGCTCTTCATACGCAGCGGGGGTTTTGCTTTTTATCATTCAACGAACTATTTATTTAGTTGGGATAAGCACATGGGGATCGAGCCAATCCATAACTATGAGTTCAAGACATAGCGTTTAAGAAGCCCAATCCTATGACAATGATTTGCGGATGCGACCGTTAATGATGCGGATAAGCGGACACTACTTTGGCACTTTCCGTGATTGCCGTTAAAATTGTTGCCCGTGCCTGAGTGGTCATCAAACTTGCTTTCGCATACATTCTTCCTGACTGATCTCTGACATAATGAGGCTTGAGCCGATTCAGGCTCAATGCGTATACATCAAGTTTACATGTCTCGCAGTGGCATGAAATTGATAAATTCTCCCACTGTTGATCCAAAAGATCCTCTACTGCCGCTTCCATGACATTATGTACTGCATTCATGGTTAATCCTTCTTTCATCAAACAAAATCATATGTTTGCACGTAAAAAAGACATATTGCTCTACCACCGAATCGTAGCACACAACTAAAGCTCGCTCAAGATAATTTGGTATTATATTCCAGTATTTTTTTCTTTGATGATATCAACCCTTTAATTAGCGGATCAGCTATCCAGGGACACGCAGAAACCTAAAAAGATACCAGACTGGATATATGGCTCTTAGGATACATTTTAAAAGGGGCAGTAGGCGGCTTGGATTTCCTCTTCGGCGCAAAAATTCACTCAATAGGTTTGTACGAACCTGAAAAAAGACGTTACCAGTAACGGCAACGCCTTCTTTCAATTGTATCCGATCATTATTCAAGAATTTTAACTTTAACCGTGCGGCGCCCCCATTGGAGAGCCGATGAATTATCATTGAAGAATACATCAATTTTTCTGCCTTTAATTGCTCCCCCGGTATCTCCGGCAACGGCGTATCCGTAGCCTTCCACATAGAGCTTTGTTCCAAGCGGAATAACGGACGGATCGACAGCGATCACCTTGGCGTTCGGATTTTGCAGCAAATTGATTCCTGTCGCTGTCGTTCCGGAGCAGCCGTTACAGCGTGCCGTATAAGCGGTACTGTTCGCATAGAACTCCTTAACCGCAGCAACCGTCTCCGACTTTCGGATCACGCGTGTCTGCTTCGCCTTAGGTGCCTGTGCCGATTTGCTTTGGATTTTCTCAGGCTGTTGCACGTTTTCCGTTTTCACAGGTGCTGCTTTAACCGGTTTTGGCAACGGCTGCGGGTTGCGAAGCAGCTTCTCAATGCTTCCCCAGGTTTCCGGTCCAACAATACCATCAATATTAATTTCCTTCACCTTTTGCAGTGTGCGCACAGCATTTTCTGTCTTCTCGCCAAAATAGCCGTCAACAGGCAGATCATTGAATCCGACAGCTTTCAGCATCTGTTGAAGATAGGCGACTTCATTACCTTTCGAGCCTCTCGATAATAGATCCATATTCTTATTAATATACTCAATAAGTGCTGCTTTCGTCTGAGTCCCAACCACGCCATCGACATTGAGATCATTATTTTTTTGGAATTGCTCCACTGCTTTTTCCGTATTAGATCCAAAATACCCGTTCGTTTTAGTCAGAGGATATTCACCTGTCGCTTTTAAGATCGACTGTATGGTCTTCACTTCATCACTGTGCATCCCTTTCGTGAGAACGGTGTCATTGTTCAGGTGTGCAGCTGCAAAAGGCGGCAGGATAATGAATGTGGATGTAAAGGTTGTCGCCACGGCAACGCTTTTTGCAAGTGCAGTCCCGCTATAATACATTGATGTCTCCCCCCATCTTTGACCTCTTCTTTACTACTATGAACTGGGCCTGAGGAACATACTTTACATTTAGATGACAGGACTGGCCATTTGCACGTCTCAGCTTGTTCAAAGTACGACGTTTTGCCGGGATGAAGCATCAAAAGATAGGAACCATCTGACCACGAGAACTAATCATTGTGGGAGTGCATAGTGAATACAAACTGCTCATCATAGAACGGGAAAAGTTAAACAGGTGAATCGATTATCTAGCAGGTGAGGCCGTTATTCAGCAGGTGAGTCGAAATACGTTATGATTTCCCTAGGTTCGTTACAATTTTAATGTCTGCCTGCATATCTTCCATCGACTTTTCAGTAAGAAAATTAAAAACCCTGAGAAACGCGTGATCGTCTCTCAGGGCTCTGTATGGTTATTTACTGCTTTCCAGCGCGCTGTCTATTGACTGCTTCAAAAGATCATAATTCAGTCCGTCTTCAAGCATCTTGTCGCCGACAAAAATGGCCGGGGTCCCCGGGACACCTAGTGATTCGGCAATCGCTTCATCTTTGTCCACATCATCTTGGCGTGATTTAGTATCCAAGGCATTTTGGAATGCCTTTAAATCTATGGATGGAACCGTCTTCTTGGCAATGTCGGTGAGCAGTTTCTTTGTTACCCATTGTTCCTTCTCACTCTTTTGCGCGTCAAAAACCGCTTTATGGAACGCCCAGAACGCTTTCGGATTTTGATGATACACTTCCTCAGAAGCATTTGCGGCCAAAACGGATCCGGAACCAAGTACCGTATAATTGATAAAGTACAAGCTGATTTTTCCAGTTTTTATATACTCTTTTTCAAGCTTAGGAACCACCGTTTCCTCAAATTGCTTGCAGTAAGGACAACGATAGTCCGAAAATACCGTCACTTTCACAGGGGCATTACTGCTGCCGATAAAGGGCTGACCTTGATAGTCAATGCGCGTCGTCTGTTCCGTGCGGTGCGTCGGCTGTTTTTTCGGTTTCGCCTCTTTGTGACTCAGATTACTGAAGATCATGACTGCAATTGCCGCAATCAAAACAATGACAACGATCGAACTGAAAATGACAATTCGACCTTTCTTTGGATCATTGGTCCCTTTTGAGGGACGCTTAGTGTCTGACATTGTCTCACCTCTCATAGTTCTATTCGCCGGATGTCTGCGGATGATTATGTATCTTTAATTTGTTTCCTGTTATTGGCTGTCTGCCGACATTCAATGGGAAACGTCTTCGATACTTTATGATAACAGGTCGCCTGTCCATTCAGCTAGTAATCAGTTTCATTTATTTCCCAAACCTCTAATTTGAAACCATTGAGATTGTTAAAAGTTGCTATAATAATTGCAGGTGTTGACCATGCTGTTGATGAAACGTGTCATCAGTGACTTCAGATCATTAAGCGGGGACACATTATGGAACACATTCAGACATTATTTTATACATACGGATATTTTTTTGTTTTTCTTTTTCTGTTTTGCGGATTGATCGGCATTCCCGCTGCAGAAGAATCATTCCTGCTCTTTGTCGGCGTAACCCTTTCTCAGATTTCCGCTACTGATTACCAGCTCAGCCTCACACTCTGCATTCTCATGGCGGTTCTGGGTGCCTCCTCGGGAATGGTCAGTGCCTACCTCATCGGTTATTACATTGGCGAACCGTTTATGATGAGGTACGGGAAATATATCGGTCTGACTCCGAAACGGTGGAAAGTTGCTCAGGATCGGTTCCAGCGTCACACTGTTCTCGCTATTATTGCCGGTTATTTTATTCCCGGCATCCGCCAGATTAATCCTTATTTAGCCGGACTCAGTCGTGCGCGTTTTGCGTCGTACCTTCCCGCATCCGTGCTCGGAGCTCTAATTTGGTCATCTCTTTTTCTCATGCTCGGCTACTTTATGGGCAATCAGATTCACCACTTTCTTGGTTTAGGCTTGTTCCATTTTATTTTAGTCGGCGTTGTTCTATTCGTCGGATTTATCATTATTACGATCATACAATTTAAAAAGAAAAAATAAGCGGCCGATGTAAAGGCCACTTATTTTGCACGATTAATCATTGAAACAACGATGCGATCGCATTAAAAATGGAGGAGAAAAAGTCGCCAATCGCTTGAAACACCTTTGCTAAAAATCCTTTGGTCTCGCCGGAATTCGCAAGCTGATTGACTTTATCCTTGAGCTGCTGCATCTGACTTCCAACCTGACCCCAGTCAATATGCAAGGTGCGCATTTTATCGAAAAGATCCACAAGCTTCTGGATATCCGCGTCGCTCAGCTTCACATTTACTTGGTTAGCCGAGTCGCGTACCGCTTGTTCGACATCTGCTCTTGATTGCGGTTTGTTCTTAGCAAGGTTATCCTTTATGGCTGTGACGAGATCTGCAGCCTTTTGTTTGCCGACTCCGTCTTGATTTGCAAGTTCGGCCGTTGTAACGACTTCCTCATTAGCAACCTGTTTTTTCGCTTCAGGAATCACTTCACCGGTCTTGGCTTCATATGCCTTGATCAGACCGGTCAGTGCAGCAGTTCCTGACACAGGAAACGGCGCCGTCACATAAACATCGGCATCCTTCACGCCGGCTGTCGCGAGTGCATTGATGTACATATCTTTAGATACATAAGTAATATTATGCGTGCTCGCGGTCAAACCCGAGCCTGATTTCCCAATCGTAATCTTCGACGAGCTGAGTGCACGTGTGCCGATTTGTGCCGAAGATAAATAGTTATCAAGATATTTATGTTCTTCACTGTTATTGACCGTAATGATCTGAGCAGAATCAGGATCCACGCCCATCTCATTCAAAATCGACTGTTTCTGTGCCGCCGTTAAATTTGCACCTAGGGTCACCACGACGTCACCGGTCACAGCATCTGCAGATGCCTTCGCCGGCATAAAAACTGAAATTGCGAGTATCGCCGCAAAAACAATCATACTCATTTTTTTCATATTCATCATGAATTCCTTTCCGGGATGCGAGAACGAAGTTGGCCCGCTCCCAAAAGATCTATCCTAATTCTATTCGCTGCAATCCATTCTATTTGAACGTCATATTAGAAAATGTGCCTGCTTAACTACTGCCGGATCAACTGACAAATCTGCCTCATGAACCGCAAAAATCGAGCCCGAAACAAGTCTTGTCTACTCCTTTCAGGCTCACATTCGAAACAAAAGTTCACTTATTCCGCAATTTCGAAATCAATCGCAAGAGAATCCACAAGTCCGACTTCTTTCAGGTATGAAACACAAGCCTGATGCTCAGGTGACGGTGTATAGAACTCATGGTCTTTCTTGGAACGGAAACGCGTGGTCAGCGCCATTGAATAGCCTTTGCCGCGTGTCGAGTAATTCTGTCCGGATTGGATATCAAGAATACCCGGCAGTTTATCCTTTAATTCGCGCAGTCTGCGTGCGCCTTCTTCTTTTTGCGCTTCGGTTGTTTCGTCACTGAATTTGAAAAGTACAATATGTTCAATCATCAATAACCCTCTCTTCAACATGTTCTCTAACACTCGTCTGTTCCTATGATAGCATTTTTTTCATCTGTACATGCTTATTTTAAAGATCTTCACACAGATGAATGATTTTTTCTTTTTTTCAGGCAAACAAAAAAAAAGAAAACATGGTGATTGCTCAGATCATGTCTTCTTCTCATCATTTGTTTAAGAATTTCAGTATTGAATCTTAAAGAATTGCACTTGCGCCTTTGCCTTGTACTGCGCGTTTCTGTTCTTTTTCCTTAATATATCGAACCAATTCAACGGTCATTGAGTAATGGGTCATCGGCGTGATCAAATAAATGCCTCTGAAATGTTCCATCGCAGTATCGATCAATTCACGGCAAATGTCCAGACTTACGCGGCGTGCCTCTTCTTTTCCTTGAGCAGCAGCCATTCGAGCACGAACATCGTCGGGCAGTCGGATTCCCGGCACTTCATTATGAAGAAATTCAGCATTGCGACTTGAGGTCAGCGGCATAATGCCAATATAGATCGGTGCAGCGAGATTTCGCGTTGCTTCACTGATTTCGATGATTCGCTCCTTATCGAAAACAGGCTGCGAGATAAAGTAATCGGCACCGCATTCCACTTTGCGTTCCAAACGCTGTACGGCGCGATCCAAATTACGCACATTTGGATTGAAGGCTGCTGCCACCCGGAAATGAGTCGGTTGCTTCAGACTTTTTCCAGAGTATGAAATACCGCGATTGAACTGTTTGACCAGCTTAATCAGTTCCATTGACGACACATCGTATACCGAGGTTGCACCGGGGAAGTCTCCGATTTTCGTCGGATCACCGGTGACCACCAAAAGATCATGCAAACCGAGCACGTGCAAGCCGAGCAAATGCGACTGCAACCCGATCAGATTCCGATCTCGGCAGGTAAGGTGTACAAGCGGAGAAACACTGAACCGTTCTTTAATCAGCTTGCCGACTGCAGCATTGCTGATTCGCGGCGAGGCAAGCGAGTTGTCGGCCATTGTAATCGCGTCTGCTCCCGCCTCCTCAAGTGCTTTGACTCCTTTAAAAAAGTGATCGGTATTCAAGTGACGCGGGGTATCAAATTCAACAAATATGGATCGTCCGCTCATGACCTTTTTATAAAGCGGCGAATCGGGAACCGCATCATGGCCGCTCACTTTAATAACTTCAGGCCGTTCTGCAACCCTTTTCGACTCTAGGGGTTCAAGCTCTGCAATGCCTTGTTTGAAGGCTTGGATCTGCACCGGTGTCGTGCCGCAGCAGCCGCCGAGCAGCCGAACGCCTTCATTACGAAAATCGGCCGCATATTTTCTGAAATACTCAGGCTCATTTTCATAATGCAGCTTGCCTTCGCGGTAATCAGGAAGACTGCTGTTCGGATATGCAGAAAGAAATGCTTTTTTCGGCAGCGGAATGCCGCGCAGCGCTTCAATCATATGGAATGGACCAAGCCTGCAGTTCGTGCCTACAACGTCTGCGCCGAGTGCTTCCAGTTCCCTTAACGCTTCTGAAAGTGCCATTCCATTTAACAATACGCCCGGCTCCTGCATCGACACATGCGTAATGATCGGCTGATCGGTCATCTTGCGTGCAATCTTCAGCATTTCCCGAAGTTCATCAAAGTCGTAATAAGTCTCAAGTAATAGTCCGTCGACACCTTCATCAAGCAATGCATATGCTTGTTCACTGAATCCTGCGCGAATGTCTTCAATAGCCAGTGATTGCTTTTGGAACCCGCGAATACCGCCGATTGTGCCAAGTACATAGGTTTCCGGTTTTGCCGCTTCCTTAGCCAGCTTCACCGCCGCGCGATTAAAAACAGTGACCTCATGCTTCAGTCCATATCGATCGAGCTTGATTTGATTTGCTCCATAGGTATTCGTCTGGATCACATCGGCGCCTGCATTAATATACGCTTCATGAACATGCTTCACTTCTTCAGCCTGAGAGACATTGAGTTCCTCAAAACATCGGTCAATTCCATACGAGTAAAGCAGCGTGCCCATCGCGCCGTCACCGATCAATATTCGTTTTTTTAATTCATCACGAATCGATTGCTTCATTAATCTACGCTCCTTACGGTCACCTTCTCATGATTTCGCACAAAATCAAGTGCATTACTGAAATCGCGAATAAGATCTTCAGCATCCTCAAGGCCTACTGATAAGCGCAAAAGTCCGCTTCCGATGCCTGCCTTTTCACGCTCTTCCTCATTCAACTCTGCATGCGACATTTTCGGCGGATACGAGAGAATCGATTCCACCGCACCGAGACTGACTGCGAATACGGGCAGCTTTACATGATTGACAAAGGTGCGCGCGGCTGCCTCGTCTTCCAACTCAAACGACAGAACCGCGCCGCCTGAAGCTGCCTGCTCAGCGTGGAGTTTGGATCCGGGGTGATCAGACAGACCTGGATAAAATACGTTGCGGACTTCCGATTGCGTCGTGAAAAATTCGGCGACACGCTGCGCCGAATCCGCTGATTTGCGAATACGGACGTCAAGGGTTTTCAGACCCCTGAGGAGCAGCCAGGAATCCTGAACACCAAGAACGGCACCAAGCGCATTTTGGAGAAAATAGACTTTATCTGCAAGCTCTTCCGTGCGCGCAACGGCAAGACCGGCAACGACATCGCTGTGTCCGGAAATAAACTTCGTCGCACTGTGCAGGACAAGATCCGCCCCAAGTTCGAGCGGTCGCTGGAATACAGGAGTCATGAAGGTGTTATCAACGAAGGTCAAACATCGATGCGCTTTAGCTAGTTTGACAACAGCTCGAATATCCGTCACGGCCAGCGTCGGATTGGACGGTGTTTCCACGTAGATCACCTTTGTATTTGGACGGATTGCCTGCTCTACCTCATCAAGGTTTGTTGTGTCGACAAACGTATGATCAATTCCGAAACGACCGAGGACCTGGGTCAGAATCCGAAAGGTACCTCCATACACATTCTTCGGAACAATGGCGTGATCACCCGCAGAAAGGAGTAAAAATGCCGTAGAAATCGCAGCCATTCCAGACGCGAATGCAAACCCGCGAACGCCGCCTTCCAAGGCAGCAATCGCATCTTCAAGTGCTTCACGCGTTGGATTTCCGGACCGTGTATAGTCATACTTACCATAATGATCAAAGTCCTTTTGATGAAAGGTTGATGATAAATAAACAGGCACATTTGCCGCCCCTGTTTGTGGATCGACAGCAACCGTTTCTTTTATTAGTTTGGTAGAAAAATGAATCGATTCACTCATGTGCGGTCACCTCTTCTTTTAACGTCTGAAATGCTTGATTCAAATCGCTAATCAAATCGTCCGGGTGCTCAATACCGGTCGAAAGACGAAGCAATGAATTAGACAGGCCGTATTCAAGACGCAGAGCTTCGGGAATATCTGCATGAGTCTGCGTTGCCGGATAGGTAATCAGACTTTCAACACCACCGAGACTTTCGGCAAAGGTGATCAAGTGCAGCGATTTGAGAAAAGGTTCGACATAATCCGGCGCGGTTAATTCAAAGCTGACCATTCCGCCTTTGCCTGGATAAAGCACCTTGGTCACAAGCGGCTGCTTCTCGAGATAGGCAACAATCTTGCGTGCGTTCTCCTGATGCTGGCGCATACGCAGGGCGAGCGTTTTCAAGCCACGTATCAGAAGCCACGAATCAAACGGATCAAGAACCACGCCACATGAATTATGATAGAGTCGCAGTTTCTCAGTAACTTTTGTTCGATTTGAGATCACAAGACCTGCAAGCACATCATTATGTCCGGCCAAATATTTTGTTGCACTGTGCACGACAATGTCGGCTCCCTGTTCAATCGGGCGTTGCAGAATCGGTGTGTAAAATGTATTGTCAACGATAAGCAGCAATTCATTTTTTTTCGTAATCTTTGCGATTGCCGATAGATCAACCTCGTGCATCAACGGATTGGTTGGTGTTTCAATGAAAATTGCTTTTGTCTCCGGACAGACAAGATCAGCTAATTCACCCAGATTTTCGCCGTCCCAATAAGAGAATGAGAGATGGTACTGCTTACTCAGAATCTCAAAAAAGCGGAAGGTACCGCCATAGAGATCTCTTGAAGCAATAATATGATCCCCCGAGCTGAATAATGAAAAAGCGAGCTGAATCGCGCTCATTCCTGAGCTGCAGGCAAAGCCCTCCTGACCGCCTTCTATATCGGCAATTGCCTTCTCCAAAATAGATCGTGTCGGATTGCCCGTGCGCGTATAGTCATAGCCTTTTGAGATGCCGATTCCTTCATGTTTATAAGCGGTAGATAGATAAATTGGCGCGTTGACTGCACCCAATTCATCAAAACCATTCCCGATTTGTGTTAATTTTGTTTCTGTCTTATACGATGCCATGTCGCCATTCTCCCTTCAAAACAAATACATTTAAGTTCACCAGATAGATCGTGAGTCGCTTATACAATTCAAAAATAGGTAAAATAAAAAGCCTTCTTCGCAATAAGAAGAAGGCTTGGTTTGCCGGTATCTTCTTATCCCTCAGGCCGCACGCAGCCTGCTGGAATTAGCACCTTGTCGCCATTCGTAAATCAGCGACGGTTGCTGAAGCGTCATCGGGCCAGTCCCTCGGCTTCTCTTGATAAGAATCAAAATGTCTCATTCAGTTGTTGATTAGTGTACACTAGTGCGCCTATTTTTTCAAGACCTTATTCATTTAGAAAAAGTTCGTCCACTCGTTTATTCAGCACATGCGCAAGGCGAAACGCAAGCTTCAATGTCGGATCGTATTTATTGTTTTCGATCGCGTTAATTGTCTGCCTTGATACATTGCATTTTTTTGCGAGTTCATCCTGCGAGAGTTTTAATGTAACCCGCAGCTCGCGAATCTGATTTTTCACAATTTCGTGCTCCCAACCTCAGGCTCTCATTTTCCAGCTGTTAAACGCGTAAAAAATAAAATAGCTTGCAAGCGCCGCAACTAAATAAAACCCCGCCGGATATTTTAGGGACAGTCCAGAAACAGTTCCTAGGTGAAAATAATCCCGCACGAAATCAGCAGCAAAAAGCATTAAGAGCGCAAGCCAGCTGCTGACAATTGATTTCCTTTTAATCATCTGCTTTCGTTCATCCTGAGTGCGTCCTGAAAAAACAAGCCCATCTCCGGTCAGCCAATCAATCACGAAAAACAGGATAAGTCCGAGTAAAGCGTATACACTCCATTCAAGCAGTGAGCTTTTAATGAAATCCGACATGTCAAGACACCTCGTTATGTAAAATACTTTTGACATCATTATATGTGGAATACCTCAGGGGTGTCAAATACTTTTTACATACTCATCTTGGCAAGTCATCCTTATACTTTTTTCTCAAAGCGCTCAATTGATCCAATCTCTGCATATTTTTGTCTTGCTGTTTCTCACTGAGCGACAAGATCAGATTCTCAACTAGGTAAGTCGCTGCAATCATGGAATGAAATTCATCCTTTTCTCCTCGACTCGCAAACAAAAGAGCATCGAAGGCATGATGCGTCCGAAGCACCGGCTGATCGGTAATGACAATCGTCCGATAGCCTGCTGATGCTCCATAATCCAGCAGCACGTCTCCTTCCTTTAATATTCGTGAAAAAGCAAAAATCAACACG
The DNA here is from genome assembly GCF_059878335.1 of Sporolactobacillus sp. BBK16-2. Taxonomy (NCBI): domain Bacteria; kingdom Bacillati; phylum Bacillota; class Bacilli; order Caryophanales; family Sporolactobacillaceae; genus Sporolactobacillus; species Sporolactobacillus sp. BBK16-2. The sequence goes on from NZ_CM187611.1 coordinate 3,100,150, forward strand.
ACGCAGTTTTTGTCAATATGGACCAAATCCTCGAGCAGCTCGCTCCCCCATTTGCGCAGGATAACAACCGTTACGCCAAACCGAGCCAACCGGTAATTCAGCAATTCCGCAAGGCCGATCGATGGTCCCGGAGCATAAATATAGAGCTTCTTCGCTTCCTGAATCAAAGTAACCGCACGCTCGAAATAAGCCTTGTTGAAATGATTCAACGTCACCTGCAGGAGCTGGACACTCTTATTCAAATGATGAATCTGTAATTTGGTGTGTTCAAGATCGTCAATGGTGTTCATCATTTTTTTTGCCGGCGTAATTTCAAGATCTTCTCTTAATTTCCGCTTGTAATCTTTCAAATTTTTAAACCCAATCATCATCCAAAAACGGGAAACAGAGGCAATGCTCACTCCTGATTCTTTAGCGATTTCTTTTTCAGTCAACAGCATAACTGCTGATTCATTGTGCTGCAGCCATTGGGCAATTTTCAGATGTGTCGGCGAAAGCAGGCTGATATTAATGGGACTGCGACTCATGAGATCACCTTTTTTTGCTTTCATCATAGCATTAGCGTCGCTGATTTCGCAGTTCTATGAAAATAAAATTACATTATTATAGAAAATAATAATTTATTTACACTAGATTCACATGATTCCCACGGTTCATTAACAGTGATTTTCTATACTACAAGAGAAGTTAAAATTCAGGAGGGACACCAATGACGCAAATCAAAGAACGCTACACGCTGACCCAGCCCCAGAAAATGATGGTTTTTATCTTGTCGATGTCTTTATACGGATTATCCAACATGATTACCGAACTTGTACCGGAAGTAAATATCGGACCTGTTAATTTCTCAATTGAGTACTTCGCATTTATTCCTTTGACGCTGTGCATCCTGTTCCATCCTTTCTATGCCGCAATCGGCGCATCTGTCGGTGAAGTTATTTTCGGCGAAGTGATGCTCGGTCAGTTCAGCGGTTTCGGAGAAATAGAGAAACTGGTCATCTTCACCTTGGCGATGTATGTTGCCGGAATCATCGTTAACAATCCCAAGAGCCGGGTTCAAGTCGGCATTGCCGCAATGACCGGTGTGATTATTCACCAATTTCTCAATATGATTTCAGATATTACCAAGGTCTGGATCGGCGTCGATGACTTTGAAGCCGTTTCCGGTCTTCCTCAAAGTGTAGTTGCAATCGAGGGCTTCTCATTCCTGAATGACGTGCTGTTCTCGGGGATCCTATTTGCCCTCCTGCCAACGCTCTACCTCGTTCCGCGTTTGTATGGAAAAATCGAACCGCTGCTCGGCATGAAGCCGCGCGATAACAAGACCAAATATCCGATCAGCGGCATCCTTAAACCACGTTTCATCATCATCGGTGTCCTGCTTTCGGCTGTCGCGATGGGATGCGAGTTCCTGTCTGAAGCCGGGATTGATATCTTTGAATGGGAAGCAGAATTTGGAGACACGGCAATTTGGATCAGTCTGGCCGCAGCCGCTGTCGTTGCCCTGATCACCATCATTGTACTTGTTACAGGAAAAAACAAAGCGAAGCGCAGTATGGCCAATGAATGAACTCATTCATGTGGAGAACGTGACCTTTCAATACCCAGGCGCCGAACATCCGGTTTTAAAAAAAATGAACTTATCCGTTGAAAAAGGCGAGTTTCTTGCGGTAATCGGCAGCAACGGAAGTGGAAAATCAACCCTGTGCAAGCTCTTTAACGGGTTGATTCCCCATTTTTACACCGGAGATTTTGAGGGCTCCGTAACTGTAAACGGATTGAATATACTCAACAGCAGCGTCGCCGATCTATCCTGCCATGTCGGCTATGTATTCCAGGACTTTGAAAATCAGCTTGTTCAGGCGCGTGTTTTGGAAGATGCCTCGTTCGCTCCGCTTAATTTCGGCATGGAGGATTACTTGCAGCGTGGTCGCCGGGCACTGGAACTCGTCGGGCTCGCCCATTTGGCGGATGAATTTGTTTGGCAACTGAGCGGCGGACAAAAGCATTTGCTCGCACTCGCCGGCTGTCTGGCAATGAATCCAGACATCATTGTCATCGATGAGCCAACGGCGCAACTGGACCCTTATCATGCCAAAGAGATCTATGAGGTTTTGAAAAAGTTGAATAAACAGTATGGAAAAACAATCATATCGATTGAACACCATACCGAATTTATCGCTGAATACTGCGATACGGTTCTTCTGCTGAATAAGGGATCAGTCATTTGGAAACGGCCGATGCGTCAAGCGCTGTCTGAAGTCGATCTATTAACAGAATTGAACATTTACCCGCCTCAGGCAGCCCAGGCTGCCAGCCGGCTCGGTGCCGATCACGTGCCGATCACCTTAAACGAAGCGGTTGCTTTTTTCAAAGAAATGATTCCGCGAAGCACGCCATCTGTCACAAAGCCTGAGCCCGTACAGGCTCAGGAAGAGCCGGTCATCCGATTTGATCAGGTCGGCTTTTCTTATAAATCGATGAATAAGAAACAAGCGCAGGTTTTAAAGAATATTAATCTTTCACTATTCAAAGGCGAACAGGTCGCCATTGTCGGCAACAACGGTGCGGGCAAGTCAACCTTGCTCCGGCTGATCACCGGCGTCAAAAAACCGGAAAGCGGTACGCTCACCGTCCGCTCGCAATCCGTCGCTTCATGCACACCGGAAAAAATGGCGGATCACGTCGCCTATATCTATCAGAATCCTGAGCAGATGTTCATTGACGATTCAGTAAAAAAAGACGTTGCCTTTTTCCCAAAGGCGAGAAAAATCAAGGACTATGAAAACAAAATTGATGAGATTTTGGAGCAGTTCGATTTAGTCGACCTGCAGGACAAAGACAGCCGTCTGATGAGTGGCGGACAACAGCGCCGGGCATCACTTGCAATCGGTGCCGCCATGAATCCGTCGGTCATTCTGCTTGATGAACCGACTGCCAGCCTTGATATGGCAACACGAAAGCACCTGACACAATTCATCTTGAAATTAAAGGAACAGATCGATCTTGTCATGATCGCCACCCATGACATGCAGCTTGTCAGCGAATGGGCGACGCGCGTTATTGTGCTCCATCATGGGCAGATCATTTTTGACGGCGGCAAAGAGGAACTCTTTTCAAACCCGGCGCTGATGGATAAAGCCGGACTTGTCCCCCCGCAAATCGTTACGCTCAGTCTCGCATTGAACGTCGATCCGGTTGACTATTCGGTTGATTCCTTTATCAATCGATTTAAGGAGGTGCCAGAAGAATGGCCGCTGCAAAAAGCTTCGCAGATAAATTAAGCTTCGAACAGATTAAGATTGAGTTGCTGAATACAGCCTATGGCAATGACCGAACGCTGATCGCAAAGCTGGATCCGCGGACCTTGTTCCTTTGGTACACCTTTTTTGGGATCGCTCCGTGGTTCATCTATAGCAAAATGATACTCGCCGGCATGCTGGTCTTTGTGATTGGCACAACGATTATGACTAAAGTCAGTCGGCTCATTATTTTCATCTTAATCATGGGATTACTTGGCGAAAGCGGCTACCTGCTTATTGCATCGTTTTTTTTCGGAGGCAACTTGGGGATTATTGTCCCACTCCTCACGTTGACCATGAAACTATCAGTCATTTCACTCGCCAGTATCACCGCATTCTGTTCGATGAGTCCTGAGCGATTAGGTGAGGGCCTGCTTCGCATCGGCGTACCGGGTCAGGTATCGTTCAGTATCTCCTACGGCTACCGAATGCTGCCGACCTTGTTTGAAGAATATAATCACATTTTCATGTCCTATCGCCTGCGTGGAAAAAGTCCCGAAAAACATGGACTTTTCTACTTTCGAACAGTGATCTATTTTATTAAACTGGCGGTCAAGTCCTTCTATCCACTGCTGCTCAGCATGGCCAAGCGTGCGCGGACAACCGTTGAAGCACTGGAAACCAAGGGCGGTCAATATGCATTTAGAAATCCAGCAGTGAAAAAACTTAAGCTGGCAAAATTGAGGATCGGTAAAAACGATTATTTCTTTTTGCTAATTTCTGTTCTGTATTTAATGTCGATCTTCATTTCAAGTCATTATGTTCAATTTTAGGAGGCCGAGTACGTGAATATTGATTTTCATACCCATGTTAAAGTTGCAAAGAAGTCCGATTTTTCCCCGGACTATTTTAAAGAAATGATTCATGAGGCAAAGCTTGCCGGGCTTGACGCCATCGCACTAACCGAGCACTTCAATACATCCAGTCTTGAGACGGTCTACAACTACCTGGACGAAAACTATGATTACGTTCAAGATTATTATGACGCGGACGGTCTGAAGATTTTCCCGGGGATGGAAGTGGATGTTCGCGAAGTCGGCCATATCCTCTTAATCAGCCGCCGCGAAAACCTTCGTTCCATGTTTCAAACGCTGAAGCATCATTTAAGCAAGGACAAGTTCCTGCCATTCAGTGAGCTGATGGATCTAGCTGAACAGTATAACGTACTGAAAATCGGTGGGCATCCGTTTCGCCCGGCGACCCCTCTGACTCAGCATGCACCGCAGCAGCTCAAGCGGCTCGACGCTCTGGATCTGAATGGAAAAGATCTGTATACGCTGGGCATCGAAGAGAACCAAAATAAAGTTTATCCGTTCGCGCGTTCACTTGGTCTGCCCGTAACCGGGGGCAGCGACACTCACCAATTCATGCAATACGGAACGGTGATCAACACATTACGCGATGACTGCACGACGATTGATCAGCTTAAAGCAGCAATAGGCAATGGCGCCTATGCCATTCATATATCGGATGACCTGTCTTTACGTGTTAAATCAGCCACTATAATTAAAAAATTGGTGAAACAACTGCTTGAGAAAGAAAATGCGCTTCACATTAATTAAATTAAATGCAATTGCAGTAAAAAACCTTCCTGTCATTAAGACATGGAAGGTTTCTTTCATTTTATATAATTGTTCGTAATTAACGTTTTTCCCATGTTTCATGAATAAACGCATCGCGGCCGGATTCCACACGTTCAGCCTTGTAACGGTCCGGGTGCTTTTGGTAGAACTTCTGGTGCTCCTCTTCCGCTGGATAAAACGGTGCCGCAGGAAGAATTCGAGTCACGATCGGTTTGATAAAACGTCCGCTCACGGCTAAATCTGCTTTGGATTGCTCTGCCGCCTTCTTTTGCGCCTCATTGTGATAGAAAATCGCGGTCCGATAGTTGTCGCCGCGATCAAAAAACTGCCCGCCGTCATCGGTCGGATCGACCTGAGTCCAATATAATTCGAGAAGCTTTTCGTACGGAAACAATTCAGGATCAAAAAGTATCTGAATGGCTTCCATATGGCCGGTTGTTCCGGTTTTCACCTGCTCATAGGACGGATTTTCAACCGTACCGCCTGTATAGCCGGAAACGACTTTTTCAATTCCCGGCAATGTATCGAACGGCTTAACCATGCACCAAAAGCATCCTCCGGCAAAGGTCGCCGTATCAAGATTTACTGTCATCTGCTTTTTCTCCCTCTTGCTGCTCCGGCTCATTTTTCACCAAGGGAAGCCGCACATTGAATGTCGTCCCCTTACCGAGCTCGCTTTCTACATCAATCTTCCCGCGATGCTTTGCCACGATCCATTCGGCAATCGATAGACCGAGACCGGTACCTTTTTGACCGGTACGCGCGCTGTCCACTTGATAGAACCGATCGAAAATGTGTTTGGCATCTTGTTCTGATATTCCGCATCCGCTGTCGGATACGGTCAGCCGGGCAGACTTGTTCTCCCGCGCGCATGCAACTGTAATCTTTCCACCCTTTGGCGTAAATTTCATCGCGTTATCCAAAAGGATGACAAGCAGCTGATGCACACGTTGTTCATCACCATTAATGTAAATGGGATCGTCCGCCCCGTCAAGTATGAAGAATTTCTCTTCGAACTCTGCCATTTCCGAGAAGGGTTCGGTTACCTTTCTCAGTACCGCGCTCAAGTCAAGCGGAGCCAAACTTACTTCAAGCCTATTCGCGTCCGAACGCGCCAAGGTCAGCAGATTTCCGACAAGTTTGGACAGCCTGCGCGTCTCGTCAAGCATGACCGCAATATCCTCGCCGACCTCCTGAACCTTTTGCCGCGGCTGCCGAAGCAGACCTTCGATTTTCAGTTGGATAATCGAAAGCGGTGTACGCAACTCATGTGACGCATCGGCTACAAAGCGATTTTGCCGATCCCATGCCTTTTCAACCGGTCGAAGCGCGTACCTCGCAAGGAAATAGCCGACAACAACAGAGACAATTGCTCCGCCAATAAGCCCATAAACAATGATCATACTTAGCGTGTTTAACAAATTTTTCTCCGGTGTCACGTCAACGCTGAAGATAATCTTAAGTGATTGACCATCGACTTTCCCGGTTTTGACCAACAAGTGATAATAATTTCCGTGTGCCTTCTTTTCAACAATGGTTCCAGAAGTCGTCTTTAAGAAAGGTTTAAAAAAAATTTTTGCCTCTTCAGTGCCCGGATAGGCGTCCATACTTGATACAATTTGCTTATTGGTGCTGCTCGCGATCACCCATCTTAATCGAGGATTGTCGCGCAGACGCTGCACCATTGCTCCTTGCCCTTGCATGGGGCCTCGAAGAAACAGCTTTACTTTTCCTGAAAATGCATCTCTCAGCATCTTATTACTGTCTCGAAAGGTCACGCCCTGTTCATAGAAATAAATGGTCCCACTTAAGATACTGAGTAGCAAAATCAGCAGTATTGAATTCAAAATCGTTAATTTGATAAGCGTCCTGCGAAAAAGTGTCATAGGCAATCACTTATCCGTCATCATATAACCGATACCGCGGACAGTTTGGATATCGGAGTCATAGCCGTATTTCTTCAATTTTTTTCGTAGTTGATGGATATAGACCTCGACAATACCTACCGTTGTATCCGAATCAAAGCCCCAAATCCGGTCAAAAATCTGCTCCCGGGTGAGTATTTGGTCTTCATTCTGCACCAGATATTCAAGTAAATCATATTGTTTTGTCGTAAACGAAAGAATTTCTCCATCGACTTTAATTTGTTTGCGTTTGTTGTCAATCTCAATGCCCTTATAGTGAAGGATATGGTCAAGTGCCATCGGCGAACTGCGACGCAAGACTGCAGCCACTCGTGCCTTTAGTTCCTGGTTCTGAAACGGCTTGACCATATAATCATCGCCGCCCAAGTTCAGCCCCTTCACACGGTCATCGACGGCGTCGCGCGCCGTAAGAAAAATAATCGGCGTTGCTACTCCTTTTTTTCGAATCCGCTCTGTGACCTCAAAACCATTCATCCCAGGAAGCATCACATCAAGAACAATCGCATCATATATATTCTGCTCCGCTAAATACAGTGCATCGTCGCCGTCCTCCGCCGAGTCGACCGTATACTCATCTGCGAGCAAGCGGACAATTTCTTGAAGTAGATAGTGATTATCCTCAACAACCAGCAGCCTCATCGTCAACACCTCACATTTCTCATTCCTGCACTTATTGTACAACATAACAAACCTTTATTGAAAATGGCTCACTCCATACGAAGGGCCTCAATCGGATTAAGTTTTGACGCTTTATAGGCCGGAAATACGCCAAACACAATGCCGACGACCGCCGAGAACAGGAACGCTGCTGCCATAATCGGCAGTGAATAGACAATGGTCCCTCCTACAGCCAGCGCATAAATCTTCGCAGCCAGAACGCCGATACCGACTCCGCAAAGTCCGCCGAGCATACTGAGGACGGCTGCTTCAATCAGGAACTGAAGCATAATATCTTTTCTTTTCGCTCCGATCGCTTTGCGTATGCCGATCTCCCGCGTGCGTTCCGTAACCGATACGAGCATGATATTCATGATGCCGATGCCGCCGACAAGCAATGAGATGCCTGCAATTCCGGCAAGTAGCATCGTCATCGTGCTGGTGACCGAGCTCATCGCTTCCATTACATCTTGCTGATTAACAACACTGTAATCATCTGAATCGCTGTAGGTTTGGCTCAACACGCGAGAAATGCCCGCCATTGCCCAATTTACAGAGTCCTGACTCTCAGCTTGTGCATAAAACTGCGTAATATAAGTCGTACCGATCAGCCGCTGCGCAGTCGAAAATGGGAGAAAAGCCGCATCATCACTGCTCGATCCCATTGATCCGCCCTTGCTGTTCAGGACACCGACGACCAGATAGCTTTCACCGTCAATCAATACTTTTTTATCGATCGGTGATTCATTTTCAAAAAGGGTCGTTGCCAGATCGCTACCTAGAACAACGACTTTCTGGCGGAATTTATTATCCAATGAGGAAACAAATCGTCCCTGTTTGACAGTGAGTTGTCTGATCGATAAATAGCTGGAGGTTGTCCCGGTCACACTGACCTGGGAGGTTGTGCTGCCGTTGCGCAGCGTACTTCTCCCGCTTAGTACCGGTGCCACCGATTTCACGCCGGTCGCCTGCTTGACCTCTTTCAAATTATCCATTGTGAAATGAGTATCCGTATTTGTAATGTTCACTGTTATAAGATTGGTTCCAAGACTATTGACACTGTCGGCAACCGACTTGCTGGAACCTTGTCCTATGGCTAGTAGAGCGATAACCGAGGAGACGCCGATAATAATACCGAGCATGGTCAAAAATGAGCGCATTTTATTTCCCTGGATATTGCGCACAGCCATTTTTATCGAAGTAAAAAGATTCATCAGATATGTTCACCTTCCTGAAGCCTGCCGTCACGAATGCTGACTGTTCGTTTTGCCTTTCTTGCCACATTCAAATCATGGGTGATCAACACAATCGTGCGTCCGCTATTATTCAGAGTGGTCAACAGCTTCATAATGTCTTCACTGGTCTTGCTGTCCAGTGCCCCCGTCGGTTCGTCGGCAAGTAAAATTTGCGGCTGCCCGGCGAGTGCGCGAGCAATGGCTACACGTTGCTGCTGACCTCCTGAAAGCTGGTTGGGAAGATGCGTTGCGCGTTCTTCAAGCCCGACCAGTTTCAAGCATTCCAAGGCACGGGCTCGCCTAATTTTTGCCTTAACGCCGCGATAGAGCAGCGGCATTTCCACATTTTCAACCGCAGTCAATTTTCCAAGAAGATTGAAGTTCTGAAAAATAAAGCCGATTTTTCGATTCCTGATTTCTGCTAAATCGCGATCCTTAAGGCTATCAATGTGACTGCCGCCCAGAGTGTATTCGCCTGCATCTGGTTTGTCGAGACAGCCCATCATATTCATGAGTGTGGATTTACCCGATCCGGAAGGCCCGACAATGGAAACAAAAGCACCTTCCTCAATAGTAAGATCGATATGATCCAGAGCATGAACGATATTGTCGCCTAATTTATAGGTCTTCTCAATCTTGCTCATCGAGATCATGACTTCACTCATGGCCGCGTTCCACCACCGTTTCCACTACGAGTCCCGCCAGTACCGCCGCCAAAGCTGCCTTGTCCGCCTCCGAAGCCGCCACCATTCATGGAAGGTGTCATTTGAGTTTGACTGCTTGACGATGATGAAGAGGTACCGGATGATTTGGTGATCGCATTTAATTGGACGGTCTGTCCTTCCTGAAGACCGGATTTAATTTCGATATATTGATCATTATGAATACCGACCGTCACCGTTTGCTGCTTGCCCCTTGTTGTTTCCACATTGCTGAAGCGGCCCGATGCTTCCTCACCGCTGCTATTTGAATTTGAGGAAGACAAATATACATAATAGCCGTCACCACTTTGATGTACAGCACCCGATGGTAAATATAGAACATTTGTTTTCTTTTCAAGAACAATATTTGCTGTCGTTGTCATGCCTGGTTTAAGTCCGGTTGATTTGGATAAATGCACCGTTACATCAAAAGAAGAGGTTCCATTTGTATCACTGCCTTCCTTAGCGATTGACGTCACTTTCCCGCTGAACGTTTTTTTCGGATAAGCAGCAACGACAACGGAGACGGATTGTCCGGTTTTAATTTTCGGAATATCCAGTTCGTCAATAGAAAGTACCGTGCTCAGATCATCATAGCTCTTTAAATGAGCGACCGTCTGTCCGGCATTTACGCGATCACCTGCATAAACTGTAAAGCTTGTTACAGTACCTGATTTAGGAGCTACAAGCGTTGTACCGTCTGTAAAGGTAAGCAGTTTGTCACCTTTTTCCACTTTATCATTTTTTGCGACAGAAACGCTGTAAACCGTTTTCGAGGCGTCATCCGCGTCAATCGTCACGTCCTTATCAACAGTCGGTTCTAATGATCCGGATCCGCTGACATCGGTGGAGATCGTGCCTTTCTGAACCGTGGTTGTCGGAATCATGGTTTGATTATCCGAGGACTTGTCCCTCGTGAAATACCAGAATGCTCCTCCCCCTCCAATAGCAAGTACTACAACAAGAATTAAAATCCAGATCTTCTTCATTATCCAAACCCCTTCACTACTTCAGATGTTTTGTTATGGACTTCAGTTTAAGGGGGGATTCTTAAAATTTGCTTAAGGATTTAAAAACAGCTGATGGTGTCCTGAGGAACCTATTCGATCCAAGCGACTCGAAATTAAGTAAGGTAGTTCGATTCGGAGTTTTACACCATAGGCGCAACTGAAGGCAGCCCTATTGGTGTCTCATATGGAAAAAGCAGCTTCATTCTGATGAGGCTTTTGATGACAGCTCTGTTTGTGCGCGGTGACGGTTCAACAAATTGAAAAACGGCGGAAGAAGTGTACAGATGGCAAGCACTCTCAATACCTGCACTGCAACCACAAAAGTAGAATTGGCATGGAGTGCCTCCGATGTTACCGCCATTACGTCAATGCCGCCCGGTGCAAAGGCCAGAATCGATGTAACCGGGTCAATTCCGGTTAGACCCGACACGAGCAAAGCGCAGAGGAACATGGCTGCCGTCAGTCCGATTGAGCCCATAAGTCCCACAAAAGCAATCCGAGCAACGTCCAAAAACATACTTCGCTTCAGCCGTGCGCCGACACATGCACCAATCGTGATTTGAGCCACGATCACAAGAAGATGCGGCTGCCACACGGGCAAAGCATTCGCTGTTGCCACGCCAAACACGATCTGCGCTGCACCGGCACCGATCATGCTTCCGAGCAGCCAAGGGGCGGGCATTTTTATTTTTTTCCCCAACCAAGCACTTATTACAGCGATTATGATGAGCAGAAAGAGTCCTGCAGCGGTTGCCGGATTCAGCGTTTTCACAACTTCAGCAGCCGCCGGCTTTGCTTGAACCGGTGCATTCCAAATGGATACAAGGACTGGCACTGTGCTTTCAACTAGGATCACCCTCATTGTCTGGATAATGCTGACAACTGCCATGTTCGCCCCGCTGTCTGCCGCAATGCCCACCATCGAAGACAATCCTCCGGGTGTTGTTCCATAGAGACTTGTACTGAGATCCGTCTTACTGAAATGAAATAAAGTAAATCCGCTTGCAAGAGATAAAGCAATGGAGGTTAAGATCATGATGATAATCGGCAGCCATCCATGGCGCAATGCATCCAGGATTGATCCATTGACTTGCATTCCGATCTGCACACCAAGCAGGAGCTGGCCGGCCTTCAACCAATAACTCTCCATCCCTTTTTCAGTACAAAGCCGCCTGATCCACCTTGGATTCAACAGTGAAAGCGCGCCTGCCATGATCAAGGTTCCAATCATCCATCCGATTGAAAGTCCTGCCAAAGTAAGCATCAAGCCTCCGGCGCTGCAAATCATGATAAAAACTAGGTTTCTTCCGCTTAATGCTAGGCTTGACCTCATTTTCTTCCTCCTCTTTAAAAGCTTAGTATAGCAATATTCTATCACGCTGATTGATGAACACATTTAATTAAAAAATTGACGCGGTTTGCTGCCGCGCCAAGGAAATCAATGATTTATTTTTTAAAATGATAGGGAACCGTTGCAATAACAACATCTTTGTGACGGATCAGACTCGCTTTGATCAGAACACCAGATTGATTATGCAGCAGGCTCTGCCACCATTTTTTTGTATAAAACTGCGGGAATACCACGGTTACTGTAGCTCCCTGCTTATCTGCTTTATATTTTACAGTGGTGATAAATTTATCAAGCGGACTGACAATACTTCGATATGGTGAATGAAGCGCAATTAGCCTAACCCCCGGATTCCATTCATTCCATTCCTGATTCATTTTATTGATCGCTGCCGGGCTGTCGCCGACAAATACGGCAATGACATTACCGGATAGTGATTTAGCGTACGTCAATGATTGCTCTACGACTTTTGTAATTCCGGCAACCGGCACAACAATGATATTGTCGGACGCATGAACGATTGGCACGGGCTCGGAAAAATCAACCCGCAGCTGTTCGGCAACAAGCATATAATGTTCATGGATTTTATGAAAAACAGTAACCACAATCGGCACAAAAATCAGTACGGGCCAGATTTGCGGAAATTTCGTCAAAAAGAATATAGCAAGAATCAGATAACAAATTAATGCTCCGAGCAAGTTGATCATCAGTTTGCCCTGCCAGCCCTTTGGCCGTTTCTTTAGCCAGTGGACAATCATACCCGTCTGTGAGAGTGAAAACGGAATGAACACACCAACTGCATAGAGTGGAATCAGATTTTCCGTTCTTCCTTCAAAAATAATAATGAGCACAATCGAAAGAGCACCTAAAGTTAAAATACCGTTGGAGAAACCCAATCGATCTCCCTTGACCTTAAACGGTCTCGGCATATATTTATCCCTCGCTAAATTAAATGCGAGCAGCGGAAATGCTGAGTAGCCGGTATTCGCGGCGAGAATCAAGATTAATGCCGTGGACACTTGAATAATGTAATAAAAAAGATTGCGTCCGAACAAATTGCCCGCCAGCTGAGAAAGCACCGTCTGATCACTTTCCGGATGAACGCCGTACCAATAGGAAAGATAAACGATTCCGGCCAGAAGTACCGCAAGCACGCCGCCCATCATGAGAAGCGTCCGAGCAGCATTCTTGGGTGCGGGATCCTTAAAGCTCGGAATAGCATTAGAAATTGCCTCGACACCAGTCAGTGCAGAGCATCCTGACGAGAAGGCACGCAGCAAAAGAAACAGGCTGACTCCCATCACCGGCGTACCCAATGCCGCATGTTGATGCATGGGAACAGTATGTCCGGTCAATGCAGCAAAAAGTCCGCCGCCAATGACCAGCAGCATCATGAGTACAAAGAAATAAACCGGATAAGACAATAGTGTTGCCGAATCCGTTAATCCTCGCAAATTCAGAATCGTGATCAAAATGACGATAATGACAGCAACCAAAACGGCATGCTCATGGAGCGATGGAAATGCTGAAGTAATCGCATCCGTACCTGCTGAAACACTAACTGCTACCGTCAAAATATAGTCAACGAGCAGTGCTCCTCCTGCAGTAAGACCAAAGTTAGTGCCAAGGTTTTCTTTTGCAACCATATAGGCTCCGCCGCCTTGCGGATAGGCAAAAATAATCTGTCGATACGACAAAACGAGTGCAATTAAAAGAATGAGAACGCCAAGAGAAATCGGTAAGGAAAACCAGAGTGCACTGCTTCCTGCTGCCATCAAAACTATTAGGATCTGCTCAGGTCCATAAGCAACCGAAGAAAGTGCATCAGAGGACAGAACAGCCAAGGCTTTGAATTTATTTAATTTTTGATTGTGCGATTCATTTGACTTAAGCGGCCTGCCGATCAGCAGCCGTTTTAATTTCGTTAACATAAATGTGCCCCTTCTTCATGCAGTATTACTTAACTCTTTGAAGTGAATGAGAATAGATTTTTGGCAATCTTCCACAAGATCTATTGCGTTATACTCCTTCGATTTGTGCAGATTGATTGTATGCCTCATTTTTGAATGAAGCAACACAGAAAAATTTGGTAATGATACGTCTTAGACATCTACTGAACAGGTGCAGAAACTGGAAGTTCTTATCTATTATAAGTTGAATTATTTTTTAATAAAGGCAGCGCCATTAATATCTTATCTTTACTCTTTATTATTTTATGAAACAAAAATCAACAGTTTAAGAATAAAAGCGCATCATTCGTCATCATTTCCCAGGTAATAATCAGCAAGCGACATCATTTCCCTTTATTTCCATGTTTACCGCAGCTTTTTTCGTGTCAGTGACAGCATGACGACTGTACCAATAATGCATGCCGCTCCCATCCAATCAAACACTGTGAATGGAACATGCATCCAGGCAACACTGACAATGGCTGCAGACAGCGGTTCGGCGCAGCCAAGCAGACTGGTTTCTATTGGTTTTAAATACTTCAGGCTGGCCAAATACAAGTAAAATGCAAGCAGTGTGCCAAAAAGAATGACAAAAGCAATGTCCATTATTAATTGAACGGAAAGATTTCCGTTGAAATGCCAAGGTGGATACAGTACGCTCATTGCGATTCCACCAATGACCATCCCCCAGCCGACAACAACTCCGGGACCGAATTGTTTCAGTAGTTTTCCAGGCTGTGTCGCATAGATGGCACCGCCCAGTGCCGACATCAGTCCCCAAAAAACGGCAAGCGGAGCAATCGACAACTGATCCGGATGCCCTTTTGTCGCTATTAAAAAAACACCAAGCAATGCCATTAAAATTGCCGCTAATTCTACTCCGGACGGTTTTTTGCGCCAACGGATCATTAAGTAGAGCATGATCAGGACCGGACTAAGATACTGCAGCAGCGTTGCCGTAGCCGCATTACCTGCGGCAATCGCTTCAAAATACGTATATTGAGCACCAATCATCCCGATTAATCCAAAAATAAGCATACCTGACACTGTTTTTCCATTTTTCCAAACAGACCAGGTCAGATGACGTTCTTTTCCAAATTGCGTCAAGATGAGCAGCAGTATGCCTGCCGTCAGCATACGAACAGAAGTCAGCCACCCGGCATTGATGTGCTGAGCTTCAAATAAATACTGGGCAACATTTCCAGAAACACCCCATAATGTCGCACCGCAGAGCACGAGCATCATACCGATCGACCGCTGCCAAGATCGTGTGGCAGCAAAGCGCCGCACAAGTTCTGCCACTTTTTTCTTCCTCTCTGTGTTCTTCGTCACATCTTATTATAATGAGACCGTCAACCGGTTCTCAGTTGAATAGAAACGAGTTCCCATGTATGATATAAGAAGTTTAGTTTAGCACAGTTAAGCAGAGTAAAGAAGAGCAGAGTTGAGAACAGAATCGTACATTTTTTAGTGACTTGCAGACGGCCGCTTTTATTCGACGTCTCTTTCTGATTCAGAGTTGCTCTTCTGTATAAATCTATTTATACAGGAGGTTGATAAGATGAGTATCTTATCACAAATTGACAAATCACAAGCATCCACTCTTTACACCACTGACAAGGGTATGATCATTACCCGCAGCCAGGTACCGATCTCTGGTGAACCGGCTATTTTAAATCTTGCAGAACGCCTTGATGAACACAAAGGCGCACTGTTCTCCAGTACCTACCGTTTTCCGGGCCGTTATTCGCGCTGGGATATCGGGTTTGTGAACCCGCCGCTTGAACTGACATCAAAGAACCATTCCTTTCAAATTAAAGCACTCAATGAACGCGGGAAGGTACTGATTGCCTTTCTGACTGATCGCTTAACCCATCCTGATTTAGAAATAACGTCCCGTCATTCATCTGCTCTGATCGGCAACATCCGTGTGACCGATGAAGCATTGATTCAAGAAGAGAATCGAACAAAGCGTTCTTCACTGTTCACATTGCTTCGAGAAATTGAAACACTTTTTCACATTGATGATGATTTTCTCGGCCTTTATGGTGCTTTTGGTTTCGATCTTGTCCTCCAGTTTGAGCACTACACTCTGAATAAAGATCGAAATTCGGAACAAAATGATCTGCAGCTTTACCTTCCCGATGAGCTGATTGTTGTTGATCGGGAGAAAAACAACGCGTATCAATTAACCTATGAATTTGCTTACGGAAAGCTTTCTACCGAAAACAAACCGCATTTCGGTGCAGTTGCCCGGTTCGACAAAAAATCGAGTGCTTCATCCGGTGTCGCTGATCAAAAAGGGGATTATGCCGCACTTGTACGCAAAGCAAAAGCAGCATTTAAAAAAGGCGACCTGTTTGAAGTCGTGCCAAGCCGTGTTCTGACTCAGCACTGTTCAAGTCGGCCTTCACATGTTTTTCAGCGACTGCAGCGCATTAATCCAAGCCCCTATGGTTTCCTCATCCATTTAAATAATGAAGAGTTTCTGATTGGTTGCTCTCCGGAAATGTACGTACGTGTCGATGGCGCGACAGTGGAGACATGCCCGATCTCTGGGACGATCCGCAGAAAAGGCTCTGTCATCGAAGACGCCGAACAAATCAAGACCTTGCTTGGTTCTAAAAAAGAAGAATCGGAACTCACGATGTGTACCGATGTCGATCGGAATGATAAATCGAGGATTTGTATCCCCGGTTCTGTTGAAGTGGTCGGGAGACGGCAGATCGAAACGTATTCCCATCTCTTTCATACGGTAGATCATATTAAAGGACAGCTGAAGGAAGATTGTGATGCCATCGATGCTTTTATCAGCCATATGTGGGCGGTCACCATCACAGGAGCACCAAAGCTTGAGGCAATGCGCTGGATTGAACAGCATGAAAAAACCGCGCGCGGCTGGTATGGCGGCGCGGTCGGCTGGATCGGTTTCAATGGTGACATGAACACAGGCCTTACGCTGCGCTGCCTGCGGCTGCAGCACGGGGAAGCCCAGATACGAGTCGGTGCAACGCTGCTCTATGATTCCGATCCGGAAAGTGAAGAAAGAGAGACATTGACTAAAGCCGGTGCATTAATTGAGGCACTTCGTCCATCCTCGTCCAAAGAGGAGTCCGTTGTTAAGCAAGTCGCGGGAAAAGAGGACCAGCACCCTCTCCATGTTCTTTTTGTTGATCATGAAGATTCCTTTGTGCATACCCTTTCCGGCTATTTTCAATCGCTTGGCGCAATCGTGACCGTTCGCCGAAGTCCGGCAGCCCGGCAAATGATCCGAGCGGGGTCCGAGCCCATTGATCTTGTCGTCCTTTCTCCCGGGCCGGGTCGTCCGGAACGGTTCAACATGCAGGAAACGATTGACCTTTGTTTGGAGCATCAGCTCCCACTATTCGGCATCTGTCTCGGCCTTCAGGGTATTGTCAATTACTTTGGCGGATCACTCGGAATCCTGCCAATACCCACGCACGGCAAATCATCAGTGATTCATCACAAGGACAGTCCTTTATTTCACAATGTTCCTCGGAATTTTAAAGCAGGACGCTACCACTCGCTTTATGTCGACCAGCTGCCGCCAGAGCTCAATGCTACAGCAGAATCTGACGATCATGTCATTATGGCTGTGGAGCATCGAAGCCTGCCGATCACGGCTGTCCAGTTTCATCCCGAGTCAATTATGAGCCTCGGAGAAAATGCAGGTATGAATATTTTGGAGAATGTTCTTAGAAGCGTTCGTCTTTATTCAGCCGTTCAACCTTAAGGCGGCTATGTCGTTTCATCATGGAGAGCTATTGGGTTTATACGCCGCATAATCTCCATCATTACTTTAGCAGGTGAATCATAAAGTAACGAATGAATGGAATCTCGGTGCATGGTAAACTTTAGGTAAAGGCTAAGTTATCGACAGTCAGGTTTAGATGTATGCCTTCGATGATTAGATGTGAGGAGCTAATCCGTTTTTCTTTTTATGGATGAGGGAGGATATCTATGAAAACAGCAGTATATGCCCATCGCGGCAGTAAATGCAATTGTCCTGAGAATACGCTTGATTCGTTTGAAGAAGCGATGCGTGTCGGAAGCGATGGCATTGAGCTTGATGTTCATTTGACAAAGGATCAGCAGGTCGTGGTTATGCACGATGAAAAGATTGATCGAACGACTAATGGCAAGGGCCAGATTAAATCATACACTCTAGAAGAATTAAAGCAATTTGACGCAGGATCTTGGTTTTCGCCAAAATTCAAAGGAACACGTGTACCTACGCTTATTCAAGTGCTTGAACTTCTAGCCGATTATCCCGGCGTTCTGAATATAGAGTTTAAAACCGACCGCAACGTTTATCCCGGTATCGAAGCGCGGGTAGCGCAGCTCGTCGATCATTATCGGCCGCATCTTCCCGTTGTCTACTCATCCTTCAATCATGAATCGTTGATCCGATTGAAGAAAATTAATCCAACTGCAGACATCGCACTTCTTTTATGGGAGCGTTTGGTCGAACCGTGGCGCTACACCCAACAGGTCGGCGCGACCGCTCAGCATCTCTGGCAGCCGACTGCTTTTTCTGAGACAGCAGCACAGCTCCAAGAGCACGGACTCAAGGTGCGCGCGTGGACAGTCAATCAGCCGAAAAATATGCAGCTTGCTTTTGAAATGGGTCTTGACGCCATTATTACCGATCATCCCGAGGCTGCTCTCGACCTGCGGAAAAGTTTTCAGAAGGTCGCAAAATAATACGGAAATGAAGTGTCGGGCAAGGTGCAAGTTCTCACGGAACCATTGGCACTGCTCGGCACTTTCGCTATAATACAATGAGAACGTTACCATTCAATGGACAACTAATCAGAGCCTTAATCGAATAGAAAACGAGGGATGAGTATGAACGGAAAACAATCAGCAGGCAGAGGCGCTGTTGATGAAATTAAAGAGGGAATGACCATCGGCCTTGGTACTGGATCAACTGTTTATTACTTTCTTGAAGCACTGGCTGAAAAAGTAGCAAATGGATTTACGATGACCGGGGTCGCGACATCTCAAAAAACCATTGACCTTGCCAGCGAATGGAAAATTCCGATGCGTGCGTTGAATGACGTCGCAAAAATCGATGTAACGGTCGACGGAGCCGATGAAGTAGATTCAGAATTAAACGGGATCAAAGGCGGAGGCGGCGCTTTGCTCTATGAAAAGCTGGTCGCCAAAGCATCCACGCGCCGCATTTGGATCGTCGACAATACGAAAAAGGTTGAACAGCTCGGCGCCTTTCCTCTACCGGTTGAAGTCGTTCCCTTCGGATGGAAGCATGTCAATGCCTATCTGTCTGAAAAAGGGTACCGCCCCGAACTTCGATGCGCCGCGGACGGACAACCTTACGTGACCGATGCGCATCATTACATTCTTGACCTTCACTTGCAGTCCATTTCCAATCCCGAACAATTGGCGAATGAACTGGATCATCTCACCGGAGTCGTCGAACACGGCCTTTTCCTCGGTATGACAGACAAAGTCATCGTCGGCTACCCCGACGGACATACCGATACTCTGAACAAATAATCTCACCTAAACCCCCTATCTGAAGCGCAGATAGGGGGTTTATTCTAATATTGCACAGTAAGGACAGACCGCGCAATACGGGGAGATTCGGTCTAACTCTCACTAGATTCGGTCCATTTTTCCATGGATTCTGCCTAACTTTTCGAGCGTTCGGTCTAATTTTTTATTGGTTCGGCCAAACCTCCGCTTTTCAGTCTAACTTTTTATGAATTTGGCCTAACTTTCCATGGATTCGATCTAGATTTTCAAGCGTTCGGTCTAACTCCTTCTCTTCGGTTCAGCTTTTCTCATATTATAAGTGTTTTTTCAATTGATACGATGTTGCGCAGTACTCTTCTAATGCTTAGTAAGTTAGCTAAGTCACAAAAAATAGTGTTCTTTTTTAATTATTTGGTTGACAGGATGTATAGTTGTAATTATAATGGTTACAAGAGGTGAGGGAAATGATTAATACTCGAGTTGCAGTTGCTGTTCATATTCTTGCTTTAATCGCCTCCAAGCCTCATGATGATTTAACGTCGGACTATATCGCATCAAGTGTGAACACCAATCCGGTCGTCATCCGAAGGCTGCTCGGTATGCTGAAAAAAGCTGAACTGATTCAGACTACTGCCGGCAAGGCTGGCGCCTCATTAACACGTGATCCTGCCGACATTTCGCTGCTCGACGTATTCCATGCGGTTGAGCCTAAAGACAATCTCTTTGCAGTCCACGGCAATCCGAATCCCCATTGTCCGGTTGGCAAAGGTATTCGGCGCGCACTGGACGAAGCGTTTGGCGCTGCTCAGGATGCATTAGAGCGCAAACTATCCAGTGAGACAATCGACGGCATCCTACATCAGCTTTTTGATAAAGCTTGATTTTTTGACATCTAGATGTAACTATTTTTGTTACATCAATAGTTTAGAAAAGGAATAAGAAAAAGCGGTAATAAATCGGCAATGGCTCTGCCACGCTGATTTCAAAAATACATGAAAAATTTATTGGGAGTGGATGAAAATGGCAAAATGGACAATCGATTCAGCACACACAGAAACAGGTTTCTCTGTAAAACACATGGGACTTTCTAATGTGAAGGGCAGTTTCAAAACAACTTCAGGTACTGTAACAACTGATGAAAGCGGAAAGATTACGGCAGTTGCCGTTTCAATTGATGTCGCAAGCATTGAAACACGTATTAAAGATCGTGACGCTCACTTGAAGAGCGCTGACTTCTTCGATGCTGAAAAATATCCTGAAATTAAATTCGAATCAACTAAAATAACATCAGCAGATGGTGGAGATTATACCATCGAAGGCAACCTCACCATTAAAGAAACGACGAAACCGGTAACCTTTGAAGCAGAAATTGGTGCGCCGATCGATGATCCATACGGCCTGAAGCGCAACGCTGCAAGTCTCAATTTCGCCATTGACCGCCGCGATTACGGTCTGGTTTGGAGCCAATCGCTTGCAAACGGCAATCTCGTTGTCGGCAACAAAATTAAGATTAGTGTCGATGCTGAATTCACCTTAAACGCTTAATAATTTCGTGAAAAAGAACGGATGGCTCATCTAAGCCATCCGTTCTTTTTTTGTACCTTATTTGTCTTTTTTTATTGCTTCTTCGCAGCGATCCATCCACTTTTGCAAAAATTGATCATGTGGAAGTATGCGCTCTTTCAAATCATCAATAAACATTACGCGCTCATGTCGGCACCAGTTCAGACAAGTCTGGTAGAGATCCATATCAAGATCATCTGTATCCCAATAGACAGGGATCACCGATATTTTTTCCTCACTATAGAGAAACGCACGCGTATGGCCGTCGGTCAGAAACGCTTCTCCCCCGTTTTTCTTAATCGGAAGCGGCGCATTGAAGCGTACATTGAGCGGATCAAATACGCCTTTGAGACGATCAATTTTATCCTGATCTAAGTATAGCTGGCTCGGACGGATTTGGTATAAGTCCATTAAAAATGATTTCATTTCATCAATCTTCTTTCATTTAACAATTTTCAGCGCTTTCTTCCTGATAAAAAGAACATAGACGACAAGTGCGCCAACATCACAGAATAGGATCATCAGCGCCATTGGGAAATAGGTATGGCTGCCTCCTAATCCGACGAGCGGCGAAAAAAGTGCTCCAATTGTATTCATGCCGAGTCCCAGAATCGCTGAGGCGCTTCCGGCCGCCTTCGCCTGGCTTTGCATCGCCAGTGAAAAGGCTGTTGAATTGACGAGACCAACCATTGAAACAACAAGAAAAAGCGGGATCATGATTGCGACAAGGCGCGGCGGTTCGAGCATCAAGCTGGCAAAAAGCGCAATACTGCCAATCGCTGCTATAACTATTCCGGTTCGCATGATTTTCCGTGCGTCTACACGTCCGGCAAGAAGTCCGGCAAGCTGCGACATCAAGACAATACCTAAACCGTTCGTGGCAAAAAATAGACTGAATCCCTGGGGCGATACGTCAAACATATCTTGCAGCACGAAAGAGGATGCCGAAATGTAACAGAACATGGCACCCATCACGAGACCAAGGACAAGCGCGTAACCGACGAACCGGCTGTCTCGGAAAATATGTCCCATTGCCGACATGGTTGTACCAAGCCCGCCTGAAATACGTTTTTCAACAGGGAGCGTTTCGGGAATATAGAATAATGCACTTAAAAACAATAAAAAACCAATCACGCAAAGGACAACGAAAACACCGTGCCAGGACGTAAACCGAAGCACAAAGCCGCCTAATATCGGTGCCAAGATAGGAAAAATACCGTTGACTGCCATCAGCATCGAGAAAAATTTTGTCAACTTTGATCCCGAATACAAATCACGAGCAATCGCTCGTGAAATCACCATACCCGCTGCCCCAGCAATCCCCTGGATCAGTCGCAGAATGACAAGCAAGCCAATCGATGTTGTGATCGCGCAAAGAAAAGAGGTCAGGGTAAATAAAATCAAACCGGAAAGCAGAGGAATCTTTCGTCCGAATTTATCACTGAGCGGCCCAAGAATAAGCTGTCCCGCCGCGAGTCCGATCAGGCATGCAGTGATGCTTAATTGTGCCAGAGATGTTGTCGTTTGCAAATCCCGAGTCAGAGACGGCAATGACGGAAGATACATATCCATTGAAAGCGGACCGAACGCGCCGAGCGCTCCCAGTACGAGTACAAAACGAACATAGCCGCCTTTGCTTTGACGCGTCATTAAATCTGTTTGTGCAGCTTTCACTTTTAAATCAGCCTTTCTCATCTCAAAAAATTCTCTTTTAAAGTGTCTGACGTTATCATAGCAGAAAAAAGATCCGTTTACCTGAAGCTTTGCTCATAAGGACGTTCAGTGCTGTAATCATTAAGTTAAAATTACTGATTAGAAAATCTTAATTAAGGCCCGTCTGTTCAGGGACTCCAAGCATGATATTCATGCATTGAATCGCCGCACCGGATGCCCCCTTGCCCAGATTATCTAATCGGGTCATCAGCACGATCCGGTCTTCATTTCCCAAAACGAATAGATCTGCTCTATTAGTATCGTTGCACCCGGTAATATCAAAGCTGCCATCTTCAAAAAGACCTTCCGTCTCATTAGACATAATGTTCACAAATGGTTCTTCGGAATAATAATTTACTAAAAAGCGGCGGATCTCCTCAGGCGATTTGTACTCGGACAGCTTATTTGTATATAGCGGAATACTGACCGCCAATCCTTTGTAATAGTCACAGATAACCGGAAGTAAAATCGGCTTCTCCTTGAGTCCCGCATATTTCGTCAATTCAGGTAAATGCTTATGATCTAATTGCAGAGCATAAGGTCTTGGAACAGCAAAGAATGGGGCACGTTTCTTATTTTCATAATCTGCAATGACCTTTTTGCCGCCCCCGCTGTACCCTGTAACTGAATAAATAGATACAGGATAATTAGCAGGCACGATTCCCTTACCGACTAAAGGAGCAAGGGCCAGCAACGCTGCGGTCGCATGACAGCCGGGAACACTGACACGTTTGGAATTTCTTATTTTAGCCCGCTGATGTGGGAACAGTTCAGGAATTCCATAAGTCCATTCTTCATCAATTCTGTGTGCTGTACTCGCATCAATGACCTTGGTCTTATCATTTTCGACCATTTTTACTGCTTCCTCGGCAGCTTGATCAGGAAGGCACAAGAAAACGATATCTGCTTCATTCATGCACTTCTTCCGCAACTCCATATCGCGTCTTTCCTCATACGCGATGTTCAGAAGCCGAATATGGTCATGCTTTGACAAATAGTCTCTGATTTTCAAACCTGTGGTCCCATATTGGCCGTCTACATAAACAGAATACATGGTGAGCACTCCTCTCTATTCTATTTAAAAAAAATTCGGATACGCATGACACGTATCCGGTGCTTCAAGTTAAAATAATAAGCTAATTTAGGGGGTAATAAACCTTATGCGTAAGAATACCTTTTATGGTATTCTCAAGGATTATATGAAACAGCCGATCAGAATGATCCATTCTGATGCAGTCTTGTTTCCGCAAGTTTCAATTGTTTCTCAATTTGGTGCGGCGCGGTGCCGCCTTCACTTTCCCGGGCACGCATCACATTTTCAGGGAGCAAAGCCGTAAAGATATCCTCTTCAAAAAGAGGACTGAATTGCTTGTACTCTTCCAGATTAAGATCAAGCAAATACTTTTTATTTTCAATGGCATAAAGGACCATTTTTCCGGTGACTGCATGTGCATCACGGAACGGCAATCCTTTTTTTGCCAAGTAATCTGCAATATCGGTAGCATTTGAATAGTCTTTTTCAACAGCGTGACGCATCCGGTCTTTCTTGACCGTCATCGTTTCAAGGATTGGGGCAAGTAATTTCAGCGCCCCTTCCAACGTTTTTACGGTGTCGAAAATGCCTTCTTTATCTTCCTGCATGTCTTTGTTGTAGGCAAGCGGAAGACCCTTGAGCACGGTCAGCAAGCCGACCAAATGTCCAAACACGCGTCCGGTTTTACCGCGCAGCAGTTCGGATACATCCGGATTTTTCTTCTGCGGCATGATGCTGGAACCTGTGCAAAATGCATCGTCCAATTCAATAAACTGGAATTCCTGGCTGCTCCAAAGCACCATTTCTTCAGACAAGCGTGAGAGATGAACCATGATCAGCGAGCAGTCTGCAAGTGCTTCGACGACAAAGTCACGGTCGCTGACGGCATCCATGCTGTTCGGGTAAACATCATCGAAATCAAGCAGTTCGGCAACGCGACGGCGATTGATCGGAAAGGTTGTTCCCGCCAACGCACCGGCGCCAAGCGGTAAAATGTTAATGCGCTTTACACTGTCCCGCAACCGCCCTTTATCCCGCTCAAACATCCAAAAATAGGCGAGCAAGTGGTGGGCAAAGGAGATCGGCTGCGCACGCTGAAGATGTGTATATCCGGGAAGGATCGTGTCCACATTGATCTTAGCTTGCTCAAGAAGGGCAAATTGCACATCTTCGAGCAAGTCGATCAGAACCTGAGTCTTCTTCCGCATGTACAGATGCATATCCGTTGCGACCTGGTCGTTCCGGCTGCGTCCGGTATGGAGCTTGCCTCCGACCGCGCCGATTTCATCAATGAGCATCTTCTCGATGTTCATGTGAATATCTTCCATGTCTGTCGAAAAATGTGCTTCACCGTTCTCTATCTTTTTCAGAATGGTTCGAAGCCCCTGTTGAATGGTCTTTGCCTCTTCTTCTGTGACAACGCCGCATTCACCGAGCATTTGGACATGTGCTAAACTGCCCTCGATATCTTCTTTCGCTAGTTCTTGATCGTAAGAAATAGACGCGGTGTATTCATCAACCAGTTTATTGGTTGACTTCGTAAACCGGCCGCCCCACAGCTTCGCCATGATCTGCCTCCTTATGCACTTCTGCATTCACTTTGGTCGGGAGTCCCCACAGCTTGATGAAACCTACGGCTGCGTTGTGATCAAAAGCGTCGCCCGTTGTATAGGTCGCTAACTTTTCATTGTACAAGCTGTTTTCCGATGCACGTCCGACGACAACATGATTCCCCTTGAATAATTTCACGCGAACTTTCCCGGTAACGACTTCCTGAGTCTGCTTAACAAAAGCCATCAGTGCTTCCCGGATCGGTGAGTACCAGAGACCGTCATAGATCACTTGAGAAATTTCTTTGTCGATCAACGGCTTGAACTTAGAAACTTCCTTGGTCAGTGTAATGGTTTCAAGCCCCTGATGGGCATTGATCAGAATGAGTGCAGCCGGATTTTCATAAACTTCCCGCGACTTGATGCCTACAAGACGGTTTTCAATATGATCAATTCGTCCGACTCCGTGAAGTCCGCCAAGCGCGTTCAGTTCTTTAATAATTTCAATAAATGGTTTTTTAACTCCGTTTAAAGCAACCGGAAGACCTTTTTCAAATTCGATTTCTACATATTCCGGTACATCCGGAGTTTTTTCGATCGGATTCGTCCAAGCGAACGCTTCTTCAGGTGCTTCGTTCCATGGGTTTTCCAAAACGCCGGCTTCGCACGCGCGTCCCCAAATATTCGCGTCAATCGAGAATGGGTTGTCGAGATCTACCGGAATCGGAATACCATGCTTAGCTGCGTATTTGATTTCCTCGTCACGCGTCATGCCCCATTCACGAACCGGAGCGACGACTTTAAGTGAAGGATCAAGCGCTTGAATGGCTACTTCAAAGCGGACTTGATCGTTTCCTTTTCCGGTGCAGCCATGGGCAACTGCCGTCGCGCCTTCTTTATGTGCTACGTCAACGAGCAACTTGCCGATAAGTGGACGTGAAAGTCCTGAAGAAAGCGGGTAAACGCCCTCGTACAATGCGTTTGCTTGGAGAGCCGGAGCAAGGTATCCTTCAGCAAGCAATTCTTTTGCGTCAACGACATACGATTTGATTGCGCCGACATCCAGTGCCTTTTGCTTCACTTTATCTAGGTCTTTGCCTTCTTCGCCGACATCAATGCTGAGTGCGATAACATCGTAATTGTACTTGTCTTGCAGATACTTAATGCAGACCGAAGTATCAAGACCGCCGGAATATGCTAAAACGATTTTTTCTTTTGCCATTAGTGAACCCTCCTGAGAATGAGTATGTTTTTTATGCGTTCTTTTCCATCAAGCATTTCAGAATTGCTTTATGTGCGTGCAGACGGTTTTCCGCTTCATCAAACACAACGGAATGGGCACCGTCAATCACGCTTTCCGTGACCTCTTCACCGCGGTGAGCAGGCAGACAATGCATGAAGATATGATCCGGTTTTGCTAAAGCGACAAGTGCATCGTCAACTTGGAACCCTTGAAAATCATGCAGTCGCTTTTCCTTTTCATCTTCATCGCCCATGCTCAGCCATGTATCGGTGATCACGACATCGCAGCCTTCAGCCGCCTCTTGAGGCGAATTGGTGAATGCAATGGTGCAACCATTCTTCGCTCCTCTTGCTTTCGCGGCTTCGAGAATCGCCGCATCAGGCTCGTAGCCTTCAGGACTGGCGACCGTCATGTCCATGCTGACTGCCGCGGCGCCTTCCATCAGTGAATGCGCCATATTGTTATAGCCATCGCCGATGAAGCATGCTTTTAAGCCGCCAAGCTTGCCTTTGTGCTCGAAAATGGTCAACAAATCGGCAATGACCTGTGTCGGATGATGCGTATCCGTGAGGCCGTTAATAACCGGAACATCAGCGTTCGCCGCCAATTCCTCAACCACTTCGTGGCCAAACGTACGAATCATAATACCATCGACAAATCGTGACAGCACTTTCGCCGTATCAGCGATCGTTTCGCCTCGACCGATTTGGATATCCTTGCTGCTCAAGTATAGCGCAGAACCGCCGAGGTGGTACATACCTACTTCGAATGCGACGCGCGTCCGAGTCGATGCTTTCTCGAAAATCATTGCAAGCGTCTGTCCTTCTAAGAAATGGTGTGTAACGCCTTGCTTTTGCATTGCCTTCAGAGCAACAGCCGTCTGTAAGAACGTTTTCAGCTCGTCTTCCGTAAATTCGGCAATGGTTAGAAAATCTCTGCCTTGTAATGTTGATGCCGTTTCACTTGTCAAATGAGTCACTTCCCTTTATTCGTCATATAGCTTAAATCTCGATATTCATTCAATGTGTGCACGTCCGGTGAAGGTTCTCCCTTAGCTGATGAGAGCGTCGCTTCAAGCGTATCAACACATGTATACACAGGCACTTGATAGCGCAGCGCGAGTTCTCTGATCTTGAAACCAAAGGACTTCCTGTTGCGCCCCGCCGTCGGAATGTTGAACACGGCAGCAATTTTTCCACTCGCCATTTGAGCAGCCACGTCAGCCTCTTCTTCGTTCACCCTTGTCGCTGGAATACCCGCTTTTGTGTACTCATCCGCCGTGCCCGGTGTTGCCAAAATGTCGAATCCCAATTTTACAAGCTTCTTGATGAGTTTCAAGCTCTCGTCTCTCTGATTTGAAGTGATCGAGCAAAATACTGCTTTCTTCTTCGACATCGCTGAAAACGGATTTGATTTATTCAGATAAACACCTTTCATAAAGGCCTCGGATACAGACTGTCCCAAGCCGAGCTGCTCGCCTGTCGATTTCATTTCCGGACCGAGCACAGGGTCAACACCCTTCAGCTTCGTGAAGGAAAATACAGGCGCTTTTACTGCATAAAAGCCCGGGCGAGGACAGTAGCCGTCATTGAGATTTTGTTCCGGCAGGCTTTTTCCGAGCTGAACGCCTACCGCCTTTTCAACCATTGACATTCCCGTTACTTTGCTGATGATTGGAACTGTTCGCGAAGCACGCGGGTTCACCTCGAGAACAAACACCTTTCCGGAGGCAATCACAAACTGAATGTTGATCAAACCCTTCACATTCAAGGCGCGGCATATTTTGCGCGTATCCTCTTCAATCTCATCCTTTGCTGCTTGATCAAGACTGAACGATGGAAATACAGCAATGCTGTCACCTGAATGAACGCCTGCACGTTCAATGTGCTGAAAGATGCCCGGAATTGCGGTCACATCTCCGTCGCTGATCGCATCCACCTCGCATTCAATACCCGGCATGTAGCGGTCAACTAGTAAAGGAAAAGATTGATCATTCAGATTTCGTTCACTGTTTATATAGGCATCAAGTTCTTCAGGATGATGGAATAAGAACATCGATTGACCGCCAATGACGTAGGACGGACGAACAAGAATCGGATAACCGAGTTTCTCTCCTGCGACCGGCAAATCTTCAAGACAATGAACGGTACGGCCTTGAATATGTGGAATACCAAGCGAGTGCAGAAGCTCATAAAATTGTTCACGATCTTCAACTCGATCAATGCTCTCGGTGGACGTGCCGAGCACCTTGATTCCTGCTTGTTCCAGTGCCTTTGCTACATTCACTGCCGTCTGTCCGCCGAATTGAACGAGCGCGCCTTGAACCTTTTCCTTCTCCGCAACATGCAAAATATCTTCAATTGCCAACGGCTCGAAGTATAACCGATCGGCGATGGAATAATCGGTGCTGACGGTTTCAGGGTTGTTGTTAATCACAATGGCTTCAAAACCGTTCTTCTTCACTGCCATTGTCGCCTGAACGGAACAATAATCGAACTCAATCCCCTGTCCGATACGAATCGGACCCGAACCGATGATTAGAATTTTCGGCTTATCACTTGCAGGTGCCTCATCAGCACCAAACCAAGTCGAATAATAATAAGGCGTTTGGGCTTCGAATTCCCCCGCACACGTATCAACAAGATGATAGGAAGGAGCGAGACCGGCGGCACGAACGCGAGCATCGATGTCGTTCAGAGAGCTATTGAGCAGTTGAGCCAGCCGCTGATTACCAATATTCATCCATTTCGCATGTTCGATTTGTGCATCGGATAACTCCGCTAAGCTTTTTCCTTTGATCATTTTCTCAAAGGCAACAATTCCAAAGATTGCGTTGAGAAACCAATAATCAATTTCGGTTGCCTGATGAACGTCCGCAACCGTACGCCCTCTTCGAAACAGTTCACTGATTGCGAACAGACGCAAATCGGTCGTATTTTTCAAATGATCTTCCAGAACATCGTCCGGCTGTGCAGCGAGCATCTTGCTTTCAAGTCCGGTAAAGCCCATTTCCATGGAACGAACGCCCTTATTCAGCGCGCCTTCAAAGGTGCGGTCAATAGCCATGACTTCTCCGGTCGCTTTCATCTGTGTTCCAAGACTCCGGTCAGCTTCCGTAAATTTATCGAATGGAAAACGTGGAATTTTAACGACTATATAATCAATTGCCGGTTCAAAGGATGCATAGGTCGTACCCGTAATCGGATTTAAAATTTCATCAAGACAGAAACCGATCGCACATTTGGCGGCGACACGGGCGATCGGATAACCGGTCGCTTTGGACGCAAGCGCTGATGAACGGCTCACACGCGGATTAACTTCAATAATGGCATATTCATCTGATGCCGGGTTGAGTGCGAACTGAATGTTGCACCCTCCGACAATCTTCAAAGCACGAATGATTTTTAACGATGCGTTGCGGAGCATTTGGTACTGCACATCAGACAAGGTCTGCGAAGGTGCTACTACAATACTGTCTCCGGTATGCACACCCACGGGATCCATGTTTTCCATGTTGCAAACGATAATGCATGTATCGTTTGCGTCACGCATGACCTCATACTCAATTTCTTTCCAACCCTTGATGCTTTTCTCGATCAGGACTTCGTGAATCGGACTGAGCTTTAACCCTCGATGGAGGACCAAATTTAATTCTTTTTCGTTGTAGGCAAAGCCTCCGCCGGATCCGCCGAGGGTATAGGCCGGCCGAATGATGACCGGATATCCGACTTCCTTTATAAAGGCTAAACCATCTTCATAAGAGCGAATAATTTTGGAATCGGGAATCGGTTCCTTGATTTCAAGCATCAGATCCTTGAATAACTCCCGATCCTCTCCATGCTGAATTGAATCAACGGATGTACCAAGAAGCTCAACACCATATTTTTCCAGAACTCCTTGCTCATAAAGAGCAACAGCAAGGTTTAGACCGGTTTGTCCGCCCAGTGTGCCAATGATCCCGTCAGGGCGTTCTTTTATAAGAATTTTTTCTATTGTTTCAATGGTTAAAGGCTCGATATAGGTTCGGTCGGCAATCTGGTCGTCGGTCATGATCGTCGCCGGATTATTGTTAATGAGGACAACCTCAATGCCCTCTTCTTTGAGAGCAAGGCAGGCCTGCGTACCGGCATAATCGAATTCAGCCGCCTGACCAATCACGATCGGGCCGGAACCTATGACAAGCACTTTTTTAATGTCAGTACGTAACGGCATGAGTCACTTCACCTTTGTTCTGTTTAATCATATTCATAAAGTTCAAGAAAATCGGATGTGTATCGTCCGGACCCGGATGGGCTTCCGGATGAAATTGAACCGTTTCAATCGGAAGGTCATTATGGCTTAATCCTTCTACTGATTGATCGTTTACATTAAGATAGCTGATCGAAAATTGTTCCGTATCGATGCTGTCTTTTTCAACCACATAACTATGATTTTGCGAGGTCATCCACACTTTTCCGGTGGTTAATTCTTTGACCGGATGGTTGGCACCGCGATGACCGAAAAGCAATTTGCCAGTTTTCGCTCCGTAAGCAAGTGCAATCAGCTGATGACCAAGGCAGATGCCCAAAGTCGGATAGGCAGATGCTATTTTTTTAATTTCGCCGAACAGCGGCTGCAGCTGGATCGGGTCCCCAGGGCCGTTGCTGAGCATGACACCATCGGGATGCAACGCAGCAACAGCGTCTGAGTTGGTGTTATAAGGAACAACCGTTACCTTGCAGCCTTCATCGAGCAGTGCCTTCAGCATTGACTTCTTATATCCATAATCAATCAGAACAACATGTGGCCCTTTTCCCTCATAGGTGGTCATTGTCTTAGCAGAAACCTTGGCAACCATATCCTGATCCAGAGGTTGACTCCAATCGATCAGTGAAAAATCAGGAGAATCGCTGATGATCGCCTTCATCGTACCGCTCTTGCGCACTGCCTTGACAACAGCACGCGTGTCTATGTTGGCAAGACCCGGCACATCTGACTGCTTTAACCATTGATCTACCGTTTTAATTGATTGATAATGACTTGGCAGTTCGCAAAGATTACTGAAAAGCACGCCTTGCATTTGAATCTTGGCGTTTTCATTATCTTTCGCATTGACCCCGTAATTCCCAATCAGAGGATAGCAAAAGGTCATGATTTGACCTGCATAAGACGGATCGGTCATGATTTCCTGGTATCCGGTCATGCTGGTGTTGAAGACAAGTTCGCCCATCACTGAGGAAGGAGCGCCAACGCGCACGCCTGAGAATAATTGGCCCGACTCCAGAAGCAAGTATCCTTTTTTCATCATCAGCAGCCTCCTAATTATTTTTCCTTTAATACATCGTCAAGTGCTGCAATAAATGTATCAATTTCTGTTTCATTCGTGACGAGCGGAGGCAAAATGCGCAGCACATGCTTGCCGGCTGTCAAGATCAGCACTTGGTGTTTTTCTCTCAATTGGTTGACAATGTCAATAGCGGGTGCCGTGGTCTCAACACCGATTAACAATCCCAGGCCTCGAACATCGATTAATTGATTTGCGTATTTTTCTTTAAGGTCGTTCAATTTTTGATTTAAATAATCTGCATTCTTCACACATTGCGCAATCACATTTTGTTTTTCAAATGCTTCAATGGTAGCTACCCCTGCTGCGGTCGAGAACGGATTGCCTCCGAATGTCGATCCATGAGTTCCCGGTGTCAGCAATTGGGAAATATGTTTTTTTGCTAGGAAAGCGCCGATTGGGATCCCAGAACCAAGTGCTTTGGCTACTGTCAGAATGTCCGGTTCAATGCCATATTGCTCATAAGCAAAAAGCGTACCGGTTCTGCCCATGCCCGACTGTACTTCATCGACAATCATTGGGATACCTTTTTCCTTGCACACAGATGCGAGCTTCTGCACCCAAACTTTATCTGCGGGAATCACTCCGCCTTCGCCTTGAACCATTTCCAGCATGACAGCAATACATTCTTCATCAGCTGCGATAGCCTCGATATCTGCTGCATCATTATAAGGAAGGTATTTAAATCCGGGAACAAGAGAGCCAAAACCGTTGTGTATTTTTTCCTGTGCCGTTGCTGCCATTGTTGCGAGTGTCCTGCCGTGGAAGGAATGATCAAAGGTAACAATATGCCCCTCCGGTTTATGCAGGACTAAGTTCGCGTACCGGCGCGCCAATTTAATGGCTCCTTCGTTCGCTTCTGCCCCGCTGTTCCCAAAGAAAACTTGATCACAGCATGTGAGATCCGTCAGCATTTTCGCAAGCTTCTCTTGTGGTCCAATATGATACAAATTGGAACAATGCCAAAGGGTATCGAGTTGCTTTTTCAAAGCTGCTTCTACTGAATCCGGTACATGACCAAGTGCTAGTACTGCGATACCGGCTGTAAAATCCAAGTATTTTGTTCCTTCACTGTCCCAAACATAACTGCCCTTGCCTTTTTCAATAGTTATTGGAAAGCGTCCGTATGCAGCCATAACCGGCGCGATTGTTTCTTCTGATTTTGTGTTAAGCATGGAGTACTTCCTCCTCAAGGAAAATTTTTGTCCCGACTTCAATGCCCTTAGTATAATCAACCAGACATTCCGGCATCATACCG
This sequence comes from Sporolactobacillus sp. BBK16-2, assembly GCF_059878335.1. NCBI lineage: Bacteria > Bacillati > Bacillota > Bacilli > Caryophanales > Sporolactobacillaceae > Sporolactobacillus > Sporolactobacillus sp. BBK16-2. The sequence goes on from NZ_CM187611.1 coordinate 3,133,063, forward strand.
TTCACAATGACAACTTCCTGAACGTTTTTCTTTAAACTGTCCACTGCTGCCTTCGCTTTTGGAATCATGCCGCCGCTGATTTTCTTCAGTTCAATCAACCGTTCAATTTCCAGATCGGAGACCTGCTTCAGCCGTGTCAGTTCTCCATCCTTTTCAACAAGAATCCCAGGAACATCACTGATGAAGCACAATTTTCCATTAAGTGTCGCAGCAATGGCCGCAGCCGCTTGATCAGCGTTGATATTGTAATGCTGTCCCTTATCGTCCATGGATATAGGAGAGATGACAGGAATATAACCTTGACCGCACAAATTGGTAATCACGGACGGATCAACAGCCGTAATTTCACCGACATAGCCGAGTTTGGAAAGTGCAAGCGGCTTTGCATGAAACAATCCGCCATCAATGCCGCTTAGTCCAAATGCCTTACCGCCGGACGCGCTGATCTTGGAAACAATTTGTTTATTCATCGTCCCGCTGAGCACCATCTCCGCTACGTCAAGCACTTCCTGAGTTGTCACACGAAGCCCGTGGTGAAAAACAGTCGGAATAGCCATTTTCTCCAGCATCTGTGAAATTGCCGGACCGCCGCCATGTACGATGACCGGCAGCCACTCGCCTTCTGCCTGAATCGCCTGTATGCTGTTAAAAAAGGCCGGAGTCAGTTTATCAAAGACGCTTCCTCCACATTTAATCACCAGATAACGGTTCATTGTTGTCCTCCTGACATCATCTTTTTCTCACGAACGATAAGAAGCGTTTATTTTCACGTAGTCATAAGTTAAATCACAGCCCCAGGCAACCGCGTGACCGTTCCCCTCGCCAAGGATTGTTTTAATCACAATGGTGTTACCATCTAAATAGTTCTTTGCTTTTTCCTCATCAAAGTCAATCGGAACACCATTCTTAAAGAGAGTTATGTCGCCAAGCGCCATTGACACTTTACTTGGATCGAAGCGTTCTCCGCTGTATCCCATGGCACAAACAACTCTGCCCCAATTCGCATCACTTCCGAATACCGCTGTCTTTACAAGGCTCGAACCGACAATTGATTTACTGATCACTTCAGCGGAATGATCATCTTTAGCTCCGCTCACTTGAACTTCGATCAGCTTTGTCGCTCCCTCGCCATCGCCGGCAATGAACTTTGCAAGACCTTGACAGACAATTTCCAGTCCATTCAAGAAGGTTTGCCATTCCGGATGCTGCTCACTCAACAACTGATTTTCAGCTTGCCCATTTGCCAGAAGCAGGACCATATCGTTGGTACTTGTATCACCGTCGACGGTAATGCAATTGAATGATTTATTAATCACTGATTTCAGCGCAAGACTGAGAGAATCAGGAGCAACAGCGGCATCTGTTGTGACAAATCCGAGCATTGTCGCCATGTTCGGGTGTATCATGCCTGAACCCTTGCACGCGCCGCCGATGGTTACTGTTTTGCCATCAATTTCGACTTGAACAGCCAGATGCTTCGGCTTCGTATCCGTCGTGAGAATCGCTTCTTCAAAAGGTGCCTTCACATCATCGAGTTCAATGGCCGCAATGCCTTTTTCCATCTTTTCCATCGGAAGCTGCATGCCGATAACACCTGTTGAAGCAACACCTACGAGGTGATCGGCGATGCTTAGGTGCTCCGCCATCCACTTTCTTGTTGTATAAGCATTGTCAGTGCCTTCTTGGCCTGTGCATGAGTTCGCACTCACCGTATTCACTAAAATCGCCTGAAGTTTCTTTTCTTCAGCAATACTATCCTGTGTCACTTGCAGTGGTGCTGCTTGAAACACGTTCGTCGTATAAACCCCTGCCGCGGAGGCCGGAGTCTCTGAATAAATCCAACCCATATCCGGCCTGCCGATTCGGAGTCCGATATTCTGTCCTCCAGCAAGAAAGCCCTTGGGCGACCCGACACTGCCGTTTTCTATAGGAATAATTGCTGTTTGATTATATGTTTTTTCCACTAATCTCGCCCTCTCACGGATAGATCGGAGTGAACCCTAGTCCTGTCTGTTCATCCCAGCCCTTGATAATATTCAAATTCTGGACCGCCTGACCGGCTGCGCCCTTGACGACATTGTCGATGACGGAAACAATGGTGAGTCGCCTCGTCCTGCCATCGACATGTAATCCAATGTCGCAATAATTTGAGCCGAGTACTTCTTTTGTAGCCGGCCAAGTTCCAATGGGCCTGATCCGAACAAAAGGCGATTTTTCGTAATAATTTTCGTAGTGTTCCAGCAGCTCTCGTGTTGAGAAGCCTTGTTTCAAGTTCGCATACGTCGTGCACATCAATCCGCGTGTCATCGGAATCAGATGAGTGGTAAAAGTTATTGCGGTCTGTTCTCCGCTCTCCTGCGCGATCATCTGTTCAATTTCCGGTGTGTGCTGGTGCTGACCCAGCTTGTAAGCCCTCACGTTCTCATTGACTTCGCAAAACAAATTGCCAAGCGCCGCTTTCTTTCCCGATCCGGAAACTCCTGATTTTCCGTCAATAATAATGGATGTCAAATCGATCACATCATTTTTCAGCACCGGTGCAAGGCCAAGCAACGCAGCAGTTGGATAGCATCCGGGATTTGAAATGAAGGTTGCGCCCTCGATCTGCCTTCGGTTAATCTCCGCCAGTCCATACACTGCGTCATTCAGCAATGTCTGATCAGCAGGATCCAAATGATACCATTCCGCATAGTCCTGCGGATTTTTCAAGCGATAATCGCCGGAAAGATCGATACAGATCAGACCGCGTTTCAAGCATTCGGGAAGCAGATCTTTGCTGATGCCGGCGGGCGTTGCAAAGAAAACAGCATCAACCCTGGCCGCCAACTCATCCGCATCAAAATCCTCCAATGTTCTTTCAATAATACCGTCAAGATGAGGATAGATGCTCTGGATATCCGTGCCCGCGGTTGTATGCGCAACCAGCATCTCCAATTTGATTTGCGGATGATTCAGAAGCAAACGGATCAATTCAACGCCGCTGTACCCGTTCGCCCCAACAATACCTGCCTTCACCTGAAAGCCTCCAATAATTTGTTATATTTTCGTTCGGTGTCTCATTAACACTTCAGATAGTTAAATCAAAAGAGTAGTACTGATCCCCAAAAGATGTTTTCTGCGGAAAATTAAAAACGCCCGCCTCTTTTCATTTGAAAAGAGACGAGCGTTGATCACTATGCCCGCGGTACCACTCTGATTATTCCCAAATTAAAATGTTCAAAAAAGGGAATCTGCTTGAGACTCTGTAACGGGAGTTCCCGGACAATCCTACCTGTGATTCAGACCGTCATCTCCGAAGTGCGGTTCGCAGTATTACTTGCACCGGCTCTCACCAACCCGGCTCGCTTAAGCATTGCTCTACTGTTACTCTCTTCTTCACCGATTTTCAATAAGCAATTTTTAGTTATTTCTAACTTGTGTGATACTTATTATACATTGCTCAACTAATAAGTCAACCCTTATTTTAATTTTAATTAAATAAAAATGCAGCTGATTACTCAAACAATATATTCAGCAGCATTCCTCTATAGAAGTAAAAAATTTTTATAGTTTATTCTTCGGCCCCCAATGATGAATCTAGGGTGGCGAAATGTGAATATGCTATAATGAAAAAGCTTGTTCAATAACGAAAATACTCCTTATTTAAGGTTGGTGAACTTCTTGATTCATTTATTAATCGCGGTTATTCTTGGTGCCGTTGAGGGATTGACTGAATTTGCTCCGGTTTCGTCAACAGGACACTTAATCCTCGTGGCTGACTTGCTTCACTTTAATGGGGATACCGCAAAAACATTTGAAGTCATTATTCAGCTTGGGTCAATTATGGCTGTGGTTGTCCTCTACTGGAAAAGACTGTGGAGTCTCTTCGGTTTTTATCGGAACGAACCGAAAAACGGCCCTGAACATCTGAATCTTTTACACATCATTGTCGCAGGCATTCCGGCCATCATCCTCGGCGTGCTTTTGCGCGATTTTATTAAAAATGTTCTTTTCTCGCCTCAAAGTGTATTAATTGCACTTGTTGTCGGCGGCATCCTGATGATCATTGCTGAACGAATCGCCGCAAATCGCGGAGGAGCAGGCACAAAGGAATTGTCCTATGGACAGGCCTTTGTCATCGGCCTGTTCCAATGCTTGTCGCTCTGGTCCGGATTTTCCCGTTCCGGATCAACTATCGCCGGAGGACTTATTGCAGGCGTTGAACGGAAAACCGCGGCTGAATTTTCATTTATTCTTGCTGTTCCGATGATGATCGGCGCAAGCGGCTACGACTTCTACAAAAGTCTCGATTTTCTGCATGTCAGCGACATTCCGCTCTTTGTAGTCGGTTTTGTTACGGCATTTATTGTAGCCATGCTCGCCATTGTCTTTTTCCTTAAATTATTGCGCCGCTTTACCCTTGTACCGTTTGCCGTTTATCGTTTTATTCTCGCAGCGGTTTTTGCGCTTTATCTGATCTTCTAATAACTATCTATTATCTTCTTAAGTGTATAAAAAGAGCCGGAGAGAAATCTCTCCGGCCCTTTTTATTTTTCAATCGATTAGTTCGCATATTCCGGAATATCAAAAATCAAGTTATATTTAGAAACCACACTGTACAATGTATCGATCATTGGCGTCTGTTTCACAGCCCAGGCGACGTCGGTCGCATATTGATGAGCAGCACTGCCCATAACAAGTGCTTCCGGATTCCAGCGCATTTTGTACAATGTATCCTGGCGGTAGGTAGCATTATAAACGTAATATTTTGCGATCCAAGCAGCCCCGCCTTTGATTGCCTTTTCAGGCGTTGTCCAGCCTTGTTCGTAAGCATACTTTGCTCCACTGTTCACCGCACTTCCGTCGTAAGCGCCGATGCCGAACATATTATAGACCGTCGTACCATTATAGTTGACGCCATTAGCAAGTGTCGAACTACCGTTTCCTGTCTCAAGCAGCGCGTGGGAAACAAGATATACCTCGTTTACTTTGCTCTCATTTGCCGCATTTATAAAAGCCGCACCTTGTCCGGCCAAAATCCCCTTGCCCTTCAGCATCGTGTTCATATCACTAAGCGAAATATTGGCCAATGAGGAAAGCTGTAAGAATTGGTAATATTCTATACTTCCCTTTGAAAAATTCTTCGGGTTTAAGTATTGAGCCAGAGAAGAACTGCTGTTTACATTCTGTTCTTCCGCCAGTGCCTGACCGAATGAAATTGAATAATTTGTTGTGATATATGCAGCATTACCGTCTTGAATGGTTGTTGTTGTTTCTTTTTTTACATAGTCCCCGTATACATAACCGTCTTGACCGTTATAACTGACCTTAACCCATCCGTCAGGAGCATCAGCAAGTATTTCAACAAGTGTTCCTGCCTTTAATACTTCATAGCTCTTATATGGTGTTCCCGGTCCTTGACGGAAATTTACTCCAGTAGTGATTAACCCACTGGTTTCTGTTGTTTGTGTACCTGACGAATCCGAGTTGCCGGAGTTATCCGAGGCACTATCAGGCTTTTGTACATAATCGCCGGATACATATGCCGTTCCTCCGGCATAGTTGACCTTCAGCCAGTCTCCACTTGTTCCCACTACTTCCACACTGCTTCCTTTCTTCAACGTTGTCAGCAGTTTGCCTGAGGTCGACGCGCTCGATCGGACATTCAAATTTGCTTTCGTTGTTCCAGTGTAAAGCACCGTTTCACTACCGGAGCCGTCCGATGCACTATCAGGCTTTTGCACATAATCGCCCGACACATACGCCGTTCCTCCGCTGTATTTGATCTTCAGCCAGTCGCCGCTTGTACCCACTACTTCCACGCTGCTCCCTTTCTTCAACGTTGTCAGCAGTTTGCCTGAGGTCGATGCACTTGATCGAACATTCAAATTTGCTTTCGTTGTTCCCGTGTACAAAACCGTTTCATTGGAGCTGTCGGAATCCGATGTACTGCCCGCCTTCGTGACATAATCGCCCGACACATACGCCGTTCCCCCGCTGTATTTGATCTTCAGCCAGTCGCCGCTTGTGCCTACAACTTCCACGCTGCTCCCCTTCTTCAACGTTGTCAGCAGCTTGCCTGAGGTCGACGCACTTGATCGAACATTCAAATTTGCTTTCGTCGTTCCGGTGTACAAAACCGTTTCATTGGAGCTGTCGGAATCCGATGTACTGCCCGCCTTCGTGACATAATCGCCCGACACATACGCCGTTCCTCCGCTGTATTTGATCTTCAGCCAATCGCCGCTCGTCCCCACTACTTCTACGCTGTTCCCTTTCTTCAACGTCGAAAGAAGCTTGCCTGAGGTCGACGCGCTCGATCGAACATTCAAATTTGCTTTCGTTGTTCCAGTGTAAAGCACCGTTTCACTACCAGATCCGTCCGATGCACTATCAGGCTTTTGCACATAATCGCCCGACACATACGCCGTTCCTCCGCTGTATTTAATCTTCAACCAGTCGCCGCTTGTACCCACTACTTCCACGCTGCTTCCTTTCTTCAACGTTGTCAGCAGCTTGCCTGAGGTCGACGCGCTCGATCGGACATTCAAATTTGCTGTCGTCGTTCCAGTGTAAAGCACCGTTTCACTACCGGATCCATCCGATGCACTGTCAGGCTTTTGTACATAATCGCCGGATACATACGCCGTTCCTCCGCTGTATTTGATCTTCAGCCAGTCGCCGCTTGTACCCACTACTTCCACACTGCTTCCTTTCTTCAACGTTGTCAGCAGTTTGCCTGAGGTCGACGCGCTCGATCGGACATTCAAATTTGCTTTCGTTGTTCCAGTGTAAAGCACCGTTTCACTACCGGAGCCGTCCGATGCACTATCAGGCTTTTGCACATAATCGCCCGACACATACGCCGTTCCTCCGCTGTATTTGATCTTCAGCCAATCGCCGCTCGTCCCCACTACTTCTACGCTGTTCCCTTTCTTCAACGTCGAAAGAAGCTTGCCTGAGGTCGACGCGCTCGATCGAACATTCAAATTTGCCGTTGTAGTCCCGGTATAAAGAGTTTGTTCGCTTGCCGATGAACTCGTTTCAGAAGCAGTACCCGTCTTTATGTAATCTGCGGAAACATAAGCAGATCCGTCTTTATACTGGATCTGTAACCAACCGTCACTCGTTTTTCCGGTAACTGTAACAGTGGCACCTTTTTTCAATGTTGTGAGCACTGTTCCCTGCGTGGATGGTAAAAGGCGTACATTCAAGTTTGCAGATGCTGTCCCCTGATAACTGGCAACCGACTGCACAGACAGACTTGGCGTGCCAGTCGAGCTTTCCGAGACTTTCTCTGTATAGTAGCCGTCAACATATGCTGTTCGTCCTTCATATTTGATCTTCAGCCAATTCCCCTTTTCACTTTCTTTGTCTATTCCAATGACTTCAAACGTCTGATCCTTCTTAAGCATGCCGATTTGCTGTTGTTCAGTGCCAGGTGTACTACGTACATTCAAATTCGTTTTGGCTTTCGCTTGATAGGTTTCGAAAGCATCTGCAGATGCATGAACAGGAACTCCTGTAACCGTTGCTACCGCTGCTGCAGCCGCGAAAGCTCCGACAATAGTAAAATTACGATTTGGGCTCATTATAAGTTACCCCCGAGTATGATCTAAATGATAGATTATATTTTTACTAGATATATCGGTAAGTTATGGAATTAGTTTAGTGTAAAGTGTTGATTTCACTCGTTTTGTAACGAATAATTAACAATTTAGCCGATTTAAGTAGGTTATTTGGCACAGTATTTTAATTACGTTCTTTGATAAAAAGTAATTTATGATTAATAAGATTCAGTTCGCTTGTTTCTTGTTTTATTCAAATTGATGAATCAAAATCACCGAAACAGACGGTTTTCCCCCTCCTGTTCCCGCTCTTTCATATCGAAATTCTGAAAATCGTATTACGTGACCAACAACGGTCCCGAATGGATTAAAATTTCTTTTTCAGAAAAGAGTAATTCATTTTTTTATACTCCAAATTTCATAGGCAAATCGTTGATCCGACTTTTTTGTTTTCATTAAAAAGAAAAACCGGGCAAAAAGCGCCCGGTCCTTAATCTCCAGCCATGTGTGATTGGTTTGTGTCTTTACAGTGTTGAATCATCGCTTCGGTTACTCGCATCAACTGAGCGCGACCGCGGGCACACCGCGAGCCTCCTCAGACAAGTAGAAATCTGCGGGTCTCGCTGGCACCTGATCCCGCAGGCGTTTCACACCTCCGCTTTGATTTTCGGCCAAGCCACTGAGTTATTCGTTTAAATACGGGGCAAAATTTTATACTTTCTTAACTTGCAAAAAAGCCCGAACTGGGCTTTTCGTGTGTCTTAATGAGTTGTATAAGAAATGGCTTGATTTCCGAATTGGTGCCAGGCTTTTATAAAAGCTTGTTTACTTGACTTGGTTCCTGGTTTGCCAGCAAGCGGATCATTAAAATAGACATAATTTTTGTCAAATCCGGTCAGCAAAACGGAATGTTCCTTAAAAGTGATGCGAAGTGTTCCTTGCTTTGTCGGCCAGTTCTGCCATGCACTCTCCGGAATGGGCTGAAAATTAATACTCGTTATCGTCCATACCGGCTTGCCCGAAGCCATTTGTTTTTCAATCGCTGACCACGGCTTGCCGGTCATATCAATCACACGCTCGCCTAAATAGCGGCGCGCCAAGTCGGCAACCGGTCCATGATAGACGGCAAATCCCGGATTTGCTCGACTGCCGTGGTACATATTGCCTACAAATCCTTCATTCGGATTGCCTTTCAGTGCTCCTGACTGAAAAGGAACCTTTTTCATTTGTTCCGCGAGCTGCATTTTATTGATTTTTACATCGGCAGATTGCAGCAGCATCGTCAGGCTTGTCACTTCACAGCCATTGGGAAGTTCAGGCTTTTGACTGACATATGGTGCGCTCAGCTTTTTCTCTGTCACAGCAGGTTTCTTTTCATGTTTAGGCAAAGTCTCTTTTAGCACTGCCGGATTACCCGTCTGTTCCTTTTGCATTCGTTCAGAAGATCCTTCTTGATCGCCTCGATTCTGTAAGAGAACCACCATAAAGACAGCACAGACGATCATAATCAGAATCATTAGTATCGCAACCATTCGTTTCACATAACGCATTCATAATCCCCTCTAGGAAAATCGGCGCTCATAAGCATTATTGACTTCTTCGCTCCGTAAATCGAAGCAAATGGTAAATAGTCTTAATCGTTGGTACTTGTGCACCGCATCGGTCAGCGGTCTCAATAACGAAACCGAGAATAGCATCCAATTCCATTTCACGGCCATTCTCAAGATCCTGGAGCATCGATGTTTTATGATTCTGGATCTTCTCGTCAGGAAACAAAAGACCTGTTATGTACTGCTCGCTGATTTGAATTCCTGATTTCGCCGCAACTTCAAGAAACTCTTCGCTGATTCGTTCTAACAACCCATGAAGATCCGAGTCTGCCAGCGCTTCTCCAACGCGTGTTCGCGTTAAAGCAGTTAACGGATTATAGGTGATATTCCAAAGTAATTTTTCCCATTTAATCTGTCGAATATGATTCGTGATCCGCACCTCAGCCCCTGAATGCAGCAAAGCTTCTTTGAGTTCATGAAGCGTTTCGTTTACCAAACTGTTTTCCTGCCATTCGCCGATCACGAGTGTGCCGTCGCCGACATGGTTTACCACGCCCGGTGCTTCGCGAATGATTGAAATAAACGCGGAGCCGCCAATCACATGATCAGCACCAAAAATTTCAGCGAGTCGTTCTTCATTGCCGATTCCGTTAAGCAGACAGATAACCTTCGTTTTCGGTCCCATGAGTGCACTCAATTCAGGAATCACAGCTTCTAAAGCAGTAGATTTAATCGCTAACAAAATATAATCGAAAGAAAAATCCTCTTCCAGATTTTCTGCGTCTCTAACTTTTACCGGTAGCGAAAAATCGCCGGCAATACTTTTCACAATCAGTTCGTGATCATGCAGCCGCTCAAGTGTCCGTCCTTTGGCAATAAAGGTCACGTCCAATTTTTCCTTCGCTAAAACTCCGCCATAGTAGCAGCCGATAGCCCCTGCACCCAGTATTCCAATCTTCACAATCAAACACGCCCCATTCCCTGACCTGATATCTGTTCTCCTGCCGCAGTCTCTTTTTCTCTAATACTCTCATTTTAGCGTATTTCAGAGCGTTTTTCTTAATCAAATCCTTGGAAATGATTCATGAACCAGCCAGTTCGAACAGTCTACAATATTTTTGCACAAATAAGTATAAAAAAATGAGCGGAATTTAGTATAGGTGCAACTAAGACTTTGCCTGCGCGGAGACTTTGCAAAGCCAAGTTTTCCAATTATACTTAGAACGGCTTACACAGGATTCGCACAAGGTAGCATAGAATCATGAAGTGATACGAATTTAGCGGAAACAGGTGAATCAATTTGGATGAAATCATTATTTATTGCGACGGCGGATGCCGGGGAAACCAGAGTGACCATAATGTCGGCGGCTGGGGAGCCATTTTAAAATACGGTGATCATGTCAAAGAGCTTCGCGGAGGCATGCATAACACAACCAATAACGTGATGGAACTGACGGCGGCAATCCGCGCGCTTGAATCGCTCAAATCACGGCAAATCCCGGTCGCATTCTACATAGACAGCGCTTATGTAGTGAATGGCATGAACAGCTGGATTTCAGGGTGGATTAAAAAAGGCTGGAAGACAGCAGGCGGAAAAGCCGTTAAAAATAAAGAGTTGTGGATGCGACTGAATGATCTCGCGCAGGCGCAAGAAAAGATTACCTTCAATAAGGTCAAGGGGCATCACGGTGTCGAATACAACGAACGCGCCGATCAACTCGCAAATCTCGCCATGGATGAAGCAGAAAAAGACTAGACAGAAAAAGCCAGAGAACCTCGCGTATTGCGCAGTTTCTGGCTTTTTAATCATTTTATTGAACATTTAAGATTACTTGTCCCTTTTTCATTGATTCATTGACGTTGATGACGCGCTGATTCGATGACCCGCGGAATTTCAGCTTCAAGTTCCGTTTTGTCATATCAAACGGTCCATCCACAAGCACATCGATTTGGTCGAGCATTTCCCGCCGTTCCGAATCCTCAAGCAAATCTTCATAGAGAAATCCGGTCCAGCACCAAATATCTTTATCCGGACACTCGTTTTTCACACGCTCGACGAGTTTTGTCAGGGTGTTCGGGTGATCAAACGGCTCGCCGCCGAGCAGCGACAATCCCTGAACTTTACCGTCCGAACGATTTAAATCATCAATGATCTTGTTCTCTACTTCATCCGTATATCGTTTGCCGAAATCAGGATTCCAAGCGATTGCATTCCAGCAGCCCTTGCAGTGAAAATGGCAGCCGCTGACAAACAAGGAATGCCTGACCCCCGTTCCATTCAAAAAATCAAAGCGTTTATAATCGGCGTAATTCATAATCGGTGTGACTTGTCCTCTTTTCTCTTCAACTCTGCTGCTTCTCGCGGCTGTTGATTTCCTTCAGACGTCCTTTGATCGGCTTGCGCTGAATCACGGAACCCAAGTAACCGCACAGCCGGCGGATGCAGGACGTTGTTTCCGGATTATGATTGCCGCAGCTTGGGCATTTGAACCCGGCTGCCGTTGATTCGAACTCGCCTTCATAGCCGCATTCATAGCATTTATCAATTGGCGTGTTTGTACCGAAATACCCGATTCGGTCATAGGCGTAATCCCATACTGTTTCCAGTCCTTCGGGGTTGTTTACCAAGGATGGGAACTCGCAGTAATGAATAAAGCCGCCTCCCGTGTAGGGTTCATAATCCTTTTCAAAATCAATTTTTTCAAATGGGTTGATTTTCTTGCGCACGTCGTAGTGAAAACTATTCGTATAGTAATCTTTATCTGTTATGTCCTTGATGCTCCCGAAATGCTGCTTGTCCAGTCTGCAGAAGCGGTCGGTCAAGCTTTCTGAAGGTGTCGCATAGACACTGAACGCATAGCCTGTCTTCTTGCGCCATTCGTCCGACAGCGACTTAAACCGTTTCACAATATCGAGTGTAAAGGTTTTTGCTTCCGGATTATGTTCCCAATTCGGACCATAGAACACCGTCGCCGCTTCGTAAAGTCCGATGTAGCCCATGGACACAGTCGCCCGACCATTCTTGAAAATGTCCTGTACCGGTTCATCGGCGTGCAGACGTTTTCCGGTTGCACCGTACTGATAGAGAATCGGTGCGTTTTTCGCTTCCACTTTATCCAGTGTATGAATTCGGAAGAGCAATGCGCGGCATACCAGATCCAGCCGTTCTTCAAATAAACTCCAAAAAGCAGTTTTGTCGCCATTTGACTCGATTGCGATCCTTGGAATATTCAGCGTGACAACACCCATATTGTTACGACCGTCTGTAATGTATTGTCCGTTCTCCTGATAAGAAGGCAGGAATGAACGGCAGCCCATCGGCGCCTTGAAGTCCCCGGTCACTTCAACAATTCGGTCATAGTTCAAAATATCCGGATACATCCGTTTCGTGGCGCATTCCAAAGCCATTTTTTTAATATCATAGTTTGGATCGTCTTCGTTTAAATTTAACCCGCGTTTAATCGTGAACACGAGTTTTGGAAACACCGCTGTTTTATGATCGCGGCCAAGCCCGATAATTCTCACCTTCAAAATCGCTTTCTGAATCTCGCGGGCAAACCATGAACGGCCAAGACCGAAGTTTAGAGTAAAGAAAGGTGTCTGACCATTGCTTGAAAAAAGGGTGTTAATTTCATATTCAAGCGACTGCATCGAGTCGTAAATTTCTTTCTCAGTCATCGCGTAAGCGTAATGTTCTTGTTCTGCAGGATCCGAAATCCAAGTCTTTGCGGTTTCCAAGTATTTGCTGAAGCTCGTTCTCGCATAAGGTTCCAATACTTCATCCGCACGATTAAACGATGTGCCGCCATAAATATTCGAGGATACATTGGCGACAATCTGAGCAACCAGCGCGGTCGCCGTCTTGATCGATCTCGGCTGTTCCACGTCAGCATTGCCGATCGAGAACCCTTTCTCAAGCATGCCTTTAAAATCAATCAGCATGCAGTTATACATAGAGAAAAACGGCGAGTAATCCAAATCATGGAAGTGGATAATTCCCTGATTATGCGCATCGGCAAATTCCTTTGGCAAAATATGGCGGAGTGCAAAATCTCTGGCCGCCACGCCCGCGAGCAAATCGCGCTGCGTATTAAATACTTTTTCATCTTTATTCGCGTTTTCATTGGCGACATATTCATCCATATTGATTAAGTCACGAATCTTGTCATCTAATGATTTTTCTTTATATACCGGTTCTTTAATCATCATGTCCGCCCCCATAGTTCCGATAAACAACATTATAATACAATATGTAGTAGGATCAATAGGATACACAACACAATATGTAGGAGTCTAGCGTATGGATTGCATTTTTTAGGATACCAGAGCGGAAAAATAGATCTGTGACAATTTTGCGAACGAGGGATAATACACGCATATTTATAGATCTCGGAGAAAAAATAAACAACCTATTTATTATATCGGAAGACCGCTAGAAAGCAACTGCAAAAATGATGAATAAATCCAAACATGTACTCAACTAGAAAAACCGGGCAAAAGCACTCAGTCATTACGGTCTCAGGATGCGGTTGTCTTCGCATTGCCTCTTATAAAATAAGCGGAGATTTTCCAGTTATATGCATCATGGAGGATGTTTTGCGGGTACATAAGGGTAATTTTTCCGGTTATGCAAAGCAAAACCCTCCATTTTCACGTCTTTTAATTTGATAAGGGGCATTTATCCGTCTATTTAAGCAATTTTTTCATTCATTTTCTAATGAAGCGGAATTTTTCCGTCTATTTATCAAATTGGGTGCTTAACCTGATCGCTCAACCGATATGTGCGGGTTGGCAATCAACCTCTTATGACCATATAGTCATACCCGCGAGACAAAATCTTAAAATTTGGAACAAAAAAATGACGACACGGTGATCGTCATTCCTAACCTTCCTAATGAAACGTATGATACAGAAATTTATAGAGCCCATTTTCAGCATATGAGGCGTCAGTCACCCATTCTGCCTGTTCCTTTACATGCTCCGGGGCATTCTTCATAGCGGCAGAGTGGCCTGCTAGTTGAAACATTGGCAAATCATTTTCTCCATCACCAACCGCAAGCGCATTGTCGGGAGACAGATGATAATGATCCAGTAAGATTCGAATTCCGCTCGCTTTTGAAATATTCTTTCCTACTAATTCAACATTGTTATGTGACGAAGAAAAATAGTCAAACGCGAATTTTTCCTGCAGTTGGCGCAAATCATTCTTCCACGCATCCATTTTCGCTACATCTTCGCTGAAAAAATACATCTTGACGATCTGTGCCAATTCGTCGTCAGTCAGCGTCTCCTTCCAAACCATGTCCTCAAGCACCGCTTGCCTTCGCGACAGCCACTCGTTAACCGATACCGACTCCGGCCTTTTATCATTAATTTCATTGATTATATAGTGCCTATCTCGGCTTAGAATCGTTCTTCTTCCGCTGACCGGATGCAGCTGATAGTACATCTTATGCTGTTCCGAGTAATGAAGCATGTGCTCGACAAGTGCTTTTGGCAGGACGCTTTGAAAAATTTTTGCCGTTCCCGCGAATACAGTCATTCCATTTGCAGCAACCATTCCGGCTGCCGGAAAATCATCGGGCAGTACATTAAGCGCATCAACCTCCGAACGTCCCGTGACGACGAATACATTCTTGCCGTGCGCACTGAGTTTCTTAAGGTAACCGTTCAATTCAGGAGTCACTTGATTATCCGGTGTCAGAGTCGTCCCGTCTAAGTCAAGCATAATCGTTTTTATGTTCAACTGATATCACCTCCGCGCAATCTCTTCATTCATTCTATCGTTTCTTGCTGCGCAGCGCATCCTTTCAGTTTTTTTACGGACATGTTTTGTCTTGCTGAAATGCGGGTATAGAGAACATAAGGAGCAGGGATTGGAACTCTCGTGATCAGGATAAATTCGTTTTGCTATGAAAATTAATTTCTCAATCCATTTACAATCACCGCGTCATTAAAATAACTTCGGCTTTTACATCAGGTTCATCAAAAGCTCATTCACATGAATGACTGAAAAAATGACCAAAAAAATTTAAAAAGAAGTGATTTTTCTGCCATTACTTATAGTCGCCTTAGGCGTAATTGTATTACTCATACTCATTATGAAGTTTAATCTCAATACGTTTATCTCACTGCTCATTGTTTCCTTTCTTGTTGCACTTGGATTAGGCTTGCCACTTACAAAGATTATTTCTGTTATCGAAAAAGGCATTGGCGAGCAGCTCGGCGATCTCATTTTAATCTTCGGGCTCGGCGCCATCCTTGGCAAACTTGTTGCCGATGCAGGCGGTGCGCACCGAATCGCGATCTCGCTTGCGAAAAAGTTCGGTAAAAAGCGTATTCAGTTAGCAGTAATCTTTGCTTCATTCATCATTGGTATTGCCTTATTCTTCGAGGTTGGCCTAGTTCTTCTGCTTCCAATCGTTTTTGAAATCGGACTTGCTCTAGGCGTACCACTGCTCTATGTGGGCATGCCAATGATTGCCGCTTTGATGGCAACTCATGGATTTTTGCCTCCGCATCCGGCACCAACCGCTCTTGTTCAAAGCTATCATGCCAATACGGCCTATGTGCTCCTTGTTGGCCTGTGCATCGCCATCCCGGCCGTCATTGTCGGGGGCACCTTATTGAATCGGCTGCTTTTCCGTTTGATGCCTAAAGTTTACACACATTCCGGAAACGAGGAACTGCTTGATAAGAAAAGACATTTTGATGATGATCAAGTACCGTCTTTATCACTCAGTATCTTCACCTGTCTCCTTCCTGTCCTGTTGATGATTTCAGCAACACTGGTCACCGATTTGATCTCATTTCCAAAGCTTCTTGATCAAATCATTCAACTAATCGGATCCCCGCCTGGTGCGATGATGATCAGCGTCCTGTTTGCACTCTATGCCATGGGCATCCGGCAAAAGCGCACTATGGAAGATGTGGAAAAGACAATTACAAAAGCGATCCGACAAATTTCAATGCTGCTCCTGATTATCGGAGCCGGTGGCGCGCTTAAAGAAGTCATGATTACAGGCGGCGTCGGTGATTATGTCGCCCATCTCTTCAAGGGTTCTCCTCTGTCGCCGCTCGTTCTGGCATGGGTGGTTACCGTGCTGATTCGTGTCTGCATCGGTTCCAGCACAGTTGCTGCTCTTACTGCCGCCGGGGTTGCTGCCCCATTGGTCGGAGCAACCGGAGTCAGTCCCACCCTCATTGTTCTTGCCACCGGTGCCGGCAGTGTATTCGGCGGACACGTCAACGACCCCGGATTCTGGCTGTTCAAGGAGTACTTTGATCTGAACATCAAGGACACGTTAAAAACCTATACCGTCATGGGCTGCATGCTTTCCGTAATCGGCATTCTCATGATCAGTGTCTTTTCGATTTTCATGTGATGAATCACAATTCTTTTGCTCATACTAATCTAAAAGGGAGGAATAAACATGCTCAGCCTTATATGGTCGCTGATCGTCATTCTGTTTCTCATCTGGCTCGTACTCCTGCTGCTTAAAGTCGGTGGAGCAATCATTTACCTGCTCCTTGTCGCCGCAGCCATCCTGTTTATCATCCAGTTCTTTACACGAAAGTAATAAAAGCGGAATCCCAACAAATGGGGATTCCGCTTTTTTATGTTTAATCCATTATTCTTTAATTTTTCTGGGCAGCCTCTGCAAGCGCCGCTTCGAAACTTTCACTGAAAATCGCGAAGGCATCGTCAATTTGTTCCTTGGTCACAATCAGCGGTGGAATAAAGCGAATCACATTATGATCGACGCCGCAGTTAAGCAGAATTAAGCCTTTTTTCAACGCATTGGCCCGAATCGCAGCAACGAGGTCGCCATTAGGTTTTCCGTCATGATCAACAAACTCAATGCCGATCATCAGGCCGAGTCCTCTGACCTCAAGCACTTCGTCATGCTGTTTCGCAAATTCAAGCAGTTTCCCTTTAAAGTAGGAGCCGACTTCAACTGCATTATCGACAAGTCCTCCTTCAAGCAATTCAAAGACTGCGACACCGGCCGCGCACGCGACCGGGTTGCCGCCGAAGGTCCCGCCATGCGTCCCAGCCGGCCATTGATCCATGAGCTCGCGTTTTGCTACCAAGGCGCTAAGCGGGAAACCGTTGGCAATCGCTTTTGCCAGTGACATAATATCCGGCTTCACGTCAAAGTTTTCATAGGCAAAAATTTTACCCGTGCGCCCGAATCCGGTCTGAACCTCATCGAACACAAGCAAGATACCATGTTCATCGCAAATTTTGCGAATCGCTTGCAGGAACGACTTCGGCGGAACAATGTAGCCGCCCTCACCTTGAATCGGTTCCATAATCATGCAGGCCACCTGTTCCGGTTCAATCAAATCATGGAATATTTCTTTAAGTGAGTTCAGGCAGCGCGCCACTTCCTGTTCTTCAGTCAGACCGGATCGTGTTGCATAGGGATAGTCCGCATAATAAACACTCGGCAGCAGCCCTTCATAGTTGCGACGATATTTCGCATTTGAAGCTGTCAGCGTCGTTGTCGCAAGTGTCCGTCCGTGGAAGCTGTGCTTAAACGTAATAATGCCGGGACGGTGGGTGACTTGCTTAGCAAGCTTAATCGCCGCCTCATTAGCCTCTGCCCCGCTGTTCGAAAAATAGATTTTATAATCTGAGCCAACATGACCGAGAATTTTCTCAGCCAGTTTAATATAAGAAGGATAATAAACAACATTATGACCGCCATGAATCAGTTGATCCATCTGCTCCTTAGCCTTCTGTACAACATAGGGATGGTTGTGGCCGCAATTAACAACCGCAACACCGCTGGCAAAGTCCAAATACTTCTTCCCGTTCTCATCCCACACGTAGGCACCTTCGCCTTTGACAACGCCAAGCTGCGTTGCACGCAACGCAATCGGCGGAAACAGATCTAATGATTTTTCATACATGCTTTTTTCCGGCATTTTACTTATACCTCTTTTTAATAAAAATTTAGAAGATCCTCATCAAAAGGCCGCTATGTCACACAATATTATATAATGAGTTTAAACAATCGTTTATTTACTTTTACTGCGTCAAAATTCGTGCTTGTTCGATCACTCACTGGAGGAATGAACGATGGAACTCAGACAATTAAAAACTTTTCAGGTGGCAGCAGAGCTGCTGAATTTCACACAAGCCGCCAAACAACTGAATTTCTCCCAGCCGACCGTCACGGCACAAGTCCGCGCGCTTGAGAAAGAAATCGGTCATTCACTCTTCTTCCGAATCGGCAAGCAAACCTTTCTTACTGCTCATGGAGAAATCGTAAAACACTATACGGACCAGCTCTTCCCCATCCTGGATCAAATGGATGCTGCTTTGCACGAAGAAAATCAGACAGCAAACAAGCTCACCATTGCAGCATCGGAAACCTTCTGCACGCATTACTTTCCACCGATTATCCGGCAGTTTCTTGATGCTTATCCCGAAATCGGAATCAAACTCGTGTCATGCACGAGTGACAAAGTGATCGCAGGCATTAACAGCAACAGCTTCGATATCGGCGTCATCTCAGGATCTTATATGAAAGCAGGCATCACAAATGTCAAAATCTCAGAGAAGGAAGATTTAATTCTGATCGCATCGCAAACATTGGCTGAACAGTATGCCGACCGCGAACTCCTTGAACGCTATCCGTTCATCAAATATGAAATTGCCGGCCCGTTTGAAGAACAAATGAACAGCTATATGCAGGAAAACGGCATCCATCCGACTAAAATCATTGAATCCAGCAGCCTGGAAGCGGTCAAGAGTGCTGTTATGAATGACATCGGCGTTGGGTTAATCAGTCGCAATCTTGTTAAAAAAGAACTGGCTTCACGCCAGTTGTATGAAATACCTTTAAACAAGAAACCGATTGAAATTCAAACCTCTCTTGTGATTGCAACGCACAAGCTGCGTGATCAGAAAACCATGCACTTAATCCGTTTAATTGAACAGAACTGGAATACCATCCATTAAAGAATCTTTTCCAAAAAATCCTGAGCACGCTCTGTGCTTGGATGGCTGAAAAAGGCTTCAGGCGTGTTGGATTCCAGAATCCTGCCATCATCCATGAAGACGACTTTGTTGGCCACCTGTTTGGCAAACCCCATCTCATGCGTAACGATAATCATCGTCATTCCGGATTCAGCGAGTGACTGAATAACATCGAGCACTTCTTTGACCATTTCCGGATCAAGTGCCGAGGTCGGTTCATCAAACAGCATATAGTCTGGTTCCATTGCAAGCGAGCGCGCAATGGCAACCCGTTGCTTTTGCCCGCCTGAAAGTTTGTTCGGATACTGGTTCTTTTTCTCAAGCAGCCCAACTTTATTAAGTAGCTCTTCTGCTCTCTTGACCGCATCATCTTTTGAGAGTCCTTTAACTTTCATCGGTGCGTAAATCAAGTTCTCAAGTACGGTTTTATGTGGAAAAAGATAAAAGTGCTGAAAAACCATACCAACTTTTTCCCGTACTTTGATCACCTGCTTAGGTTTCATCGTAGTCAAATTGTCCTCATCAACCATGACCTTACCCGAGGTCGGATGCTCAAGAAGATTGATACAGCGCAGAAAGGTTGATTTTCCGGAGCCGGATGGTCCAATGATGACGACTACTTCACCTTTGTTAACTTGCAAGGTAACATCCTTCAACACATGTATATCGCCAAAATTTTTATAAATATGTTCTGCATCAATCACTGCGGCGCATCCTCCTTTCAAGTCGACGACCAAGATAGGTCAAGATCATTACGATAATATAATACATGACTAGTGAAATAAGCATTGGCGGAAAATAGTTGTAAATGTTAGCTGCAACAATTTGTGAACGACGCATTAGTTCGGTTACAGTTATTGTCGATACTAAGGCTGTATCCTTTGTCAACGTGATAAATTCGTTCATGATTGCCGGCAAAATATTTTTAATTGCTTGAGGCAATATAATATCCTTCATTGTTGGCCAATAGGATACACCTAATGCTTTCGCCGCCTCCAGCTGACCTTTGTCGACAGCATTTATTCCTCCGCGAATGATTTCAGACATATAAGCTGCCGAATTCAGACCAAAAGTCAAAATTGCACATGTCAGAGGATTAACATCGCCCATATTAAAAATTTGTGGAATGCCAAAATATGCAATGGCCAACTGAAGGATTAGCGGAGTTCCTCGAAAAACAGAAGTATACATATTTGCTAGTCCACGCAACAATTTGATTCGACCAATCTTACACAAGGAAAGCAGGATACCACCGATAAAGCCAAGAATGGCTGCACCAGCGGCAATTCCTAATGAAACCCAGATACCGCTGACGATATACGGGATTGAAGGAACTACTTGTTTAAAGCCACTGATTAATTCATTCATTCTGTCCTTTTCCACCCCTTGGATAAAACAATTCGATTACTGATTTTTTATCCACTTATTAACAAGTTCATCAAGTTTTCCATTTTTCTTAGCCTTAGTAATCGCTTTATCAAATTCAGCAGCTAGCTTACTTTTCTTTGGAAATGCTGCACTGATTGGATCCGATTCAGGTTTTCCGTCCACAATTGCCTTAAATTGATGCATATTTTTGTCTTTGCTTGTATAACCATAAGCAACTGAACTTACCGTAATGATTGCATCAAGTTTACCTGCACGCATTGCTTCAACCATTTCATTCAGCTTGTCCCATCTCTGAATATTCATAGGGATTGTTTTATTTAATTTAACAGCGAGTGTCTCTTGAGTCGTACCAAGCTGGACACCGACCTTCTTGCCTTTAAGGTCTTCTACACTATTGATTTTAGCACCTTTTTTGGAGAGGATAACTTGGTAATCATTAAAATAGGTTTGAGAGAATTCAACATTTTTTCTTCGTTCCGGTGTATTCACCATACCCGCCATAACAAAATCGACTTTTTTACTATTCAACGCAGCAATCAAACCATTGAAATCTTGATTTTTGATTTCCAACTTGTAGCCAAGTTGATCAGCAATATACTTTGCCAAATCAAGATCAAAGCCGACAATCTTGTTTCCATTTGCCGTATCTACCGATTCAAACGGCGGATAATCGGCGCTCGTGCCCATGACAATTGTTTTCTTTTTGCTTGAATCACTGCTTCCTGAACTGCTGCACGCTGAGAGTACAATCAGCAGCAGAGCCATCATAACTAAACCCATTTTTTTCATCATTAATCATTCGCCTCTTTTTTTATTGTTGATTCCCTTGTTAAGGAATTAAAAACGTTTTCTTTAATCTGCAAAAACTTGTTCGGTCATTGAACGGATCAGCTTCGGAAGCACACCATATGAATAGGGCTTGTAGACACGTTCCATCCATGTATGCGCCCGTTTACCATAGACGCCCATGTCAAGAACGGGGATGTTCAGCTCGCGAATCTGGTCGAGCGGTACACTGTAGGTTTTGCCCCATGCAGGGAAGTTTCCAATGATCGCTGCCGTTTCTTCCGCCGTCTCACTCATCGCAAGGTAGCTGCTGTCGGCGAGATAAGGGAAAAAGCGTTTCTTGGCAAATTGCTCGCCGGTCTCGTTCTCAGCTTGGTGCAGAACCTGATCAAGGATTTCATCGCAACGTTTCTCTGCCGCAACCTCATCGCGCAGATAATTATGCGGGCAGTACGGCGGAGCAAAAAAGATAATCACCTTAGGACGTTTGTCTCCGGAACGATTTTCAAGTGCCTCAATCACCTTGAAACTGACCTGCCGAAAATCTTCGTCCGGATTCGCCTGAACGACTTGATCCGTGATTTCATCAACCGGAACCCCCTTCTGAGCGAGCTCTTCGACGAATTCTTCATAGCTCAGTACATCAGTCGACCATTCCGGTGCTTGTCCTTCAAGCCCGCAGTTCTTCGAGAATATAGTATATTGTTTCTGAAGAAATGACGCAAGATCGTCACAAGCCTCTTTCGCGACTATTTTCAATTGAGCAAGCACTTCTTTCGGCGTGCGTTCATAGAGAAAATAGTTAAAATACAGATGCGTTGTTCCTGCCGTTTGCACATTATAGAATGCTTTTCTGTCTCTTAAAAAAAGACAAGACGGAGGAAGAATGACCTCATCAGAAATCTGCTCGGCGCAATCCATATTATTGTTCAACGCATTGTTGACCTTGCTCGCGATCAGTGTCGGATCAATGCCCGAAAGTGTCTCACCGACATGAGTTTCTCTTCCGCGGATATAGAAGCACCCAAGCAGCTTGCCTGCCGAACCTGTATAGATATAGCGCCGCGAATCACCTTTATAGAGCGGACTGTTGAAGTCACCATTAATGGCCAGCAAAAACTCAAGCCCCCGTTCCTTCTGCAGGCGGATCAGCTCTCGCGTTGCTTCCATAACACCCTCATGGTCATTCTCTTCGACCGGGTTGAACATCACCAGAAGATTGCCCTTCAATTGATCCGGATGTTCTGAATAATAGAGAAGATTACTCAGATGGACGGCGTCGCCGCTTTTCATATCCAGCATACCCCTGCCGAAAAGCCAGTCTCCGGAGACAGCATCTTTTTGCACATCACTGTCTTTTTCATATTTGGAAAAATAGTGCTGAAGGTAATCAGGATCCAGCGCATGCGCTTCAAGGGAGCCAAAGTCGTCAATGCCGACCGTATCCATATGACCATGATAAATGATGGTCTGTTTCTTTTCAATTGGGGCTTCAAGGAATGCAAAGACATTCTTTCTGCCCAGCTTGTCATCTTCCAATGCCTGTGTCCAGACATTCTCTGGATGCTGTTTGAAATAGGGAAAGGATCGGAGAATCGTTTCCAGTTCCTTTGCCATTGCAAACTCTCCATCTGTGCCGTTGACACTTTTCACGCTGACAAGGTCTCTCGCTATTTTTTCAATCTGCTCTTCTTCCGGCAAATTTTTAATGACCTCATACATTTAGAATCCACCTTCTCTACTGAATTATTCCACCGGATCACGCTGAAGCACGAGTGAGGAACAGTGGATACCTCCGCCCATTTTATTCAATTCATCAACAGGAATTGCAATGACTTCAACGCCGGCTTTTTCAAGTGCCTCAATGGTACGGACACCAAGAGACGTAAACAGAACTTTTCCCGGCTCAAGGCACAAACAATTCGTTGTCATTGGCGGATCGAGCGGATCTGTATAAATCAGTTTGACACCGCGTTGTTGCAAATCCTGCAGGAACCAATGCGGCAGATTCGTCGGATCAACAAGTGCCTTATCGACATCAACCATATTGAATACTTCGTCAAGATGGATCATGCTGGACGGCAGATCGACAACCACAAGATCCATGCCCTGCCAAGAAAGAATGGCACGCAGCTGATCGATACCTGCCTGATTCACGCGGATAGAGCGCCCGACCATCGCCGTTTTTCGGTCGAATACCATAAAGCTGCCGCCTTCCACAAAGCCTTTGCCTTGAATAGATGCCAACACCGGCATACCGATTTCAGCAGCTGTCTGGAGTGTACGACGCGTTTCTCCGTATCTGAATTTCAACGCGAAACGCGCCAAAATCAGACCGCCGGGAATCACCATGCCGACATCACGTGCAAATAGATTATTGGTTAGCAGTTGATCGTCCTCAATAAGCGGAATAATCTCAACACCCTCCCGCTTCAAAATATTAGTCATCCGATCGTGCTGCTCCTGCATTTTCACCAGATCCAACGGCTCCTTGCTTAAGCTGTAACTGACAATGTTTCCACTTGTGTCGCGAAGAATCCTCGCTCCGGCTTCCGGTTCGAACTTCGCTTTATTTAATTCATGGACCTCATTTCCCGGACGGTGAACAAATACCTTTCTTACCTTTCCAACCGCATTCGGGTTTCCCCAATCTGAAGACCAGTACTTCTCCAAAAGAGCAGTATCTTCAAATGAATCCTGAACCATATTCTCATCAAGAAATTTATGCAATACAGACAAGTTAAACCCTCCTTGTTAGGCTGAGTACAATTTAGCACATGTGACGGAATAAAACCTTACATGAAAAACATCTATTTCTATCATAATATAAATTGAGCGCTGTGTACTTTATAAATTCCTATGTCATGTATCTGAATATTCTATTGTTCATGAATATCCAGTTTTATTTCTTTATTGCAGTACAGCAATAATGTCAGGCACATCCTTGGAAAAACCATCGTTCTTTTTTAATTATTCTAATTCCTTCATCACTTGTCAGATTTACTGTATTAAAGAATACCGATTGTTAGATTTGCTGACATTATAATTGACGATCTCTCCATATTCGCTTATTATTAACTACGTAAACTTCATCCTTTCTGTTTTCGTATATCCTTAATAATACGGTTTAAGGGTTTCTACCTGGGAACCGTAAATTCCCGGCTACGAAGAATATGTTCGCATATTTTTCGTAGCCTTTTTTTTACTATCAGAAAATAATTATATATAAAAGATGAGGTAGATAGTATAAGTGGTCCGGCATAACGCCACGTCCTGTGGCAAGCCGGACACTGGGCCGTCCATGGCCGTCGCAACTAAGCCTCTGTCTACGCCAAGGCTTGCCAATCGGCAAGTTTTCTAATGTTTTCTACACTTCAAATTGGAGATGGCTGAAATGAAACGAACAATTATTAAAAATGCCGAAATTGTCACTATGGATCAAAAGGAAACGATCACTCATGGAGACCTTGTCATTGAAGCCGATCGCATCCAGTCCGTGGGTACAATTGTAAAGCCCAAACCGAATGATCGCGTCATAGACGGAACCGGCAGAACAATTATTCCCGGATTCATTCAAACCCATATTCACCTTTGCCAGACCTTATTTCGTGGAAAAGCAGATGATTTGGAACTCATGGACTGGCTTCGGGAACGTATTTGGCCGCTCGAAGCCGCGCATGATAAGGAATCAATTTATCTGTCTGCACTGCTCGGCATCGGTGAACTGATCTCTGGAGGATCGACAACCATTGTCGATATGGAAACCGTACATCATACGGGCGAAGCATTTCAGGCAATTGCTGAAAGCGGGATACGTGCGCTGTCCGGAAAAGTCATGATGGATAAAGGCAGCGACGTGCCACTTGGCCTCCAGGAGAAAACGGATGATTCCATTCGCGAAAGTGTCGATCTGCTTGAAAAATGGAACGGTCATGACAACGGACGAATCCGTTACGCATTCGCGCCGCGTTTTGTCATCTCATGTACTGAATCACTGCTCACCCAAGTACGTGATCTCGCCGATCATTATAATGTTTTTGTTCACACACATGCATCGGAAAATCGCGGTGAAATTGCTATTGTTGAGCACGATACCGGCATGCGCAACATCGTCTATCTTGACCATATTGGGCTTGCCGGCAAACGCCTGATCCTCGCCCATTGCATTTGGCTCAGCGAAAAAGAAAAAGAAATCATTCATAAACGAGGCATTCATGTCAGCCATTGCCCGGGTTCCAATCTCAAGCTTGCTTCAGGGATTGCTCAAGTGCCGCAAATGGCCGATCTAGGCATTAATCTCGGTCTTGGTGCAGACGGCGCGCCGTGCAACAACAATCTGGATATGTTCCAGGAAATGCGGCTCGCTGCACTCATTCACAAACCGGCAAACGGACCGACGGCAATGAATGCCAAACACATTTTTCGCATGGCAACGATTGAAGGGGCTAAAGCAGTCGGCATGGAACATGAGATCGGCAGCCTCGAAGTCGGAAAAAAAGCCGATTTAGCCATACTGAATCTCAATAACTTCCATTGCAACCCGATGTTCGGCACCGATCCGATTTCACGAATTGTCTATTCAGCCAAGAGCTCGGATGTTGAAACCACGATCATTGACGGTCGCGTTGTTATGGAAAATCGACAGATGAAAACCATTGATCAAACGTTTGTTTTAAGTGAAGCTGAGATCGCAATCGAGCGACTGATGAAGCGTGCGGGCATACGTGTTTAATGATCGGAAATTTGTTGCAGGTCCAATTGGATCCGCATTTTTTTATCCATATAGTCATCGATACATAGAAGTGCAGGTTTCGAGGCACATTAATTGCTTAGAATGCCGATTATTGATTCAATAGAATTGGGGTTGGCAAACGATTTGGTAAAAAGGAGGATGTTTATGAGTCATTTTGAACTGCCCGCACTCGAATTTGCTCCTGACGCTCTGGAACCTTACATTGACAAAGAAACGATGATGATTCACCACGACAAACATCATCAGACCTACGTCACGAACCTGAACGCTGCCCTTGATAAGCACCCGGAATTAAAAGACAACTCGCTGACCGACCTGATCGCTCACTTGGATAAGGTTCCGGAGGATATTCGAACCGCAGTCCGAAACAATGGCGGTGGTCACTACAACCATTGCTTTTTCTGGAAGGTCCTTATTCCCGGAGGATCGAATAAACCGACCGGCGCGCTAGCTGAGGCAATTGATAAACAGCTCGGCGGCTTTGAAAAATTCAAAGAAGCCTTCACTAATGCAGCCACCGGCCAATTCGGTTCCGGTTGGGCCTGGTTGATGGTCACGAAGCAAAATGTTTTGAAGGTAACCAATACACCGAATCAGGACAGTCCGCTCATGGACGGTGCAACTCCCTTGCTTGGCCTTGATGTCTGGGAGCATGCCTATTATCTGAAGTACCAGAATAGGCGTCCAGAATATGTTAAGAATTTCTTCAATGTCATTAACTGGGATTTTGTCTCCGACGTTTATAATAAGACACTCGACACCGAAGCTGTACATTAATGAAAATTCCGAAGTGATTTCGTTCACTTCGGAATTTCTGCGTTATGGCACGTTCCTTGATTTCGGATACCAAACATCGCTAAAATAGAAGTAATGCTTGCGCAAGGAGGTTTGATCATGAACGAAGGTTTAGGCTTAGGCCTTGTCACTGTTGAAGTATGCGACTATGGATCGCTGACCGTTCAGCACTTAGAAAAAATAGCCCGCCACCCGGAAGTCGCAGTGATGAACTACGATTGCCTGAACGTATGCGGCATGTGCAGTTTAAAACCGTTCGCAATGGTTAATGGGCAACGCGTTTTTGCGAACACCATCGATGCCTGTCTTGAAAAAATAGAACAAAAAGTTAACGAAGAATTGGACACGCTTCAATAAGTCTTACACATGCATAAATTTAATACATACCGGATACGGAACCGAGAGTTTTGCATCGAGTAAGCTCAGATGGCCAGATACCATATCCCGCTCAAACAAGACGAGATCCTCGGAATTCTGGTTCGCGACAACAAGAAATTGTCCGCTTGGATCGATTTCAAAATCCCGCGGCCAGTCTCCGATCGTATCCGCATGCTCGATCAGTGCAATTCTTCCGCTTTCCTCATCAATTTGGAATACTGCAATACTGTTGTGCCCGCGATTTGACACATAAACAAAACGCCCATCAGCACTGATCTTAATTGCTGCACCTTGACTGTGTCCCTTAAAATCAGCAGGCAGTGCGCTTACTGTCTGCATGATGGAAAAGTTACCGTTCTTCTCGTCAAAATGCAGCGCAATCACTTCGGAACTCAGCTCCGTCATCACATAAGCATAAGGTGCATTCGGGTGAAACACCAAATGACGCGGTCCGGTGCCCGGCGTAAAGTTCAGTTCACTCTGCTTGATCCATCTATCCTCAGTCAGATGGTAGGTTGTCAGCGCGTCAATCCCCAAATCTACTGTAACCGCAAAACGATTATCAGGGGTAAATTTCGCAAAATGAATATGCGGCGCCTCCTGACGAACAGGATCTGCTCCTGATCCTTCGTGCTTCATCTCCGCCTTTAACCGAACACCTCGATTTGGATCAGGTGCATATACACACGCCGTACCCTCGTGATAATTACCATCCAAAATACGCCTGTCTTCCCGATCGACACTCACATAACAAGGAGAAGCGCCCGTCTTCAGGCTTTGACCGAGGGGTTCAAGTGCCCCCGAAGTGTCAATGGTAAAAGCAGCAATTCCACCCTCCGATCCTCTTTTCACTACGGAGTAAAGATG
Source organism: Sporolactobacillus sp. BBK16-2 (assembly GCF_059878335.1). Classification (NCBI taxonomy): domain Bacteria; kingdom Bacillati; phylum Bacillota; class Bacilli; order Caryophanales; family Sporolactobacillaceae; genus Sporolactobacillus; species Sporolactobacillus sp. BBK16-2. The sequence continues at coordinate 3,161,119 of NZ_CM187611.1, forward strand.
ATTGTTATTGCTGCTAATCGCAAGATAGGTTGGATTGCCGAGGTTCGCGACTGCATGCAAGTCAACAAGTTTCTTGCGCGTCGTATCAAGAGCAAATGAATAAATGCCCTCGCTTTTTCCTTTTGTATAGGTACCGATGTATCCGTTATAGATCACTGTACAGCCCCCTTTACTAAAAACAGCTTTTTATTTTCTAGAAATCACCTGCGTCCAACCGTAAGAAACAGCAAATGACTGATTAATAAGACAAGCAATGAGAAAAATACGGACAAGCTTAACATGACCATAAGTAAAAAATTAAAACGTCCGATCCAACAGGTAATCTGCATATGCAGTGCCGGATCAAGCAGTACGCTGAGCGCATTTGCCACAAGCAGAAGTCCAAAAAGAGCGCCTGCCCCGCTCCCGGCACCACGGATGTCTTCGTTGCTCAGCGACATACGCGATGAGATACATAGTGCGATTAAAACAAACAGCCAGAAAGCAGGATGACTGTAATTAGACACAGCAAACAGGCTCTGAAAGATTTGAAGAATTGCTTTTCCCAGCGCTGTCCATGAAGGCAAATCAAAGAACGAGAACTGTTGCGGAGCCTGAGACCAATCAAAGAAGGCGAGCGATGAATCATAAGTCATCCATTTCGCGCAAAGCGCGATGATCAAGCTGCCGCCGATCAGCGGTGCTACACCAATAAAAAGATTACCAATCCTTTGGTAAAGGCTGTTTGGATTATATGCATGACGCACGTAGCCCATCGTTCCATCGGTATCCACCGCCTGCAACAATTTGACTTCAGTCACACGATGACGAAAGATCAAGCACATAACGGCATGACTCAGTTCATGAATCGGCGTGCCCAACCAGGCAGTATAATAGATGCCCTTTATGCCGAACGCATGGATCACCCGTCCATTTGCCTGTCTCTCAAGAAATCCGAGAATAAAACCGCCGATGAAAAGTGCTCCGATCAAAGAGATAAACTGAACACCTGTCATTGCGACGATTCTTAAGACAATCGCCATCCACGATTGACCGCTCATCACTCAGCGCCTGCCCAAATGATGCTTATCCAAAAACGGCTTCAGAGCGAGACGTGGCGGCACTGACAAACCATGCGTGATTTGTTCTGTCCATGTTTCGTCACGGCGGCCGCCTGTCCGCGTGTGGTAGTAATCAGCGACTTTTTGATCATACTGGTTTAATGCGTCTTCGTTTCCCTTCTCTTCATATACATTTCTATGGAAGATGTTTTCAAACGGAAGCCGCGGCCGCTTTTCCGGATTCTGATCGGGATAGCCTACCGCAAGGCCGAATACCGGAAACGTATAGTCCGGAAGATGCAAAAGTTCCGCAGTCTTCTCGATGTCGCGCTGAATACTTCCGATATAGCAGATTCCAAGTCCCATGGATTCGGCGGCTACAGCCATATTCTGAGCGGCAAAAGCAGCGTCACCAAGCGCAACTGTGAGTCTTTGCGTTGTGTCCAATACCGAAGTATCCGCTCCGTTCTGATCACCAATCTTTTTGTTACGATACTGGTCTGCAACAAAGACAAAGAAATAACCATTTTCTTCAACATACGGCTGATCTCCGGAGATGGCGCGCAGCTGTTTCTTGATTTCCGGATCCTCAACGCCAATAATGGAAAAGGATTGTGTAAAACTTGACGTAGATGCCGCCTGTGCGCATGAAACAAGCAACTTTATTTGTTCTTCCGACAATGGCTGTGTTTTGAACTTGCGAATGGAACGATGATTCAACAAAGTACTGATGACTGCATTATGCATGAATCGTAAACCCCTTTGTGTGAACTATTTCTCTCAATTATACGTGATTCATCTCACCCATGCATGAAAAACGTATTGAGCATCAATCGCCTCCAAGCACAAATACGGGGGAAGCGGCGCTCACGCTGCTTCCCCTGCTAAGAAAAACCGGGCAAAAGCGCCCGGTCCTTCATTAAGTAACAAGTAAAATAAGCGGAGATTTTCCGGTTATATACACCATGGTGCTTGTTTTGCCTGTAAATAAGGGTAATTTTTCCGCTTATTCAGAGAAAAAACCTCTATTTTTACGTTTTTCGATTCAATAAGGGTAATTTCTCCGTCTATTTAAGCGATTTTACCATTCATTTTCAATTTAAGCGGAATTTTTCCGTCTATTTCTCAGATTGGGCGCTTGCCTGATCGCACACCCGAATCTTATAACGCTGATCATTATACCAGCAAGGCAGAACGACATACTTTCTTTTCTTGTAAGAAAAACCGGGCAAAAAGCGCCCGGTCCTTACTTTCACAGGATGTGATGGCTTTCGCGTTGCATGCAGGACGTACTTTCACAGGATGTGATGGCTTTCGCGTTGCATACAGGACGTATGCGTATTTAGCGAAAGCTCCTTTACACTTGCGAAAGCTCCTTTTTTAGCATTGGTTTGTGTCTTTACAGTGTTGAATCATCGCTTCGGTTACTCGCACCAACAGAGCACGACCGCGGGCGCACCGCGAGCCTCAGACAAGCAGAAATCTACGGGTTCTCTCTCGCCGGCACGCGATCAACAGGGCCGCACCCGCAGGCGCATTCGCACCTCCGCTTTGATTCTCGTCCAAGACACTGGCTTATTCGTTTAAATATGGGGCAAAATCCTATACTTTCTTATCTTGTAAATAAGCAAAGAGGACAGCTCTTTGCCAATTAATTTGAATCAAATTATTTTGTCAGTTCTTCGGTGAGTACAGGTACAATTTGTTTCTTGCGTGAAACAACACCTTTAAGTGTAGCTACATTATTGTCCAAGGTTACCTTGAAGGCTGCCTCAGCTGCCGTTGCTGCTTTTCCAAGGATCAGTGCTTCGGAATCACTGGTCAGAATATTGGTCACTGCAAGTACGAACAAATCAAGATTATTCGTATCAATTTCCTTGTTGATTGCAGCTTCGAGCTCCGCCTGACGAGAAAGTGCATCATTTGTATCCACAACGTTGACCTGAGCGATTTTCACAGCATATTTGCCCATTTCAAACGGCTTCACATCAATGGAAATCAACTCTTCAGCTGATTTGTCAGCAATGTTGGTTCCTGCTTTAAGCATGTCCAATCCATAGGCCTGAGTATCAACACCGGAAATCGTTTCAAGCTCCTTTGCCGCTTTCACATCTTCTTCTGTGCAGGTCGGCGATTTGAACAACAGTGTATCAGAAATGATTGACGACAACATGATTCCGGCAATCGTTTTGGATACAGGTACTCCGGCTTCCTTGTACAACTTGTTGATGATCGTCGCTGTGCAGCCTACTGGTTCTGCCCGATAATAAAGCGGCGTTTTCGTTTCGAAATTAGCGATTCTGTGATGATCGACAACAGAGAGAACGTCAACTTTTTCGATGTCGTCAGCACTTTGTGCCCGCTCATTATGGTCAACCAGATAAACGGCCGGTACTTCATTGGCAACGGTCTTTACCAGACGCGGTGCTTCAATTTGAAAATGCTTCAGCACATACTCCGTCTCACCATTCAAATCACCCAGACGAACTGCTTCTACATCTTCACCAAGTTTATTCTTCAGATCAGCGAATGCGATTGCCGAGCAAATCGCATCGGTATCAGGACTTTTATGCCCGAAAACAAGCACTTTTCCCATTTTGTCTACTCCTTATCGTTACGTATATTGGCTATTCACAGATATTCCGTTTATAGTCTCTCAACAAAACCATACCTTAAGTATCTGAGAATTTCAATAGCCAGCAGACATGCATTGATATGGCCATTGAATAATGCATTATTTTTGAAGTGATCCGTATAGAGACGTCATTTTCACTCCCGTCTGAGCATTTTCGTATTGGCAATATACAGCGCGCCGACCAGCACCAGAATGGCAATTGCATACAGCAGAACGGAATGCGGATGGTCGTGACTAACGATGATTAATCGGACAATTGCCGTTACACCAATATAGATGAAATAGCGCAGCGGAAAATGATAATGTGCTTGAAAATATTTGATGATTAACGCGATAAATTCAAAGTATAGGAAAAATACGAGAATACCTTCTAATAGATGATAGTAGGAGGCGTTCTCACTTAAAAAAAGATAGGTAAAAAATTGATACGTTTCCTTGATCAATGCGACACATAAAACAGCAGCAAGTGCAAGAAGAACAAGATTCAGTGTCCACTGAAGTACCGTTGTAATGAGCCAGTCAATTTTTTCACGATTCAAAAGATCACAACCTCCCTATCAATAATGGATCACATATATATTCTTCTGATTTTCAGATAGTACACAGTTACCTGAACAAAGGGAATGATAAGCACGACAACCATCGGATAAATCGAAAAAACATCTGTGAACAATGGATAGAAGCACATCAAGCCCGCACAAATTGGTGCCACCGCCCAAATCGTGAAAAAAGCGTCATGTGAAGCTTTAGCTGTGATGGCTCGCTCACGTTCATCATCTGATGGATTAACGAGCGGATAGATCCAAAATGATGATTTGTTTTTTCGTTTATTCCATAAACAATCGATTGCTTCGATGATCGCTAATAGAACCACCGGAAGAAACCAAACCACTTTTATTTCTACTGAAAAACCGCTTGCATCATTACGAATCAAATCCGCCAGTCCGTTTGTCAGTTGAATTAATGGAATCATTGCCAGTCCGAATGCGATAATGGTGCAGATCGACATCATTAGAGAAAACCACAAACGTTTCATTCTTTATCCGCTCCTTTCTCCAGTTCAAAAACATCCTCCATGCGCAACCTAAATACATCACAGAGCTGCAGACCGAGAAGGAGCGAAGGGACGTAATCCCCTTTTTCAATGGAGGCAATCGTTTGCCTCGTCACACCGACTCTCTCGCCCAGTTCCGATTGTGTCCAGTTATATCGCGCTCTCAATTCCTTGACTCGATTTACTAAATGCATGGCGTTCAGCACATCCAATGTTTAATCATCTATACATAATGTTAATTATATTTAACATTATAGATAAAGAAAAAGCGGCAGTCAAACGGGATGAACAAAAATCGTTTGTGCCGACCGCTTTATTAATTTTTCTTCAATTTTCTCGCAATGACATTACCCAGTGATTGGATAATCTGAACAATGACAATCAAGATAATAATAACCGCGTACATTACATCCGGTTGGAATCGCACATAGCCGAACTGGTACGCCAAGTCACCAAGTCCTCCGGCACCGACAAATCCGGCCATCGCTGTTTCGCCGATCAATCCGATCACCGCAATCGTTAGACCGAGAATGATCGATGAACGTGCTTCACGAATAATGACATGCCAGATAATTTTCGGGGTGGAAATACCCATGGACTGATACGCTTCAATGATGCCTTTGCTGACCTCAAGCATTGCTGTTTCCAAAAGTCGAGCAATGTACGGTGCACATGCAACGACGAGCGGAACAATAACACCTTTCACACCAATCGTCGTACCAACCAATGTCTTCGTAAACGGAAGCAGGAAGAAGAGCAGGATAATGAACGGAATCGATCGAATGACGTTAATTAATGAGTTCACGATCGTGAAAACCGCAACATTGTCCCATTGTCCGCCTTTCCGTGTCAGAACAAGCAGCACGCCAAGCGGCAGCCCGATCAGAATTGAAAAGGCGAGTGAAATCAGCGTCATCTGTGTGGTCTGGATGAACCCTTCCCAAATTGCGCTGCCCCATTCATTGATAAAGTCTGCCATTAGTCCTTCACCTCTTCCACAAGAACATCCTGATCCCGAAGAAAGCCGATCGCCGTCTCAATTTTTGCCTTATCGCCTTTCAAATGGACGAGCAGCTTGCCGACCGACTGATTCTTCAATTGATCAATGCCGCCGGCAATAATACTTGGCAAGACATCATACTGCTTAGCAAGTGTCGCTAGTACCGGATCCTTCGATGATTCTCCTAAGAAGGTCAGTTTGACCAATCGGCCCGATTTAAGTAAATCGTTCTTCACCGAGTCCGGAATCTGAAACTTGGATTCCGTGCTGATGAATTGCTTGGTCATCGGCTGCTGCGGTTGCGTAAACACATCGACAACCGAACCTTGTTCCACAATTCTGCCGTCTTCCATAACGGCCACACGATCACAAATACGCTGAATAACGTTCAGCTCATGAGTGATCAGGAAAATAGTAATGCCCAGTTCCTTATTGACCTTGAGCAATAATTCAAGAATTGCCTCGGTTGTATTCGGATCCAGTGCACTCGTTGCCTCATCGCTGAGCAGCACTTCCGGTTCATGAGCGAGCGCGCGGGCAATGGCCACACGCTGTTTTTGGCCTCCGGATAATTGGCTCGGAAAAGCACTCTGCCGATCTGACAATCCGACAATCTCTAAGTACTTTTCGGTGCGCTTCTTAATTTCTTCTTTCGGCACGCCTTCCAATTTTAGCGGCGTTGCAACATTGTCATAGACATTCGCTGTCTCAAGCAAATTGTAACCTTGAAAAATCATACCGATTTTACGTCTTAATTGCCGCAAGCCTTTTTTATTCAGCTCCAAAACATCCTGATCATCGACAAACACCTGCCCGTTTGTTGGCCGCTCAAGCAGGTTTACACAACGGATCAGTGTACTCTTTCCGGCACCGCTGAAACCGATAACACCAAAAATTTCACCTTTGTTTACCTCAAGGGAAACGTCCTTCAAGGCCTCAATCTTGTTCTTTCCAACACGAAACGTTTTTGACACATGCTGTAATTTAATCAAGATGCTTCCTCCTTACCAAGCAGGAACTACGGAACCGCCAAACTGTTTCTTAATGTATGCTTTGACTTCCTTCGATTGATAGTATTTCTTCAGCTGCTTGACTACTTTATCATTCTTATTATCGGTACGGACAACAAAATAGTTAGGGTACGGGTTGTTTTCAAGCGGTTCATGGAAAATAGAATCCTTCAACACTGTAAGACCTGCGCCCATCGCAAAGTTGGTATTAATTGCGGATGCAGTAACTTCACCAAGTTGTGCCGGAAGCTGTGCGGCATCCAATTCGATAATCTTCAGATGTTTGGGATTGCTGACCACGTCGCGTTTCGTTGATGTAATCCCAGCACCCTTCTTCAGTTTAATAACGCCGGCCTTCTCAAATAATTGCAAAGCGCGGAGCTCGTTAGCCGGGTCATTCGGTACTGCAATCTTGTCGCCGTCTTTCAAATCTTTAAGACTTTTAATTTTTTTCGAGTAGATCCCCATTGGAAAGGCCACGGTTTTGAACACATCAGTAATTTTATAGTTTTTATTTTTAATCTGATCCTTGAGGAATGGGAGCGTCTGGTAGCTGTTCGCATCCAGATCTTTATCGTTCAGTGCAATATTCGGCTGATTGTAATCGTTGAATACTTTCAATTTAATTGTCAATCCGTCTTTTTTCGCCAACTTAACGACTTGTTCCATTACTTGTTGGTGAGGACCGCCGGTCACACCGACCGTAATTTCCTTTTCACTCAATTCCTTTGAAGAACTATTGCCGCAAGCGGCCAAAACAAAAATTAAAGAAAATGCTAAAAACGCTGAGATAACTGCAGTAATCTTTTTCAATGTTTGCTTCCTCCTGTTTGTATATAAGAATACTCTGATTTCTAACCGAAGGCTTTTCCAATCATCCAGTTTTCCTAATTTATGAAGAGCTCGGAACTAATAAAGGCTTCCCTCGAGAAGAGAGAAGCCTGATCCGTTCATATCTTCTCTTATCTCTCAAAATCCAAATGGATTCTGCAGGAATTGGCACCTAAATTTTCATTTGGTTGCCGGGTTTCATCGGGCCAGTCCCTCCGCCGCTCTGGATAAGAAGTATTCAATTGGTTAGTGATACGATTGTACCGCGAAATCGCGAATGTGTCAAAACTTTGTCGTTAAGTTCCATATAGTTCCACAAACAAGCTGCTATTCTTAATTACTTAGCCGATTCAACGGTTGTCGCGTAACCTTTTGGGTGGCTGCTGTGCCAAGCCCAGGCATCGGCAAGTATTTCAGGAATGTTCGTGTGTTTCGGGTTCCAACCAAGCACACGCTTTGCCTTTTCAGGGGAAGCGATCAGCGTGCTCGGATCTCCCGCACGTCTTGGAGCCAGTTCAGCAGGAATAGCCTCTCCGGTAACTTTTCTTGCCGCCTCAATAATTTCCTTAACCGAAAATCCTTCACTTGAGCCAAGGTTGAATACATCACTCTTGCCGCCGTCAAACAGATAGCGAAGTGCCAGGCGATGTGCGGCGATCAGATCCTCAATGTGCACATAATCACGGACGCAGGTCCCATCTTTGGTTGCATAATCATCGCCGAAAATGGAGATATGGTCACGCTCACCGGCAGCAACCTGGAGAACAATCGGAATTAAGTGTGTTTCCGGATGGTGATCCTCCCCAATTGATCCGCCTTTACTTGCGCCGGCAACATTGAAGTAACGAAGGGCAACAAATCGCATGCCATACGCACGATCACACCATTTCATCATCTTTTCCATTGTAAGCTTGGTTTCGCCGTATGGATTGGTCGGCTGCGTCGGCATGTCTTCGGTAATCGGAACAACTTCCGGTTCGCCGTATGTTGCCGCAGTTGAAGAAAATACGATGTGTTTCACGTTATTATCGTTCATAACTTCCAAAAGAATTTGCATCCCGTAGACATTATTATTGAAATACTTCAGCGGCTTCTCAACCGATTCGCCGACTAAAGAATTGGCGGCAAAATGAATGACGCCTTTAATATTTTCTTTCTTAAATACAGAATCCAAGAACGTCTTGTCGCGAATATCTCCTTGATAAAATTTTGCGTTCGGATGAAGTGCATCCTTATGACCGGTCTGCAAGTTGTCGACAACAACCACATCCTCGCCGGCATCGATGAGTTGATAAACCGCGTGCGAACCAATGTATCCGGCGCCGCCCAATACTAAAATAGCCATAAAAAACCCCTTCTCATTGTCTTCTTTTGTCTACCATTTTCCACCTTATTGAAAAGCTTGACAAGCCCTATTCATCCGCATTTTTGAATTGAATCATCACTGACGTCTTTAATGCCCGCTCAAGATGTTTTTTATGTCTTTGTGCAGCTTGTTCTTCAAAATAGGCATCATCATGATAATAGGCAGTCAACTGAAGCTGCTTTTTCTTCGTCTGTTTGAGCGTTAATCGATTGACGACATGCAATTTTGTACGATCGAAATCATGTGCGAGACGCAACACAGCGCCGAGTGTCTCATACAGTTTCATGTCTTCTTTGGTTGCCATTTGCTGGAACGACTTGGCAAAGTCGCTGAGATTCGACCGATTCTTAAACGAAGCGATCAGCGCTACAGCCAGGCGGTCGCGGTGGCTGATCCCATTAATGTTCATATTAGTCAGTAAATAAAAGGTTTGTGCACTGCTGGATTCATTATTTATAAATTCCCCTAAATAAGCAAGATCCGCGCTATGCGAAAGCAACCAGGCAATGCGTTCCTCTGAATCGTCTCCTTTGAATAAATCCAATATGCCATCCAAGATTTGAAACGCTAATTTCTTCACATACGCAGTATGACGGCTGTCCAAATTAAAATTGCGCCGCAGCTGCCGCAGGCTTTCATTCAAAACATACGGGATACGCTCTTCATTCCTTTGTTTGAGCACCCATTCATAGAATACGCCTTCGCGCAACCCCTCTCCGCTCAACATAAACCTGTCTCCGCGATTCAGTTTCACAAGCAGATTAATAACCGCCGATGCAGGCAAAATAATATCCGACCGGTCTTTTGAGAGTCCGTCCATACTCTCACGTTCCTCAAGTGTCATCGAAGCCAATTTCTCTTTCAACTGATTTAGACGCTCACGCGGAATTGTATATTGATGGAGCCCCACCAATGGGTAATGTTCCTGGATCTGGTCAATACGCGCTAAATTTCTGGCGGTTCCCCCTATACCAATAATAGGAAGCTCATTGCCGCACAACCACTCAAGCGATGCGAATTCTTTCTTTATATAAGCCTCTAGTCGGTCTCCTGCATATGGATCATTGTCTTTGTAGAAGGTCTGGTACAGAGTGACAGCACCAAATGAAAAGGAGTGAGAATGGATCAGCCGGCGTCTCCTGAACATGGTAACCTCCGTACTGCCTCCACCAATATCAATCGTGATCCCGTTCTCTACATAAGTTGAATTAACGACTGCGAAATAGCCGTAATAGGCTTCCTTCATCCCTGAAAGAAGTCGAACATTGAGCCCGGTTTCATCGTAAACACACTTCAGCACTTCTTCACGATTTCTCGCTTTACGCATAGCAGCCGTGGCAAAAGCGTCAACAACGCTGACCCCTTGTTCATGTTCAATGATAAACTGAAATCTTTTTAGCACGTCCAAAAGGATGGACACGCCTTTATTGCTTAATTGATCATTTTCATCTATGTAGTTGCTTAATCGTGCGACGGTTTTAAAATTCAGCAGTTCTTTAGAAAAATAATCCTGATCAACGCCAATAATTACAAGTCGAATGGAATTCGATCCGATGTCAATGATTGCATGCTTTTGCAAAATACTCAAAACGTTCCCTCCCCCGCCTGTCCGTCGTGCCGTGCAAAAACAATTTTTTCTTGCAAACAACACCCTCTACTCAAAAGTATAACTTAAAAAAGACAAACTGCAAAAGCATGCCGTACCGTGACTGGAAACTATTTTGTTTGATCTTTGATTATTTTTGAAACATCAGGAAGTTCTGAGAGATCAAAACCATTTGCTTTCAAGTGATTCTCAATTGATCGAGTCATTTGCTTTAGAATGGCAATGCGGGCATACCATTTGCTATTGGCAGGGATAATATGCCAATGCGCCGCGGCTGTATCAGTTTTATCAAACATTTCTTCGGCTGCAGTCACATAGTGCTCCCATTTTTCACGATTTCGCCAATCCTCATCCGTGATTTTCCACTTTTTTAGCGGATCAGATTCACGTTTTTTAAAACGTTTGTATTGTTCCGCTTTATCAATGTGCAGCCAGAATTTATCGATCATGTAGCGATCATTCGTCAATTCTTTTTCAAATTCGTTAATTTCTTGAAAAGCACGTTTCCATTCTTTAGGTTCTGCCAACTGTTCAACGCGCTCGACGAGAACACGACCGTACCAGGATCGATCAAAAATCGCGATCTGACCATATTGAGGAATCTTTCTCCAGAAGCGCTGCATGTAATGGTACCGTTTCTCATGAGGCGCGGGTGCCGCAATTGGCCAGACACGAACCCCTCGCGGATCAAGATTCGCCACCGCTCGTTTAATCGCACCGCCTTTCCCTGCTGCGTCCCAGCCTTCGAAGACAAAAATCACACCTAAATTATGTTCGAGCAGCAGATGCTGCATCGACAACAACTTCAATTGGTACTTGGCTAACTTCTTTTCATAAGTATCCTTGCTGACAATTTCTTTTTGCAAATTTACTCCATCTAAACGGCCGCTTTTCATGTTACCCTCTCCTTTATCTGTAATTGCTTTAGGATATGGTATTCACTGTCTTTATATCCTTTTATTCGCTTCGTGCCTGCTGGAACTGACTTAAATGATGAAAGGCATAATTATTTAAAATACGTTCACACTACTTCTTGACGGAAACGTCAAAAACCAAAAAGAAAGCTGTGAGCATCGTGAGTTTTAAAGATGAAAAAGGTAAAAAAGCTGCAAAGCAATTTAATGAAGAATTTGCCGAACCGCTTGATGAACATTCTGTAGAAGAAAGAGAACGTGCACAACGTACCGGTGACCATGCGGATTCGAAAAATTATGCTGAAAACTTTGATCAGAATAAAGATCAAAATCATAACAACCGCTAATCACTAAAAAAGAACGGAACCCTAAGTAAAAAGGGTTCCGTTCTTTTCTTATTTTGCTGGCGTTTATGAACACAAACTTCAGCGAAGCTTTAATTTTTAAAGGAATGGATCGGAGCCGGAATTCTGCCGCCTCGTGCGATAAAATCAGCTGAAGAATTGCGGTTAACATCCATAACAGGAGCATATCCGAGCAAACCGCCAAATTCGACCGTATCGCCAACCGATTTACCGAGAGCTGGAATCACACGGACCGCCGTCGTTTTATTGTTAATGACACCAATCGCTGCTTCATCGGCGATCATCGCAGAAATCGTTTCTGCCGGTGTATCTCCGGGAATTGCAATCATATCAAGCCCAACAGAACAAACAGCCGTCATGGCTTCAAGTTTCTCTAAATTGAGAGCACCTCGTTCAACAGCGTGTATCATTCCGGCATCTTCAGAGACAGGAATGAATGCGCCGCTCAAACCGCCGACGTGACTGCACGCCATAACGCCGCCTTTTTTTACTGCATCATTCAACAACGCCAATGCAGCTGTAGTTCCATGCGTACCAACCGACTCCAGTCCCATTTCTTCAAGAATATGAGCAACTGAATCACCGACTGCCGGTGTCGGGGCCAAAGACAAATCGACAATACCGAAGGGTACACCGAGTCGAGTCGACGCCTCATGCCCGACCAACTGGCCCATCCGTGTAATCTTGAACGCAATTTTTTTAATCGTTTCAGATACGACATCAAATGGCTGACCTTTCACCTTCTCAAGTGCCCGTTTCACAACACCAGGGCCGCTCACACCGACATTAAGAACACAGTCCTCTTCGCCGACTCCATGAAAAGCTCCTGCCATGAATGGATTATCTTCGACGGCATTCGCAAAGATAACCAGCTTTGCGCAGCCCAGACCTTGCTGATCCTTTGTACGTTCAGCCGTTTCCTTGACGATGCCGCCCATTTGTTTCACCGCATCCATATTGATACCGGAGCGCGTTGATCCGACATTAACTGACGAGCAGACAAAATCGGTGGTTGCAAGTGCCTCAGGAATAGATCGAATTAATTTGCGATCGCCCGACGTGTAACCCTTCTGAACAAGCGCACTGAATCCACCGACAAAATTAACGCCTGTCGTCTTTGCCGCCTTGTCCAAAGTTTGAGCAAAAGCCGTATAATTCTCATCCTGCGTGGCCCCTGCCACAAGTGAAATAGGTGTAACAGAAATACGCTTGTGAATAATCGGGATGCCAAACTCATCGGAGATTGCTTCTCCTGTTTCTACCAGTTTTTCCGCCTGTCGTGTAATCTTGTCGTAGATTTTTGCTCTGGCTTTCGCTCCATCGCCATCAATGCAGTCCAAAAGCGAAATGCCCATCGTGATCGTCCGGATATCCAATTTTTCTTCTTCAATCATCCGAATGGTTTCAAGTATTTGTTTCGTTTCCATTATTTTTCGATATCCTCCAGCTTATAGACTGTGCATTGATGTAAAAATTTCTTCACGCTGAATTTTGATCTGAACGCCAAGCTCTGTTCCTTTATCAGCAAGTGACTTTTTCATATCGCCGAAGCTGCTCTCCGCCTCAGTTAAATCAAGAATCATCATCATGGTAAAATAGCCGTTCATAATGGTTTGTGAAACATCGAGAATATTCACATGAAGTTCAGCAAGCTTACCGCTGACGCCGGCAATAATACCTACGTTATCCTTGCCGATTACTGTTAAAATTGCCTTCACTTTTGCCACTCCTTGTTGTTTGTCTTGATTTATCTTTTTTAATATCAAAATTGGATGATGACTGTATTATTTTCAAGTGGACCTTAGTGCCATTATCTCAAGAAAATCGCTCGATGCAAGTGAATCATGAACATTGACAAAAAGAATCCATTCTTATAAGATTAGTTATGGTCTTTAAAGCGCTTTTGCGGGTGTAGTTTAATGGTAAAATTAGAGCTTCCCAAGCTCTCGTCGTGGGTTCGATTCCCATCACCCGCTTTAACTTCATTCAGCAACCCTTGAGAGCGATGTACTCGCTCTCTTTTTTGTGCAGTAAAAGTCAAATGCTGGTCACCTTGCCGAACTTGCTCAGATGTTCGATGCGGTTATAATCAATGATTTTCCATGAATTGCCGGCAGTAGCGATATGACTAATACACGTGTTAAACAGCTTTGTTTTTCCAGTCCCGATTTCTCCGCCGGACAGCAGAGCCAGAATAACATTGATCAGACCGCCATGTGCGACAAGCAGCACAGGCTGATCAGGAAAGCTCTGTTTAACCGTGGATAGCCCGCGAATGACACGTTTTCTGACCATCTCTATAGATTCCATTCCGGGAATGACACCATCCGGAAAGTGTTCGTCACGTTCAAGGATCGTCATACCGGATGCCTTTCCATACGCTTTTTCAATGAAATCTGCATTTTCAATAAGAGGCAATTTCCCCGTAAAGTTATTTATAATCTCGGCAGTTTGCTTCGCACGGAGCAATGGACTCGTCACAACAGCCGAAAACTTGGCTGACTGCAGAAATTTCCCAACCATTTCAGCCTGCTTTCTCCCTCGTTCATTAAGCGGTATGTCTTCGCGTCCTTGCAGCTTTCCCATTGCATTCCAGTCGGTTTCTCCATGCCTGACCAGGCAAATTGTCGTCATGATCAAACCTCCAAATTGTTCTTCTGATTTTCAACGATGCAGTGACATAAGGAACTTTTTGCTGCACGTTTTATTGGTCTTAGTCTTTATTATAACGAAAAATTATTTCCCGTGTCGTGCGTTTTCGAATCTTTCTGTACAATTATTCATAGAGCAGCATTATTTGTGATAATCGAAACAAAAAAAGCAAGGAGGAACCTCCTATGCATCAGAAAACAGAAAACAGAAAAAAAATCACGGGGACGCTATACGATTCCTGCGATCCGGAATTGGTTGCAGACTGCGTGTGTGCCCGAGAACGTGTCTGTACATTTAATTCATCGCTCGTTACAGAACGTGAACGGCGAATTGTGCTTCTTAAGGAACTTTTTGGAACGACGGGCGACAGAATTTATATTGAACCAACCTTTCATTGCAATTATGGGTATAACATTCATGTCGATGACCATTTTTATGCCAATTTTGACTGCGTGATTCTCGACTGTGCACCGGTCGTAATCGGTCATCATTGTTTGCATGCATCCGGTGTACATATCTATAGCCGGTCACCCGCTAATCCCCATTCATCTCACTTCTGGTTCATTAATCCTTCCGGTCCTTCTTAAGTAAAGGGTAAAATAAGCGGAGTTTTTCCGTCTATTTATCAGATGGGGACTTAACCTGATCGCTCACCATTAAGTGCGAATTGTGAATCTGCTTCTTATGACCTTATCGTCGTACCAGCAGCAAGGCAAAGTGCTAAACGTTCTTTACCTGTAAAAGATATTAAAGAGGCAGCCGCATGGTCGAAAAACGACCGATGAGACTGTCTCTCTTTTTGCTTTGATGACCAGCAGATTATCTCTGCCCTTTTATATATGGAACGCCGTCCGCCTTCGGTGCTTCGGCGCGACCCACGAATCCGGTAAGTACAATCAATGTCAGAACATATGGTGCCGTCAGCATGACCACCGAAGGCAAGTGATCCAAATATGGGATCTGCTGACCGGTTATGCTGAGTGCTTGTGCAAACCCGAAGAACATGGACGCACCCATGGCCCCAATCGGATGCCATTTACCAAAAACAAGAGCAGCCAGCGCTAAGAACCCTTGTCCGGCAATCGTTGTCACATTGTAGTTGGACGTGATCGTCACAAGATATACGGCACCACCGATACCACCGAACACACCGCTCAGTGCAACACCTATATAACGCATTTTGCTTACATTAATACCTAGGGTGTCCGCCGCTGCCGGATGTTCGCCGACAGATCGCAGACGCAAGCCGAATGGTGTCTTAAAGATGATAAACCAAACCAAAACCGAAACAAGGATCGCCAAATAAGACGTGTAGGTCACTTGCTGAAAAAAGACCGGTCCGATAAATGGAATCTTGGCCAAGCCGGGAATGCTGATTTTATCAATATTGTGTGTAATATATGGTGTTTGTCCCTTTCCGTCATAGATCATTTTCACAAGAAAAATTGTAAGTCCGGCAGCCAGAAAGTTAAGTGCCACACCGCTGACCGTCTGATCCGCACGGAATGAAATGGAAACAACTGCATGGATCAACGAAAAAATTCCTCCTGCAATGGCTGCAATGATGATCGCAATCCACGGCGAAGCATCTCCCAATCCTGCATGCTCCAAACCTAAAGTAGAGATAGCAGCTGTGAAGGCCCCGACTGCCATCAAGCCTTCCAATCCGATATTGACAACTCCGGAACGTTCAGAGAAAACGCCGCCCAATGACGTAAAAATCAGCGGGGCAGCCGTAAGCAGTGTCGAAGGAATAATAATCGTCAATACTTCAAAAAAACTCATTATTATTTATGCCCCTTTCTCGATAGACGGCCGAACGCCCACTTGATCACATAACCGGAGCCGACAAAGAAAATAATCAAAGCGATGATAATCTGGATCAGTTCAACAGGAACTCCGGCATCCGACTGCATCGTCAAGCCGCCGGTTTGAAGTCCGGCGAACAGCGCTCCGGAAAGTACGACACCAACCGGTGTATTCAGACCAAGCAGTGCTACGGCGATACCATTAAACCCAATACCTGTAAACGCAGAATTAATGGTCATATATTGATACGTGCCAAGGCCTTCCATAGCACCGCCCAGTCCAGCGAAAATGCCTGATATAGTTAGCGACAGCATAATGTTTCGACTAACATTCATTCCCGCGTATTTCGAAGCATCCGGACTGAAGCCGACGGCACGCAGCTCATACCCCTTTGTTGTTTTCCACAAAATGAACCACATCGCAAACACAGCGATGATGGCAACGACAAACCCCCAATGCAGCCGTGATCCTTGAGTCAGATTAGCAAGAAACGTCGAGGCAAGGGAAGCCGCAGCCGGAATCGTCGGTGTGCGTTCACCTTCTGTATATAAGAAATTTTTAATTAAATACGCCGTCGTATATAATGCAATATAATTCATCATAATTGTTGAAATAACTTCATGTACTTTAAATCGTGCTTTAAGAATTCCGGGAATAAAGCCCCACAATGCCCCCGCGGCACCGCCGGCGATGATCGACATTGGAAGCAAAATAACTTTCGGAAGATGGCCGAAGCAAATAGCACAGGCAACTGAAGCAAACCAGCCGACGAGCAGCTGTCCTTCAACGCCAATGTTGAAGAGACCAGTGCGAAAGGCAAAGGCAACGGCAATTCCGGCAAGCACGAGAGGGATCATTGCCCGAATAGTTTCTCCCCCGTAATAAGGCTGGAGGAAAATAGATTCAATGATTGATTGGTAAGCAAGCACGGGATTATAGCCAATGATCAACATGATCACAGCTCCGCAAAGCAGCCCGAGAATAACAGACACGACAGGAATAAGGAGTGTCATCCAATTGACCTTCTTCAATAAGTTGCTCACGCCTCGCTTCCTCCTTTCTTTCTCCCGGCCATTAGCAAGCCGAGCTCATTCTCATCTGTTTCTTTCGGATTAACAATATCAATAATGTGTCCTTCATAAATAACCGCGATTCGATCACTAAGGCGCAGAATTTCGTCTAATTCAAAGGATACAAGCAAAACGGCTTTGCCTTTTTTCTTTTCTTCTATCAGCTTGCCGTGAATGAATTCAATAGCACCGATATCCAAGCCACGGGTAGGCTGAGCCGCAATTAGTAATTGCGGACTCCGGTCTACCTCTCTAGCGACGATCACCTTTTGCTGATTGCCTCCGGACAATGAACGGGCAAGTGTCTTCTCGCTCGGAGTCCGAACATCAAATTCTTGAATTAATTGTTTCGCTTTTTTCGTGATCACTTTATTATGCAAAATACCTGCTTGAGCATATGGTTTCTTATAGTACGTTTGCAGCACCATATTCTCACCAACCGAGAAGTCCAACACAAGTCCGTGCTTCTGTCGATCCTCAGGAATATAACCCAAGCCAGCTTCGATAATTTTTCTCGTTTTTTGATTGGTCACATCGTCATTGTTGATTTTAATGCTGCCGTCTTTAACCTTTCTCAGGCCCGCAATCGCCTCAATCAACTCAGTCTGTCCATTACCGTCCACACCTGCAATGCCAAGAATTTCTCCTCCGTGAACAGTCAGATTCAGATCCTTGATTACATCAACCTTGCGCGAATCAAGTACATTGAGATGTTCAATTTCCAGAACTTTTTCTTTCGGATCATAAGGAGCATTATTCACCTGAATATTGACCTTTCGTCCAACCATCATGCTGGCCAAATCGCTCGGATTGGTGTCAGAAATGGCTACCGTATCAATATTCTTTCCTCGGCGAATAACCGTGCATCGATCACAGGATTCAAATATTTCCTTTAGTTTGTGTGTGATTAAGATGATGGACTTGCCCTCACCCACTAGCCGCTTCATAATTTCGATCAGTTCTTTAATTTCAAGTGGCGTCAACACAGCAGTCGGTTCGTCAAAAATTAGTATGTCCGACCCTCTGTACAGGGTCTTCAAAATTTCAACACGTTGCTGCATGCCGACCGTAATGTCTTCAACTTTCTTATTTGGGTCAACATCCAATCCGTATCTTTCAGAAAGTTCCTTGACGATCTTTACAGCCTTTGCCATATCGAGAGCCCCATGCTTCTTAGGTTCTCTGCCCAGGATAATATTTTCAGCAACAGTAAACTTGTCAATTAGCATAAAGTGCTGATGAACCATGCCTATGCCGAGCCGAGCTGCATCATTGGGATCGTTAATGAACTCCTTTTTCCCATGAACATAAATTTCCCCTTGGTCAGGCTGATATAACCCGAACAGAACATTCATCAGCGTCGACTTGCCGGCTCCGTTTTCTCCAAACAGCGCATGAATTTCTCCTTCTTGTACCTGAAGGGTGATATCGTCATTGGCCACAATACCGGGAAATTCTTTCCTGATATTCCTCATTTCAATTGCATAGGACATGCCTTAAGTCCCCCATCTCTGAATATGTAAAGAAAAACTTGGTGAAGCCAAGTCCCTGACGCCGGCTGAACCTTAGTTTTTCTTATACTAGTCACCGCTAATCTTTTTTCTTTTATACAATCCTCTTTGTATAAAGAAAAACTTGGTGAAGCCAAGTCTTTGATACTGGCTGAACTTCAACAAGCTTCGACCGCTTATGCTAACTTCCGCTCGTCTTTTAAAATTTTTTTACTCACTTATTATATAAAAAAAGCTTGTTCTAAAACAGGCTTTTATATGTCCAAATCATATTTTCCTTAATTATAATTGATGGATGAGGCAGGTACCGCCTCATCCATCAGCAATAGATCAAATAATTACTTCAAGTTTGCAAGGTATTCCTTATATTCCTTGTCTGTTGTCGGAACCGTGAGGGATCCATCAATGATTTTCTTTTTATAATCATTAACAGCACTAAGTGCTTTCTTCGAAACATTATCCGTCGTTGGTGCGATACCGACGCCGTTTTCTTTAAGGCCGAATTCAAGTACTTTACCGCCAGGGAATTTACCTGCCTTTGTTTGTTTCGTTACATTATAAATTGCTTGGTCAACGCGTTTAACCATGGAAGTCAGAGTTACATTTTCCGGCATACCTTGATCATGCTGATCTTTGTCAACACCGATAACCCATACCTTCTTGCCATTCTTCGTGCGGTTCTTCGCTTCCGTAAATACACCGTTACCTGTATTGCCTGCGGATGCATAAATAATGTCAGCGCCTTTTGTATACATCGTTTGAGCGATTGCACGTCCCTTATCAGGTGCATCAAATGCTCCTGCATACTGAGCGTAAATTTCTGCTTTCGGATTTACCGTCTTCACACCGGCTTTGAAGCCGTTTTCGAATTTCTTAAGCAACGCAGAGTTAACGCCGCCGACAAAACCGACTTTATTCGTTTTCGTTGTCAAACCTGCTACGACACCAACCAAGAACGAGCCTTGTTGTTCTTTGAAAGTGATGTTTGCTACATTTTTCAGAGGTTTATTGTTCTTATCAACAGCAACGGCATCAATAATGCCAAGGTGCGCTTTCGGATTTTGCTGTGCAATTTTCTGGATATCACTTTGCATCAAGAAGCCGATACCATAAACGATATTATAGTTCTGATGGATCATTGTGTTCAGGTTCGGTGAATAATCCGATGCCTGTGTTGACTGCAGATATTTAACACCTGATCCTTCTTTAAGACCGTTGTCCTTTGCAAAGCTTTTCAAGCCTTCCCAAGCAGACTGATTGAAAGACTTGTCATCAACGCCGCCTGTGTCCGTAACCATACCTGCTTTGAAAGCCGCCTTCTTCGTTGCGCTGCCTCCGCTTGATTTGCTGTTGCCGCATCCCGCAAGAACGGAAGCCAGAACAACAACAAAGGCTACGAGCACTGCTATTCTCTTTTTAAACACTTAAAAACCCCCCGCTAAATCTTTTGAATTTAACTCACAGACTTTACTATAGCTTATATGTGCCAAAAAGGGAATAAAAAATGGGGAAAAAGCGTAAATTTTGTTGCTTGCTGCAATTATCGTTCGCCTTTACCAGACTTTTAATGATAAAAATTTCATGATTCATGCCATTTCTCCATTAATCCTTGCTTTATTCCAAAACTGAACAGATATCAACAAATAATATTTCACATTCATTTTAATTCTTATACGAAAAAAAATGGACTTTTTGTCGGATTTTCTTACATAGACATTTTTATTTTCAAGCACTTTAACTGCGACCTCTTTTTTAACTTTGTTATAATAGGATTGAAAATTTGGTTATGGGGGTAAAATTATGGATCACCTTTTATTCATTGAAACAGGATTCGGTACTGACGTGCACGGGCAAGATGTCACAACAGCCGCAGTTCGGGCTGTACGCGATGCGATCCATAGAAATTCAATGCCTGGTATCACCCGATTTCTTCCGGAAAACGATTTGAACAACATGAAGGTTACCATTCGACTGGCTGTTCCAAAAGATAAGGAAAGCTTAGATTTCAAAAAAATAAAAGCAGAAATTCCGTATGGAACGGTTCACATCGAGGTCATGGACGGAGGAATGGCGGCTCCGAGCGGCATCTTCTTAAAAGAACAAAACGATAAGAACGATTTAATGTATATTGTTAACGCTTCAGTTGAAGTTGGTTATTGATTATGTTCGAAAGAGGCTTGAAAGCTGCACTTTCAAGCCTCTTTTTGTTAGCGCTCTTTTGAATTTTTGTTGATCAGTTTCAGTCCGAATGTAAGTATGGAGAGAATAAGCACGAGAAAATTAAGATCATAAACCGGCTTGAACGTCGTTTTTTGTTTGTCGATTTCATAGATTCCCAGTGGCTTCACCGACGCATAGCCGCCTCCACCGATAATGCGAACGCCGGAAAAAGATACCACCTGCTTGTCGCCTCGATCGGTCGGATCGCCATAAACAATGGACGCACCCTTCGATTTTGAGATGAACCAAACCAATTTTCCCATAAAGGAAACTTTTTCCGTATTTTCCTATACATTGTGAATCTCTGTCCTTGATTCAGCCGTTTCCCTCTTTCCTCACTTGATTTTCCATTATGAATCAGTTTATTAAAAAGCATGATTATCCGTTTAACACCACACAGTAGACCAATACCCGAAATTTGCAATGATTAATGAACGTTGTTTTTATTATAGGAGACAACTTAAGAAAACTCGGCTTCGCCAATCCTCCAGCGAGGGCGGAGTTGCCGTCGTAATCCATGGACGGCCTAGTATCCTGCTTGCCACAGGATTGATGACTTTCACTTTGCATACAGGACATACTTTCACAGGACGTGATGGCTTTCGCTCCAAATGCAGTTTTGAATCATCAACCTTGAACAGACATTTCTATTTCATAAATCACTTTGGTCCTTTATTAAGTAACGTAAAATAAGCGGAATTTTTCCGGTTATATGGATCATAGCGCTTGTTTCACGGGTAAATAAGGGTAACTTTTCCGCTTATTCAAAGAAAATGCCTCCATTTTCACGTCTTTTCGATTCGATAGGGGGAATTTCTCCGTCTATTTAAGTGATTTTTTCATTCATTTTAGAATTAAGCGGAATTTTTCCGGTTATTTTCGCAGATTGGGCGCTTACCTGATCGTCCAACTGAATCTTATGACCTTGTTGTCGTATCGTATCAACAGGCCAAAATGCTAAACTTTCTCATCTTCTGAAAACTCGGCTATTCATTGCCGAGTTGAGTCAGTATTCGCTTTGATAAAAAATCATCCAAAAAAGCTGCACGAGTGTGAGAAACGACTGACTCCGGTGTCACTGGCTCGCACAAAAAGCCATGGCTTGGGACAAGCCTCGGTACCTCTCTTTGCGTCTTCGGACAAGAAAGTAAGTCTACAATAGTTCCAGAAGGTCGGGATCTCAATCCCTATTTAGTTCACCCTTGTTCTTGATACCGCTTGGTGAGCTTGCTGCGATGCGCCATTACAATGTCTTCCAAATTCAGATGATACAAATCAGCAAGAATGGCCACATTAGAGAGCACATCACCAAGTTCTTCCGAAAGATTCTGCCTGATTTCTTCTTTCGTCATTGAACGCTCATTCGGATGGTCGCGCCCAATCTCATAAGCACGGACGGCTTGAGATACTTCACCTATTTCTTCAATAAGAAAACCCACGCGTATGTATGGGGGCAGGTCCTTCCAACCCCGCCCTTCATAGAACTTTTTCTCCCAATCCTGCACTTCTTTCAGATTCATGTATTATTCCTCCATTTACTCCTTTTATGAATGATCTCGTACTTTTTATAAATAAATTATAGCACGTATGTTCGTTGAATGATCATTTAGATAGAACAGTCTATTCCTGCAGGACATCGTGTACCAAGCAGGATCAACAGTGAAAAATCGGGCATCATCTACAGAAATAACAGGACAAAACTAGGGTGCAACTGATCGTTGCAGTCAAGCATCTATATATATCTTTGATCAGCATCCGAGACTAGACTACAAACTACCTACTATGGAAAGGAGCATCATTATGGATTTAGGAAACAGGATTAAGGAAACACGTGAACGATTAAACATGTCACAAGATGAGTTGGCAGAAAAATTGGATATTTCTCGACAAGTCATTTCAAAATGGGAAACAGGGAAAAGTTATCCCGACATTGAGAAAATTTTAAAACTCTCGGACATCTTTAATCTATCACTAGATAGTTGATCAAAGGCGATAAAACGTTTCAGGAAAATTTGATTAAAGAAGGGAGAAACAGTATGTCAGGATTAACCATTTTGGGTTATGTGCTTGTTGCGTTGGGCGTCATTGTGAGCATTTGGGGATCTGCTCAATTTCCTCTTAATTTGATGAATCGTAATTTCATGTCTTTCTTAGTCGGAGGATTGGTTTAATCACTGTTGGATTAGCAATTATTCATGGCTTCCCGACTTGGCTTTTATTAGGTGCATTATACGTGACAGGGATTGTGACCATTGTCTATATGGTCGGTATGTATATGGAACCCTTTGTGCTGCTGTCAGGAATCGTTGTCATTTTAGGTCTTGGATGGTGGCTGACACCCCTGATTATTAAAAGATAGCATAGGAGATACTATATGACGGAGCAGTTGCACAAGGCTTAAAAGTGGAATCCGCGTTAGGAAGTGTTTGGGATATTTTGTTCGACAGCCTGTTCATCTTTTCTCCTCTGATCCTTTTTAATTTTTTCAGAGTGCTGCCTGTGTGGTTTACAATGATTGTTCTCGTCAACTTTCATATGTTTCTTACAACATCAAGATTTCTAACCTGTATAAAATTGGAAAGCATTCGACGGATATTTGTCTTTGACAAGGCAGGCAGGATTTCAGCGGTTATTTTCTATCTCATTCCGGCCGGTGCCAGTGCGGCTTTTAGTATCCCTAGTTTCTAGAGCCAATTTATTTTAAATGCATTGCTTTACTCTTCTGTTATTTTAGCGTGCATCTAATGTTTGGAAGATTTTTTTCTTGTTCTGCAACCAGGGAACAAGATAGCTATCTTTAAACTCAGCACGTACGCCTTATACTTTTGCTTGATGAAAAAGCTTATCTATTCCAATGATTTCCGGTTCCGATAAGGCAACTGTTTCCAACAAGTGTCTTTACACCTGTAAACTTAGTCATTATAATGGGGACAGATTTGAATAATAAAAGATGAACAAGCTCTGTTTTACAACTATAAGAGCCGCACTCATTAATTAGGAGGATATTATGTCACTCACGAATCACCCCTCGGAAAAGAAGTTGCTCGGCGTCGCCGGTCTCGCCTGGTTATTTGATGCGATGGACGTCGGTATGCTGTCATTTATCATTGCAGCTTTGGCAGCGGATTGGAAATTAGATTCGGTTCAAATGGGCTGGATCGGCAGTATCAGTTCAATCGGTATGGCAGTCGGCGCACTTATTTTCGGATTAATGGCTGACCGGATCGGAAGAAAGAATGTTCTAATCTTAACCTTGCTTTTGTTCTCAGTCGGTGCCGGCCTCTCGGCACTGGCTACAGGAATCACCATTTTTCTTGTTCTTCGTTTCTTCATCGGCATGGGCCTTGGCGGCGAGTTGCCTGTCGCTTCAACCCTTGTTTCCGAAAGTGTTGCTAAGGAAAAACGCGGCCGCATTGTCGTCTTGCTTGAGAGCTTTTGGGCTGGCGGCTGGATTATCGCTGCACTGATTGCATACTTCATTATTCCGCATTTCGGCTGGCGTATCGCGTTATTGATCGGAGCTCTTCCGGCATTCTACGCCATTTATCTTCGCTGGAATATTCACGATTCAGCAAACTATGTAGCGAAAAATCTGCATGAAAAACCTTCTGTACTGCATAACATCGTTGAGGTCTGGTCGAAAAAATATGTCCGCCAAACCGTAATGCTTTGGATTCTTTGGTTTTGCGTTGTTTTCTCATATTACGGCATGTTTCTCTGGCTTCCTGGCGTAGTCGCACTAAAAGGATTCAGCATGGTCAAAAGCTTCGGCTACGTACTGATCATGACACTCGCCCAGCTTCCGGGCTATTTCACTGCTGCATGGCTGATTGAAAAATGGGGCCGCAAGTGGGTGCTGATCGTGTATTTGCTAGGCACTGCGGTATTCGCTTACTTCTTTGGCTACGCGACGACATTGCCTGTCATTCTGACTTCCGGCATCCTGCTTTCGTTCTTTAACCTCGGTGCATGGGGCGCGCTGTATGCCTATTCTCCTGAACAATATCCGACCGTCATCCGAGGTACCGGAACAGGTATGGCGGCAGCCTTTGGACGAATCGGCGGCATTTTCGGACCACTTCTGGTCGGCTATCTGCTTGTGCAAAAGGTATCCATTGGCGGTATCTTCACGATCTTCTGCATCTCCATTATTGTTGCCATTTTGGCCGTGCTCTTCCTCGGTAAAGAGACGAAGAACAAAGAATTAGCTTAATCATTTTTCATCATTAAAAAGAGGTTTCCCGCGTGTGCTGGGAAGCCTCTTTTTTTGACAAGTAAAGAAAGTAATATGATTGTGAATGAACCGTGCAGGTGTGAGACGCCTGCGGAGCGTCTCTGTTGATCGCGAGCCATAGGAGTCTCCGCGACACAAGTATGTTCGAGGAGATCGCCCGCGGCAAACGAGCAACCCGAGCGTAGTCAAAATTCAGCATGGTTCAAGAATCGAGCGCCTTTTGCCTGGTTTTTCTTATCGAGGGGGATCAGTCAATTGATTATTCTCGACTGACCTGATAAATCTTTTCCAGCCATTTCTTTCTTTTCTGCTCACTGCTCGTTCGCACACCGAAAAAGACAAATCGGCGCACCGGACGAATTCCACAAAAATGGAGAATCGGGCCTTTAATCGCTTGCCATTCTAAATGATGACGAACCAATCGTTCATAAAACCCAGGAGAATCAAGTGTATAGAACACCGTTGCCGATTTTCCCTTCAACAATCCGGTCGGAATGTTCTTTTTGTATGTGTAAGCAAAGCCTGACGCAAACACGCGATCAATAAACCCTTTCAGTATGGCCGGCATACCAAACCACCAGATTGGATAGATAAAAATCAGGTGATCAGCTTCTTTGATCAAACGGCGATACGTTGCTAATTCCGGATCATCCTTCATTTCCGATCGCTTTTTATCCTGATTATGTACGAGCACCGGATCAAAGCCTTCATTGTACAGATCAATAACATCATAAGATTGCCCTTTGTCCTTCAGCCCGCGAACAACCTGCTCATAAATCGCGTGATTAAAGCTTTTCGGATCCGGATGAGCATAGATAACAAGAACGGACATTAGCTAACTGCCTCCTTTTATCACAGCATACTCGAAAAAACCGTGATCGCATACGGACTTAAGTATAGAGTAGAACTAAGCCTCAGGAAGTATGAAAAAATATGAGAACCGCTCTCATTTTCCCCTAAAAAGATCAAACACATTGGTTTAATCTTGTTAGCTAATGAAATTCCTCACTATTAGTTTTTTACCCCATAAAGGCTGCGCCAATGATGAGCGCACCGGCAATCACAAAAGCAGGATGAATTCGGAACCGCTGCATGAGCACGAAGCTTGCCGCAGCGATCAGAACCATCGGCAGCCAGCCTGACGACTGAAAAGAGGTTGCGAAGAAATTGTAGGCCATCATACCGAGCATGACCACGATAATCGGACGAATCAATAGGGTCAGCCACTTTACCTTTGGAGAATCCTTGAATCGCTCAAGCAGCTTAAGAAGCGCAATAAGCAGAATCAATGACGGAGCAACGGTTGCGAACATGGCAACAAGCGCACCGACTATTCCGGCAACATCATAGCCTATATAGCCGGCCATTTTTGTAGCAATCGGGCCGGGCAGCGCGTTTCCAAAGGCTAGGATATTACTGAACTCAGTTACCGTCATCCAATGGTAATGACCGACAACTTCGTTTTCAACAAGCGGAATGGAAGCCGGTCCGCCGCCGTAACCCAGAATTCCCGGAATAAAGAATGCAAGAAACATCTTCCATAAAATCATTTGCGTTCACCCGCTTTTTTTGAAGGCTTAAGCAGGACAAGCAGCAGTGTCAATGCGATCAAGATTGCCGGATGAACATGCAGGACTTCCATCAAAACGAAGCTCAGCCCGACCAATATTAAGCTGATAATCCATCCCAGACCTTTTTTGGCATTTTTCATAAAGCTCCAAGTAAGCTGTGCCATGAGTACTCCGACCACGGGCAATACTGCTTGTGTCATGCCACGTACCCATCGCTGGTCTTGAAATCTCGCAAGTACACCCAGTAATGCAATCATTAGGATCACCGTAGGCAGAACCACTGCCGCAAGCGCGACGAGCAGCCCCGAAAGTCCCTTAACGCGCCAACCGACATATCCGGCGAGCTTCGTGTTTATCGGCCCGGGAAGTGCATTTGCCAAAGCAACCATATCGCCGAATTCCTCTAAGCTCATCCAATGATATCTTTTAACTACCTCTGCTTCAATGAGTGGGATACCCGATGGTCCGCCTCCGAAACTGACAATTCCGGAGCGGAAAAATGCTACAAATAAATCCCAATGAATTGCTAAAGAGGATTTCTGAATCGATCTGTTTTCGCCTTCCTGGTTCATTAAAAAAAACTCCTAACTTCATTCATTATGTATCCTCTACTTTGCCCCATTACCATGCTGCAACCATTCCATCTGCTCGTGATTCTGTGCCTCCGGCTAATATCCCGGTATTTGGATCGCGCCAAATGATTTGCCCGCGGCCGAAGGAACCTGTGTCCAGTGCTACGCTAATATCATGTCCGCGACGTGCCAATGCCTGTGCCAGAGCATTTGGAAATTCCGGTTCGACAAGCACAGTCTTATTTTCAATCCACTGCCATCTGGGCGCATCAAGCGCAGCTTGCGGATGCAGATGCTCATCGATCAATCGGCTGATCACCTGCAGATGGCCTTGCGGCTGCATATACCCGCCCATCACGCCAAACGGACCGACAGGCGTTCCATTCTGAGTCAGGAAACCTGGAATAATGGTGTGGTATGTTTTCTTTCCGGGAGCGAGACTGTTCGCATCTTTAGGATTCAGAGAGAATGTATACCCGCGATTCTGCAGCGAAATTCCTGTACCCGGAATGACAATGCCTGAACCAAATCCCATAAAGTTGCTTTGAATAAAAGAAACCATGTTTCCTTCTTCATCCGCTGCCGCAAGATACACGGTTCCGCCTTTAGGCAATTTGCCCGGTTCAGGGGTCATTGCCATCTGTCCAATTTGTTTTGCTCGCAGTGCGCTGTATGGTTCAGAAAGCAGCTGCATTGCTTCATCACTCATTTCGCGCGGATCTGTGATATACGCTTTGCCGTCGGAAAAGGCAAGCTTGAGCGCTTCAATTTGTTTATGATATTTACTAATTAAGTCCTCATTTTTTAAATCAAACTGTTTTAAAATATTCAGGCCAAGCAATGCGACCAATCCCTGACCGTTAGGAGGAAGTTCCCATATATCATACCCATGATAGTTAACCGAAATCGGCTCTACCCACTGCGGCCGGTATCGTGCAAGATCGCTTTTGCGGATAAACCCTTCATGTGCGCGTGAAAAGCTGTCGATTTGATCTGCCAGATCTCCTTTATAAAAGTCTTCCGCATTAGAATCGGCAATCGCCCTTAAGCTTCGCGCATGATCCGCGGATCGCCAGACATCGCCTGCTTCCGGCACTTGTCCGTCAGGAGCAAAGGTGTCAAACCACGGCGCAAACATCGTATTTTGGAATGTCTTCTTATATTTATCAAAGGCAATCCGCCAATTTTTTGCAACAATTGGAGAAATAGGGAACCCCTGTTCTGCGTAGTCAATCGCAGGCTGCAATGTTTCTTTCAAAGAAAGGCGTCCAAAACGTCTGGAACACTCCGCCCAAGCGGCAGGAGCTCCTGGGACCATGACCGGCTCCAGGCCATGTGCCGGTATCGCATCAAACCCACGAGCATGAATCGCTTCAATCGAAATACTGTCCGGAGCAGTTCCGCTGGCATTCAATCCGTGAAGCTTTCCCTTTGTCCAAATAATCGCAAAGGCATCGCTGCCGATTCCGTTTGATGTTGGCTCAACAACAGTCAGGCAGGCGGCAGTGGCAATAGCTGCATCAATTGCGTTCCCGCCTTTTTTCAGAATATCGAGTCCTGCCTGTGCAGCCAAAGGCTGCGCAGTCGCCACCATCCCTCGTTTTGCAAATACTGAATTTCGTGGCTGAGAAAATGGTGAGAAGTGGTAATCAAACATCAATGCTACGCCTCCTTATCCGAATGATATTCTTTTTATTTTACTCCAGCTTTGTTAATTCTGTATATGCGGCGCTTGTAGATTCTCTTATTTTATCAATCATTTAACTTATCTTCTGTTTATTTTGCATAAAAAAACGACCCCAATCAGGAGCCGTTTTCGTATTTTCTTCAGTTTTGTGAGTTTAGTGAGCTTTTGTCAATTGATGACCCTTTGCTTGAATCGCTTTGTAATTTTGTGTTCGATTTGCTTTGATCCTTTGACTTTTCACTCTCTTGTTTCGGCGTTTCCGTGCTTCCTTCATCTTTCACTTTCTCAGATGCGGAAGGATTGGTGGTCGTCATTTGTGCACCGACTGACACAGCCTTCACATCGGAAGCGCTTTTGTTCATATAGTTTTCCGGGCTGACCGGAATTCCATTCTTACGAATTTCGAAATGCAGGTGAACGCCCATTGCTTTGTTCAATGCTTCCGTTCCTGCAGTACCGATTTTCTCACCCTGTGCAACTTCCTGACCAACAGCAACATCTACTGATCCAAGACTTTGGTACATCGTTTCAACACCGTCTTTGTGCTTCAATGTGACTTTGTAGCCAAGTGTGTCATCCTTCGCTGCCTCCGTGACTTTTCCGCCCATCGCCGCAGTTACTGTAAACGATTTTTCATTATTCGCGCCAATGTTGATGCCTGTATTTTGGACATACGAATTGTTATAGTTTACGAGAGCGGCTTGCTGTTCTTGTTCGGTTCCTTTAACGTCATAGAAAGGCTGGACAACTGTTGTATCGTCGGCCTTCGCTGGCCATTCAAAAACTTCATCACCGGCATTCTGTGCATGAGGCGTCGGTTGATCTTGATTAAATACTGTGCGGTTCTCATCTTCGCTCGCCTTATTGGCACCATTCATTTGAAAAAGCAGCACCCCGGTAAGGATAAGCGACGCGGCGCATAAATATAAAGCGGGATAGAACCAGCGCCGTTTTGCTAGTTTTCGCAGACCGGACAGCTCTTTTTCCTGCGACTTCTTCTGATCCTTGTTATCTGTCAAATTGTATCACCTCAGCAACATTCTGATCAGAATGCGGCCGATCTATACATGTAAAATACGATTTTATGTCCATTTCATTGAAAAATTATGAAATTAACAAAAAAATGCATCAATAAATTGCTATTTTCTAAGAATAACCCTGTTGAAAATCTATACTAGGTGAACTTCTGGTCAAGCAAATCTTTTTGTTATGTGCTCTAAAGGCAGGAAGTGACGGACAAAGCATTTGTGAGCTTTATATTTATTGGAAAAGAAAAAGGCACTTGATTTCAAGCGCCTGAAAAATTAAGTTACTTTTTTGCGATCTGTTGCTGCGCTTTCGATTTTACCGTCATCTTGCTGATCTGTGTGCCTTGGTAGAAATAGGTAAGAATTTGTTTGGCTGTCTTTCCTTCTCGAGCCATTCCTTCGGCTCCATATTGACTCATGCCGACGTCATGCCCGCTGCCAATGGTGACCGCTTTAATTTGATCGCCATTTTGGGTTAGTTGAAAATCAGTGGAGCTTAGGTTTAGGCTTTCCCGAACCTGTCTCCCGGTAAACGTTTTGCCTGCTATTTCAATGCGTGCAACATGGTCGGTATCTGTCTTGCTGATGACCTTTCCTAGAGGGCCTTGATTGCTGCCTAGGGTGATGCCAAGCGCCTGCTCAACGGATCGGGTGGTCAGTATTTTTTCATTTCTGTACTTTGGCGACAGTTTATCCCATGGGCTGGCAACTGATCGAAGGTAGGGAACATCATTTTTCCAATAATGATCAGCATTTTCTGTTTGTCCGTTGCTCGTGGAGAAGAACACCGGGGAGATCAGCTTTCCATTATATGTGATCACTTGATTCTGTGTCTGTTCAACTGCTTTTTTTACTTTTTTCAGTTTCCATTCGTAGTCCTTGCCCCAAATTTGCTTCAATTCCTGACTGCTATGGTACACTTGATTTTGTACCGTATCTGTAACGTGAACATCCGGATTGTCAATAATCCGTGCCATAATATACGTTCGCGCTGCGATCGCTTGAGCTTTTAGGGCTTCAATACGAAATTTGGCCGGCATTTCCGATCCGACAACACCAATCAAGTAGTCATTCAAAGCTACTTGATCCGTCTGTTTTGTATTGGATCGGTCAACGGAGACCTGAATCACATTTTGCTGCGCCGCGATTTTGGTACGTTTGGTGCTTTGATGCTGTAGTTCGCCCACAGCCTTCTGTGTGAACGGAATAACAACTGCTGCGGGGATGATGATAATAACAAGTGCAAAGATAAGGAGGAGCACGGCGGCTTTCTTCATTGGACAATTGCCTCCAAGAGAATGAGATAATAAAGTTTATGTTTCTCATCTTTTAAATAGAACAGGCTGTTTTTTTGCATAGATTTGGCCAATGGGCATATAATTTTTTTAAAGACTTTTGTATCACTTTATTTATCAGAAGATTTAAAATGATACATTTAATTACAAATTAAAATAACTCGGTCAACGGACCGAGTTATAGGTAAAGTCTTATTATTAAATTAGGCGAACTTAGGATTGATGCTCAAAGCACCGCGCAGATCATCAGCAGCGGCAACAGGTTGTTCCTCCTCGTTGCTGCTCACGCGTTCAATATCAGCACCGAGCGCCCGCAATTTGCCTGCAAGATCTACATAACCGCGATCAATATGATGCAGACGGTTGATTTTCGTATACCCCTTAGCCACGAGTCCGGCAATAACAAGTGCAGCCCCCGCTCGAAGATCTGTAGCAGCCACTTCTGCGCCTTGCAAGTCACATGGTCCGCTGATAATTGCTGAACGTCCGTCAATTTTGATCATCGCGTTCATTCTGCGAAATTCTTCAACATGCATGAAACGATTTTCAAATACTGTCTCCGTAATGACAGAGGTACCCTTGGCTTTAAGCAATAGTGCCATCATTTGTGCCTGAAGATCTGTTGGGAAGCCGGGATGCGGCATTGTCTTAACATCGACCGCTTGCATGTGATCGGTTCCGATGACACGAACTCCGTCTGCTTCTTCTTCAATGATGACACCCATATCACGCATTTTGGCAATTAAGGGGCGAAGATCTTCAATATCCGCATCTTCAATCAGCACATTACCTCCCGTAATGGCTGCAGCAATCATATAGGTTCCTGCTTCAATCCGATCGGGAAGGATGGAGTGTTCCGCACCGTGCAACTTTTCAACACCTTCAATTGTGATTCTGCCGGTTCCGGCACCACTGATCTTTGCACCC
The DNA here is from genome assembly GCF_059878335.1 of Sporolactobacillus sp. BBK16-2. Lineage (NCBI taxonomy): Bacteria > Bacillati > Bacillota > Bacilli > Caryophanales > Sporolactobacillaceae > Sporolactobacillus > Sporolactobacillus sp. BBK16-2. The sequence continues at coordinate 3,193,516 of NZ_CM187611.1, forward strand.
ATCGCATTGAGATATTGCGCCAAGTTTACGATCTCCGGTTCACAAGCCGCATTTTCAAGTACGGTCTCGCCTTCAGCAAGCGAAGCAGCCATGATTATATTTTCCGTTGCGCCAACGCTCGGAAAATCTAAATAAATGACTGTCCCCTTCAATTTTCCATCGACACTTGCTTCAATGGATCCATTGCCGATCGTGACTTTTGCACCCATTGCTTCGAAACCCTTAAGATGCTGATCGATAGGACGGGATCCAATCGCACAGCCGCCGGGAAGCGCAATCTTCGCATGCCCGACACGAGCCAAGAGCGGGCCCATGACTAAAAAGGACGCACGCATTTTCCTAACGTATTCAAATGGCGCCTCCGTAAACAAATCGGCCACCGCATTAACCATGATGGTTTTATTTTCATAATTCACCGATGTATTTAAATAACGCAAGACTTCGTTAATCGTGTATACATCTGCCAATTCCGGTACATTATATATTTTGCTCGTACCTTCAGAGGCAAGCATTGATGCGGCAATAACAGGAAGAACAGCGTTCTTTGCACCTTCAATCTTCACAGAGCCCGAAAGCCGTTTCCCTCCATGAACGATAATTTTTTCCAAACTTTTCCCCTCCGCGTCCATTTATCTCTTCGCTCGATCCGGAACATTCTTCCGTGCCGCGTTTTTTGCTAAGTTAAACCACAACGGAGGCATACGAGGCTTCACACCCGTTAGTATTCCACCGTAATGATCGGTGAGCCAAGGACAATAATGGTCCGGTCCCCATCATTTCTCAAGGCTGCCTGAATATTCATCTTTTTGTTCGCTGTATAAATGGCATTGTTCCATGTCTTAGTATATGCGGAAATTGATACAAAGGTTTTTTCTTGGAGTCGTTCAACAGGAGTCGCCGAAAAAAGCTTCAGATATCGCATTCCTTCGTCAATTAAGGCAAGTTTCATTTTAGCACTGTGATAAGCTTTTACACAAGTGTATATGTGCTCTTCTCCGTTGAAAATTCTTTTCATTTCCGCACGAATATACTTTTTGTTTTGGGACCATTGAATCTGCTTAAAGGATTCGCCGTTTACACGATATAGTGTGACGGTCTGGAAATGTTTCCCACGCGGATAAGCCATATAATTTATGCTCATTTGCACGTTCCCAGAGTGTATCTTTTTTGTACCCTCCCAGCCGATTGCACCTTCATTTGGCTCCAAGGATCGCCACTCATAGTCGCTGAACTTCTTTTTGACCTGATTCGCTGTCCTATCAAAATTCTTACGCGTAACACCCGATGATTGGATCTCACGTGCATACACCGACCAGCTCGATACATGTGCCTGGTTATCTTTAAGCGTATGGGCAAAAAGTCCGATTTGATTAAGTTCATCAAATTGATCAGTCACATGCTCTGCAGAAGCTTGGTTTTGATTTAGTCCTGTAAACAATTGGAATGCTGCAAAAAAAATGCAAATAAGATATAAACTCCGTTTCATTTCCGTCCGCCCCTCTCTTGTTTTCAGTATTGCCTAAACCAAGAGGGAGAAATACGTGGAACTTTTCGTCAAAAACAGACCTCATTTGCGCTATTGAAGATCATTCGTAAATCTGTGGCAGCATCAGAGACCAAACCACATAATCGAGAAAAAACTTCGCTACCGGATAGCTGATAGCTATAGCCAGAATGACATAAAAAGCTCTCGCTTGTATGCTCTTTGGATGACGAAACGCAGCTTCTAATTTTACGCTTTGCAGCGCCCACCAAGTAAGCGCTAAAAAGGAAATATGAACGAAAATGTTGATCATTGCCTGAAAACCCGAATTAATGATCAATAAATGCCACCGCCTGTTTGTTTTCTGATCGCGTTTACGAACGGTCGAGCCGTTCCATAGTTTTTATGTACCGCTCTTTTATCTTAAGCCCTTTTTGCCTAACAAGAAATAATTCGTAGAGCATTAAGAAGTAATGTATCCATCTCCTTGTTTGTAATAAAACAGTAATGTATTTTTAATGTAACTATAACAATTAGTTGCCTGTGATCATTTTATCGCGGATTATGAAAAATAACCACTTTTTTTCATAATTTTTTTCCGTGAATAATAACATAAGCAGAACATCCTGCCTTTTACTTATTTACGCATTTAAAAAGTATACTGAAATAATCTGAACATTTTTTGAACATGACGATTTTTAGAAATAAAAAAAACCGGGCAAAAAACGTCCGGTCCTAACATACGAAAGTTCTTACATCTCGCCTCATTCTGATCTTCATTAAGTAACGAGTAAAATAAGCGGAACTTTTCCGGTTATATGCATCATGGCACTTGTTTCGCCGGTAATAAGGGTAATTTTTCCGCCTATTTATCAGAATTGGGCGCTTACCTGATCGCCCATCCGATAAATGCGGATTGGGCATCAGCGACGTATAACCTTATCGTCGTACCAGCGGGGCAAAATCTTATATTTTCTTATCTTGTGAAAAAAGACCGTTCCTATTTGGAACGGTCGATAAATAGTTTACTTACTATTACGCTTCTGGAACTGCATCAGCTATAGCCGCTGTGTTTAATCGAAGTTCTGAACGCTTCAGCTTCAGCATTGCCTCTGCATAGCCTTCAGAAGTTTCATGAAGCGTGCTCAGCTGCTTTTCAGCCTCCGCTTTCGCTCTCTTAGCGCGTTCAACATCAATATCGGCTTTCTTCTCAGCAGCCTCCGATAAAATCGTAATGCTTGTTCGGCCCACTTGAATGAAACCGCCATGAACAGCCACATAGTCAACAATTTTTTCGTCTTCATGTTTCAATCGGACAAGTGCAATGTCTAGTGGAGCAACAATCGGCAAGTGATGCGGCAGAATGCCCAATTCTCCGCTCTTGGAGCGTACACATACCATATGGACGTCTCCCTCATATACTTTGCCTGCAGGTGTGACAATATCCGTATGCACCGTACTCATCAGCCAGCCCCCTTCATTAGGTCTAAGCGGTTCATGCGCCGCTCATTAAACCAGTTGCTTTGCTCTCTCCAGTACATCGTCAATCGTTCCTGTGTTACGGAATGCTTCTTCAGGAACATCGTCATACTTACCGTCAAGAATACCCTTGAATCCTTTAATCGTTTCTTCAACAGAAACATAGGATCCCGGAACGCCTGTAAATTGTTCGGCAACGTGGAAATTCTGGCCTAAGAAGAACTGGATACGGCGAGCACGGCTAACCGTCAGTTTATCTTCATCAGAAAGTTCATCCATACCAAGGATGGCAATGATATCCTGTAATTCACGATATTTTTGAAGCGTCATCTGAACTCTTTCTGCAACTTCGTAGTGTTCTTCACCAATAATATCAGGAGAGAGAGCACGTGAAGTCGAAGCAAGCGGATCAACAGCAGGGTAAATACCGATCTGAGTCAATGAACGCTCAAGGTTAGTCGTCGCGTCCAAGTGAGAGAATGTTGTCGCCGGAGCCGGGTCAGTATAATCGTCGGCAGGCACATAAACAGCCTGGATCGATGTAACAGATCCCTTTTTCGTAGACGTGATTCGCTCCTGTAGACGACCCATTTCTGTTGCCAGTGTCGGCTGATAACCAACGGCTGACGGCAGACGGCCGAGCAACGCGGACACTTCAGAGCCCGCTTGTGTAAAGCGGAAAATATTATCAATAAAGAGCAGAACGTCCTGTCCGTCCACATCACGGAAATATTCAGCCATTGTCAGTCCGGAAAGTGCCACGCGCATACGCGCACCCGGCGGCTCGTTCATCTGGCCGAACACCATGGCGGTCTTCTTGATAACTCCTGAGTCCGTCATTTCATAGTAAAGGTCGTTGCCTTCACGTGTTCGTTCGCCTACACCCGCAAACACAGACACACCACCATGTTCCTCAGCGATGTTGTGGATCAGTTCCTGAATCAGGACGGTCTTACCTACGCCGGCGCCGCCGAACAGGCCGATCTTTCCACCCTTAATATAAGGAGTCAGAAGATCAATAACCTTGATACCTGTTTCAAGAACCTCCGTTTTCGTTGATAGCTCCGCGAATTTCGGTGGATCTCTGTGGATCGCGTGTTTTTCAACTTCAGGAGCAACCGGTTTGCCATCAATAGCTTCTCCAAGTACGTTGAATACACGTCCAAGTGTTGCTTCACCAACAGGCACCGAAATTGGTGCACCGGTATCTTCTACTTCCAAGCCCCGGACAAGTCCGTCGGTTGAGTCCATAGCGATCGTGCGCACGGAGTCGTCGCCGAGGTGTAGCGCGACCTCAAGAGTCAGATGAATGTCCGCTTCATTGGAGGACTGAGCTTTATAATTTACGGTCAGAGCGTTGTATATTTCAGGAAGATGGCCGCGTTCAAACTTAACATCAACAACGGCGCCCATGACCTGAGTTACATACCCTTTGTTCATGAAACTACCTCCTATCAGCATTTTCTAACAATCGGTTATTCGAGAGCGGCTGCGCCGCCGACAATTTCAGTAATTTCCTGAGTAATGGCGGCCTGACGCGCACGGTTATAAGAAAGAGACAAATGATCGATAATATCGCTTGCGTTATCCGAAGCGCTTCTCATCGCAGTCATGCGGGCTGCCTGTTCTGCTGCCTTTGCGTCAAGCAAAGCACCATAGATTTGACCTTCTGCATAAAGAGGCAACAAGCTCTCAAGCACTTCATCTTCATCTGGTTCATAGACATAACGGACCTTTTCCTTCGGTTTGCTTTCAAGATCCGTCAACGGCAACAGCTGTTTATCCACCAAGGTTTGCGAGATTGCATTGACAAAGTGATTATAAATCAAGTGCAGTTCATCAATTTTTTTGGTGTCGTATAAGCTGATTGCCTGCTTAGCGAAATCCAATACATCATCGAAAGCAATTGTATCCGGAACATCTGTTTTGCTAAGAGCGACAGGATAGCCGCGCTTTTCAAAGAAATTCAATCCCACTTTGCCAGTCACAAGGATTAAATATTCATCTTTGGACTCATGTTTTTCCCGAATTAAATTTTGCGTATATTTTAATACGGTACTGTCATAAGCGCCTGCAAGTCCTCGGTTTTCAGTAATGACCAGATACGCGGTTTTCTTTACCGGCCTGCTGGCAAGCATCGGATGCTTGCTGTTTCCGCCTTTCGGCAAGGTGCTCGCGATACTTGCCACAACTTCGCGCAGTTTATCCGCATATGCCGAATAGTCCTGTGCTGTTGCCTGCGCGCGATTCAATTTTGCTGCCGCAACCATTTGCATTGCTTTGGTAATTTTTCGCATCTGTTTTGTAGAAGCGATTTTTTCTTTTATATCACGCATTGAAGGCATGTTCGTTCACCACCCTTGAAAGCCCGTCTGATCTTAATTATGTAGCATCCATAACCAATCGGATCAGGCCAATCTTCAGAAGAATGTGCGTCTTTCAAAATAGTGTATATGCGATATTCCTATGGGCTTATTCGGCCTTAGAAGGAACAAAAGTCTTTTTGAATGCGGTAATCGCATCAGCAAATGCCTGATCATCCGGAAGCTGCTTTGTTTCACGAATTTTATCAAGAATGCCGTTGCCGTTTTGTTCAAGATAGGCAAGCAGTTCTTTTTCAAAACGTTTAACGTCAGCAATCGCGATATCATCAACATAGCCTTTCGTCAAAGCATACAGAATTGCAACTTGTTTTTCGACTGGGTACGGTTTGTGAAGATCCTGTTTAAGAATTTCAACCGTACGAGCACCACGATCCAGCTTCGCTTTCGTAGCCTTGTCAAGATCAGATCCAAATTGCGAAAATGCTTCAAGTTCACGATACGAAGCCAAATCAAGCTTCAAGGTACCGGCAACTTTCTTCATTGCTTTGATCTGTGCAGCACCACCAACACGGGATACGGAAGTACCGGCATCAACTGCAGGACGAATACCTGAATAGAAAAGATTCGATTCAAGGAAAATTTGTCCGTCAGTAATCGAAATAACGTTGGTTGGAATGTAGGCTGAAATATCCCCGGCCTGCGTTTCAATAATCGGCAACGCGGTAATTGAACCGCCACCTAATTCGTCACTCAATTTTGCCGCACGTTCCAGCAGTCTCGAGTGCAGGTAGAAAACGTCGCCCGGGAATGCTTCACGACCCGGCGGACGGCGAAGCAGCAAGGAAAGTTCACGGTATGCCGCTGCCTGTTTGGACAAATCATCGTAAATAATCAACACATGTTTACCGTTGTACATGAACTCTTCGCCCATTGTAACTCCGGCATATGGAGCCAAATAAAGTAACGGAGCCGGCTCGGATGCTCCGGCAGAGACGACAATCGTCTTATCCATACAACCGTATTCTTTTAACGTGTTTACAACACCCGCAACCGTTGACTCTTTTTGACCGATTGCAACGTAAATACTGATAACGTCTTGATCTTTTTGGCTAATAATCGTGTCGATCGCAATTGATGTTTTACCGGTCTGGCGATCGCCGATAATCAATTCACGCTGGCCGCGGCCAATCGGAATCATTGCATCAATTGCTTTAATGCCGGTTTGCATCGGTTCGAACACTGATTTTCGATCCATAACGCCTGGTGCTTTCTTTTCAACCGGACGCGATTTATCTGTTACAATCGGTCCCTTTCCATCAATCGGCTGTCCCAGCGGATTGACTACACGACCAAGCAGTGCTTCGCCTACAGGCACTTGCATGATGCGTCCAGTTCGTTTTACCGGGTCACCTTCATGAATATCTGTAAAAGGGCCGAGAATGACGATACCGACGTTGTCCTCTTCAAGGTTTTGGGCCATGCCGAGGACGCCGTTGGAAAATTCGACAAGCTCGCCCGACATAACACTGTCAAGACCGTGGACGCGGGCGATTCCGTCGCCGACAGTGATGACAGTACCGACTTCGCTCACTTCAACAGTGGATTGATAATTTTCAATCTGCTGTTTAATCAATGAGCTGATTTCTTCCGCTTTAATGCTCACGATATTTTCACCCCTGTCTCCCTACTTTAATCTCCTGTTTGAAGCCTGCAAGCTTACCTGCGATTGATCCGTCGAAAAGGCGATCGCCGATACGAAGCAGGATACCTCCAATAATTGCCTTGTCAACATTAGCGTGGATGCTCAACTTCTTGTCAAGCGCCTTGCCCAGACGTTCAGCAAGATCTTTCTTTTCTTGCTCGTCCAAAGCAGCAGCGGTTGTGATCGTTACGTCGAGTATACCGCGTTTTTTGTTCGCCATGTGCGTGTAGGCTTCAAGCACTTCATCGATTATGGCTTCACGCTTGCGGTCGATGAGCAATTTCAGCAGATTAAGGACTTCAACACCTGCCTGTTTTTCAAACAGCTTGTTTACAAGTTCTTTTTTATTGTCACTGCTTACTTGAGGATGCATCAGAACTCGACGCAGATCTTCATGTTCATAAAGACCCTCGGCCACACTATGCAGTTGAGACTCAATCGCATCGATGGAGTCTCGCTCCTCTGCAACCTCGAAAAGCGCCTTAGCATAACGGTTCGCTACGATTTCGCTCATCGCTGATTCCCCACTTGTTTAATCAACTGGTCAATCTCATTTGAATAATCCTTAGGATTAATTTCCTTTTCAAGCACCTTAGATGCGAGCAGAACCGACAGGTCGGCGACTTCATCGCGGATTGCGGCAATTGCCTTCTCTTTCTCAAGGCCAATTTCTTCATTCGCGTCTTTAATCATCAGATCCGAACGGTTTTTCGCTGCTTCAATAATTGCTTTCGCTTCAGCACTTGCCTGACTCTTTGCTTGTTCAAGAATGCCATGGGCTTCATTGCGAATCCGTTCGATTTCCGATTTCTGTTCAGCCAAATAGGATTCAGCATCCTGACTTTTCTTTTCAGCGTCGTCAATTTGACTGTTAATGTATTTTTTTCGCTTTTCCATAATCGCTACAACCGGTCGTACGCCGACAACTGCGACGAAGATCATCAACAAGATCATGACGACTAATTGGAAAATGATACTTCCTAAAGAAAATGACAGCACAGCTCTTGCCACTCCTTTCGATCTAAAGATTTTCTCAATGATTCATTGCCGAAAAATTCGGCTGGATCATCCGATGATACCGAAAAGCACCAAAATACCAAAAGCGATTGAAATGACAGGTAATGCTTCAACAAGACCAAGAGCGATCATTGATTGTCCGAATAAAGTACCTTGAGCTTCCGGCTGACGGGCAATTCCTTCCAAATAGCGGCTGAAAAGTACACCGTTGCCAATACCTGCTGCAAGCGCACCGAATGCGATCATGATACCACCAGCTAGAACTGCTAAACTCATAACAAGATTCCTCCTAATTTGTCTATGTTTTTTACCATCGCTTGCGGAAGAGCGTCCCATTTAGAAACAGGCATTATTCCTCTCCCACCTTTTGAGCGATATACACCATTGCCAGCACTGTAAAAATATACGCCTGGATGCATCCGACGAAAATGGAGAAAGCCATCCAAACAAAGAGCGGCACTCCGGTGAAATAAAAGGCGCCTTCGCGAAGAATGATAATGAGCACTTCACCAGCGAAAATATTCGCCCAAAGTCGTAATGCGTGTGTTGCCGGTTTCGATACTTCGTCAATAATGTGAATCGGAAGCATCCACCAAAACGGTTTTACATAGTGCTGCAGATAGCCAAGCGGACTTTTGGCAATACCTGCGAAATGCGAATAGAGAAAGATTGCAGCAGCCATTGCTACCGTAACATTGATGTCAGACGTCGGTGATTTGAACCAGCTGACCGAGTTCTTCGCCATTTCCAAGCCGCTAGCCGTAATACCTAGTGACGGAATTGGCCCGCTGGCTGTTCCAGATACAATGACGATAACGCCAAGCAAATTGGCAATTAAAATGAAAAGAAAGGTGGTCAGTGCAAAGCTTAAATATTTGGCTGATTCTTTCTTTTCAAGCATCATACCCGTAATGCCGCTGATAAAATCAATGATGTACTCCATCACATTTTGTCGTCCATTCGGACGTACGGTAAGCCGACGACTTAACAAGAATACAATCAGCATGACGATTAGTGCGGAAACCACTGATCCAATCATCAACGTGACATCAAATGTCATTCCGAGAAATTTCACTTTCGGAGTCAGATCCATGAGTCTCCCCCCCTTCATCCGAAGAAGTCGTGCCATTGCCTTTCAAATAATAATAACTCATCACCGTCACAAGCATTAGATAGCCAAACAACAGCGACAGCACAAAAGATCGATAATCAATACGGGTTGGAAAACGATAAACCATCAGCACACCAAAAACAATGGTTGCTATGCGTACGGTCATATGTAATCCCGCTAAATGGCGGGCACCTGATTGAACCCGAAGTCCGGCTATCCTTAAGCGAAACGACAAATGAAAAACATTATATAAACTGATTAATCCGCCGAGGAGAAAGCCGCTGGCCAGCGCTCTCGCCGGTATCAAAAACCAGATTAACCCAAATACACTTGTATAGATAATCGCAACAATCATTAAAACACGTGAAAACCATTCCATGACCGGTTTCATCGCTTGTCATTCCTTCATTAAGGATTTCAAGGTATAGAAGCAGCTGAACAGTCCCAGAAAGAAACCGGCAACTGCACAAATGGGCAGCCACAGATGTCCCGTTCCATATCGTCCATCAAGATAGTCCCCGCCCAGCGCTCCAATGATGATAAAAGCGAAAACCTCAAATCCCATCGCACTTACCGTTGCAGCAATCTGCAACGAATTCGGTTTTTTATTCTGCTTCATAAGGCCTCCTCAGCAGTGATGATTCAGCTGTTCTGTTCAGACATGGCTTAACCGAGAGAAAAATACATTATAAAGTTTTCGAAAATGGTCGGCCAAAACTGTAGTCAGACATAAATCGTTCACAGGCTCTTTTGCCTATTGTCGAAGAAATTCCTTATATAATCATCTTTAGAAACTGTTCATTAAAATGACTTTTCTTTAATATTTTAACGAAAGCGCTATCTTTATGCAATAATTAGCGAAACAATTGTGACTTTAATCATTGCGGTTGGCATATTAAATTATTATTGCTTTTTTGATATATATTCTTTATATCTAGAATTCTAATCACTTTTTCCTTAGTCAGCACAATAAAAATGTGACAAATCACCAACAATGAAAATATTCCTCACATATTATGTCAGGAAAAGAAAATGTTTTTCATGGATGGCACACGATTTGACCATTATTTTGTACCAAACAACCGATCCCCGGCATCCCCCAGACCTGGGACAATGTAGCCATGCTCATTCAATTTTTCATCAAGAGCTGCGAGATAAATGTCTACATCAGGATGTTCTTTTTGCACTTCTTTAACACCCTCCGGAGCTCCGATCAAGCACATCAGCTTAATGTTGACTCCGCCGCGCTCCTTTAGTGAAGTAATCGCCGCCGCTGCTGAACCGCCGGTTGCCAGCATTGGATCTACAATAATTAAATCGCGCTCCGAAATATCGGCAGGCAGTTTAACATAATATTCAACAGGTTTCAGCGTTTCGGGATCGCGATAGAGCCCAACATGACCCACTTTAGCGGCAGGAATTAAATTCAGAACTCCATTAACCATGCCCAAGCCCGCACGAAGAATTGGAATGATACCTAGTTTCTTCCCGGCAATTTTATACGCTTTTGCTTTTGCGACCGGCGTCTGTACATCCACTTCTTCCAAAGCAAGATCGCGAGTAATTTCAAAGGCCATCAAAGTAGCAACCTCGTCCACCAATTCGCGGAAAGCCTTAGTGCCTGTTTTATGATCTCGTATCATCGTCAATTTATGTTGAATTAATGGATGATTAAGTACTACCAATTTACCCATTTTATTCCTCCGTCCTCGATCATCTTCAGCGGATAACCGGAAATTTTAATCATATTAAAAGGGAGAAATAAATTCTCCCAAAGCAGTCCGTTTTAGCAATCAGGCAAAAGCGCCGGTTCCTTGAGGATACAACGGATGTTTCTCAGTCAGTGCGTGCACACGCTGTGCTGCTTCTTCCAAAGTCTGTTCATCGTCTGGATTCTTGAGTGCCAGCGCAATGATTAAAGCGACTTCTTTCATATCCTCTTCTTTAAATCCTCGTGTTGTTACCGCCGGCGTGCCCATACGTACCCCGCTCGTCACAAACGGCTTTTCCGGATCAAACGGAATCGCATTCTTATTCGTTGTGATTCCAACAGCGTCAAGAACAGCTTCCGCTTTCTTTCCTGTAATGCCAAGGTTGCGCACATCGGCAAGTACAAGATGATTGTCCGTTCCTCCTGAAACAAGATCGATACCCTGTTCCTGAAGAGTCGCTGCAAACGCCTTGCTGTTCGCAATGATCTGGGCTGCGTAAATTTTAAATTCAGGTTTAAGTGCTTCACCTAAGGCAACTGCCTTTGCAGCAATAATATGCATCAGCGGGCCGCCTTGAATTCCCGGGAAGATCGCTTTATCGAGTTTTTTCGCAAACTCTTGCTTACAAATAATCATGCCGCCGCGCGGGCCGCGCAACGTCTTATGTGTGGTTGTCGTAACGAAATCCGCATAAGGTACTGGGCTCGGATGAAGTCCGGCGGCAACAAGTCCCGCAATATGTGCCATATCAACCATGAGATACGCTCCAATACTGTCAGCAATCTCGCGGAACTTTTTAAAGTCGATGATGCGCGGATAAGCACTTGCTCCGGCCACAATAAGTTTCGGTTTATGTTCTTTTGCCTGACGAGCGACTTCGTCATAATCAATCGTTTGTGTTTCCTTTGTCACACCATAATCCACAAAGTTATAGAGCTGCCCGCTGAAGTTGACCGGGCTGCCATGTGTCAGATGCCCGCCATGTGCCAATCTCATGCCCAACACTGTATCGCCAGGTTTTAATATGGTTTCATATACAGCCATGTTCGCTTGAGCACCTGAATGAGGCTGCACATTCACATGATCGCCGCCGAACAGCTTAAGTGCCCGACTTCGAGCAAGATCTTCGACGATATCGACATACTCACAGCCGCCATAGTAGCGATGTCCCGGATAGCCTTCCGCATATTTATTGGTTAGAACTGAGCCCGCCGCTTCAAGCACCGATGTACTGACAAAATTTTCCGATGCAATCAGTTCAATTTTGTTCCTCTGTCTACCTAATTCTTTCTCAATTGCTTGATACAGTTCAGGATCGTTCGCTTTAATACCCTTCATGAAGGTGTGCCACTCCTCTCGAGTCTAATTCAAGTAAAGTTTATCACATTTTATCCTTTAACAGTGAATAAAATCAGATCCACGGCCATTTTGGTTATGATTTCCGCATGCTTTCTGTTTGGGTCTTTTCCTGATCACAACTGATATTTTCAGCAGTATCCTGAGACTAGTTCACCCATAATTTACAAAATTTTGGAAAAGCATGATTGTTATTAAAGATCAGTAAAAAAATGCTATTAAGACTTCAGCCGTATGACGGAAACAAAGAAAAAAGGCGGTAAACAACCGTCCTCATTAGTTACCGTTCATTCATATTGAGCCGACTCACCGAATTTTTTCCGGATAGACAGCACGTTCACCGCCGATTAACTTGGGGCGTGTCCGTGCCATAACAAGATGGGCATGTCCTATTTCGTTTCGCTGACTGCGCACAGGAACAGCAACGTGCTTCAGATGCATACCGATCAGTGTATCACCGATATCAAGGCCTCCATCCGCACGAATGAATTCGACCATCACAGGATTCGTCATGTGCTCAAATGCATAGGTAGCCATTGATCCTCCGGCATGGCGAATCGGCCGAACAGTCACTTCGTCATAAAAGCGCTGCCGCGCAACCTCTTGATCAATGACCAGTGCGCGATTGAGATGCTCACAGCATTGAAAAGCGAAACGAGCCCCTGTTCGATTATGACATTTTTGAACAGCAAGAAATAGTGAAGCTGCCACTTCCAAAGATCCCGCTGTACCAATATGTTTTCCTGCAACCTCGCTTGTACTGCATCCGATAACCAACAGTGTCCGTTCACTAAAAGGCATCGCCGCTTCCAAATCGGCAAGTGCCTGAGTCACCGCTTCACTAATTGACTCGTCGATTACTTTCATCTTTTAAACCTTCCTCTACAAGGAACTATTTATCATCCATTAACACTCGTTATTATAGCAGGTTGCACTGTTGATCAGTAAATGATACGCAATGTTCGACATCGTTCAGTGTTGATGTGATTGCCTGGGAAATAAATTGACGAATTCAAGGGAAAGTTGCTGGTATTAAATATGGAAATGCAAAAGAAGTTTCAGTCCGAGAACAAATAGGATAATGCCTCCGAGTGCTTCGCCATATCGTCCAAAATATTTTCCGGTTTTTCGCCCAATATAAAAGCCAGTCCATGCCATAGCCATGCTCGTTAAACCGAACATAATAACTGCCGCAAGTACCTCAGCTCCGAATAATCCCATGCTCAACCCTACCGAAAAACTGTCGATGCTGACGCTCAGCGCAAACAGAAGCAGGCTGGCATCTGATGTATAGGCGAATCCTGATTGTGTTTCATTTCTTCTTGCCAAAGAAAGGATCATTTGAAGACCAATCAACAGCAAAAGCAAGCCGCCTGCCATTTCTGTGATTGCTCCAAATCGAGCAGAAAGTAATCGGCCCAGTGTCATGCCTATGAGCGGCATGAGCATATGAAAAAGACCAATCCAAATGCCGGCCCAAGCTGCCTTTCTTAATCGGAATACCGTCATGCCCATGCCTACACAAACAGAAAAAGCATCCATGCCTAATGCAACAGACATTACGCACAACGCCAATCCCTGATTGATCAGATTCGCAGCCATGTCCGTTCCCCCCTCTTGTCCATACGAACACTCTATGCATGTCCCTAAAAAAATAGAATCTCGAATCCCCTTGATTTAGGAAAAAACGATAAGAGAATGTACAGCCAAACATGGACTGCGGAGTATAAAACGTAAAAGTGAAACCGTAAAAAGTTAAAGCAAGTTGCCAAAATTAAAGTCAACAACAAAAAAGAGCAAGACTCAATATCCTGCTCTTTTTCATATTTATAACCATAACAGTTTTCTCATTTTGAACCGATCAATCGATGACCCTGCCACCTGCTGCCTTAGACAGCCGATTCATAATTGCTTTGCCGATTCCGGCTTCTGAAAATGTTTCACTATAGATGACATCAACATTTTTTTGGTCAAAGCTGCGCAGTACGTCAAACAAATGATGCGCCACTGTTTCCGGCTCGCTCCGTTTGCCGCAAACAAGAACAGTCTCTGCCTCAGAGTAGCTGTCCCTATTCTCCTCGGTTGTCAGTACACCGATCGTACGGCCGCTGTTTTTTTCTGCAGCAATGAGTTCATGAATTCTGTCCTTGCCTGCCGGTACCAAATACATAACTGCTTCCGGAGCATAGTGTTTATATTTCATGCCGGGTGCCTTAGGTGTCTGGTCTGACCGAGTCAGACCGGGATCATCTGCCACCGCGCCAACTACTTCTATTAATTGTTCTTTTGATATACCGCCTGGGCGAAGAATTGTAACCGGGGTTGTTGTACAGTCGACAACCGTAGATTCAACTCCAACACCTGTCTCTCCTCCGTCCAGGATACCTGCAATTTTCCCATCTAAGTCGTGAAACACATGATCTGCTCGAGTCGGACTCGGTCTTCCGGAACTATTGGCCGACGGCGCAGCAATCGGCAAGTCGGAGGCAAGAATCAATGCACGTGCGACCGGATGGCTTGGCATACGTACTGCGACTGTTGATAAACCTGCCGTAACCGCATTAGAAACCTCTCCCCGCGATGGCAATACCAGCGTCAGCGGCCCCGGCCAAAACGTATCAATTAATTTTTTGGCAATTGGATGAATTTCGGTACATATAGCGCGCACCTGTTCCAGATTAGCTACATGCACAATTAGCGGATTATCACTCGGTCTCCCTTTTGCTTCATAGATTTTGTGTACGGAATCCCGTAATTTTGCATTCCCGCCAAGCCCATAAACGGTCTCAGTCGGAAAGGCAACGATTTCACCTTGGACAAGTTTTTCCGCTGCCGCTTTGATCTGAGGTGTATGTTCAAGATCAGGAGCATTGGGATCTACTCGCCACACTTGCGTTTCTATCATATTCGTTTCCCCTTTTTCCATTAGCTATGCTCTATCAAACTACTTTCTTTTCTGCGTCAAATAAGGCCGGAGTATCTCCGACCTTACGTTGTTTCCGTATACACCATACCATTCGAACAGGCCGTGTGCAATGCTAATGCTTTTACCCAGCAATTGAATGCCAAACCTTGGCGAAAAAATCAACAACAAACGAGTGTACTTCAACTTGATCCGCTTGTTTTTCAGGAGTTTCGGCTGCCGGATCTTCACTTTGCTTTGACTGCATTTCTGGAGATGCGGTAACCGAATCTTTGCTCTGTTCAGGCTGCTTCGCCAGCTGCGCTTTTGATTCTTTTGCAGGTTCCGAAGTACTTTGCGTACTTGCTTTTTCCTGAGCAGCAGCTTTAGGATTTGCGACCGCTTCACTGTTTGAAAAATCTAAGAAGCAGAGCGGCGGGAAGAGCACACACCACCAGTTAGCCCCCTTGCCATCACCCAAGGTTACAACTAGGGCATCATATTTCCCTGCCGGATAGACAAAGTTGCCATACATTTTCGTAGGAAAATCAGCCTGGCCTAATTTTATTTTATAAGTGCTGTCCGCATGTGCTTGTTTCAGCGTCCGTTCAACCGTAGCCCTCAGCTCCGGCATATGTGCACGAATGACTTGTTTTGCTTGATTCGATGTTTTTAGATCCTGAACCCACTGCGTAATGTTTTTATTTACTGCATCGCGAACCTGGCGCTTTACTGCCTGATCTGCCGGAGAGTCGCTATTTGCAAGAATACGCAGTCGAATCGCATTTTGCGGAATCGGCCCTTTTTGATCTGCTTTCGTTGTGCTGTATTGCCAGAAAAAGAATACAAGTACTAGATTAATAGTTAATAAGAGCATGAAGCCAAATGATTTTTTCACGTTTCCCGCCTCCTCACCAAACAGTGTGGACACGGAAATGGGAATTTAAACACAGGTACTCAATTTATTCATGCGACAAATTTTTCAGGGCTGCCATGACATTGCGTTCACATCCGGCAATATCCTTTTCTACTGACAGTGCCTCAATTTGATCAGAAAATTTATGACGAATCAGATCAGCGACAGCCTGACCTTGAGTGGCACCAATTTCAAAGGCCGTGATAAAAGTATGGGCATGTCCGAAAACCGAGGGCAGTGCATCAATAATTTGCCGGTAAAAATCTAAGCCGTCTTCCCCGCCGAACAACGCTAAATGCGGTTCATAGTCCCCTACAGTGTCATCCAGTTCACTCATTTCCTGCTGAGTAATATACGGCGGATTAGAAACCAGAAAATCGAATGATTCCCCCTGCAACGGACTAAGCAGATTTCCGTGTCTGAACTCTACATGTGCGCCTAGCGCAGCCGCATTTTCTCTTGCAACATTCAAAGCCTTCTCTGAAATATCAACGGCAGAAACATGCCAATCCGGATGCTCAAGTGCCAGCGTAATCGCAATTGCACCGCTTCCGGTACCGATATCACAAACGGACGGCTGTCTCAAATCTGCTGCATAGCGATTCGCCCATTGGCCGACACGCCAAATCAGTTCCTCAGTCTCCTGGCGTGGAATCAGCACATCCGGTGTGACTTTAAATGTTCGGCCATAGAAAGGCGCTGATCCAATCATGTATTGGACGGGGGTCCCATGCAGCACATGATCTTCGACCCTGCTTCGGATCCACGCTGCATCCTCGTTAGCGACATTTTCCCTTGCATCCGCAATAAGGTCCGTTCTTGAAAGACCAAGGCGTGCGCAGAGCAGTATTTCTCCTATATTTTCATCTCGGTGGTGTGCATTCAAATAAGAGGATGCCCACTTCAGCAGTTCGTATCTTTTTTCAGTCACCCGGCATCCGCCTGTTCCATTTTCTTTTCCTGATCATTCAAGATCAGCGCATGAATGATATCATCGAGTTTGCCGTTTAACACTTGGTCCAGCTGATGGATCGTCAAACCGATGCGGTGATCCGTCACACGATTCTGTGAAAAATTGTAGGTACGAATCCGTTCCGAACGATCCCCGGTTCCGACAGCAGACCTTCTTGTTGAATCGTATTCCGCCTGTGCTTCTTTTTGATACTTGTCATAAACACGTGCGCGCAGCACTTTCATTGCTTTTTCTTTATTTTTAATCTGAGACCGTTCCTCCTGACAAGAGACAACAATACCGGTTGGTATATGTGTCAGACGGATTGCCGACATCGTTGTGTTGACACTTTGCCCGCCCGGCCCGCTTGAAGCAAATCGATCAACGCGAATATCCTTATCATTCAATTCAACTTCGACCTCTTGAGCTTCCGGTAAAACGGCTACTGTCGCCGTCGACGTATGAATTCGTCCACCCGATTCAGTTTCCGGAACGCGCTGCACGCGCTGCGCTCCATTCTCATACTTCAGTTTCGAAAAAGCTCCTTTTCCCGAGATCATACATACAATTTCTTTATACCCGCCAATTTCATTTGGACTAGCATCAATGACCTCGGTTTTCCAGCCTTGCTGTTCGGCATAACGTGAGTACATTCGGAACAAGTCACCGGCAAAAAGTGCAGCCTCATCGCCTCCAGCAGCAGCACGTATTTCAAGAATAACATTTCGGTCATCATTGGGATCCTTGGGAATGAGCTTCTGTTTTAACTCTTCCTGAAGATGTTCCTGATCCTGTTCAAGACGGCTGATCTCATCGTGAACCATGCCTTTCATGCTCTCATCCAATTGCTCTTCAAGCATCGATTTAGCATCCGCCAGCTCCGCAATCGTAGCTTTATATTTATGATAGACCGTAACAATGTCTTGTAAATCCGACTGCTCCTTAGAATACTTGCGTAATTTAGCTGGATCACCGATTACATTCGGATCAGCCAGCAGCTGATTTAACTTTTCATATCGGTCTTCCATGGACTGTAACCGTTCAAACATTTCATCCACCCCGCCATTTATGCGTCGCTCATATCCGTCCGTTTTTCTTTCCCTTATTATATTATCATAATACCTGAGTTTCAGTGATGGATCACAAGTCGACTGTACGGATCCATTAACATTCCCTTTAAACAAACCAAAAAGGACTGCGCCTGATAAACGTCAGATCATTGGAATCGGCAAAGGGTTCGGATCATATGATCGGAGGATGGCTGTAGCAATGGCGGCAAACCGGATAGTAGCTTTCATTACCGCCGATCTGGATCTGATCTCCTGTATAAACAGGCTTCCCTTCTCCGTCAATACGAAGATTCATGGTCGCCTTTCGTTCACAGAACCAGCAAATCGTTTTCATCTCTTCTATTTTATCCGCGTAAAGCAACATGTATTTGCTGCCTTCAAACAATTCATTACGGAAATCGTTTTTGAGTCCGAAGCCCATCACCGGGATATGTAATTGATCAACAATTTTTGCAAGCTGAAGCACATGCTCCTTAGACAAAAACTGGACCTCGTCAATAAGTACACAGTGAGGACGCGACTGATAGTCGCTCACTTCAGTAAAAACATTCGTGGTATTAAAAATGGGGATTGCACGTCTTTTAAAGCCGATTCGGCTTGAGATTGATCCCACCTCATCACGATTATCAACTCCGGAAGTAAACAACAAGACGGATTTGCCTTGTTCCTCATAGTTATGGGCAACCTTGATAATTTCAATTGATTTTCCACTGTTCATTGCACCGTATTTAAAGAAAAGTTGAGCCATGCCTTGTTCGTCCTTTCATAATTCCTATTGTTCATTAATGAAAAAAGCAGGCAGAATAACCCTGCCTGCCGCTGATCATGTATGATTAACTTGTCCAAAAAAACAAAAACGGCCAATTCCGCACCATTTGCATCGCATCGGAACATGCCGTTTTCTCTCTGGACTTCAAACGAATCTTATTTAAGATTATATTTCTGTTTAAACCGATCGACACGTCCGCCTTTGTCAGCGAATTTCTGACGGCCAGTGTAGAATGGATGCGAATCGGAACTGATTTCGACAGTAATCAATGGGTATTCGTTTCCGTCTTCCCATTTAACCGTTTGATTCGATTTCTTCGTTGAACCGCTCAAAAATTTAAAACCAGTACTTGCGTCCATAAATACAACCTTGTGATAGTCAGGATGGATGCCTGCTTTCATCTCATTCATCTCCTTTGCGCCCTGATTATTCTTTCAAACCAGAGTCTTATTGCGTTCAATAGCATAATGCACAACGAGTATTATAACAGGCGTATGCAGTGTTTGCAAGCCGAATTCTTGCAAGAGAGTGATGCTCCAAATGGGGTTTCAACAACAATTCAGAGGATCCAGTCTAAACAAATGTCCTTATTTAGACTGCAGACTGCCTTTTTTCTCTTTATCGAAAATATCGAAGAATTCCTGATTTGATTTCGTTTCACGGATTCTCTTGTAAAAATGTTCCACAAAATCGGAGGATTCATCCATTGTTTTGCGCATCGTCCAAAGTTTATCCAAATGATCGCGATCAACAAGCAGCTCTTCTTTACGTGTACTGGAACGACGAATATCAATAGCCGGGAAAATTCTTCGTTCGGCAAGACGCCGATCAAGATGCAGCTCCATGTTGCCCGTCCCTTTAAATTCCTCATAAATAACATCATCCATACGCGATCCTGTGTCGACTAACGCAGTAGCCAGAATGGTCAGGCTCCCGCCTTCTTCAATGTTCCGCGCAGCACCGAAAAATTTCTTTGGTTTGTGGAAAGCAGCCGGATCAATACCACCGGAAAGTGTTCGGCCGCTTGGCGGAATAACTAGGTTATACGCACGGGCGAGACGGGTCAGACTGTCCATCAAGATAACCACATCTCGTTTATGTTCCACCAACCGCATTGCCCGTTCAAGAACAAGCTCTGATACCTTCACATGGTTTTCCGGCACTTCGTCAAAGGTTGAGCTGACCACATCGCCTTTTACAGAACGTTCAATATCCGTTACTTCTTCCGGACGTTCATCAACGAGCAGAACAATGAGTTCGACTTCCGGGTAATTGACAGTAATACTGTTCGCAATTGATTTGAGCAATGTTGTCTTGCCGGCTTTCGGCGGTGCGACAATCATTCCTCGTTGCCCAAAGCCGACCGGGGAAATCATATCGATGATGCGCGTTGAAAAGTCTTCCTCTGTTGTCTCAAGCACCATATGCCGATTCGGATAGAGCGGTGTCAATGCTGGGAAGTGCACACGTTCCTTCGCGGTATCCGGATTTTCTCCATTAACTGCTTCAACCCTCAACAATCCGAAATAGCGTTCATTTTCTTTTGGAGGACGTACCTTGCCTGTGACTTTATCTCCATTACGCAAATCAAAACGTCTGATTTGCGAAGCTGAAATGTAAATATCCTCAGAGCTTGGCGAGTAATTAATCGGACGCAAAAAGCCGAAACCCTCAGTGGGAATAATTTCAAGAACACCCTCCATGAGAGACAAACCGTCTTTTTCTGCCTGTTTTTTTAAAATCGAGAAAATCAATTCTCTCTTATTCAATTTACTATAATAAGATACTTTAAACTCTTTCGCATGCTCATATAATTCTTTGAGTTTCATATTTTCTAATTCTGCTAATGTAATCGGCATTCTCACACCACGCTTTTTTAAAATTTATCCTCGCTATATCAAACGCAGAGCTCTATCTTGCGTTAATCATAAATGATCTTTCTTAAAAAAGAATTAATCCGAAAATTGCACAGAACTGTGCATCTAGAGGGGGGGAGGAATTTAGTATGAAACAGCTTGACACAGCCAGTTGAGCGATTTCAATCCTTCGCGAACAATAGCACAGTTTCCTTAAAATAGTGTAATTTTTCAAAAAAACTGGAAACAATATTTTTTTATTACCGTTATAAATTATTATAAAAATATTCTATCTCATTATTAACATATTATACCCTTTTTATCAACCATTAGTCGTGCATTTCATTAGAGGCTAACGAAAAAAAGTGACAAATCCGAGTTTTTTTAAAATGAGATAGGCCTAAACTTACAATTGTACCGCTGAGCATCTACTGGTTCCTATTTATGTAAAAAAGAAACCCGCAAGGCAAACGTATAAAGCTTCCCGTGCGGATCCTTTTGTTCACGGTTATTCTTGTTCCTTAAGACTTTCTCTCGCCTCGGCTTCGAGCAGAGGCTCCCGCCAAATATTTGCACCAATGCTGCGCAATTTCTCCACAATGTGATCGTAGCCCCGATCAATATGCTCCACGCCGACAATCTCCGTAATTCCTTTAGCCATTAGTCCGGCAATGACCAGAGATGCGCCTGCTCTCAAGTCGGTAGCGCGTACCTTAGCACCCTCGAGATCCGACGGACCGCTCAAAATGGCCGAGCGCCCTTCCACCTTAACATTGGCACCCATTCGCCGTAATTCGTCGATGTGTTTGAACCGCGCACCATAGATTGTATCCGTAATAATGCTGGTTCCTGCCGCCTGGGTCAGCAAGCTGGTCAGGGGCTGTTGCAGATCCGTAGGAAAGCCGGGATAGACCAGCGTTTTGACATCTGCATTCTTCAGGCGACTCTCGCTCCTCGAAATCAGAATTTGATCCTCTCCAACTTGAACCTCAACGCCCATTTCTCTCAGTTTCGCCGTGAGTGATTCAACATGCTGAGGGATAACATTATCGATCAACAAATGATCGGCCCCTGCAGCACCGATAATCATGAATGTCCCTGCTTCAATGCGATCCGGAATGATCATATGCCTACATCCATGCAGTTCCTGCACGCCTTCAACACGAATCACATCTGTGCCTGCCCCTTTGATTTTTGCACCCATGCTGGTCAGAAGCGTTGCTACATCAATAATTTCCGGTTCTTTTGCCGCATTCTCAATGATCGTCTGCCCTTCAGCCTTGACTGCGGCCAGCATAATATTGATCGTCGCACCGACACTGACAACATCAAGGTAGATACGCGCACCATGTAAGGATTCTGCACGCAAATAAATAGCACCGCGTTCGTTTGTTACCTTCGCTCCGAGCGCTTCAAATCCTTTAATATGCTGATCAATAGGACGCGGACCCAAATTGCATCCGCCGGGAAGACCGATCACCGCTTTGTGAAATCTGCCGAGCATGGCTCCCATCAAATAGTAAGAAGCACGTAATCGTTTTACCGAGCCGTTCGGCAACGGCATGTCCACCATCTTCCTCGGATCGACAGTAAACGTATGGTCTTCAAAGGATACCGTTCCGCCAATCTCACGCAAGAGCTTGCATAGCGTGCGCACATCAGAAATATCGGGAAGCTGGTCAATAGTGACCGGTGAATCAGCAAGAATGGTGGCCGGAATTAATGCGACAGCACTATTTTTTGCACCGCTTATTTGAACGGTTCCATTTAAACGTGTGCCGCCTTCAATAAGTAATTTATCCATGGTCAGAATACTTCCTTTTCCTTTTACATCATTTTAAAAAGTGCCTATTGGAAACTTATGCGTGAAAACAAACGGACAAAATCATTATATGTACAGAGTGAAAGAAATGATCTTTATTTAATAAAAAATAAAGTGAACAATGATGAGGATGCCGTTCGAAATAAACGATTCTGTTAGCATTATAGCATAACCAATCATTTATGTCTGTGTGTACGACTGTCTTGAGGGCTTGCCTGCTTCAGACTCCCTAATTGCGATTTGGACATTCTTTTTCAACCGTAGCGATAAGTTCATGGAGATCAAACGGTTTGGTAAAATGGGCGACTGCACCGCTCCTCAATGCCTCCTGAACCATCGTATTTTCGCCATAAGCAGTCATAATGATTACTTTCACTTCCGGTTTTAGATCCTTTATTTTGTGCAAAATTTCCAGGCCATTCATCCTCGGAATTTTCATGTCCAGCAAAACCAGCTGCAAATCCTCTTTTTTCAGTAGTTCCAGTGCCTGTTCGCCATTCGCCGCAGTCACAATTTGGTAGTCCGTTTGCTTAAATACTTCTCGCAGGAGCATTCGAATGCCTGGCTGATCATCAACAACCATAATTTCATTTACATTTTTTGAAGCGTATACTGCGTCTTGTTTACTCATTACAATGCCCTCCTTCGTTCATTCATTTCATTAACGGTTTTATATATCATTTCTTTATGAAACTGCTTTTTCCTTCTTTTAATTAGTCTTGATCCGTTTCGACCACATTGAAGCGGATTGCAACTGCATTTATGTAAAAAAGCTGCCCCGTTTTTTACGGGGCAGCCAATTTTTCATTTTATCTTATGTTATTTTTCATTTTCCAAAGAAGCCTTGATAAAGTCATGGAACAGCGGTTCCGGACGGGTCGGACGCGATTTGAATTCCGGATGGAATTGACACGCGACAAACCACGGATGATCCTTCAGTTCGATCATTTCAACAAGATGGTTATCCGGGCTGAGTCCGGAGAATACCATGCCTTGTTCCGCCATTTGTTCACGGTATTGGTTATTAAACTCATAACGATGGCGATGACGCTGATAAATGATTTCTTTATTGTAAGCCGTATAAACCTTTGTATCCTTGACAATTTTGCATGGATAAAGACCTAGACGCAGCGTGCCGCCCATATCCTCGATATCCTTTTGTTCCGGCAGAAGATCAATGATTGCCTCCTCGGCATCCTGATTGAATTCTGCAGAATCAGCACCGCTTAATTTCAGAACATGACGGGCAAATTCAATGGTTGCCAGCTGCATGCCGAGGCAGATTCCGAAGAACGGAACCTTGTGTTCACGTGCGTATTGAATCGCCAAAATTTTTCCTTCAATGCCGCGATCACCGAATCCGCCAGGCACGATAATGCCTTGGCAATCCTTCAATTGTTCCTCTACATTGTCCGGCAGCAAATCTTCGGAATTAATGTATTGAACCTTCACTTCAGTACCGAAGCTGTAGCCGCCGTGTTTAAGCGCCTCGACGACCGAAATATATGCATCCTGAAGCTCTACATATTTGCCGACCAATCCGATTTTCACATGTTTTTTCGGATGAAGGACCTTGTCCACAAGATCATGCCACTGACTCATATCCGCTTCGCCGTTCGGCAATTGCAATTTCTCGCAGACGATATCGTCCAAGTGCTGATCCTGCAACTGCAAAGGCACCTGATAAAGTGTTTCTGCATCCCTTGCTTCAATGACCGCATCTTTGTCAATATCGCAGAACAGTGCGAGCTTCGCCTTCATCTCTTCTGAGATCGGCAGTTCAGTTCGAACGACGATCACATTCGGCTGAATACCGAGACTGCGCAGCTCTTTCACGCTATGCTGTGTCGGCTTTGTTTTCATCTCGCCGGCTGCCTTTAGATAAGGGATCAGGGTGCAGTGAATATAGAGAACATTATCCACACCGACGTTGCTCTTGATTTGCCGGATCGCCTCAAGGAACGGCAAACTTTCAATGTCACCGACCGTACCGCCGATTTCAGTAATAACCACATCGGCTCCTGTCGTTTTGCCCGCACGGAAAACGCGATCTTTAATTTCATTTGTAATATGCGGAATGACTTGAACCGTTCCGCCCAAATAATCGCCTCGCCGCTCTCTTTTTAAAACCGTCGAGTAAATCTTTCCTGTCGTGACGTTGCTGTTTTTATTTAAATTGATATCAATGAACCGTTCATAGTGTCCAAGGTCCAGATCTGTTTCAGCTCCGTCATCAGTAACAAACACTTCACCATGCTGATACGGGCTCATTGTGCCGGGATCCACGTTAATATATGGATCAAATTTCTGAATGGTCACACTCAGTCCGCGATTTTTCAAAAGGCGCCCAAGCGAGGCTGCTGTAATTCCTTTTCCGAGAGACGAAACAACGCCTCCGGTCACAAAAATGTATTTCGTCATCCTTGATGATTTCCCCCTTATCAATAAAAAGCTTGGTAAAGTTCAGTGGCTCGTAAAGCGATGAGTCATTACGGCAAGGGGTCTTCATTACGATCACATTCGACCATTTTCGACCGGTTTTTCTTGCCTTTTTTTGTAAAAAAGCAAAAGCGGTACGCTCCCCTTTCGGAGGGCTCGCTTTTGCTTTAAAATTCGATTCTATTTGTCGCCCTTTGCAATTCTAACAAACTTAATCGGTCGAATCAAGGGTACGTTGCAGGAAAAAATGACCTGCATCCGGCGGTGTTAAAAAGCAGTCAATTATTCATCGTCTTCGTCAATAATTGCGTTCTTCTTAATGCGCTTTACATCGTCGTCTTCATAATCGTCGTCATCATCGGAATCATCGTCTGTGTCGTCCACATCCAAATCATCCTCGTCATCTTCATCATCATAATCGTCAAAGCCGTCTTCTGCTACCTTATGCTTTTCATGATGGCTGTCGCCAAGCGTTTTCGCAATATCATCTTCACGCTGTTCCAATGGATACCAATTGCGAAGTGCCCATAGATTGTGACCAACACTCAGAAAACGACCGTCGAGAATCAGAGTTGTGTAGAGACGTGCGAGTGACTCGCCGCCATCCGCCTCAATTTCGCCTTTTTTATAAACCAAGTCGGTCAGTTCATAGAAGGTTTTCGGTTCTTTGCCTTGTGCCAATATATTATAGAACTGATCAACCTTTGCTTTTTCAACCACGTGTTCTGTCAATGGAAACATCCTTTCCTTGTATCAATACTCGTCGATAACACAACATCCGCATGCTTAAAAAGATTCCGCAAATCTCTGTCCAAAAAAATCTATTTGGTGAGGCGCTTTAGCAAAACGCACACTGAGACTCATTATAAAGTTATACAATAAATACAATAGTCTGTTCCCCGATTAAAATCAAGTCTTGGCATAAAATTCATTGTGTATTCTCCATTTTATCATCTGTTTGCAACAAATCCTCCTAAATAGAGAATCCATCCGATACATCGGCAAATTTGGGATATATTATAAGTTAAGACCGACGCCAATTCGCGTCTCATTTGATCGGGGGATCCTGCATGTATTTTTTATCGGCAATGCTCATCATCATTCTTGTACTTGTTGTTCTCATTTCTGCCGCTATTTTGGTTGATATACGCATAGGATTAAAAGTAAAAAGGCCATTGATTTCCGAACGTAAGCCGATTGCAGGCTTCAACCAATTCCGTTATTTCACAAATGGTCACGAACTCTTTAGAGAAATGAAGCAAAGTATTGAAAGTGCCAAGCACCACATTCATCTCTCCTTTTTTATATTTATCGCCGATGAAGTGGGCAACGAATGGCTTGAGCTTTTAAAGAAGAAGGCTGAAGAAGGCGTCGAAGTGCGGTTACTTGTCGACGCACTGAGCAGCTTCGCGCTACGAAAAAAAAGAGCTGAGCTGGCTCATGCAGGTGTGCAGCTTGCCTTCTCAGAAAAGCCAGTGTTCCCTTTTACTTTTTACTTCTTGAATCGCCGCAATCACCGAAAATTGATGATCATTGACGGAAAGATCGGCTATTTTGGCGGTTTTAATGTCAGTCGCGATTATATCGGACGTAATCCGAAAATGGGACCATGGCATGATAATCACCTGAAAATAGAAGGCGAAAGCGTTTCTGTCCTTCAGCGCTTGTTTATTGAAGACTGGACACAAGCATCAAAGAAAGATCTTCAAAACAATGATGCTTATTTTCCAAACGTCACTAAAGGACCCAGTCCCTTGACTTTAATTGGAACGGACGGCAAACAGCTAGAAGATTGCTTTGCAAAAGAGCTAGGGAGTGCTCATACATCCATTCTTATCGCATCTCCTTATTTTGTGCCAAGCAAAAGACTGCTCAATGTGCTCCTTGATCGGATGAAAAATGGCGTAGCAGTGACGATTTTATTGCCACAGAAAAAAGATCACCCGCTTGTTCAACCAGCTTCATTTCTATATCTTGAACCACTTGTTCAAAGAGGCGCTAAACTTTACCATTTTTATCAAGGCTTTTACCATTCAAAGCTCTTTGTCATTGATCGTAATCGCTGCTATTTGGGTACTGCCAATTTCGATCGGAGAAGTCTTTTTTGGAATGGTGAACTTTCCGGATTTACAGATGATCCCAGTCTCGTCCATCATGTACTCCATAATGTTGAAAAAGAAATAGAAGATAAATCGATTGCCGTTACCTACGAACAAATAAGAAAACGATCCCCGCTCGCTAAACTTTCCTCATATTGCAGCGGCTGGCTCAGCTTCTTTTTGTGAACTACATTGGGGAATCATCGCTTCGGTTTCTCGCATCAACTGAGCGCGACCGCTGGCGTCTCGCACCTCCGCTTTGATTCTCGTCCAAGACACTGGTGATTAGTTTGAATACGGGTCAGAATCAGTCGAGTAGGACAGCGATTCACATCTTCTGTCCCCTCACGGAACCGTGCGTGCGCTATTTACGCACACGGCTCTTCTTGTTCATGGTTCACAGAATGTAGCTCAGCTCCGACCGAAGTTGATAAATATTGACCTTGATTCGCGGTTGCGGCAGAGGGAAGCGTTTGAGAAATTGATTAAATTTTTCCCATGTGAACGATCGTTTCTGGCTCCTTCTGTTTAACCATTTATACAACAACCGAATCACCTGCAATCGAAAAGCGCTCACGCTTAGACTGTTATCGGTGATACAATAGTAGTTGTAATAGCCGGTCAATGACCTCTTGAGCCGATCCATGATGAAGTCAATCTCTTGGGTCCGATGGCCTTTCAGCCACTGCGAATAGGCTTTGAGTTTGGCACCCACTTTCTTTCGGCTGCTTTTCCTCTTGACTCGAAAATGTCCGCTTTTACTTTGCCCACAATAGTGGGTGAATCCCAGGAAGTCAAAAGTCTTTGGCTTCCTGTTTCCATTTCTCTTGGCATTTTCCTGAGCGAATCGTCCGAAAGGGATGATCCTCGCTTTCTCCTCCGCAAGCGCCAAGTTAAATTTTTCTAGGCGCCGCTTCAGATCGCAATAGAATCGTTGGGCTTCCTGTTTATACTGAAAACAACAGACAAAGTCATCGGCATAGCGCACCAGATAAGCCTGTCCCTGGCACTGTTTCTTCACCGCTTTCGTAAACCATAGGTCAATCACATAGTGCAGATAGACGTTAGCTAGGATCGGCGAGATCAGTCCGCCTTGCGGCGTCCCTTGTTCGCTTGCGTGCCAAGTTTCCTTCTCCATGTAACCCGCTTTTAGAAAACGGGCAATGAGCCTCAGAAAGCTTGGATCCTTGATCCGTAGCTTGAGAAAACGCATCATCCATTGATGGTCGACATGATCGAAAAAGCCCCTGATGTCCACATCAACAATGTAGTTCGTGTACTTCTTTTCAATGAAGACATTCAGGACTTTAAGTGCATCATGGCAGTTCCTATTTGGGCGGAAACCGAAGGAACAGTTAAGAAAGTCTTGCTCATAGATGGCATTAAGGATCTTCGCCAGACCCCGCTGAACAATTTTATCCTCATAGGCAGGGATGCCCAGTGGGCGTTTCTTCTTTGTTCCCGGTTTATCAATATATGTCCGCCGGACAGGGAGCGGCCGATAGCTTTTCTGCTTCAGGCGCTTATCCAGATCGGCAAGGTGTTCATCAAGATGTTCTTGATAGCTTGCCTTCGTCATCTGATCGATGCCCGCTGCTTTGTTTCCCTGCAGTTCCCGGTGACAGACCCTCAATTCCTCTACGCTCAATAAATGAGCCAGAGAGGTGAAGGCCATCTTCGGATTTTCCTTCGCTAGCTCTGCTATTCTTACCTGTTTTGTAGTCATCTCTACTGTCACCTCTGTGTGTGCCGATGTGTCCCAGATAAGATTCATAAACAAGGGAAAACACCTTCCCTCAACCGGCATTACCCGATATCATGGGTACTATGTGCTTCCTCCGACTTCCCAGCAGACATTTAACGTCCTTACATTTGATTGCTTGGTTCGCTATACTTTCTTTCGAAAGACCCGCTGGGATCTCCCGAGTTGCCGTACCTTATTGATGCTCAGCGTGCCATGGTCTCTGACCCCGGGGAACCCCCAGACCTCTTGCCTTAACGATGTCTGGCGTGTTGCCTTCTGGAAGTATAACGCCATCGGCATTCCCATTTCATAAGTTTTCGAGGCTCAATCCCTTCAACCACTTGGCTTACGGCCCACTGGCTCGCTGTCTACGCTTAAAAACCAAAGTTGCCTTTCGTTCTCCAAGACTCGCTACGGATGAGTGGCTAGCTCTTTTTCCGACGGGCTTCCCACCCGCTATAAGGCACGACCTTGCTCGGTCGCTCTATACTTTCTTAATTTATGTGAGAAAAAACAGCCCCCCGATTAAAACGGGAGGCTGTTTTCTCTATTTCGTCATTACATTTTTTCCGGAGCATGTACACCGATCAATTCCATTCCGTTCTTCAATGTCGTGCGAACGGCTTTCATTAAAGCAACTCTAGCCTTGCTGAGCGGCACATTATTTTCATCGAGCACCTTCTCTGCATTGTAGAAGCTGTGCAGATATGAAGCAAGTTCAAATAAGTAGGCAGGAATATGCTGGATTGACAATTTTTGCGCACTGTCCGCAACAACCGCAGGGAAATCGCCAAGTTTCTTCAACAGATCAATTTCTTTTTCACCTGAGAGCAGATTCAAGTCAAGTTCTGCGACATTGTCATGCTCAAAGTCTTCCGCACGTTTCAGCATACTCGTGATGCGTGCATAGGCGTACTGCACATAGTAAACCGGATTTTCATTTGAATGAGAAATAGCCAAATCAAGATCGAAATCAAGATGGCTGTCCGAGCTGCGCATAGCAAAGAAGTAGCGTGCGGCATCGACACCGACATCCTCCATCAGTTCGCGCATCGTCACTGCTTTGCCTGTACGCTTGCTCATTTTGACCTTTTCTCCGTCCTTAAATAAATTCACAAGCTGAATGATCTGGACGGTTAATTGATCCGGGTTGTAGCCAAGCGATTGAATGGCTGCCTTCAGACGCGGCACATAACCATGGTGATCTGCACCGAGTACATCAATCAGCTGTTCAAAGCCGCGATCAAGCTTATCTTTATGGTAGGCAATGTCCGGTGTAAAGTAAGTATAGCTGCCGTCCGATTTGACGAGTACGCGATCCTTGTCATCACCGTATTCAGTGGTTTTCAGCCACAAAGCGCCGTCCTTTTCATAAGTTTCGCCCTTATTTTTCAAATAATCGAGCACAGCTTCAACTTTATTATCCTCATACAAAGAACGTTCAGAAAACCATTTATCAAAATGGACACGGAAATCTGCAAGATCCTTTTTGATTCCGCCCATAAGATGTTCGACGCCGAAGTTGCGGAAGAAACGCATGCGCTCTTCCTCCGGTTTTGCTGATAATGAATCGCCGTATTCTTCGACGAGCCGTTTCGCCAAGTCAATAATGTCTTTACCGTGATAACCGTTTTCCGGGATTTCTGCACTCTGCCCCAATTGCTGGAGATACCGCGCTTCAAGTGAGACCGCCAAATTTGTGATTTGGTTGCCGCCGTCGTTGATGTAATATTCCGGTACCGCTTGATATCCGGCCTTGTTCAGCAGCTTGCATAACGCATCGCCGACTGCCGCACCTCGCCCATGTCCCAGATGAAGACTTCCGGTCGGATTGGCAGAAACAAATTCGACAAGAATCTTCTTTCCTGCACCGGTATTCGATGCACCGTACGCATCGCCTTCTTCAATAATTGTTGGAATTAAATCCGTCAAGTATTGATTATCAAGGAAGAAGTTGATGAAACCCGGTCCTGCAATTTCAATTTTGCGGATATGTCCCTTTTTCTTATCAAAACTTGCAATTAATTCTTCGGCAATCTTTCTCGGCGCCTTTTTCGCAATCCGCGCTAGCTGCATCGCCATATTCGTTGCGAAGTCCCCATGAGCTTTGTCTTTCGGTGCCTCAAGCACAACATCCGGTACCTGCTCTTGTGCAGCAAGCCCCGCCTTGACCACTGCTTCTATAATTTCTTCCTTTAACTGATTCTTGACTTGTTCCACGATCGTCATTCTCTATAACCTCCAAAATTGCGTCTGATGCATCACTTGCATTGTTTTCTATAGTTGCACAGGGCAAAAAAAGAAATTGCCCTCGCGTTTATAAGCTGGCCCTATAATGATAGTCGAGCGTCATTCTCCCAACCGATTGTCCTTGAATGCTCAATGCATAGACAATCCGTACTGATCCCGAATCACCCGAAGAGTCAGTGATGGAATCAATGGTTTCGGCGGCAGCCTTTGTTTCCATGCGGCCATATTCCGTGTCGTATGTACCTGCTATGGTTTGCCCGACCATGAGCGGCTGCCTCATCGGCAAAGCACCTTTGCGCAAGATCAACGCTTCGCTGCCGCTGACTCGAATGGTATAGTCGGCCTGGCCAACGTCCGCGATCTTGGCACTGAAGACAAGATAAAGGCTGGATCCGCTTTCCCCAACCTTTCCCCGAACCACTGTGGTCGTTTTCTGCTGACGGTTCGATTCGCCCGGATCACTCATCCGGCTTGTAAAAACGATTTCAGCATTGCGCGTCTTCATGCGGCCGCCTTCCTTCATCCGTGCTCGTCTCCATACTTATACTACTATAAAAGATTGACTATCTGTGAGCAAGGTTAACCCGCTATTTTTCCCAGGATTCTATTTTTTTCTTGTATTTATACTCTAATTTGCACTTTATGCCACTCAATGTTTAGAATACAGCCGCTTTTTCCATAATGAGTACTAAAAATTGAAAGCACGCACGGCACCTCAAGGCTGCCTGCTTTTTCGGATTGAGGAGGTACTGATCGATGCACTTTGACATGAGGATCCGAAAAAGAAAGCATGTGATTACGCGATGGACGTTCTTAATCGCAGCACTTTGTCCCTTGCTCCTGCTGATTGGTTTCGTCGGGCTGCTCATATCTGCCAAGATTGCCGGGCCCATGGACATTCCCGTTGCCCGTCCCGCTGTTTTCTATGACCATAGCGGCCAATATATTGGAAAATGGGATACGACCAATAAGGAATGGATCGACAATGACAAGATGGCCCCATCGATTAAACTAGCGACACTCGCTATTGAGGACCGGCGTTTTTTCCGCCATCATGGATTCGATATCCGGCGAATCGCTCAATCCATTTTCATTGACATGCGCAGTTTCAGCAAAGCACAAGGGGCAAGTACAATCACGATGCAGTATGCGAAAAATGTTTTTTTAACCAATGATAAAACATGGCTGCGTAAATTCTCCGAAATGTTCTACACGGTTCGTCTGGAAATGAATGAATCGAAAAAAGACATTTTGGAGGGCTACTTAAACACGATCTATTATGGGCACGGTGCTTACGGAATTGAAGCCGCCTCGCAGATCTATTTTAATAAAAGCGCAAAGGATCTGTCCCTTGCCGAATCGAGTATGCTTGCGGGTATTCCGAATGGTCCCAGTCTTTATTCACCGTTTCAGAATTATAATCAGGCGAAAAGTCGGCAAAAGGTCGTCTTAAATGCAATGGTAAAGGCCGGATACTTGACAAAAAAGAGAGCGGAAATTGCCTTCCGATCGCCACTGCAGCTTGCGCAGAAGAAAAAAGCGAAGACCGTGGAGAAAGCACCCTATTTTCAGGATGCAGTACGGCATGAGCTGACCGAGCAGCTTCACATCAGTCGAAAAGAGCTGGCATCCGGAGGCCTCAAGGTCTACACAACATTGGATAACGAAACACAAGCAACAGCCGAGTTCTGGGTCAATCACACCATTCCGGACAAATCCAAACTTCAAACGGCTCTCGTCGCATTGGACCCTAAAACCGGAGGAGTTGTGGCAATGGTCGGTGGGCGCAACTATCAAAACAGTCCTTATAACCGGGCAACGAATGCAAAACGCGCACCCGGATCGGCATTCAAGCCTTTTCTGTATTACGCGGCTTTACGCAACGGCTTTACGCCTGCAACTCGTTTAAAAAGCGCGCCGACAGCGTTCACCTTTGACAACGGACATGCGAGCTACGCACCGAATAATTTCGGCGGTTATTACGCCAACAAGCCGATTACGATGGAACAAGCACTTGCCCTTTCCGACAATGTCTTCGCCGTTAAGACCCATTTAGCCATTGGCATGCAAAAAATGGTTGCGGCTGCTCGCGAGGCAGGCATTACAAGTGCACTCGCACCGATCCCGTCACTTGCGCTCGGTTCAAAACCGGTCAGTGTCCTGGAACTCGCCCGCGGCTATGCAACGCTCGCAAATCAAGGCGCACGTGTGAAGCCTTCGTTCATTACAAAGGTGACCGATGCCAAAGGACGAACCCTGTATGAATCTGAGCCATCAAAAAAGCAGGTACTCAATCGGCAAACCACATTCGTTCTGTCCCAGATGATGACCGGCATTTTTGATCGTCGTTTAAATGGGTACACACATGTAACCGGGAGCCAAGTATCCGGATGGCTGACCCATAAAATGGCCGCGAAAACCGGTTCGACATCTACGGACAGCTGGATGGCAGGATTTACACCGGATCTGGTCTCCACCGTGTGGGTCGGCTATGATCAAGGCGAAACAATCAGTACATACCCGGACACAGGCTATGCGAAAACGATTTGGAGCCACTTTATGGAGACGGCGCTTGAGGGAAAGCCGAAGAACTCGTTCAGACCGCCCAAAGGCGTTGTAAGTGTCAGCATTGATCCGAAAAGCGGGCTGCGTGCCGGCAAGGGCTGTACCGGGCGGCCAACCTATTTTATAAAAGGAACCGAGCCCACTGCCTATTGCGGTCAGGCGAAATCAAAACCTGAACAAAAACAGAAGAAGCAGCGCAGCTTTCTAGACCGCTTGTTTCATTGGTGGAAATAAACACGGTCATGCGAGCTTTGAAATTATTTCAGTTCACTGGCAAGTAAACGGTTCCGATAAACCAACAGACCTTTTCGTTCAATCGCGAGAAGGTCTGTTTCTGTTTGAATTTGAAAATTTTTTTCCAATCATAATTCATTTTATTTCTCAATTGCGAAGATCTTCTCTTATACTTAGACCATTAAGCAAAAGATGAGAGGTCACAACAATGATCATTTTATTTTTAATTGGCGGTTTAATTGCCGGTGGCATTATACCCGTCCAGACGTCAATTAATTCTCGGCTTGGCAAAGAAGCCGGTTCGCCATTTCTCGCTTCGTTTATTTCTTTTTTCACCGGGACACTGACTTTAGTGATCCTATCACTTGCTATCGATCATCGTCTGACCTTCGCTGCGAAGTCTTTCCTCACTCACCCGTGGTGGATCTGGATTGGGGGCGGCATACTGGGCGTCTTCTATTTGACAACAAATATCCTGCTGCTTCCACGGCTTGGCGCAGCCTTGACTGTAGTCGCTACATTGGTGGGGCAAATGATTATGGCGATCGCCATTGATCAATTCGGCTGGTTCAACGTGCCTGTGCACGAATTGAATATTCCGCGCCTGATCGGTATTGCCTGTATGTTCGTCGGCGTGTTTTTAATCAAGAAATTCTAAGGAGACAGCATCATGAAACAACAAAACAATTCAAGTACGATGAGTCGCCTGCAAGATAATGGAGACAGCATGAAGCAAAGAAACTATTTGCTTGGTATCTTATTTCTCCTATGGGGAGTAGTTGCGGGAATGGCATCCCCTGTTCAGACATCAGTAAATACACAGGTCCGCTATGCCGTTCAATCGCCATTTATTGCCTCGCTTATTTCATTCACGATTGGGACATGTATTCTGGCATTGCTCACGCTGCTCGTCGATCACAGGATAAAAGTAGATCTGAAAATGATCCCGCGTGCACCGAAATGGATATGGACGGGCGGCATGCTCGGCGTCGTCTTTGTCACATCCAATATTCTGCTGCTTCCGGTACTCGGCTCCGCATTAACTGTGGTGTCGGTACTTTGCGGACAAATGATTCTCGCCATGATCGTCGACCACTTCGGCTGGTTCGGCGTCGCTGTGCACCGGTTGAACGGACCTCGTGCCGCCGGTCTCGTGTTGATGATCGTTGGGATTCTGCTGATTCAGCATTTTTAATCTTGACAGCCGTTATTCGGCATTAAGCTGAGCTTTCAGTTCAGGATTTGCCTGTTCCCATTGCTTCGGCGCGACACTGATTAAAAAGTCACGGAGTACTTTTTTCGATTGAGCATCCATCTCATCAAGGACAACTTTGCCTTTGAGCGCTTTATCCATTTTATTCACATGATCGGCGAGTACTTTATATCCGCGCTTAATTTCGCGGTGAATGATCATTTCGGCAGCTGCGGCGCCTGAATAGCGTGGTCCGTCTTTTGTCACTTCCGTGTTCACCCAGACGAGCCAGTACTTTTTCCCGCCGCCTTGAAGATCTTCTTTATTTGCTGAAAAACGGATTCTCCGCTCAATATCACTGCGGGCATGAAGCGCTCCAATATCAACTTGGGCCGTACCTGCTTCGACATCAACGATAACGGGAGACATATTATCCAAGTTAATTAATCCGGCACCAAAACCGCCGTGTCCCTTCGTTGAATCGCCTTTAATTATATTAAAGCCTGATTTTTTACCATCTTGATGAAAAATATCCAAATGGTTCACCCTTTCTAAACGTGATTAATCTCACTGAGGTTATTTTATCATATTGGTGTCCTCAGCGCTCACTGAGCGAAATGCACCATGACCGGACACCTTTTTCACTGCTGAAGCATTATTTAAGATATATTATAAACTGGGTGTTGAGAAAGGTAGCGGCGCACCAATCGAAATTATTGAATCATGATGCCGCATCCTATAGACTCGAAAGTAGTATAACACCATAAAGGCTTACTAAAGAATGAGAGGGAATACTATGCGCATGAAAAGGCCATTCGCTATTGCTCAATTATCTGCCTGCGGACAATTCGGCTTGGAGCGCGAGAACTTGAGAATTGATAAAAGCGGCTCACTTGCGCTGACCCCGCATCCGCATGTGTTCGGCAGCAAGCTGACCAATTCTGAGATCACAACTGATTTTTCAGAGAGTCAAATTGAATTAGTCACGCCGGTTGCATCGTCCATTGAGGAAATGCTCGCCCTTGAAGAACGATTGACCAAAACGGTCTATGCAGGTATTGGTGATGAGCTGCTTTGGCCGCTGAGCGCTCCCCCTTCCCAGCTTCCACCCGAAGAGCAGATTCCGATCGCTGATTTCGGATCGGAAGGCAAGGATAAAACAGACTATCGGATCTATCTTTCAAAGAAATACGGACGCAAGAAACAACTCTATTGCGGTATTCATTTTAATTTTTCTTTTCCGGAACATCTATTTGCAGGTCCGGACGCTCGCAGCCGTTTCTATCTTAATCTTGTCGCCGCAGCGCTCCGTCATCGCTATTTTCTCGTCCATCTGCTTGCGGCGAGCCCAGAACAAATTGGGTCTGTCTGTTACCGATCGGTGAGACTAAGCGCACACGGCTACAAAAATATTGATCCTGTGTACCCTGATTATTCAAGTCCGGAGGCATACATTCAATCACTCCGGTCTGCTGTTGAACAAGGGCTGATTGAAAGTCCTCGCGAACTCTATCAACTCGTCCGGATTAAAGGAGATGGCTTTGAAGATCTTACGAACCGCCCAAACGCCAGCCGTGTCGAGTTACGGATTGCTGATCTCAACCCTCTTTATCGAACAGGCATTAATCCAAACGATCTTTATTTAATGCATCTTTATTTGCTTTGGTGTGCGCATCTTGACTATGACGCATTTACTATAGCCGATCAAAAAGATGCGGAAGCGTTATCGGATGAAGCAGCACACATCCACGTTTCCGGTCAATTTGCCAGCAGAATGGACGCCGTGTTTGACGCATTGCGAACGTTCATCAATGAACACAGCTTATTGCCCGTTTATGCAAAAGCACTTCACGATGCAGAAGCCCGCTGGAACAATGAACAGCTGAGTTATGCAGCACGCGTTCGTTCTGAATGTGCGAACGATTCGTCGGCACCCATGAGCTGGGCTAAGCGCATGAAAGACGCATACTTGAATCCTTCACGTTCATGCCGATAACTCACACGAACTCATTTACGATCAGATATCTCAGTCATTGCCAAATACGGATACAACCCTTATTCTAAATGAAGGAGTGTCCCGGAATGCGGAGAAGCCTTCTCATACTCAGGCGTTTTGCCGCAGTATGTTTGCCAGCTTATCGGGCATAGCTATGTTTGTTTTCTGGAGGATTCGTAAAGCATGATCTTGGTGAGATGCATCAAAAGTGTGTATGGAGAAACGGTTGAAGTACCCATTGATTTTTTTGAAACACGGCTGCTTTTTAAGGTAAATAATTTTTACATGGCTGAGCAAGACAACGAAGGCCATTTGATCACGCAAGACGAAGAGGGCGAGCCGCATATTATCGCCGACAGCAATGAACTTTTAAGCGGCGGGTCTTGGTTTCATGAGCATTTTATTCTTTTATAACAGCAGCACTCTGTCTGCCTGATTGAACCATTACGCGTTGGGGGATATGGAAATGAGCAGCATCCAGTTTGAAATCGTTAAGAAGATCGGACAATTGACCGAATCATCAAGCGGTTGGTCGAAACAGCTGAACATGATCAGTTGGAACGGACGCGCACCAAAATACGACTTGCGCGATTGGGCTCCGGACGGAGAGAAAATGGGCAAAGGTATTACACTGAATGTAGAGGATCTTAAAGCACTCAAGCAGCTACTGAATCAACTCGACGAACTGAATTAACCTAAACAGGCGGATGGCTTTTTGCCATCCGCCTGTATTTAATCGAGTTTCTTTTTTCTCTGTATTTTCATGCCAAGCAAAAGTTGTCGCCGTTTTATTGTGAAACGGGCATTTCAATAGATTGGAGCATGTGAAGTTCATCAATGAAGGCAAGCACATGCTCCAAATTTTCCCCCACTGATTCATTATTCAATGCCTTTGCTTTTTCGATAGCCTCAATTCGAGGCAGATAATCGAAGTAAAGCAGAATGGCAACCGCTTCAAGGAACCAAGTATTTTGGTTCATGACTTGCTCCGTGAGCCTGCGCACAGTCGGCAGAACATTTTTATAATGAGTCAAAAACCCTTCACCGGCTTCTGAGAGCCGATAAAAGCACGTCTCTTCCTCTTCGTTACGATCCTCTCGATCTTCGATTAAAAATCCGAAATCACATAATTCCTCAAGCTGAATCGACAATTCTTCTGAATAAGGTCCGCTGAAGTGAAAGTGAAAAATCTGCTGAAAAGGATAGCCAAGCCTTTGAAAGATATAGACCGCTTTTTGAAGTTTTTTACGTCCGGAGATTCCACCTGTTTGATTAATTAATGCAGCAATTTTTGCGTGGTCTTCCAACATGTTTCATTTTCCCCCATGTAACATGATCTCTTTTTTTAACACATGACCTTGTATGCAGCTTCTTAGATGCCTAAAATTTCTTGTATCCGTTCTCTATATGGCGAGTGCTCCGGCAAATCAAACACTCGATCCTTCGGATAATACAATTTGACGTCGGTACGCCGCTTGCCGGTAATTGATCCGACAACATCGGATTCTTGAGACAGTTCATGAAGTGTTCCGTCCGGCATGAGCAATTGAATCGGCTGACGCTCCCCTTCTTCACCCGGCCGATAGAGATCATAAGGTGAATTCGACGATGAATCAATCTCCAAATAGTAGTCTGGATCAATTCCTGCGTCTCGAAAAGCTCCTGCAAGCTGATCCTTAGATTCGATCAATGAAGGTGTAAACTCTACATATTTAAACAATCGGCGATTCATGAAACGGAAGCACAAATCGCTGAGAATCGGATCTTTCTCCTCCTGCCAAGCCTGAAAAAAGTAAAGGATCACAGACTCATCCAGTTTCAGATAGTCTTTGAGCGTCATTTCCCCTTTAAAGATCTTTATCAACGGATACGGCGCATATTTAAAACGAAATCCCTCATGATACAGCACTTTTGCTCGGTGGAGAATTTGTGTGAGAATAACTTCTGCGCTGCGCGTCACCGGATGGAAATAGACCTGCCAATACATCTGGTAACGACTCATGATATAATCTTCTACTGCATGCATCCCCGAAAATTTAAAAACAATTTGGTCATCCTGCGTGCGCATCACGCGCCAAATACGTTCCATGTCAAAATGGCCGTAGCTCACACCGGTGAAATAGGCATCACGAAGCAGATAGTCCATACGGTCAGCATCAATCTGACTGGAAATCAAACTGACAACGAGTCGATTGGGATACGTTTTGCCAATCACATCGGCAACTTTTTCAGCAAAGCCTTCGCCCTGCTCTTCTAGCAAACGATGTATTTCCGTATCGCCCAGGATTATTTTTTGCGTGTATTCTTCATGGTTCGTTCCAAACACTTTCTCAAAGGAATGGGAAAAAGGCCCATGGCCCACATCATGAAGAAGCGCCGCGCAAAGAGCGATCATCGTCTCCGAATCATCCCAATGATTCCTGTATTTAAAAATATCGATGACACGTCTCGCAATTTCATAAACGCCCAGTGAATGACCGAAACGACTGTGTTCTGCTCCGTGAAACGTCAGAAATGTCGTACCGAGCTGTCGAATTCGCCTTAAGCGTTGAAATTCCGGTGTTCCGATCAGATCCCAAATCAATCGATCACGAACATGAATATAGCGATGTACGGGATCCTTAAACACCTTTTCTTCATTCAATTTCTGAAATGAGCGGGTCAACACCATCACGTCCTATTTGCAGCTCGTGCAGACAGGATCCTCGTCCCAGTCAATCACGATGTACTGCGATCATTATAACTTGATTGGACAGAAAATGAAAACAGAGTATTCACCGAAGCACTTCATAATCAGCTCATCGGTTCATCGACCATTCGTTTCCTGTTTTTAAAATAAACAGGGGTCAGACTATATTCTTTTGCCATCGCTGCGCCAAGCGGGTACTTGATGCCAATGGTGTCCGGAGAATGGTTGTCGCCGCCAATGGTTACATACTGGCCACCTAATTCTCGATAGCGGCGGACGATGCTTTCGAGCCCCTCACGAAAACCGCTCTGATCAATCAGACGAAGATTGATTTCAAGACAAATATCGTTTTCAATCAGCGTGCTGAGAAAATTATCGATTAAAAGCGGGAAATCTTCATAACGAAGCACATTGTCGGAATAATTCAGGTAGCGGCACGGGTAATCAATATGAGCAAATGTATCGATATATGGATTGCGATGGATCGTGTGCTCGGCATAGATCAGATACTGCGTAAAGAAGTCCTGTTTGCTTAGAAAATTCTTCGCGCGGTCCGTATAAAGGTCAAAGTCCTGCAGATTATGCACGGACCCGATAACCATATCAAACGGATGAGCTTCGATAATTGCACGATTGCGTGCGACATAGTCGGGACGATTGTCCAAACCAAGCTCAATGCCCAGTAGAAGATGCTCGCCTCTGTAAGCGGAGTAGGTATCGAAATATTGCTTAATCTCAAAATCAACCGGAGTGCCATCATCCTGGCGTTCATTTAAATCATAGTGTTCTGTAACTACCAAATTCATAGCATAGCGGGAAG
Source organism: Sporolactobacillus sp. BBK16-2 (assembly GCF_059878335.1). Classification (NCBI taxonomy): domain Bacteria; kingdom Bacillati; phylum Bacillota; class Bacilli; order Caryophanales; family Sporolactobacillaceae; genus Sporolactobacillus; species Sporolactobacillus sp. BBK16-2. The sequence continues at coordinate 3,234,015 of NZ_CM187611.1, forward strand.
CTTTCTTGAGCGCTTCCTCAATATCCATTTCCGCGTCAAATGAAAAACGGGTATGATTGTGTGTATCAAAGACCATGTTGATTTGTTCCTCCATTCATCGGTTCTTTTTTGCTGAAAATTCTGGTGAACATGTGGCGATCCAAATAGATATGATGAACATTTTTCACGTCAAATCGGAAGAGCTTGAAGGTCGCCTGTACAAAAATACCGATCAGTGACACCATGACCACTGTACCGATACCAACAGAACCGCCAAGCAGCCAGCCGATAATCAGCGCCACCCCTTCATTCACCGTTCGAATCAAACGCACGGATTGATGTGTTTTGCGAGCCACAACAACCATAAGACCATCTCTTGGCCCAGCACCAAACCCTGCGCTTATGTACAAATAGGTTCCTAAGCTGATAATGGCCAAACCGATAAGAACCATCAACAGCTGCTCGACAAAATGAGAGGCAGTTGGAACGAGGTGGCCGAGCATCAGCATATCCATAAATAATCCGATGAACAGCATGTTCGCCAATGTACCGAAACCGATTTTTTCTCCGAGTATTCTGTTCAAGATGACAATAATAAAGGCTACGAAAATATTGGCCAAGCCGATTGTTATGGGAAAGGTTCTTGAAAGTCCTTGATGGAGCACGTCCCATGGCTGCAGACCTAAATTAGCGTTAATGGTACATACCGCCCCAAGTGCGAATAAAAAAAGGCCAGCAAATAATTTTATTAGATTAACGATTAGTTTCAAGAAACAGCCTCCCACCGTCCACCATTTTGCCCGAACAGATTATATGCTCATCAGTACTGCTTATATCTTTCCAGTATAAAAGTAAATAGAATTTGAAACAACGAAAGTGAAAAATTAATTCGTCTAAGATGTGCCTTACCTGCAAAAAAATTGCATCTATTTTGATCAGTTTCGTTCCTCCATCAGCACCTATCCCGTTCATCCTTTCAACAATTATTGTCCGAATTCCCCTTGCATATGAAAAGCAGTTTCAACAAAAATGATGTTGACGGATCATTTCGCTAGTGTTATATTTTGTTGTACAAAATTTCTTAATATTTAAGAGGTTGATCACTATGTCATTTCTATCCTACCTACGAGTCTTGATTATTACCTAGGGCCTTGGCAATCGTTGAAAAAATTCAATCGATTGTCCGGGTCCTCCTTGGCGTAGGTGGGAGTCGGACAGAACTCCCATTCATCTTGAATGGGAGTTTTTTATTCGGCAATTTTCAAAAACAGAAAGGATGAGAGAGATTGAGAAGCGATGAAATCAAGAAAGGCGTGGATCGTGCTCCTGCAAGAAGCCTGCTCAGGGCTACAGGCGTCGTAAGGAATGAAGAGGATATGCACAAACCCTTTATTGCGGTATGCAATTCCTATGTGGATATCGTTCCGGGGCATGTCCATCTTCGCGAACTTGCCGATGTAGCAAAAGAAGCCATTCGAGAAGCAGGCGGAATTCCATTTGAATTTAATACCATCGGTGTCGATGACGGCATCGCCATGGGCCATATCGGCATGCGCTACTCGCTCCCCAGTCGCGAACTAATTGCAGATGCGGCAGAAACAATGATCAACGCTCACTGGTTTGACGGTGTGTTCTACATCCCTAACTGTGACAAAATCACACCAGGCATGATGCTGGCGGCTGTTCGCACCAATGTACCATCAATTTTCTGTTCCGGCGGGCCCATGAAGGCGGGACTGTCTGCTCAAGGCAAGGCACTGACTTTATCCTCGGTCTTCGAAAGCGTTGGCGCATTTAAAGAGGGACAGATAACAAAGGATCAATTCTTAGATATCGAAGCCTCTGCCTGTCCGACCTGCGGATCGTGCGCCGGCATGTTTACGGCCAATTCCATGAACTGCCTGATGGAAATGGTCGGCGTCGCGCTTCCCGGCAACGGAACCGCTCTCGCCGTTTCTGAGGAAAGGCGCGACTTAATTCGTCAATCCGCGTCCAAGCTCATGGAGCTCATAAAAAAAGACATTCGTCCGCGTGACATCATTACCCCGGAAGCAATCGACGATGCTTTTGCCCTTGATATGGCTATGGGCGGATCGACAAATACCGTCCTCCACATGCTTGCCGTAGCCTCTGAATCAGGTATCGATTATGACCTCAATCGAATCAACGAGGTTGCAAAAAAGGTTCCGTACTTGGCGAAAATTGCCCCGAGCTCAGCGTTCTCAATGCAGGATGTGCATGAAGCCGGAGGCATCTCGGCTATCATCAAGACACTGGTTGATATGGGCCATGTTATCCATCCCGACCGCATCACAGTATCCGGTCAAACGCTCAGAGAAAATGTGGCTGAGGCAAAAATCAAGAATCCTAAGGTCATTCATCCGCTGGAAGATGCCTACAGCAAAAACGGCGGCCTGTCCGTTCTCTTTGGCAATGTCGCGCCAAAAGGCGCCGTGATCAAAGTCGGCGGTGTTGACCCTTCTGTAAAAACGTTCACAGGAAAAGCAATCTGCTTTAATTCCCACGATGAGGCCGTCGAAGCGATTGACAACCACACCGTGCGCAAAGGTCATGTTGTCGTCATCCGTTATGAAGGACCAAAAGGCGGTCCGGGCATGCCTGAGATGCTGGCACCGACCTCATCAATTGTCGGACGCGGTCTTGGAAAAGATGTCGCTTTACTAACCGACGGACGTTTTTCCGGTGCAACGCGCGGTATTTCCGTCGGGCATGTATCTCCGGAAGCTGCATCCGGCGGGCCAATTGCTCTTGTCAAGGACGGCGACACCATTACGATCGATCTGACCAACCGCACGGTACATCTTGATGTGACCGATGAAGAACTGGCAGAGCGTCGCCAAACATTAAAGCCGTTTGTTCCTAAGGTCCGTTCCGGTTATCTTGCACGTTACGCTGCACTCGTCACCTCTGCGCATACCGGCGGCGTGATGCGACTGCCTGAAGCTTGGTCTGAAGCCGGTACAACAGAAAAAGAAAAACAACCGGTCAAATAAACAGAAGCGATAATCTTAAAAAAAAACAGAGGATTATCAGCTAAAAAATATAAAGGATGCACGAAAACAGAGAGGATGTTTTAATAATGAAGGCTATTGTCGCTACAGGACAATTTTTAGGTAAATATTTTTCACTATTCGTATTAGCTGCCGCAGCTGTCAGCTATTTTCAGCCAGGCGTCATCACATGGGTGCTCCCATATGTCAATTACCTACTCGGCATCATCATGTTCGGGATGGGCATGACTCTGAAGAAATCCGATTTTGCCGCTGTATTTAAGCGTCCAAAGGATGTCATCATCGGTGTCTGTGCACACTACTTAATCATGCCGCTCATTGCCTTTGCACTTTGCTTTGCATTTCAACTGCCGCCCGCGGTCGCTGTCGGCGTAATCCTTGTCGGCTGCTGTCCAAGCGGAACGGCGTCCAACGTTATGTGTTTCCTTGCAAAGGGTGATGTCGCGCTTGGTGTCTCAATTGGTGCAGTGTCCACATTAATCGCGCCGGTCATGCTGCCTTTTATTCTTTGGCTGCTTGCAGGACATTGGGTTAAAATCCCGACCACCTCGCTTTTCATAAGCGTCGTTGAAATCGTCATCGTGCCGATCGTTCTCGGCGTTCTTGTCAATACCTTCTTTGGCAAAAAGGTACACAAGGTAACAGAAGCGTTACCGCTCGTATCAACGGTTGCTATTATTCTGATCGCAGGCGGTGTGGTTGCAGCTTCAAATAAAAACGGCGATTTGCTGACCGCCGGTACATTAATCATTATACCTGTTGTCATGCTTCATAATCTGCTTGGCTACGCATTAGGCTTCTTCTTCAGCCGCCTGCTCGGCATGAATCACCCGAAGAGCCGGGCAATTACATTTGAAGTCGGTATGCAGAATTCAGCACTTGGTGTCGCTCTTGCCATGGCGTTCTTCTCGCCTGCCGCCGCAATACCTGCAACACTGTTCAGTATCTGGCACAACATGTCCGGTTCTCTGCTCGCTTCTTATTGGGCCGGAAAACAAAAGGCTGAGAAGACAGCACCAAAGGTTGATGCTGTCACAACACAATAATCGGTGTAGTGAAACGCCCTATAATTTTGATGGCCTAGCAAGGATAAAGACAGTTTGTTCAGAATATGCTAAATTGCGTTGACTTTGTCTTTCGCAAATGCTATATTCCTAGCACCAAATTTATTCTTTAAAAGTTTTACCGGATCCGCCCAATCAGATACAAGCCAAAATTGTTTGATTCCCTAAGAATCAAGGCATTCGTTGACTAAATTACGTATGACTGGGTTTTCATCGCAATAAGGGGTTCGGAAAAAGTCCCCGTTCACAGCAAACGGGGACTTTTTTAGCAAAGGGAAAGGAGTGTCTGGGGACGATTTTGACGGAAAAAAGCAATTCTTGGTACGTAAGTTTCTGAGTGACCAAAAACAGACGAAAACAGAAGGGATGTATTTTCATTGAAGACAATCTCTAGAATCGGCGCCTTTTTAAGCGCTCAATTTATATGGTTTGTTCTCGCCGCTGCCACCATTGCCTATTTTCACCCAAGTCTTGCCGCATGGGTCGTTCCTTATGTTCCTTACTTGCTTGGTGTTGTCATGTTCGGGATGGGTATGACACTTAAACGATCCGATTTCTCAGGCGTGTTCAAGGCGCCGAAAGAAGTAACTCTTGGCATCATCGCTCACTATCTGATCATGCCTGTCTGCTCATTTGCTGTTTGCGCCCTTTTTCAGCTGCCCGATGCGGTCGCAGCCGGAGTTATTCTCGTCGGCTGCTGTCCAAGCGGAACGGCTGCGAATGTCATGTGCTACCTATCCAAAGGAGATGTCGCACTTGGTGTTTCAATCGGTACAATGACAACATTCATCGCTCCGGTACTGCTCCCTGTTCTTCTGCTCTTACTAGCAGGACATTGGGTGAGCATCCCTGTTCTCTCATTGTTTATTAACGTGCTTGAAGTTGTTGTTCTGCCGGTCGTTCTCGGCCTTGCCGTAAATGCCTTTCTGGGAGAAAGAATTGCAAAAGCAACTGCCGCTCTTCCGCTTGTCTCAACATCAGCCATTCTTCTGATCATTGGTGGTGTTGTAGCGGCAAACAGTGCGCGTCTGTTTGCACCGGAAATGCTCGTCCTGATCCCGGTTGTTATACTCATTAATGTGCTTGGCACAGCGCTCGGCTTTCTTGTCGGCAAACTGTTCGGCGTCAACCAGGTCAAAAACCAGGCGATTACCTTTGAGGTTTCTACTCAAAATTCCGCACTCGGTCTTTCGCTTGCTCTGCTCTTCTTCTCTCCGGCTGCAGCCGTGCCCGGCACTCTGTTCAGTGTTTGGCAAAATATTGCCGGGCCCATGCTTGCCTCTTATTGGGCAGGAAAAACGGCTAAAGATGAGGCTTTAAAATCCGGACAAGCACCGGATCCGGCTTGAAAATAAATGGAATACAAAACCCGTGAACCGATTTGGCTCACGGGTTTTGTTTGCTTTTATTACTTATTTATAGATCCGAATCAGCGCTTCTTCTGAAGACGCTGGTTTTCTCGTTTCAGGGACAACAGCTTCATACTCATTTGTATTGGTAACCAAGATCATGGTCGTCGTATCATAACCGGCTTCTTTAATTTTGTCCGGATCAAAGACTACCAGAACATCGCCTTTTTTTACCTTTGCCCCAGCTTCAACCTTTGGAGCAAAATGTTCACCTTTGAGTTCAACCGTATTAATGCCAATGTGGATCAGAAGCTCTGCACCAGATTCGGCTTTAATTCCGTAAGCGTGCCCTGTTGGAAACGCCACGGTCACTTCACCGTCGACCGGAGATACGCATGTGCCGTTTGCCGGAATCACTCCGATTCCCGCACCCATCGCTCCGGAACTGAAAACCGGATCATTGACCTTCGCAATCGGTACCGGTTGACCCACAATTGGACTGAAGACCGTATCAACTAAGGTTAATTTTGATGTATCGATCTCTGGACCTGCTGATTCAACGGCAGCAGCCGCCTCATCCTGATCGTCCAATCCGAGTTTAGCCGTTTTTTTCTCAGTAAGACTCTTCTTTCCGGAAGTCACCTTCGCAAATAATTTCTCCGTGTTGTTCTCGTTAAATCCAAAGATGAGGACAAGCAGAAATGAACTGAGCAGAGCAACAACAAAGCCGATGCTTGCCCAAACAATACTCGAATTTTTACCAATGAAAAGCGGCATCTCAAAAATGTTCATAATCGGTGTATAGCTAAAACATTTCACACCGGCCGCACTGACTACGGCACCGCCAAGCGCACCGCCGACAAGCCCGAAAATAAAGCCTTTTTTATATTTTAAGTTAATGCCGTAGATGGCCGGTTCAGTAATTCCGAAAAATCCGCTGATTGCGGCCGAAATGGCAATTTCTCTGTTCTTCATTTTTTTCGCCTTAAAGATCGATCCGGCAACCGCACCGAACTGTCCGGCGACGGCAACCAGCATAACTGCAAGCAGCGTATCGTAACCATACGTTTGAACATTGATCATCGATATCGGCAAAATGCCCCAGTGCAAGCCGAAAATAACAAAGATTTGGAAGGTTGCGCCTAAAATGCCTCCTGCAATCAGCGGGCTTAATTCATATAGAAATTTATAGCCGTATGCTAAACCCGTTCCAAGAGCTGTCCCGAGCGGGCCGATCACTAAGAATGTCAGCAGGCCGGCAACAATCAACGTGAGAAAAGGAACGAAGACGAGCTGCATCACTGCAGGCAAATGTTTTTTAAACCAGCGCTCAACATGACTTTCCAGCCAAATGGCAAGAATCGTCGGAATAACTGCTCCGCCATAAGTCTTAAAGTTAACCGCGTAGTCCCATAGATGAGCCACCTTAGGAATTTGACTGTCCGTAAGCGGATAAATCATCGCGGCCGCAAGAGCAACGGCAATATATCTATTTGTGTTGAACTTATCTGCAGCAGTGATCGCAATAAAAATCGGCAGCAAGGTGAACACGCCGCTTGCTAATGTGTTGATGATAAGAAAAATCGGTGAGTTTGCCGGAAGCCAATGAAATGTCGCAATGAGAATCGCGACACCCTTCAATACGCCGACACCTGCGAGAACGGAAATAAATGGTGTAAAAATACCGGAAATAACAGCAACAAAACGCTCAAACCAGTTTTCCGATTGAGCAGGCTCTTCGTCGTCGGATTGATCCGCGGAAGATTTACTGTCCACCGCACTAAAACCGTATTTTTCCATGATCGCTTCATAGACAGGCACTACTTCGTCGCCAATAACAACCTGATACTGGCCGCCGGCACTGACTGCTGTGAGTACATTGGGCAGATCTTCAAGGATTTCCTTATTGGCCTTGCTTTGATCGTTAAGCCTAAAACGCAGCCGTGTCGCACAATGGATCAAGGACTTAACGTTCTCCTTGCCCCCGACATTAGCGACAATATCCATCGCTAATTGGCTGTAATCCTTCTTACCCATTTAAGAGGCCCCCTATTAACCGTTTTCATTAATGAGTGATAAAAAAAGATCCGCTCATATCATCTTTGTTTTAAATAGAAGTTCATGAATCAATAAATGTGCCCAAATGGCTGTTCAGGTGATTAATTGAGCGAGTTCAGTGTAAAATAAAAACGCTTTCGTGTCAAATTAATTTTCATGAAAATTATTTTTTTATTATCATTTTCAACAGATTCTTGAACAAGCAGTTTCCGAGAAAAACAGTCCACAAGTACCAATTAAAAAAATCACCGGTCTCCCGATGATCTGAACTAACCATGTGATTGATTTATGCCTTTTCAGTGAAAAAATGATGGTGGGTGCTGACCATCGCCTGCGAAGGCGCGTCAGGATCCAGGTCATGCTTCACACTGTTGACTGCTGTCGGACCTTCCACAAATCCGGCTGCTATTAAGTATAGCTTCTGCGGATATAAAGCGGCATTGCCGATCGCAAAAATGCCTTTAATCGAGGTTTCCATTCGCTGATCAACCAGAATTCCGTTATTTTCAATAGCCATGCCCCATTGTTCAAGCTCTCCAAGACCGAATTGAAAACCGTGGTTCACAATCAACGCATCTGCTTCGATTTGTTGCGTTTGATCTGCCGCATCACGCACTGTTATTCTTCGTAATTGGCCGTTTTCACCGGAAAGTCCTGTTACTTCACAGGCAAAGTTCACTTGAACCGCGTATTGATTCATTCGTTCAATATTGTGCTCAAGTGCATGTGTGAACTTTTCGCCTCGGTACACAACAGTGACCTGTTTACATATCGGTGCGAGCTCTGCCGCCCAGTCAAGTGCCCCGTTGCCTCCGCCTGAGATGACAACATTTTCCCCGGTAAATTGCTGTGGATGACGTACTGCATAAAACAGACTGGTTTCTTCGTAATCAGCAGCTTCCTCTAATTGAAGTTTATTCACTTCAAATGTCCCGCTTCCGACTGCCAGAATGATCCTGCGTGTATAATGAAGATCGCCGTTTGTACTGGTCAGCTTAAACGTTCCGTCCGTTTGTTTCTCCATTCGTGCAATGGTCTGATTTTTGACGATTCTCGGTTGGAATGTTTCGGCCTGTGTTTGCAGCTGACTCACCAATGCTTCTCCTTTAATTCCGGGAATGCCGCCGAGATCATAGATCGTCTTTTCAGGATAAAAATGTGTGACCACGCCGCCCAAGTCATTCCTAGCTTCAATAAGTTTTGTCTTGAGTGACCGCATGCCGCTGTAGAAGGCGGTATAAAGACCGGCCGGTCCCCCACCGATAATGGTTACATCATATAAATCGATCATTGATAAACTCCTTTATTTGAATGATTATGAACAGTATCATAGGGAATGCAAAGTGGCAGATTGGTTCTCTGATCAATAATAATGTCTGCTTTGACGCCAAAGACATGTTCAAGCATAGACTCGGTTATTATTGTTCGCGGCTCACCTTCACAGACGACAGTTCCGGATTTAATGGCAATCATGTAATCTGCAAAGCGCGCCGCATGATTTAAATCGTGAACGACCATGACTACCGACCGGCCTTCCTCACGATTAAGCTTTGAAATCAGTTTTAAAACATCAAGCTGATAGGTCATATCGAGAAAAGTCGTCGGCTCATCCAGGAAAAGCCAGCTGGTTTCCTGTGCCAGAGCCATGGCGATCCATGCGCGCTGCCTTTGACCGCCTGACAGGTTATCGACCTCCTGGTCCGCGAGTTCAGAAAGTCCTGTGGCCTCAACCGCCCAGTCGATCACCTGACGATCCGTATCATCGATTCGTCGCATTCCCTGCTGATGGGGGTAGCGTCCGTAAGCTACTAATTCGCTAACCGTTACACCCTCAGGCGTCAGCGGATGTTGCGGCAGGATTGCCAGTTGTTTGGCAACTTGCTTGGTCGGCTGTTTGTGAATATTTTTTCCATCTAAGAAAACGCTGCCGCCTGACGGACGCATTAATCGTGCCATTGTGCGAAGAATTGTTGATTTTCCCGAACCGTTCGCACCAACCAGCGCCGTGATTTTGCCAAATGGAATGTCAAGATTCATCTGATCAACAATCTTCTTCTCCCCGTAAGCAATATCCAATTTTTCCGTTCTCAGCAGCCCCATCAAGTCTCGCTCCCTCCACTGGCGTTAATTTAAATTAATCTGCGTGTTTATTGCCGGACCTGAATAGCGTCAGCTTTTGTTTGCTTCGTATTCATTCGTAGGCATGGTGATTTTTAACAGCGGGCATGTTCTTCCTTAGCGGATCAATGTTGCTGTTTACTGCTTCTTCTATGTAAATAATCCTTTCACTTAACAAATGCTCATGTACTTTTTTTATGATAACGATATTCATTATCAATTACAACACTATGAACATATTTTTATTAGTGAATCATTTAATTTTGACTGAAATTAAAAAGGCTGTCGGCAGTTTGCCGAACAGCTTTAACAGTGCACATAGATCAATACTTGATCATCATCCATTTTTCAATTGGTATAAAACCAAGCCTTTCATAAATTCGTCCTGCCGCCGGATTATCGTAAAACAGGCAGGGCTGTTTATGTTCTGCAGTAAGTGCGCTGATCGTTTTAATCAGACAGCTTGTTGCAAAGCCTTGATGTTCATACTCCTTTTTCGTGCAGACGCCAACGATCATCGCCGCACCCGCTGTCTCGGCCACTGTTGAAACACTGCTGACCGGCTCATTATTTCTTTCAATATAATAAGTTCGTGAAATACCCTTGTCCATATTCTTCTGCAATGTTGATGGCGTCTCGGAATAGTTTGTAAATATTGAATTTCGAAGCGCAACGACTTTCTCAGCTTCTTCAGGGAAAAGCATCTTCACATCTTTGCGTATGAGCGTCTTATCAATTGGAAGCCGGGTATCCCGTTTCGCATAATGGCATAACTGTTTTTTTAAAATCGGCACGTCAATATGCGGCATGATTTTTTCAACTAAATTCTGCAGTCCGGAAAAGTTCTTCAATTGGCCGCTCTCCACGATCACTTTTGCCCACTCTCGGCCATCCAAAAGTTCAGGATCACGCGCATAGGGGATAAAATTACCTAGATAACGCAGCAAAATGCTAATCAGTTCCCCCTGTTCATTAAAATCGCCCCACAAAGTGATTGCATCGCCTTCCATACCGAAGGCTTCAATATCTCCAAGTATAAATAAGTTTTCTGCCGGCCGATTACCAGCGAATGTTATAACTAGCTCTCTGTCTTTCTCTGTGAGTCGCCGAATCATACGCGCGAGCCCCCCTCTATACTCAATTTTCTGCACTAAAGATACAACACATTTTCAATAATTCCATCATTATGTCAATGATTACATCCATGCAGCTGTCGCATCCAACCGCATTGTGCGGACAAATGTTTGCCTTACATTTTAATTCATTTACGAATAAATAGTTGTGACCGGCAGCACATTTAAGAATCGAATTTTGTGACCGGGCAAATCATTGCGGCATGGTCGCGATTATCTATAAGGAAAACAGGGAAAAAAGCGCCTAGTTCTTACTTCCGCAGGATGCGGTGGCTTTCGCGTTGCATACAGGACCTATGTATGTAGCGAAAGTTCCTGCATCATCACCTCTGTTTCATTAAGCATTCTGTTCCTTAATTAAGTAACGAGGAAATAAGCGGAGATATTCCGGTTATTTGCATCATCGTGCGTGTTCCGCCGGAAAATAAGGGTAATTTTTCCGCTTATGCAAAGCAAAACCCTCCATTTTCACGTTTTTCGATTCGATAAGAGGAATTTCTCCATCTATTTAAGGTCTTTTTCCGTTCGTTTTCTAAATAAGGGTAATTTTTCCGTCTATTTATCGGATTTGACGCTTAACCTGATCGCCCAAACCGATAAGTCCGGATTGGAAAGCAGCTTCTTATGACCCTATCATCGTGCGAACAGGACAAAGCGCTAAACTTTACCTTGTAAAAAAAGAGCAGAATCTGCTTCTGCTCCCCACCATTTCTATGTTATTTCGTCCAGTCAATTGCAATTTGATAAGGAATCGGATCAATCAATCCTGCTTCTTTAAAACCTTTGATCCGCAACCGGCAGCTGTCACATGTCCCGCATGCTTCCTCCCCGCCATTGTAGCAGGAGGTCGTCAGTTGGTACGGTGCACCGAGATCCATTCCTAAACGGACGGTTTCTGCTTTTGTCAGGTGCATCAATGGTGTTTTGATCGTCAAATGATGCGCACTGACACCTGTTTTTGTCGCCAGATTAATCGTCTGATTCATACTTTGAATAAATTCAGGCCGGCAATCCGGATATCCGCTGTAGTCAACCGAGGAGACACCGGTGAAAATTGTTTCCGCACCGATGACCTCGGCATAAGCCGTCGCAAGTGATAAGAAAATCATATTTCGTGCAGGGACATAGGTCACCGGTATCCCCTTCTCCGTTCCTTCTTCAGGAACATCAATCGAGACATCGGTCAAAGCACTACCGCCAAGCTGTTTGAAAAAGTCGAGATCGACAATACGATGTTCCCCAACCTCGTAGAACGCAGCAATTTTCTTCGCCTGCTCAACTTCGCGCTGATGGCGCTGACCATAGCGGAATGTGATCGGGCAGAGAACATAGCCCTCGCTTTTGGCAATGCTCATACAGGTTGTGCTGTCGAGCCCGCCACTGAGTACAATAACTGCTTTTTTCACAACTGATTGCTCCTTCATATTAAGCTGTCCTTAGCGATTATCAATGTGTTCCGGATACAGATCATGCTTGCTCAGTCTGTCAAAAGCGACCTGCTCCCAGCGTGTGCCTTTTTTACCGTAATTAACGTACGGATCAATGCTGATGCCACCGCGAGGCAGAAATTTTCCCCAGACCTCTAAGTACTTCGGATCCATAAGCTGAATCAGATCATCTGCTATGTTATTGACACAATCCTCGTGAAAATCGCCATGATTACGAAAGCTGAATAAATAGAGTTTAAGCGATTTGCTCTCAACCATGCGTTCCGCAGGGACATAACTGATATGCAGTGTTGCGAAATCCGGTTGATGGGTGATTGGGCAAAGACTCGTAAACTCCGGAAAGTTAAATTTAACAAAATAGTCACGCTCCGGGTGCTGATTTTGAAACGTCTCCAGCAGGTTCGGATCATAATCAAACGTGTAGGTAGTCCCTTTATTCCCAAGCAGGGTTAATCCTTCATTTTTTCGATCGCTCATCACAAACACCTCTTAGTCCTGATTTAGTATTGTGTTCACTCGAACGTTCTTCTGCATGCGAATCCAGTGCACGATCAAATAGATCACCGGCACTCCGATGACCGCATAGGAAAATTTAAGTACATATTCAGTGCCAATTGTTGTCAAGATGGCACTTACCGGCAGAATGCCTGCAAATCCGACAAACATGAATACTGTCGAATCAGCAAGCTGGCTGATTGCTGTACTTGCCAGACTGCGCAGCCAGAGCATCTTTCCCTTCGTCCGTTTCTTTAGTCCGACGAATAAAGCGATATCAAGTGTTTGGGATAGGCTGTACCCGCAAAGAGAGGCGGCAACGATACGCGGCATCGCGCCGAGTGTTCCGGCAAAAGCCTCCTGCCCCTTCCAAAAAGGCGCCGCAGGTAAATGAATCGCTGCCTGAAGAAGCAGGGTAAACAGAACATTTGCGAGCAAACCGATCCATACGATCTTCTGGGCGACCGGTTTGCCCCAGCATTCGGTAATACTGTCCAGTACAAGAAAAGTGAGTGGATAAATGATGATGCCCGACGTCATGGAGTAACCGCCGATGGAGAAAAGCTTTGACGCAACTAAATTTGCGGCAATGAGGCAGGTCATAAAGACCATTGATAAGAAAACGAGTTTGAAAGGAATGTTCACTTTCAATTGCTGTTGATTCATTTTGATCACTCCCGTAGTTTTTTTGGTACGGCAGAGGAGGGTTTCGAACTCTGCCAAGTTTGCAACTTCTTGATTATAGATTTGCTTTGCCGGATTGACAAGAAGATAAAGTATCTTTTTTGCGAGTTTCGGACTCGTTTCACTGAAAAAGCGGAAGCTGACTCAGCTTATTTATCAAGCTATTGTAATAGTTTGAACTGTGAGGCACGCACTGCTCCCGATCTATGATTTGTTCCCGCCAAATGCGTGCTCCATTCGACTCGTCAAAACCTGCTAGATTCAATTCTTGTATTGTGCCTTGGACAAATGCTGCAAAATCCGGATAAGCGGCTTTATACATTCCGGCAACCTCTTCCTTTTGAAGCTTGAATGCACTCATTTTATAGTAATTGGCACATAGAAAGACATGACACCGTTCGCGATCAATAAAATCACCTCGCACAATTTCATCTCGAATCACGCCGAGCGGCATCAGTGCTTCCATTTGAACCGGCACACCGAGTTCTTCATGAATCTCGCGAATGGCATCCGAAACTGTTTCATCCGCCTTGATATGCCCGGCTGCTGTGATGTCGTATAAGTCGGGAAAATCCTTTTTCTCATGGCAACGCTGCTGCAAGTAAATCATGCTGCCCGAGTCACTTTTTTCCACAAACCAGCAATGAAAGGTCTCATGCCAATAACCTTTTCTATGGGCTTCATCACGCGATTTTATTCCAATCGGTGTTCCCTGTTCATCGAAAATCCGAATCTGCTCCTCATTCATCTGCTCTTCCTCCATTATCAAGCATTGTGTGAAGTATTTGCGCGTGCTTTGCATTTGTTTCATGAGACTCTTCAAAAAAACGATTCAGAAATTGGATCATAAAAAGATGGCGCTGCTCTGCAAGTTTTTTCCCGGTTTCTGTGTTCATACGATCCCGCAGGAGCAGCAGTTTTTCATAAAAGTGATTAACCGTTGTCGACTGCTGCGCCTTATAGTGTTCCGCCGTTTGGTGCAAGACCGGCAGAATAGTCGGATTGAACATTTCTCTCTTTTTATAACCGCCATAGGCAAAGGCACGAGCGATGCCGACTGCTCCAATCGCATCAAGCCGATCAGCATCTTGTACAATTTTACCCTCCATGCTCGACATCGGCGTCCGCACACCGGCACCCTTGAATGAAAGCTCACGAATGATGGTGCATACTGCTTCAATGACGGAGGCGTCAGCATTTTGTGAATGAAGCCACTCTGCTGCTGCGAGCGGTCCCGCCCCATCATCACCGCCATTGAACTTCCAATCCGCAATATCATGAAGTAAAGCAGCAAGTGCGACGACATCCGCTCTAATGTTCTTCACAGCTTCACTTTCCATAATTTGTATACTCGTCTCGTAAACGCGATGTATATGCCACCAGTCATGACCGCTGCCCTCACCAGACAATTTTTCTTGTATATAATTTGCCGTACGTGTTACAAGATCCATTTCATCCATCCTTTTCACCGTCCGCTATTTTTTAATTATACCTTGTCAATTGAAACAAGAAAGGTGCCACCAGATACATGGAAACACTATTTTTATCATCGTTAATTAAAGTTTTCATGAACCTTATCCGGAAACCTGATTAAAGTCAATGCACATGCAACTCGCACAGCATTTCTTAATCAGCAGTTTCCTCAATGCCTGCTATAATAGACGTAGATATTGCAGTTTCGAAGGAGGTTTTCCTTGTGTCGCTACTTGACCAGCCACTTTGGCGTGTGATTGATCAATCAACGCTTGGCAGCGGATTCGACGGCAGGCAGTCATTCGCTATTGATGATGCAATCTGCGAAGCAGTGGGTTCAGGCGAGTCACCGTGTACCGCCAGACTGTGGGTACATCATCAAACGGTGATGCTTGGCATTCAGGACACGAAACTCCCGCACATCCAGGACGGATTGACAGTTCTGCGCGATTATGGATTTACCTATATCGTGCGTAATTCCGGCGGTCTCGCTGTCGTTCTTGATGAAGGAGTCCTTAATCTTTCTCTGATCTTTTCTGAAAAGGAACACTCACTTTCTATAGATGACGCATTTCAAGCGATGGTTGATTTCATCCGAAAAATGTTGTCGCCACTCGGCATTTCTTTCGAAAGCGGTGAGATCACCCGATCCTATTGCCCCGGAAGATATGATCTCAGCGTTCGCGGCAAAAAATTTGCAGGCATTTCGCAGCGTCGTGTCAAACAAGGCGTCGCTGTGCAAATCTATCTCTGCGTCTCCGGCAGCGGATCTGCTCGTGCACGCATCATTCGCGACTTTTACCTGCATGGATTGAAAAAGGCAACAACACGTTTTGCTTATCCGGACATCGATCCGGACGTGATGGCCTCCCTTGAAGAAATAACAGGGAAGTCATGCACCACACCGGAGATTGCAGGTGCCTGCCTCCGAACCTTGCAATCGATTGCGCCGATTCGCTCATCTGCTTCACTTTCAGATGAAGAAATTCGCTATTTTGGGCAATACTATGATCGCATGATTCGCAGAAACGAAAAAATCCTTGGTGCAAATTGAATGAATTGCCCCACCTAGGGCAACACCCTTCGAAAAATATTACTGGCAGAACAACATGATTGAAGAAGAAAGAGGGTAACGATGAACGTGTTGATTAAGGGATGTGGCATCATTGCTGCTCTGTTTCTGTCCTTGACGTTAACTTCCTATATGCCCTCTTTTCAGGCAAACAGTGCTTCGGGTCATACAGATAAAGTTAATGTCGGCCGTTCAGAGCAAGAAAATGGCCAAACATCCAAGCAAGAAGCGATCCCAGTCAATTGGGACAAGCCCTCAGGCGGAAGTTATCCCGTTCTGACACAAAATGAACCCGTTTGGATTGATGTTTCGATAAAAAATCAAAGAGTGTATATAAAGAAAGGTTCGCAAACCTTGTACACGATGATTGCTTCAACGGGAAAAGACACCGAACCGGATATGACGACTCCGACGGGCACTTACTACATTCAGGCTGAGCGCGGCAAATGGTTCTATTCACCAAAGTACAAAGAAGGCGCGAAGTATTGGGTCTCATGGAAAAACCATGGTGAATTCTTGTTCCACAGTGTGCCGATGGATGAAAACAAGCGTATACTGACAGCGGATGCACAGAGATTGGGCGAGAAAGATTCGCACGGATGCATTCATCTGACTGTCCCCGACGCAAAATGGATTTATGAGCATATCCCATACAATACAAAAGTTGTTATTCACAGTTGAATCTAAAAATAAGCAGCCGATGCTCCAATCAGAGCCGGCTGCTTATTTTTTACTTTTTACGAACGGTTCAGGCCATTGAAAATGAGTTTCTCAATTGACTGACTCTGCTGCCTTCCACAACAACCAGACATTCTTCGCCAAGAGACAAATTCTCGATCAAAACTGTTAGCCAATCCGACATCTTGTGTATTTGCTTGACTTGGTTTTTTCCATAAATGTATACATCTTGACCTAACTTTTCACAGTGTTTGTAAAACCGAATCATTTGCTTAACGCGAAATGCGGCAGCATAGACTTTAAAAGAAAAGATATTCTTCATGATTCGTTCTCCTCCTTGAATCTTTCGCAAGCCTTTTCTTTAGCATACTTAAAGCTTACATTCTCATTATGAATATTTTATTAACGAAAGGGGGAGCATGAGAGAATTTCACCACTCATGAAAATTTTCCCATAAGAAAAACCGGGCAAAAAGCGCCCGGTCCCCCTCCTGTGATTTATTACAATTATGCTTTAATATCGCGCCGCGTGTAGAAAGCCCACCCGATAAGCACAAAGATCACATAATATACAGCTAGGACTGCAAGTGAAAAGCCAAGAGTCATTTCCTCACGTAGCGGTGTTCCGGTTGTATATTGCGTTAAATCCGTATTGGCAAACAAGACATATTTCACCCAGTCAAATTTTTGTAGTAAAGTAACAACAATGGATGAAGCCATCAATGTGAAAATCGACAAACCGATCGCAAGGCCTCCGTTTCTGAATGCGGCAGCAATCAGTCCGGCAAAGGTGACCATCATGAACAGGGATACGCAATTGAGCAGGTAGTCCTTCCAAATAGCGAGTGTCCAACTGGACTGGTAGACTGTTCCGTTGTCATAAACCAGATGAGCTTCGCTCGCCCCGCCAAATCCGAACAGGATACCTCCAAGCAGCCATGAGGCAATAAAGAGTGTGATCAGGCAAACCACCGTGAATAGCAGTGCGGAAATATATTTGGAAAGCAGAATTTGAGTACGGTAAATGGGACGGATTAGAAGCAGTTTAATCGTTCCGGTATCAAATTCACTGGCAATGGAGGTCGACACCACGATAATGGTAAAAATGCTAATGACAAGGATCAGGTTCCCTGCGGCATCTTCAACGAACTTCCACAATGTTTCGCCTTGCTCCGGTTTCAGGTTATGATTAACACGGTATTCATTAATAGCGATCGACTTCTTGAAGTAATCCGTCGCCTGTTTGTTTCCCTTAACGGATGCCATTTGCTTGTTCAGTTCTTTATTTTCTTGAACCAATGTTTGTTTCCAGTGCGGATCATCTTTAGGCTGATCGCCGGAAAATTTGATAATCAAACCTGCAGCAAGGATCAGTCCCAACATAATGATGATCATGACTTTTGCAGAACTTCTGCGGTAAATTTTCATATTTTCATTTTGAAGCAATCCAAAAAAGTTACTCAACGCTCTTCCCCCCTGTTACTTCCAGGAATCTGTCTTCCAGTGATTTGGCGACGGTTCTAACACTGTAAATCTTGATTTTCGAGATGACTAAGGTGTCAATGACCACCGGGATTTTTTCATGGTCAACCGGAACCTCAATGGTTGTTTCATCGGGAGCTTCCGCATCGATTGCAAGTTTATCCTTTAAAATTTGTGCAGCAAGCCTGCTGTCATCGACTTGTATCCGTACTTTAGCGGCACCTTTTTCGATAAATTCACTGACTGTCTCAACGCCGATCAGCTTGCCCTTTTGCAGAATACCGATTCGATCACACATCAGCTGCATTTCCGCGAGCAAGTGACTCGATACGATAACCGCCACATTTTCCTCACGCGAAAGCTTATGCATATAGTTGCGCAAATCATGGATTCCTTGAGGATCAAGCCCGTTTGTCGGTTCATCTAAAATTAATACCGACGGGTGGTGCAGCAGTGCCTGGGCAACACCGAGCCGCTGGCGCATTCCAAGTGAATAGCGTTTTACCTTTTCGTGAATTCGATCCTGCAGTTCGACCAGTTTCACAACTTCCATAATCCGATCCTTGCTGATACCGGGAATCATGCGTGCATAATGCACCAGATTTTGATAACCCGTAAGGAACTTGTACATCTCCGGATTTTCCACAATCGCGCCGACCTGACGGATTGCTTTTTTAAAATCGCCTTTGATACTGTGTCCCTGTATGTAAATATTGCCTCGGGTCATCCGCATCAGGCCAACAATCATTCGAATGGTTGTTGTTTTCCCTGCTCCATTGGGTCCGAGAAATCCAAATACCTCGCCGCTGTAAATATCAAAACTCAAATCATCAATAATCGTCTTCCGGCCGATCCGCTTGCTGACATGCTCCAGCCGCACAGCCGGTTTGTTTACTTCGGCATTACTGCTCATACTTTTCCACCATCCAATCCACTAGGCTCAAATTTTCATTACAACGAATGTCTTCGACGCTTTTCTGCTCAAGGATCACTCCGTTCTTGATTAGAACAACAGTGTCAAGCAGCGGTTCAATTTCCTGCAATTCATGTGTCGTTAAAATTACGGTCTGCTTTTCCAAATCAATAAATGAAATCAAACCTTTAATGATTGAGCTTCGCACCATCGGATCCAGTCCGGAAAGCGGTTCGTCCATAAGAATGAACGGAACTTCACGGGCAAGCGTCACAACAATTTTTAACCGGCCGCGATTTCCTTTCGAAAGATGCTTGACCTTTTGATTGCGGTCAAGCTTCATAAAATCGAGCATTTCTTCAGCCTTCTCACGGTTAAAATCGCTGAAGGTCCGAGCATAGAAGTCGACGGTTTGAGCTACTGTAAAAAAAGAGTAATACGCGTCAAGCTCGGACAAATACGCGACCTTCCGGCAGATTCTGCGGTTTGAGACTTCACCGTCAACCAGAACTGTACCGTGCGTCGGCTGAAGAAGCCCCGCGATCAGTTTCAATGTTGTCGACTTACCGCTCCCATTTGATCCGATCAGACCGACAATATGTCCGGGTTCAATTTGAAGACTGATGCCGTCCAGTGCTTTTTTCGTTAAATAGCGCTTCACTACTCCTTCTAACTGAATCATTCTTTTTCCTCCTTTGTAACTAAATAATCCTTCAATCCAGCTAGCATTTCCTTGTCTGAATAACCCATTTCACGCATTTCAGAAACAAAAAGATTAATATGACTGATCTTTAATTCCTCACGCATTTTTTGAAGAATGGCCGGATCCTCGGTCACAAAAGTCCCCTGGCCTCTTTTTTTCTCTACGATTCCGCTTTCTTCTAATTCTCTATAAGTTCGCTGCACCGTATTTGGATTCACACTAGAATCAATAGCCGTATCGCGCACGGACGGCAAGCGCTCGCCCATTCCGATTTCTCCACGGATGATCTTATTTTTAATCCGCTCGCATAATTGCAGGTAGATGGGAACTGATGTATTGAATGATTGTGCCATGCTCGCTTGCCTCCTTAAAGTTGATCTCTATATTCCTGTTCACTTATGATGCTTCCAACTCGTGATCCGTAAGCCATGACGTAATGAGAAAAACAATCAGCGTAATCAGCAGATCGAAGACGATGCTTCCTAAATAAAGGGTATCTGAACCTAGTGAAAAGTCACTGAAAAGGCCCGATGTTCCGCCGTCCAATCCAGCCTTTTGAGGAAAAACGAAGCGAATTAAAGAAGCGTCTGGTATATGACCCCAGTTGGTGAGAAAATCGAAAATTCCTGATTGTGTCAGTTTGTTATCGACGTAACTATAGATGCCAATCCCAACAATCAGTACGAGCCATGACCACTTCCCAATCCGTGAACGCATCGTGCGCCGAGCCGTCCAAAGGAACAGGAAAGTCACACCGCCTCCGATTCCGCACCAAAGCAGAACCAATGCGGCCAGAACAGCCACGCGGAATAAAGAAAGCTGCGGCGGCAAATTTTTGCTTTGAGCAAGCGCGATGCTCGCCCATGTATAGCCGCCAACCACTGCCGTGGTCACAATAAAATAGACCAATGCCCCCGCCAACTTTGCCAGCAGCATCGACCATGCGGGCAGCGGATTCTGCATCCAGAGATGAAATGTCTTGCGCTCTTGTATCGCATTAAAGAGCAGATAGACCGGAACATAGAAAAGCAGACAAATGGTCAGCATCATGCCGATAATCATTGGAGCTGCGTTCGAATGATCACCGAAACGCATATTCAGAAAAATACCCAGTCCCATTAATAAGAGCTGCAGAATTAGAAAAATCATGAATGCCATCCAGCCCAGCCGTAATTCCTTTTTAAATAATGTAAACCAAATTGCCATAGCTCTTTCCCCCGTTTTTATATCGCTGTGTTAGTTTAATAGTACACTAGATCAATAGTATTATCAAGCTCCGATGGTGTATATTTACAGTTTTTCAATGCCGAGAATAGTCACCACAAAATTAGTAAGAAGCAGCAGGATCACTGGAATAGACGTAAAAAAGTATAGCCACAACCGTTTTTCCGGTTGCTTTTGACGTATGTCGCTTAACCATTTTTTTAAGTGATGCTTATTTTTATAAAGGAAGATACCGATTGTGCTCATTAAAACAGCAGACATAATTAAGTCAAAAACAGTTGACCACACGGCTGAAGGAAGTGCGCTGTACAATTCACTGAACAGATTATTAGCAATGTGAATCAGTACGGTCAACCAGATACCATAGGTTTTGGCTAAGTAGCCAAGGACGATTCCTACCGAGAAGGCCATAGGAATCTGGATGATATTCCCGTGCATCATACCGAATAACAGCGCAGAAATCGTAATCGCAAAAACAGAACCGAACCGCTCCAAGCTGCGCATCACCGCGCCTCTATAGATAAATTCTTCAAAGATCGGCCCGATCAAGCATGTATATATGAACATACTTGTTGTCCTGGAACCTTCCAAGATCTCTCTTGACGGTTCAGCCGTGTATCCGAAAAGATTGAGCATCCACTCCACAGGATACATCACCGGTGTAATCATGGTATTCACCCCAAGCACTGCGAACAGCCCAAGAACAAATACCTTCACCGTCATCTTTCGCTTCGTCGTTCTCAGATCATAAGTAAAGAATTTCTTGCTCCGATAAATCAATAATGGGATAAAGGCAATCAAAACTGCCACAATCATCGGCCATCCGCTCTCACTCAAAGGTGTTACTACCTGCGCTTCAAGCTGCTGTTCCGTTAAATGAGGATGAAGAAACATCGTTTGTACAATCAAAGCAATTAGATAAATACCAACAACACCCCACAGCGTTCCCGCCTGAAACAGAAGCGTAATCGCCAAGTGACGAAAGTATTTTTTCACTTTTTTTCGTTCTTCCTTGCGCGCGTTCATCTTGCATCCCCTCGATTCTCATTGTACTAGTAATATAGCACACTAGTTCAATTAGATCATCAAAGATTTGTTAAACCGTATTTACGCCATTATCTTTAAAGACCTGTGTATGCTATAATGAACCGACAAATTTGAATAAATGGAGTTGAAGAAATCTTTGCTACTTGATTACAATCAAAAATTATCGATTTTCGAATCGTTTCCTGAACTAGAGTGCAAATCTGTCTCACTGGGACGTGTGAATTTTCAATATCCGGGAAGTGCTGCAGATAAAAAAACCATCGTGTACCATTTGCATCCGAATGGCAACGGCTATGTATATGCAAAGGGCATTGAAGGCTACGAGGCTGATCCGAAAGGCATGGTCAACATTCGCGACTTCTCCGAAGAGGAGCTTCGCACACTGCTGAAAAAAGCAATCTTTGCCCTTTCTCCTGAAGGTGTTTATGAAAAAGAAACAGCAGACGGCAATGATCACGAACGATGGGTGACGCCAAGCGGACGCCAAGAGCTTGAAATCATTTATGACAACGAGCTTTGGAACGTCTATGCAGGCGACCAGCTCGATGGAACGTTCCGTACCTATAAAGAAGCAGTAGAATATTTAGTTGAAGAAGGATTTATTAAGAAATGAAGGAATCGCCGCATAGCTGCGGCGTTTTTTTTACATGAGTAAAGAAAAGCTTATGATTTTTGCAAAACAAAGGATTGGGAACCAAACACGAAGGATGTGGGACGCCCGCGGTAAGCGAGCATTCGCAGCAGATTCAAAATCCGGATAGGTTTAAGAAGCTTTCGCTAAATATGCATATGTCCTGTGAAAGTAAGGACCGGGTGCTTTTTGCCCGGTTTTTTCTTACTAGAAAAGAAAACACCGCTGGTACGACGATAAGCCTCATAAGCTGCTGATTCCCAATCTGCTCTTATCAGTTGGGCGATGAGGTAAGCGTCCAATCTGATAAATAGAAGGAGAAATTACCCTTATTTAGAAAATGAACGAAAAAATAGCTTAAATAGGCGGAAAAATTACCCTTATCGAATTGAAAAACATGAAAATGGAGGGTTTTGCTTTGCATAAGCGGAAAAATTACCCTTATTCACCGGCGAAACAAGCTCCATGGTGCAAATAAGCGGAAAATGTCCGCTTATTTTACTCGTTACCTAATGAAGGATCAGGATAATGAAACAGAAAAGTGATGAAGGAGCTTTCGCTAAATATGCATATGTCCTGTATGCAACGGGAAAGCCACCGCATCCTGCGGAAGTATGGACCGGGCGTTTTTTGCCCGGTTTTTTCTTATGAAATCAATAGTCGATGCAAGCACGCAACATTTGTGTGAATATGCCTCGATTTGCCTAACCGATCCTGCATCATCAATTGACACCTTCTGATTCTGATTTCCCACATGAATAGCCAGCCAATTAACATGCATATTATTAATCTATACTATTTGTCACAATATTGATCATTTTATTTAAATTTATATTGACAGTATGTCTCTGGGCTACTAAACTATACTTGTTTAATTGAAAATGATTATCATTACCGTCTTGGAGGTGCTTCACTATGAAATTCGGTCGGTGCATCGGAGCATTTACACTGATTTGCTTGATCGCGATGCTGTCGATGTATCCGCTACCAGCACATGCAGAAAAGGCAATTGATGTTTCTCCAGCGCTCAAGGATCTAAATCATGCAATCACTGCATTGCAGAACAATAAATCGGCAGAAGCAGATTTTTCATCCTTTAAAAAATGGTGGCAGAACAATAAAACTGCCGTTTCGAAGAGTTCTCTTGACGCCTCGATCCAATTAAGCCAGGATATAAGCTCTGCGTCGTTGGATCTGCTCAATGGTGATCGAACAGAAGCGATAAAAAGTGTCGGCGCACTTCGACAGACACTCCAAGACTATCAAAGCGGTTTGTACGGCGGAGCCGCCAAGTCGGGACATCACTCTCTGTCTTCTTACATAACCGAGCTTGGCAACGCGAAACAGTCGATGAGTCAGAAGGATTGGGTCACCGCCGCATCTCAGGTCAAGCAGCTTCAACAGGATTGGCTGTCCGTTGAAGGCGATGTTGTCAGCCAATCGCAAAGCATCTATACCGAATCTGAGAAAGATTTAGTTATGATGGATGCGTACCTCGCTGATTCAAAAACACGAACAAAAGCGCTGCCGCTGGTCGATGAAATGATCACAAGTTTGAAGCCGCTCGCATCAGCAAACTATGGAATGTGGGATGCTGCTCTGATTCCGATTCGCGAAGGTCTTGAGGCACTGCTGGTAATCGGTGCACTGCTGACCTTTGCGCGCAAAGCAAATTCAAAGCCGGCAAAGGTGTGGATCTGGAGCGGAACAAGCCTCGCTGTGATCGTATGTCTTGCGGTCGGCGCGCTCGTTTCCTTTCTGCTCTCAGTCGCTGCCTTTGGAAACAACAATTCATTGATCAACGGTTGGTCCGGAGTGGTCGCAAGTCTGATGCTGCTTTATGTAGGCTATTGGCTGCACCGGAATGCGGACATTAAACGCTGGAACGCGTTTATCAAATCCAAAACAAGTCAGGCGATCAGTAAGCGAAAAATGATTTCCTTCGCCGTGCTTGCATTTATCGCCGTACTTCGCGAAGGAATGGAGACGGTCATCTTCTTAATCGGAATGGCCGGACGCATGCCGTACACGCAATTGGCAACAGGTATTGCCGTCGGTTTCGGCGTACTCGTTGTCATCGGCTTTCTCATGCTGAAGCTTGGCGTTCTGCTGCCGCTCCGTCCGTTTTTCATGATTTCAAGTTTTGTCATCTTTTACTTATGCTTCAAATTTATGGGATCAGGTATTCACAGTCTTCAAATGGCAGGCGTCCTCCCCTCAACGGTTTCAGAGGCCCTGCCGTCAATCAACAGCCTGAGTATTTTCCCATCATGGTACAGCACAGTTCCGCAGGCTATATGCTTACTGCTCTTCATCTTCATCATACTTAAAGAACAGCAGACAGCGTTATCACATAAAACACAAACACATGCCAAGGAGGCTTAATAATCATTATGAAACATCAAAAGAAAATTGTCTTTCTACTATTAATGGCAATCTTGCTTCTTCCGGTCATCACTGCATGCAGCAGTTCGCAACAGTCAGGCAGTACGAAAACATCGCAGACAACAAGTGACCCGGTCAAGCAGGGCACGAACAAAATGAAACAACTGAACAGCAAGCTCCAGACCGCTTTGAAAAAGAACGATACAGATGAAATTAAAAAATATGGCAAGCAAATTAATACACAATGGCTTTCCTATGAAAATAACGTACGTGACCGATTCCCGCTTCAATACGCGAAAATCGAACGCTATCAACAGCCGATTTACGCACAATCCAATCTTGCTGATCCTGATGTTGCACAGATAAAGGAGAACAGCAGCGCGCTGACTGAGCAATTAAATGATCTGCTTACTGCCAAGGAAACCAAATCAAAACCATCGAAACAGATGGATCAAGCCGTGGATGATTATCTCAAATATGCCGATGAACAAATCGACATGCTTGTGAAAACAACTAAGCCTTTTGTGAAAGCTGTTAAAGACGGCGATATTGAAAAAGCAAAGAAGCTTTACGCTGAACCACGTATTTACTATGAACGTGCCGAACCGATTGCTGAAAGCTTCGGCGATTTGGATCCCGCAATTGACGCATGCGTTAATGATGTTGATGATCTCTCTAAATGGACCGGCTTCCACGAAATCGAACGCGCATTGTGGGAAAAGAACAGCCTCAAGGGTCAGGGCAAATATGCCGATAAATTAATGGCCGATGTTCTTGATCTGCAGAAAAAGTCAAAGACATTTAAATTAACCCCTAAAGCAATGGTTGCCGGGGCTATGGAACTGCTTGAAGAAGCCGCAACAAGCAAAATTACCGGTGAAGAAGAACGTTATTCTCACACCGATTTAGTCGACCTGCAAGCAAACGTTGACGGCTCCGAAGCCGTTTATCAAGCGGCCATTCCTGCCCTGAATCAGGGACATAAGGACCTGGCAAACCAAATCGATAAACAATTCCAGGCATTTGATAAGCAAATGCTGAAATACAAAAAGTCCGATACGGAATACGAAGATTACACAAAGCTCAGCAAAGAACAAATCCGAGAAATCAGCAACGAGCTCAGCAAACTCTCGAAGCTGATGGCTCAAACGGCGAAAATTTTCTAATTAAGAAAGAGGTCGATCCCGAATGGATAACGATGAACTTGGTACCCCGCAGCAAAAAAAGGGATACTCCAGGCGGGAAATGTTAAAAATGACGGCACTTGCCGGCGGCGGAATTGCCCTTGGTGCAAGCGGATTGGGCACGGCACTTGAACTGCTTGGTGGCAAAACAGCAGCGGAGCCTGCGAATCAATCCAAAGTTCCCTTTTTCGGAGCACATCAAGCTGGTGTTACAACCGTACATCAAAGCTACGGTTATCTTGCGGCATTCGACATTGATCCGTCGATTCATGACGTAGCGAAGATCATGGCACTCTTTATCTCCTGGACACAGCTTGCCGCAACGCTGACGCAGGGCAAGAGGGAAATCAACAGCAGCAACAAGGAACTGCCGCCGAACGATACGAATGAGGCGCGTGATCTTGGCGCCGCCAATCTGACCATCACCTTTGGTCTCGGTCACTCCTTTTTTATCAAAGGTGGAAAGGACCGCTTCGGATTGGCGAATCAAATGCCGAAGCAGCTGACAGAGATGCCGAAAATCGCTCACGAAACGCTCGATCCATCCATCTCAAATGGCGACATTTGCGTCCAGGTATGTGCCGACATCCAGCAAGTCGCTTTTCATGCTCTGCGCAATCTGATCAAGGAAGCACTTGGAACAGCGAATATCCGCTGGATGGAATCCGGTTTTCTGAATGGAGCAAAGGGAAAAACGCCGCGTAACCTATTTGGCTTTAAAGACGGCACGGCTAATGTAACCGATGCCGTCGATCAGGAAAAAGTCATCTGGGCCGGCAATGATGAACCAAAATGGATGCGTGGCGGTACCTATCTCGGCTATCGTAAGATCAAGATGATTATCGAGACTTGGGATCGTGACTCATACAGCGATCAGGAAAATGTTTTTGGTCGAAAAAAAGATTCCGGCGCAGCCTTCGGACGAACTCATGAGAAAGAACCGGTGATTATGAGCAAGCAGCCGGTAAATTCACATGTTCGGCTGGCACATGGAACCGGCAAACAGATTTTTCGACGCGCTTATTCTTATACAAACGGTATCCAGCCGACAACAGGAAATCTTGATGCGGGCTTGCTGTTTATCGCTTTTCAAAACAAACCGCAAGACAGCTTTATCCCGATGCTCCGTGTACTCGGGAAAAGCGACGCACTCAACGAATACACCGATCATGTCGCAACCGGCCTTTTCGCTATTCCAGCCGGTATTAAGAAAAACGAATATTTCGCTCAGCATTTATTTGAATAACATCTGTATGATGGCCATCGCGCAGAAATTTGACGCGATGGCTTTTAATCTATTCGTACATGACCAACATGTAGTCCTAATCAATTTATACTTTTATATGATTAATCAATCTATAGATTTTCACACAGTTCGTTTATAATAGTCTTAAAAGTCTGTCAAGGAGGATTCCGTCATGCGCTATTATCTTGATCTTTTTGAAAATGATCAACCTGCCCTTCGCTCCTGAGCAAGGGTACCGGCGAATGATCTGCCTCTTACCCCTTCCTCGGGATACTTCACTTACAAAAAAATCCCATAAAAGAAGGGCTATAAACCATGAAATCATCAATGATCGGTGCTATTTATCTGGCGCTTGCGGCAGCAATTTGGGGCTGCATGTATGTAGTGAGTAAATATGTTTTACAGTTCGTCACTCCGCTTGCACTTGTATGGCTGCGCTACCTGCTTGGATCAATGCTTTTGTTTATCCTTCTGTGGATTCAGCAAAAGAAAACCGGCAAACGACTCCGTCTGAGCAAAGGGCAATGGTGGATGCTGATTTGGATCGGCTTTATCGGCTATTTTATCTCAATCGCCTGCCAATTTATCGGCACGAAGCTTTCCGATGCTCACACCGGTGCAATGATCACCTCAGCGACACCAGCCTTTGTCGTCGTGTTCGCACGTTTTGTATTGAAAGAAGCCTTTTCCATTCGGAAAATCATGTCGCTTGTCGTCGCGACCAGCGGCGTCATCCTGACCATCGGATTACCCGACAAGCTCGGTAATTACTTTTGGGGCTGCATCACTTTAGTCATCGCCGCGATCACCTGGGCGCTGCTTTCCGTATACGTCAAGAAGGCGGCTGAAGAACTATCATCGCTTGTGATTACGACCTACTCGATTTTCTTTGCACTGATTTTCACGACACCATTTATGATCCGAGATTGGTCAATGGGTACCATTCATTTTGCCAATGGACCGGTCATCGCAGGCATACTCTATCTTGGCATTGTGTCGACAGCCGGGGCATTTTTTCTTTGGAATAAAGGACTGACCATGATTGATGCCGGTGCCGGTTCACTCTTTCTGTTCTTCCAGCCGATTGTCGGCACTCTGCTTGGCTGGCTCATTCTCGGCGAAAAACTGTCAATCAATTTCGCCATTGGCAGCATCTTAATTCTCGGTGGAGTCGCACTTGCCACTCTTAAACGAAAGACGAAGAGCGAACAGCCAAGAGTTGTAACGAAGTTATGAAATCTTGTAACGAATCAAGGAAAAGTTGTAACCAATCATCGAACTTGTAACAAAGTCATAAAAACTAGTAACGAACCTAGGAATAATGGTAACGATCACTTAGAAAATGGGGAATGACTTATGAAAATATGATTGAATCGGTTTTAGACTTGTGCGCGACCTCCTCCACCATTCCTGCTTTTACAGGATTAAAAATTAATGGAGGATAATAAAAATGAGAAATGAGCAAGAAATGAAGGCATTGATTTTAGATAAGGCAAAGGCAGATGAACGAATTCGCGCTGTGATTATGAACGGATCACGAACCAATCCTGATGCACCGCGCGATTGTTTTCAAGATTACGATATAGTCTATGTGGTCCGCGATGTTCCTTCATTTACGGCAAACCATCATTGGGTTGATCAATTCGGCAAGCGAATCATCATGCAAATGCCTGACCTGATGGATATTGGAAATGGACTCGGCGATATTGCTAAGGATAAATTCGCCTATTTAATGTTGTTTGATGACGGAAATCGGATTGATTTAACGCTGATGACCTTGGAAAGAGCAAAGGAATGGGTAAATGGAGACAGCCTGAGCATCATCCTGCTTGATAAAGATAGACAATTTGCATCTGTTCCTTCATCAGATGATCGGGATTATCGAATGATTCCACCGAGCGCAAAACAGTTCGTCGATTGCTGTAACGAATTCTGGTGGGTGTCGCCTTATGTGGCTAAAGGATTATGGCGCGGGGAAATACCGTATGCCAAGACCATGCTCGAACACTATGTCCGCGAGATGTTGCTCAAAATGCTCGGTTGGCACGCAGGTGTACGCACTAATTTTACAGTGAGTGCCGGAAAATGCGGTAAGTACTTGTCCCGCTATGTTGAAAAATCAGTATGGCAAAGCTATCTGCTCACCTATCCGGACGCTGAGCCCGAGCACATTTGGCAGTCGCTGTTTCAAATGGGCAATCTGTTTCGCATTTTGGCAAAGCAAGTTGCCGACCATTTCGGTTATATCTATGCAACTGCTGATGACCAACGTGTCTCCGCCTATTTGAAACACGTGCACGATTTGCCCTCAGATGCTAAACAGATTTATTATTAAGTAAACAGGTACACAAAAATCGGGAGAATATGTATGTCTTCCGATTTTTATTTTACAAATGTTCTTTTTGGAAAAATGTCCAGCTTCCAGATTTAGGATTTATTGATAGTCCTTTTGAAAATAAATTTCTGACAAGGTATAAAAAGAGCACGAACCGCAATAAGCATCGGCCGTGCTCCTTATTAGATTAAAATCAGATTGGATTATTACGCGTTCTGTGGCTGAGCAGCACTTAACGCTTGTTTTGCCGTAATCAGCGCCAGCTTGTAGACATCATCGGCAGAGCAGCCGCGCGACAAATCGTTCACCGGCTTGTTCAGGCCTTGCAGGATCGGTCCGATTGCTACATAGCCTCCGAGCCGCTGCACCATTTTGTACCCGATGTTCCCCGCATCAATATTTGGGAAAACAAATACGTTTGCCTTGCCGGCAATTGGTGACCCCGGTGCCTTTTTCGCAGCAACTTCCGGCACATAAGCAGCGTCAAATTGCAGTTCTCCGTCCACAAGTAATTCCGGCTCCCGTTCCTTAACAAGTTTTACTGCCTCTGTTACTTTATCGATCGACGGATCCTTCGCTGATCCCTTTGTCGAGAAACTAAGCATGGCTATTTTCGGATCAATGCCGAACATTTTTGCTGTCTCCGCAGATTCAACCGCAATCTCCGCCAAGGTTTCACTGTCCGGCGAGATATTAATACCGCAATCAGCGAAAACAAATTCTTTATCCCCTTTAACGAGAATAAAAGATCCCGAAATGCGTTTCTTTCCCGGCTGGGACTTGATAATCTGCAATGCAGGGCGCACGGTTTCCGCTGTTGAATGGGCCGCACCGCTGACCAACCCGTCCGCTTTGCCCATATAAACAAGCATTGTACCGTAATAGCATGGATCTTTTAACCAATCCGCTGCCTTTGCAGCATCGGTTTTTCCTTTTCTGCGCGCAACCAACGCTTCAATCATCGCCTGTAAATTCTCGTCCGTCTCAGGATGCATGAACACAACCTTTTTCTCATCAGCAAGCTCTTTTAAGGCATTGGAAGCATCCTCGACTTTTCCAATGAGAATCGGCACGATCAATTCTTCTTCCGCTAGGGTTTGTACCGCTTCGACAATCCGTTCATCTTCACTTTCAGGAAAAATTATGGATGGTTTGCCCTTCTTTATCTCAGGCTTCAATCGTTCAAATAAATCCGCCATTTGTCAATCCGCCCCCTCATTAAATTTGATCTATAATAAGTATAAACCAATTAGGCTTATCCTACATTGGGAAAGTTATTTTCATGCACTCCTTGCTTACTTTATCTATGCTATATTAAGTTAAGCGAAAGAAAAACCAGTCAAGCCATGATGGCAACTTGCCATAGGTTTTTCTCATGCGACACATGAGCTGATCTATTATTTTTTTAGAATAAAAAAGAGGTGTTCACTATGTCTGAAGCAGCCCAAACGCTGGATGGATGGTACTGCCTTCATGATTTTCGAACCATTGACTGGCAGGAATGGAAAACGAAATCCGAGTGGGAACGGCAGCAGACTTTGATGGAATTCAATCAGTTTCTGACCCAAGCGGAACTGAATGAAGATGCACGCGGCGGCAGCTTCGCCATGTATTCGGTACTCGGACAGAAAGCGGACTTCGTCATGATTTCGCTTCGTCCGACCATGGACGAGCTTAGCGATTTGGAAACTGAATTCGATAAATCCAAGCTGGGCGAGGTTGCAAACCCTGCCTATTCCTTTGTTTCTGTTGTTGAATTGAGCAACTATCTAGGCAAATCCGGCGGTGATCCCTACGCCAATCCGCGTGTACAGCAGCGTTTAAAACCAATTTTACCGAAAACCGATTACTTCTGCTTCTACCCGATGGATAAAAAGCGCGAGCACGGCGACAATTGGTACATGCTTCCGATGGAAGAACGACGGGAAATGATGAAAAGCCATGGCCAGATCGGCCGCAAATATGCAGGAAAAATTCACCAGATTATCACTGGTTCCGTTGGATTCGATGATTGGGAATGGGGCGTCACACTTTTTTCAGATGATCCCCTGCAATTCAAAAAGATTGTCTACGAAATGCGCTTTGATGAAGCGAGCGCCCGATTTGGCGACTTCGGGCCGTTTTTCGTTGGCACGCAACTATCACAAGAACTTTTTAATCAAAAGTTTTCATTATAATTGTTTCACTTTATCGAAAGACCTGAAAACAGGTCTTTTTTTATTTACGATTCGATTTTCCGGTATCCATTGTCATTATTTGCGCTGCCTGGCATAGGCTTTAAGGTACGAATATCCGAGAGCTCATACCTATTGAAAATAAGTTGTATTTTCCTTTCACAAAGGAGGTATTTACGGCTATGGCCGTGGTTCAACACACTGCTAATGATGTTTCACTGCTCGCCCGGCTGATGCGTGCGGAGGCTGAAGGCGACGGTCAGCTCGGCATGCTGATGGTCGGCAACGTCGGCGTGAATCGCGTGCTCGGAAACTGCCTTGACTTTGAGGGATTGAGGACGATCCAACAGATGGTTTTCCAAAGTCCCGGTGGATTTGAAGCGACACAAAAGGGCTACTTTTATCAAGCGGCGCGTAGCGTGGACAAACGCCTTGCCCAGCGCACGCTTAATGGTGAACGTTTTCATCCCGCATCCAATTCGCTTTGGTTTTTCCAGCCTTCGGGCGCTTGTCCCGCCCAATGGTACAATCAATGGAACACCGGACGATTTAAAGCACATTGCTTCTTTGCCCCAAGCGAATCCGTCTGCCCAAGTGTTTATTGATCATTTTATTGCTAAGGAGTGACTTTACTTATGGGTGTTCAATTTCCGCCAGACAGCTGGCCTTATGGTGCATCATTCAGTCCTGATCCCGGCGCGCAGCCGGGCTGGGACACTTCAAGACAGCAAGTGGCACCGCAACAGCAACCGAGCGGTACCTTTCCATTCCAAGGGCAGCTGACACAGGCTCCCGGAGTCCCGCCTGCTGCGCAAACGGTTCCTTATCCGTATCCTGCATACACAATACCCGTACCGCAAACCGGTCAGCCAGTTGCGCCTGCAGTACCGCAAGTTCTGCCGTTGCCGTTCGTTGAGCAATCCTACATCGAAAACATTTTAAGGCTGAATCTCGGCAAAACAGCGACGGTTTACTGTACCTTTGAAGGCAACAGCCAATGGAATGCCAAATCATTTACCGGTACGGTCGAGGCCGCTGGGCGCGATCATGTGATCATTGAAGATGAGGAAACACGCGTCCGTTACCTAATTCCCATGGTTTTCGTCAACTATTTCGAGTTTACCGGGCCGCTCAGCTATGAATATCCTTATGGTCCGCAATCTCCGACCGGAAGATAATTTTCTAACAAAAACGGAGCACCTCCGCCCAAGGAGATGCTCCATTTTGTGTCCAAGTGATTCCGTAGCTGCCAACTACGAATCTGCTATTTTTCGTATATATGTTTCAAATAATTTGCCAGTTCTTCTTTTAATTTGCCGTGCTTATGCTCATTAAAATGCTTTTCTTCGTCGTACCAATTTGATGAGTCATACAGCCAAACAGGCATTTTTCTTCTCTCATCTTTTTCCCATTCATATCTTGGAAAAATATGTGCATGTAAGAACGCGTCTGTATTCCCCAAGATATCATAATTGATTCTTAGAGGATGGCACACGTTCATAATCGCGTCTCCTACTAAACTCATGTCTGTGAGAAACTGCGACCGCTCATCAATTGTCAGATCATTGAGGCTCAATACTTCTTTTTTGGGCAGTAAGACACAATAGCCGGGTAAAAATTGTGTATCTCCGATAACTGCAAAGCCGCTCTTCATTTTTGCTAGAACCATTGGATTTGTCCCGTTTAGAGCAGACTCAACCCTATTTTCTCTCCAATCCATTGCAAAAGCCTCCAGTATCGTTCGAATTAAATAATACTGTGTGCCATTACGCGCGCAATGCGGCCATAACAACAAGCAGCCAGCTTGCGAGAAAGGCAACGCCGCCGATCGGTGTAATGGCTCCAAGCATGCGAACACCGCTCAACGTCAGCGCATACAAGCTGCCGGAAAAAAGCAGAACACCGACTGCCATCAACCATCCGGACCAAGAAAGCAACGTGCTCTGCCCGCTGAATACGGTCAGTGCGAGGATGCCGATCACAATCAGTCCCAGCGCATGGTACATCTGATAATGAACACCCGTTTGAAATACCGCCAAATCTTGTTCGGTGAGCCGCGTTTTCAATATATGAGCCCCGAATGCGCCAAATGCTACAGACAGGAAGGCTAATACAGCGCCAATTACTATAAAACTTTTCATGAGTTCAGTCCTCTCAACAACGATTCTTTTCTTATTCTAGCATCTGTCCAATGACTCGTCTCATTTGCGGCTCAGAGAGGTTTCTATTAATTAGTGGTGTGAAATTTTCATCGAACATTTCCGTTTTTTATAGTTGAGTTTTTATCACAGCTACTAGTATAAAAAATGCTCCCATTCATCTCACTTCTGTTTCATTATCCTGATCCTTCATTAGGTAACGAGTAAAATAAGCGGAGATTTTCCGGTTATATGCACCATGGAGCTTGTTTCGCCGGTGAATAAGGGTAATTTTTCCGCTTATGCAAAGCAAAACCCTCCATTTTCATGTTTTTCAATTCGATAAGCGGAATTTTTCCGCCTATTTAAGCTATTTTTTCGTTCATTTTCTAAATAAGGGTAATTTTTCCTCCTATTTATCAGATTGGACGCTTACCTCATCGCTTCGGTTGCTCGCATCAACAGAGCACGATCGCGGGCGCACCGCGAGCTTCCTCAGACAAGCAGAAATCTGCGAGGTCTCGCTGGCACCTGATCCCGCAGGCGCGCCGCACCTCCGCTTTGATTCTCGGTCAAGGCACTGGTTTATTCGTTTAAAAATGGGGTAAAATCTGTCGAGTAGGGCAGTGATTCACATCCTCTGTCCCCCTCACAGAACCGTGCGTGCGCTATTTACGCACACGGCTCTTCTTGTTCATGGTTCACAGAATATAGCTAAGTTCTGGGCGAAGTTGATAGATATTGACCTTGATTCGTGGTTGAGGCAATGGGCATCGTTTTAGAAATTGATTGAACTTTTCCCATGTATAAGATCGTTTTTGGCTTCTTCTGTTTAACCATTTATACAACAGCCGAATCACCTGTAATCGAAACGCATTCACACTTGGAATGTTGTCGGTGACACAATAGTAGTTGTAATAGCCGATCAGCGAGCGCTTGATCCGATCCATGATGGAGTCTATCTCTTTCGTTCGATGAGCTTTAAGCCACTGCCCGTGGGCTTTGAGCTTGGCGCAGACTTTCTTTCGACTGCTTTTTCGTTTTACTCGAAAGTGTCCACTTTTACTCCACCCACAGTAGTGGGTGAACCCCAGGAAGTCAAAGGTCTTTGGCTTCCTGTTTTCAATTCGTCTGGCATTTTCCCAAGCAAAACGTCCAAAAGGAATGATCCTCGCTTTTTCCTCTGCTAGCGTCAAATTAAATTTACCGATTCGCTGCTTGAGTTCACTATAGAATTGCTCCGCTTCCTGTTTGTACTGAAAGCAACAGACAAAGTCATCAGCGTAGCGCACCAAGTAGGCCTGTCCCTGACACTGCTTCTTCACCACTTTCATAAACCATAGATCAATCACATAGTGAAGATAGATGTTGGCTAGAATCGGCGAGATCAGTCCACCTTGCGGCGTCCCTTGTTCGCTTGCGTACCACGTCCCCTTCTCCATGTATCCAGCCTTCAGAAAACGCGCAATGAGTCTGAGTAGACTTGGATCATTAATGCGATGATTTAAGAAACGCATCATCCATTGGTGATCAACATGATCAAAGAAACCTTTGATGTCTACATCAACGATGTAGTTTGTATACCGTTTTTCGATGGAGACATTGAGCACTTTGAGCGCATCATGACAACTTCTATTTGGACGAAAGCCAAAGGAACAGTCAAGAAAATCCTGTTCATAGATGGCATTAAGGATTTTCGCAAGTCCTCGCTGTACAATTTTATCTTCATAAGCCGGAATGCCCAACGGTCTTTTCTTCGTTGAACCCGGCTTATCAATGTACACGCGACGCACCGGAAGCGGCCGATAGCTTTTCTGCTTCAGTCGCATGACTAGGTGGGAGAGGTTATCCGCCACGTTTTCTTGATAGGCAACTTTTGTTACTTGGTCAATGCCTGTTGCTTTGTTGCCTTGTAACTCCCGATGACACTGTCTCAATTCCTCTTCATCCATTAAGTGCGCCAGTGACGTGAACGCCATCCCCGGATTCGCCTTCGCTAATTCTGCTATTCTTACCTGTTTTGTGTTCATCTTTACTGCACCTCCGTGTGTGCCGATGTGTCCCCGATAAGATTCATGAACAAGAGAAACACCTTTCCTCGACTGGCATTACCCAGCGTCATTAGTACTATGTGTTTCCTCCGACTTCCCAGTAGACATTTAGCGTCCTCACATTTGATTGCTTGGTTCACTATACTTTCATTCGAAAGATCCGCTGGGATCTCCCGAGTTGCCGTCCCTTATCAATGCTCAGCGTGCCATGGTCTCAGACCCCGGGGAACCCCCAATCCTCTTACCCTATCGATGATTGGAGTGTTGCCTTCTGGAAGTATAACGCCATCGGCGTTCCCGTTTTCATAAGTTTTCGAGGCTCATTCCCTTCAACCACATGGCTTACGGCCCACTGACTCGCTGTCTACGCTTAAAACTAACGTTGCCCTTAGTTCTCCAAGACTCGCTACGGATGAGTGGCTAACTCTTTTCCGACGGGATTCTCACCCGCTATAAGGCACGACCTTGCTCGGTCGCTCTATACTTTCTTATCTTGCAAAAAAGGCTGCGACATCAGCCGCAGTCTTTCCTTATCACTATTTATTGATTCCAATATTTTTTGTAGATTGCTTGTGTTCCGCTGTTTTCTTCGCCTTGTTCGGCGAGCTCATCGTAGATCTTCTTGGACAATGCAAGTCCCGGTGCATCCATGCCCATCGCTTCGGCGGATTCGAGCGCGATTCGCTCGTCCTTGATCAAGTGCTTGATATAGAAGCCCGGTTCAAAATCGCCTTTCAGCATTCGTCGGCCGAGATTGGTCAGTGACCAGCTGCCGGCTGCGCCTGTTTCGATGCTCTCCATCACCGTATCGGTATCAAGTCCGGCATGCTTTGCATAGGCTAATGCTTCCGCAACGCCGATCATGTTTGAGGCGATTGCAATCTGATTCGCCATTTTCGTATGCTGACCCGAGCCTGCTTTTCCCTGGTAGACAATTTTTTGACCCATGGCTTGAAAAACCGGTGCCAGTGTCTCAGCATCTTCCGAATCTCCGCCGATCATAATCGACAACGTACCGTTCTTTGCACCGACATCGCCGCCGGAAACCGGGGCGTCAAGTGCGTGCAGACCTTTTTCCGCGGCTGCCTTATAAATTTTTTCCGCAAGCTGAGGCGACGAGGTTGTCATGTCAATTAAATAGGCACCTTTTTCAGCATGATCAATGATCCCGTTATCAAAATAAACGGAAGCGACATCCTTTGGATAACCGACTATCGTAATGATTGCGTCAGCTCCTTTGGCCGCTTCCGCAGGGCTCGATTTCCAAACAGCTCCCTCCGAAACAAGATCATCTGCTTTACTTTTCGTTCGATTATAGACCTGAAGCGCAAACCCTGCCTTCATCAGATTGCGAATCATACCCTTGCCCATGACTCCGGTTCCAACAAATCCAATCGTCTTCACTGCCATTCATCCCACTCGCTTTCCTATGTGTTTACCTAGGATTAACCATAGCATGAAAGACGTGCGTTTTCACGTGATATGCAAGCCAATTAAACCTTGCGAATCTGGAAAAAGTGGGTGAATACCCATGGATACTGCGGCATCGCAAAATTGAGCTGCCAGGTGCCAATACCGCCGATTCGAGAATTATAAACAATCTGCGCTTTTTCAAATAAGCTGCGTACATCTTCAAACCAGACAACGCGATTTTGACCGCTGTCATCTGTATAGTAGAAGTATGCTGCCTGATCTGCTGTCGAATAGTTGATCGGCACTTGCTCACTCATGGCAAGATTCACCGCTGCTTGATACGTAATGGCTCTGCCCGGATTTTGGCTGGAAAAAGGAATCGGCCAGTCATAGCCATAAAACGGCGTACCCATGATGATCTTATTGCGATCCATCACACTGGCCGCATAATTGACCGTAGCGATGACATCTTGAATCGGTGCGGTCGGTCCCGGCTCGCTGCCTGCATAATGCCAGTCATAAGCCATGATGAAAAATTGATCGACAATGGCTCCGATTGCCGCATAGTCATAGCCGCGCACCCACGGCACCGTATCATCAGTTTTGGCCGGAACCGCAATACTGAGATTCAGCCCGGCCGCCTGCGTACGCTGCTGCAGCGCTTGGAGAAACATAACAAAAGCGTTCCGGTCAGCCGGAAGAACACCTTCAAAATCCACATTGATGCCGCCGTACCCATCAGACGTGGCATAATTAATCATGTTGTCAATCAAGCGCTGCTGAACATCCGGTGTGTTCAGAACGCGTTGAACAAGAGCTGAATTAAATCCTGTCTCGGTCAAATTGGTAACGGTAATGACCGGTGTCACCCGTCCGCGCCAAGACGCAAGTACGGCTGCATTGTCATTGAGCGGACTCAAATCGCTGTTCCAATTAAAATGGGTTTCGAACAAACCAATATAGGTTAGATATGGTGCATTATCCGCAATTACCGCTTGATCAATTGCCGGTGTCCGAAGCTGCGTGTAGCTGAAATGGGTCGCCACACGGCGTTCAATCGCCGGAAGATTAATTTTCTGACCGGGGCTTAAGCGATCAGGATTAATTCCTGGATTCGCTTGACGCACCGCGCTTAACGGAACATACGCCATGCGTGAAATCGTCCAAAGACTGTCGCCCGGCTGTACTGTATAAACATCACTTGTCACGAGCAGCGACTGACCGGTGACGATATTCGTCGCCGTCAGTCCGTTTACTGCTCTTAATGTATTCACAGGAATATCAAATTTTTGGCTGATTCCAAATAATGAGTCACCAGCTCTCACTGTATAGACAAACATAGTTCCACCCTTCCCGCTCCCGTCATTTGCAGGCCTATTCATTCTGCAGATGCATAGGCATTTCACACTAGTTTATTCAGCATGTTCGGAACGGTTCCGGCAGGTAGATAAGAAGAGAAAAAAAGGTTATGATAGGATACGTTGCGTGCCTGAAAGATTGATAGACCGCATCATGGTTTGCTCAATTCGCAGCGAACGATTTTACTTAATAGGTCATAGTGTATAGAAAGAATGTAAGGAAAAGAGGGTTATTTATGGCTGAATTCATCCCATCCCGGCAGGTTCAAGCACTTCCCGCCAATTACTTTACAAGCATTGATCATCGGATCAATTCGGTGGTCAAGCAAGGCATTGATGTCATTCATCTTCATACCGGAAGTCCTGATCAACCGACCCCCAAACCAATTATTCAGGCAATGAATAAAGCTGCTCAGCTTCATGAAAATCAAGGATATCCTCCTGCGGGCGGTACAGCAACACTCAAAGAGGCCATCAGTGAATTTTATATGCGTGAATACGGTGTTTCCGTTGATCCGGAGACGGAAGTAACCGTGTTTGACGGCGCAACCGTCGCTATTTCGGCACTTCCGCAAGCGATGCTGAATCCGGGCGACGTCATGTTGACAACCGATCCCGGCTATCCGCTCTATTTTGTTTGCCCACACTTGGCCGGCGCTGAAACCTATGGCATACCGGTTCATGCTGAAGACGGATTTTTACCAAACTACCAAACGATTCCTGAAAGCATTCTGCAAAAGTCAAGGCTTCTGATGCTGAACTATCCGAACAATCCTACCGGAGCAATGGCTACAAAAGAATTTTTTGCGGATACCGTTGCTTTTTCACAAGCGCATCATATTCCGGTTGTTCATGATTTCGCGTATGCAGCATTCGGCTTTGACGGTAAGCGCCCGCTCAGCTTTCTGCAAACTCCTGGTGCAAAGGAACAAGGCATTGAAGTGTACACGTTGTCGAAAACCTATAATATGGCCGGATTCCGCATCGGGTTCGCGGTCGGCAATGCCTCAATTATTCGAGCTCTCAGTCAGTTCCATGACATTGATCATTCGGACGTGCCGAGCGCCATTCAAGATGCAGCCGCAGCTGCTCTGCTCGGGCCGCAGCAATCCGTTCAAGAATTATGCGCGCTGTACGAGCATCGTCGCAACGTACTCGTCTCCGGCATACGCGCGATCGGCTGGGATGTTATCGCACCGCAAGGCTCGTTCTTCTGCTGGTTCAAGGTTCCAAGCGGTTATACCTCCGAAACCTTTGCCGACGCTCTGCTTGAACGTGCTCATGTTGCGGTGGCACCGGGTGCCGGATTTGGTACCCATGGCGATCAATTCGTCCGAGCCGGACTGCTCGAATCCGAGGAGCGCCTGAAGGAAGCCGTCATACGGATCAAAGCTTCCGGAATTCTCAATGAAACCCCTGTGCAAAATTAACCAATAAATGAAAAGAACTTTTCCCAGCATTCATCGGGAAAAGTTCTTTTTTCAAATCACATGATAACCCATCAGCAAAATCAGGATCAGAAGCACGGCAATCAAAACAAGAAAGATCCAGGATGATTCTTTTTTCTTACGTTTACCCATCGCCACTTCCATGAGTCCGATTAAGGCGAAGGAAAGCACGCCTTTAATCGTCGGCACCAGTGGGAAATGGATTAAGAAGAGCATGACTACCCCGGTTATAATCATAACCAGGTAAGCCGTCCTCAGGATCATACTCCACACTTTTTGCTCCGTGAGAAGATAGCTTAGGATAAAAAGAATCACGACAAGCCCCCAAACGAGGCCATGTATTTGCAGTAGTACATGCATGTTTTTTCCTCTTCTCTGAATCATTTGCTAGACTTGTCTCTATTTTAACACGAACAAATGCTTTTCCCAGTATTTGCATGATGGCCGATCACTTTAAATATCACTTTTCATAAATTTCATCGGTATCATCCGAATGACGCGACAGATCGCATTGATCAAGCGGAATCAATTTTGACTTCATCCTCCATTTGGCAATCAGCCAAACAGCAAGAAAAATCGGAATACCGATGTAGGCGGCAACAATTCCGCCCCAATCAATCCGTCCGCCGGAAAATGCGCCGATGCTTTGTCCGATCACGACCACCATGCATACCGCAAAAGCGAACAACGGACCAAACGGGAACCACTTTGCCCGATAAGGAAGGTCACTCACTTTTCCTCCTTGTGCAACATAAGCACGACGGAAACGATAGTGACTGATCGCAATGCCGAGCCATGCAATAAAACCACACATGCCCGATGCGCTAAGTAGCCAGTTATAAACAATACCGTCACCGAATCCGGAGGCAAAGAAAGCAAGCAGACCGAACGCGGCTGTAACGACAAGCGACCAGATGGGAATACCGTGCGTTGTCACATAGCCAAGGAATTTCGGTGCTTTTCCTTTTCGAGCGAGTGCATAGAGCATACGCGTCGATGCATACAGTCCGGAATTTCCTGCCGACAGCACCGCCGTTAAAATAACGGCATTCATCACCGACGCGGCAATCGCAAGCCCCGCTCTCTGAAACACAAGCGTGAAGGGACTGACCATAACCTGATCAGTCGCAGACAAATTATGACTCGTATAAGGAATGATCATGGCAATAACGAAGATTGCTAGAATATAAAATAGGAGTATCCGCCAGAAAATCGTGTTCATTGCTTTCGGAACACTTTTTTCCGGATGCTCGCTTTCACCGGCACTCACACCAAGCAGCTCCGTTCCTTGAAAAGAGTATCCGGCTGCGAGGAATACACCGAATGTCGCCAGAAATCCACCATGAAACGGCGCGTCACCAACGGCAAAGTTATGAAATCCGGGCACACCGCCGCCAAGAACACGGAAAATCATCAGCAACCCGACAACAATAAAAAGGATGACTGTTGCGACTTTAATAAATGCAAACCAATATTCCGACTCACCGTAGCCCTTAACCGTTAAAGCATTAAGTAAGAAGATAACAAGCAGAAATAGACCGCTCCAAAGCATCGACGAACTGTTGGGAAACCAGAATTTCATGATCAGTGTTGCGGCGGACAATTCGCTCGCAATGGTAATCGCCCAATTGTACCAATAATTCCAGCCAAGTGCGAAACCGAACGACGGATCGACAAAGCGCGTCGCGTAGGTGCTGAACGATCCGCTTGTCGGCATATAGGTCGCCAGTTCACCAAGACTGGTCATCAGGAAATAAACCATGATGCCTGTTAATCCATACGCGAGCAGCGCACCGCCCGGACCGGCCGTATAGATTGCGTTTCCACTGGCGAGGAAAAGCCCTGTTCCGATTGCTCCCCCAAGCGCGATCATCGTCAAATGACGTGATTTTAACCCGCGCCTTAATTGATTATTTCTCTTCTGCTGCACTTTTTCTCTCTCCCTCTCTGTATTTCGGGGAGATATGTGAAGAATATAATTCATGGTTACTAAAAACGCCCGCCAAGGCAAGATCATGCCTTCGGCGGACGGGAAACTTTTATAGTAAAAAAGAATAAGATCTGTTTAAAATACAGGCTTATTGATCCATTTACTCCTCGCACATCTTCCACCGATAGCACACCACATGCCTAAAAAACATGTGACAGTCCCGCCCCTTTCGAAAACGGACCCAGCACACTCGGCAAGAGAAACCGAATGTACTTCGGCAACAGTTCCTTACGCGCACCGTCCGGCTTCTCTTCGCCTCAGATGCGCTTATCTTAACTGCCGCGCCTCTACCCCCTCGTGATCTTGTGAGGAGATTTGTTAACAACAGGACTCATTGTACCTGTATCCGATACTATTTTCAACCTAGGAAGCGCATTGCATTTTCTCATACCGGGTCCTTCTCCTCAGAATGTTCGGTCTGATACTCGGCAATTGCTTCCATGAAGGCTTGTCCGTATTTTTCTAATTTTTGCTGACCGACCCCCTTGATCATCAGGAAGTCATGGTCAGTCGCCGGCAGTCGCGCACTCATCTCACGCAGGGACTGATCTGAAAAAATGATGTATGGAGGAACAAACTCTTTCTGAGCAAGCGTTTTACGGACCTGCTTCAACGATTCGAAGAGTGCATCGTCTACAGCCAATCGTTCTGCGCGAACACGTCCTTTTTTGAGGACCTTTTCCTCTCCCTTGAGCACCGGCAGCGACCGCTCACTTAAAGCGAGAACGGGAAAAGCGCCGCCCTGCTGCACAAGGTATTGCTCGGCTGTCAGGAAGTCGATAAATTCACTGATCTGCTTTTGCGTTCGGTCCTTCATAATGCCGTATGTGGGCAACCGGTCAAGCCGAAAAGAGAGCAGTTTTTGATCTGATGCGCCGGCAAGCACCTTGGCAACCATCATTTTCCCATAGCGTTCACGCAGACGCTTGACACACGAGAGTACCTTCTGTGCATCAACCGTTACATCTGATTTTTCACGTGTATCGAGACAGTTGCCGCAATGGGCGCACGGCTCAGGATTCTGCTCGCCGAAATAGCGCAAAATATAGCCCTGCAGACAGGTCTCGGTATGACAATAGCCAATCATCTGATCTAGTTTGTGGTACTCTGCTTGCTTCAGCGTATCGTCCATCTCAGATTGATCGATAAAAAACTTCTGCAACCGGATATCTTGCGGCGCAAACAAAAGAATGCAGTCACTTTTTTCTCCATCGCGCCCCGCACGCCCGGCTTCCTGATAATAGGCTTCAATGTTTCGCGGCATATTGTAGTGAATGACAAACCGTACATTTGATTTATTAATACCCATTCCAAACGCATTGGTTGCGACAAGCACCGTCAAGTCATCATAAAGGAACCGCTCCTGACTTGAAGCACGCTCCTGTTCGGAAAGACCGGCATGATAGCGTCCGACAGCAAGCCCCTTCTGCTCGAGTCGCGCATAAAGCCGATCCACTTCCTTGCGCGTCGCCGCATAAACAATTCCCGGCTGATCTTGATTCTTCTTCAAATAGTCAAGCAAAAAGGTATCCGCATTCTGACCGCGGATCACCTGAAAATTCAAATTATCACGAGCAAAGCCGGTCGCAATGACCCCGTTCGGCTCAATACCGAGCAACTGACAAATATCCGATGTGACGTTCGGTGTTGCCGTCGCTGTAAGGGCGACAACCGTAGGTCTTTGCTCAAATCGAGTAATCATTACGGGTATAGACCGATAACTGGGACGAAAATCATGACCCCACTGTGAAATGCAATGCGCTTCATCAATGGCCACGAGCGAAACATGCATACGTTCCAGAGCACGGACAAAATCCGGAACCTCTAAGCGCTCCGGTGCAATGTAAACTAATTTATAGTCTCC
This sequence comes from Sporolactobacillus sp. BBK16-2, assembly GCF_059878335.1. Lineage (NCBI taxonomy): Bacteria > Bacillati > Bacillota > Bacilli > Caryophanales > Sporolactobacillaceae > Sporolactobacillus > Sporolactobacillus sp. BBK16-2. The sequence goes on from NZ_CM187611.1 coordinate 3,278,183, forward strand.
GTTCGCTGCAGCTGCAAGCCTCGACTTTCCTTCTGCAAAGCTTAGCGAACTATTTATGTAGGTTGCGTGAATCCCGGCGTTGCCAAGCGCGTCAACTTGGTCTTTCATCAAGGAAATCAGCGGCGAGATCACCAGTGTCACTCCAGAGAAAAGCAGTGCGGGGATTTGGTAGCAAAGCGATTTTCCGCCGCCCGTCGGCATAATGCCGACCGTATCCCGACCATCCATTAACCGAGAAATGATTTGATCTTGGCCCTTCCGAAATTGGTCGTAGCCAAAATATTTTTTCAGCGCTTGATGAGCCGCGTCGATCATCGATGAAACCACCTTTTCGTCCTTAATAAACTAGTTTTATCTTATCACAAAATTAAAGGAGAAATAGGAATCGGATCATCACAGCTCAATATCCGTTTGTGCGCGTGTATCCGCGCCAAGCACCTGATTCATCATGCGCAGCGCATACTCATTGTCCTCTTGAACATTCGATGCGCAGCAATCCTGTGGAACGATCAGCTTATAATCACGCATGTATGCATCGTTCGCCGTAAAAAGCACACAGATATTGCCTGCCACACCGGTAAGGATCAGCGTCTCCGCACCCAGATCATGCAGCAGTGCATGGAGTGGTGTAGCAAAAAATCCGGAATGCTTGGGTTTAATAATGAAATAGTCGGAAGGATCAGGAAGGATGCGTCGAACAACTGACGCTCCCGTTCCCTTTAATGCCTCACGAATCAGATAATCACGATCAGATTCCCATCTGCCCGAATTATCATTGACGTAAATGATCGGGATGCCTTCATGGCGTGCCCGCGTGATCAGTTCCACCAGAGGGTCAATCATATGCTTCATACCGTTTAGCAGCAATCCTGCCTTGCTGAATTGAAGCGGATTAATCATATCAATGACCAGCAAAACCTTATCTTTTTTTGCCATCGTTTTCTCCCCCTCTGCTCACCCATTATTTCCAAATCGCACGCTGAGCATTCGATCTGGTGCCTTTAAAACCATGAAACAAAAAGCATCCTAATTCATATGCTGATGTTAGATAAGCATTCAGGAGGAGGGATCATAGTGGATAACAAAGACCCTAGAGAACCGCAGCAGCCAAAAAGAAGAAATCTGATGAATGATCTCGATGCGTTTTTTCAAAGTAATCCGTTCGGCGATGTGTTGAAATCAATCGACGATTTTTTCAGCAATCATTCATTTACCGGGTTTCCGGTCAGGCTCTATGATACAAAAGATGAATGGATCGTTGAAGCTGAACTGCCCGGTGCAGATCGTGACAACATTCATATCGAGCTGCTTGGCGATAAGGTGAAAATTGCTGTGGAAAATGATGTGGAAATGGAATCGCAGCATCAGGAAACCGGCGCGTACAGTCATGAGCGCCGCTTCGATCATGCTGAACGCGTGGTGACTTTGCCGTATGCCATCAACCGAGCACAAACACAGGCTTCCTACACCAACGGCATTCTCAAAATTCACGGACCGAAGTCACCAAAAACCGGACATAATCTTTCCATTGATTAAAAAAGAGAATCGGAGCAAGCTCCGATTCTCTTTTTTGGTGTCCTTTTATTTAAAACCGCGCAACAAAACGTTCCAAGCGATCCAAGCCATCCTTCAAAACGTCCATTGAATAGGCGTAAGAGAGTCGCAGGTAGCCCTCACCATATGAAGAAAATGCGCTGCCGGGAACAGCTGCCAGCCGTTCTTTATCAAGCAGCTGCAGGGCAAAGTCCTCTGAGGACAAGCCGAACTTTTTAATTGAAGGAAATACGTAAAAAGCACCTGCGGGACGCACAACGTCAAATCCCATAGCCTCAAGTCGGCCAATCACATAGTCCAGCCGTTCCTTATACGCTTGCCGCATCGGCTCGGCGTCATCCTTGCCGACCGTCAACGCCTCAATCGCCGCATACTGAGTAATGCTTGTAATGCAGGAAATGCCGTATTGATGGACTTTGATCAGTTCATTGGCAATCGGATTATCAGCCAAAATATAGCCCATACGCCACCCCGTCATTGCATGTGATTTTGACAGACCGTTAATCACCAATGTCTTTTCTTTCATGCCTGGGAACGTTGCAATTGAAGTATGCCTTTGTCCATAGGTCAGTTCACTATAAATCTCATCCGACACGACAAAAACGGATTTATCTTTTAACACCTCGGCGATAGCCGCGACCTCCGCCTCGCTGAGCACACATCCGGTCGGATTAGACGGATATGGAAGAATAACTGCCTTCGTTCGCTCAGTCAGATGTTCGGCAATTTGTTGCGCAGTCATTTTAAAATCCGTCTCTCGCGTGTCAATGTAAACTGGAATGCCGCCGGCAAGTGTGATCGGTGCTGCATAGCCCGGATATGCCGGTCCCGGAAGAATGACCTCGTCACCTGGTTCCAATAAAGTGCGAAACGCAAGGTCAATGGCCTCGCTCGCGCCAACCGTTGTGATGATCTCAGAAGCAGGGTCATAATGCAGATCATATTTTTCCGCAACATACCCGGAAATAGCTTGTCTTAGCTCAAACAGACCCGCATTCGCCGTATACGTTGTCTTGTTCTGATCAATTGCAGTCTTTCCTGCTTCCTTCACATGTTCCGGTGTGGCAAAATCCGGCTGACCAATTGTCAGTGATACCGCTCCGGGGTAGTCCTTCACTTTATTAAAAAATTGTCGGATACCACTGATCTGAATAGCACGAACCCGTCTGTTAATCAAGTTTTCCATTGATGCCAAATCTCTCACACTCCCGTTAATAGAGAAAAAGCCCGCGCGTTTGCATGCACGCGAAGGCTTGGGTTCCCATGACCGTTAATCAGTAACCACTGCTTTTTTTTCCTTTGGTTTTTCTTCTGCTTTTGCTTCTTTTGGCTTATCTTCCGTTTTTACGGCTTCTGGTGCTTCTTCCGCTTTCGGTTGGACTTTTTCAGTTGCTTCTTCATGATCAACCTTAACTTCTTGAGTCCAACCCAGCTTGTCTTCGATCTTACCGGTCTGGATGCCTGTGAGTGTGTCGTACAATTTCTGAGACAGCTTGCCTGTTTTCCCGTTGGCAACCTTAATCACATGGTCTTCCCATTTCAGAAATCCGACTGGAGAAATAACAGCTGCCGTTCCCGTGCCGAATACTTCTTTAAGCTTCTGTTTTTCCGCTTTCTTGAACAGCTTATTTACAGAAATTTTCTTTTCTTTGACGGTTACGCCCCAATGCTGGAGCATTTCGATCACCGAAGCACGCGTAACGCCGGGGAGAATACTGCCGTTCAGTGCCGGGGTCCATACTTCGTCGTCAAATTTGAAGAAGATATTCATGCTGCCGACTTCTTCGATGTATTTGTGCTCCACACCATCGAGCCACAGCACTTGATCAAAGCCCATTTCTTCCGACTTAGTCTGAGCCTTGAGGCTGGCAGCATAGTTGCCCGCAGTTTTCGCATAGCCGACACCGCCCTTAACAGCGCGGACATATTCGTCTTCAACATAGATTTTCACAGGACTCATTGAATTGCCGAAATAGGAGCCGACAGGGGACAGAATGATCAGCAGCTTGTAGGTCGCTGAAGGATGCACACCAAGTGCTGAATCCGTACCAATAATGAACGGACGAATGTACAGCGATTGTCCCGGCTGAGATGGAATCCATGCCTCTTCAATGGCAACCAGTTTCTTAATTGCTTTAATCACAAATTCCTCATCAATTTCCGGAATGTTCAGCCGTGCACAGGACTGATTCATTCGTTCCATGTTCTTGTCCGGACGGAACAGCAGGATACGCTTGTCTTCAGTTCGGTAAGCTTTTAAGCCTTCAAAGACTTCCTGTCCATAATGAAAAATCGTTGCTGCCGGATCAAGAGTAATCGGTCCGTAGGGAACAATCCTCGGATCATGCCAGCCTTCATCCAAAGAATAGTCCATTTCAAACATGTAATCAGTAAAATGCTTGCCAAAACCTAACCCGCTGGCATCAGGCTTCGCTTTTAGTTGATCAGCTTTATGGAACGCGATCGTCTGCCCCATGATTCGAATCCTCCTAAAATTTGTTTTCCTTCTTTGATTATATCAATCCGTTATCAAGTGCGCCACTTCACGTATAAAATCGTTAAGGAGAATCAGACACACCGAATCTGATCCATTTCATACATTATTATTCATGTTTCGCTGCATTAATATTCCATACGTTTATAGAGAAACTTCTTGCCCAGCTTTACATAAAAAAAGCTTTGAAAACAAAGTGTAAAAAAAGCAAAAAAAATGAGTTAAAAAGCTTCTCTTACCGAATTGTTCCTGCTACAATGTTCTGGTTGACTTAAGAAGACTGTGACATTTCTATTTATTAATCTTTATTTTGAAAGGAGCGCTTGCTATGCGCCAATTTACCTTTGCCTCCTGTGCCCTGTATTTTCTTACCGGATTGACTGCTATTTCAATCGGATCCGTGATGCCTGAACTCTTAAGTTATTACCATGTATCATACACAATTGGCGGAAGGCTGATTTTTGTTGGCGCAATGGGATTTCTTGCAGGCGTTCTGCTTACTTCATATCTGAATCGCCGTTTTCACCCGAAACCGATCTTGACCATTTCTGCCCTGATTATTGCCTTAGCGCAATTCAGTATTTTACTGCTTCCGCCGTTCCCACTGTTCATGGCTCTTTATTTTTTGAATAGTGTCGGCTCGGCTGCGATCGGTATTGTAGTCGCAACGATGTTCATCGAAGTGTTCATTGGCCGGCAGGCAGTTGCGATGAGCTATTTGGAGGTTTCTTTCGGGCTAGGCGCATTCACGATGCCGCTGCTTGCCAGCTTCTTCATTGCACATGGCATCTGGCGTTACCTGTTTGTGGTTACCGCTGTGCTCGCCGTTGTACTTGCCATTGTCTGGACGCGAATTTCCTACTCCAAACAAATGGTGGATAATAGCGAGCCCTTGGACGCTTCCGGATCAAGTGACATGCAGCGGCCGCTGAGCGCGCGCTTAAAATGGATCGTGCTCGGACTGTTCGGTTTCATCGTATTCCTGTACGGTGGATTTGAAGGCAGCTTAAACAACTTCATGTCATCGATTTTTATGCAGTATCTGAACCAAGCTGCGTATTACGCCTCGATCAGTGTCGGCATCTTCTGGGGTGCGATGGTTATTGGGCGCGCGGCAACCGCACTCATTATACGCAAGCTTACTTACAGCACATACTTGCTGATGAGTATTTGCGGCTCGATTGTTTCTCTGCTTTTATTTATTTTTTTTAAAAATGCATTAATGGGTTATGTCTTTGTCGGCACGCTGGGACTCATGATGTCCGGCATCTATTCCATCACGCTTGTCTATGCGAACTATTCCATTCCGAATAGCGCGCAGCTGGTCACGCCAATCATATCAGGATTGTCTGGCCTCGGTTCGGCCATTTTCCCGGCTGTCACCGGAGTAGCTATCGACCGCGCAGGCATGTCTGTGACTTTGTGGTATATCGTCGGCATAGCGACCGCTTATTTAGTCTTCCTGCTCGTAATCAATCGACTGCGCAGCGGACGTCCTACCCGCCTTATTTTACGATTCAGTCATCATCGCCGGATGCAGCCAGCCTTTGCGATGCGGCGTTCACGTTATAAATAATTGAAAAGATACGAGACTCGCACGGATTGATCCGTGCGAGTCTTTTTTACAAGGAAAGAAAGTATATGATTTTCGCCAAAGCCAAAGGTTGTGAGCCAAACGCGCAGATGCGAGACTCCTGCGGAGCGGCTCTGTTGATCGCAGGCCAGGGGAGACCCCGCAGGTATTAGTTTGCTTGAGGAGGCTCCCGGACTGCCCGCGGTCGCGCTCAGTTGATGCGAGCAACCGGAGCGTAATCAAAATCCGGCATGATTTAAGGACCGGGCGCTTTTTGCCCGGTTTTTCTTATATTGTGACCCTTCCGTTAACTGCGAGCATCTCCTTTGAAACCAGTCTAAACGAACACTATGATGAACTTGAATCAAGAAATTCACCAAAGTGCATTTCCTGATAAATATACCTAGGAGGAATAGGAATGGCTGAAAAACCCGCTAAAGAAGTATTAAATCAATATGTGCGTCGGTATCTTGCTTGATCAGCTACAACGAGTGGACAAGCTGATAAATCGGATTGTCGATACGATAACCTGAAAAAAATATATATAGATGTAATAAAAAGTGGCCATGAATCCAAAAGGAATTACAGCCACTTTATTAAATTACTATGAGATTTTATCTATCTCTTCATATTTCTCTTCAACAAAGTAACTTTTAAATTTCAAATTTATCCCCCTTATGTTTTTTAACTCTATTCAGTTATAAACATAATAAACGCTATGAAGTCACCATCTTTATGAAAATTCATGTAAGAAATTCTCTGAGATGCAGTTAAAATGGGGCAATTGACGTTTTAATTGAGGGTTTTCTGAAGTAGCGTAAATACAAAGGAGATAAATTCTAGATTACTCAAAAAAACATCACGATTATGTGAAACTATGGACGTAAATATTGTTTTAAGGATTAATATGGTGAACTTCTGCTGTCACTCCACTTTCTTTTGCTTTTTTTGATAATCGTATCAGATACCCATCCTTATTATATTTTTCCACCTCTTCCGGACTTAAATTGAATTTTTTCCCTTCTTCTTGAGTCATCATATGGGCCTTTGAAGTACTATTGTTTTCTGCACCCACAACATGAACTGATATTGTAGAAATTAAAGCTATTAAAAGAATTGTAACTATAGGTTTCTTGAGTTTCAATGCCAACACTCCTCATTTTTTCTTATTATATGTATGAGATATTTTTTCTAATTAAATATTGAAATAATTCACATAAGATAAACAATACGGTCGGTCAAAGAGTAATAATGGCAATGTCCGCCTTGCCTGCATCGAATTTTTGTATTGCCTCTATATAGTGATCTTAATGTGTCGATCGTTCATCCTAGTGACAACAATCACTTGAAGCCCATCATCTTAGCACAAGCACTTTGCACGTTTAATGCATCCATCCTTTGCAAGTCCATGCAGCGTCTTGTAAACTTCAGAACGCGCGAGATAGTGATCTTCGTCTTTATCAAAGGCTTGCAAGGGCAAATGTTCTCATAATATGAGAAACAGTTTTCTCTAAAAATGATAAACTTAAACTAATTCAAAATAACGTCTGAGGTGATGACATGTATTGGAAATTGAGAATCCCGCTTTTCTTACTTACAATCGGTGTAATCTCAGGGCTTTATCAAAAATTCCCTTGGTTATTTCTTGTCGATACAAACTACTTCATACGCAGCGCTTTATTCATCGGAACAGTCGGACTCCTTTACATTCTTCTGGAGAAAAACAAAATAAATGATAAAAAAGTTCATTTTACGATTGGATTACTTTTCATCTGTATCGGTTTTGCCTTTGATCATTTCATGGTCTGATGCCCCGCAACCATTTTAGTGGATTGAATAAACTAGGCATATAGAAGTGATTGGCTTGAGGGAGCGTTCGATGAACGAGCAGATGCAGGAGGCAGAATATGCGCTGATCAACGCGCTCGGCACCATTGTCGCTGCAATTGGAGCAACACCCGATTTAACAATTCCCGACAATCTAAAAGATGGCCTGGGCATTACCGGCAATGCGCTTCAGGCCGCCGGAAGTGCACTGGACGCGAATATAAGCGACGGACTGGACGCGATCGGCGGAGGAACCCAGGCATTCGGCAACTCACTGGTTATCTATGGTTCAATCGCCCAATGTTCCGATGAGGAAAACCTTCGCACAATCATCATCGGTAACTCGCTTCAAGCACTCGGCGGCTCACTGTCACTCCATTCGGGTCTCATTTCGGCAGAGCGGAACCGAGCAGTCGCTCTATCGGTTATCGGCAATCTCCTTCAGATCGCCGGCAACTCGCTTCAAGCCGTCTCCACCATTTTTCAATTGAACCAAACCGTTGATGATAAAAAAACAGACCAGATTAATGCGACCGGAAGCTGGGTGCAAGCCGTTGGCGCATCACTGTCGTTCTTAGCTGCGCTTGATCAAGTGGATAGTGGTGAAGGATGAGGCATTTGGTAACAGAAGTTTGCTGATCAGCTTTCGCTATTTTTTGTCAGCAGCTTGCTGAACAATTTTTCAAACAAATACGGAACAGCATAAAACAGAATGACTGTAATAAATCGAATATCTACGTTACCGATTATAAAGAGCGCATACAACGATATATTTATAAGCACTTGCATGGTTGCATAGGCTTTAACCATTGATAAACGTGACGGTTCAACTTTAGCTAACGCAACATGAGTGATGACTAAAGTCAGATGTGATTTAAACTGTCCAAGATATATGTATATCAGCCCTAACATTTGAACAATAGTCAAAGTAGTGAATACTAAAATTAAAAAATAGTTCAGTACATCATGCATGGATATCCCCTTCTCGTTTCATCACATAAAATGAACTACTTCCCCCATTTTTCATTAGCCGTTTGCATTTGCGGATACAGCGTTTTTTCCAACAAACCGTCATCATCGATTACATTTATTGCGACGACCTTGCCATCGTCAGTGGTATTTATATCTCCCATGATAGTGGCAGTGTTTGTTTTGCCATTTTTAATGTAGTCCACATCAATTTTGAACGTGTACCCTCCGGACTTAGCTTTTTTTACTTCGATTGGTGTTGTCGCTTTCAATTGATAATCAGCCATAAATGCCGTTTGCAGAAAAATGGTTCCTTGATTAGAATTTATGAACTCTTGAAGGTACTGTTTTGCGATGACAGACTTATATTTTTCTTCTAAATAGGGGGTCAATGCTTGCGGATCTTCTGTAGCCTGTATCTTAAACAATTTCTTTTGTTCTGCATCCGGACCTGTGACTATACTTTTCAAAACCGTTCGGATTGTTTTCTCACTTTTATTATGCAGACTTGTGTCCTCACTTGAACAACCCGCAACAAAAATAAAAACAGATATAAGAATTGCCCATTTAGGTAAAACGCTTTTCATAGATTAGGTCCTCCTTGCTTTAGAAAAAGGTTAAATATGAAGAAAATCGGTGTATGTGGTGATGATTTAGAAGCTTCATGTCGAATCGTAGATGCGGGCAATAACAAATAATTTTGCGGAAATATTCAAGCTGGGGCTCAGTTTAATCATTGTGACTGGTCTTACAGACTTTTTTTCTAAATAATAACATTATAGGTAATAGTGAGTAAACAAAAAATGTAAGGTGATTCAATGAGTGAGCGATTATATTTACACATTCCTCTATTCAATGAACTCAATTATCGGCAAAAAATACTTGCGCAGCCTGACACGATGTCCTACAACAAAGGCTACGACCTGCAGCTTGACAATTATGATCAGAAAACCGGATGTATTGATTTTAGCAAAGACTATTGGACAGACTGGTATTCACGATGGGGCAGCCAAGCATCGAAGCGTTATTACGCGTATATCATTCAAAAAAATGAGCAACTGTCTATCGGTGATGCCGCACTGCGCTACGATGAAGAACAACGGGCCTACTGTGTCAGCTTAGTTATCGAGGCCAAATATAGGGGTTATGGATACAGTGAAGAAGCCTTGCGCTTACTTCTTGATGTAGCATTCAATCAGTTAGATGCAGAAAAGGTATACGATGATTTTCCTAAAACAAGAATATCGGCAGAGAAAGCGTTTCAAAAGGTGGGGTTCAAAAGAATTTCTGATGAAATTGTCGAGCTGACCAAAGATGATTATTTTAGTAAACTTTAACTCAATCGGTACATGAAAAATACAACTAGTTTTTTACCCAAGCAGATATTCCGTAATTCACCTACATACTTCATGATAAAGTAGTTTTTTCTGCTCTATAATTGAGGAAAATGACTACTGCGTGGTTGACGGAAGATGTGCAGCAAGGGCTGATTTAAATCAGCTAAAGTTCAACCTAACGAACGAAAAGATGAACCGAATTTCTGGAAATTTCAACCGAAGAGAAGGAGTTAGACCGAACGCCCAAAAAGTTAGGCCGAATCCGATAAAAATTAGACCAAACCCGTGAAAGGTTAGTCCGAACCCGATAAAAGTTAGACCGAACCTGGTGAAAGTTAGACCGAATGAAGCAGAGTAACGCGATTGTCCATACATTTTGTGAATTTCATAATTTCGCTTTAACTTTTGGAGGATTGGCTTTAAGTTTTCCATTGTTGGCTTTCACTTTTCTCAAATTAGCTTTAACTTTTGAGGTTAGCTTTCACTTTCGGTAGGTTGGCTTTAAGTTTTGCATCATTAGCTTTCACTTTTCACGGATTAGCTTTCACTTTTGTATTTCACCACTTTTCTCATTAACTTCACTGCATACTGCGCAGTGCGTAATTACTGCGCACTATCAAAAATGAAATGACCTCATTTGTAATGAACTATCTTCATGATCATTCAACACTCTCTTCAGCCCTTATAACAACAATCGTTGTCTATTGAGAGTAAACGTTAAATATCGTAGTCGTCAATGAGCGGACAACCCACAACACTGCCTTATGCCCTCGGAAAAATATTTTTCTACGCTCTCAAAGTAGTCCCGTCCATGAAAAGTCTTGTCCATCTCTGTATAATAGAGACAACTTGTCAGAATGAGATGTGAGCGTATGAAACCATTAACCGAAGAGGCGCACCGTCGTCTGATTGAAACTGCGCGTAAAAAAGAACCGGCATCCGTATATTTTCCAGATGCTTCTGTGCTTCATGTCTATTCAGGAATCGTTCAAAAAGAAAATGTATGGATCAGTGGCGATCGGATTGCCTATGTCGGTCCGGATGAACCGCTGATCTCAGATAAAACGGATATTTTCCATTTAAAAGAGAACCAGATAATAGTACCCGCTTATATCGAGCCTCATGCTCACCCGTTCCTTCTCTATAATCCGCTCACTTTAGGCACTTATTTAACGGAAAAAGGAACAATGATTTCGGTCAACGACAATAGCTTCGCATCTGCGCATTTAAATGAAGAGCAAATGCGTGCTTTTGTTAATGAACTGGATCAAACCGGGCACCACACATGGCTTTGGTGGGCGTATTTCGAAGAACATCTCCCCTCTACGGCTACACTGGAAAAGTGGCTGGATCAGCCATATGTGATGCAGGGTGGAGAACTCAGCCACTGGCTGCCGTTCAAATTAGGTTCACCTGATTTATATGAGAAGCTTTTCGCAGTCAGGCATTCTGGAAAACGGATGGAAAGCCACCTGCCCGGCTCGTCGGTCAATACATTAAACCTGTTCGCGTCCGCCGGCATTTCGGCTGACCACGAATCCATGACTGCGCGTGATGTCATCAATCGACTGAATCTCGGCTACTACACGGCGATTCGTTATTCTTCCATTCGTCCGGATCTTCCGGAGATCATGAGTGGATTAGCGGAACATCCGGGACTTGATTTGTCCAAATTAATGTTAACCAATGACGGTGCCTCACTCCCTTTCTTGAAGCAGGCAACACACGCCTCGATGATCAAGCTTGCAATGAAAAGTGGAATTTCAATGCCGGACGCGTACCGCATGGCGACTTTGAATCCAGCCGTGTACTACCGCATGGATGACACCATCGGAAGCATCTCTCCGGGAAGAATTGCGGACATCAATATCATCGAACGATTGGATGATCCGGAACCGACAAGCGTTCTTTTCGAAGGAAAATGGCTTGTGCGTGATGGGGAAAAAGTGGCGAACCCAGCAAGCTTTGCATGCGAACATTACTTTAATCAAGCGAATCTCGCGCACCTGCCAAACCATTGTCCGGAGCAAGAAACGACAACCATTGGTCTTGAACTCCAGAACAGCGTCATTACCCGCCCGTACACCTTTGATCCGAAGAGTACATTAGCGGAAAACGAGTGTTATTTAACGTATGTTTGCCGTACAAACGGTGCACATCTGAGCACGCGAATCAAGAACTTTTCGCATTCTCTCCGTGCTCTTGCAAGCACCTATTGTGCCTCCGGGGATATTTTGATTATTGGACGAGACAGAAAGGCAATGGCGCATGCTTATCAAACGATTCGTGATGGATTCCAGGGCATTACCGCGCAATTTGATGAGAGCGGCGCATTCTCAATTAATCTCGATCTACTTGGTGTCATGAGTAAAAAGTCGATGAACGCACTGAGTTCCGAGGCCGAGCAATTCATCGAACACATGAAAAAGAACGGATTCGCCTTTGACGATCCGTTCTTCTGCCTGTTTTTCCTGACCGAACTGCATCTTCCTTTTATTCGTCTTACGTCAAAAGGAATCATCGAGATCAAATCAAACGAAATTATTGCCCCAAACATTAATAAGTGATCTTCTCCAAGTACAGTGGTTTTGTTGTCATATAATCACCTTAACTATATAATGAATGTATAAAGAACATGCAGTGATGAATAATAAAACCATACGGATCTATTCATCCGTATGGTTAACAAGGAATCAAGCAATATCCGCGTTGAGCGGATGCAGCGCAAAATCAAAGCAGCACTACAGTGAATGATTCACTTCAATTATTGCCACTGCGAATGGCATATGAAGCGGATCATTTCTTTTTGTTAGACAGCATGAGCACCAGAACACCGAAAGAAATCATCAGAGTCAAGGATTGAAACACTGTCATGGCGCCACCCCCTTTCACAAGGGTGCTACCGTATCCGCTCATATGCACAGCTATTACTTGATCCTGTCATTATAACATCTAAAGAGCCTAAACCTGCTATTTACGGGGTGCGTTTATTTAATAAGTAATCTTCTCCAAATACAGTCCGCAGGCTTCGGCCATGCGGCCTGTTTGTATGCGTTCATTTGACGCCAGAATTTGCGGGATCGCAGCTGCATCAATCGCACCGAGTCCGACCTCGATTAATGTGCCGACCATTTTCCGAGCCATGTTGTAGAGAAATCCGTCGCCTGTTAATCGAATGTCGAAGAATCCGTCATACGCATCGATCGTAATCGCTGAGATTGTCCTCGCCATCGACTTTTTCTTTGATTTTGCATTTGCGTAAGCAGTAAAATCATGCGTGCCAATGAAGTCCTGGCCTGCCTGCTTCATCAACGCGACATCTAAGTTTTCAGCCACATGCATGCTGTATTTTCTCATAAAGGGATTGCTGATCGGTCCGTTCCAAATTTTATATAAATAGGTCTTTTCCTTGGCATTATAACGGGCGTGAAAACGTTCGGGCATAATTGCCACATCAATCACGCTGATGTCCTGAGGCAGCTGATGATTCAAATGCGTATAAATATCTTCCTCAGTCAACAATTTCTTCGTTTTAAAATTAGCAATCTGGCCAAGCGCGTGAACGCCGGCATCCGTTCTGCTGCAACCGACGATCTCAACGGGTTCACCGATGAGCACCGTAAGTGACTGTTCGATTTTTCCTTGAATTGTATTCTTGTCATCGCCCAGCCGCTGCCATCCTTTATAGCGGCCGCCGTCGTACTGAATCGTTAATTTGTAATTGTTCATTTTTTGCTCCCTCTGCGATTTCAATGGTGACCGGCTCTCCATGCTCGGTCTTCCGCATTGTCCCCCAATATCAACCTCCTGTCAATTTTCCCTCATAAGAATCCATTTCTAAGTAAACGCCATAATCGGAAAAGCTCTATGAGTTGTGCTACAATATGGATGTTACTTTTGACAAAACGGTGACAATCAACCTATTACTTAGAAAGCCGGGTGAACTCATGTCCTCAATTGAGTGGAAAAAAGTGAAAGACTATGAAGACATTTTCTTCGAAACCTACGAAGGAATTGCAAAAATTACAATTAATCGACCGCATGTCCGCAATGCGTTTACACCGAATACAGTAGTTGAAATGATTGACGCATTTGCTTGGGCACGTGATGATGCATCAATCGGCGTCATTATCCTTACCGGTGCCGGAACGAAGGCATTCTGTTCCGGTGGCGATCAGAAGGTGCGCGGCAATGGCGGTTATGTAGGAAAAGACAATATTCCACGTTTGAATGTGCTTGATCTGCAGCACCTGATTCGTATCATTCCAAAGCCGGTCATCGCGATGGTTGCCGGCTATGCCATTGGTGGTGGAAATGTGCTTCAAGTCGTGTGCGACTTAACGATTGCCGCTGATAACGCAATCTTTGGACAAACCGGTCCGAAAGTCGGCAGCTTCGATGCAGGTTACGGCGCAGGCTACTTAGCGCGGATTGTCGGTCATAAAAAAGCGCGTGAAATCTGGTATTTGTGCCGCCAGTATAACGCGCAGCAGGCCTTGGACATGGGACTTGTCAACACGGTTGTCCCGCTCGACCAGCTTGAAGAAGAAACCGTAAAATGGGCGCGCGAAATGCTGTCGAAGAGTGCCACAGCGCTCAGATTTCTCAAAGCGTCGTTTAATGCGGATACGGACGGACTCGCGGGTCTCCAGCAATTCGGCGGAGACGCGACGCTTCTTTACTACACAACCGACGAAGCGAAAGAAGGACGCGATGCCTTCAAGGAGAAGCGCGATCCTGATTTCAGCAGATTCCCTAAGTTCCCATGATCTCAGATACACGGCCGTCCATGCCGCAGTGGCTTAACCAACGGGCGCGACTGACTCCGGATCGGATCGCATTCGAAACGGAGAATGAGCAGCTCACGTTCAAGCAACTGCTCGCGCGCGTCCGCCAAGCAGCATCAGTGCTTCGATCAGCCGGGGTTCACCCTACTGAACACGTCGCGTCGCTTCAAGGCAACACGCTCGCCTGTGCCGTCACAGTACACGCGCTTATGATGCTTGGCGCGGTTATGGTACCTCTGAATACCCGATTATCTGTGGACGAGCTTGCCGGACAAATTGAGGATAGCGGCTGTCAACGCCTAATCACGGATCAGAAGTACGAACAAAAGGCAGCGCAAGCTATCGAACAAATCAACTGCGCGCTCATTCATACAGATAAATGGATAGAATGCGACCCCTTGCCGGACGATTTCGATACAGAAATCCAGTTAGGAAATCCATGCACGGTTATTTTCACCTCAGGTACAACCGGACATCCAAAAGGAGTCGTGCTCACCTATGGGAACCATTGGTGGAATGCGAATGCCTCTCTAATTAATCTCGGACTTACACCTGATGACAAGTGGCTCTGCTGCGTCCCGCTTTTCCATGTCAGCGGCCTATCCATTTTAATGAAAAGTGTGATTTACGGTATGCCGGTATATCTGCAGGAAAAATTTGAACCGCAGGCCGTCAATCAATTAATTACGGATGGCGGAATCACACATATCTCCGTCGTTGCCTCAATGCTGCAGCGAATGATGGACGAGCTTGATGATCATTTTCCCTATCCAAAAACTCTGCGCTGCATCCTGCTCGGCGGCGGGCCTGTGCCCAAATCATTGCTTCAGCGTTGTCTCGATCAAGAGATGCCCATCTATCAAACGTACGGCATGAGTGAAACCGCCTCGCAAGCGGTCACTTTGCCGCCTGAGTATATGCTTGAAAAAGCGGGTTCGGCGGGACAGCCGCTTTTTCCGCTCCAAGTTCGCATCTCAGCGGCAGCACCCAATGAGCCTGGAGAAATTTTGATTAAAGGACCAACCGTTTTCAGCCACTATTTAAATAATCCTGAAGCAACCCATGAGGCTTTTGACGGTGAATGGTTTCACTCAGGTGATATTGGTTATCTGGATGAGGATGGATTTCTGTTCGTTCTGGATCGCCGAAAAGATTTGATCATTTCCGGTGGGGAAAATGTTTATCCTGCTGAAGTTGAATCCGTTTTAAATGGTTGCGCGGGGATTTTGAGAGCCGGAGTGATTGGTGTTCCGGATACGCAATGGGGACGCGTTCCCATCGCTTTCGTCAGCTTTAAAGAAGGCACTGGTTTTTCCGAATCAGAACTCATCAACGAATGTAAGCAACATTTAGCATCTTACAAGGTGCCAAAGCGTATTTTTACTCTGGCGGAATTGCCTGAGAACGCTTCGCACAAACTGCTCAGGCGCAAGCTTTATGAAGAATATGAGAAAATGAATAGCATTAAATAAAAACCGGGACAAGCCCGGTTTTTTATTTTAGCAATGAACGATCTCTAGCGATTGGAATCTCACGGACAACAATTTCTGCGTGGCAGACCGGACAGTGAATTTTTTTTACGGCCCACTCGCTTGAACGATGTACACGCATGTCCGCTCCACTTTGGTAACCATTATAGTGATGACATGTATCCATGACTGTTTCCTCCCTTCATTATCTGCTATACCCGCATTAAACCAATTTTCATGGATAACATCGTTATTTCCAGCACTTTCCTGTCTGTATCGATTACGACATAAATATGCCACAAATACCACTTATTTCCTTTTAAGATCATTTATTCGGTCATGTTATACTTTTACTAGATAGAAAAAATTGACTGTTGCACGAGCCTTCCAAAAAGGGTCAAATACTGCCTCAGTATCAATGAAAGGTGGGAACTATTTGGAAAAAAGACAACTCAATCCTAGAATTCTAACGATTTGGCGCCAAAGGGCAATTATGACACATCTCATTGTTTGGCTAATTATCGGCGGGTTCGTCACAAGTATCTTCTTTTTTGACTGGCCGCACTTCCTGTTCTATATTGCCGGCGCTCTAGCCGCGCTCAACATTCTCCAGCTGATCCTTTACATGTTTGTTTTTCCAAGCATCAATTACCGAACGTTTTTCTATGCAATTAGACAAGAGGATCTATTAATTCAAGATGGCATTTTTATCATTACTCAGACTGTTATTCCGTTTACCCGCGTGCAAAATGTAGAGACCGAACAAGGACCGCTGCTGCGCAAGCATCACCTGACTGCCGTATCCGTCACGACTGCGGCCGGTGAGCATGAAATTCCGGCTTTGGAAGAGTCCGATGCACTCGCTCTTCGCGATCAAATAGCGGAGTTGATTAAGGAGAATCCTGCCAATGAAATCTAAAGGCAAACATCTCCATTTCTTCGCAATAATCAGTGATGCCGTCTCAACACTGTGGAGCATCATCGTTCCGCTCGGCTTCGGCTTTGCATGGGGGATGCGTCATCTCGGTCAAATTACCGGCTATGCCCTCATCATTCTGCTTATTATTATTGTCTTTAACTTTTTTAAATGGCTGCGGTTCAAATATGAATTCGTCGATGATCAATTTCATATCCGTTCAGGGGTTTTAGTGCGCAGCGACCGTTACATTCGCATTCAGAGAATTCAATCGGTGCAGATCAAAACGAATCTGCTGCTTCGTCTGCTCGGCGTTGTTCAATTAAAATTCGACACCGCGGATCAAGCTTCCAAAGGCGACATGGTTCTATCCGCGCTCAAGCTTGAGGAAGCGGAGAAAATCAAGGCAGAGGTCAGCCGTGGAAAAACGCAGAAGTCGATCATCTTTGCTGTCGAAGACCCTACCGAGGCTCCAAAGGTCGTTGATGACTCACCAAAAAAAGTCTATGCGCTCTCCGGAAAACGGCTGCTCGGCGCCTCGCTGCTCACCTCTAAAGTCGGTGTCGTACTTGCGGCAGTATTTGGTCTTTGGTCACAGGCCGATGACTTTATACCCGACAGCATCCAAGGGCAGTCATTAAGCTACCTGGAACATGCTTCGCTGGTCGGAATGATCATCATCATCGGTATGGTGATTCTTATGCTTTGGCTTGTTTCTTTAGTCAGCGCGCTGCTTCGCTGGGGCTTCTTCAAACTTTCCGTGCATGAAGGAGAATGGCGAATCCATCGCGGCGTGTGGGAGACCAGCGATGAAACCTATAAAACCGACCGAGTTCAAGCAATACGTATCAAAGAACAATGGCTGCAGCAATTATTCGGTTGGTGTACGGTCTATGCTGATTGCAGCGGTAGTATTGATTTGGAGAAAAGCAACGGCGGATCAGTTCTCGTCTTCCCGCTCCTTCGAAAAAAGGAATTGCCGAATTTCCTTGAAACAGCCATTCCCAGATTCGCCGGACCGATCGAATGCCATCCATTACCCATGCGTGGCACGCTCTACCGCATGATTCTGCCGGCAATCTTTTGGTTTGGTTTATGCTCCATGCTTACTTGGCGGCTGGACTGGGGAAAATACTCACTTATTGCCCTGCCGTTCATTCTTGCCTATTTCTGGTTTAAGAATCGCTCAGAAGGCTGGGCACTCATGGACAAACGACTCATTGCGATCAACCGATGGCTGACAAAAACCACCACAATTACACGAAAAGAACATATTCAATCGTTTGCGAAAAGTCAGTCGCGGATCCAAAAGAAGCTTCATTTATCAACGTGCTCGGCAACCATTCGTGCATCCACAGCGGAAATCATTACCATTCATCAACTCGATGAAACAGATGCGGACAAGTTATTTCAATGGTTTAGAAGAAAATGAGTCTCAGGGGAGGAACCTGCCAATGAATAACTATTTTTGGATTATAATGACCGTGGTCATTTTGTTTGCTCTCTACCGCCGCATTCGCCGTAACATTGGCTGGCAGCTTTTTAAAGTCAGGCGCATGATGATTCGACTATCACTGTGCACAATAATTGGTTTATTTTTTCTTTTAGGCAGCTTCTCTCATCCGATCAGTTTTATTTCGGATCTTATCGGGTTACTGGCCGGAGCATCTCTGGCTTATTACAGTTCAAAGGTGACACAGCTGGAGCATCGGAATGATCGTTGGCATTACCGGACCAATGTATGGATCGGAGGTTTGGTCAGTGCTCTATTTATCGGCCGACTTCTTTACAGATTCTATGAAGTTTATTCGAGCGGCGTACTCCAAGGAAGTACCGTCACCGCGCGGCAGCTGAATACGAACAGCACATGGACAGCCGGCTTGCTCCTAATCATGTTTGCCTATTACGTTGTCTATTATCTTCTGCTCCTAATCAAGCAAAAACAAGTCAGTCGCGCTTTAGAAAGTGCCGATCAATAATACTTGAATCTTTAACCCAATGAGGTAATGTTTCTGTAAAACAACAGTCCGCCGAGGCGAATCGCCTTGACGGACTGTTTTCATGACTTAGAAAGTTCCGGTTCTTCAATGGAAACCTGCCAGTTAATCGGTGCTTCGCCAACCGATTCCAGGAACTGATTGGTTCGCGAAAAAGGATGACTGCCGAAGAAGCCGTAACGAGCAGAAAAAGGGCTCGGATGCGGCGATTTAATGATGAAATGCTGTTTATTGGTGATCAATTCTTCCTTCGCCTGAGCATTCCGCCCCCAAAGAATGAACACGATCGGCTGCTGCCGCTCGTTCAAATCGCGGATCACAGCATCGGTGAACTGTTCCCAGCCCATCCCTTTATGCGAATTGGCAGCACCACGACGAACGGAAAGCACGGTGTTGAGCAGCAGCACGCCTTGGCGCGCCCATTCGATCAGGCATCCGTGTTTCGGAATCTCGCAGCCGAGATCATCCTTTAATTCTTTAAAAATATTTTGCAGCGACGGCGGCTGTCTCACGCCGGGCATAACTGAAAAGCTGAGCCCATGCGCCTGACCCGGTTCATGGTAAGGGTCCTGCCCCAGGATAACCACCTTCACCTTTTCGTATGGCGTGTAATTAAGGGCATTGAAAAGATCGTACATATCAGGATAAATGGTTTTCGTCGTATACTCTTCTTTGAGAAACTGCCGCAGCTTCTGATAGTAATCCTTTTCAAATTCCGGCTTCAGCAAGGGTTCCCAGTCATTTTTCAAAATGTGCTTTTCCAATTTTGTGCACCTCTCTGGTTATGATGAGCGCTAATCGCTAAAGGGTCTTCTATTAATAAATAAGCTTCCAGTTATGATCAACGGTTGCCTTAATTACTTTTTTCTCAAGCACTTCATTGGCAATCAGTTCCGTCACATCAACCGGAATGTCCTTGACAACCGGCTTGTTGCAGAACATGAAATAATCACCGCCGCCGACCGCACGGTAATTGTTCATCACCACATCGTACTGTCCGTCCATTTTCACCGGAGTTCCATGATAGTTCAGTTTAACGACACGTTCTCCCGCGGGACGTGAGATGTCGATGATATAGTTAATGCCTTCCCACATATCATAGTTGTAATGCTGCGGTTTCGGATCGGTAAATGCCTTGCTGACCTTAATTGGACCCCCGGTATACGTCTCGAAATAGGAGGCTGAACGTTCGAGTGCGTCCAGCATATCCTGTCCGCTGATCCGCAGTACGCGCAGGGTGTTCGGATAGATGTAATTTGCGACGATGTCGCGCATCGACACATTCTCAGGCATCCCTGGTGACTCGTTATTAAAAAGTGCGGTTGAACTGATATCCGCACCGGATGCTTTCATTTGAAGCCGATTAATAAATTCAATCAGCGGATGATCTTGAGTACGCACCTTCATCGGATCGCGAACAAGCATATCGCCTTCAATCTTGCCAAGCGGATGATCCAGCCAGGTCTGCGCATCTTTTTCATAGGCATCCACATAACTGAGAAGCTGCGTATCTGCCTCTATTCCCTGGACGGGAAGGAGTTCGGATTTTTTCGATGTGATTTGCCAACCTTCAGCGACATTCTCCAATTGGATAGTTACTTTTCCCAAATGTGTGCCGTTGCATCCTGGCTGAATGACAGTCACTCCGTTAATTGTCTTTCCATAGATCATCCGATGCTGGTGTCCTGTAAGCAATACATCGATGTTCGGCACATCCTGACAAATTTGGTACGCTTGATTTTCGCCCTTCAATTCTTCAATCGCTTCGCCTGTATCCAAATCGCGTCCGAATCCGCCGTGATAAGATAAAATCACGACGTCCGCTTTCTCCTCATTTTTTAAAAACGGAACCCATTTATTGGCCGTATCCACCGGATCATCAAAGCGCATACCTTTAATGTGTTCCGGTTTCTCCCAGTTCGGAACATACTTCGTTGTCAGACCCAAGACAGCAACGCGAAGACCTTGAGCATAGTTTTTTATGATATAAGGTGTGCCAAAGAACGGTTCACCTGTTGATTCACGAACAATATTAGCAGCCAGCCATGGAAAGTCAGAGGCAGCAACCGCCCGATTCAGCACATCACTTCCAAAATTAAACTCGTGATTGCCAAATACCGCACAATCATAATTAAGCTTATTCGCAATAACCGCCATCGGATTAGGACGTTTATGATCAAATCGCGCATAATAATAAAGCAGCGGTGTACCTTGGATCATGTCGCCATTATCCACTAGTAAAGTACACGGATTCTCAGTACGCTCTTTATAAATAAGTGTGGCAATTTTCCCCATCCCAACATCCTTCGGACTGTTATCTGCGTATCGAATGGGGTAGATGCTCCCATGAACATCGCTTGTCTCCAAAATAACTAGTTTCATCGTCTCAGTGTCACCTCTCGTTCCACTACCATACTAACATGCTATGAACGATTTGCGTCAAAAAAAATACCCTTACATAAAATCATCAAAAAAGTGAGAAATTACACGTCAATGTAAAAAATTTGATAACTTTGTCACATTTAGTATTCTTTTGGAAAAAAATGAATTATGATTGATGAAGACGTTTTATGTCTACATCATTTAAACCCTCGGAGGCGATTTTTTTATGTTCAAGAAAAGCTTCACACTGTTTCTCGCTCTCGGTCTTATCGTTAGTATTCTAGCTGGATGCGGAAACAGCAACTCTGCCGAAAAATCCAAATCATATGTGCCTAAAAAGCTGGTCATCGGATTTGTTCCTTCTTCAAACGCAGATACCCTCGAAGCAAAAGCGAAACCACTTGGAGATCTTCTCTCTAAGAAACTCGGTATTCCGGTAAAGGTTCAAGTTACTACCGACTATAACGGCGTTATTGAAGCTATGTCATCAAAGAAAATGGACATCGGATTCTTGCCTCCTACCAGCTACGTTCTTGCCCATGAAAAAGGTTATGCAGACGTATTGCTGCAAGCACAGCGCTATGGTGTCAATCCAAAAGACGGATCAAATACAACTGAAAAAGTAGACTACTACTATTCTGGTATGCTTGTACGAAATGACTCAGGAATTAAATCAATCAAAGACTTGAAGGGTAAAAAAATTGGTTGGCAGGATGCTACGTCAACTGCCGGTTATGTATTCCCTGCTGTTGCAATGAAGAAAGCAGGAGTTGATCCGCAGAAAGATGTTACCGGTGTAACTCTTCAAGGTCATGATAAAGGCGTTCTGGCTGTTCTTAATAAAGATGTTGATGCAGCACCGGTATTCGTAGATGCGCGTAACATTGTTAAAGCCGAAAACCCGAATGTATTCAAAGACACACACTATCTCTTCCAAACAGAAAAAATTCCAAACGATACAATCAGTGTACGTCCGGATATGTCTAAGAAATGGCAGAAAAAAATCTCTGATGCATTTGTTTCGATCGGCAAAGATCCTGAAGGCGAAAAAGTCATCTATGCTATTTACAGCCATGTTGGCTATGCACCTTCCAAGGACTCAAACTTTGACACCGTTCGTAAATACAACAAAGAAATCGGCGAATAAACACAATAAAGCAAAAACAGCCCCGGTTCACTGCTTAGGCAGCTCGCCGGGGTTTTATTTTACACAAACAATAAAGTATAAAGATTTAACGGAATTTAGTGTAAGTGGTCCGGTAAAACGCCGCGTCCTGCGGCTCACCGTACCTAGGCCATCCATGGTCGTCGCAACTAAGCCTTCATCTTTATCAGAAGCTTGACGAAGCCAAGTTTTCTAATGTTTAAATATTGATAGGTTTAATCTAAGAAACTATAAAAAGCAAGGTCAAAGACGACTCATCGTCTCCAGCCTTGCTTTTATCTCATTACCGAACTTCATTCGTTTCAACTTTTCGTGATTCCGTTTCAACTTTTTTTCCGATTCGTTACAAGTCCGGACATCCGCACATCTTACGAGTTATTGCACCTCTTTCGTCAACGATGCAATAAACTATAATTTTTCTTTATCGGACAGAAAATATGTTTCAATTAGACCAATCGTTTGCGGATCGCACCCGAGATCAAGTCAATAATTGATACCATAACGATGATACCGAGCAGAATAACACCGACTCGATCCCAACGATGCGCGTTCAGTGCAAAGATGAGCGGGGCACCGATACCACCGGCGCCAACCATACCCAAGATAGCCGCGGAACGAACACTGATTTCAAAACGATAAAGCGTATATGAGAAGAATTGTGGCATGACCTGCGGGACAATCGCAAACCATAAGGTCTGAAATTTATTTGCACCACATGCCCGCAACGCCTCTGCAGCGCTAAAATCCATATCTTCAATGGATTCGCCAAACAACTTGCCTAACATACCGATTGAGTGAAAGCCCAGCGCAAGTACGCCGGCAAAGGCTCCCAGACCAACAGCTTTAATAAACAGAAGTGCCATGATTAATTCCGGAAATACACGAATCGCACTCAGAAAGATCTTTCCTGCCGAGGAAACAAAACGATAGCGGTTCATGTTTCTCGCTGCCCAGAATGCAAAGGGAACGCAAAGAATTGCGGAAATAAATGTACCAAGAACGGCGATATTAAAGGTTTCAAGTAATGCATGCAGTAAATCTTCACCGCCAGGCTGGCTGACATAGCCCCAATCAGGATGAGACATGCCGGAAAAAATAGCCTTAGCTGCTTGCAAAGCGGTTGGTTTTAATTCGAAATTTTTGAAGAAACCCGTAAATGCCCAAACATAGATAATAAGCACAATAAGAGCAATCGTCCAATTTCTGAGACGCTTCATAAGAGGTTTTTTCATCGTTGTATTCATCATATCAGCTTCTCCCGAATTCTATTGCTGAGTCCGTCAATGATCAAGACAACAACAAAGGTGTAGAGGATAATCGACATGACACGGTCGTATTGAAGAAAACCGAGTGTCCGGCTGAGATACAGTCCTATACCGCCGGCACCGACGTAACCGAGAATCGTTGCCGCACGCACATTGATTTCAAAACAGTAGAGGAAATAGGACATATATGGAGCAACTACTTGCGGGATAACACCGAGAAAAATCCACTGTAATTTATTTGCGCCAACGGCAGTCATCGCTTCAAGCGGGCCCTTGTCAATCGCCTCGATCGACTCGTAGGCAAGCTTGGCTATAACCCCAAAAGAAAAGACAGCCAGAGCAAATATTCCGGATACAAAACCAATGCCGAAGATCGGAACAAACAATGCCGCAAGTAGCAGTTCCGGTATCGTTCGTATTAAATTCATGACAAATCGGAAGGGAATAGCAATCCATCCTTTTTTCACAATATTTCGTGAAGCAAACAACGCAAAAGGAATCGCGACGATCCCGCCGAAGGTCGTTCCGAGCACCGCCATTCGAATCGTCTCCAGCATGGCCGAGGTTACATAGTTAAAATAGCTCCAATCGGGCGGAAACATTTGTGCGAGCAACGCACCCATATTCGATAAATTTGAAAAAAGTTCAACCAGCGACACTCCCGTCTGCTTCGAAGCACTCCAAATAAGCAGAATAAAAAATAGTATGATCAGACTTAGCTTGAGCTTCGCTACTCTCCGTTTTGCTAGATTCACCGACTATTCGCCTCCGCTCCCTGCCCTTTGCCGGAGCGTTGATAGATTTGATCGAACGTTTCATCAACTGCCTCGTCCACAGAACCGTCAAAGACAACTTCACCGGCGCGAATGCCGATAATACGCGTCGCATATTTCTTTGCCAAATCAACGGAGTGCAAATTGACGACCGTTGTAATGCCAAGTTCTAGATTCACGCGTTTCAAATCATCAAGAACCTGAACCGTTGTCACAGGGTCCAGGGACGCAACTGGTTCGTCAGCGAGAATAATAGTCGCCTCTTGGGCTAATGCGCGTGCAATCGACACACGCTGCTGCTGGCCGCCGGAGAGTTCATCTGCTCGAGAATAAGCCTTTTCTTTAATATTTACACGATCCAGCGCCGACAATGCCAGCGTAACATCCTGTTTCGGCCAAAGGCCAAGAATCGTCCGAAGCGTTGAATGATAGCCAACCCTTCCCGACAGGACATTCTTCAAAACTGAGGAACGTTTTACGAGATTAAAATTTTGGAAGATCATGCCGATATCGCGCCTCATGCGCAAGAGCCGCTTGCCTTTTGCCCTTGTGATCGAATTTCCTTTAATCACGATTTCCCCTTCAGTGATCTCATTCAAACGGTTAATTGAACGTAACAGCGTCGACTTTCCGGCGCCGGATAGACCAACAATGACAACAAATTCCCCTTTATCAATCGATAAATTGACATGCTTTAGTCCTTGAGTACCGTTTGGATATGTTTTCGATACATTCTTGAACTCGATCACTTTTTCCATATTGCTCGATCACTCACTTCCATTTTCATTTAAAACGAATAAATTATAATGACTATTCATGTCAAAATCATGATCATTATACGCAAAATACTAGATAAAATCTATGTTTTCAACCAGATTATACATTTTTTACAGAGTTTTAAAATTGTTATTAGCAAGTTTATCGGCATTTCGACATTCTATCCTATATAATAAGAATTGAGTAGCTAGTTGGACAACCCGCATGGAATCAGTATTGCTGGAATATATATGAGATGAATTGACCCCGTTCCGAACTTTATGGAGGTGTTTCCCTTAATGAATAAATATCAATTTAAGCTCCCCGTCCTCTTGATCATTTTCGCTGTCTTACTTCTCACACTCTCATCTTGCGGAAATCAGCCGACAGCAAAGGATCGTATGGAAGACTATGTCAAAGCATGGCAGAAACAAGACTTTTCCAAAATGTATAACTTTCTTTCAAACCAATCGCAAAAAAGCGTTAGCAAAACAGACTTTGTTTCCAGATACAAACGAATTTATGATGCAATAGAAGCAGGAAAATTGAAAACCAGCATTAAAGAAAACACGAAAAAAGAAGGAATTGTGCAGCTGAATGCAACGCTCAATACGGTAGCCGGCCCGGTAAAATTTTCTCAATCGGTACAATTAAAGGAAGAGAAACGTAAGGAAAAGCAGAATTGGTACGTCAGCTGGAAACCGAGCATGATTCTTCCGGGTATGAGCACCGGTTCCAAAATACGTGTCGATACGTTGGCCAGTACGCGCGGAGAAATCGTCGACCGCAACGGCAAACCATTGGCGATCAATGGAACTGCCGATCGGATTGATCTTATTCCCGGCAAGATGGGTTCGGACAGTGACAAGGCAGCCACAATCAAAAAATTGACCGAGCTGCTTGGTGTCAGCAAAGAACAAATTAATCAGGCTCTTGCCGCTTCATGGGTCAAGGTGGACAGTCTTGTTCCTATTACTACCATTGATGCGTCGAAAACCAAGCTGGTGAAAGATGTTACCGAATTGCCTGGTGTGGTTAAAACAGACGTTGCAAGCAGGGTCTATCCCGATAAAAATGCAAGTGCACATTTAACCGGATATGTTGGCAAAATGACTGCCGAGCTTTTGAAAGAGCATCCAAACGAGGGCTACAACGCCAACTCAGTGATTGGTAAAACCGGACTCGAGCTGCTGTTTGAAAAACAGCTCCGTCAGCACAATGGCGCAGCAATCCTTTTACTTGATCCAACAGGAGCAGCAGCCGGAACTATTGCGAAAAAAAATCCGGTTAACGGTAAGAATATTCAGCTGACGATCGATCGAAACGTTCAGGATGCGCTGTACGGCCAGCTTAAAAAGGATGCGGGAACCGGAGTTGCTATTGATCCGAGGAACGGCGATATACTCGGACTGGTCAGCGCACCATCCTATAATCCCAATGATTTCGTCCTTGGAATCTCATCGAGTGAGTACCAAAAATTGAGCAATGACAAGGAACAACCGTTAAGAAATCGTTTTACCGCTGCATCCGCACCCGGATCAACTTTTAAACCACTGACTGCGGCGATCGCTTTAACTCATAAAGCAATTAGTCCTGATACGCAGATTGCAATCAGCGGAAGCAAATGGCAGGAGAACAGTTCTTGGGGAGACTACTATGTCACTCGAGTCAATCATGATCCTAAGGTCAATCTGCAGACTGCGTTGTTCAAATCGGACAATATTTATTTTGCGCAGGCAGCACTCAAAATCGGCGGCTCAACTTTTGCCTCCGATGTCAAGAAATTCGGGTTTGGCGAATCCTTGCCAATTGAGTATCCGATGCGCAAATCGACCATCTCAAATGACGGAAAACTGGACAGTGAATCGCTTCTTGCCAATTCCGGATATGGTCAGGGCCAAGTCAGTGTCAACCCGCTTCATTTATCATTGATTTATTCAGCATTTGTTAATGACGGAAGCATGATCAAGCCGCGACTGATCAAAACCAATAATCCGCCAACTTTCTGGAAGAAAAATGTGATGTCTGCAGGTATTGCTCAACTGTTAAACAAGGATCTGATCCAAGTTGTTGACAATTCTTCAGGAACCGCACATGATGCGAAAATAAATGGTTTGACCATTGCCGGAAAAACAGGTACTCCGGAATTCAAACAGAAACAGGGTGAATCCGGCCGGGAAAACGGCTGGTTCGTCGCCTATAATACGGATGACCCTAAACTGATGGTCACCATGATCGTTGAAAACACCGAAAAACACGGCGGCAGCCACTATGTCACGCCTAAGGTTAAAAAGGTCTTTGAGCAAATTCTGAATAAATAGTACGTAACAGATTTATGATGTGCACCGCAAAAGTTAGGCTAAAAAACTAACTTTTGCGGTGCTTTTTGAATTCTAAAAATGCATCCTCTATAAAACTTCGCCATTTTGGAACAGCATCTTTTTGTTGCTTTGCTATACTAAGCTTACCGTACGGTTGGAGGGAATGCTTTATGGACATGACAGCAATTTTGCAAGATACTCTGGAATATGTTGACGAGCATATCACAGACGATATCAACGCAGATCATTTAGCAGCACGCGCCGGGTTTTCGACTTGGCATTTTTGTCGGCTCTTTCAATGGGGCGTTGGTTATTCAGTGATGGCCTATGTACGAAACCGCCGCCTTGCTTTTGCAGCTTATGAGCTGACTTCCGGCCGGAGAATTCTCGATATTTCTCTGAACTATGGGTTTGAGACCCACTCGGGGTTTTGTAAAGCTTTTCGTCGTTATTTCGGCTGTTCGCCTGGAACCTACCGTTTGCATGCGCATTGTGATCGTCCGTTCCCGCCAAGCATTCCCCGCACAAACAAATATTTGAATGGAGGAATTATTTTGGAACCGAGATTTGTTACCCTTTCCGCTGTAAAACTCGCAGGATTTGCCCTCAAAACGACTTCATCCGATGGAGAAAATAGTAAAGAAATACCAAACTTTTGGAACAACTATATGAATGATGGGCGTATGGAAAAGCTTCACGCCGAGGGCTTTATCAAAAAACACGATGAGTACGGTGCGTGTTTTCCGGAAGATCCTGAAACCGGTGCATTTGACTATGTCATCGGTGTTGAACCCAAGGATGACGCAACAATTCCGGATAGCTATCACGTTTGTGAATTGCCGCCTGCAACTTATGCTGTGTTTTCAACACCGGCATGCAATGCCGAAACCTTCGTGGCTGCCATTCAGGGCACTTGGAACTACATCTTTAATGAGTGGTTTGCTCAATCCGGATACGAGTATGCGCCGGGGTGTGCCGACTTCGAACTGTATGATGACCGATGCATGTCGGACACGGGAAAGATATGTGACATTTATATTCCAATAGTAAAAAAACAAAGATAAGAGCTTCATACAAAAACGGATACCTCAACTTACAGGTATCCGTATTTTGCATTGCGCCGTACCAAAAAAATATTTTAAAAAAACGGACAAGCAGCCCATAATGGGCACCTGTCCGTTTTCTTTATTACTTAGAATCAGATCATTTTTGTTTTGACGTAGTCAAGCACTTCTTCAGCCGTATCAAGGTTGAGGAATGCTTCTTTGTGTTTTGCCAAGTCTGCCTTGGACAATTTCAGCAGCTGGCTTCTTGCCGGCAGAATCGATGTGGCACTCATGCTGAATTCATCAAGACCAAGTGCGAGCAGCAATGGAATCGCGGTTGCATCGCCGGCCATTTCACCGCACATGCCTGCCCAATGTCCTTCCGCATGTGCTGCGTCAATGATTTTGCTGACAAGGCGCAGAATGGATGGGTTACATGGCTGATAAAGATAAGACACGTGCTGGTTCATTCGATCCGCAGCCATCGTGTATTGGATCAAGTCATTTGTGCCGATGCTGAAGAAATCTGCTTCCTTAGCAAAACGATCTGCCGATACAGCAGCAGCAGGAATTTCCATCATCATGCCGACCTGAAGATCATCCGAAATCTTTGTCCCGGCGTCAACGAGCTTCGCTTTCTCTTCAAGAAGAATTGCTTTTGCCTGACGGAATTCGTCAATCGTCGCAATCATCGGGAACATGATGCGCAGCTTGCCATAAGAGCTTGCTCGAAGCAAGGCGCGAAGCTGTGTACGGAAGATGTCCTGACGTTCCAGGCAGAGACGAATCGCACGGAAGCCAAGGAATGGGTTCATTTCTTCTGGAAGCGGAAGGTAGGAGAGTTTCTTATCTCCACCGATATCGAGCGTACGGATAACGACCGGTTTATTCTCCATTTTTTCTAGAACTTCTTTATACGCATCAAACTGTTCGTCTTCTGTCGGGAGTTTATCGCGGCCCATGTACAGGAACTCAGTACGATACAATCCGACTGCCTCGCCGCCGTTGTTCAATACGCCGGTCACATCGCCAGGATTGCCAATGTTTGCACCAAGAATAACATGTGCGTCGTCCTTTGTTTTCGTTGTTTCATGAACAAGCTTCTTCCATTCCTCTTGCTGTTCTTTATAAGCAGCTTGTTTCGCTTTGTATTCTTTAACTTCTTCTTCGCTTGGATCAAGAATAACTTCACCATTCAATCCGTCGATAATAGCGAGTTGTCCTTCTTTAGCCTGCGCCATAACGGTTTTTGTTCCGACGACAGCAGGAATTTCCATTGAGCGGGACATGATCGCTGAGTGCGAAGTGCGTCCGCCGATATTTGTTGCAAAGCCTTTAACATATTTGCGATTCAATTGTGCGGTATCTGAAGGTGTCAGATCTTCGGCAATGATCACCGTTTCTTCAGTGATGCTCGCCGGAGACGTGAAGGAAACACCGAGCAAATGAGCCAGCAAACGTTTGGATACGTCACGAACATCAGCCGCGCGTTCTCTCATGTATTCATTATCCTTCATGCCTTCAAACATTTGAATGAAGAAGCTTGATACATCGTCAAGTGCTGACTCAGCACTCAGACCTTCATCATCAATTTTCGATGCAACCTGACCGACAAATTCAGGATCACTTAGGAACATGAGGTGTGCGGCAAATACTTCCGCCTTGTCTTTTCCTAGTTCCCTTTCAGCCGTTTCTTTAATGGTCGTCAATTCTTTTTTGGATACTTCAAGAGCGTCGTTCAGCTTTTTCTTTTCTGCTTCTTTATCGGTAACTGTACTTCTTTCAAAGGACAGATCCGGATTTTTAAGAATGAAAGTCTTGGCAATAGCAATACCTGCGGAAGCAGCAATACCAGTAATTTTTTCTGACATCTTTTCGTTCACCCTACCCTTCAGATATAAAAAGTTCAGCGATTCATTAATCGCTCATTCTTGTCACAGCGTATACGGCCCATTTGACATCGAACCGTTCTCATCAACACTCGCAACAGGAGATCATGCTGACTTAACTTCACTTACACATACAATTGTAGGTCAAATGTATCTGCAAGAACTGATAAATCCGAAAAACCTCGAATTAATTTTCCCCAATAAACAAATGTTAGGAAAACGTAACAGTTATTATTATATCAAGAGTTTTTTCAAATTGAAAGCGAGTACAATTAATGTGTTTTATTTGTCAAAATTAACTGTATCAACTTTTTTTCTGTTTAATCATAAAAAATTAATTTATATGAAACCGCAGAGTGCAGGCGTGCTGCTCTTCTGCGGTTCATAAGCAATACTTTTAAAAAATCAAGTTACAACCAAATATTAAGCACTTTTCTGCTCTTTAAGTGGCTTTTTCCAAATGCCGTAAATAATTGCAGTGACGACCGTTCCAATGATAATTGCAAGTGCATAAAGGAACGGGTTTCCATTGCTGACCAGCGGTATAACAAAGATTCCGCCGTGCGGTGGACGAAGTCCGATGCCGAACAAAAGTGCTAACCCGCCGGCGAGTGCAGAACCGATCGTTGTTGACACCATGACCCGGATTGGATCTGCTGCCCCAAACGGAATGGCTCCTTCGGAAATAAAGGCTGCGCCAAGCACATAAGCTACTTTTCCAGCATCACGCTGAGATTTATTGAATTTATGTGCAAACAGTGTTGTGGCAAGTGCCATACCAAGCGGTGGCACCATACCGCCGGCCATAACTGCCGCCTGAGGGTAGAAGTTGCCGGCACTAATCATTGCAATGCCAAACGTAAAAGCAATTTTATTAAATGGTCCGCCAAGGTCAATACCCATCATACCGCCGAGAATCAAACCGAGCAGAACGAGATTTCCTGTGCCCATACTGTTCAACAGATGAGTCATTGCCTCCATAAAATCGCTTATCGGTTGATTAATTAGGAACATGAGTGCACCGGTAATAAAAATACCGAATACCGGATAAATCAGCACCGGTTTTAATCCATCAAGCGATTGCGGCCATTTCTGGAATGCCCATTTCACCAGTTCAACTACATAGCCTGCCAGGAATCCGGCAATCAAGCCGCCAAGAAAACCGGCATTGCTAGTCAGTGCCATCAGTCCGCCGACCATACCTGGCGCAAGTCCGGGACGATCAGCAATACTCATTGCAATAAAACCTGCCAAAATCGGTATCATCAAGTACATCGCGTTGCCGTTTCCGATAAAACTGAGCAGAGTTGGGAAATCATGAACATCCGCAACACTGGCTACATGTCTCAGTTCAACCCCGGTAAGTGATGCGATCAGATAAGAAATAGCAATCAGAATACCGCCGCCGACCACGAAGGGCAGCATATAGGTAACACCGTTCATCAGATTCTTGTATATATTTATCTTTTTTCCTTTTGATTCTTCTTCGGCAGCTGCTTTAGGAGCACTGCCGTCGCCTTGATAAACAGGCGCTTTGCCTTCGATTACTTCATTAATCAGTTCTTCCGGCTTACGGATACCATCAGTAACCGGTACCTGAACAAGCGGTTTTCCCTTAAATGGTTCTACGTCGATTTTAATACTGGCGGCAACAATAATACCCTTAGCTTTTTCGATTTCGTCCGCTTGAAGTCTGTTTTTAATTCCTGTCGAACCATTGGTCTGTACTTTAATTGATACGCCCATTTCTTTTGCTTTCTGCTTTAAGGCATCAGCAGCCATATAGGTATGCGCAATCCCGGTCGGACATCCGGTTACGGCTAACACTTCATATCCGTCCGTATTGTTTTCTGCTGCTTTTTTCTCTTCGGCAGCCACATTTTCGCTTTCTGATTCCTGCTCGTCAAACAAGGAAACTATCTCTTCGGAAGTTGCTGCATTCATCAGTTTTTCACGAAATCCTGCATCAATCAGGAAAGTCGATAAGGTCGACAGCGCTTCAAGGTGCGTAGCGTTGGCGCCGTCTGTAGCGGCGATCATGAAGAACAGGTGTGCCGGCTGTCCATCTAAAGACTGGAAGTCGACTCCTTCTTTGGAACGACCGAACGCAATTGCAGCCTCTTTAACAGCAGCTGTCTTTGAGTGAGGAATGGCAACACCGTCGCCGATTCCCGTTGTACTTTGTTCTTCGCGCTTGTCAAGAGCTGCGCGATATTCGGTCAGGTCGTTTAATTTGCCGGCCTTGTCCAGTGTTGACGCCAGTTCGTCCAATACATCTTTCTTAGTCGTGCTTTTCAAATCCAAATTAACGGTCGCTGCCGTTAACAGGTCCGTCACTTTCATTATGATTTCCCATCCTCTCTTATCTAACAATGGTTCCCAGTTGATTTTTATCAGTGGCGGAGTCCTAATGATTTCTCTTTAAAACTTTATGCCCATCTTTCTCAGCCACAACAGAGCTGCCTTTAGATCGTACTAATTTTAATTTGCGGCAGCATTTCTTCTACTTTTTCTTTTGTACACAGGTCAACAGAGAATGCTGTTGCACTACCTGATGCCGCGCCTTTTTGGAATGCTTTCTTGAAATCGCCGCTCACGGCATACTCAGATAAGAAGCCGCCAACCAAAGAATCTCCGGCACCGACTGAGTTTTTCAATTCGCCTTTAGCCGGCGGAGCATAGAGGTATTGATCCTTGTCTATGTAGATCGCACCTTTGCCGCCCATCGAAACGATGACATGGTCAATTCCTTTTTCAACAAGCTTTTTGCCATAGACTTTGACTTCATCGAAGCTATCGATTGTTACACCGAAATATTCGCCAAGTTCATGATGGTTCGGCTTTACAAGGAATGGCTTTGCTTCAACAATTTCACGGAAGGCCTTGCCACTCGTATCCACAATGACCTTTGCTCCACTTGCAGCCACGTGATCCATCATATCTTTATAAATGGTAACAGGGAGAGTGGCAGGAGCGCTCCCGGAAAGAACAAGGATATCATCGGCAGTCAGCTTTTCCAGCTTTGCAAAGAGAGCATTCAACTGTTCGTCAGTAATCTGCGGTGCAACACCGTTGATTTCTGTTTCTGTATCACTCTTCAGCTTTACATTAATTCGCGTATCACCGTCAACAGGAACGAAATCAGCTTCAATTCCCTCTTCAGCGAGCTTTCCTTTAATAAATTCTCCCGTAAAGCCGCCGATAAAACCGAGGCAGATGGAGTTCTGTCCTAAATGTTTTAAAACTCTAGAGACGTTGATGCCTTTTCCACCGGGCATTTTACGGTCAGCTTTGACATGGTTCAATTCACCGGCTCTGAAATTGTCCACTTGCAGAAAATAATCAATCGCCGGATTCAGTGTGCACGTATAGATCACGAATGATCAGCTCCTAATTAAAATTTTTATTATAATCACGAATTGCGGCCTAAAGTTCAAACGATCAAATAGAGAGCGGATTCATTACTAAGATCGGTTAATCTTTTGTATTGTCTGCCGCTTGACACAGATCCATACCCTTCAGGCCGCGATTTCCCGGTTTCCCAGGGAATCGCTTGCATATTTACAGACCGCCTCTATTAAAAACCCGAAAGGTCTCTCAAGTAATTAATTATAAAGTGAAAAACGTTCATTATCAATCAAATAAATTCATAAGTATTCACAAAATGCCGTTTTTTGACTGATTTATGAACTTACCCATATATTTTCTTTGCGCAGAAAAGGCGGGGCAACAAGCGCTCCGCCTTAATTTTAACATAGTGCGCCTTTTTACAGCGCGTAGGCTAATATCCATAATGTTCCGCCAACAACGGCAAATGCAACATAAATACCAAAAAGAATGCCAATGAGTTGATGGACAGGCTCAGTTCCTTCTGTCACATGCATAAACATGAACAGCTGAATGAACGCCTGAAAAATGGCTAATCCAACAATAATTGTTAGGGTAACATGCACCGGCAACGACAAACCAACAGCAATCCACAGGGCGATAAAAGTAAGTGCCAGTGAAAGCAGCAGCCCAATGACTTGCTTCCAAGGAAAACCTGCCCGCACCTGTTCCGACATTTGATTCTGATTTTCATCCATTTTAAATCACCAACCCTGTCAGATAAACAGCTGTAAAAATAAAAATCCAGACAACGTCAAGGAAATGCCAGTAGAGACCGGCCATGAATGCCTTACGTGCTGTGACCGGCGTAATGCCTCGCTTTCCAAGCTGCAGTAAAATACCGATAATCCATATAATACCAAGCGACACGTGACAGCCGTGTGTACCAAGCAGAACAAAGAATCCGGAGAGGAACGCGCTTCTTGATATCGGTGCCCCTTCATGAACTGCATAGGTATAAAATTCGTTGACCTCAAGTCCGACAAACACCAGACCAAGCAGAATGGTTACAATCAGCCATCCGATCAGTCCTTTTTTATTATGACGGCGAAGTTCTATTGTGCTTAATCCGCATGTAAAACTGCTTACCAGAAGTACAATCGTTTCAGCCATAACCGGACCGATCTCAAACAAATCCTTTGCCGTCGGACCGCCGGCTGTGTGACTCTGCAGCACAAGATAGGTGCCGAACAAGGTGCCGAACAGGACCAATTCGGCCGCAAGGAAGATCCAAAATCCGACAATACGAAGGTCGCCTTCCTCTGTCGTGTATTCAAGAGGCATTTTGCTTCGATCTTTTTCATGCAGGCTCAGTGTTGATTCCGTCATTAGGATAACCTCCCCGTGGCAGCTTCGGTTCGTTTAATTTCCTCAACTGAGATGTAGTGATGATCATTGTATACAAAGGAACGTGCGATCATACACGCGATAACACCGATAACGCCTGGAATAGCCATCCAGTACCACTCAAAAACACACCCGAATCCGGCCACAAACATAAACGAAGCCATGATGACCGGAATACCGGTATTATTCGGCATGTGGATCGGTGCATAAGATTTAACTGTTCCTGCATTTCCTGCTTTGCGTTTTTCCTTTGTCACAGCAAATGCGTCTCGTTCCGAAACTTCAGGAATATGTGCGAAATTATACTCTGCAGCCGGTGAAGCAGTTGACCATTCCAAAGTGCGGCCGTTCCACGGATCGCCGGTCGCATCCTTTTTCCCATGCATCGCGCTCCAAATAATATTGTAGGCCATTAGGACAAATCCTGCGCCCATACCAAAGGCACCGATGGTCATCACCACATTGATCGGAGTCCATCCAAGTCCTGCAGGGTACGTATACATACGACGGGTCATGCCCATCAAACCGAGGAAATACATCGGCATAAAGCAAACATTAAAGGAAATCATGAAAATCCAAAACGACCATTTTCCCTTTGTCTCATCCAGCATGTAGCCGAACATTTTTGGCCACCAATAATGCAGACCGCAAAAGATGCCGAACACGGTACCGGCAATCAGGGTACTGTGGAAATGGGCAACCAGAAAGTAGCTGTTATGATATTGGTAATCGGCAGGCGCCATCGCCAGCATTACGCCGGTAACACCGCCAATTGTGAAGTTCGGAATAAAGGCCAATGCCCAGAGCATCGGAGTTGTAAATTGAATACGCCCTTTATTCAAGGTAAACAGCCAGTTAAAGATCTTCACACCGGTTGGTATCGCGATGAGCATCGTCGATATTGAGAAAAAGGCATTAACAGGAGCCGTATTGCCCATGGTGAAAAAGTGGTGCAGCCAAGTAATAAAACTGAGCAAGGAGATTGCTACCATTGACCAGACCATGACGGCATACCCGAACAAAGTCTTATGTGCAAACGTGGCAATGACCTCGGAAAAGATGCCGAATACCGGCAGCAACACAATATAAACCTCCGGATGCCCCCAAAACCAGAACAAATTGGCCCAAAGCATCGGAGAACCTCCGGCAGCAATCGTGAAAAAGTGAGCACCAAACAATCGGTCAATAGTCATCAGAGCCAGCGCAACCGTGAAGGCCGGAAATGCGAAGACAACAATAACCGATGTAATCAATATGGACCACGTGAACATTGGCATTTTAAACAACGTCATGCCCG
This sequence comes from Sporolactobacillus sp. BBK16-2, assembly GCF_059878335.1. Taxonomy (NCBI): domain Bacteria; kingdom Bacillati; phylum Bacillota; class Bacilli; order Caryophanales; family Sporolactobacillaceae; genus Sporolactobacillus; species Sporolactobacillus sp. BBK16-2. The sequence continues at coordinate 3,314,734 of NZ_CM187611.1, forward strand.
GAGCACGCATTTTTAAAATGGTCACAAGGAAGTTGATTCCCGTAGCCAGCGATCCAATCCCGGAAATCTGCACACCGAGCAAATAGTAGTTCTGTCCAACGCCGGGGTTCATTTCCACATCCGCATACGGAGCATAGCTTGACCACCCTGCATCCGGTGAACCGCCAATGACGAACGATAAGTTAAACAGCATTGCTCCGACAAAGAACAACCAAAAGCTGAGTGCGTTCAAAAATGGGAAAGCAACATCGCGCGCGCCGATTTGAAGCGGCACAGCTATGTTCATTAAACCAAAAATAAATGGCATGGCAACAAAAATAATCATAATTGTGCCATGGGTCGTGAATACTTGATTATAATGTTCAGCATCAAGAAAATGCAGATTAGGCAAAGTCAGCTGTGTACGCATCATCAAGGCATCAACACCGCCTCTGAAAAGCATCAGCAGCGCTGCAATAATGTACATAATGCCGATTTTCTTATGATCAACTGAGGTCAGCCATTCTTGCCACAGCCATTTCCACTTTTTAAAATAGGTTAAGACAGCAACAATGCCAATTGAAGCTAAAGCGATTGAAGCGTCCGCGCCATAAATCATCGGATCTCCGGTGACAAAAAACCAACCCATAAACGATTTAATGGAATCAATCATTGTGGTCATGCCCCCCTTTCCCGTTGTTCTCTTTATCCATATCCATACCATTCATTTTGTCTGTTTCGACCGGATCGCCATTCATCAGCGCTTCCATCTGTGCTTTGTTCAAATCCTTCGAAACAAGTTCCGGATAGGACGAAAACTCTTGCGGTTTCACCGTATTCGGCTTAAGCAATTCCATATATTTTTCATGTGTCAGAGCCGGTTTATTGCTTTTCACAGACTGTACCCAGCTGTCAAAATCCGTGGCTGATCGCGCCATCACTTTAAAGGTCATGTGTGCAAAGCCCTTGCCGGAATAGTTGGAGCTGCGTCCATCATAGTTGCCAGGTTTATCTGCCTGCAGCCATAACTTCATTGGCATATCAGTCATGGTATACTGCTGGCCTCCCAGTTCCGGCACCCAGAACGCATTCATTGCATCATAGGCATGGAGACGAAATTTGACCGGTGTACCTGCCGGAATCACAACATAATTAACGGTCTCAATCTTTTGATTCGGATAACGGAACAGCCATTTCCACTGGACCGAGGTCACGTCGATCGTGAGCGTTTTGCCCGCCGTTTTTGACTGCATCGCCGTGGCCTTCGGAGGATTACTCAACGAAAATAGTGTTTTCACCGTTGGTACTGCAAGCAGCACGCAGATGACCACCGGAACAATCATCCAGATTATTTCAAGTTTCCTGTTTCCCGTATCATCAGGATCGTATCCGGCACTTTTTTTACGTCCATACCGTGCCAGCACATAAACAAATATTATAAGAACAATGGCGAGAACGAAGCTCATCATAATTAATGACCAGATAATCAAATGATATTGTGATCTGGCTACAGGTCCCTGCGGATTCAGCACAGCAATCTTGTCTGAGCACCCAGTGAGCATGGTGAGCATCGGTACCGCCAGCAGGAGAAGCATAGGTTTTATGAGTATTTTTAACTTCTTCACGTTTGCTCTTCCTCCCCTCTTTTTCTCTCTTCGTTTTACGCACAAAGTAAACATTGACATTATAGCATAAACTTTAAATTATAACTTTAATAAAACTGTTTTAAAGTGATTTTTGTTACAATATGTTGTCATATTCTTTATTTTATATATTATTACTGTTTTAGACACATATCGTTCACTTATTATTCACATTATAGAAGGTTTTCTTCAAATTTTAAAGCGTTTTCACTCGTTTCTGGTTAGAAGCAAACCGTCTGTACATACGAACAACTTCATACGCGGTTAAGGCAATAAATGTCGCTTCACTAATGATACGGTTCAGCGTCACGTATCCAGGGTCGGTCGATCGGAGTAAGCGCCTAATCCGATAATAGACGGAAAATTTCCGCTTAAGAACCCGAATGCTTTATGAGTCAGAAGTGAGACGGATGACGGGCATTTTTTATTAGCTCAAAAACACCTTTCAGGCGGGTCATGACTGTTATTTACATGCCAAAAAAGCCCGGGACGGATATGTCTCCGTCCCGAGCTTTCTCTTTTATTTTATTTCACAGTCACATGGTGCCGGGAATAATCAAATGCTGTCCAGGATAAATCAGTATGGATGATAGATTATTCGCTCGCATTAACTGATTCACGGTTATGCTATGGAGTGTTGCAATTTCCCATAGGCTGTCGCCTTTTTTCACTTTGTAATCGCCGCTTGAACTGGATGACGATTTTTGCGTTGTCGTTTTGTATGAGGTCTGTGTGGCAGTTGAAGCAGACGATGCTGCTGTCTGTGAGAGTTTCAAAGTTTGCCCGGGAAAGATCAGATCCGATGTTAATCCATTAGCGAATTTCAGCGTGTTCACCGACATTCCGTTCTTGCTTGCAATTGCCCAGAGACTGTCGCCGCTTTTTACCGTATAGGTTGAAGCAGACGAGCTCTGTTGAGTCGATGAGGTCGATTCGGACGATTGCACAGACTTGGCATTTTCCGTTGTGGCGGATGCGGATGTCCCTGATAATTTCAACACCTGACCCGGATAAATCGTATCTGACTTCAGTCCGTTAAGAGATTTCAGCTGAGATACCGACGTGCTGTTGTGATTTGCAATTGCCCAGAGACTATCGCCGCTTTTCACCGTATAGGTTGAAGCAGCAGTGCTCTCTGTTGATGATTGTGCAACGTTAGCAGTTTGACTGCTGCTTGAAACGCTCGTACCACTGCCTGTAATCCGGCGAGCGGTTTTGAATTTCGGTTCCCAGTACGACTGTGAACCTCCTCCGCTGAATACATTTGTGACGTGAACACCAACTGTGACTTCAGAACTGATCATCTGCCCGTTACCAACATAAATGCCGACATGATGGATGCCTCCATCACCTGATGTATCAAAGAAGAGCAAGTCGCCAGGCTGCAATTGACTTCTCGACACACCTACTCCTACCGTTGCCTGCGCTGCAGAAGTTCTCGGCAAGGTCACATCCATAACCTTTTTGAATATGAGCTGAGTAAACGAAGAGCAGTCAAATACAGATTCAGAATAAGCCGGTGCGCCGTATTCATATGATTTTCCTTGATAGTTCAACGCTTGATTCACGACATCCTGCCCTGACGCAGCCAAAGCCTGCTGTCCGGTCGCCGAAAATAATAGTCCGCTCACTAAAGCGGTAGGCACAATCATTTTTTTCATGAAAAACGCCTCCTAATTATCTGCGTACTTGAACACTGCACACTATTAATAAAATAATCGACCCATCTTCCGCTCAAATTTCCTACATAATCATTTCACTGATTTGCTGATTAATCGGGGCCAGCTGTTCAACAAATCGCTCAGCGTTTAAAGGCCGGGCAAACAGATACCCTTGAGCGAGTGCGCAATTCGTTTGTTTCAGAAACTGGACATGTTCAGCCGACTCGACACCTTCAGCGACCACTTGCAAGTTAAGCTCATTTGCAAGCGCCACAATCATTCGGACGAGTGCAACATCTTGATGATCATGGCGGTTGCCCCGGATAAATGATTGATCAATTTTGAGCTGTCTCAATGGCAATTGCTTCAGATAGTTTAAAGAATTGTACCCTGTTCCAAAGTCATCAATGCTGATACCGACCCCAATCTCTTCAAGCGCCTGAAGTTTCTGAGACATCACGAACAGGTCTGCACCGGCCGTCTCCGTAATCTCAAGCTGCAGGCGCTCTGCCGGAAGACCTGATTCGGTCAAGGACGACTGAACCAAGTCTACCAGATTCTCTTGGAACAGCTGCTTCGGTGACAGATTAACAGATACATTAATTAAAAGTCCTTGGTCATTCCATTGCTTGGTCTGCTTGCAAGCCGTCCTCATCACCCACTCGCCGATTTGCTCAATGAGTCCTATCTCCTCGGCAAGCGGAATGAATATACCCGGAGAGATAACCCCTCGAATCGGATGAATCCAGCGGATCAGTGCTTCGGAGCCGACAACAGTTCCCGCCTTAAGATCAATTTGCGGTTGATAGTGAAGTGTAAATTCGTTCCGCTTCACCGCATGGCGCAAGTCCATTTCCAGTTCAAGCCGCTTGCGCAGACTATTGATGATTCCCGGATTGTAGAATTCATATTTGCCACGGCTGTTTTTCTTTGCGTAATGAATCGCTGCAATAGCAGAATCAATCAATTTACCTCCGCTGTCGGCATCCTCCGGAAAAAAGCTCACACCCATCGTGATGGATTCGTACCAAGGAGTATTATGTATCTGAATCGGCGCTGTAAACGAGTTCATGATCCGTTTCATGTGCATTTTCAAATCGGCTCGCGTACGATTTTTGAATAAAATAGCGAATTCATCGCCTCGATAGTGATAAACGCGCTCCCCTTCGCATTCTTTCAACCGTTTCGCCGCTTCTTGGAGCAGCTTGTCCCCGGCATCTCTACCAATAGTGTCGTTCACTCTGTTCATGCTGTCAATATCGACAAACACCAGTGCAAGCGAAAGGGCCGTATTTTCAACCGTTTCGTGTTCTAGTTGTTTACGCAGCGCGAGGCTGCCCGGGAGTTCGGTTACCGGATCGATAAGGCTTTCTTTACCGTCACCGCTCTGTAGATAAGCGCGATCCTCAACATCAGCGGTCCCGACATAGACGAGCGAATGACGCATATCGCTAATTTTTTGGCTTTTGACAACCAGCGAGACTCTTAATCCGTCGCCGCGGATCACAACAATTCGTTCCTCGATCGCGTTGGTGCGTCCCTCTCTCAAATCATTAATGACGGCTGCCGTTCCTTCAAAATTTTGCAGCGAGACGACATCTTGCCATTTCATCTGCTTCAATGTTTCGGCAGAATAGCCCGTTAACTCACAGAGCCGATTGTTCACGTAAATGAAAGTCCCGTTTTTTATAATAAACGCACCGATATGCAAGGTATCGGTTATTTTTTTTATGATTTTTTCCCCTTCCTCTTTCTTCCTTAATCTCTGAATGCGAAAAAACATCAGCAGAGATACAATTGAAAGAAGAATCGCCAGGAAGGCGGCAAAAGTTATGAGCCAATCACTGTCTCCAGACATAATCCAGAAAGCACCTGCCTTCCACCACCAACCATTAATCCTCTGTTAGTGACAGTAGTCTACATCTTTTTTATCGGCTCGCATATCCATCGATTTAATGCATAATCACAAAAAAATTTCGACAAATATCCTCCAAATGATTTGAAATACAATTGGGACAAATACTGAACATAGTTTTTTTAAAAAATACTTACTATAATAGTAAACAAAGATAGGTACGAGGAGGATGGTTGATGAACACAATTCACAAAGCAATGACCATTGCAGGGTCAGATACCAGCGGCGGTGCAGGGATGCAGGCCGATTTAAAAACATTTCAGGAGCTCGGTGTTTACGGCATGACCGCTCTGACCTGCATTGTAACGATGGATCCGTACAAGCATTGGTCGCACAGCGTCACCACGCTTGATACGGAATTACTAAAGAAACAGCTGGATACGATTGTTGTCGGCATTGGTGTTGATGCGATGAAAACCGGTATGCTCGGCTCACCGGAAATAATAAAAATCGCTTCTGACACCATTGAAAAGAATCACTTAACACGTGTGGTCATTGATCCGGTCATGGTCTGCAAGGGTGCCGAAGAGGAAATTCAGCCGGAACTGCAGCCGGAGAATACGGCCGCAATGCTTAAGCTGCTGATTCCAAAAGCACTCGTCACCACTCCGAATTTATATGAAGCTGCACGGCTGACCGGCATGCCAAGGATTACAACTGTTGATCAAATGAAAGAGGCGGCACAAAAAATCGTCGCACTTGGAGCAAAAAATGCATTGGTGAAAGGCGGGAGCCGATTACCCGAGACGGATCAGGCCATCGACGTTCTTTATGACGGCAAGGATTTTCATATCATTGCCGATGAACGCGTGGACACACCAAATATTCATGGAGCAGGCTGCACTTATGCGGCTGCCGTCACCGCGGGACTGGCTAAGGGTCAATCGGTACTTGAAGCTGTTAAAGTAGCTAAGGCATTTGTCACTGCTGGAATCCGCGCTTCATTCAGCCTTAATGAGTACACCGGCCCAACTGATCACAGTGCGTATAAAAAGGAATTAGCAGCGAAAGGTTAATGAATGATTGGATACAAAAGAGTAAGCGCATGGAGTAAGAAGTCATGATGTGTTTCCGATCGGCCGAGACGCATGCCGTCGTTTCAATGAATAGCGAAGTATAGTCTTGCACTCTATATATTAGATAAAAATCGCTTCACAATTTGTGAGGCGATTTTTATTTGCGTTCATCTGGAAAACCAAGGCCCAACGCTCTGAGTGGCCCGCGAGTCATAATAAGAAAAAGCTTTTCCGCCATCTCCCGCTCTGAAATCCGCATTTGATTTTCAAACCACCAGCTGACGAGCCCGATCATCGCTGATGAGATAAAGATCGGCAGGATTTCAAGTATCAAAGAATCCGCTTTCTCGGACGGAACCTGTAATGGTTGAATCTCTGTTCGGAATTTTGCTAGAAAAAGCGATTGCATCCGATGACGGAACATCGGGATTCCCTCGTTAAATAACATCGCTCGAAAGAAACGATCATGCTTCTTAAAGTGTTGAAAAATGGTTAATGCAAAGCCGACGACTCGTTCGGGGATTACTTTGTCATCCACAAAATACTCATGCGGGCGAAATTTATCGACAGTCTCTGCCAGACCTTCCTCCATAACGATTTCCAGCAAGTCATATTTGTCTTCATAATGAAGATAAAAAGTGCCGCGTCCGATTTTAGCGGCTGAAGCTATATCTTTAACTGTAATCTCATTAAAATTCTTCTGCAGCAGCAAATCGAGAAAGTGTGATTGAATGGCCGCACGTGTTTTAAGTACGCGCAGATCTGTTGAATCGGATGCCATAAATCCCCCTCCGGAATCATTGACGTTCAAGACGATGATCAAACAAAATAAGACAGATAATCAACGTTTTGCTTCAAAGTGTTCAATAATGACCATTTTCTCAAACATTGACTATTGAACATTTTCCCCACCCATTCTATCATAATTAATGAACACAGTGTTCAATAGCATGCATACAAAGGATGTGATGACAGTGAGCTACCCAATCAAGGGAGACCATCTGCACAAACGGTTCAAGAATCAAATCGTACTGGATGATGTGTCTCTCACGCTTCAAGAAGGGGAAATTTATGGCCTGATTGGTCCGTCCGGTGCCGGAAAGACGACGCTTGTCCGGATCTTGCTCGGCCTTGAAAAAGCAGACAGCGGCAAGGTTGAATTGTTTGAACAGCGCCCGACCCTGAACGCATTCCGTTCGCTCGGCTATATGGCTCAGTCCGACGCTTTATATAACGAATTAAGTGCTTATCAAAATCTTGAATTCTTTGCCTCCATTCAAGGGATGCGCGGCAAGGAGAAAAAGCAGCGCATCTACGAAGTGGCCAAAGCAGTTGATTTAGAGAAGGATTTGAAAAAAAATGTGTCCAATTTTTCTGGAGGTATGAAACGACGCCTCTCACTGGCGGCGGCTCTCGTCCATCGTCCGCGGCTCTATTTGCTTGACGAACCAACAGTTGGCCTCGATCCGATGATCCGGCGCAAGCTGTGGACTCTTTTCCATTATTTAAAAGGAAAGGGCGCAACCATTATCGTGACCACTCACGTCATGGATGAGGTCGCACAATGCGACCGGGTCGGACTGCTCAGCGAAGGGAAAATAATTGCTGAAGGCGCCCCGAAAGCATTAACCGAACAATACGGCGTTCCTTCTGTGGAAGATATCTTTATCACGATTGAGAAGGAAGGCGCAAAGAAATGAGAAATCTGTTTGCTATGGCGCGGCGCATCATTCGCCAGATTGTCCGCGATAAGCGCACCCTGGCTCTATTGATTATCGCGCCGCTTCTGATCCTGACACTCGTCTGGTATATTTTCGGAGCGAAAACCGCCGAGCCGAATCTTGCCATTATTCATTATGAGTCTTCCGATTATCTGTCTGCTTTTAAAGCATCCGACTACATGCGGATGAGTCCGCTTCAAGCGCGGCAATCTCTTGCTGACAAGAAGATCGATGCCTATGTTGATTTGAAGAATCCGATTAAAGTACATTTAGAAGGCAGTGATCCGTCACGTAACGGTCTCGCGATGAGCAAGATCCAGAAGTCGATGCAAACGATTCAACAACTGAACGTTACATCCATGAAGAAGCAGCTCACTGATGTCATTAACGCACAGCAGAAAGGAATTCAGGCCCAGCAACAAACTATGAAGCAGATGTCCGAAGCGATGCAGCGCTATGCGCCTTCAGCGCTTGCCTCAATCATGCAGAATGCACCAAAAACGGAGCAGCCGAACCAGGCAAATGCACCAGACAAAGTGAAGCTGGATGTCTCCTATCTGCATGGCAATGCCATTCTGAACACCTTTGATTCCTTTGGACCCGCCATGGTCGGTATCTTTGTCTTCCTATTCATTTTCATGATCGGTGGCGTGTCCTTCCTTCGTGAGCGGACAACCGGAACCTTAGATCGTTTGATGGCTTCCCCCATAAAGAGCTATCAGATTATCTGGGGCTACATGTTCGGTTTCGGACTGTTTGTCATCGTCCAGTCCTTTGTCCTCACCTGTTATATTGTCTATGTGCTGAATATCTACAACATCGGACATCTGCTGGACGTACTGATTATCGTGTTCATCCTGTCCTTCAGTGCGCTTTCGCTCAGCATCCTGCTTTCGACCTTTGCATCGAATGAGCTGCAGATGTTCCAGTTCATTCCGCTTGTCATTGTTCCGCAGGTCTTTTTGTCGGGACTGTTTCCAATTGATACCCTGCCCAGCTGGGTGCGTGCGATTGGCAATCTGATGCCGATTCATTACTCGACCGAGGCCTTGAGAAATATCATGATCCGCGGCACCGGCTTTTCCGGGTGGTGGCTCGATGGATTGATTCTCCTGCTTTTCTCTGTCGTCTTTATTGTTATCAATGTTCTGGTCATCCGCCGTTCGCGACCGATTGCCGATTAATTACAGATATGTTTAAAGACCGAGCTGCTCGCTCGGTCTTTTTATTGCATCATTTTTCATTTTTCAACAGAAGCGAATCATTGATTTAATCGTTTCGTACGAATTATATGCCGTTCGGCAATGGTTTTTCAAGATTCATTACCATTTATGATTGAATCGATACTTTATTATTTTCCACAACAACATGCTCACCATCATTCAAATTGGTAAACACAACAGAAGTAATCGTCGACGGAACCTTATCCGAAATCTTGGAGAAATCGACCTGCAGCAGACGATCCCCCTTCTTCACAGCAGTACCATCCTTTACAAGCGATGTGAATCCCTCTCCTTTAAGAGAAACCGTTTCCAATCCCACGTGTATTAAAATCTCCCGACCATCGTCCGACTTGAGCGAGATCGCATGTTTCGTAGGAAATATATTCGTTATCTTACCATCGACAGGAGAACGGACAATATCATTTTCCGGAATAATCGCAAAACCGTCTCCCATCATTTTTTGAGAAAACACAGGATCCGGCACCTCTGTTATGGACACAACTTTTCCCTTTAACGGGATATAAAATTCGCCGGAAGCAGCAACTTCTGCATTACTTGGTTCCGCTTGATTCGCATTCAATTCACTTTTCTTAAATAACTTTTTTAAAAAACCCATCCGTGCTCACCTCCGAAAACAAAGTGCAAAAAGATTTCTTAATATAACTATACTGTTCGTCATCTATGAACGCAAACATGGCGCATTCCCTAACTATTTGTTAGATTTCTAAATATGTATGGGCTTTCTTTACTTAATTAATCTCATCTACTAAAATCGATCTATATTAAGAAAAATCTCAGATGCACCACAACAAACGACGTCATCATGGAGGTTTTGTCGTGATCAATTATGATTCGAAAAACAAGATCTTTCATCTGCAAACCCAAAAGGCCAGCTATGTAATGCACATAGACAGCGGCTATCTGCTTCATCTCTATTGGGGTAAGAAAATAAACAGATACCGCGGAAGCAGACCACTCACCGAGATGCCCAGATCGTTCGCACCTTATACGGATCCTGCGCGGCGCGGATTCACGCTGAGCACACTGCCCTTAGAATATCCGGCATACGGGAATGGCGATTATCGTCATCCCGCCTACCAGATCCAGCTTGAGAACGGATCGACAATCACTGATCTGCACTATGCAGGCCATGTGATCTACTCAGGAAAGAAGAAACTGGATGGTCTGCCCGCTACCTATATAGAGCAGGAACAAGAAGCTCAATCACTGGATATCATGCTGCAGGACCCGGTGGCCGGTCTGTCCGTTGTGCTCACCTATAGTGTGTTTCGCAATTTCGACGCGATCACCCGATCCGTGCGTTTCGAAAACATTGGAGCCGGCGTCCTTCGCATTCTGAACGCGGCAAGCGCTAGTATCGACTTTCGTGATGATGAATATGACAGCCTGAGTTTCTATGGCTCTCATAATAACGAGCGCAATATGGACCGCCGGCCGCTCGCACCGGGCAGTCGTGTGATTGAGAGCGTACGCGGCGCCAGCAGTCCGCAGCATGATCCGTTTTTCGCCTTAATGCGCCAAAATGCAGATGAAGCGAAGGGGGAAGTGTTCGGCTTCAGTTTCGTATACAGCGGCAATTTTCGATCACAAATCGAGGTCGATCAATACAAGACCACACGCGCATCAATTGGATTAAACCTCTTTGATTTCAGTTGGAGGCTGGATCCGGATGATACCTTTCAAACGCCTGAAGCAGTTCTTGTCTATTCCGATCAAGGACTTGGCGGCATGTCACGAACCTATCATCACCTATATCGGGAACGGTTAGCCCGCGGGAAATACCGTGATCAGTTGCGCCCGATCCTGATCAATAATTGGGAAGCCACTTATTTTAAGCTGAATGAAAAAAAATTGCTGGCAATTGCCAAAGAAGCGCAAAAAGTGAACATCGAACTTTTCGTGCTGGACGACGGCTGGTTCGGCCATCGCGATAATGACAAAAGCTCACTTGGCGATTGGTTTGTCGATAAACGCAAGCTGCCGCACGGACTGGCATGGCTTTCCAATCGCATTCACGAAATGGGGCTTCAATTCGGTCTCTGGTTCGAGCCCGAGATGGTCTCTCCGGACAGCAATTTATACCGTGCGCACCCAGACTGGTGTCTGCATGTCCCGAATCGTCCGCGCAGTTTAAGCCGCTACCAGTTCGTACTTGATCTGTCGCGCAAAGATGTGCGCGATTATCTTGAACATTCGCTATCCTCTATCCTCTCAAACGCGAATATCAATTACGTCAAATGGGACATGAACCGCCATATGACCGAAATCGGCTCAGCACTGCTGCCGCACGACCGCCAACGCGAGACAGCTCACCGTTATATGCTTGGGCTTTATGAATTGATCGAACGTCTCACCAACGCATTTCCAAATATTCTGTTTGAGAGTTGTTCAAGCGGCGGCGGACGCTTCGATCCCGGAATGCTCTACTACATGCCGCAGACGTGGACCAGTGACAATACTGACGCCATTTGCCGATTAAAAATTCAATACGGAACCAGTGCTGTCTATCCGCCGATTGCCATGGGTGCACACGTCTCCGCAGTACCCAATCATCAGGTCGGCCGTATCACATCGCTTGCCATGCGTGGAGTCGTCGCCATGTCCGGAAACTTCGGCTATGAGTTGGATCTCACGAAACTGACCGATGAGGAAAAAGATGCAGTAAAAAAACAAGTGGCTTTTTATAAAGAAATTCGCCCTCTGATTCAATTCGGCGACTTCTACCGGATCACAAACCCATTTGAGCGTGGCGATGCCGCTTGGTGCTTTGTGTCACCAGATCAATCCGAGGCGATCGGCTTCTATTTTACCGTGCTCGCCAGTCCTTCTCAGGTGCAAAAGTCATTTCGTTTTCAAGGCCTCAATTCGGAATTTTTGTATGAAAACAACGAAACTGGCCATGTGTACGGGGGCGACGAACTGATGAACACAGGTCTGAATGTGCCGATGGAAAAAGGTGATTTCCGCAGCTATGTGTGGCGGTTCAGGAAAGTGGTGGAGTGAACGGGGTCGCAACAAAAGATGCACCTGCATAAAAAAAATTCACTAATAAATGATCCTAGCCCAAGTGCGCTGCTTGTGCTAGGATCATTGCTTTCTTATGGGTGTTGCGTAGTAAATAGGTACTGTGCAGCAATGGACTACATGAAAAGCACCTTTACAAAAAACGGATCAAACCAACGTTATGGCTTAATATATGCGTAGCCACTGCTTTGCTTTTTCACTAATTCCACAACTCCTGCCGGAACAACAGATACAAATTCAGGAAGATCCTCTTTCAGGATATGTTGCGCATTTAAAGCGTTCTGACAAGCGACGAACTTGGCTCCTTGATCACTCAGCTCTCTCATCTGATCGATGAACGCTCCAGACCGATAGCCGTTGACCGCCGCTGCATTAGCCAGCACTTCAATTTCAGCGGCCATATGATCTGCCATGAAATTTTTCACATTACCAAGCACCAATGGCCACTTTTCTTTTTCATCAATATGGAAAATAACATGATACATAATTAATCTCCTTCTTGCTTGTTTTTTCTTACAACATTCTTAAATGGCAGCAATATGTTTGCTCGCGTGATTAATCATTGATAATCTAAAAATTTAAAGAAAGCAAAAATCCATTAATGGGATTTTTGCTTTTCATTTATTGATTTTCAATTTCTTCCACTTTCAGCGACAGCTCAGTCCATCGCTCCATTGCCTGATCGAGTTCGGCTTCGGTATTCTGCTGCTCAGTAAAAAGATCTTGCACTTTACCGGCGTCGCTGCCTGCTTCGACAATTTCTTGCTTCAGCTGCTCTACGCGGTCTTCAAGAGCAGCGATCCGATCTTCAATCCCGTTCCACTCCTGCTGTTCTTTATAGGTCAGCTTCTTTTTTTGAGACGTTTGCCTGCGTGCCGGGGCTTCCGGTTTTTCTGATTTCGCTTTGCTTGCCTCAGCCCGCTCGGTTTTCCGTTCATCAACATACTCGCTGTAGTTACCTTCATAGCGGCGAATGATGCCGTTACCTTCAAAGGCGATCAGACGATCCGCAATCCGGTCCAGAAAATAACGATCATGAGAAACCGCAAGAACAGTTCCTGGGAATTGAAGCAAATAGTCTTCCAAAATCGTCAGTGTTTCTGTGTCCAAGTCATTGGTCGGTTCATCGAGAAAAAGTACATTCGGCTCGGACATTAGGACACGCAATAAATACAGCCGCTTATGTTCGCCGCCGGACAGTTTGCGAATAAATGTACGTTGCCGTGGACGTGAAAAAAGAAATCGTTCCAGCATCTGTTCTGCGGTCACCTGCTGTCCGTCAGCTGTGCGCATCACCTGTGCAGCTTCTTTGATATAGTCGATTACCGTCAAATCCTCATTCATTTCCGCATGTTCCTGCGTATAGTAGCCGATTTTTACCGTCTCACCGATTTCCACGACCCCTGAGTCCGGTTCAATTCGTTTTGCAAGCATATTAAGCAGCGTTGTTTTGCCGCTGCCATTGCTGCCGATAATACCGATCCGTTCGCCAGGAATCACGAGCAAATCAAAATCATGAATGAGTGGCTGTCCGTTAAAACTCTTGGACACTTGTTTTGCTTCAATGACCTTCTTGCCCAAACGCGTTGATCCAATCGCGAGATCCACCGATTGCTTTAACTCCGGACCCTTATGCTCCTGCATCTCATGCACACGTTCAACTCTTGCTTTTTGTTTCGTCGACCGAGCTTTCGCGCCACGTCGAAGCCAAGCCAGCTCCTGGCGCAGCTGGTTCTGATGCTTCGTTTCCCCACTTGCTTCTTGTTCCTCACGCTCCGCTTTCTTCTCAAGAAATAGTTCGTAGTTGCCGTCATAAATATAGAGATTTCCATGATCCAATTCAAAAATCTTACGTGTTACGCGATTCAGGAAATAGCGATCATGGGTCACCATTAATAACGCTCCCGGGTACTGATTTAGTGCTTCTTCCAGCCAATCGATAATGTCGTTGTCTAAGTGGTTCGTCGGTTCATCGAGAATCAACAGATCTGCAGGCTGAATCAATGCCCTAGCCAGCGCAATGCGTTTTTTCTGCCCACCGGATCCCTCACTTGCAGGCGTCTCAAAATCATGAATGCCAAGACGTGTTAAAATGCTCTTCGCCGCTGCCTCCGCATCCCAGGCACCAGCCGTATCCATTTGCTGCTGACGTTCCATCAGCTTTTCCTGGAGCGACTGATCACTTGGATCTTTCTCCAAAACACGCAGCGCTTGTTCATAATTTCGCACTGCTGCCATGATCGGTGAAGCCCCACTGTAGATATAATCTAACGCGGTGACTCCCGATTCAAAAGTCGGCGTCTGTGGCAGATAAGCGAGTCGAAATGCATTGGCGTGGCGCAGGTTTCCGCTTTCCGCCGAGTCCTTTCCGGCAAGCACATTCAACAAGGTAGATTTGCCTGTGCCGTTGACACCGATCAATCCAATCCGTTCTCCCTCCGAGATTGAGAATGAGAGATGATTAAAAAGTGTTTGTGTTCCATACGTTTTATATAAATTTTCCACATCGAGAATACTCAAGCTGTATCATCCTTAACCGAACCGAATTATAGAATTTTTAAGCCAGACTCCGGGTCAAGTCAGGCAGAAATTTAAAACTTATAGTTATTTTTTCATTATTAAAAATGAATCGAATCCGCCTAGACGAATCAATCGCCAAACAGGTCTGCTATCATCTTACACTACTTCGTGGTTAATTGGCATGATGATCGGTTACTTTAATCAGCTTCCCTTTAACGATAAGACGACCATCTGTCAGTATTTCCCGATCACAAGTGACTAATGTGATCTGTTTCTTCTTTGTTTGCTGAATGACATCCGTATTTGATGCGTCAACCGTTTTTCTTGAAGTTACTTCATAAACATAATCCTTTTTCAAATCTGTAATCACAATGCGAGCACCGATTTTTATTTTAAGTAGCGGGCTGAAAAGTAAGGTCGGTCGCCGCATGTGGTGACCGGCCAGCGGATAATTGCCCTGACCCATCTTCTGATCCGGGCGCATCGTGGTTGCACCAACAAGAAGATTTGCATTTGTTGTCCCTTTTAAAATGGGTAGATGAATGCCGACACTGTCAATGGAAATTAGCCCGATCATCGCCTTTGGATTCTGCTGCGTGCTTCCCTTTAACGTATCCATAACCGACGGAGGTCGAATCGTCTCGAAATCGAAGGTCGCATTTCTACTATTGTTGCTATGCAGTTGTGTAGCCGTTACTTTTTGTTCTGTAAGGTGAGTGCTCATATAGCCAATGATACTCTCCTTGATGAACGGCGAAAAGATTAGCAAGATCCCGGCAATAACAAGGATAGCTGCAAGTACAGTCCATTTCCAACGCATTTGGTTACTCCGTTTCTTATTAATAATAATCAATTAATTTTCGTTCATCCTCAATAAAAAAATACCTAGTCAAATCTTACCATGATTAGACGTTAAATGTTATCTTAGTGAGCCTCCCACAACTAAATTTGTGGGCAACCCACTCCCGGATGTGGGGAGCTTTCTTTCGGGTTGCTCATGGGCCTTTCCCCAACGATTTAGAAAATGGTTATAGACAAATTGGCTGCACCCAATGATCTTGTTGATTAAGACTGCCTGTTCTTCCGTGGAATACAGTCTAAATTTTAAGGCTTTTTGAATGAGCACAACCATTCCTCTTTGTTCGTAAAAAATCGTTACCTTTATTATAGCACGGATGTTCGGTACTTATATAAAGAAGGGCGACCTCATTCATGGCTTAAGTCACGAGTGAGGTCGCCCTGCATCAATTGATTAACGCATTTTCTTTGTTTTTCTTCTTCCTGAAAAACCGATGATACCGGCTGCAAGAATGAGGAGTGCGCCGAACCAATATGCTATTGAATTGTTGCTGTCTCCAGTGATCGGCAGCGTGTTTTCTTTTGTCGGCACGGAATACTGTGTTTCCGCTAGAAAACCGCGTTGCATCATTGGTGCCTGCGTTGCTTGATCCGTTGGCGTTTGACCGTCAGGCTCGGAAGCAATCGGCTGATCTTGCACTTGTTCTTCGCCCATGACGCCGCGTTCAAGTGTCGGTGTCTGAGAAGGGACCGCCGGCGTTAACGGCTGAAGTGGAACGATAGGCTGTGATGGTGTCGGTGGAACAGGCGTCACCGTTTCAGGAATTTTTGTGTTTTCAAAAGTTACGCTGAAAGTCGGATTGCTTTGGGTCAAGGTTACTTGTTCTGCCTTAGACGACAAGACATAACCTGTTGGTGCTGTCTTTTCCACCCAGCGGTATGTGCCTAGTTCGAGTCCGCTCTTTTCAATTTCACCTTTATCATCAGTGGTCAGCGTGTAAAGCGTGTTCCACTGACCGCCATCAGTCAGCTGCTGAAGCTCAAATACTGCTCCCTCGAGCGTTTGATCCGGATTCGCTGCATCTACTTTTTTCAGCGTAACAGTCCCAAAGATTTCTTCCGGCATTTTGGTATTTTCAAAAGTGGTGCTTGCTTTCGGATCGCTTTGGGTCAAGGTTACTTGCTCTGTCTTTGATGACAAGACATAACCTGTTGGTGCTGTCTTTTCCACAAACCGATACGTTCCTAGTTCCAGCCCGCTCTTTTCAATTTCACCTTTATCATCAGTGGTCAGCGTGTAAAGCGTGTACCACTGACCGCCATCAGTCAGTTGCTGAAGCTCAAATACTGCTCCCTCGAGCGTTTGATCCGGATTCGCTGCATCTACTTTTTTCAGCGTAACAGTCCCAAAGACTTCTTCAGGTATTTTGGTATTTTCAAAAGTGATGCTTGCTTTCGGATCGCTTTGGGTCAAGGTTACTTGCTCTGTCTTTGATGACAAGACATAGCCCGTTGGCGCTTTCGTTTCTACTATTCGGTACGTTCCTAATTCGAGTCCGCTCTTTTCAATTTCACCTTTGTCATCAGTGGTCAGTGTGTAGAGCGTGTTCCACTGGCCACTTTCATTCAGCTGCTGGAGGTCAAATACCGCTCCTCCCAGCGTTTGATCCGGATTTGTCGAATCAATCTTCTTTAGTGATACCGAGCCGAAGACTTCTTCCGGAATCTTAGTATTTTCAAAAGTGGTGCTTGCTTTCGGATCGCTTTGAGTCAAGGTTACTTGCTCTGTCTTTGATGACAAGACATAGCCCGTTGGCGCTTTCGTTTCTACTATTCGGTACGTTCCTAATTCGAGTCCGCTCTTTTCAATTTCACCTTTGTCATCAGTGGTCAGTGTGTAGAGCGTGTTCCACTGGCCGCCATCAGTCAGTTGCTGAAGCTCAAATACTGCCCCTTCGAGCGTTTGATCCGGATTTGCTGCATCTACTTTTTTCACAGTTATCTTACCCAGAACTGGAATTTCCGAATTCTCCACCGTGATTAATTTCTCATTGGCGGCCTTGGTCAGATCAAATGCCGGTGGATTGGCTCCTTTTTCATAGCCGGTTGGTGCTTTGGTTTCCACTAGTCGGTAGGCTCCTAATGGCAGATTATCTTTTGATATCGTGCCATCCTGTCCGGTTGTCAGCGTGTCAACTTTTGTCCAGTTGTCTCCATCTTGTTTTTCTAGGTCGAATTCCGCTCCCGACAAGGTTTTCGAATGGTCTGCTGCATCCACCTTTTTCACCGTAATTTTACCGAAGACTGGAACTTCCGCGTTTTCCACCGTGATCGATTTCTCATTGGCAGCTTTGGTCAGATCAAAAGCCGGTGGATTGACTCCTTTTTCATAGCCGGTTGGTGCTTTCGTTTCCACTAGTCGGTAGGTTCCTAATGGCAGATTATCTTTTGATATCGTGCCATCCTGTCCGGTTGTCAGTGTGTCAACTTTTGTCCAGTTGTCTCCGTCTTGTTTTTCAAGGTCAAATTCAGCACCGGACAAGGTTTTATCCGAATTCGCTGCATCCACCTTTTTCACGGTTATCTTACCCAAGACTGGTGTTTCCACGTTTTCAACCGTGATTGATTTCTCGTTGGCAGACTTGGTCAGATCAAAAGCCAGTGGATTGGCTCCTTTTTCATAACCGATTGGTGCTTTGGTTTCCACTAATCGGTACGTTCCTAATGGTAGATTATCTTTTGATATTGTGCCATCCTGTCCGGTTGTCAGCGTGTCAACTTTTGTCCAGTTGTCTCCGTCTTGCTTTTCAAGGTCGAATTCCGCACCGGACAAGGTTTTATCTGGATTCGCTGCATCCACCTTTTTCACAGTTATCTTACCGAAAACTGAAATTTTCACGTTCTCCACCGTGATCGATTTCTCATTGGCAGCCTTGGTCAGATCAAAAGCCGGTGGATTGACTCCTTTTTCATAGCCATTTGGCGCTTTCGTCTCCACTAGTCGATAGGTTCCTAATGGTAGGTTATCTTTTGATATCGTACCATCCTGTCCGGTTGTCAACGTGTCAACTTTTGTCCAGTTATCTCCATCTTGCTTCTGAAGGTCAAAAACTGCTCCCGACAATGTTTTCGAATGGTCTGCAGCATCCACCTTCTTCACAATCACTTTCCCTAAAACAGTCGTCGGCGGAAGGTTGGGCTTGAAAAGGGCAAAGTGGACCTCCATGCTTCCATTTGTATTATTGAAATTGTTTGCAATCAACGTACCATTCAGCTGTCCCCAGCTTGCATTGACCGTGGCTTTTGGGGCTAAAACAGATCCAAAGATCCCAATATTACCTAAATTAATTGTTGTCGCATCAGGGAAGTTGAACAAAATTTTAGCTGCTTGACTGTCTCCATAAGTCATCCCATTACCATAATAAAATTGTTGTCCGCCAGGCCAATTGACCGTTGCTCCTGCTATATTGATAATAATTGTTTTGCCTTTAGGGATATCAAAATTGATTTCTCCCGCTTGACTAAATTCCGAAGAAGATAATGAAAATACAACAAAGTCTGAACTTCCACTATAGCTGAACGTCAATCTGCTTCCGGACTTGTTGATTGTTCCGTTCGGTTGGGATGCTGAATAGCCCTGGTAGCTTTGACTTATCCCAATTAATTGAGTTCTCGCTTCGGCGAAACTAGCAACCTGATTATCTATAAAATCCTGAACATCCGAAACCTTTTTATCGGTCACTTGCTTCGCTCGCAGGTAATCACTTACGTCAATGACCGGTGATTGACCACCATTTTCGCCAATAACAAATTGGCCCTTCAATTCCCCGCCATGGTAATGCAATTCATTTCCCACAACTAGATTCACGTCATCATTATTGCTTAACTTTGAAGCAATACCGTAACTGCTCACATTCAATGAGTTGCCAACTGCCAATCTTCCTTCCGAATCCGAATTTGGCATGGTCATGTTATTCAGAATAAACGCATTAAAATTACTTGCAACTCCTAGTGAATGATTCACATCAATTGGCGCCGAAGGTTCAGCAGCTTTAGCATTTTGTGGATGAATTGTGCTGTTAAAAATCAATGAAAAGAACAGCAACATAGTGATCAGGCTTCTCAAAGCAATTATGCATTTTCTTTTGTTTTTAAACATAATTTCCCCTCATTTCACCTTAATCGAATGTTATAAAATGCGGCAGAGGCAGATAAACAATATTGGGAACAGATAATTCCGATAGCACTTTTTACAATTCATTGACAATTCATGAATAATCGCTCATTTACTCATTTCTCCACTATAATTAATGTAAATTGGGATAGTGTCTAATTAATTTACAATAAGTTTCCTACGACTAAATACCCTCTTGTCTATGAATTAAAACTGTTTCTTAAACTTGGTGGTTTTTTCGTACAGTAACTCCATTTCATTTACAATCGAATTTTCCTAGACCGATTTTTACTCTATTCGAAGGCAAAAGAAAATATGCTGGATCTGAATGTAACTCTACAAAATCATTAAAAAGTTCACAGGAACATACAAAGTGATCAAGAAACCTAGGGTTTGATTATTTTAAGCGGAACACATTCATGATACCGTTTACATAAGGGATGATAAATCGATTTACAGTTTATTTCTGTCTTCTATACATTTCTCAACAATGTCTGAAACTTGTGTTTATATTTATTGCTGAAAATGCAGCACTATAAAAAGGCACTCGATCTCTATTTTGATCGAGTGCCTTCAATGTACTATCAAGCTATTTTTTGATTCTCTTAGTTATTTTTGCGTCTTCTTGAGAAGATGGTTAAGAATCCACCGCCTAACAAGAGAATCGCTCCGGCTGCCATCGTCATAAAGTCATTAACATCACCGGTAATCGGAAGACCCTTAGACTTCTTGGTCGTTTGCGTTTCCGCTTCGACACCGCGTACGAGTACAAGATGGTATTTTTCGGTTGCGAGACCCTTGAAGTTGACATTGCCCTCTTCATCAGCCATCACACCGCGAGTGATCACATGGCCATTCTCATCAACGACATTGTACGTTGCACCTGGTTTGCCGTCCAGACTCTTCGTTACTTCGAGCGGTTTGTCGGTTGCCGTAATTTCAACTGCCTTTGCCTGGCCTTTTTCAATGACGAACGGGATCGGTGTATCATCCAGCGCGTAATTCTTCGGTGCCTTTGTTTCAATAAAGAAATACTTGCCTGGAGCTAGCCCCTTCACTACGAATTGACCGCTGTTGTCGGTTGTCAAACCAGTTTTCAGTGTCTTTCCATTGCTGTCGGTTAACTTGAATACCGCACCTTTGAGCACTGCATCTTTGTCATTCCGATCAACCTTAGTCAAGCGCACATCACCCGGCGTCAGTTTATCCGTTGCTGTGATTTCGATCGCCTTCACATCCGTAGCCGTCACTTGGAACGGAATCGGGGTCGCATCCAGATCATAATCCTTCGGTGCTTTCGTTTCAATAAAGTGATAATTGCCAGGTGCAAGACCATTGATCGTAAATTGACCTTGGTCATTCGTCTTCCATACATTTGGAAGTGCTTTTCCATTTGCGTCTTTTGCGACGAGGTTGCCATTACTGTCGTACAACTTAAATTCAGCTCCGGCAAGAACAGCATCCTTATCATTCTTATCCGCTTTGGTTAGTATGATGCTGTTAATCTTGTCAGTTGCTGTGATCTCAACCGCCTTCACATCCGTGTTTGTTACTTCGAACGGAATTGGTGTTGCATCCAGTTCGTAACCATTTGGTGCCTTGGTCTCAATAAAATTGTATTTCCCAGGAGCCAAACCGTTGACCGTGAACTGACCTTGATCATTTGTCGTCCAAAGTTTTGAAAGTGCTTTGCCGGTCGCGTCTTTTGCGACTGTGTTTCCATCTTTATCGACAAGCTTGAACTCCGCACCTTTTAGAACGGCATCTTTATCATTTTTATCGACCTTTGTGAGAACAACGCTGTTCAGTTTATCCGTTGCTGTGATCGGAACCGCCTTTACGTCTTCGTTTGTGACTTTGAACGGAATCGGTGTTGCATCCAATTCATAGCCATTTGGTGCTTTGGTTTCTATAAAATTGTAAGTTCCTGGTGTAAGACCATTGACGGTGAATTGGCCTTTGGCATCTGTAGTCCAAACCTTTTGCAAATCTTTGCCTGTTACATCTTTTTCTACGACCTTGCCATCCTTATCAACAAGCTTGAATTCTGCTCCTTGGAGCACAGCGTCTTTATCATTTTTATCGACTTTGGTAAGTACGACACTGTTTAGTTTATCCGTTGCTGTGATCGGAATCGCTTTAACATCTGTATTCGTTACCGTGAACGGAATTGGTGTTGCGTCCAGTTCGTAACCATCCGGAGCTTTTGTTTCGACAAAACTATAGCTGCCGGATGGAAGTCCATTAACCGTGAATTGACCTTTGTTGTCTGTTGTCCAGATACTTGGCAATGATTTCCCAGCTACATCTTTATTAACAACATTCAGATTGCTGTCAATAAGCTTAAATTCAGCACCTTTAAGCACTGCATTTGCATCATTTTTGTCAACCTTAGTGAAGACAACTTTATTTAGATTATCAGTTGCCGTAACTTCTTTTGCCTGCGCATCTGTATTTGTTACCGTAAACGGAATTGGTGTTGCATCCAGTTCATAACCGTTCGGTGCTTTCGTTTCGATAAAATTGTAAGCTCCTGAAACAAGTCCACTGACTGTAAACTGACCTTGAGCATCCGTCGTCCAGACTTTCGGTATCGTTTTGCCGGTTGCGTCTTTTTCGACAACCGTCTTGCCGTCCTGACCAACAAGTTTGAATTCGGCTCCCTGAAGGTGGATGTTGTTGTCGTTCTTGTCAACCTTGGTTAGGGTGATGCTGTTTAACTTGTCGGTTGCCGAGACCGGAATTGCCTCTGCATCTGTGTTGGTCACGGTAAATGGAATTGGCGTCGCATCCAGTTCATAACCATTTGGTGCTTTGGTTTCTATAAAATTGTAAGCTCCCGGTGTAAGACCATTAACGGTGAACTGACCTTGGTCATCCGTCGTCCAGAGTTTTTGCAGATCTTTGCCAGTTGCGTCTTTTTCGACAACCGTCTTGCCGTCCTCACCAACAAGTTTGAACTCAGCGCCTTTGAGTACTGCATCTTTATCATTCTTATCCACTTTTGTGAGCACGACACTGTTCAACTTATCGGTTGCTTGAAGCGCCTGAGCAGAAACGTCATGATTTGTTACTTTAAACGGAATCGGTGTCGCATCTAATTCGTACCCATTTGGTGCCTTAGTTTCAATAAAGCTGTATTCACCCGGCGCCAAACCATTGATCGTAAATTGTCCTTTGTCATTCGTCGACCAAACAGTCGGAAGCGTTTTGCCGGTTGCGTCTTTATCGACAACCGTCTTGCCATCCTCACCAACAAGTTTGAATTCAGCGCCTATAAGAACTGCATCTTTATCATTTTTATCGACTTTGGTTAGGGTGATCTTGTTTAAACTATCTTGTATATTGACTTGTTGTTTATCCGGTGCACCAGCTTTAGTCTTATCAATACTAAATGTGACCGGATCATGAATGAGATAGCCATCCGGTGCTTGAGTTTCAACGAATTGATAATCACCTACGCTTAAATCTGACACATTGATTGTTCCGACTGCTGAAGTTACTAAATCGGATTTAATCGTTTCCCATGATCCATCAGATTTTTTTTGTTGTAAAACAAAGTGTGCATTTGCCAGAGAACCATCAACACCTGTTTTTGTTAATCCTGCTGATCCCTTGTAATTGATGAAATATCCAGGAATGATAACGGTCGACGGTAGTCCATCAGCCTCAGCTAAAATTTTGAATTCGATCTCATTAAGATTTTGAATATAGCCATCTGGTGCCTTTGTTTCAACAAGATGATAAGTTCCTGGTGCTAATCCAGTAGCAGCGACAAGACCACCATTAACTGATTTCAAATTATCCTGAATCAGATTCCCTTGAAGATCGGTAATCTTGAAGATCGCATTATCAAGCCCATTGTTGTGATCATCCGTCTTCTTCATCTGAACTGATCCTTGATAATCAGTCAATGTCCCCGCATTAACGCTTTGTGGGGCTCCCGCTGCCGTATCTGTAATCGCAAATGGCATTGGCGTTTTGTTTACGATATAGCCAGTTGGTGCAATTGTCTCTATAAAAGCATAATTTCCTGGTACCAACCCAGACGCTTCCGCGATACCAGAGCTGTTTGTCTTAACCGTTTTAACGACTTTATTACTGTTTGCTGTATCCACGACATTGAAAGTCGCACCTTCAAGAGGTTTTTCGTTCAAATTAACCTTTTTGATTTGCGCTGTTCCTTGATAATCTGTAAAACTTTTAATATTTTGGGTTGAGCTCTGTCCCGCCACAATTGTAACTGCTAATATATTAGAATTTTTTAAGTAACCATTTGGCGGTGTTAATTCTTTAAATGTATAGCTGCCCGGCCGTAAATTATTTAGAATAATTTTACCATCTTTGGTCGTCAATTGATCACTTGAAATGGTATTTCCGTCTGCATCTTTTGCCGGATTTCCATCACTGTCTGTTAATGAAAAAATTGCTGAAGATGACGTAATAAAATGTCCTGAGCTATCCACCTTATCGAGTTCAACACCGCCAGGCTTTATTTTGTTCGTAGCAGACAAATCAATTTCTGTTGTCTGATTACTCGCAATGGTAAATGGATGCGGGCTGGAATCCAATTGGTAATTATTTGGAGCCGACAATTCTACCAGTTGATATTTACCTGGCTGAAGATTATCAAAAGTCACTTGTCCAGTTAATTCGTCTGTCGTCTGATTGGTGTAGCCATTAATCGGCTGGCCATTTTGATCTTGCAATTGATAAACAGCTCCGCCAAGTTTCAACCCAAGTTTTATCGCATCTGTTTTTGTTAAAACGACACGACCAACATACTTTTGATCTGAGACGGTTACTTTTGTTATTGGATTGGTTTGCGACATATCTGTAGAACCAATAGTTACTTTTTCGCCAGCTTCATAGTTTGGATTAAGTACATATCCACTTGGTGCCGTTATTTCCTTTAATACATAAGTACCATATTTAAAATTGTTAAAATCCGCCATGCCGCTTGAATCTGTTGTAATTGTTCGTAGCGCCTTTGTTCCCGTGCTGTCATACAATGTAAACACCGCACCGGAAAGTGTTTTACTGCCATTGTCTGCATCGACTTTTTTCACGTCAAGACTTCCATTGACTCCGTTTCCAGTGCCTGAACCACTAGATGTCTTTACGGTTACCGTTTCTTTAGACGGCTGGTTGATAATTTCTGTTCCAGTTCCTTTTAGGGTTGCTGTGTTAGACAGATCTGAACCATTTCCTGCATTTATAATTGTGCTGTAGGTCAGGACATATGCTTGACTGATTTGATTCGTAAAGTTCAACACAAATTGTTGATTTCCGTTATTATCTGGATCAGCAACGTTCAAAGTATATCCATCCGTGACTTCTGTTCCCTTGGTAACATTGCCTGACGAATCCACTGTTGTACTGTATAAGTGAATCGAATCCGGGTCAATGATCTGATTATTGGTTGGTACGTCGGTTAAAACCGCATTACTAATCGTTGACTGACTTGGATTGATTAGAATGTTCCAATCAACATTATCGCCATTTTGTGTACCACTTTTTGATGCAAATGTTCCTCCATAATTAGGACTAACAGAAGCATCCAGTTTAGCTAGTTGTTTTTCATTATCAAACAGCTTAGCTGTATTAGAGTAAGTTTTATCAATCACCGTATTCGCAAGCGACGTTTTATAGGTGATGTAGTAGGGTGAATTAATCGGATCACTAAAGGTAATTGTTAGTGTTTTACTATTACTCGTTGATGGATAATCAACGGTATAGTTAGCTGCTGGCACAATGCCGCCATCTTTGACTCCATTTTTATCACCCGTCAGTGTCATATAGTGAACTTCCAATGAATCATTTTCAAATTGCTGCGTACCAAGAATCGGATCTTTTAGTATAGGCGTATTAATCGTTTGCTTATTATAGTTAAAGCCCACTTTCCATGTTATTTCCTTTGTATTTGCATTATAAGATCCATATTTATATCCATCATTTTGAGTATATCCGTCTGGATAGAACGTATCTGTTGATGTACTTGTTTGTGATTTTCCGTCCTTATCCGTCCAGTTAATCACCGCAGTATTTGGAAAATTTGTTTTTCCGGCTGCAATCTGAGTGTAATCAAATGCTGTTGAATACATGAGCGTAAAGCTGTCGGTTGTATCTGTGTAATTACCCGTTCCACCATTAGATGATCCATCTAGAAAGGTAATTTTAAATCCATTGGCTGTAGTCGTCACTGAATAATCTTTACCATTGATTAAAATTTTCCCAGATGTTGTATCACTGATACTTACTGTTTCTGAAAGAAGAGTTAACCCGCCGTTATCAAATGTATCAGTAATTGATGCATTCTTCATTCGATAGTTATTTCCGTTGATCGTCATGGTCCAAGAAGTCCGCTTTAAGTTATAATCAGCAGTGTTCCATTTTTTAATTAGATTCTGCTGATTAATTGTCTGCGAATCGGATGTTGAATTTGTTGAACCTTCAGTAACGGTATTGTTCACTGTACCATTATTAATGACTTGCCCGCCGTCAATTGCATCATTTGGTTTTGTCTGATAAACAATTTGATAGGCGCTATTAATATCGTTTTTAAATTGTAAATCAAAGCCATTTAATTTTTTGTCTGTATCTATCTTTCCTGCTGTTACAGTATATTTACTGCTATCAATTTCAGATCCTTTAGTAAAGGCTGTTGCTGACGTCGCTGTTGCATTGTAAACATGAATCGAACCAGGTACTAAACTTTGACTATTGTCAAACCAGTCATGCAGTATTGCATTATCATTTGAAATCGACTGCATGTCACCATTGTAATTGACGGTCCATGTAATGGTTTGCGTTTTCGCATCATAAGCAGACGCCTTTGTTAAATGAGCTCCATGGGAAATACTTACGGTAGCACTTGTAGGTTGACTCCCATTTTCTTTGCTCTGAAGCGTGGCGGTGTTTGTAAATGAGTTCTTCGTTTTATCCGTAATTGTTGTTGTGTATCTAATCTGATAGGCACTGTCGATCGGATCTTTAAAATCCACTTCTAAGTTACCATCTGAGGTAGACAATGTATACTTGCTTGAATCAATCGGTGTGTCCCCAACAACGATAGTGCCATTCACATTAACCGTTACCGGATAAATTTTTATCGAACTTTTATCCAGTGTTAATCCGTCTGGAGTCGGATCGGTAACTTTTGCATTAGTCAGGTGACTCTCTGTTTTATTTATATTTACGGTCCATTTAATAGTTGTCGCATTGAAATTAGTTTGTGTATCCCCATCCCACGCATTGCCTTGTTTGTCAATAGTACTCATTGATGTTGACGGTTTGAAGGGAATAGTCACCGTATAGGGCTCTTCAAATGGGAACGTAATTTTTTGTTGCGTTGAACCAGTAATTTCTTTTTGATTGAATTCCGTATTTACATGCAATGTTCCACTGATTTGTGAATGATTTTCTCCAAAGCTATTAAAGACCATTTTTACATGACCAACATTATTGCTGTCAGGCGTAATGGTAAATGTTCCAACCGAGCCGTTACCGGGAGCTGTCAAGTCTCCCGTTATCGTACTATAAATTGCAAATTGTTGAGGCAAATCAAACTCATAATAATCGCCATCGTTAACATCCACCGTATCAGGTATGCTCCAAGTCATATCAATTTTCGCAGGTGAGTTAAGTCCTGGTCGATTGCTTGAACTCCATAAGTTGCCATCTGCATCGGTTATTTTAATATTCGAAAACTGAATTTCCGTTATTTCTCTTGGTGTAACTGCTGCTGCAGTAAATGAACGTAAAGCCGATTTTGGTGTTGACTTGGCTGTCTTCGATTCAACAGGGTTTGAAACATCATCCGACCCATCTTTATTCGCCTGCACACTTGAACCATCTGCGCTGCTGCCGTCTTTACTGCTCGATGAATCACTTGCCTTTGATTCACTTGTGCTTGACGCATCCGTTTTTGACTGATCATTTGTACTAGAGGCATCAGATGATTTGCTTGAGTCTGAACTTGATGCGTCGCTTGCTGCTGTTTTACTATCCGATGATGCAGCTTCAGTTTGCTCAGCCTCTGCCTTTACTGCAACGTTAGCGGTCTGCTTCTGGTTGCTGCCCAGATCAAAATCAATGGTATCCGTTGTTTGATCGGCTTTAATTTCGTCATCGAATACTGCCGGGATCACAAGCTTCCCGCCGGCACCGGTGAGATTTTGTGTTTTTTCGCTATCAAAATGAATGGTCAGCTTGTTGGCATCCGCCACAGCATCACTGGCTTTTACTGTATAAGTGCCGATGACCGTTGTGTTGTCGGCAAGCTTTACCGCACCCGTTGCGTCAGCAGTATATTTTCCTTCAGCATCCTTCGTTCCAACCTTGAATTGGCTTGGAATCTGGATCGTAATATCCTTATCAGCGGACAGTTGTTGTCCTGCCTTCTGTGTCCAAGAATAATCTAAATTAACTGCGTCGCCTTTTTTCAATGGATTGTCAGCACTGACATCTTTGGCTGCATCGTTCTCAACGGTTGTCAGTTTCACAGAATCAAAGAATTGCTGAGTGCTGCTGTTATTATCTTCAGCAAACGCTTTCCCTAGCGGCGACAATGACATTTGGCTGAAAATGACGAACAGCGACAGTGCGGCGATCATCAGTCGCTTAATCACTTTTTTATGTTTCGTTTTCTTAAGTCCGAGCGGCAGTCTTTTTGCTCTCAATAGTCTTCTCCCCTTTTTCTGTTCTCTCAGTCCCAGTGCAATGATCTCTGTGTTCGTATAGTAGTGAGTATTTTGTGGATAATCTTACGAAGTCGTAGGCAAGATTCCTCATTACGGAATAGAGCGATATGGCTTTGGATTCTCGCTTTCGTTCTATGTAAAAACCGCGCAATAATACCCGGAATTTTGCTCATGATTAGTTTACGTTCAGGTCCTATACAACTTCTGAACAATTGGTGATAAATGTCACTTCACGCCGAATCGTGTCACCGGCTCAAAAGTGCAAAAAAAACCGCAAATCCTCTTTCATGGATTTGCGGTCCTCATATTTTATATATCTCGCAATCAGCTCATCGCGTCTTTTACTTCTTTGTAGCGTTCGTACATGCGGATGGCGCCGTCGACATTGCCCATTTCATTGTAAAGCTTGATTGTCAGCTTCATGTTGCGCTCATCATCGGGTTCGATGCGCGCGACCTGTTGGCAGATGTCCAGCGCTTCCGTCCTGTTATCTTCTTTAATCAGAAATTCAACAAGCGTATAGGCGTGCTCAAGCCAAAGCTGTGACAATCGGACACGCTCCGGTTCTGCCCAAAGATAGCCGTACTCGTTAAAATAATGATTTTTATAAGCCTTGAATAATTGAATATGTGTTTTATAATTACGAGAATCAATCGGGGGCAATAATGCAAGATCTCTTCCCCATTGTTCAACATCAATAGTTGCTCCTGACAGGGTAAGTGAGTAGCCGATATCATTTTTAATAATGTGATGATCAAATGGCAGTTTTTCCATGAGTTTGCGAATCTGGTAAACTGTTGTGTACAGTTGCGTCGTTCCCTTCGCATCATCCACACCTGTCCATAGCAAATCGATCAAAGTTTCTTTACTGACAAAACGATCATGTTCTTTTAACAAATACGCATAGAGTTCGCGTGCGCGCGATGTGCGCCATTTGACCGGTATGTAGGTCTTCACACCGTTTTCTACTTTATAAAATTTAAGACTGTCAAAGCATTCGATGCCGAACGCTGTCTGCAACGGCTGAGCGGCGGCAGCCTGAACCTTCTCACGATTTTTCAACAGACGCTCTACAGCCTTAGTCAACCGCGGCTTCATGATGGGCTTCAGTAAATAATCAATCGCATTTAATTCGAAAGCCTTAATTGCAAATTCATCATAGGCCGTTGTAAATATAATATCGATACGCTCGTCCGTCGCTTGCAGCGCCTCCGCAAGTTCAATTCCGTTGAGTTCAGGCATCTCTATGTCTAAAAAAGCGACATCCGGGTTCTGCTTCTGAGCTGCGTCAAGCGCTTGCTCGGGATCAGTGAACGATTGAATGGATCGAAATTTTCCTGTTTCCTGCAGCATTTTTCTGAGCTGGTTGCATGCGAGTTCTTCATCATCGACTACAAAAGCTTCCATTGTTTTCCTCCTTTGCATTGAGCGTGCAAACGGGCATTTTCCGAGTATTACAATTTTGTTACATTGATTATACCACTAGCCATGAAAACAAGAACGAACTTAAGTTATATTTATCTTCATACGGCTATTCAATTTGAGAAACCGAACTGATAGAATTACAAGTAGTCGAACAAGTTCAGGAGTGACCCTACTATGCATCGTGTGTTTGCCTTTTTTACCGTCCTCTTTTGTTATATCGGTCTCTTTTTAATTTTTTTATCTTTGGCGCATTTTTACGATGTCAACGGGCCCACGGCAAAGAATGGAGTCATCAACCTCGATCATTGGAATTTTGAAAAAAGCGGCAATGTCCGATTAAATGGTATGTGGCAGTTCTATCCCAATCAACTGCTTACACCCAGGGCTATTCATTCCGGACAAGGCAAAAATCCATTGATGGTAAATGTTCCTGAAAACACGCGAAATCCTATATCGAAAACCAGTTCTGAGACGCAGGCAGGCACGTATCGGCTCTTAATTCATTCGGAGCGCGGCGGTCAAATTTTTGGTCTGCGCACAATCGTCATTTACAGCTCAAATCGGGCTTATATGAATGGGCATTTAATTGGGCAAAGCGGTAAACCATCTCTTGACAGTACCATGCAGGCATCGCTTCGCCCCTATGTGACTTACTTTCCATTAAAAAAAGGAATAAATGAACTCGTAATCCAAGCTGCCAGAGCGGAGGGCAGCAGCGGTCAAGGAATAACGAAACCGATTGTATTGGGTACACAAGAAAAAATGGCGCGCAGTCACGACTTTGCTTTATTTAATGATATGCTAATGATCGTCGCCTTCTTTTTCATGAGCCTGTACTTTTTCGGTTATTACTTTCAGCGCAGGAAGGATATTCATCTGCTGTTCTTTTCAATATTTTGCTTATTCTTTGCAGTTGTTATTTCCTGGATCAGCCAGAGCCGTGTTATCTATCTTTTTATCCCAAGTCTCTCATTATCAGACCTGACAATAATAGAGTGCACGACCACGATCGGCATTGGTATTTCAGTTCTCCTCTACCTTTATTACGCCTATCCGAAGTTGGTTTCCAAGAAGATTTTGATCTTTGGAGCAGCACTCTCGCTTTTCACGCTGATCCTGGATTTTTTGCCTTTTGATTTTCTGTCATCATACTTGGCCTACTATCTTCACTCGTTTTTGGCCGTATTCATATTAGCTTATGCTTCCTATATTTTTGTTCTTGCGATCATCCAGCGCATGGAAGGGAGCATTTACCTGACAATCGGCACATTTTCAATGAGCACCTTTGTCATTATCACCACCATTAGTGCTTACAACTCTAAAAACTCTTTTTCGGTGTACTCCATCTTTTCATTAATTTTCCTGCTCATGCTTTCACTCATGATGTCCAAGCGGTTCTCGAACGCTTTTGCGCGGAGCGAGACATTGGCCGAGGAACTAATTAAAAACGACAAACTTAAGGATGAATTTATCGCCAAGACCTCCCATGAGTTCCGGACACCGCTCAACGGAATCATTAATACTGCGCAAACTCTGCTGGCAGGAAAACGCGATCGAAAAATTAGCGAGGAAGCCGATAAAATTCAAATGATCACGCGGATCGGCTATCGACTGTCCGCCTTGGTCAACGACATTCTGGATATGGAAAAGATCAAGCAAGGCAGTCTGACGCTTAACCTTATTCCATTAGAAGTCGCTACAACCGCGAAAACAGAGCTGGCTTTCTATAAATTGCTTGCTGAAAAAAAGGGATTGACGATTGTCAATGAGATTCCTTCAAACCTGCCGCTGGTCTATGCCGATGAGAATCGCTTTCGACAGATTCTAAACAACCTTGTGGAAAATGCGGTCAACTACACTCAGAGCGGACAAATTACTTTACGTGCTTGGCGAAAGGGACGCGCAGTTGAAGTCACGGTTTCCGATACCGGCATCGGTATTCCTTCCTCAGAATACGAGCGGATTTTTAACTCCTTTGAACGAAGCGATGAACTCAACCAAAGCGAAGGCGCTGGGCTTGGTCTCAGCATTGTCAAACAGCTCGTTGAATTGCAACAGGGGACAATTTGGTTTGATTCGGTAGTTGGAATTGGAACGACTTTCCATTTCACCATTCCTGTTTTTGATCGACATCAAACGATCAAACCCGGAGCGGCAGTCCGTCTTGTCCCAACGCAGTTGAATTTGAACGCAACCAGTGATTCAGCTGTTCCAATTCTTGTTACTCCTTATCACTCACGTTCCGTTCATGCGCCTACCATTTTAATTGTTGATGATAACTTGGAGAATCTCAAAATATTGATTGATATGCTTGAGAATATTCCATACAATGTCGTTGCTGTGAAGAATGGAATGGAAGCACTGACGAGCGTGTCACATGCCAAGCCGGATCTTGTTATTCTCGACTTAATGATGCCGGGCATGTCCGGATTCGATGTTTGCCGAAAAATCCGCGAACAGTACAGCCTAATCGAATTGCCTGTGTTGATGCTGACCGCGGCAATCATCAATGATGACAAGCATTACGCATTCCGAGCAGGTGCCAACGATATTTTGCAAAAGCCTTATAATTTTTCCGAGTTTTCCGCTCGTATTCGCGGATTGATCTTGATGAAACAGGTAGCCAATCAAGCGACAAACATGGAGGTTGCATTCCTTCAGTCACAGATTCGCCCCCATTTTCTCTATAATGTCCTTAATTCAATCATTGCGCTGAGCTATGAGGATATTGAAAAATCACGTGAAATGACGGCTCAGTTCGCGGCCTACCTGCGCGGGAGCTTTGACTTTCAAAACACCTCCGCGATGAGCACATTCAAAAAGGAATTAGCACTGGTGGAATCCTATTTAAAGATTGAGAAAATGCGTTTTCAAGACCGGATTCAAATCAGCATGGATATCGATGAAACGATCGATTTTCCATTGCCTCCGCTGATGATCCAGCCGCTTGTAGAAAATGCCGTTCAGCACGGCATCGGCAAACGAAAAACAGGCGGGCGGATTACACTATCTGTCGCGCAGCATGATCATGAATATGAGATTTCGGTAACAGATGATGGCGTTGGTATGAACGAAGACGAGATAAAAAGCATCCTGTCACAAAATCACGGCCGAAGCGTCGGTTTGAAAAATATTAACGAACGACTGAAGCACTATTTTGGATCTAAGCTCATGATTCAAAGTGCCGTCGGTCATGGGACAAGCGTTTCTTATAAAATAAGTGTTAATCAATCATCAGAAGAATCGAGCAACTGATTGCGAACGGGACAACTTAGATTTTTACAGAAGCGAGGGATGCCGCAATGAAAAAAATAGCAATCTTAAGCTTTATAATACTCGGCTACACTGCTTTGTTCCTAGTCTTTCTTGGCCTTTCAAATTTATCGGAAAACAGCCATTTCAAAGCAAAGCGCGGCGTACTCAATCTGGAACATTGGAATTTCGAGAAACAAGGAAACGTACAATTAAACGGTGAGTGGACCTTCTACCGTAATCAATTATTAACGCCAAAGGACATTCATTCCGGCTCAGGGAAAGATCCCATTTTCACAAAAGTTCCTTACAACAATATTGGTGATCCTTCTAGCAGACAGCGTCCCGATTCCGGCACCTATCGACTGATTATACGGACAGATCTGGAGCATCAACTATTTGGAATTAAAGTGCCAATTATCTACACGGCCAATAAAGTATATATAAACGGTCAATTAATCGGTCAAAGCGGGCAGCTCGACCCGGAACATTTCGAGCCGAAAACCGCCCCCTACGTTCGCTATTTTCCAATTAAAAAAGGCAATAACGAACTGATTATTCAATTTTCCAATTATAAAATTATAAACGGCTGGGGGATTGCCAAGCCGGTCTCGTTTGGTACAGAGCAGCATATTTCTCAAATGAGAGACTTTTCACTGCTGGCAAGCTGTCTGGTCATCGTGCCCTTTCTCATAATGGGTTTATTTTACTTTGGTCATTATCTCCAAATGAGAAAACAGAAATCCTTTTTATACTTTTCCTTGATGAGCTTGTCTACCGGGATTATGCTCGCCACGTTCGATCTCGAGGGAATTCTCTATATTCCTTTCCCGTGGCTTCCCTTCTGGCTGCACGCGCGTTTGGAAGGCACGTTTACCGTTCTAGGCTTGATGATGATCATAATGAGCCTCGCCTCCTCATATAAAGAGCTGACTTCAAAGAAAGTCATCCTAGCTGTTCATAGCATTGGCAGTGCTCTGATCTTTATCAACCTGGTTTCTATAAAATTGACAACCAGTTATTTTTTAATTTTCTTCGGTTTGCTTGCCTTATTTACTCTGATTTACACCACCTACATATTTATATTAGCCGTTATGCGTCGAATGGAAGGCAGCGGTTTCCTTATTATCTGTGCCTTTTCATTGAGTTTCAGTACACTGACTTCCATACTCAATGCATACAATGCCGGACAAATTCTTGCGTTGAACTCAATTTCGGCCGTCGGCTGCATTCTTTCGCTATCTCTTCTGATGTCGCAGCGTTTTGCTCGTGCATTTCATCAGACTGAGGAGTCGACACAGAAACTGTTGCGAATTGATACACTCAAAGACGAATTCATCGCCCGCACTGCCCATGAATTTGAAAAACCGCTTGGCGGAGTTCTTACAACTTCTCAAGCGTTGCTGAAAAGCAAGGGCAGCCATTTGGTGAGAGAAGAGCACGATAAAATTGAAGCCATCATTCATATGTGCTACCGCCTCTCCGATCTTGTCGGCGATATTCTGGATCTCGAAAAAATCAGTCAAGGAATGATGACGCTGAATAAGAGTCTCATTGACATTTCCTCCTTGATCAATCTCGAGATGTCCTTTTACATACAGCTTGCTGAAAAGAAAGGATTGCATATTGAGAGCATCTTGGCCGATGACCTTCCACCTGTGTGGACTGACGGCAATCGATTGCGGAAGATCATAAACCATCTATTGGATAACGCTGTAAAATACACCCATCAAGGAAAAATTACAATCACTGCAAAACGGCTGGACAATGAGGTGGAAATCATCGTGGCCGACACCGGAGTCGGAATTCCCAGAGCAGCATATCAAGCGATCTTTGATCCTATACAGCAGGCAGAGACCCATGAAAAAGAGGGAATAGGTCTCGGCCTAAGTATTACAAAAAAACTAATTGAACTTCTGGGCGGAAAAATTTGGTTTCATTCCATGATTGGTACTGGTTCTGATTTTCATGTTACAGTACCGCTCTTAAATCAAAAAAAGGAAAAGGTCAGCAAACCGAATCGGATGAATCATAAAATCACAGAGCCGGTTCCGGTAAAACCCTTGACCACACCTTACTATTCTCAGCAGACAAACGCACCGACTCTCTTGGTGGTCAATGATGATCCTGAAGATTTAAAAATGCTTGTCACGATGCTGGAGAAAGTTCCCTATAACATTATTGCTGTAGAAAATGGCAAGGAGGCTCTTTGGGTCATCTCCCATGAAAGTCCGGACCTCGTTATTCTGGATTTGGTCATGGCCGGCATGTCCGGATTTGATGTCTGCCGCAAAATTCGCGAACAGTACACCATGACCAGCCTGCCCGTATTAATGCTGACTGCCGCAAGTATAAATACAGACAAACATTATGCGTTCCGCTCGGGTGCAAATGACATTCTGCAAAAGCCTTATAATTTTTCGGAGTTCTCAGCGCGCATTCGTGGACTCTTACTTATGAAAAACGCAGTGCGTCAAACAACAAATATGGAGGTTGCTTTTCTTCAATCACAGATACGTCCGCATTTTCTATACAACGTTCTTAATTCAATTATTGCCCTCAGTTATGAGGACGTTGAGGAGTGCCGTGAAATGACTGCGCAATTTGCTGCGTACCTGCGCGGCAGCTTTGACTTTCAGAACACATCTGAAGTAAGCTCGTTTAAAAAGGAACTGGCTCTCGTCCAATCCTATTTGGCAATTGAAAAGATGCGATTCAAGCACCGGATTCACGTTACTGTTGATGTCGACGATTCGCTTGATTTCCCGTTTCCGCCACTTATGATCCAGCCCCTTGTCGAAAATGCCATACAACATGGGCTTGGCAACCGCAAGAAAGGTGTTCAAGTAGCTTTGACCGTTCGCCGTGAAAGCAAAGCCTGTATCATTCAAGTTACGGATGACGGCGTTGGCATGACCGATGAACAGATACAAAGTGCGCTAAGTAGAAATAATGGACACAGCGTCGGATTGAAAAGTATAAACAGCCGAATGCAACATCTCTACGGCACCGGATTGCTGATCAAAAGCGCAGTTGGACACGGTACAACGGTCACACTGCGTATACCAGAGAAGTAAAGGATGTGCCGATCGAAACACGTATTCTTCAAAAAAGAAGCCATTCACTGCATGCAGCGAATGGCTTCTTTGACTATCTATAGGATGAAACATTTGATTCGTTCTAAGTATTTACGCGGGCTGGTTCTGTTCTTTACTTGCTGAAGATCTTCTATTTGTTAAATAAACACCGATGACGACCAATACACCGCCTAGGATTTGCGGTATCGTTATCGGATTGCCTAGGATCAAGCTGATTAATGCAGTAAACACAGTCAGCAGGTTCAAGTAGATGCCGGAGCGGCTGGCGCCAACAGTGTGCACAGCACGGTTCCAAAAAATAAACGAGCAGACCGATGGAAGGAAGGCGATGTACATGATGCCTACGGTGGCCGTACCACTCAGATGGTAGGAAAAACCCGACACCAAAAAAAATGGAAACAGCACAATTAATCCAAGCATCGCTGACACTGCCGTTGCGGCAATCAGCGGAAGCTTTTCCATCTTCTTACCAATTAAAGTGTAAAAAGTCCAGACGGTTATTGCTAGAATCATAAGCAGATCACCCTGATTATAGTGAATGGTGAACACATGCAGCAATTCACCGCGTGTCAAAACGAGCAGCACACCAATTAAGGAAACAAACAGACCAAATCCGTTCACAAGCGACAGCTTTTCCTTCAGTAACCACACTGCAAAAATAGCAATCATCGCCGGATTTATTGAATTTACAAGGGCGGCATTTAACGATGTTGTGAAACGAAGTGCTTCGTACAGCAGCACATTGTAGCCGACAATGCCGAGCAAGGAGAGAATCAACAAGATCTTCCAACGTTTCCAAACCTCGCGCCATTTTGGTTTTTCGATCACCTGTGCCAGAGGGAACAAAACAAGTATGGCTAATGCCCAGCGTACAAAGGTCATCTGAATCGGCGTCATTTCACTCACTACGTACTTGCCAAATACATAATTTCCCGCCCAAAACAGGTTGGCGAGGATAAGAAAATACACAGCTTGATACTTCTTCACAAGTACAGTTCCTCCCTAATGTAAAGTTTGCAAACATGCAGACCCTGCGAACGGCAATTGAACGTGCCCTCCGCCTTTCTAGTGTATTAAAAAAGGGAGTGGCAAAAAATGCCACTCACCAGTTAGCCTAAATAAACTTGTCCCTTCAAACAATCAAAATGCTACTCGCTGACGCGTGTTCGCAAATAGTGTTCGGTTGGAACCGAATCAAGGAACGGACTCGCCTCGCCGCTGGAGAGCAGAACCAGTTCATGCATCGCACGTGTACATGCTGTATAGAAAATGGTTCGCTCGCTTTCACGACTATAATTTTCGGATGAAGCGTCATAGATAATCGCCGCGTCGAATTCAATTCCCTTTGCCAAATAAGTAGGAATGATGATAAAGCCTTTATCAAATTGATAAGTCGCTTGAGTAATCAATTTAACATCAATCTTCTTTTTCAACAACCTATAGGCTTCCCGGCATTCCTTCATTGTTTTTCCGATTAGGGCAAAGGTTTCAAAGCCATTCTGCTTAAATGAAGCAATTTTATCCAGAATGATTGACACTTTATCCGATTTACCCGCTGCATCAATCCATTCAGGAAGCTTTCCACTGCGATCAAAGGGTTCGATTTGTTCGCCTCCCGGCACAATTTCCCGGGCAAAATTCATAATTTCCTTTGTCGAACGATAGCTGCGCAGCAGCGTCAGCTTCTTCACATCCTCAGCATTATAGAGATGTTCCGAAAGCATTGTGTCTGCATCTAGACTCTGTGCGTAAATCGCCTGATTCAAATCGCCGAGAATCGTCATCCGGCAACGTGGAAAAGCGGCTTGAAGGTAAGCTAATTGCGCCGGTGAATAATCTTGCGCTTCATCAATGATCAAATGGCGGATTTCGTGGTTCCCTTTTCTTCCTTGAATCTTTTCTTTCATATAGAGATAGGGTACCGCATCCTCCCACGGACAGTCGCCTTCCTCAAAGCGCATCCGTGTTGAACGGCAGATGTCTGCCCAACGGTCAGGTGCTGAATCCTCGTTATAATTCTGATAGAAAATTTCACTATACACTTTTTGGCAGTTCACAAAATCGAGCTGCTTTACTCGTCGTCTCAACTTTTTCATTCGCCGATTCATGACAATTTTGCGCAGCAACTGTTCTTCACGATCATAATCATCAAATGTTTCCTCACTGAACTGCTTTTGTTGCTGCAGTTTCTCAAAGATGCTCGCATAGTCCGATTTATCCAGCAGTTCTGCCTCTTCAAGTACCCAGTCTTCTTTTCGTTCACGTTTTGAAAAAGCGGCCATGCGGCGCAGCAGCCAATCACGCACTTGTTCCAAACGGTTCAGCAATGTTTGTTCATGTGGCAGCGCATAGAAATAGTTCCCGACTTCCTCCCCGGAAACAATCACTTGATCGCGGAATGTAATGTTTCGAAAAATCATTCCTTCAGACTTCAAGTGCTCCAACCAATGATCAATCATATCTCGATAAGCAAGCGACGCTTTAAAACGAATACCGGTTAGTCTCGTCTTTAATTGTTCTCCATCGGCCATCGTTAGGCAGCTTTCCGTTTGATCAAATGGATTTTCCAATTGAAGATCACTGCCGATACGTTCCTCAATAAAATCCTTGAACGTTGTCTGCACCACATTTTCTTCACCTAATTCAGGCAATACATTAGAAATAAAGCTGGAAAAGAGTGGATTTGGTGAGAAAAGCAGCATATTGTCCGAACGCAGTGTTTTGCGGTAACGATACATAAGGAATGCGACTCGCTGTAATGCAGCAGATGTTTTTCCACTGCCCGCAGCTCCCTGCACGATGAGGTAACGATCCGTTTCATTTCGAATAATTTGATTCTGTTCTTTTTGTATTGTTGCAACGATACTCTTCATTTGAGAGGAGGCACGACCGCCGAGTACAGCTTGAAGCAATGCATCGCCAATCGTTAGCCCCGTATCAAACATGCCCTTTATTTTGCCTCCGCGAATAATAAACTGGCGCTTTAACGTCATATTTCCACGCACTTCTCCATCTAATGAGGCATACTTCGTTGGACCCGGTGCGTAATCATAGTACATACTTGCAACCGGCGCCCTCCAATCATAAATTAGAAAGTCCTCATTTTTCGCGTCCATCAGTGACCCAATTCCGATATAGAGATGTTCTGCCCGACGTTCATCTTCTTCACGGAAATCAATACGGCCAAAGTAAGGCGTGTCTTGAAGTCTGAACAACGTCTTTAACTCCTTATTCATTTGCCCGTGGCGGCGTTCGCGTTCCGACAGCAATTCGGCTTGCTGCTTAATGCTTGCCTGAGTTTCATATACGTCGTCTGTTTCATCCAAGTTGACTGTGACGTCATCCCAGAAATTTTTTCTCAAATCAACGATTCCTTGCTTAACATCGCTTTTTTTCCCCGTGATCTTCTCAACTTTTTCTCCAATAACATCTATAACCTCATTAATGCGCTCTTGTTCTTGCTTTCGTTCACTTTGAGCCATAAAAGGAACACCTCTTATTGTTTGATCTTTATAAAAAATGGTATATTTTATGAAAATCAATCTATTTTACTTGACTTAAATAAGATATTATGGTATATTAAACTTTGATTTTTTAATTTATAAATTGACCCTTATTGAGTTATAACTATAACATGCACCGACGGAAACTTCAATATCCGTGCACATTCCGATGTGATTTTTTCGGTCAGTTTCTTTACTATATTCGGTCACCAGCCGGAATGAATCATAAGGCGCGCATTGAATAAAAAGAATCATTTTACAGCGTGCTAAAAAAAGGTTACTCTTAATGTGTAACCTTTTTAGAATAGGCTTCAGCAAGTCATTGTTTAGAGAAATACAATTATTGATGCAGTTTAGTAATAACGGCATCGGTTTATAATAAGATCGCTTAAAAAGCAAACGCTTTCTTTTGGCGAAATGATGAATTTAGGACAGACAATGTTTCGGTATGCCAGACGAAGGCATATAATTAGAAGGGATCTTTTCCGCGAGGATCCAATTGACGAGGAGGGTTTCATTCGATGAAAACAATCAGCAGCATTCAGGATCTCAGAAAAGCACAAACTGCCATTGAGAATTTCAAGGAAAGCTACCCGAACACATTCTATCGGCTGTTGCATCTTGTGAATTTCACACGGCAGCTTCAATTTAAATATGAGTACCTTTGCGGTCTGATGCTGGGAAAAGATGCCTATGCCCTGCAATACGCCCCCCACTTTGTTCAAAGATCAATTATTGATCTGTATAAAAATGAAATTGAAAAAATTCACAAGCATCCTCAAGGACTGCGTGCTTTGGAACAACTGATGAACGCCCATCTTGAGATCGGCTATGAAAATTTTTGTTTGCTTGTTCGCGGAAAATCACCTGAAGAAATTAAAGGAATTTATTCAAACAATCGAATCATTAATTGATTTTTTATATTTGGAGCTAAGAGAAAAAGAAATTCGGTTAGAGGGGCGCTCCTCCGGCGCCAAGTTTTCTCATCTTTTGTTTTTAACCCGGGAGCGCGCTCCCATTGCTGCATTGGAAGAAGGAAAATGATATGATTTGCGCTCCTGTATTTTTTAATAATGCGACGTTCCCAGTCTTCATGTTTTATTTCCTTCCGCCTTTGTTCGGTTTGGCTGCAATAGCAAATTTGGTTCTAAATGGTATCGTTTTTTTTCTGTCCACTAAATTTTTCAGTATTAAAGCTCGAGGTACCGAGTCATTTCGCATGATCTTCGGTCTCTGGCTGATCAGCCTGATTGCTAACTTATTTGGATCACTGTTTCTTGCCTCTGTCGGTGTACTCAGCAAAAGAATTCATGTAGCGCTCATTGATTTTGACACCATCTATTCATCACCGATAAGTACCTTGATGTTTGCCGTTGCCGTTCTGCTTTCCGGTTTGATCATCTATGCATTGGACTATTTTTATTTGAGTACCTATCTCACAAAAAAACAAGCCGCAAGAGTTGCGCTTTTTTTCGCAATTCTTACGGCACCTTATCCGTTTTTAATTCCTGCATCTCTTATTTATTAAATGTTCATTATCTAATAATGTCTGCCAATTCAGCATGTGCCGCCTTCACTAAGTCGTCAACATCTAACAGGATTTGTACGCCTTTTTTACCACCACTGACAATGATGGGATTAATGGATTGTGCCGAGGCATCAATCACTGTTCTGTATTCCTTCTTCATCCCGATTGGCGAGCAGCCTCCTCGTACATAGCCCGTATGTTTCTGAATATCTTTGACATGTATCATTTCTACCTTTTTTTCAGATACTCTTGCTGCTGCTTTTTTTAAATTGAGCTCTTCAGCAACAGGAACAACGAATACGTAGTATTCGCCGCTATGGCCTTGCGTCACGAGTGTCTTGAACACCTGCCGGGGATCTTGTCCCAGCTTCTGAGCAACAGACACACCATCAATAAGTCCATCACTAATGTCATAGGTTTGCACGTCATAGCTGATCGCTTCTGAATCCAATAAACGCATGGCGTTTGTTTTCGCTTTTGCTTTCGCCAACTTCTCACATCTCCTCTAATACCGGGTGCTGCCTCTATATTATCACCATATATTCCTATATGTGTCCAGCCCATATCAGCTAAAGTCACAGACGATTTCTGCGAATGAATTGAGCCTCTTTTAGGCATTGGTTTGTGTCTTTACGGTGCTGAGTCATTGCTTCGGTTGCTCGCATCAACTGAGCGCGACCGCGGGCGCACCGCGGGCCTCCTCATACATTTTCGTATCTGCGGGGTCTCGCTGGCACCTGATCCCGCAGGCGTCTCGCTCCTCCGCTTTGATTCTCGGCCAAGGCACTGGTTTATTCGTTTAAATACGGGGCAAAATCTTATACTTTCTTATCTTGTAAGAAAACCGAGCAAAAAATTCATTTTCTAATTAAACGGAATTTTTCCGTTTAGTTCTCAGATCAGCCGCTTACCTGATCGCCCAACCGAATCTTATGACCATATCATCGTACCAACAAGCCAAAACGATAAACTTTCTTACCTAAAAAAAACTGCAGCGATATCCTTGATCGCTGCAGTCAACATTTTCTCTCTGTAGTTTTTTGTTCGATTAATTATTGCACTTCCATGTGGAGGTCGCCGGCTTTAACCCAACCGAACAACTTGATCACACGATAGAGCACGATGGTGATGACACCGGGAATTAAGACGCCTGCGACAACAAAT
Source organism: Sporolactobacillus sp. BBK16-2 (assembly GCF_059878335.1). Classification (NCBI taxonomy): domain Bacteria; kingdom Bacillati; phylum Bacillota; class Bacilli; order Caryophanales; family Sporolactobacillaceae; genus Sporolactobacillus; species Sporolactobacillus sp. BBK16-2. Next base: position 3,357,101 of record NZ_CM187611.1, read on the forward strand.
GCCATCAGACCTTTAACTCCTTGTAAGGCCAGTATGTTCAAAGGAGCGATGAATGAACTGAGGCCGAGTCCGCCAAGTTCGTAAGGAACTTGAAAATGAAGGAGCATGGTTGCGATTGGTGCACTGACTACCGCCGCAACGAACGGAGGAATAACAAGCTTCGGATTTTTCACGAGATTAGGGAATTGAACCTTAGGTGTAACAAGAGCTTGTGCAAAGAAACCGCCAAAGTCATTTTCCTTAAATGACATCACTGTAAATCCAACGAATTGAACCGTACATCCGATCAGCGCGGCAGCACTCGAAACCGGATCAAGCTGAAGCGCAATCGCCAGTGCCGCTGATGAAGCAGGCGACATCAGGAATATGCTCCAAACCAGTGCGATAACCATCGAAGCGATGAGTGGGGAACCCTGTACAGAATGGGTAATCATCGCACTTACTTGGTTCAGCGCCGGTGTTACGACTAGTGCAAGACCGTATCCGCAAATTCCGCCTACAAAAATGGAGGCAAACGGAATCGCCATCATATCGAATTTCGTTCTTCCACTGATTTTCTTACCGACAAAGACCGCGATCACGGCTGCGATAACACCACTGACCGGCTGTCCGGGAGCTATCGTTAATACTTGGGGTACGGCCGACTGAATCACGATAGCATTGGCACCAACTGCCGCGCAAGCCATCGCGCTAAACATGGTCAATGTATTTGCCCTTAATTGATAAGCAATACCTGCGCCGATCGCCGGAGCAAGCAGTACTTTGGCTGCGCCGCCGATTACCATAAACGGATGGTAGCCGGTAAATTTGCCCAATGTTTCAAAGAGAAGCCCCATACCTAATGTTACTAAGATTGCGTTGGCAATACCCGCCGAACACTTATACATTCGATCCATAAAATAATCCTTCATTTTCTGTTTCCTCTCTGCATTCATCCTTTTTCGCTCCTTAATAATTTTTTCTCTTATGATTTAAATAATCAAAATATTCCGCCACAAAAGACCCCAATTAAGAATAGATATGACACTTTGCAACCCACTTGACTGATACCACTGATCGAACACCGAAAATCCGAATAAAAAAACCCATCCGTGATTTTCTCGGATAGGCGCTTCTTCGCGATTGCTTGAGCGCCTATTTTTGTCGATGATAAGCAAGACTCAAACAATTCCATTTTAATTAAATGGTCTTTGTCTCAGTCCTTTATGTGCGCAATCGCAAAATAATTCGAATCAAGCCTTTCACTCGTATGCTGTTCACAACGTGTGCCATTATTCTCACTCCTATTTTTCTGACTTTTTGTGGTTGACACTGATAATATCAGACTTTATGAAAGTTGTAAATACCTAATTTGCAATTTAAATTAAAATTTTCTGTGAAAGCCCTTTTAATTAAAATTTCCCATTCTATCAACATTTTCACCTATTTGCACTGTTAGATTATCTAACATTCCTTAATCTTTCGTGTTTTGGAGACATAGGGATTACCGGAAATCCAATAGCGCCATGGATAAAATCGTGCATCTCCCGTATTATCAATACCGACGCGCGGACCGCTTTCAACTTGGTCGGGAACAAATCCCGCCGCAATATAAATCGGTGCTTCCGTTAACAGGCGTCCATAATCTTCCTGCGTAATATTCAGTGCCTCGGTCAGCTTGCCTGGCCCGTTGGTTCGATTTACGGCCTGTTTCACGCGATGCCGCCTTGATTTAATGAGTTGCAATCCGTCGCACGGCTCTACAGCACGGATCAGAATCGCTTCCGGAATATTCGTCAGCCCGCTTACAACATTGACCAGTGTATGTGTGTGCATCATAAAGGTATAGACATGTCCTGCAGATGCAAACATAATTTCCGTTCGCTTCGTTCGTCTGTTTCCAAAGCTGTGCGCTGCACGATCTCCAGCGCCCATGTAGGCTTCCGTTTCAACGATATATCCTGAAGCTGCACCCTCCGGCGATTCTTTAACAAGCAGACAGCCAAGCAGCGCCTTCGCCAAATCTAGAGTCGGCTGTTGATAGAATTCGATTGGCATAGGTTGGTAAATCATGTCTGATCCTCCAAACATTGTGAACGATTTGTTCAGCGTACAGGTTCGATGCCTCGGTACAGGGGAGCAGATCGATGCTCCTCGGCCCATGTGCGGTCGCCATATGAATAATGCCACCATTCCGACGGATTATGCGTGAATTCGGCGCCCTCCATTATGTTTTTCAGAAAACGGCGATTGTCACGAGCTCGCCGTTCTTGGTCAGAAAGACCTTCTTTGTCTTCATAAAAATCCAGATAAGCCTCTTGGTGAAAATCATCGAAATCGGTCCCCATCTCCAGCCACCCATTGTTATCAGCAAGGGTCAGATCGATCGCAGAACCGGTGTAATGAGGTGCCGGCTTAAGCGGATCCGTTGAGGGATAGGCAACAAAACCCGGCATTTCTCGAGTAATTTTCTCTTCGGAGTACCCGGCGTCCCGAAATTGGGAAATGGTACGGTCATAAATAAATCTCTGCGTCTCGATCGACCGCCATCCATCGATCAACACAAAGGACATGCCTTCCGGAAGCCGTTCGACAAGCGTAATTATTTTTTCTGCTACGCCTTGACGAAGAAATAAATCTTGCGAGGTTCCCGGCATTTTTTGTAAAAAATAAGAAGGATAGATGTTAATTTTTGATGAACAATGTGCCATAGAAACCAGTGGCTCGTCCTGCTTCATCCATGTTTGACGCTCATTCATGCAAAACACCTCCGACTATTCAGTAAATCAAATTCCCATGATCCATCACTTTTTGGCCATCGATCCATAGGTCCGGCTTGGAAAATACACAATCAATGTGCACACCGGCATCTACCGTACCGCCAAAGGTTAAATTGCTGCCAAAGGCAATATGCACCGTTCCGTAAACTTTCTCGTCCTCCAGCACATTCCCGGTGATACGTGCCCATTTGTTTGTTCCAATACCGAATTCCGCTACCGAACGGCCCTGGTCTTCCCCGAGAATTCGGAGAAGAGTCGCTTCACCTTCACCGTTTGCATTTATCAATCGGCCATTCTCAACCGTCAAGATAAGCGGGTGCGTCAATTTTCCAACACCGACAACTGATGCGTCGACAAAGATTTCGCCGGATGCACTGCCTTCGATTGGTGCAATAAACGCTTCGCCCGAAGGTAAATTGCCTGATTCTCCAGGATTTAAATAAACACCAGGACTGGGAACACCTTTTCTGTCCTTTATTGAGAAGGTGAGCGCATGCCCTTCCTTCTCGATTCTTACGGAACTCCCCTGATCCAGCAATTCCGTCATATGCAGCGTCAAATCGCGAACCTTTGCGTAATCAGCGGTGATTGCACCGTTCACAAACATGTCTTCAGTAATACCCGGCATCGTCGCCAGCCTTGTTCCGGCTGCTACTGCCTGTTTCCGTGCCTTGGTATGCGTCATTGAATACTGCGTGATACATACAGCTGCATCGGCAGCCGTAAGAGCTGCTGCCACAGCGATCGGAGGTTCCTCACCGGAACGTTTCCGCTCTTTTATCACCAGCAGCAAGGATTCAGCACCGATTTTCTGACCCGCACGATAAAAGGGCTCCGCTAATTTCCGCTCCAGCTCATCGGTCACGACCAAAAACTGCTCACCATCTTTTAAGCCCAGACATTTTCTAAGCAAATGTTCACATACTTGATCTAGATCCATTTATTCCATCTTCTTCCATTTTATTTCCTGTCATGATCGCGCCGCCATAACCTGTTCATATGCGTGCTTGATTCTCGCTATCTTACTGTTAGCTTCTTTAATACTGGCTTCAGAAGCCCCCCGGCTCATCAATCGATCCGGATGATTTTCTTTAATCAGTTCGCGATACTTTTTCTTTATTATCTGATCCGAATCATTAGGGGTACATCCAAGCAGCTGATAACAATTCTCCAATCCAGCTCCTCGTGTACTGCTGCCTTCTGATGAAGATGAGCGTCCAAAAAACTGTGCCTTGATCGATTCATATTGATCAGCAAGACCAAAGATTAAAGCCGCCGATCGAATCATTGTCTCTTCTTCCGTGCGTAACGCGCCGTCGGAGGCTGCAATGGCCAGTAAAGCGATAATTGTGTCGACGAGTATGTCGCTTCGACCGCGAACCGATGCATATAAATTTTGAGCGATAATCTCAAAGGATTCATCTGAATAGCGCGATTCGTTAAAGAGCGCCATAATTTTCCGAAGCTGCTCCTTGGTTGGCCTGAACGCTTGTCGGACGATCTGATCGACTTGGCGCACTTCGTTTTCAGAGACAACTCCGTCCTTCTTTGCCATTTTAGCAAACAATTTGACCATCAATTCCATTTGAGGCATTAATTCATCTTTATTTGACGCGAAAACGCGACCGTCCGAACTATATGTAAAAGTCTGTCCACAATTAGGACATGTCCAGTTTCCAGGAATATCGTCAAAGGTAACAGGATTGCCGCAATACGGACATGAGCGCGATACTTTTTTGTGCCAGTGAGCCCCGCTGTCTCTGCTGCCCCCTCCTCCGACAAACATACGTCTCCCGCTGCCGCCTGGGAGGATAAGGATGACGATCAACGCAATCCACTCAAAAAAGAATCCCGCGATAAACCAAAGTACTGCATTTCTTTTCTTTGCCACAGCCAAGACAGCCACGGCGATAGCGAATAATAATCGCCACGTCACATCAATCAAACCTTTCTGTCGCTCCGATATTTCCAGGCAGATTCTAATTTAATAATAGCAGAAATCGATGACCGGTCGCGCAGAATACGGTCAAGTAAGACCGTTCCATTGTGTCATGGTCTCATATTCACAATTACTTATCACAGTAGTATTTTTTTCAAGGTTGCGCAAGTTAAGAAGACTGTACATCGATTGCTTGCTGCTCAACGATTCACAGGACACCATATCAGTAAAAGTAGGAGGGATCACATAATGTCACGAACAATCTACATATTGGCCATGATCAGCTACATTCTCGCAACACTATTTGTACACGTGCCCATTTTTAAACTCTTCGTTTCAATCATGTGCCTTCTTGCCGTATGTACCGGTTTGCGCCGCGCCAAAGGCCTTGCTCTTTTATTCGGACTGTTCTTCTTAGGAGCAGGCAGTCTGATGCTTGCAATCAGCGGTGCCGGTCCCAATCAATTTGTCCGCTCCTTTGGAGAAATGATTCAGATGGTCACACTTTTCGCGCTCATCCCTATTCTGTCATTGCCTATTCAATTAGGCCGTTATGCGGATGAAATTCAGATGCTGGTCCAGAGAAAAGTAAGCAGCCGCAGTCAATTCTATGCACTCATTTCGGGTATCTCTTTCTTTTTCAGTTCATTTCTGAACTTAGCTGCCCTTCCGTTGACGTACCACGCGATTGGCCCGTCATTGTCCCATTTCTCGATTGCACGTAAAAATCGGTTTCTTAGTCAGGCAATCACGCATGGCTATGCCATGCCCTTGTTATGGAGCCCGATCACACCGATCGTGGGAACTGTCTTATATTTAACCGGGACAACTTATTCGCGTGTTCTGCCCCCGCTTATCTTATTAAGTATTTGCGGTGTTGTACTTGACTGGACAACATCAAGACATTCGCACATCAATTATCATTCACAAAACAAAGTGATCAGCGAAACCGCAGCAGGAATCATGGCACCGGCAGACAAGGGGCATCCGGAAAAATTATGGCAAATCGCATGGGTGATCCTGCTTCTGAACGCCATAATCATCGTGCTTGATCATTTTCTTTCATTCAATTTTTTGTTTCTCGTCAGTTTGATTGTGATTCCGTTCGCCTTTGTCTGGTGCGCGATGCTGAGCCAAGTTCCCGCTTTCTTTTCAGGAGTTCGTCATCATTTCCGGACCTATATTCCACGCATGCAGAATCAATTTTTTATTTTCCTTACCGCCGGATTCTTCATCACCGCACTTCGTATCTCGCATATGGATACCTTTGTGACGCGCGGGATGGACTCCGTCATTCAGTTTACCGGTTTGCGGCTTTTCCTGATCATGCTGCCGCTCATTCCATTCGCACTCGCTTTTCTTGGTCTGCATCCTGCCGTCGGCCTCGCATTGATTTCGGAAGCCCTTCGTTCGCAGGCACTCCACCAGGCTCCAATTATCGTGACCGTAGCCATGCTTGGCGGAGCGGTCCCCGCTTTTTTAATGGGACCTTATAATGCTACACTCGGCATGATGTCCGGACTGATCAATGAAAGACCGACGACGTTATCTCATTGGAATCTTCCATTCACTTGGCGCTATCTCATTTTACTGACCGTGTTTGTGCAAGCCATTTATGCCAAATAAGCTGTACCTGTTTTGCGGCAGTAGTCACTACACAAAGCATCGTAACACTTATGTATTCGAAAAACCGAGCAATAACCGCCCGGTCCTTACTTCCGCAGGATGTGATGGCTTTTGCGTTACATACAGGACGTACTTTCACAGGACGTGATGGCTTTCGCGTTGCATACAGGACGTATGCGTAGTTAGCGAAAGTTCCTTTACTCCTTTACATACAAAAGTCTTACACTTGTGAAAGTTCCTTTTTTAGCATTGGTTTGTGTTTTTACGGTGCAGAATCATTGATTCGGTTACTCGCATCAACTGAGCGCAACCGCAGTGCACCGCGAGCCGCTTTGGCCATACTCGTATCTGCGCACCTGAGCCCGCTAACAGCTTCTGGCGCGCCTCACTTCCACTTCATCATGCATTCTGGTTCTTCATTAAGTAACGAGTAAAAAATAAGCGGAATTTTTCCGGTTATTTGCATCATGGCGCTTCTAGCACGAGTAAATAAGGGTAATTTTTCCGCTTATTCAAAGAAAAACCCTCCATTTTCACGTTTTTCAATTCAATAAGGGTAATTTCTCCGTCTATTTAAGCGATTTTTCCATTCATTTTCAAATTAAGCGGAATTTTTCCCTCTATTTCTCAGATTGGGCGCTTGCCTGATCGCCCAACTGATAAGTGGGATTGGGAATCAGCCTCTTATGACCTTATTGTCGTACCAGTGGGGCAAAATCTTAAACGTTCTCTATGTATAAGAAAAACCGGCACTGTTGAATGCCGGTTTCCTGTTTACTTCTTATCCTGTGCTTTCTTCACAAATTTCATATCCACAAGCTTGCTGTACTTATAGCCGTGCGTGTAGATGCCCGTTTTCTTGACAACATCCAATGGTTTAGCAACTGATGCCTTGGTGATGTAGCCATCCTTGCTCCAAAGATTATCCTTATAGGCGCGATCCATCGCTGCCTGCAGGCTCGCTTTCGGTGTTGTTGGGAATTCCTTTTGCAGGACTTTGAATGCTTCTGCTTTGTTATCATTGACAAGCTTCAAACCTTTCAGCATCGCATTGACAAATTTTTGGACGGTTTGCGGATCTTTTTTAATGGTTGATTCCTTAACGCTGACTACGGAGTACGCATAATCGCCGAGACTCGGGAATCCGTAGAACGGTTCGCCCCACGCACCCTTTTTGATGCCTTCGTTGATTTGCGGTTCGGCACCGTTCGCCATATCTGCTTTGCCTTGAGAAACAAGCGAAACCACAGCCGCCGCATCCGCAGGTTCATCGAGCTTCACATCTTTATTCGGATTCAAGCCAACCTTCATCAGCAAATAGCGAGTTAATAGGTTCGGACTGCCACCGTAACGTCCGGCAGCAATTGTTTTGCCTTTCATGAAAGCAGCAAGATCCTTATCACTGTCACCCTTTAAAGTCAGCTTCTTATTAGCCATCAAGTAGACATTGGCGCGGTTAACCACATTGACGACAGAGGTAATCGGATCCTTGCTCTTATAATTTGCAATCTGGTTGGATTCAGGGCCGCCAATTACGCCCCAAGCATCGCCGCTGACCACCGAAGTCACATGGGCACCGCCTGTCGCAGTGATTGTTTTGACATCGAGGCCTTCATCTTTAAAATAGCCCTTATCAATCGCAACGTATAGCGGAAGATAAGCGATCAGATGCACCGGTTCGGCGATCACAATCTTTTTCACTTGTTGTTTGGAGCCGTTTGAAGCGCATCCGCTCAATACCATAGCAAACAAGAGCAGAAGACTCAGCGCCCATTTTATTTTTTTCATCGTGCAAATCCCTCCAATTATGATTTTGGTGTTCTTCCTTTCATCAGTGCATGCTCAAGCCAAACCGTCCCTAAGTACATCACAATCGATAATAGGGAAAGAACAACGACGCCTACCCATACGAGATCGATATCAAGCACTTGGCCGGCATATAGGATCATGCGCCCGATGCCTTGCCTGGAGCTAATAAATTCACCGACAATCGTGCCTGCCAGTGCAAGTGAAATATTGATTTTCAGAATGCTGACGATCCATGGAATCGTCGTCGGCACAACCACCTTCATAAAAACGTGCCGCCGCTTCGCTCCGAGTGATACCAGCATTTTCTCAAGATCACGGTCGACGCTTTGCACGCCGCTGTATGCAGCGATCGCCGCAACGATAATAGTCATAAGGAATGCCAAAATGACCTTGGAATCAAACCCAATCCCGAACATGATCACAAGCACGGGTGCGAGCGCGAGTTTGGGAATCGCGTTAAATGCGATCATATACGGCTCGAAAATTCTGGAATAAAGCTCCGACCACCAAAAGGAAAGGCCAAGGATGTAACCGGCTGCCGTACCCAGCACGAACCCGAGAATGGTTGATCCCGAGGTATAGGCTAAGTCCTGAAGCAGTGTTCCTTGGGTGATCGCTTTCCACCCGGTGTGCACGATCGTGCTCGGGCTGCTCCAATAATAGCTGTCAAGCCAGCCGATACGGGTCAGAAATTCCCACAGAAAGATAATGATGACACCAACCAGAACCTGCCCAACAAATGCTCTTCTTCCCAATTTGGTCGTCTGGATAGTCGGGTCTTCAATAAACGGCTCATTGTTTTTTAATTTATCCGGCAACGTTTTCACCTCCGTTCACCATACATGTAACATCTCAATCAGACGAAACGCGCTCTTCCCTCAGCATCAGAAGCAATTCTTTTTTTAATGTAAGAAAACGGTCGTTCATGAGTGTCTTTTCACTGCGCGGCCGCGGTAAATCGACTTCGATCGTTGCCTTGATTTTTCCCGGACGATGAGTAAACACGTGAATCTCATCCGACAAATAAATAGCTTCATCAATGTCATGCGTGACAAATAGAATCGTTTTCTTAAAATCCTTCCAAATCTCAAGCAGCCAATTCTGCATTTGCATGCGCGTCTGCGCATCAAGCGCTCCGAACGGTTCATCGAGCAAAATGACATCCTTGTCGTAAAGAAGCGTTCGAATCAACCCGGCACGCTGCCGCATGCCGCCGGACAGTGCATCCGGATGATCATATTCAAAGCCGCCTAATCCGTAATTTTTGAGCATGGGCAATGCCCGCTTGCGTGCCTCTTTCTTGGGGATGCCGCGAATTTCCAGCCCGATAATGACGTTGTCGAGAATCGAGCGCCAGGGAAGCAGCAAATCCTTCTGAAGCATATAGCCGACATGGCCGCTTTCCTGTGTGATGTCTTTGCCATCGAGCAGGATCCGGCCGCTGGACGGCTTAATCAGTCCGGCAATGATGTTGAACAAAGTCGATTTTCCGCAGCCGCTCGGACCGATGATGCTGACAAAGCGGCCGTTTTCAACACGCAGATCGGTGTCCGCCAGCGCGCACATCGGCACACCGTTTTTTTTATAATATTTACTGCAACCTGCAATTTCGAGCTCGCTCATCGATGACCACATCCTTTTCGTGGTTTGCGGGAAATAGGGGCCGAAGTATACTTAATCACCAAACCATCGCCTCCATAGTCAAAATAAAACCCGCATCTTTCTGTTGAATAAAGCAGCCGGATCAGCCGAACCGCCGATCCGGTTCATGTTACTAAAATTGGGCTCTGATATTGATATATGCTCTGGGCTCCTGCCGTGACACATATTTGATAAAACGAAAAGGCATTCATTTTAAAAAAAAGGCGGTCAAACGTGTCCTTTGTCAGAATTTCGGCGATTTGTCACGGACAATACGCTTAGGAAATGATAATCTAGAATTAATCATTCAGCTCGGGAGATGAGGACAATCGAAACAAAACAATCCGTTGTTTTATCTTTGGAAGATTTAACGATGAACTACAGCGGGAAATTGGTTCTGAAAGGGCTCAATCTTGAGGTTAAACGCGGACAAATCATTGGGTATATCGGTCCGAACGGGGCTGGAAAAAGTACAACGGTACGAATCTTGCTGGGGCTTCAACAAGGCTATGGTGGAACGGCGCGTCTGTTTGGCGAAGACATTCGAACAAGCGGCGTTGCGTATAAAAGCCGGATCGGCTATGTCCCTGAAACAGCCGAGGTTTATGACATGCTTACCGCCCATGAATATCTTGTTTTTTCCGGCGGGTGCTATGGGATGGACGAACAAAGGGCGGAACGCAAAGCCCGTTTGCTCATGGACCAATTTGGTCTTGCCGATGTCTTTGATACCCGCCTCTCTTCTTTTTCAAAAGGCATGCGGCAAAAAGTACTGATTATCTCCAGCCTGCTTCACAACCCCGATCTGCTTTTCTTCGATGAACCTTTGAGCGGATTGGACGCCAACAGTGTTCTTGTCTTCAAAGAGATACTTGCCAAGCTAGCCGTGCAAGGGAAAACCATCTTTTACTCATCACACATCATGGATATTGTTGAGAAAATCAGCCACCGCATTGTGCTCCTTTACGATGGACAAATTGCAGCGGACGGTACGTTTGAAGAATTAAAAGCACAAAACAAAGAAGGTAGCCTGGAGGAAATATTCAATCAGCTGACCGGCTTTCATCAGCACGCGCAAATCGCTGAGGACTTCGTTTCCATAGTGGAAGAGGTGTGATCTATGGAAGAGAACTTTTTCTTAAAAGTGCTTGATCGTTTGAAATGGATGTTCAATCGTATGCATGTGGATTATCCGGTCATGCGGAAGGTGCTCGCCGCCAAATTGCTGATGGATGCTCGACGAACGCCAGTTGTGCTCGGCAGCAGAGCTCGGAATAAGGAAAAAGAGGGCAATTTGTTTCTTAAATCACTCTGGGTCTATGCACTAACCGGGCTGTTTATTGTCCCAATTAATTTTCTCGGCAGTGACTATTTATTCAAAATGAGTCTCGTGTTCAGTATCATTCTTTTCATGGTCATGACCGCGATGATTGCAGACTTCTCAGCGGTGCTTCTCGACACGCGTGATCAATCCATCCTAGGGACGAAACCCATTGATTCCAGGACACTTCACGCGGCGAAAACCGTCCACATCTGCATCTATCTCATCTTATTGACCGGAACAATGGGCCTCCCTTCGGCAATTGTCGGTCTGATGCGCAGCGGTCCGCTGTTTTTCCTTCTATTCTTATTAAATCTTGTACTGATTGACTTGATCGCCATTTCCTGCACAACATTCATCTATCTGATTGTGTTAAAGTTCTTTGACGGCGAGCGACTGAAGGATGTCATCAACTATGTGCAGATTTTCCTGTCATTCGCGATTGCAATTGGCTACCAGCTCGTTATTCGCGCGTTCGATATTACGGTAAGCCACATCAGTCTGTCTCTGTCCTGGTGGCAGTTCTTCGTTCCGCCGCTTTGGTTTGGCGCAATGACCGAATGGCTGATTGGCGGGCATCATGAGTCGCAATTTATCTTTCTAGGTATCCTCGGTTTCGTTGCGCCTATTGTGCTCATTTTGATTTATCATGGATTCAGCGCATCCTTTGAACGCGCCATCATTAAATTATCCGTGCAAACCGGAAAAAGCAGACAGAAGCTCGGGTGGTTCAACCGATTTCTCGGCAGACTGCTCTGCCGTAAACAAGAAGAGCGCCATTTCTTCCGATTCGCTTCCTTAATGATGAAGCAGGACCGCATGTTCAAGCTGAAGGTCTACCCCTCACTCGGAATGTCACTGGTCTTTCCCTTCATTTTTTTAATGAATGGCTTACAAGGCTCATCATTGGATCAACTGGGTAAAGGATCAGGATACTACTATGTCTATTTCAGCTTGCTTCTGATTCCTACTGCTCTATTCATGCTTAACTATTCAAGCGCATATAAAGGTGCATGGATCTACGGAACCGCGCCGATCGCCAATCGCACGGCTATTTTTTCCGGAACACTCAAAGCAGCTCTCACGCAGCTTTTTCTTCCGGTGTTCCTAATTTTATCCGTTCTGTTCCTGTTTCTTTTTCATTGGCGCATTCTACCGGATTTAATTGCGGTACTCTTAACCGCTTCGATCTTCACCGTCATTAGTTACCGATATTGTTTAAATGAAGCGTTCCCGTTCTCAAAGCCTTTTGACGCCACTCCAACGAGCGGAAATATAATGATTTTCTTCTTGTTTCTCATTGCCGGATTGTTCGCCGCAGGTCACGCCGTCATTCGCTGGGCTCTTCCCGGATACGGTATATTGATCTATATTGTCTGCCTACTGATCGCGAATGTGATTGTGTGGAAAACGGGGCTGAGGAAGGAATTTTAACTATGAGGTGTCCAGTAAAGATGCAGTGAACTATTCTTAAAACATAGTCATTCTATAGAAAATAATCTGACGGTATTTTCAAATGTCCCTATCAAAGCACTAAAAGCCTATATAATGGGCTTAACTATACTATATTGACTGGTGGAACACAATGAAATTTATCTTCGTTTCCGTTGAAGCTCTATTAAACTTCATTCTCGGTTTGTTATTCTTTTATGTCATCTGTTTTTGGATTCTAGGTATACCTTATACTGCTCAAGATTTAGGTTTAGCATTTGTTGATCCCAATTCAGAGCAAGGAGACGGAATTTTATTCCTTTTGATCGCTTTGTTCATCAGTTTGTTTTACTTTCCATTATTGATATTTGCCAATAGAGCACTTTATAAAAAAATAAAAATGAAAAAGAGGTATTACTTTCTTACCCTTTCTCTTAGCTTCCTGATTGGATTTTCATTGATACCTTTTCTTCAACTACATTCTTTCATTCAATAGCTTCTTTCTCCTCAATATCGCGAGAAATCGAGGGTACGTGTCACATTGATCAACGCTCCGCTGCAATGGAGCGTTGTTTATCTATTCATCTCAAGATTTTTACTGCCCTTGATAACCCAAATACATTAGGAAAAAAATAACAAGAACATCCAGAAAGCATTTTCTAACACACTTTTGAATCAAAGAACATATAAAGAAGCACAAGCGATAACGCAAAAAAAGAACTCCCGATATTTTTTGATATTTAATCACCCATTTTCTTTATTGATGAATTATCTATATTTCCATTATTTTCGTAGATTTTCAATCGTCTTCCGTTCGTTTGTAAGTTGTGAAAAGTCATAATTATTCTGCCAACGAGTCAATATGTCAGCATAAACTTTTCGATGTTTCAGTCTGGACTTGTTAAGAAACACAGCATATGTAAGCCAGTCGATACGTTGTCTTGTCCGTTCCTTTGGGTTATTGATCATGCTCAATAAATATTTTTGTGCACGTTCATCGGTAATGGTAGCGCGATTAATCATTTTGTCCCCGAAAGGATTCGGTGCCTGCACACCATCAAGGCCGACTTTCTGATACTTTTTGTCAGAGTTATAAATGGCGTTGGCTTCATAAAATGACATAATCTCACCATTCGTTTTATTTCGGTTATATTTGTATGAACCAATAGGTTTCGGTTTAATCTTCCAATTGGATAATTCTGAAAGAGCATTCTTAGTTGCCAAATTTTTTTTTGTTTTCTTTTTAATCGATGCTAATTTTTTGGAGTAATCGTCAACCTTTTTGGCGAGCACACTAGCATTCTTTGTACTATTCGACCAGTTAAGAGCAAGAGTAACATTCACAGCAAGGCTAATTATAAGGATGATCAGAATCGTTAAATGGATTTTCTTCATTTTGATATAAGCACCTCTCATTGATTAGAACTATTTTAAAGGCAGCAAAGCGGATCGTTGGCGTACAAAAAAACAAAAAAAGCTCAGATTTGCCGAATCACTGATTGTAGAGTCGCAATGTCTCAACTGATTATCTCATGCTGTATTCCTCTAATTGTAATTGAAGTCAGAAAAGTTTGAAATGGGTGGACGCACGCACTTTAACTATGTTTATTCGTTTTGCTTATACATCAGCCTTCTCACCGAATTTATTAGGACCCCTTGACGGAAACAGTGAAAGGACAATAAAAATCAAAGCCCAAAATGGGACAACTTGCCTGAGAGAGTGAAAAATAAAACTGAAAAAGATTAGAGTGATCGTACCAAGCACATACCACCAAGCAGTTAAACCGATATCATGAAGGCGCCGAGATGTTAGACTCATTGAAGGAATTAAAAAAACGTATGTTAAGACTGCATTCAGTAATAGAATACTATAGACAAAGATTAGAAATATTCCAAAGGTCAAGTTGGCATTTTCCGCTTGTACTGTTGAAGCTGACGGTATCTTTATAAATCGAGGGAGTTGCGAAATAATAATATGCGGTGCTAACCATAATTGTACCCACCAATAATCCGCTCTGCTACTTCTTCCTTTAAAATTAAAGTAATTTTTCCAATACGATACAAATGATTGCCATGGTCCCAAGTCATTCACCTCTTACATCTTTTTCATCAACAGATCATATACCATTATAGTAGATTCTTCTAACTCTAAACCAAGATTCAGTATAATTAAAAGGTGTCTCATAGTCGAAAATCGACTTTGAGACACCCTCCTCATTCAATGGACTTTTGCGACTTCCTGAGCAGATGATGGATGTTTATTAGTTCATCATGGACAAGAAAATTCGTCAAATATGAAAGCTCTTAGTTCTATAGATTAAGGACTTTCTGCTTGTCTGATCCAAGATGCGAAAAGTCTTCGTGTTTCCAACGGTTCAGTATTTCACTGTAAACGTCTTTGTGCTTCAAACCTATTTTATCAATTGCCAAGGCGGACAACAGCCATTCAATTCGATCATCCGTTATTTTCTTCTTATTGCCTGCCATTAACAATAGGTAACGCTGAAAGTCACTATCATCGACAACGCCGCGATTTTTATTTTCATCACCGAAAGGATTTGGATTCTGTATCCCATCAAGCCCTTTCTTTTCGACCTCTTTCGGAGTCTCAGGTGATGGGAACTTTTTCACATATTCTTCCGGTGTCATTCCTAATTGCTGCGGAGACAGCAATTCTGATTTGGTTGCATTTTGTTCTTGTGCGCTTTCGGAGTATGCGTTCTGATGATCGTAAGTCACATGCTCTTTCTTTTCGTTCACTTGTTTATCCGCTTTTTCCTGGTCATTGTCGGGTAGGTTGAATACGAGGAAAAATAGTGCGGTGAAAACAGCTGCTGCTGATACTCCGGTTATGATCAATGTTTCTTTTTTCATAGTTACTCCTCCTATTTTCATCCGGTATAAAAAATCATCGATCAAAAATAGAGAAACAAAAGCCGGCATCCTTTAAGTTATTGGACCAAATCCAGTATCTCGTTTTTAAAAAAGATAGGCAATGAAAATCCATAGTATTTACAATACTTTAACTTTATTCAACATATTTCGACTTTACCTTTTACTACCGTCCGCCGGTTTTAATCGATGCGTTTAATCACTGTCTAAGCCCACCTCAATATCTAGCTGTTTACATAGCTTGGAATAATAATTGGCAGTGTCCTGATAGTTTAAATTGATAAACAGCTGTAGACGTTCTTCTAGTTTCGTTCCAGACTCTTTGCCCAACAAAATGTTCGCCATGTGTTCCAGGGTCTCACTGATCAGTTGATTGTACAGATCATGGTTTTTAACCGTGTAGCCTTGCGAAACCCGGCAATACGCCAAAGCGGTTTCATATTCATGATTCATTAACGCCATTTCAGCTAGATTGTTGAAGAACATGGGTATTTTGTATGCGCCGGAATGAGAGCGGCGATCATTGAATTTAGAAATAAATTGTTTGGCCAGTACTTTTGCAACGGAATAGTTTGCGAGGAAAATAGAGTTGCTTAATAGAGCGAGCTCATAGTGACGCCAATTTTGACATTTTAATAAATAGGTAAACAACGACTCATATTTGGCATAGTTAATATGACCGTTGTGTCGAATAAAATCGACTAGTCCCAACATATTTAAACGCTTATGTTCGAGACGAAGTGAATGCTTCGCAACGCTCTCTGTAAACTCTGCTTTCAGAAACGTTGCCAGCTCATCAACTTTACTTTCTGTTGAAAGATCATTCGCACGTTGAATATAGTAGTCCTCAAAAAAGAGCTCGTTCTGATGCAGTTCGCGTTCAAACTCTTCCAAAGACAACCCCATTCTATTAATTAGCAGGATCATTTTGTCATAGGTTGGGTAGTAGTTATTATGTTCAAGCTCCGATAAATGGGAACGCGAGAGAATACCTTGAGCCGTTTCTTTTTGTGTCATGCCCTTATCCAATCTGATCGTTCTGATCAACGCTCCGATTGTCATCATATTTATCTCCTCACTTCATGTCGATATAAGTAACACGATGCTAAGCTCATTATGCCAACCCTTTAAACTGTTAGCAACACATGAACAGTATTTAGGAAGAGGTTGGGCGTCTTAATGGTTGGGAAAGAGGAAAAGTCAGCACCACTCACGCATAGTCATTGGCGCAGATTAATGCTTATTTTGTTGTTTGGCAATATGGTTGCGGGAATTGCTTTTAGTGAAGTAATGCCGTTTTTGCCCTTTTTCTTGCGCGATTTAGGGAATTTTACAGCGCGGCAGCTCAATAGCTATAGTGCCGTCATTTTCTCATCTACTTATTTAACTGCTTTTTTTCTCTCACCGCTCTGGGGAAAAGTAGGCGATCGGTTTGGAAGAAAACCAATCCTATTGCTAAGCGCCATGGGTGCCGCATTGACCATTGGCGCGTTTTCCTTGGTAACCACTGTTTGGGAATTCATTGGTTTGCGTCTGCTGCAGGGCGTATTTGCCGGCTATTTCAGCAATACGAATGCTTTATTGGCGGCGGAAGTGCCTAAGGAGAAAAGCGGCTATGCCTTAGGAACGCTAGCTACCGGTTTCATAACAGGCTCACTGCTTGGTCCCTTATTAGGAGGCGTGATCGGCTCACTGCTTGGTTACAGATTAACTTTCTTGCTCACCAGCTTTTTATTAATTGGCATCTTCTTTATCAATCTTTTCGGTGTTCATGAAACAACAAATCAGCACTCATGGAGAAAGAACTCATCGCTGCAACAAGTGAAATTTAACGATTTTCCGAAGAAGAAAATCATTGTGAATTTGTACCTGACCACCCTGCTCATTCAAATGGGGAATAATTCGATCAGTCCAATACAACCCCTGTACGTGGCACACTTAATGAATAATACCGGAAATGTTAATTTAATGAATGGAGTAGTCACTTCGGCCCCTGGGATTTCTTGTTTATTGATGTCATCCTATTTTGGCAAGCTGGGGGATCGTATAGGTACGGAGAGAATCCTTAAAGTGAGCTTGCTAGCGACCGTCTGTTTCTTGTTGCCAATGTCCTTTGTTACGAACATTGGGCAGCTGGCTCTTTTGCAACTGCTTATCGGACTGTCCGATGCGGCATTAATGCCGGCAGTTAGTATCCTGCTTGCCAAAAATACACCAATCTCAATGTCCAGCAGTATTTTTGGATATAACCAATCCTTTCAATCTGCGGGAATCGTAATTGGTCCGTTTCTTGGTTCCTATGCAGCTAATTTATTTGGGTATCGGGGTGTATTTCTCATGGCGGCTCTAATATTCTGTGGGCTTGTCGTAATCAACAAATCCACAAGATATTAGTAATCATCAATTTTGAAAGGAAGATCGGATATGGCAGATTATATTAAAAGCATCAGAAAGTTCGTAGGACATACGCCCATTATTTTAAATACAGCGACCGGAATTGTTATGGATCATGGTAAATTGCTACTGCAGGAAAGAGCTGGCGGTGGTTGGTGTCTGCCTGGAGGCTATCTGGAGTATGGAGAATCCTATTCAGAAGCATGTAAGAGAGAACTACTTGAAGACACGGGATTAAATGTCAAAGTTGTTCGGCCACTAGGTGTGTTTGACAAGTATTTCATGGAGTATGCAAATGGAGATAAGCTGCAAAACATCGGTATGTTATTTTTGGTTAAACCAATTGGTGGATGTCTGCTTAGTAAACAAACCAATGAAACTTGGGGGCTCAAATATTTTGATATAAATCATACCCCTGACCTTGTTTTCAAACAAAATCAGGACATGCTTGATTTGGTGAGAGACTTAGTTCTTCATGACAACTTGATGTAGCATGCTCATTTAAATTAAACGAGAAAGGCTGGGGAAACATTGGATTACATTAACTATTTGAGATCAATGGTTGGTCACGAAAAGGTGTTAATGGTTGTTTCAGGTGCAATCGTTTTTGATAAGGAGCATCGTGTGCTGATGCAAAGACGTTCTGATAATGGACAATGGGGATTCCCAGGCGGATTTATGGAATTAGGGGAAAGCATTCAGGATACAGCTAGGAGAGAGGTTTATGAAGAGACAGGGCTTCAATTAGGAAAGCTTGAACTCCTTAGTATTCATTCAGGTCCACAGTACGATAAAACTTTTTCTAACGGCGACCAAGTTTCATTGGTTCTTATTTCTTTCACTTGCACGGACTATACAGGTGAATTCATTGAGCACAACGAAGAGTCACTGCAAAATAAGTTCTTTTCACTTGACGCATTACCCGACAATCTATTTACGGAACATAAAATGTTGATTAATGCGATCTTGTCAAACAGACGTTATCCCATTATTGAATAACTAATTCTTATAGAAGGGGTTAAAAATGACTAGCATCTGAAGCAGTTATTAACGAATGCATCAGATTACCGCCACAAGGTTGCATGCACTTTGATCCAAGTACTGATGTCCTGGATCGCTATTTTATTTTGCTGATCAGATAATTCAACAGTAAAATTCTCTTTTTCTTTTTGACTTGCCTGGATGACATAGCCATTTTTTCGCAAAAATAATTCCAGGGCAGCATAGGCAGTCCGTTTGTTGGCATTGTAAAACGGATGATTCTGAGCTAAGCTCTGAAACAATGCAGCCGCTTTTTGACAGAGTGTTGGATACGCATCTTCGCCCAAAACCGATTGCTTTGGGCGGTTAATCGCGCTATCCAACAAACTTGGTTCTTTAATGCCAATGTCCTCAGATGGCGAAAAACGCTTAATCAATACTGCATTAAGATAAATAACTTGGTTTTTATTTAAGTATTCGGTCATCGATCCACAAGGCCTCGAAACACTGCATCATTATCCTTGATTATTTGATCCACCATTTTAATGAACTCCTGATCAATACCAACCGGAAGGTTTACCGCCTTGCTTTTGCGGATCTTCACAGTCCCGTCATCCAAATTCTCAAAAACAATTTCGTCCCCGGGTTTGACATGCAAATGTTCGAGCACTTCTTTCGGGTACGTTGATCCATAGCTGTTGCCCATCTTAAAAATTTTCCGTTCCAAAGCTGCAGCACTCTCCATAGTTTTTCCTCCTATTCTATGCAAATGTTATTATGTGTATACGTTATCACGTAATCATTGTAACTACAATATAACCATTTTGCATTTTCAATGTTTTTACTTGCGCTCGTAATTCCTCACTGCCGCGCTTTCTTCGCAAGGTCAACGATTGATTCAAAAAACGCATCAGCGTTCACGTCATAAACAATCTCAACCTCACGCCCATCCACGGATTCTTCAATTCGTCCTTGGCTAGGTTCCTCCGTATGGACAATTGTGCGCACCTTCTTCGTCTGTACCAGATCAGGATTTCCTGCGGCCATTGTCGTCAGAACATCCCACAGGTAATACGTCGAATTGGTTTCAAAGTGAACGAGCGGCGGCACCGCTGCGTAGCATTGGCCGAGAAAATCGATACCTGTATATTTTCGGAGTGACGCCCAGTGATTGCGAATCGGCACGGTCAAAGGCACTTGATTGGTGCTCTCAAGTGCGACCATGCGCACAGGAATACTGCTTTGCCATACACGCGCCACAGCTTCCGGATCCCAGAATGCGTTCCACTCGGCTGTCCCGTCATGCTCCGGCTCTTGCACGTTACCCACCGGATTCAGCGTACCGCCCATCCAGATTAACCGCTCGATTTTCTCCTCAATATCAGGGGCGAAGTCGAGGGCACGCGCCACGTCAGTCAATGGTCCGGTGCATAGGAGTGTTGTTTTTCCCGCACTTTCTTTGACCGTCTGCGCTAAATGCTCATGCGCAGGCAGCGTACTCAGCGGTGCTTCCACCTTTCCCGATTCATTCAATAAAGGAAGCGCGTCAACGAAAAACGGATGCATGCGCCATTCCTTCGGAAACGGATTGTGGCCGCGTGAGTTAGATCGCGCAACCTCAATCGGTTTTCTACCGAAGCGATCAATGATTTTCCGGCTTGCCTCAATACCCGGTGTTAAATAGCCATCGGCAGGAATGACCGATACGCCGGTGACCTCCACCTGATCCATTTGCAGTAATAAAAATAAGGATACAAGGTCATCAATCCCTGCATCATGATTAAAATAGACATTCATTTGTTTCATCCCAGCACGTCCTTTTGTCTGATACACCCTGTCCTTTAAAGTAACAGATCATCTCATCCGGGTGCAAGCAAAAAAGCAATTGAATCTCTTTTTCGTGCATTGGAATCTGATTTTCATGCATTGAATCACGATTTTCGTGCATTGGATCACTGGTTTCGTGCATAGTATCGGCTGTAGAACGCGTTCGTGCATTGGCCTCTGTTTTTCGTGCATTGAATCACATTTTCCGTGCATAGGAGCACCGGTTCCATTCATAGAGTCGGTTCCGTATCGCGTTCGTGCGTTGGAATCTGATTTTCATGCATTGAGCTCGGGTTTTCGTGCATTGAATCACTTTTTTCATGCATAGGAGCACCGGTTCCATTCATAGAGTCGGCTTCGAATTGCATTCGTGCATTGGGGTCTGATTTTCATGCATTGAATTCGGGTTTTCGTGCATTGAATCCTTTTTTTCGTGCATAGGAGCACCAATTCCATTCATTGAGTCGGCTCCGATTCGCGTTCGTGCATAGGCGTCTAATTTTCGTGCATTGAACCTTGATTTTCATGCATTGAATCACTTTTTTCGTGCATTGGAGCACCGGTTCCATTCATAGAGTCGGCTCCAGATCACGTTCGTGCATTGGGGTCTGACTTTCATGCATTGAACCTTGATTTTCGTGCATTGAATCACATTTTCCGTGCATAGGAGCACCGGTTCCATTCATAGAGTCGGCTCCAGATCGCGTTCGTGCATTGGGGTCTGACTTTCATGCATTAGATCACCATTTTCATGCATTGAATCACGATTTTCGTGCATTGGATCACTGGTTTCGTGCATAGTATCGGCTCTAGAACGTGTTCGTGCATTGGCCTCTGATTTTCATGCATTGAACCTTGATTTTCGTGCATTGAATCACATTTTCCGTGCATAGGAGCACCGGTTCCATTCATAGAGTCGGCTCCAGATCGCGTTCGTGCATTGGGGTCTGACTTTCATGCATTAGATCACCATTTTCATGCATTGAATCACGATTTTCGTGCATTGGATCACTGGTTTCGTGCATAGTCTCGGCTCTAGAACGCATTCGTGCATTGGAATCTAATTTTCATGCATTGAACCTTGATTTTCGTGCATTGAATCCTTTTTTTCGTGCATGGGAGCATCGGTTCCATTCATAGAGTCGGCTCCGATTCGCGTTCGTGCATTGGAATCTGATTTTCATGCATTGAACTCGGGTTTTCGTGCTTTGAACCTTGATTTTCGTGCATTGGGACACACGGTGCCCCTTGTTCGTGCGCTTATATCGCGGTTGTGCTTTGTCGCGATTCAATTTTACACAGCTGCCTCCTGCTAACATGATCTGACGCCTTTGAAGTGGTAAGATAGAAAAAGATTATTAAGGAAGGTGACCCTTTTGAAAGAAGATCTGATTAAACGCTTCACTTCATATGTAAAAGTCAATACACAATCCGATGATGACAGCCCAAGCTGCCCATCAACGCCAGGACAGCTGACACTTGCTCGCCAGCTTGTTGCCGAACTGAAAAGTATCGGCATGCAGGAAGTCACAATGGATGAAAACGGCTACGTTATGGCCACCTTACCCGCAAATACGGAGAAGAATGCTCCTGTTGTCGGCTTTATGGCCCATGTTGATACAGCTACCGATTTCACCGGCGATGGGGTTAACCCGCAATTTGTCGAAAACTATGACGGCGGCGACATTGTCTTGAACAAAGATCTGAACATTGTCCTCAGCCCGAAGACATTCCCGGAATTGCTCAATTACAAAGGCCATACGCTGATCACAACCGACGGCACCACACTGCTTGGCTCCGATGACAAATCCGGCGTTACTGAAATCATCACCGCCATGGATTATTTGATTCAGCATCCGGAAATCAAGCACGGCAAAGTCCGCGTCGCATTAACTCCCGATGAAGAAATCGGCCGCGGCCCTCATAAATTTGATGTCAAAGCATTTGGTGCGGCATTTGCCTATACGGTTGACGGCGGCGCGCTTGGCGGACTTGAATACGAGAACTTCAATGCCGCAGAAGCGAAACTGATTTTCAAGGGCAGCAATGTCCATCCCGGTTCCGCAAAAAACAAAATGCTCAATTCAATCAAGATGGCTGTTGATTTCCAAAACCAGCTGCCTGCTGAAGAAGCACCTGAGCTCACTGACGGCTATGAAGGCTTCTACCATCCGCTGACCTTCACAGGAGATGTGGAACAGACCAAGGTTGTCTACATCATCCGTGATTTCGACAAGGATAAATTCGAAGCGAAAAAAGCATTCGTTCAAGAAACCGTAAAGAAACTCGAGAAAAAATACGGTGAAGGCACGATTGAACTTCAATTGAAAGATCAGTACTACAACATGAAAGAAATCGTTGAACAGCATAAAGAAGTTTTTGATGTTGCGTATCAGGCCATGAAAAATCTCGACATTGAACCGCAAGTTCTGCCGATTCGCGGCGGTACTGACGGCGCGCAGATTTCCTATATGGGACTCCCGACACCGAACCTGTTCACCGGTGGAGAAAATTTCCACGGCAAGTACGAATACCTGTCCGTCAACGATATGATTAAAGCGACCCAGACAATTGTCGAAATCGCTCGTTTGTTTGAAGAACAAGCCTAAATATCGAAAAACGCCGCTGAATCCTTTTTAAGGATTTTAGCGGCGTTTTTTTATCCCCACGTTTCGATCATCATTGCTTACACAATCTTCCCACGTTTAACCAATGTCTTCTTCACCGAATGAATATCACGAACATTATATTTAGCCATAAACACGTAGCATAGTGCTGACGGGATGAGTGGGATCTGTAAGAGGCTCATCGTCAGAATATAATCACCGGGACTATGCAAATAGATCGAGACAATCGCATAGACCGCCCCCATACCAAGGTTTCCTACCGTTCTCCCCAGGCTGTTCGCCAGATTGGCAATACTGAATACGGTACCCCGATGTTCCGGCAGATTCACATCGGTAATCAAAGCCAGCCAATTCGGCGTATTCGCTGATTGCGCGGCCGATGCGAACAGAGAAATGACAAAAAGCGACAGAATCCAAGGGTTAGAAATCAAGTCCCCAAGCAAACTAATAAATAAAGTTACCGAATTTGTTGTGTCCGGGAGTGATAATTGATCGATTGGAAAAATAAATAATAAGATATAGAGACGCATGGTCAGAAAAACGAACACCGCAGTAATCAGTGCGCGCGCCTTATAACTCCTTCTCTGCATTTTATCCCCAAGGTAACCGAAAAAGGAGGACAGGGTACCGCCGATTTGAAAAATACCGAACAGGAAGGCGGCGACAATCATCGCAATTTTCGTTCCGTAACCAATCTCTTCAATTTTAGATATGTAAAGAGTGGGCAGCCAGATCAGACTGCCGGTTGCGATATTCATGAAGAACCCTTGCAAGAAGAGCAGCAGATTGCTTCTCTTACCGATCATCGTTAAAATTTGGCTCATTCCGATGCGGTATGTATAGTTCATGCCGCGATCCATCAGCTTCTTTAGTTCCGGTTCCGCACTGCCAAAGCGTGGTTCTTCCACAAAAAAATAGAAGACAATGAGCAGCAAGCCGATTATCGCCAAGAGTTCAAAGGGAAATCTCCAGCTGGACATAGTCGAAATAATTGAAGCAATGAGTGCACCGGCAATGCCGCCAAAGCCCTGAGACATGCCCCACAAACTTAGAATCATGCCTCGAGAGTGATAGGGAACATAATCAGTCAGCGCGCTGAAGCCAATAGACGCAATGCAGCCCAAACCAACGCCTGTGATAATTTGACAGATCATGAGATGGATATACGAACCACTGAGTGACGTTAGGTAAACACCGGCCACCCAAATCAATGTACCGACAATGACCAGCCGTTTACGGTGATGCTTTCCGGACAAATAACCCCAAAACAACGAGGAAAAGGCAGTCACCAGAATATTAACCGCTGAAACGACACCCATGGACGAGATCGGCACCTGCAAATCGTGTGATATGATTTTGAAAAGCGGCGGAAACAAACCAATAACAATATTGTCAAACGCCGCCAGACTGACATAGACGGATATAGCGTACACAGTCTTAAATTTCTGAAGTGACATACAAACGTGATCTCCTTAAGTTTATGTTGCGTTATAGTAAGCTTTTTGTTACGATTGTTCAATAACTTCCAAAAAAAATTGTTTCTTGTCCCAGTTTAGCATACAATGTAAGGTAGACAGAAGAGACTGCTTATCTAGCGAGTCAGTCCAATTGTTAGAGAAAGGATATCTTCGATGATTAAAAATATACTCATCATATCTTCAAATTACACCGGACACGGCCACAAAAGTATTACAGAATCCCTTAGTGAAAAATTTGATATTGTTCCGGATGTAAAGATTCATGTGGTTGATGGCTTTTCATTAGGCGGTAACACATTGCTCAGAGTCGGCAAAATGTACGGACCCATCACCAGAAATTCCGAACATCTCTGGAAAGTCATTTGGGATATCACTTCCGTTAAGGTGCCATTTGTTAATCATTTGATTGAGATGAAAATTCGAACCAAATTTCTTGCTCTACTTGACAAAGTTAAGCCTGATCTCATTCTGACCGTCCATCCGAATTTTAACGGTTCTATTCTCAATATTCTCGAAAAAAATGACATCCATATACCATTCGTCACACTGATCGCCGATTTGATCAGCATTACACCGCTTTGGGCGGATGCTCGTGCCGATTATGTGATCAGCCCGACACAAGAAGCCAAGGATAAATGTATTGAATTTGGTGTGCCGGCTGAAAAGATTAAAGTGTTTGGGTTCCCTGTGCGCGAACGCTTCTATAACCACGCTCAGAAAGATGCCGAACATTATGCACCGAACAAACCATTGAATTGCTTGCTCATGAGCGGCGGCGAAGGCGTTGGCAATATGGGCAAAATGGCCAAAACATTGATCGAAACTTTTGGTTTCAACATTACCATTGTTGCCGGAAGAAACGAAAAATTACAAGCACATCTCCAAAAAACTTTGGGTAAAAAATACGGTGACAAAGTCAAAATCTACGGATTCACACGAAATATCCAAGACTTGATTGCAAATTCCGATATCGCATTTATTCGGAGCAGCCCAAATGTCATGATGGAAGCTGTTTCCTGCAACACGCCAATCGTGATTACCGGAGCTCTTCCCGGACAAGAAGCAGGAAATCCAAGATTTGCTGAAAAATATCATTTGGCAATTACATGCGATTCAATGGGCAATCTTGTTCCGACAATTAATGAACTGTTGGATAACAACGTCGCGATGCTGAAAGAAATTAAGAAATCACAGCAGCAGTACGTTGATCCGCAAATTCCGGAAAACATCGTTAACTTTATTTTGAAGATCCCAAATAAAGAACTCCAGCCGGCCGGCGTGGCGCGCGATGTATCGTTTAATAACATTAATTACGAATCTTAACCTTTTTATACTAGCGATGGAAAACCCAAGCGGTTTTTTATCGCTTTTTTTATTTATTTCTTGCCAAAGCGCGTCAATGTAAAAAATTTCGCATTAGCTGTATAATAATGAAAGAAACTTTCTATTCTGTTAAGCGAATAAATTTTGAACATTGGGAGTGAGATCAACGAAAAAAATATTAGCTCCTGTCATTGGTACATTAGGCGCCGGCGTTATCATTGTTTCAGGCATGTCCCAATTTGCTCATGCTGATAACCCCTTTTCTTTGTCCCAGCCTTCTTCCGACAGCTCAACCTCATCTGTCTCGTCATCTGACACTTCTGCAGTCCATGTCCCTGATGTAAAAACGCTCGGTCTTGTCGCTATAAACTATCGACTGTTTCACTTGGATCAGTTGGCAAGCAATCAGATCGCCTTCTGGATCGAAGATGAAAAAGGCCATTATGTTAAAACGCTGCGTGCCTCAAGCTTCACAGCAGGCGGAGGCTATAAAATGCGGGCTGAGGCATTGCCGGAGTGGCGCAAGGCATCAAACTGGGCCCATGCGTCCAAATCCGAAGTCAATCAAGTCAAACTTCCGGAACAAGACGCCGGTAACCATACTGTATATTGGGATTGTACCGACGCCGCGGGAAAGGCGGTAAAACCCGGCACCTACGTCTACAAAGCTGAAGGCAACATTTACTGGCAGAACCGAGTCGTGTTCACCGGAAAAATTACCATTGGCAAAGACAACACACAATCGACCGCTCAGGCCGTTTACAAACCATCCGGCGCAAAATCACACGGTGTTCTCCTAGATCATGTACGTGCAGGATTTAATACTGGCAAAAGTATTGCTTCGGTCAAACAAGATCCAACGACAAGTACACAAGGATCGTAATTTTGCCTGAATTTCACAGTTTTCATATGAATACTCAGGTACATATCTCTGGATTAAACGCGCCGGACGCGTCTAGAGTTTTTAAACGAATGACCGAGACAGAAGAACAATTTTCCAGATTTCTAACGAACAGTGAGCTTTATCGGGTAAATCAGAGCGCTAATATGCCTGTAACCGTATCTCCGCGATTTGCCGAACTGCTATTTGAAGCACTGCGTTTCTATTCGGAAACAGATGGTATCTTTGATCCGTTTCTCGGCCGCCTTATCCAAGAACTTGGCTATGATCGTTCATTTGATGAAATCGATCGTTTACATGCTCAGCGTACCCGTCGTGTTATTTCTTCCCCAATCCAAGCAGCTTCTTTTGAATTTGATCTTGAACAGCGGAGCGTAACACCGCATTCAGGCTGTACTTTGGATTTCGGTGGTATTGCAAAAGGCTGGGCAGTACAAAAATCGGCCTTGGCTCTTATTCATGATGGTCGCTCGAAAGGATTAATCAATGCCGGCGGCGATATCATGGGCTGGTCCGACAAGCAACCATGGGTCATCAACATTGCCCACCCTTTTTCCGATGACCAAATCATTGGGAAACTTACTGTCAAAGACCGTCGCTTCGGCATCGCTACGAGCAGCAAAATCAAACGCAGTTGGAGCGACGGGAAGCACCGGCTTCATCATCTTATTGATCCACGAACCGACTTGCCCTCAGAATCGGATATTATTCAGGCAACCGTTGTGGGGCCGGAACTCCTGCCATGCGAAATCTATGCAAAATGCCTTCTGATTATGGACAGCCATAAAGGGCCCGCGTGGCTCAAGGCGAAGCGTCCGGATCTTGCCTACCTGTTCATTAAAAAGGATGGTCAATTGACCATCTCATCCAATTTGAAGAATTTGTGCAGCTATAAAAATTTCCCAGAAAAAATATCCTTTCCACCAAATAAGGAGAGATGAACTGTGGACCAAAAGCATAAGGTTTTAAAGTGGACCGTTGGATTTTCATTGATGATCATCATCAGCTTATTTATTGAATTCGAACGCCGGACAGGCTTTTTATCTGCGCATGCACCGACCTGGCTCATTGTCCGCGTGCTCGGCATCAGTGCGTACCTGCTCCTTTTCTGCGGCATATGCTTAGGTATTATGGCCGGCATGCCCATTTGGAGAGGAAGAAAAAAAGCTCGCGACCTGCTTTTAAGCATACATTTTTTCTTCAACACAACCGGCGTATTTGTTGCCATGCTGCATCCGCTGCTCCTTGTCATTGATCCCTATGTTCCTTTCTCTTGGATGCAGCTGCTTGTTCCTTTCACAGCACCGCGTGAGCCGTTTCTTTACGGACTCGGAACACTCACACTTTATGGATTGCTGTTCGTACTTCTGACGACTGACCTGAAAGAGAAAATGCCGAGAAAAATCTGGCATAGTTTCCATCTGATTGCGTATCTGCTTTTTCTGCTGGCGCTCACCCATGGCATCATGGGAGGAACGGATTCTAAAAACATACTGATCTTTTCCATGTACGTCCTCACGTTCTTAGTTGTTATGGTGCTCATGGTTGCGCAAATCCAGATGATGAGTGCTATAAAGAAAAGAGCCTTGCGAAAGCAACATGCCGCCCAAAGCAGCGTGCATCAATAATTGTTGGAGTGTGGTCTCTGGTGGAACATTATCTGCTTTTTATTATTGTCTCTATTTTTTTGATTCTGCTCCCCGGACCGGACATGGCGCTTGCCACACGGAATACACTGCTTTACGGTCGATCAGTCGGCTTAAGTACTATTACCGGGACGTCTCATGCACTTTTCATTCATACGACCGCGGCAGCACTCGGTCTGTCCGCCCTACTTGTCCAATCCGCTTTTTTCTTTTCCATTTTCAAATACATCGGCGCATTGTATTTGGCTTATCTTGGCATCCGAACATTATTTAGTCTTAGAAATCAGACCGCAACGCAAATGAATGGACAATCTGTGCTTTCGAAAAAATACCTTTCAAAAAAAATGGGCTACTTCCAAGGATTTCTCACCAATTTGACCAATCCTAAAGTCGTCGTTTTCTTTTTGACGTTTTTGCCTCAATTTGTTCGGCCGGACAATCACTCAATTGTCCCCTTTTTTATACTTGGAATAACGCACATCCTCATCAATTTTCTCTTGTTCAGTACCTATGTGTTCCTCATCGGAGCATTCAATCAATGGCTGCAGAAACCTTCAGTCCAATTTATGCTCCAAAGTGTGACCGGTTCAATCCTAATTGGGTTCGGCATCCATCTTGCACTGTGGGCGCAAAGATAAAATCGATAACAATTACTAACTTGAGAACGAATTGTCGTTCCATTCTTTCCATTTTGGAAGCTGAGAGTTACATAGAATTTATGTCTGAATAAGAAAAACCGGCAGAAAGGAAACGTCCTTTCTGCCGATTTAGTACTCTTTGAGCCTTATCGCTTAACCACGCGTTCTTTCTTGATCTGCTTACTGCGCAATTGACCGCAGGCGGCGTCAATGTCCGTACCGAATTCTTTACGAACAACGGCGTTTATGCCTCGCTTTTTCAACGTTTCATAGAAGGCAACCACAGCGTCTTTCTCACTCCGTTGGTATTCCGAATGTTCTTCGACCGGATTGTAGGGAATCAGGTTGACGTACGCCAGATGACGTTTCTTTTCGAGCAGTTTGGCAAGCTGCAGAGCTTCTTCTTTGTGATCATTAATGTCTTTAAGCATAATATATTCAAACGTGATACGCCTATTGGTTTTTTCTAAATAATAGTCGACAGCTTCCATCAACTTTTCAATCGGATAGGCACGATTAATTTTCATGATTCTACTGCGCAGTTCGTTATTTGGTGCATGCAGCGAAATGGCCAGATTAATTTGCCAGTCAATATCGGCAAATTCATAGATTTTCGGTACAATACCGCTGGTGGAAACGGTAATATGGCGCGCACCAATGGCGAGACCTTTGCCATCGTTAATAATCTTGAGGAAATCCATAACCGGTTCAAAATTATCAAATGGTTCACCTATGCCCATGACAACAATATGACTGACACGTTCATCTTTCTCACGTGCATCAAGGCTTTGCTGAATTTTAACCAACTGCTCCACCATTTCCCCGCTTGTAAGGTCACGGTTTTTCTTCAACAATCCGCTCGCACAAAAGCTGCACCCGATGTTGCAGCCCACCTGAGATGTGACACAGACGGATAGTCCATATTCATGCGGCATCAAAACGGTCTCAATTAAATTACCATCAGAAAGCTTGAACAGAAATTTTGTCGTTCCGTCCTTCGCTTTCTGCTCAATCTGCGTTTCAAGTGTTCCCATAACGAAATGGTTCTCAAGCAGCTGAATTGTCTTTTTGGAGAGATTGGTCATTTTCTCAAAATCATCGACACGTTTGACATAGATCCAATCCCAAATTTGTGCGGCTCTGAATTTTTTCTCGCCTTGACTCACCAGCCAGCCTGTTAATTTATCCAATGTTAATCCATAAATGGACGTTCTGCTCATATAAAATACCTCTTTTTAAAGATTGCGTGATGCTTCAATCATACTGAATTCGTGACGATCGTGCAAGGAGCGATACCTGTAAAAGAAAAGGCAGAGCGCTCCCGCCCTGCCTTATTGGGTCTATCATTTATTTTTTGATCGGTTCAACGACAGTTTTTTGATTGGTTTTTTGTACTCAACACCGAGCACATCAATAAGAAAGACAAAGATCGGCAGACCGACAATAAGTCCCCAGATGCCAAAGAAATGTTCGGAAAAGATCAGGACAACAAACGTGTAGAAAACCGGGAGTTCCGTTTTCGCTGACATCAGCTTAGGATTCAGTACATAAGCTTCGACCGTATGCACAGCAAGAATCGTCAGCACCATATAAATAACATCCTGTATTCCACCGATCGTATAGCCAATCATACAAAGCGGAATCAGTGAGATGACAACGCCGGCAACCGGAATCAGACTCAAAACAAAAACCATCAGAATCAAACTGAACAGCTGCGGGAAATGCAGCAACGCAAGAATAATCGCTGTAATGGCCGTATTGACAAGTGCGATGACAAATTGAGCTTCAATCACCTTGCCGAAGGTCTGTACGAAACGAGACCCGAAGAAAGCAACCTCATCATATAGGAACCCGATTTTACTCGTTTTAAATCCTCTTGAGAACTTAAGCAGCCGCTCTTTTTCCAGAGAAAAGAACAGGCTGAGCAGCAATGCCAGAAACAGGTCGATCGTAAATGAACCAAAGGAAGAAAACGAATCAATCAGAAATTTGACACCCGATTTCAGATAGGATTCGACATTATACTTTTGCAGCTGATCCAAGAACGCATTGACCACGACGGATCCGCGAAATTCCTTAATTGTCTTCATGATCGAGTCAAACAGCTGTACCGTCTGATCGGCAATAATTGGTAAGTAAATGGTCAGTGCCGCATAGATGCCTAGCGCAATTAACAAATAAAGAACAATGACCACAAACCGTCTGGGCAATTTCAATTTTTGGTGGACAAAGGTTTCTAAACGGTCCACAAGAAAACAAAAGATAAATGTAAGCAAGAGCAAATCAATCAAACTTCGACACAGGTAAATAATAAATACCAGCAGAGCAAAAATAAGGACGCGTCTGACTGATTGTTTTTGCAAATAGCCGATCAGTAAATTCATAGTTTCTGTTTCCTTTTCTCCTTTTATTCCTGCCCCAAATGTATATCTAGTATTAGGAACAGATTATATTTTCATTTTAGTGTTTTTCTAGTGCAGATGCAAAGGATAATCTGTTTCAACCATATATTTACATCCGGCAAGAAAAAAAGTTTCAATAAAAAAGGTGTCCAAACAGCTGAAAAAGCCGTGGGCACCTGTCTCATCCTTTTATTTATTTTTCAATATACAAATGATGATCTGCAAATCCGATCACTAACTTACCGTCCATCATGGTCAATCCTTCACTCTCCTGAGGAGTTCCGCCATTCGGAATGGAGAAATGGAAACGATCCGCAATAGTCCAATTGTCATTAAGCACAGTCAAATAATTGTTTGCCAGGAAGTATAGTTTTCCATCCTCATACTGCATACCTTGAACAATACCCATTTTCTGCATGCTGTGTCGTTCAGAAAGTTTCCCTGTTTTCAGGTTATAAGTGAAGAAAGAATCATCACCAAACGATTCGGTCAGTAAAATCAGCGTATCCTGATCCCTCACTGCCATCATGGCAACATATGGAATACGATTTGTATCAAGAGATATACCAGTTTCCGATCCCTTTTTCGGTCCTGTCATTTCAAGAGAATCCGGATCAATCGTGTAAATTGTTGGTGCATCTCCCGCACTACTTACTTCATATAACTGATCATTATAAGGATTATAGCTGAGTGCACAGGCATGACCTAAAGTCATTGACCCTGATTCGTTCACTTTTTTCCCGCCGCGATCATAGGCTGCGATCTTACCCAATCCGTTTCCAAGGTCGTATCCGACATAGTAATAATCTCTCTTGGAGTCATAGGCAAGCCCTTGCTGTTTGCCGTCAGAGGCATTGCCTGTTTGCATATGATACTGAAAGTCGTCTGTTCGTGTCTGGAGTTCACCAAGACTTGCATTGTTAACCCAGCCGATGTCAATATCCTTATCCGCCTGTCCGAACCAATCGTTATATTTAATAAACGACCAATCATTCCATGTCTTCGTGACTTCCAACATGCGCCTGCTGTAATTGGATAAATTGCCGATGCGCGCATTACTGTCAGGAGCATCTCCATTACTTTGACCATTGTATATGCCGAATGTCGTATTTAGGTCACGCGCCTGCATATACGCTTTTGTTGGGTTCACAAGATTCATCGCATTGCTGCGCACCCAGCCAATGACATGATGATTGTACGAAATGCGGTACATTTCCTCATTCTCTACCTGCTTCTCTTCGTTAATTTGAACGACACGATTGTCCGCGTTGTACTGGCCGCTATACCCGACAAAGCTTGATTGATCATCAAAAATCGGTGCGGTACTGCTGGAGATGGTTGCGTTGTAATTCACATTGATTAATCCGGACGCATTGGCTTCCTGAATCGTCAAGTCATCACTCTTTACCCAACCGAGACTCGTACCTGCCGTATATTTCTTAATATGAACCCATCGGCCATTGTCCGCGATTTGATCGATTTTCAGCTTAAGGTTTGCATAGATGTTCAGAAATACCGGGAGCGGAGAATCATTCACCTTCGCATAGAGTTGTCCGTTTGTATTGTGTACATTGGCCACTGCCACATGCGGGATGCTGCCGTCCTCGGCTGCTTCAGAAGTCACTTGAACCGTATCCTTATGAATCCATCCCAATGTCTGTCCATCGACACCTATTTGGAACCATACTGTACTGCCTACCTTTGATTCTCGAAGAATATTAAGCGGCAGACGTTCATAGTCCGCAATTCTTCCAACAGATTTGGCTCCGGCAATTCCATACGGCTGATCCCAGATTCCATGATTTCCGCCGACTGAAACCACTCCATAAGTATTTGACGGAATAGAATTGTCATAGGAATAATTCAATGGTTGACTTGCTAAATTAGAAGCATATACGTAACAATTGACGCCATTATAGTTCACCCAGTAGAGTTTATTCGACTGAGGGCTCGTTGTCGTGAGCACAGTATTTACAGGTATGTTACCCTTATAATTTTTGGTATGCGCATAATTTTTATAACGTTTCGACGCCTTTATAACATATTTTGTGATCGGAGTTTTTTTAGTAGACAGATTAACGGCATAAACATAGCCGCGTTTTCCTTTATAATTCACATGATACATCTTATTGCCGAGACTGCTATCCGTTGTAAGGCTTTTGTTAATCGCAATTTTCTGCACACGTTGTTTTGCCGCATTTGAGCTTGTATACAAGTACGAGGTCTTTTTAATATATCGCGTTACCGTTGTTCGCCTAGTCCACAAATTCGACTTATATACATAACCCGTTTGGCCTGCATAGACTACCTTATACATTTTACTCTTCGTTTTACTGGCCGTTTTCAGCTGTGCATTAATTGGAATGAACCCCATCACCTGCTTCGATGAACCTGAAGTAGAATACAGCTTGGAGGTCTTATGTACATAATAAGTACGAGAGGCTTTTGCACTTGTCGGATAATAAGTCAATAAACTAAATATGAATACACATACAATTAATAAGGTGGTCGACCTTACTCGATTTTTCACTGTAAATTGTGCTCCCTTCCCGCCCTTTATCTAAATATAAAAATTCTCTATTCTCTGCATTCGCTAAAAATCATAGTTTGAGTATAGCCTCACTTCACGCGGCAAAACAATAGTTGATTCGTCATTTCAAAAAAAGATGCCCAAATGGCCGTATGAGCCACGGGCACCAGTGATTGTGTTTAATTTTGAATGTAGATAGTATGATCTGCGAATCCGATCGCTAACTTACCGTTAACCATCGTCAACCCTTCACTCTCTTGAGGCGTTCCGCCATTCGGAATGGAGAATTGGAAACGATCTTCAATGGCATAATTTCCGTTTAAAACAGTTAAATAGTTATTTGCTAAGAAATAGAGTTTTCCATTCTCATAATGCATGCCCTGAACAATACCCATTTTATTCATTTGCGCCGTCTGAGTCAGTTTTCCTGTGGAAATGGTGTATTCATAGAACGTATCTTTCCCGCCGACCGATTCAGTCAGTAGAATTAACGTGTTGCTGTCCTTCGCCGTCATCATCGCCACATAGTATGGAAAACTGGTAAGGGTCGTCGTCTTTGTAATGCTTAGATTATTTGGATCAGGGTTAATTTCATGAAGAATCGGCTTTTGTCCGGCACTGCTGACTTCATAGAGTTTACCGTCTATATAACTGAGTGCACAAGCATGACCAAATGTTGTCACTGCTGATGAACCTTTGTAGTTGCCGTTTTGATCATAAGCAACAATTTTTCCGGTCCCGTCTCCGGTATCATAACCAACATAGTACAGTCCCAAATCAGGATTGTACGCCAGTCCTTGCTGATTGCCTCCGCCAGCTGTAAATAAATGGCGAAAATCGGCGGTACCCGATCTAAGACCAGACAAATCGCTGCTGCGTACCCAGCCAAGGTCAATATCCTTGCCCATCTTTCCATACCAATCGTTGTACTTAATAAACGACCAATCACCAGATGTTTTAATGACTTCAAGCATGCGATTCGTGTATGCAGACAAGGAGCCGAGTGCCAATCCTGTATCAGGAGCATCCCCATTTGATTGTCCGTTGTATATTGCGCCTGTGTTCTTCACGATTTGATAACTCATGGTCGAGTTATTCAGATTCAACGCCGTGCTGACGACCCAACCGATCACATGGTTATTGTAAGAAATACGATATCTTTCTTCGTTCTCTACTTGTTTTTCCTGATTAATTTGAACATGTCTGCCGTCTGCATTAAACTGTCCGCTGTATCCGACAAAATGATCTTGATCATCAAAAATCGGCGCTTTGCTGCTGGCTATGGTCGCTCCGTAGTTGACGTTCAAGGCTTTACCGGCACTTGTCGACTGAATGGACAAATCACTTGCTCGGGCCCAGCCGAGCGATGTTCCTGCCGTATACTTCTTAATATGAACCCACTCGCCATTGTTCGCGATCATATCAATTTTGAGTCTCAGGTTAGCATAGATGTTAAGACTGGTAATAACCCCATTGCCCGGCGATTGATACAGGAATGAATTAGGCTTCGCCACACTTGCTACAGCCAAATGTGGAATGCTCCCGTCACTGGCCGTATTTGATGTCAATTGAACAATACTCTTATGGATCCAGCCAAGCGTCCGTCCGTCAACGCTGACCTGATACCAAACCACACCGCCGACTTCCGACTCGCGCAGTACATTCAGCGGCACACGCTCATAATCAGCTATGTTGCCGACTGATTTTGCATCCTTGATTCCGTAGGGTTGATCCCAAATTCCATGATTTCCGCCTGTCGAGACCACGCCATAGGTGTTAGCTGCAACAGGATTGTTATACGTGTAGCTTAATTCGGCATTAGTCAAATTGACCGCGTAAACATAACTCTTCCGTCCTTTATAAGAAACCCAAAACAGTTTATTTGACTGTGGGCTTTGCGTTTCCAAACGGGTTCCGAGCGGAATCGTTCCTGAATAACGTTTCGTCCGGCTGTAATTTTTGTATTGCTTAGACTTCTTTTTGACGTATTTAACAATGGTCGTCTTATACGGAGACAAATTCGACTTGTATACATAGCCGCGTTTGCCTTTGTAGTTTACATGATACATTTTATAGTTTAAATTGCTGTCCGTGGTCAGTTTCTTATTGATTGCTATTTTCCAGGTGCGTTGTTTCGATGCATCTCGGCTTGAGTAAAGATAAGATGTTTTATGAATATATCGGGTTTTCGTGGTTCGCTTTGTCCATAAATTCGACCGAAAAACATAGCCGCTCCTTCCGCCATAGGTCACCTTAACCATTTTACTTGTCTTCTTACTTGTGGTCTTCAGCTTGGCGTTAATTGGAACATAACGTATGAATTGTTTGGCACTATTCGAGCTTGTGTACAGTTTGGAAGTCTTATGAACATAGTATGTATAAGATTTCTTCGCTTGCGCAGGATAGTAGGATAATAGACTTAAAAACAAAACAGCAACAAGTATGATTGAAAATTGCGTGTACTTAATACGAGATTGACCGTTCACTGTGAAAAACTCCTTTCGAGGTAACTGCTCCATGACCTATGAGGCAAATAATTGAGGAAGAACATTAAATTTGTATCTCATCTATGTAAATCAAAATTTATTTTAAGCTTATGTCTAAGTATAACGCTATTCTTAGATTACGAACAATAGATTCGCAACAAACCGCCTGTTTTTTTTCTGCCTTTTGCCATCCAAAAGACCTCCGATTTGCTAAAAAAACAAAAACCGTTCTGAACGATCAGAACGGTTTTTTTAAAGTTCATATTGCATAGTCCTTATTGCATGATTGCAAGAGCACCCATCGGATCCCAAGGTTTCAGTTCAATTGGCTCTTGTTCAAAAGCGGACTTTAACTCATCGGAAAGATACTTCTTATTGATCACGACTTGATAAGTATATTCATCCATCCACGGATCACTCATGACAAAATAGCCTTTTGTGCCCCATTTCTCGCCCCAGCTGTTCTCCACTTTCCAGCGGTTTGGTTTACCATCAACAAGATTCACGCCAGTCAGTACCATCGCATGGGTTAGACAGCTGTGCTTGTAATCGAGCCGTTCCGCTTTCGTCATCTTGAACTCTGTACCGAATGCCGTATCAAAGTCATACAAAGCTGTATCCATAATGCCATGTGTATTGTCCGAATATTTGCCTACATCGCAGCCGAACCATACGGATTCATTATCCTTGATCTGGCTGACGGCGAGTGACTTCAGCGTCTCCATATCAACATTCAAATATTTAATCTTGTGACCGCCGACAACGGTACCGAGATATTGTACTGTATATGTTTTCTTGTAGGGTTTATCTTGTGTCGGTGCGTTGATAATTGCAACATAATCATTCAGATCAAGGCCGACATATTTTTTGAAAAAGTCTTGTGGTGTCATGCCAAGATCTCTGTGAAACTTCTTATCTTCATCCCTATATTCAAAATCAAAGGCTTTCGGCGGTTCACCTAGTGAGAATGCAAGAATACGATAGATATCGCCCAGCATTGCTGTTTTCGCTTCTTCAAGAGCATCCCTTGACTTTCCGTCCGCACTCATCGTGCGCAAGACACCGGCATCCTCGCGCAGCTTTGTATTCAATATGCCGTTCAGTTCAAGTGTCCGGCTGCTTTGGAACGTTTCCGGCATCGCTTGCTTCGGAACCACACCATATTTCTCAATAATGGCTACGAGCATATCCCATTGTCCGCCATCCTGCTGCGGCGTATCCATTAGCCACGAAACGAGCCGGCCATCTAGTGGTTCAGCAGCCGTATCCAAAATACTTTCGAGAAAATAATTGGATTTCTCAAACTTATCCCAGAAAAGCG
Source organism: Sporolactobacillus sp. BBK16-2 (assembly GCF_059878335.1). NCBI lineage: Bacteria > Bacillati > Bacillota > Bacilli > Caryophanales > Sporolactobacillaceae > Sporolactobacillus > Sporolactobacillus sp. BBK16-2. The sequence goes on from NZ_CM187611.1 coordinate 3,395,073, forward strand.
TATAATTTTGTGAGAGTTCGAAGTCTTTAAGATTAAAAGCATCGCTGAATTTATGACGGAATGTATTCAAAGCAGCGAACATCCAGCATCTTCCGCTTTGCTTCTGGTCAGCAACTTTGCCCGTCTCAATTTCTTCTGAAAATACTGGATTCATTGATACAATTGCATTGCTGTTTAAAGTCGCCGCTTTAATTCCGCTTTTCATTACCGCGTCTTGAACAACCTTATTTTCAGCAACACTGTGGATTTTGTCTGAAAATGCGTCAATCATTGATGTCGAAATTTCCTTTGCCACTTCAATGTCCCCCTTATAAAAAGTAGGCTTTGTTAAAAAATTATGTTGTCTGTCACTGTTTATTGGCTCATTCGTGAAAAGCCCTGCATTTCACGCCTTCCAGCTTACTGAAAGATCCATCGATTTGATGAAATGATGTGTGAACGCTTGCTTTCACCCTCCCGACGTTCAATAAACCGGCGGTAGAGGAGCCACTAAACAACAACATTGTTTAACATCACCTATAAGTAAAACCGTAACAAAACCATTATAGGTCTTAAATGACGGTCCGCAAAGGTCTACGCATGGTAATGTTATTTTTTTTAACATGATTTTTGAACATTCATCGCGCAATCCTGTCTAATTGCATAGTAATTATGTTATGAAGTAATTCAAGATTTTTCACTTGCCGCACGAATTGTTTCTCCGCTTCCTTGTTCGAAATCAGCTGAAACCTCAACTTGCTGTTCGGCGGCAGTTGTGAAAGCAGCGGCACATCCACCGATGCTACCTGAGCAATTCTTGGATAGCCGCCGGTCGATTGGTGATCGGTCATCAAGATAATCGGCTGTCCGTCTCTTGGCACTTGAATAGAACCGTTTGTTACTGCTTCCGAAAAAAGCTCAATAGGTCTGTCAAGATCTAATCCCGCACCTTCCAGACGGTAGCCCATTCGATCTGAAGATGCAGTAATCTGATAGTCGGTGTTCAGGAACACCTGCCTGCTCGTTTCAGAAAAACGCGGCCATAATGTATCCGGGATGACGCGAATGGGCTGGACATCTCGATAAGTTCTTTGTATTGCAGCGAACCATCTGATCACAGATTTCTTTTCAGCCAATGACGCCATAACATGTTTTGCTCTTTTAGAAGGTTCACCGACCGGGATTCGGTCTTGCTCTTTCAGAAATCGCCCCATGAATCCTCCTTGTCCTGCCTTTTCAAAGGTGGACCGACTGCCAAACCACAAAGGTGTATTCACTCCGCCGGCCACAGCCAAATAGCCCCTGCTTCCGGAGACCAAACCGCCGATCGTTAGGATTTGCCCTTCACGTGCGAGGTATGGCTTTCCGGTGCCGATTTTCTGTCCGTCGAGGCTTGGATGGCAGACAGCCCCTGTTATAGCAAACAAGGCATCTTCGGGAAAAAGAATACTTGGTCCGAGAAAAGAATACTCAATGACCGCATCTGATTCATCATTACCAACCAGCCAGTTTGCCAGTTTTGCCGATGGCGGATCCATCACTCCACCGACAATCATGCCGAATTTCTGATATCCCAATCTCCCCAGGTCCTGCACAGCAGAGGCAAATCCTTTTCGAATTAAGATCAAACCCATGACTGCCCCTCCTTAATACCCATGTACTCTTGTCTCGATATCGGATCGAATTTCACGAGATCTCCGGCAGCAAGCAAAGTCGGCGGATCTGACTCCGGCATAAAAAGAGGCAGTGGTGTGCGCCCAATAATTTGCCATCCTCCAGGAGAATCAAGCGGGTAAGCTCCTGTCTGTTTTCCGGCAATACCGACCGATCCGGCAGCGATTTTCAATCGCGGAGTCGCCCTCCTTGGTGTGGCTAATTGTTCCGAAAGCCCACCCAAGAATGGAAAGCCCGGAGCGAAACCAAGCATGTAAACCAAATAGTCCGGAGCAGAATGCATGTCAATAACTTCACGGACACTCAAGCCGCGAAGTTCAGCCACTTCGTCCAAATCCGGCCCAAAGTCTCCCCCATAACATACCGGTATATGCACAGTACGTCTTTCCATTTTATGATTGACGCTGCCGCTCACACGTTTCGCCATGTTCGCTAAATAATTGATGACTTGCTGCTGCGCCGTGATCTCTTTTCTACCGCCACGCAGCACCTCTATTGGATTATAGAAAAACACGATATTCGTGTACGAAGGTACATATTCAATAAATCCAGCAAAAGGCGCCAGGTCAAATTGTTCCGTAAACCGTTTAATTTTCATTTGGATTTCAGGTGCTATTTGATCGCCTAAAATGACACGAACCGCTTGATCGCCAAATGGCTCGATTCTAAGCATAGGGCACCTCCGACCGTAATTTCTTTTGTCCTGTGAAGCGATTCAGGTCCAGGATTTAATCTTAACTCCACAATTCTGCAACTCTTTCCGTATGGTCGCAGCAAAAGCAAGCGCTGAAGTTCCGTCTCCATGAACGCAAAGGGTTTCAGCACGCACACTTACCTTGCCGCCATTCACCGCTGTCACTGTTCTGTCTTGAAGCATTTGCATCACTTGTCTCAGCGCCTGATCCGTTTCAGTAATGAGTGCCTTTGGTTCCGATCTTGGCGTCAGCGATCCATTGGGCTGGTAGGTACGATCCGCATAGGCTTCATAAATGACATGCAGCCCCACCTCCTCACCTGCAGATGCCAAAAAAGTTCCGTCCATAGCAAATAAAAGCAGATTCGGATCTACATCAGATACTGCCTGAACAACTGCTTTCGCATATTTTTCCTGATCTGATGCCATATGATACAGCGCGCCATGCGGCTTCACATGATTCACTCGAATATTTTGTGCTTTAGCTACCGCTTGGAGCGCGCCAATTTGATACACAACCATGTCATAGACTTCAGTAGGTGAAACGTGCATCTCTTTCCTTCCAAATCCTTTTAAGTCTGGAAGACCGGGATGTGCGCCGATGGCCACAGCATTCTTTTTTGCACGAGCGACTGTTCGGTGCATTTCAGAAAAATCCCCCGCATGAAAACCGCAGGCTACATTAGCCGATGAGATGAGCGGCAAAATTTTTTCATCATTTCCAATCACATAATGCCCGAAACTTTCTCCTAAATCACAGTTTAAGTCAATTTGATTCATCGAACGATCAACCCTTTTCCAAGGTCATGATGTGAACGTCAACAATGCAATTGCGTTCCTATATTTTAGAATAATCTAACAAATGAATTCAGGCAAGAAACAACCAAACCATAACTCTTCTAACTAAAAAAGCAAATCCAGATTTATCCTCCCAGATTTGCTTTAATATAAGTCCTATTAATTTTTAATTATGTGCGCTGCAAAATTCGGCTCAGAAACCGGCGTGTTCGTTCATGTTGCGGATGCTGAAACAGTTGATCAGGAGTCCCTTCTTCCGAAATGACTCCTTGATCAACAAAAATCACTTTATCGGCAACTTCCTGAGCAAACTTCAGCTCATGAGTAACGATAACCATCGTCCACCCTTTTGTCGCCAAATCTTTCATAACCTTCAGCACATCAGAAACAAGCTCAGGATCCAGTGCAGAGGTTGGCTCATCGAACAACAGCAGCTTCGGTTTCAGTGCAACGGCACGGGCAATGCCCACGCGCTGCTGCTGTCCGCCGGAAAGTTGGAAAGGGTATTGATTTTGATAATCGATGAGCCCGACCTGATCCAAGATTTCTCGTGCCTCATCAATCGCTCGGTCTTTGGGAATCTTTTGTACAATGACCGGGCCTTCAATCACATTTTCGAGCACGGTTTTGTGAGGAAACAAATTATGGCTCTGAAACACCATCGCTGACTGATTTCGAATATCGCGTGTTTCTTTTTTTGATAGCCTTTTGCTAAAATCCACGTGTTTTCCATTGATTTCAAGCGTTCCTTGTTCCGGAAGTTCAAGCAGATTCAAGCTGCGCAGCAGGGTCGTTTTACCGGAGCCCGAAGGTCCGATAATGACGAGGACCTTCCCTTCATCCAGAGTTAAATCAACGCCCTTTAAAATTCGGCTTTCGCCAAATGATTTGTGAATATCCATAGCTTGAAGCAGCATCTACCTGCCTCCCTTCATTAATGAGTTGCCACATAACGATCAAGTCTGCTTTCAATGCGTCCCTGAATAATTGAAAGGATGAAACAGAAGACCCAATAAATGAATGCGGCTTCTGAGTAGAGCAGCAGAAAATCATAACTTGTGGCGGTAATTTCCTGTGCGCGCCGGAAAAGCTCCGTCACCGTAATGGTTGATGCCAATGACGTGTCCTTGACCAAGCTGATAAATGTGTTGGACAGCGGCGGTACCGAAACACGTGCGGCTTGCGGAAGAATGATCCGCCGCATGACCTGTGCATAGTTCATGCCAATTGTATAGCCCGCTTCCCACTGTCCCTTAGGAACAGAGAGGATTGATGCGCGAATCGTTTCCGCCGCATAACCGCCGACATTCATCGACAGCGCGACAACGGCTCCGGCAAACGGACTGACTTCAATACCGAGATCCGGCAGGCCATAAAAAATAATCGCCAATTGAACAAGCAGCGGCGTACCGCGAATAATCGAGATATAGACGCGAGCGATTCCTTGTGCCACCTGCACTCTCGACAAACGCAAGAGTGCCATCAGCATGGCAAGTGCAAGGCCAAAAATAAATGAAATGATGGCAAGCGGAATCGTGTAAATCAGACCGCCTTGGAGAATCGGCCAAAACGAATGAAATGCAAGCGGCCAGTCAATCGTGATTTCTCCTAATACAAAGGGTGCCATTTATTTACTGATGTCCTTTCCAAAGTATTTCTCAGATATTTTCTTTAGTGTACCGTCTTTCTTCATTGCCTTGAGCTGCTTCGTAAATTCTTTGTCCAAATCGCTTCCCTTAAGCACAGGAAAAGCGATGTCTGCCGCATTGGACTTAACGAGTGCCGCAATTTTGAGATTGCTGTCGTTCGTTTCTTTGAAATATTGCAGCACCGCTCCTTGGTCATTAACGGTTGCATCGACACGTCCCTGGCTCACAAGCTTCAAGGCTTTGGACAATTCGTCCTGACCCACAATGACCGCCCCTGCCTTTTTCGTCATTTCCCCATAGTTACTGGAGAGACCTTGGGCAACCTTAACTCCCTTCAAATCGCTCAGTGCTTTAATCTTATTATTATTCTTACGTGTGACAATGACGGACTGGGATGTTGAGTAGACACGTGAAAAATCATATTTCTTCACGCGCTCGGGTGTCACACCGACATCATTAGAAATCGTGTCAAATCGTTTCGCATTCAGGCCCGCAAACAGTGAATCCCAATTTGATTCCTTAAATTGTACTTTTACACCCATTCGTTTGCCCACTTCGCGAATCACATCAACATCGAAACCGACCAATTTATTTGTTTTGCTGTCATGATAGGTATAAGGTGCATAGGTACCTTCAGTTCCAACCTTCAGCACACCTTTTTCCTTAATCTGATCAACTGCGCTTTTGTTTTTGGATGAATGACCTGCCGCGCTGCATCCAATTAATGAAAATGCAAGTACCGCCATTAAAAAACCCATCAATAATTTCTTCATTGTTTTTCCTCCTGCTACGTATATCCTTGCTCGTTTCATCAAGCCGGATTTGTTTGTCTCCCGTTGCCTATTTTTATATCCGAGTAATTGAATATGTTTTAACGGAATTTCATTCTAACATTTTTCCGAAAAACAAACAACACAATTAAAATATGCTTCATTAAAGGTCTTTTATTCACTTCTGGTTGTCAGATCAAATCAGCACAATAATTTTTTCACTATTCTGCTTCTGCCGAGGACTATTGTTTGAACAGTACATTTAAGCATGGTATACTTAAGCCATTAAATAGCACATATTCTTTATATTCGCACATATGTGCGATCGGTGGTGATGAAAACGAGCGCTTTTGATATTAAGAAAGAATGTGCCAAAGAAGCTTTGGCGATCATTCCCAATCATTCGATCATTGGCTTAGGCGGAGGCAGTACGATCAGTCATCTGATTCATTTTATTAAAGAAAAAGATAATTTTGAGGTGCAAGTTGTCACGCCCTCAATGCAAACAAAGCTACTCTGCTTAGAGAATGGTCTGCAGGTACTCCATACAGAGTGCGTCGATCATATTGATTTAGCCTTTGACGGATGCGACCAAGTTGACCAGCAGCTTTTTGCCCTAAAAAGCGGTGGAGGGATTCATGCATTAGAGAAACTCATCGGTTCAATGGCTGATGAGTACATCCTTCTCGTTGATGAATCCAAATACGCACAGACATTAACCTTCGAAAAGCCAGTTGTCCTAGAACTTCTGACCGAGGCGATGGCCTACGTACGCAGCAAGGTTGAACAATTAGGTGGAAGACCGGAGATGCGCCGCAGTGCGGCAAAGGATGGATTCACGATCTCCGATAACGGCCATCTTTTAATGGATGTCTATTTTGATCAGGTTAGTGATATTCGAAAACTGGACGACGATTTACAAGCTATCCGCGGCGTCATTGATACATCTCTTTTCGTCGATGTTGCAACAAAGGCATTGATCGCCGGCGAAAACGGCATGCGCTGGCTAAGCAAGACATCTCGTGAGGTGAACCATCAATGAGTGATCGAAAATGGGCGATCATCGGTCCCGGAGCCATTGCTGCTGAATTTGCGCAGACGCTGCATGCGAGCGGCCGCAAAATATATGGGGTCGGTTCGCGAAGCTTGGAACGTGCCCAAGCCTTTGCCGACAAGAATCATATTGAGAAAGCTTACGGAAGTTACGATGAACTTTTAAGTGACCCTGCCATTGACATCGTTTACCTTTCAACACCTCATTCCAATCATTACAGCTACCTGCTTAAGTGTTTGGAATCAGGCAAACACGTCCTATGCGAAAAGGCAATTACAGTCAGCAGCAGGCAACTGGATCCTGTCATTCGTTACGCAAAGCAAAAGAATTTGATTGTTGCCGAGGCAATGACGATTTATCACATGCCACTTTATCAAAAGCTGAAGGAAGTCGTCGAGAGCGGAGCCATTGGCGAAGTCAAAATGGTGAACGTTACCTTCGGCAGCCTAAAACCATATGACGTAAACAATCGTTTCTTCAATATGAATCTCGCAGGAGGCGCACTTCTTGATATTGGTGCATACGCCCTGTCCTTTGCGCGTTTCTTTCTCAGCAGCCAGCCTAATGAAATCTTGACCACAGTCAAACAATTCGAGACCGGTGCCGATGAACAATCCGGCATTATTTTAAAAAATCCGGATGACCAAATGGCTGTTGTTACACTCACGATGAGAGCGAAATTGCCGAAACGGGGAATTGTCACCGGAGATAAAGCTTATATAACTGTGGACAATTTTCCGCGAGCTGATCAAGCGACCATTACCTATCCGGATGGTCGCACGGAAACACTTAAAGCCGGAAGCACTGATCAGGCAATGGTTTATGAATACGATTACATGAATGCTGCAGTAAACCGAGAAATTGATGAACAAACACTTCCGCTGACCGACAGTGTGATGAAAATTATGACCAACGTGCGTGATCAATGGGGCATCCGCTATCCATTTGAGTAACAGTCGCATCCGTTACAATTAGCATTTTGCATTTGTTTTAAAAATAGAGAGCGTTTTCTTTTTATTTTTTGAAACTCTGCATTACAATAGACATGTGATATTAATTACACTAAATTTTGAAGGGAAGATGTGCAATGAGTATTAAAGACACAGTCCTGGAACACGCAGTAGATACTGAATACAAACTATATATCGGCGGTAAATGGGTTGAAGGCTCTGAAGGTAAAAAAATAGCAAGCTACAATCCTAGCACCGGTGAAAAGCTGACTGAATTCACTGACGCGAGTCATGCCGATGTAGACGCAGCTGTGGAAGCAGCTACAAAAGCATTTGACACATGGAAGGATGTCAGCGTTCAAGAGAAAAGTACTCTGTTGCTTAAGATCGCTGATTTAATTGATGAAAACGCTGATCACCTGGCACTTGTTGAAACATTAGATAACGGCAAACCGCTTCGTGAAACAAAGGGAATTGACGTTCCGGCAAGTTCAGATCACTTCCGCTATTTTGCCGGTGTTATCCGTTCCGAAGAAGGCACGGCTAACGCACTTGACGAAAATACATTGACCATCAATCTAAAGGAACCTATTGGTGTCGTTGGGCAAATTGTTCCTTGGAACTTCCCATTGCTGATGGCCGCTTGGAAGATTGCTCCTGCAATTGCAGCAGGAAACACGGTTGTCATTCACCCATCTTCTTCAACATCACTGAGTCTGCTCGAATTGGCTAAAATTTTCGATCAGGCACTCCCAGCAGGAGTCGTGAATGTTATTACCGGACGCGGCTCTGATTCCGGCGATTATATGCTGCATCATCCCGGCTTTGCAAAGCTTGCGTTCACCGGCTCAACCCAAATCGGTTATGAAGTTGCCGCGGCAGCTGCAAAGCGCTTGATTCCGGCAACCCTTGAACTCGGCGGCAAATCGGCCAACATTTTCTTTGATGACGCTCCATGGGAACGTGCCATTGAAGGCGCACAGCTCGGCATTCTATTCAATCAAGGCCAAGTATGCTGTGCAGGTTCACGAATCTTCGTTCAAGAAGGCATCTATGATAAATTCGTTAGCGCACTAAAAGATGCATTCGAGAAAGTTAATGTCGGTTTGCCTTGGGAAGACGGCGTTCAAATGGGTGCTCAAGTCAACAAACGGCAACTGGAAAAGATCTTGGAATATGTTAAGATCGGCCAGGATGAAGGCGCAAAGCTTGTGACCGGCGGATGCCAGCTGACGGACAACAACCTCGATAAAGGTGTCTTCATGGCCCCAACGCTTCTTGCAGACGCAAATAACGACATGCGAATCGCTCAGGAAGAAATCTTCGGACCGGTTGCAACGGTTATCAAATTTAAAGATGCAGATGAAGCAATTAAACTCGCAAACCAATCGGATTACGGTCTTGGCGGTGCGGTATGGACACAAGATATCAACAAGGCACTCCGTGTCGCTCGCAGCGTACGTACCGGTCGTATGTGGGTCAACACCTACAACCAGCTTCCTGCAGGTGCTCCATTCGGCGGCTACAAGAAATCCGGTATCGGCCGTGAAACGTATAAGAGTATTCTTGATGCTTATACGCAAACGAAGAATATCTACATCAGCACAAAAGAAACAGTTGACGGTCTCTATTAATCAGGTCTGTCATTCTATCAGAAAGAGACGAATGCTTCACGCATTCGCCTTTTTCTTTATTTTTGATTAAACATATCAAATTACTTGTATTTATTGCTTGACAAATAAAACACAGCACGATAAACTGTACACAATTAAATAAATCTTATCAAGAGTGGCGGAGGGACTGGCCCGACGAAGCCCGACAACCAGCACGTTTGATGTGTATGGTGTTAATTCCAGCAGATTAAATTCTGGCAGATAAGAAAAGAACCGGCGAATAAGGCCGCTTCCCTATCTACTCTGCGGGAAGCGGTCTTTTAATCTGCGCACCCTTTTTTCTAAGATTTTATTTAATGTAAAACTTAAAGAACATAGGGAGAGATGAACATGGCAGAGGAAAGAAAATATGGTTTTGAGACTTTGCAGGTACACGCAGGTCAAGTGCCTGATCCTGCAACAGGTGCACGTGCCGTACCAATCTATCAGACTACTTCATTTGTATTCAAGGATGCAGACGAAGCAGCAGACTTCTTTCAATTGAAAAGGCCGGGCAATGTGTATGCACGCATTATGAACCCAACTGAAGATGTCTTTGAACAGCGCGTTGCTCAGCTTGAAGGCGGATCCGCAGCTCTTGCCACCTCTTCAGGACTTGCGGCGATTACGTACGCCATTTTGAATGTTGCAAATGCCGGTGATCATATTGTTGCTGCCTCTACCTTGTACGGTGGTACGTATGAATTGTTCAATGTCACTTTGAAAAAACTCGGTATTGATGTCACATTCGTTGATCCGGATGATCCGGAAAATTTCCGCGCAGCAATCCGTGATAATACAAAAGCACTCTACGGTGAAACGATTGGTAACCCGAAAATCAATATTCTCGATATCGAAGCCGTTGCCAATATCGCACACGAAAATAAAATTCCTCTCATTGTTGACAACACCTTCGGAACACCTTACCTCGTTCGTCCAATCGAATTCGGCGCAGATGTCGTTGTCCATTCTGCTACGAAATTTATTGGTGGCCACGGAACTGCTATCGGAGGCATTCTCGTTGACGGAGGAAAATTTGACTGGCGGGCAAGTGGCAAATTCCCTGATTTCACGACACCGGACAAAAGCTACGGCGGCTTGGTCTATGCTGATCTCGCACCTGCTTCATTCGCTGCAAAAGCACGTATTCAGCTGCTGCGCAACACAGGCGCAACAGTCAGCCCGCAGAATGCATTCCTGTTCCTGCAAGGCTTGGAATCTCTTTCCCTGCGTGTGGAACGCCATGTTCAAAATGCACGCAAAGTTGCTGAGTTTTTAAACAATCATCCGAAAATCACATGGGTAAACTATCCTGAACTTGATGGCAACCCATACAAAGAACTGTCAAAAAAATACTTTCCAAAAGGTCCCGGATCCATTTTCACATTTGGCGTGAAAGGCGGACTACAAGCGGGTAAGACATTAATCAACAATGTAAAGCTGTTCTCATTGCTCGCCAATGTGGCCGATGCAAAATCGCTGATCATTCATCCGGCAAGCACGACACATGCTGAATTGACTGCGGAAGAACAGGCCTTTACCGGTGTAACACCCGAACTGATTCGTGTATCCATTGGTATCGAAAGCGTTGACGACATCATCTATGATCTGGAACAGGCATTGGCAAAAGTTCCGGACGCGGTCGCAGCTAAATAATAGAATAGACAAAGAGTAAAGCTATCGGGGGTTATTAACTAGAAGGAGCCTGCAAATGATTTAGTTTGCAGGCTCCTTATTATTTTTTATTTGTTCAGGCTGAATCTCCCTTTTTTTATCATGGTTTCAACACCGCCGATTTTTGCCAGCGATCGGTTTTCAATCACTTTTTTCATAATGGATGCCGGTCGGCCTTTGAGATTTCTGCCCATAATTTCTCCGACCGCATCATTGCGGCCAAGCGAACACACGGTGCCCATAAATTTAAAGACAAACGGCTTTGTCGACGCTTCCTCAATCCTTGCATTCAAGTTATATGCCGCACAATCCGCTTGCTGCATCGCAATTTGCGCGGTGGTCGGATAGGGACGACCATCTTCCGGATTAATGACAGCTGAACAATCGCCTATAATCAGAATTTCCGGATGATCAGGAACAGATAAGTCATCGTTAACAATCACGCGACCGCGGCGCTGCGCAAATCCCGATGCACTGACAACAGAACTTCCGCTGACTCCCCCGGTCCAAACAAATGTACCGGCCTGAAGCGTTTTGATTTGATCACCTGATTTGTAATAGATCCGTTCAGCATCAATACCGCTGACCCTGCCGATTATAAATTCAACACCGTTCTCGCTCAGCTTATGTGCGCCGTATTCCGCCAATTTTCGATTGAACATCGGAAGCGCATGAGGCGTTGGTTCAATACACAGGATACGTACTAAACTCCGATCCACTTGGAACTGTTCAATAAGTTTCGGAATGCGATGAGTCAGTTCTCCCAAAAATTCAAAACTTGTAAACCCTGCACCGCCGACTGCAATCACCAAATGCTCCGGACGATGATCATTACTCCATTTTTCAAACTGATTTTCAATATGATCTTTTATTTTCGTTACAGAAGGAATATCTGCGATGGACAGACCATAGCGATTCATGCCTTTGATACCGAAATATTCCGGTTCAAAACCCAATCCAATCAGCAAATAGTCATAGGAAACAGGATCATGATCCTTCAGGAAGACCTGTCTTGCTTCCTTGTCCACATGCAGGACAGTACCCTGAATAAATGTTGTCTGCTTTTGATCAATAACAAGATTAAGTGAATAGCAAATTTCATCTGAATTCGATGTCCCGGCTGCAACCTCATGAAGTGAAGTCGTTTCACAATGGTAATTGTTCTTATCAATAAGAATAAGGTCTGCATTTGGTTTCATTTTTTGCAATTTCTTTAATGTGCGCAATCCTCCATAACCTGCTCCAAGAATGACAATTCTTTTTTTAGCCAAAATCATCACGTCCTTTCATTATTTTTTTATATGCTCAAAAATTACTCATTGCATCGTCACATTCTGTTCACATTTTCCTTCTTTATTGTAGCTCAATATGTAAACGCTTACAATAACGAAAGTAAAAATAAATGCCATCCGTCTTAACCGGATGGCTGCTTTTCGTTTATAGAGGGCGTACGGGAATTGAACCCGCGATCATGGAATGAGAATCCATTGGCTTAACCACTTGCCCAACGCCCTATAATCATCGTGCAACAGTTGAACGGGAACAATCCCACTCATTCGGCACGACAAAAAGTATACCACACTATACACAATTAATTCAAGTCTTTATTAAAGCGTATTCCCGTTTCCGTTTGCCTCAGCAATGATTTTAACCCCTGAGCTTGCACCAATCCGAGAAGCACCAGCAGCGATCATTGCTTCGGCATCTGCTTTCGAATGAATGCCGCCTGCCGCTTTGACGCCGACATTTTCACCCACCGTCTGACGCATGAGCGCAACATCTTCAACGGTTGCACCTCCGGTAGAAAATCCGGTTGATGTCTTCACATAATCCGCTCCCGCCTGAACAGCTAACTGACAAGCACGCGCCTTCTCATCATCGGTTAACAAACAGGCTTCGATGATTACTTTAACAAGCGCCTGTTTTTCGGCCGCTTGCACAACGGCATGAATGTCTGCCTGAACTTTTTCTTCTTGTCCGCTTTTCAAAGCGCCAATATTAATGACCATGTCTACTTCCTCAGCGCCTTTGACGATCGCATCCCTTGTTTCAAATGCCTTTGCTTCGCTTGTTGCCGCTCCGAGCGGGAAACCGATAACCGTACATACCTTCACTTCAGAGTCTTTGAGTTGTTCTACGGCGAGCGGAACCCAGCATGGGTTCACGCATACGGAGGCAAAATCGAATTTTTTTGCCTCCTCAGTCAGCTTCAGGATATCCTTCTCCGTTGCATCTGCTTTTAGTGCTGTATGATCAATATATTTTGCGAGCTGATTCATGTCTGTCTCTCCTTTTAGTGAATGATTCTGTGGATGAGCGTCGGCTTGTCTGCATGGCCGGCAATGGTTATATTTTGGTTCAGTTTCTCTATAACTTGGTCGATATGCTTAGAATCCGAGTGAATGGTGAGCAGAGTTTCTCCCTCGGTCACAGAGTCGCCAACCTTTTTGTGCAGAACAATGCCTGTTGCATGGTTGATGGTATCTTCCTTCGTCGCTCTTCCGGCACCAAGCAGCATGGCCGCAAGACCGATCTGGTCCGCCTTCATTTCAGCGACCACCCCGGATGATTGGGCGGGAAGCCGGATCTGATATTCGGCCTTCGGCAATCGCTCCGGATAATCAGCGATGCTCGGATCCCCACCTTGATTTTTAATAAATTGTTTAAATTTATCAAATGCCTTGCCCTGTTCCAGCGCTTGTTCAAGCAGCTGTTTTGCTTCATCCGGATGCGATGCCTTGCCGGCAAACAGAACCATTCGGCTGCCTAGCTCAAGCACAAGCTCGCGCAAGTCACTGGGACCATGTCCTTGCAGCGTATCGATGGCTTCTTTCACTTCAAGCGCGTTGCCAATTGCAAAGCCTAGCGGCTGATCCATATCCGTAATCACAGCCGCCGTCCTTCTGCCAACATGCTTGCCGATCTGTACCATCGTTTCCGCAAGGCGGACGGCATCCTCCTCGCTTTTCATAAAAGCTCCGGAACCGCACGTCACTTCTAGAACGATCGCATCGGCACCTGCCGCGATTTTTTTGCTCATGATTGAACTCGCAATCAGAGGAATGGATTCAACCGACCCGCTGACATCACGTAATGCATAAAGCTTTTTATCTGCCGGAACGAGGTCGCCGGTTTGACCAATAATCGCAATATGGTCACGGTTCACATGCATGACAAACTGCTCACCGCTCATCTCAACAGAAAAACCGGAGATCGATTCCAGCTTATCAATAGTTCCGCCGGTAAAGCCCAAACCGCGTCCGCTCATCTTGGCCACAGGAACTCCGACTGCGGCGACAAGCGGCGCCAGAACCAACGTGGTTGTGTCGCCAACACCACCGGTCGAGTGTTTATCGACTTTTATTCCGGTAATCGCTGACAGATCTACAGTTTCTCCCGAGTCAACCATTGCCCGTGTCAGTTCAGCAATTTCCTGGTCGGTCATATCCTTGAAATAAATAGCCATAGCCAGCGCACTCGCCTGATAATCAGGAATGCTGCCATTGACATAACCATCGATAAAAAAACGGATTTCTTCCGGGGACAGCGCAAATCCGTCCCGCTTTTTCGTAATGATGTCGACCATTCTCATTCCGCTCACCCCGGATTCATTTTAGATCATTTAAAAAGCTTGCTCCTACTTTTGGTTTCTCCGTATTAAAGTTATCAGCGATTGTTGCGCCAAGATCCGCAAAGGTTTTGCGAACCGGGAGTGCCTTGCCTGCTGCGAAGGAAGGTGAGTACACCAACAGCGGAACGAACTCGCGTGTATGGTCTGTTCCTCGGAACCCGGGATCGTTGCCATGATCTGCGGTGATCATAAGCAGATCGTCATCTTTCAATTTATCAAGTGCCTGGCCAAGCTGCCGATCAAAGGTTTCGAGTGCTTTGCCAAAGAGCACCGGTTCGCGGCGATGACCATATTTCGCGTCAAAGTCGACAAGGTTGGTAAAGCTTAGGCCATGAAAATCTTGATCTAAAAGAGCAATGAACCGTTCCATGCCGTCCTCGTTGCTGACCGTATGCCAGCCATCCTTAATTCCTTTTCCACTGAAAATATCATTGATTTTGCCAATTGCTAATGTATCAATACCTGCATCCTGCAAGAGATTAAGCACAGTTTTTTCCGGCGGTACGAGTGTGAGGTCGCGTCGATTAGCCGTACGCTCAAAATTATCGGCATTATCGCCAACATAAGGGCGAGCGATCACGCGTCCGAGATGATATGGCTCAGGAATCGTCAGTTCACGTGCATATTCACAAATTTTGTACAGTTCATCAAGCGGTATGATTCCTTCATGAGCGGCAATCTGCAGCACGGAATCACCGGAAGTATACACGATCAGTTCTCCCGTCTTCATCTGGCGCTCACCGAGTTTTTTGAGAATCTCCGTACCGCTCGCCGGTTTGTTCCAGATCACCTTTCGGCCGCTGAATGCTTCAATTTTATGAATCAGTTCATCGGGAAATCCGTTTGGAAAGGTATGAAGCGGTGTACGCACGGGAAGACCCATCATTTCCCAATGCCCGTCCATACTGTCTTTCCCAGCTGAAATTTCGTGCATCTTCGTATAATAGGCCAGCGGTTTTTCCTGAATCTGCACACCTTGAATGGGTTGTTCGGGCCGAATATTAGCTAAGCCTAACTTTTCCAAATTCGGAACAGCTAAACCGTTCATCGCCGCTGCCGTATGTCCGATTGTATCGCAGCCCTCATCATTATACTTTGCTGCATCGGTTGCTTCGCCAATGCCCACCGAATCGAGCACAATTATATGAACACGCTTAAATTTTTCAGTCATTTTATCCTCCTATGAAATCAAGTGATTGTTCCGCTCATTTTTATACGCACAAAATCTATAGTCCATTTTACCCCAACTGATAAAAAGCCGCAAAAAACTCCGGCGCATGCACAAAATAGCATCATATCCCGGAGTTTTTATCTTATATTTATAATTTATCGATGCAAAGAATCAAGAAATGGATCAGATTTTTAATTATTCTTCGTTATATTTTCTCGATTCTTCTTTCAGATGCACAAGGTCAACGAGTATTGAGTGGTACGGAGCCTCCAGTCCGTTCTTCTCAGCAAGACGGACAATGGCGCCGTTGATGTAATCAACCTCTGTAGGACGGTTCGTACTCATATCCTGATGCATTGAAGGATAGTGCAGCGGATTGCTGACTTCGGAAACGTACATGACTTGATCGACAAGTTCATCACGAGAGACTTCCAGTTCAAACCCTTCCGCGTCAATTGCATCATAAGCTTCATAGATCAGCTTGCGTGACATTTCCTTTGCATTCTTATAAGCCGCAAATTGACCCATCTTCATATTCATGAGTGTACATAACGTGTTGACAACAGAGTTGAACACGAGCTTCGTCCAAACAGTACCCATATAATCCTTCTGAACAGTCGGGTGCATCAGTGCCTTTTCCATTTCATCAGCGACTTTATAAATAAAGTCATTAGGTTCACCCGCTACGCGGACGATATGCACATGACCTGCGCCACGCTTACCGATAAAGTCGACTTTTCCAGGCCCTTTCATGACGGTTGCAATCATTGCGGTACCTGCGATAATACGCTCACGAGGAACAAACTGAGCAATGTATTCAGCGCCGCCGAAGCCGTTTTGATTAGTCATGACATAGGTGTTCTTGCCGATGAAATGCTTACACCTTTCCATCGTCTCAACCGTATGCATGTCTTTAACAAACACAATCGCAAGGTCAGGTTCTTCATGATAGTCTTCAGGATAGCTGCAAGAGACTTCAGCAAACCGTTCATCCTTACCGTCACGCCATACGTGGACACCGCCGTTTTTTTTGATCTCTTCAACGTTTGGTTCCCACGTGTCTACAAAATGAACGTCATTCCCTGCTTCCTGCAGCAGCACCCCATATCTCAGACCCATAGCTCCTGCTCCGATAACAACAATCTTCATCCTTCTCGTCTCCTTTTTCTGTACATCTGTCTCATTCTTTGTCTTCCATGCCTTTTTTCTGATACGCAGCATGCTCGCTTCTCACCTAAACGAAAAGCCCCATCCAGATGATTCTGAATGGGGCCAGCTCCGGTCCCGATCAGAACGAAGAGGACTCGAAGCACATACGATCGATTGAACGATTGATGCACCTGAGTCCTAGCTAATCAAAATGACGACTACTTCGTACGCTTTTGAACGGAACATTATATTTACCTTCTTGGAAGACTTTTTTTTAGTGAGTGATGTCAGTTTACACGATCAATTTATCAGTGTCAATAGAATGTTGCGAATATTTATATTAGACACAGTAGAATTAATATTTTGTTCACATCTGGCAAAACAACTATGCGCGTATAAGAAAAACCGAGTAAAAAGCGCCCGGTCTTTAATCTCCAGTCATGTGTGATTGGTTTGTGTCTTTACAGTGTTGAATCATCGCTTCGGTTGCTCGCATCAACAGAGCACGACCGCGGGCGCACCGCGAGCCTCCTCAGACAAGCAGAAATCTGCGGGGTCTCCCCTGACCTGCGATCAACAGAACCGCTCCGCAGGAGTCTCGCACCTGCGTATTTGGCTCACAACCTTTGGCTTTGGCGAAAATCATATACTTTCTTTCCTTGTAAAAAAGACGCCTGCTCAAATACGAGCAGGCGCGTTTTTTGAATCAGTCTTTTAAGTCGTCAATTGAATCGATCTTTACATAGGACGGAACGACAAGTCCAAGCTTTGTACCTTTTAAATTAGGACCAAGATCGGTCACTTTATTTTTAAATTGTTTCATATAATCAGCGTGTGTGGAAGGAAGCCATGCAGCAACAATAGCATCATCGCTACCCTTTGCCAGTCCGGCCCACATTTGTCCGGCACCGAGCTGCTCAAGCGTTACGTTGTAACCAAGATCCTCAAGCACCGTTGCCACAACATTGGTACTGGCAATTTCAGAAGCCCACGCGACATAACCGAGCTTAATTGTTTTGCCGCTGACTTTGTCGGCACCTTTTGTCCATGCACTGACCTTGTCCTTATTATCCTTCACCCATTGCGCGGCCGCCTTTTTCGCGTCGGTACCGCCTTGAATCGACAGCATCACTTTTCCCATATCATCGGCAGTCCAAGAGAATTGATCCAGAACCTTAGTTGCATTCGGGTCTTTCTTTTCAAATCCCTTATGAACCACTGTATGAATGTTCTCCGCCGCTCCATAAGAGCCCTTTGGATCCTTCAGATACTTCAAATCATACTTTTGGAACATCCAATGCGGTGTCCAACCTGTGACCACGATGGGTTCTTTTTTCTTTATCGCCTTATCAAGTGCAGCAATCATCGTCGATTCCGAACCGGACTGTACGGTCCAATTGTTCAGCTTATAATCCTTAATCGCTGTATCGGTCAGCTTCATTAGGCCTGCACCCGGATCAATTCCAATAATCCTGTGATCGACTTGATTGCCGAACGAATCGGCATTTCCTGAACTCTGACTTTGGCATCCCGCCAGCGTCAAGGCAGCTAATAGAAACATACTCATAATAATACGGTTAATTTTCTTCAAGTTAGGATCCCCCCGTTTTTTTATTTCGTGTATTTTGTGAAATACGATCCAACATGATCGCAATGATAACGATCGCCAGACCCGCTTCAACACCAATATCTGTGCGCAACGATGTTACCGCAAGATAAACATCGGCACCGAGTCCCGGCGCACCAACCAGTGACGCAACGACAACCATTGACAGCGAAAGCATGATGCTTTGGTTAACACCGGCCATGACCGTCGGCGCTGCTATTGGAATCTGCACTTTAAAAAGTTTTTGCCAAGTTGTCGAACCAAATGCATCCGAAGCCTCGATTAGATCCGATGGAACCTGACGAATGCCTAGTCCAGTCATGCGAATTGTTGGCGGCATGGCGAAGACAATCGTCGCCACAACACCTGGAGGCATGCCGGTACCAAACAGAAAAATGGCCGGAATCAAGTAAACAAATGAAGGCATGGTCTGCATAAAATCAAGAATCGGCGTTGTAATGCGATGAAATGTCTTATTGATTCCAGCTAGAATTCCAAGCGGAAATCCAATTACGATCGACAACACAACTGAGGTTAAGACAAGTGCGAACGTCTGCATGGCGTGTGCCCAATAACCTAAATCATAAATTAAAACCAAACCGATCAATGTGAATAAAGCGACTCCGATACCGCGGCGCCAAAAAGCGATCGCCGCTAAAAGAAGAATAAAGACAACCGGCGTCATAAAAGCAAACAGCCAAACCAAACTATCGACAAAACTTTGTATTCCGGCCGCAATATAGCCAAAAAAGCCTTCAAAATGATTGGTAATAAATTGAACAAGCAAATCCGCCCAATGCCCGATCGGTATCTTTGGCATAAAAGTCTCACTCATGGGTTCTGCACCTCCGTTGTTCTCGTTAATGGTGTGTTCCCTGCGAGCGCATTAATGATTGCCCCGCGACGAACCAGTCCGAGCAATCTGCCTTGTTCGTCGACAACAGCCAGCGGAAGCGGTGATTTTGAGATATCGTCAAACAAATCACTCAGATGTGTATCCACTTGTACCGATTGCACTTTTTTAATAATTTCGCCCAAAGGTGTCTCCGCCTTAATTGCTGCTGCCGCATCATCTGCATCAACCACTCCAAGCAGCTTTTTAGTACGATCAACCACGAAAATACTGGAGATGTCATTATCATTCATCAGCTGCAATGCAACACGTGCTCCGCGATTATTGCTGACAGCCTCCGCACGTGTCATAATATGACCTGCAGTAATAACCTTGCTCAGATCGACATCTTCAACGAAGTGCTCTACATAGTCATTGGCAGGATTCATTAGTATTTCTTCAGGAGTGCCGATTTGAACAATTTGTCCGTCTTTCATCAACGCAATACGATCACCAATGCGCAACGCTTCATCTAAATCATGGGTTATGAACACGATCGTTTTTTTCATATCACTCTGCAAATCCAGCAATTGATCTTGCATTTCTCTGCGGATCAAAGGATCAAGCGCACTGAAAGCTTCGTCCATGAGCAGGATGTCTGTATCACTAGCTAGAGCACGTGCCAAACCAACACGCTGCCGCATCCCCCCGGATAACTGGTTCGGATAGCTGTCCTCGTATCCTTTAAGCCCGACACGTGTAAGTGAATAACGTGCACGTTCGATTTGCTCCTTTTTACCAACTCCTTGAATTTCAAGACCAAAGAACGTGTTCTCGAGAATGGTTCGATGCGGAAATAATGCGAATCCCTGAAAGACCATACTAATTTTTTTACGGCGTACCTCGCGTAGGTGCTCGACATTCATTTGCGTAATGTCTTCTCCATCGATCAGTATCGTTCCGGATGTCGGATTGATTAGACGGTTTAAGAGTCGAACCAATGTCGATTTTCCACTGCCTGACAAACCCATAATCACAAAAATTTCATTAGATTCCACGTGAAAGCTTGCTTCAGAAACACCGACATTCAAATCTGTCTTTTTCTTAATCTCTTTTTTGTTTAGCCCTTTTCTCAAAAGCTCCAAACCGCGTTTCGGGTTTTTTCCAAATATTTTTGTCGCTTGTTTCACTTCAATTTTTTTCATTGAAACACCTCGCTCGTTTCTTTTTATAAAAGCTCTTAAAAGCAAAAAAAATCAGAGCTTCCTCAGTTCCTCAAAGATCCATGCATCTATTTGTACTCGGTACGCCGCAAGGGCAGGCAGTGCACCGCAATCAGAACAGCCTTGATAACCCGCACCTTTTCATGTGATGCCTTCAGTACTATCATGTTAGCATAATCGTTTATACAGTTCAAACTGTACAAACAGATAAAACTCTGTATACTGAATAAATAGATGCTCAATGAATTCCTTCTTTTCAGAGAGAATAGCAAAAGGTACAATGAACTATAGTTAATTTTACAATGAAGTTGGTGAATGAAATGGAGCACTCTGAGATCGTTGATACTATAAGGGAACGCGTCATTGAGTCGGTGTCGCAGAATATGTATCTTTACGGTGTTTCGCCCTCTATTGGACGGTTGTACGGCACTTTGTTCTTTAACGGCAAACCCATGACTTTGGACGATATGAAAGAAGAATTAAAGATGAGTAAGACTAGTATGAGTACATCCGTTCGTACCCTTATGGAACTGAATATGGTTGAACGTGTCTGGAGAAAAGGCATTCGAAAGGATCTTTATGAAGCACAGGGTGACTGGTATCAGATCTTCACTGATTTTTTCTCAAATCAATGGCGAAAAGTGACTGCGATGAATACAAAAGCTGTACAACAATCCTTGAACGAACTAACCCAGCTTATGAGAAAACCTGAGCTGTCAGAAACCGAGCGCGAACTAATCCAGGCGGACATGGACAAGTACCGCTATATAATAGACTATTACAACTGGCTGAATCACCTTTTTGATTTCCTTGAAAGCGATGAATTGTTCCAAATTGTAAAGAAAAAAATGGACCAGGGAAAAAGCGAACCGCCTGCAGATCTTGGCAGCTAATCTCTATTTTCAAAGAATTTAGAAGAGGGTATCTCAGAGTCAAAGATAGACTTTCTGAGATACCCTCTTCTTGCTTGTGTACATACATAACGATCACCCTAATTGATGACACCGTCAACATGCGCGTTATTTCAAAAAAACAGCCCCGCTCATGAGCGGGGCTGCCTTATTGAAATCAATTATTATTTTGCAGCTGGTTGCGGAAGTTCAACTTCAGCGCGGCCGAGGCTTTCGCCTTTGACTGCAGCATTGAAGTTATCATAGCTTGTTGAAATCATGTTTGAAACGGCTACGTCCGTCATTGCAGCAACGTGAGGTGTGATCAATACCTTAGGATAGAGTTCAACCAATTCTTTGATCGTAGCATCTGGGAATTCAGTGCCGTCAGAGAAGTCTTTGCCGAAGAAACGTGCTTCGTCAGTCAATACATCGGCACCGAAGCCTTCGAGTTTACCACTCTTGATTGCTTTAACGACAGCAGCTTCGTCAACAATTTCGCCACGTGCAGTGTTGACCAGAATGGCGCCCTTTTTCATTTTGCCGATGAAGTCTTCGCCGACAAAGTTTTCGTTCTTGCCAGGGAAGTATGGAAGGTGCAGGCTGACAATATCAGATTCAGCAAGCAGTTCATCCAATTCCTTGAATTCAACCAATTTCTTAGCGAAGTCGCTTTGGAAAATATCGTAACCGAGCAATTTTGCGCCGAGACCTTTATACAATTCTGCTTCAACGCAGCCGATATGGCCTGTTCCGACAATACCAACAGTAACTTTATGAACTTCGTGGCTGAAATTCGTTTCCGTTACAGTAAAGTTCAGTTTCGAAGTGCGGGCAGTTGTATAAACTGTGTGGCGAAGAAGTGCTGTTCCAAGATAAACAGCCAGTTCTGCAATTGCGTTCGGTGAATAAGCAGGAACACGAGCAACTTTCAATCCAAGATCAGAAGCTGCTTGCAGGTCGATATGGTTAAAGCCGGCGGTACGTGTAAATACGTATTTGATGCCGTATTCACTGAATTTTTCAAGGTTTGCACGGTCTGCGAGACAGTTAACGAAAAGCAGTACGCCGTCGTGACCCTTTGCAAGATCACCGTTGTCGGCAGTCAGCAAGTCATTAACCAAAGTCAATTCATAACCGTATTTGTTCAATTCACTGTACAAATGTTCTTCGTAAGGTTCTACACCATACGCAATGATTTTAAAAGCCATGCTTAAACATCCTCCTAAAGAAAGTTTATTCTACACCCGATGTTTCTGAACAGCGGGAGTTGTAACCTGAACAGCTTGATTCGTGATTCCTTTCACAATAAAGAAAAAAGTTTTCTACCTACTCATCACATACTATTCCAAGAATCTTAGTTTAACCACTTTTATGTGAATGATTAGGAAATCTTATTTCACGTTAAAAGTATAACATTGCCTCGTTAATGTCACAATTAGAAAAAAATGATTTTTTTGTGAAAACTGCACTTGTTTATCTTTACCTGCTCATTTTCAATATTATCGTTACCTTAAGCTACCCTAAAAAGCTTAGTTACAAACAATTGTATGCTTTAACCGACACAAGGTGCGGCGAATCGATTAAAATTTATTTTCAGCTTCCTTCCTTTATCCACCTTGAATTTTTGCACGATTAAATAAAAGGACCCACAAGCAGCGCTTATGGGTCAAAACAGTATGATCAATACCGATCAATTTTAAGAATTAATTCATTTAATTTCCTTGTACGTATTACTGAGCAGATCAAGCTGAGTGACCTTTCCCGAACTTTTATAGTATCTGAAAAATCCTGCGGACGGAGCAGTATTGGGATCCGCCGCACTGTCATTCGTATGGTTTTCGCGCAGCTCCATTGAATAATAAGCCCCATTGTCAGTCGTATCGACGTAAACTTCATCCGGCGTATAGCCTGCTGCCTTAATCACAGCCGCTTCCGCTTGCTTCTGCGTCACCGTTTCACCAGAACTATTTGAAGTATTGCTCGATGAACTGCCCGATGATGCAGAAGATGACGACGATGATGAACCATCTGTACTGCTCGACGAAGCAGCCGTCGAGCTGCTTTCTGACGAGGTTGACGATGAGCTCTGGGAAGCTTGACTCGATGAAGTTCCCTCAGCATTCTGTTGTTTTGCCGCCATCACTTTGTCTCTTAACTCCCTTGCATCTTTTCTCAATGCACCTGATCCATTTTTTTGAAGAATGACTGCATTTAATGACGTAATCGCTTGATCCGGATGATCCATCATTGACTTTGCAACCAGAAAATTATTGGTTTGAGCGGATAATATGGTTGCCTTTTGATCTTTTTTCTTATAGCTTAATGCCTTTTTAAAATAGCCTGCCGCAGCATCATAATCCTTTGAAACAAGAGCAGCCTGTCCTTTTTTCATTGCCTGATCATAGGCTTGATCTTCCTGATTGGCGCAGCCGCTCAGAACAAGGGCTACAATCATCGTTATAACTAACAGTGTCTTTTTCATGTCTGCCTCCAGCTCAAATGACGTTGTGTCTTCTATATAGTATCATTTTTCTCTCGTTATTTGACCTCTTTCTCTGATTATCGGCAGATTTCGGGAATTTATCAGCCGCTCAATAATAATAGGCACTTACCCCATTCATTTGCATATACTGTGTGAAATCAATAGGGAGATGATTTGAATGATGAAACCTGTCATTCCATATTATGGTTCAATGACTGATTGCAAAGAAGTCCCGATTACCTTTCCACCGCAGCATCAGGACCGGCAGCCCGGACTAGAATATCTCATGAATCCGCAGCCGATTTTTGACAATCCAAATTATATTGGTACTGGAAAATTAACAGGTAAAATTGCCATCATTACCGGAGGGGACAGCGGTATTGGTCGTGCCGCTGCCGTCGCTTTTGCAAAAGAAGGTGCCGATTTGGTTCTGGTTTACCTAAACGAAAATCAAGATGCAAAAACAGTTCAGGATGCGGTGCAAAAAATTGGTCGGAGATGCCTCCTTCTTCCAATTGATTTGCGTGAACGAAATGCCGGCGAACAAATTGTCACCCGAACACTGGAAACATATGGGCATATAAATATTTTAATTAACAATGCAGGTGTTCAGTTTCCCCAGCCTTCACTTGAGGCAATTACAGATCAGCAGCTTGAAACAACCTTTAATGTTAACATTGAATCGTTCTTTCGGCTCTCGCGAGCAGTTGTGCCGCATCTTCACAGCGGAGACAGTATTGTCAACACAACTTCCGTGCAAGCGAATATCGGAAGCAGCCAGTTAATTGACTATGCCTCGACAAAAGGCGCGATTGTCAGCTTTACACGGGCACTTGCCCACAATCTTGCCGACAAAGGCATTCGCGTGAACGCTGTCGCTCCGGGACCGATCTGGACTCCGCTTCAACCTGCTTCATGGTCGGCGGACGTCGTTAAGACTTTAGGCGCAGATACACCAATGAAACGTGCCGGTCAGCCCTACGAACTTGCACCTGTTTATGTTTTACTCGCTTCCGATGACGGATCCTATATTACCGGACAGACCATCCATGTGAACGGCGGACAGACGATGGCTTCATAACTTAATTTTCACCGCTGTTTTCTCTAGACAACAAAAAAACTCTCCCAGTGAACACTCAACACGCGTAAGAGAGTTTATTTTTTGATATCTTGCCTATCTTCTAGACACTACTCATTTGATGGACTTCAGCACCTTCCGTATGAGGTTGCTGAAGCTTCGTTAAACCAGCCCCCTACCTTCTCTTGATAAACGTTTAAGCTGTTCCATGTTCCACGATTATAACGTAGTTTAAGCATTGAAGGAACCGAACGCTCCATGCAAAGGCAATGAATTACTGATAATCCTTTGCCAGCTTTTCAAATGCAGCAAGCGAGCGTTCCACTTTTTCCGTTGGAATGCAATAAGCCATACGGAAGTAACCCGGGCAGCCGAAGCTGTCTGCCGGTACAAGAATCAAATCGTATTTTAATGCACGCTTGCAGAAGGCGACCGCATCCTCTTCCAAGGCCTTCGGAAAGATATAGAAGGTACCGCCCGGTTTCACGCATGAGAAGCCGAGCTTCGTAAGCCCTTCATAGAGAATGTTCATATTTGTTTCGTAAACCGACAGATCGGCAGTCATATCGAGCACTTCAGCAACTGCCAGCTGAATCAGCGAAGGCGGACAATTGTGGCCAATGCCGCGCGAGATTTGGCCGCACATGTTCACGATCAGCGCCGCATCCGGACCATTCGGATTGACGGCTACATAGCCAATGCGTTCTCCCGGTAGCGACAGTGATTTACTGAATGAATAGCAAGTGATTGTATGTGTATAGTATTTGGCCGTGTAAGGTGCATCCACATGCTCAAAAACAATTTCACGATAAGGCTCGTCCGAAATGATATAAATATCGTGACCATATTCCTTTTCTTTCTGTGACAAAAAGGACGCGAGTTTCTTGATCGTTTCCGTCGAATATACTGTTCCTGATGGATTGTTAGGTGTATTGATCAATACGGCAGCTACCTTCGGCGAGAGCATTTTTTCAAACGCTTCAAAGTTAACTTGCATTGTTTCCGTATCCGGCGGAACAACCTTCAAGACGGCACCAAGTCCATGCACGTAAGGTGTATATTCCGGGAAAAACGGTGCAAATGTGATCACTTCATCGCCTGAGGTCGCAACCGCACGCAATGCGTGAGCAAGCGCGCCTGCCGCGCCGGACGTCATGAAAATATGCTCTTTTTTGTAATTCAGGCCGAATCGTCGGGAAAGCGAAGCCGCGACCTTCTCACGAACAGAGGTGATCCCAAGACTCGGACTGTATCCATGGACAGCCATAGAATCCTTGTTTGATGCGAGTTCTACCAGCTTATCGGTAAATGCTTGAGGAACCGGTACCGACGGATTGCCTAAGCTATAATCAAAGACATTTTCATAACCTATTTGTTTCGCTCGTTCCGTGGCATATTCCGCAAGTTCACGAATCACCGACTTCTGACTGAGCATCTGCTTAAATTCTTCAGCAATCATGTATGAATCCCTCACTTTTTTTACAGTAGACATTTCTATTGTGAACGGCACAAAAGCCGTCTTATTCTTTACCCAGTACTGTTATTATACCGATCTTAACAGACGATTTCTATCAAATCCCGAGAAATAGTTTCGCAAATTGACGCAATAAAGCGTTCAGTAACGGGCTTGAGGTTGTGCATCAGCGCCTTTTCGCTTATGTTTAACTTAAATAGAACGAATGGTGGACACCATTCAAATGAGGTGCCGCAAATTGAAACTATGGATGAACGGAACATTCTACATGATGAACAAGCCGGGGAAGACTGCGACCTGTGTGCTTACCGAAAAGGGCAAAATAATTGCTTTAGAAGAACAAGCGGCCGCTATGGCTCAAGAGCGCGGTGCAGAAAGGATTGATCTTCAGGGCGGGATCGTTTTTCCCGGCTTTGTTGACAGTCATCTGCATTTGCTCTGGTACGGCCAAGCATTAGATCGCCTGAATCTTTACGGCTATTCAACGAAGAAGGCATGCATGGAGGCAATTAACGAGCGCGCAGCTCAGTTAAAGGATGGAGAGTGGCTGTTTGTCGAAGGCTACGATGACAACAATTTAAACGACAGCTCGCAGCTGCTGACGCGACTCGATCTTGATAGGATCAGCGATGTGCATCCGATTCTCGTGCGCCGGATTGACTACCATACTGTAAGTATCAATACTCCGTTCATAAAAGAAATTGGGCTCAAGCGCGGCCAAGTATTTGAAGGCGGCGGTATGATTGACTTGGATGGAGAGGGAGTGCCAACCGGTGTTTTGCGCGATGAAGCTTCAATGCTTGCCATCGATCGATTCCCGTCCGAAAGCCAAAAAGAGCTGGAGCGGCTGATTAAACTAGCTGTCAATGATTTGTGGAAAAAAGGACTGGTCGGCGCACACTCGGAGGATCTTCACTATTTTAATGGTTTTGAAGGTACCGTTCGCGCATTCCGCAACACGCTCAACGAGAATTACCCGTTTCGAGCACATCTGCTTGTTCATCATAGAGAATTAAATGCCTATCTTCAGGCTCCGGAAGCGCTCAAAACATCTGATCCATTTGTTGCGCTCGGCGCTATGAAAATCTTTTATGACGGCACGGTCGGATCTCATACCGCCTTCATGACTAAGCCATACGCTGGGGAGCCGCACAACTACGGTCTAAAATTTCATGAGGATGATGTGTTTGAAGATCTTGTGCGTCAGGCGCGCGCCGCGCAGCTGCCGGTCGCCATTCACATTATTGGCGACCGCGCCTTCGAGCAGGTGATTCGCGTTCTAAAAAAATACCCGCCGCTTCCGGGTCAAAAAGATCGCATGATTCATACGCCGTGGCTCCGTCCGCATATGCTGGATGCGGCGCAAGGCATGCCGCTTATTTTTGATATTCAGCCGCAATTCATGAGCAGTGATATGCCATGGGCGCTGGACGTGCTCGGGCCGACTTTCCCGCCGCTCGCTTTTGCATGGAAAGCGATTCAGAAAAGAGGATTCACGATTGCCGGCGGCAGTGATGCGCCGATCGAAGTGCCAAACCCTTTCTTGGCCATCCACTCAGCAGTAACGCGTACATGTAATACAGACTTAAATGGAAAACGCTATTTTCCCAACGAAGCATTAAGTGTTTTTGAAGCGATCGCACTCTACACAACAGGAAGCGCCGCCGCATGCGGTCAAGAAGAGGCGCGCGGCACGATTGAGATCGGCAAAGCAGCTGACTTCACAGTTCTCGATCAAGATCCCTTTTCGCTTGATCCCGCCGACCTGCGCAGCATTTCCGTGAGCAAAACGATTGTTAACGAGCGCATTGTCTTTGAAAAATAGGCATCCTTATTTATATTTTCTTATCCCGTAGAGGTGTTCCTTATGAAAATAATTCTATTTTCATTGTTGGTTTCATTCTTTTCACGATTGATATGCTTGTGGAGCACTACCTAAAGAAAAAGTATAGCATCGTGAAAAGCAAGGGCTGGATCTATCACACGTTTAATAGAATTCATTCCGGTTTGGAAGTTATTTTGTTCATTCTACTCATCATTACTCTTATTTTCTTCAATGCCGCGGCCATGGGCATCCTTGCTTATGCAACTTTGAACAATGCGCTGCGCGCCTGGATGGAATGGAGATATGAGCATGAGGAAAAACACTATCTGCTTTCGCTCTCATCGGCCGTTTTTCTGGCAGCTTTTTTGATCATGGTTGTTGCGACACGCATCCTTCCGATCTAAGAGCGTTCACGAGTACTTTTTAATCTTCGACCATTCTTCGATTTTCTCGTTCAGTGTTTTCGGATATCGAGAAGGCGTCGGACTGGTCGACGGCATTTTCATCAAGTCTATGCTGTTTGGGATCAACGCTTTAAAATGCTTTTTAAATACGGCAAAAGACTTGCTTCCGTTAAAAGCGATCGCTCGGATGTCCGGATATGCGCGAAGCAAGCCGGGAATATTGTTAGGCTCTTCGTCTTTAATTGCAGAGTCAAGGCTGCCTTGGCGCTTGCAATAGTGAATGGAATCCCACAGTGCGATCTGATGTTTCTTAACAAAATTCGTTTTCTCAGCATAGGATGGGTTCACGTATTCCTGGTTAAAAAGTGCGTACATGATCCGCCAAAATTGGTTGCGCGAATTGGCATAGTATTGCTGCTTCGTCAAAGATTCAACGCCGGGCATCGACCCTAAAATCAGAACACGCGCATCTTTTCCAATAATTTTCGGCATCGAATAGATCGGCTCATTCGTGTTCATCAACTTTCCCCCCCTCTGATTCCCGTTATTCTTTCACCGCAGATTGCACTGTAGCTTTATCATCTTTTTTATAGTCACTCTTATAATACACTCGTCCAATGGAACAGCCTGCGCCAATGGACACGTGATTACCTCTTACGACTTTCGCTTCGGTATCCTCAAGAACAATATTGTCGCCTTCAATCGTATCGGCAATCAGTTTTCTTTTGCTGAACGCATTCAAAAGCTGGCCGAACAGAGCGGATGTAAAACGAGAATGGACGTTTAGCGTCCCACATCCGATCTCCTTAATATGAGAAGCCATGCCGGACAAGGCAATATCAATACGCTCTGCGCTGCATAATCCACCGATTTTCACCGGCCCCTCCGCAATAAATTCCTCAGCCTCTAAATCGCCGTCGACCGACAAAATGCCTGAAACACGTACATTTTCACCATGAATGGAACCAAGCACCTTGCCCCTGCCGTTAATTTGAATGCGTTCGCCCGAGACATCTTCCTCTGTTTTGCATGAGCCATTGATGATGATTGACTCAGCAATTAGTCGTTTTTCAACGACTGCCGAACCGCTGATCACAACGTTCGATGCCTTTGCGTCACCAGTGATGCGGCCTGAACCATTAATATTAATACTGTTGCAAATCAAGTCGCCTTGAATCTTACCGCTTCCGCTGATCTTTACATCCTCATAACAGCCGCCTGGTGCACTTCCGGACCCAGAAATTGATAAATTCTTCTTTTTCTCAGCCATACTCATTCTCCTCCACTTCGAAATTTAATTAATTCGTCTGATTGTCCAAACGGACGACCTTTCCAACATCAAAATGGCCGCTTGTCTTATAGGACCCGGAGTACTCAACACGGTCAATCGCGCATCCATCTGCAATTTCTACATCAACACCGCGGACAATTTTGGCTTCGGTAAATTCCAAAGAGACATGATCGCCTTCAATCGTTTCCGCACGTAGCCGCTTTGTAGGTGCGGCACTGAAAATCGTATGTTTTCGTTTAACTGAGACACGTCCGGCGCCGATTTCGTTCACATAATTATCTGTATTTATTTTGAGCGTAATATCGATATCATCACAATTCAGCATGCCTTCGACGTTTATTCCACCGCGCATATCAAGCGTTTCCAAAGACACATCGCCCGCTGCATGAAGCATTCCGCGTACTGTCAGGTCTTCGCCTGTGAGATTCCGCTCGGCAAATAATTCCCCGTATATAGATGCCTGCTTTAACGCGCAATCACCCTTAACGCGCGTCTCACCCATAAACCGAGATTCTGCTGCAGCCAGTCTTCCGCCAATGGCTACCTCACCCATATTACGGAAATAATCACTGCTAAGATCCCCTGACACGGAACATTCGCCCATCACTTTACAAGAATTCGCCTGAACAGAACCGTTAATGGTGCATTCACCCATTATGCTCACCTTATCAAAAACACCGCCGCTTGATTGTGTCTCTCCCATTACTTTTAAATTTTGCTTGTGGTCCTGGTTCATAGCTGCACGTCCTCCTTTGAAATTTCGTCTCGACTGGATTTTTCAATACATGCTTTGAGTGCCTCAACACCTGCAGAAATCAACTGTTTGTCAATAACCTTCACGCCGTCATCAAAATAAAGCGCGACATCATCTGCGGCAATGAAAACCATGGAAACGCCCATTTTTCGTATGAAATAAAGACAGCTGTTCTTATCATAAATTTTATGGCTGCTCTCTTTCAGCACGTTCAGCAAATCGT
The DNA here is from genome assembly GCF_059878335.1 of Sporolactobacillus sp. BBK16-2. Taxonomy (NCBI): domain Bacteria; kingdom Bacillati; phylum Bacillota; class Bacilli; order Caryophanales; family Sporolactobacillaceae; genus Sporolactobacillus; species Sporolactobacillus sp. BBK16-2. The sequence continues at coordinate 3,426,003 of NZ_CM187611.1, forward strand.
TTGCCTCAGCACGATTCATTTGACCCGCTTTCAGCATGTGATCAAGAAGGAACATCGCCAGCAAATCATGAAAGTCAAAACGATGCTGCACGGACCCGAATTCCTTGAAAATCGTAAGTGTAGCATTCGAAACAATGTTTCGATCAAGCAATTCGGTCTCGGATAAAACAATTTTTGTTACCGACTGCGGGGAAAACCGTTCAGCAAGCTCATCCAGCGACAGTGTATCTTTCATCTCGGAAATGGATTGAACACGTTTTAGAATCTTAACTTTCGGGAAAAAGGTCTCCTGCCCGGTAAATGTAGCTTTGCGAATGAACCATGCCTCTGGAATAAGCTGCTTTCTTTTCCAACGATACAGCTGTCCATAAGAAATCCCGGTCATTTCCAGTAAATCTTTCTTGGCAATCAATTCATCTTCCATATATGACTCCCCACTTTCTTAGCACTTTTAACAATATAACATAACACTGTTACGTTGTAAAATATTTCTTTATACTTAAACTCAATCAATTTTTTCATTCAATTTGCTATAATGAAAAAACGCTGTCTTTACACATATTTCTTTAAAGACACACAAAAAATAGAGACTGTAAACAGGAAGGAAATGAAGAAGTGACACAACAATTAGAAAGAAAGCTGAAAAATCGCCACATTCAGTTGATTGCAATCGGTGGCGCCATTGGTACCGGATTATTTCTCGGATCGGGAAAAGCAATCCATTTGGCCGGACCATCTATTTTGTTTGCTTACTTGATCATTGGAGTCGCATTATTTTTTGTCATGCGCTCACTGGGTGAACTGCTGCTGTCAAATACGGGATACACATCGTTCACAGACTTTGCTGTGGAGTATCTTGGCCCGTGGGCCGGTTTTGTAACCGGTTGGACCTACTGGTTCTGCTGGATTATGACGGCGATGGCTGATATTACTGCCGTCGGTAAATACATACAATTTTGGTTTAACGTGCCCCAGTGGCTTCCTGCCTTTCTTTGCCTCATCGTTCTGACCATTTTGAATTTGCTTACGGTGAAAATGTTCGGTGAAATCGAATTCTGGTTCGCCATTATAAAGGTCATTACAATTATCGCCCTTATTGTTCTTGGTTTGATTATGATCATTACCGGATTCAAAACAGATACCGGACATGCGTCTATTCAAAATCTTTGGTCGTACGGTGGATTGTTCCCGCATGGCATTAACGGATTCTTTCTCGGCTTCCAGATGGCGGTCTTTTCCTTTGTGGGCATTGAACTTGTCGGTGTTACCGCTGCTGAAACCGCAGATCCGGAGAAAAATCTGCCGCGCGCAATTAACAGCCTGCCGGTTCGTGTCCTGCTCTTTTATATTGGCGCACTGTTTGTTATGCTCTGCATTATTCCATGGACACAGCTGAACGCAGACAACAGTCCCTTCGTTAAGGTTTTTACGCTTGTAGGCATTCCCGCCGCAGCCGGAATCATTAATTTCGTTGTCCTGACTTCAGCGGCTTCGGCTTGCAACAGCGGTCTGTTCTCGACAAGCCGCATGCTCTACTCGCTAGGCCGTGAAGGCAGCGCGCCGAAGAGCTTCTCCGTCTTGGGCAAAAGCTCCGTACCCAGCACGGCGCTCATCAGCTCAACGCTTGCTCTCTCAGTAGGAGTCGTTCTTAACTACTTCCTGCCCGATATTGTGTTCACGCTCGTGACCAGCATTAGCGCCATCTGCTTCATCTGGGTTTGGGGCGTCATACTGGTTTCTCATATTATTTATTTAAAAAAGCGACCTGATCTTGCAGCCGCTTCCAAATTCAAAGCGCCGCTAGCACCATTCATCAACTGGGTCATACTCGTTTTCTTTGTCTTTCTGCTTGTCTTGATCGGCATGGCTTCCGACACGCGCGTTGCACTCTTTGTGACTCCGGTCTGGTTCTTGATTCTTGCCATCGCCTACTTGCTTCATCGCAAAAAAATGATCAATTAACACGAAAGATCGTCATGAAAAAGTTTCTGTCTGAACCGGCAGAAACTTTTTTATTTTGTTATCCCTTTCATTAATGAAAGTCAATGACAAATCCTTTTTTATCGAAAAATTAAGTTATACTAGTAAAAGGTGGAATTTCATCCATTTATTTAAAAAGATCACCAGGACACCCGCGCCAATGAGGAGGACCTCGACCGTGACAGAAAAACCAAAACTAGAAGACGTGGCAAAACTTGCCGGCGTCTCACCAACAACCGTTTCACGTGTGCTCAATAACCGAGGCGCGATCAGCGATAAGACAAGGCGGCGCGTGAATGATGCCATTGAACAGCTGAACTATCATCCGAATGAAATTGCACGCTCGCTGTTTGTCAGCAAGACACATTTCATAGGGCTCATTTTCCCGACAACCGGACATCCCTTTTATGGCGAGCTTGTCTTTCAAATTGAATCTATTTTATCCGACAAAAATTATAAAGTGCTGATTTGCAATACAATGGATCAAGCCGAAAAAGAGAATAAATACTTAAATATGCTTCTCGCCAATCAAGTAGACGGCATGATCGTCGGTGCACATAATATCGGCATTGAAACCTATCAACATGCGCATCTGCCCATTGTCGCGATTGACCGCAAAGTCTCCGATACGATCACGGTTGTCAGCAGTGATAATTATCAAGGCGGCCGAATGGCTGCGGAGGAACTGCTCCGCCAGGGCCGGACCAAGATTATTCACATTAACAGTGTGCTGCAGCGTGAAGCACTGTCCAGCTATCAGCGACGAAAAGGCTACGAAGATGTAATGACGGAGCACGGACTGCCTTTCAAAACGTATACAATGGATCTGCCTTTCGATACAGAAGTTAAGAAGCAGATTCTCTCATCAATTTTAGACAAACATCCCGACCTTGACGGCATGTTTCTTGGTGACGATATAACTGCGGCTATTGCATTGAGCATGGTCAGAAAACGGGAAAAAGATATTTTCATTGTCGGGTATGACGGAACGGAAACGATCACGACCTGTCTTCCCGAACTGACAACCATCGTTCAGCCCATTCGATCCATGGCTCAATTAGCTGTCGACCTTCTCTTAAGAGAAATAAATGATGATTTCACCGGCATCAAGAAAAATTATGTTTTGCCGGTGACTCTTAAGCGAGGGGAATAATACCGGGTATGACATCGCCCACTGAGATGACTACAAACGCTTTTTTTCCATTTGCAGTTCTGCCAATCTGTGTCTAAGCTTTGGATCGCTTGCATAGATGTACAAGCCGTGGACAGCCCGCGTCATCAAGACATTTATGGAATTCAGTATGATTTTTTCTTTAATGCCATCAGGATTTGCCAGATCGTCTCGTTTTACAAATGCGGCACCGTCCTCATAGTTTTCGATACGAATTTCGATTCGATCTGCGTGTTCGTCATAGGACACCGATGGACCGAGGATGACACCGGCATAGTTCAGGTCAAAACCTTGAATGGTATATACCGAGCCAACCTCATCAATCGTATCGGCGCGTTCCGCCCATGCCTGTTTTTCTGTCGGCTTCGAACGGTCCCACCGCACATGAAAATTCGGTTCGTCGATATAATAATCGCTGCCGTCTAAGGCATACGGATAGTCATAGGTTGCGATCAATCGTGAAAGATGGTACTGACTGTTTCGTGCCTTGATAATCTGGTACAGTTCGCCGGCATCCTGAAAAATGCGAAAATCAAAGTCTTGCTTATTAGGAAGCGGTAAAACTTCTTTATGTACAAATGCATGAATCCAGTTAAGGACATCCTTATCGGCGCACATGCGGAACTGATCAGTCAAATAAAAAATTTCGTGCGGAACACATCTCATAAATGCCTGAACCCTGCTTTCATCCCAATAGCTTTTCAGTTTCAATACTTGTTTTTCATCGAAGACCATGACCACTGTGCGGCTGCACTTTAAAATCTCTTCAAGCTGATTGTCCTGATTAAACCGGTTGTAGCGGTCACTTTTGGTCAAGAGAAGGTGAGCCTCGTCAATAAACACCACATCGGCGCGTGCTCCGAGCTTCTGCATCTTGTTGATGAAAGACGTCGGTCGAATAAAGTCTTTTTTGCGCATATTTGGCAGCTGCTCAGCAATTTCCTTGTACAACTTTATCATTTCCGAATGATTGACAATCAGGTAATTATTGGTACGCGCAAGCGAATCATCGGCACCTCCTGCTCGTGCCGCCGTCTGGATTTCATTGAACACCGAATTGAGCACGACGCTCTTTCCGGTTCCCGCATCACCCTGTATCATAAACAACGCTGTTTGGTCATTGGATACATGTGCTCTGCAGAAATCCATAATTTTTTGTTTCAGCCTCAGTTGCTGTTCCGAAAGCTTTTTAAATGGCGAAAGCTTAAATACCGCCTGGTTATGATCCTGTTGGTCCTTGTTCCTCTGCAGCATTGATCAAACGCCCCTTTTTTCCAATACTTTTCAGTGTAGACGATTTTTCATCAGAAAAAAAGAGCAGCCTCAAGACCACTCATTGTGCATCATTTTATTCAAAAAGCGCCAAATACTCACCGTAACCTTCCGTCTCCAAATCTTCTTTCGGAATAAATCGCAACGCGGCGGAATTAATGCAAAAACGATGATTCGTCGAAACAGACGGCTCAGGAAACACATGCCCTAAATGCGAATCGCCAAGTTTGCTGCGTACTTCATTGCGCTGCATGAGAAAGCTGTTGTCCGGAACCGTTACGATACGGTGCGTGCTGATTGGTCGGGTGAAGCTCGGCCAGCCGCAGCCGGCATCATATTGATCGGTTGTTGAAAATAATGGTTCGCCGGAAACAAGATCCACATAGATTCCGGGACTTTTATTGTCCCAAAATTCATTGTGAAACGGTGGTTCCGTTCCTTTTTTCTGTGTCACTTTATACTGAAGCGGCGTCAGCTTTTCCTGTAACTGTTTACGATCTTTTTTTGCGCTCCAGTGCTTCGCAATAAAATCCTCCCGCCCGGAGTTCTGGCGATAAAGCTTATAGCTCATCGGATCCTTGCGATAATAATTTTGATGAACGTCCTCTGCCGGATAAAAAGGTTCTGCCGGAACAATTTCGGTCACAATCGGTTTCCGGAAGCGTCCGCTTTCCTCAAGTGCTTTTTTTGACGCTTCGGCAAGTGCCTTCTGTTCATCACTATGATAAAAAATAGCTGTACGATACTGACTGCCCCGATCATGGAACTGTCCCTTGCGATCGGTGGGATCAATCTGCTGCCAGTACAGCCCAAGCAGCTTAACGTATGGGAAAACATCCGGATCAAACGTAATCTGGACCGCTTCGGCATGCCCGGTTTTTCCATAACATACTTCACGATAGGTCGGATTCTCCACATGGCCGCCGGTATAGCCGGACACGACGTCAACGATGCCCGGCTCCTGATCAAAGGGCTGCACCATGCACCAAAAACACCCGCCGGCAAATGTCGCCTTTTCCGTTCGACTCATCTAAATCACCTCATAATTGAAATCGGTTTCTTTATTAATTATTATATCATCCCCAAGGGCAAATCAAGAAATACGGGGCCAGGAGGTGTCGCATCCGTCACAAAGCGCGCAAAAAAAAGCGCTCCGCGGGAGAACGCTTCTCTTTACTTTCAGTTTTATTTACGGCTTCAGCTTCATTTTCTTGTTCGGTGTAAGGTTAAGTTCCTTGCCGCCCATCGATACTCGTGTTTCTTTTGGAATAAATCCGTGGGCGCGCGTCAATGGGAACACCCATGTATACGGCCCGATGCACGTTCCAGGTAAGGTTGCCGAATTGGCACCGATTCGGCTGAAATCGCCAAGCACACAACCGAAGAAATCAGTATCAAACTTTGTATACGTATCGCCGACCTTGACCCCGATGATACCCTGATCAAAACGCCTATTTGCAATAATCGTACCGGAACCGACACGTGCGCCTTGTCCAATGACCGAGTCGCCGGCAAACGTGAAGCTCTGTACCTTAGCACCGTTGCTGATAATTGCATGCTTCACTTCGCAGCCATGGCCGATCACACAGTTATTGCCGATCATCGTATACGGACGAATCAGCGCCCCGGACTGAATTGTGACGTTTTCGCCGATAATGACCGGTCCTTCAATGGTGACTTGCGAATGAATTTGTGTCCCCTTGCCGATCGAATAATTGCCGTGCAGATAGCTTCCCTCAGCAAGTTCTCCGTCATTCTTTTTCAGATTGTTGTTTTCCACACGTTGCTTTATAATTTCCGTCGCCTTTTGCAATGCTTCCCAAGGATACTCAACCCCTTGGAAAACTTCCGGAACGTAGAAGCTATCCATATTCTCAAAGAAATAGCTAAGCTTCAATTGTTCTTCACTCATGCTCATAACCTCCATTGCTTATGTTGAGATCTGTCTGCCATCTGTATTTTTAATAAGTGCGGTCATCAGAGCGTCCACGCCTATTGCTGCCTTGAATCACTTAACGGATCCTTCTCCATTATATCCATAACACGATATGTTTCACAGTGCTTTCATTGATAAGGTCAAGTACGCAGAAAACCAAACAGGAATCTGCTTCCCATTTAGCGAAAATAGACTTATGGTAAGAATAAAGCATTCCATGAATTAACCAGCATTTACTTATTTTTTTATCCCGCTTGACGAACACTATACTATCCGCACTATTGTACCAGTCAAACTTATTCCCGCTTTTGAAAGGAGCCGCGTATGATGAATGAATCAGTAGAAAAAATAGTGGACTACTCTTCTGAATCCTATCTGGATAAAGTTGATAAATATTGGCGTGCCGCGAACTATCTGTCCATCGGTCAAATTTACTTAAAAGACAACCCGCTGCTTGATCGGCCGATTGTGCCAAGCGACATTAAAGTTCATCCGATTGGACATTGGGGAACGATCTCCGGTCAAAATTTTATCTATGCCCATTTGAATCGAATTATTAACAAGTATGATGTGAACATGTTCTATATTGAAGGACCCGGTCACGGCGGACAGGTTATGGTTTCGAATGCCTATCTTGACGGCAGCTACAGTGAAATTTATCCGAATATCTCGCAGGATAAAGCAGGTATGCAGCGTCTTTTCAAACAATTTTCCTGGCCGGGCGGTGTTGCGTCGCATGCCGCTCCCGAAACCCCCGGATCCATTCACGAAGGCGGCGAACTCGGCTATTCCATTTCACACGGCGTCGGTGCCATTCTGGATAATCCGGATCAAATCGCTGCTGTCGTAGTGGGTGACGGCGAGGCTGAAACAGGACCTCTTGCCGCCTCGTGGCACGCAAACCATTTCATTAACCCAATATACGACGGCGCTCTTTTACCGATTGTCTATATTAATGGGTATAAATTAAGCAATCCGACCCTGTTTTCCCGAACTTCCGATGAGGATTTAAGAAGCTATTTTGAGGGATTAGGTTGGGATCCTTACTTTGTCGCAGGCAGCGATCCGCAAGCCGTTCATCCGGCCATGGCAAAAGTGCTGGACCAAGCCCTTGAAAAAATTAAAACCATCCAGAAAAATGCCCGAGATCATAACGATGCAGCTATGCCAAAATGGCCGGTCATCATCTTCCGAAGCCCTAAAGGCTGGACGGGACCGAAGATGTGGGAAGGCAAGCCTGTTGAAGATTCTTTTCGCTCTCATCAAATTCCCATTCCGGTTGACCAGCATCATTTGGAGCATGTGGATGCGTTAATCCAATGGCTGAAATCTTATAAACCGGAAGAACTGTTCAACTCGGACGGTTCCTTAAAAACTGAGATTGCTTCGATCATTCCTAAAGGAAACAAGCGGATGGCGGTCAATCCGATCACGAACGGAGGAATCGAACCGCGAGCGCTTCGTCTGCCGGATTATCGTCATTATGCGGTCGACATCCGGGAACGAGGCAGTCAAGTTGCTCAAGATATGATTATCTTAGGGAAGTATGTCCGAGATATCATCCCGCTCAATCCGCATAATTTCCGCATTTTCGGTCCTGATGAAACGGCATCCAATCGGCTGACATCTATTTTCGAAGTCACAAGCCGACAATGGTTGGGTGAAATTGATGAGCCTCGCGATGAATTCGTCGCGCCTTCCGGTCGGGTATTGGATGCACAGCTCTCCGAACATCAAGCTGAGGGCTGGCTTGAAGGATACATTTTGACCGGCCGGCATGGATTTTTTGCCAGCTACGAAGCGTTCCTGAGAGTTGTGGATTCGATGCTCACACAATATTTCAAATGGCTGCGCAAATCGAGTGAACTTGCTTGGAGAAAATCGTGTCCATCGTTAAACCTTATTGCTTCTTCAACGGTTTTCCAGCAGGATCACAACGGCTACACACACCAGGATCCGGGACTGCTCTCGCATCTCGCTGAGAAAAAGCATGAATATATTCGTGAATACCTTCCGGCAGACGCCAATACACTGCTCGCCGTCGCGAATAAACTGTTCCGGAGCCGAGACAAGATTAATTTAGTCGTGGCCTCGAAGCACCCGCGGCAACAATGGTTTTCCATTGATGAGGCCTCCGAATTGGTCGATAACGGATTGGGAATTATCGACTGGGCCAGTACCGATCAAGGAACAGAGACCGATCTCGTTATTGCAAGCTCCGGCACCGAACCGACACTGGAGAGTCTCGCCGCCATTCAATTGCTGCACCATGCTTTCCCTGAAATGAAAATTCGCTTCATTAATGTAGTGGATTTGTTGAAGCTGAAAAGTCCGAGAAAGAGTCCGAGAGGATTATCCGATCAAGAATTCGATCACTATTTTACAAAAAATAAGCCGGTACTCTTTGCTTTCCATGGCTATGAGGACTTAATCGAAGATCTGTTCTTTGGCCGTCACAACACAAACCTGACCGTACACGGCTATCGTGAAAATGGAGATATTACAACACCGTTTGACATGCGCGTGCTGAACCATTTGGATCGGTTCCATCTTGCCAAAACGGCAATTATGCTGCAGCCGAGCTATGCAGAGAAAGGCGATGCGTTCATTGCGCAAATGGATCGCATGATCGCCAAGCATAATCGCTACATCCGCGAGGAAGGTGCAGACCTTCCGGAAGTAGTGAATTGGGAATGGACACCGTTAGACTGACAACTTCGCCGGCAAATTTAAGATCATCATTTGAAACTCCCTCCTTCACCGGTTTAGTACCGGTCTAGGAGGGATTTTTGCATGCAAACCTATTTATTTTTCCAATTGATTTTTCGCCAGCAAAAAGCCGCCGATAATTCCTGCCTGATCGTTAAGTCCAACAGGCTGGATGTAGTTTTCTAAGTCAGGCAGATCCACATAGTCGTTAAGCATGTTCTTAAAATGCGCTCTGATCAGCTGAAATATCTGCTTCTGTTTCATGAGCCCGCCTCCCAGAATAATCCGTTCCGGACGCAGAACAAGTGTGTAACTAATCAGTGCTTGAGCAAGGTAATAAGCTTCAAGCTCCCAGACTTCGGACCGTTCGGCAAGATCAACACCCTTTTTCCCCCAACGCTTTTCAACTGCCGGACCGGAAGCCATCCCCTCCAGACAATCCTTGTGAAACGGACAATTTCCCTCATAGTTATCGTCCGGATGGCTGTATGCATTCAGAATTTTGCCTTGATTGACAAAGCCTCCGCCGATCCCGGTACCGATCGTCAAATACAGACAGCTTTTCGTACCCTTGGCGTTCCCCAAAACATACTCAGCATAGCCTGCCGCATTCACGTCCGTATTCCACGCGATCGGCACTTCATAATGACTGCTCAGATTCCCGACAAAATTAAAATTTTTCCAATGGGGTTTCGGAGTTGATGTAATATACCCGTAGGTGTTCGAATCCTGGTTAACATCAATTGGGCCAAAGGAACCGATACCGACCGCATCGAGTTGAAACTGATCGAAAAAACGAAAAATCGGCTTCATCGTTTCTTCCGGTTTCGTTGTCGGAACTGTAATCGTGTCGATGATATTCATTTGATGATCACCGATCGCCGCGATAAATTTTGTTCCGCCTGCTTCAATTGAACCTAATACCATATGCTCCACTCCCAAATGAATTTGTCATCACTCGATTACAAAGAAGCAGCCCCGATGTCGCACCAAGGCCGAATTCTTTATTTTTCTCCATACTACACGAGAAGCCTCTCACTTTTTTGATCACCACTGGTTACTTTGAGTACTGTGGTCCTACTTTTCGTTTTAAGTTTACCGTATCAAGGAGAAAAAGCGTAACTATTTAGGCTCGGAGCATCGCAAATCATATGTATACGTGATTAATACGTCTCACGTTCATTGTTTGGCCCATAATAAAAGTAAAGATCTTAGTGACCTTCATTTTTGATTCCTTTTCTGCTTCTGTGTCAGCATGACCGTTATGATCGCCGATACAAGGATGCCTGACACAAGGCACGGATACACAGCTTTAAAAACCAAACCTGTAATCATCCCTCCGATGACCCCAATACCCAATATTGTTGCACGCTCTTTTTTATCCATGTTCATTCCTCCATTTTTATTAGCAGCACATTGCCTTTATTTATTGTGTCATCTTTCAACGATTCCCTTGTTAAACACTAGTGTATTCATTGCCTCTTGTTGAACCTGTATCCTATAATGAGCATACATAGATTTTTTTGCAACAGGAGTATGAATTGCGATAGGGGGACCACGTTTGACTACTTATTTACGTAAGGCAACAAGCCATGATTTTCCTGCGATTAAAAAGATTATTGATGAGGCTAAGCTCTTATTGAAGGCTGATGGAATTGATCAATGGCAGGACGGATACCCAGACGACGCAACCTTGAAAGAGGATATCGCCCAGGAGATCAGCCATGTGCTCATCGTTGACGGACGAATTGCAGGTACCGGAGTTCTTTTTGCGAAAATAGAACCTGCCTATGAGGCCATTGAGTCCGGCTCTTGGATTCAAACGAGTGCATCCTCATATGCATCCATTCATCGAGTAGCGCTCTCTCCTGATTATCGCGGCCGTCATTTGGCTTCTTCGCTCATGACATTTCTCATTACTGCCGCTGCACTGAATGGCCATACTGACATCCGCATTGATACGCATCCTGAAAATCCCCGCATGCAGCATGTCATCAAGCAAGCAGGATTCGAGTATCGCGGCGTTGTTCATTTGGATATGCCGAACGGAAAACGATGGGCCTACCAGTTGGTATTAGCTTAATCTGTAAGACAGGAACATGACAAAAGAGCAGATCGCCTCGTGCAGATCTGCTCTTTCAATATGGAAATCGCGAATAGTTTTCCAAAAACAAGTAGTGACATTCTCTCAACTGCTTTCGGAATTATCTCGTGAACATCCATTTCACTAATTTCCAGATAGCTACAATGATCAAAATGATCAATAACCATTTCAGCATAAACCCGAAAAAGAGAAATAAAATCAGTGCAAGAATACCGACCGCAATCCACGCAAAGGCTGTAATTAACGCGCCGCCAACCACGATAAGCACGACAAAAACAATAATCGCTGCAATGAATCCAAAGATCATTCCCATTTTCATTCGTTCCTTTCGTGACACATTCGTAAGCCCTGTACGAGCTTGATCAGCGAAAAAATAATCCATTACTTATGCAGATCTAAGTCTATATGCTTACTATAATGCACGGCTGGAGTTTTGATAATGAGCGTGAGGCGGGGAATTCGCTACGCCTTAAGACTTATTTTCACGGATTCCATCACCGGCATATAAATGAATCAAATGATCGCAGGTTTAAAAATTAAGTTCAAGTACGGCGCATGTACGCGCGAACGGTAAGCGGAGCAAAAACAATTACAATAACTGCCGCACCGATAAGCGTCAATGCAAAATCCCAACCGAAGCTTCCGGAGTTCGTCAAATGCCGAACTGCTGTAATTAAATGCGAAACCGGATTGATGTCTGCAAACCATCGGAGCCAGCTCGGCATTGTTTTGACCGGTACAAACGCATTGGAAAGAAACGTGAGCGGAAACAGTACCAGCATTGAGATGCCCTGTACGCTTGAAGCTGTTCGCGCGATCACACCAAAAAACGCGAAGATCCAGCTGATTGCCCAGGAGCATACAATGACAAGAAGAGCGGCAAGTATGACATTTCCCAAGCCTCCGTCAGGACGGTAGCCCATGATATACCCCATGGAGAACGTGAGTACGGTCGCAATGGTATAGCGGATCGTATCCGCCAGCAGAGCTCCGGCAAGTGGGGCGATACGCGCGATCGGCAGCGACTTAAATCGATCGAATACGCCTTTATCCATATCCTCACGCAGCTGCACCCCTGTAACGATTGATGTCGTGATGACTGTCTGCACGAGGATGCCGGGAATAATAACCGGGAGATAGCTTTGTACATCTCCGGAGATTGCTCCGCCAAAGATATACGTAAACATCAGTGTAAAGATAATGGGTTGAAGTGTGACATCGAATAATTGCTCGGGTGTGCGCCGAATTTTCAATAATCCTCTGTAAGCCATCGTTAATGAATTGCGAAAAGTCTGTCCAAGGCTGGTGTTATTTTTCAGCCGGCGTTCGGATACCGGTGTAATGGAAGCGTTCTTCATCACTTAACCTCCTCGTTCATTTTTTTTCGTGCGTCCGTCTCCTCTGATGCGTCCTCCTTAACCCCATGACCGGTGATGGTCAGAAAAACCTCGTCGAGGGTCGGTTTCTGCACACTCATTTCAGCCAGCTTGATTCCGGCTTCCCGAAGTGCAATAAGAAGATCGGTAACCTTGTCTGCGTCAGCCATTGGTGCGGTGATCTTAGCGCCTTCCGGTGAAACGGCGGAATGAACACGAAGCACCTGTTCAACAGTCCGCCGCGCAAGCTCAGTATCTTGAGACTCCTGGATTCTCAATTGCAGCGATGAGCGACCGATTGAAGCTTTCAGCTCATCTGCTGTACCTTCCGCAACGACTCGCCCGCGATCAATGACCGCGATCCGATCCGCCAGTTCATCTGCTTCCTGCAAGTACTGCGTTGTCAAAAGCACGGTTGAACCTGTCTTGACCAATCGGCGAATGGTGTCCCACATTTGATTGCGCGTCCGCGGATCCAGTCCTGTTGTCGGTTCATCCAAAAAAATGAGCGGCGGCTGGGCGATCAGGCTTGCCGCCAGATCGAGGCGGCGGCGCATGCCTCCCGAGAAATTTTTCAACGGGCGTTTTGCAGCTTCTGTTAAGCCGAATTCTTCAAGCAATTCCGCTGATTTATGCTTTGCCTCTGCACGTCCTAAGCCGAGCAGCCGAGAGAAGATCACCAAGTTCTCGGTCGCCGTGAGCGATTCATCAACTGAAGCATACTGTCCTGTTACTCCGATCAATTGACGCACAATCTGTGGTTCCTTGACCACATCGTATCCGAATATTTTTGCTGATCCTGCATCTGGCCGCAATAAAGTCGCAAGCATTTTAATTGTTGTGGTTTTCCCTGCTCCATTCGGCCCGAGCACACCATAAATAGCTCCCGGCCTCACATTAAGATTGACGCCGTCAACAGCATAGTTGCTGCCAAACTTTTTCACTAATCCTTGCGCCTCAACGGCCCATTCGCTATTGTCTCGCATATTTTTATTTACGTTCATTTTCATTCCTCCTCTTTTTCCTACTATAATAATTGGAATCCAAATTTTTTATAATGAACGCGCGACGGGAATGTTCTCAACCCACAGACGGATCTTTTGTCGCTTCTTCTTCAAAAAAGATGATAGTTGCTGATGATGAACGGGAGATGAACACAAAGCAAGCTCACGCGCAGCAAATTTCTTATGATCACCTATTGTATAAAAAAGAAGCAAGACAATGAGATTCTCGCTTCTTTCTAGACCATGTATGAGGTTCACAACCTGATGCTTTGTTGAATTTCATTCACTATTTGTTCCGGAGACTTGTCATCTGTGACAACAACCAAATCAGCCGATTGTTCGTAATCATGTCTTCTGCGCTGATAGAGATCTTTTAATGCTTCGGTACCCTTTTGAACAAGAGGACGCGTTTGATCGCCGTTCAGTCGTTCGATAATCGACTCAAAGGAGGTTTTTAAGTAAATCACCGGAGCTTCGTTTTTCCCGAGCAGTTGTTGATTTTTTTCATTTCCGATCGTTCCGCCGCCCGTTGATAAAACGCCGGATTGACCGAGAGCTGCCGACAGGAGTTCTGTCTCCAGCACTCTAAAATAGGCTTCCCCATGCTCGGCGAAGATCTGATTTATTGTTTTTGATGCATGCTGCACGATAAGATCATCCAGATCAAGATGCCTTCGATGCGCACCATTTGCCAGCAATTTGCCTATCGTCGTTTTTCCGCTTCCCATAAAGCCGGTCACTATTGCTTCCACCATTTTTTATCACCTGAAACGATCTGAATTATATGTTTTATCTTGATCTAAGTTTATTCGTATCGCCTTCGCCTGACGAAAATAGCGGCAGATGTATTCCATATCACCCTTTTGAAGTGCCGTTTTCATTTCATCAAGATAAGATTCAAAACGCTCAATATCTTCAATCAGTATGTCCGAATTACTTTGCAAAATGGCTGTCCACATCTGTGGATCGGATGCGGCAATCCGCGTCGTGCTTTTAAATCCGCTGCTTGCATATTGCATTGGGAAATGCATTTGCTCCGCTTCACACTTTGTCCGATTAACGAGACCCGCCGCAAGAATATGCGGGAGATGGCTGAGCTGACCGACTATTCGATCGTGTACCTCCGCTGATAGCCGTTTCCAGCAGACGCCTAATCCGTTCAACAGTTTTGTTATTTGTTCCACGGCCTGCTCGCCTATTATATCCTCGTCATGAGGGATCAAAAAATAATTTGCCTCTTGGAACAGATCCGAACGTGCGGCATGAATGCCGCTTCGCTGCGATCCTGCCATCGGATGCCCCCCGATAAATGATATTCCTTGATGTATAAGCGGTGTCGACTGCTCCATGATTTCCTTTTTTGTACTTCCGACATCCGTAACGATAGTATCTCGCTTTAACTTAAGCTGCGACAATACGTTCAGATGCGCGAGGATTAAATCGACCGATGTCGCAAGAATGATGAAATCTGCTTGCCTCGCAATATCTTCTAATGCATCGCAGCCATCATCGATAATGCCTTGTCCTTTAGCAAACTCAAGAGACATCTGATTGGGATCAACGGCATAAATTTTAGCATTCGGCCATTGCTTTCTGATCCCCATTGCGAGCGATCCGCCAATCAGACCTAACCCGTCAATAACGATCGTTTTCATCGGACCAGAACGGCCTTCTGATTATCCGCTGTTTCCATGAGACGATGACCAATCATACATAAGACGAAAGAAAAGAGGGCGATCACACCGTCCGCACGCATGACGGCGGCAAAACTGTATTGAGAGAGTATACCGGTAATAATCGGGATCGTAAATGAAGCAAGACTGCCAAAAGAAAAATAAATACCTGTTATCTTTCCTTTTTTCTCCGGGAAAAGCTTGCCGAAAATATTCAAACCCACCTGCATGACACCGCCTGCGGCTGTCATACCGAAAAAGAACGAGCAAAGCGTAACGAGCATTGCATTACCGGAAAAACAAATGACAAGCAGGATCAGAAATGAAAGGCCATTCAAAATCGCTACAAATCTCATTTCATCAGTAATCCGGTGGAGCAAAATAAAGATTAACAGCACACCCGTGATTGATCCTATGCTGTAGAGCGACAAAAGAAAATGTGCAGAAAAATTGCTCATGTGCAGAACGCTAACGCCGAATAAGGTAATCCATTGCGTAAAGAGAATCATCATCGCCATGGAACAATATCCGTATAACGAGAGAATGATGAACAAGCCGATTCGTGCCCGCGAAATCCTCACTGCTCTCGTATTCGATGCGGCCTGACTTTTTTCCTGATACACTCGTTCCGGGAATCGAAGTTTAATCAGCATCAGCAGATTGATCAGAACAATTGCTCCAACGAAAAGAAAAATAATGCCGTACCAGCCATTGATGCTTTCATTAAAGGCAATCATGATCGGCAAGATGAATTCCCCAATCGACATTGCTGCTTTAATCAGAATATTGGCTGACCCATTTTCTCCCTTTAATTCAAGAAATGTAGGGTAAGTTCCGGAATCCAGTGCAGAGTTAGCAACCCCGAGGAGTATCGCTAGTAAATAAGCAATCTTAAAATCAGTGGTCACTGCCATGCCGAAAAGAGCAACCGCGTAGCTGATCATACCAAAGGCAATGAATGTTTTCCGTCCGTATTTGTCAGACAATGTGCCTAAAATGTAATACGCAAGCAAACGTCCGATTCCGATGCCGGAAACGACATAGGAAACCGTCGCGAGCGGCGTCTGCCAGCTCTCCGCCAATGCCCTCATGTTCTGCGTCAGGATGATTAAGCCCATTCCATGCACCAAATAATTCAGGTACAACACACTTTTCAAACGTAGATGCCTTGCGTTCTCCATCTTTTCCTCTCCTATCCCTTATCTATAATGAAAAATAAAAACCAGCCAATAGCGATCCGGCTGGTTTCGAGAAATCTCAAGATAATGCTGAAGCTTTCTGACCAGTCGGGTTTTCTGCCTTACTGCATCCGGCTGGTGCTGTATTATTAGCTCCCCAACTCTAGATACAAACGAATGACTCGTTCGTACACAGAGGGGTACGAACGACTATCTAAAGTAATAGAAAGTATAATAATACCAGTCTTTCGTCTTCAGCTGGTTCATCATCTTCGAGATCCTTTCTGTTTAAGGTTGTTTTTTATTATATCATGGCCAATTAAAATAGCAACCGAAAAACAGAGCTATTGCCAAACGGACATCCGAATCAATCGTTGCACATACTAGCTTTTTGTTCCCCTATTGTTTGACGCTTACAAATGCGCAAGATTATCATAGAACTATACGTTGCAGCATACACACAACGATAATTAAATATGGCTTGAGGAGGGTTTCCATGAACTATCGTCGTCTTGGCAACACAGGTCTTAAGGTCAGCACCGTCAGTCTCGGCAGCTGGCTAACTTACGGTGGCTATGTCGCCAACGAAAATGCAGTGAATACGATTCTAAAAGCTTATGATCTCGGCATTAATTTCTTTGATACGGCAAATGTCTATATGCGCGGAGAAGCGGAAAAAGTGGTTGGCAAAGCAATCAAAGCCTTTCCCCGCGAATCAATCGTACTCTCAACAAAAGTCTACTTCCCAATGGGCGACGGACCGAATGACCGCGGTCTGTCTCGTAAGCATATCATGGAGCAAGCGAATGCCAGTCTAAAACGACTGGATGTCGATTACATCGATCTGTACTACTGCCACCGCTTTGATAACGAAACACCAATTGAAGAAACCTTGCGCGCGTTCGATGACCTGATCCACCAGGGCAAAGTCAACTATATCGGCGTCAGCGAATGGACCGCAGCTCAGATCACCGAGGCCGCGCAGATTGCCGATCAGAAATTGCTCAATCATTTTGTCGCCAATCAATCGAAGTACAATATGCTCGCACGAGAAATTGAAAAAGAAGTCATTCCCGCGAGTCAGGCACATGGAGTCAGCCAAGTATGCTGGTCTCCGCTCGCTCAGGGTGTTCTGGCCGGAAAATATACGTCGATTAGCGATTTCCCATCCGGAAGTCGGGCAGCTGAAAACAAAGGCGGTATCCGAGAGTATTTGACGGAAGATAACTTGAATAAAGTTGCTGAGCTTAAGAAAATCGCTGCCGAACTTGGCATCAGCATGGCTCAGTTGGCACTCGCCTGGATTCTTCGTCAGGACAATGTTGCCAGCGTCGTTGTCGGCGCCAGCAGGCCCGACCAAATCGTGGATAACGCTAAAGCTGCCGATGTTGTGCTTGATCCAGAAACATTAAACCAAATTGAAAATATACTGAATCCTTAACAGGACAAGCGGATTGTACCGATCGTGTTCAGAAATCTGAACACGTTTTTTTTATGCCCTCAAATATTCAAATACGAATCACAGATTCGGGTCGTTGACATAGTATAAATTGAAGAAATCCGCAGAGAATCCGGGTGATTTAAATGAACATTAACTGGCAATCCTTTCAAGGCGTTGTCACAATGATCAGTGATTTTATGATCGGACCAAGTGAAGAAGGTCAGGGCTGTTACAAACTATTTACCCTAGAAAATCATTCCGGTACCGTAAATTTTGTCGTATCGCCTACGACCTACTTTGTGGATCATGTCCGAGTAGCCGTGGGCGACAGGATCACGGGTTATTATGACGGAAACGTACCTGTTCCACTGATTTATCCTCCACAGTATCGAGCGCTCATCATCGTTAATGATGATCCGAATCAAAATGTCAAAGTCGATTTTTTCAACGATCATCTTCTGAGCAGTGACGGACAATTAATCTTGACACCGGCACCTTTTACACAAATTTTACTAACAAATGGACAGTATTTTACGCACAATCCCGCCAATCGGAATTTAATTGTGATTTACGGTCCGTCGACAAAAAGTATCCCCGCACAGACCACGCCCTACAAAATCATCGTATGGTGCTAACGTTGCAAGAAAAGCCAGGCAAAAACCGCCCGGTCCTTCATTAAGTAACGAGTAAAATAAGCGGAGATTTTCCGGTTATATGCACCATGGCGCTAGTTTTGCCTGTAAATAAGGGTAATTTTTCCGCTTATTCAGAGAAAAAACCTCTATTTTTACGTTTTTCGATTCAATAAGGGTAATTTCTCCGTCTATTTAAGCGATTTTACCATTCATTTTCAATTTAAGCGGAATTTTTCCGTCTATTTCTCAGATTGGGCGCTTGCCTGATCGCACACCCGAATCTTATAACGCTGATCATTATACCAGCAAGGCAGAACGACATACTTTCTTTTCTTGTAAGAAAAACCGGGCAAAAAGCGCCCGGTCCTTACTTTCACAGGATGTGATGGCTTTCGCGTTGCATGCAGGACGTACTTTCACAGGATGTGATGGCTTTCGCGTTGCATACAGGACGTATGCGTATTTAGCGAAAGCTCCTTTACACTTGCGAAAGCTCCTTTACACTTGCGAAAGCTCCTTTTTTAGCATTGGTTTGTGTCTTTACAGTGTTGAATCATCGCTTCGGTTACTCGCACCAAAAGAGCACGACCGCGGGCGCACCGCAAGCCTCCTCAGACAAGCAGAAATCTGCGGGATCTCGCTGGCACCTGATCCCGCAGGAGTCTCGCACCTCCACTTTGATTCTCGGCCAAGACACTGGTTTATTCGTTTAAATACGGGGCAGAATCAGTCGAGTAGGACAGCGATTCACATCTTCTGTCCCCTCACGGAACCGTGCGTGCGCTATTTACGCACACGGCTCTTCTTGTTCATGGTTCACAGAATGTAGCTCAGCTCCGACCGAAGTTGATAAATATTGACCTTGATTCGCGGTTGCGGCAGAGGGAAGCGTTTGAGAAATTGATTAAATTTTTCCCATGTGAACGATCGTTTCTGGCTCCTTCTGTTTAACCATTTATACAACAACCGAATCACCTGCAATCGAAAAGCGCTCACGCTTAGACTGTTATCGGTGATACAATAGTAGTTGTAATAGCCGGTCAATGACCTCTTGAGCCGATCCATGATGAAGTCAATCTCTTGGGTCCGATGGCCTTTCAGCCACTGCGAATAGGCTTTGAGTTTGGCACCCACTTTCTTTCGGCTGCTTTTCCTCTTGACTCGAAAATGTCCGCTTTTACTTTGCCCACAATAGTGGGTGAATCCCAGGAAGTCAAAAGTCTTTGGCTTCCTGTTTCCATTTCTCTTGGCATTTTCCTGAGCGAATCGTCCGAAAGGGATGATCCTCGCTTTCTCCTCCGCAAGCGCCAAGTTAAATTTTTCTAGGCGCCGCTTCAGATCGCAATAGAATCGTTGGGCTTCCTGTTTATACTGAAAACAACAGACAAAGTCATCGGCATAGCGCACCAGATAAGCCTGTCCCTGGCACTGTTTCTTCACCGCTTTCGTAAACCATAGGTCAATCACATAGTGCAGATAGACGTTAGCTAGGATCGGCGAGATCAGTCCGCCTTGCGGCGTCCCTTGTTCGCTTGCGTGCCAAGTTTCCTTCTCCATGTAACCCGCTTTTAGAAAACGGGCAATGAGCCTCAGAAAGCTTGGATCCTTGATCCGTAGCTTGAGAAAACGCATCATCCATTGATGGTCGACATGATCGAAAAAGCCCCTGATGTCCACATCAACAATGTAGTTCGTGTACTTCTTTTCAATGAAGACATTCAGGACTTTAAGTGCATCATGGCAGTTCCTATTTGGGCGGAAACCGAAGGAACAGTTAAGAAAGTCTTGCTCATAGATGGCATTAAGGATCTTCGCCAGACCCCGCTGAACAATTTTATCCTCATAGGCAGGGATGCCCAGTGGGCGTTTCTTCTTTGTTCCCGGTTTATCAATATATGTCCGCCGGACAGGGAGCGGCCGATAGCTTTTCTGCTTCAGGCGCTTATCCAGATCGGCAAGGTGTTCATCAAGATGTTCTTGATAGCTTGCCTTCGTCATCTGATCGATGCCCGCTGCTTTGTTTCCCTGCAGTTCCCGGTGACAGACCCTCAATTCCTCTACGCTCAATAAATGAGCCAGAGAGGTGAAGGCCATCTTCGGATTTTCCTTCGCTAGCTCTGCTATTCTTACCTGTTTTGTAGTCATCTCTACTGTCACCTCTGTGTGTGCCGATGTGTCCCAGATAAGATTCATAAACAAGGGAAAACACCTTCCCTCAACCGGCATTACCCGATATCATGGGTACTATGTGCTTCCTCCGACTTCCCAGCAGACATTTAACGTCCTTACATTTGATTGCTTGGTTCGCTATACTTTCTTTCGAAAGACCCGCTGGGATCTCCCGAGTTGCCGTACCTTATTGATGCTCAGCGTGCCATGGTCTCTGACCCCGGGGAACCCCCAGACCTCTTGCCTTAACGATGTCTGGCGTGTTGCCTTCTGGAAGTATAACGCCATCGGCATTCCCATTTCATAAGTTTTCGAGGCTCAATCCCTTCAACCACTTGGCTTACGGCCCACTGGCTCGCTGTCTACGCTTAAAAACCAAAGTTGCCTTTCGTTCTCCAAGACTCGCTACGGATGAGTGGCTAGCTCTTTTTCCGACGGGCTTCCCACCCGCTATAAGGCACGACCTTGCTCGGTCGCTCTATACTTTCTTTACTTGTAAAAACCCTCACGCGCTGCATGAGGGTTTTGTATACCTGTATTAAGCCTTTTCCAGAACGAGCTTCGGCTGCGGTTCCGGTTTTTCTTTTTTAAATTCAGCCATTTCTGTCCCGTAGTCTTCAGATTCATACAGATGAAGCACCCTGCGACAGACCCATTCGAAGAAAAATCCGCCTGCAAAAGGTACCGCAATGAATACGAGACCGATGATCAGCAGGTTAGCAATCGTCGCTCCGCCGGGCATAAAATGGATAGCATTGATTGGACCGACCATTCCTGAAAATCCGAATCCGGCACTGATCGGTGTCCCCTTGATTTGAAAAGCGGCACCGAGTGCGCCTAGTAGAGCACCGTTAAGTATAATCGGCACCAAAATTTTCGGCTGCCTAACCATTGCTGCGATCATAATCTTAGGTGTTCCGAGAACAATAGAAAGCGAAAGACCGATTTTATTGACACGCAGTCCACCAACAAACATACCCACAGCCGCAGCAACGCAGCCCAGATTGCCTGCACCCGAGGCAATACCGCTCATACCAATTGCCGATGCGATGGCTACTGTTGATACAGGCGAGATCATAATTACTGAGAATGCTGACGCAATCAAGACGCCCATCAGGACTGGCTGTAGCGCTGTGAAACTATTGATCATCCCGCCAAGTCCGGTTGTTACCGTGTGTACAAGAGGATAAACAATCAGTCCCATGCCGCCTCCGACGATACAGATAATCGGCGGCATAATGAGCGGTTCAAAGGACTTCAGACGTCCTCCAATAAGCAAGACGAGCCCGCATGTTAAACTGATCGTCACCAATATATTAACTAAGTCACCCATGCCTCCGATCACAATACCGTTTGGTGTGAATTGCAAGGCACCTGATCCGGCCCAAGCCGCCGCGGCCACACAAACCATCGGAATCGGCTTCAATTTGAATTGATGCGCTACCGCTGCGCCGATCAGCAAAGGAACGGCCAGCATGAAAATGGTGACCAATTGATAAATGCTTCCAAAAACCGGTACCGTTCCCATCAGCGCCTTGCTTAATTCACCAAGCAGCGCTGATGGAATCAATGCTGCGACAATTCCTATGGCATGCCCGACAAGGACATGGTTTACGAATGCTTTCACCGTCATCTTTTCTGTTTTCAAACGTCAACACCCTCTCCGTTTTTTCTATCTCTGTTTTCTCTCCAAAATTGTGAGTGATGTTATTCTAACACGTTTGTTTTCTCAATGCAACGCGTTTATTTGCTAAAGTGATTTGTCCCTATTATTCCTGATGTTGTTCTATAGAAATCATATAATGGACACACTACAAGTTGCATCCAAACAGCTTTCTCATATTAAATAAATTTATAACAGCAGCAAGGTTTGACTATAAACAGCTATACTTTCTATGATTGATCTGTGAAATTAAAACAAACCTGGAGGCCTTTTTATGAGCCCAATAACTCTTTTGAATGATCCCTTTTTGAACAAAGGAACAGCCTTTACAAATGAGGAACGCAAAAAATACGGTTTGGAAGGATTGCTTCCTCCTAAAGTTCAGAGTTTAGAGGAGCAAACCAAACAGACCTATGCTCACTATCTGACGAAATCATCTCATTTAGAAAAAAGACTCTTTCTCATGCAGATTTTTAATGAAAATCGTGTCTTGTTCTTTAAATTATTCAGCCAGCATGTTGTCGAGTTCATGCCCATTGTTTATGACCCGACCATTGCAGACACCATAGAGAACTACAGTGAGCTGTTTGTACAAACACAAAACGCAGCATTTTTATCTATTGATGATCCTGATTCTATGGAAGCAGCATTAAAAAATGCCGCGAATCATCGGAATATCCGCCTCATTGTTGTCACCGATGCAGAGGGAATTCTCGGTATTGGCGACTGGGGCACCAACGGCGTGGATATTGCGGTAGGTAAATTAATGGTCTATACGGCGGCCGCCGGAATTGATCCGAGTCAAGTACTGCCCGTTGTTTTAGATGCCGGCACCAATAATAAGAAATTATTAGACGATCCACTGTATCTTGGAAATCGTCACGAGCGGATAAAAGGTGAGCGTTATTACGCATTTGTCGATCAATTCGTTGAGACTGCAGAACGATTATTTCCAAAGCTGTACCTGCACTTCGAAGACTTCGGCCGCGACCATGCAGCCAGCATCTTAAACAAATATAAAGATAAAATCACGACATTTAATGACGATATTCAAGGAACAGGCATTATTGTTCTCGCAGGTATTTTAGGAGCATTAAACATTTCAAAGCAGAAAATGACCGATCAAGTATACATGTCCTTTGGCGCAGGTACGGCTGGTGCGGGTATTACAAAACGCATTTATGACGAATTTCTGCAGCAGGGATTGTCTGAGGAAGAAGCGAAAAAGCACTTCTATCTTGTCGATAAGCAAGGCTTGCTTTTCGATGATGATCCGACGCTCACACCGGAACAAAAACCGTTTGCTCGTAAACGCACTGAATTTAATCATCCTGAAATGCTGACCAATTTAAAGGCTGCCGTTCAAGCTGTACACCCAAGTATTCTGGTCGGTACGTCCACACAGCCCGGAACTTTTACCGAAGAAATTGTGAACGAAATGGCGGCACACACGGAACGTCCGATCATTTTCCCGCTTTCCAATCCTACGAAACTCGCCGAAGCCAAGGCTGAGGACCTGATTAAGTGGACGGACGGAAAGGCACTTGTTGCGACCGGTATTCCTGCACCGGATGTTACCTATAATGGCGTTACGTACCAAATCGGACAGGCAAACAATGCGCTGGTCTATCCGGGACTGGGCCTTGGCGTGATTGCCTCTACAGCCAAGGTATTGAATGATGAAATGATTTCCAAAGCCGCTCATTCGCTCGGCGGCATCGTTAATCCGGAACAGCCGGGTGCAGCCGTGCTCCCACCCGTTTCTAAGCTGGATGCCTTTTCACAAACGGTCGCCTTGGCTGTGGCACAGAGCGCCGTGGATCAGAATCTTAATACAGAACCGATTTCTGATGCGGCCCGGGCAATTGAGGATGAAAAATGGGCACCTGAATACCGAGAACTAGGCGACCTATTATGAGCCTGGAAAAAATTAATTACAAGAAATTTCTTATCCCTGTGATCGTGGGAATCATTATCTGGCTGTTGTCGCCAGTTAAGCCGGCAGGCATTTCTCTTACTGCCTGGCACATGTTTGCGATCTTTGTCGCAACCATTATCGGCTGTATTACCCAACCGCTCCCCATTGGAGCAGTCGCTGTTATCGGGTTTACGATGACGGTCATTACCGGCGAGGTACCGATGGACACGGCCATTGCCGGATTTGGAAACAACAGCATCTGGCTCATTGCAATGGCTTTCTTCATCTCGCGCGGATTTATCAAAACCGGCCTCGGCACACGTATTGCGCTGAACTTTGTGAGGCTTTTCGGCAAGAAAACGCTGGGACTTGCTTATTCATTGATTGGCGTTGATTTGGTTTTGTCACCTGCCACACCGAGCAATACAGCTCGAGCAGGCGGAATTATGTATCCGATTATTAACTCTTTGTCGCGTTCATTCGGATCCAGCCCCGAATCCCATACCGAACGGAAAATGGGTTCCTTTTTGATCTTTTCGGAATTCCACGGCAATACCATTACATCGGCCATGTTTCTAACAGCCATGGCAGGCAACCCCTTGGCGCAATCCCTGGCCAAAAGTGCCCATGTCTCGATTACCTGGATGAACTGGTTTACCGCTGCGTTCATTCCCGGCATTCTGTCTCTGATCATTGTCCCTTATATCATCTATAAATTGTATCCGCCCGACATCAAAGAAACACCTAACGCCAAGGAATGGGCAGAAAATCAATTGGGCGAATTAGGCAAAATGGCACGTTCCGAAAAATTCATGTGCGGTATCTTCCTAATCTCACTGATTTTATGGGTCCTTGGCGGCACTCTGAACATTGATGCTACATTAACCGCCTTTATCGCACTGACATTACTATTAATTACCGGTGTTCTGTCCTGGAGTGACATACTGCAAGAGAAAGGCGCATGGAATACGCTCGTATGGTTCTCCATATTAGTGATGATGGCCGGTCAGCTAAATACACTCGGCTTTATTCCGTGGTTGAGCCATTTTATTTCAGGCGGTTTGAACGGAATGAATTGGGCAATCGTGTTAATCGTGCTCATCCTTGCCTATTTCTACAGCCATTATCTATTCGCAAGTGCAACCGCACACGTCAGCGCTATGTACAGTGCTTTGTTAGGTGTTGCTTTGGCATCGGGTGTCCCGGCATTACTCGCTGCACTGATGCTCGGATTCTTCGGGAACCTGTTTGCATCAACGACACACTACAGTGACGGGCCTGCTCCGATCCTATTCTCATCCGGTTACGTCCCGCAAAAAACCTGGTGGAAATTGAACGCAATCTTGGCCATTGTTTATTTCATTATATGGCTCGGATTAGGGTCGCTTTGGATGAAACTCATCGGTCTTTATTAATCGAATTTTTGCTTAAAGAGGCTGCCTCATAGTCGAAAAAATGACTTTTGAGACAGCCTCTTTTATTTTGCCTGTAAACAGGCCATTAGGAGCTTTTATCTATTTAAATTTAATGATCAAAAGGTGACTAGTTACGTTCACTTTTGTTAATCTGCAACAGCATCTTTGCTGGTATGTTCCAGCATGATATTAATGATTTCACGGTCTGTCTGCCGCATTCCTTTTTTAGCAAGAATGCCCACATTATGAATCGTGTTGTCCACGCCTTTGGTTACGATGCCATCACCGCCGAAAAACTGCTGATTATTCTTGTACATATGATAGCCAAGAATTCCGGCATCGACTGCCGCAGAAATTTTGGCGGCACATGATGGCTTCGCACCGTCACAGATAATGCCCGAAGTGATCGCCAGGGCATTAACAATCGTATGAGCAATTTCCTCATAATCTCCACCCTGCAAATAGGCAATGCCGGCACCTGCGCCGCAGCCGGCACTGACTGCACCGCAATATGCAGAGAGACGTCCAATGCCCGTTTTTTGGTAAATGGTAATCAGGTTGGACAGAACCAGCGCACGATAGAGTTGATCACGTGACACGCGCAATTCTTTTGCATATTCAATCACAGGAAGAGAAGCAGTCATCCCCTGGTTCCCGCTTCCTGAGACAATCACAACCGGTTTTTCACAACCGCCCATTCGCGCATCGGATCCTGCCGCAGCGGCAGCTCGTGCGCGCGTCTTGACATCATTGCCGTAGGCGCGCAGCAGAACTTTTCCTATATTGGCTCCCCAATCATTGGTTAGCCCTTCGTCAGAAACAGCAGAATTATACTCGACCTGTCTTCCAATAACTTCTGAAATATCTTCAAGGCGCACACTGTTTGCAAAGTCGAGAATATCCCGAACCGTGAGGCGGCTCCGATCCGTCAGCCCGCCGCCTTTATCTGAACTGCTGCCCGACTCATACAGAACTTTTTCATTTCGAGTTACACGGACAATATTGGTGTGATACTGTTCAATGACAACCGTTGCCTCATCTTCCCCCTTTTTAACAGTCACCGAGATATAGAAAACGATCTCGTTGTCAGCAGGAACAACCGTGATTGAATGCGCATCGATGTATCCCTGTATGGATGCCTTAGCTTTTTCATCAATATCTGCCAGTACTTCCAGCTTTCTCGAAGCATCTCCCGCAACAATACCGGCAGCAGCCGCAGCCTTAATGCCTTTCAAACCATTTGTGTTGGGAACAACGACACTTTTTACATTCTTAATGATATTTCCGCTCGCCGCAACAACGCAGCTTTCCGGTGCCGCGTTCAGCACTTCCCGAGCTTTCGCCGCCGCGTAAGCAACCGCAATCGGCTCAGTGCACCCTGTAGCGGGAACCAATTCTTCTTTTAAAATGTTCACGTAATTTCGGTACGTTTGGTCTTCTGGATTCATCCGAAACCCTCCTGAGTAAAAACGTTGATTCACAAACCGTGCGGTCATTCCTCTTTATTCATCCATAGTCAATCTATCATTTATACGATTAGGATGCTTTTGACTCTGTCTCTCTGTATTAGATCAATTATGTACATTTTTACCCCGTATCAACTATTTTTCAATAGGTAAATATGTCAAACGGTTGACAAAAGGATGTGAGGACACTTTCTAA
The DNA here is from genome assembly GCF_059878335.1 of Sporolactobacillus sp. BBK16-2. NCBI lineage: Bacteria > Bacillati > Bacillota > Bacilli > Caryophanales > Sporolactobacillaceae > Sporolactobacillus > Sporolactobacillus sp. BBK16-2. The sequence goes on from NZ_CM187611.1 coordinate 3,453,309, forward strand.
AGAAACAGCGCCCTCTTTGACTCGATTAAAAAATGAATTAAATAATTAAATCATAAATCGAGACCCCGATGACATTTGCCATTAGACCAGTGGTTATACCGAAACACATATTGACTATAAATTTTTTGTTTTTCTATTATTATCATAAAGGATAGATACAAGTTACAGAATTTGTGTTCCGACACATCTTTCACAGGCTTGTCACAAGTTGGATTTTTCCCACCACAATACAATATATAGTGCTCTCAATGAGTTTTTCAGAGTTTTATTTCCTATATATTGATTGAAAGATGTTCAATAATCTCCTATTATAGATTGAGTAATTGTTTAAAAGGGGGTATTCATAGTGCTAGATACAAAACAGAAAACACTAGCCAATCAACTGACGATCAACGTTCTGAAACGTGATGGTCGTGTTATAGATTTCAACACCGAGAAGATCACAACCGCCCTGCTAAAAGCAGCAAAACATGTCCTCGGCGAATTAGATCCGCTAACCTATCAATTAATTAATGAAATTACTAATGATGTTATCGCTGAAATTGAATCGCGGTTCCATAATGATGTTAAGATTTACGAGATTCAAAATATCGTTGAGCAGACACTTTTGACCCATCACCAGTATGACATCGCTCAAGAATACATTAATTATCGGACCCAACGCGATTTCTCGCGTAACCAAGCAACCGATATCAACTTCACGATTCGCAAATTACTTCATAAAGATAAAACCATTGTGAACGAAAATGCGAACAAGGACAGCCATGTATTTAATACGCAAAGAGATTTGACCGCAGGAACCGTTGCCAAGGCAATCGGACTGAAAATGCTTCCGCCACAGGTAGCCAATGCTCAACTAAAAGGCGAAATTCATTGGCATGACTTAGACTACCAGCCATACAGCCCGATGACCAACTGCTGTCTGATCGACTTTAATGAAATGCTCAATCATGGCTTTAAAATTGGCAACGCTGATGTCGAGCCGCCGCACTCCATACAAACCGCCACAGCTCAAATGGCGCAAATTATAGCCAACGTTGCTTCCAGTCAATACGGCGGATGTTCAGCCGACCGCGTGGACGAGCTTCTCGCTCCATTTGCGAAAAAGAACTATGACAAGCATTTAGTCGATGCCAAAGAATGGGTCGATGGCGACGAACGTCAGCAAGCATTTGCTCGCAAAAAAACTAAAAAAGACATCTATGACGCAATGCAGGCATTAGAGTATGAAATTAATACTTTGTACTCCTCTCAGGGGCAGACTCCATTTACGACTTTAGGCTTCGGCCTTGGAACGAATTGGATCGAACGAGCCATTCAAAAAGCAATTCTGCATATCCGTATTGATGGATTAGGGAAGGAGCACCGCACCGCAATTTTTCCTAAGCTTGTATTCAGTTTGAAGCGCGGGCTCAACCTTAATCCAAGTGATCCGAATTATGATATTAAGCAACTGGCTGTAGAATGCGCAACCAAGCGGATGTATCCTGACGTGCTGATGTATGACAAGCTCATTGAACTGACGGGGAGCTTTAAAGCGCCGATGGGCTGCCGATCTTTCCTGCAAGGCTGGCATGATGAGAACGGCCAAGAGGTGAACTCCGGGCGAATGAATCTCGGTGTCGTTACCGTTAATCTGCCTCGCATTGCCATGGAATCAAAGGGAGACAAGGAAAGCTTCTGGAAAATTCTCGAAGAACGGCTTCAAATCTGCAAAGAAGCACTGGTCTTTAAAGTGGAACGCGCAAAGCAGGCAACACCGGAAAACGCACCAATTCTTTACCAATACGGAGCTTTCGGTAAACGATTAAAACGAACGGACTCTGTCGATGAACTCTTTAAGAATTCTCGTGCGACCGTGTCACTTGGCTACATCGGCCTTTATGAAGTCGGTACTGTTTTTTACGGCAGTGCATGGGAAACCAATCAAGAAGCGAAGGATTTCGCAATCAGCGTCGTGAAAAAGCTTTGGGAACATTGCCGGGATTGGGAAAATGAATACGGCTATCATTTCAGCGTATACAGCACGCCAAGTGAAAGTCTGACGGACAAATTCTGCCGCAAAGACACCGAGAAATTCGGTAAAGTAAAGGATATTACCGACAAAGAGTACTATACCAACAGTTTTCACTATGATGTTCGAAAAGCGCCGACACCATTTGAAAAATTGGATTTTGAAAAAGATTTCCCGCCATATTGTGCCGGCGGATTCATTCACTACTGCGAGTATCCAAATCTGAAACAAAACCCAAAAGCTTTGGAAGCTGTCTGGGACTATGCCTATGATCGTGTCGGTTATTTAGGGACCAATACGCCGATTGACCAATGCTTCAAATGCGGATTCAAAGGTGAATTCAAGCCGACGGATCGCGGCTTTGAATGCCCGGAATGCGGCAACAACGACCCACAAACATGCGACGTAGTGAAACGCACCTGCGGCTATTTAGGAAATCCGCAGCAGCGTCCGATGATTCACGGCCGCCACGTTGAAATCGCATCACGCGTAAAACATATAACGCTTGGTAATGACAGCAACACGATTGCTCGACAATAAAAGGGGGAGCACCTGATGGTCAAAAACATAGAAAGAACAGGGCCACGAAATCCGAACCCAAAGACATGGCTGGCAGAAAAATTAAGTCAGAACTATATTGCCAGCTATAAACCATTTAATTTTGTCGATGGCGAAGGCGTGCGCTGCAGTCTCTATGTCAGCGGCTGTCCTTTTGACTGCCCCGGATGCTACAATAAAGCGGCTCAGAACTTTCGCTATGGACAGCCGTACACCAAGGATTTGGAAGACAAAATCATTGAAGATATTGGACAGCCTTATGTCCAGGGACTGACCCTGCTCGGCGGCGAACCGTTCTTAAACACACAGGTTTGCCTGTCGCTGGTGGATCGGCTCCGCAGCGAATACAAGCATACTAAAGATGTTTGGTCATGGACAGGCTATACGTGGGAAGAATTGCAGCAAGACTCTGAAGACAAGCGCGAACTTCTGTCAAAAATTAATATTTTGGTAGACGGCCGCTTCGAGCTCACTCAGAAAGACTTGACCTTGCAGTTCCGCGGCAGCGCCAACCAACGCATCATTGATGTTCAAAAATCATTGAAAAATGGACAAGTCGTCCTTTGGGATCGGCTTGTTAAATAAATCATTTTCTTCCATTCAGCTCGTACCTTGGATCAGGTGCGGGCTGTTTTTTTAACATTTTTCCTATTCCTCAATAGGAACCATGAAATCACATTCAGATTCCCCATACTTCGCAAACATCTTTTCCTTGTAGTCTTCAAATGACAGATGAAAATTTTCAGGGGGATTGCCGCCCAGAATGGAAAATACTCCATCTTTAAAAGAGACTAAGTAGCTTTTTCCCTGATCAACAGTATCATCCTCGAATAAAGCCTTATGCTCTTCTAAATGCTCTTCTGTAACCTTATTCAACAACATACTTTTACGGCTTCCGTCTTTATTGACCAAAATAAAGATACCATTCCCATCATACTTTTCTTCCTTGTATTCAACACTTTGAGCAGTTTCGCTTACAATTAATTTGGTGTGATTATAACCACAGCGCAAGCAATAGATATAATACTCATCCGTTTTGTAATAATCATCTTTAATTGCGGAACGTCCGCAGCAGGGGCATTTTATTGCATAAATCATCGAGGCCACTATAAACTCTCTCCTTTGTTTATTCAATTAGAAATGAAATGGACTGCGAAAAAATGGGCATCTAAGAAAAAGAGGTTAAAAAAAAGGATGGCGGCATAGAAGGTAACTTAAAGCGGTAAAATCGAGTTGGAAACAGCAACAAGGTTCTTTCATCCAAAAGTATTCATTATTCTCACAATTTATAATAGACCATATGTTCGTGTTTGTCTACTTTTTTTTAGGTCACTTCATAGAGCTGATGCTCAGATCTAACAAAGCAGCGGCGACAAACCAATTCACGAGATGGTAAACTATAGAAAACGGGACAAGCTGAGAGCAAGCGAGGCGTCAATACTGATGAATATACGAGATCTCAATTATTTTATACAGCTCTTTCGAGAAAAGAATTTCACAAAAGTCGCACAGTATTTCAATGTCAGTCAGCCTACCATCACGGCAGCTGTTCAACGGCTCGAAAAAGAGCTGGATGTGCAGCTGGTCATTCGTGATCAATCGCATAAAGAGCTGATTTTTACAGAAAGCGGCAGACAATTCGAAAAACATGTCACCCAAATTTTGCAGGAACTTGATGCTGCCAAGTTGGAACTTACAGCAATCAAGCAAGAACGCGTTCGCTTTGGACTTCCCCCTATAATTGGCAGTTCACTTTTCCCCGCTCTTTCAGCCAAACTTTTAGAAAAGAATTGGCTTTCTCATTTGGATACACGCGAAGACGGGTCGAAATCGCTTTTAAACCAATTGAAAAGCGGAAAACTGGATTTAGCCCTTTTAAGCTCTACCCAGCCCATTAAGGACTCAAAGTTTACCGTCCATTTACTCGCAAGAAAAAAGTTTAAAGTGATTGTCAGTCCCAATCATCCCTTAGCACATGCGGGTTCAGTTGCGTTTCAAGATCTTAAGAACGAGTCCTTCATTCAGCTCAATGAACGCTTTGTGCATTCCATTGCCTTCCACCAGTTCAGTGAGCAGGCACAAATTAAGCCGACCATCATCTATCAAACGAATGACGTACCAATCATTAAAGGCATGGTTTCCGGCGGAGTCGGTATCAGCCTGCTTAGCGAAACCGCTCTTTTGCCGCAAGATCCTGTTGCCGCACTCACTTTAAGCGATCAGCCGCAGCCTGAGTTTTTAATTCAGCTTGTTTATCGCTCGAACCATCTTCTGACTTCCTTGCAGCAAAAAATAATGCATTTGCTTACTCAAGGAGATTTTTTAAACTAAATGCATTTCACCTCTCAGACAAGAAATATGAATCATCCTCTCACTTGTTTTTAATTCGGAGTTAACTCATAATATTAATTATATTTATTAGCTGTTTATCGGCTAAGATAAAATGACTTTGCTTGCAACGGGGGAATTTTTAATGAAAAAGGTGTTCTTTTTAGGACTAATTATGACGATAGTTATCCAAACTATTTCGTCGTTCGAACAAAGAATAAAAATGATAAGGTCGTTAAGCAAATAAAGAATTACTATCATTCGCCTCAAATCAAAGCATACATTAGTAAAACATTTCATGGTTCTGTAGTTCCCGCTTGGTAAAAAGGGTTATGAATTAAAAAACGATCCGGTTCTTGCCTCATAATGGCATGAATCGGATCGTTTTATTTAGCTATACCCGTTCATTGACCGATGCAGACTATTTTTTAGGTCAAATAAACAACTTTAACCTTCCCTGTATTACTCATCGCTTAACAAACGTAGTACTTCATCGCATGTCCGAATTCTCCCAATCCGCGGGAAAATATAGTGACACACATAATCATGTTCTTCTTTGGTTGAAGCGGTCATTGCATCCTCAACAAAAATTTGCGAGTAGCCATGCTGATAAGCTTCACGTGCGGTCGTGTCGACACCAATTCCTGTAGAAATGCCGCAAAGCACAACAGTTTGAATACCGCGACGGCGCAATTGCGCGTCAAGATCTGTGCCATAGAATGCGCCCCATTGCCTTTTAGTCATCGTATAAGCGTTCGTAAAGTCTGCTAACTCAGGTACCCATTGATCCCAGCCCTCACTGAACCGGTTGGAACGGCTGCTTTGATCAGTATTAGGCCTCAGCATATCTTTTCCATCAAATGTGGCAACACGGACAAGAACGACAAAGGCACCTTTTTCCAGAAATTTACGAACCATGCTGCTCGCCTTTTGAACAACCTGCACACCTGTATAAGGCGCACGTGGACTGTTGACAATACCATTCTGCAGATCAATAACTATAAGAGCCGTTTTAGCCGCTGTTAAACGTTCCGTTCCTGCTTGTTTCTTATCCATAATCATTTCCTTTCCTATTTCAAATGGCCTTGTGTGATACACGATGACGATCATTGATGCTTATTTTTCGATAAATTCTAAAATAAACCCATAATGCATTAATGAGCAGCAACGCAGCAGTCATATAAAATACAGATCGGATGCCGAACCAGGCAGCAGCCTGTCCGCCAAATACGGACCCGCTGAATACACCCAAATACATTGCAGACATGCTGAATCCGAAAATTCTGCCTGTGAGTGCATCAGGGGTGATCTTTTTCACCAGAATGTTAATTGAGGGCATCAGACCCGCCGCGGTTAAGCCGAATAAGAATCTAAGGCCAATTAATTGCCATGGATTGTTCACGAATGCCATGGGAATAAAAAGGATTCCGGCAAGAATAAGCGCTGCGAGTATCACTTTTTGAGCACCGATTCGATCCGAAAGTTTCCCTAGTCTAGGCGCCGCCAGAATGTTTGCCAGTCCGGAAGCAGAGAAAGCCATGCCCGCAAAAAGAGCAATATGACTGGTACTATGAGCAATGTGTGCCACGTACACAGTAATAATCGGCTCCGCTGAATAGAGAGCAACCGTTAAAATAAAAGCAGTGACAAACAAGGTAACGGTTAAGCTTTTTTCCGGAATACTTGCCCACACTTCCCCGCTGCGCAGTACCTTATGATCCTCACGATGAAATTCCTCTTTCACAAAGAAAATCGTGGTTAAAAAGGCAACAAGCATCAGTGCACCGGTAATAAAAAACACATTTTGAATACCGGCGAATTCCGATATGAATCCACCGATCATTGGACCCAGTAAAGAACCGGCAATGTTTGCTGTTGATAACGTACCCAGCGCCCATCCGGCATGCTCATTATCTGTCTGAGTGGCAATTAATGTTGTGCAAGCCGTGCTATAACCGGTGATCACTCCTTGCAGCAGTCTCAAGCCAATGAGCACATAGACGTTAGGTGCAAAACCCATGCAGCCAATCACAAGTGCCATACCGAGGCTTGCACGCAAAAGCATTGGTTTTCTCCCAAACCGGTCAGCCGCCGCGCCCCAAATGGGTGAGAAAATTGCCGAAAGAATAAACGTAATGCCAAAGGCAATCCCGGATAATTGGGCGATTGCAGCTGCATTGTGGACACCAAGATGCCGAATATAAAGCGGCAACACCGGAGCGATTTGACTCATGCCGATACCCGTGGCAAACATGCCAAACCAGCAAAAAATTAAATTTCTTTTCCAAATCGGCAAAAAAAAGCCACCCTTCTGCTGATGATTCATTGATCGTCCCACATAATGAACAATAACATCCTCATACTAGCTGAAGAATGGCCTTTATTACATGAACAATATTAGATTCCATGGACATTTTTGCTATAAAATTCTGAAGGACTCATGCCTTCAATTTTTTTAAATACCCTGCTGAAATAAAATTCATCGGTGAATCCCAATTCTTCTGCGATTTCTTTTATCTTTTTATCGCTCTCTACCAACAATGCTTTTGCCTTATCAATTTTCATCCTGTTGAAAAAAGCAATGACGGTATAGCCCGTGGTATCCTTAAAAATTCTGGATAAGTAAGCCGGTGACAATTTCACCAGATCTGACAATCTGCTTAAAGTTATGCGATGATCTATCCGTTGCTGCATAAACTCGATGACTTGCTCAACCTTTAAAAATGCTGTGGCCTTTTGATTCTGCTTTTTCATGGTTTCAAAAATGACTGCGATTAATTGCTGAAGCAAGATCTTGGCTGCAAATTCGTACCCAGGCTGTTTCGCATCCCAGCGACTTACCAGCTTATGAAACAGATCATTCACTTGATAATGATCCTTTAATACCTGCGCCTCATGCAGCGGCAGTAGTCGTGTTTCATTTTTTATTTCCCAATGATTATCGGCAAGGTACACATGTCCATAACTAAAATGTACAGATTGAAAACAAAGGGGTTCACTACCATCGATCTCAATGGAATGCATAACAGCAGGACAAATATAGAAAAGCATGTCCTTCTCTAGAAGGTACTTTTTCTTCCCAATAGCAATATGACCTTTTCCCGAGGAAAAGCAGATCAATTCATGATGTTGAAGCGTTCTGGTGATGCTTCTCGTTTCATTTCCAGATTCACGACCTTCTCTGCTGTTGCAATAATGAATATGAAAGAAGAGATCTTTTAGCCACATGGTGCCTCCATCGTTTTCAAGCTTTACCTATTCTATGTGTTTGCGAGTAGAAAACATATTCGGAAAAATTAAATCGTCTCACTCATATGATTGAACAATTGGAGTCATACTCTGTTCTCCCTAAGCGTCTTCATTCAATTACGGATACTCATATGTTTCTCAATAAAACGGAAGAGTGTTGAAAAATACAAGTCGGGGTCGACAAGTGACGAGGCGGCATGCGTAGCATTCTTTACGAGCAAAAGCTCCTTTTCTCCGGCTGCGGCTTCGTACACGCGATGCACCATGCTCGTTGGAACAAATGTATCCTGTTCGCCATGAATAAACAAAATTGGTACTTTTGCTTTTTTCAATTGTTCAACGGCCGATGCTTCAAAAATGCCGTAACCAGCACGAGACCGTGTGACTCGGTCAGCAAATCGAAGGATAGGGAACGCAGGCAGACGAAAAAGATTGCGTAATTCATATGCGAATTCATCGGCCACCGACGTATAACCGCAATCCTCCACAACGCAGACAACATGTTCAGGAAGCTCCTCCCCCGCCGTCATCATCGCGGTTGCGGCACCCATTGAAATGCCGAAAATGACAATCTGTGCCTGCGGATCCGATTTGATGATCTCATGAATCCAGCCGACCACATCCAGCCGATCGTTCCAACCCATGCCAATATAATCTCCTTCGCTCTGCCCCGCTCCACGCAAATCCGGAACGAGAGCATTAAAACCATGGTCAGCAAAAACCGATGCATAGTAGAACATATAGGAACCTTCATTCATATATCCATGCAAAAGTACCACCCAACGATGGCCTTCCGGATGAGCATCAAACCGGCAAGCATGCAGCTTCAAACCATCGGATGCATTTAAAAAAAAGTCAGTCGGCGGACACTCCTGGAGAAAGCGTTCGTTCACAGCCTTGCGCTCGCCAATCCGTGCTTTTATGACCGATGAAAAGTGCTCCTTCGATACTGCCGGATCAAGATTTTTCCGATGAGGCGATTGCTCCCGTGCAATGGCCAGACGATAAAAGTAACGACCGACCATACTTTCCGTCACCTTGAAAACAGCAGCTGCGGCCGTCAAAATTCCCGACACCACAAGGATCTTTGTTTTCAATTTCCCGCGCTTAATCTTTGCCTTATCTTTTTGATCACTTGGATCACTCAGCAGCCGCATAAAACAACACCCTCCTCTCATGATTTTGCTCTACTTTTATAATAAATGAACAGAACATAAACTGACAAAAAAATGACTGAAAAATTTTTCATTACTGCTACCGTACTGATATAAGTGAGGTTTTTTAGTGTCCAAGTATGGTTGGTCTCTTCCAAGCTCTCATTATCTTGCACCAAAAAAAATGAATCAAACACACTTTAAAAATCCTGGATGATTGTTGCGTGTTAAATCTATTGAAATAGTTAAGCAGATGAACTAAAATTAGTTCAGTAGATTAACTATATTGGGGTGACGTCATGGACGAAATGTACCAAAGTGCAGAAATTATTGCACAATTTTGCCGAACACAAATTAATGTAAAGAAAAATATTCCGATTCGCAATAGTGAAATGGGTGTTTTAATCTATTTAGTCAGAAGTAAAGAAGCGGTAACCCCTTTACAAATTGCTCAATTCTTCGCAGTATCAAAACCAATGGTTACTGAAATGATTAATTCCTTGAATAGAAAAAAATACTTAATAAAACACTCTGATCAAACAGATGGGAGAAGTTATAAAATAGCTCCAACTTCACTAGCCAAAGAGCTCGTCAATGAATCTTATAAAGAATACTTAAAAATGCTATATACCTTAGAAACGAAGATGGGGCAAGATGATTTTAGACAATTGGTTCACTTAATCAGTAAAGCAAATCAGATATTAGCAGAGGAGAAATGAAATTGGGTAAAATTTTAGTCACTGGAGCATCCGGGAACTGTGGTACATTTGTTTCGCACACATTAGTGGAATTAGGAGAAATTGTTGTCCGTTCCTACACAACAAATAATCGATTACCTGCCTTAGAACATTCAACAGATGTTAAATTTGATTTCACTGACCCTTCAACCTTTGAAAATGCGTTAAAGGGTGTAGATCGAGTCTTTTTAATGAGACCTCCTCATTTAGGAAAGCCCGAAGATCTTTTTCCGTTCATAGAATGCATGAAGAATCATGGAATTAAACTTGTATGTTTTCTGTCTTTAATGGGGATCGAAAAAAATAGCATTCCTCCCCATTACAAAATAGAAAAATATATTGAAAAACTAGAAATTCCTTTTGCCCATATTCGACCAGGATTTTTTATGCAAAACATTTCAGGTGTTCATGCTGTAGAAATTCGTGAACAAGACACTATTTTTGTACCCGCAGGAAAAAGTAAGACAAGTTTTATTGATGCAAAGGACATTGGAGAGGCTACAGCGTTCATCCTGCATAACTACCAGAACTATGTAAACACAGCACATACAATTACAGGACCGGAAGCATTAGATTATTACCAAGTTGCAGAAATTCTTTCAAATGTATTAGGCAGAAAAATTACCTATGCAAAGCCCTCCTTTCTTAACTATCGAAGCGTGTACATTAAAAAAAGAAAGCTCAACAAAACGTATGTAAACGTTACTGTGGCTTTATATTTTATGACCCGAATGGGAACCGCTAAAAACGTAACGGATGACTTTTATCAAATTACTGGTAAGCACCCTAGAAGCTTTAAATCATTTGCAATTGACAATAAAAATGATTTTTTGAAAGTATAAATTTTGAGCTTCCTAATCCTGTTAAAAAACCTTCAGTTCTCGAGTAACCTCATCGAATTGATCAACCAGATGTTTAAAAAGCTGTTCGTCCATTTTTAAGATAACTTGTTTATAAAAATATACAGAACGATAAGGCGGTTTTTTCATTAAATGATTAATGACGCGCAAGTCGTTCGCCTGTGCATTAATTCTTAGAATGAGATATTGTTCTTGAAGTGAGATGTGCGCTCACGATAGACTTGCCATAGATTAATCCACGAAGCGGCGGGTCCCAGATTTTCAATTAGATATAAAGTATTCATTCGTTTACTCCAGCGGCGCGCCCAAGTAATTCGTCCTCTAATCCAAGCGGTTGCTGCTTTAGAAACACGATAACCCTTGGTGATTTTTTCTCCTCGCTTGTGGTAAAAATTGAATACCATAAAACCCCATTTAAGGGTTATCTTTTTGTATTATTTACACAGAACTTCTCACTCTTCCATTATTAAAGTTATTGACAAATAATCATTGTCATATATGATAATGATTATCAGTATCAAATTCGTGAGTTTCATTAAAAGGAGCGATATTATGTTTGGAGCCGCATTTTTAGTTGCCTTGCGCGAAGGATTGGAAATTTCTCTGATTCTAGGAATCATTTTTTCTTATTTGCGCGGATTGAATAGAAAAAATACGTTTAGACCTGTCTGGATTGGCGCGGGAATTGCTATTGCCTTCTCAATTATTGTCGGCTCCATTCTTTACCTATTAACCGACGGCGAAGAATGGCACGGTCAGCTTTACATAGAAGCGGCCATTTTTTTAGTTGCTGTTGGTATATTGTCATATATGACCTTTTGGATGAAAAAGAATAGTCCCGGGATGAATAAAGGTATTCAGGCATCGATTGATACGGCGCTGAAAAGCAATGGCGGGACCTTCCAACTTATACTCTTGGCATTCATTACAATAATACGAGAAGGATTAGAATTAGTCATGTTTCTTCTAGCGATTGCTGTGGATGGAAAAGGGAATGGATTATCTCTCGGTTCAGGTACATTAGTCGGTTTAATCGTAGCCATATTAATTGGATGGGGCATTTACCAAGGATCAGCGAAAATTAATCTAAAAACCTTTTTTCAAGTGATGGGCAACCTGTTAATTATCGTAGCTGCAGGCTTACTCATTAATGCCGTTCACGAATTTATAGAGCTTGGTATCATTCAACCAGGTGTTTATCTTTATAATTGGGAACATGTGCTGGACCGTCACGGAGCGATTGGCGGGATTCTGCATGCCCTCGTTGGTTATACGGATCATTTAAGCAGTGTACAGCTCATTGTTTGGTTGATTTACATTATTCCTGCGATTATCTTGTTTAATCGAAAAAAGGTTAGAGTGCTGCCTATTAATTCTTCGCTCGATAATGCTAAATAAAGTGGTTTACTTCTTAAATATGTGTTGCGCAGAATTAATTTTATGATCGTATACAACAAAAAACTGTGGAAGTAGCTCATCCAAGAATGAGCTACTTCCACAGTTTATTTTTATTTCATCAACTCAGGTTGAGCAATCAGAAAGAATCGTTCTTCTTTCCTCATTATCTTCTCTTTCATGTACCGCAAAAGGTTTGATAGGAAGTTGTTGACACAGGTAGTTTCGCGTATTCAATCTGTTCGGTGGAGTAAGCGTAAGGTTTTGAAAGAACATCCAATAGCCGTTCCATCACGTTGTAATCTCCGTTTTCCACTGCCGCCTTTAGTGCCTCTTCTACCCGGTGGTTCCGTGGGATGATCGCGGGATTGCTATTCCGCATCAATGTATACGCCGCTTCTTTCGATTCCTCTTGCCTGTCTAGCCGCTCCTGCCAACGCTTATGCCACTCTTCGAATTCTGAGGTTCCAAACAGCTCCGCATCCTCTAGAGTATTTAAAGTTAACGCACGGAAAGTATTGGTATAGTCTGCATGATACTTCTTTATCATATTGAGGAGGCTATCGATAAGGGCTTGGTCCTGTTCCTCTTCGTTAAATAGCCCCAGCTTTGCTCTCATTCCCGCTAGCCAATTCGACTGATAAAGCGCAGTAAAATCTGAAACTTTATCCTGGGCCATTTCAACAGCCTGCTCCTGATTTTCAGCCAAAAGCGGCAATAAGCTTTCAGCCAATCGTGCGAGATTCCACACTGCAATACGCGGTTGATTGCCATAAGCATATCGACCTCGACGGTCAATAGAACTGAATACCGTGTCCGGATCATAGGCATCCATGAAGGCGCAAGGACCATAGTCGATGGTTTCTCCACTGATCGCCATGTTGTCGGTGTTCATCACTCCATGAATAAAGCCAACAAGCTGCCATTTAGCGATAAGCTCAGCCTGCCGCTTGATCACTTCCTGAAGCAGTAAAAGATATCGGTTCACATCAGCCTCAACGTATGGAAAATGACGCTTTAGTGTATAATCAGCCAGGATCCGGAGTTCCTCTCCTGTTCCCCATTCTGCGACGTATTGAAAAGTACCGACGCGCAGATGGCTGGCAGCCACACGGGTTAGAACTGCACCTGGAAGTTCGGTTTCACGGATTACTGACTCACCGGTTGCCACAACCGCTAGACTGCGGGTGGTTGGAATACCAAGTGCATGCATGGCTTCACTGATGATGTATTCGCGTAGCATTGGTCCAAGTGCCGCGCGCCCGTCGCCTCCGCGGGAGTAAGGCGTTCTACCCGGCCCCTTAAGCTGAATATCAAACCGCTCACCTTGGGGCGTAATCTGCTCGCCTAACAGCACAGCTCGTCCATCACCTAATAGGGTAAAATGACCGAATTGATGACCCGCATAGGCTTGAGCAAGAGGCGAAGCACCTTCAGGAATTTTGTTTCCGGCAAATACAGCTGTACTATATTCGCTTTGTAGTTCCTGAACGTTCAAACCCAGGGATGCTGCCAAACGATTATTAAGAATGTCCAACTTTGGTGAACGTACAGGAGTTGGGTTAATGCTGGAAAAAAATGATTTCGGCAAGCGCGCATAACTGTTGTCAAAGTTCCATCCTGTTTTTTTACTCTGCATCCTCGTTCTTTCTCCTATAAAAAATCATTAGCATTTTCTGTTCTTTCCAAATTAACTACATGTATTCAACTGCTTTTAATATTAACTGTTGCCCACTTATTATGCGTTTGCCTACAAGGTTGATTCTCTTGTTAAAAGTGCTTATCATGATAGGAACGATTGTTCCATTAAAAGTCAAAAAAATTCAGGTAGATTTGTTTTAGTTTCATGTCAATAGATCAATGAAATAAATTACGTTATCTAGAGATCGATGTATTGACACATATTTGCGTCCAGTTTGGATGAATAACCTCATTTACTTATGATACGATTCTCCGTAATGGGTGTAAGTGAGGTTTTATTACACAAACTAAAAATCTTCTAGACCATTATCTATTTCCTTTTTATAATAGAATGTAATACTTGAAAAGAAGACATTGAAAATTCTCCGTTTTCTTGAATGAATTTGTTTATATTGGCCAGTTGTAAAATCAAATTAGCCAGCTAGGTTGGAGCAATTCAAGAAGACCCTGGAACAGAATAAGGCGTTGAATCAATTTGATTGGTTCACTTTTGAGAGCATCGTAGAAAAAGTTATTGTCGGCGGTTATGATGAAGATGGCAATAAAGATCCGGCACAACTTCTCTTTGTCAATAAAATGGACCTGAAAAATCATTTAGATGGCAAGAAATTTAAGCCACTGAGAAAAAATGCTGAAGCAAGGCATACTCCTAATAAATTGCTCTCTTATAGCAGTCCTGTCATATATGGCTTTTGGGAATACTGTCGCTGAAATCCATTGGAAGAATGAGTTGATGCATGTTATACTTTTCGAAGATAATGTTTTTCAAAAAAATCGCCTTCTTTTATTGAGATTCGGGATAATTTCATTTTAAGAGAATTGGCGATTTTTTTCTATGATTTTTATCCAGAAACGCGAAAAAACGAGAGGGATAAAAATTCCCTCTCGTCTTTCATCTGCTGACCTTTTGGGACAGCCTCTTACACTGAAAACAATTTAAATGATCGATTTATGCGTTAACTTTCATTGCAGCTTCAATGTTCGCTAATGTCATGTCTTTTGTGCTTGAGAAAAGAATATCAGCGGCACTTAGTTCTTGTGTATCACCAATACCAATTGATGTTTCACCAGCACCATTAATGGATTGAATCCCTGCAGCGGCATCTTCAATTCCAATGCATTCTTCAGGCTTCAAGTTCAACAGTTCAGCTCCACGAATATAAATTTCAGGATCTGGCTTTCCTTTTTTCAGTTTAGATGGATCGACAACAGCTGGAAAATATCTTGCCAGGTTTAACTTTTTAAGAATAATTGAAGAATTCTTTGAAGCAGATGCCAAACAAATCTTATAATTGTGGGCCATTAAATCTTCTAAGAACTCTGGTATTCCAGGTAAAAGATCATCATTATTCATATTTCCAATAAGCGCCAAATAATTGTCATTTTTCTTTGCCGCTAATTTGATTTTTTCTTCTTCGGTATAGTCGTTTTCTTTATTGCCAGCTTTCAAAATCATTTCTAAAGAGTCCATTCGACTGATCCCTTTGAGCCCATCTTCAAGTGATTTTGTCCATGTCGCATCCAACTCATCGGCAATCTGATGCCAAGCCTGACTGTGATACTTAGATGTCAGCGCGATTACGCCATCCAAATCAAAGATGAATCCCTTAATATCATTAAAGTTTGTCAAGCAATTTTCCCCTCTCATTAAATTTCTTCGTATTGATAGTGTACGGTATATACTTTCGGCTGATTCGCTTTTAATACGATATCGCCAAATTCCGGATGATGAATGGCATCCGGAAGCGTCTGTGCTTCGATTGCCACACCATTATAGGGATGGCTTGCTTCCCATTCCTTCGATTTTCCAATCACTTCAGGATTGGCCGTGAACATCACGATACCATTTCGGTTAGAATAAACGCGAATTTGACGGTGGGAAGCGTTATCCCGAATCACAACAGCTGGATGTTCTTGGCCGACCAATTTGAATGCGTCGTCAAATTGGTTTTTACCCATTTCTTTTTGTAGCTGTGCGAGCGCTTTTTGCAACATTACAGGTTTAGAAAAATCAAATGCCGTTCCACTATGTTCAAGTAAACGACCGGTCGGCAGTTTTTGATCATCGACTTCAACGTGTTGCAGGCTATTGATCTGCAATTCATGATTCATAATGGTTTCTTGGTCATCGCTCAAATTAAAATATACATGCGTCATCGGATTGAAGAGCGTATCTGCATCACTTTGACCAAAAAATTGAATCGTGACTTTGTTTTGATTGTCTAGGGTGTATGAGATTTTCACCTCAATATTTCCCGGAAAACCATCATCTTGAGTTGCTATCTTCCGACTAAATGTCACGTTCACTGCATTTTGAAGGCTTTCCATAGCGGCATGCCAATTCCAACTGGAAAAGCCATGGTTGCCGCCATGAATTAAATTCGGACCTTCGTTTGCAGGAACATGGTATTTAATGCCGTTAATGGCGAAGCTGCTATTTTTAAGTCGGCCACCTACGCGACCGATGGTATTACCAACATGAAATGGATTCGTCAAATACGTGTTGATGTCATCGAATCGTAAAATCAAATTGTGTAATTTGACATTTTGATCTGGAACCATAAATCCTTGCCAAGTTGCTGCATAGGACATACAGACGACCTGAACATGGTGATCGTTTTCTAAGGTATATTGTGTAATTGGCTCATCAACAATTGAACCAATCGTTGCTTGCGTAATTTTCACCGTTACTACCCCCTAACTTTCCTCTATACTTTAGGGATAAATGCAGAAACTCACTCAATATGAATTTAAGCCGTGACGGTTTCTGAATCCAGTTGAACGTTTTGTCCTTTAACATCAATGGTGAGCGGTTCACCAGAAACTAATGTGATCCGTGTTCCCACATGATCGACAGCAACTTGGATGATCCGTCCACGGAAGTTGATCCGGAAGCGATACCCTTCCCATTTCTTCGGTAAGAATGGATCAAAGTGTAGTTGATTATTGCGAACGCGCATGCCTGCAAAGCCTTGCACGATGGCGAGCCAGCTACCGGTCATTGAGGTAATATGCAGTCCATCGGCAGTATCGTTGTTATAGTTATCTAAGTCTAAGCGGGAGGTCCGTTCATACATTTCAACTGCCTTATCTTCGTAATGCAGGTCGGCAGCTAAAATCGAATGAATCGAAGCAGATAAACTTGATTCATGAACGGTTAAAGGCTCATAGAAGTCAAAGTTGGCTTTCTTTTGTTCCGGTGTGAATTCATCGATAAAGTCCCATATTCCTTGAAGAACGTCACCTTGCTTGATGTATGGCGAACGTAAAATTTTATCCCATGACCAATGCTGGTTAATCGGCAATTGATCAGCTGGAAGTTCACTGACCGGTTTTAAATCTTTATCCAGGAATCCGTCGTCCTGAACAAAGATGCCAAGTTTCTTGTCTTCTGGTAAGTACATCTTGTTGATGATCTCTTTCCATTGTTTCTTTTCTTCATTAGAAACATTTAATTGAACTGCTTGTTCGGATGAAACTTCATCCAATATTTCAAGTGTGTATTTCAAAGTCCATTGTGCCAGGTAGTTCGTATACCAGTTGTTATTGATGTTGTTTTGATATTCATCTGGACCGGTTACACCGTGAATCATGTATTGATCCTTACGTTGTGAATAATGTACCCGATCTGCCCAGAAGCGAGAAATTTCGGTTAAGACCTTGCTGCCTTCGTTTAATACATAGGATTTATCACCTGTATATCGGGTGTAGTTGTAAATGGCAAATGCGATATCGCCGTTTCGATGAATTTCTTCAAAGGTAATTTCCCATTCATTATGGCATTCAATTCCGTTGAACGTCACCATCGGATATAGCGCACCCTTTAAGCCTTGTTCTTTAGCGTTGACATAAGCACCATCGAGCTGCTTATAACGGTACATTAACAAGTTTCGGGTCACTGTAGAATCGGTAACTCCTAAGTACATTGGAACGGCAAATGCTTCGGTATCCCAATAGGTGGCACCACCATACTTTTCGCCAGTAAAGCCCTTAGGGCCAATGTTCAGCCGATCATCTTCACCATAGTACGTAGAGAATAATTGATACAGGTTGAAACGAATTCCTTGTTGTGCAGCAGCATCGCCGTCAATTTCAACATCGGATTTTTTCCAACGTTGTGCCCAAACATGTGTGTGAGCCGCCTGTAAATCGGCTAACTTTTCATCCGCAATTTTGGCAGCTAATTCATGCATGGCTTTGATTAAACTCGCTTGGTCATCGTAATCGCGTGAAGTAATGACAACGACACGTTTTTCAAAATAAGCTGTGTCACTTGGTACAAGTTCTTTACTGAACTGGTTTTGAACGGCTAATTCTAATTCATCCGTCTTTTCAGCAGTCAAATCCGTTTTGTTGACCATCTCATTACCAACGATAAATCGAGGAGTACCGAACTGATTTTCTTTAGTGATCGCTACAACATGACCTTTGGTATTACTTTGGGACTTATCTAAAACTTTCCAGAAACGTTCTCCGTAATTTGCATCTTCATTTTGAACATCAGCGTCAATTTGGGTATTTACGGTTAATTTAAAAGGCGTTGAACCCTCGTTTTCAAATTGATAAGCATCCACGAATAATTCTTTTTGTGCGGCGCTGACAAAGCGATTAATGGATACTTTTAATTTAGCGTCGCCCTTTTCAACAATAAATTCCCGTGATAGTATGGAACGTCTCATGTCCAACTGCAATTTAAAGCCGCTGATCGAATCACTGGCTAAATCAATCGGTTCGCTGTTAATCAATACGTTTGTTTTGATGAAGTTAACAGCATTGATCGCTTTGCCGAAGTACTTTGGATAGCCGTTCTTCCACCATCCAACGCGTGTCTTGTCAGGGAACCAAACCCCCCCGATGTAAAGTCCTTGCAGTGTGTCTCCGCTATAACTTTCTTCAAAAAACCCACGCATGCCCATGTAGCCGTTTCCAATACTAGTCATACTTTCTTGCACCCGTTTGTTTTCTTTGTCTAATTTATGGGTAACGACTTCCCAAGGGTCAATTTCAAAAATTCGCTGCATGCCAATTCCTCCTCGTATGTCCATTTTGAATGCTCTTTCATGCTCTTATATTAAATGCAACCGGTTGCATCGTCAAGCAAAAATCAAAGCGGTTTCAATTAATATTGCTGATTAACTTATTCTGCATAGGTTTCTTTGATAATTGAAACAGAGAATGCACCGATAATCAGCATAACACCTGAAAATAAAATCATTGACGGCATCGATGATCCAAACGCCGGGAATAAGGCAAAGCTTGCACAGGATGCAATAATTTGCGGCAAACAAATGCTTCCATTGAACAGTCCGAGATACGTTCCCATATTCTCGCCAGACAAAGCATTGGTCAGTATTGTGAATGGGAATGTCATCATAGCAGCCCAGGTTATACCGATCAAGATAAATGAAACGATCAATGCCCATTGATTATGAATGAAGAATACTGAACCAAAACCGATACCGCCTAGCAACAGGCTGAAGGCATAAGCCGGTTTGCGTTTATCATTTGGCAGGCGCGACAAGACAAGTGACCACAAAACGGCAGCAAATGAATACACAGCTGATAAAATACCAAACCAGTTCCCGGCGTCTTGATAAGCTGCGCTTGTTGGATCAATCGTCTGCCAAACATTCTTAGCAACGGCACCTGCGCCGTAAGTCCACAAATACTGAAAACCCATCCAGCAGAAGAGTTGCACGATAGTAACGGTCCAGAAAACTTTTGGTGCATGGACAAGCAGTTTGAAAATGTTACTTTCTCTCTGAGCGGTTTTATCTGTGATCCCGTGATAGAATGCATACTCAGAAGGTGAATACTCTTTAACCTTGAATATCGTAATTAAACTGCAGACAATTAAAATAATTGCTCCGGCATAAAATGAAATAACAACTGATTGAGGAACAACCCCTTTTGGTGCACTGTTTGACGTGCCCAGCACGGTTAAAACAAAGGGAAAAATACAAGCCAGCACAGCGCCGCTGTTTGAGAGAAAGCTTTGAATAGAATAGGCAAACCCTTTTTGCTCCTCGTTAACCATATCGCCAACCATCATTTTAAACGGTTGCATAGCAACGTTTGATGACAGATCCATAAACAGAATCGTGATGGCTCCGAATGTCAGTGCTGTCATTGAACCAAAACCAAAACCAAAACTGCCTGAATTAGGCAATAGGCACATGACAATGACAGCAACAATGGCTCCGATGAGCAGATAAGGGATACGGCGACCAAGTTTTGGTATCCACGTGCGGTCGGAAAAATAACCAACTAAGGGTTGAACAACTAAACCTGCCAGCGGAGGCAAGATAAAGAAGAAACCGAGTTTAGTAGGATCTGCGCCAATCGTCTGGAAGATCCGTCCCATATTTGAACTTTGTAATGAGAATGCCATTTGCACGCCCAAAAACCCAAAACTAATCATCCAAATCGTACTGACCGGGAGACTTGGCAATTTCTGTTCGGTGCTTTTTACATCGGTCTTAACGGGTTGTTCTTGATACATCATTCTTTCTCCTCCTCCATAATCGAACAACAATGCCTTAAAAAGGATAATGTTCGTTACTTGCATAATCTATTATGTAACGGCTTACAAAAAAATGCAACCGGTTGCAATTGGGTTTTTTAAGATTTTTTTACGAAGGGACAGTCGATTGCATCAAAAAGCAAACAAAAAAGCAGCTCCTTCGCGGTTTAGGCGAATTAACTGCACGATTGGCGGACCAAATCAGCCGATAAATTTTTTAATTAATTTTGTTCGATGATTTTATAGGGTACAATTATTTTTTCGAAAGGTTCATTCGATTCCTGCTCGAGTTGCTGAATAATCAACTGTGCGGCTGCCTTGCCAAGTCGTTTCGGATAAATTTGTACGGTGCTGATTTTCGGTTCGGCAAATTTAGCAAATAAAGAATCGTTGAATCCCATCAGTTCAATCTGCCTTTCAGGGACAATTCGCTGCACAGCTTTTTGGACTTGAAAGGCTAAAATATCATCACTCGCCAAAATGGCAGAAATGTCTGGATAGCGTTGCAAGTATTCCTTAATGGCGGTACCAAAACGTTCACTGCACAGTTCCAGATCATAACCATAAGAATCATTGCGACGAATTGCTTCATGAAAACCAAGCATTCGGTCTGTTTGTACCAATCGGTATCTACTAGTAAAAGCATACCCTAACTGACGATGTCCTTTGTTTATCAAATATTCCGTTGCATCTAATCCAGCATTGACATTATCATTGTCGACATAGGGGATGCTATTGGCGTTAGTATAGGGCTTTCCAATGACAGCATACTTTGCTTTTCGTTGCTGCAAATATTTCAAAATAGGATCATTTTCAATAGAATACAATAAAATGAATTGCTCAATTTTACTATTTTCAATCATTATTTTGATAGTTTGCTTCAATTCCTTTATGGTACCACCTAAAGCCACCGTCATGAAAAAATGCTTTGGTGTTAACTCCTGATTAATGCCTTCAATTAATTCAGTATAAAAGGGGTTTTGGTACAAATCATCCTTATCAACTGGGAAAACAATACCAACAGTGTTATTGGCGTTAGTTGCTAGATTATGTGCGTTGAAATTTGGAACATAGTTCATTTTTTTTGCAACAAGTTGCACTTTTTTTCGTGTTTCTGGGCTGATTAGTGAACTATTCCGTATGGCGCGTGATGCCGTTGATGCAGATACACCAGCATATTTTGCTACATCCCGAATGGTTACCATCAATATTCCTCCCGTGTACTTCATTATAGCAGAAATTCATGCAACCGTTGCATGGGATTCTCAAAAAATTGTTCTCTGTAATGTGGTCCAAGAAATGCGGTATTTATAAAAGGCCAGTTGTAAAATCAAATTAGCCAGTTAGGTTGGAGTAATAAAACACCATCATAAAATCCGGTGTTATCATTAAAAGTGTCGAAACCATAATGAAAGAAGCGGATTTTATAATGGTATATCTCAAGCCTAGCACAAAACATCGTACATTTACACATTTGAATGCCTACCAGCGCGGACAAATCCAAGTCCTTCATCAGGAGCAACGCTCATCACGTGAGATTGCACGTGCGATCGGATGTTCCCACCAGACCGTGCTGAACGAACTGCGTCGGGGAACAACCACCCAGATCGGCGCCAACCATCGACACTTTCAAGCTTATTTTCCGGAGACCGGACAAGCCATCTATGAACGTAATCGCAGTCATTGTGGGCGCAGGTATAAACTGGCAGCCGCTTCAGATTTCATCGCCTATGCCGAGCATAAGATCCTGTCCCCAGACAAATGGTCTCCTGATGCGGTCTGTGGTGCCGCCAACCGAGATCCGAAGTGGAAAAGCAAGGTCAGGGTCTGCACGCGGACGTTATACCGCTATATCGATCGCGGATTCCTGAAAGTAAAGAACCTGGATCTGCCCAACAAACTCCGTTACCGTTCCAAAAAATCCAGGCATCGACCCAACATCAAGCATCTGGGGGACAGTATTGACGACCGGCCTGCGGAAGTTCAGAAGCGAGAACAGTTTGGGCACTGGGAGATCGATACCGTGGTCGGTAAAAAATCCGGTGGAGACGATGTGCTCCTGACACTGGTGGAACGCAAGACCCGTGACACGATCTCCCAAAAGATTGACGGCAAAGATCCGGATTCAGTAGACTATGCCATCAAGCGGTTAATCGACCGATTTGGTCCGTTGTTCGGTCGCGTCTTTCGGACGATCACGGCCGACAATGGCAGCGAGTTCTCAAGCTTGACGAACAGCCTGAAGGATCAGGACACGCATGTCTACTACACACATCCGTACGCCGCCTGGGAACGGCCGACGAATGAACGTCACAATGGGATGATCCGCAGGTTCATTCCGAAGGGTCGGCCGATCGAAAATTATTCTCGGACGTTCATCTGCCAAATGATTCGAGCCATTGACCATCTCCCAAGGAAGATTCTGAACTACCGGACACCCGCTGAAGCATTCAAAAGGGAATTACAGAAACTGGTGAGTTGAGTTGCTTTTTGTTCCTGCCGCCTAGGCGGCAGGAACAAACCTAGTGGTACCTCCGGATGTCCAGATGGCTAATTTATTATTGCAATCTAGCGACTGATTTCAATATGATAATCATCAAACAAAAAAGGCGATTGCGTCATCTTCACAAATAACAACTGGCAACGATAAAGATAATCTTTTAGATCGATAACCGCTTGTTTTTCACTAGGATTTCTAACACTTTTCATTTCGCCCACCTGATTCAATTAGTATTTTCCATATGTTCAGATACATAAAATTCAAGATAGTATGACATGATGTGTTTTCTATGTCATCAAGAGGAATGAAAGGGGATGTGCCGGGTGCTTATTCCCATCATAAATCGTTATATCTGTTAAACCTTGCCAAAAACATGCCTAAATACTGTCATCCACATAATCAGGAACATACGTTCGTGTTATTTATAATACACGAAAATACTTATTCTTTCAAGGATGCAACAATGGGCCTTTCAAAATTACGAAATAAATTGATAACCGTCGCATGAAAAGCAGAGAGATGGAGATGGATTTGGATAAGTATATTTATCCGCTCTCTTAGAGCCTTCCTTTGCTGTGTTGGTCATATTACTGACAAGCTAGTCTATAATTGCCGAACGATAGTCAATAGATAATTACCACATGACTAAGTAACGCGCCAAGCAACATATTTTGGTTATTATCAACCCCTGATATGCAATTTGGCCAGTCTAGAATAACTTTAAATCTTGTTTGGATCATAGCATTATCCCTCCATTTTGCACCCTTGTACACTATGCTCCTATTAAAAAAGGTCAACAATTAGTTAATGTGACTAATTGTTGACCTTTTTTGCCATGCCAATTTTAAAAGGAGATATAACCCATGGCGAAGAAAGCTCACTAAACAGGAACGGGACAAACTCATCCAAAAAATCTTAGAGCACCAAAAGAAATATGGACTGCCTTCACGCAAGAAATAAGTGTCGCATGGTTCTATTTGGCTGTCCCTCTCATAAATTAAGTCTGCGACCATGAGAATGTGTCGCAGACTTAAAAGGAGAGAAGGATGCATCGATGCAGGAAATCAAGGGAGAGCGCACACGAAAAACACGATCGAACAAACGCCATTGGATACGACCCGTGTTGTCGGTCACGCAGAACGAATGCCTGGCGCGTGTCAGCTATATCACGGACACACCCATGAAAGATTCGCTGAATATCTTTGCCGGAGTGCGCTGATTACGACGCCGGTCATTCAGTCCCTTACGCCGTATTTTAAGCGCAATTATTGGGCGTCATCTGCTCATTTGTATGCCGGTCATTACAACCATCCGACATGTTCGGTGGTGCGTTCGTCCGGCCGTGTACGGACGACAGTGCGGTTTTTGGAAAAGGATTACCGACGATCGAAAAGCTGGCCTATGTACGCATTGTCCATCACGCCGTATGCAGCTGCTTCTCACAAGCGCCGAATTGATCGATGCCTATTATCTATTATCTATCGGCACGTTAGAAAGTCGCTGGACGCGGGGCGCAGAGGTCGGCAGAAGTTTGGCGGTTGCTGTCTACTACGCTTTACGAAAATTTCTTTATGTATATTTATTCACTGACTCCCCCCAAAAAACCTCATTTACTTATGATACGGTTCATTCCGCATAATCTTAAACGCTCGATAAATCTGCTCGATCAGAATCAGACGCATGAGCTGATGCGGAAATGTGAATTTGGAGAAGGAGAGCTGGAAATCGGCTCTGCTCAGAACTTCATTGCTCAGGCCGTTTGACCCGCCGATGATGAAGGCAATGTCACTGTGACCATAAGTTGCTAGTTCCTGAATTTTTTCCGCGAAGTCTTCGGAAGGCATCTGCTTTCCCTTGATGGCAAGTGCAATCGCGTAGGCATTATCGGGCAGTTTCTTCAGCAAGCGTTCACCCTCGGAACATTTCACCTGTTCGATTTCCGCTTCGGAAAGATTTTCCGGTGCTTTTTCGTCCGGAACTTCAATGATCTTAACTTTGGCATAGGGACCAAGCCGTTTTGCATATTCATCGATTCCTTGTTTAAAATATTTTTCTTTTAGTTTTCCAACCGTTAAAATA
The DNA here is from genome assembly GCF_059878335.1 of Sporolactobacillus sp. BBK16-2. Lineage (NCBI taxonomy): Bacteria > Bacillati > Bacillota > Bacilli > Caryophanales > Sporolactobacillaceae > Sporolactobacillus > Sporolactobacillus sp. BBK16-2. The sequence continues at coordinate 3,478,407 of NZ_CM187611.1, forward strand.
CTGATATTCACAACTTATCCCAACCTTATTATGAGTTATGCACAGAAGTTATACACATATCCACAGGCCATTTCTATATTCTGTATGGAATCATTCGTTTGCCACAAGATATACGCATCGAAAAATGTTGTATTTTGACGAATGTGGATAACTATTTTCATTATAACCGCTCAGAATTTGTCACAATTCACTATTTATTCATTCATCGACTTTTTCATGTACCATTGTGTTCTGCATATACAAATAACTCCCATGCTACCGGGTTTTTCACTGCTTTTATTCTTTTTACACATATGATTTCTTTTTATTTTATCATAGTTGAATGTGATGAATTTTCAGAGTTATGAACAGTTTTTCCTCAAATGTGGATAAGTTGTGGATATTTATTCGATGATGCACACAGATTGTCCACAGCCCTGCTTATATTTGTTCACAACATCTTGTCCACAATGTTACTCACATTGTGTAATAAAAACGGGCTCAATAACCTTATTCCGGTTATTGAGCCCGCATGGTATTTACCTATTAAGAAAATGTCTTGCTTCCTAACGTTAACGTGGAGTTATGCACTTTACCCATCCGGTAATATTTAATATTCACCGTTTGTCCGGCATGAAGCTCCGTGTACATGTACGTGGAAAATTCAATATAGCTTTTGATTTTATGCCCATTGATCTCCGTAATGACATCGCCTGCTTCGAGCCCGCTCTTGGCAGCAGGACTTGAGCTTTGAACATCGGTAACAACCAGTCCGGTCTTTACATCGGACGGCAGCTGTAGTTGCTTTGCTTCTTCATTCGGTACCATGGAAAGGTCGACGATACTGACGCCCAGCATCGGCCGTTCAATTTTGCCCCCGGATTCAAGTTTGTTGATGACCGGTTTCGCAACATTAATTGGAATTGCAAATCCGATACCTTCAACGCCCTCATCAGTACCGCTTCCTGTCGACGCAATTTTTGATGAGTTAATACCGATGACCTGACCTGCAATATTCACAAGAGCACCACCGCTGTTCCCAGGGTTAATGGCCGCATCTGTTTGGAGAACCTGTGCCTCGATTGAAGCGTTGTTGCTTTCAACCGGAATCGTTCGGCTCGTCGAACTGATAATTCCTTCAGTTACCGAACCGGAAAATCCGAGCGGGTTGCCAATTGCAATCGCCGGCTCGCCTCGCTTTAGTTTGGACGAATTGCCGAACTCTGCAACGCTTTTAACGTTCTTCGCCGGGATTCGCAACACTGCCAAATCATAAAGTGCATCTTTTCCCAGAACTGTAGCATTTGTTTTTAATTCATCATTCAAGCGAACTTCCACTTTTTCCGCACCAGAAACCACATGGTTGTTCGTTACCACATAAGCATACTGATTATCCTTTTTATAGATAATACCTGAACCGATTCCTGATTCAGTATACTTATTATCAAAGAAATTTGCCTTTTGCAGATTAATGACGGCTACAACTGCAGGTGATACCTTGTCTACCGCCTCAGTAACCGATGAGGTAACATTAACATTCATTTGCCGATTGAATGTCGGATTGCTCACATTATTGGAATTCTGTGCGCCTGTCGACACCTGATAGGGAAAGACGCCTAGATCCGAAAGTATAGGAGCAAAGATCAAAAGACAAACCATACCGACGACAGCCCCGATGAAACCCGAGAAAAACCAACCGCCACGCATGCGGGTTTCTCGTTTTTGGCGGGAATTGCCTTCGGATTCCGAATCGCTCCCTATGTGGTTGTCATCATAATACCCCATACACATTTCCCCCTCACAACATTTACAATGATACCCGGAACCAAAGAAACGCGCACGATCTTCAAAACGATCTGAAGTCCCAGTAATCACATAACTTCTTTATCAATAATTTACCACTGAATATCTTGCTAATAAAAATTATGTGACTATTTCTATATGCATCGTAAAATTGCCGTTGTTCTATGTAAAGAATAGCCAAAGTCACCATCAACTAAACCTAAATCGCGGTTAATTCCGTTGCGTGATCAGGATCGGTATCATGAAGAGCTACTTCCCTTCCTAATTTAAGCCCAATGCTTTCCAAACGCTGACCGACACTCATCCGTGCCAATTCTTTCATATTATTATCCTTGCTCAAATGGGCAAGATAAATTTTCTTTGTCCGGTCTCCAAATACATCAGTCAGTGCGAGCCCTGATTCTTCATTTGAAATATGACCGGTATCGCCCAAAATACGCCGTTTCACACTCCATGGATAGCGCCCCATCATGAGCATCTCTGTATCATGATTTGCTTCCATAATATATGCATCTGAGTTATTAATTAACCCCTTAATATGCTCGGAAACATAACCGAGATCAGTCAGCAGTGTCAGCTGCTTCTCGTGATCATGAACAACATAAAACATCGGATCAGCAGCATCATGGGAAACAGAGAACGACTCAAGAACCAAGCCTCCGAATTCCTTCGTTGTATTCGGCGCAAACTCAAACTTCTGCTCGACTGGAATCTCGCCAATTCCGGCCGACATCGCCTGCCATGTCTTCTTATTTGCATAAACCGGCGTATGAAAACGGCGCGCGAAAATGCCAAGCCCTTTGATATGATCACTGTGTTCATGGGTGACCAGAATCCCATCGATATCTTCTGGTCGGCGTCCGATTTGCCCTAGTAATTCAATCATTTTCTTGCCGCTTAATCCGCAATCAATTAATAAATGTTGCTGCTCCGTTTCGATATAGAGCGAGTTCCCCGTACTGCCGCTTGCCAGTACACTAAAATGTAACGTCACTTCTACCCCTCCCAAGGGTGAAAAAATCGACCTTTAATTGACTGATTGTACGTTGCCAGAGACCGCGTTAACAAAGTAATCACTTGTATGACCGTTCGTACGAATCGTAATATGCCATGCCGGAACGAAGATGAGCGGGTCAGCGCTGCCATCACCTACCGTATTTAGGTAGCATAGTTCAATTGCTTTAATGTGCAAGGTACTATAGCCCACTAGATCGGTTCGATCTGCCAAATACTTAATAGCTTGTTCAGCATTAATCAGATCCACTTGGTTATTCTGATTCGAGCTTAATTTAAAATAGTTTTGATGAAAGCCTGTCACCTGATCATCTTGAACGGTAAAATCAAGCATCTGCAATCGATTTCGAGTGCTGACATACACTGGCCGGTTACGGTAAGTCTGGACAAATTTCACAGTGCTTTTATCGGCCCCAAGCTCCCAGAATTTATAATCCTGCCCCTGATAAACCATGCTAAGCAGCGTGTTTTGTATATCTTCATTCTTCTTAACATTGCCAAGCACTTTAGGAGTCGAAAAGAGCCCCGTCAATTGCCGACCATCCTCTTCCAAAGTGATTTTTTGCTTTTCGGCATCCTCTTTACGATCCGTTAACTGAACAAGCGCATCTTTCTGTTGATTAAAATCAATTCTTGTTCCACGAAGGAACGTGACATCTTTAGGCAGTGATGGAATCACGGTTTCTGCTTTGTAATTACTGTATTTCGACCCGCTGTCTGAGACGTCTTCAACACTCTCATCCTGCTGTCTCATGTACATCTCAAAGACGAGAAAGACGTCGAGAAGAAGAAAACAAATAATGAAAATTGATTTTGTTCTGCTCCAATTCATGACGGATCCTCCTTCCCGTTAATACCATGGGCAGGCAGAAGCGCACCGGTCACTGAATACCAGCGGCCGCCGATTTTATAAAACCAATCCGGCGTTGCCACTATGGATTGGTCTGAACCTGTGTCCGGATTTTTCAATTCATAGCCAATAGCCAGATCTTCAATAGACTTTACATGTACATTGGCTTGGCTCAATTGATTAAGTATATCTTTACCTGAGTCAAGTGTCATGCTTCCCTGACTGTCAACAGGATTCAAATCAAGAAGCGTGCCTTTATAGTTGCTTAATTCACCGCTTCGCCAAGTAAGCTCAATCATACTCAAATACCAATTGGGGTACTCCGTATTGAATACCATATAGTCGCCTATGGTCATACGAAAGCTGACTGTTCCATCCCCGCGAAAATTTTTCAATGTAACACCTTGGTAAATATAATCATCAGTCCATAATTTAACGCTGTTCACCCAGTCAAAGCTGCCGATAATCGGATCCTGTTTTTGTTCCGATGTACTCGTAATTCCCGGATTCACAAACTGGATAATATTATTCGTGCGTTCTATTTGCCGCTCGCTGTCCGTGTATTCTGTTTTTCCTTTTGCAGCAAATACGTTATCGGGATCGGTAAAAAAAATCGGTATGAATTTTTCTAAGGAAAGTCGTTCATAATAGCTGACTTCTGAATCTACTGCTGTCTTTTCCTGGGGTAAATAGACGACCTTTCCTTTCAAAGCCGTACGCTCATAAGGGCGAAGATCCACATCAGCAAATAAAGCTTTCAAACTGTTAATATTCAAATGATCAACCGTTGTATAGAATTTACTTTTTTCATCTTGAGAAGAGAAAATTGCCGTAACATTTTGTCCGTTCGAGGAACTGAATACGTCAACACGATCTACAAGCACATGATTTGTACTCTGTGACTTATCATTGTCAAATTGAAACACTTTGCTCAACGCATCAAATGTAAGCGGCGCCGGAAAAACAAGCTTATAATGAGTGCTGTCACTACCGTTGTCATTGTCGGAGTCATCACTTGATAGGTCACTAAAAACGCACTGGCGAAGCAGCGTGTACACCTTTTGTATCTGACTGCTGCTGGTTTGACCAAACTCACCGTTCTTATTGCGTTCCAGCATCAAATTAGGGCGAATCACTTCAGGTATTTTTTGCGCCTTTGCGATGGCGACCTGTTTCGTTGAATTCGGATTATAATTCCGGAAATCAGATTTATAGAAAAGTATATTGAAGGTCATTGCGACGCTCGCAAGTACGAGCACACCCAACAATACGGATTTGAATACTTCACGATGCATCTTAGAGTTCCCTTCTATCCAGCGGGAGTACAAAATGAATGGTTGTGCCTCGGTTCCAGTCACTTTCCGCCCAGATTTCTCCGCCCAGCGCCTCAATCATTTCCTTGGCGATGGCGAGTCCCAGTCCTGTACCGCCTAATTTACGTGAACGCGCACGATCAACACGATAGAATCGGTTAAAAATCTTCGGCAGATTTTCCTTCGGAATACCGACCCCCTGATCACTAATCATTGTTCGGATATTTCGTCCTCTGCGTGTGATGCGGATCGTAATAATACCGCCCTCAGGAGAATATTTAATCGCGTTGGAAATAATATTATCGATCACCTGCGTCAGTTTGTCGCGATCGACCTGAACAAAGAACGACCCTTTCGGAAAATGGCGGACAAACTCAATATTTTGTTTTTTGGACATTTCAAATCGATCAACAATACTGCCACAGAATTCTATATAGTTCGTTCGTTCAAGACGAAGATTATGGTTTTTGGAATCCAGTCTGGAAAGTTGGAGCAGGTCGTTGACCAAGCGGATCATACGCTCCGTTTCACGCTGGGTCACGCCAAGGAACTTCGTTGCGAGTGCTGCGTCTTCAACCGCTCCGTCCTGCAGCGCTTCCAAGTAACTTTTCATTGTGGTCAGCGGTGTACGCAGTTCATGCGAGACATTGGCCACAAATTCGCGCCGTTCCATATCTACTTGCTCTTGTTCCGTTACGTCATGAATCACCGCGATTAACCCATTGGCAAGCCCGTTGTCCTTTTTAACAACTGAGAAGTTCGCACGCAACAGGATTGTTTCATCGTCTGTGCTGAAATCAAGCACAATGGAATCATTTAACTCATAGAGATCCATGATTTTGTGCTCTTTGCGAATCTTGAGCAAATCTAAAATCGAATTGCCGGTCACATCGTGGCGATAAACATTGAGCAGCTGCTCAGCGCGGTTGTTCATCAAGATAACGTTCCCTTTGCGATCAGTCGCAATGACCCCGTCGGTCATATAGGTAAGGACCGACTTCAATTTGCGCCGCTCTGATTCTGTTGTCGCATTCGCTTCACGCAACTTCATTGTCATGTTATTAAACGAAGTGGCGAGCTGACCAATCTCATCCGGCTCACTCATTTTCACCTTTCTCGTAAAATTCCCTTGTGACACGGCAAGTACTTGACGCTGCATTTGTACAAGCGGACGTGTTATGGTGCGTGCGAGAAAAAAGCCTAAAATCGCTGTGACCAATAATGCGAAGATGGTCGCCGATGCAAGAATCTGATTGACTTGCTGCAGCTGACTATAGACACTTTCAAAGCTTTTCTCGACATAAAGCGTACCATAATGCATGCTGTCTACTTGAATCGGTGTGGTCACAACATCGACGCGTTCACCATTCTTATTGTCAGTAGTTCGGTATTTATTGGTTACCTTTGATGACAGATTCTGAATGACCAGCCTGTTGGTTGTTCGTTTTCCTACGGTACTCTGATGCTTCTCATCTGCAGCAATAATAACCATGTTTGGATCGATGACTTGAATCTCTCTAATATTACTATCAAGCTCCAGCAATTGGTTCTGAATCTGATCCGTCACATGATTCGAATCATCGGCATTCGTTTCCTTTGCTTCACGTATGGCTTCGCCGACATTCCATGCAATTAACTGGCTCTGACTTTCAAGCGACTTCTCAAAGCTGTCAAGAGTTATCGTTTTGACGCGATCTGTAAAATACACACCGATCAGTTGCATGGCAAGCAGAATAAGAAGTACATAGATTAAAACGACTTTAAATTGAATCGATTTAAAGAAACCGACCTTATTCATCACTAGACTCCTGATTTGGTTCTTTCAAATAGTAACCGACACCGCGCCGTGTTATAATCCATGCCGGCCTACTTGGATTGTCCTCAATTTTCTCGCGCAGCCGTCGCACCGTAACGTCCACGGTACGCACATCGCCAAAATAGTCATAGCCCCACACCGTCTGCAGCAAATTCTCTCGAGTCATTACTTGTCCGATATGATCGGCAAGATAATGAAGGAGCTCAAATTCACGATGCGTCAATTCAACCATTTTCCCTCGTTTTGTAACCACATAAGCATCGAGATGGATCACGAGGTCACCGATTTCGATATTATTCTCTTGTTTTTTCTCTTCTTCCGCACCTTCTTGCCTGTGTCGCCTCAAATTGGCCTTAACTCTTGCGATCAATTCACGGTTGCTGAACGGTTTTGTGACATAGTCATCAGCGCCCATTTCAAGACCAAGTACCTTATCAATTTCCGAATCTTTAGCTGTCAACATGATAATCGGCATATTATGCGTTTTTCGTACTTCACGGCATACTTCCATACCGTCTTTGATTGGCAGCATCACATCAAGCAGAATCATATCCGGATTTTCTTCTTCAACCTTTTGAAGTGCTTCCTCACCGTCATAAGCGCATATAACTTCATAGCCCTCTTTTTCCAAATTAAACTGTACTATATCCGCAATCGGCTGTTCATCATCGACAACTAGAATTTTATTTTCCAATTCGTGCAGCCCCCTTGTTGAATTCTTGTGATTTATTTCCCATGCAATATTTTCTTTGTCCCACTATCTAATCGTTCGATCAGTATCAGAGTAATGGCGAGCTGCGTTTGCAATTTATGATCCATACTCTACTCTCTGAATGGAACCACTTTGTTCCGAATTAACCCTCGTTTATCGATCAGATTGTTTCCTGTTTATTTTAACATAATCATGATCTCGATGTCATAATGACAGAAACAGGGGTTGAGTCAAGCAATTGTAGGCAGAAATTTTTATGACTAGGTAAGTAAGCGTATTCACTGTTTTAGGGGTTGTCCTTGTTGAATCTTTGTTGTCTTTTAAAAACCTTTCAGCGCCTTCAGTGCCCGATGTATCGGAATGCCTGATTTACCTTGCAGATACTGTAAGTTGCCTTGCGCCCATTCACCCACGGTATGCGTGACTTTCTCCACGTAGTGTTTCGGAGGTTTTGCCTCGTCCTGCTTGACCTCATTCCAACGGTCCATGCGACCAAACAGCGTTTGGAGACCCATGTGATCCATCTGGGCAACCAGGCCGTTCATCATCGCCTGTTTCCCTTTCTCGACCCAACTGCGGCCGTTCTTCATGCGTTTGGCCAATTGGCTCATCGTCGCTTCCGCACTACCCATTGTCCGCATCCCCTCCGTGTTGATCGCGAATGTTTCCAGCCATTTTCGATAATCGCCTAATGCTTCCGGATAGTTCTCAAGTTGCTGGATGAGTGCCTCCAGCCGTTCTTCCTGTGTTTCGCTTTCAAGAGTGCCAACCGCACTATTGAGTTCAGTCACCACCGCTGTGCCATCCCAGGCGCGCAAGGCTTTTCGAACGTTTTTGTACCGAGGATGCCCGAAAAACAGACGGCGAATGTCCCGAATCACGTGGAAGCGGTCGATACAAAAGAAGGCACGATCTCGGAAATAGTCGCGACAAGCCGTTATCCAGCTGGCTCCGTCTCCGTTAATGACTAGCTTGTGCACGATGGGGTCGTAATCATAGGTCTCTGTCAAGAAATCCTCGAGCGCTTCCCAAAATGGCTGCTTCCCTCGGTGGATGAAATGGCGCTTCTCTTTCAGTTGGATCCGCTTCCCGTTTTCTTCCCATCCTTGATGGATCTTGGCCACGCGTTCCTCCTTGCCTCGCACGCCTTTTTCCTGATGCTTGACAAACAAACCGTCGACCTCGATAAAAAGAACTTGATGATGGATCGTTTCCCGTGGGTTCGGGATCGGTGTCGTCTCAAGCAGATGCCGCCGAATCGCTTCATGACTGATGGCCGAATAGCCAAGAAACGTCTCCAGAGCCCGGGCTGCCTTGCGATAGGATGGGCCCTGAATCGCCAGTTCAATCGCTGCTTCCTCAACCATCGGGCTGAGATGACCGGCATTTTCAAAGTCCAAATACCGATCCAGGAGATAGACATATTCGTTCTGGGTTCGGTCGCGATAGTACGTGCGTTCGACCGTGAGTTCACCGAAAAGGCTGGTGATTTGAAGCGGGCGTTTACTCACCCATCGATACTGTTTTTTATCTCGTTCGTCGGCAATCTGTTGGTCCATATCCTCCAAGAGCTTTTTCATCACTTGAGCAAAGGTTTCCTGTACCTGTCGCCAGACCAGTTGTTCCAATTGTTTTAAATTCATGTACACTGTGCTATTCTGTTTCATGAGGGTGCTCCTTCCGAATCGTTGTGCTCAACTTTGATTCTACCAAGGGGTCACCCTCTTTTCCATAGCGATCGCTTCTCGGCCCTACCGCGCTACCGCTTGGTGTCCTTGATTTCCAGTTAACGGATATTTCCATTAGCTGGAAATCAAGGCTATTTTTCTGCCTACAATTATTTTACTCCTACGAAACAGGAAAAAGCCTCTGATTGATCTCAGAGACTTTTCCCACTTAAGTACCATTTCTATTAAGAGCGTTTTATCGCTTATGTTTGGCAAAACATGGCTCGAGGCGGAATCGAACCACCGACACGAGGATTTTCAGTCCTCTGCTCTACCGACTGAGCTACCGAGCCATAATAATGGCGGATCCGAGCGGATTTGAACCGCCGATCTCCTGCGTGACAGGCAGGCATGTTAACCCCTACACCACGGATCCATTTGGTTGCGGGGGCAGGATTTGAACCTACGACCTTCGGGTTATGAGCCCGACGAGCTACCAGACTGCTCCACCCCGCGATATTATTAAAAAGAAAAGCATGTCTTTTTGCGGCACAAGAAATATTTTACCATGGTCGCTTTATTAACGCAAGTTTTTTTTGAAATTGATTCTTTGAACCTCGAGGACAGGCCGGGAATCTCGAACCTGATAAGCAGCTTTCTGCTTTGAAAAATAATATTAAAAATGCCACAGCCTCTTTAAGGATGGCCATGACATCAACTTTTATTCCATTAATTTTTAGATTAGCGGAAGGGATTGCGCACTTCAATGGTTTGCGTACGGTCCGGACCGACAGAGAACAGTGACAGACCAACCTGAGTTAACTGTGCAATCCGTTCAATATAGTGACGAGCATTTGGAGGAAGATCAGAAAGCGATTTTGCTCCGGTAATATCTTCTTTCCAACCAGGCATTTCTTCGTAAATCGGTTCGCATTCAGCAAGAACATTTAAACTGGCCGGGAATTCTTCAATCAGTTTTCCCTTATATTTATAAGCTTTGCAAATTTTTACCGTTTCGAGTCCGGTGAGGACGTCCACACAATTCAGCGAGAGATCCGTCAGACCGCTGACACGGCGCGAATGACGAACGACTACGCTGTCAAACCAGCCGACACGGCGTGCACGTCCGGTTACTGTTCCATATTCATGACCGACTTCACGAATCTGATCACCAATTGCATCGGTAAGTTCTGTTGGAAACGGACCGTCCCCGACACGAGTTGTGTATGCTTTCGCACAACCGACAACGTGATTAATTTTTGATGGACCAACACCAGCGCCAATCGTGACGCCACCGGCTACCGGATTGGAGGAGGTGACGAATGGATACGTGCCTTGATCAATATCCAGCATGCATCCTTGTGCGCCTTCAAACAGGACGCGTTTACCGGCATCAAGTGCATCGTTCAAAACGACAGAAGTATCGCACACGAGAGGTCTCAAGCGTTCTCCGTATCCAATGTATTCATCATAAATATCATCAATATTGAAGCCTTCGGTATCATAGAACTTCTCAAGAAGTCGATTTTTCTCTCTTAGATTTTTCGCCAACTTCGCTCGGAAGGTCTCCGGCTCCAGAAGATCAGCCATCCGGATGCCGACACGCGCCGCTTTATCCATATAAGCAGGACCAATGCCCTTCTGCGTTGTACCGATCTTGGACGCACCCTTGTTTTCTTCTTCAAGCATATCCAGCTTCAAGTGATAAGGGAGGATCACATGGGCACGGTTGCTGATACGCAAATTATCCGTGCTCACACCGCTCTCCTTCATGTAGTCCAATTCTCTGCACAGGGACTTAGGATTGACAACCATTCCGTTCCCAAGAACACAGATCTTTTCTTTATAAAGAATTCCTGATGGCATTAATCGTAATTTGTACGTCTTGCCGTTCCAGACGATTGTATGCCCGGCATTATCTCCGCCTTGATAGCGTGAAACTACTTCCGAGTTCTCAGAAAGGTAGTCGGTAATCTTTCCTTTCCCTTCATCGCCCCACTGTGCGCCAACAACAACAACAGAAGACATTCACTTAGCCCCCAACTTCTACAAAATAATATTTTAGTTCACTAAAGCCACTATTAAGTCTAACAGGAATTAGTTTTAAAAGTCAATGAGGAGACGAACATTTCGAGCTCCGTTTTATTAATTGTTCGGATTAGAACATGTAGAAAACCATTATGCGCCTCTTGGTATATCATCATCACTGTGTTTCCGATCAATATTGACGAATTTACTGTATTCTTTAACAAAAGCCAGTTCGACGGTACCTACCGGACCATTACGCTGCTTAGCAATAATGATTTCTATTATGTTCTGCTTTTCGCTTTCTTTATTGTAGTAATCATCACGATATAGGAACGCAACAACATCAGCATCCTGTTCAATACTTCCAGATTCGCGGATATCGCTCATCATCGGACGTTTATCTTGACGTGCTTCCACGCCACGCGACAGCTGTGAGAGCGCAATAACCGGTACATCCAGTTCTCTGGCCATCGCTTTTAGTGTTCGCGAAATTTCGGATACTTCTTGCTGACGATTCTCTTGTCTTTGACCGCCGCCGGAACCCATGATCAGCTGCAGGTAGTCAATCATCACCATATCCAGACCTTTTTCCTGCTTCAGTCTTCGGCATTTGGAACGGATATCGTTGACACGAATACCCGGAGAATCGTCAATGTAAATACCCGCACGTGACAGGCTGCCCATTGCATACGTCAGCTTTTGCCAATCTTCATCCTCCAAGCTGCCTGTTCGCAGCTTCTGAGCATTAATATTCCCTTCTGCGCACAACATACGCATTGCCAGTTGTTTTGCTCCCATTTCCAAACTGAAAATCGCGACATTTGCCTCGTTTTTAATGGCAACATTCTGCGCAATATTAAGAGCAAAGGCTGTCTTACCTACAGAGGGACGAGCGGCGACAATAACAAGATCGCTTTTTTGGAAGCCTGCGGTCATCCGGTCAAGTTCAAGAAAGCCGGTTGGTGTGCCGGTGACATCATCCTTGCGTTTTTGCAGCATTTCAATATTGTCATAGGTTTCAATCAGCACATCCTTGATCGATTGAAATTCACCATTCCGCTTTCGCTCAGCTACTTCAAGTATTTTCCGTTCTGCATCATCTAGAATGCCCTCGACACCATCATCACGCGTATAGCCATCGGAAACAATTTGTGTTGCTGTTCGTATCAAACGGCGAAGTGTTGCTTTTTCAGAAACAATGGAGCAGTAATACTCAATGTTGGCAGCTGTCGGTGCAGATCCTGCCAGCTCCGCCAAATAAGATACCCCGCCGATCTCCTCAAGCCGCTTTGAATTCTGAAGTGCATTCGTTACTGTGACCACATCGACCGGTTCGTTCCGTTCTGAAAGATCCAGCATCACCGAGAAAATAAGCTGGTGGCTTGTCCGGTAAAAGTCGTCCGGAACAAGTAGCTCAGAAGCAGTAATCACCGTTGAAGGCTCAAGAAAAATTGCACCGAGCACCGCTTGCTCCGCTTCCATATTGTGCGGGGGAATCCGGTCAGCAAATAAATCGCTCATATCGCCCCTCCTTCTAAAACATTGATATTTTATTGGCCGCTCCGCTTACCGCTTTTTTGATAACAACGGTTAAGAACTTGCTGCATCAAATCGACAAACTTTTCAACAGTTTGAAAGGCGCGAAAATCCCTTTTCACGGATAAGCCAATAAATAATAACAAGCTGCATAATCCTTTAATAAGACCAAACCGTTAAAATCCGCCGAGGTGCGCCGGCACCGGGCGGATAGAATTTTTCATTCTTCTGTTACATGTACTTTAACCTTTGCTGAAACCTGCGGATGCAGCTTCAATGGAACATCTGTATAACCTAAGCTGCGAATCGGTTCCGGTAAATCAATTTTCCGTTTATCAATAGAAATCTTCGCTTTTTTAAGAGATTGCGCGATTTGTTTACTGGTAATTGAGCCAAACAGTCGGCCGCCTTCTCCGGATTTTGCTTTCATCTCGATCGTCATGTTTTCAATTTTTTCTTTCAGCGCGATCGCTTCAAGGCGCTCATTTTCCTCAACTTCTTGGCGCTTCTTCTTTTGCGCTTCCAATTGACTCATGCTGCCCTTATTTGCTTCTACTGCCACTTTCTTTGGCAACAGATAATTACGGGCATAACCCTCTGATACATCCTTGATTTCCCCTGCTTTTCCTTTTCCCTTTACATCTTTCAGAAAAATAACTTTCATTTAGGATAGACCTCCTTCAAGATACAGATCAATTGCGTGAGTGACACGAGTGGTCGCCTCTTCAATCGTTGTGTCTGCCATCTGTGTCGCAGCATTGTTCAAATGGCCGCCTCCGCCGATACTCTCCATGATTACCTGGACATTCAAATCACCAAGTGAGCGTGCACTGACGCCGATTTGTCCATCGGTTCGTTTGCCAATGACAAACGAGGTACGGATTCCTTCGAGCATCAACATTGTATCGGCCGTTTGTGCAAGAAGTACCTGATCATAGACTTGATCATCTTTACCCACGGCAATTGCAATATTCGTTTTATAGAGCTGTGTTCTGCGAATTAATTCCGCACGCTGATTGAACTGGTCCAAATCATCGCAAAGAAACTTCTGCACTAAGATTGTGTCCGCACCATGCGCACGCAAATACGAAGCGGCATCGAATGTTCGAAAACCTGTTCGAAGTGTAAAATTTTTCGTATCAACAGCAATGCCGCCGAGCATGGCTGTCGCTTCAATCAGATCCAAAGGACGCTCATTGGGCTGATATTCAAGAAGCTCAGTAACCAGTTCGGATGTTGACGAAGCATACGGCTCCATGTAGACAAGTACTGGATCCTTGATAAACTCCTCAGCTCTGCGGTGATGGTCGATAACCACTACACGATGAACGCTGCTGAGCAGCTGTGAGTTAACGACCATCGACGGACGATGCGTATCAACAATGACCATAAGCGTTCGTTTCGTTATTTGGTCAGCTGCCTGATCAGCACTGATGAGATTCGACCATAGATTCTTTTGTTTTTTCAATTCCTCAAGCAGTTTCGAAACACCGGAAACATTATTTGCTTGATCCATAATAATTTTGGCACTCCGCCCATTCGCATGAGCGATCTTTAAGATGCCGATACACGAACCGATTGAATCCAGATCCGGAGCACGGTGACCCATAATCATCACTTGATCGCTTTCCAGCATGAGCTCAGACAATGCATGTGAAATCACACGCGCGCGCACTCTTGTACGTTTTTCCACCGGATTCGATTTACCGCCGTAGAAACGTACATCACCGTCCGGACGTTTAATGACTGCTTGATCACCACCGCGTCCAAGCCCCAGGTCCAAGGCTGACTGAGCATAACTTCCCAAATCCTCAAGCGACACCGTGCCTGCTCCGACACCAATACTCAACGTCAAAGGAATGTGGCTGAGCGGAACCGTAATCTCTCGCACTTTATCCAAAATTAAAAAATGCTGTTCCTCTATAGAGTGAAGCAATCGTTCATTCATGACCGCGAGAAATCGATCTGAAGCCGTACGGCGGAGATAGATACCATGTTCTGATGCCCAGTTCTTAATGATCGTCGTTGTTTCATTATTAATCGTGCTGCGCACCTGATCTTCAAGGCCCTGTGTTACTTCATCATAGTTATCCAGGAAGATGAGTGCGAGAACCGTTTTTTCATTGTAATAGTGTTTCTTAATTTCCAGAATGTCCGTAATATCGGTAAAGTAAAGCAGTTTCTCCTGCCGTTTTAAACGCACGCGGTATTGCCGTTCATTTAACGCAATGATCATTGATTCCTTATCAGACGCGATTAATTTGCTTAGCGGTTCGGCAATTTCATTTAATGGCCGACCAATGGCCGTATTTCCATCCTCTTCAGTAATTTGATTCAAGTACGGGTTGCACCACTGCACACGTTCTCCCCCATCATACAGCAGAATACCAATCGGCATATGAAGCAAAGCTTCATTGCCTACCTTCTTCAACCGGTATGACAAACCCGCTGCATACTGAATCAATTCCTTGTCAAATTGACGCTCATTAATTAAAAACCACAAAACGGACAAGGCAAGAAGCACAAGTCCGGCAATAGCCAACAGCCAATTTAAAAAGGCAATGAATACGAGGAACAGAAGAAACAGCAGACCGATTACGATTAGCAAATCGCTGCGCCAACGATGTTTAAATTGGTTTGCCAAGATTATTCCAGCTCCCACAGGCCGCATTTTCCGTACTCATCGTGCGAGTAACTTCAATTCCCAACACGAATCAATCAGCTTTGAAAGATAAGCCTGACCATTTTATTATTGAGAAAAAAGGCTGTATCTGTTCGTGATTAAACTACTTACAGCTTCTTCTGGCCAATTCTTTTCCGAAGATTGAAACCTAGATCAATTATACCCAATATACATACCAATTGCAGTAACAAGAATCCAAAAATAAGCGTCAACAAAGTCACTGTAATTGGAATTATCAGCGGGAATTTCCGCATATATGTGTAGTAAAAAATAAGACTGAATCCCTGAACAGCAAGCAAAATACGCAGGATAAAGTCGACATTAAGTACAGCTGTATAAATCGGTGCCGTCTGATCTGCACCTCCGAACCATCCGATAAACAATACGGCTAAATAGAGCCAGATAATGCTTCTCGGCACCTGCCACATGCGGAACGGCACCCAATGCGGCGCCTCAACCTTCAGTTTGCGCAAAATCGGCAGACTGATTAATTCAACAACCAAGGCGTAAAAAACTCCTGCAATGATAATGACCAGTGGTGTAAGATGTACAAGCGTACCGCTCAGCAGCTTGTATTGTGTCATCAATTCATCTGTACTCTGATTCAGCATCGGCTTCATTTGCGTTACGGTTTGCTGAAATGAATCATTAAGAGCGGATTGTACCGCTGTTGCCGGATTAAAGCGAAAAGCCAGCACGGACACTGCCAGACAGATAATTAATACCGCAATGTTGGTCAAACTTCCAGCCAACAGAAGTGCGAAAGCGGATTTTTTCAAATAAACCATATAACCAATTACAACTCCGAGTACCATGAAAAAGAGTGGGAGTAACAAATAAAACGAGTGATCCAAGATGACCAGAAACAAAAGTCCAAGCCCAAAAACACCCAAGGCAGGTTTCCAGCCGTCCTTAGCCGCTAGAAACATGAGCGGCAGAGGAATAAGCCATATGGTCAGTAATGACACATAGGGCAAGAAAAAAGTTAAAACAATTAACAAATATAATGAAATCGTTGCAAGCGCTCCGCGAAGCAAAGCGTTCCGATCACTCATAGTGACACCTCTCAGCTTGGGCTGTGCAGAATTATCTAACCTGCATTCCGTATTACAAACATGATGAGCCATTTGCCTAAGATTAAGTGGAATTTTCGCTAATCAAGATTTTACTAGTCCGCTTAAGGAGGCGTTAATTTGCCTCTTTATCACCAACACAACTTGGCAACACCATAATTTTTATTATAATACAAAAGCACTTTTTAATGAAAGAGCGATCTTTTCCTTGCAATTTACATTAGACCTTCTATAATTGATAATGTTATCTTAAAACAAAAAGAAAGCGTTTTATTTAAAAGCTCAACCTCGCTTTCCTTGCTATAATTAGTGACCAATTTTATCAACGAGAGTTGGTACCATCATGAATACATTAACAGTGAACATAAATTTTTTTAAAAAGGCGGTCCGCTTGCGGATTGCCTTTTCTGTTTCCCGACTTGCCTCGGGCAAACAATTTAAGGAGTGTGAATCATTATGACCTATGAAGGACCAAAAGCCCTGCTAACCGCATGGGTCAGTCTCGTAAGCAACCTGCTTCTAACGCTAATAAAAATCATCTTCGGATTGATCTTCCATAGTACAGCTCTTGTGGCTGACGGCGTGCACAATGGAGGCGACGTTATTGCATCCATTGCCACCATCGGTTCTATGAAGTTGTCTAATCACCCGGCCGACCGGGAGCATCCTTACGGACACGGAAAAGCAGAAGACATTTCAACCGCATTCATTTCTATTGTCCTGATCGTTGCCGCATTATTTCTAACGTATGAGGCCGTCAAAGCGTTGTTCGGACCGATATCATCCGTAAGCATCTGGGCATTTGCTGCTGCTCTTTTCTCTGCTTTGGCAAAGTGGATGCTGTATATTTACACAAAAAAGGGAGCTGATCGCTATCACAGCAAGAGTCTGCATGCAACCGCTGCCGATCACTTGGCCGATATCTATGCATCAATTGCTGCAGCACTTGGGCTCGGGATCGGCTGGATCGGGACTGTTTTTGATCTTCCCTACACACATTACGGCGATCCGGTAGCAGGTATCGTTGTATCTATTCTGATTTTAAGAATTGCTATTGTGATGATTATTCAAGCCACCAATGTGCTTATGGAAAGCAGTGTTGATGAAAAAGCACAGGAGAAATATCGTCAAGTTTTCCTTTCATTTCCAGAGGTCAAAGTCATTGATATTTTACGCGCACGCGAACATGGAAATGCAGTGCTCATTGATGCACAAATTCGAATCCCAGGTTCTTATACCATTCAAGAAGGCGACGACCTTACCGAAGCTATTCGTTCAAAAATGATTCGTACTTATCCCGATGTGGAAGAAGTCCTGATCCACATCAATCCCTGGTATAAGGATCAAATATTAGTCGAACCGGATTCCGTGCCTCATTTAGGAAAAAAATGACGCGCACGAACTTTTCGTTTATAGTATTAAGTAATTTCTGATCCTGTTCGAAATAGATACTAGAAGGTTATAATCATTGACCTTGCCTAGACAGAATAATTTAGTGAGGTGATCAATATGGTGATGAGTTCAGAAGACTGTATAGGTATTTCATTATTTGTTGGCGCTCAAGAAATTGGTGTTTTAATTAAAGACATTCAGGAAATCCTTGAGCCAGTCCAGATCCTGCCCGTCCCGGTTACCCATTCTTTTTTTGCAGGACTCATTTCCGTGCGAGGATCAATTATTCCCGTTCTTTCATTAAACCTCGCTTTTCATGCATCAGAGAATCCGTTCTCGAATAAAGATAAAAAATACGTTGTCTGCGTTTCAGGATCGGAGACCGCAGCGCTGAGCATCGATGCGGTCGGCGATACGTTTACTTTCGAACCCGGACAATTGGCCGATGCGACAAAAGATGCGACAAATCCCTACGGTCTGATCACGAAGACTGTTGCATTTCAGGATAAAGAAATGCCGCTGCTCAGCATCAAGGAATTGATACGGTTTACCACCGGTTTGAATGC
Source organism: Sporolactobacillus sp. BBK16-2 (assembly GCF_059878335.1). Lineage (NCBI taxonomy): Bacteria > Bacillati > Bacillota > Bacilli > Caryophanales > Sporolactobacillaceae > Sporolactobacillus > Sporolactobacillus sp. BBK16-2. Next base: position 3,496,839 of record NZ_CM187611.1, read on the forward strand.
AAAAGAACGGGAAGTTGTCGGATACTAAGCAGTTAACCAGAGCTTACAAATCAAATAGTTACTAAGCGGGAGGAGACATTTATGGGCATTCATAAATACTTTCAAAGCTTATCTGACCTGGAAGGCATTTACCGCTGTCCAGGCGTTTTTAAATACCAAGAACACTCCGTTGCCAGTCACTCATTTAAAGTAGCCACCATTGTGCAGTTCCTAGCAACAGTTGAAGCCGAGGACGGACAAGATGTGGATTGGAAAACGGTCTATGAAAAGGCAATCAACCATGATTATTCTGAATTGTTTACTGGCGATATTAAAACACCGGTAAAGTATGCATTGCCCAAACTTCGAGAGCTCTTCTCTCAAGTTGAAGGGTCCATGACACAGGAATATCTGGATAAAGAATTTCCCAAGCAATTCCGCCAAGTTTACGAGGCACGATTTAAGGAAGGCAAGGACCGGTCTTTGGAAGGACGAATCCTTGCAGTAGCAGATAAAATAGATTTGCTGTATGAAGCTTATGGAGAAATTCAAAAAGGAAATCCTGAGCCCTTATTTTTCCAAATTTACAAAGAAGCACTCACTTCAATCATTCAGTTCAGCGATATGGCATCGGTTCGTTATTTCATCCATGTAATTCTTAAAGAAATGATTGAAGAAGAAATCACCTCGCACACGCGAATTAAATCAATCACAGAACATTTGCTACGTGCTGACAAAAATGCATCACCATCGGAAGATTAAGGTTTTGCTTCATCTGAACTTTTTCCTTGATTCCTCTTTGCTTCTCTCCTATGATTAAGTAAATGTGTCTGTTTTATGACAAAAGGAGTTGCCTAGCTATGCAGAAATCAACGGACTCGCTGAATAGTAACGACAAGGCGAAGAGCAACAGACGCTATGTCGTATCAATTCTTGCTTTTTCCGTGGTCGCTGACGTATTAATCCTCTTGCTTTTCTTTGCACCGTTTATCGGATACAAGGGGCACATCGGATTTGATGTCTATCTGCTTCCACGATTTAACGCGATTTTTAACAGTTTTACTTTTATTTTTCTCATCGCTGCACTTGTAGCAATTAAGAATAAGAAGATCAACGTGCATCGTGGGTTCATTCTCGCGGCCTTTACTTCAACATTGCTCTTCTTAGTATCCTATTTATCTTTTCACTATCTTGCGCCGCCTCCTCACTACGGCGCTTCGGGTATCATTCGTCCCATCTATTTTTTCATACTGATTACACATAGCGCGCTGGCTGCATTTGTTGTACCGCTCGCCTTGCTCTCACTCGTGTGGGGTTGGACCATGCAGATCGGGAAGCATAAGCGAATTGTCCGTTGGACGATGCCAATCTGGCTTTATGTAAGCTTAACAGGAGTCATTGTCTATGTGATGATGGCACCATACTATTAATCATCAAGATGAGGATGTCTCAAAGTCAAAACCGGACTTTTGAGACATCCTCTTTTTTTATTAAAAAAAGGGGGCAAAGGTCAACGAATATCACGCATCTTAGCTATAAGGTAGTGAAAAATTGCTATACAACAGGGATACGTTTGTTTATAATAACTTTTTATATTAACGAGGGGGGATTTTATATGCCTGAAAGAATTGGAATCATTGGAGATTTCAATGAAAACTTAAAAAATCACACTGCAATTAATGAAGCTCTGACGACCAGTAGACAAGAACTATATCCAAATTTGGAGTTTGAATGGTTATCCACTAAAAATCTACATAACAGTGAACTAAGTCTATATAATGGGCTTTGGTTAGCACCCGGCGGACCTTATCAATCAGATGGAAATGTGTTAGCTGCTCTGAAATGGATTAGGGAATCAAAACACGTGCCCTTCCTCGGAAATTGCAGTGGTTTTCAATATGGGATTATTGAATTCATGAAAAATGTAATAGGATTAATCGATGTAAACACTGAAGAAGTTGATGCCCACGCAGAAAATAAAGTTGTGTCTCAATTATCCTGTTCACTCCATGGAAATATTAGACAATCTGTATTTATAAATGAAGGCACCGAGGCTTATAAACTCTTTCAAAAGAATAAAATTACTGAGACCTACAATTGTAATTATGGATTGAACCTTAACTATCAAAAAATTCTAAACGATAGTGGATTCATTGTCGCGGGTGTCAATGAGGATGGAGAAGCCAGAATTCTTGAGCTGCCTGATCATGATTTTTATTTCTTAACATTATTTCAACCTGCAATGAATACAAGCAAAGAGCAACCGCATCCACTAATTACTCATTTTCTACAAACATGCCTATAAATAATGAACAGATAGGCGACTTTCCCAGCTTTCCCTCTTCATATTCATAGGTACAAATTGCGGAACGCAAAAAAGAGGCCGTCTCAGAACTTCATCAAGCTCTTGAGACAGCCTCTTTAGTTTATATCATCATTCCGTAGTGTACGGAAGTAAAGCCATTTGACGTGCGCGTTTGATCGCTCTTGTCAGTTGACGTTGGTATTTCGCGCTTGTTCCGGTTACACGACGAGGCAAAATTTTTCCTCGTTCAGAAATGAATCGTCTGAGCAAATCAACATCCTTATAATCAATGTAAGTAATGTGATTAACGGTAAAGAAACATACCTTACGGCGCTTACCACGTGAGCGGCGTTCTGCCATATTCGGCACCTCCTTAGTTTTCAATTGAATTCAGCAATTAGAACGGCAGATCGTCATCCGATATATCAATCGGCTTACTGTCGCCTGCGAAAGGATCTTCAAAAGAAGGAGCGCCCTGGTTCTGACCTGAGCTGTTATTTTGGTTACTGGACGGTGAAGGCGCATAGCCGCCTCGCTGCTGACTTGAAGATGCTGCCGATGCACCGCTCGGGGCATAATTGCCGCCGTCTGCATGTCTAGTGCTTTTCGGTTCAAGGAACTGCACACTATCAGCTACCACTTCCGTCACATAAACCCGTCGACCTTCGTTATTCTCATAACTGCGTGTCTGAATGCGACCGTCTACGCCTGCCAAACTTCCTTTTTGCAGGAAATTGGCTGCGTTCTCAGCTTGTCTTCTCCAGACAACGACCGGTATAAAATCAGCCTCTCGTTCTCCTTGCTGATTCGAGAACGGGCGATTCACAGCGATCGTGAAGCTAGTCACAGCAACACCATTCGGCGTATACCGCAGTTCCGGATTTTTCGTCAGCCGGCCAACCAGAACAACACGATTGATCATCAGGATCTAACCCCTTTCTTTTTTAAATCAATTATTTCGCTTCTTCAGGTTTGCGTTCGTCTTTAATCGTCATGAAGCGGAGTACATCTTCATTGATTTTGACCAGACGATCAAATTCATTGATGGCTTCGCTGCCGGCGGTTACATACAGAACAACATAGGCACCGGTATTCACGTCATTAATTTCATAGGCTAAACGTCGTTTGCCCATTTCCTTAACTTCGTTGATTTCGGCGCCGTTATCCGTCAGAATGGAAGCCAGTTTTTCCTTAACGGCTTTTTCCTGTTCTTCTTCCAGATCCGGACGGAGAATGTACATAATTTCGTATTTGCGCACAATCATTCACCTCCCCTTGGACTAAGCGGCTCCATTAAAGGAGCAGAGAGCAAGTTTACTCACTCATAGATCAATATGATAGCATAGTTCGCCCGTCGATTCAAGTTATTTTCAAAATTTCGTTATACGTTGAAACGGAAGTTAACGATGTCCCCATCCTGCATCACATAATCTTTTCCTTCAAGACGCAGACGTCCCATTTCTTTTGCTGCAGATTCCGAACCGGCCGCAATAAGATCTTCATAAGAAACAATTTCAGCACGGATAAAACCGCGTTCGAAATCTGAATGAATAATACCCGCTGCCTGCGGTGCCTTCGTTCCTTTTCGGAACGTCCAAGCCCGTACTTCCTTTTCTCCTGCTGTAAAGTACGTTGCGAGGCCAAGCAGATCATAGGCTTTGGCAATTAAGCGATCAAGACCGGAGGAATCCAAACCTAATTCCTCAAGAAATACTTTCTTTTCTTCTCCATCAAGTTCGGCAATTTCAGATTCAATGCGGGCTGAAATGACGACAACCTCTGCCCCATCTTTTTCAGCAAATGCTTTAACCGCCTGTACATATGGATTTTCATCAGAGGCAGATACATCGTCTTCTGAAGTATTGGCCACATAAAGGACAGGCTTCTTCGTCAGAAAGTTAAAAGCCTTGATTGCTGCTTCCTCATCCTCGGTTAGTGCGACATGCCTTGCCGGTATGCCCGCTTCAAACGCATCTTTTAACTTTTTCAAGGCAGCATACTCAACGATTGATGCCTTATCTTTCTGCTTTGCCAATTTTTCTACACGGTCAATCCGTTTATTCACCTGTTCCATATCTGATAGAACCAGTTCGAGATTAATCGTTTCAATATCATCGATTGGATCAATTTTTCCGGATACATGAGTGATGTTCTTGTCTTCGAAGCAGCGTACAACATGAGAAATCGCATCAACTTGGCGAATATTTGCCAAAAATTGATTACCAAGTCCTTCTCCTTTGCTTGCACCTTTAACCAATCCGGCGATATCAGTGAATTCAAATGTCGTCGAGATGGTTTTCTTCGGATGGTACATCTCAGTTAATTGATCAAGTCGTTCATCGGGTACACTGACGATCCCGACATTGGGCTCAATCGTGCAGAATGGATAGTTAGCCATTTCTGCTCCAGCCTGTGTAATTGCGTTAAACAACGTTGATTTGCCGACATTCGGCAAACCGACAATACCTGTAGTCAAGCTCATTTACCTTCAACCCCCTGGGTTTTTCTTACCACTTCAACAAAGATGGCGCTTACCGCAGCCTTATCCCTTTATAGGCGCCCTTTAGGCTTCGGAACCATGCTCAAGAATCTTCTTAACCTTACGTTGGAATTCACTTCTCGGCATCATGACGCTGTGTCCGCAGCCGAGACACTTGATACGAATATCCGCACCCATGCGTATAACTTTCCATTGATTTTCACCGCATGGATGAGACTTTTTCATCTCTACAACATCATTCAGATCGAAACTGATACGAGGATTCGGCATAGTCCTTCCTCCAATATTGGGAAATTTCTTCAATGCTATAAAAAAGGTTACTGGTTTACCATAAATCAAAGAGCACGATCTGTGTCGTTAAAATGCAATCTTTTCTTTAAGAAAGGCTGATAGTTCGTCGATTGGCAACCGAACTTGCTCCATCGTATCGCGGTCACGTACGGTTACCTTGCCGTCTTCTTTTGAATCAAAGTCATAAGTGATACAGAACGGCGTACCGATTTCGTCCTGGCGACGGTAACGTTTGCCGATCGAGCCGGTTTCATCATAATCAACCATATAATCTTTTGCCAGTTCCTGATAAACAGCCATCGCTTCTTCGCCTAGTTTCTTAGAAAGCGGCAAAATTGCTGCTTTATATGGTGCCAAAGCCGGATGGAAGTGAAGCACAGTTCGCGTATCCTTTTCACTAATCTTCTCTTCTTCATAAGCTTCGGCCAGAAATGCTAGTGTCACGCGGTCGGCGCCGAGTGACGGCTCAATGACATAAGGAATGTACCGTTCATTATTGTTTTGATCAATATACTGGAGATCCTGACCCGAAACCTCCATATGACGGCGAAGATCATAATCAGTACGTGAGGAAAGACTGGATAATTCGCCCCATCCGAATGGGAACAAGTATTCAATATCCGTTGTCGCGTTGCTGTAGTGCGGTAATTCTTCTTTTTCGTGATCACGCAGACGCAGATTTTCTGCCTTTACATTTAATGATTTCAACCATTCATAGCCAAAAGTTCGCCAGTATTGAAACCATTTTCCATCTTCTCCCGGTTTGCAGAAGAATTCTAGTTCAAGCTGTTCGAATTCTCTTGTTCTGAATGTAAAGTTTCCTGGCGTTATTTCATTTCTAAATGATTTTCCTACCTGGCCGATACCGAATGGTATTTTTTTACGCATCGTCCGCTGCACATTTTTGAAATTGACGAAAATCCCCTGTGCTGTTTCGGGACGAAGAAAAATTTCATCTTTCGCTGTTTCTGTCACGCCCTGATACGTTTTGAACATGAGATTGAACTGGCGAATTGACGTGAAATCATGCTCGCCACATTCCGGGCAAGGAATATGATGCTCCTCGATAAGCTGTTGCATCGTTTCGAAAGTCAGACCATCTACCGGTCCAGGAAGCTCTGCCTGTGGAATATTGCTTTCAATAAGCTTATCTGCACGGAAACGTGATTTGCACTTTTTGCAGTCGATCATTGGATCGTTGAAATTCGTGATATGTCCGGATGCTTCCCATGTTTTCGGATTCATCAGGATGGCAGCATCGAGTCCTACATTATAAGGCGATTCCTGCACAAATTTTTTCCACCATGCTTTTTTGACATTGTTTTTCAATTCAACACCGATTGGACCATAATCCCACGTATTAGCCAATCCGCCGTATATTTCCGATCCTGGGAAGATAATGCCCCTTTGCTTAGCCAAGTTCACAACCTGTTCCATTGTTTTACTCATGTCTTTTGCTCCTTTGACAAAATAAAATAAGCTTCCATCCACTAGGCTCCTGCCTAGGGACGAAAGCTTTTGTTTGCTCACGCGGTTCCACCCTAATTGGTGCGAATACTTCGCACCCGCTCGATCATGCAATGGCTCAAGAACGCCTTCCTCATCTGCCGCAATCAGGCTTGCACTTTTCCTGAATCGCTTAATACGGCTGCAATGAGTACTTCTTTCCTTCATCGCCTTCTTATTACATTGTGAAGCTTGCTTTTCTGATACATAGTATATCCTATTTCTTATGAAAAAGACAGATTTTTAGCATACTCAACAGTAAAATTTATCTTATTATGTGGTCCAGCATATCACTTTTTTTTTGAGTATTTTGCATTTCCGAACAACTGATCAGGCGAATGGAATTGAAATGCAACTTAACGTAAAAACTATCTGCCTTTTCATCCTGTTTTCAGATGTATAAATGTCTTCCCTTTTTCATATACTGTTGATACTTGGGAGGCGAATCTATGAATCTGAAATTCGATCAAGGATCAGGGCAAATGCTCACAGCACAAGTTCATTATCAGGATTTAGGCAATCACCATGCGCTTATCCAAGCCATACGTCATTTGTTGCCGGCAATCGGAACGTCTTCAATCGTTATTGTTTGCATCGGCACGGACCGTTCAACAGGCGATGCGCTCGGTCCTCTTGTCGGCTCTTATCTTGAACGACGTCATCTGCCAGATGCCTCTATTTACGGAACTTTGGAAAAACCGGTACACGCTATGAATCTCCAGGAAACACTTGCCCTGATCACAGCTTCCCATAAAAATCCATTTATTATTGGTATTGACGCTTGTCTTGGAAAGCAAAAGAACATTGGTAAAATTAACATAGCAGAGGGTCCGGTTCTGCCTGGCGCGGGGGTTAAAAAAGAGCTTGTGCCTGTCGGTGATATGAACATCACCGGTGTTGTCAACATCAGCGGCTTCATGGAATACTCAGTTCTTCAAAATACACGTCTTCATATCGTTATGAGTTTATCTCAAGTAATCGGACAATGCCTTAGTGTCGCTCTCCTTTCAAATAGGAAGGGACGACTATTATCAAAGCTGCTTTTAATGGATTAAAACGATGAGAACGTTGAAGAATACGTATACTGGCAAATCGGTTGTGGGAACATAATGTCATCAGATTATAGTAGATAACTGGGGACCATCTCAATTTTACAGATTACCATATTTAAAATAGTGTTTTGTTACAGTTATAGGCAGCTCATGTCATTCCTTATAATGGGCTTATTTGTAAAAATCCCGTACCTCCGTACTTTTAGCTTACTAAAGATGCACCGCTTACTGAAATGAGAATGGAAGTCCACGATAAATAAAAAAAGAAGAAGCGACTGCTCAGAGTCGTCCTTCCATAATATCAATTAAACGATATAAATCCTCTGCAGAATAGTAATCCAGTTCAATTTTACCCTTTCCCTTTTTCAAACTAGGTTTTACTTTTACTGCAGTACCGTATTTTTCTCTTAATCCATAGACCCGATCCTTTAACTCAGCGGGCATTGCCCATTGTTTCTTTTTCGATGTTTCACGTGGAACATGATGGTTGAGCTGCTGGATAAGTGCTTCGAGCTGACGGACATTCATCTGCTCCTTGATGACTTTGTCAACAACCGGCGCCATTTGTTTTTTATCCTTCAAACCAGCAAGCGCACGGCCATGACCCATTGAAAGTTTTCCCTGTTCAATCAATGCTGCAACTGCCGAATCCAGTTGCAGCAGTCGTAAATGGTTCGTAATATGAGGTCTGCTTTTCCCAAGTTTTTTTGCCAATTCGTCTTGAGTCAAGTGCAGACCATCCATCAATTTTCTGTAGGCTTCTGCTTCCTCAATCGGATTAAGATTCTCACGCTGCAGATTTTCAATCAACGCGATCTGCATCATTGCTTCATCGGACAGTTCCTTGACCACAACGGGTACAGTCGTCATTTGGGCTTGTTTTGCAGCTCGAAAGCGCCGTTCGCCGACGACAATATCATAGCCTTTTATACTTTTTCGAACAACGAGAGGCTGAATAATCCCATGTTCTTTGATCGAGCTTGCAAGTTCATCCAATGCCTGTTGATCAAACTTTTTCCGTGGCTGATATGGATTCGGACGCAGTTCGTTTAGCTTAACATGCTCCACCGCATTATCTAATTCTTCATTAAACGCCGTGGGAAAGAAAGCATCTAAGCCTTTTCCTAATGCTTTAGGCATTCGTGATCACTTCCTTAGCGAAGTCTAAATACACTTCGGCCCCTTTTGACCTGGAGTCATACATAATAATTGGCTGTCCGTGGCTTGGCGCTTCACTCAATCGTACATTACGTGGAATAATTGTTTTAAACACTCGATCTTGGAAGTATTTTTTTACTTCTTGAATGACTTGCAGTCCAAGATTTGTTCGCGCATCAAGCATTGTCAGCAAAACGCCTTCAATCGCAAGATGATGATTCAAATGCTTCTGGACAAGGCGGACCGTGTTCAATAGCTGACTCAGTCCCTCCAGTGCATAATACTCGCATTGTACCGGAATAATTACGGCATCAGCAGCTGTCAATGCATTAATGGTTAGCAGTCCAAGCGACGGCGGACAATCAATGACTATGTAGTCATATGAGTCCTTCACCTTTTCTATGGCATGCTTTAGGCGAATCTCTCTTGATATTGTTGATACCAATTCAATCTCCGCACCTGCCAGTTGAATAGCCGAAGGAACAACGTCAAGATTTTCAATTGCGGAACTATGGATCACTTTTGAAATTTCAACCTCATCTACGAGAACATCGTATATACATTCATCGACATCGCCTTTGTCTACACCTGAGCCGCTTGTTGCATTTCCTTGAGGATCAATATCAATCATTAATACCTTGCAGCCTAATGTAGCCATGCAGGCACTGAGATTAACCGCTGTCGTTGTTTTGCCGACACCGCCTTTTTGGTTGGCAATTGCCAATGTTTTACTCACACTTCCACCTACTCTCAATCTTCAATCGCTACACTTCATTTTATCATGAATTGATTCAATCAGGGCAGTGTTACACGAATTTAACCATAAGAAACCTCGGTTTGAGCAAGATTTTGACGAAAGAAAGGGGGAAATTTATGCAGCAGCGGCGTTTTTTCTAAAAACAGTGCTAAATTGTGCTAAAGCTCAGTGCATATTTAGTCATCTATACTTGAATTTTCAGCACCTAACAATGAATAATTTTAAATCATTTACACTTACTAAGAAAAACCGGGCAAAAAACGCCCGGTCTTTAATCTCCAGCCATGTGTGATTGGTTTGTGTCTTTACAGTGTTGAATCATCGCTTCGGTTGCTCGCATCAACTGAGCACGACCGCGGGCGCACCGCGAGCCTCCTCAGACAAGCAGAAATCTGCGGGGTCTCGCTGGCACGCTGATCCCGCAGGCGTCTCGCACCTCCGCTTTGATTCTCGGTCAAGACACTGGTTTATTCGTTTAAATATGGGGTAAAATCTTATACTTTCTTTACTTGTAAGAAAAACCGGGCAAAAAACGCTCGGTCCTTACTTTCACAGGACGTGATGGCTTTCGCGTTGCATACAGGACGTATGCGTAGTTAGCGAAAGCTCCTTTACACTTGCGAAAGTTCCCTTTTTTTAGCATTGATTTGTGTCTTTATGGTGCTGAATCATCACTTCGGTTGCTCGCATCAACTGAGCGCGACCGCGGGCGCACCACGAGCCTCCTCAGACAAGCAGAAATTAGCGAGGTTTCGCTGGCACCTGATCCCGCAGGCGTCTCGCACCTCCGCTTTGATTCTCGGTCAAGACACTGGTTTATTCGTTTAAATATGGGGCAAAATCTTATACTTTCTTAATTTGTAAAAAAAGAACCATCATCATTGATGGCCCTCCTTAAATCATCTTTATTTTTTCTTTGGAATACGTATGGTAAATTGATAATAATCGCCCATATCTTGTTCTTGTGTGTCAATATCCAGTCCGGAGTCAGTGACCATATGAACGGATTGTCTAATTGTATTGACTGCAATTCTCGAGTCTCTGCTCAGTGAAAATCGTCTATTCTTTTTTTCATCGTCCGCTTTATTAACAGCACTTTTCTCCAGGTAGTGCTTCACTTTCGCTTCGGTCTGCTTCACGTTTAGCTGCTTTGATATGATCTCATCAAGCATTTTTTCCTGCATACCTGGATCCTTAAGAATAATTAACGCACGTGCATGACGTTCAGAAATCTTCTTTTCGAGTATGGCACTTTGAACAGATGATGGTAATTTCAACAATCGCAGTTTGTTTGCAATTGTTGACTGTCCCCTGCCCAGTTTAGTCGCTAGGCTTTCTTGAGTCAGTCCGTGTATATCAATGAGCCGTGCATAAGCCATTGCCTCTTCAATCGCCGTTAATTCTTCTCTCTGCAAGTTTTCAATTAACGCAATTGAAGCCGATTGATCATCATTTAAAGGTTTAATAATTGCGGGTATTGTTTCCCAACCGAGAGATGAAACAGCCCTCCAACGACGCTCACCGGCAATAATTTCATATTTATCTCCGGTTGGTCGAAGCACAATCGGTTGAATCACTCCATGTTCTTCAATTGTAGCCGCTAGTTCATGAATTTTTTCTGGATCAAAGACAGAGCGCGGCTGATACTGATTCGGCGTTATTAAAGCAACCTTGATCTCCTGGACCCTTGCTTGCTCAAGTTCCTGCTCCGCATCTAAAGCAGCTGCTGTTTCTTCCTGTTCGTTATGATTGAAAATCTTTGAAAAATGATTTTTCATGCTCGCACCACCACCTTAGCTCTCTGACTTTACTATTCTTCTCGCAAACAACAATTCCTGCTGTGAATGTTCCACGTGGAACAATTAAAGTGGACTTTTCATTGGAATACCCGGTTTTCTAGGGTATTTTTTTGCAGTTGGTGAAATTTTATCAATGCGCACCAGTGATCTTTTTCCATTATTTTCTGGAAGATCAAGTGTTACGACACGAATTAATTTTCCACCTAGTTGCTTCATTGCATTCTCCGCCTGTTGAACCTCATCCTCCGCACTGCTTCCTTTAAGCGCAATAAAACTCCCGCCAAGGCAAACCAGCGGCAAGCAGTACTCTGAAAGTACGGACAATTTAGCAACCGCCCGCGCAGTCACGAGGTCAAAACTTTCACGTATGCCCGGCTTCCGCGCAAAATCCTCAGCGCGATCATGGCAAAGTGTTACATAGTCCAATCCAAGTTTGTCAACTACTGCCTGCAGAAAGGTTAATCTTTTTTGCAGCGAATCAACAATGGTCAGCTTAAGCCTAGGAAACAGGATTTTCATAGGGATTCCGGGAAAACCGGCACCGGATCCAACATCGCAGAGCGTTTGCACCTCTTGAATCGAAAAGTAAAAACAAGGGGTCAGTGAGTCGAAAAAATGTTTAATCATAACTTCATTCGGATCCGTTATTGCTGTTAAATTCATTTTCTTATTCCATTCAATCAGCATTTCATAATAGAGTTGAAATTGATCAATTTGCAACTCAGATAATTGAATGTTTTTTTCACTCAACAGTTTTTCTAAACCGTCCATAACATCCTCCTGCAAACGATCAGCCTGTTCTTCTCGCTAATTTGCCCTCTTCCAGATAAACAAGCAAAATGGCAACATCACTCGGATTGACACCGGACACACGTGATGCCTGTCCCACAGATATCGGCCGCACTTTCGCTAATTTCTGCCGAGCTTCTGTAGCAATACCGTCAATCTTCTCGTAATCCAGATTCTGAGGAATTTTCTTCTTTTCCATTCGTTTCATCTTTTCAACCTGCTGCAATTGCTTACTGATGTACCCTTCATACTTCACTTGAATTTCAACCTGTTCGCCAACATCTGCAGGAATTTCACCATGTTCGGGAAGGAGTGAAGCCACATCTTGATAAGATAACTCAGGCCGTTTCAGCAATCGATCGGCTTTCATCGGTTCTCTTAGTGAAGCAGCTCCCTTATCCTTAAGCAGTTCGTCCACTTGCTCTGATGGCTTAATGGTTGTTGCAGAAAAATAATGCCGCTCCTGCTCGATCAACTTCCTCTTGACAGTAAAACGTTCATAGCGTTCTTCAGGGATTAAGCCAATATCATGTCCAATTTCCGTCAAACGCAGATCTGCATTATCATGTCGGAGCAGTAAACGATATTCAGCACGTGAAGTGAGCAAACGATAAGGTTCTTTTGTTCCCTTTGTTACCAAGTCATCAATCAGTACACCAATATAAGCCTCAGAGCGATCAAGAATCAAAGGCTCTTTGCCGAGTGCTTTTCTTGCTGCATTAATTCCGCCCATCAGGCCTTGTCCGGCCGCTTCCTCATATCCGGAAGTACCGTTAATCTGTCCGGCAGTAAACAGACCGCTGATTTTCTTCGTTTCCAGCGATGGCCAAAGCTGGGTCGGCACAATTGCATCATATTCAATTGCATAGCCTGGCCGCATCATTTCGGCTTTTTCAAGTCCCGGAATGGTTGCAAGCATTTTTCGCTGAATTTCTTCCGGCATGCTTGTCGATAAGCCGTCCACATAAACCTCTTTTGTTGCTTTTCCTTCTGGTTCAAGAAACAGCTGATGCCGGTTTTTATCATTAAATCGAACAATTTTGGTTTCGATTGACGGGCAGTACCGTGGACCCGTTCCAACAATTGCTCCGGAGAAAATCGGTGAACGATCTAGGTTCTCTTGTATAATTCTATGTGTCTCCAAATTCGTGTACGTCAGCCAGCAAGGAATTTGTTCTTTAATAAATTCCTTCGTGTCAAAGGAAAAAGCGAGCGGTGCTTCGTCACCCGGCTGAATTTCCGTCTTGGAATAATCTACTGTACGCCCATTCACCCGAGGCGGCGTCCCAGTTTTAAAGCGTACAAGATCAAAACCAAGCTCCTTTAGGTGATCGGACAATTTAACGGAAGCCTGCATATTATTCGGTCCGCTCTCATACTGCAGCTCGCCGATTATAATTTTTCCTTTTAGATAGACGCCTGTTGTTAGGACAACAGCCTTCGCGCGATAGGCTGCTCCCGTTGCAACAACCACACCTTTGCAGACGCCGTCTTCAACAAGCAGATGATCGACCATACCTTGCCTCAAGGTAAGATTCTCTGTTTCTTCGATCGTTTCTTTCATGGCGCGTTGATAAAGTTGTTTATCTGCCTGTGCTCTGAGTGCACGAACTGCAGGGCCCTTTCTTGTATTCAGCATTCTCATCTGAATATAGGTCTTATCAATATTGTGCCCCATCTCACCGCCGAGCGCATCAATCTCGCGAACAACAACACCCTTTGCCGGGCCTCCGACTGACGGATTGCATGGCATAAAAGCCACACCTTCCAAACTGATCGTCAACATCAGCGTTTTCGCACCGATTCGTGCCGACGCAAGTCCAGCTTCAACTCCGGCATGTCCGGCACCGACAACAATCACATCATAAGTACCGGCCTCATATGATTTCATTTCTGATCCTCCATTCTCTTTCATACACAATAGTATCGTTCTATTTAAAACTGCAGAGCAGTTTATTTCCCTAAGCAAAATTTCGAGAACAACTCATTGATCAGACTGTCCGACACCGTGTCGCCAACAATTTCGCCAAGCAGATCCCATGTCCGCTTAATATCAATTTGAGTCATATCAACTGGTACACCTTGTTGGGCCGCATCAATCGCGTCCGTAATCGCTGAACGTGCTTGTTTCAATAATGCAATATGACGTGTATTCGAAACATATGCCTCACCGTTTGACGTTACACTATTACTGAAGAACAAGGAAGCAATCGCTTGTTCCAACTCTTCCAGTCCTTTATCATCGATCATTGACGTTCGGAGTACCGGGTTGCTCCCGGCGAGTTCCCTGACCTCATCAATGGAAACATTCATTGTCAAGTCAGCCTTATTTAACAAAATAATTGCAGGCGTTGTCCCGATCAGTTGAAACAGCATGCGGTCCTCATCTGTAAGTGCTTCATGACTATTAATCAATAACAGGACAAGTTCTGCGGTTTTCAATAGTTCCTTTGAACGTGACACACCGATTTTCTCAACCAAATCTTCGGTATCGCGGATTCCCGCAGTATCCACCAGCTTTAACGGAACACCGCGGACATTGACATACTCCTCAATCACATCACGCGTTGTTCCCGGCACATTAGTGACAATGGCTTTAGACTCATGGACCAACTGATTCAGCAAAGAAGACTTGCCGACATTCGGTCTTCCGATGATTACCGTAGATAATCCTTCGCGTAAAATCTTGCCCTGTCTTGCTGTTGAAAGCACACGATCAAGCTGATGGCGAACTGCAGATGCTTTTTCAAAAAGAATATTATTCGTCATCACTTCTGCATCATCATATTCCGGATAGTCAATATTCACTTCTACAGCAGCTAATATATCAAGCAATTGCTGCCTAAGCTTTCGAATCAGGATCGACAGCTTTCCTTCCATCTGATTCAACGCAACATTCATGGCTTGATCGGTCTTTGCACGAATCAGATCCATAACTGCCTCAGCCTGTGACAGATCAATACGCCCATTTAAAAATGCGCGTTTTGTAAACTCTCCCGGCTCCGCAAGACGGACGTTCTGGTCCAACACGAGTTCAAGAACACGGTTGACACTTGTCAGACCTCCATGGCAATTAATTTCGACCACGTCTTCACGAGTAAAGGTTTTCGGTTTTCTCATCACTGAAACCATAACTTCCTCAACCGTCTTCTTCGTCTCCGGATCCACAATCTTGCCATAATGAATTGTGTGACTGCCTACATCGCGTAACGCTTTCCCACCTTGAAAAAGCCGATCGGCTGCGGCAACGGCTTCAGAACCGCTCAGTCTCACAATGCTAATCGCTCCCTCGCCAGTCGGAGTTGAAATAGCGGCAATCGTATCATAATCCAATTTTATCACTCCTTTCTCATTCCGTCTTTCATTAATCGCTTCCTATAATTCATCCGTGAATCATGAAACAAACCATTTTTATATTATTAACGTTCCCCTGATCCGAGTCGAGGAACGATTTATTACAAGGGAAACTTTTTCAAAGACTATCATACATTATTTACCCAATAAATGAAAAATCTTAGAGAATTCTTGTTTATTTTCAACTAAAACTCCTTAATACGAAGCACCACTAATCTCTTATCTTATTAGTTACTTCCTCTTGTATAAGAAAAACCGTGCAAAAAGCGCCCGGTCCTTAAATCATGCCGGATTTTGATTACGCTCCGGTTGCTCGCATCAACTGAGCGCGACCGCGGGCAGTCCGGGAGCCTCCTCAAGCAAACTAATACCTGCGGGGTCTCCCCTGGCCTGCGATCAACAGAGCCGCTCCGCAGGAGTCTCGCACCTGCGCGTTTGGCTCACAACCTTTGGCTTTGGCGAAAATCATATACTTTCTTTGCTTGCAAAAAAAGCGCACAATTTGCGCGCTTTTTCAATTGATTTGTCATTTATGAACGCGGAGCAACTGTTAAGTAACGTCTTGGTTCCTCACCGTTTGAAAAGGTCCGTACCTTGTTGCACTTAGCCAAAGCATTGTGCACGATCTTTCGTTCAAACGCAGGCATCGGTTCCAAACGATGCGGAAGACCTGTTTTCACTGTCTTTTCCGCAATACGCTTGGCAAGCGTAATGAGTGCTTTTTTGCGCGTGTCTCGATAATTTTCAGCATCAAGTATAATGTTCATTCGGTGCTCAGCATCGCTGTTCACAACACGATCAACTAAAAATTGGAGTGCGTTCAATGTCTTACCGTGCTTACCAATGAATTGAGCCGCATCTTTCCCAGAAAGTGTACAACGGCAAACACGTCTGCTGCGTTCCTCAACCTGAACATGAACTGTCAAACCGCTTTTCTTAATGATCTCGTTTAAATAGTCAATACCGTAATCAAAAGGTGTCTTAGTCATAGTAACCTTGACAAGCGCTTTCCGCGCACCAATTCCGAAAAAACCAGGTCTCGGTTTCTCAAGAATTTGAACATCTGTTTGATCTGAAGTCGCGTTTAATTCATTAAGGGCGCTGGAAACCGCTTCTGCAACCGTCTTTCCATACTTGGTTACTTCCCTCACTTCTGCTTGGCGCCTCCTGCAGGCTTTTGATCCTTTTGGTCATCGTCTTTCTTTTCATAGATAATGTAAGTCTGGAAAATCATGAAAATATTACCGACAACCCAGTAAAGTGCCAGTGCCGATGGAAAATAGAACGCCGGAACGGCAATCATAATTGGGAACACATACATCATCATCGCCATCTGAGGATTCGTATTCCCCATTCTGCCCATCATAATCTTCTGCTGCAGGAATGTCGTCGCCGCAGCAATGACCGGCAAAATGTAGAACGGATCTGCAGAACCGAGCTGGAACCACAGGAACGATTGTGTCTTGATTTCCGACGTTCTCATGATTGCCTGGTAAAAAGCAAACAAAATCGGCATCTGAATCAAGATTGGCAAACAGCCTGCAAGTGGATTCACATGATTTTGTTGGAAAAGCTTCATCTGCTCTTCTTGAAGCTTCTTCTGTGTATTCTGGTCTTTCGAACTATACTTTTTCTGCAATTCTTTAATTTTAGGTTGCAATTCTTGCATCGCACGCGAACTTTTAACCTGCTTGGCCATCAACGGCATCAAAACCAGACGGACGATAAGCGTTGTTACAATAATGGCAAGTCCGTAACTGTTCCATAAAAGGTGTGCAACTTCAATGATAAATTTTGAAAGCGGCAAAACAAACCACTGACTCCAAAAACCTGTACTTTCATCATTAATTGGTTTGTTAAGATCGGTACATCCTGCAAGCAGTAATGCCATAAAAATCAATGAACTGACAGCAAAAACCTTTTTTTTCAAAACACTACCTCCTCGATCGATCCGAACGATGTCTCAACATGCCCGTCTGTTTATGGGAGCACTTTTCGGGGACAGGATCAATCCCTCCCGGATGAAAAGGCTGACATTTTAATAAACGTTTGATCGACAGCCATCCCCCTTTAAATACTCCAAACCTCGTTAATGCCTCAACTGCATAGTTTGAGCAGGTGGGGTAAAAACGACAGGTTGGCGGTGTATAAGGAGAAATAAACCGTTGATACAAACGAATAATAAAAATAAATACGTGTTTCATACTTGCGGCACCTTGCCAGAATTTGAAAGGACACGTGCTTTCTTCAGCACATGTTCCAAGCTTTTCTGCATTTCATCGTGAGACATGGTACTGACAGGTTTTCGTGAGATAATAATATAATCATTTTCTACCTCAAGCCTGTCCGCAAATTCGCGAAAAATTGCTTTTATATAGCGTTTAATATGGTTTCTCATAACGGCATTGCCCATCTTTTTACTCACCGACAGACCCAGTCTTGAATAAGGCTTGCCGTTATGTTTAAGCACATAGACGACAAACTGCCGGTTTGCAAAAGATTTGCCCTCTTTAAATACCACTTGAAAATCTTGATTCTTTTTTAATCGTTTTAATGTTTTCATGTTGTCCCTCCATGTGGGACGCCTCAACTTATGAGTTAATCGTAAATGTTATGAGAGCGGCCATGAACATTGCATTTGGTCTGTTCAAAAACCGTTCTTATCCTTTTATACTACCTTCAGTATAAAGAAAAAGATCGGAATGACAAGGCTGTTTAAAGGAAAATGCAGACGCAAATTGATTGATCGAATCACAGCGCGAACACAATCCTCTTTAATCCCCCACCCGACCCATGATACTCAATTCTGCCGACGTTTAATCATCTATTAAATAGCAAGCTTTTTTTAACAAGCATAATGCCCTCTGTCCTATACACGAGATCAGTCCATCTTTTCCCTTTCTTCGTGTAAAAAAACCACTGCTCTTCACACAGTGGCTTTATGCAGACAGAACTTTTCTTCCCTTGCGGCGGCGAGCTGCTAAAACCTTGCGGCCGTTAGCTGTTGCCATACGCGCACGGAAGCCGTGAACTTTTTTCCTCTTACGGTTATTCGGTTGAAAAGTACGTTTCAATGGATACACCTCCTGTATTAATTTTAGATTGCCGACAAATCAAATGTTTGATCGCGAATTAATCACTCGCTCATTTTATCCATTCAGCCGACCTGTCAAAAGTCACCATGACGAGAATGAGATCCAGTAGGTTGTGGTTTTTCCGCCGCCCATGCATCTTCGACTGGATTCGCCATGTCTCTTTTCTCTCATTCTTCAGCCTCAATCGTTCATCGGCTTATTTGTAAAACCAGTCTGACTCATTATAAGTAGTTCATGCCAAAAAGTCAATAAATAGCCGTTTCTGATTTATCCATCGCAATCTGTGGATTATTTTTTGACAAATTATTTTTTCCACACCATTTATCGACATTTTTTTCACATATCAGCCCCCTGTGCATAACCTTATTGTGCGTAAAGATATCCACTGTGGATAACATTTGTCGATCATTGCTTTAAAAGCAAATTTTTGATATGATCATAGTGCATTTATTTAGGCAAAACAAGGAATTCAAATAAAGTTTTCCACCAGCTGTGGATAATTTTGTGGACAGATGCTAACACCTGTGATTCACAGTTATCCACAGCATATGCACCATGTTGATAACTTTCAAACTTTCAAGTTGCTTCGAACTTTCTTCCCACTTGGGCGCTTGTGGATAAATTGGGAACTAAATGAATGAGAAAATTTTTATGATACGATTGCCTGCATGGAAATCCCTGTATGTTTTCTGCCCGAATAGTGAACTAGCCGCAAGACGCCAACTGGGCTGCTCGGCAAATTTTTTATTCCTTTTTTTCGGTTGCAGAGCCGTAACTTGCCGCAAGACTTCGGCTGGGCTGCTCTCAAGCAGGTTGGATTTTCAATGTGTTGATGCAATTTTAGGGAGGGCAGCTATACC